>NZ_JBSRYG010000002.1:6432500-8552614 GCF_054056355.1 Bradyrhizobium sp. USDA 3364
TGACGCTTGGTCAGGATCACCACGCGGCGATGAACATGTTCATCGCCAGGACGCAAGGGACGGATCTCGTGCAGGTCCGTGCGCTCGGCAAGATCGCGCCGCAGCCCGGATGCAGTCTGGCCGGACGCTGACCATTTCGGCAGCAGTCGCCGGAGGGGCTCGCAAAAAAGTGAGCTGTGGCGCTTATCGGCTGTCGGTTCCACGCCGTTCCGTTCGTCTTCCACCCAGAACGAACTGCATGGGAGTTCCGGAATGAGTAATTCGACCTATCGCTGGGTGATCGTCGCGGCCGGCGGCCTGCTCGGCTGCGTCGCGATCGGCGGCATGTTTTCGTTGCCGGTGTTCCTCCAGCCCATGGCGCGCGAGACCGGCTGGTCGGTGACCGGCATCTCCAGCGCGATGACCATCGGCTTCCTCGCGATGGCCTTCACCAGCATGATCTGGGGCACGCTGTCCGACCGGTTCGGGCCGCTTCCGGTGGTGCTGACCGGATCGGTCGTGCTGGCGGCGAGCCTTGCGCTCGCAAGCCTGGCGCCGTCGCTGCTGGCGTTTCAATGCCTCTTCGGCGGCCTGGTCGGTGCGGCGACCGCGGCGATCTTCGCCCCGATGATGGCCTGCGTCACCGGCTGGTTCGACACCCATCGCAGTCTCGCCGTCTCGCTGGTTTCAGCGGGCATGGGCATGGCGCCGATGACGATGTCGCCGTTCGCGGCCTGGCTGATCTCCCACCATGACTGGCGCACCGCGATGCTGATCGTGTCAGCCGTCGTCGGCGCGATCATGATCCCGGTCTCATTCCTGGTGCGCCGCCCGCCGGCGCTGCAAGGCGACCATGCCGCCGCGGCTTCCGAGAACGGGGAGCCGCCAATGTCGCTGGGGCAGGCGCTGCGCTCGCCGCAATTCATCATCCTGATCGCGACCAATTTCTTCTGCTGCGCCACCCATTCGGGCCCGATCATCCACACGGTGAGTTACGCCGTCACCTGCGGCATTCCGATGATTGCCGCGGTGACGATCTACAGCGTGGAAGGGCTCGCCGGCATGGGTGGCCGCATCGCCTTCGGCCTGCTCGGCGACCGCTTCGGTGCCAAGCGGGTGCTGGTGCTCGGGCTATTGGCGCAGGCATTCGGGGCGCTCGGGTATGTCTTCGTCCGTGAGCTTGCGGCGTTCTACGCGGTCGCGGCGATCTTCGGCTTCATCTATGCCGGCACCATGCCGTTGTATTCCGTGCTGATCCGCGAGAACTTCCCGCTGCGCATGATGGGCACCGTGATCGGCGGCACCGCGATGGCCGGCAGCCTCGGCATGGCGACCGGCCCCTTGGCCGGCGGCCTGATCTACGACACCTTTGCGAGCTATACGTGGCTCTATGTCGGCTCCTGGGCCGTCGGCCTCGGCGCGTTCCTGATCATGATGACCTTCCGGCCGATGCCGGCAGCGCGGCCCAATGCGGTGCCCGCGCCGGCATAGACGTCGTGCTCGCGTGAAGCGGTCCGTTCAGCGCAGATTGCTTCACGCGCGGCTGCGCTTCGGTCGCCGGATGGAGCGCACCTTGTTGTTGGTCGAGCCGCTGCCGCAGAAGAACCGGTCCTTGCCGTCGGATTCGAGTCCGGAGACGTTCACGCCCTGCGGCATCTCGATCCGCTCGAGCACTTCGCCGGTCTGCGGATCGATGCGCCGTACGTCGCTTTCGTCCTCTTCCCAGGTACCATGCCAGAGTTCGCCATCAACCCAACTCACCCCGGTGACGAAGCGGTTGCTTTCGATGGTCCGCAGGACCTTGCCGGTCTCCGGATCAACCTGGATGATGCTGCGGTCGCGATACTGGCCGACCCATAGCGAGCCTTCCGCCCAGGCAAGGCCGGAATCGCGGCCGCCGCCGGGCGAGGGGATCGTCGACAGCACGCGTCCGCTGTCCGGCTCGATTTTGAGGATGCGGTCCTCGGCGATCTGATAGAGGTGCTTGCCGTCGAAGGCGGTGCCGGCATGGGCCGCGATGTCGAGGGTGCGGGTGGTCTTGCCGCTGTCGGGATCGAACGCGACCAGCTGGCCGCCGGCCGCGAACCAGACCTGCTCGCCGTCGAAGCTGACGCCGCCCACGCTCTCGACGCCTTCGAAGGCATATTCCCGGATGATCTCGGCTTCGGACTTCTTCATGCTGTGCTCCTTTGTGATCGCGGCCAGATGCTAGCCGTTCGGCAGCGGGGCAGGGAGTAACAACGTCGTCGTGAATCCCGGCACCGGCGGCGTCATCCAGCGCCGGGCCCGGGCGCGGCCGACCGACTGCACCTTGCCGGTAGCGGCCAGTGCGTCGAGCGCCCGCTGCACGGTGCGCTGGCTCGCCCCGAGCGCCACCGACAGCGCCGAGCTCGACCAGGCCTCACCGTCGGCAAGGAAGGCCAGCACCGCGGCATGCTCCTCCTCGACCGGCAGCGCCAGCACGGCCACCTCGCGGCGGCCGCGCGGCTCCAGCACGAAGCCGTCAGGCGTGGCGCTGAGGTCGGCGAGCGGCCGCAGCGCCCGGCGCAGGCGCCCGATCTCGACCCGCAGCCGCGCCCGGTGCGATTCATCGGCATGTTTGCCGCGAAACGCGCGTGCGATCAGCGTGGCGCGCGACACGTCGTGCGGCCAGGATTCGGCCAGCGTCCTTGCAAGAGAGAACAGCACCGGCCGTCGTGTCAGCGAGACCGTGGTGCTGATATCGCGCACCGCGTAGCGGCAGGCATCGACGACGAGCGCCTTCGATGCCATCAGGGCCTCGACTTCCTCCAGCAGCAATGGTCGCTCGTGACCGCGCGCGATCAGGCGCGCCGCTGGTGTGGCGAGCAGGCGCGCGGTGCTCTCGACCTCGGCGGCAAGCCCGGCGATCCCGGCGCGGTGTGCGGCATCCTTGGCCCGTGCCAGCGCTTGGCGCGCCGGCTTGGTCCGCAGCCGCCGCATCGAGATCCCGGCGACGACAAGTTCATGGCCGACCCGCAGCGCCGGCGGGAACGGCGCCGGATCGAGGTCGTCAAGCATGCGTTCGGCTGCATCGAGGCTCCCGATCAAGAGCAGGCGGCGGATTTCGAGATAGCCGGCATGCGCGGCGTTGAGTGCATCGCCACGCGCCGCGAGCGTCGCGCGCGCTGCGGCGAGGCTCTTCGAGGGAAAGGAGAGGTCGCGCGACACCAGCGCGATCTCGGCCTCGGCCACCACGCAGCGCGCCCGCGCGATCGCTTCCCGCGGCCCGAAGGCGCGGCCGGCGCGCCGCAACAGCTCCTTGGCGCGGGTGAAGTCGCCGAGCCGGGCCATCGCGATGCCGCGCAGCGCCAGCGCCGGCGCATCGTCGCGCAGGGCCACCCGTTTCAGTGCGCCGAGGGGATCACCCGCCGCGAGCGCGCGCGCCGCAGCAGATATCAGCGAGTCCATTCAAATCCCGACACACTTGTCACTCTCGCCCTCCGAGGCCCGGTCCTAGCCTAGCACATGACGACATGGATCAGCTCCAGAGAGATCGAACTATGAGCAGAATCGAGACACATGAGGATTGGTTGAAGAGCCGGCTTGGCGGCCGCGGTGCCGTCGCGGCGCGCTGGCTGACGCTCGCCGCGGCGCCGACCTTCGCGCTGATGGCGCTGGTTGCCGCGACGGCGCCGGCCGACATGATCTGCGGTGAGATGCAGGGATCGTTCTCATTGCAGGGGATGGTCCCGATGTACGCACTGATGAGCGCATTCCATCTGGCGCCGTGGTTGCGCCTGTTCCGATGACCGGCTCATTCCTCCGGCAGGGTAAAGACCGCGCAGGGCCGTGCGATGCCGCGCAACTCATGGCTGCCGAGTGCGATCAGCGGCGTCTCGACCTCGGCGGCGAGCACGCCCGAGACCAGCACGGTCTGCTCCAGCGGCTTGCAAAGGCCTTCCAGCCGGCTGACCAGATTGACCGCGGCGCCGATCGCGGTGAAGTCGAGGCGGTCGGCGGCGCCGATATTGCCCCAATGCACCTCGCCGAGATGCAGCGCCGCGCCGAACGGCAGCGGCGGCAGGCCCTGCTTGCGCCGCTCAATATCAAGATGCGCCATGCCGACGCGCGCCGCCGCCACCGCGCGCAACGCCGCCTCGCATGCGCTCCGCGCGCTGGTTGTGACCGGAAAGATCGCGAGCAGTCCGTCGCCGATGAATTTCAGCACCTCGCCGCCGAACGCGTGGATGGCGCCGGCGATGCGGTCGAACCAGGCGTCGAGCGCTGCGATCACCTCGGCGGGCGGGTGGCTTTCGGAGAGCGCAGTGAAGCCGCGCAGGTCGGCGAACAGCAGCGCCGCCCGGATGGTTTCTCCGGTGTTGCGCCGCAACGGCGATGCCAGGACGCGCGCCGCGCTGCGGCGGCCGAGATAGGCCTCCAGCGCCGCGGTCAATGTCGCGCGCGCCGCGAGCGCGGCGAGCGGTGCGGTCATGAAGCGCGCCGCCTCGCGCAGTTGATCCGCCTCGGCAGGCGTGAAGGGGCGGGTCCCGATCCATGCGAGGGTCGGGCCATCGGGTCGCGTTCCGATCGTGTCCTCGTGGATCGGGCCGGGCGCCAGCGTGGCGAGCCAGCGCCGGCCGGCATCGCCGGAGCCCACCATGTCGGGCATCGCAAAGGGCTGTTCCGGTGCGAATCCGAGCGCCTCGATGACCTCGCCATTGTCGGCTCGCCACAGCCAGGTACGTCTTGCAATCAGCGGGTGCGGAACTTCGAGCGTCAGGGAGCCGCCGGCAAGCCGCAGGCGATCCGTGATAAGGTGGCTGCCGAGGTCCGCCAGCAACCGGTTGGCGCTCGCGCTCTCGGCCGCGGCGTCGACCAGCCAGCTCAATGTCGTGGACAATTGCATCACCCCATCATGGGGGTGATGCGCCACCCTTGTCACGAAATATCCCTGAAGACCCACCGGCAATGGAGAATGGATCGATGACTGAAGCCTTCATCGTTCAACGCGAGATCCAGATCGCAGCCCCACCCGCAACCGTGTTCGCGTTCCTGACCGATCCACAGAAGATCGTGAGCTGGATGGGGCTCGAGGCCGAGACCGAGCTGCATCCCGGCGGGCTCTATCTGCTCAAGGGCCTCGGCAGTGATCGCGGCCGCGCCGCGCGCGGTGCGTTCCGCGAGGTCGTGCCGGTGCATCGTCTTGCCTACAGCTTCGGCTGGGAAGGCGGCGCGGAAGTGCCGCCGGGATCGAGCCTGATCGAGATCGACCTGATCGACAAGGACAGCGGCACGCTGCTGCGCATGACCCATAGCGGTCTGCCGAATGCCGAGCAGTGCGCCAGCCATGACAAGGGTTGGGCGCACTATATGGGCCGGCTCTCGCTCGCGGCTGCCGGCCGCGATCCCGGACCGGACCACGGTCCGGCGCGCGCCACTTAGGCCTTCATCACTCGGGCGTCCGTCGGCCACGGTGTGTCGCAATCTACGACAAAGGTGTGGAAGCAGGACAGGCTATGATCGATGCCGTTTGGCCGACATATTTGGTCTGTTAATGGAGGATTGCCGTCCTCGTTGAAACCGCAATCCTTGATGCCTGACGTTCCGAACCTTTCCGAGCGCGTGAGACAGAAGGACGTCCTCGGCTTCTTCAGCCGGTCGGCCGTGGACAAGGCCCTCGTTTACCGTGCTCAGGGCCGTGTCTCGGGGTTGGAGATCAGTGAGGATCTCACGCGCGTGCAGGCGCGCGTGAGCGGCACGGAACGCAAGTCCTACCGGGTCGATATCGAGCTGGAATTCGACGGCGATCGACTGGTCGACCTCGACGGCGACTGCACCTGTCCAATGGCCGTGAATTGCAAGCATGTTGCCGCGACGCTTTTCGAGGCTTTGCGTTCGCCCGCACAGTCAACCGGTGTGGCACCGCAGGAACTGCGAGGCGCCGCGGGGAATGGCCAGGCACGACCTGAAGCGGTGCTGCCCTACCAGATCGCGGAATGGATCGAGACAATCGGCCGCTCGGTGCGGGACGCAAACTATCCGCCCGATGTCACGCAGCGATTGCTCTATTGCCTGCAGCCCGGGTTATCGGGCGTCGGCGTTCCCTGCATGGACGTGTCGCTGGCATCCGTGAAAGTCCTGAAGACCGGCGAGTTCGGCAGCAAGGTGTCGCAGCCGTCCTTTGACAATTTTTCCGTTGATCGTGCTCCGAAATATTATCTCGGTTCCGACATCGACATCCTCGCAAAGCTGTCCAGCGAGTTTCGGGCCGGCTACATGACGGGCCGACACGCTTATTCGGCCGATGTCCTGAAACGGATTGTTGCGACGGGGCGGGCGTTCTGGGGCGATCACAGCGGAGTGCCGCTGCGATGGGGCGAGGCTCGGGACGGTCGCGTCACATGGCGTCAGGTCACCAGGGACGGGATTGGTCCGCTGCTGATCGTTGAGGGCGCGACGGCACTGAATGCGGAGCCGCCGGTCTACGTCGACGAAGCCGCCGGATTGATCGGGCCGATCAGGTTGAATCTGCCGGAGCGGTTGGCAAGTCGGCTCCTGCTCGCTCCTGCGATCCCGCACACCCATGTCGCGCAAGTCGTGCAGCGCCTTGGCCAGAAGTTGCCGAGCCTCGATCCCGGCTGGTTGCCGGCGCCCCCGGCTGCCGCCACCAAGGTCAATACGGATCCAAAGCCGGTGCTTCGCTTGATGTCGGGGCGCAAGGCGGCTCATGCCTATTACTACGGCGACCGCACGCCGGACAGCGTACCGGTCGCCCGCCTCAGTTTCGGCTACGGCCCGGTCGAAATCGGACGGTCGGAAAGCGCCCATCGCGTGGAGTCCTTCGAGGACGGATGCCTCTACGTCGTCACGCGACGCAAGGCCAAAGAGAAGGAGATGACTGCACGACTGATCAGTCTCGGCCTGGTCGAAGCGAGATCGGCCTTCCCGCTGCTCGAGGCCGTACATGCGTACGATCTGACCTTCGCGCAGCCGATGGATTGGCTTGGCTTCCTCAATGTTGATGTGGCCGGCTTGCAGGCGGGTGGTCTCGAGATCCGTATCGACGACGATTTCCCGTACCGGCTCGCGACGTCATCCGGGGTGTTCGATGCCGACTTCGAGAGCAGCGGTATCGACTGGTTCGAGCTTGCGCTCGGGATCGAGATCGATGGCGAACGCCGCGATCTCGCCCCGCTTCTGGCGGCGCTGTTATCGCAACCCGGATTTGCGCTCGAGACAGTCAAACAACTCGCGGACGATGGCGATAGTGTCTACCTGCCACTGGCTGACGGCCGCTATCTGGCGATCGCGGCCGATCGCTTCCTTCCGCTCGTACTGGCGCTCCATAGCCTGACTCTGGGCGAAACGTTCGTCGATACGTCGGGAAAGTTCCGGCTTTCTCGCGCACAGATCGTGCCTCTGCTCGGTCTCGAAGCCGATCACTTCGTCTTCAGAGGCGCAGAAAATCTTCGTCGCATGGCAGGATTGCTCGGCGCCCGCGGATTGCCCGATCCTGTCCTGCCATCCGATTTCAACGCGGCCTTGAGAGGCTACCAGACCCAGGGCGTGGCTTGGCTCGACCTGCTCAGGGAGAGCGGCTTGGGCGGCGTGCTGGCCGACGACATGGGATTGGGCAAGACCGTTCAGGTCTTGGCGTTGCTGGCGCTAGAGAAGGCGCGCGGTCATCTGACGGATCCTGCGATCGTCGTCGCTCCCACAAGCCTGATGACCAACTGGTTGAACGAGGCGCGCAAGTTCACGCCAGGCTTGAGGGTTCTCGTCCTGCACGGCCCTGACCGCAGGAAAAGCTTCGAAGCGATTGCCGATCACGATCTCGTTCTTACAACCTATCCGCTGATCGTGCGCGATCACGAGGTGCTGCTTGCGCGTGAATGGCACATCGCGGTGCTGGACGAGGCTCAGACTGTCAAGAACTCCAACGCAGCGACGACGCGGCGGCTCCAGGACATCCGTGCGCGGCATCGCTTTTGCCTGACCGGCACGCCGATGGAAAATCATCTCGGCGAACTCTGGTCGATCATGAACTTTGCCAACCCGGGATATCTCGGCGAGCGGGCGGCGTTCGTGCGCAACTGGCGGACGCCGATCGAGAAGCGCGCCGACGTCGGACGCGCGCGGGTGCTGACGCAACGCATCCGGCCGTTTCTGCTGCGGCGGACCAAGCAGGAGGTGGCCGTCGAGTTGCCGCCGAAGAGCGAATTCGCCGAAAGCATCGTCCTCGAAGGCAGCCAGCGGGAACTGTACGATGCCATCCGTCTGTCGATGTCGGAGAAGGTCCGCAAGGCGATCCGGGAGCGCGGGCTGGCCAAGAGCCATATCGTCGTGCTTGAAGCGCTTCTCAGGATGCGTCAGGCCTGCTGCGATCCCGCACTCTTGAACCTGGACGACGGCATCAAGCGTCCGTCCGCAAAACTCGATCGGCTGATGGAGATGGTCGAGGAACTCCTGAGCGAGAAGCGCAAGATCATCGTATTCTCGCAGTTTACCTCCATGCTGGCACTGATCCGCAAGCGCTGCGACGCGCTCGCGATCAGGTACAGCGTGCTGACCGGAGAAACGAAGGACCGCAGGAGCGCCATCGAGGGGTTTCAGGACGGGGACGCCGACCTGTTCCTGATCAGCCTGAAGGCCGGTGGTGTCGGGCTCAACCTGACGGCCGCGGACACCGTGATCATCTTCGATCCCTGGTGGAATCCCGCGGTTGAGGAACAGGCCATCGATCGTGCTCATCGCATCGGTCAGGACAAGGCTGTTTTTGTATATCGATTGGTCACTGCCGGTACGATTGAAGAGAAAATGGACGAACTGAAGGCCCGCAAGCGCGCGCTGGCCGACAGCATTTTCGATTCCGAAGGACGCCTTGGCGTTGGACTCACGGAAGAGGACGTCCAGGCCCTTTTTTCCGATTGAGCGCACTTCCTCCGGACCCGGTGCAGGAAGTCGAACGGGCGTTACCTCAGGTCGGCCATTTCGAGCCGAGGATGATCGAGCAGAAGTTCAACCTAGTGTAGTTCATGTCCTTCAGCGCCAGCACGTCGGCCTTGACGTTGCCGAAGGTGGTTAGCGGCTTCTTAATGGTGCCGCTGGCGAAATGATCGATGATGTTTTCCTTGAAGTTCGCCTCGCGCGGATGGTGCGCGCAGACGTGGGCGCGATGCTCGTGCGAGAAATCGTCATAGGCGATGCCGAGCACGTCCATCTCGACGCCGGCGGTGACCAGCGCAATGGTCGGACGCATATGCTCGGGGACGCCGGGCGTGGTGTGCAGGGCGATCGAGGTCCAGACGTCCTCGATGTCGCGTTCCGGCACGCCATAGCCCTTCAGGAAGTCGCGCGCGGCGTTGGCGCCGTCGACCTCGAAGCGCAGATCGGGACTGGCATGGGCCGCGGTCAGGCCCATGTCGTGGAACATGGCGCCGATATACAGCAGCTCGGGATCGAATTTCAGCTTGCGGCGGTTGCCGGTCAGCGCGCCCCAGAAGAACACACGGCGGCTGTGATTGTAGAGCAAATCGTCCTCGGTATCGCGCACCAACTGGGTCGCGGCGCGGGCCATGGCGCTGTCCGGTACGCGGATGCCGGCGATGATCTCGGTCATTTCAAGACGCTCCTCGATGTGGCAAGACGATGCCGTGGCGTGCCAACTAGCACGCGGCAGCGCTGGTCTCTGCGATGTGTTCGGATCGCCTGGTGGTGCGATCCGTGGTGACTTTCTCGCCTGTCCGGGCCCGTTCCCGCAACGCTCGCGCGCCGCCAGATCGGGCCAAGGTGACGTCGTTTCGCGCCAGCGGGCAGGGAGATGGTATGGCGATTCAGAAGGTCGCGATCGCGATTCACGAAGGGGTTCAGGCGCTCGATGTCGCCGGCCCCGTCGACGTGTTCGCGGAAACGAACGGCTTCGTGCCCGCGGGTGATGGCTATGAGACCGTGCTGGTCGGCGCCAGACGCGAACCGCTGCGCGCATCGAGCGGCATGAAGATATCGGCCGATCTCAGCTTCAGCGAGGCAACAGAGAAGTTCGACATTCTGCTTGTTGCCGGTGGTGGCCCGCTTTGCCCGACGCCGAGCCTGATCCCGATCTCACGCGGTGGCTGCGCGCGGCGCCCGAGCGCGCAGAACTCTACGGTTCGATCTGCACCGGCGCGTTTGCGCTGGGCCATGCCGGCCTGCTCGACGGCCACAAGGTGACGACGCATTGGCAGAATGCGCAGCGGCTCGCGGCGCGCTTTCCCGGCGCCGAGGTGATCCCTGACCGGATCTACATCCGCGACGGCAAGCTGATGACCTCGGCCGGCGTGACCGCGGGGATCGATCTCGGGCTCGCGCTGGTGGCCGAGCGTCATGGGCCGCAGGTTGCGGTCGCGGTGGCCAAGCGGCTGGTCGTGGTGGCGCAGCGGCAGGGCGGGCAGTCGCAGTTCAGTCCCTATCTCACCGCGCCGGTCGACGAGGATTCGCCGATTGCGCGCGCGCAGGCCCATGTCATGCAGCATGTCGGCGAGCGCCACACGTTGCAGTCGCTGGCCGAGGCCGTCGGCATGAGCGTGCGCAATTTCGGCCGCGCCTTCGCGCAGGAGACCGGCATCACGCCGCACGAATTCGTCGAGCGCGCCCGCGTCGACGCCGCGCGCCGGCTGCTCGAGGGCTCGGACCGGCCGCTGAAGGCGGTCGCCTTCGACTGCGGCTTCGGCTCGGCGGACCGGATGCGCATCGTGTTCAGCGAACGGCTCGGCGTGTCGCCGGCGCAGTACCGGTCGAGTTTTCGCAAGGTGTGACGCCGTTCATGAAGCGGGGGCTTGATCGGGGACAGCATCAACCTGCCCGAATTCATTTCCCATCATGCAACTTTCTCGCGAGGCTGTCATGGACGCGCTCACGCTCTTCATCATCTGTCATGCCGAGAAGCCGGGCGAGTCGTGGCCGGGGCCCCGGCTTCACCGAAGATGGTGTGTCCGATACCGATTCGCTGGTGCTCCGCGGCTGGCAGCGCGCGCTATTTCAGCAGTCAGTTGCGCGCGGCCGCGGAATAGCGACGTGGTTGGGACCGTCAGGCTCTTTCAGTGCCTCCGTCTAATCGGCGGACAGAGGCTCGCCGGTCAAGGACCAACTTGATCCGTCGAATGTCGCAATCCGCAGGGTTCTGAAGGGCGTATAGTCCTGCGGCCTGGTGCTGATCGACACGCCCGGGAGCATCATCGGCAATCGTTCGCCGTCCATCGAGGTGGCTTGTTTGATCAGATTTTCGCGGGTCAACTGGTCCCGACACTTGCGCAAGGCGAGCTCGACCGCGTGAACGTTCATATAGGCGACGAGCACGGAATAGTCGTCAGGATTGGCTGACGGGGCGTATGTCTTGAGGAAATCCTTGTACGCCTTGACTTCCTCATCATTCGCCCAAGCAGGATCACCCGGCTGCTTGAGGAACTGCGTGGTGACCAGCCCCTTCGATGCTTCCAGGCCTGCCGGCTTCAGGATGGTTTCGACCGACGCCGTCGAGCCGCCAATCACGTGCAGCGGCTTCCAGCCGAGCTCGTAGACCTTGCGGATTGACTGGGCCGCGGCCTTCGACGACGACTGCTCGATCAACGTGTCGACGCCGGCGGCCTTCAGCTGGACGATCTGCGAGTCGATCGTCGGGTCGGCGAGTTCGTAGGAGGCCTGCGCGACGATCAGCTCGGCCTTCGGACCGAGACCGGCGCGGAGACCCTTGAGATAATCCTTGCCGTAGTCGTCATTCTGGTAGAGCACGCCGATCTTGACGTCAGGCTTTGCGGTCAGGATGTACCTGGCGACGACGCGGCCTTCGGTCTCGAAGTCCGGATAGAGCGGGATCGTCCAAGGGAACGTCTTGGGATCGTTGAAGCGGCGTCCGCCGGCAGTGATGAAGAGTTGCGGCACCTGCTTGGCGTTGAGGTATTTCTGGATTGCGACGTTGGGCGCGGTGCCGATGGTGCCGACCTCGGCCAGGACACCGACGTCCTCGATCAGCTTGCGCGATTGCTCGACGGCCTTCGGTGCGCTGTAGGCGTTGTCGAGCTGGGTGAAGTTGATCTTGCGGCCGTTGATGCCGCCTTTCGCGTTCAGCATCTCGAAATAGCCGACCACGGCGCGCCCGGCGCCCGCCCCGAAGGCGGAGGCCGGGCCGCTCAGCGGCGTCGACTGGCCGAGCTTGATCTCGGTGTCGCTCGCGCCGGGACCGTAGGCCTTCTGCGCGTAGGCAGGTGCCGCCAATAGGGCGGACAGCGCGATGGCCGCCAACGCCCGGTCGATGATGTGGTTCAAGGTCGTTCCTCCCTTTAATTCGTTTCTTGTTGAAATGGGTCTGGGCTAGCGCAGCAGCTCACGGGCGATCACCACGCGCTGGATCTGGTTGGTGCCTTCGAAAATCTGGGTCAGCTTGGCGTCGCGCATCATGCGTTCGACCGGGTAGTCCATAGTGTACCCGTAGCCGCCGAAGATCTGGACCGCGTCGGTCGTGACCTTCATGGCCATGTCGCTGCCGACGCACTTCGCCATGCTGGCAAGCACGTTGAGACGCTTCCAGTCGCCGCCATCGCCGGCGCGGGCGCATTCATAGACCAGCGCGCGGGCCGCCTCGATCTGCATCGCCATGTCGGCGAGCATGAACTGGACGCCCTGGAACTCGGCGATCGGTTGCTTGAACTGCTTGCGCTCCTTTGCATAGGCGATGCAGGCATCGAGCGCGCCTTGCGCAAGGCCGACCGACTGGGCGCCGATGGTCGGGCGGTTGAGATCGAGCGCGCGCATCGACGCGCGAAAGCCCTTGCCCTCCTCGCCGACGAGGTTTTCGGCCGGAACCCGGACATTGTCGAAGAAGATCGGCGTGTTGGGAGCGCCGCGAAAGCCCATCTTGCGCTCGTGGCGGCCGAACGTGATGCCCGGCATCTTCTTCGGCTCGACGATGAAGGCGCTGATGCCGTCGGCGCCGGCGCCGTCACTGGTGCGCGCCATTACGACGATGTAGTCGGCGACGACGCCGTAGCTGCACCATTGCTTGCGGCCGTTCAGGACATAGCTGTCGCCGTCCTTGCGGGCGCGGGTGTTGAGCGCGGCGACGTCGGAGCCGGCCTGCGGCTCCGAGATCGCGATCGCGGTGACCACGCCGCCCTGGGCGATGATCGGCAGATACTTCTTGCGCTGCTCTTCCGAGCCGAAATGCAGCAGTGGCATGATGAACATGGTGTTGAGCGCCGCGATCGATGCGCAGGCGGGCGAGACCTTCGAGATCTCCTCGCGCGCGATGCAGGCCATGGTCAGGTTGCCGTTCGGTCCGCCATAGCGCTCTGGCACCCAGAGCTGCATCAGCCCCATCTCGCCGAACAGCTTGACCAACTCGGTCGGGAAGCGGTCGGTCTCGTCGATTTCGGCGGCGATCGGCGCCACATGCCTGGCGACCATCCGGCGCACGTTGTCGCGGAACGCGACTTGCTCCTCGGAAAAACTCATGCGGACTCCCGTTTGGCTTTCTTTGCTGGAAGCCAAAAAAAGGGCTTCCATTGAATGGGTGATCCATTTAATAATTCACCGCATGAGCACCAAGTCAAGCCCTCGCGCGCCGCAGCGCTCCCGCACCGCCTCGCCGAACCGGCGGGAGCGGGCCGTCGACCATCGTGCGGCCGGCTCCGCCGCCGCGCCGACATTCAAGCCGATCCACACCAGGCGGACGTTCGAGGAGATCTGCGAGCGGATTCGCGAGCAGCTCGCGCTCGGCGTGCTGAAGCCCGGCGACAAATTGCCGGCCGAGCGCGAGCTGGCGCAGCAGCTCGGCGTCAGCCGCAATGTATTGCGGGAAGCGCTGCGCAGCCTGGAGATGGCCGGCGTGCTTCGATTGCAGAAGGGCGTCAAGGGCGGCGCCTTCATCCAGCAGGGCGACACCCGCCGCATGAACGAGGTCATGCGCGACATGCTGAGCCTCGGGACGATCTCCGTGCGGGAATTGTCGGAGGCGCGGGTCCACGTGCTGGACCTCGTGGTGCAGCTCGCCTGTGCGAATGCACGCCGCGCCGACCTCGACGCGCTGGAAGCCAATATCGAGCGGACGGAGCTTGCGACCAAGGAGGGGCGGTTGCTCGACCGGGTCGAATGCTCGCGTGAGTTCTACAAGCTGCTGGCGGCGTCGACCGGCAACAAGGTGATCGCGATGATCGTGGACTCCGTCACCGAGATCCACATGCGATTCGTCTATGCCAAGGTGGCCTCCAGCGGGGTTGCGATGGCGCGGCTGGCGGAGAAGCGGCGGCAATTCCTGGCGGCGCTGAGCGAGCGAAACGTGGAGCTGGCAAGCCGGCTGCTGCGGTCGCACCTCGAGTCCGTGCAGCGCATGCTGGAGCAGGATCCGGGCGCCATGTCATTGCACGTCGCATTGGCCGACGTGCAGCCCGGGATGCGCCGCTAGCACCAACCCGCCAGTCAATCAACAACTCAAGCAGCAATAACAATGGAGGCAAACGTGTCCAGTTACGCCAAATATGAGTGTCTAACGGTCGAGGTCGCGGACAAAGTCGCGACTGTGACCTTGAATCGCCCGCGGGCCCGCAATGCCATCAATCAGAAGCTGATCCGCGAACTGCGGACGATCTGGGACGATCTCGCCGACGACCACGCCGTCAATGCCGTGGTGCTGACCGGCGCCGGCGACTTCTTCAGCGTCGGCGGTGACGTCAAGGCGATGTCGGAGCGGCCGGGCGGCGACGTGCTGGAAGAGGGCGAGGTGCACGATCCCATGATCAGCCGGCGGGGCGTCACCCGCCAGCTCGAGCTCGACAAGCCGATCATCGCCGCGATCAATGGTGACGCCATCGGCCTCGCGGCGACCCACGCGCTGCTCTGCGACATCACCGTGATGGCTGAAGATGCGCGGATCGGCGACACCCATGTCTCGCGCGTTGGCTTGGTCGCGGGCGATGGCGGCACGGTGGTCTGGCCGCTCTTGATCGGCATCAACAAGGCCAAGGAGTTCCTGATCCGCGGCACGCTCCTGAAGGGCAACGAGGCGGAGCGGATCGGGCTGGTCAATCATGTCGCGCCGCGCGCGGAAGTGCTGGCCAAGGCCCGTGCGATCGCGGTCGAGCTCGCGAACGGGCCGACCTGGGCCATTCGCTGGACCAAGCTGTCGATCAACCAGATCGTCAAGGAGCGCGTCAACATGCTGCTGGAGGCCTCGATGGCGCTGGAGCAGGTGACGTTCGAGACCGCGGACCACAAGGAAGCGACCATGTCGTTCAAGGAGAAGCGCAAGCCAAGGTTCGGCCAGGGATAGGCCGGACCGATGGCGGCGATCGAAGCGTCGGACGACGATGTCTTGGGAATGCTGCGCGACTCCTTGCGCGGTTTCCTTGACGAGCATTGGCGTCCGCTGGGTGTAACGGCGTCCTCCTCGCCGGCCGAGGTGTCGGCGATCTGGCGCAAGCTGGTCGGGCAGGGCGTGGCGGCGCTCGGTGCGGAGGGCGGCGAAGGCGGCCTTGCCGAGATTCTCGTCGTCATGGCGGAGCTTGGCCGGGCCGGATGTCCGGCGCCGATGTGGTCGGCGGCGCTCGCCAACCTGGCGATCTCCGGCTCGCAGGTCGACGCCGCGGTGGATCTGCTGGAGCGGCTGCATTCGGGGGAGGCGACCGTCGCCTTCTCGTTCGGTGCGCTGGATCCGGATGCCGGCACGGGGTCGGCTGAGGTCGCGGACCTCAAGGCAACGGGCGTGCTTCGTTTTGTCGAAGCTGCGGGAGGCGCTACGCATCTCCTGGTCGCGCTCGATCAGGCTCATCTTGCGCTGATCGATCTGCGCGGGCCCGGTGTCGAATGTGTCGCGACCCGCGCGATGGGGGCGTGGGGCCTCTACGAGATCAGGCTGAGCACCGCGCCGCTCATACGCCTTCCCGTTGGGACGGTCGATCTGGAGGATCTCCGCATCAAGGGCAAGGCGGCGTTGACCGCGCGCGCCTATGGTGCGGCGCGGCGTGCGTTTGAGCTGGCGGTGGACTACGCCAAGGAACGGCACCAGTTCGGGCACCCGATCGGCAAGTTCCAGGCCATCCAGCACAAGCTCGCCAACAGCCTGATCGCGCTCGAAGGCGTCAGGCTGATCCTCGATCATACCGCAAGACTGCATGATGGCGGCGACGGGGACTGGCGGCATTTCGCCGAATGCGCATCGGCATTTTCAGGTCATGCGCTGCGGCAGGTTTCACTGGAGACCCAGCACACGTTCGGTGCGATCGGCTATGCCGACGAGCACGAGGCGCCAATCCATTTCAAGCGCGTGCATCTCGATACGATCGCGCTCGGCGGCGCCTCGGATGCAAGGCGCAGACTGGCCGCGCGGCTGCTCGATGCGGGTGGCGCCGGGCTGCCGCAATACGACCTCGGGCCTGCTGGTAACGAATTTCGTGAGCAGGTCCGGCTGTGGCTCGAGCAAAACTGGATCGGAAACACGAAGCGCGCGTTCGACCAGAGGCCATTCGCCAAGCGCGAATTCGATGCCGGCTTTGCTCGAAGCATGGGGGAGACCGGATGGATAGGCCTCGGATGGCCGGAGCAATTCGGCGGCCAGGCACGCTCTCCGCTGGAACAGGTCGCTTTCATGGAGACGATGGAGCGGGGCGAGGCGCCGCGGATCGGCGCGGCGATCCAGGCCAATGCGTTGATGATGTTCGGCACACCCGAGCAGCAGCAAGAATACTTGCCGGAAATCCTGCGCGGCGAAGCCATGCACGGCATGGGTTACAGCGAGCCGCAGGCAGGGTCGGATCTCGCGGCGCTGCATACCAGTGCCGTCAGGGACGGCGATCACTGGGTGATCAACGGCCAGAAGATCTGGACCACCACCTGGTGGGGCAAGTACATGTTCCTCGCTGCACGGACCGACAAGGATGCGAGGCCGCCGCATGCCGGCATCAGCATGTTCATCGTGCCGATGGACGCGCCGGGCATCACGATCCGTCCATCCAGCACGATGTATGACGGCACCTTTGCCAATATCTTCTACGACAACGTCCGCATTCCGGCCGAAAACATTGTCGGCGAAGTCAATGGCGGCTGGAAGGTGCTGACCGGCGCGCTGGCCTTCGAGCGCGGGCTGGTCGGTGGCGGGATCGTCCTGAAGGTCGCGCACGCCTTCGAGCAGCTGCGTTCGCATGTGATGGCGAAGCAAGGTGATCGCTCCCTCGCCGACGATCCGATCGTCCGCGACAGAATGGCGACCCTGGCATCGGAGATCGAGATCGGCCGTCTCTTGATGATGCATTGTACCGAGCTTGCCGCCGATGGCGTGACGCCGCCGGAGTATGGCGCGATCAGCAAGGTGTTCTCCGGCGAGCTGATGGAGCGCTTTGGTGAGGCTGCGCTCGACATCCTCGGGATGCGCGCCGCGTTGTCTGAGCAGATGCCCAGCGCGATCGACAATGGCCGCTTCGAGCAAAACCTGCGGCATTCGCTGATGTGGGTCATCAGCATCGGGACCAACGAGATTCAGCGCAACCTGATCGCGCAACGCGCGCTCGGGCTGCCGAGATAGGAGAGATCGAATGCAGAAGGATGGCGACAGGGCGCCGCTCGCCGGTGTGCGCGTGCTGGATTTTTCCATCATGGTGGCGGGGCCGTATTGCGCACGGTTGCTCGCCGACGTCGGCGCCGAGGTCATCAAGATCGAGCCGCCCGAAGGCGATGACATGCGGTTGCGGACGCCGCTGCGCGACGGCCACAGCACCTATTTCGGCCAGCTCAATGCCGGCAAGCGCAGCCTGGCATTGGACCTGAAGAACGCGGACGCCATCAAGCTCGTGCATCGCATGGTCGCGGAAGCGGACATTCTCGTCGAGAATTTCCGCCCCGGTGTCATGGATCGGCTCGGCCTTGGCTATGAGGCGCTTCGCGCGATCAATCCGCGCCTGATCTATTGCTCGATCTCGGGCTATGGACAGTCGGGCCCCGCCGCCGAGCGAGCCGCTTACGCGATGATCGTGCACGCCGAGAGCGGCTTCGATCAGTCTTTGATGCGCTATGCGGGTGACCGGGAGCGTCCCGCGGCAGGAGCCATTTTTGTTGCAGATATCCTTGGCGGCATCTTCGGCTATTCCGCGATCCAGACCGCGATGGTCCAGCGTGAACGCACCGGGGCGGGGCAGCGCGTCGATGTCGCCTTGATGGACTGCATGCTGAACCTGTTGGTCTATGAGCTTCAGGAAGCACAATTCCCGATCCGCGCGCCGCGGCCGACCTATGGGCCGGTCCGCACGCGTGACGGCGATATCCTGATCGCCCCGGTCACGCCGCGCAATTTTGCCGCGCTGTGCGAGGTGACTGGGCAGGAAGTGCTGGCGAACGATCCGCGCTTCACGACCATCCCGGCGCGCGGCGCCAATTGGACCGCCATGATGCAGGTGATCGAGCAATGGACCGAGCGGCACACTGTCGCTGAATGCATTGCGGCGCTCGACCGCGCCGGTGTTCCCTGCGCCGAATACCGGACGCCGGGCGCCGCATTGACGGATGCTCATCTGCGCCAGCGCGGCGTGTTCGGGACCGTCTCGGATGGCGCCGGCGACTTCGTCGGCGTGAATGCGCCGTGGCAGATGTCGGGGGCCGATACGCCGATCGGAAGTCACGTTCCCGGGATCGGCGCGCAGCGGGACGATGTGCTGTCGCGGATCCTGGGATTGTCGCCGGACGCAATCGCGGCGCTTGCCGCTGCGGGCACGTTCGGAAAGGCGCCGGCCTAGGCGGGTCGCGCGCCGGCGAACTCAGGTATCGGTCGGACCCTCGGGCGGCGGCGCCTTCGCGATCGCCAGCAGGCATTTCAGGAAGTACGCGCGGTCTTCCTTGCGCAGGGGAGCCAGCATGATGTTTTGCAGCTCGGCGGCGGCCGGAATGACGGCCAGCAGCGCTTCCTCTCCTTTGGCGGTGATCTGCACCCGGAGCGAGCGGCGATCGTCCGGATTGTCCTTCTTCGAGACCAGCCGGCGCCCGACCATCCGTTTCAGCATCTCGCTCAGCGTGTTGCGGTCGCAACTGATCCGCTCAGCCAACACGGACGGGGTGAGGGGACCCAACTGGTACAGCGCCATCAGCACGCCGAACTGTCGCGGCGTGATGTCGCTCTGGCGCGTCATGCTCTGGTAGAGACCGTCGTAGCGGGCCTCCAGCAGCCGCAGCAGAAATCCGACGCCGCCTTCGAGTTGCCAGTCGCGCGCAACGTCCGCGGCCGAGCTTGCTTTCGTACCCTTGTCGGCTGCCATGCCGTCGTTGAACCCCAGCTGCGATGTTTCGAATTCGCCTTAGCCGTTAGCAGCTTGGCCTGACGTCCTCAACCCATGTGGCGAACCGCTGTCCAAGCCTGTTCCGCGCACGATGCAATCGTGTGCTCGACCCTTGCCAGCCTCCCGGCTATGTAGTACGTATACGTATCAAATGACGATGCATAGACGTCGTTCAGGGAGGTTGAGCTTGGACCTGCGTGAGCTGCTGTCGATCCCTTATCTGCTCGAGGCCGAGGCGGTGGAGACCAAGCCGGGGCAGTGGCGAGTCCGCGTTGCCTACCCGGAACTTCCGGGATGCACGGCGGAAGCCGCCGTCGTTGAGGACGCATTGCGGGAGCTCGAGCGGCGGCGCATCGAATTGATCGTCAAGCTGGTGGAGGAGGGCAAGCAGCCTCCCGTTCCGCGCAAGCCGCTCACCGCATCCGATCCGCTTTGGACCGCTCAAGATCTCGGACTGTCTGACCGTGTCGCCGCGCTTCTCGGCGGTGCGGCGGGCCCGGCCACACGCAACTGAAGGAGGCAATCCATGCTCTCGCGCGAAGACAATGAACGCCTGGTGAGGGTCGGCAAGGGCACGCCGCTCGGCGATCTGTTTCGGCTGTACTGGATTCCGTTCCTGCCGTCGGCGGATCTCGCCACGGACGGGCTGCCGAAGCGCATCCGTTTGCTTGGCGAGGATCTGGTCGCCTTCCGCGACACCGAGGGCCGCGTCGGATTGGTCGATCAAGCGTGCCCGCATCGCGGCGCGCCGCTGGTCTTCGCACGAAATGAGGATTGCGGGCTGCGCTGCGTCTATCACGGCTGGAAATTCGACGTCACCGGCGCGGTGACGGACATGCCGGCGGAGCCGGTGCGCAGCCGCCTCAAGGAGCGGGTGCGGATCAAGGCCTATCCCTGCAAGGAGCGCAACGGGATGATCTGGACCTATATGGGTCCCGACCAGGCCGAGCTTCCGCCGCTGCCGAACCTCGAATGGAATCTGGTGCCGGCCGAGCAGGTGCACATCTCGGTTCGCGTTCAGGAGTGCAACTGGCTGCAGGCCGTCGAGGGCGAGATCGACTCGGCACACGCGCCGCTGCTGCACGGGCGGCTGGACGCCCAGGGTACGACGAGCGCCTGGATCCAGAAGCGCGACCTGCGTCCGACCTTCGAATGCATCAAGCAGGATTTCGGCATGAGCATCGCAGCGCGGCGCAACTACGATGCCAACACGCTGTACTGGCGGGTCAACCAGTTCATGCTGCCGTTCTATACGCTGGTGCCTCCGCTGTCTCCGTTCCCCGATCTGAGCGGGCATGCCTGGGTGCCGATCGATGACGAGAACACGCTCTGCATCATGTTCTCCTATCACCCGTCGGAACCGCTGCTGGAGAAAACGCGGCAGGTCTTCGCCGAAGGATACAAGGGCCGCGAGAGTGGGCATGCCAGCCGACACGCGCTCGTTCAGCATCCGGTGACGGTCCCTTATGCCGGCTACTGGACCAAATACAATCCGCAGAACGGCTTCCAGTTCGACTACGAGGCGCAGCGGACCACCTGGTTCTCCGGCCTGCCGGGGCTCTGGGTGCAGGACGGTGCGTGTCAGAGCGGCGTCTCGCCGATCTTCGATCGCACCAAGGAGACGCTCTGCTCGAGCGATACCGGCATCGCGATGACACGGCGCTTTATCCTGGAGGCGCTCGGCGCCTATCGCGATCATGCGATCAGGCCCAAGGGCGTGTCGGACCCCGACGTGTTCATGGTGCGCGCGGTGTCGCTGCGGCTGCCGCCGGAGGATTCCTGGGTCGACGTCGGCGGGCCGTTCATGCGGGCGAAGCTCGGTGCCGATTTCGGGTATGAGCTGTGAACGCGGCTAGCCAGGAGGTCCTGGTCAAGCGCATCGGCCACGAGGCCGAGCGGATCCATTCCTACGAGCTGATCGCGCGGACGGGCAGCGAATTGGCCCCGTTCACCGCCGGCAGCCATATCGACCTGCATCTGCCGAACGGCATGACCCGCAGCTACTCGCTGGTGAACGATCAGCGGGAACGGCACCGGTATGTCATCGCCGTCAACAAGGATGCAGAGAGCCGGGGCGGCTCCAGCTTCGTCCACGACACCGTCAGGGTCGGGGACGTCATCACGATCGCCGGGCCGCGCAACAACTTCGCGCTTCACGAAGAAGCCGAGCACTCGGTCCTGATCGCCGGCGGCATCGGCATCACGCCGCTGCTGTCGATGATCCGGCGCCTGGAAGCGCTCGGACGCCGCTGGGAGCTGTTCTACGCCGCGAGGACGCGCGCCGCCGCTGCATTTCTCGACGAGCTCGGCGCGTTTCGATCCGATCATTCGCGGGTTCATCTCGATTTCGACGACGAGCGATCGGGACGTGTTTTCGATCTCCGGGCGATCATCACGAGCGCGCCGGCTCACGCCCACCTCTACTGCTGCGGTCCGGTGCCCATGCTCGCGGCATTCGAGGCGGCGTCGGCCGGCCGCCCGGCCGATCATGTGCATGTCGAATATTTCAAGGCGCGGGAAGCTCCGGCCACCGAGGGGGGCTTCGACGTCAAGCTGGCGCGAAGCAATCGAACGATCGCGGTCGAGGCGGGCAAGACCATCCTCGATGCGCTGCTGGATGCCGGCATTGCCGCGAACTACGCCTGCACCGAAGGGGTCTGCGGCACCTGTGAGACACGTGTGCTCGAGGGCGTACCCGATCATCGCGACCAGTTTCTGAGCGAAGAAGACCAAGCGGCGAACAAGAGCGTCATGATCTGCTGCTCAGGCGCCAAGTCACGCACGCTCGTGCTCGATCTCTAAGAGAACAACATAAGGCGGGTGGAACCAATGAAGTATCTTTCGCACATTGTGGGAATATCGCTGCTGGCTGTTTGCGCCAGTGCGCCCGCGTCGGCGGACGCTGCGCGCAGCTTGAAGATCGGCGTGCTCAATGACGCGTCCGGTCCTTACTCCGACAATGCCGGCGAAGGCTCGGTGACGGCCGCCAAAATGGCGGCCGAGGACTTCATGCGGCTTCATCCGGATTTCAAAGTCGAGATCGTCTCGGCCGATCACCAGAACAAGGCCGACGTCGGTGCTGCCATCGCGCGCCGCTGGATCGATCAGGAGAAGGTCGATGCGGTCGCCGACGTGCCGAACTCGGCCGTCGGGCTTGCCGTCAACGAGGTCGTGCGCGGCAGCAAAGCGGCGCTGATCGCATCGAGTGCGGCGTCTTCGGACCTGACCGGGAAATACTGCTCGCCCAATACGATTCAGTGGACCTTCGACACCTGGGCGGCCTCGCACACCATCGGCGCCTATCTCGTGCGTCACGGCGGCAAGAAATGGTACTTCATCGCGACCGACAATGCGCTCGGCAAGTCGATGGTGCGCGACGGGACGGCGGTGATCGGCGCCGGTGGCGGGACTGTTCTCGGATCGGTCAACGTCCCGATCAACAATGCGGACTATGCCTCCTTCATTCTGCAGGCCGAAGGATCCGGCGCCGACGTGATCGCGTTCGCGACTGCCGGCGGCGACACCGTCAGCCTGATCAAGCAATCCGCCGAGTTCGGGCTGAAGCAGAGCGGACGCACCTTCGCGGCGCTGTTGACCACCACCAATGATGTCGAGTCGAGCGGACTTGCGGTCGGCGAAGGGCTGATCATCACCCAGCCGTTCTACTGGGACCTCAACGATGCCAGCCGCGCCTGGTCGGCCAGGTTCAGCGAGCGGCAGCACGGGCAATCGCCGACCGCATTCCACGCCGGCGTCTATTCCTCGGTGCTGGCCTATCTGAATGCGGCCTTGGCGGCGGGGACCAATGACGCGCCGGCCGTGATCCAGAAGCTGAAGGAGACGCCGATCGACGACGCCTTGTTCGGGCCGGTCGTGGTGCGCGCCGACGGCCGTGCCATCCACAACATGTACATCCTGAAAGTGAAGAGCCCGGCTGCATCCAAGAGCAAGTGGGATCTGCTGGAGCAGGTCGGCGTGCTCACAGGGCCGGAAGCCTTCCGGCCGCTCGACCAGGGCGGTTGCTCGCTCGTCGAGCCACCGAAGGGCAACTGACGAAGGTCGCGGTCCTCGGATCAACAGTTCTCAAACCAACGGATATCCCGATGCTGGACCAGCTCGAAGCCGATTTCCCTGAGCACACGCCTCGTCCTCCCGATGCGCCCAGGGCGCTCGAGGGGGTCCGGGTGATCGATTTCTCGCATTTCATCGCGGGACCGTTTGCGACCATGATCCTGGCCGACATGGGCGCCGAGGTGATCAAGATCGAGGCACCGGGCCGTGGCGACGATCTGCGCCGCTATCCCCCGGTGCATCCAGATCTCAGGCACGGTGCGCCGTTCCTCTGGACCAACCGCAACAAGCGCAGCGTCGCGCTCGATCTCAAATCCGCTGAGGGCCTGAAGGTCGCGCGTGAGTTGATCGGGACGGCGGACGTCCTGGTCGAGAATTTCTCGGCGAGCGTGATGGCGCGGCTGGGGCTCGACTACGAGAGCTGCCGCAAGATCAAGCCCGAGATCGTCTACTGCTCGGTGTCGGCCTACGGCCGCGACGGAGCGTTCTCGGACCGGCTTGGGTTCGATCCGATCGCGCAGGTCGAAAGCGGATTCGTTTCGATGAATGGCTATGCCGACCGGGAGGGGGTGCGGGCCTTGTCGCCGGTAATGGACATCAGCACCGCGATGATGGCGAGCAATGCGATCCTCGGCGCCCTGCTGGCGCGCGAGCGCAGCGGGCAGGGCCAGGTCATCGAGGTATCGTTGTTCGAGAATGCCGTCCTGATGACGGGCTACGCGACCATGCAGTCGCTCTTCAACAATGCGGATCCAAAGCGAAGCGGCAACACCAGCCCGGACACCTGCCCGTCGGGCGTGTTCCTGGCGAGCGATTGCTCGTTCTATATCAACTGCGGCAACGACAAGATCTTTCAGCGCCTGATGGCGCAGGTTCTCGAGCGCGAAGACCTTGCCGCGGCCGAGATCTATGCGACAGGCCCTGATCGGATCCGTCGGCGCGAGGAATTGTTCGCGATCCTCGGCGATGCCTTTGCGCGGCAACCCTGGTCGCACTGGCAGTCGCGGATGCGCGCGGCCGGGGTGCCCTGCGGTCAGGTGCGCACGGTCGGCGAGGCGATCCGCTCGCCGGAGGCAAGGGAGCGCGGGATCGTTACCCGGATTCCGCACGAGACGGTCGGCTGGGTGCCGAACGTGAACCTGCCGATCCGCTATTCGAAGACGCCGATCGTCGATCCCGTTGCGGCGCCGGCCGTTGGGCAGCACACCGAAAATGTGCTGCAGGAGTTGCTCGGCTACGACGTGGCCGAGATCGCGCGGCTTGCCGCGGGCGGAGCCTTCGGCAGCCGGTCTTCGCGACAGGATGCCAAGCCGTGAACGGGCGCGCGCGAGACGAGCGAACGCTGCGCGGCCGTGTGGCGGTGATCGGGATCGGCGAAACGGAGTATTATCGCCACGGCGCGTCGCCCGACCCGGAATTCAAGCTCGCGCTGAAAGCCATTCTGGCGGCTTGCGAGGATGCCGGGCTCGATCCTCGCGAGATCGACGGGTTCTCCTCCTACAGCGACGATCGCAGCGAGGCCTCACGGCTGGCCGCGGCGTTGGGCACGCATCGATTGCGCGCTGCGACCATGCAGTGGGGCGGAGGCGGCGGCGGTTGTTGCGCGGCTGTTGCGAATGCGGCGGCCTCGATCGTCGCGGGCCTCGCCGATTGTGTCGTGGTGCTCCGCTCGTTGGCGCAGGGCCAATATGGCCGCTTCGGACAGGCGGCCGGGATCAGTACAGTTTCCGGCGAGCGGTCCTACCTGATGCCTTACGGCGTGCTGGCGCCGCCGCAGCGCTTTGCCATGCGGGTGCAGCGCTACATGCACGAACATGGCGTGCGGCAGGAAGCTTTGCGGGCGATTGCACTCGCCTCCTACCATCATGCCCAGGCCAACCCGCGCGCGGTGATGCAAGGCAAGCCGCTCGACGCCGAGAAATACGATGCCTCGCGCTGGATCGTCGAGCCCTTCCATCTCTACGATTGCTGCATGGAAAATGACGGCGCGGCGGCCTTGGTGCTGGTATCGGCGGAGCGCGCCAATGACTTCCGGCAGAGGCCCGCCTATCTGCTTGGCGCGGCGTTCGGTGCGGGGCACCGGGCGGCGGCGACGGCGCACAACGCGCCGCTCTACGCCACTGCAAGCTTCGACACCGTGGCCCCCGATCTTTACCGCATGGCCGGGGTAGGACCGTCCGATGTCGGCGTGGTCCAGGCCTACGAGAACTTCACCGGTGGTGTCGTGATGGCGCTGGCAGAGCACGGCTTCTTCAAGCCGGAGGAGGCCAACGACTTCCTGACCTTCGAGAACCTGATCGCGCCATCCGGGCGGCTACCGCTCAACACCAGCGGCGGCAATCTCGCCGAGTGCTACATGCACGGCTTTGAACTCGTCCTGGAAGCGGTTCGTCAGGTGCGCGGCATTTCGACGAGCCAGGCTCGGCGTAGCGACGTCGCATTGGTTATCGGAGGTCCGATGGTCTCTCCCGCGAGCAATCTCATTCTGGGTTCGGAGGCCACCTTATGAGCGACCCAACCGCGCGCTATCTCCCGGCAGGCTTGCCGATCCCGGTCGCGGAAGCTGACGGCCTGTCTGCGCCTTATTGGGACGGGCTGCGTCGTGGCAAGCTGCTGGTGCAACGCTGCAGCCGCTGCAACTCATGGCAATTCGGACCCGAATGGCTCTGCCACCACTGTCGCGCATTCGATCCGGCTTGGACCGAGGTCGAGCCGCGCGGCCGGATCTTCAGCTGGGAGCGCGTGTGGCATCCCTCCCATGCTGCACTTGATGGGCATGGACCCTATCTCGCGGTGCTCGTTACGTTGCCGCACGCTGGTGACGTGCGCATGGTTGGTAACCTGCTCGGCGACCATATGCAAACCGTGGTGATCGGAGCAGAAGTCGAAGGAGTATTCGAACATCACGTTGATTCTGATCCAGCTTATTCGCTCCTGCAGTGGCGCCTGCAAGACTCGCCACCAGTGCAGGGCGCCGGGGCCGCACGGCACCAACAGAGCTGGTGTTCTGCGAGGTAAGGTTGATAGGCTGCTCGCGCTTGGTGTTGGTGCGATAATGGCTTGGCGTCATTAGATGTGAATCGGCCAACAACCTTGACCCCATCGATGTGATGGTCCGTCAACGCGTTAGCGCGCCGGTCGGCACCTGGACCCCATGCCGAAGCACACCCCAATGCTGGAACCCTGTAATTCGAATGCAGGAATCCAATAAATACGACACTCACGAAATCGTGGGTTGCCGCCGTTCCATCTGTAGATATATCGTAAGATATGTTTTCAGTAAGGGATGAACAAATGAGACGATCGATGTTTCGCGACCGGGACGACGACGGCTTCCGGTTTGGATTCTTCGCCATGGGCCGGCACGGAAGGGGCGGCCATCGCTTTGGCCGCGGTGGCCATGGCTTCTTCGGGCGGGGTGGCGGCGGCGACTTTCCGGGATCGCGGCGGCTGTCGTCGCAGGATCTGCAACTCGTGATCCTGGCGCTGCTCGGCGAGCAGCCGGCCCACGGTTACGAGCTGATCAAGAAGATCGAGGAGCGGTCGGACGGCTTCTACAGCCCGAGCCCGGGCGTGATCTATCCGGCGCTGACCTTCCTCGAAGAGATCGGCCATGCCAGCGTCACCCAGGATGCGGCGCGTAAGCTCTACAGCATCACCGAGCAGGGCAAGGCATATCTCGCCGAGAACCGCGCCACCGCGGATACCATTCTGGAAGCGCTGTCGCGGATCGGCCGCCGCATGGAGGAGGTGCGCGAAGCCTTCGCCGGCGTCAGCGATCTCGATGGCGAAGCCTCGGACGACGTGCACCGTGCCCGCCACGCGCTGAAGAGCGCGTTGCGCCAGAAGCGCGGCTGCGACGCCGCCGAAGCGCGGCGTATCGCGAAGATCCTGGACCGCGCCGCCGCTGAAATCCTCCAGCAATGACGCAATCGGGCCGAGGGAGACCTTTCATGTACAATGCTGAACCACACAGCGCGATTGCCGATGCGCGCGTGACTGCCGTCATCGAGCGCCTGCGGGCCACGCGCCGGGCGCCGGCGAGAGGCAATCCGATGCAGAGCGGCAGCCGCGATCCACACGATTATGCCGAGCAGGGCTTTTCGATCCACCCGGAGCAGGGCGAACTGATCTATCTTTTGTGCCGCGGCCTGCGCGCCAAACGCGTCGCCGAGTTCGCGACATCGGTCGGCATGTCGACGCTGTATTTCGCCGCCGCGATGCGCGACAATGGCGGCGGCACCGTGATCGGCTCGGAGATCGTGCCGGCCAAGGTCACGACCGCCAAGCGCAATCTCGCGGACGCAGGCCTGGCCGATTACGCCGAGATCCGCGAGGGCGACGCGCGCAAGACGCTGCGCGATCTCGGCGGTCCCGTGGACTTCATCCTGATCGACGGCTGGCCGGGCGACAAGGGACCGACGCTGGCGCGCCAGGTGATCGAGATCGTCGCCCCGCAGCTTCGGGTCGGCGGCTATGTCATGAACGACAACGCCGAGGCGGATTTCCTGGAGTTTGTGCGCGATCCCAAAAATGGTTTCGTGTCGATCACGCTGCCGCTCAAGGGCGGCACCGAGCTCTGCCTGAAGGTGGCGTAGGGGCTGGTCAGGCGCAAAGAATTCCGGCTGGCGTGATCGTGAGCCGCAACGCATCACGCCAAGCTGGATTTTGCCGGCGCTTCTTGCTCTGCTCCGAAAAAATCAGGAGCGAAGCGCCGCATGTCCGAAGCCCCGCCCATTCATCCACTTGATCGTCCGATCTGGAGCGCGCTGACCACAAGACAGCGCGAGCTGGCTGAAGGCGGCGCCGTTGCCCGGCGCTTTCCGCTCGCAATCGCACCGTTCGCCGACATGGTCGACATGTCGCCGCAGAGCTTTGCGGCGCTCGGCGCGCTGTTGTCGGGACCTGACATCGCGGTGCTGTTCACGCCGGATCCTGTCGCTGTGCCGCCGGCGTTCAAGGTGCTGCTGGCCGAGACCGGCGAGCAGATGATCGGGACGCCCGCGGACTATTCTGCGCCCGGCGTCGAGATCGTCACGCTCGGCGCCGCCGACGTTCCCGCGATGATGGCGCTGACCGAACTGACCAAGCCCGGACCGTTCAGCGCGCGCACGCATGAACTCGGTAACTTTTTCGGCATTCGCGTCAAAGGCGAATTGGTCGCCATGACCGGGGAGCGGATGAAGCCGGGCAACTATACCGAGATGACCGCCGTCTGCGTGCATCCGGACCATCGCGGCCGCGGCTACGCGCAGGCGCTGCTGTCGGCGGTCGCCCGCCAGATCGTGGCGCGGGGCGAGATTCCGTTCCTGCATGTCTTCACCAGCAACGTCTCGGCGATCGCGCTCTATCGCCGCCAGGGCATGGAGATCCGCCGCCGTCTGCACATCACGGTGTTTCAGAAGCAGGGCTAGGGCGGCCCGGCGGGCCATTTGAGGGAAATCCCTCATTCGTGATTTCGCGGCCCGTGCTTACCTCTGCCGGACCGCAACACGATGAGAGAGGATATCTCGATGTCCGAGCAATCCCAGGACAAGCGTCCCGTAGCCGATCCGGCGGAGAACAACGCCTTCTTTCCGTCGCCTTACTCGCTTGGGCAGTTCACCTCGGCCAAGTCGGATCTGTCCGGCGCGGACTACCCCAATGCCTACAGGGGTGGCCGCTGGAAAATTCTGATGATCGCCGCGGATGAGCGCTATCTGCTGTTGCAGAATGGCACGATGTTCTCGACCGGCAACCATCCCGTCGAGACCTTGCTGCCGATGTATCATCTCGACAAGGCCGGCTTCGAGTTCGACATCGCGACCGTGTCCGGCAACCCGGTCAAGTTCGAGCTCTGGGCGTTTCCGAAACAAGACGACGCGGTGAAGAGCATCTACCAGAAATATCTCGGCAGGCTGAAGCAGCCGCTCAAGCTTTCCGACTTGATCGAGAACAAGCTCGGCAAGGACTCCGATTATATCGCGGTTTTCATTCCGGGCGGCCATGGTGCGCTGATCGGCCTTCCCCAGAGCACCGACGTGAGGGCCGCCCTGAAATGGGCGCTCGACAACGACAAGCACATCGTCTCGCTTTGCCATGGGCCGGCGGCACTGCTGGCGTCCGCGATCGGCGAGGCCAAGGGCGACTATCCCTTCAAGGGCTACAAGATCTGCGCCTTTCCCGACGCCATCGATCGGACCACGCCCGATATCGGCTATATGCCGGGCCCACTGACCTGGGCTTTCGGCGAACGCTTGCAGGCGCTCGGGGTCGAGATCCTGAACAAGGACATCACCGGCAAGACGTATCAGGATCGCAAGCTGATCACCGGTGACAGTCCGTTCGCCGCCAACAATGTCGGCAAGGCTGCCGCAAGGGCTTTGCTCGATACGCTCGCCGGGCGCTGAAGCCATCGGGCCCAAGGCGCGAGGTGGCGAAGCGATCCCGCCACGCCGCCCGCGGCCGGGTGACTTTGCGCGGCTTGCAGGTCCAGCTGGCTTGAGGGAAAGTCCTCAACGCGCGGGGGCCCGCGCGATGGGTTTTCGCGGGATACGATGGCATCGACATGGATCGCTACATCGAAGCCGTGGTTGCGATCGAGGGCAGCGAGAGCCTGCCCGTGATCCAGGCGGCGGTGCGGTCTGCTAGTGTGCCCCTCGGATATGACCGGTTCGTGATGTTCTCGGCGTCACCGGCGCGCGAGGATTTGGTTGACAGCATCTACTGGGTCGAAGGCGACTGGTTCGGCAAGGGCGTGACCGTCGACGCGGAGACCTATGTCCGGCATTGCCCGGTGACGCGCAATTTTCTCAATGTCGACGAGCCCTTCTTTTGGACCAAGGTGCTGTCGGCGCGCGGCGAGAAATACAGCGTGGTGCGTACGCCGCGCGGACCCGGTTTCCATGGATTGCAGGTCCCGGTGTTCGGGCGGACCGGCCTCGAAGGTGCGATGAGTTTCGCCGGGACGCGGATCGATGCGTCGGCACGGGCACGCGCGGCGCTGACCATGATCGGCGCCGCAGCCTTCCGTACCGCCCGGCGCCTGATCGAGGCACGCGAGCCGAACGGTGCGTCCAGCCTGTCGCCGCGCGAACGCGAGGTGCTGCGCTGGATCGCCGCCGGACGGCGTCAGGCCGACATCGCGGCGGCGCTCGGGCTCTCGGAACGCACGGTCGAAAACCATCTGCGTCGTGCGCGGCTCCGGCTCGGCGTCGCGACGACGGCGCAGGCCATCCGGCTCGCGATCCGCAGCGGCGAGATCGAGGATTAACAGAGGGAGTTACCCCGGCAGCGCCTCAGCTCTTCTTCGCACGCTTCACCCTGATCTTCGGCGCACGCGTGTGCGCGGCGATCCGCGTCAGCGCATGCGCAAACGCGCTTGCGGCGGGGCCGAGCGGCTCGTCGAGGCGGTGGGCGAGATAGGCTTCCATCGCAAGCGCGGCATTGCGGCCGAGGGCGCCGGTTTCAACCCGCACCAGGCGGCGCTCCTTCAGATCGCGCGCCACCTGCCAGAGCGGCAGCCGGCCCCAGCCGAGTCCGGCCAGGATCATGGCGTGCTTGGTGTCCTGATTGCTGACCCGGCAGATCTGCGGCGAGAGCACGCCGAAGCTGCGGCCTTCCGACAGCGGCGTCGGATCCGACAGCACGATCTGCAAATGATCGGCAAGGTCGGCCACGGTCTTGCGGCCGCGGCGTGCGAGCGGATGCCTGGCGGAGGCGACGGCGACCATCTGCACCGCGCAGATCGCATCGAGCGCGAGGCGCGGATCGCGAAAGTCCTCGCCGACGGTCACCGCGAGCGCGCTGCGCCGCTCGGTCAGGGCGGCGATCGGCCCACCCATCGGTTCGACCGCGAGCCGTACGCTGACGGATGGGTAGGCTGCCCGCATCTCCGTCAGCGCCGCGCCAACGGCGGCGATCGGAAACAGCGTATCGACGACGAGCGAAAGCTCCGATTCCACGCCGTCGCCAAGGCCCTGCGCCCGCGCCCGCATCGCGTCGACCCGGAGCAGGAGGTCGCGCGCATTGCCGAGCAGCGCCTTGCCTTCGGCCGTCAGCGCCGGGCGATGGCTGGTGCGGTCGAACAGCATGAGGCCGAGTTCGGCCTCGAGATTGGCGATGGCATGGCTGACCGCGGACTGCACCCGCGCCAACCTGGTCGCGGCGGCGCGAAAGCTGCCGCTCTCGGCGATGGCGACAAAGACGCGGATCTGATCGAGCGTGAGGTTGTCGAGCATGATCTATGAAATCGATCGACTGGATGCAAAACATATCACTCCTGTCGATGGCCGGGAAACGCTATTTGTGGTGGCCTGAACTGGGGCTGGTGGACGCATGACGATCGAAACGGCCGTGGTACAGCAGAGCGAGGCGAAGCGTTGGGCGACGGTCGCCGTCGTGATCGGTTGCGGTATCGGTGCCGCCTTGCAGGTCGGCAAGGTGCCGATCACCGCGTCGATGCTGCAACAAAGCCTCGGCATCGACCTCGCGGCGGTCGGCTCGGTCGCCGGCATCTTTGCGGTGCTCGGGCTCGTCGGCAGCGTCCCGGCGGGTGTCGTGATCGCCGCGGTCGGGACGCGCAGGGTGCTGCTGTGCGGCCTTGCGGCCATCACGCTCGGCGCGGCCTCTGGTGCGCTGGCGCCGCAGCTTGCGGTGCTGCTGGCGTCGCGCCTGCTGGAAGGGCTCGGCTTCCTGCTGGTGATGGTCGCCGCACCCGCATTGCTAGACCGTGTCGTCGAGGTCAGCGCGCGCGACGTCACGATGGCGGTGTGGAGCTGCGTGATGCCGTTCGGGATCGCGCTGGCGCTGGTCGCGGGCTCGATCTTCGATGGCTGGCGCACGATCTGGTGGGCCAGTGCGGCTTTTGCCGCGCTGCTGCTCGTCCTCGCCGGCATCTTCGTGCCCGAGGTGGCATCACGGAGCGGCCCGGCGCGGACCGGGCTGATGCGTGAGGCCATGGCACTGGCCCGGCGCCGCACCCCGGCGCTTCTTATGGTGCTGTTTGCGCTCTACAGCCTGATGTTCTTTGCGCTGTTCAGCTTCCTGCCGATCCTGCTCACCGAGCGGCTCGGCGTCTCCAGCCAGAGCGCCGGCGGGCTCAGCGCATTGGCCGCGGCCGGCAACGTCGTCGGCAATCTCGCCGCCGGCAATCTGCTCGCGCGCGGCGTGAGCCGCACCTTGCTGATCGCCGTGGCGGCATTGGTGATGGGCGCCTCCGCGCTGGGTATCTTCCTGCCCCTGCTCGGCGGGTGGGGCGCATTCTGGCTGTGCTTGCTGTTCTCAGCGACCGGCGGCCTGATCCCGGCGACATTGCTTGCGGCCGCACCCGCAGCGGCGCGATCGGCGGCGATGGTGCCGGTCATGATGGGGCTGTTGATGACCGGCAGCAATTTCGGCCAGGTGACCGGGCCGATCGCGGTCGGTGCGGTGGTCTCGGCGTGGGGCTGGGGCGCGGCCTGCGTCCTGGTGGTTGCGGCGGCGATCCTTGCCGGTCTCGCGGCGTGGATGCTGGCGCGCGGCGATCACAACAGCGTAAGCGAGGCGAGGGACCCGGCTTGACGCCGCGTGCGCGGGGGTCGAAGGAATGAGGGTCTCTCACGCCAACGACAACAGGAACCCTTCATGACACGCGTGCGCTGTATCACCGAAATGGGCATGGGCGTTGACGTCCACGGCCGCGATGCCACCAAGGCCGCCAAGCGCGCGGTCTCGGACGCGATCCGCCATTCCAGCCTCGGCTTCTTCCGCATGCTCGGCAAGACCGCCAACGACATGTTCGTCGACGTCACGATCGCCGTGCCGAATCCCGAGGAGGTCGATACCGCAGCGGTCGCCAAGGAACTGCCCTATGGCACCAAGACCGTGAAGGCGATCGCCGGCGGGCTCGAGATTCCGTCCGATCTGGGCAACGACCCGATCCTGATCGCGAACGCCGCCGTCATCGTCAGCTTCGACGACGGGAAGTGATCATGGTCGACCGGGCCATTACCCCGCGTCGTCCTAGCTTGCGCCAGGTCGACGGAGGTAATCAATCGCCGCCCCTGAAATAGTCCGGCTTGCCGGTCGTCCAGGTCTCGCCCCAATGCTGGCCGCCGCCGTCGACGGTCAGCATCTCGCCGGTGATGAATTTGCCCGAGGGCGCGGCGAGGTAGACGGCCGCTTCCGCGATGTCCCACGGCGTGCCCGGGCGCATCATCGGGTTGGAGCGCGGATAGGCGGCGCGCGCCGTCTCGCTGTAGACGTTCCAGCCCTCGGTCTCGATCGCGCCGGGCGCGATGCAGTTGATGCGGATGTTCAGCGGCGCCCATTCGACCGCGAGCGCGCGTGACAGTCCGATGACGCCGGAGCGCGCCGCGATCGAGTGCGCGATGCCGTAAAGGCCGTGGGTCGTGACCACGACGATATTGACGATGCTGCCGGGGTGCTTGCGATCGCGCCAGCGCTGCGCCGCGGCCTGCATCATGTACCAGGTGCCGTTGAGGTTGGTGTTGATGACCGCGTTCCAGCCCTTGATCGAGACATCGATCGCGGCTTGCGGAAACTGGCCGCCGGCGCTGTTGACGAGATGGTCGACGCGGCCATGCGCGGCCCACAGCGTGTCGAACATCGCGCTGACCGCGTCGGGATCCCTGATATCGGCGACATGGGCGGATGCCTTCAGGCCGCGATGGCCGAGATGCTCGACCAGCGCGTCGAGCCTGTCCGCATTGCGGCCGACCACGACGACGTCGGCGCCGAGCCGAGCGAACAGCCAGGCGATCGCGCGGCCGATGCCGCCGGCGCCGCCGGACACGACGACCACCTGACCAGCCAACGCATCCGCCGCAAACACGGTCGGATGTGTCGCGAGTTCGTCATCGGAGAGGCCTAGCGTCATTGATCGTCCGTGTCGGCTCGAGCATCTCGAGCCAATCTGTCCCATCGGTCGCCGAGCGGCAAGGGCGCAAGACATTCGCGGGATCTGTGAGTCAGTTCACAGCTTGAGGTAGTAGTCTCGTTCAATATCTCGTGGAGCGCGGCGGCTGCGATTGTGCGGCTTGCGAGCGTCCCGTAGCGTAATCGCTGCGCGATTTGACTTGAACATTGATTGTTGCGGCCCCGGCAGATCTGCCGCGGGCTTTGGATGCGCTTGTTTTCACATTTCAGATTTGAGGAGGCGTCATGAAAGCCGTTGCGTTCTCCAACAATGACATGGCCGTGGTCGCATGGACCTTCGGCGGCAAGCTCACGGGTTGTCTCGGCTTCGCCGTGCACCGGATCGACGTCAAGGCGGGCACGGAAACCGTGCTCCCGGCGATGGCAACGTTCAAGGGCGAGCAGGCGACCGTGGGGCGGACCACCGCCGACGATCCCGTCCAGAAGTTCTTCTGGAAGGACGTCTATGCTGCCCGCGGCGGCACCTACAAATACAAGATCGTGCCGATGACAGGGACACCCGGCAAGCTGACGCCGATGCCGTTCGGTCCGCTGGTCTCGAACCAGGTGCAGCTCAGCCCGAACTACGGCACGCTGTCGGCCTATTTCAATCGCGGCATCCTCGCGACCCAGGCGACGGCTCACACGCTGAGCGACGGATCGCCCGCGGGCTCGGCGCTCGATGTGTTGAAGCAGCGGATCGTCAGGATCGGCGATCAGCTCCGCGTCGACCTTGCCGGAGACATGATCAAGGCGCTGACCACGCTTCCCGATGAAGCCTTGAGCTCAAACGGTGAACTGCTGCTCGCGCTCTACGAGTTTCAGGATCCCGAGCTGATCCAGCACTTCGCGGCGTTGCGCGGCCGCGGCAGCCTGATCCTCTCCAACATGCCTGGTGGCACCAAGAAAGCCGGCAATCTGACCAACGACACCTATTCCGAACAGCGCCAGCAGATCAAGGCAGCCGGGTTGAGCGTCATCGACCGCTTCATGCCGAGCAACAGCATCGGCCACAACAAGTTCCAGGTGCTGATCAAAGGGACGCCGCAGGCGGTCCTGCTCGGATCGACCAATTGCACGTCGAATGCGCTGTGCGCGCAGACCAACAACACGATCATCGCGCGCTCGCCGGCGATGGCTCAGGCCTATGCCGACTATTGGCAGCGGCTGAAGCAGGACACCGTGCCGCCGGGCAACAACGGCAAGGCGCAGCAGGGCACGCCGCTGCGCAGCGCTGACGGCACCAAGCTGTCGACCATCACGCTGGAAGACAACAGCGGCACGGTCGATCTCTGGTTCTCGCCGAACACCCCGCACCGCCGTGCCAGCAAGCCCGGACCAAACGAGGCCACGCCGCCCGACATGCAGATGGTGTTCGACGCGATCGCCGGCGCCAAGCAGGCGATCGTGTTTCTGGCGTTCGAGCCGGGCTCGCCGAGCATCGTCGGCGCGATTGCCGATGCGTTGAAGGCAAAGCCGTCGCTGTTCGTGCGCGGCGCGGTCACCGCACTCGCGGCGTCGGGCGATTTCGCCGTCGGCATCACCGGCGGCGCCGGTACCAAGCCGGCGAAGCGCCAGAAGGGCGATCCGCCGCTGCCCGAGGATTACAGGGTGATCCATACCCGCGGCGTGACCAAGTCCGACGCCTTCGGGCAGTGGGAAGCCGAACTGAACCAGGCGGGCCACGCCGTGATCCATGACAAGATCGTCGTGGTCGATCCGTTCGCCGATGATTGCGTCGTGATCACCGGCAGCCACAATCTCGGTTACAAGGCCTCCTACAACAACGACGAGAACATGGCGATCATCCGCGGCCACCGTGCGGTCGCGGAGGCCTATGCCGCGCATTGCCTCGACGTCTACGATCATTACGCCTGGCGCTACTGGCTGCAGACCAGCCCGAACACGGCCTGGCATTTCCTCGCAACCGACGACAGTTGGCAGAACGGCTACTTCTCGGCCGACAATCAGGTCAAATCCGCCGAGCTGTCGTTCTGGCTGGCGGCGTCACCGGCGTCCGAGGCGCTGCCGACGCCGGTCGATCAGACCAGCACGCGTGCACGCCCGGGCATTCAGGCTGCGGTGGGCGGGGTCGCGCCGGCGATCGGTCCGCATGCACGCGCGCCGGGCCGGAAAGGGGATTCGGCCAAGCGAGGGACGACGGCCGGCCAGCCGAGGGCGGCCGCGGCCGCGCGCAAGGCCACGAAGACCCGGAAGTCGATATCCAAATCGGCAAAGGCCAAATCAGCAAGGGCCAAGTCAGCAAGGGCCAAGTCGGCCAAGGCGAAGACGACGAAGGCGTCGAAGGCCGGGAAGCGGCGGGTGACGGCTCGTCCCGCCAAGCGCGCGAAGACGAAACGCGCGAAGAAAGCGACGAGATGAATCGTCAGGATGAACCGTCGGACTGAGCTGCCGGACCAGCGGCGCTGGTCGCGTGCGGAACGCTGAACTGTATTGCGAAGGGGCGGGCTTCAATCGGCGTGTCGGATCACCTAGATTGGTCCGGACGCCATCGCCCGCCTTCCGACGAGTTCATCCATGCACGATCTGTCCGCCTTTCCGATCACAAAACGCTGGCCTGCGCAGCATCCGGACCGCCTGCAGCTCTATTCGCTGCCGACACCGAACGGCGTGAAGGTCTCGATCATGCTCGAGGAGATCGGGCTGCCCTACGAGGTCCATCTCGTCGACTTCAACAAGGACGACCAGAAGACGCCAGAGTTCCTGTCGCTGAACCCGAACGGCAAGATCCCGGCGATCCTCGATCCGAACGGTCCCGGCGGCAAGCCGCTGCCGCTGTTCGAATCCGGCGCCATCCTGCAATATCTCGCCGAGAAGACCGGCAAGCTGTTGCCGGCGGATGCGGCGCGCCGCTACCAGGCCATCCAGTGGGTGCATTTCCAGATCGGCGGCATCGGGCCGATGTTCGGCCAGGTCGGCTTCTTCCACAAATTCGCCGGCAAGGATTATGAGGACAAGCGGCCGTTGCAGCGCTACGTCGCGGAGTCCGCGCGCCTGCTCGGCGTGATGGAGACGCATCTGCATCTCGCCGGCCGCCAATGGTTCATGGACGATGAATACAGCATCGCCGACATCTCGATGCTCGGCTGGGTGCGCAATCTGATCGGCTTCTACGGTGCGCGCGAGCTCGTCGAGTTCGACCGGTTCACGCATGTCGCGGCCTGGCTCGAGCGCGGCCTGAAGCGGCCGGCCGTGGAACGCGGGTTGAACATCCCGAAGCGGCCCTAGCTCATCCGTTTCAACAGCTCGTAGACGATCGGATTGTCGGCGCAGGCGCCAAAGCCGCATTCGAGCAGGGTGGACAGCACGTTCAGTCCCCATCCTCAGCCTCCGGATGCGCGCCGGCCATAGTCTATGACAGATTCGTGTGCGCTCGCGGCGGCGCGAATCGGCATTGTCGCTTGCGCGCCGCTCGGCCAAGATGGCACCACCAGTTGAGTAAATTCCTAGCCCCCGGGACATCTCATGACCACAGACGCGATCAAGCCCGTTGCCCATCCCCATCATCAGCCCTGGTACAAGATCCTCTACGTCCAGGTGCTGATCGCGATCGTGGCGGGTGTCCTGATCGGGTACTTCTATCCGAACCTCGGAAAGCAGTTGAAGCCGCTCGGCGACGGCTTCATCGCGCTGATCAAGATGATGATCGCGCCGGTGATCTTCTGCACCGTGGTGCACGGCATCTCCTCGATGGGCGATCTCAAGCGCGTCGGCCGGGTGGGCCTGAAGACCCTGATCTATTTCGAGGCGGTGTCGACCGTGGCGCTCGCGGTCGGCCTTTTGGTCGGTGAGCTGCTGCAGCCGGGCCGTGGCTTCAACATCGATCCGTCCACGATCGATCCGAAGTCGGTCTCCAACTACGTGACGCAGGCGAAAGAGCAGGGCATCGTCGCCCATCTGATGGCGATCATCCCGGACAGCTATCTCGGCGCGATCGCGCGCGGCGACCTGTTGCAGGTGCTGCTGATCTCGATCCTCTCCGGCTTCGCCATCGCCCTGATGGGCAAGGTCGGCGAGCCGATCGCCGCGGCGATCGACATGGCCGCCAAGATGTTCTTCGGCATCATCCGCATCATCGTCCGCGTCGCGCCGCTCGGCGCGTTCGGCGCGATGGCCTTCACCGTCGGCGCCTATGGTCTCGGCTCGCTGGTCAATCTGGCCGCATTGATCGCGACTTTCTATCTGACCAGCATCCTGTTCGTGCTGATCGTGCTCGGCGCGATCGCGCGGCTGGCGGGCTTCTCAATCATCCGCTTTATCGCCTACATCAAGGACGAACTCCTGATCGTGCTCGGCACCTCGTCGTCGGAAACGGTGCTGCCGCAGATGATCCAGAAGATGGAGCATCTCGGCGCCTCGCGCTCGGTGGTCGGCCTGGTGGTGCCGACCGGCTACAGCTTCAATCTCGACGGCACCAACATCTACATGACGCTGGCGACGCTGTTCCTGGCGCAGGCCACCAACACGCATCTGACGATCTGGCAGGAGCTCGGCATCCTCGGCATCGCCATGATCACCTCGAAGGGCGCCTCCGGCGTCACCGGCGCGGGCTTCATCACGCTGGCGGCGACGCTGTCGATCGTGCCCGATATTCCGATCCAGTCGATCGCGATCCTGGTCGGCATCGACAAGTTCATGAGCGAGTGCCGCGCGCTGACCAACCTGATCGGCAACGGCGTCGCCTGCGTCGTGATCAGCCTCTCCGAAGGCGAGCTCGACAAGGACGCGCTGCACGAGACTATGGCGCATCCGCTCCAGATCGGCGAGGCGCTGGAGCCGGGCGGGACCGGGTAAAGCAATATGACGACGTGGGGCCGTCGCAGGGGGCGTTGGCAAAAAATCGAAAACAACCCCATGCAAAGGAGCCGGCGGCTGCGTCCGACCGGGCGGCTGTCCGACCGGCCGCCTTGACACGTCGGGCAACTCAGGGATATTCTTCTAATATTCCGAAATTGTGCAAATGTCCCTTCGCCCCGGTTCACTTGATCGCCATTCAAGACGCGGCGGTTGTCCTCACGCCATGAGGCGGCTGCGCGTAGCGATGTAAGTACGCGCCGGCAACATGATGGTGGATACCGATCTCCGCGCGGCGCAAACGGCTGAAATACTCCCCTGCCTGATTGGTGCAGGCACCGTCAAAGTAGTAAGCTTCTCGGTGGTTGATTCGTTTCATTTTAAAACGTGCGTGTAATCTATCTCAAGAAGCGGCTTCGTCGGCATGAACGACAGTCCCCTTCGCAATGCGGGCACGGATGAAGGTGGCGGCTTGGCTTTCAGAGCCAAACACTGCTGGCACAGAATTGCCGCCGCGCTCTCTGACGACGACGACCTTCCGTTTCCCATTCTGATTGCGGGCATATCGGCGCTCGCGGCGATATTCTTTCTGGCTTGCTGGCTTTACGTATCCGCCAAAATTGCCGCCATCCACTTCGGCCGTCTTGCCCTCGCCACCAGTGACGCGCCCCTTCAACTCATCCGCCATTGCCTCGCGCAGCTAATGTAGAAGGACGTAAGCAGACTTATAGGTCAGGTTGTGGCAGACGTCCGCTCGCGGCTAGTTGTGTCCGCCTTGTGTCAAATCCCGCGCTTGTTGTCAGCAAAAGGTCCCGTTCAATCCCTGGCTTTTTCAAGCGCGTGCCGCATAACCTTCTGCTCATCGCTCGTTAGTTGCGTTGCCCCGAGGTTGAAGGTCAGCTTGTCGATCTTCCCTGTGAACTGGAATGGCAGCTTGTAGCTGTCATCTATGCCGGTCCGGGTATCGGAGCCGATGTCGAAGGACTCATCGATGGCCATCAGGAACGCAATCGAGTGCGGCATCGACTGGCGAGAAATCTCTTTGCCGTCTACCGAGAGCACACCGGTGCCGCCTTTGCCGAAGCCGGGCCCATCATATTTGAAATCGAACACGATCGTGTGCTTGCCCGCCTTGAGCGCAGAGCCCAGCCAGTCGCGCGCTCCCACGCCGGCTTCCCAGCGATATCGTTTCAAATCCAGCATGTTGTAGACAAAGACGGGCTTGCCTTTCAGCAGGTAGAGGCCATACCCGGCGAAGCGGCCGCCCAGTGTTGCGATCATGCCCTCGGCCCCGCCCGGTGGGACCGTGATCTCGGCAGTGATCTTGTAGTCTTTATTCAAGAGGCTTGGCGCATTATCGACCGGAATACCGGAATTGAACCCTGTGTACGTAAAGACGGTCCGTCCTGCGGTGGCGCTCGGCCGCGGTGTGATGAGGCGCGGCAGAACTGAATTATCCAAAGGCAGGACCTGAAATTTGGCTGCCTCCGCCAGGAACAACGTCTGCATCTCCTTCAACTTATCGGGATTCTGGCCGGCGAGGTCGTTGTTTTGCGAATAATCGTCAGCGATGTTGTAGAGTTCCCATTTGTAGTCGCTGATCTCAGGCAGCTTGGCCGTGCCCAGAAGCCACGGCGGCACGGGTGGTGTCGTGCATGCGTACCAGCCATCGTGATAGATTCCGCGGTTGGCGAACATCTCGAAATACTGGGTGTCGCGCTTCGACGGCGCGTTGGCGTTGGTCTGGTCGAATGTGTAGGCCATGCTCACGCCCTCGATGGGCTTTTGCGCAATTCCGTTCACCGTCGTCGGAGCCTGGATGCCCGTGGCTTCGAGAATGGTCGGCACGATGTCGATGATGTGATGGAACTGGGAGCGGATGCCGCCGACATCCTTGATGTGTCCAGGCCATGAGATGGCCATGCCCTGCCGGGTACCGCCGAAGTGCGATGCTACCTGCTTGGTCCATTTGAACGGAGTATCGAAGGCCCACGACCATGCCACCGACATATGCGGGTAAGTCTTGTCGGAGCCCCAGTTCTCGTAGTGCAGCATCAGCTCGGCTTCGGGCAGTTTCAACACACCATTGTAGGCGGTCATCTGGTTCGGAGTGCCTTCCAGAGTGCCTTCGGCGCTGGTACCGTTGTCACCACTGATGTAGACGATCAGCGTGTTGTCGAGCTTGCCCATGTCCTGGACGGCCTGGATGACGCGGCCGATCTCATGGTCGGTATAGGCCGCGTAGCCGGCAAATACCTCTGCCTCGCGCGCATACAGCTTTTTCTGGATCAATGACAGCGAGTCCCACTTCGGCAACGTGTCGGGCCATGGGGTGAGCTGGGTGTTAGCCGGGATCACGCCGAGCTTTTTCTGGTTCGAGAAAATCTGCTCGCGCAGCTTCTCCCAACCCATGTCGAACTTGCCCTTGAACTTGTCTATCCATTCCTTTTTCGGCTGATGCGGCGAATGCGTTCCTCCGGGCACGTAATAGACGAAGAACGGCTTGTCGGGAGCAGCAGCGTTCAATCCGTTCATGTAATTGATGGCGTCGTCCGCCATATCGGTGATGAGGTTGTAGTTTTGCTTGCCTATCCACGGAAATACTTGGGTCGTGTTACGAAACAGATAGGGTGTCCATTGGTCCGTCTCGCCGCCCATGAACCCGTAAAAATATTCAAATCCCATGCCGATCGGCCATTGATCGAACGGCCCCGCCGAACTGTATGTATAGGTGGGCGTGTTGTGGTTCTTACCGAACCATGAGGTCGCAAAGCCATTGTCCCGCAGAATCGTCCCGATTGTCGCGCTCTCTGGTCCGATGACGGAATCATAGCCCGGATAGCCGGTCGACATTTCGCCGATCACGCCAAACCCGACCGAATGGTGGTTACGGCCGGTGATCAGCGCCGCCCGCGTCGGCGAGCAAAGCGCCGTCGAGTGAAACTGCGTATAGCGCAGGCCGGCCTTGGCGACACGATCCATCGCTGGGGTCGGAACGACTCCACCGAACGTACCCGACACACCATAACCTTGGTCGTCAGTCATGATCAGCAACACGTTTGGCGCGCCCTTGGGCGGCACGACGGACGGTGGCCAGTAGGGCTTTGAGTCCTTGGCGGTTTCGTTGATCACGCCGCCGAACTTCGGAGGTTCGGGGGGAAGCTGCTTGCCGTCGATTGTGATCGTAGCGCTGGGTGAACCCGCTGCTCCGGTCGTCTGCTGCGCCATAGAGGGCAGCGTTGTGAGCAAGGTCAACGTAGCAGTCGACAACATCAGTGCGGACAATTTCATTATTGATCCTCCAGACGGACTCGACGCGCGGGGCGCACATCCTGACTGAAATAAACTGCCGGCAGCTTGGTGTTGATTTGGATCAACGAATGTCAGCTTCGGGTCAAACTCGACAAAGCTCAACGTGAGCGCAATAGGTCCGCGTTCTGGAATATTCCAGTCGCTCCCATCGGCATGGGCTCATTGAACCTCACTGCCGAGCCATGATTCAAATCCTGAACCGAAGGGCCGAATCATGCGCTAGGAACTCTCCGACGAGGGACGGTCCATGAGGCCGATGCTGCCAGGCAGGCCGCGTGGCGTACCGCGGGTGAATGACGTCGCGACGTCAGGGCGTCCTCAATCGGGGACGCCGGCCGCCTTGAGCGTTTCGCGATAGGCCGCAGACATCGCATCCACCGGAAATGGAATCCGTGACAGGAAGCCGGAGATCGTGAACGCCGGATCCACCTTGAGCAGTTCGCGCGCGATCTGGGTCGCGCGCGCGGTCTCGCCGGTCTTGACCAGCGCCACGATCAACACGCGCAGGGCGACTGCGAAGCGGCGGTTCTGCGCCAGCGCCTTGTCGGCCCACGTCACCGCCTCGGCAAAGTTCTGGTCGAGCACCGCGCAGATCGCGAGCGCCGCGGAGGCGAACCAGCCGCGTGGGTCACGCGGGTTCAGCCGCTGCGCGCGCTCGATCATGGCGCGGCCGGCCTGCTGGTTGCCGCGCATCGCCTCGACCCAGCCGCCGAGCACCAGCGCCATCGCCGAGTTCGGATTGATCGAAAGCGAGCGCTCGAACAATTCGCACGCGGGCTCGATCTCGTCGGCCATGTTCCAGATCGCGAACGCGGCCATCCACAGTACCTGCGGATCACCGGGCGTAAGCTCCACCGCGCGCCAGGCCTGCGCGACCGCGCGCTCCCGGTAGGCATCGTTCGGCTTCAGCCAGCCCTGGACATGGCGCATCGCTTGGCAATAGGACGACGCAGCAAGGGCGGGCGCGTAATTCGGATCGAGCGTCAGCGCCCGGTCGAGGCAACCGAGCGCGGCTTCCATGCTCTCGGGCGTGAACTCGTAGCGCAGACTGTAGGCGCGCAGCAGCAGGTCGTAGGCGTCGAGCTTGTCGGGCGGCGCGGCCCGCACCCGCTCGGCTTCGGCGACCAGCATCGTCGGTTCGATCGCGCCGACCACGCTCTCGGTGATGCGGTCCTGCAGGTCGAACACGTCGGTCGCCGCGCCATCGAAGCGGTCGGCCCACAGATGTGCGCCGGAGACGGCGTCGATCAACTGTCCGGTGATGCGCAGCCGGTCGCCGCCGCGGCGGACGCTGCCCTCGAGCACGTAGCCGACGCCGAGATCGCGCCCGACCTGGCGGATATCGACCGCCTTGCCCTTGTAGGTGAAGGCGGAGTTGCGCGCGATCACGGTGAGGCGGCTGCACCGGGCGAGCGCAGTGGTGATGTCCTCGGCGATCCCGTCGGCGAAATAGTCCTGCTCTGGATCGCCGCTCATATTGGTGAAGGGCAATACCGCGATCGACGGGCCCTCGCTCGGCCGCGGCGGGGTGGCGCTATCGGCAACCGGACGAGCGGGCGCGGTGTCCTCCCTGACATCGCCGACAAAGCGGAGGCCTTTTCGGGGCAGGGTGCGGATCAACCGCTGCTCCTCGCCATTGTCGCCGATCGCGGTCCGCGCGGCGTTGACCCGGCTGCTCAGGGTCGCCTCCGAGACGATCCGGCCGTGCCAGACGGCGGCCAGCACCTCGTCGCGGCTCACCACGCGGTCGCGGGCGCGGATCAGGAATTCCAGGAGGTCGAAGACCTGCGGCTCGACGGCCACCAGGGCATCGCCACGGCGCAGCTCCCGGCGCTCGGAATCGAGGGTCAAGTCGTTGAAATAGTAGGTCAAATCGAAGAGTCCGGCGGCCGGCGGCTGAGTCCGCGGCGGAACCTAGCACAGGCCGGGCGGAGCCAAAATCACGACGGTCTGAAGGATAAATCCACGTCCTCTCAAAGCGGACGGGTTCGGTCTCTGCAATATTCATTTCGACACCAGACGTAAGGAGATCGCCATGTCCGAGACCTTCAATCAGCAACGCCGCCGCTTCCTTGGCATCGCCGGCGGGATCCTCGCCGCTTCCAGGCTCGGCTTCATTGGATCGGCTCAGGCTCAATCCAAGCCGGCACTGCCCACGGTCAAGGTCGGCGCCCACACCACGATCGGTCCGGTCAAGCAGATCAATGCCGGCGTGCTCGATACGGGTTATGTCGAGATGGGTCCGGCTTCCGGTCCCGCCGTCATCCTGCTGCACGGCTGGCCCTACGACATCCACAGCTATGCCGACGTCGCGCCGGCGCTGGCGGAGGCCGGCTACCGGGTGATCGTGCCGCATCTGCGCGGCTACGGCACCACGCGTTTCCTTTCCAGCGACACCAAGCGCAGCGGCCAGCCGGTCGCGGTCGCCGCCGACATCATCGCGCTGATGGACGCGCTGAAGATCGAGAAGGCGGTGCTCGGCGGCTACGATTGGGGCGCGCGCACCGCCAACATCATGGCGGTGCTCTGGCCCGAGCGTTGCAAGGCCATGGTCTCGGTGAGCGGCTATCTGATCGGCAGCCAGGCGGCCGGCAAGATGCCGCTGCCGCCGAAGGCCGAACTGCAATGGTGGTACCAGTTCTATTTCGCGACCGAGCGCGGCCGCGAGGGCTATGCCAAGAACCGGCACGACTTCAACAAGCTGATCTGGCAGCTCGCCTCGCCGCAGTGGAAGTTCGACGACGCCACCTATGACCGCAGCGCTGTTGCCTTCGAGAACCCCGATCATGTTGATATCGTGATCCATAACTACCGCTGGCGGCTCGGCGTTGCCGAGGGCGAGGCGAAGTACGATGCGTTCGAGAAGACGCTGGCCCAGGCGCCCGCCATCGCGGTCCCGACCATCACGATGGAGGGCGACGCCAATGGCGCGCCGCATCCGGAGCCCGCGGCCTATGCCAAGAAGTTTTCCGGGCATTACGAGCATCGCCAGCTTCCGGGCGGCATCGGCCACAACCTGCCGCAGGAAGCGCCGCAGGCGTTCGTGCAGGCCATTGTCGACGTCGACAAGGTCTGAGCACGATCCGGAAAAGTGCCAAGCGATTTTCCCTGCGACAAACGCGAAGCGTTTGCGCGGAGATCATGCGCAAATAGCGAGAGCGAACCTCGGATCATGAATCAGGTTGTGAAATGGGCAGCTGCCGCGATCGCGGCAGCCTGCGCCAGCGCGGCGTTGCCGTTCGCCGTCGGGCATGGCGATGACGCGGCACTGGCATCGCCGATCTTCGGCGTGAAAATCCCCGACGGCTATCGCGATTGGAAGCTGATCGCGGTCGGCGAGGAGACCGGGTTCGACGAACTCCGCAGCGTGCTCGGCAACGCGACCGCCGTGCAGGCCTATCAGGACGGCGCCGCGCGATTCCCCGACGGCACCGTGCTGGTCAAGCTCGCCTGGAAGCGCAAACCGGTTGCGGGCCTCAACGGCGCGTTCATCACGGGGCCGGCGACAACCGTCCAGGTCATGGTCAAGGATTCCGGCAAGTATGCTTCGACCGGCGGCTGGGGATTTGGCCGCTTCATCGACGGCAAGCCGGTCGATGCCGCCCAGCACGAGACGTGTTTCGCCTGCCACGAGGCCCACGCCAGCGATCACGATTTCGTCTTCACCCACTACGCACGTTGAACGCCGGCAATATCGGTGTGGAGACCTGATGGCTCCGATCTGGCGCTGTGCTTGCAGCAGGGCTAGTTTCCCCGCTGCAATCGCATGCGGGGAACGGCCTTGACCATCACCATCTACGGCATCAAGAACTGCGACACCATGAAGAAGGCGCGCGCCTGGCTCGACGAGCACGGCGTCGCCTATGACTTCCATGACTACAAGACGGCCGGGATCGCCAAGGACAAGCTCAAGCAGTGGAGCGACGAGGTCGGCTGGGAGACATTGCTCAACCGCGCCGGCACCACCTTCAAGAAGCTGCCCGATGCCGACAAGGAAGGGCTGAACGAGCGCAAGGCGCTGGCGCTGATGGCCGAGCAGCCCTCGATGATCAAGCGTCCGATGCTCGATCTCGGGCCGAAGCGCGTCGTCGGATTCAAGCCGGATATCTATGCCAAGGAAGTGCCGGCAAAGGCGCGCAAGAAGGGCTGACGCGTTCGGCGCGAGCTAGATCAGCTCGACCGAATCCTGGCTCGCCCGGTGATCCGCCGGTACGAACCTGCGGTCGATCACGGCCCGCACGGTGACGACAGGGACGGCCTTTGCCCTCACGCCCATCAGATTGTGCAGCCGGAAGCCGCCCTCGATGCTGATCGCCTTGTAGGAGCCGATGATGTGTTCGACGTTGTCGCCGCGCCCGAACGGCAGCAGCAGCCGCTCATAAGAAACGTCCTTGCCGTCGGCGTCGGCAACCGTCGCAACCGTGTAGGTCGGGCGCTTGCGCACGAGGCACGTGCGATAGGACAGGACGATCCCGGCGTAGCGCTCCGGGCCGATCGCATCATCGAGATAGCGGTTGGTGCGCAGCCGCGGTTCGACATGCTCGTTGCCATAGGCGGTCGTCAGCCGCGCGCCTTCCTGCGTGATCAGGAAGCGTGCGGCATCGCCGCTGCCGACCACGTCAAAAGCCATCATGTCGGCGCGCTCGTCGGCCGAGCCCTCGGTGTGGAAGTCGCGGAGCAAGGGAAGCGCGTCCGGCATACGCAGCGCGCGCAGCCAGGCGTTCAGCAGCACCCGCTGCGTGATCGATCTGACCACCGATGGATCGGCACTCTTGAAGGGCATCGGCTAGCCGAAGTGCGGGATGGTTTGGCCGCGGGCATAAAGCCGCAGCCACGTGTTCAGAAAGTCACGTCGCCGGATCGATATGACGACCGGGGAATTGGCGTTCCGGAAATGCAAGGCGCTAGCCGTTCATCATGCAATGGCCGGAGCTTCGGCGAGAGGCGGAAATATTCTATGAAAGGGAATGACCGGAGCAAAACAGCCTTAATGGCGACTTTCCGAAGCGCAAAGCGCGCTCAAAGGCCATTCGACTAAGGATCAACCGGAACCGGTCGCAACGATGCCGCACTGCACAGCTTTCCACCTTGCGTAACCGCCGCAGATGACGGCATATTCCGGCCCGGAGGCGACAGGCCCCCGAACGGTTTCCAAGACGTACGGACAACCTGTCGGACACGAAAAAAGCTGGCCACGCGGGCGAGGGGCTTCGCGGCGATGGCTTATGGGGGAATCTATTTGGCCGATGAGTTCATCCTCGAAACCAGCGGATTGACCAAGGAATTCGCGGGTTTCTTCGCCGTTCGCGACGTCGCGCTGAAGGTGCGTCGCGGCAGTATCCATGCGTTGATCGGGCCGAACGGCGCCGGCAAGACGACCTGTTTCAATCTGCTGACCAAGTTCCTGAAGCCGACGGGCGGGCAGATTCGCTACAAGGGCCAGGACATCACCGCGATGCCGCCGGCCGACGTGGCGCGGCTCGGGCTGGTCCGCTCGTTCCAGATTTCAGCGGTATTTCCGCATCTCACCGCGCTCGAAAACGTGCGCGTGGCGCTGCAGCGCCAGCACGGTTCGTCGTTCGATTTCTGGCGCTCCAAGAGCGTGCTCGACCGCTTCAATCCGCGCGCCCATGAGCTTTTGAACGACGTCGGCCTGAGCGAATTCGCCAACACGCCGGCGGTCGAGATGCCGTATGGCCGCAAGCGCGCACTTGAAATTGCAACGACGCTCGCGCTCGACCCCGAGATGATGTTGCTCGACGAGCCGATGGCCGGCATGGGCCACGAGGACATCGACAAGATCGCGGCGCTGATCAAGCGGATCTCCGCCAAATACACCATCCTGATGGTCGAACATAACCTCTCGGTCGTGGCCAACCTCTCCGACATCATCACCGTGCTGACGCGCGGGCAGGTGCTGGCGGAGGGCAACTACGCTGACCTCTCCAAGGACGAGCGCGTGAAGGAAGCCTATCTGGGAGCGGGTCATGGCTGAGGCAAAACTGGCGGAGAAGCCCGTGGCTGCGGCCGGCGCCGAGGTGCTGGCGGTCAAGGATCTGCAGGCCTGGTACGGCGAGTCCCACATCCTTCACGGCATCAATTTCAACGTGAAGGCGGGCGAGGTCGTGACGCTGCTCGGCCGCAACGGCGCCGGCAAGACCACCACGCTGAAGTCGATCATGGGCGTGATCGGCAGGCGCTCCGGCTCGATCCGCTTCGACGACAAGGAGATCATCCGCGCCACCTCCGACCGCATCGCGCGGCTCGGCATCGCGTTCTGCCCCGAGGAGCGCGGCATCTTCTCGACCCTCGATGTGCGCGAGAATCTGATGCTGCCGCCGGTGGTGCGCCCGGGCGGCCTGCCGCTCGACCAGATCTTCACGCTGTTTCCGAACCTGAAGGAGCGTCTCGCCAGCCAGGGCACCAAGCTCTCCGGCGGCGAGCAGCAGATGCTGGCGATCGCGCGCATCCTGCGCACCGGCGCACGCTTCCTGATGCTGGACGAGCCGACCGAAGGGTTGGCGCCGGTCATCATTCAGCAGATCGGGCACACCATTGCGCGCCTGAAGTCGCAGGGCTTCACGATCCTGCTGGTCGAGCAGAATTTCCGTTTCGCCTCGACCGTTGCCGACCGCTACTACGTCGTCGAGCACGGCAAGGTGATCGACGGCTTCGCGAATTCCGAACTGTCCGCCAACATGGACAAGCTGCATACCTATCTCGGCGTCTGACGTCGTCCGAGCCAGAAAATTTGAGACCTGAGGGAATCCCCATGAAAAACACGATTTCTGCGCTTCTGCTCGGCACCGCGATGGCGCTCAGCGTCGCGAGCATTGCCTCCGCCGACGACAAGGTCGTCAAGATCGGCGTGTTGTCGGATCAGTCCGGCCTCTACGCCGACCTCGCCGGCCCCGGCTCGACGCTGGCGGCGCAGATGGCGATCGAGGATTCCGGCCTCAAGGCCAAGGGCTGGACCATCGACCTGATCTCCGGCGATCACCAGAACAAGCCCGATATCGGCACCACCATCGCCCGCCAGTGGTTCGACGTCGACAAGGTCGACACCGTCGTCGACGTGCCGAATTCCGGTGTCGCGCTCGCGGTCAACAACGTCGTCAAGGAGAAGAACGGCGTCTATATCAATTCGGGCGCCGCGACCTCGGACCTCACCAACGCGCAGTGCTCGCCGAACACCGTGCACTGGACCTACGACACCTACATGCTCGCACACGCCACCGGCCAGGCGCTGGTGAAGGCGGGCGGGGACACCTGGTTCTTCCTGACCGCGGACTACGCGTTCGGCGCGGCGCTCGAGCGGGATACCACCGCGGTCGTCACCGCGAACGGCGGCAAGGTGGTCGGCGGCGTCAAGCATCCGCTCAACACCGCCGACTTCTCTTCCTTCCTGCTGCAGGCGCAGGCCTCCAAAGCCAAGATCATCGGTCTCGCCAACGCCGGCGGCGACACCACCAATTCGATCAAGCAGGCCGCCGAGTTCGGCATCGTCAAGGGCGGCCAGAAGCTCGCCGCGCTCCTGCTGTTCCTCACCGACGTCAAGGCGATCGGGCTGGAGACCGCGCAGGGCCTCAACTTCACCGAGACCTTCTACTGGGACCTCAACGACAACACCCGTGCGTTCTCGAAGCGCTTCTCGGCGCGGATGAAGAACAGCGCTCCGCCGACCATGGTGCAGGCCGGCGTCTATGCGGGGCTGATGCATTACTTCAAGGCGCTGGAAGCGCTCGGCGGCAATCCGCATGACGGCGCCAAGGTGGTCGCGAAGATGAAGACGATCCCGACCGACGATCCGCTGTTCGGCAAGGGCGAGATCGAGGCCAACGGCCGCGTCACCCACGACGCCTATCTGTTCGAGGTGAAGAAGCCCTCGGAGTCCAAGGGGCCGTGGGACTTCTACAAGCTGGTCGGCACCGTGCCGGGCAACCAGGCCTTCACGCCGCTCGACAAGAGCACCTGCGCGCTCCTGAAGAAGTGACGATCATGCCCGCCGGCCATGCGCGTGGCCGGCGGGCTTCATCTATCCAGTGAAAGCTCATTCGATGCAGGCTCTCTACGCACAGCTTCTGGTGGGACTGATCAACGGCTCGTTCTACGCGCTGCTCAGTCTGGGGCTCGCCGTCATCTTCGGCATGCTCAACATCATCAATTTCGCGCATGGCGCGCTCTACATGATGGGCGCCTTCGTGGCGTACTTCCTGCTCAACCTGGGCGGCATCAACTACTGGTGGGCGCTGATCATCGCGCCCGTGGTGGTCGGCATCTTCGGCATGATCCTCGAGCGCACCATGCTGCAATGGCTGACCGGCCTCGACCATCTCTACGGACTGCTGCTGACCTTCGGCATCGCGCTGATCGTGCAGGGCGTGTTCCAGAACTATTTCGGCTCCTCCGGCCTGCCGTACTCGATCCCGGATCAGCTCAAGGGCGGCGTCAATCTCGGCTTCATGTTCCTGCCGATCTATCGCGGCTGGGTGGTCGTCTTCTCGCTGGTGGTGTGCCTTGCCACCTGGTTCCTGATCGAGAAGACGCAGCTCGGCGCCTATCTGCGCGCCGCCACTGAGAACCCGACGCTGGTGCGAGCCTTCGGCATCAACGTGCCGCGCATGATCACGCTGACCTACGGGCTCGGCGTCGGTCTGGCCGCGCTCGCCGGCGTCCTGTCGGCGCCGATCAACCAGGTCCGTCCGCTGATGGGCGCCGATCTCATCATCGTGGTGTTCGCGGTGGTCGTGATCGGCGGCATGGGCTCGATCATGGGATCGATCATCACCGGCTTCGCGCTCGGCGTGATCGAGGGACTGACCAAGTATTTTTATCCCGAGGCCTCCAACACCGTGGTGTTTGTCCTGATGGTGGTGGTGTTGCTGGTGAAGCCAACGGGACTGACGGGACGGGCGGCCTGATATGTCAGCATTGACCGACGATACACTTCCGGTGACGCCGCGCGCGATGCGCGACGAGATGATCGTATGCGCCGTGATGGCGGTGCTGCTGGCGATCGTGCCGTTCACGGGGATCTATCCGTTCTTCGTCATGCAGGCGCTGTGCTTTGCGCTGCTCGCCTGCGCCTTCAACCTGCTGATCGGCTATGGCGGCCTGCTGTCGTTCGGCCACGCGATGTTCCTCGGCACCGCCGGCTACGTCTCGGCGCATGCGCTGAAGGTGTGGGGACTGACGCCGGAGCTCGGCATCGTGATCGGCACCGCGGCCGCGGCCTTGCTCGGCCTCGTCACCGGCTACATCTCGATCAAGCGGCAGGGCATCTACTTCTCGATGATCACGCTGGCGCTGTCGCAGCTGCTCTACTTCCTCTATTTGCAGGCGCCGTTCACCCATGGTGAAGACGGCATCCAGGGCATCCCGCAGGGCCACCTGCTCGGGATCTTCGACCTGTCGAAGCCGATCGTGCTCTATTACGTCGTGCTGGTCGGCTTCCTTGCCGGCTTCCTCCTGATCTACCGGACCATCAACTCGCCATTCGGCGAGGTGCTGAAGTCGATCCGCGAGAACGAGCCGCGTGCGGTGTCGCTCGGCTACAAGACCGACCAGTACAAGCTGCTCGCCTTCATCCTGTCCGGCACGCTGGCGGGCTTCGCCGGCTCGCTGAAGGTGTTCGTGGCGCAGAACGCCTCGCTGACCGACGTGCACTGGTCGATGTCCGGTGAAATCGTGCTGATGACGCTGGTCGGCGGCCTCGGCACCATCTTCGGACCGGTGGTCGGCGCATTCGTGATCATCGCCATGCAGCAATATCTCGCCGGTTTCGGCCAGTGGGTGACGGTGATCCAGGGCGTGATCTTCGTCGCCTGCGTGCTGCTGTTCCGGCGCGGCCTGGTCGGCGAGCTGGCCCATCTGCTGCGGCGGTCGCTGTAGGGCGGGTACGCGATTTCAGCCGACTTAGCGGTGGACGACCGCCCATTCGGGCGGTCGCGTCAGGTATTTTCCCGGCCAGATGCTCTATGACAGTTCTGTGACAGCCGCTAAAAGGGCTGCCCCGGAATGATGGAACTGAGACATGCTGCGCTGGTTTCGCGCCTTTCTGCCCAAGGAAGAGCGGTTTTTCGACCTGTTCGCCCGCCACGCCCAGACCTCCGTGCAGTGCGCACTGGCGCTGCAGGACATGCTGAAGGGCGGGGAGGAGACCCCGGTCTTCTGCCAGCGCGTCAATCAGTTCGAGAACGACGCCGATAGCGTCACCCGCGAGGTGCTGACCGCGGTTCGCCGCACCTTCATCACCCCGTTCGACCGTGGCGACATCAAGAACCTGATCACCTCGATGGACGACGCGGTCGACCAGATGCAGGCGACCGCCAAGGCGGTGATGCTGTTCGAGGTGCGCGAGTTCGAGCCGCCGATGCGCGAGATGGGCACCTTGATCGTCGAATGCGCAAATTTGGTCGGCCGCGCGTTGCCTTTGCTGCAATCGATCGGCCACAACGTCTCGATGCTGACCCAGATCACCGAGGAACTGACCAAGCTCGAGGGCCGCGTCGACGATCTCCAGGACATCGGGCTGAAGGAATTGTTCCTCAAGCACCGCGATGCCAACACGATGGACTACATCGTCGGCGCAGAGATCTACGACCATCTCGAGAAGGTGGCCGACCGTTTCGACGACGTCGCCAACGAGATCAACTCCATCGTCATCGAGCAAGTGTAAGGCGGGGCATCACGTGGACGCCACGCTGGGTCTTCCGGTCCTGACCATCCTGATCGCGGTCGCGCTGCTGTTCGACTTCCTGAACGGCCTGCACGACGCCGCGAACTCGATCGCGACCATCGTGTCGACCCGCGTGCTGCGGCCGCAATATGCGGTGTTCTGGGCGGCCTTCTTCAACTTCGTCGCTTTCGCGGTGTTCGGCCTGCACGTCGCCAACACCATCGGCACCGGGATCATCGAGCCGTCGGTGGTGGACGCGACCGTGATCTTCGCCGCGCTGGTCGGCGCGATCGTCTGGAACGTGATCACCTGGGCGCTCGGGATTCCCTCGTCGAGCTCGCACGCGCTGATCGGTGGCCTGGTCGGCGGCGGCATGGCGAAGGCGGGGATTTCGGCGGCGGTGTGGAGCGGGCTCAGCAAGACCCTGCTCGCGATCGTGCTGTCGCCGCTGGTCGGCTTCCTGCTCGCGCTGGTGCTGGTTGCGATCGTGTCCTGGCTCTCGGTGCGCTCGACGCCGTTCGCGGTCGATCGCGCGTTCCGGATCCTGCAATTCGCCTCGGCGTCGCTCTATTCGCTCGGCCACGGCGGCAACGACGCGCAGAAGACCATGGGCATCATCGCCGTGCTGCTCTACTCGCAGGGCCATCTCGGCGACACCTTCGAGATCCCGTTCTGGGTCGTGCTGGCCTGCCAGAGCGCGATGGCGCTGGGCACCCTGATGGGGGGCTGGCGGATCGTCCGCACCATGGGGCTGCGGATCACCAAGCTGACGCCGATGCAGGGCTTTTGCGCCGAGACCGGCGGCGCCGTAACGCTGTTCATGGCGACCTATCTCGGGGTTCCCGTGTCGACCACCCACACCATCACCGGCGCCATCGTCGGCGTCGGCGCCGCACGGCGACTCTCCGCCGTGCGCTGGAGCGTGGCGAGCTCGATCGTCTACGCCTGGGTGATCACGATCCCGGCGTCCGCCGCGGTCGCGGCCGCGACCTACTGGGTTGTGCAGATATTGAAGTAACTAACCGACGAGCTTCAGCCCGACGATGCCGGACACGATCAACCCGATGCTGGCAAGCCGCATCGCGGTCGCGGGTTCGCCGAGCAGGATGATGCCGAGCGCCGCGGTGCCGACCGCGCCGATGCCGGTCCAGACCGCGTAGGCGGTTCCAATCGGCAGCGTCTTCAGGGCGATGCCGAGCAGGATCACGCTGCCGGCCATTGCCGCCAGCGTCAGCACCGACGGCACCAGCCGCGAGAACCCGTCGGTATATTTCAGCCCGATCGCCCAGCCGATCTCGAGCAGGCCTGCGGTGAACAGAATGGCCCAAGCCATCGCGAACCCTCCGGATAAGGCAGGGTCGTCCCCGCAGGTGGTATGGTGAAGAGAAGGTCGTCCCTCCCGTGACCATATGGGGGTGGGGCGACCGTTCCGCATTGCGACAAAACGCCCTTGATTGCGCCCGTTTTCCCTGCCAAATGCCCGCCATGTCCGACATTTCAGTTTCCGCCGAATCGCCGTCTCGCTCGCCGCTCTCAGAGGAAGTGGCGCGACGGCGCACGTTTGCGATCATCTCGCATCCGGACGCCGGCAAGACCACGCTGACGGAAAAGCTGCTGCTGTTCGGCGGCGCCATCAACCTCGCGGGTCAGGTCAAGGCCAAGGGCGAGCGGCGCAACACGCGCTCGGACTGGATGAAGATCGAGCGCGAGCGCGGCATCTCGGTGGTCACCTCGGTGATGACCTTCGAGTTCAACGACCTCGTCTTCAACCTGCTGGACACGCCGGGCCACGAGGACTTTTCGGAAGATACCTATCGCACGCTGACCGCGGTCGATTCCGCTGTCATGGTGATCGACGCCGCCAAGGGCATCGAGGCGCGCACGCGAAAACTGTTCGAGGTGTGCCGGCTGCGCGACATCCCGATCATCACCTTCATCAACAAGATGGACCGCGAGAGCCGCGACACGTTCGAGCTGCTGGATGAGATCGAGAAGACGCTGGCGCTCGACACCACGCCGATGACCTGGCCGGTCGGCCGCGGCCGCGATTTCCTCGGCACCTATGACGTCGTCAATGGCGGCGTGCGGCTGCTCGAGGGCGGCGGCGCCAAGACCGGCGCCACCGAGCAGATCGACATCGCCGATCTCGGCAAGCGCAACCCCAATCTCGACGTCGCCGAGGTCAAGGACGAGCTCGCGCTGGCCTCGGAGGCCTGCAAGCCGTTCGAGCTCGCGGCGTTTCGCGAGGGCCATCTGACGCCGGTCTATTTCGGCAGCGCGCTGCGCAATTTCGGCGTCGGCGACTTGTTGGAAGGCCTCGGCAAGTTCGCGCCCGCGCCGCGCGCGCAGGATTCCGATCTACGCAAGGTCGAGGCGGCCGAGCCGCGCATGAGCGCGTTCGTGTTCAAGATCCAGGCCAACATGGACCCGAACCACCGCGACCGCATCGCCTTCGCCCGGCTGTGCTCGGGCAAGCTCAGCCGCGGCATGAAGGCCAAGCTGGTCCGCACCGGCAAGAACATGAGCCTGTCGAGCCCGCAATTCTTCTTCGCGCAGGACCGCTCGGTGGCGGATGAGGCGTTTGCCGGCGATGTCGTCGGCATTCCCAACCACGGTACGCTGCGGATCGGCGACACCCTGACCGAGGGTGAGGATCTGACTTTCGTCGGCGTGCCGAGCTTCGCGCCTGAAATCGTCCGCCGCGTTCGCCTGACCGATGCGATGAAGGCCAAGAAGCTGAAGGAAGCCTTGCAGCAGATGTCGGAGGAGGGCGTCGTGCAGGTGTTCCGCCCGCGCGACGGCGCGCCGGCGCTGGTCGGCGTGGTCGGTCCGCTGCAGCTCGACGTGCTGAAGGCGCGGCTCGATGCGGAATATTCACTGCCGGTCGAGTTCGAGGTCTCCGAATTCTCGCTGGCGCGCTGGATTTCGTCCGACGACCGCAAGAAGCTCGAGACCTTCATCGCCGCCAACAATTCCGGCATCGCCGACGACGTCGACGGCGATCCCGTGTTCATGGCCAAGAACGAGTTCTATCTGGGCTACACAAGGGAACGGGCCGAGGGCATCACCTTCTCCAACGTCAAGGACGTGAAGAAGAAGGCGTAGTGCCACCCTCGCCGCTCGCGTCTCACCCTCCGCCGTCATCGCCCGGCTCGACCGGGCGAAACCGCCCAGTATTCCGGAGGCAGCAGTGAGAAGCGGAGTGGCCGCGGCGTACTGGGTCCCCCGGGTCGAGCCGGGGGACGAAAGCGAATGCTTGGTGGCAGCCGCGGCTTCTCCGCTACTCTGCGTGGTTCTCGACGGGCAGGTGTCTGCCGAAAAAATCGATCAGGCTCTGCGGCGCGTTGTCGCCGTAGCACACCTCAAGCAATTCCTCCGCCGCAGCCGCCTCGGCCGAGCTGCGGCGAAACAGATCCTTCTCATAGGCAGCGAGCGCGGCCTCGACGTCGTCCGGCTTGGCGGCGATCGCGGCTGCGAGTTCGGCACCGTCATACAATGCCAGATTGGCCCCTTCGCCCGATGGTGCCATCAGGTGCGCGGCATCGCCGAGCAGCGTTACACCGGGCATGCGATCCCACCGGTGATCGACCGGAAGCGCATGGATGGGACGAAGCACGGGGGCGGTCTTGCCGTCGGTGATCAGCGCGGTCAGCGCCGGAGCCCAGCCGTCGAATTCCGCGGCGACGCGGGCCAGCGCCGTCGCGGGGGTGGAGAAGTCGAGGCGGGACGCCCAATCCTCGGGCTTGTTCAGCACCACATAGGTGTGCAGCACTCCGTCGGGTTCGCGATGTGCGGCGATGCCTTTACCCGGCGCCAGTGCGAACATCGCGCCGCCGCCGACCGCTTCGGCGCTCGGCTTGTGACTGGTATCGGCGTCGAACAGATAGGTTTCGATGAATGTGGTGCCGACATAGGCCGGCTTCGCGCTCGATAGAAGTGGACGAATCCGTGACCAGGCGCCGTCGGCCCCGACGAGAAGATCGGTCGTCACCGTTGTGCCGTCGGCAAAGGTTAAGAGGTGGCAGCCGCCGCCGAGCGGAGCGGCCGCGGTGACCTTGCTCCCCCAGCGCACCGTGCCTGCCGGAAGCGAGTCGAGCAGGATCCGACGCAGCTCTCCGCGTGGCACCTCGGGGCGCCCGCCGGTGCCGTCGTCGGGATGATGCAGCAGGACGTTGCCCTGGGTGTCGAGCGCGCGCATCTCCTGGCCGCCAGGGTGGATGAGCGCGAGGAATTCGTCGAACAGTCCTGCGGCCTTGAGCGCGCTTTGCCCGTTATGATCGTGGATATCGAGCATGCCGCCCTGCGTTCGCGCCTCCGCGGACGCTTCCGCTTCGTAGACGGTCGCTGCGATGCCATGGACGTGGAGGACGCGCGCAAGAGTCAGCCCGCCGAGGCCGGCACCGACGATCGTGATGGGAGATTTCATGCAGATTTCCTTCTCGCCGAAAGTAATGGAACGTCGTTCCATGTGCTTGGAATGCCGTTCCAGGTATGTCAAGATGCGGCATGGTCAAGAATGCGCGCAGCAGAAGACGAGAGGACTCGCTGTCGCGGGATCGCATCATCGAAGCTTCGATCGATCTCCTGGACGAGAGCGGGGAGGACGGGCTGACGTTCCGCGCCCTGTCCGAACGGCTCGCCACCGGGCCTGGCGCGATCTACTGGCATATCGCCAACAAGAGCGACCTGCTGGTCGCCGCCTGCGACTCGATTATTGCGCGCATGGTGGATGCACATGTGGTCGGCGGATCGCCGAAGGCTACCATTCGCGCCCTTGCGCTAGGCATGTTCGACGCGATGGAGGCGCATCCGTGGGTCGGGACCGCGCTGATCCGTGCCGCCGGACAGTTGCCGACCGTGCGGGTTCTGGAGTGCATCGGCCAGCAGGTTCGCGCGCTTGGCGTACCTGCCGATGCGCAGTGGACGATCGTCTCGGTCCTGCTGAACTACATCCTCGGCGTCGGCGGACAGAACGCAGCCAACGCGCAGTTCGCGCGGACGCACGACCTCGACCGATCGAGCTTCCTGGATGCGGTGGCGACCGACTGGTCAGCGCTCGATGCAAACGACTATCCGTTTGCACGCAGCGTTGCCGGCGCGATGCGGGACCACGACGACCGCGTCGATTATCTCGCCGGCATCGACCTCATCCTCGCCGGGATCAAAGGGGTACGAACCAGCCGCGACTAGGTTTCAATACAACAAGCGCATGGACGAGAAGAAGCGGGCATAGTGCCTCAGAGGCAGTGTCGTCCCCCGGCTCAACCGGGGGACCCAGTATGCCGCGGCTTATCCGATCAATCACCGTCGTCTCTGGAATGCTGGATCGCCGGTCGAGCCGGGCGACGACAGCGGAGGTTGCGGTGCCGCGCGTGACGGTTGAGCGCGCGCGAGGAATTGAACGCTGGCCCGCTTGATGCGGTCCGGCCGCGGTACCATGTTCCCCGGAGCGCAATCCGGGTCCGTCTGCATGCTCCGACGCGTCGCCATCTGTCTCGCTCTTGCCGTGCTGGCCGTTGCGCTCGCGAGCGCTGCCTCTGCGCAGCAGCGGCAACAGACCAACCCAGCACCGTTCGCGCACACGCCCTGCAGCGTGCTCGACGAAGGGCCTTGCATCCCGTCCTATTGCGGCGTGTTCAATAACGGGCCGTGCTTTCCCGAGATGGATTATCCGTACGGCGAAAATCTCCAGCTCACGATCCTGACCGTGCCGCCGGAGGGGCAGGCCGAGAAGTACCGCAAGCCGGATCATGATCTCAATACCATCGGCGATCTCTTCGCCGCGCTGCGCTCCTGCTGGGCGCCGCCGCCACCGGACGACGCGCGCAAGGGCATGCAGATGTCGGTCAAGTTCAGCTTCAAGCGGACCGGCGAGATGATCGGCACGCCGCGCCTGACGTTTTCAACGCGGGGCATCCCGGCGGACACCCGCACGACCTACCTCAACGCGATCAATGCCTCGCTCGATTCCTGCCTGCCGCTGAAATTCACCGGCGGGCTCGGCGGGGCGCTGGCCGGCCGCCCGATCATGATCCGCTATGTCGACAATCGCGAGCTGGCCAAGCCGGCCGACGATACGTCCAAGCCTGCCGGCAACCCGTGATCCGCGACCCGCGTGACGCATTGCATACCGCCCGGCGAAGATGTTACGCGAAGGCATCAATCGATCAGGGAGGAACATCGTGGGACTGCTCGTCATGATCTTGGGTCTCGTGCTGTTCCTCGGCATCCACGTGCTGACCAGCCTGCGCGAGCTGCGCGCCGGCCTGGTGAATGCGATGGGCGAGGGCGCCTACAAGGGCGTCTATTCGCTGGTGTCGTTCGCCGGCCTCGGTTTGATCGTCTGGGGCTTTGCGCATTATCGCGCGACCGGATGGATCGACGTCTGGGCGCCGCCGACTGTGTTCAAGCACATCGCGGTGGCGCTGATGCTGCCCGCAGTGATCCTCGTCGTCGCCTCCTATATCCGCGGCCGCATCTACACCAAGCTGAAGCACCCGATGCTGGCGGGCGTGAAGCTGTGGGCGTTGGCACATCTGCTCGCCAATGGCGACCTCGGCTCGATCATCCTGTTCGGCTCGTTTCTCGCGTGGGCGGTCTATGACCGCATCTCGCTGAAGCGCCGCGCGGATGCCGGTGCGCCGCCGATCCCGGTGGGCGGCCCGACCAACGACCTGATCGCGATCGCGGTCGGTGTCATCGCATATCTGGCGCTGGCGTTTGCGTTCCACCCGGTCGTGATCGGCGTGCCTGTCATGGGAGCCTGACTATGTCTGTTCAATCCGCCATCAAGCGCAAGACCGCGCCCGATCTGCGCGCCCGCAAGAACGGCGAGCCGATCGTGATGCTGACGTCGTACCACGCACACACCGCCGCGCTCGTCGACAAGCACTGCGACGCCATCCTGGTCGGCGATTCCCTCGGCAACGTCATGCACGGCTTCGAGACCACGGTGCCGGTCACCCTCGACATGATGATCCTGCAGGGCCGCGCCGTGATGCGCGGCTCGCAGGCGGCGCTCGTCGTGGTCGACATGCCGTTCGGTTCCTATGAAGGCTCGAAGGAGCAGGCGTTCCAGTCCGCGGTGCGGATCATGAAGGAAACGCTGTGCGGCGCGGTCAAGCTCGAGGGCGGCGCGCGGATGGCGGAGACGGTGGCGTTCCTGTCCGAGCGCGGCATTCCCGTGATGGGCCATATCGGCCTGACGCCGCAGTCGATCAACACGCTCGGCTCGTTCCGCGCGCAGGGCCGCGAGGAAGAGAACTGGGCGCCGATCGAGAACGACGCCAAGGCGATCGCGGAGGCGGGCGCCTTCTCGATCGTGGTCGAGGCGATTGCCGAGCCGCTGGCGCGCAAGATCACGCAATCGATCGCTGTGCCCACCATCGGCATCGGCGCGAGCGCGGCCTGCGACGGCCAGGTGCTGGTGCTGGAGGACATGCTCGGCCTGTCGCCGCGGGCGCCGAAATTCGTGCGCCGCTACGGCAATCTCGGACCCATGATCGAGGAAGCGGTCGCGGGCTATGCGCGCGACGTGAAGAGCCGCGCCTTCCCGGGGCCGGAACATGTCTACGGCATGAAGAAGAGCTGACGCATGGACTGGTCGCAGCACGCACTTCCGCCGATGCGGCTCGAGCCCAGGTTCGGCGACCGCGTCGTGCCAGCGTTCCCGGAGCGGCCGGCCAGCCTGTGGGCGATGATCGCGGACGCCGTCGCGCAAAACGGCGACGGCGAGGCGCTGGTCTGCGGCGCGACGCGCCTGAGCTGGCGCGAGGTCGCCGAGCAGTCCGCCAGGGTCGCGGCGGGCTTCGCCCGGCTCGGCCTCGTGCCCGGTGACCGCGTCGCGATCCTGCTCGGCAACCGCATCGAGTTCGTGCTGACGATGTTCGCCGCCGCCCATGCCGGGCTGGTCACGGTGCTGCTCTCGACGCGGCAGCAGAAGCCCGAGATCGCCTATGTGCTGAACGATTGCGGCGCCAGGTGTCTGGTGCACGAGACCACGCTCGCCGATCGCATCCCCGACGCCGCCGATATTCCGGGTCTTGCGCATCGCATCCCGGTCAGCGACGACAGCGCGTCGCAATTCGCCCGCCTGCGCGACAATGCTCCGGCGCGGGCGCCGGCGGAGGTGAGGGAAGAGGACACCGCGATGATCCTCTACACCTCGGGCACCACGGGCCGGCCGAAGGGCGCGATGCTCGCCCATTGCAACATCATCCATTCCTCTGACGTGTTCACCTCCTGCCTGAAGCTGACCAGGGCCGATCGCTCGATTGCCGCGGTGCCGCTCGCCCATGTCACCGGTGCGGTCGCCAACGTCACCACCATGGTCCGCTGCGCCGGCGCGCTGATCATCATGCCGGAGTTCAAGGCGTCCGAGTATCTGAAGGTCGCCGCGCGGGAGCGCGTCACCTACACGGTGATGGTGCCGGCGATGTACAATCTCTGCCTGATGCAGCCGGATTTCGACAGCTACGATCTGTCGAGCTGGCGGATCGGCGGCTTCGGCGGCGCGCCGATGCCGGTCGCGACCATCGAGAAGCTCGACGCCAAGATTCCCGGGCTCAAGCTCGCCAACTGCTACGGCGCAACCGAGACCACGTCGCCCTCGACGTTGATGCCGGGCGAACTCACCGCCGCCCATATCGACAGCGTCGGCCTGCCGTGTCCCGGCGCCGAGATCGTTGTCATGGGGGCCGATGGGCGCGAAGTGCCGCGCGGCGAGATCGGCGAGCTCTGGATCCGCAGCGCCTCGGTCATCAAGGGCTACTGGAATAATCCGAAGGCGACCGCGGAGAGCTTCACCGCAGGCTTCTGGCATTCCGGCGATCTCGGCTCGGTCGACGCCGACAATTTCGTCCGCGTGTTCGATCGCCAGAAGGACATGATCAACCGCGGCGGCCTGAAGATCTATTCCGCCGAGGTCGAGTCGGTGCTGGCCGGCCATCCGGCCGTGGTCGAGAGCGCGATCATCGCGAAACCGTGCCCGGTGCTCGGCGAGCGCGTGCACGCCGTGATCGTGACCCGCACCGAGGTCAATGCGGAGAGCTTGCGCGCCTGGTGCGCCGAGCGTCTCTCGGACTACAAGGTGCCGGAGACCGTGGCGCTGACCGCGGAGCCGCTGCCGCGCAACGCCAACGGCAAGGTGATCAAGCGCCAGCTGCGGGAAAGCCTGACGGCGGGGGCGTGAGCCGGGGCGTACCAAACGTCCCCTGTTAACGCTTTGATCCGCCTCGCTTTGCCTTGCCTCCGCCACACCATTAGGGTAACGCCGCCGCGATGTGGGGATCGGGTAGGGGCTGGGCCCCACCGATAGCAGCGGTCCCGAGGGATGGGATAGCCTTAAGTGTCTGAATTATTTGACGAAGTCGACGAGGAAGTCCGTCGCGAGCAGCTCAAGAAGCTGTGGGACAAGTACTCGCTCTTTTTCATTGCGCTGGCGATCCTGGTGGTCGCGGGCGTCGGTGGCTGGCGCGGCTACCAATATCTCGAGGCCAACAAGGCCGCCGAGGCCGGTGCGGCGTTCGACCGCGCCGTCGAACTGGCGGACCAGAACAAGCACGCCGAGGCTGAGGCTGCCTTTGCAGCCCTGATCACCAAGGCGCCGTCCGGTTACCGCACCCTGGCGCGGCTGCGCATGGCCGCCGAGGTCGCGACCCGCGATCAGCCGGCCGCCGCGAAACTCTATGACGAGATCGCAGCCGACCGCAGCGTCGGCGGCGCCGAGCAGGACGTGGCGCGGATCCGCGCCGCGCAGATCCTGATGGAAACCACGACCTATCCGAACATGCTGCAACGGCTCGAGGCGACCGCGACATCGAAGGATTCGACGTTCCGCCACTCCGCGCGCGAGCTGCTGGCGCTGTCGGCCTGGCGCGCAAACGATGCCACCGGCGCGCGGCAGTGGCTCGACCAGATTGCCAATGACGGCGAGACGCCGCCGAGCATGCGCTCGCGCGCCGAAGCGCTGCAGGCTTTGTTGCCGCCGGTCGCCAAGAGCTGATCTGGCGCGAAACCCGAGTTTGAGTGAGAGATCGACCATGCGCCGCTCGCAACGCCTGATCGCAGCCGCAGTTCTGACAGCGCTTTGCAGCGCGCTGGCGGGGTGCGGCGGTGGCGGCATGGCCAATTTCGATCCGAGCGATCTGCTCGACTTCCTCGACACCAAGAAGAAGCTGCAGGGCGACCGCAAGCCGGTCTTCCCCGAAGGCGTGCCCGGCCTCGAGCAGGGCGTGCCGAAGGAATTGTACAAGGGCTCGCAGCAGGAGCAGCTCGACCAGCAGAACGCCGCGGCGGCCGCCGCCGCCCAGCCGGCTCCACCGCCAGAGCCGCCGAAGGGCGCCAAGAAGCACGCCAAGCGGGCCGCGCCGGCAGCGGATCAGGCGGCTGCGCCCGACGCCGCCACCGAGGAAGGCGCGCCCGCCGCGGTGCCGCCGGATCCGAAGCCGAAGAAGATCGTCCGCCGCCGCACCACCGCGCCGCCCGCCGACGACCAGCAGGCGCAGCAGCCCGCGGCACCGGCCCAGCAGACCCAGACCACGCAACAATCCGGCGGCGCGTTCCCCGCACCGCTACCGAGCGGTGGATTTAGCCGCTAAAGCATGATCCGGAAAAGTGCGAAGCGGTTTTCCGAAGAGATCATGCTAAAACAAGAATCTAGAGCGCGATGACGGTTCAACCCAATCTCATCGCGCGTTAGGCTCCCGATTCTATTCATTGACGCGCGCCGCAGACGCGGCGCCTGGATGATCCATGTCTTTCACCATCGCCATTATCGGCCGGCCCAATGTCGGGAAGTCGACGCTGTTCAACCGGCTGGTCGGCCAGAAGCTCGCGCTGGTCGACGACGAACCCGGCGTCACGCGTGACCGCCGCGAGGGGCAGGCCCGGCTCTACGATCTCGACTTCACCATCATCGACACCGCGGGGCTCGACGAGGGCGCCAAGGGCTCGCTGACGGCGCGGATGCAGGAGCAGACCGAGACCGCGATCGAGCTCGCAGACGCCCTGATGTTCGTGATCGACGCCCGCGTCGGCCTGACGCCGACCGACCGCGCCTTCGCCGATTTCGCCCGCAAGGCCAACAAGCCGGTGGTGCTGGTCGCCAACAAGGCCGAGGGCAAGCATGGCGAGTTAGGGGCGATGGAATCCTACGCGCTGGGCCTTGGCGATCCCGTCCAGATCTCGGCCGAGCACGGCGAGGGCATGGGCGACCTCCACGAGGCGCTGAGCGCGCTGGTGCCCGAGACCGCGGAGGAAGACGACGAGGTCGGGGACGACGAGGACATCTCGGAGGAAGAGGCCGCGCAGCGCCCGATCCGCGTTGCCATCGTCGGCCGCCCCAACGCCGGCAAGTCGACGTTGATCAACCACCTGCTCGGCGAGGAGCGCCTGCTGACCAGCCCGGAGGCCGGCACCACGCGCGATTCGATCGCGGTCGAGATCACCTGGCAGGGCCGCCAGTTCCGGGTGTTCGACACCGCCGGCCTGCGCCGCCGCTCGCGGATCGAGGAGAAGCTGGAAAAGCTCTCGGTCGCCGACGCGCTGCGCGCGGTGCGCTTCGCCGAGGTCGTCGTCATGATGATGGATGCCCAGAGCAAGTTCGAGGAGCAGGACCTGCGCATCGCCGACCTGATCGAGCGCGAGGGCCGCGCGATCGTGCTCGCGGTCAACAAATGGGACCTCGTCGAGCGCAAGCCCAACCAGATCTCCCAACTGCGCACCGACGCCGATCACTGGCTGCCGCAGGTCACGGGCGCGCCGATCGTCGCCGTCTCGGGTCTGATGGGCGAGGGCATCGACCGCCTGATGACCGCGATCCAGGAGGCCTATGCGGTCTGGAACCGGCGCTTGCCGACCTCGGCGCTCAATCGCTGGTTCGAGCAGGCGATCCAGGCCAGCCCGCCGCCGGCGGTCTCGGGCCGCCGGCTGAAGCTGAACTACATCACGCAGGTGAAGGCGCGCCCGCCGAGCTTCGTGCTGTTCTGCTCGCGCGCCGACGCGATCCCGCGTTCCTATCTGCGCTACCTCATCAACTCGCTGCGCGAGACCTTCGATCTGCCGGGCACGCCGATCCGGATCACGCTGCGCGAGAAGGCCAATCCGTTCGCCCACAAGCGCAAGCGGCCGTCGTGAGCGGACATCGCGTTTTCGAGCGAAGTGGATCCCGGTTCGCGTGAAGAAAACGCGTCAAAATGAGAATCCTAACGCTGCCGCAGCGCCGGCGCGCAGCGGCGCGGTGGTCTTCATCTTCATCACCTTGCTGCTCGACATGCTCGCGCTCGGGATCATCATTCCGATCCTGCCCAAGCTGATCGAAGGCTTCGTCAACAACGACACCGCGAACGCGGCGCGCATCTTCGGCGTGTTCGGCTCGATCTGGGCGCTGATGCAGTTCGTCTGCTCGCCGATCCTGGGCGCATTGTCCGATCGCTTCGGCCGCCGGCCGGTGGTGCTGCTGTCGAATTTCGGCCTTGCCGCCGACTATGTGCTGATGGCGCTGGCGCCGAACCTGATCTGGCTGTTCATCGGGCGGGCGATCTCGGGCATCACCTCGTCGAGCATCTCGACCGTGTTCGCCTACATCGCCGACGTCACCGCGCCGGAGCAGCGCGCCGCGATGTTCGGCAAGATCGGCGTCGCCTTCGGCGCGGGCTTCATCCTCGGACCGGCGCTGGGCGGCCTGCTCGGCGAGATCGATCCGCGGCTGCCGTTCTGGGCGGCGGCAGCCTTGAGCTTCGTCAACGGACTCTATGGCCTGTTCATCCTGCCGGAATCGCTGCCGGTTGAACGGCGCGCGCCGTTCAAATGGAAGAGCGCCAATCCGATCGGCGCGCTGCACTTCCTGCGCTCGAACCCGACGCTCGCCGGCCTGTCGCTGGCGACGTTCTTCGGCCAGCTCGCGCATGTGGTGCTGCCGTCGGTGTTCGTGCTCTACGCCACCTATCGCTACGGCTGGGACACCGGCACCGTCGGCGCGACGCTCGCGCTTGTCGGCCTCTGCGGCATGATCGTGCAGGGCGCGGCGATCGGCCCGATCGTGCAGCGGCTCGGCGAGCGCAACGCGCTGTTCCTCGGCCTCGTTTGCGGCGCCTTAGGCTTCGTGATCTTCGGCGCCGCGCCATCGGGCCAGCTGTTCTGGATCGGCATTCCCGTGTTGGCGTTGTGGGGCATCTCGGGCGCCGCAACGCAGGCGCTGACCACGCAGCTCGTCGCCGCCGACCAGCAGGGCCAGCTGCAGGGCGCGACGTCGAGCGTGCAGAGCATGTCGGAACTGATCGGCCCGTTCCTGTTCACGCTGACCTTTGCGTATTTCATCGGCGACAATGTGCCGCTCAGACTGCCCGGCGCGCCGTTCTATCTGGCCGCCGCACTGCTGCTGCTCGCGCTCGCCATCGCTGCGCGCGCGACGGCGCAAAAAGCTTCGTAGCTTCGTAGGGTGGGTTAGCCAACGGGTCCGCGCAACGCGCGGCCCGATGACAAACTCCGCGTAACCCACCGACTTGCTTATTGCGGAGGCAATGGCGGGTTACGGCTTCGCCTAACCCGCCCTACGATTCTAATCCGTCGCCGGCACCGAATGGTGCTCATGCGTGATCCGCCATTCACCATCGACCTTGCGCAATCCCACCGTCAGCCTGAACTGGAACGTGGCATCGGGCGGGCCGCAACGCATCACCGCGACCGCGAAGGCGACGTCGTCGCCGGCCGTGATGGCGATCTCATCGATATCGAAGGCGTAGGAGGGGCGGTGGTACCTGAAGAACAGATCCCACGTCTTGCGGTACTCATCCAGTCCGCGCGACTGCAATGGCGGCGGGACGTCGAACATCACGATGTCCTGATCGTGATGGGCGACAATGCCGGGATAGTCGCGGCTGCGGACGGCATGCGCCCAGGCGTCGATCAGCGCCCTGATGTCGGTTTCCGCGGTCTGTTTTGGCTGTGTCATCGCTCGCGTGCTCCAAGTTGCCGGCCAGTCGATGTGTCGAGGACGAATGCGACGGCGCCGATCCGACATGCCGCTTTGCCGGACCGATTGCGTCATTTTGACTATTTACAAACCATCTGGTTGGTTTGTATAAGGGTTGATGCCGGATGCAGATGCGTGCCTCGCCCCGGGGCCGTTCCGGCAGGAGGCGCATGGTGAACGACGAGGCGGTTGACGTTTGCGATGAATTGGCCCGCTTCAACGACGCGCAGGCGGCGCTGTTGACGTCGCGCAGCCTTGTCTATCTGACCGACCTGAAACTCGCTGGCGGCAGGCGCGGGACGATCGTCGCCGCCAGTTATGCCGACGCCCAGTCTGTCGCCCACGCGCGCGGTCGAGGCGAAAGGGTGATCGGCCGGATGGCCCACGGTTTCCTTCATGGCTTGCTGCAGAAGGTTCGCTTGTGCGCGTGAGCGATCGGATCGCGCGATGATCGATTGCTGAAACTGATGCGTTCCCTTATGGCCGGCACCGGCATTTCGGGGACGTCGTTCGCGCTGCCTGCGGACTTCGATGCAGCGCTTGAGATTGACCGAAGCCGCTGAGATACTGCCATTTCAAGCGACTCTCTGCTGAGTACACCATGGATAATCCCTCCCGTTCGGAACGCTCCCGCAACGCCGCCCTCGACGCCGCGACCACCATCCTGACGCGCGATGGACCGGGACGCCTGACGCTGGATGCGATCGCGCGCGAGAGCGGTCTCAGCAAGGGTGGCGTGATGCATCAGTTCCGCACCAAGGAAGCGGTGCTGCGGGCCTTGCTCGAGCAGCAGATGGCGTATTTCGAGGATTTCTCGAACCGCTACATCGCAAAGGCGCGCGAGACCACGGACCAGCCGGAACTGGCGGCGCAGATCGCGACGCTGCGGGAGGCGATCTCCACGCCGCGGTCGGGGGCCTTCGCACTGTTGGCGGCGATGAACGAGAATCCCGAATTGATGGCGATGCCGCGCGATGTCGACATCGAGAAGGTCGCGCGCATGAAGGCCGAAGCGCGCGATCCCGATCTTGCGCTGCCGCTGCGCTGGACAGCGGCGAGGGGACTGCTGCTGAGTTCGTTGTTCGGCCTGTCGTCGCTGACCGACGCCGAGCGCGATCGCCTGTTCGAGCGTTTGCTCGACGACAGCAAGTGGACTGCGATCGAGCACGGCACAATCGAGGCAAAGCTGTCCAGGGCGACCGCGACACGCGCTGCAAAGAAGGTCTCGGTTCGCAAGAGCCGTTGAACGTCCGGCGTTGCCCGAAAACACAACGCCGCCCAAGCGGAATATGGATCGCTTGGCGGCGTTGGATCGGCACCGGGCCCCTGAAATCCCCCGGCAGGCTGTGCGGTAGCACAGGAGATGTCGCAGGTTTGTGACAACGCACCACCGCCATTCGCGAAGCGGCCTCACCAACTTCACTGCGGTTTCGACCACCGCATTTTTCTCACCCGTTTCCCGCGATTGCAACTTTACAAACCAACTGGTCGGTTTTATAGTTCCTCGCACTGAGGCAAGGTCTGGCGGCGCGCTCACGGCGAGCCAGGTCGTCAGTGACGGCCGCAGCCGCACTTCAGCCCCGGACGCGGCTGCGGCCGAGCTGCTCTTCCGCTTTAGGATCGGATGAGGAGATTGGAATGGAGAGCTCGATCGCCGCGCGCGGTCTGGGAGCGATGGCGCTTTGCGTCATCGCGGGAGGATGTGCCGCCGTCACGCCGGTGGCCTATTCGGAGGTCGCATCAACGGCCTACATGACGCCTGACACGTCGGATTCCTCCGGGCGGGTGCCGTATCGCTATGCGCCGCCGGTCGACTGGCGGAGCTACAACAAGGTGATGCTCGACCCGGTCGTGATCTATCGCGGCGCTGATCACCAGTTCGGCGAGATGTCCGAGAAGGACAAGCAGACGCTCGCCGCCTACATGCAGACCCGCTTCGCCGACAAATTGCGCGGCCGCTTCACGCTGGTCAATGCGCGCGGGCCGAACACGTTTCGCGTGCGGCTGACGCTGACCGGCGCGGTTGCCAACACGCCGGTGCTCGGCACGCTGTCGCGCTTCGACCTGGCCGGCGCTGTCTACAACGGCGTGCAGGCGGCGCGCGACGGCGAGGGCACGATGACGGGCTCGGTGATCTACGCGGTCGAGATGTTCGACAGCGCGACCTCGCGTCTGCTCGGCGCCTACGTCAGCAAGCAATATCCCAACGCCTACGACATCAAGGCCAGCGTCGGCGATCTCGCCGCCGCCACCACCGGCATCGACAAGGGTGCCGATGCCTTCGTGGCGCAACTGAAGTGAGGCGCGCCTCGCGCGTCCGCAAATCATCCCGACAATGAAAGGTCCTGACCGATGAACTTTCTGGTTCGCATATTTCTGCGCGGCCTCGTCGCCGCCTTGCTGATGAGCTCGACCGGCCGCGCCGCCACGATCGCGCCGGCCGATCCCAGCGGCACCTGGCTGACCGAGGACGGACGCGCGCGCATCCGCCTCGAGCGCTGCGGCACCGCGCGCGACCGCATCTGCGGCTTCATCGTGTGGATGAAGGAGCCACTCGATCCGCACGGCCAGCCGTTTCGCGACAGCTTCAATCCCGATCCCGACAAGCGCACGCGCGCGCTGCTCGGCCACCAGCTGATCCTCGGATTGAAGCTGACGCCGGAGGGCCGGTTCGACGGCGACATCTACAATGCCGAGGACGGCAAGTCCTACTCGGTCTCGCTGTGGCGCGACGCGTCCGGCCGGCTGAAGCTCAAGGGATGTCTGATGAAGTTCTTGTGCCAGACCCAGACCTGGACGCAGACGCTCGACGTGCAGTCGGGACAGCTCGTCGGTCTGACCGGCGACGTCGGCGGCCCGCGCGCCGACAGGGAATGGGCGTCGTTGCCCGCACAGGCGCGGAAGGCCGCCGCGAAGTGATGAAGCGTAGGGTGGGTTAGTGGGTTGGCCCGCTGTGGACGTCATTGCGAGGAGCGAAGCGACGAAGCAATCCATCGTGCCGCATTTGCGGTGCTATGGATTGCTTCGCTTCGCTCGCAATGACGAAGGAATGGTGTGCTCGCTTACTTCTTCACGAGCGGACAATCGCTGGCCTCGAGCGGCTTGGCGGCGTCTTCCGGCGAGATGGTCGCGATCAGCTTGTAATAGTCCCACGGATATTTCGACTCCTCCGGCTTCTTCACCTCGAACAGATAGGCCGGGATGATGCGACGGCCGTCGATCCGCAGCGGACCCTTGCCGAACAAGGGATCGTCGGTCGGGATCTCCTTCATCTTGGCGACGACCTTGGCGCCGTCGTGGGGATTGCTTCCCATCGCGTCCAACGCCTTCAAATAATGCAGCACGCCGGCATAGACGCCGGCCACCGTCATCGAGGGCATCGAGCCTTTCGGCGAGACCTTCTGGAAGCGCTTCGACCAGGCGCGGGTCTGGTCGTTCATGTCCCAGTAGAACGACTCGGTGAAGGTGAGGCCCTGCGCGATCTTCAGGCCCAGCGCGTGCACGTCGTTCACGAACAGCAGCAGCGCCGCGAGCTTCTGTCCGCCCGCGGTGATGCCGAATTCGGACGCCTGCTTGATCGCGTTGGTGGTGTCGCCGCCGGCATTGGCGAGGCCGATGATCTTGGCCTTGGAGGCCTGCGCCTGCAGCAGGAACGAGGAGAAGTCGGCGGTGTTGAGCGGGTGCTTGACGCCGCCGAGCACCTTGCCGCCGTTGGCGGTGACGACCGCCGAGGTGTCGCGCTCCAGCGCATGGCCGAAGGCGTAGTCGGCGGTGAGGAAGAACCAGCTGTCGCCGCCGGCTTTCGTCAGCGCCTTGCCGGTGCCGTTGGCGAGCATGTAGGTATCGAACGTGTAGGAGATCGTGTTGGCGTTGCAGGCCTTGCCGGTGAGGTCGGCGGTCGCCGCCCCCGAATTGAGCACGATCGAGTTCTTCTCCTTGGCGAGGTTGCTCACCGCGAGTGCGACGCCGGAGTTCGGCGTGTCGGTGATGATGTCGACCTTCTCGTTGTCGATCCAGTTGCGCGCGATGTTGACGCCGACGTCGGGCTTGTTCTGGTGATCGCCGCTGACCACCTCGATCTTCCAGCCCTTGGCGCGCAGGCCGGAATCCTCCACCGCCATGTTGGCCGCAGCCACCGAATTGGGGCCGCCGATGTCGGCATAGAGGCCCGACATGTCGTTCAGCACGCCGATCTTGACGTTCTTGTCCTGCGCAAGGGCAGGGGTTGCAAGACCGAGTGCAGCGCAAGCAAGAAGCACGGCGTGGCGCCGTGCGAGCGTCGTCGTCATCAGACATTCCCTCCACTGTGATTTTTCCGGATGGCCCTCTTGTGGAGCCTTGTGCCGGTCGTTCGGGTTCCCGCTTACCCTGTCCGGGTGGGGGCGGCAATCCGCATAAAGCCGGATGAGCTGCGTCGAAGCGTCATCCTTTGGTCGTCTCTACTTCAGCGCGTCGGAGGTCAGCTTGAACTTCTGGATCCGCTTGCCCTCGACTTCGCCGGTGTAGACATTGCCCTTCTGGTCGACGGCCATGACGTGCAGCAGGGCGAATTGCCCGGCATTGCGGCCGCTATGGCCGAAGGTGCCGACCACGGAGCCATCGTCGCGCTTGAGCACACGGATCTCGTTGTTGGCGCCGTCGGCGTTGAGCAGATAGGTCTGCTTCGGATCGGGCCATAGCGCGAGATCGAACACCGCGCCGTCGCCGCGGGTGTTCTTCTCGTAGAACCATTCGCTGACGAAGGTGCCGTCCTTCTGGAACACCTGGATGCGGTCCTGGCTGCGGTCGCAGACATAGACCAGCCCGTCATTGGCGATCTTGATGCAATGCACGGGGTTACCGAACTGCTCCTGCACCGCGGCGCTCGGATCGTAGGGTGGTTGCTTGTCATCGCTCGGTGTCTTGCCGTGGCCGCCCCAGTGCCGCTTGTAGGCCAGCGTCGTCGCGTCGAACACGATGACGCGGCGGTTGCCGTAGCCGTCGGCGATGTAGAGCTCGTTGGCATCCTTGTCGATCGCCATCTCGGCGGGGCGGCCGAGCTGCGTGGTGTCGTTGCTGTTGGTGCGAGCTGCGATCTTGCCGATCTGGCCGAGATATTTGCCGTCGAGCGAAAACTTCAGGATCGCGCTGTCGTCGTCGGCATTGCCGCCGACCCAGACGAAGCCGCGCTCGTCGACCTCGATGCCGTGCTCGCGGCCGACCCATTGATAGCCGTCGCCGGGGCCGCCCCAGGCGCGCAGCAGATTGCCGTCGGCGTCGAACTCCAGCACCGGCGGCGCCGCCACGCAGCATTTGGCGCGCGGCGGGGTGAGGCTTGCTGCCTTCTCGCCGTCGGTCAGCGAGCGCGGCCGGTGGATTACCCAGATATGCCCCTGCCAGTCGACGGTGATGCCGCCGACCTGGCCGATGATCCAGTTATTGGGCAGCTGTTTCGGCCAGGAGGCATCGACCGCGAAGGTCGGGACGTCACCGGCCTTGGCGGGCGCGATCGGCGCAAGAAGGGCTGATGAGGCGATGCCGGCGGAGAGAAACAATCCGGACAGAATGGAGCGCGCGCGATTGAACGTCGGCGTCATGATGCCTCCCGAGATTTTTCTTGGCGGGTGGTCCCGCTGGGGAGGGCAGTCAATCGCGGGGCGGGGGGAGTGTCAACCGGCAGTCGTCATTGCGAGCGCAGCGAAGCAATCCATCTTTCCGCTCGCACGGAGGCATGGATTGCTTCGTCGCTTGCGCTTCTCGCAATGACGGCAGAAGGCCTACGCGGGCGGCTGAAACGTCCGCAGCGTGCGCGCCTTGTAGTCGTAGAGTCTGCCGGTCTCGGTCCACTCCGGCGAACACATCGGCACGATGAATTCGGCGGCCATGTCGGGCGTATCCAGCGTCATCGGATCTTCGCCGGGAAACACCTGCGCGCGCATCCGGGTGCGGATCGGGCCGGGGCTGAACAGATTGACGCGCAGCGCTGTATTGGCGGTCTCGTTGGCCCAGGAGCGCACCAGCGCGTCCAGCGCGGCCTTCGAGGCCGCATAGGGACCGAGATAGGCGCTGGCCTTGTGGGCCACGCCCGAGGTCACGAACACGGCGCGGCCGGCGTCGGACTGGCGCAGCAGCGGATCCATGCAGCGGATCAGCTGGAAGTTGGCGGTGACGTTGATCGCCATCACGTCGTTCCACGGTTTCAGCTCGATATGGCCGAGCGGCGAGGACGGGCCCGCGGTGCCGGCATTGCCGACGAGGATGTCGAGCTTGCCGTGGCGCTCATGCAGCGCGAGCCCGAGCCGGGCGATGCCGTCGTAATCGGTGAGCGGGAGCGGCACCAGCGTGGCGCTGCCGCCGTCCTTGCGGATCTCGTCGTCGAGCTCTTCCAGCCCGCCTTGCGTGCGCGCCACCGCCACGACATGCGCGCCGGCTTTGGCCAGCGCGACCGATGTCGCATAGCCGATACCGCGCGAGGCGCCGGTCACGAGGGCAATTCGGGAGGCGAGGGGTTTTGTCATGGCTGTCCGTCCGTGTCTCGCGGCGGGTATTACAGACAGAAAGGGCCGGGACAAGCCCGGCCATCAGCGAAAGTGCTGTCATTCCGGGATGGCCCGAAGGGCCAGACCCGGAATCTGGAGATTTGAGGCATGACAGCAAAACAACGTCGAGATCCCCTGATGCGCAATTGCGCATCTGAGGTTCGCGCTGCGCGCGCCCCGGGATGACGCTTCGCGTCAGCTGGCCTCCGCCAGCAGCGAGAGCTGGCGCGGCGCGGGCTCGGTTTCGCTCTGGTCGGTGAGGTGGGTCGGATAGGCGCCGGTAAAGCAATGGTCGGCGAATCTCGGATTTGCCGGGTCGCGCCCCTCATAGCCCATCGCGCGGTACATGCCGTCGATCGACAGGAAGGCGAGCGAGTCGGCGCCGATGATGTCGCGCATCTCCTCCAGCGAATGGGTCGCCGCCAGGAGACCGCCGCGGTCCGGCAGGTCGATGCCGTAATAGTCGGGATAGAGGATCGGCGGCGAGGCGAGGCGGAAATGTACCTCGCGGGCGCCGGCGTCGCGCATCATGCGCACGATCTTCTTCGAAGTCGTGCCGCGCACCAGCGAGTCATCGATCAGGATGATGCGCTTGCCTTCGATCGCGGCGCGGTTGGCCGAATGCTTCATGCGCACGCCGAGCTCGCGCACGGTCTGGGTCGGCTGGATGAAGGTGCGGCCGACATAGTGGTTGCGGATAATGCCGAGCTCGAACGGCACGCCGGAATACTGGCTGTAACCGACCGCGGCGGGCACGCCGGAATCCGGCACCGGCACCACGACGTCGACATCGGGATGGCTCTCTCGCGCGAGCTGGGCGCCGAACGCCTTGCGCACATCATAGACCGAGCGGCCGCCGACGATGGAATCCGGCCGCGCGAAATAGATGTATTCGAAGATGCAGGGCCGGGCCGGCTTCGGCGGGAACGGCTTGTGGCTGTGTGCGCCCTTCTCGTCGAACACGATGATCTCGCCGGGCTCGATGTCGCGGACATACTTCGCACCGATCATGTCGAGCGCGCAGGTCTCCGAGGTCAGGATCGGACGGCCGTCGAGATCGCCGAGCACCAGGGGCCGGATGCCGAGCGGGTCGCGCGCGCCGACCAGCTTCTTGTTGGTGAGCGCGACCAGCGCATAGGCGCCCTCGATGGTGCGCAGCGCCTCGATGAAACGGTCGATGAAGCGGGTGCGCTTCGACTGCGCGACGAGATGCAGGATCACCTCGGTGTCGGTGGTCGACTGCATCATGGCGCCGCCCTTGACCAGCTCGCGGCGCAAGGTCAGGCCGTTGGTCAGGTTGCCGTTGTGGCCGACCGCAAAGCCGCCGGCGCTGAGCTCGGCGAACAGCGGCTGCACGTTGCGCAGGATGGTGCCGCCGGTGGTGGAGTAGCGGACATGGCCGACCGCGGCGTTGCCGGGCAGCCGCTCGATCACCTCGCGGCGGGAGAAGGCGTCGCCGACCAGGCCGAGGCGGCGTTCGCTGTGGAAGCGGGCGCCGTCGAACGAGACGATGCCGGCGGCCTCCTGGCCGCGGTGTTGCAGGGCGTGCAGGCCGAGCGCGGTGATCGCGGCGGCCTCGGAGTGGCCGAAGACGCCGAACACGCCGCATTCCTCGCGGAGCGAGTCGCCATCCAGGTCAGGATGGTAGCGAAGATCGTCTTCCCGGAGATGGTCTTGTCGAGGATGTTCCTGCATTTCGATCGGGCCGAGGTCGAGATCCATCTGGTCGGCGTGATCGGAAGGGGTCTGCATCTCGTTCATCGCCTCTCGTAAGGGGCCCAAACCAAATAGTTTATCGGCCCGCGGGTTTCTCGATCAGCTTTTTCAAGCTGTCACGCGCAGGTTTGCTATAGCCATCGCCCGACGCCGGCGTCGCCTGATCGTTGGTATCGGCCGCAGAATCGTCGTCTGGCTTATTCTTCTTGAACTTCTTTAAGATGGTGTTCTCGGGGTCGTCAGGCAAGAGCGACATCAGCCAATCCCCGGTTCCCTGCAGCACCACCCGGGACTTCGCTCCGGTCACCCAGTCGGGCCGCTGCTTGTCCGGAACCAGCCAGGTGAAGAACATGAACGCCACGACCACGATCAAGAGGCCGCGGGCGAGCCCGAACAGGAAGCCGAGGGTGCGGTCGAGCGCGCCAATCCGGGAATCCAGGATCATGTCGGAGATCCGCACCGTGATGATCGAGACCACGATCAGCGTCCCGATGAAGACGCCGGCGACCACGACCACGGCGGCGACCGTGTCGTTGTTGAAGTAGGTCTTGGCGGTCGGCAGCAGCTTCGAGAAAGCATACAGCGTGACCAGCGCGGCGGCGCCCCAGGCCGCGATCGACAGGATCTCGCGCATGAAGCCGCGCACCATGGCAAGCAGGCCCGAGATCAGCATCACGCCGAGCAGGACGAGATCGAGTATCGTTATGGGCATCGGCTGGTCAGGTCCGCTGGTGCGTTTCGGTACGCTGTTAAGGGCTCTCGCGAATCGGCGTGTCGGTGCCGTCCTAACTGAGGCGCATCGGGGGCATCCGGCAAGGCCGGACAGCCTCCTTTCCCGCGCGCCGGATGTATAGCGGCGGGGGGCTGATACGTCACGCCCGCTTTAGCTGGTCTCGCGACGGAATCGGGCCGGTGTGGCATTTTTCTCAGCCGCATCAGTGCCCCCTGAGCTGCTTTCGTCGCCCCGTGGCGCAGCCCGGTCGCCACTTGGCGTACCGCGGCCACCTCTGGGCGTTCCGCGGGCCGCGATTTCGGCGACCAGCGTGGTCAGATTGCCGACGCTGTTGAGGGCAAGCCCCGCATCGCCGCCGCTCTCGCCGCGGGCCGATTCGGGCAGGATGGCGCGGCCGAAGCCGAGCTTGAGGGCCTCTTTCAGCCGGGCCGGGGTCTGCGCCACCGGGCGGATCGCGCCCGACAGCGAAATCTCGCCGAAATACACCGCATCCGTCGGCAGCGGCGCATTCACCAGCGAGGACACCAGCGCGGCGGCCGCGGCGAGGTCCGCGGCCGGCTCCTGGATGCGCAGGCCGCCCGCGACATTGAGATAGACGTCATGTCCGGACAATTTGACCCCGCAATGCGCTTCCAGCACCGCCAGCACCATCGACAGCCGGCTCGGGTCCCAGCCGACCACGGCGCGGCGCGGCGTGCCCAGCGAGGTCGGCGCCACCAGCGCCTGCAATTCGACCAGCACCGGGCGGGTGCCCTCGATGCCGGCAAACACCGCCGTGCCGGGACTGCCGAGCTCGCGCTCCGAGAGGAACAATTCCGAGGGGTTGGTGACCTCGCGCAGGCCAAGCCCGGTCATCTCGAACACGCCGATCTCGTCGGTCGCGCCAAAGCGGTTCTTCACCGAGCGCAGGATGCGGAACTGTTGCGAGCCTTCGCCCTCGAACGACAGCACCGCATCGACCATGTGCTCGACCACGCGGGGACCCGCGATCTGGCCGTCCTTTGTGACATGACCGACCAGGATGATCGCCGCGCCGGTCTTTTTGGCAAAACGAATCAGCGCCTGCGCCGAGGCGCGGACCTGGGTCACCGTGCCGGGCGCGGATTCCACCGTGTCGGTCCACATGGTCTGGATCGAGTCGATCACGATCAGCCGCGGCACCGCGCCTTCCGACAGCGTCGAGACGATGTCCTCGACCGAGGTCTCGGACGCGAGCTGCACCGGCGCGTCGGCGAGCCCGAGCCGCTCGGCGCGCAGCCGCACCTGGGCGACCGCCTCTTCGCCAGAGATATAGACCGCGCGGTGGCCGGCGCGCGCCATCATGGAGGTCGCCTGGGTCAGCAGCGTGGATTTGCCGATGCCGGGATCGCCGCCGACCAGAAGCACCGAGCCGCGGACGAAGCCGCCGCCGGTGACGCGGTCGAGCTCGGCCATGCCCGACGACAGCCGCGGCGCGTCCTGGGTCTTGCCGGAGAGCGACTCCAGGGCAAACGTGCGGCCCTTGCGCTTGGAGCGGATCGAGACCGGCACCGAGCCCGTGGTGTCTTCCTCGGCCAGCGTGTTCCAGTCGCCGCAGGAGTCGCATTTGCCCTGCCAGCGATTATACGCAGCGCCGCAATTCTGGCAGACGAAGGAGAGGGTCGATTTGGCCATGGAGCAGGTGAGTCGCGCTATTGCGCACGATGCATAGCACGGTTCGGCCGGCGAGCACGATCCATCGACGACGGAACGCGCGACAGGCAGATCGGAATCAGCGGGAGAAGACCCGCGTTCCGGCCGGCCATCGCGGCTTGTCGCCGACCGGGCTGGCACCGATCTCCCATCCGACGCCGCCCCAGAGCACATCGACGGCGCCGAGCTCGCCCGCGCTATCACGGACGTAGAACACGTTCGGCTTGGCGTTGATCTCCAGCGGGCCGCCATTGCCATTGGCCTGCTGCTTCAACGTGCACCAGACATCCGCCAGTCGGCTCTCCTGGCTTGGACCCAGTCTGGCCAGGATCTCCTTGTCGCTCGAGGTCGCGCTAAGGACGAAGGTCTGCAGCGACGCGCCGCCGGCATCGTCCTCGACTTTGTTCGCGAAACGTTGTGCGAATGTCGCGCCCAGCCAGGAGATCTTAACCGCAGCGCTGGACGCGATGTCCTCCTTGAAATGTTCCCGCCCGATGAATTTTTCGGCGTGAGGTATCGCCGAGGTCGACGACGGATCGAACGGTTCCTCAGCTTTCGGTTGCAGGGAACATGCGACGCGGTCGGCGGCGACAGCCGAACCCGATTGGCCCGATTTCGTGTCGTCGGCGGCGGCGCCCAGACTTCGTGCTGCGAGAAACAAGGCCAATGACAGCGTGAAGCTTAACCGACGCATTTTGTTGTTGTCCCTGAATCCGCTGTGTCCGCGGAGACAAGGTAAACCGCATCGTGCAGATGTAAATTAAAGATCGGGTTTCTGGTTAAGGATAAAAAGTAAGTTCAACTACAGCGCGAATTTGAATCAAATGCGCGGACGCCCGATCGGCGGCCGGATTCAAACGCGGATGTCTCGCCCCGACAGCAGCAGCGGCGGAGTCTCGCGCAGCACGGAACCCGTCGGCAAAGCCCGGCAGCATCGTGCCTGCGCGCGCAGGGGATCGCTCCAGCTCCAGCGCACGCGCCAGGATGGATTGCTCGCGTAGGCCGGAATTCGCCAGACCCAGATCGTTTCGTAAACGCTGTCTCCGAACTGTTCGATATCGGGCCCTGCCGTCGGCCACAGGGCAGCGCCGGCAAGTGCGAGCGTCACGATCGCCGCAATCGTCATCGTCATCTTGCGCATCGCACGCCTGCCTTTCCTGCCTGTCGCGGATTTGACGACCCGCGACTCCCAATGCTTCGACTTGCGATACCCGAACGCATCAGGTGTCGATGACAACGACCGTTGAGGTGTGCGCTTCATCTGCGCACCATGTGTCGCCTGACTCTCGGGGTTCGCATCCGGGTCGTCGATCAACCCTGTGATGCCTGCTGGAGCAAAGTTCTTTTCCGCAAACGATCAGGTGCAAGTAATGAAGTTGTCATAAACGCAGTGGCCGGACGGTGGCAATCCGGATAACAACGGAAGGTGAGCGCTCAACAAAACTCTTTCGGGGTACACGCCACCCGATGCGCAAAGCCCCGTAGAATTACGACATCATCGGGAGGATGTTGGTGTTCGTCACGGTGAAATCCGTTTGCCCAAGGCATGGTCTCACGCAGTCGATGTCGGAATTTTACTGCGCCATCGCCGACCACAGCAACGCCGTGCCCGCCGCCAGCATGATGCCGTCCATGATCAGGCGGAATGACTCCGGCTTCAGCTGCAGCACGAAGCGCTTGGCGATGAAGGCGCCGGCCATCAGCGAGGCGCCGGCGATCAGGCCCTTCAGTGCGATGTCGGGCGTCAGCGCGCCGAAGCGCTCGAAGGTCACCGACTTGCTGACATAGAGCCCGAGCGAGCTTGCCGCTTCGGTGGCGAGGAAGGCGCCACGGGTGAGGCCGTAGAACAGGAATAGCGGCACGCTGAGCGGGCCGGTCGAGGCCACGATGCCGGTGAGATAGCCGATCAGCGCGCCGCCGATCATCAGATGCCACAGATTGGCTTCGAGCCTGTGCTGCGCCAGCCAGTGCCGCACCGGCACCATTGCGATCAGGAAGACGCCGATCGCAATGTCGACCGCGCGCGAGGGCAGCGCGAGCAGGGTGCGCGCGCCGAGCGCCGCGGCCGGAATGCCCGTGATCGAGTAGGCGACGCAGGCGCGCCAGTCGACCTCGCGCCACCACGCCAGGATGCGCGACAGATTGGCCATCACCGCGGCGACCGCCATGATCGGCACCGCCTGCTTCGGCCCGTACTGATAGACCAGCACCGGCATCAGCATGATCGACGAGCCGGTGCCGACGATGCCCGATATGGTGCCGGCGACCAGGCCGACGATGAGGACGAAGAGAAAGCCCATCTGCGCGCTCCGATGGAGATCGCCCATGCCACTGATTTGCCCGACGGCGCAAGCCTCTCAACAATTTCAGCGTCGTCCCGGCGAAGGCCGGGACCCATTAGCACGAATGCAAATTGTTGCGCGATGCTGAGGCCACAGCGTGTTTCAACGACGCTACCCTGTGGTTGATGGGGTGGACGGCCCCCTACGGCATCAGTGTGCCAGAATGAGGTTGTTGCAAATCTCAGACAAGGGAGCCGTCCGTGAGAGAGATTATCCGCATTGGAATGGATACGTCGAAGCATATTTTTGTGCTGCATGGGGTTGATGCGGCGGAGCAGGCGGTGTTGCGCAAGAAGCTGTCGCGCAAGCAGGTGCTGGAGTTCTTTGCCAAACTGCCGCCGACCGTGGTCGGGATGGAGGCGTGCGGTGCGGCCCATTACTGGGCTCGGGAGCTTGGCAAGCTCGGCCATGAGGTGAAGCTGATGGCGCCGCAGCTGGTGAAGCCGTATGTGGAACGCAACAAGAATGACGGGCGAGACGCGGACGGGCTGTGCGAAGCGATGAGCCGGCCGCGGATGCGGTTTGTGCCGGTGAAGAGCGCCGAGCAGCAGGCCGCGCTGATGCTGACGGGCGTCCGCGACGGGCTAATCGCCCGCCGCACCCAGCTCAGCAATGCGATCCGCGGCTATGCGGCGGAGTTTGGCCTGGTCGCCGCCAAGGGACTGGACAAGATCGAGCCGCTGCTGGCACGGATTGCGCAGGACGAGAGCCTTCCGGCGCTGGCGCGTGAGCTGTTCGCCATGCAGGGCCGCGACTACACGCAGCTGCAGGGCGAACTGAAGACGATCGAGGCCAAGCTTTTGGCCTGGCACCGGGCCAACGCCACGAGCCGCCGTCTGGCCCAGATCCCCTCGGTCGGTCCGATCATTGCGACGGCGTTGGTGATGAAGACCCCCGACCCGCACGCGTTCCGCTCCGGCCGGTGGTTCGCGGCCTGGCTCGGCCTGACACCCAAAGACCATTCCACCGCCGGCAAGACCAGGCTCGGCAAGATCACCCGCGCCGGCGACGAGACCCTGCGTCGGCTGCTCGTGGCAGGAGCCACTGCGGTGATCCGGCAAGCAAGGCTCGGACGCGGCCAGCCCTCGCGCTGGCTCGTTGCGCTGCTCAAGCGTAAGCCGCCGAAGCTGGCGGCGGTGGCGCTCGCCAACAAGGTTGCCCGCATCGCCTGGAAGCTGATGGTCACGGGCGAGAACTACGACGCCGCACGGATCAATGCCGCGCCGGCAATCGTCACCTAAGAGTTTGGCCGGCCGGACGCTGCACTCGCCGGCCGAACCGGAGCTGCAAGAGCAGATGGAATGATCGATCGATCCAGCACGCGAGACAAGCCGCGGGACCCATTGGCCTTCAGAAGGTCGCCAGGTTGTTTGGCACTCGCGTCGCGGAAACCATCTTGGCCCAGCGGTCAATCCGACCGCATCAAACAGGCCGGACATATGGATGACAGCGATCCGACCAGTTCCAGAAACCTCTTGTGCCACGGGGGCCGTCCACATATGGGTCCCGGCCTTCGCCGGGACGACAGCGCCGTTGGGGGCGCAGGGTGCCACCCATCACTTCAACACGACCCACGCCGGCGCATGATCGCTCGCGCCTTCCTCGCCGCGGATGTTGCGGTCGACGCCGGCTTTCAACAGTCGCGGCGCCACTTGCGGGCTGAGCAAGAGGTGATCGAGCCGGAGGCCTGCATCGCGCGGCCAGCGCTGGCGCTTGTAGTCCCAGAACGTGAACATCTGATCATCCGGATGCAGCCTGCGGATCGCATCGCACCAGCCCTGGTCCACCAGCGCCTTGAACGCGGCGCGGCTCTTCGGTTGGATCAGCGCGTCCTTGTCCCAGGAGCGGGTCGGATAGATGTCGAACGGCGTCGGCGCGACATTGTAGTCGCCGGCGAGCACGACGGGCACGTCCTGCTTGAGCAGCTTGCCGGCATGCGCCCGCAGCCGCTTGAACCAGGCGAGCTTGTAATCGAATTTCGGCCCGGGCTGCGGATTGCCGTTCGGCAGATAGAGGCTGGTCACGACGATGCCGCGCACCGCGGCCTCGATGTAGCGCGCCTCATGATCGCCGGCGTCGCCGGGCAGGGCGGTGCGGATCAGCACCGGCTCGGCCTTGCGCGCCAGGATGGCGACCCCGTTCCAGGTCTTCTGTCCCTGCCACACCGCGCCGTAGCCGGCCTTCTCGATCGCGGCCGCGGGAAACTCGGCGTCGCTCGCCTTGAGCTCCTGCAGGCTGACGACGTCGGGCCTGGCCGATTGCAGCCAGTGCAGCAGGTTCGGCAGCCGGCGATTGACGTTGTTGATGTTGAAGGTCGCGATCTTCATGCGCACGTGCAGTCGCGACGAGGCATGTCATCAGGCGGACGGCAGCGGCGGAGGCGCGGCAGGCGCTGTCGTCGGCAACGTCGGAGGTGCCGCTTGCGCGGCGGCCGGCTCGCTGTTCTCGGCGGCCGCGTCGCTTGTCGCTGCGACCGCATCGCCGCCCTTGTAGATGCGCACGAAGCGGCGGCCGAGGCTGGTCAGCACCTCGTAGCCGATGGTGCCGAAATGATGCGCGACCTCGTCGACCGTGATGCCTTCGCCGATCAGCGTCACCATGTGGCCGCGGCGCACGGCATTCTTGTCGAGGTCGGTGATATCGACCGCGATCAGATCCATCGAGACACGGCCGGCGATCGGGCAGCGCTTGCCGGCCACCACGACCTCGGCGCCGCGGGTACCGTCATTGGCGCTGGCGGCGCGGAAATAGCCGTCGGCATAGCCGGCGGAGACGATTGCGAGCCGGGTCGGCCGGCGCGCGGTCCAGGTGCCGCCATAGCCGACGGTCTCGCCGCGATCGATGTTGCGGATCTGCACGATGCGCGCCTTGAGGTCGACCACCTGCTGCATCGGGTTGTCGGCCTCCGGCGTCGGATTGACGCCATAGAGCGCGCAGCCCGGCCGCACCATCTCGAACTGGAACTGGGCGCCGAGGAACACGCCGGAGGAATTCGCCAGCGAGGCCGGCACGCCGGTGAACAGGCTCGCGATCTCGCGGAAGCTCGCAAGCTGCTTGGCGTTGGCGGGATTGTTGAGCAGTTCGGCGGAGGCCAGGTGGCTCATCACAAGCGTGATGCCGTGGTCGCCGGCATTGATCCGCGGGATGATGCCTTGCGCCTCGTTCACCGTGAGCCCGAGCCGGTTCATGCCGGTATCGATATGGATGGCGGCGCCGCCGGACCAGCCGGAGCGGCGGCAGAACACGTCCCATTCGGCAAGCTCGTTGAGATCGCCGATCACAGGCTTGCAGTCGATCCTGGCGTAGGCGTCGCCGGTGTTCTGGAAGAAGCCGCCGAGCGAATACACCGTTGCTTCCGGAGCGGCCGCGCGCACCGCGGCGGCCTCCTCGACGGTCGCGACGAAGAAAGTCTTGCAGCCGGCCTTGGCGAGCGCGCGGGAGACTTGCTCGGCGCCGCACCCGTAGGCGTTGGCCTTGACCACGGCGGCGCATTCGGCCGGTACCGCGGTCTTCTCCAGCTTGCGCCAGTTGGCGATGATGGCGTCGAGGTCGACGGTGAGGATGCCGCTGGCGGTCGGATGGGCCGCCAGCAGATTGGCTTCGGGCGTCAGCTGCGCTTTCGCGTCGGTCATGATGTTCATGGCGCAGTTGTACGCGGGCGCCTTGCGCCGTTCAACCGCGGCCAAACGTCAATAGGCGCGATCCGGAACCTGGCCATCGGGCGCGAGGTCGCCGAAGCGCGTCACGCTGGCCTCGAAGTGCAGGTCGACCGTGCCGGTCGGGCCGTGGCGCTGCTTGCCGATGATGACTTCGGCCTTGCCGTGGGCGAGGCCCATTTCCATCTGCCACTTCTCGTGCTCGGGGGTGCCGGGGCGCGGCTCCTTGTTGGCGAGGTAGTATTCCTCGCGATACACGAACATCACGACGTCGGCGTCCTGCTCGATCGAACCGGATTCACGCAAGTCGGAAAGCTGCGGCCGCTTGTCGTCGCGGTTTTCGACCTGACGCGAGAGCTGCGACAGCGCGATGATCGGAACGTTCAGTTCCTTCGCCAGCGCCTTCAGATTGGTGGTGATCTCGGTGATTTCCTGCACGCGGTTGTCGTTACCCTTCTTGCCCGAGCCCTGCAGCAGCTGGATGTAGTCGATCACGATCAGGTCGAGACCCTTCTGGCGCTTCAGCCGCCGCGCCCGCGCGGTCAGCTGCGAGATCGAGAGGCCGCCGGTTTCGTCGACATAGAACGGCAGCGATTGCAGCTCGATCGAGCAGTCGCGGATCTTCTCGAAATCGAGCTCGGAGATGCCGCCGCGGCGGATCGAGCTCGAGGGGATGCCGGTGCGTTCGGCGAGAATACGGGTGGCGAGCTGTTCGCCGCTCATTTCGCAGGAGAAGAAGCCGACCGAGCCACCGTGGATCGCCTTTGTGGTGCCGTCCGGCTGGACCTCGCCTTCATAGGCCTTGGCGATGTTGTAGGCGATGTTGGTGGCAAGCGAGGTCTTGCCCATGCCGGGGCGGCCGGCGAGGATGATGAGGTCGGACGGCTGCAAGCCGCCCATCCGGGCATCGAGATCGCGCAGGCCGGTCGAGATGCCCGACAGCTTGCCGTCGCGCTGGAACGCCTTCGCCGCCATGTCGACGGCAATCGTCAACGCCTGCGCGAAGCGCTGGAAGCCGCCATCGTAGCGGCCGGTTTCGGCGAGGCTGTAGAGCTGCCGCTCGGCGTCCTCGATCTGTGCGCGGGGCGCGAAGTCGACCGGTGCGTCGTAGGCGACGTTGACGATGTCCTCGCCGATCTGGATCAGATTGCGGCGAAGGCTCAGGTCATAAACGGTACGGCCGTAGTCCTGCGCGTTGATGATGGTGGTCGCTTCGGCGGCAAGCCGGGCGAGGTATTGGCTGACCGTCATGCCGCCGATGTCGGTATCCGCCGGCAGGAACGTCTTCAGGGTCACGGGGGTCGCGACCTTGCCCATCCGGATCAGGGAGCTTGCGGTCTCGTAGATCGTCTGGTGCAGCGGCTCGAAGAAATGCTTCGGCTCAAGAAAATCGGAGACGCGATAGAACGCGTCGTTGTTGACCAGGATCGCACCCAGAAGGCTCTGTTCCGCTTCGATGTTGTGCGGCGCACTCCGATAGGTCGGCGAGGCGGCGTCGGGCGCGAGCTTGTGGATGTTCGAATCAATCAAGGCCATGGACGAGCTTATTCTTCTGATTTCGTCGTTACTGAGATTTTCGGGTGCGGGGCGGCGATCAAGCGCCAGCCCGGCACGAAGCGAAAGGACGGATGTTTCTTATGCACGATTCACACAACGCGCTGTGCGAATCCGTAACGGCCGGCCGCATTCCGCTTGACGGCGTTTTGCCCGAATCCGGGCGAGTCCCGGCCGATCAGCAATGTCGTTGGCAAAAGTCGGACGCAGGCTGAACCTTTTCCGGGGCCAGCGGACCCATGGAAAGGCGAGGCGGCTGTTGGCGTCTGGTCCTCAGACCAGGATGAGGAAAGCCAGCGCGATCAAGGCGGCCACGACGCCGGTGGCGATCAGGGCGTAGTCGGTCGCGATATCGCGCTGCGGGTCCAACATCGTCTGGTGCGGTTCTCGGCTCATTCCGGACCACTACGACAGCCCGGAACGGACCTCTGTGAAGCAGATCACATCTGCCGCACTTTTTTTGCGGCAGATTCGCGGGAACGACCCGGCGGATTCCGGGTTGTCTCCGCTCAGGGAAGATACGGCGTCGATGGCTCGAGAGTTTCAGACAACGCGACTTCAGTCGGCCCGGGCAGGCGGCATCGACCGCCGCTGGCTGACGGCGCTTGTCGACGCCATGGAGCAGGCGGCGCGTCCGGAGGTCCGGAATGTTCCCTGCGATATCAGGCTGATCTCTGCCGCCGCGGCCCATTTGGCCCGTCCGGCGCCGACCTTTGCCCATTGCGGCTCGGCCTTCAGCCTGCGCAATTAGCGGTACCCACTCCTTCAGATCTATTCGCCGGCGAGTTGCAGCCGCGGTTTGGCCGCGTCGGCTTCCTTCAGCCGCAGGCGGGCCTCTTCGCGGACGATGTAGTCGCGGGTCATCGGGACGATGCCCTGGCGCTTGGTGAGCTGCACCTGGAAGTTCATCATGTTCTGCACGCGGAACGACATCTCCGAGGCGCCCAGATAGAACTCCCACATCCGGGCAAAGGCCTCGTCGTAGAGCCGCACAGCCTCCTCGCGCCGCGCCATGAAGCGCTCGCGCCACGCCTTCAGCGTCTCGGCATAGTGCAGGCGCAGGATTTCCATGTCGCAGATCAAGAGGCCGGCCTTCTCGATCGCCGGCATGACCTCGGAAAGCGCCGGGATGTAGCCGCCGGGGAAGATGTACTTCCGGATCCAGGGACTGGTGACGTCGGGACCGGTCGAACGCCCGATCGAGTGCAGCACCATGACGCCGTCATCGCTGAGCAGCTCGGCGCAGTGCTTGAAGAAGGTTTCGTAGTAGGCGACGCCGACATGCTCGAACATGCCGACCGAGACGATGCGGTCGAACGGGCCGGGGATGTCGCGGTAGTCCTGCATCAGGAAACGTGCCGATTGCGTCAGGCTCCGCTCCGCCGCCCGGGCGTTGGAAACCTGCAATTGTTCGGTCGACAGCGTGACGCCGGTGACGTCGGCGCCGCTCATCTCGGCGAGATAGAGCCCGAGCCCGCCCCAGCCGGATCCGATGTCGAGGATGCGGTGGCCGGGCTCGATCAGGAGTTTGGCGGCGAGATGGCGCTTCTTGGCGAGCTGGGCGTCGTCCAGCGCCGTGTCCGGGGTCTCGAAATAGGCGCAGCTGTACTGCTTGTCCGCATCGAGGAAGAGGGAGTAGAGGCGGCCATCGAGGTCGTAATGCCGGGCGACGTTGCTCTTCGAGCGCCCGCGCACGTTGATCTGCTGGGCGCGCCGTCCGAGGAATCGGAGCCAGGCCTGGATCCTGGCAAAGTTCGGCAACATGGCGGCCTGGCCCATCAGGACCGCCAGCACGTCGGCGATGGTGCCTTGCTCCACCACGAACGTGCCGTCCATGAAGGCTTCGCCGAGATAAAGTTCGGGATCAATCAGGATGCGGAATTCGGCCGCCCTGGTCATGAAGCGCGCGGCAACCGGGATACCGGTGCCGTCGCCGCAGGTGAATTGAGCGCCGCTCGCGGTCGTGAACGTGATCGAGCCGCGGCGGATGAACCGCCCCAAGACGTATCGCAACAGTCGGTCCATCGAAACACCAACGGAACGGGAAGCTGCACCCGACACCACCGGAGCTGATCACTCCAATGTGTCCCCAAATCAAACATAGGCAGGGAATTGGATCGCGCTATTGCGTTGTGGTCAAAGCCGATATTCCAAAATGTGACAATTGCGTGGATGCGTCACGCGCGCGCTTCCATTCGCGCGATAATCGGATAAAAGGTGACCGCCGCGGCCGATCCATGAGGCGCAGGCGGCGATTTTTCCGGAATCTGGAGACTTAAGGAATGTTGAGCCGAGCCCTCAGTCTGGCGACGGTGACGCTTCTGATTGGCTGCCTGTCGGCCGTATCAGCACAGGCGCAAAACCTCGAGGCCGGCAAAAGCCCGTCGCAGATTTTCGCCAATACATGCGCGACCTGCCACAAGAGCCCGCGCGGCCTCCTGAAGACCGTGCCGGCCGGCTCGCTGCCGGGCTTCCTGCGCCAGCACTACACGACGTCGAGCGACATGGCCGGGGTGCTTGCATCCTACCTGATGTCGAACGGCGCCAGCGACCCGCGCTACCAGGCCAAGGATCAGCCCAAGGGGGCCAAGGGCAATCGGGAAAGCCGCCAGGAAGCGAACCAGTCTCCGGAGCAGCCGTCCGAGCGTCCGTCTCGCCGGCAGCATCAGAGTGCGGCGCCGCAAGAGGGGGCCAATTCCGACGCCGACCGTTCGAATCCCGAAGGACGTCCTGCTCACCGCGGCAGGCGCATGGCTCGACCGAGCGAGGCGCCCGAGGGCGCCAAGCCGGAGGACGGCCAGGCGCCGCAGGCCGCGGGTGAAGCGAAGCCGTCCCGTCAGAAGCATGGCCGGCGCGGCAAGCCCGTCGAGGAGCCGAAGTCCGAGGGCACGTCGAAGGGCGAGGCCACGAGCGAGGAACCCAAGGCCCAGGAACCCAAGGCCCAGGAGCCCAAGGCCCAGACCGCCATCAAGCACGAGGACAAGGGCGAGGCCGAAAAGCCGGCGAAGCCCGCCAGCCAGCCCGACACCGCCAAGGTCGATGCGCCCAAAAACGATGTCGGCGGCAACGCAGGCAGCGAACCGGCTGCGTCGTCGCGGCCCGATCCGGTTCCGCAGGTCACGCCGGCGCCGGCCTCGCCCGAGCCGGCTGCTGCCGCAGCTCCCGCACCGGCGCCTGCTGCGCCGCCGGTGACCGCGGCCGCACCGCCTCCGCCGCCACCTCCGCCCCCGACGACGGCAGGCTCCGGTCCTCCGGAGGCTCCGACCTCGAAGTAATCGCCAACGCCGGGCCGTGAGGTCCGGCGTATTCATTTGACTGCCTCTAGAGCGTAACTCTAGAGTAAATATCTAGGCAGGAGGTGAAATGAGCACGGTGCGCGAAGATCTGCTGGCGGCGGGACTGGCGGTGTTCGACCGTGACGGTTTCGAGGGCGCGACGGTGGCCGAGATCCGCTCCCGCGCCCGCGCATCCAATGGCAGCTTCTTTCACTTCTTCACCTCGAAGAAGGAGCTCGCCGGAACCCTGTTCCTGGAAATCCTGCAGGCCTATCACGCCGCGATCATCACCGCGGTCGACGACAGCTGCGGCGCCGGCGAGGGCGTTGCGCGGCTGATCCACGCCCATCTCGACTGGGTCGTGACCTCCAGGCGCGAGGCGCGCTTCCTGTTCGAGATTTCGCGCAGCGAGTGGGGTGAGGAGGTGCGCGGCGCGCAGCGCACCGAGAATTCCAGGCTCACCGAGGGCATCGAGCGCTGGCGCGCGCCGCTGCTCGCGCGCGGCGAATTGCTGCCGATGAGCGCCGTGCTGTTCTTCAGCCAGATCATCGGGCCGGCGCAGATCTTCTGCCGCGCCTATCTGTCGGGCCGCCATCACAACGATCCGCGCGAACAGGTCGAGACGCTGATCGCCTGCGCGATCCGCGCGGTGGTGGCGCCGGGTGCATCAGAGCGAGCAGGAGGAACGTCATGAGCGAGACCGATCCGGACTTCGCGCCGATCGCGACGCGGATTCGCGACAATGTCGGCCGTCAGGGTTTTATGGGCCTTGTCGGTGCCGAAGTGGCCGAGCTGTCGCGCGGTGCGTGCACGCTGGCGGTCGACCGGCGGCCCGAGCTGTTGCAGCAGCACGGCCTGTTTCACGGCGGGGTGACGGCGTTCCTGGTCGATAACGCCACCACGATTGCAGCAGCGACATCGCGCGGCCAGCCGGCGCTGACGGCGGAGTACAAACTGAACCTGCTGTCGCCGGCGTCGGGCGATCGGCTGATCTGCCGGGCGCGCGTGATCAAGCCGGGACGTCAGGTCGCGGTCGTTGCAGCCGACGTGTTCTGCATCATCGACGGCAAGGAGAAGCATACCGCGACCGCGCTGGCGTCGATCGCCATGCTCGACGAGCAGGCGGCGGCACGAATCCGAAGCCCGGCCTGATAAGGGCCGGGCTTCGTCGCGTGCAGTCGGTTGGACGATACCGAGAAGCTTACTTCTCTTCTTCGGCAGCCGGCGCCGGTGCGGCTTCGTCGTCGTGCTGGGCTTCCGGATCGAAGAACTCGCCGGCGGCGGCGAGCGCCTCGGCGGCGGCGTCCTGGTCTTCCCGGCGGGTCGAGATGTCCTCGCCGCGCTTGATGCGCTCGGCCTCTTCGGCGGAGCGGGCGACCGTCACGGTGACGCCGGTCTCGACTTCGGGGTGAACGGCGATCGTCACCTTCTGCGCACCGATCACCTTGATCGGCGAGTCGAGCCAGACCTGCGGGCGGGACACCGTGACGCCGTCGGCAGCCAGCGCGGCGACGATGTCGCGCACCGTGACCGAACCGAACAGCTGGCCGGACTCGGAGGCCTGGCGGATGATGACGATGTCGCGGCCGTCGATCTTCTCGGCGACCTTGGCGGCTTCGCCCTTGGCCTTGATGTTGTTGGCCTCGAGCTCGGCCTTCATGCCATCATACCTGGCGCGGTTCGCCTCGGTGGCGCGCAGCGCCTTGCCGCGCTTCAGCAGGAAGTTGCGGGCGAACCCGTCCTTGACGCGCACGACTTCGCCCATCTGGCCGAGCTTGGCGACGCGTTCCAGCAGAATGACTTCCATTTTCGTTCTCCTTTAGATGCTTAAGTATCGGGTTAAGTGGTTGGATCGAATCTCAGGCCGCGGGCAAAGGCGGCGGTCTTGTTTGCAGGTAGCGCTGCCGCAGTCCGAACACGGCGTCGGCGATGCCAAGCGCAGCCACGGCTGCGATCGGCCAGCCGAACATGACGACGACGACGTAGATGCCGCCGAGCCAGAAACCGCGACTGGCGAGCGACAGCGTCAGGGTGTGCAGCACCGCGAAGCCGACGAGCGCATAGGCGAGCACGAGCGCCGTGGTGACGATCTGCGCCAGCAGGGCAAGCATGCCGCCGACGAAGCTGAGCGCCGCGGCTGCCATCAGCGCGACAAGCGCCATCGACGGAAGCGCGGTGCTGCGGAGTTCCGGCCACGGCCGGTTCAGCCGCCCCGAGGTCTGCGCGATCTTGCCGGCCAGCCACAGGTTCAGCGTCAGCGTGACGATCGAGATGATCGTTGCGGCCAGCGGCGCGAGGATCACCAGCATGTCGACCAGCCGTTCGATCTCGCCGCCGCCTTGCGCCTGGCCGGCGCTGAGCACCTTGAACAGGCCGCGCCGCAACGCGCCGGTGATGGTGTCGATATCCGAGCCGAGCGTGAACAACGCGGCGGCTGTGGTGATCACCGCAAAGGCCGCGATCCAGAGCAGGATCCGCCCGACGGGATACCATTCGAACACGGTCGGCTGTTGGGTGGCGCCATCGTCCGCTGCGACCTCGATCGGCCGTCCGAGCAGGGCGAGGTGGCCGAGCCACCAGCCGGGCAGGGCGACCATCATGGCAAACGCGATGCTGTAGGGAAGTCCGAAGATCGCGCCGAGAACGGAGGCGGCAGCGACGCCGCCGATGGCCGCCGGAAGCGGTCCCCACGCGAGCGCCGTCACCATCAGCGGCAGCGACGCAAGATAGAACAGCAGCAGCGAGATCAGCGCGCCCGAAGTGATCGAGGCGAACATCAGCGCCGACGCGGCGCCGGCTGCAAGTGCAACGGTGAATATCGCGATCATCAGCTGTCCCGCCCCCTTTGAGCGGTTAGGGGTCCTGCCTGGAGAACCCCAACCATCGGCGACCGGACGACCCGGAAGCCTTATGAGAATGAGCGGCCGGCGGCGCGTGCCGCCGGCCGAAGTCGATTACCTGATAACGTAGGGCAGCAGGCCGAGGAAGCGCGCGCGCTTGATGGCGCGGGCGAGCTCACGCTGCTTCTTGGCGGACACGGCCGTGATGCGGCTCGGCACGATCTTGCCGCGCTCGGAGACGTAACGCATCAGCAGCTTGGAATCCTTGTAGTCGATCTTCGGCGCGTTCGCGCCCGTGAACGGGCAGGACTTGCGACGACGGAAAAACGGACGGCGGGCACCAGCATCAGCCATGATTCATTACTCCTCGGTCGCAGCTTCTTCTTCGCGCGGACGGCGCGGACCGCGGTCGCCACGGAAACCACCACCTTCACGGTCACCACGGAAACCACCGCCTTCGCGGTCGCCGCGGAAGCCGCCGCCACGATCGTCGCGCTCGCGATCACGGTCGGCCTTGCGCATCATCGCGGACGGGCCTTCCTCATGCTCTTCGACGCGCACGGTGAGATAGCGGATGACGTCTTCGTTGATCCGCTCCTGGCGCTCGATCTCGGTGACGACAGCCGACGGAGCGTCGATGTTCATCAGCACGAAATGCGCCTTGCGGTTCTTGTTCATGCGGTAGGTGAGGGAGCGCACGCCCCAGCTCTCGGTCTTGGTGACCTTGCCGCCGCCCTGTTCGACGATGCCCGTCATCTGGGCCGTCAGTTCATCCACCTGCTGGGTGCTCGCATCCTGACGCGCGAGAAAAACATGCTCGTAAAGAGGCATGGTTGTCCTTTCCTGTGTTGGCGCGGTTTCCGGCGACAAGCCCTTCGAGACCTTCGGAAAGGACTCGAGCTGCTCAGAAGGCGGGAGCACGGGACGACGGGCCGACTGGCCCTGCCACATCAAAATCAACGGGTGAATTTGCTGAGACCGTCCGTTCAGCTCCCGGCCGGAGCCCACGAATGGCGCGCTTATACGGATTTTGGCCGCGAAAGCAAGGGTTCTCGGCCTCCGTATCTGCGGGAAGGTCGTAGCCCGCCAAGCCATCAGGCGCAACTTTTGGGCATTATCGGTTGATTTCTTTGTTTGTATATCATACAAACATTGCCGGGAGGATGATCGATGGGTTCGGAGACCGCCAGCGGCATGTCTGCGTCCGATCCGAAGCACGCGGTTCGCGCGACGCGGTCGGCGGGGCGCAAGATGCGCTCGCTGCTGCTCGATGCCGCCAGCCGCCTGTTCAAGGAGCGTGGGCTGTCGGGCACCTCGATTTCCGACATCGCCGCGGCGGCCGACGCCTTTCCGAGCCAGATCACCTATTACTTCCGCACCAAGGAGGCGCTGTTCGTGGAAGCCGCCAGCCGCGACATGCTGTATCTCGCGCGCGCGACCGAGCAGGCGGCCCTGACGGCGCATACGCCGCGGGAGTACACCCATGCGCTGGCCGAGACCGTGACCGCGACCGACACCGTCGCCTTCTTCGCGGAGGCCCTGACGCTGACGCGGCGCCGGCAGGATCTTGCGCCCCTGGTCGAGCGCACCATCGAACGTCTGCACAGCGAAGGCGCGCGCGCCTATGCGGGCCAGGTCGAACGGCATGGCTGGCGCTCGCTGCGTGCCCCCGAGGAGAGCTCGCGGCGCTTCTGGGCGATTGCGATCGGTGTGATCGTCGAAGGTTTCGCGATGGGCCGCGGCTCCGACGAAATGTGCCGCGAATTGCTGCGCGCACTCGGCGAGCAGGCAACCGCGACATCGGCAAATGATGGATCGCGGCTGCGCCTGGTCGGCGATCGCAGCACTGCACCCTCAACCGACGGGGAGACAAGCTCATGACCGCACTTCGGATGCGCGCCCGCGATTTCCTCACCGAGGACGAACTGGTGGCTGTACGGAAGCGCACGACGTGGAAGGGCGTAGCCCTGATCGTGCACGCCTGGGCACTGATCCTGGGCGCGATCGCGCTGGTTGCGTGGTGGCCCAATCCGCTGACCTATCTGCTCGCGGTCGCGATCATCGGCTCGCGCCAGCTCGGGCTCGCGATCCTGATGCATGACGGCGCGCATGGCTGTCTCTCGGCGGACGAGAAGACCAATCTGACGCTGAGCCAGTGGTTCTGCGCCTATCCGATCTTTGCGGAAACCCGCGGCTATCGCCGCTATCATCTGCAGCATCATGCGCGGACCCAGCAGGAGGACGATCCCGATCTCGTGCTGTCAGCGCCGTTTCCGATCACCAAGCTGAGCTACCGCCGCAAATTCTTCCGCGACATCACCGGACAGACCGGCTACCAGCAGCGCAAGGCGCAGCTGCTCAATGCGATCGGACCGAAGGAGTGGCCGTTGTCGCGGCGCGCCGCCAACTTCTGGCGCAAGCTCGGGCCGCAATGCGTCACCAATGCGCTGCTGTTCGCGGGCCTTGCCGCCGCCGGCGTGTGGTGGGCCTATCCGCTGTTGTGGCTGGTGCCGCTTTTGACCTGGATGATGGTGATCACGCGCATCCGCAACATCGCCGAGCATGCCGTGGTGCCCGACAGCTCCGATCCCCTGCGCAACACCCGCACCACGCGGGCCAACGTCCTCGAGCGGCTGTTCATTGCGCCCTATTACGTGAACTATCACCTCGAGCATCACTTGCTGTTCTACGTGCCTTGCTACAACCTGCCGCGCGTCCACCGCATCCTGAGCGGAAGCCGCTATGCCGACCGGATGGAGGTGCAGCCGGGCTATGCCGCCGTGCTGCGGCTGGCGACGGCCAGGCCCGCCCACGAGGATCGTCCCGGGAAGCTGGTCAACAGCGCGCGCCGGGCGAGGGCCGGGGTCGAGGTCAACGCCGACCAGAACGCCGGCGGATTCTAGGCCGGAGCCGGCCCGGCATCCCCAGGGGTTCCGCCGGCGCGGCTTGACAGCGCGCCCCCCATCAGTGTCTTACGGCCCGGTCCGAGGCCGGTTGCATGGCAGGGTCCGGACCCGCCGTGGCACGTTTCGCCCGGTGCGGATAACCGTTTTCCCCTGCGGCAGGCGCGCGGCGCCTGCGCGGAGATCACGCTCAACAAGGTAGGGATCGCCGATGACGGCAGCATTTACGTTTCCCGGGCAGGGCTCGCAGGCGGTTGGCATGGGCAAGGCCCTGGCCGACGCCTTTCCGGTTGCGAAGGCGGTGTTCGACGAGGTCGATGCCGCGCTGGGCGAGAAGCTGACCGCGATCATCTGGGATGGTCCGGGGGAGACGCTGCAACTCACCGAAAACGCCCAGCCGGCCCTGATGGCGGTCTCGATCGCCACCTTGCGCGTGCTCGAGAGCGAGGCCGGCTTCTCGGTCGGCCGCAACGCGGCGTTCGTGGCCGGGCACTCGCTCGGCGAGTATTCGGCGCTGGCCGCCGCCGGCAGCCTGTCCGTCAGCGACACCGCGCGGCTGCTGCGCACCCGCGGGCTCGCCATGCAGAAGGCGGTGCCGGTCGGTGCCGGCGCCATGGCCGCGCTGCTCGGCCTCGATTACGAGGCGGCGGTGGCGGTCGCCAACGAGGCGGCGCAGGGCCAGGTCTGCCAGGCCGCCAACGACAATGGCGGCGGACAGGTGGTGGTCTCCGGCGACAAGGCCGCGGTCGATCGCGCGGTCGAGATCGCCAAGACCAAGGGCGCCAAGCGCGCCATGCTGCTGCCGGTGTCGGCCCCGTTCCATTGCAAGCTGATGCAGCCGGCGGCCGATGCGATGGCGGCGGCGCTGTCCGGCGTCGCCATCAAGGCGCCCGCGGCGCCGCTGGTCTGCAACGTGCTGGCCTCCGCCATCTCGGATCCCGACGAGATCCGCCGCCGCCTGATCGAACAGGTCACGGGGACGGTTCGCTGGCGCGAGTCGGTTGCCTATATGGCAGGGCAGGGCGTGACGCGGTTCTTCGAGATCGGCGCCGGCAAGGTGCTGAGCGGCCTCGTCAAGCGCATTGCGGACGGCGCGGTCGGCGTGTCCGTCGGCGGCCCGAACGATATTGCTGCAGCCAAGGATGCGCTGGCAGCCTCGGCTTGAAGCAGCCGGAAGGAGAATTCGATGTTTGATCTGACTGGCAAGACGGCGCTCGTCACGGGCGCAACCGGCGGCATCGGCGGCGCGATCGCGCAGGCGCTGCATGCGCAGGGCGCGACGGTGGCGATCTCGGGCACGCGGCGCGAGGTGCTGGACGGCTTCGCGGCCAAGCTCGGCGAGCGGGTGCACGTGCTGCCGTGCAATCTCTCCAGCAAGGATGATGTCGAGGCGCTGGTGCCGGCAGCGGAAGCGGCGATGGGGCAGGTCGACATCCTGATCGCGAACGCCGGCATCACCCGCGACAATCTGTTCGTGCAGCTGCGCGACGAGGATTGGGACGACGTCATTGCGGTCAACCTGACCGCGACCTTCCGCCTCGCACGCGCCGCGACCAAATTGATGATGCGCAAGCGCTTCGGCCGCATCATCGCGATCACCTCGATCGTCGGCGTCACCGGCAATCCGGGGCAGGGCAACTACACCGCGTCGAAGGCCGGCATCATCGGCCTGATCAAGACACTGGGCGCCGAATACGCCAAGCGCGGCGTGACCGCCAACTGCATCGCGCCGGGCTTCATCAAGACGCCGATGACGGATGCGCTGAACGACAAGCAGCGCGAAACCATCCTGGCGAAGGTTCCTGCGGCGCGGCTCGGAACGCCCGAGGATATCGCTGCCGCGGCCGTCTATCTGGCCTCGAACGAGGCCGCCTACGTCACCGGACAGACGATTCACGTCAACGGCGGGATGGCTATGATTTGAGCTGTTTGCCGGTTCTCGCAATGCGGCGAAAAGCCGTTTTCGGGAGCCGGTTCAGGCGTGTAGTCAAGGCTTTGGAAGTATGGTAGCTGAACCCCCCGTGGATGGGCGAAGAACGCCATTGCAGGATTTTGAAACCCTGTATATTGGCGTGGCGACGCCTGCCGTTCGCCGGGGCTTTAGTCGGCTACGACCGGGCCGAATCAAGACTATGCGCGATTGAGTAATCGAGACGACCACGATGGCTCGTATCGTCTTGGGGTCGGGTCCAATGGAACAACGAGGTTGAACGATGAGTGAGATTGGCGAGCGGGTTAAGAAGATTGTGGTCGAGCACCTTGGTGTCGAACCCGAGAAGGTGGTCGATAGCGCTAGCTTCATCGATGACCTCGGCGCCGACAGCCTCGACACGGTCGAACTCGTGATGGCATTCGAAGAAGAGTTCGGTTGCGAGATTCCCGACGACGCGGCGGAGACGATTCTCACCGTCGGCGACGCGACCAAGTTTCTCGAGAAGAACGCGAAGAGCTGACGCCGATCGCGAAGTTGATGGGGCCGGACGGACCGCGATCGAGCGGTCCCCCGGCTTCTTACTATTAGCCGCGCATTGCTGGCCGGAGACGTAGAGATGAGACGAGTTGTCGTCACGGGGCTGGGCATGCTTACACCGCTCGGCTGCGGCGTTGACGCAACTTGGGCGCGCATCCTCGCCGGTGACAGCGGCGGCAAGAAGATCGACACGTTCGACGTGTCCGACCTGCCGAGCCAGGTCGCCTGCTACATCCCGCGCGGCGACGGCTCCAGCGGCACCTTCAATCCCGACCAGTGGATGGAGCCGAAGGACCAGCGCAAGGTCGACGACTTCATCCTCTACGCGATGTGCGCGGCCAGGCAGGCGCTCGACGATGCCAACTGGCATCCGACCTCCGATGAGGACCAGTTCGCCACCGGCACGATGATCGGCTCCGGCATCGGCGGCCTCACCGGCATTGCCGAAACCGCGGTGCTGCTGAAGGAGCGCGGACCGCGCAGGGTCTCGCCCTTCTTCATTCCGGGCCGCCTGATCAATCTGGCATCCGGCTACGTCTCGATCGAGCACGGCCTGAAGGGGCCCAATCATGCGGTGGTCACCGCGTGCTCGACCGGCGCGCATGCGGTCGGCGACGCGGCGCGGCTGATCGCGCTCGGCGACGCCGAGGTGATGGTCGCGGGCGGCGCCGAATCGCCGATCTCCCGCATCGGCATCGCCGGCTTCTGCGCGGCGCGTGCGCTGTCCACTGCCTTCAACGACACCCCGGAAAAGGCATCGCGGCCTTACGACAAGGATCGCGACGGCTTCGTGATGGGCGAGGGCGCCGGCATCCTCGTGCTCGAGGAATACGAGCATGCGAAGCGCCGCGGCGCGAAGATCTACGCCGAGGTCACCGGTTACGGCCTGTCGGGCGATGCGTTTCACATCACCTCGCCGCCGCCGGACGGCAATGGCGGCTTCCGCAGCATGACCATGGCGCTGAAGCGCGCCGGCCTCGCCGCATCCGACCTCGACTACATCAACGCGCACGGCACCTCGACGCAGGTCGGCGACGAGATCGAGCTCGGCGCGGTCGAGCGTCTGCTCGGCAACGCGGCCTCGAAGGTTTCGATGTCGTCGACCAAATCCGCGACCGGACATCTGCTCGGCGCCGCCGGTGCGATCGAGGCGATTTTCGCGGTTCTGGCGATTCGCGACAATGTGGTACCGCCGACCATCAATCTCGACAATCCGTCGGTGCAAACGGCGATCGATCTCGTGCCGCATACGTCGCGCAAGCGTGACGTCAATGTGGCGCTGTCCAATTCCTTCGGTTTCGGCGGCACAAACGCTTCCGTGATCGTGCAGCGCGTGACCAATTAGTAGGTCTTTAGAACTAGTCCACCGTTTTGCCGTATTCCGCGGTGACTCCTAATAGCGGGCGTATGCTATTGGCAGGGCAGGGGTTTGTCCGGCCACGATTCAACCGGCAGGATATTGGTTTGCATCGATGAGTGAGAGGCCGCCCATTTCACCGAGGAGTCCACGTGCCGCGCTGGAGCCGGAACAGGTTCCGCCGCCGCCCAAGCGCTCGGATCGCGCCCGTAATCCCTTCGTGATCGTCGGCAATGCGATCTTCACGATCCTGATCATCCTGATGATCGGCGCCGGAGCGACCTACTACTACGGCAAGCAGGCGCTGGAATCGCCGGGGCCGCTGCAGGAAGACAAGATCGTCAACATCCCCGCGCGCGCGGGCAAGCGCGACATCGCCGATGTGCTGTTGCGCGAGGGTGTGATCAACGTCAATCCGTGGGTCTTCATCGGCGGCGTGTTTGCGCTGAAGGCGAGCTCCGATCTGAAGCCCGGCGAATACTCGTTCCAGAAGAATGCGAGCCTGCGCGACGTCATCGCCACCATCGTCGACGGCAAGGTGGTGCAGCACGCCATCACCATCCCGGAAGGCCTGACCTCCGAGCAGATCGTGTCGCGGCTCTCCGACAACGACATCTTCACCGGCTCGGTGCGCGAAATCCCGCGCGAGGGCACGCTGCTGCCGGAGACCTACAAATTCCCGCGCGGCACCACGCGCGACCAGGTGATCCAGCGTTTGCAGCAGGCGCAGAAGCGCGTGCTCGCCGAGATCTGGGAACGCCGCAACACCGACACGCCGCTGAAGTCGCCGGACCAGCTGGTGACCCTGGCCTCGATCGTCGAGAAGGAAACCGGCCGCGCCGATGAGCGCAGCCGTGTCGCCGCGGTGTTCGTCAACCGCCTGCGCCAGAAGATGAAGCTGCAGTCCGATCCGACCATCATCTACGGACTGGTCGGCGGCAAGGGAACGCTGGGGCGCCCGATCAAGCGCAGCGAGATCACGCAGCCGTCACCCTACAACACCTATGTGATCGACGGCCTGCCGCCCGGACCGATCGCCAATCCCGGCCGCGCCTCGCTGGAGGCGACCGCCAACCCGGCGCGCACGCGCGACCTGTTCTTCGTGGCCGACGGAACCGGCGGCCACGCCTTCACCGAAACCTACGACCAGCACGCCAGGAACGTCGCCAAGCTGCGCGCCTCGGAAAAGCAGATCCAGAACGACACCGTCGAGCCCGCGGATGATCCGGCGCCTGCCGCCGCAGCCCCGGGCGGCACCGACAGCAATCCCACGGCGGCCACGCCGCCGAAGCCAACCAACCAAAAGAAGCCGCCGCGCGGCGGTCGCCAGGGCGCCGCCCAGCAGACCAATTCGCCGCCGGTCGTGCAGCGCTAAAGCGCGATGCGATCATCGCGCTCTAGCTTCCTGTTTGAGCATGATCTTTCGGAAAATCGTTCACCGCTTTTCCGGATCATTGCTTTAGCTCTGCGTTTTCCGAAGGTGGACGTAATTCCACTTTCACGGAATCCGTTTTAAGGTCGCCCCGGCTCCCCACGAGTCTCGCAGGCTCCGGGTGAGTCCCATATCCTTCTGTTGGAGAGTTTCACGCGATGGCGCTGTCGAGCATGACTGGCTTTGCCCGAAGCCATGGCGCAAGTGGTCCCTATACGTTCGAGTGGGAGCTGAAGTCGGTCAACGCCAAGGGCTTTGACCTGCGGCTGCGGTTGCCGCCGGGCTGGGACGAACTGGAAGCCCTGGCCAAGAAGCGCGCCGGCGAGCTGCTGTCGCGCGGCACCGTCTACGCCAATCTCAGCGTCAAGCGCACCGACGCGGCGCAGACCATCCGCATCAATGAGGACGTGCTCGCCGCCGTCGTGAAGGTTGCCGGCACGCTGGCGCAGCGGATCGACGCGGTGGCGCCGAGCATCGACGGACTGCTCGGCATCAAGGGCGTCATCGAGGTGGTCGAGCCCGAGAGCAACGAGGACGAGGACAAGGCGGCGCGCCAGGCTGCGGCGGTGGCCTTCGAGCAGGCGCTCGGCAGCCTCGTCGAGATGCGCCGCCGCGAGGGCGATGCGCTGGGCCAGATCCTGATGCAGCGGATGGACGAGATCGAGCGGCTCGCCAAGCGCGCCGAGGCGGCGCCCGGCCGCAAGCCCGAGGCGATCAAGGCTCGGCTTGCCGAGCAGATCGCAGCGCTGCTGGAAACCTCCGATCGCTTCGACGCCGACCGGCTGAGCCAGGAGGCGATCCTGATCGCCACCAAGGCCGATATCCGCGAGGAGCTCGACCGCATCGCCTCGCACGTCGCCCAGGTACGCGAGATGATCGGCAAGGGCGGCCCGGTCGGCCGGCGGCTCGACTTCCTCGCCCAGGAGTTCAACCGCGAGGTCAACACCTGCTGCTCGAAGTCGAACGACGTCGAGCTGACCAATACCGGGCTTGAAATGAAGAACGTGGTCGAGCAATTCCGCGAACAGGTCCAGAATCTGGAGTGAATGATGACGGCGCAGGGTTTTGACGGCGTTGAGCGGCGCGGACTGATGTTCGTCCTGTCGTCGCCCTCGGGCGCCGGCAAGACGACGCTGTCGCGCATGCTGATCGACCGCATGCCGGGGCTGAAAATGTCGGTGTCGGCGACCACGCGCTCGAAGCGGCCGGGCGAGGTCGAAGGCCGCGACTATTTCTTCGTCGACAAGACGAAGTTCGAGGCGATGGCCAAGCAGGGTGAGCTCCTGGAATGGGCCACCGTGTTCGACAACCGCTACGGCACGCCGCGCGCGCCGGTCGAGGCTGCGCTCGCGGCCGGCGAGGACGTGCTGTTCGACATCGACTGGCAGGGCACCCAGCAGTTGCGCGAGAAGGCCCGCGCCGACGTGGTCAGCGTCTTCATCCTGCCGCCGTCAGCCGCCGATCTCGAGAAGCGGCTGCACACCCGTGCGCAGGATTCGGAGGAGGTCATCCGCGGGCGGATGAACCGCGCCACCCACGAGCTGAGCCATTGGGCGGAATACGACTACATCGTCGTCAACCAGAACGTCGACCACGCGTTTGCGGAAGTGCAGTCGATCCTGAAAGCCGAGCGCTTAAAGCGTGAGCGCCGCACCGGCCTCACCGAATTCGTGCGCGGCCTGCAGCGTCAGCTCGAGAAGTAGCGCCCCGCGATGTGATGCGATCGCCGGGATCGCATCACATCTCATTCCCGGTCTAGTTCGCCGCGCTGCGCGCCAGCCGCTGCAGCATCGCGGCGATCTGCTGGTTGTCCTGATTGGTTTGTTCCGGCGTGCGCGCAGTCTGGCGGCGGGGCGCCGGCGGTTCGGCGCGCCGCGGAACAGATGTCTCGGCGGTGCGGCGCGGAACCGGCGTCTCTGCACGGCGCGGGGTTACCTCCGACAGACGCAGCGGACGGTCGCGGCTGACGACGGACATCGGCGGCGCCGGTTCGGTGTGCAGAGAAGCCCAGGGCGCGCGCCACTCGTCGTTGATCTGGTAGGGTGGCGTCCGCGTGCGCGTCAGCCCGAACACCAGCGCGCTGACGAGGCCGGCCAGCGCCAAAGCGCCGACCATCACGATCAGCAGCATCTGTGTCGAGGACGGTGACTTCTCCGCGGGCGTCTCGGCTGTGGCGGACGCGGCAGGTGCCGGCGCGGCCGCCTGTTGCTGTGTCGCATCGGCCTGCGCGACCATGGTCGGCTGGTCTGTCGCGTGCCGGGTTCCGTTGGTTCCGGCCATGCTCGATGAATCCAGCCACCTGGCGTTCACCTCGGATGATTGGGCGTTCGCGCCGGCGGGCGCGGCTGACGCCGCCGGATCGCTTGTCGCTGCCGTGGCGTTGGGCTGACCGGCATCGGGGCTTGCGATTGGCGCGGCCGCGGCCTGCGGCGAGGGCCACTCGGCATGGGCATCGGCGACCGATTTGCGCATCGCCGGCGGCGGCGTTGTCGTCGGAGCCGACTGGCTCTGCGGCGGCGTTGCGTCGGCTGTCGCGGTATCCGGCGCGGCCGCAGGCTGTTGCTGCGCAGTGGCGGTCTTGGCGACAACCTTGTTCTTGGCGTCACCGAGGTACCAGCACTTCTTCTGGGTGCTGCGGTCGAGATGATAGAACCAGTGGCTTCCCGCAGGCGCGGTTCCCTTCGGCGCGGACTGACAGGTGTCGGCCGTCTTGGTGCCCGCCGCCGTACCGGTGCTCGCCGTATTGGCGGCGTTCTGGGCCATGGCGCCGAAGTTGGCGCCGGCCATGATGCTGGCGGCGGCGAGCGCCGCAGCGAATTTCGCTGAACGATTTGACATACACGTCCCCGGTATTTCTTTTTTTACGCAAACGCTGGTGAAACCAATCTCGGCAAAGAGTTGGGTCGCAATGCGCCGCAAATCCGGAACGGATAGGGCTTAATTGGGGCTCGCCGCGTGTCGCAATTGCGGCGGGCCGGAGACCGAGGAGCCGATGGCCTGGCCGCGCGTAGCGCCCCGGATTGCAAAGCGCGCGGCGACGCAAAGTTCCGGCAACGCGCGAACGTTCAGTTGCTTTCGAGCACGTCGCTGAACAGCACGTAGCGCTGGCCGTTGAAGCGGACCAGGCGCATTTGCTTGATCGGCCGCAGGTCGGTCGGCGAGGTCCGCAGGCGGATGCCGGGCAGCAGCAGCGGCAGTTCCATGTCGAGATGCGAGGCCTGCTTCATGACGTTCTCGCGCGTCAGGTCGTTGCCGCACTGCTTGAGGATCTGCACGACTGCGTAGCCGATGTTGTAGCCGTAGGGTGCGTAATAGTCGCTCTTGTCGACGTGCTGGTTGTACTTGTCCATCCAGACGTTCCACGCCTGCATCGCCGGATCATCCTTCCACTGCGGATCGGCAGGGTCTTTCTGATAGGCCGCGGAGATCACGCCCTTGGCAGCCTCGAAGCCCGCAGGACGGATCGCGCCCGCGATCGAGGAGCCGACGCTGGAGAGGAACTCCTGCGGGTGCCAGTCGATGTCGTAGGCCTTGCGGATGGCTTGCGCCGCGAATTTCGGCACCGCGGCGATGAACAGCGCGTTGGCGCCCGCGGCCTTCAGCGACACGATCTGCGAATCCACGGTGGGATCGCTGGTGTTGTAGGCCTGTTGTGACACGATCATCGATGCAGCCTTGTCGCCGAGCCCGCGCTTGAAGCCCAGCACGTAGTCGCGGCCGAGATCGTCGTTCTGCGCGAGGATGCCGATCCTGGCGTCCGGCAGCGTCGACAGGATGTACCTGGCGTAGATCTCGCCCTCGGACGCGTAATGCGGCGTCCAGCTCATCGTCCACGGATAATGCTCGGGATCGTTGAAGATCGTAGCGCCTGATCCGACGAACAGATGCGGCACCTGCTTCTGGTTGACGTATTTGACCACCGCCATGTTGGGTGCGGTGCCGACCGGGTTGACGAGGAACAGCACCTCGTCGCTCTCGATCAGGCGGCGGATCTGCTCGACCGTCTTGGGCGGGCTGTAGGCATCATCGAGGCTGATGAAGTTGATCTTGCGGCCATTGACGCCGCCCTGATCGTTGATCATCGCGAAATAGGCGGTGATCGAGATCGCGCCGGCCGAATAGGCCGACGCCGGACCGCTATAGGGCGTCGTGGTGCCGATCTTGATGTCACTGTCGGTGACGCCGGGCCCGTAATGCTTTTGCGCAAAGGCCGGCGTCGCGGCGAGGGCGAGCGCGAGCGCCGCCCATGCCTGGATCGTCGAACGTATCCTCATTCGCGTCCTCTCCCATTTGGTCGGGCGAGGCCGGCGGGACGTGCTTGCTAGTTCTTCAGAACGATACGTCCCACCACCTTGCCGGCGCGCAACTCGTCGATCCATTTCTGGACGTCGGCCATTGGCTCTTCCTTCATCGGCGTCGGCTTGATCTTGCCGGCGCGGGCGAGCGCCATCAGCTCCTGGCCTTCGGCCAGCGTGCCCACCATGAAGCCTTCGATGGTCATGCGCTTGTAGACCCATTGCACCATCGGCAGCGTGAACTGGCCGCCCATCAGGCCGGACACCACGATCTTGCCGCCGCGTGCGACGGTCGGCACCGCAAACGCCATCGACTTCTCGTTGCCGGCGAAATCGACCACGCCGTCGAAACCGCCGTCGCTTTCCTTCAGCATGCGCTTGACGACGTCAGGCTCCGCGGGATCGTAGGCGGCGGCCGCGCCGTTCTTCAGCGCGGTCTCGCGCGCCGCGGGGCTGAGATCGGCAACCGTGATCGGCTGCTTGAACATCGCCTGCGCGAACGACAGGCCCATCATGCCGACGCCGCCGAGCCCGATCAGCAGCAGATTGCGCTGGCGCGGACGGTCGACCAGGCGCTTCAGCGCGCCGTAGGCCGTCACGCCGGAGCACATCAACGTGGCCGCCTGGTTGACCGGCAGCGGATCGTAATCGAGCAGGTATTTTGCGTCGGGCACCAGCACATGGGTGGCGAAGCCGCCGTCGATCGAGACGCCGAGGAAGCGCTGCTTGACGCAGAGGTTTTCGTCGCCGGCGAGACAGTCGCGGCACTGGCCGCAGCCGATCCAGGGGAAGACCGCCTTCTTGGTTCCGACCAGATCCTTCGGCGCATCGGGGCCGACCTCGTCGACCACGCCCGCGATCTCGTGGCCGAGCGTGAAGGGCAGGGTCATGCCGCGGGTGGTGTCGAGCTTCTTGCCGCCGCCGAGATCGGCGTAACCGTCCTGGATGTGGAGATCGGAATGGCACAGGCCGCAGCGCTCGATGCGCACCAGCACTTCGCGTCCCTGGGGCTTCGGCGTGTCGACGATGGTTTCGCACAGCGGTGCATCGAATTTGACGAGGGATTGGCGAACCATACGCGCCATTACGTTTTCTCCTGTTGTTCTATTTTGTGGACCGTATATCGGCCAATTCACGCGCCATGGCAACAAAGCCCGAAACCGGAATGGTTTCGGCGCGCCGCGTCGCGTCGATATCGGCTGCGGCGGCAAGCCGCGCCGGATCGACTGAGAGCGATTTCAGGCTCTGGCGCAGCATCTTGCGGCGCTGGCCGAAGGCGGCGGCCGCGACCTGCTCGAGCATGCGGCGGTCGCACGGCTTGGGCGCGGCACGCGGTATCAATCGTACCACCGAGGACGTGACCTTCGGTTGCGGCACGAAGGCTGCGGGCGAAATGTCGAACAGGATCTTGGTCTCGGCGCGCCAGTTGGCGAGCACCGCGAGCCGGCCATACGCCTCCTCGTCCTCATGGGCGACGATGCGCTCGGCGACCTCGCGCTGGAACATCAGCACCATGGTGTCGTACCAGGGCGGCCACGGCTCGATCGACAGCCAGTCGACCAAGAGCTGGGTTGCGATGTTGTAGGGCAGGTTGGCGACGATCTTGGCCTTGCCGCCATCAAGCAGGGGACGCGGGTCGAAGCGCTGCGCATCGCCATGCACGATCTCGATGCGGCCGGGATAGCGCTTGACGATGTAGTCGAGCGCGGCAAGCGCGCGCTCGTCACGTTCGATCGCGATCACGCGCTTGGCGCCCATCGCAAGCAGTGCGCGCGTCAGTCCGCCGGGGCCGGGCCCGACCTCGATCACGGTGCAGTCTTCCAGCGGACCCGCGGCGCGCGCAATGCGCGCCGTGAGATTGAGATCGAGCAGAAAGTTCTGGCCGAGCGATTTGCGCGCCGACAGCGAATGCTCGCGAATGATGTCGCGCAGCGGCGGCAGATCGTCGATCGTACTCACCTAGCTCGATGCCGCGGCCATGCGCGCGGCGAGCCGCAGCGCGGCGACCAGGCTCGAGGGATTGGCCTTGCCGGTGCCGGCAATATCGAACGCGGTGCCGTGATCGGGCGACGTGCGGATGAAGGGCAGGCCGAGCGTGACGTTGACCGCGTCCTCAAACGCGACGGTCTTGATCGGGATCAGCGCCTGGTCGTGATACATGCAGATCGCGCAGTCATAGGTCTCGCGCGCAGCGGCGTGGAACATGGTGTCGGCCGGCAGCGGGCCGCGGGCGGCGATGCCTTCGCGGCGCAGGATATCGACCGCGGGCGCGACGGTCTCGACGTCTTCCATGCCGAGCGTGCCGTCTTCGCCGGCATGCGGGTTGAGGCCGGCAATGGCGAGCCGCGGCGCCGCGAGACCGAACCGCGCCTTCATGTCCGCGACCACGATCCGCGCGGTCGACACGATCAGGTCGGTCGTCAATTGCGCCAGCGCCTCGCGCACCGACACGTGGATCGTGACCGGAACGACGGCGAGCGCCGGCGACCACAGCATCATCACCGGCTGCGGCGCGTGCCCGCCGCGGGCGGCAAGCTCGGCGAGGAACTCGGTGTGGCCGGGATGACGGAAGCCGGCGCGGTACAGCACGTTCTTGGCGATCGGATTGGTGACGACGGCGGCGGCCTTGCCGGAGGCGACGTCGGCGACGGCCTGGCGGATCGACGCCAGCGCCGCATCGGCACTGGTTCCGTCAGGCTTGCCCGGACGCGCCGTCGCCGCCTTGCCGGTCGCAATGACGGGGAGGGCGCGTGCAAATGCTGCGGATGCTTCCTCGGCGCTGACTTCGGCGAACTCGACGGCGAGGCCCAGGGTCTTCGCGCGTTCGGCAAGGGCGGCGCGGTCACCGAGCAGATAGAACGGCGGGAGATCGAGTTCGCGGCGCCGCAGCCATGCGGCGAGCGTGATGTCGGGGCCGATGCCTGCGGGCTCGCCGGATGTCAGTGCGAGGGGTTGAGCCATGCGTCAACGATAGTCGATCATCGCCCGCCTGGGTATTCGATCATCGCGGCTTTTCGGACGTCCTGCAGGTAGGCCTTCGACTTCGCCTCGTACTTCTGCACGTACATCTTCTCCCGCATCTCACGCTTCTTCGGCGTGTCGACGGTGGTTGCCTTCCGGCCGCAGAGGGCGACCATTTCGATGCCCTGCTTGGTGACCTCGGGAGGGGTGAGGTGGCCGACCGGGGTCTTGTCCAGGATGTCGCGCAGCGACTGCGGCAGGTCGGCCGATGTCTTGACGACGATTTCGCGGATCGCGGCGTTGCGCATCGCCTTGAAGAAGGTGTTGGCCTCGTCGCAGCTGGTCACGCGCTCGCGCAGCTGGTCGGCTTCCTTGCGGCGTCCCTCGAATTCCGACTGCGGCGCGCCGCGGGGCACGATCAGGACGAACGGCTGCATACGGTATTCGAACGCCTCGGCGTCGGGGGCGTCACCGGTCTCCTTGACCGCGGTGGCGACGTCCTTTTCGCCGACCTGCAGGCTCTCCTTGAAGCGGCCGCGGACCAGGCTGGTCCAGACCATGTCGGCCCTGATGCGCTGCTTCAGCGTGTCCGGGCGGATGCCTTTGCCCTCCAGCACCTTGGTGAGCTGGTCGCCCGAAAGCCGCATCCGCTGCGCCATGCCGCCGAAAGACTGATCGATATCGCCGGCGGAGGGATCAACGCCGAACTTCTTGGCTTCCTTGATCTTCAGCTTCTCGTCGATCAACTCGTCGAGAACGGTCTTCCGATCGGGGGTCTTGCCGCCAGTCAGGGCGTTCAGCTTCGAGCGCTGCTCGATGTCGTAATTGGTGATGGGTTCGCCATTGACCATCACGGCGATGGTCTGGGCGTGCAGTCGCGCACCGCTCCCGAGCAGGAGGAAAAGAGCCAGCAGGGAACTCAACACTAGCGAATGGCGGCGTGTTGGCAGGCTAGCGGTCGTCATGATGGTCATGTCAGTCGTTTAAACCAATCCAAGCCGGGGCCCACAGGCCCACGGGCAATACAAGCCCCCCTGGCAGAACTCCGTTCGCTACTGCATGCCAGCCGAACTGCTGGTCGTGGAGGTCTGAGCGATCGTCCGCAGCCCGATCTGGAACATGATCGCGTGGCTGAGGACGGGCGGCTGCGAACCGGCCTGATAGGTATAGGACGTGACATAGTTGGCGGCCAGCACGAAGCAGTCGTCCACATAGCCCGCGCCGAAGGCATACTGGTTGATCTTGTTCGCTTCAAGATCCCAGCGCGCTGCGCCCTGGACCACCCAGTTCGACGCCACCTTGACCGAGCCGCTGGTGAGGATGCCCTCGCGGCGCGTCAGGTAGCCGAGTTCCGGCTGCGCGGCATAGTCGCCATACGTCACGGCCACCGACCAGCGGTCGAAATTCGCGCTTGCCGTGGCCTCGAACCGGTTGATGTTCCAGGTCGCCTCGTCCATCCGCGAGCGGACGCTGAACGTATAGGTGCGGTTGGGCGAATAGGCGAGGCTCGCGACATAATCCGAGCGCGGATTCTGCAGGCCTGAGTCGACGCCGGTGTTGGTGACGTCGGCGACCGCGAACGAGTTCAGGCCGAACATCTGGTAGGACTGTCCGAACATCGCCTTGATGCTGCCGCCGCGATCGAACTGCGTGGTGGCCTGCACGCCGACATTGGCGCGGCCGCCGCCTTCGACGCGGTCGTAGCCGGAGAATTTGTCGACCGCGAACAGGTTCGAGGTGTCGAACACCAGGCTCTGCGCGTCCTCGTTCGGCAGCCTGCCGGCGTCGGGCTCGTTGGGCCGGATGATGACCTGCGCGATCGGCTCGACGGTCGTCGTGCCCCACGGCTGCACGTTGATGAAGGGGTAGCGGTATTCGAAGCCGACGGTCGGCATTAGTCGAACCGTCTGGGTGTCGCCGACCGGCAGGAAGTTGGAAACGCCCGGCTGGTTCGAGATGTCGGCGTTGATGGCATCGGCGCGGACGCTGGCGAACGGCGTCCAGATCTGGCCGAGCGGGTCGGTATAGGATTTGCGCCACTGCGCCTCGGCCGTCAGCCTCGTGTAGGTGCCCGGCATGCCGCGCAGCAGGCACTGCGAGGGCGTGCGCGCCAACGGATCGGCCGATGTGGTCAAGCACAGGCCGTTGGTGTTGGCGGTCGTCGTGATCGGGTCGAACACCGCGGTCTCGCGGTTCAGGTTGACGAAGTTCAGCTTGTAGCTGAGCTCGCCACCCAGGATGTTGCTGTTGATCACGTTGTTGTAGTCGATCACGGGCGCGACCACGGGCACCTGGTTCTGGTTACCCGAGTAGCTCAGATAGTAGATCGCGCGCGCGTCGAAGAAGCTGCGGTTGCCGACACCGGTCAGATAGAGCTGCGAGATCGCCTCGGTCGGCAGCGACAGGAACGATCCGAACGGATCCTTGTACTGGGCGAGCCGATAGTCGGACATGAAGAAGTAGTCGGACAGCAGGACGCCGTCCCAGCCCCAGACCCATTTGTCGTTCAGCGCGAACTGACCCTTGGTGTCGATGCCCCAGCGGAATTGACGGTCGCCCGGCTGGCCCTTGAAGGCGTCCTGATCGAGCTGGTCGATGCCGTACAACCGGATCTGATAGGAGCCGTCCGCCAGACGCTGGCGGAACTCGGTCTGCAGCAGCACGCCCTGCTTGGACGTGATGCGCGGATTGAAGGTCGCGTCCATGTCAGGCGCGATCGCCCAGTAATAGGGAATTTCGACGCCGTAGCCGAACGCCGTGTACGAGGTGAAGCCCGGCATCAGGAAGCCGCTCTTCCGCTTCACGGTCGGATCGGGCGTCGAGAAGTAGGGCAGATACGCCATCGGAACGCCGAAGAATTCGAGTTGGGCGTTCTCGAAATAGAGCATCTTCTCGGTCTGGTTATGGATGATGCGCGCGCCCTTGACCTGCCAGAGCGGCGGCTTCTTCGGATCATCCTTACAGGGCGCGCAGGCGGTATAAACGCCGTTGTCGAACACCGTGTAATTGCCGCTCGACCGATCGGCGCGAGTCGCCGCCATGCGGGTCTGGTCTTCGGTATCGACGCGCAGCGAATCGACGAAACCGTCGCGGTAGTCGTCGCTGAGATCCATGATGTTGGCGTAGGTGATCTTGCCTTCCGCATCGGTCATGCGGATGTTGCCTTCGGCATGAAGACGCTTGGTCTTCTGGTCGTAGATGACCCTGTCGGCCTCGACGCTGGTGCCGTTGTAGAACATCTGGACGTTGCCGACGGCCGAGATGCGCGAGTTGTTGTAGTCGTAGTCGACCTCGGTCGCCTGAACGAGCATCTGCCCGTCATTCTTGGCCGGCGGGCGGACCGGCTTCGGCGGACGCGGATTGTAGGTGAACGCCTGCGCGGCGGCCGGCGTCGACGCGACGACGTCGAGTGCGCTGACCACAATGAACGCGGTGAGGAGAGCAGAAATCGAGACGCCAAACGCGGCCATGCGGCTCCGTTGACGGCGCAGGGCACTGCGCCGCCTGAGAGCAGGCGACCTCAACTGGCGGGCGGCGACACTAGCCACTACCCGTCCTCCTGGTACAGCAAGGCTAAGAAACCGGTGAGGCTACCCACAACGACAGGCAACCACGCCGCAGCGATGGGATGCATCAACTCAGCCTTGCTCAAATCTTCAGTTACTTTCGAAAGCACGTAGAGCAGAAAGCCTGCGCCCACGCCACTCAAAACCATCTTCTGCACGCCGCCCATCCGAAAGAAGCGCAGGCTCACAGAAGCCGCCAACATCACCATCGCAGCCAGCAAAAACGGCTGTGCGATGAGCTTGTGATACTGCAACCGATAGCCGGCCGTCGCGAACCCTGAGCTCTCCGACGAGCGGATGTAGTTCGGCAGTTGCCAAAAGGACACAGTTTCGGGAGTGGAGAAACTGTTGCGCACCTGTGCCGGGGTAAGGGTGGTGGTCAGATAGAAGGTGTCTTGGTCCACCGGAGCCTTGTCGAGGGTGTATCGGCGTACTCCGGAGAACACCCAGCGGCCTTCTTCGAGCACCGCTTCGCGGGCTTCGATTCGTTCCTTGAACTGCAGCGCCGTATCGAATCGGAACACCGTGAGGCCGGTCAGCCGGACGCCCTGCTGTTCGCTGCGGGCCGCATTGATGATGGCCTGACCTTCATCGTTGATCTGGTTGAGCCAGAAGCCCGAGGCGTCCTGGATGCCGCCGCCCGGCGCGGAGCCGAACAGCTCGGCCTCCATCCGCTTGGAGAGCTCGCGCAGATTGGCCGACACCGGATTGTAGGCCGTGGTCGCAAAGATGCCGAGCACGATCGCGCTGGCCAGCGCCGGCGAGATGAATTGCCAGGCCGAGACGCCGGCGGCGCGCGCCACCACGAGTTCGAGCCGCCGCGACAGCGCGAGATAGCAGGTCATCGCGCCGATCAGCACGCAGAACGGCATCAGCTTCTCGAGCAGTTGCGGCACGCGGAACAGCGAGGTCTCGGCGACGGTGATGGCGGAGGCGCCGACCAGGCCGGACGTCTTGCGCACCATCTCGATGTAGTCGACCAGCACGAGCAGCACGAAGATGCCCGCGAACACGCCCACCGCCGCGATCACGAAGCGGCCGGCGAAGTAACGCCCGAGCGTGTTTGTGACCATGCTCATGCGGTTGCCGGCCTCCGGAAGAGGCGCGCAAAGCGCTCGTTGTTCCTGTTGATGGCTTCCATCAGCCGCGGCGGCGGTTCGACGACCACGCCGCCGATGATCATCCAGAGTCCGATGCCGATGCCGGCGAACAGCATCAGATATTGCACCAGTGCTGCGATCGGCGTCTTCACCGCCATCACCGAGCAGGCGAATCCGACCATGCGCAGGCCGAACACCGCGAACACCGAGCCGCCGATCGAGAAATTGCGGCTTTGGCGCGTGGTGCGCGGCGCGCCGAGGAAGGCAAAGGTGAGGGCCGCGAACGCAAACGGATAGATCGGCGCCATGAAGCGATCATGCAGCTCCGCGAAGAACTGGCCGGACAGCTGCTGATAGGTCGGATCGTTCTCGTCCGGCCATATCAGCTCCCAGAGGTAACGCTCGCGAATTCCGAGGGTGACGTCGCGGCCCTGCGAGAATTTCGACATGTCGAAGGCGTAGCGCTGAAACACCACCAGCGTCGGATCGCGCTTGCCGGCTTCGAATCGCTCGAGATTGCCGTCCTCCAGCACCAGATACGAGCCGCTCTCGTTCTTCAGCACGGTGCCGTGGTCGGCGATGATGGTGACGCGCTGCTGCGGATCGCGCCGATCGTCGACGAAAACGCCGCCGAGCACGCCGCCCGGCTGGCGCTCGCGGATGCGAATCGTCAGGTTCTGGTCGAGCTGGGCGAAGCGGCCGGGCTGCAGGATGTTGGTCAGCACGTCGGCCGTGATCTCGGCATCCCACTGCTTGATTCGGCGCATGCCGTCGGGGGCAAGATAGGCGCCGATGAAGGCGACCAGCGCCGCCACCACGCAGGTGGCGTAGAAGAACGGGTAGAACAGCCGGAACGGCGAGAACCCGGCCGCGTTCATCACGATGATCTCGGAATCGGTCGCGAGCTTGTTCAGCGTGTGGGAGATCGCGATCATCAGCGCGATCGGCGCGATGATCAGGATCAGGGCCGGAATCACGAGGCCGGTGATGCCGAGGAAGGTGAGGATGGTCTGACCCTGGCTCGTCATCAGGTCGATGCCGCGCAACGCCTGCGTAATCCAGATCACGCCGGTGAGGCTGACCAGGACAAGCGCAAACGACGCCAGCGTCGTTTTGAAGATGTACTTGTCGATCGACCCCATCGCTACCGCACGGCCCCCAAAACCCCCAGCACGCAACCAGACGCACGGCTTTCGACCAACCCCGTCAACCCGGGTTCCCCTATGGTCGAGCCGCGGACCCGTCCGGCTCACTCTCTATCCGCTCTCTCACTAGCATCCCTTTGATCCGTCAACAAAATGGCCGAGCCAAGGCACGCTTAATTTATGGTTAATTATTCGCTTTTGTGACCTTCCGGCCACTCCGGCGCTTGGCAGCGGCGCGGCCGACAGGTCATAGTGGGTGGCAAACCCGGTCCGGGGTGTTCCGGACCGCCATCGCAATGCTCACCCCGAGTGCCCGAAGGACCGCCTCAGGTCCGAGCAACACCCTGAGTTCTGGAGGATTTTCCTATGTCCGACGCCGTCAAGGTCGGCTTTGTCCCATTCTCCGCGTCCGCTCGCGGCATTCTGGTCACCTTTTGCGACGAGCAATTGAAGCTGGGAGCCGCCACAAGGAAGGCGCTGGGAACCGCCGCCGAGACGGTCAAGCGGGCGGCCGCCGCCAACCAGTTCAAGGGCAAGAGCGGGGCATCCCTCGACATCCTGGCGCCCGAGGGAATCAAGGCCGACCGGCTGATCGTGATCGGCACCGGCAAGGTGGCCGACCTCAAGGAGAAGGATTTTCTCAAGTTCGGCGGCGTGATGACCGGCAAGCTGAACGCCGGCAGCGCGGCGATGACCGTCATCGCGGAACTGCCCGATGCCGCGATGGCAGCAAGCCAGGCCGCTGCGATCGCCACCGGCGTCCGGCTGCGCGCCTACAAGTTCGACCGCTACAAGACCAGGAAGAAGGACGGCGAGGACAGCACCGTGCGCGCCGAGGTCTCGATCGCCGTCGATGACGTCGCTGCCGCCAGGAAGGCGTTCGCGCCCGAAGCGTCCATCGTCGACGGCGTGAACCTGGCGCGCGAGCTCGTCAACGAGCCGCCGAACGTGCTGTACCCCGAAGAGTTCGCACGCCGCGCAAGCCAGCTTCGCAAGCTCGGCGTCACCGTCGAGGTGCTCGACGTCAAGGCGATGACCAAGCTCGGCATGGGCGCGCTGCTCGGCGTCGCGCAGGGCTCGGTGCGGCCCGGCCGCACCGTGATCATGCGCTGGAACGGCGGCAAGAAGAGCGAGGCGCCGGTCGCGTTCGTCGGCAAGGGCGTCTGCTTCGACACGGGCGGCATCTCCATCAAGTCGGCCGGCGGCATGGAGGATATGAAGGGTGACATGGGCGGTGCGGCCTGCGTCGTCGGATTGATGCACGCGCTCGCGGCGCGCAAGGCGCGCGTCAACGCCGTCGGCGCCATCGGGCTCGTCGAGAACATGCCCGACGGCAACGCGCAGCGTCCGGGCGACATCGTCACCTCGATGTCCGGCCAGACCATCGAAATCATCAACACCGACGCCGAGGGGCGCCTCGTGCTCGCCGACGTGCTCTGGTACGTCGCCAAGAAGATCAAGCCGAAATTCATGGTCGATCTCGCGACGCTGACCGGCGCGATCATGGTCGCGCTCGGTACCGATCACGCCGGCATGTTCTCCAACAACGACGAGCTCGCCGAGCGCCTCGCCAAGGTCGGCCTCGAGACCGGCGAGAAGGTGTGGCGCATGCCGCTCGGTCCCGAATACGACAAGCAGATCGACTCGCAATTCGCCGACATGAAGAACACCGGCGGGCGCAATGGCGGCTCGATCACGGCAGCGCAGTTCCTGCAGCGCTTCGTCGACGGCACGCCCTGGGCCCATCTCGACATCGCCGGCACCGCGATGGGGGCGCCGAAGACCGAGATCAATCAGAGCTGGGGTTCGGGCTACGGCGTCCGGCTGCTCGAGCGACTGGTGTCCGACTATTATGAAGCCAAGAAATAACAGACTGTCAGCCGGCGCATGACCGAGGTTCTGTTCTACCATCTGCAGAACATGACGCTGGAGAGCGTGCTGCCGCCGCTGCTCGAGAAATCGCTCGAGCGCGGCTGGCGCGTGGTCGTGCAATCGACGTCGCAGGAGCGCGCCGAGACGCTCGACGCGCATCTGTGGACCTACAGCGACGATTCATTCCTGCCGCACGCGACCTCGCGTGTCGCCGATGCGCAGGACCAGCCGATCATCCTGTCGATCGAGGAGGGCAATCCGAACCGGGCCAATGTCCGCTTCCTGGTCGACAATGCGGTGCTGCCGGCCGACTGCGACAGCTACGAGCGGGTGGTCCTGGTGTTCAACGGCGACGACCCCGACGCGGTCGCGTCAGCGCGGGAAAGCTGGACCGCCTGCAAGGCGCGCGGCTTCGAGGTCACCTATTGGCAGACCGACGAGCGGGGACGCTGGCAGCGGCGCCAATAGCGATGTCGACTAATTAATGATAATTCGACGTTTCTCTGGGATTCCTGGGGCGGGTCACGGTCATGCCGCAAAGTGATGTTCGGACAAGCCCTTAGGTATGGGGGGTAGGAGCCTTGTCGATCGTGCGAGACGGAACATTCAGTCGGAAGTCGCTGCTGGCATTGCTGGTGCTTGCGCCTGGCCTTGCCGGCTGTTCAGGCGCCGGATCCGACTTGTTTTCGCGCGATGCGGAATGGTTCTCGCGTCCCGGGCGGGTGTTCATCCGCAACATCTCGATCGAATCGCCGCCGCTGACGCCGGATAAACCCGTGACGAACGACGATCTGGTCAGTGCCGAAGGCAGCTGTCCGGGCATGGCGCCGCCGGCGGGCGCCGCTGACGCGAACGCGCAGGCTCCCGGTGCTCCACCGCCGCAACCGACCGGCGGCAGCGTCGCGCTCGGCCACACCGAATGCGACGTCGTGCGCGGTATCGGCGCCCCCGACAGCGTGAACTTGTCCAGTGCTCCGGGCGGCGGGCGCGTTGCGGTGGTGACCTGGTCGCGCGGCCCGCGCGCCGGCATCTACACCTTCACCTCGGGACGCCTGTCGTCCGTCGAACGCGGCCCGGATCCTGTGCCGGAGCCGAAGGCGGCGAAGCCGAAGAAGAAAAAGGCTGCGCACGGTTAGGGCATTTTTGCCGCGGCGGCGGGGCGATGCCTGCATGCGCGGGCCGCCCGGTCGGTCAAATCTAGTTCGCGGCTTCGTCGAGCTCGGCGCTGGCTTCCAGCCATTCCTCCTCGGCGCGTTGCAGCGCGCTCTCGGCGCCGGCGCGGGCCTTGGTCAGCTGCGCTGCCTGCTTCGGATCGCGCGTGAAAATATCGGGCAGCGCGAGCGCGGTATCGATCTTGGCAATGATGCCGTTGATGCGCTCGATCTCGGCCTCGGCCTGCGCGATCCGCTGCCTCGGTGAGGCGCGCTTCTCGTTGCGGATGCGTTCGGGCTTTGCCGGCTCCTTGACGCGCTCGCGCGACGCCGGCCGTCCGTCATTGGCCGACAGGATCATGCGGCGATATTCGTCGAGGTCGCCGTCATAGGCCGTGACGGTCTGGTTCGCCACCACCCACAAGCGGTCGGCGCAGGCCTCGATCAGATAGCGATCGTGCGAGACCATCATCACGGCGCCGGGGAATTCGTTGATCGCCTCCGCCAGCGCCGCTCGGCTGTCGATATCGAGATGGTTGGTCGGCTCGTCGAGGATGATCATGTTCGGCGCGTAGAACGTCGCAAGCCCGAGCAGCAGCCGCGCCTTCTCGCCGCCCGACAGGCTTCTCACCAGCGTGTCGCCGGCCTTGCCGGAGAAGCCGATCGCGCCGACGCGGCCGCGCACCTTGCTCTCCGGCGCCTCGGGCATCAGCTTGCGGATGTGATCATAGGGCGAGGCGTCGAGATTGAGCTCGTCGACCTGGTGCTGGGCGAAATAGCCGACCGACAGCTTGTCCGCCTTTGTGACCTTCCCCGAGAACGGCGCGAGCTTGCCCGCCAGGAGCTTGACCAGCGTCGACTTGCCGTTGCCGTTGGAGCCGAGCAGGGCGATGCGGTCGTCGGTATCGACCCGCAGCGTCACGCGGTTGAGCACGGGCTTGCCCGGCTCGTAGCCGACCGAGACGTCATCGACCGCGATGATCGGCGGCGACAGCAGCTTCTCCGGCGCCGGGAACGAGATCTCGTGAACGTCCTGGGTCACCAGTGCGGTGATCGGCTTCATCCGCTCCAGCATCTTCACGCGCGACTGCGCCTGCCGCGCCTTGGAGGCCTTCGCCTTGAAGCGGTCGACGAAGTCTTGCAGGCGCTTGCGCTCATCGGCCTGCCGCTTGGCGTGCTTGGCGTCGAGCAATTCGCGCGCCGCGCGCTGTTCCTCGAACGAGGAATAGGTGCCCTTGTAGAGCGTCAGCTTGCCGCGATCGAGGTGCAGGATCTGATCGACCGAGGTGTCGAGCAGATCGCGGTCGTGACTGATCACGATCACCGTGCGCGGATAATTGGCGAGGTAGTTCTCGAGCCACAACGTGCCTTCGAGATCGAGATAGTTGGTCGGCTCGTCCAGCAGCAGGAGATCGGGGGCGGAGAACAGCGTCGCCGCCAGCGCCACGCGCATGCGCCAGCCGCCGGAAAATTCCGCGCACGGCCGCGCCTGGTCTGATGTCGAGAAGCCCAGGCCGGAGAGGATCGCCGCAGCGCGGGCGGGAGCCGAGTGGGCGTCGATGTCGACCAGCCGCGTCTGGATCTCGGCGATCCGATGCGGATCGTGCGCGGTCTCGGCCTCGTGCAGCAGCGCGTCGCGCTCGAGATCGGCCTTCAGGACGACGTTGATCAGGCTCTCGGGCCCGTCGGGCGCCTCCTGCGCGAGGCTGCCGATCCGCCACCGCGGCGGGAGCGCTATACTGCCGCTCTCGGTCGGCAGATCGCCCCGGATGGCATGAAACAGCGTCGACTTGCCGACGCCGTTGCGGCCGACAAATCCGACCCGTGCGCCGGGCACGATTTGCACAGAACTGTGATCAATCAACAGCGGCCCGGCGATCCGGACCGAGATGTCAGTGATGGAGAGCATGCAGCGTTGTCACCGGACCCGCTGCCAAACGCAACCCATCAGTTTATAAAATCTCTCCCGACGGCTGTTGCAAAAGCGCAATTGGGCTGCTGGCGAGCCCACAACATCTAATGGTGATCGGTTTCCCGTCGTTGCATCTCCTCGAGGAGCTGCTGCAGGCGGGACGAAAGCGCGGGCTCTGGCCGCATGCTTTGCTGTAGCCGTTCACCCACGGCATCGCAGATGTAACGGCAGGTCTTGCGATCAATCTGATCGGGATCGTTGTCGATCTGGTTCATCGTCATTGTCATCGTCATGGCATGTCTCTTGGCGAGTTCCACCTCGCGTGTTCGAGTAAATTCTCGCCATGACAAGTCGCGACCCCCGAAATTGGTTTCCGGTCCGCCTCACCCTCGCCTTGAGGTGGTGGGGCGCATCACGCGGCCCGGTTCCCCGGTCGGCGTGAAAAAAGCCCCGGCGCAAGGCCGGGGCTGAGTCTGGGGGAGCAGTCGACAGAACAGATGGATCAGTAGCAGCGGTTGACGAGGCGCCAGCGGGGGCCCCACGGGGTCGGCACCACGCGGCGCACATAGCAGCCGCCGCCGTAGTAGGCGGGACCTCCGACGACGACGCGCGGGCCGCCCCACCAGCCGTGGTGCCATCCACCGTGCCAGCCGCCATGCCAGCCACCCCAGGCGGAGGCGGAGGTCGGGGCGAGCGCGGCGGCACCGAGCGAAACTGCGGCAACGGCAGCAAGCGAAATTTTGCGTAACATGATCGTCTCCTCGAGGTATGGGCGCGCGCGGCGCGCCCGCGGTGACATCGTTTCCCGAGACGTCCTGGTGAGGCTTGCGGATGGGGAGCCAGCAAGGCGTCCGATCGATGCAGAGCCTATGCGGTGGCAGCTGAACGATAGCGGCACGGCGCTGACAGAATGGGTTCACCTAGGTGAAATCGCGGTAAGCCGACCGCGCCGGCCTTTGTCCGGGATGCGCCGGACGAGGGTTTTCGTCGCGAAAATGCGTCAAAACTAAAGGCTAACGCGTCACAGGGTCGCTTGCCGTTACCCCAACGCGCCGATATAAGCCCCGGCAACTCCCAGCCACCGTTTACAAGGACGAAATCATGGCGATTGAACGCACCTTTTCGATCATCAAGCCCGACGCCACCGAGCGCAACCTGACCGGCGCGGTCAATGCAGTGATCGAGAAGGCGGGCCTGCGGGTCGTGGCGCAGAAGCGCATTCAGATGACCCGCGGCCAGGCCGAGACTTTCTACGCGGTCCACAAGGCGCGCCCGTTCTTCGGCGAACTGGTCGACTTCATGACCTCGGGCCCGGTCGTGGTCCAGGTGCTGGAAGGCGAGGGCGCTATCCTGAAGTACCGCGACGTGATGGGTGCGACCGATCCGTCGAAGGCGGCCGAAGGCACCATCCGCAAGCTCTATGCGAAGTCGATCGGCGAGAACTCGGTGCACGGTTCGGATGCGCCGGAGACCGCGGTGATCGAGATCGCGCAGTTCTTCGCCGGCAACGAGATCGTCGGCTAACGCCGTACAAATGTAAGTGGCACGGTCTCCTTAAGGAGGCCGTGTCGAAATAACTGGGGAGCGGCGGACGACCGCCGCCAGGGGCGGCCGCAAGGCTAATAGGACTCGCTGTGGACTGGCTGTGGCAGATCTTTGATCCGGCGTACATCGGCGCGTTCTTCACCGAATTCAAGAACGAGATGGCGACGCCGACCTTCTGGGTCGCCGTCGGCAAGATCATCTGGATCAACGTCCTGCTGTCGGGCGACAACGCGCTCGTGATCGCGCTCGCCTGCCGCGGGCTCGCGCCGCGCCAGCGCCTGTGGGGCATGATTCTCGGCGCCGCCGCGGCGGTGCTGCTGCGGGTGATCTTCACCGGCATCGTCGCCAGCCTGATGGAGCTTCCCTATCTGAAGCTGGTCGGCGGACTGGCGCTGATCGTGATCGCCGCCAAGCTCCTGGTGCCGGAGCAGGAGGACGAGGACAGCGTGCACGCGGCCTCGCATCTGTGGGCCGCGGTTCAGATCGTCGTCGTCGCCGACATCGTGATGAGCCTCGACAACGTGATTGCGGTCGCCGCCGCCGCCAATGGCAGCGTGCCGCTGCTGGTGCTCGGGCTTGCGATCAGCGTTCCCTTGATCGTTGCCGGCGCGGCGCTGATCATGGCGCTGCTCACCAAGTTGCCGATCCTGGTCTGGGCCGGTGCCGCGCTGCTCGGCTGGATCGCGGGCGACGTCATCGCGACCGACCCAGCGGTGCATCCGAGGCTCGATGCGCTGTTCGCCGGACCGCTCGGTGCCAAGCTCGATTCCTGGCTGGCGTCGATCGGGATGTCGCCGCAATTCGCGCATGGCGGCAGCGGCGGCGAGATCGCGCTCGCGGTGCTCGGCATCATCGTGGTGCTGGTCGCGGGATCGATCTGGCGCCGCCACGCGCTCCGCAAGGCCAAGCACGCCGCCAAGGCGGCGTGAGGCTTAACGCGCGACGAGGCTCGGTTGAATCGTCATCGCGCTTTAGAGCATGATCCGGAAAAGTGGAAACCGGTTTTCCGAAAAGATCATGCTCAAACAAAGAGATGAGACCGTGATGCGTTTCCGTGGAAACGCATTACGATCTAGCGCCTTGTTTAAGCATGATCTTTTCGGAAAACCGCTTCGCACTTTTCCGGATCATGCTTTAGCGCCGCACGATCGAGCCGGCGCGCCCGACCAGCCGCGCCAATTGCCTGAAGCGGCTGCCGACGCGATCGGCGACCAGGTCCACCATCCGGTGCTCGAACACCAGCATCAACTTGCGGCCCTGGGTGCGGAAGTGCGTCGCCGGCAGCACGCCGGTGCGCGCCGCGGTGATCAGATGCGCGACACGGAACGCGGCGCCGAGCACGCGGGCGCGCTCGTCCATCGCCGGCGTCACCAGGGCGCGAATCTGCGGCGGCGGTTCGTTCTCCTCGCTGAGACCGGCGTAGCGATAGAACACCGACAGCGCGACGAAGGCGCGGCCCTGATGCGTGATCGAGCCGAAATTGCCGTTCATGATCAGGCTGAGGGTTTCCTCGCCGCGATGATCGGGATGCACCCGCCAGCCGATGTCGGAGAGCAGGCAGGCGACGTGACGCAGCCTGCGGTCTTCCTCGGTCTCGCGCAGCCTGACGACGCGCACCAGCCGGTCGGTCCAGGAGGTCAGCTCCTGGGCGTGGCGGGCCGAGCGCGACAGCAATTCGTTGAGGTTCTGCGCGGCGCAGAGCAAGCCGTCCTTGGCGCGCTCGGCCTGCGGCAGCATCTCGTAGAGCAGGCCCTCGCGCACGCCGAAGGTCGAGAACACGATGGTCTTCGGCTGGGCGACGCGGATGATGTATTCGAGCACGAGCGCGGCGTAGGCCAATAGCGGCCGCCGCGCATCGGCGATCGCTTCGATATTGGCCAGCATGTTGGTGGCCGCCAGCCGCCGCAGCCGCTGCGCGAAATCGAGCGCGTCGGCCGCCGGAATCGAATAGCCATGCATCACCTTGAGCGGATAGCCGCTCTGGATGATGTGGATGCGCGCGAGCGCGCGCCAGGTGCCGCCCACCGCGTAGAAGGTGCGGCCGCGCCCGGTCTTGAGCTGGGCGACGCCGAGCAGCTCGTTCTTGACGATGCGTTCGGCGCGCTTGAGCGATTTGTTCGAGAGGTCCTGCAATGCGAGGCTGCCGAGCGGCAGCGTCACGCCGCTGCGCACGCGGTTGCCCTTGACGTCGATCAGTTCGAGCGAGCCGCCGCCGAGATCGCCGACGATGCCGTTCGGATTGTGCACGCCCGAGACGACGCCGAGCGCGGAAAGCTTCGCTTCACGCGGTCCGGTGAGAATCTCGATCTTGGCGCCGCAGATGCGCTCGGCCTGGGCGATGAAGTCCGGACCGTTCTTGGCGTCGCGGCAGGCCGCGGTCGCGATCGCGTAGACGCGGCCGACCTGCTGGATCTTGCACAATGCGCGAAAGCGCCGGAGCGCAGTGAGCGCCTTGTTGACGGCATCGGTTGCGAGCAGGCCGGTGCTCTGCACTTCGCGTCCCAATCCGCACAGCGCCTTCTCGTTGAAGATGGTGACGAGGCTGCGCGCCATCGCCTCGTAGACCACGAGACGAACCGAGTTCGAGCCGATATCGATGACAGCGACGCTGGAAGCGCGCTTCCGCGGCCGCTTCACGACAAAGCCCTCTTACGACGACGGTTGCTGGCGTTCGTTGCGACGCGTGAGACGGCGCGGTGAAGATTCCTTGAGAGACTTACCACGGCCGGACAGACTCGGATTTGTCATGAAATAGTCATGCAGATTGAAGGGCTCTTCGCCTTTCGCGGCCTTCATACGCGTTGACGATCCATCCGGCAACAATTGCCAGCTCTGCTCGGTGTCCTTCAGGTTCGCGACCATGATCTGTTCGAGAACCTGCTGATGCACCGTGGGATTTTGCAGCGGACAGAGAACCTCGACGCGGCGGTCGAGGTTGCGCGGCATCATGTCGGCAGACGAGATATACACAGCAGCTTTTGTGCTCGGCAGGCCCTGGCCCATGCCGAAGCAATAGATTCGGCCGTGTTCCAGGAACCGGCCGATCACCGATTTGACGCGGATGTTCTCCGACAATCCCGGCAGGCCCGGCCGCAGGCAGCAGATGCCGCGCACCACGAGCTCGACCGCGACGCCGGCCTGCGAGGCTTCATACAGCGCGTCGATGATGTCGGGGTCGACCAGCGCATTCATCTTCATCCAGACCGCGCCGGTGCGGCCATGCTTGACGTGGGCGATCTCGTCATGGATGTGCTCGATGATCCGCTTGCGCAGCGTCAGCGGCGACACCGCCATCTTCTCGATGTCGCTCGGCTCGGCATAGCCGGTGATGTAGTTGAACACACGCGCGACGTCGCGGCCGATGATCGGGTCCGAGGTGAAGTAGGAGAGGTCGGTGTAGATGCGCGCGGTGACCGGATGGTAGTTGCCGGTGCCGGTGTGCACATAGGTGGTGAGATTGCCGCCCTCGCGGCGCACCACCATGGACAGCTTGGCGTGCGTCTTCAGTTCGATGAAGCCGTAGACCACCTGCACGCCGGCGCGTTCGAGGTCGCGGGCCCAGCGGATGTTGGCTTCCTCGTCGAAGCGCGCCTTCAGTTCGATCAGCGCGGTGACCGACTTGCCGGCTTCGGCGGCTTCCGCCAGCGCGCGCACGATCGGCGAATTGTTCGAGGTGCGATAGAGCGTCTGCTTGATCGCGACCACGTCGGGATCGCGCGCCGCCTGCTGCAGGAACTGGACGACGACGTCGAAGGATTCATAGGGGTGATGGACCACGAGGTCCTTCTGCCGGATCGCGGCGAAGATATCGCCTCCATGGTCGCGCACGCGCTCGGGGTGGCGCGGCACATAGGGCGGGAATTCGAGGTCGGGGCGATTGAGGCGGGTGAGCTGCGACAGCTCGTTCATCGCGAGCACGCCGTCGACCAGGATCACTTCATCGTCGGCGGCCGACAATGCGTGCTGCACGAAGATGCGCAGCTCTTCGGGCATCGTGGCCTCGATCTCGAGCCGGATCACCGACCCGCGACGGCGGCGCTTGAGCGCGGTCTCGAACAGGCGAACGAGGTCTTCGGCCTCTTCCTCGATTTCCAGTTCGGAGTCCCGGATGATGCGGAACGCGCCCTGGCCCTTGACGGTGTAGCCGGGGAACAGGCGGCCGATGAACAGGCCGGTGGCCTGCTCAAGCGTGATCAGACGCGCCGGCGCACCTTCCTTGCTGGACGGGATGCGGATGAAGCGGTCGATCTTGCCGGGCATGCGAATCAGCGCGTTCATCGCCTTGCCGTCGGAGATCCGCGCCAATTGCAGCGCCACCGTGAAGCCGAGGTTCGGGATGAACGGGAAGGGATGCGCCGGGTCGATCGCGAGCGGGGTCAGCAGCGGGAAGATGCTGTGGAGGAAGTGATCCTCGATCCAGGCGCGCTCGGACTTGGTGACGTCGCGCCCGTCGACCAGCTGGATGCCGACCTTGGACAGGATGTCGCGCAGGTCGCTCCAGATCGCCTGCTGGTCGGAGGCGAGTTGCGACACGGTCTTGTTGATCATCACGAGCTGCTCGGCCGGCAGCAGGCCGTCCGGGCTGCGCTCGGCGATGCCCTCGCGGACCTGCGCCTTGATACCGGCGACGCGGACCATGAAGAACTCGTCGAGGTTATTCGCCGAAATCGACAGGAAGCGGACCCGCTCCAGCACGGGATGGCCGAGATTGACCGATTCCTCGAGCACCCGCCGATTGAAATGCAGCCAGGAGAGCTCCCGGTTGATGAAGCGCTCGGGGCTTGTCGCGATCGCGGGGACGGGCGGGAGTTCCGCCTCTTTCTCTTTGATTTCAGTTGCTTGTGCCGAGTCCATCAAATGCTGGTCCAATTCGGGGCAGGGGGCCGGGGCGGTCTAGCCGAAGGCCGTTCCGACCATGTGATATTGCGATGACGTTTCGATGACATTGATGTGCCGCCCGCCTGCGCCGTCAAGCCGCGGCACGGCTCAGGCGTCGCGCAGCAGCTCCGCCGCCAGCGCCCTCGTGACCGGCCGGCCGAGCCGCAGTGCCTCGGTATCGAGCAGCTCGACCACCTGCCGGACGGCAACGTAGGAACGCTCGATCCGGTTGCAGAGAAAGCTGACCAGCGGTTCGTCCACGCTCATCTGGCGGTCGGCGCAGAACTTGACGATCAGGCCGCGGAACAGCTGGTCGTCGGGCGGCAGCAGCGCCACCGTCGGCACCGCGCGGAGCCGCGACCTCAGGTCGCGCAGTTCGATCTCAAACGCCGACGGCGGCACGCGCGCCGTGATCAGGACGAAGGCATCGTCCTGGCGTGCGAGATTCAGCAGGTGAAACATCGCGCGCTCGTCGAAATCCGATGGCCTGAGGTCCTCGACCACCAGCGCGCCGGTGGCAAGCGCCGTCGGCACCGCCTCGGCGGTCAGCGCATGCGCGGCGGTCGAGCGCGCGCCGGCGCTCTCGGCCCAGATCGCGGCGAGGTGGCTTTTGCCGGAGCCGTCGGGGCCCACCAGCAGCATGATTCGATTCGGCCAGTCGGGCCAGCCGTCGATCAGCGCCAGCGCCGCCTCGTTGGCGGGCCCCTCGAGGAAATCGTCGCGGGTCAGTTTCTCCTCGTGCGGCAGGGCCAAGGCCAATTGACGAGGTTGAACGCTACTGGCCACACAAGTCTCCAGACCACTTCGATTTAGCATGAATCTCCGCGCAAGCGCTTCGCCTTGTCGCGGGAAAGCCGGTCTACCGAGCTTCGATCGTGCTCATGTGCCGCACCCACTCCACGAGATAGAGGGACACCGAACCCAAAGTAAAGATCGTGACCAGCCCCATCAGGATCAGGTCGTAGGGGTGCGGCTGAAAGCCGAAACCGAGCGAGGCCAGCACCAGCGCCGCGAACGCGACCTGCGCCACCGTGTTCAGCTTCGACACCATCAACGGTTTCATCTCGACCGGCTTGTCGAACAACCATGACACAATCACGGCGGAGACGATCATGATGTCGCGCGACACCACGAGAATCACGATCCAGCGCGGCACCGCACCCCAGATCCCGAGCGCGATATAGATCGACACCAGGAGCGCTTTGTCGGCGAGCGGGTCGAGCAGGGCGCCGAGCTCGCTTGCCATGTTGAAGCGCTTGGCGAGGAAACCGTCGACCGCATCCGACACGCCGGCGATCACGAAGATCGCGAAGGCGATCTCCATCTGGCTCGAGACGATGGCCCAGACGATCACCGGCACCAGGATGATGCGGGCGAGGGTAATGATATTCGGAATGCTCAACTTGGATCGCTTCCCGGCTAGAAGCCTGATTTTACTCGATATCCAGCTCTTTTCAGCTGCGGCCTTGTGTTATCTACATAGTATCGCGGCGAGCTGCCCGCGAGCCATTGCGCGGGGGCGGAATTCCTCGTAACCAGCCCCTGATCATCTGGAATTGGGCATGACCGAGCGCAAAAACGGGCTCACTTACGCGGATTCGGGTGTCGATATCGACGCCGGCAATCGTCTGGTCGATCTGATCAAGCCGATGGTGCGGGCCACCGCACGTCCCGGCGCGGACGCCGAGATCGGCGGATTCGGCGGGCTGTTCGACCTCAAGGCCGCGGGCTTCAAGGATCCTGTCCTGGTGGCGGCGACCGATGGCGTCGGCACCAAGCTGAAGATCGCGATCGAGACCGGCATCCATGGCGGCATCGGCATCGACCTGGTCGCGATGTCGGTCAACGACCTCGTCGTGCAGGGCGCGGAACCGCTGTTCTTCCTCGACTATTTCGCCTGCGGCAAGCTGCACCCGGAGGCCACCGCGCAGATCGTCGCCGGCATCGCCGAAGGCTGCCGCGAATCCGGCTGCGCGCTGATCGGCGGCGAGACTGCCGAGATGCCCGGCCTCTACAAGGACGGCGATTACGACCTCGGCGGCTTTGCCGTCGGCGCGGCCGAACGCGGCACCCTGCTGCCGACGGCAGATATCGCGGCGGGCGACGCCGTGATCGGGCTCGCGTCCTCGGGCGTGCACTCCAACGGCTATTCGCTGGTGCGCAAGATCGTCGAGCAGTCCGGCGTTGCCTATGACGCGCCGGCGCCGTTCGCGCCGGTCATGACGCTCGGCGCCGCGCTGCTGACCCCGACCAGGCTCTATGTGAAATCCTGCCTGCACGCGATCCGCGAGACCGGCGCGGTGAAGGGCCTCGCCCACATCACCGGCGGCGGCTTCACCGACAACATTCCGCGCGTGCTGCCGAAGCATCTCGGCGTCGGCATCGATCTGGCGCGGCTGCCGGTGCTGCCGGTGTTCAAATGGCTGGCCGAGCAGGGCGGCATCGCCGAGCTCGAACTGCTGCGCACCTTCAACTGCGGCATCGGCATGATCGCGATCGTGAGACCCGATGCGGTCGAGGCGGTGACCGAGGCCTTCACCGCCGGCGGCGAGACCGTGACGCTGCTCGGCGAGGTCATCGAAGCCGAGGGGGAGCATCGCGTGGTCTATCACGGTCATCTCGATCTCTCGCGATGAAGCGCCGCACAGCCATCCTGATCTCCGGCCGCGGCTCCAACATGGCCGCGCTGATCGAGGCTGCGAAGGCTCCCGATTTTCCCGCCGAGATCGTGGCTGTGATCTCGAACCGTGCCGACGCTGCCGGGCTCGAGAAGGCCGCCGCGAGCGGCATTCCGACCGTCGTGATCGAGAGCAAGCCGTTCGGCAAGGATCGCGCCGGTTTCGAGGCGGTGCTGCAGAAAGCGCTCGACGACAACAAGGTCGAGCTGATCTGCCTCGGCGGCTTCATGCGGCTGTTCACCGCCGATTTCGTCCGGCACTGGTACGGCCGGATGCTCAACATCCACCCCTCGCTGCTGCCTTGCTTCCCCGGCCTCGATCCGCATGGCCAAGCCTTGCGAGCAGGGGTCAAGCTGTCCGGTGCGACGGTGCATTTCGTGATCCCGGAGACCGATGCCGGACCGATCGTGATGCAGGGCGCTGTCACCGTGGCTGATGACGACACGGCCGAGACGCTCGCCGCACGCGTGATCGGAATCGAGCATCGCATCTATCCGGAGGCGTTGCGGCTTTTGGCGAGCGGCCGGCTCAAGCTGGAAGGCGATCTCTGCAAGACGCAGGGCAGTGCCGCAACCGGCAGCACGCTGATCGCGCCGGCGCCTTAGGGCGCGCTCGCGCCAAAGCAAGTCCGAGAAGGATCCCCCGGGGTGATGCGGCCGGGGGAGGCATCAGGACGAATGACGGCGACGTTCAGTGAACCTTGAGGTTCTCTGCCGACGCCTTGCCGCGGTTCTCGACCAGCTCGTACTCGACGGTCTGGTTTTCGTTCAATGTGCTGAGGCCGGCGCGTTCGACCGCCGAGATGTGGACGAACACATCCTTGTCGCCGGCAGCCGGCTTGATGAACCCGTAGCCTTTGGTCGGGTTGAACCATTTGACGGTACCCTTCGGCATCGTCTCTCTCCCAGTTTAGACGTAAAAAAGACGCGGCCACGTTTTCCACGTGCCACGCCACAAGCGGGCTTTCCGCTGTCTGTTCAATTCCCGGGTCTTCAGGTCCAAAGTCTTCAAGTCCGAAGTTTCGCCTCTCGAAGCCTCGGATAGCGAAGCTTTGGACATCAACGTCGTGAAACGCGCAGTCGAACGGCCGCAATCCGATTGTGAAGGGATTGCAACACGAAAATCGCGCCTTAGCAAGCGCGGTGGTTTCGCGTGACGCAACCTCAGCCTGTGTCTGCCGAACTCTGCCGCGAGGCGTTCGGCCAGTGGCCGACCGCGGGAACTTCGCGTTGCAACGTAGCGTGTGCTAACCGCGGTCAACCCGTACCACGCGGCCCTTGTCGATCGCGAGCGCGAGCTGGCCGTGCTTGAGCTTGAGCGCGGCCTCGCCGAACAATTCGCGCCGCCAGCCATGCAGGGCGCCGACGTCGGCCTGATCGCTGGCCGCGATCTGTTCGAGGTCGTCGACGGTGGCGATCACCTTGCTGGCGACGCCGTGGCGCTCCGAGGTCATGCGCAACAGCACCTTCAACAGCTCGACGGTCGCCGCACCATTGGAATTGTTTCTCGGCTTTTCCAGCTTGGGGAGCGAGGCCTGGTCGCGGGCGAGCCCGCGCTGCACGGCGGCGATGATGTCGGCGCCCCATTTCGAGCGCTCAAAACCCTTCGGCAGCGAGCGCAGATTGCCGAGCTTCTCCAGCGAGGTCGGCGCATGGGTTGCGATGTCGCCGACCGCATCGTCCTTGAGCACGCGCGAACGCGGCACGTCGCGGCTCTGCGCTTCCTGTTCGCGCCAGGCCGCCACCTCGATCAGCACCGCGAGCTCGCGCGGCTTGCGCACGCGGGTCTTGAGCCGTTCCCAGGCACGCTCGGGATGGAAGTCGTAGGTCTTCGGCGAGGTCAGGATCTCCATCTCCTCGCTGACCCAGTCGCTGCGATCGCGCTTCTTCAAGTCGGTGTCGAGGGCTGCGAACACTTCGCGCAGATGGGTGACGTCGGAGACCGCGTAGTGCAGTTGCTCCTCGGTCAGCGGACGGCGCGACCAGTCGGTGAAGCGATGGGTCTTGTCGGGGCGGTGGCCGGTGACGCGATCGACGAGCTGGTCATAGGCGATGCTGTCGCCATAGCCGAGCACCATGGCGGCGACCTGGGTGTCGAAGATCGGATGCGGAATTGTGCCGGAGAGGTGCCAGACGATTTCGATGTCCTGCCGCGCGGCATGGAAGACCTTGAGCACGGCCTCGTTCGACATCAGATCGAAGAACGGCTTGAGGTCGATGCCCGGCGCCAGCGCGTCGACCACGACGGCTTCGTCCGCGCTTGCCATCTGCACGACGCAGAGCAGGGGATAGTAGGTCGTCTCCCGCAGGAACTCGGTGTCGACGGTGATGACCTTGTGCTGGGCGAGCCGATCACAGGCGGCGGCGAGGTCGGAGGTCGTGCTAATCAGATCCATGAAGTATCCATGACGGCTTGACCCCACGCGTTCTGCCGAAAGGGCAGCTATGTCAAGGGTCTTGCAGGGATTCTGGCCCTGCATATGGGGCAGAACTAGGCATTCTTGCATGGCTCGGCGCGTACCCTGACGGTCTCGCGGTGCGGAATGCACCCGAGGTTTGCCTGTTTTCACGCCTCTCCTGAGCAGAGGGCCGCCTGCGGGGGGCTTCCGCCGTCGGGCAAACCCGGAGCGATGGTTGGGGGAGCCTCTCCGACTTGCGAGGCTGGCCACGCGTGCCGTACGCTGCATGGCAACCTTAAGTCGAGCAACGAAGACCCGTCACAGTGACCGCGATGCAGCCCGATTCCGTTACAAGCGAACTGTTTCAAACCGCCTCTGATGTCCCGGACCATCGTCGCGATGCCGTGCTCGACGACATCAACAGCATCATCGACACGAACTGGCTGGCTGAGGAGCGATTCTGGTCCCGCCAGCACTCTCCGTTCAAACCCGACCACGGCATCGTCCTGCTCCACCACGGCGGTGAATGCGTGGCTTACCTGATCATTCAACGCCTGGCCTTTGCCGGCACGACCGTGATCTATCTTTCGGGCACAGCGGTGAGGGACACGTATCGCGGCAGCGGCTTTTTCAAGCGGATGTTCGATGCCGCGATGACGGCGGAGTTCGATCACCCGGCGGCGCCGGCGGAGTTCTGCCTGTGCTGGCGGACGCGGAATCCCGTCGTCTACGTGCTGGGTCGCGCGCAATGCCGACGCGTTGTGCCGGCAATTCCGAACGAGACGCATCGTGGCGATCTCGATGACCTCTGTCTCGGCCTGGCGGCGACCCTGTACCCTCGCCAGGCCATTGAGAAGGCGACGATGGCGATGCGAGGCGCCTACGGTCAGCTTCGCTACCGCGACGAGCCGCGGACCCAAACCTCGCCGGAGGTCGACCAGTGGTTCGCGCAGACCATCCCCGACAGCGCCGATGCGGTGTTCTGCGCCGGATGGGCGAACAATCGCTGGTCGCAGCGCCATCAGTGATTGGCAATCCTGCCGGCTTCGACTGGCGCGGCGATATTGCCCTGATCGATCCGCGTTTCGCCCGCACGAATGCGGGACGGCCATCCATGCCGTGAGGCCAGCATCGTGAGCCAGTCCTTGACGCGGTAATGCGCTGCGCCTTCGAGGAAGCGCCAGACGAACCAGGCCAGCGCGACCATGCTTGTCACGACCAGCGCGGTCGAAAGCACGTCCGGGGTTGGCGTGATCAACAGCAGGATCACGTAGCCGAGCTGCAGATGCAGCAGATAGAGCGGATAGGTGATGCCACCCACGGCCCTGACCAGGCCGACCGGCAGCGGCACCGACTTGATGCGGGTGGCGGCGAACACGATGCCGAGCGAGACGATACAGATCGCGGTCACGACGCGCGGATCGAAGCTGCCATGGGTGTGGACGCCGAGCCGCTCCAGCTTGTGGACGGCCTGGAACGTCGCCGTACCCATCGCCAGCGTCAGCAGGCTGTAGAGCCGCGTGTCGCGCCGTCCGCGGTAGTGTTCATAGATCAGCAGGCCAACGGCGAAGAAGCCGCTGTCGTCGGCCATGAAGAGCTTTTCGAACAGCGGAACGTCGAGCGTCAGTTCGTTGGCGAAGGTGATGGCGATCCACGCCAGGATGATGCTGTCGATCCGCCGCGGGAAGATGCCCCAGGCCAGGAATAGCGTGACCCAGACGTAGAACACGACCTCGATCACCAGCGACCAGTAGGCGTCGTCCATGTAGGGTTGACCGAGCATCGGCGCCGCGATGAACAGGTTTGCCAGCCATTGTCCCCACGTCACATCGAACCAGGCATGGCCGAGCAGCAGCGTCGCGAGGAAGGTCAGCGTCATGCAGATGACGAAGGTCGGATAGATCCGGCTGAAGCGGGCGATGGCAAATCCGACCGGCGTGCGGCCCTCGGCCGAATAGGCGATGACGAAGCCAGAGATCGCGAAAAACACGGGGACGCCGAGGAAGCCGTACTGGGCGACCGGGGCGAGGTACGGCAGCGCCACCTCTTGCGCGCCGTGCGATGCGGTGCCCCAGAAGCCGTAATGGTACAGGATCACGGCCCCGACCGCGGCGAGCCGCAGCAGGTCCAGCACGGGGACCCGGGTCGGATCCGATAGTTGAGCAGCGCCCGGCATACGCCCGGTATCATGGTGGCCAGCCGTGAAGGCGTTCTTAATCCGGCAGGTGAAACGACGGCGCGCTGATCACGATTGCAGGAGCGCCATGGCGATGCCGGCGGCCGCGCTGAGCACGACCACCACGAGCGGCGGCGCGCGCCATGCCGTGAGCAGGACGAAGCCGGCCAGCGCGATGCCGAAATCGAGCGGATGGTGCACGCTGCTGGTCCACACCGGATCGTAGAGCGCGGCACCCAGGATGCCGACCACGGCGGCGTTGACGCCGCGCATCATCGCCTGCGCCGCTGGCCGCTTGCGGAATTGATCCCAGAACGGCAACGCCGCGAGCAGGATGAGGATTCCCGGCAGGAAGATGCCGACGAGGCCTGTGACGGCGCCCGGCACGCCGCCGATCACGGCGCCGAGATAGGCCGCGAAGGTGAACAGCGGGCCCGGCACGGCCTGCGCGGCGCCGTAACCGGTCAGGAACGCATCGTCGCCGATCCAGCCCGGCGTCACCACCGCTTCGCGCAGCAGCGGCAGCACGACATGGCCGCCGCCGAACACCAGCGCGCCGGAGCGGTAGAAGGCCTCGAACACGCCGAGGCCGGGCCATGCCCGCGACAGCAGCGGCAATCCGACCAGCAGGGCAACGAACAGGATCAGCGCCGCGACGCCTGCGCGGCGCGACACCGGCATCGCGATATGCGTGACGCCGTTGGTCTGTTGCGCGCGGCAAAGCCAAAGCCCGGCGACCGCGCCGAGAATGATGGCGCCGATCTGTGCGATCGACGACGAACTGGCGAGGATGAGGAGCGCCGCCACCGTCGCGATCGATGCGCGCGCACGGTCGGGACAGAGCGAGCGCGCCATGCCCCAGACGGCCTGGGCCACGATCGCCACCGCGACCAGCTTCAGGCCGTGCACCAGCCCTGTGCCGGCCGGGCCGCTCAACCCGCTGGCGCCATACGCGAACAGCACGAGCGCGATCGCCGAGGGTAGCGTGAACCCGGTCCAGGCCGCCAGCGCGCCCAGGTATCCCGCGCGCATCAGGCCGAGCGAAAAGCCGACCTGGCTGCTGGCGGGGCCGGGCAGGAACTGGCAGAGCGCGACCAGATCCGCATAGGCCTGCTCGTCGAGCCAGCGCCTGCGGGTGACGAACTCGTCGCGGAAATAACCAATATGCGCGATCGGGCCGCCGAAGCAGCTGACGCCGAGCTTGAGGAAAATCAACAGCACCTCGAGCGGCGAATGCGTTGCGCTCGCGGTGACGGGTGATGTGCTGGGTTGCCGGACGTCGGTGTCGTTCAAGCGTGGTCAGTTCCCTGACTTGCGTCCCATTGGCAGGACTCATCAGGGCAAGCATATCGCCATTCGATGACGCCTGAGCGCGATATTATCTGGCCATCGCGAGATAGCCGCTGAGGGTGATGACCGACACCACGGTGGACGCCAGGATGACGTTCGACGTCATGTTGGCCTCGCGCCGGTAGAACTCGGCGAGCATGAAGGGGCCGGTGCCGGTCGGCAACGCGGCGAGCAGCACCGCCGTGTGCGTCAGCAGGGGCGAGAGGCCGAACACGGCTGTCGCCATCACCCAGGTGATCGCCGGTTGCAGCACGAGCTTGCAGCCGACCAGCAGCGCCGCCGATCCGATGTCCCGCTCGGTCGCCTCGCGCTTGGCGGCGAGGAACAGCCCCAGCGCGACCAGCGCGCAGGGCGAGGCGGCGCCGCCCAGCAGTTTCAGGAAGCTCTCGGCTGGCGCGGGAATGGTCAGGCCGGCGAGCGGAATGATCGCGCCGAGCACCGGCGCGACCAGCAGGGGATTATAGAGCAGCGAACGGCCGACCTTGACGATGACATGCTTGCCGCGCCGCTCGGTTTGCAGGCCGGTCTCGATCAGCACGATGGCGATCGCAAACAGGATGCACACCGTCATGATGGTCGCGACCAGCGTCGGCGCCAGCGCCTCGCGGCCGAGTGCGGCCACCGCCAGCGGGAAGCCCACGAAGCCGGTATTGCCATAGCCGGCATTGAGGCCGTCGATGGCGGCATCGACCAGATGTCTGCGGCGGATCAGGGCGACCGCGATGGTCAGGCCAAACACGAGCGCGGCGGCGATGCCGAATGCCGCGATGAAGGAGGGCTGCCAGACATCGCTCCATTGCGCGTGCGCGATGACGTCGAACAGCAGCGCCGGAAGCGCGAGGTAGACGACGAAGCGGTTCAGCTCGCTCGACGCGGCCGGGCCGGCCACGCCGATCCGGCGCGCGAGCCATCCGGCGAAGATGAGGGAGAAGATCGGGAGAACAGCGGCGAGGGTCGCGAGCATGGGGAAGCCTGGGTGACGAAAAACGCTTCTGCTCTACGCCGCTGCTCTGATATCATCCAATACTGATTGGCGTCTCACTTCATACCTTTTCGGTATCATGATCGACATCAGGCAAATGCGCTATTTCGTGGCCGTGGCGGAGACGCTGCATTTCGGCCGCGCCGCCGCGCGGCTGCACATCAGCCAGCCGCCGCTCAGCCGTCAGATCGCGGCGCTGGAGAAGGAGCTCGGCGTTCACCTGTTCGAGCGGGAGTCTCGGCGCGCGAGCCTGACGCCGGCCGGCCGCCGCTTCCTGGAGGATGCGCGCGCCGTGCTGATGAGTTTCGACCAGGCCTGCCGCAATGCGCGGCTCGCCGAACGCGGCGAGGTCGGCGAGCTTGCGATCGGCTTCATGATGCACGCCGCCTATACCAGCCTGCCGGGTCTCGCGCGGCGCTACATGGCCGGTCATCCCGAGGTGCATGTCGAGCTGCGCGAGGTGGTGCCGGGCGCGCTGGCCGATGCCGTGCTGAGCGGGCGCTTCGATGCCGCCATCATGTTCAATCCCGGGCCGATCAAGGGCCTTGAGACCCGCATCATCCATCGCGAGCGCATGTGCCTCGCGCTGCATCCGAGCCACCCGCTCGCCGGCCGCGCCGTGATCAGCGCCAGGCAGCTCAAGGGCCAGCCGTTGATCGCAACGCCGATCGAGGCGGCGCCGATGCTGCGCGAGGCGATCGTGCAGTATTGCCGCTCCGGCGGATTTGAGCCGACCATCCGGCTCGAAGTCGAATTGCAGCAGACCATCGTCAGCCTGGTCGCGGAAAATCTCGGCATCGCGCTGGTGCCGGAATCGATGGGCAAGCTCGGCATCGACAATCTGGTGCAGCGGGATCTTCAGGCTGCACCAGCGATCGAGCATGTGATCGCCTGGCGGCCGGGCAATCTCAACCCGGCGCTGCGGCCATTCCTTGCCGAGGCGCGTGCTGCTCAGCCGATCCAGCCGAGGGGCCGATAAGGGGCGGGTGCGCGCATGCGTGTCGATCAAACAGACAAGGCATCAACCGCCATCCGCGCGGATGGTGGGCATACGGTGATTTGTTCAGGTCACGTATGGACCATTTCAGGTGCAAGCAGCCGGCGGCTCACTCGTAGCGCATGTTTTTCGACGGCCGGCGCGCGGCGGGCATCGCCAGCACGACGAGACAGAGCGCGACCATTGCCAATCCCACAAACTCAAATGCAAATGCGTCCACGGGCCAATCTCCCCCATTCGGAAACATTTAGACTTGTTGGGGGAGCGTTGACGCGCTGTTAAGCCTTATGGTTACCGCGGGCGGGCTCAGGGCATGGTGGAGGGTGAGTTAACGCTCACGAGGCGCCCGCAGGCAAGCTAGGCCGCCGCGCTCAGCGGTCCGCTGCGCAGCTTGAGGTCCACCGGCGTCGGGTTGCGCAGGATATCGAGCACCGGGCAGTGACGGTCGACGGTTTCCTTCAAACGCGCGATCTCGGTGGCGGAGGCCGGACTGTCGATCACGACCTCGGCCTCGATCTGTTGGAAGCCCGCCGGCACGTTTGGATCGACGCTGAAGAAGCCGCGCAGATCGATCGCTCCGGACAGCCTGACGGATACGCCGTTGACGGGAATGCCGAGCGCGTCGGCATAGAGCCGATGGGTGATCTCCTGGCACGAGCCGAGCGCGGCGAGAACGTACTCGACCGGGTTCGGCGCGGTGTCCTGGCCGCCCAGCGCCGGTGGTTCATCGACGTTGACGTTGAATTGCCGGACCGTGACGCTGCTGTTGACGCCATCGCCGAGTTGCGATCTCGCCTGGAATACGGCCTGCGCCTGTGCAGGGTCGGCGCCGAGCGCCTGTTGGGTATCTGCGAAAACCTGCTTGAACCTGAAGCTCATTGTTCGGCGTCCCCATCGCATCGTTGACGAGAGGCTGATCGAACGACGCATGCAGGGCAATAGGCGCGAGATAAAGACGACAGCAGCCGCGCGAAACGCGACATTTGCAGCAGCATTTTTCCGAACGCGAAGCGCCACAGGCGAAATCGTGCTGCCGCCTCGCACGGTTACGCGGCGAGGGCGTCCTGGTTGATCTCGCCCTTGGCGAGCGCCGTCAGCAACGTATCGCAGTGCCGCTCTTCGTCGAGACTGTCGTGCAGCAGCCGCTGGTCGTCGCGCAGATTGAGCTGGCCGGCCAGCGCCGCCGCGCTGCCATAGGCGGCGATCTCGTAGTGCTCGAGCTTCTGCGCCGAGGCGAGGAGGCCGGCATCGCGAAGATTGTCGTCCGGCAGCAGCGAGACCATTTTTGCGGTCTCGTGGATCAGCGCCTGCATCGCCTGGTCGGTATGCTCCAGCGGATCGGCGCCATGCATGCGCAGCAGCGATTTCAGCCGCTCGCCCTGTACGATGGTCTCGCGGTGGTGGCGGCCGAACGCGTCCTTCAGCGAGGGATGCGAGGCGATCTCCGCCATCCGCGCCAGGGCCACCGCGAGCTGGTCCTCGACGCTCGAGAGTTCCTGAAGCTCGGCGACATACATGTCCTTGAAGCTGGTGATCTTCATCGTGAAACCTTTCCTGTCTCGGAGCTCAGGCGGTGTGGCCGCCGGAACCGGAATCGATTGGCGTCTTCTTGGCGCGTTGCGGTGTCATCTTCGCCGGATCCGGTTGCCCGGGCACGCCGCGCGGCCCGAGTTGCTGCCGCTGCAGATCGTCCTCGGAGAATGACGGCTCGACACCGTTCGGATTGCTGCGCTTGATCGCGGCTTTCAGGTCGTCATTGCGCTGGTTCATGTTGACACTCCATGATCACGGGAACTGAACCTCGATGATGGGAGGTCACTCGTTCCAGGACGTCCGGCCAACGACGGGCGCGCCAAATCGTTGCAAGGAAATCAGGCGGGTGGAACGTGCCACACGTCATTGCGAGCCAGCGGGTCGCGCGAACGCGCGCCCGATGACAGGCTCCGCGAAGCAATCCACCGGCCCGCGTGCGCGGATGGATGGATTGCTTCGTCGCTTCAGCGCAAAATTGTCGCGAGCTCCTCGCAATGACGAAGGTGGCTACGTCCCGCAGAACGTCTGCGTCACCAGCTGCTCGGGGAGCGGCGGCTCGGCGTAGGCGGCGAACTGCGGCTGGTCCTCGTAAGGCTTCGCCAGCACCGTCAGCAGCTCCTCGAACGGCGCGTAGTCGTCGTTGTTAACGGCAGCCTGGATCACCGCCTCGATGCGGTGGTTGCGCGGGATGAAGGCCGGGTTGACGGCCTGCATCGCGGTCTTGCGTTCGGCCGCCGTCTGCGGCTCCAGCGCGAGGCGGGTGCGCCAGCGGTCGGCCCATTCGTCGAACGCTACGGGATCGGTGAACTGCGCGCGGACGTCGCCGGCGTCATCGGCTGCGGCGTTGCCGAGATGGCGGAAGGTCAGCGTGAAGTCGGCTGCGTTCTTCGCCATCGCGTCGAGCAGGTCCTGGATCAGCGCTTCGTCACCGTCGCGTACAGTGAACAGGCCGACCTTGGCGCGCAGACCAGCGTTATAGGCCGCGGTGAATTTCTCGGGGAATTCGCCGAGGATGGTCTGCGCCTGCTCAATCGCCTTCTCCTGCTCGCCATCGAACAGCGGCAGCAGGCATTCGGCGAGCCGGGTCAGATTCCACAATGCGATGCGCGGCTGGTTGGCATAGGCGTAGCGGCCCATCTCGTCGATCGAGGAGAACACCTGCGCCGGATTGTAGACATCGAGGAAGGCGCAGGGGCCGTAGTCGATGGTCTCGCCCGAAATCGAGGTGTTGTCGGTGTTCATCACGCCATGAATGAAGCCGACCAGCAGCCAGCGCGCGACCAGCGCGACCTGCCGCGCCACGACGCCGGCGAGCAGGGCGTGGTAGGGCTGGGCGGCGTCCTTCAGCTCGGGATAGTGCCTGGCAATGACATGATCGGCCAGCGCGCGCACGCCGTCGGTGTCGCCGCGGGCGGCGAAGAACTGGAAGGTGCCGACGCGGATGTGGCTCGAGGCGACCCGGGTCAGCACCGCACCCGGCAGCGCGGTCTCGCGCATCACCGCCTCGCCGGTGACGACGGCGGCGAGTGACCTTGTGGTCGGGATGCCCAGCGCGAACATCGCCTCGCTGACGACGTATTCGCGCAAGACCGGGCCGAGCGCGGCGCGGCCGTCGCCGCGGCGGGAGAACGGGGTCGGGCCACTGCCCTTGAGCTGGATGTCGCGGCGGACGCCGTCGCTGTCGATGACCTCGCCGAGCAGGATGGCGCGGCCGTCGCCGAGCTGGGGAACAAAGTGGCCGAACTGGTGGCCGGCATAGGCCATCGCGATCGGGTCGGCGCCGTCAGGCAGCCGCTTGCCGGCGAGGATTTCGGCGCCCTCAGGCGTCGACAGCAGGTCCGGGTCCAGCCCGAGCTGGACCGCGAGCGGCCGGTTCAGCTTGATCAGCCGGGGGGAGGCCACCGGGGTCGGCGCGACGCGGGCGAAAAAGTTCGCCGGCAGCGCCGAATAGGTGTTCTGGAACGGGAAATGGATGGTCATGACCAGAAGATAGGCCCGCGGGCCGAATAGGCAAACGATTGCCGGCCTCCGCCCGTAAAATCTGCGGTTTGGCCCGAAAAGGCGGCGTTCCATTGGTTGCCGCAGGGGGCCTCGTCGGCTAAACCCTCCGCAACTTCGGATAGGGCATTTTGGCCCTGTCGCGATTCGATCCTCCGACATCAGTTTTGGGACTAAAATGCATCGCTACCGGTCACACACATGCGGCGCGCTCCGAGAGGGCGATATCGAGCAGACGGTCCGGCTTTCCGGTTGGGTCCACCGGGTCCGCGATCATGGCGGCGTGCTGTTCGTCGATCTGCGCGACCATTACGGCATCACCCAATGTGTGGCCGACCCGGACTCGCCGGCGTTCGCCGAGGTCGAGAAGTTCCGCTCGGAGTGGGTGGTGCGGATCGACGGCCGGGTACGCCGCCGTCCCGCCGGCACCGACAATCCCGAACTGCCGACCGGCATGGTCGAGATCTACATCAAGGAGATCGAGGTGCTGGGCCCGGCGGCCGAGCTGCCCCTGCCGGTGTTCGGCGAGCAGGAATATCCTGAGGACATCAGGCTCAAGTACCGCTTCCTCGATCTGCGTCGCGAGAAGCTGCATCAGAACATCATGACCCGCGGCGCGGTGGTCGATTCCATGCGCAAGCGGATGAAGGAGCAGGGCTTCTTCGAATTCCAGACCCCGATCCTGACGGCGTCGTCGCCGGAAGGCGCGCGCGACTTCCTGGTGCCGTCACGCATCCATCCCGGCAAGTTCTACGCGCTGCCGCAGGCGCCGCAGCAGTACAAGCAGCTGCTGATGATGTCGGGCTTCGACCGCTACTTCCAGATCGCGCCGTGCTTCCGCGACGAGGACCCGCGCGCCGACCGCCTGCCGGGCGAATTCTACCAGCTCGACGTCGAGATGAGCTTTGTCACCCAGGACGACGTGTTCGCGGCGATGGAGCCGGTCATAACAGGCGTGTTCGAGGATTTTGCCAAGGGCAAGCCGGTGACGAAAAACTGGCCGCGGATTCCGTTTGCCGAAGCCGTGCGCAAATACGGCTCCGACAAGCCCGACCTGCGCAACAAGATCGTGATGCAGGAGGTCTCCGAGCACTTCCGCGGCTCCGGCTTCAAGGTGTTCGCGCGAATGCTGGAAGACCCGAAGAACCAGGTCTGGGCGATCCCCGGCACCGGCGGCGGCTCGCGCGCCTTCTGCGACCGCATGAACTCGTGGGCGCAGGGCGAAGGCCAGCCCGGCCTCGGCTACATCATGTGGCGCGAGGGCGGCGAGGGCGCAGGTCCCCTTGCGAACAACATCGGCACCGAACGGACGGCAGCGATCCGCGACCAGCTCGGCCTCAAGGAGGGCGATGCGGCGTTCTTCGTCGCCGGCGATCCCGAGAAGTTCTGGAAGTTCGCTGGTCTCGCGCGCACCAAGCTCGGCGAGGAATTGAACCTGATCGACAAGGACCGGTTTGAGCTCGCCTGGATCGTCGACTTCCCGATGTACGAGTATGACGAGGAGAACAAGAAGGTCGACTTCTCGCACAACCCGTTCTCGATGCCGCAGGGCGGCCTCGACGCCCTGAAGTCGCAGGATCCGCTGACCATCAAGGCGTTCCAGTACGACATCGCCTGCAACGGCTACGAGATCGCCTCCGGCGGCATCCGCAACCACAAGCCGGAAGCGATGGTGAAGGCGTTCGAGATCGCGGGCTATGGCGAGCAGGAGGTCATCGACCGTTTCGGCGGCATGTACCGCGCGTTCCAGTACGGCGCCCCGCCGCATGGCGGCATGGCGGCCGGCCTCGACCGCATCGTGATGCTGCTCTGCGGCACCAACAACCTGCGCGAGATCTCGCTGTTCCCGATGAACCAGCAGGCGATGGACCTGCTGATGGGCGCGCCGTCGGAAGCGACCCCGAAGCAGCTCAAGGAGCTGCACATCCGTACCAACCTGCCGGCGAAGGGCTAGACGAGAGAGGTGCGTAGCCCGGATGGAGCGTAGCGAATCCGGGAAGCCCTCCAACGCCGACACCGGTCCCGGATTGCGCTTCGCTTCATCCGGGCTACGGGATCGAGCGGGGCATCACAGCCCCGTCGAGGCCTCGATCTTGAATTGCGCCAGCGCCGATTGCGGATCGGTCTTGAGCAACTGCATCAGCTGAAGCGCCGGCGCTTTCGCGCGCGGGGTCAGCTTGATGACCAGCGTCTGCCCCGGCGTCTCGATGAACTGGCTGATCGCGGTGACGAGAGCGGTGGCATCGGGATTTGCGCCGCCGATCGCATCGCCCTGGGTCTTGATGCTGTTGAGGACGGCGTTGCGCGCCTCGTCGCGGCTGACGTTCTGGGTGCGGGCGTATTGGGCGACCGCGAGATCGATGACGCCGAGGTCGTGCACGGTGAGCTCGATCGTGCCGGCCTCGATCTGCGCCGCCGCGCCCATGGATTCCGTGGGGCTGACCGAAAATGCCTCGCGCGGCACGTTGGCGAGCGTGAGCTTCGCCGATGCGTTCAACAGGCCCGCCATGTCGAGCCTGACCGGCTCGAGCGCGAGCGCGCGTGACGCCTCGGTCCAGGCGGCGCCGAGATCGGCGTCGACCGCCATCTTGTCGATGCCGGCTGCGACGAGCGCCTGCTGCCCGGGGATGGTCGCATCAAGCGGTGTCGCCACCTTCGCGGTTAGGTGCAGCCTGCTCGGGATCGATCCGATGAACTGACCCCAGTCGAGGCTGAAGACGTCGATCTTGACCAGTTTGCCAGTATTCTTGTACGGCCAAAGGAGTCCTTTGAACTCGACGCTCTCGATCAGAGGAAACAGCGCCAGCGCCTGTTCGGGTGTCGGCTTCTGTCCGGCGAGTTGTGCCGTTAGCCGCACGGACTTGGCGACATCGAACGACTTCAGCGCGAACCGTCCGACCTTGAGGGTGCCATTCGGAGCACCTGAATCGAGTCCTTCGACCGCAAGCTCGCCGATCTTACCGTGTTCGAAGTTGAAGCGCATCGAAGTGAGCCTTAGCGGCGTTTCCGGTGTCTCAAGCAAGAGCCCATGCATCTCGGCATTTCCGATGCCAGCGGCTGAATAAATGTCAGCGAGTTTCTCCAGCAGGTCGCGCGTTTGGGCTGCAGACGGTGGCGGTGCTCCTGGCGGCGGGATCATTGCCATCAGCGCCGGCAGTTGCATCCGCGACGGGTTGATCCTGACGTCGTCAACGGTAATGCCGTCGATCCGCATGTTAATGCGAGGCGTGGTCGTGGCGGTGATGACATAAGGGCCGGCGGAAACATGCCCCTGAACCCGGTACTCCCGATCGTCGTTGGCCTTGGCGGGATCGAATATCGCCGCCATCGCGCCGACGTCGATGTCGGTCGCGACGATATTGGCGAGCTCGCCGTTCATCTTGATCGGCGTGCCGTCCACCTGCTGGCTGACCGTGAACGCCACCTTCTCGGTCTTGCCGGACGCGATTTTCCCGTCCTTCAAGTTTTCGATGGCAAGGCCCGAATAAGCGAACTCGCCGCTGGCGCCGTCGCCGGCGTGTGCGACAGCGCTGAAGGTCATCGGTCCGGTCAAGGTGGGCGCGCTCACCGATGACGCGCTGATGCGCGCAAGCTGGGTGAATGCAAACCGGTACAGATCGAAGATCGAAGACGAAAAGGCCGGAAGTTGAGGCAGGCCGGCGGGACCGGAATAGTCCTTCACCGTGACCCGCGGCGCTTTGTAGGTGAGGGAGCCGATCGCGGGTGCCGATCCGGCCACGCCGACCTCGACATCCTTGAACTCGATACGATCGGCGGAGACCCGTGCCGCGTCCGGCTGGCCGAGCCCCATCATCGTCAGGCTGGCAATCTTGACGCTGATCGGGGATTGCGCGCCCGACTCGGTGGCGATGTCCGAAATCGTCAGGGTGCGGCTCTTGGTGTCGAAGGCGATCCTGCCGTGGCTCACCTTGGCACCGGAGGCACGGATCTGCTGGAAGGCGGCCTCGACGTCGCGCGTAACCCGGCGCTGGGCGTAGAAGTCGAAACCGAAATAGCCGCCGGCGGCGATGATTGCGACCGCGATCAGGCCGAGCAGAATTTTCTTCATTCGGTCAACTCCGGATCATCAAGGGAAAAAAATTGCCAATCTGCGGCCGCACGGTGCCGCATCCGTGAACGCGCCCGACCGGGCCTGTTGACGGGGACATTATCGGATGTTGCATCCAAGCGGCTGGACATGCTTCACATCCAGCTCGATTTGCCGGACAACTGTCTTTTGCCTGGATAGCACAGAAACAAGAAATTTGGGCCGGAAACGCGGGGAGCACGCATGTCGTCATCGTCTGAAGAACTCCATAACGCGGCGCTCGCCTATCACCGGCTGCCGCGGCCCGGCAAGCTCGAGATCCAGGCGATCAAGCCGCTCGCCAACCAGCGCGACCTGGCGCTGGCCTATTCGCCGGGCGTGGCCGCCGCCTGCACCGAGATCGCCAAGAACCCGGCCGAGGCGGCGACGCTCACCGCCCGCGCCAATCTGGTGGCCGTGGTCTCGAACGGCACCGCGGTGCTCGGCCTCGGCAATATCGGTCCGCTGGCCTCGAAGCCCGTCATGGAAGGCAAGGCGGTGCTGTTCAAGAAATTCGCCGGCATCGACGTGTTCGACATCGAGATCAAGGCCGACACGATCGAGCGCGTGGTCGAGACCGTCGCCGCGCTGGAGCCGACCTTCGGCGGCATCAACCTGGAGGACATCCGCGGGCCGGAGTGCTTCGAGATCGAGGCGCAACTCAAGGAGCGCATGAAGATCCCGGTGTTCCACGACGACCAGCACGGCACCGCCATCATCGTCGCCGCCGCGATCGTCAACGGGCTGCTCCTGAACGGCAAGCAACTGTCCGACGTGAAGATCGTCTGCTCCGGCGCGGGCGCCGCGGCGATCGCGACCCTCAATTTGCTGGTCTCGATGGGGGCGCAGCGCAAGAACATCTGGGTCTGCGACATCGATGGTGTCGTCTACGAGGGCCGCAACACCACGATGGATCGCTGGAAGGCGGTCTATACCCAGACGACCGACGCCCGCGTGCTGGCCGACGTCGTTCCGGGCGCGGACATCTTCATCGGGCTGTCGGCGCCGGGCGTGCTGAAGCCCGAGATGGTCAAGCAGATGGCCGACAAGCCGTTGGTGATGGCGCTCGCCAATCCGGTGCCGGAGATCATGCCGGACGAGGCGCGGCTGGCGCGTCCCGATGCGATGATCTGCACCGGACGGTCGGACTTCCCGAACCAGGTCAACAACGTGCTCTGCTTCCCGTTCATCTTCCGCGGCGCGCTCGACGTCGGCGCCACCGCAATCAACGAGGCGATGAAGCATGCCGCGGTGGATGCGATCGCGCAGCTCGCGCGCGATCCGCCGTCGGATGCGGTGGCCCATGGCTTCGAGACCGGCGAGACCCAGGGGTTCGGCCCCGGCTCGCTGATCCCGAGCCCGTTCGATCCGCGCCTGATCCTGCGCATCGCGCCGGCCGTGGCCAGGGCCGCGATCGAGTCCGGCGTCGCGACCCGGCCGATCACCAATTTCGACGAGTACACCGCCAATCTCGAGCGCTTCGCATTCCGCTCCGGCCTCACCATGAAGCCGGTGTTTGCCAAGGCGAAGACCCAGCCGGTGCGTGTGATCTACGCCGAGGGCGAGGATGAGCGCGTGCTGCGCGCGACCCAGGTGGTGCTCGAGGAGAAGCTGGCGCGGCCGATCCTGGTCGGCCGTCCGTCGGTGGTCGAGACGCGGATCAAGCGCTTCGGCCTGTCGATCAAGGCCGGCCGCGATTTCGACCTGATCAATCCCGAGGACGATCCGCGCTACCGCTCCTATGTGCAATCCTATATCGACGTCGCCGGCCGGCGCGGCGTGACGCCGGAGGCGGCGCGGACCGTGGTCCGCACCAACAACACGGTGATCGCGGCACTAGCGGTGTCGCGCGGCGAGGCCGACGCGATGCTGTGCGGGGTCGAGGGCCGCTACATGAGCCATCTGCGTCATGTCCGTGAGATCATCGGCTTCCTGCCGGGGGTCAGCGACTATGCCGCGCTTGCGCTGATGATCACTTCCACCGGTGCCCATTTCCTCGCCGATACCCAGGTGCGGCCGAATCCGAGTGCGGAGGAACTCGCCGAAGTGGCCTCGCTCGCGGCGATCCACGTCCAGCGCTTCGCGTTCAAGCCCAAGGTCGCGTTCGTGTCACATTCCGACTTCGGCAGCTATGATACCGACTCCTCGCGCAAGATGCGGCGGGCCACCCAGCTGTTGAAGGACAAGCATCCGGAGATCGAGGCCGACGGCGAAATGCAGGGCGACACCGCGCTGTCCGCTGCGGCGCGGCGCCTGGTGCTGCCGCAATCGCGCTTGGAAGGCGAGGCCAACATCCTGATCATGCCGAACCTCGACGCCGCCAACATCGCCTATCAGATGATCAAATCGCTGGCCAACGCACTGCCGGTGGGGCCGATCCTGATCGGTCCGGCGCGCCCGGCCCACATCCTCACCCCGGGTGTGACGGCGCGCGGCATCCTCAACATGACCGCAGTCGCCGCGGTCGAGGCCCAGGAGCGCGCTGGTCGCGCGCAGCCGACGCTGTTCGGCTGACGGGCGTTGTTTGAGCACGTTATGTTCGGAAGACCGCAGCGCGGTTTTCCAGATCGTGCTTGGGCCGAGATGAATTCGATTTGATCGAAGCAGGCGGGGCGGCCATAATCGCTCTGCCTGCTTCGTCCGATTTCTGCCATCCAGTGAGGCCGACCCATGCCAGCGTTCATCACCTTCGGGCGGATCCTGTTCGCCGTGCTGTTCCTCTATTCGGGAGCAAGCAAGCTGTTCGGCATCCAGGCCACGGCGGATGTGATCGCAGCCAAGGTGACGATCCCGGCCGTGGCTGCGCCCTATACGCAGCAGATCGAAACCTTCGTCGGGATGCCGTTCATGCAGCTGCTCGCGATCGTGGTCGGCGGCTTCGAGATCGTCGCCGGGCTGATGATCGCGGTGAACGTGCTGGCGCGGTTCTTCGCGCTGCTGCTGATCATCTACGTGTGCTGCGTCACCTTCTACTTCCATGATTTCTGGAATCAGCCGGCGCCCGACAATCTCAGGACCCTGATCGATGCGCTGAAGAACCTGTCGCTGATCGGCGCGCTGTTCATCATCGCCGGCTACGGCCGCGGCCCGCGCCGCGACGACCCGGCGTATGGGGACGTGTAGATACGACGGCAGCGTAGCAGGATGGGTGGAGCCAACGGGTCCGCGCAAGCGCGGCCCGATGATAAACTCCGCGAAACCCATCATCTCTTGTGCCGAGCGATCGATGGGTATCGCTGCGCTCCACCATCCGACGGACTTCGATCAGTCTTCAACCCATCCGCCGCCATGGCGTGACGCTGACTTCATGCGCGGCATCGACCAGTTGCGCTTCGCCGGCGACGAGGCCGTGTGCTGACAGCACCTGCTGCGGGGTCCGGGCAGGGACGCCGGGAAAGCACGGCTCGCCGTCGGGGATGCGCACCTTCGATGCGACCGAGAGCCAGAACGTGTCGTAGCGGTCCATGAACATGCCGAACACGCCGGGACCGCCGATGATGGCAGCCATGCCCGAGGTCACGCCGGCCTCGCGGCTTGCGGTCTCGAACGGACAGCCTGCGGGATTCCACAGCAGCGCCTTCGGATTATCAGGGTCGGGCGCAATGGCCGCGACCTTGCCGGTCAGGATCAGGCGGCGCCGCTTCGGCGCGTTCGGCTGCTCTTCCTGGGAGTGGCGGCCATGCACGACGAGGTCGGCGCGATCGAGGGCTGCGGTAAAGAACCGCTTGTCGCCCTCGATCTTGAGCTCGTCGGGCATGACATTCCCGGCGTTCGCCAACCGGCCATCGGCGGAGACGATGACGAAACCCTCGATACGCAACGCAGACACGAGAATCTGTTTACTGATCGACCGTGGTGACGACGCTGTTCACCGGCCGCGAGCTTACGGTCGGCAGCTTGACGTCCTTGGCGAGCTCCTGCTCGTATTGCGGCAGCACGGTCGCCGGGAATTTGGCACGCATCGCGACCACCTTGTAGCCGCCCGCCTTGAGCTGCGTCAGCAGCGTGGGCAGCGCTTCCGCGGTGTGTTTCTGGAAGTCGTGCATCAGGATGATGCCCTTGCCGAGCTTGGCGAGCTTCTTCATCACGGTGTCGATCACGGCTTGCGAATTCTTCGACTTGAAGTCGAAGGAGTCGAGGTCGCAGGAGAAGATCGCGATGTTGCGGGTGCCGAGATAGGTGACCATCTCCGGCGGATGCTGCAGCGCCGGGAAGCGGAAGAACGGCGAGGGTGACGTCTCGAGCGCCCATTTGACCGCGGCGAAGCCGCGCTCGATCTCGTCCTTCTTCTGATCCTCGGTCAGCTTCTTGTTGTTCAGGTTCGCGTGCGACCAGGTGTGCGAGCCGACCGTGTGGCCGGCGGCATAGACCTGGCGCAGAATCTCGGGATGATAGGTGGCGTGCTTGCCGATCGGGAAGAAGATGCCCGTGGTGCATTCATCCGCGAGCGCCTTCAGCACGGCCGGCGTATTGCCAGGCCATGGGCCGTCGTCGAAGGTCAGCACCACTTCATGGTCGCGCAGGAAGTCGAGCTGCTTGAAATGCTCGAAGCCGAAGCCGGGTCCGCCTGTGGTGTCGATCTCGACAGTGCGGGCAACGCCGAGCGCGTTCGGATTGCTGCAGGCGGCGCGCGCCGGCTGCGGCGGTTGTTTCGGCGGCACTGGCGCGGCGGCTGCGGCGGGCGCGGGCGCCGCGGCGGCAGGCGCTGGTGCTGCGGCCGCTGGTGCTGCAGCCGGCGCAGCAGTGCCGCCCTTGGCGGGCGGCGTCTGCGACCAGGCAGCGCTCGAGGCGAGCAACGATACGGTCCCTGCGAAAATCAGACCTGTCGCAATGCGCATGGCGTGTTCCCTGCTGATCGCGATCCAGTGCCGGCATTGCCGCAACCGGGCCGCTTTCGCCCCCAACCGATCGTACCCTAGTCGCAGTGACGACGCCAAGGCAATGAACGTGGCGGGCCTGTGGCTAAAATCCTCGTCGGATCAGTTAATTCCGGGGATTATCGTCGCTTCTCAGGCGGCCGCCAATGTCCGTGCGATCCCGGTCTTGATGCGGGTGTCGTCGGGCGTGACCGACTCAGGGAAGACGTCCGCGATGTAGCCGTCGCGTCCGATCAGGTATTTGTGGAAATTCCAGCGCGGCACGTCCTTCGGCCGCGCCTCCGCTGCCCACCGGTAAAACGCATGCGCGTTCGCTCCCCGGACCACTGCTTTGGCCGCGATCGGAAAGGTGACGCCGTATTGATGCTGCGCCGTCTCCGCGATCTCGGTCGGGCCGCCGGGCTCCTGTCCGCCGAAATCGTTGGAGGGCACGCCGATGATGACGAAGCCGCGATCTCGGAACTCGGTCCATAATTGCTGCAACCCGGCATATTGCGGGGTGAAGCCGCACAGCGACGCCGTGTTCACGATCATCAGGGGACGACCGTTATAGTCGGCGAGGCGGATGTCGCCGCCGTCCAGTGCCGGGAATGAGAAGGCATAGGCAGTGATCCGGCTCATTCCGGGCTGCTGAGCGTACAGCGCACGGGATCCTGCGGCCGCAGCGAACGCCGCCACGATCAGTGTCCTGCGATCCATCATGGTCTGGTCCCCGGAACAGATGTTCGCGGGGACTATAGTCCAGGAGAGCACGCGCAAGTTTTCAAGAAGGCGTTATGGGGGGCGAGGTAGCAGGAGGCCGATGGGGGCCAGTTCGGCCCATCGTCATTGCGAGCGAAGCGAAGCAATCCATGGTTCAACTCGGGCAACCATGGATTGCTTCGTCGCTTCAGCACAAAATTGCTTCGCAATTTTGTCGCGAACTCCTCGCAATGCCGGTGAGATCGATGATCAGCGCAGCGGCAGGATGAAGTCGGTGCCTTCGCCGGTCTCGCCCTGGTTCACGCCGAGGTCGGAGACGATGATCGATCCGCCGGTGCCGAGCGCTTCGCTGATCCGCGCCATCACGTCCGCCGGAATGGTGATGCGGTCGAGTGCCTCGGCCGGGGTGTTGGTGGCTGGCTGCGGCTTGGCCTCGACCGGCGCTGCGGCCGCCACCTTGCGGCGACGCGAGACATGCTCGTCGGCGTCGATACGGGGGGCTTTGCGGCTCGGCAGCGTCACCACCGACCAGCGCAGCAGGTTCGTATCCGATTTGTCGGCTTCGGCGGTGAACACATGCGTGCCGAGCGGCCGATCGCCGGCCGCGATCGTCACCGGGGCCTCGAACAGCGGCGCAAAATTCTGCCGCACATAGATCTTGGAATCCTTGCGGCTGATGAACACCGCGATCTGGCCGGCGCGCTTGTCGATCCTGGCGACACTCGGCAGCCGTGCCGGATCCTTCTTGGCGTCGGGCGCGTCGGCGGCGGTTGCGGCCTCGGCAGGCTTGTCAGCCGGCTTGACCGCATCCGTCACCTTGGCGGCGGCCGCGGCCGCAGCGTCCTTGGCCGCAGCGTCCTTGGCCGCATCGGCGTTCGGCGCATCAGTCTTCGATGCGTCGGTCCTTGCTGTGTCGATTTTGGGCGCCTCGGCGGCGGCGGGCTTGGCGGCGTCCGGCTTCGGCTCGTTGGCCTTGGCTTCGGCCTTCACCGCGTCGTTCGCGGAGACCTCGGTCTTCGGCGTGTCGGTGCTGCCAGTGGTTTCGCCGACCGTCTTGTCGTCGGTGGCCGCGCCGTCGGCGGCGGCGGTCCCGGGCTTCGTCGGCTGCGACGGGTCCGCTGCGAGCTTCTCCGCGATAGGGTCGCTTGCCGCGGAAGAGGACGCATCGGACATCGTCACCGACGCGCTCGCCGCCGGCATCACGCCGCTGGCGTCGGCGGTGTGGGTGTTGTCGCGCAGCGACGCGGCGGCATGGCCGACGCTGCTGCGCAAATCGAGACCGGTCTGCGGCTTGTCCACGCCCTTGTCGCTCTTCACGCCGAGCGGGGCATCCATCTTCAGAATGTCGTCGGCAACCGGCTGCTGCGGCGCGACCTTCTGCGTCACCAGCAACGGGTGCGAGAAACTCTCCGGCGCCATCGTGCCCGGCGTGACGAACACCCGGGCGCCCATCCGCGTCCAGTTGTACATCTTGACCGCAAACGACATCGGCATGCGGATGCAGCCATGCGAGGCCGGATAGCCGGGCAGCACACCGGCGTGCATGGCGATGCCCGACCAGGTGATGCGCTGCATGTACGGCATCGGCGCGCCGCTATAGATGTTGGACTGGTGGTACTTCTGCTTCTGGATGACGCTGAAGACACCCATCGGGGTCGAATGCCCCTTCATGCCTGTCGATACCGGGCTCTCGGCATAGAGGCCGTTGGCATCGTAGATGCTGACGCGCTGCTGGTCGATCGAGACCGAGATGATCAGGGGACCCTGCGGCTTGGTGCCGGCCTCCTTCTCGATCGCCGGATTCTTCCTGGTGGCGCTGCGCTTCGGCTTTTGCCGGTGCGGCTGCGGCATCGGCTCGTAATCGCCGTAAAACGCCGAGTCGCGATTCCAGTAATAGAGCGCCGCATTGGCCTGGGAGGACGCGGCAACTGTGCCGGCCGCCGTCAGTATCGCAAACTGCCAGAACCGCCCGCTCGCAGAATCAAAAATCGAAATCCGACGTCCGCTTGCGCGCATATTCCGAATCCCAGTCCAAACTATTCGTTGGTTGTCGCAGACGCGGAACGCGTTCACCAGCGCATGCGATCTAACCCTTACGTGAGGGGCGAATTTTCGACCAAAGAGTAGCAAAAAAGCCTCACAAGAGGTTAAAGCGCCGGGTTTGATCACCGAACTGTCAGCGCCTACCTGTGCGGCGTTTGCGCACTACATAGGCGTAACCCATCCCGCGGAGACCTCAATGACATCGAGAACTGTGAGCCTGTGTGACGTACGACGCTTGTCTCGATGGGGGTGCGCGGCGCTGTTGGTGTTGCTGACCTTGGGCCAGATGCATCCCGCGGATGCGGCTGACGAGCCGGACCTGATCTTCCGCCGCTCGACGGTGTTCAAATGGGTGAGTCCCAACGACAAGCTCGCGACCTATGGCGTCGACGACCCCGAGGTCGAGGGCGTCGCCTGTCACTTTACGGTGCCGGAGAGGGGTGGCTTCAAGGGCTGGCTTGGCGTCGCCGAGGAGGTCTCCGACGTCTCGCTGGCGTGCCGGCAGATCGGGCCGATCCGCTTCAAGACCAAGCTCAGCCAGGGCGACGACATGTTCCGTCAGCGCCGGTCGCTGTTCTTCAAGAAGATGCAGATCGTGCGCGGCTGCGACGCCAAGCGCAATGTGCTGGTCTACATGGTCTATTCGGACAAGCTGATCGAGGGCTCGCCGAAGAACTCGACGTCGTCGGTGCCGATCATGCCGTGGGGCGCTGCCGATGCCGCCGCCGTGCAGAAATGCGGCGAGTTCATTCAATAGCAGGAGCAGGGGCTTGGCCCGGTCGGCTGAAGCGTCGCGCGAGCTAACTTTTGGTTTGCCCGAACTGCTTCGCACCGAGGCTGAGGACGGGCCGCGCCTTCGAGTCGCGGCAGCCGACGAGGCGTACCAGCTTCTGCGGCGCGCACTCATTGTCGCCCATCACGTGAGCGCCCTGCTGCGGCATCGCGGCCGTCATCTGTTGCTGCTGGCCGGATTTGGTGGCCGCGGATTCATTGCCAACCCCGATGTTGCCATTGCCCACGACTGACATCCTTCGTTGGATTGATCACAACAAGCGTTGGATCGGGAATCACCACAACGTGCCACCCTGGAGATGGTTGCACTGTACCCAGATGAGTCGGCCGAACCGTCGCTCGGTTCAGACAGCCTTGCTGTGCTGCTTCCTGTCTCAGCAGAGCAAAGTTAAGAAAGCGCGGTAGCGCGCTCAATTCGCACGCATAATCGAACCATCCACAGCCAGGCAGGTTGAGCGCGCGACATCTTGAACAGGCTCGCTGCTGAGCCGCGGCCACTGAAAACATTGGCGTTTTCCGGCGAATGTTTCGTGGGCGCCCGGCCGACGAAACAATTCAGGTTCCGACGAAACCATTTTCGGCTTGTTCCGCAGAACTCCCGAAACGGCAGCTCGTTATCAAACTGTCAACAACGGCGCCTGACGCCGACTGGACTAACGGAGACTGTCAAATGCGGACCATGAGCCTGATCCTCGCCGTCGCTTTCGTGATGGCCGGCTCGTCGATGGCTGGTTCCCCGGACATCGGTTTGCCCGGCATCGGCACCTTCTCCTATAGCGGCTCGCCCGTTGTCACCGTCACCTCCGCCCCGTTGGTGATGGCACAGGCCAACTAACTAAAAGCGCGACGCGAAAAACAGAACTGCCGGTAAAGGCTCCCCATGTTGCTCCGCATCTGCTCCGCCGCGATGTTTGCATCGCTCCTCCTGGCGGGTTCCGCGCAAGCCCAATCCCAACTTCCGCTCGAATCGATGCAGATCCGGTCGCTGTACCGGGTGCCTGAGCCGCGCGACGAATTCGTCCGGCAATGCGCGCCGCATATGCTCGGCCGCTGGGCGCATCCCGAGGCGGTGTGCGGTTGCCTGCACGACCATGCGGCTGCGACGGTGGATGATCCCGATCTCCGCCTGGCATTGCTGCGCGGGATCAGCGAAACCGGCGTCCCGACCATCGAGACCGATTGGGTGCCGCCGTCCAAGCAGGCCGAGATCGGGCCGACGTTCACCAAGATCGCCAAGCCGACCTTGCAATGCATGTTCGAGCCGATCTCGAACTGAGCAGCGCATCAGGACGTGATGAGGGTAACGCCTCGCGGAAGCGGGGCGTTTATTTTTTGGCGAGGCGCGGCACGCAACTGCGGGTCCGCACCACGCCGTTCTCGCTCAGCTTGGAGCCGACCACCTGCTTGATCTGCCCGGCCGGGCATGAGCCGTCATCGATGAGGACGCGCTGACCGACCCTGAGGTCGACGATGTCGCCTTCGCGCATCAGGGCTTGTTGCGCAGAGGCGGAGTGCGCGATCGCGCAAAGTGCTGCGGCGCTGACCAGAGCAACCAGTCCCATGCGCGCCATCGCAGCCTCCATCACTTGTTCTGGATCTTGAGCCCGTCGGGGCCGACATTGATCTGCAGGCCTTCGGGCTGCTTCTTCGCCTGATAAAGATTGTAGCCGAGCATGCCTGCGATCACGACCAGCGCGCCGATCATGAGATACAGGACGTTGCGATTGGGCATCCGGTATCTCCGTAAAGCGGACACTGACTCAACGCGGGCGACCTTAGTCAGGTGGCTGCGATTCTCCTAGGGCGCTGCGGCTTGGCGGATGCGTCGCGCGTTGCGCGCAGCGCAGTCAGCGTTGTCTTCGCCAATTGTTCCGCCGAGGCGACGAGTTGCGGAACCGGATGACCGGAGAAACCCAGCACGAAGCCGGGCAATGGCCGTGCGCGATGATAGGTCTCGGCGAGCAGCCAGCCACCGACGCCGGCGGCCGATTTTGCCCGCGCTGCGACCAGCGGATCGGTCGCGGGATCGAGCCGCGCCACGAGATGCAGGCCCTGCGACGGCACGGGAACCGTCAGCTCACCCTCGGAGGCTCGCGTCAGCGTCGACGCCAGCACGTCGCGCGCCTCGCGATAGAGCTTTCGCGACTTGCGCAAGTTCGCGGCGAAGGCGCCGGAGTTCAGCATGTCGGCGACTGCGCCCTCCATCAACGTGCCGGGAAAGCGATCGAGCGCGGCGCGTGCTTCGGTCACCGGGCCGATCAAGGCCTCGGGCAGGGCGCAGTAGCCGATCCGCAATCCCGGAAACAGCGTCTTCGCAAACGTGCCCATGTAGATCACGCGGCGCAGATGATCGATGCCGGCGAGTGACAGTAGCGGCGCGCCGTCGTAACGGAACTCGCTGTCGTAATCGTCCTCGAACACGAAGGCGCCGGCATCTCTTGCCCAGTCGAGCAGTTCGAGCCGGCGCGGCATCGACATCTGTACACCGAGCGGGAATTGGTGCGACGGCGTGACGTAGGCCGCGCGCGCCTGGGGGGCCGAGACGCGCCCCTTGTCGATGCGCATGCCCGATCCATCGACCGGCACCGGCACCGGCCGATAGCCGCAATGCTCGATCGCGCGCCGTGCTGCCGGATAGCCGGGATCCTCGCACCAGACCTGGTCGCCGGGCTTGAGGATGGTGCCGAGCACGATGCGTAGCGCATGCAGCGTGCCCGAGGCCAACATGATCTGGTCGGGATCGCAGCGCAGCCCGCGCGCCGACAGCAAATGGTCTGATATCGCGGCGCGCAATTCGCTGCTGCCGCGCGGGTCGCCGTAATGCAGATGCTCAGCGCCGAAGGCACGCAGCCTACGGCCGGCGAAGGCGCGGAAGCGCTGCAACGCGCGCTCGTCGATATGGGTGCAGCCGAGCGACAGCGCATTGTGCTGCGGCGGCTCGATCTCGATCTTCGCGCGTCGCCGTGTGCCGGCCTGCGCCGGAATGCGTGCGGCGACGAAGGTGCCGGAGCCGGTTGTTGCCACCGCGAAGCCGTCGGCGATCAGCCGCTCATAGGCCGTGGTGACGGCGTTGCGGCGGAAGCCGGTCTGCTTGGCGAGTGCGCGCGACGGCGGCAGCGGCTCGCCCGGCTTGACGAGGCCGCTGACAATGGCGTGGCACAGCGCCTGATAAAGCCGCTGCTGCGAGGCCGCGCCCGGCGTCACATGCGGGCCGCTGAGGTCGAGCGGCAGCTCGGGTTTGCGCGCCGCGGGCTTGCGGGAATTGGTCGGAATTTTTCGCATGGAATTGGCACTATCGCAGACCAAATGGGCCGCTACAACTCTGGACAGATTCCAGATTTCGAAGAGGCTGACCGTGACCGAAGGCGCATCCACTCCGTCCTACCCCAAGTCGTCGTACCCAACGTCGTCCCGCAACCGGGTCAAGCGCCGCCACGACCGCGGCTTCTACGACCACGCCACCGTGCACAAGATCCTGGACGCCTCAATGCTGTGCCACGTCTCCTACGTGATCGACGGCCAGCCCTATTGCACGCCGACCTTCTTCTGGCGCGAGGGCACCAGGCTCTACTGGCACGGCTCGAGCGCGAGCCGGATGCTGGAGAACCAGTCGGACGGCCAGCGCGTCTGCCTGACGGTCGCCCATCTCGACAGCCTGGTGCTGGCGCGCTGCGGCTTCAATCACTCGGCCGACTATCGCGCGGTGATGGCGTTCGGCACTGCTTACCTCGTCACCGATCCCGCGGAGAAGGAGCGCGCCATCGTTGCGATGGTCGACCGCTTCTTTCCCGAGCGCACCGCGGGCCTGCGCGCCAGCAACAAGCAGGAGATCAAGGCGACCTCGTTCATCGCGATGGAGATCGAGGAGGCTTCCGCAAAGGTGCGCGCCAAGGGCGTCGCCGACGACGACGAGGATTACGAGTTGCCGATCTATGCCGAGCGCATTCCGGTGCGCACCGTGCTCGGCGCGCCCGAGCCGTGCCCGCGGCTGCTCGACGGCGTGACGCGGCCGAAGACGCTCGATGGCTATTCGGAAGGCCGTCTGCTCGAAGATGCATTGCGGGATGCCTATTTTGCGCAATACCCCGAGGGGTGAAATCGGGCTACGCTGCGGCTCCCGCCTTATCTAAAATTCCCGATGGAGCTGCCGCATGACTGCCGAGACGCAACAACGAATCCTTGCTGCCGTTGACGAGGGGTTCGATGCGCAGCTTGCGGCGACGCAGGCCTTTGTCGCGATCCCCTCGACCCGCGGCGCCGAGGGGCCGTGCCAGGACATGATCGGCGATCTCCTGCGCGAACGCGGCTACGAGGTCGACGACTGGCACATCAATCTCGACGAACTGAAGGATCTGCGCGGCTTCGGCCCGATCGAGCATGATTTCTCCAGGGCGCGCACGGTGGTCGGCACCTATCGTCCGGCCACCAATGCCGGCAAATCGCTGATCCTGCAGGGCCACTGCGACGTGGTGCCGACCGGTCCGCTCGACATGTGGGAGACGCCGCCGTTCTCTCCTGTCATCAAGGATGGCAGGATGTATGGCCGCGGCGCCTGCGACATGAAGTCCGGCACCATCGCCGCGCTCTATGCGCTGGATGCGATCAGGAAGGCCGGATTGAAGCCGACGGCGCGGATTCACTTCCAGTCTGTCATCGAAGAGGAGAGCACCGGCGTCGGCGCGCTTTCGACCTTGCAGCGCGGCTATCGCGCCGATGCCTGCTTCATTCCGGAGCCGACCAACGGCAAGATGATCCGCTCGCAGGTCGGCGTGATCTGGTTCCGCCTGAAGGTGCGTGGCTTCCCGGTGCATGTGTTCGAGGCCGGCGCGGGCTCGAACGCGATCATGGCGGCGTATCATCTGGTGCATGCGCTGGAGAAGCTCGAGATCGCCTGGAACGAGCGCGCCAAGACCGACCGCCACTTCAAGGACGTCAATCATCCGATCAACTTCAATCCGGGCATCATCAGGGGCGGCGACTGGGCCTCCAGCGTGCCGGCCTGGTGCGACGTCGACTGCCGCATCGCGGTGCTGCCGGGTTGGTCAATCGCCGAATGCCAGAAGGAGATTCTGGCCTGCGTCGCGGCCGCGGCGCGCGACCACCGCTTCCTCTCCAACAATCCGCCGCAGGTGGAGTGGTCGGGCTTCCTGTCGGAAGGCTATGAGCTCGTGAACTCCGAGGCGCCGGAAGCCGCGTTCGCCAAGGCGCATCAGGCAGTCTATGGCGGGGCGGTGGAAGATCGCGCCTTCACCGCGCTGACCGACACGCGCTTCTACGGCCTGAACTACGACATCCCGAGTCTCTGCTTCGGTGCCACGGGAGCTGCGATGCACGGGTTCAACGAATATGTCGAGCTCGACTCGCTCAAGAAGTCGACCAAGGCCACCGCGCTGTTCATCGCGGAGTGGTGCGGGGTGGAGAAGGCGTAGCCACCGTTCTCTCCACGTCATTGCGAGCGTAGCGAAGCAATCCATGCCTCCGCTTGCGGAAGCGTGGATTGCTTCGTCGCTTCGCTCCTCGCATGACGGAGGTCAGACCCACAGCGCCTTCACGATCGCATCGAGCCCGTCGGTCAGTGCGGCGGGACCTGGCTGCAGGATGATTGGCGATTTGATCTCGACGATGCGGTCGCTGCGCACGGCCGGAATGTCGCTCCATCCCTCACGCTTGCGGATGCGGTCTGGCACGACCTTCTTGCCGCACCAGGACGCCAGGATCACGTCGGGCATCGCCGCACGCACGACATCAGGCGTGACGATGCGATCCTTCGCGGCCTTGTGCGCGCGCAGGTGCGGCAGCGCGTCTTCGCCGCCGGCGATCTCGATCAGTTCGGACACCCAGCCGATGCCGCTAATCAGCGGATCGTCCCATTCCTCGAAATAGACCTTTGGCCGCGGCGCCGGGCGCGGCATTGCCGCGATCGCGGCCAGCCGTTGCGCGAGGCTTTGCGCGAGTTCGTCTGCGCGCCGGGCCACGCCGACCATCGCGCCCAAGGTGCGGATCATCGCCAGGATGCCGGCGACGTCGCGCTGGTTGAAGACATGGACCGCGACGCCGGCGCGCACGAGGTCGGCGACGATGTCGGCCTGCAAATCGGAGAAGGCGAGCACCATGTCGGGGTCGAGCGCCAGGATCTTTGGAATGTCGGCGGAGATGAACGCCGACACCCGCGGCTTCTCGCGCCGCACCTGCGGTGGCCGCACCGCGTAGCCGGAGACGCCGACGATGCGGTCCTGCTCGCCGAGCAGATACAGCGTTTCGACCGTCTCTTCGGTCAGGCAGACGATCCGGCGGGGAGGGAAGTCGCGCATGGGCGACGGTATGCAGGCTTGGCGGTCCGTTGTCACTGATACCATCACGTCATGGTCGCCATTACCTCAGACGTCATTGCCGGGCCCGGCCGGGCAATCCATCATGCCGGCATCAACCTCGAAGAAGACACGCAGGGAGTGCCCATGACGCCGCTCGAAAAGATCCAGTCGATGAAGATGCCGTTTGCGGAACTGAAGGGCGTCACCTTCATCGAGGCTGACCAGGATCGCGTGGTCGCCAGGATGCTGGTGCGGCCGGACCTCTGCACCCTTCGGAACACTATCCATGGCGGCGCGGTGATGGCGTTCGCGGACTCGGTCGGCGCCGCCGCCACCGTGATCAACCTGCCCGAGGACGCCAAGGGCACCACGACGCTGGAGAGCAAGACCAACTTCATCGGCGGCGCAAAGGAGGGGGCCACCGTGATCGCAACGGCCACGCCGGTTCACCGGGGCCGACGGACCCAGGTCTGGCAGACCCGGCTGGAGACCGAGGACGGCAAGCTGGTGGCCGTCGTGACCCAAACACAGCTGGTACTATGATGAGGCAATAATGTGATTTACCGATCACCTCATGCCTTAATTAAATGAATCTGAGTGCTTGAATGATATGGTGCGACGCACAATATAGGACAGGTTAGGGAGTCGACGCCTCCTCGAGGGCTACCAAGAGGAGTTATGAAATGAACCACGATTCCATCAGTTCGACCTCTGCCCGGGGCACCGTGCGGACGTTGAGCCAGCAGGAGGAGCTTCCTCTGCTGCGCGATCATTTGCTGCGACTGGATCGAACCAGCCGTCATGATCGTTTTCATGGCTTCATCGACGACAGTTTCATCCGCCGCTATGCCGAGCGCTGCGCCAACGACGGCACCGTGATCATCGCCTATTTCGAGGATGGCGTGGTCCGAGGTGCGGCGGAGCTGCATCCGCCGGAGCAGTCGCCGGACGCGCAGCCCGAGATTGCCTTCAGCGTGGAGCGGTCGTCGCGGCGCAAGGGCGTCGGCAGCACGCTGTTCCGCAAGCTGATCGCCGAGGCGCATGCCAAGGGCTACGCCAGCCTGCGCATCACCACGGGCGCGCAAAACGACGCGATGCGCGCGCTCGCCATCAAGTTCGGTGCGCAGCTGACCTTCCGTCACGGTGAGTCCACGGGCAGCATTGACCTGACCGAGCAGCACCAGGGCGAGCCGGCACCCGCTGTCACCCCGGTGACGCCGGTCGAGGCCGCGCGCGCGATCGTCGACATGAACCGCGCCTATTGGCGCATGGTGATGCAGATCTCCGGCTGGGGCCGGGCAGCCTGAGCTGAGACTTCACATCAAAAGAAAAAGGGCAGTCCGCTCAGCGGATTGCCCTTTTTCTTTAAGTCATCGGATGGTGTTGTTCAGGTGCCGGTGCGCTTGTCGGTCGCGAAGCGGCGGACCACGCGGCGCTCGACCACGACGGAGCGCTGCGCCCCCTGTTCGCCGGCGATCACGCGGGTTGCCGTGCCGGTGCGGGCGCTGACGCGCGCGGTCTTCTTCACCTCGGCGAGCACCTCGTCATACGGCAGCCCCATCAGGGACGACGCGATCTCGGCCTGGGCCTCCACGTCATCCGTGATGCCGACGGCGGCGAAGATTGCTTCCTCCAGCGTCGGCGGATCATGCCGCACGCGCCTTGTGCCATACTTGGTATTCCAGTCTCCGCTCATCGCCGCCTCATCCTTGAATCGCGGGAGATACGTAGGATGCCGAATGTTGCATTGCAATATGAATGTGAGATGGCAATCCAGCCATGCAGCTAGAGTCTCTCAATCTTGTGAGCGTCATAAAGTTCGATTGCGGTCGCTGCGGCCGCAAGCGATTGCAGCGAGCGGACGAAATCGCGTGACGTGGGGACCGCGAAATGCGCCGCCAGCGCCGCCCGGTCGGCCCATTGCTCGAAGAACACCAGCCTGAGCGGATTCTCGCAGTCGACATGGACCGCGTGCGAGATGCAGCCGGGCTCGGTGCGCGAGCGATGGACATGCTCGAGGCTCAACCGCCGTACCTCGTCGAACGTGTCGGGGCGGGCGGTGACGCTGCCGGTGACGACGATCATGATGCTCTCCCTCTAAGGGGCGGCCTCAGCCCCTGACGCGTTCATCGGCTGCTGAGGCCAGCGCTTCAGCGCGGCACGGCCGGCATCGGTCAGCACATAGATGCCGCGCTCGGTGCGATCGAACCAGCCATAGACATTATGCAGCAGGATCTTGCCCGCGTCGGGAATATCGGTGCGCAGATCGCGCACCCGCCGTGGCCCGTCCGAAAGCGCCGAGGCGCAGGCCAGCGCCTGCTGCCGGTAGGCGGTCATGATCGGGGCACGAGTCGATCCACCCATCGCGGGATCGCCCTTGCGCTTGCGGTGCTCGGTGATCAGGCGCGAGCGCTTCTTCGGATTGCGGCGCGGTGCCGTGGTCGGCGGCGGCACCAGCACCTCGACGTCGCCGCGATCGGTGACGCCGAGCATGCCGAAGCCGAGCCGACGGCACAGATTGCGATAGCGCGCGTCACTCTCGCGGCCCTTGCCGCGGGTCGAGACCTTGGCCGCGATCCACACCTCGTCGGCGGCGCCGGCGCGATCGACCGCCTGCAAAATCAGTTCGAGATTGAAGGCGAGCTTGAGTTCACCGATTACGACGACGGGTGGGTCATCGCCGCTCAGCGCCACCAGGTCGCAGCCGCCGATCTCGCCCTTCACCGTGAAGCCGAGCTTTTCGAGGAAGCGTTTGACGGGCAGATAAAGTGCGGTTTCCAACAGGCAGGCTCCTGCGGCATCCGGCCGCGACTCGGTGCGCCAGCATAGCGCGGAATTGCGCCCGCTGAGGCGGCTGGAATTTGCCCAAAGCGCGGCCGAGCGGCTATTGTCGGAACCGGGACCAGGCGCAACTCATGATCCGGAACGGGCTCTATCACATCACCGTCGAATTTCTCGACGGCGTCTCTGGCGGCAACCAGGGCGTCATGGTGCTGCGCGACGGCCAGATGCGCGGCGGCGACTCGTTCTTCTTCGCCCATGGCAGCTACACCGCGGCCGACGGCAAATGGAAGGGCGAGGTCACCAACGAGGAGCATTCGCCGACCTATGGCGAACGTCCGGTGTGGGAACGCAAGGTGGTGACGATCGGATTCACCGGCACCTATACCGACGAGACCGCCAAAGGCGACGGCATGGCGCTCGCCGGCAAGCAGAGCATCCGCTTCCGCTCGAAGCTGCGGCTGCTGGTTGCGGACTAAACCCGCCCGTTGACTGGCAGCAGCGCGCCGGTGACGGCGCTTGCGGCGTCGCTGGCAAGGAACAAGATCACGTCGGCGAGCTCCTTCGGCGTCACCCATTTGGAGATATCGGCCTTCGGCATCGCGGCGCGGTTGGCTGCGGTGTCGATGATCGAGGGCAGCACAGCGTTGACCGTGACTTTGCCCTTGAGTTCCGCAGCCAGCGACTCGGTCAGGCGGTGCACGCCGGCCTTTGACGCCGCATAGGGCCCCATGCCGGATGCGGCCTGCAAGGCGCCCAGCGCGCCGATATTGATGATGCGTCCGGCGCCGGATTTGACGAGATGTGGGATGGCGGCGCGTGATGTGTTGAACGCGGTCATCACATTCATCGCGTACATGCGGTGCCAGGTCGCGGGATCGCCGTCGCTCACTGCTTCGAAGGTAAACCCGCCGGCGATGTTGATCAGTCCGTCGAGCCGGCCGAAATGCGCGGCCGCCTTGTCGATTGCGGCGGTTGCCTGTGCCGTGTTGGTGAGGTCGATACCGCCGAGCTCGATGCGGTCAGCCGTCGCGGCAAGCTGTGAGGCGGCATGATCGATGCCGGCGACGCGGGCGCCGCGCGCCAACGCCTCTTCGGCGACCACTTTGCCGAGCGCGCCGAGGGCGCCGGTGATGACGATGGCTTTTCCGTTCATGGCGGTCTCCGTACGCACGACAGGCTGCCGCCCACTATGATCAGGCGGAATTCATTTGCAATGCCGTCAATTTCGTCTCCTACTGCGCGTATTCATCAATTCATTCGCGTCAAGGATGTTTGTGATGCCGACACCGAGGCCCTGCGAAACCCATCTCGAACTCGTCAAGTTCAGTTACGGATTGCCGCATCTTGCGGAGGCGCTCAAGCGCGAACGCAAGGTCAAGATCGTTGCTCTCGGATCATCATCGACCGCGGGGGCCGATAAAATTCTCCCATTTCCGCCACGGCTGGAGATCTTGTGGCGAAGCCAGAAACAGTCCTTCGGCCGGATGATCGACATCATCAACCGGGGGATCGGCGGGCAAGAGGCGCCGGAAGAGTTCTCGCGCATCGAGTCCGATGTCATCGCCGAAGCACCGGTGATGGTGATTTGGCAGATCGGCACCAATGCCGCGTACCGGAATTACAACTTCGATCAGGTGCAAGCGACATTCGAGGCAGGGCTCGATGTGCTGGCCGGGCTGCCGCTGGACGTCGTGGTGATGGATTCGCAATACACCCAGGCAATCATCGGCGCGCCGGACGTGCTCAAGCTCGCCAACCAGTTCATGCCAATGATCGCCGACGTCGCCGCGAGCAGGAAAGTCAACCTGTTCCGCCGCTTTGCGCTGATGAAGCAATGGGTCGATGCCGGAATTCCGCTCTCCGAACTCGACGATGGTGCACAGGAGCATCTCCATACGAGCGAGTGGGCGACCGATTGTGTCACTCAAGCGTTGCTCGGTGCGATCAACGAAGCGGTGGCACGGAGTGCGATCACGTAAGCCTGACTACGTAAGACTACGGGGTAAGGCCGGTTCGATAAAATTTGCGGCAGTTCTGTAAGTCGTTCGCAGAACCCTTTCCTTAGAAGCGGAACACCAGCCAAGGTAGGGGTTATGCGAATGGGAAATCTTCCGGATCACGGTTTACCGCTCGTTCAGCTTAAGGAGCAGCGGCGCGATCTTGTGGTGGCGCTGCAAAACCGCAAGGGACCGGTGGGCAGTTGGGAATTGATGCAGATCGCGGCGATCCAGCAGGCGATCTCGGCGTTCGAGGATGTGATCGCCGATCTCGATGCGGAGCTCGAGCTCGAGGCCGCGGCAGCCTGAGCGAACTTGATCAGGCCTGCAGATAGCGGCCTGCAAGCGCCTCGTGCTCGGCTTGGCCGAGCCCGAGGCCTTCACGGAAATAACCGTCGAGGCTGCCGTAGTCGGCATCGATCGCCTCGAACGCAGCCTCCAGAAACGCCGCGCGCACGGTACCGAGCACCTGCTTGACGTCGTCGGGCAGCTCGGTGCTGTGGGCCGGATCGCGCTTGTAGAACTGGTTGGTCAGGAGATAGTCGTCCGCGATCACCTGCTCGGAGACGCCGAGCGCGTGCAGGATCAGCGCGCAGGCAAAGCCGGTGCGATCCTTGCCGGCGGTGCAATGGATCACCAGCGGCGCGCGGTCTTCGAGCAGATGAGCAAACAGCGAGCGATAGCGCGGCGTGTTGTCCTGCACATAGCCGCGGTAGGAATCCCGCATCACGTCGATCGCATCGGCTTCCGACAGTTGTCGGCTGCTGGCGATCTCGCGCAGCGACGCGACCACCGTCGGCTCGACCGGCAGTGAATGCACGGTCACGTCGCTCATACCGCACAGCGCCTCGGCGCGCTCGGCAACGCCGCGGAAATCGAACGCGCTTCTGACCCCGAGGCCGCGTACCACGGCGACGTCCTGCTCGGTGAGATGCGCCAGATGATTGGAGCGGAAGATCTGCCGCCAGCGCACCGTCCGGCCGTCACGCGTCTGGTAGCCGCCGAGGTCGCGGAAATTGCTGGCGCCGGCGAGATTGAGGTGACGGGCAGGGGCTTCTGACATCGGCGGGCCTGTTGCAGCTGTTGCGGTCTTGGCGCAGGAGTATCGGCGCAGACAGGTCTATAACCGGCCTCTCGGGGGGAGAATATGACTTATCGCGAGGGCGCCATTTTAATCGGCGCAATTCTTTTCGAGGCTCTTGGTTCCTCGACGGCGTCAGCACAATCCGCGTTCCGGAATTATCACTGCGCCGACGGCACGCAGTTCGTTGCGGCGTTCTTCAACGGCGATACGCGCGCCCATCTGCAACTCGACGGCAAGGCGGTGACGCTGACGAAGCGGCTGTCGCTGACGGGAACGCGCTATCGAGGCGGGGGCGTCACGCTCGAGATCAGCCGGGCCGGGCTGACCAGGCTCAAACATGCCAGGCGGCCGGCGACGGCTTGCGAGCTGGCATGAAAAAAGGGCCGAAACGCCGCGTTCCGACCCTTCTCTATTGCTCTGTCGCCGTCTGACGCTGTTGCGCCACGCATCTCCTTCGGGGCGGCATCAGTGGTCGCGGCTCCGCTCGGCGTCCTCGATCGCCGCCTGATGGTACCAGCTCTCGCTGCAGGCCGAGGTCTCGACTTCAGCGGCAAGGTCGCGCGCCGACTGCACTTCGCCGTAGCGGCGTCCGCCGAGAGCCGCGCGGCCCCCCGCCGGGAATTGATAGATCGTTGCCGACCCCTGGTTCTGGCCCGTGGTGATCATGTCAAAGCCTCCTTTGGCCGGTGCGAGCCTCCATGGTGCGTCCGACTCGCTCGCGTGTGGTTACCCGTGTTTTGAACATCGGCCCGGGCCCAGTAGGGTGCAAGGTGACCAAGAAATAGTCATTTTCTGTCTAATTCGTGTGCAAATCCCGGTTTGCTTCCTGCGAGGCAGGATGGGCCTGACCAACGCTTGAGCGGAGGCATTGGTTGCTGGGGGCCCGGCGATCGGACGCGGACTGTCACATGGCGCTGCCACCGCATTAATCGGAGTGCGATGCGGTAGCTGAATTTGCTGCAGAAACGGGCGACGGAGGGGACGCAGAGAAGATTTTGCCTGAGTGCGGCGCATGCCAGCCGCGCTGCTTTGTCGCAGCTAGAAATGCGAGGTCCGCTGTGGACATCCGCGGCCCGAGCGGGTCCCGCAGTGCAGCGACTGGCATTTTAATTGCTTAGTAAGAGCCGGCCGATGGTGGCCGGGTACGCGTGGGGCGACCGACTGGCTTTCGGTTCCTCACGGTTTTGCATCATCAACAGAGAGGTTCAATGACCAAGTACAAGCTCGAGTATATCTGGCTCGACGGATATACGCCGACGCCGAGCCTGCGCGGTAAGACGCAGATCAAGGAATTCGCGTCGTTTCCGACCCTCGAACAGCTTCCGCTGTGGGGCTTTGACGGTTCGTCCACCCAGCAGGCTGAAGGCCACAGCTCTGACTGCGTGCTGAAGCCGGTCGCCTGCTATCCCGACGCCGCGCGCGAGAACGGCGTGCTGGTGATGTGCGAAGTCATGATGCCCGACGGCAAGACCCCGCATCCGTCCAACAAGCGCGCCACCATCCTGGATGACGACGGCGCCTGGTTCGGTTTCGAGCAGGAGTATTTCTTCTACAAGGACGGCCGTCCGCTCGGCTTCCCGGGCGAGGGTTATCCGGCGCCGCAAGGCCCGTACTACACCGGCGTCGGCTACAAGAACGTCGGCAGCGTCGCCCGCAAGATCGTCGAAGAGCATCTCAATCTCTGCCTCGCCGCCGGCATCAACCACGAAGGCATCAACGCCGAGGTGGCGAAGGGCCAGTGGGAATTCCAGATCTTCGGCAAGGGCTCCAAGACCGCCGCCGACCAGATGTGGATGGCCCGCTACCTGATGCTGCGCCTCACCGAGAGCTACGGCATCGACATCGAATTCCACTGCAAGCCGCTCGGCGACACCGACTGGAACGGCTCGGGCATGCACGCCAACTTCTCGACCAAGTACATGCGCGAAGTCGGCGGCAAGGAATACTTCGAGAAGCTGATGGAAGCCTTCGAGAAGAACCTGATGGACCACATCGCCGTCTACGGCCCGGACAACGACAAGCGTCTGACCGGCAAGCACGAGACCGCGCCGTGGAACAAGTTCAGCTACGGTGTGGCTGACCGTGGTGCGTCGATCCGCGTGCCGCACTCCTTCGTCAACAATGGCTACAAGGGCTATCTGGAAGACCGCCGCCCGAATTCCCAGGGCGACCCCTACCAGATCGCTTCGCAGATCCTGAAGACGATCTCCGAGGTTCCGACCGGAGCGAAGGCCGCGGCCTAGCAGCGATCGGACCCGGATGGAGCCATCCGGTACCGCAATCGGGTCCGCCAGGGCGACTGCCTTGGCGGACCCTTGCATTTTAACGGCAGCGTTTGCCTGCGGCCCCCGGTCCGAAAGCGGTTTCGCGGCGTTATGAACCGCGCTAGATAACGGGTACATCTTGGCTGCCGGGGACACGGCGCTTGTTTGAGGGGTTTTACAAGGTCCGGTTCGAACTGGGCGGCGCAGTTGGCCGCAGCGTGATGTATGTCGGCGACGGCAAGATGCTCGGCGGCAACTCGGCGTTCGCCCATATCGGCACCTATGAGAAAGCCGGCGACGACGTCACGGTCGAGATCCAGACCGTCCGCCACAACCCCGATCCGAACTACCGCGCGATGGCCGGCACCGATGATGCGACGCTGATCGCCAAAGGCTGGCCCGACGGCGGTCTCTACCGCTTCAAGGGCGAGTTGAAGGAATTGCCGGGCGTTCCGTTCCAGTCGGTGATGACACCGATCACCGGGGAGGACATCCCGATCGCCGGCGGGGTCGGCGAGGGCGGCGTCATCAACGGGCTTTATTCGATCCACATCCGCATGCTCGACGGGGTCGATGGCGGCCTCACCGGGGTGATGCTGCTGAACAACGGCCGCATCCTTGGCGGCGACGCACATTTCTACTATCTCGGCACCTACACCTCGGAGAAAGGCCGCTGGAAGGGCCAGATCCTCAATCAGGAGCACACTTCGGCGATGGGCGAGAACCCGATCTTCGGCGGCCACGAGGTCGGCATCGGCTTCGCCGGCACCTGTGACGCGGAAGGCGCCGTGCTCGACGCGACCGCGCTCGCCGGCAAGCGCAGCCTACGCCTCACGGCCGCGCTCAAGCTGATGCGGCGGGCGTGAGCGGAATGGGCAATTCGGTTCGCGTGCTCTCGACGCTGGCGCTGAAGGGCGCGGTCGCGCGGCTTGCCGCCGCCTATCAGGCGGCGAGCGGTGTTGCGATCGACGCCGATTTCGCGCCGACGCTGGCCTTGCTCGAGCGCCTGCGCGGCGGCGAGGGTGCCGATCTCGTCATCCTGACCCGCGAAGGCCTCGACGAGATGATCGGCGAGGGCCGCGTGGCGCGGGGAGAGCGCCGTTGATCTCGCGCGCTCCTATGTCGGCGTCGCGGTGAAGGCGGGCGCTGTTCATCCCGACATCGCGACCGAAGCCGCGCTGCGGACGGCGCTGCTCGGCGCGCGTGCGGTGGCCTATTCGCGGCTCGGTGCCAGCGGCATCCTGTTCGCGCAGCTGATCGCGCGTCTCGGCATTGCGGAGGCGATCAACGCGCGTGCGGTGATCATTCCCGTGGGCTTCACCGCGGAAAAGCTCGTCAGCGGTGAAGCCGATCTCGCAATCCAGCAGATCAGCGAGTTGAAGCAGATCGATGGCATCGAGGTCGTCGGGCCGATTCCCGTGAATTTGCAGACGCCGGCGGTGTTTTCCGCGGGGTGTATGGCGGTGTCGCAGCGCGCAGAGGCCGCCGACCATCTGCTGCGTTATCTGTCGTCAACCGAGGTCGCGCCGGTGTTGCGCGAGACCGGGCTCGAGCCTTGAATTTGCCCGCACAGCGACGCAACCTGCCGGCCATGTTCAAACCACTCCAGGCCATTGTCGTTGTCGGAGCGCTGGCCGCTCCGGCGCTTGTCCATGCGCAATAGGCCGATCTCGTGCTGTGCGACCGGCTCGCTGCCGATCCCACCGATCCCGACAAGCCGGCCGACGTGAAGGGCGTGCCCGAGATCGCATCGGCAGATATCGCGACCGCGATCAAATATTGCGCGGTGGCGGCAAGATCGTCGCGCCGCGCGATGTACGAGCTCGGCCGCGCCTATGCCGCCAACCGGCAGACCGGAGAAGCGGCAAGCGCCTGGCGCAAGGCGGCCGACAAGGGCTCGACATCGGCGATGGTCGAGCTCGGCGTGCTCTATGGCAACGGCACCGGCGTCGCCAAGGACGAGACTCAGGCGCGCAAATTGTTCGAGCGCGCGGCGCAGGCCGGCAATGCGCGCGGCGTCAGCAATCTCGCCGCACTCGGCGGCAGCGCGGCGGCTGATCCGGCACGCGCGCGCGAACTGCTCGCCAAGTCGGCCGAGACCAATGCGGAGGCGCAGTATCAGCTCGGCATGATGCTGGCCGAGGGCAAGGGCGGCGCGCAGGACGATGCCGGCGCGCGGGCGTTGTTCGAGAAGGCGGCGGCCCAGAACCATCCCGGCGCGCTGGAGCGGATGGGTGCGTTCGCGCAGGCCGGCCGCGGCGGGCCGAAGGATAGCGATGCGGCCAAGGCCTATTACGAGCGGGCGGCCGCGCTCGGCGATGAGGACGCCAAGAAGGCGCTGGAGCGGGCTCGCTGTCCCTATGTCATCAAGGACAAGCGCGGCAATCCGGTGACTAATCTCTGCTTCTAGTCAGACTGGAACGCTCGCCGCAGCATCTCGTTGAGATGTGAAAGGCGAGGCGATGTCATGATCCGCAAACTGCGTTCCGGCGAGTACCGGCTGTACTCCCGCAAGGTCAATCCGAAGACCGGCAAGCGCCGCAACCTCGGCACCTTCAAGTCGCGCGCGGCGGCGGAGAAGCACGAGCGCGACGTGCAGTATTTCAAGCGGCACTAGGGCATGATCCGGAAAGTGTGCAGCGGTTTTCCGAAAGGATCATGCTCAAACAGAAAGCTATAGAGCGATAGCGTTCCCGGAAGCTCACGGCGCGGGGCAGGCCGCGCCGGTCTTGACCCAGGCCTCGACCAGCGCGCCGGCCTGCTGCTGCGTGCCCGGTGCCGGCGTACGGCCGAAGCCGGGATGCCAGGCCCAGCCCACCAGCGTGTCCTTGCCGATATGCTCGATCAGCTCCTCGACCTTGCGGCCGCCATTGCGCGCGGGGTCCCGGATTTGTGCGCAGATCTCGCCGATGGATTTGCCGGCCCACGCCATCTCGCGCGGCGCGAGGTGCCATTCCGGATGGCCCGGAACCCGGCCGGGATCGAAATTGGCGTGCTGGTGGCAGATCGAGCAGCGCATCGCGCTGGTGCCGTGGCCGTCGGCGCCGCGTGTGACCGGCGGCTGGTGCATGCGGCTGATGTCGCCCTGGCGCGGGCTGTCGTCGGCGGGATGGCAATTGGTGCAGCGCGGATGGGTCAGGACCTTGCCGAGCTCGGTGAAGATCGCCGCGGAGCGCTGCTCGACATTCTCTATCCCTGCAAAGCTCTCCGGCGAGGCGAGGGCATGGCTTGCGCTCTCCGATGCCGCGTAGCCGGCGCACAGGCTGGTCGCGAGCGCCGTCAGCACTGCGATGATCCGAAACCGGGTTTCCGATGGCATCGCGCGCAGTCTCATTTGTTGGCGGTCAGATAGCGTTTGGAATCGGCGAGGATTACGTCGCGCACCGCCTGGTGATATTTGATGTAGCCGGTGCAGCGGCACAGATGACCGTCGAGCGCGTCCGCGATGACGCTCTCGAGCTGGTCCCGCGCCACCGGCGTCTTCGCCAGCCGTTCAAGCAGCACCTGGCCCTCGTTGAGGAAGCCGGCCGTGCAATAGCCGCACTGGAACGCGAAGTGGTCGATGAAGGCGCGCTGCAAGGCCGAGAGCTCGCCGTCCCTGGCGTGCCCCTCGACGGTGCGGATCGCCATGCCGTCGAAATTCGCCGCCGGCACGATGCAGGTCGGCGTGGTGTAGCTGGTGCCGTCGGGATTATCGACGATGATGGCGCAGCTCAGGCATTGCGCGGCGCCGCAGCCGAACTTGGTGCCGGTCATGCCGAGCATTTCCCGCAGGAAATCGTTCATCGAGAGGTCGTCGCGGACCTCGACCGGGCCGCGCTTCCTGCCGTTGATGGTGAGGTTGAGCGTCGTCACGCAAGCGCTCCCTTGAGCAAGGCCGATGTCACCGGCAACGAGCGGAAGCGGTGGCCGGTGGCGTCGTTGATGGCGTTGAGCAGCGCCGGCACGATCGGGATCATCACCACCTCGGCCATGCCCTTCGGCGGTTCGTCCGGCGTCAGCGGCGCCAGCATCTCGATCTCGAGATCGTGCAGCGGCAGGTCGGAGCCGCGCGCGATCAGGTACTGGCCGAGATTCCACTGCCCGTTGCCGGGCCCGCCTTCGAACGGCGGCAGGGTTTCGAGCAGCGCGTAGCCGACGCCCATCGCGAAGCCGCCTTGGGATTGGCCGAGCACGACCTCAGGCACCAGCGCCTGGCCGCACTCGAGCACGCTGTAGGCCTTGGCGATCCGCAAGATGCCGGTTGAACGCTCGATCTCGACGCGGACCAGCGTTCCGCACATCGAGGTGTAGGACGTACCGATCCGGTTGTTGTCGGTCGGCGGGAATTTCACGCTTGTTCGGTCGATCCGCTCGAACTGGCTCCGGCCGCGACGAATGGCGAGCGCGTCGATCTCGGCGCGGTATTGCTCGCCGAACAGCGGGAAGCGCGCGCGCGACCAGGCCCAACGCGAGAAGCTGTGCGCCACCGCGCCGGTGACGAAGCCGCGCGCATGCGCGGTTGCCGCAAGCTGCGGCAACGGCAGCGGCGGAAGATCGTCAAGCACGAGCTGCCCGTTCCGCCAGCGCGCTTTGTCCCATTGCCGGGCGGCGGGGATCGGCCTTGCCGATGCGCCAGAGCTCGAGCGCCGCCGGCCACAGGCCGAAGCGGAAGATGATGCGAGCCGCCTCGGCCGCGGAATGCGTGCCGACATGGGCGCCGATCGAGGCGCTGGTCGCCGAGCTGATCGCGGGCACCCAGCGCGGGTTCTTCCCGGCGAGATCCTGGGTCTTCTGATCCATCGTGTAGGGATCGCCGGAGGTGACGACGCCGAGCGCGTCGTAGCTGTCGACGCGGGAGACCGCGACCTCATCGGCGATGGCGCCGAGATGGCCTGCGACCCGGTTGGCGAGCGCGGTGCCGATGCCGTTGCCCATCTCGACGTGATCGCAGTGGATTGCGATCCGTCCCTCGGGATCGATCTCGACCCGGCCGAGCGAGCAATCCGCGCCGGCGCCGTAATCCTTGGTGACGCAGGCGAGACCGGTGCCGACCAGCCGTCCCTCCGGCGCCTTCTGCTTGAACTCGGCGCGCTGTTGCCAGATCGCATGCTTCTCGAGCTTGTCGAGGATCTCGGGTGTCCGTACCGACACGATGTAGGGATTGCCGGTCATGGTCCGGCCGTTCTGCTTCAGCGCGTTGTTGCGGCGGAACGCGATCGGATCGACCTTGAGCTCGCCGGCCGCTTCGTCGATCAAGACTTCGAGCGCGGTCATGGTCTGCAGCGTGCCGTAACCGCGCATCGAGCCCGCGGTCACGCCGCGCGAATGCAGCGCCACGGTGGTGACGTCGACCTTCGGGACGTCGTAGATCCCGATCGCCGCGGTCGCGGCGACGGTAGCGACATTGGCGGAGAAGTTGGCGAGCCCGCCGCCGTCGAGCACGTGATCGGCGGCGAACGCCGTGATCTTGCCGCTCCTGCGATCGATGCCGATCCGCGAGCGCATCTTGATCGGGTGGCGTTTGATGCCGCCCTGGAATTGCTGGTAGCGGTCCTGCGCCAGCCGCACCGGCCGGCCCGGGAAGAACATCGCCGCCAGCGCAACGTAGAGCACGAACGGGGTGTGGTCGCGGCCGCCGAAGCCGCCGCCGACATGGGCGAACTGCGCGTTGATGTGGGAGGGGCGGAACGGGGGCCGTGCCTTGCCGAGCATGAAGGCGATCGACTCGGTCGCCTCATAGGGCGACTGCACGCCGAGCACCAGTTCGAGATTGCCGCTGCTGCCGCTGTACCAGGCAAGCCCGCTCTCGGGCTCGAGGAACATCGGATCGACCGACTGGGTCTCGAACTCGCGGTCGAGCACGAGCTGCGACGGATCGTCCTTGGCAAGCTGGGCGCGGATCGCTTCGCCATGGGTCGCGGCCCTGGCGTAGTCGGCCTTGGTCTCCTTGGCGAGCGGCAGCCAGACCGGCAGCGCCGCGTTCTGGACACGGCCCGGCGAAACCCAGCCCGCCTGGATCGGCGAATAGACGTCGGGCGCGTCAGGCGTGGCGCCGGCCACGCGGGTGAAGCGATACGCGCCATAGTTCGGCAGGATCACCGGACCGGTCTCGTCGCCGAACTTGACGAAGCCGCCGTCGCGCAGCGCGAGGCGTGCGCGATCGAAGGCGTCGAACTGCTCGAAGATCAAGAGCGCGACCGGCTGTCCGAGATAGATCGGTGTCGTGCCGACGGGGCAGAACAGGTCGCCGGTGTAGAACTCCGGCACCCGCGTGCCGATGCGGTCGAGATCGGCCGCGGTCACGACGACCGCGGGTTTCGCCGGACCATCGAGGCGCGCGAGGTCCAGGCCGGCATAGACATGCGTGGCGTCATCGGCGCGGACCAGGATGGCGTGCGAGGTCGTCGCTGGCCAGCCCGGCATGTCGGCGGCCCGAAAGTCGGAGGCGTAGAGCTTTGCGCCGGTAACCTTGGCCACGCCGTCGACGCGGCCGGCGCCCGCGACCGCCGGATTGAAATGGCCGCGCCCGGGAAGCATCTCGCGGGCCGCGAAGGCCGGTTCCTTGGCAAGCGCCAGATGCGACAGGCTGACCGAGATGCCGCCCGCCGACAACCACTTCACGAATTCGCGTCGCGAAGGCCGCATGGTGTGATCTCTCATCAACGCTTCGACGGCATATCGCGCCGAGGTTTATAAATTGAAGCAATGCACGTAGAAGAATTGCGGCAAAACGTGCGCAATCGCAACGCCGCAATAGGTCGTAGCCTGCTCGCTTGCAGCTTTGGCCTCACTTGAGGTCGGCGATGGTGGCCGGTCCCGGACCCGGCGTGATCAGCGTCGGCCATTGCTTGGAACCGAACGGCACCAGCGGCGGCAGGAAGGCCGTCATGCCGCGCTTCTTGGTCTCGGCGATGATCGCCTCGCGCGCATCACCCCCCATCAATTCGTAATCCATCAAATGATAGCTGCCGAAGAACAGCGCGCCGACCGAGCGGTCGGCGATGATCCGGGTCAGCGACTCCAGCATGTCCGACGGCGTCGTGGTGAAGGAGATCGTCTCGATCAGCATCAGGCGGCTGTTGATGGCATCAGGCCCAAAGAACTGCGCCAGCACGCTGAAGATCACGTTGTTCTGCCGTGCGACATAGATCGTGTTGCTCGCAGCGTAGGTCTTGTCCCAGTCGGCGCCGAGCTGGGTCTTCCAGTCGGCCATGACCGTCATCCAGTGCGCGACCTGGGTCTGCGCCGCCCAGGCGACGTTCTTGGCGAGCAATGGCGCCTGCTTCTTGCCGAACGCCTCGAGCTTGGCGAAGGGGATGGCACCGGCGGTGAGGCAGTCGTCCATGAAGGCGATATTGTTCGAGAGGATGGCGCGGTTGTTGTCGCGCCAGTCCGCCTGCATCGGCGTGGCATCGAGCCCGTCGAGCGCCGACTGCATCCGGCTGCGATAGGCCTGCATCGACCCGCGCCACGACTTGTCGTCGGGATTGTTGACGTAGGGGCCGACCACCTCGGCCAGCGCCATCGTGCTGTGGCCGACCGACTTGAGCAGCTGATAGACGATCGGCACCTGCGGCGCGTCGGTCGGCGGCTTGCCCGGCCGGTACAGGATCAGGCGGCCGCCGGCGCCGGAGAACAGGCCGAGGATCACCGGGTGCTTGTCGAGGATGTTCTTCTGGAAGATCCGCGCCGCATCGCCATAGAGCTCGAACATGCCGGTGTTGAGCGCGAGCACGTCCTTGGTGGCGACATCAGCCGGCGTGGACGAGGTCCTGCCCGAAATCGGTGTCATGTAGTCGGGCAGCGACTGGGAGAGGGCGGCGCTGCTGCTGCCGAGCAGCAGCGCGAGAGCAGCGGCAAGGCCAATGCGATTGATCATGGGGTGCTCCTCGGAGCCTCTCGCCAGTGACGAGGGCCGGGTGCGGCCGCGCGACCATTGGCGGAAGGCGCAAATGCTTGGACACAATGAACTGGGAGAATAGAGAATCGGCAGTGCAGATCCCGCGCGACGCAGCACAACGCGGGCGGACGCCTACAGCTAAGCGACGAATCGGCCGCTGTCCACACCGGGACATTGCCGGCTTGCCTGCGCCAAAAGACGCAATGGTGCAGCCTTCCACCCGGTGCTATGTGGCGAACAGAATCAATTTTATTTATTGGATTTTTGCGTGCTCAACGGGCTCTACAAGGTCGAGTACGGCATCAGCGGCGCATTCGGCCGCAGCATCATGTGCCTGCACGACGGCAAGATGATGGGGGGCAATTCGGCCTTCGCCCATCTCGGCACCTATCAGGTAACGAAGGGCGAAATTGCCGCCGAGGTGATTACCGAGCGTCACAACGACGATCCCAACTTCAAGCCGCTGATGGGCGCCGACGTCGCGGTCATCAAGGTGCGGGGCCGGACGGAGGGCTCGACCATCCTGCTCGAGGGCAGGGCGGACGCCATGCCGGACGGCGTGTTCTGGGCGAATCTGGCGCCGCTCGATGATGAGGCCTTGCCGCCGCGCGGGGCAGTCGGGCCAGGTGGCATCGTCAACGGGCTCTATTCCATCCAGCTCCGCGCGCTTGACGGCGTTGACGCCGGCTTGACCGGCGTGATGCTGCTGATGGATGGCCGCATCCTCGGCGGCGATGCGTTCTTCTACTACCTCGGCTCGTATTCGTCGGCGGATGGCCGCTGGCGAGGCGAGATCGTCAACCAGGAGCACACGCCGGCGAAGGGCGAGTATCCGGTGTTCGGCGGTTATGAGGTGGGGATCGGCTTCGCCGGCTCGTGCCGTGAGGACGGCGCCGAGCTCGAAGGGATTGCGCTGGCCGGCAAGCGCAGCCTTCGCCTGTCGGCCGAGTTGCAGCTGATGCGCCGCGCGTAGAGCATGATCCGGAAAAGAAGCGGTTTTCCGAATAGATCATGCTCAAGGAAAGGGCCGTGCGGTGTCTTCAGTCTTTGATCAGAAGCACGCCGCCGATGATCAGCGCGATACCGGCCAGTCGTGAAACCGACACGGGATGCTGCGCCAGCCCGAACGCGCCGAAATGGTCCATCGCGATACCCGCGATCATCTGACCCGCCACCACCAGCGCCAGCAGGGTTGCGGCGCCGAGCGACGGCAGCAGCAGGATCATCAACAGGATGAAGACGCCGCCGAGGATGCCGCCGCTCCAGGCCCACCAGGGCACAGCCGTCACCAGTTTCCACGACGGCACCGGCTCCCGTGTCGCGACCAGCACGACCGCCATCGTTATGAGCCCGCCGAGATAGCTGACGAGACCGGCCCAGGCCGGTGAGTTGAGGGCGGAGCGCAGATTGCCGTTCAGGACCTGCTGCGTGGCAACGCTGATGCCGGCGCCGAGCGCGAGGAGATAGAGAAACCAGACTTGCATATGATGCCCCAAAACGGATCGCCGGAGGATTTCATGTCATATTCGATCGGCAACGATCGTGGCATGCATAGCGCACGGCGCGAAACCCACGGGAATGGGCTTCCACCCAGGTCCCAGATCGAATAAGAGGCCGCAAGCCCTCAGTTCCCCAGTATTCGAATGATCCGCCTCGATAACGTCTCCAAGCAAGTCGGCCACCAGATCCTCTTCATCGAAGCCTCCGCGGCGCTCCAGAAGGGCGAGAAGATCGGCCTCGTCGGGCCGAACGGCGCCGGCAAGACCACGCTGTTCCGGATGATCTCGGGCCGCGAAATCCCGGACGAGGGCCAGGTCTCGCTCGATCGCGGCATCTCGATCGGCTATTTCAGCCAGGATGTCGGCGAGATGTCCGGCCGCAGCGCGGTCGCCGAGGTGATGGATGGGGCGGGGCCGGTCAGCGTGGTCGCGGCCGAGCTCAGGGAACTCGAGGCCGCGATGGCCGACCCCGACAAGGCCGACGAGATGGATGACATCATCGCGCGCTATGGCGAGGTGCAGCATCAATTCGAGGAGCTCGACGGCTACGCGCTCGACGGCCGCGCGCGCGAGGCGCTGGCCGGTCTCGGCTTCAGCCAGGAGATGATGGACGGCGACGTCGGAAAACTCTCCGGCGGCTGGAAGATGCGGGTGGCGCTGGCGCGCATCCTCCTGATGCGGCCCGACGTCATGCTGCTCGACGAGCCGAGCAACCATCTCGATCTCGAAAGCCTGATCTGGCTCGAGCAGTTCCTCAAGGGCTATGAGGGCGCGCTGCTGATGACCTCGCACGATCGCGAGTTCATCAACCGCATCATCAACAAGGTGGTCGAGATCGACGGCGGCCAGCTCACCACCTATTCCGGCAATTACGAATTCTACGAACAGCAGCGCGCGCTCTCCGACAAGCAGCAGCAGGCGCAGTTCGAGCGGCAGCAGGCGATGCTCGCCAAGGAGATCAAGTTCATCGAGCGCTTCAAGGCACGCGCCTCGCACGCCGCCCAGGTGCAGAGCCGGGTCAAGAAGCTCGACAAGATCGAGCGGGTCGAACCGCCGCGGCGGCGCCAGACCGTGGCGTTCGAATTCCAGCCGGCGCCGCGCTCGGGCGAGGACGTCGTCAGCCTGAGGAATGTCCACAAGGCCTATGGCAGCAAGCGCATCTATGACGGGCTCGATTTCATGATCCGCCGCAAGGAACGCTGGTGCGTGATGGGCATCAACGGCGCCGGCAAGTCGACGCTGCTCAAGCTGGTCGCCGGCTCAACCGAGCCCGACGACGGCGCGGTCGCGATCGGCGGTAGCGTCAAGATGGGCTATTTCGCCCAGCACGCGATGGACCTGCTGGACGGCGAGCGCACCGTGTTCCAGTCGTTGGAAGATGCGTTTCCGCAGGCCGGGCAGGGCTCCCTGCGCGCGCTCGCCGGCTGCTTCGGCTTCTCCGGCGACGATGTCGAGAAGAAGTGCCGGGTGTTGTCGGGCGGCGAGAAGGCGCGCCTGGTGATGGCCAAGATGCTGTTCGATCCGCCGAACTTCCTGGTGCTGGACGAGCCGACCAACCATCTCGACCTCGCCACCAAGGAGATGCTGATCAATGCGCTCTCCGAGTTCGAGGGAACCATGCTGTTCGTCTCGCACGACCGGCACTTCCTCGCCGCGCTCTCCAACCGCGTGCTGGAACTGACCCCGGACGGCATCCATCAGTATGGCGGCGGCTATACCGAATATGTCGCACGTACCGGCCAGGAAGCACCGGGGCTGCGGAGCTAGCTCAAGCTTTCCACCGCGCGCAGAACGCTTCGACGTCGCCGGACTGAAACTCCGGCAGCCGCTCCCAGATGGTCTCGGCCGGCCAGTTCCACCAGGCGATCTGCGACAGCTCGGCCGCGATCTTGCGGCTGAACCGTTCCTTGATCGGTCGGGCCGGCACGCCGCCAACGATGGTGTAGGGCGCGACATCGCGCGACACCACTGCGCCCGCGGCCAGCACCGCGCCGTCGCCGACGGTGACGCCGGGCAATACGATCACGCCATGGCCGATCCAGACGTCGTTTCCGATCACGACGCGATCCGCGCGCCGGTTCCTGAAGAAGTCATGATCCCGCTCGGCGGAGGCCGAGTAGTATTCCGGGCAGTAGGTGAAGCGATGTTGCGAGGGACGTTCGAGCGGGTGATTGGGCGCGCCGATCCGCACCTGCGCCGCGATCGCGCAGAATTTGCCGATCACGGCGTCGGCGACGATGCAGCCGCTGCCGAGATAGGAGTAATCGCCGAGCTCGGTGTATTCAATCGCGGTGTCGCCGAGAACTTCGCAGCAACGCCCGACCTTGACCTCCCGCAGCTTGACCGTCGGCTCGATGACGGTTTCGGCGAGCTTGGGGTGGGAAGGCTTCGGTTCGGTCATCAGGTTTGTCCTCGGTACGGCGAGCCGTTTCAGTCGCACGATTTCTGTTACGGTGAGATGACAGAAGACGCCGGATTTACCGGCCGGTGAGGCGGGCGATGGTCTCGATCTCGTTGGTCCAGATACCGCCGGAATAGTTTTCGGGCAGCCGCTTGAACAGGTCGGCGTCGTCGACACCGGTCGAGAATTCGCCGCCCCGATAGGGTCCGAGGACGAAGACCCCGCTGTTCGCCGCCGCCATGCGGTTGAGGAAACGGTCTGGCCATCCCCATAGCCATGGCGCGACGTTGATCGGCACCAGCACGATGGCGTTGCGGCAGGCATCAGGTACGAGGCCGGTCCAGCCATAGGAGAGATAGCTGACGAGGCAGCTCTTGATCGCCGCGCGCGAAATCGTCCGCGTCTGCGGCGCAAGCCGCCGGATCGCCTCGACCGGCTCGTCGCCGCCATAGACCATGATCAGCCGGCGCCGTTCGGCAGGGAGCCGGTTCAGGACCGCTGCGAGTTTCTCGCCTTCGGCGGGATCGCGGCTCTTCACATTGATCAGGAACCGGCGATCCGGAAAGGTCTTGAGCACCTCATCCAGCGACGGCATCAGGCCGATGCCCTTGCCGCGGAACGGAAAGGTCTTGCCGCCATCGGCCGTGTAGCCATAGCCGATATCGAGCATCTTCAGCCGTACCATCGGCTGTTCGCGGGTGACGCCCTGGCCGTCGGTCCGGCAATCGACCGTCCAGTCGTGAAACACCGCGAATTCACCATCGGTCGTCGGATGGACGTCGAACTCGACGATATCGGCGCCGCGATCGAAGCTGGCCCGCATCGAACGGATCGTGTTCTCGAGATAGTCATGGGTGGGCGGCAGCATGCGCGCCGCGGTGCAGGTGTCGTTCTTGAGATCACGTTCGTCGAAACGCTGCGCCATGCCGCGATGGGCGAGCAGCACGGGCTTGCCGCCGGCGCGGGTTGCGAGAAGGCTCGTGTTGTTGAAGTAGATTCCGGCCGCGACGGCAACGATCGTCGCTGCCGCGTATTTCAATTTCCTGCCCAAGCTCGTCGATTCCCTGCTGGATCGCCGCTCCGCCTAGGGGGCGTTTTGGGTCGATTTGCGGCGCCTATTCCTTCAACCCGTCGACTGCGGCAATCGCCCGCACCATCGCGTCCCGGAGCGCCGCGCTGTTGGCGGGGTGGCGCTTGCGGCCGGGATCGTCAAAGTCGTGGGTCGCACCCGGATAGACCACCACGTCGACCTTGCCGCCGGCGGCAATCGAGCGGCGGGCGACGTCCTGGCACCGCTCGGGCGATACTTCCTCATCGTCCGTGCCGAGCAGCATCGTGATCGGTGCCGCCGATGTCAGCGTCTGCGCCAGCAGAGCCGTCGGTCCGCAGCCCGGATAGAACGCCAGCGCCGCGCGATAGCCTGACGTGGCCGCGCCTTGCCGCTGGATCACGTTCAGCGCGGTGCTGCCGCCGTTCGACCATCCCTGCAGGAAGATGCGATGTCCAATGACATCCTTCTGGCTGCGCAGCCAGCTCAGCGCGCCCTCGGCGTCGAGCGGCCGCACGGTCTTTTCATTGACGTCGGTGCGATCAGGGTCGTCATGCGTGAAGCGGCCGAAGCCGTGGGCCTTGCCGCGCGGCCCGAAGCTGTCCGGCAGCAGCGCGAAATAGCCGTGATCGGCCCAGTACTGTCCCCACATCTTGTGGCGCTTGGACAGGTTGCCGGCATTGCAGGCCGCGGACGGATCGGTCCGCGACACAAGCGTGCAGTCCTTGTTGACGTTGATCGAATAGGGGCCGCCGCGGCCGTGCAGCAGCACGATGGCGGGGTGCGGTCCCGGCGTTGGCGGCCGGAACAGATAGCCGACGATCTCGGTCTTGCCGTCGGCGCTCGGAAAGAAAACGGGGTCGGGCGCGGCGGCCACCGCCGGCAACGTCGTGAGCATCAGGAAGGCGATCTGAATCGCGCGATGGGACATCTCCACAGCATGAGCAACATTTCGGATGAATTGCGGCGTGACTATTTCCCACCAGCAATGCAAAGCCGCATGGCACGTTACGCGGTGCTCGGCTTGTGAGGCCAGACGCCGCCCGCTACGCTTCACAAAAAAGCGGGAGCGAAACGACATGAAGCAGATCAGGATCGGCGACATCACGATCGACGCGGTGATCGAGCGCGAAGGGCCGTGGCGGCGGCCGCAGGATTTCTTCCCGACCTACAACGACGATGTCTTCAAGCATCATCTGAAGACGATGGAGCCTGAGGTGTTCGATGCCGCGCGCGGCATGATGGTGATCACCTACCAGACTTTCGTGGTGCGGACGCCGCGCCACACCATCCTGGTCGACACCTGCACCGGTGAGGACAAGGGACATCCGCCGCCGTTCGATTTCCCGGGCAAGGAGCGCTGGCGCAACGAGCTGTTCGCGCTCGGCATCACCTACGAGCAGATCGACTACGTGTTCTGCACCCATCTGCATATCGACCATACCGGCTGGAACACCACGCTGCGCGACGGCCGCTGGGTGCCGACCTTCCCGAATGCGAAATACGTCTTCCACAAGGGTGAGTATGCGGCCTGGGAGGCCGAGAACGCCAAGGGCGCCAATCCGCCCGGCACGGTGTTTCGCGACAATTGCCTGCCGATCGTCGAGGCCGGGCAGGCGCTCCTGGTCGACGACGACTATGCGCTCGACGACACGGTGACGCTGACGCCGACGCCGGGCCATTCGCCCTGCCATTGCTGCGTCAACATCTTCTCGAAGGGGCAGCGCGCGGTGGTCGCCGGTGATCTGATGCACCACGCGATCCAGTGCCGCGAGCCGGAATGGTCGGCAAAGCCCGATTGGGACCCGAAGCAATCGGCGGTCTCGCGGCGGAAATTCTTTGCCTCCGTCGCCGGGACCGACACGCTGATCCTGCCAATCCATTTTCCGGCCCCCACCGTCGGCCTGATCAAGGCGGACGGCGACCGCTTCGACTATCGCTTCAAGCGGGAATAGGCAGGGGCGATCAGCGGTGCAGGGCGACGTCCCTGAACGCCATGACCAGTGGTCTTTCGAGCTTGCCTCTCATACCGATCAAGATCTCAAAGGCCTCGTCCCGCGGCATCGTCGGCTTGTAGGTCCGCTGTTCGATCAGCGCTGCGAAGATGTCGGTTATGGTGAGGATGCGCACGATGTCCGGGATACTTTCGGCGCACAGCCCGTCCGGATAGCCGCTACCGTCGAGATATTCGTGATGGTGCCGGACCGCGTCGAGAATTTCCTCGGATATGCCTGGCGTGGCCCTGAGCGCGGTATGGCCGGCGACGGTGTGAGTCTGGATCAGCGCGCGCTCGGCGTCGTCAAGCCGTGCCGGCTTGTCGAGAACCGTGAGAGGAATCGTCGCCTTGCCGATGTCGTGGAACATCGCCGCCGAATAGAGCCTCTCGATATCGGGTTTGCCCATGCCGAGGCTCATGCCGAAATCGACCGCGAGACCGGTGACCAGCAGGCAGTGCTGGTAGGTGCCCTCGTGGTGGCGTCGCACGGTCGTCAACCAATCGGAGAGGCCATTCTCGGCGATGCTGTCGGCGATTCCCGCCCCGGCGCGCAGGGCTTCGGCGACGTCGATCGACGAGCCGTTCATCACGGCCGAGAACATTGCAGCGATACTGGCCGCGCCTGCGGATGCGGCTTCTGCGACGGTCGATTGAAAATCGTTCGGAACGATCGATGGTGCTTCAATGTCGACAAGCCTCGCCAGAAGTTGCGACGGCTTGACCGGGTTAACGAAGACATCCGTCGCGCCGAGGCATAAGCCTGAACCGTCGCCAGGCGCGTACGCTGGTCGATGATGAATATCCGCCTCGGGATGCGCTTCAGGCTGCTTGATATGCCTTTCAGTGCAGCGATGTTCTCGACGAGGCGTAGATCCGCCCTGACGACCAATGCCTCGACATCTCCGTTCCGCAGCCGAGCGGCGGCAAGCAGCTCGGAAGTGAGCTCGAATATTGGTCCGAGAAGGCCCTGGATATGAGACAGTCTGGACCGCGTATCGGCAACAAGATGGATCGGCATCGGGCAAGCGACTGTTCGCGGAAGGATTACCCGACCCGCGTTGCTTTGGTTCGGTGCGGAACCTGGGTGAGAAATCGTTCAAGGTCGGCACAAAGGCGATGTGCGAGTTCCTCGTCGATCTCGAACGCCGTCACAACGCTGCCGCTCTCTATTTCGACGGCCGCGCGCAGGGGGGCGGCCGAGACTGTCGATATCGAGATGTTAGTTGCTCTCTGCTTGGTCATGTCGTCGATCTCTTCAGGCCGCTTCCATTACTCATTTCGGGATGACGGGGCGTCCCTTGCGCTTTCTCTCCTCGATGAACCTCACGCCGATCTCGGTGCCGTCGACCCGGACCAGCTCGCAGCGCCGGAACGCCAGTCCCCGTGAGGACAGCACCAGGAAGAACTCCTGGGCCTTCAGCACATCCAGCGTTCCGTCGACCTCGAGCCGGGCACCGCTCTGCGAGACGTCGAGCAGGATGCAGCTCCGCCGCCAGGTGCCGTCGACACCCATGAGGTTGACGGGATGGCGGGTCTCGAGCCTGACCCGCTCCGCCCTGCGGTCACCATACGCCATTACATCACTCGCACCGCCTGAGTTGGTTTCGCGGTCAGCCCGCTCAGCGAACCAAACCGGATCGTACGCTGTGCATTCGAGAGCGGCAGTCCTTCGAACATCGCGCGGGCGCGCTCCAGTTCATCCGCCGCGACGGTCAGCCCGGCCTTTCGGCAGCCGACAATGGCAGCCGTCGTATTCCAGTTCAGTCGCGATGCGCGGCAGGCGATCACGAGCCCGTTGATGTCGGCGGTCTCCATCAGCGGCGCGATCGTCTCGATCGGAACGGTCGCGAGCTGCGCCAGCGCCGCAACGACGTTGCGGATCTCTCGCCGGATCGCGAAACGATTGACGCTGGAGTCGTTGAGCTGTCCGGTCTTGTTCAAGGCCATCACCGCGGCCCGCGCCTCCACGTAGTCGATCGTGGCTGGTGGGCTTGCGGAGGCGCGGGCTGCGCTGGCATCGATGGCGGCGCGGATCGCGTCCCGAAGATCGGGGCGCGCGAGCTTCAGCAGCCGGGCCTGCCGGCGCGGGGTGGATCGCATCACGAGGTCGGCAAGCACGCGGTGAGGCAGGTCGTTGCGCGCTATCAACGTGTCTGCGATGTCGTCGTCGCGCTCGGCGGCATCGACCATCATGGCAAGGCCCGCGCTGGTGATATCAGCGCCGGGATTGCGCGCGAGCACGCGAAGCACGCTGCTGTCGCCCCGCATCAGCAGGATGTCGGTGAGTTCCCGGTTGACGGTCTTTCGTCCCGCGATCGCGCTGAGATGTCCTTCGGCCCGCATCCAGGCGATGTCGATCAGGTCGGCATCCGGAATGCTTTCGCATTTCCGCAGGATTGGAGCGGCGACATCGGCGTCGTCATGGTTGGCGAGGCGACGTGCGAGTTCCCGCGGCACGAGATGCAGATCGGCAAGCGAGCGGCTGAGCGTCGTCAGGGTCCGCAGCTCGACGCTCTCGGTCAGGCGGACCAGGATGCCGTCGAACATCTCGACGTGGCGCTCGCTGAGGTGATGCGCGTCGTCGAGAAACATCCCTGCCACCTCCTGCAGCATGCGCGTGCGGAGGTCTGGGGAGCCGGCTTTCAAGACGTGGTCGAGCTTGGCAATAAGATCGGGCGAGGCAATAATTGTCATTGCGGCACCTAAAATGTTCCGCGACGCGGGAACATCAGTGTTCCCACAACCAATGTGCTCCCCGAATCTTTAATAGGGGTATAGAAATTGATGGGGAGGGCCGGTACCAGCGGTGGATATTCGGGCAAACACTATCGAAATTCGGCAGCAGCGATATTTTGCCCGATTGTCCGGTTCGGCGACCAGGCCGCATTTTCCCTGATTGAAGTTATTCGACGATTCGCATTTGGTGCATGGAAATTATCAATAAGGCCGGCGCACAGCACGCGCCGCCGCGCGCATATTTTCAAGGCTATTTCACAGGAGCAGTCATTTGACGGCGCCATTGCTGGTGCCGAGAGTCTTTCGTTTTGACGATGTTGATGCATTCCGGAATTCGATCCGAAGTCTGGATGTTGATTTCACGCCACTTGTGCGGAAGATTTCGGCCGAACAGGTCATCCTGAGCTTGCCGGGATGCGAGCTCAATTACACGCAGTCCTTTCCGCGGATCGTCGACGCGCAGTTGGCGCCGCACACCACCGCCGTCGGCTTCACGATGGACGACGGCGTGCCGATACGGTTCAACGGCGTCGAGCGCGATCGTGCGGTGATCGTGCTTGGCGGCGGCGGCGCGTTCTATACGTCCGTGGAGGAGACGCCCCGCCAATATGCCTCGGTGATGTTCACGCCCGAAATCCTCGACCGTCGTTGGCCGAATGCCGGTCTGCATTTCCACATTCACGAGATTTCTCAACGCGCGCAGGATCGGTTGCGTGAAGTGGTAAGGCAGGTTCTGCTCGTCACGGGGGACCAGGTGGCGGTCGGGGAGTTCGCCACGGGCGCGTCGATCAAGGAGACGCTGCTCGCAGCGATCGACAACGCGTTCGCCGAGATCGTGCCGGCCAAGTGGACGACGCGGGCCAACACGACGCGCCAGTTCAAGGTCTTCAACGACGCGCGCGCCATCCTGGCCGGCGACGTCGCTCACCCGATCTACAGCGGCGAGCTCGCCAGGCAGATCGGCGTGTCCGTGCGCACGCTGCACGACGCGATCCAGCGCTACCGGGGCATGAGCCTGCATCGCTATCTGCGCCTGCGCCGGCTCTGGCTGGTGCGCCAGCAACTGCTTGCCGGTGCTCCGAGCGTCAAGGCCTGTGCGCTGGCCTACGGCTTCTGGCACCTCAGCGATTTTTCGCGGAGCTATCGATCGCACTTCGGGGAGGCGCCGTCCGAGACGCTGGCGGCCTCGCGCCGTCCTGCCGTCGCGCGCGCCGATCCGACCGATGGCAGACACGATTCGTAACAATCGGTCTGAACGGAATCTTAACGGCCGGCGGTGAATCTGTTGGTACGATTCCACCAGAGGCGGCGTTGATGCATCCCCGGCGATTTGCGCGTGTTCGTCCGACAGGATGCGTGTCCAGCGTGGTCAAGCTCCAGCTTGAACCGAAGGCGCCGCTGATCGAGTGCCGGCTGGTGGATTATTCCGCGGGCGGGGCCTGCCTGGAATTCTCCAAGCCCGTCCAGCTGCCCGAACGTTTCGAGATGATTCACGGCAGCACCAGGAAGCGTTGCCGGCGGGTCTGGAGCAAGGGCGTCCGCGTCGGCGTCTCGTTCTGAGCCCACGCGCCAGTCGGGCACAACCACCCGCCAATAGCCGTTCGGGCCGCGCCCGGCGCGACCCGATGGTCTTGTCCCGATGGAGAGGGCAAATAGGCGCCGGCGAGGGCTCAGGCGCCGCTCTGGCACTTCTTCATGAACGAGGTCTTGGCCGCGCCGGCGAGCTTCTTGCCGTCGGAGCCGACCGCCTTGGTCTCGCAGGTGTCCATCGTGCACTTCTTCATAAAGGAGGTCTTGGCCGCGCCGGCCAGCGGCTTGCCGTCCTTGCCGACCGCCTTCGTCTCGCAGGAGGCGTCCTGCGCAAAAGCCGAACCGGCGGCAAAGGTCGCGATCACGGCCGCCAAGAAAATCCGCTTCATCTGGGTTCTCCCTAAACCAAACCAGTGGCCGGATTGGATATCGGATTCTTGGCCCGATCAAGTTCCCACAGCCGATTTTGTCTATAAAATACCCGGTTAGCCGCGGGAAAAATCCGTGTGCGGCGCGGAACAAAATGGGGGAAATGCGGAATGGATTTCGAGACGCTGGTACAGACACGCAAAAGCGTGCGCGGGTTCAAGAAGCAGCCGGTGTCACGGGCGACCGTCGAGGAGATCATCGAGGTAGCCAAGCGCGCGCCGTCCTCGATGAACACCCAGCCCTGGCACGTCCATGTCCTGACCGGGGCGCCGCTCGAGGAAGTCCGCCGCCGCAACATGGAAGAGATGGTCGCCGGCGCCAAGGCCAAGCGCGACATCGTCAGCCATGGCGAGTACCAGGGCGTGCACCGCGGCCGCCAGGTCGACATCGCCAAGAAGCTGTTCGGCGCCATGGGCATCGCCCGCGACGACAAGCCGATGCGGCAGGACTGGGTGCTGCGCGGCTTCCGCCAGTTCGATGCCCCGGTCTCGCTGGTCCTCGCCTATGACCGGATCCTCGATCCCGGCGCGGTGTGCCATTTCGATCTCGGCGCGCTCTGCTACGGCATCGTGCTGGCCGCCTGGGACCGCGGCCTCGGCAGCGTGATCAACGGCCAGGGCATCATGCGCTCCGACATCGTGCGCGAGGTCGCCAATATTCCGGAGGACCAGGTGATCATGACCTGCGTCGCGATGGGCTATCCCGACGACGCTTTTGCCGCCAATGCGGTGCGGTCCGACCGCGAGGCCAACAGCGATTTTGTCCGCTATGTCGGCTTCGCGGACTAGGGCGAGCCCGCGATGCGTCCGCGTTGACCGCGCCACGGGATATTGTATTCCGCGGCGTGAAAGCCTCGCACGACAGTGAAGGAGAACGCGCGTTTCCGCTATTCCCGCCGATTGAAAATGCGTTACTGATTTTTCAGAACGCAACAGCACAGGCGAGGATTGTCAGATGAGCGACGATGAACAGACAGCCATGATCCGCGAGACCGTCGCGAAATTCGTCGATCGCGAACTCATCCCGCTCGAGCCGCAATATCTTAGATCGCGGCTGCCCGGCAGCGATCATCCCGAGCTCACGTCGGAGCATCGCAAGCGGCTGCGCGACGTCTCGAAGGAGCTCGGCCTCTGGGGCCTCGACGCGCCGGAGGATCTCGGCGGTCACGACCTGCCGACGCGCACGATGGCCGCGGTGCATGAAGAGCTCGGCCGCAGCTGCGTGCCGTTCGTGCTGCCGCCGGACTCACCGAACCTGCGCATGCTGCAGGCGGTCGGTACCGACGCGCAGAAGAAGAAATATCTGCAACCCTATATCGAGGGCCGGATGGCATCGGCGATCGCGATCTCCGAGCCCGGCGCCGGCGGCGATCCCGCGGGCATGAAGACGCGTGCGGTGCTCGAAGGCGAACAGTGGGTGCTGAACGGCCGCAAGATCTGGATCAGCAATGCGCGCGCTGCCGACTTCATCATCGTGATGGCGCGCGTCGGCAACGACCAGCGCCAGGGCGGCATCACCTCCTTCATCGTCGAGAAGGGCACGGCGGGCTTCATCATCGAGCGCGAGATCCCGATGGTCGGCGGCGGCTCGACCTACGAGATCGTGTTCGAGGACTGCCGCATCCCGAAGGACTCGGTGCTGGGCGAGGTCGGCAAGGGCTACGCGCCGATGCAGCTGCGGCTGCGCACGCGGCGGCTCGAGATGGGTTCGACCTGTGTCGGCATCACCAAGCGCGCGCTCGACATGATGTGCGAGCACGCCAAGCAGCGCGAGACCTTCGGCGTCAAGCTCGCCGAGCGCCAGGCGATCCAGTGGTGGATCGCCGACATCTCCACCCGCATGCATGCGTGCCGGCTGATGGTGCGCGAGGCCGCCGACAAGACCGATCGGGGCGAGGACATCCGCCACGAGGCCTCGATGATCAAGGTGTTCGCGACCGAGATGGCCTATGACGCCTGCGACCATGCCATGCAGACGCTCGGCGCGCTCGGCGTGACGCTGGAATTGCCGCTCAACGCGCTCTGGCAGAAGGCCCGCCTGATGCGGGTCTACGAAGGTCCGAGCGAGGTCCATCGCCAGGCGATCGCCCGCCGCGTGCTGGGGCTGCGGGGAGGTTAGCGAGCTGCGAGGCTCCTAAGCCAACCCCGTCATTGCGAGCGCGGCGTGCCTTCGCTTACGCCGCCCGCACGTCGGAGAGGAAGCGGTTGACCTGGCCGGCAAGGTCCTTCGACTGCGTCGAGAGCTGTTCGGCGGCGCCGAGCACCTGGTTTGCCGCAGCGCCCGTGTCGTCGGCGGCGCGCTGCACGCCGGAGATGTTGGAATTGACCTCCTGGGTGCCGCGCGCGGCTTCCTGAACGCTGCGCGAGATCTCCTTGGTCGCCGAGCCCTGTTCCTCGATCGCAGCCGCAATCGCGGTGCCGATCTGGTCGATCTCGGTGATGACGTCGACGACGCTGCGGATCGCGGTCACGGTCTCGTCGCTCGCGGTCTGGATCGCGGTGATCTGCTCGGAAATCTCGGTGGTCGCCTTCGCGGTCTGGCCGGCCAGCGACTTCACCTCCGAGGCGACGACCGCAAAGCCGCGGCCGGCCTCGCCGGCGCGGGCCGCCTCTATGGTGGCGTTGAGTGCCAGCAGGTTTGTCTGCGCCGCGATGCTCTGGATCAGCGTCACGACGTCGCCGATCTTCTGGGCGCCCTCGGCCAGCGAGCGCGCGGTATCGCCGGTGCGCCGGGCATGCTCGACGGCCCGCGCGGCGATCTCGGTCGAGGTCGCGACCTGGCGGGCGATCTCCGAAATCGAGGAGGTCAATTCCTCGGTCGCGCTCGCCACCGTCTGAACGTTGGTCGAGGTCTGGTCGGACGCCGCGGCCACGACCGCGGCCTGGCGGTTGGTGGCGGACGCCGTGGCCGACATCGATTGCGCGGTGTCCTCCATCACCGAGGACGCCGCCGACAATCCACCGACCAGTTCGGTGACCTTGGCCTCGAAGGCGCGGGTCAGATCGTCGAGCACGCGGGCGCGCCGCATCTTGACGTCGTTCTCGGCTTCCTTCTCGGTCGCGAGGCGATCGGCCTCGATCTTGTTGTCCTTGAACACCTGTACGGCGGCGGCCATCGCGCCGATCTCGTCGTTGCGCGCGGCGCCGGGAATGGCTTCCGCGACTTCGCCGGCGGCGAGGCGCGACATGCGGCCGGTGAGGGCGGCGATCGGGTTGAGGATGCGGCGGCGGACCATGACGATGAGGACGGCGCTGACGGCAATGACCGCGAGCAGGCCGATTAGCGCAATCACGAAGCTGAAGCGCGCCGATGAATAGGCCGCGGCGAGTCCTTGCTCGGCATTCTCATAGAACGCGTCGCGCACGGTGATGATGGCGGCGAGGCCGATCTGCGACTCCGGATAGTAGGCGTCGAGATCCTGCTCGTATTTGCCGGTCACCGCGCCATCCTTGGCGAATTTCAGCGCCTTGCCGAACCGCTCGACATAGTCGGCCTGCATCTTGGCGAGCGCGGTCATGACATTCGCGGGCGTTGCCGGATTGTTGCGCAGCTCCTGCAGGGTCGAGAGGATCTGCTCGGTGCGGCCGGTCGAGCGATAGAGCTCCATCTTCTCGGGCTCGGTGGCGACACGCTTGGCGCCGACCAGCGCCTTGTGCAGGCTGGCATTCAGGCCGCCGATGTCGCGCAGCGTCCAGGCGACGTTGGCGTAGCTGGCCTGGCGATAGGCGTTGCCGTCGAGGCCGGCCAGCCGGCGCACCTGCTCGTCGAGCAGCGTGGTGACACCGGCGTTGAACACGGAATTGTCGGCGACGATCTTGCCGGCGGCCGCGCGGCGGGCATCCGCCGGCCCGGCGATCGCGGCAGCGATGGCGTCGCGCAGCCCGCCAAACTTCGCCTTCAGCGCATCGATCGCGCTCGCGACCGCGGCGCCATCGTCGAGCGCTCCCGGCAGGGCGGCGCGCACCTGGTTGACCTTGGCGAGCGCGCCGTCGGTCAGCTGACGCTGACGGTCGAGCTCTGCGATCTGCTTCGGATCGATGGTGCCGCCTGCGAGCAGCAGGTTGGTGGCGTAGCCACGCTCAGGATTCATGTAGCGCGGGATGTCGCCGACGGCGCGGACGATCTCGAGCCGGGTCTGCGCGGTCGAGACCTTGTCCATGGTCTGGTACTTGGTGACAGCGACATAGGCCGCCAGTCCGCCGCCGACCGCGGAGAGTGAGACGATCGCGGCCGTCAGGAGAGTACCGATTTTCATGGGATGCGCGCCATTCTTGACGAGAGAGGGGAGGCCTCAACCGTACCGGGTGCGCATTAAGCTATGGTTTATGATACGGGAGCCGCAGCGGTCCCGGCCGTCCGTATCGTCCGAAAGTCGAAGGCGCGATATCGCCCCGCCGCGCGTGGCGGCTGGGCGCAGGGCTCAATGCTCGTCTTCGTCCGCGCCCTTGGTCGCGGCGCGGTGCTGGGTCGCGCCGCTCGCGCCCGCTTCGCCGCAGGGAAGCTGGTTCCAAGTGCCGTCGGCGGCCTGCTGGTAGGCCTGACAGCCGGCCGGAGTGCTGGTTGCGGTGGATTTCTCGTCGGCTTTCTGCCGCTCCGCACTCTTCGCCAGCGCTGGTGTGGCGATGGCAGCGACGGCTGCGAGCGAGCCTGCGAAAACCAGCTTTGCGATCCGCATGTCGGGTTCTCCTTCTCGAAGCGGACACTATCCAGAAAAGAAATCTGGCGATTTTGGGCCGCGGTGGAGAGCCTGCGACGAATTGCTTAATGCCGCGAAAACGAGCCGGAACGCCGGTTGATATCGGCGCGCCAGGCGGCGGGACGGGTGTCGCAGTGCCGTGCTAGGATCGCCCCATCATGACCCACCGCATTCTCGTATTCTACGGCTCCTATCGTTCGGATCGCATGGGCATCCGGCTCGCGCATTTCGTCGTCGACGGTCTTCGTGCGCGCGGCGACGACGTCGAATTGATCGATGCCCGGGAGGTCGGCCTGCCGATGCTCGACCGGATGTACAAGGAATATCCGAAGGGGGAGGCGCCGGCCGTGCTCGAAACGCTCGCCGGAAAGATCCGCGGCGCCGACGGCTTCCTGTTCGTTACCGGCGAGTACAATTGGGGCGTCCAGCCGGGGCTGAAGAACCTGACCGATCATTTCCTCGAGGAATGGTTCTGGCGTCCGGCGGCGATCGCAAGCTATTCGGCCGGGCGGTTCGCCGGTGCGCGCGCCGCGACCGCCTGGCACGGCACGCTGTCGGAGATGGGCATGGTGGTGGTGTCGAGCACGATCAGCGCGGGGCCGATCGCGCAGACCCTGTCGGCCGAAGGCAAGCCGATCGGCGAGGGCGGCAAATCGCTCGAACGCGCCTTCCCTCGCTTTGCCGATGATTTTTCCTGGTGGATCGAAGCCGCCAAGGTGCAGCGGGCGCGCAAGGCGCCGCCATACTGAGCGCAGGTACTGCGCTTAAGTCTGCTTGCCCGGAGTTGAGGGATCATGAGCCTGTTCACATCGCTGTTCGATCCGGCGCGCGAGGCAGCTTTGGTGACCGGCGCCGGCAACGGCATCGGCCGCGCGATCGCACAGGCCCTTACCGGCGAAGGCGTGCGCACGGTGTTCGCCGACCTGCATGAGGACAAGGTATTGGCCGCGATCAAGGCCGTGCCGCGTCCCGAACTGGCCGTACCCTGGGTCGGCGATCTCGCGCGCCGCGAGGCGTGCGATGCACTGCTGGCGCATGCGCAAGACACGGTCGGGCAGGTGACGCATTTCGTGCATAGCGCCTCGCCGCCGCGCCGCGAGGCGGATCATGCGATGGCGGTCGATGAAGAGACCTGGCGGCAGATGCACGCGGTCAATCTCGAGGCCGGCTTTCATCTGTCGCGCGAACTGGCGCGCAAGCTGATCGCGGCGAAGACGCCGGGCTCGTTCCTGCTGCTGACCTCGCTGCATGCCGGCACGCCGCGCAACCTGCCGCATTACTCGACCGCGAAGGCCGGCATGGCGATGCTGGTCAAAGAGCTCGCCAAGAGCTGGGGCCGCTACGGCATCCGTGTCAACGCGCTGGTGCCCGGTGCGATCGCGGCCGGCGGCTTCGTGGCCGATCCCGCGCTGGCCAGGCACATTCCGCTTGGCCGACTTGGTCAAGCCGACGATCTCGCGCCGATGGCGCTCGCCGTGCTCTCGCAGAAGCTCTCCGGCTACGTCACCGGCGCATCGATCATGGTCGATGGCGGATTGTCGCTGACCAATTGGTTCGCGCCGCCGGAGCTCGAGTGAGAGGCGGAGCCTATTTGGTCCTGATGTAGCCGGCGAGCCGCGTCTTCTGGTCTTGGCACCAGGTCGTCATGCTGCCGGCGCGGCGCTGGTCGAGGTCGGTGGTCTGGGTTGCGATGGCAACTTCCGTCATCAGGTCGTCGGCCTGCTTCTCGCCCATCTTGCCGCCGGTGTGCATGTAGGCGATCGCCTTGCGCACCTGCTCGGTGGTGCCGTCAGGCAGGTGCATGTCCTGCGCACGCTGCACGAGGTCCTGATAGACGAGATCGGTGCCGGGGCACTCGACCTTGGCGGCAAAGGCCTGCAGCACCATCGTGACATAGGCCGCGCGCGGATCGGCGTGGGTCGGTGTCGCCGCAACGATCAGGCCGCCGATCAGCAAAGCGTAACGCATCGAATTCCTCCCGATGTTTCAGACATTTTGACGCAAGGCTAGCGTCCGCGGGAACCGACTGCAACCCACAGGACACACTTGCGGAAGGAACCGATCAAACAGCCGTGTTCCAACCGGGGCTGCCACGATTTCAGCACGATTTCGGCAGCAAGTGCCACAAGTTGACGCAGGGGAGAAATGATCGTGTCGAAGTTGGGGCTTGCTGCGGTGCTGGTGGGTTCGCTTGCCCTTGGCGGCTGCATGCAGGCGACATTGTCGCCGGTGACGGATGCCGCGATGACGTCGCGTGATCGGCAATTGCTGGCGCATCCGCCCTATGCGGAGGCCAGGGTTCCGGATCAGTTCCAGCGTCACATCGTCGAATACACGCGGCGGGAACAGCCGGGTTCGATCCTGGTCGATACCGATGCGCGCTACCTCTATTACGTGCTGCCCGGCGGCAAGGCGATCCGTTACGGCGTCGCCGTCGGCGAGGAAGCGATGGCCTTCTCGGGTGTGGCCACGGTCGGCCGGATGGCGGAGTGGCCCGATTGGGTTCCGACCCAGGATATCCAGGAGCGGCTCGGGCCCTATCCGAAGCGTGTCGCCGGTGGACCGGCCAATCCGCTCGGTGCCCGGGGTATCTATCTCTACCAGGGCAACAAGGACACGCTCTACCGCATCCACGGCACCAACCAGCCCGAATATATCGGGCAGGCGATCTCGTCGGGCTGCATCCGCATGACCAACGCCGACGTCATCGATCTCTACCAGCACGTAAAGCCCGGTGCGACCGTGGTGGTGCTGCCGCCGGGACAGAACGCGTAATTCGCTTGGTGTGATGTACGGCGGCTGATCGCGATCGGCCGCCGTTGTTTTGGTCGCCGGTGAGATCAGCGCAGCGGCATCGGCGGCCGAACCACGGGGCCGCCATCGTCGGCATCAACAACACTGGACTGCTGCTGCGATTGCACCGGGCGCGGTGCCGTAGCCTGCGGCGCGGCCGCAACCGGCGGCGGCAGCGGTGCTGCTGCTGATGCCGGCGGCGGCGGGATGTAGGCCTGGACCGGCCGGCGCACCGGCGGCGGAGCGGCAGCCGTGCGCGGCGCTGTCGGCGGCGGGGTGATCGCGGCGCGCGGGCGCGGCGCAACCGGCCGGGGCTCGACGGCCCGGGTCTCGGTCGTCCTTGCGACACGCTGCGCCAGCTGATCCTGGCTGGCCTTCAACTGATCGATGCTGGTCTTGAGCTGCTCGATCTGCTGTCCCATCGACGCGAGGTCGCGCGCCATCGATTGCAACAGCTGCGTTTGGTCAGGCACGGCTGCGACCGGCGCGGCCGCGGCCGCAGGCGCTACCGGAGCCGCTGCGGCAGCCGGTGCTGCGGCGGGAGCCGGGGCGGCAGCAGGCGCGGCGGCAGGAGCGGCCGTGGCGACGTCCTGCGGCGCGGCCGCAGTGGCCGTGCCTTCGGCCGGCTGATCGGCGGCAGCCGTCTGCGCCACGGGTGGGCTCGCCTCGTCGGCAGCCGGAGCCGCTTTGCCTGGCAGCAGCGACGTCAGCGCCTCGACCTGAGGCGCGTACTCGGCCACCATCTGCTTGACGCGATGTCCGTAGTGCTGCCACGCCGCAGCGCCCATTGCACTGACGATCGCGAACACGAACCAGAAGGCGCGGATCGCCCATTTGTTGGCGGGGCGCGGCGCGCGATCCAGTCGGATGTCGTCCAGTCTGCCGTCATGACTCGCGTCGCTATACATCGGCGCGGCCGGCGGCACTGCAGTCATCGGGATCGGCGTGACCGGCGGCACCGAGGCGACCGCAGCGGCGGACGCGATTGGGGGTGCGGACGAGGGAGCGAGGCTCGGGCCGAAATAGGGCTCGCGCTGCCCTCCCTTGCCGGCGGGGGCTTGTGCGGCTGCGGCATTGTCCGGGCGTGCCGGAGCGAAGCTAGGTTCGATCGCGAAAATATCGTGCGGATCAGCGTCTTTCAGTGTGGATTGCATGGCGGTCCCCGTTTCAGTCCAAGGTCAACCGCAAATGGGCGGCCGGCAAATTTCGCTCTGTATCGACCCCTGGCCCTGGCAGCACAACTCCAGTCCGGTTTGACCAAAGCAAGGCAAGAGGGTGGAGAGGTTGGGGAGTTTCGGGAACCGCAGCGCGGGGCGCGGGCATCCACGGCCCCGCGCCGGGAGCTCCGAGACTGCATTTCCGGAGGCAATCTCCCGGGTTGTGTGGCGTATCCACCACAGCTGACGGTGAATCGTATCGCGCGGGACACATCCCGGCGCTCTCCGCCTCCGTTCCGCCCTGATTGGATTCGGCTCATTAGGCGGGTGTTGGATTTTCGGCTTGGGCTGGGGCACGAGTTGGGGATGCAACATGTTACGCGACGATGCAGTGATTTGGTACGTCGACGTCATCAGCCGTGCGCGCGGTGCCGCGCCCGCGATCCGGTTTGCTGATGCGCGAAGGCCGCTCCGGCTGTTCGCAATGATGATCGGGGCCGCATCTCTTGCGGCTTGCGCGCAATCCTCCGTTGTCAGCCAGCGCTCTCAGGCGCTCGCGAGCCGGCCGGCATCGATTGAGCCGACACGAGCTGCGTCATCTGCCACGCGCACACGTATCGCAACCGCGCACAGGCACAGGCCTTACGCCTCCCGCAAGACCGGCAATACGAAGATTGCGTCGCAAGGCGTCGCAAGCTTCTACAGCGATGAGCAGGAGACCGCGAGCGGCGAGAAGTTCGACGGACGCGAACTGACCGCCGCGCATCCGACATTGCCGTTCGGCACCAGGCTGCGTGTCACCGACGTCAAGACCGGCCGTTCAGTCACCGTGCGCGTCAATGACCGCGGACCCTATGTCCCCGGACGCATTGTCGACGTCTCCCACTCTGCCGCGCAGTCGCTCGGCATGATCGGCAAGGGTGTCACCAATGTCAGGCTCGACGTGGTGGAGTGAGCTCGGTCGCACGCGCCGGGTTCGGGATTTTTGCCAGCCGGATCGGGAAAAAGTCCCGGCCTTCTCTGCGCTTTAATCCTGTTGTCCGAACGGCCCGTCCAAATAGAATTGGTTTCGCTACTTCTCGCGCTCTCCTTTTCCAGGCGCGTGGATTTTGACCCAATGAACCTTCCCGCCTTGGAGTGTCCCGCCAAGGCGGGATTTTTCTTCTGAGAGCCATGCGCGCCGGATGCGTTGACAGGGCCGGTCGGAGCCATAACCTTCGCTCCGCTCGCGGAGGACGGCCCATGCCAAACAACAATCAAGAAACGGACGGCTTCGCATCGGGACGGACATCACGGCGCGGGGCCTTGCAGCTGTTGCTGGGCGGCGGCGCCGTCCTGCTGACGCCTGGGGGACGCCTCAATACATTGACGACAGCGCAGGCCGAGACCGCCTTTGCCGATGGACTGTCGCGCGGCCGGCCGGACGAGCAGGGCTTCGCGCCATCCGCGATCCTCGATTTCCTCGACGAGGTCGACCGCCAGGGCTACGAGCTGCACAGCTTCATGCTCTGGCGCAACGGCCGGGTGGTCGCGGAGGGTTGGTGGTCGCCGTATCGCGCCGATCGCAACCACATGATGCATTCGTTGACCAAGAGCGTCACCGTGTGCGCCGTCGGGCTTGCCATGGCCGACAAGCGCTTCGGCCTTCAGGACAAGGCGGTGTCGTTCTTCAAGGACAAGCTGCCGCCGGTCGTCGACGACAAGCTTGCGGCGATGACGGTCGAGGATCTCCTGACCATGCGCACCGGTCATGCGACTATGACCTCAGGCTCGGCATGGCGCCCGATCAAGACCAGCTGGGTCGCGGAGTTCTTCAAGATCCCCGTCGTGTATCAACCCGGCACCAAATGGGTCTACACCTCGGCCGCGACTTACCTGCTGTCCGCGATCGTGACCAAGACCACGGGCGAGACTGTCGCCGACTATCTGAAGCCGCGGCTGTTCGATCCGCTTGGAATCTCGGGCTATGAATGGCCGGTCGGGCCGGAGGGCATCTCGCCCGGCGCCAACGGCCTGAGCTGGAAGACGGTCGACTGCCTCAAGCTCGGCATCCTGCATGCGCAGAACGGCATGTGGAACGGCAAGCAGGTGTTGCCGGCCGACTGGGTGGCGGCGGTGCAGCAGCCGCACGTCAAGGACACCTATGGCTATCAATGGTGGATCGGACCCGAGACGTTCTACGCCGATGGCCTGTTCGACCAGCTCAGCTTCGTCTTTCCCAAGCACGATGCGGTGCTGGCGATCACCGCCGGCATTCCGCAGCGCAGCGGTTTCAACAAGCTGGTGTTCAAGCATTTTCCGGCGATGTTCGCAGGCACCGTAGCGAATGCCGACGCCGACAAGTTGAAGGCGCGTACGGCAACCCTGCAGTTGCTGCCGCCGCTGGTGCCGGCTTCGTCGCCGGTCGCGGCGCAGATCTCCGGCAAGACCTGGCAGATGCCTGACAATGCCGACGCGATCAAATCGGTCAGTCTCAGCTTCGCCGACAAGACCTGCACCTTCACGCTCGAGGACGCCAGGGGCACGCACAAGATCGAGGTTGGCCTCGACGCGCCGCGCGAGGGCACCACGACGATGACCGGCAACAAGCTGCATCACGAGTACCAGCCTGATGCCATGCGCGTGGTGGCAAGCGGCACCTGGCGCGACCTGCGCACCTTCGTGATGACCTGGACCTTCGTCGAATCGGCGTTCCGCGATACCGTGACCTGCACCTTCGAGGGACCGCAGATGCGGTTTGCGCGCAGCGTCAACGTCAATTCGGCGGCGCTGGATATGCCGACCTTGATGGGTAAGCTGGCCTAGCCGCGACCGCACGTTGCGGCTTGCCGCATCTTGTGGCGGCGCTTTCACCAAATTGTCATGCTCCCGGCGAATTGCGGCCCAAAGCCGCTGCCAACAGACGGCTGAGCAGAATGCGCCGGTGAGGGACTAGCGATGGTCTACAAGATGATCGCAGAACGCGAGAACGAAACCGTCAGGATCGAGCGTGAGAGCACCTTCATCATCGTCGCCAAGGCCAAGGTCTGGGCGAGCGAAGGGTGGCAGGTGGTGATCACCGACAAGGACGGAAAATCGTACCCGCCCGAGGAGTTCGACAAGCTGCTCGCGGCGTAACGCCAAAGCGCGCTGCGCGCTTTAGCTCCTTGTTCGAACATGATCCCCGCGCAAACGCCTTGCCTTTGTCGCGAGGGAAACCGCTTCGCGCTTTTCCGGATCATGCTTTAGCGCTGCGCCGACACCAGCAGCATCATCGGACGTTCGAGTTCGCAGGCCAGTTCGGGCGCAGCCCTGATCTGCTCCCGCGTCGGGGAGAATTCCTCGACATGGCGCAGCGTGAAGCCGGCGCCGATCAGCGCGTTGAGCGTGGTGCCGATGGTGCGGTGATATTTCAGCACGCCTTTCACATACCAATCCGTCCGGCGCTCGCCTTCGAGGGAGTAGCGGTTGACCGGCCAGGTCTTGCGGCCGTCCTGGTCCTGTCCCCAGTCCGGATGGGCGGCCGCCATGTAGATCGGATGCTCGATGGTGAAGACCAGATGCCCGTCCGGGACGAGCGTGCGGTACAGCATGCGCGCCAGCCGATCGAAATCCCTGACGTAGTGGAAGGTGAGGGCGCTGTAGGCAAGATCGAAATTGGCCTTCGGCAGCTCCAGCGTCTCGAGGTCGGCGATCTCGTAGGCGATGGCCGGATCCTGCGTCATCGCGGTGGCGCGGGCGATCATGTTCTGCGAGAGGTCGACGCCGAGCACGCCCGACGCGCCTTGCTCGCGCATCCAGCGCGACACCCAGCCGAAGCCGCAGCCGAGATCGACCACGCGCTTGCCCGCGACATCAGGGAGCATAGCGCGGATCGCGGGCCATTCGGGCGCGCCGAGCAGTCCGCGGACCTGCCGCGGCAGCTGGCTGTAGCCGGCGAAGAAGCCGGGATCGTCGTAGATGTTCTGCGCCATGGCTGCGGCAACTCGGCAGGAGACGGTATTGGCTTCTCTGTAACCGCCTCTGCGGCGTGTGGGAACCGCGATCGTGTTGCGCCTGACGGCGCTGCTGGAACCGGACACGGCGTTCGGCGGTTTCTGATGTCCGAACCTGACAGCCGAGGAGAGCGCAATGATTGCCGAGACGCAGATCCACACCATCGCGCGGCAGATGCTGCTGAAGCACGGCCCGGAGGCGATCGCGCAGGCCGCGCAGAACGCCGTCGCCTGCGAGAGCAAGGGCGAGGCCGAGGAGGCCCGCGATTGGCGCCATATCGAGGACGCCATGAAGATGATGCGCGGACCGCATCAGAGCTGATCGGTGGAGCCATGATGCCTGATCGAATGATCTGACGCTGCGCGCCGGATCATTCGATTTCGCGCCCCCACTGCCGCTTGCCTTCGCAGGAGATTCCGGGAACTCTAACCGGGCAAGCAGCAGATAAATTTTCTATTTGGGGAATTTCGCCATGACGTTTTCACTCTACGATGCGACCGTTGCCAACTATCTGCAGATCCTCGGAGCCGCCTCAGGCTTTCTCGACAAGAGCCTCGCGCATTTCAACGCGAACGGCATCGATCCGGCGGAAATCGTCGAGACCCGGCTGTTTCCAGACATGTTGCCGCTGCGCTTCCAGGTGGTCTCGCTCGCGCATCATTCCCGCGGCGCAATGGAGGCGGCGAAGAACGGCGTGTTCGTCCCGCCGTCCGGCAAACCCGATCTCGATTACGCCGGGCTGCAGGCGCTGGTGAAGGACGCGCACAGCGAATTGTCAGGCCTGACGCCGGACGCGGTCAATGCGCTGCTCGGGCGCGAAGTGACCTTCAAGGTCGGCGACCGGTCGATGCCGTTCACGGCCGAAGGATTCTTGATGTCGTTCTCGCTGCCGAACTTCTTCTTCCATTCGACCACCGCCTACGACATCCTCCGTCACAAGGGCGCGCCGCTTGGCAAGCGCGATTTCATCGGCCGGTTGAATCTGAAGAAGTGATCAGGCCACGCGCCGGCTGGTCTCGAGCAAGGCGCAGCGGAGACAGTTCGGCATTGTGCCGGCCGCCGCGCGCGGCAAGATCAGGACCGCGCGGCTGACCGGCGCGATGACGTCAATCCGAAGCCTGCCGGTGCTAGCCCGCCCGGCGCCACTGCGGCACGGGATCGAGCGGCGTCCGGTAGAGCTCGCGCCGGTCGATGTCGGTGACGCGGACGGCACAACCGCGCGCCTTCAACTCCGGCTTGACTTGCGACAGCTCGTTGGCGAGCTGATCGGCACGATCAGAGGCGACGCTGATGTTTTCGAGGATGATGGTTCCTTGATTGCGGAACTCGTCCCCCACCACGAGATCGAAGGTGTAGTACGGCATTCCGAAGTTCTCCGTTTCGGTTTGCATCACAGGGTAACACCGAGTCGTTCGTTCCCTAAGATGCATTGCGCACAATCATCGAGCGATTGGCGCAAAAGCGATGTGCAGCGCATCAAGCACGATGAACGATGAAGCAACGCCGCACGGCGAAGGAGTCCTGTGATCCAGCTCACCGCCATGCCGTTAAGATTTGATTAAAACAGTCGGCGCAAGCTCGAGACCAAGTGGAATTGCGGCGGAACCGGGCTCAGGGAACCGGCAGCCGCAGGAGAAGGCCGGTGGCGTAACGCCCGCCGGCCTTTTCTCGTCGCCGAAGCGCTCGAACTAGTCGCGCAATGCGGCCTGCCGCCGGGCGCGGCACTTCGGGCCGGGCCCCCGCATGTAATACAGCTCGGGGCGATAGGGGTTGATGACGCCGTCGATCAGCGCGGCGCAGCGCACAACGAGGCGGACCAGGCGGCGCCGCAGGGGTTGCAGGGCAAGTTCCATCGAAGTCATGGGATGCCCTCAGTGCAGCTCGCCGAGAATGGCGGTGAAGGGCAGCTCGAAGATCTCGGTTCCGATGTCGTCGGTGACGTGCACCGCCCAGTTGCGCCAGTCTTCCGCACTCGGCGTCATGACAAAGCTGCGCGCCAGCTGCTCCGCGTGCACCCGCGCTTCCGAAAGGTCCATTGCGGCGCCGATGCGATCCAGGATGACGTGCTTGTCGTCCGAACAGTGAAAGAAAACTGCAGACATCTTCCGATTCCCATGCCGAAGCGATTCTCGCGTGCTGGAATAGCAGCGCGCGCAGGCACCGAGAATCCGGATGATCCCCCATCGGTAAACTACGGGGATTTCAGACGATTTGAATCACGCGGCCGTGATCGTTCGCGGCGTCAGAAGATCGGCTCGCCGATCGCAACCTCGCTGCGCGGGCCGAGCACGATCACCTGGCCGCTGGCGTCCTTGGCGCCGAGGATCAGGAGTTCCGAGGTGAACCCCGCGATGTTCTTCGGACCGAGATTGCAGATGCACACGACCAGCGAGCCGACCAGTGCCGCCGGCTCATAATTGGTGATCTGCGCGCTCGACCACATGATCCGCTCGGCGCCGACGTCGACGCCGACCTTGTAGGAGGGATTGCGGGCGCGCGGAAACGGCTGCACCTCGACCACCTTGCCGATCCTGATATCGAGGCGGGCGAAGTCGTCATAAGTGGCTTGCGGCTTGAGGGGGGACATCAGCGCTCCTGAAACGCGAGGCGGACGCCGAGCGCGATATAGATCGTGCCGACCACGCGGCCCTGCCATTGCCCGATCCGGCGATGCCGCCGGATCCATGGGCTGACCTGGCCCGCGGCAAGCGCGAGCAGCGAAGTGTAGGCCGCGCTCATCACCACGAAGATCAGGCCGAGGGTCGCGAACTGTGCGACGGCCGAGCCGTGGCCGGGATGAACGAACTGCGGCAGGAAGGCGAGGAAGAACAGCGCGGTCTTCGGATTGAGCATTTCCGCCCAGATCGCCTGCCGGAACGCGCGGCGCGGGTCGACCGGCTGCGCCGCCGGCAGATGCAGGTCGTCGTTGTTCTCGAACAGGGCGCGGATACCGAGCACAATCAGGTAGATCACGCCGGCATACTTCACGATCGAGAACGCCAGCGCGGATGTCATCAGTACGGCCGACAGGCCGAACGTCGCCATCGCAGTGTGGACGAGGTCGCCGAGCGCGATGCCGAACCCGGTCGCGACGCCGACGCGCGGCCCGCCGGTCACCGAACGCGCGAGCACCAGCAGCACGGCCGGCCCGGGGATCAGGAACAGGCCGAGCACGACGGCGGCGTAGGTGAGGAGGGTGGTGATGTCGATCATGCAAGGTGTCCCGGATGTCAGGATGCGGGGATGGCAACCGCCGCGAAGCGCGGCGTCGGATCAAGCATCACGCCGGCGCTTTCGACAATCCGCATTTCCTCGGTTCCTCGCTGCGCGGTGCGCTCGAGCACGCCATGGATGCCTGACGCGGCATGGCTGAGCGCGTCCGGCGTCGCGAGGCCGCGCACGCGGGCGGCGGCGAACAGCGCCGCGAACAGGTCGCCGGTGCCGGACGGATTGATCGGTACGCGCGGCGTCCGCACCCGCCAGGCTTCCGTGCGCTCGATCGCCAGCGTCTCGATCTCGGTGCCGGGCGTGCCGGCGAGCTCGGCGCTGGTGACGACGATGGTCGCGGGTCCCCGGGCCATCAGCGTGCGCGCCTGCGCGACGACCTCGTCGATCGTCGTCGCGCGCGCGCCGCAGAGGAATTCGAACTCGAAATGGTTGGGCGTGATGATGTCGGCCTGCGGGCAGAGCTGGTCGCGCACCAGCGGCAGGATGTCCGGCCGCACGAACATGCCGCGGTCGCGGTCGCCGAGCACGGGATCGCAGCAATAGAGCAGGGCCGGGTTCGCCGCTTTGGCACGGGCAACGAAATCGGCGACGTCCATGGCGATGTCGGCCGAGCCGAGATAGCCCGACAGGATCATCCGCGCAGCGTCGACCGCGCCGCGCTCCTCGATGCCGCACAGGAGGTCGGCGACCAGCTGCACATCGAGCACCCGGCCGCGGATGGTCGGATAGCCCGGCCGGTTGCTGAGCAGCGTGGTCGGCACGGCAACGACGTCGATGCCGTGGAGCTGGATCGGAAAGGTGGCTGCGCTGTTGCCGACATGGCCCCAGGCGACCTGCGACTGGATCGAGATGACCGTCATGTTGTCCGCATCACCCGAACAGCGCGGCGTAGATGACATACAGCCAACCCAGGATACCGTGGATGATCGCCCACAGGATCGAATGGTTCTTGGTGTAGGAGATCGCGATCGCCAGCGCCGAGCCGAACCCCACGCCATATTTCGCGCCCTCGACGCGGACGCCATAATATCGATTGCCGTTCATTGTGATCCTTCCAGCGAGAGGGCGCGAGATTGGTGGCAAAGCGCGCGTGGTCCTTTTCAGAAAGCCGCTCCACACTTTCCGCATCATGCTGCAGCGTAACCCGCGAGTTGCCGCCAGTTCAACGCCGGACATGCGCTGGCGCGATCTCGCGAAGCGCGGCGCCCGAGCGGTGTGCCATTTGTGTCGCCCTCGAAGCGAAGACGGCGCAGGGAACGCCGGGTGCCGATCGCACTCATAGGCCCCGAGCAATGGGTAGAGAACTCTGGAGGACCACAGGTGTAACCCGGGAACTTCCCGGCTCTCGGCTCACGTTCGTGACGATCGCGATCCGCCCTCGATCGGGTGAGACGGCGGATTTATAGCACCGAGCTTCATTTCTGATAACTCGAATATTTTCGCGCGTCGGGATTGGCGGGCCTTTGCTGAGTTGCGTCGGGTTGTTTTGTCGCACGCCGGCATTCCCCGATGCGCAATGCGCATCGGTGAATGCCAAGCGGTCACGTTCCGATCAACCGAATGTGTCGAACTGAGCCGCAGCGCATGCGAATTCGCCTCGTCGCCACGGAATAATCGGGCAGCACCCCCCGTCATGGTAGCAGCGAAAACACTTCAGCAGGCCGGCGAGATGGCCCGATCCTGTTGAATCTAACAGGAGAAGTTCGATGATCAGGGTCAAACACGTCGCCGCGGGCCTGGTCGCGCTTGCGATGCTGACGGGGTCAGCCATGGCGCGCGAGGTCCCGGCGGCCGGGCCATATGCGTTCGCGAAGGGCCATTCCTTTGCCGGCCGCTGGAGCGGCGGTCCGCCGCGCATGGAGGCGCCGCGCTTCGGCGAGTCCGAAGCGCTGCCCCAGGAGCAGCCCGGCGGTGTCTGCGACCACGGCGACAACCCCATGATCTGCTGAGCCGGACGGTGCATGGCGGTGATCTCCGGCGAAACTTGCGCTAGCCTAGCTGGATCGTCTCCCTCCAGCCGCGAGCGCCGCCGCCATGCACATCCTCCGCTCCCAGTTTCGTATCGAGGACGACCGCGCGCTGGCCTTTGCCGCATCGCGCGGCTTCGGCGCCGTCGTCGCCGCCGATGCGCGCGGCCCGCGGGCGTCTCACGTGCCGTTCGTGATCGAGCGGCGCGGCGATCGCGTGGTGGTGCAGATCCATCTCACCGCGAAGAACCCGCTGGTCGAACTCGCCGACGGTACGCGGCGCTTCCTGCTGATCGTCTCCGGCGACGATGCCTACATCTCGAACGACTGGTACGTCTCGCGCGACAACGTCTCGACCTGGCTCTACGAGGCGGTGCATTTGTCCGGCGTCGCGCGCCTGCGCGATCACGGCGAGAACCGCGGCCACGGCGACGCGCTGCTCGCGGTCTCCGAGGCGCGGCTGCCGAAGCTGCCCTGGGACCTCACTCAGATGGAGCCCGACAAGCGCGAACAGATGCTGTCGGGGATCAGGGTGATCGATATCGTCGTCGACGAGATCGAGGGCCAATCGAAGCTCAACCAGCACAAGAGCGATGCGGACTATGTCGCGCTGGTCAACCGACTGGCGCAAGCGGAGGAGACGGCAAGCCGCCGGCTCGCCGGGAAGATGCGCGCGCTGCGGCCGGAGCTTGAATATGAGGATGGTCGCGAAGGGCAGGTTAGCCAACGGGTCCGCCGGTAGGGCGGCCCGATGACAGGCTCCGCGTAACCCGCCGCAACCCGCGTTACCGCAGAGAGCGATCGGTGGATTACGCCTCCGGCTAATCCACCCTACAAAGCGTATCAGCATCGAAATCGCAAACCTGTTGTTAAGAATCGCGTCGGGCTGATTTTTCGATTCCGATTCGTTCTTTGCGAACAAAATGGAGTCGGACAGAGAACGATTACGGTGCGGATTGCAGGAAGCCCACAACCTCGCTGTTGAATCGCTCCATCTGTTCGACATTGAGGATGTGAACACCGGGAAGCAGGACGAGCTCGGCATCGGCGATGGTCGCCGCGATCGCCTCGCTGTGACTGGCCCGCGTGACGGTGTCGCTCTCGCCGCCGATCACCAGGGTCGGCGCGGCGATCAGCGAGATGACCCGGCGAAGATCGACATCGCGCAGCGCGGCGTAACATCCGGCAAGGCCGCGCGGTGCCGTGGTGAGCACCATCTCGCGGAATTCGCCGACGACCGCGTTCGGGCCAGCCAGCATCGTCGCGGGAAACCAGTTGCGCATGAAGTTGTCGGCGATTCCGTTCATGTCTTTGGCCGACAGCACGGCGCGGATCTGGTCGTCGAACGGCAGCTCCGATGCAAGATGGGACGCGGTGTTCGAGAGGATCAGGCGATCGATCCGTTCGGGCGCGAAGGTGCCGAGCCATTGCCCGATGAATCCGCCGAGCGACAGGCCGAGGAAATGCGCCCGATCGATCCTGAGGACGTCGAGCAGTTCGATCACATCGCGGCCGAGCCGGTCGATCGAATAGGCGCCCACCGGCGCGTCCGAACCGCCGTGCCCGCGAGTGTCGTAGCGGAGCAGGCGAAAGGGCCTGCTCAGCGCCGGCACCGAGCGGTCCCACATGTGCAGGTTGGTGGCGATCGAGTTCGACAGCACGAGCACCGGCCGTTCGTCGGGGCCGTCGATCCGGTACGCGATCCGGCAGCCGTCCGCCGTCTTGAAGTGTTGATCTCCCTGCATTTCGCTGGTCCTTCTGCTGGTGGAAGCCGTCGGGCTTCGGATCGCGCCAGGCTAGGACTCGCGCTCGGCAAGAAAAATTACTAAGAATGATCAGTCTCTGTAGGTTTTATGGACAATGGACCGGATCAAGCTGCACGATCTGCGCTGCTTCGACGCCGTCGCGACCAAGGGAAGCTTTCAGGCCGCCGGGATCGCGCTGAACCGGTCGCACCCGTCGGTGTTCGCGGCGGTCGCCCGGCTCGAGCAGCAGCTCGGCCTCACGCTGTTCGATCGCAGCGGATACCGCGTCGGGCTGACGGACGCGGGGCGGACCTTTCACGCGCGCACGCGGGTGACGCTGCACGAACTCGATCTGCTGCAAAGCTATGCGGACCAGCTTGTGAGCGGTGAGGAGGTCGTCCTGCGCGTCATCATCGGCGACCTGTGCCCGCGGCCGCCCGTCCTGCAAATGCTCTCGGGGTTCTTTGCCGGATATCCCAACACGCGCCTGCATCTGGAATATGAGGCTGTCGGGGGACCACTCGAGCAGCTGATCGAGGGGCAGGCCGACCTGGTGTTTCATCGCGCGGACCCGTCGGATCCGCGCTTCGAACAGATCAAGCTCTCGACCACGGCAATGGTGCCGGTTGTCGCTCCCGGCTTTCTGCCATTTGCGCTGACAAAGAAGATCACGCCGGAGCGGTTGCGACCCTTCACGCAGTGCGTGATCCGCGACACGGCGCGGCGATCGTCGTCGGAGAGCTTCTTCCTGATCGAGGGGGCTCATCAATGTAGCGTGCCGGACCAGGTGATGAAGAAGGAGCTGATCCTGCATCGTCTCGCCTGGGGCCATCTGCCGGCGTGGTTGATCGAGAATGAGCTCAGGGACGGCCGGCTGATCAGCATCGCCGGACCGAATCTTCCGGGCCGCGAGGAAAGTCTGGCAGCAGTCCGCCATCGCCAGCATGTGCACGGACCGGTCGCGCAAGCGCTCTGGCTTCACCTCGAAGGCTGGCGGCTCGCCCGGCGCGCAGGGCGGAGCAGCAAGCGGGTCCGTACCAAGCGCGGCCGATGACGGGCGTCATCGGCCGTAGACATGTCGCGGAGAAATGGCGCCTTGCGCTTGCACTGATCCGCCCTTCGAAGGGCATCAGCATCAAGTCGTGCGAACGTGTTGTTAAGAATCGCTTCGCACCGATTTTTCGATTCCGATTCGTTCCTCGCGAACAAACTGGAGTCGGATGGGGAACGCTGCTGTGGCGCGGTTCGTCGCTCTGTCGGTGAAGCAATCGAACGCAATGCCCTGGAAGTTCGCCGCGATATTCCGCGCCGAGAGCAATTATCCCATCCCGGTACAACATCGGTCATTCGGACGTGGCGGATGCACACGCCTTGTTAAGGCTTGAGTCGCCCTGATTTGCTCGATTCCGATTCGTTCCTCGCGAACAAATTGGAGTCAGATGCAGAACGGCGCGGTGGCGTTCGATGCGTTTCTCTGCTCCACTCGGTGTGCACAATAGAGAGCGGATTGATGGTCAGGAAGACAGCCAGGAAGGCAGCCGCCAAAACGAGCAAGCCCGCGTCGCGCCGGACGGTGCTGGCGATCGACATCGGCGGCACGCATGTGAAGCTGATGACCGACAAGGAGCGCATCAAGCGCGAATTCGAGTCGGGTCCGACGCTGTCGGCGATCGAGATGGTGCGGCAGGTCAAGGCGCTGACCAAGGACTGGTCCTATGATGTGATCTCGATCGGATACCCGGGGCCGGTGGTTCACAACCGTCCGCTGACCGAGCCGCACAATCTCGGCCGCGGCTGGGCCGGATTCGACTTTCACAAGGCGTTCGGCCGGCCGGTGAAGGTCGTCAACGACGCGCTGATGCAGGCGATCGGCAGCTATCAGGGCGGGCGGATGCTGTTTCTCGGCCTCGGCACCGGGCTCGGCTCCGCGATGATCGTGGAGGGTGTTTGCGAGCCGATGGAGCTTGGTCATTTGCCCTACCGCAAGGGCGCGACGTTCGAGGACTATGTCGGCGCCGCAGGCCTCGAGCGGCGCGGCCGGAAGAAATGGCGCAAGAGCGTCGACGACGTGATCGCGCGGCTGTCGGCGGCGCTGGAGCCCGAATACATCGTGCTCGGCGGCGGCAATGCCGACAAGGTCGACAACCCGCCGCGCAATGTGAGGTTCGGCGACAACGCCAACGCATTCGAGGGCGGCTTCCGGATGTGGAAGAAGGCCACGCGCACGCCGCGCAGTGCGCATCGATGAATCGGGAACCGCCACCAAATTGCCGCAACTGCCGAAGTTTCGCGCTGTTCCGTGATCCCGTTTTTCGGAACTGATCGGGTGCGCCACTCGTTTTATGCAGCATAACATCCGTTTCATGAGGAGTGACCGATGCGAAACTACATTATTCCTGTTGTCGCGGCCCTTGCGATCGGCGCAGCGACGCCCGCGATGGCCTATGATACCGGCAGCCAGATCTCGATGGAGGCCGCGCTCGACGTCGCGACCAACATCGGCGTCGTGACCGTGTCCAACACCCAATTCCTCGGCGACGAGTGGGAGGTCGAGGGACGCGATCGGCTCGGCCGCTGGATCCAGGTCGATGTCGACGCGCGTACCGGCGAGGTGCGCAATGTGGATCGCGGCTGGTAGCCGCGTCTTCACCTCTGTGTGAGGTTTCCGAACGGCCGGCGGCGCAGGGTGCACGCCGGCCGTTCGTTATCCAGAACTACCCGATGCCGTGCTTTGGCGGAATGGCATAAAGCTGGGGTATGCTGGTCTCATCATTCCGGGAATCGCCGCCGGCGCGGCGGTCTCGCGAACAGGAGACCGGCCATGACAAAACCGTTTCCGTCCAAAACCCATATCGGCAACCATCTGCTGCATCCGGAAACCCAGATGCTGAACTACGGCTACGATCCGCAGCTGTCGGAGGGCGCCGTCAAGCCGCCGGTATTCCTGACCTCGACCTTCGTGTTCCGGACCGCCGAGGACGGCAAGGACTTTTTCGATTTCGTCGCGGGCCGCCGCGAGCCGCCGGAAGGCATGGGAGCGGGGCTGGTCTATTCGCGCTTCAATCATCCGAACAGCGAGATCGTCGAGGACCGGCTTGCGATCTATGAACGCACCGAGAGCTGCGCGCTGTTCTCCTCCGGCATGTCGGCGATCTCGACCACGGTGTTCGCCTTCGCGCGACCCGGCGACGTGATCCTGCATTCGCAGCCGCTCTATGGCGGCACGGAGACTCTGTTCACGAAAACGCTGGCGGCGTTCTCGATTCAGGCCGTGGGCTTTGCCGACGGGCTCGACGAGAGCGTCGTCCGCACTGCTGCCGACGAGGCGATGAAGAAGGGCCGGGTGGCGATGATCTTCATCGAGACGCCGGCCAATCCGACCAACGGCCTGGTCGATATCGCGTTGACCCGGCGCATCGCCGACATGATCGGCAAGGCGCAGGGCTTCACCCCGATCATCGCCTGCGACAACACGCTGCTCGGGCCGGTGTTTCAGCGCCCGATCGAGCATGGCGCCGATCTGTCGCTGTACTCGCTGACCAAATATGTCGGCGGCCATTCCGACCTGATCGCGGGTGCCGCGCTCGGCTCGAAGAAGCTGATGAGGGACGTCAAGGCGCTGCGCGGCGCGATCGGCACCCAGCTCGACCCCCATTCCTGCTGGATGATCAGCCGCTCGCTGGAAACGCTGAGCCTGCGCATGGAAAAGGCCGACCGCAATGCGCGGATCGTCGCCGACTATCTGCGCGATCATCCCAAGGTGGCGACGGTGCATTATCTCGGCCATCACGATCCGGCATCGCCTGCGGGCCGCGTGTTCGCGAGCCAGAGCTCCGGCGCCGGCTCGACCTTCTCGTTCGACATCGTCGGCGGCCAGCAGGCCGCGGAGACGTTCCTCAATAGCTTGCAGATCTTCAAGCTCGCGGTGAGCCTCGGCGGCACCGAGTCGCTCGCGAGCCTGCCGGCCACGATGACCCATTCCGGTGTGCCCGCGGATATCAGGAAGCGGATCGGCGTGCTGGATTCGACGATCCGGCTCTCGATCGGGATCGAGCATCCGTCCGATCTGGTGGCCGACATCGCACAGGCGTTGAGCAGGGTGTGAGATTTTCAGGAGAGAGTGCATGTTGACGATCACTGCGGTCATCCGGGCGAAGACGGGCCACGAGGCGACGATGCGTCAGGCGTTGCTCGATGTCGTCGCGCATGTGCGAGCGAACGAGCCGTCCACCGTCGGCTATCACGTCTCGCAGGATGCCGCAGATCCCTGCGTGTTCGCCACCTATGAACGGTACCTCGACCAGGCCGCCATGGACCGGCACAACAATTCGCCGGCCGTGGCGCGGTTCTTCGAGGTGGCGAAGCCGATTCTCGATGGCGACGTGGTCCTGGTGTCGGCGAACGAGATTGCGAGCAAGTAAGCGGGGCGGGCAACGCTGCTCATCCAGCCTGCGCTATGCTTTCTTCACGAACTCCGACTTCAGGTTCATCGCGCCGATGCCGTCGATCTTGCAGGCGATGTTGTGCCCGTCGCTGCCCTCGGTGAGGCGGATGTTCCGGACCTTGGTGCCGCCCTTGACGACCGACGACGAGCCCTTGACCTTGAGGTCCTTGATCACGATGACGCTGTCGCCGTCGGTCAGCGGGTTGCCGTGCGCATCGCGCACGGCGGCCTGTTGCGAGGTCTCGGCGGCCGCGGCTGCGTCGGCGCTCCACTCATGGGCGCATTCCGGGCAAACCCAGAGCGCGCCATCCTGATAGGCATGCTCGGAATTGCATTTCGGGCAGTTCGTTGCGGCGTCCATTGCTCGACATCAGCTCCATCGCGACCGGGCGCACCGTAGGGTCGCAGACGGGGAACGCAAGGGAAAACCTGGCAAATTCGTCACGAAAAACGGCAGATCGTGTGCAGGGCCGGAGCGTTTGCTGCCGCGCGCGGATGCCGGCGGAACAGTCTGCCCTTCTATCCGTTGCCATTCGTCACTCGGCATTGCGGCCCCGCACGTGCGGGGAACGGTCCGCCGATCGTCGCGCCCCGGCCGGCGGACGGCTGATCCAAACATGGAAGCGGAAGATGATTCAGGGAAACTCGGCTTTCGTCAGGCTTCGCATCCTGGTGGTCAGCGCCGCCTTCGCGTCGGCATTGCTTGTGAGCGCAGGCATCGTCCACGCCCAGCCGGCGAACAGGGATCATGGCGATGCCGGTCCCGGCGGTTTCGCCGATCTTGCAGAGAAGGTCGGGGCGGCCGTGATCGGCGTCAGCGCCACGGTGGTCGCGACGGACGACGACGATTCCCCCGGCCGGTCGCTGGCGCCGGACGGATTGCCCGATCAGGACATGCCGGGCAGGGTTATCCCGGGGCCCGGCGGGCGCGGCCCCGGCCATCTGCCGAAGCCGGCTGAAATGACCTCGATCGGATCGGGCTTCTTCATCTCCGCGGACGGCTATGCGGTGACCAACAATCATTTGCTGGCCGGCAGCGACACCGCCGAGGTCCGCACCAATGACAACAAGGTCTACAAGGCGAAAGTGCTCGGCAAGGACTCCGTCAGCGATCTGGCGCTGCTCAAGGTCGATGGCCGGACCGATTTCACCTATGTCAAGTTCGCTGATCGGCCGCTGCGCGCCGGCGATTGGGTGCTCGCGGCGGGCAATTCGTTCGGGCTCGGAAACACCTTCAATGCCGGCATCGTCTCGGCGCGGGCGCGCGACCTGGAGACGGGGTCTTCGGAAGATTTCGTGCAGATCGACGCGCCGATCAACCGCGGCGATTCCGGCGGGCCGAGCTTCGACACGCATGGCGACGTGATCGGCGTGAACAGCATGATCTTCTCGCCCTCGGGCGGCTCGGTCGGCGTCGCCTTTGCGATCCCCGCCGACACGGTGAAGGCGGTGATCCCGCAGTTGAAGGACAAGGGCGTGGTCACGCGCGGCTGGATGGGGGCCCAGGTTCAATCGGTCACCCCCGACGTCGCCGAGAGTTTAGGTGCGAACAATCTGCGCGGCGCGGTCGTGGTCGGCGTTCAGAACGGCGGCCCGGCGGCAAAGGCCGGTTTGAAACGCGGCGACGTCATCACCTCGGTCAATGACGAGCCGATCAAGAGCGCGAACGAGCTGACCAAGAAGGTCTATACGGCGGGGCCGGGCAATTCGGTCAAGCTCGCCATGGTTCGCAACAGCGCGCCGAATTCGTTGAGCGTGACGCTGGGCAAGCTCGATCAGTCGCAGGCGCCCGCGGGCCAAACCAAGTGATCGCCGGGCGGCGTGCTGCTATGCTTGCGGCGTGATGCCGCCGGCTTGCGCGATCAGCTCGAACGAGCGCAGCCGCTTTCGGTGATCGTAGACGTCGGACACGATCATCAGCTCGTCGGCGCCGGTCTCGGCAACCAGCGCGTCGATCCCGGCACGCACCGTCTCGGGCGAGCCGATGATGGAACGGGCGAGCATCCGCATCGCCTGGACCTTCTCCTGTGGTGACCAGTAGGTCTCGATGTCGTCGATCGGCGGCTGGCTCAGGCCGCGCGCGCCGCGGAAGATGTTGGTGAACGACATCTGCTGCGTGGTCGCAAGCCGGCGCGCCTCCGCGTCCGTATCCGCAGCGATGATGTTGACGCCGACCATGGTGCAGGGCTGCGCGAGCTGCTCCGACGGCTTGAAGCGCGCGCGATAGATCTGCAACGCCTGGATCAAGAGCTCGGGGGCGAAGTGCGAGGCGAAGGCGTAGGGCAGGCCGAGCTCGCCGGCCAGCATCGCGCCGAAATTGCTCGAGCCGAGGATCCACAGCGGCACGTCGGTGCCCGCGGCCGGCACGGCCTGGATGCGCTGGTTGGGACCGGCCGCCGCCAGGAAGGCCTGCACCTCGAGCACGTCCTGCGGAAAGTTCTCGGCGGATTCAGGCGTGCGGCGGAGCGCGCGCAGCGTGAGCTGATCGGTGCCCGGCGCGCGACCGAGGCCGAGGTCGATCCGGTCGGGAAACAGCCGCGCCAGCGTGCCGAACTGCTCGGCAATCACGTAAGGCGCGTGGTTCGGCAGCATGATGCCGCCGGCGCCGACCCGGATGGTGTTGGTTCCCGCCGCGATATGCCCGATCACCACCGATGTCGCAGCACTCGCGATGCCCGCCATGTTGTGGTGCTCCGCCACCCAGATCCGGCGATAGCCCAGCGCCTCGGCATGGCGTGCGACGTCGCGCGCATTGTACAGCGCGCCGCGCGCGTCGGTGTCCTCGGTGACGCCGACGAGATCAAGGATGGAGAGGGCGGCCACGAGAGCTCCGGAACAAGAGGAGGGCATCAAGGACGCAGCCGGTATCAGGCTGTGTCTTGGCGGGACGAAACGGCGGGAAGCGCCGATTCATGCAGATGCATATGGATACGGCCGCTGTGCCGGTCAATCCGCCTGATGCGACCGAGGAAGGGGTATTCGTGTGGTAAAGGGTGCGCGTTCCAAAATATCGAAAACAACCCCATGCAAAGGAGCAGGCGGCCGCCGGCGTCCAAAAAAGCGACTTGACGCGTCGGGCAAATCAGCGATAGAGTTCTATTATTCCGAAATAGTGAAGATTGCGCAGGGGGCCTTGGTGAGCAAGCGATGGATATCGCTTCCGCTTTCGCTCTTCAAGCTACGGCGGACAAGTCGCTCTATTTGCTATCACCGTCACCCTGAGGAGCCGCGTAGCGGCGTCTCGAAGGGTCGACGGCCCGGCTGGTGGCCGTGCATCCTTCGAGGCTCGCTCCGCTCGCACCTCAGGATGACGGGATTGGCTTGAGACTCGTGGCGAAGCGTAACGGCCAATCCAGACGAGTAAGGCGGATTACGCCTTTGGCCGCTACGCTCGCTTTCGACCGCTATCGCCGGCGAAGCGCCGCGTCACGCCCCAGACGATCGCTGCGGTGGCCGCGGTCGCGATCAGATGCTTCAAGGTGTGTCCGCTGACGAAGCCAAGCGTGTCTGCGATCTGATGGTCGAGCACCTCGGTGATCTTGGCCACGACGTACAGCGCCATGGCGGCGGCGAACGCGATGCGGTCGGCGCGCGGCGCGCGATAGATCCATTGCCAGAGCGGGATCAGGATCAGCGGCAGGACCTGCAGCAGCAGATACGGCCGCAGGTCGCCCGCGCCGTGTCTGTCGGTGTACACCCACCATGCGACGCTGGCCGCGGCGTAAAGCCCGAGGACGATCGCTTCGATGTTGGTCTTCGCTTCCCGCTGCGTGTCGCCGCGGACGCCGATGAGCAGGCCCGCGCCGACGAGCGCGATCGGCAGCATGTCCCAGGTCAGCCGGCCATTGCCGGGGGCAAGGTGAAAGAAGGTGGACCCGCAGGCGGTCAGGAACAGTCCGACCAGGAACAGGCGATAGCCCGGCCATCCGGCACGGAGCCGATCGCTGTGGCGGTGGGGCCAGAGCGCCAGCCAGCCCCAGATCGCGACCAGGGCGAAGCCGATGTTGGACAGCACATCGCCCGTGTGAGGGATGCCGAAGACGGCCGAGTGATCCGCGAAATCGTAGTAGTGCGGCGGCTGCGCAATGCGTCCGTGCACCGCGAATGCTGCAATGATGCCGATCGTGATGATCGCCGGGGTGGCTTTCATCCACGGCTTCACGGGCCGATCGGACCCGGTCAATCCGTCCATCCGGAAGGTCGTCTGCATCGTCGGCTCCAAAGATAAATGAACAACGTTCAATAATCAGAAAATTGAGCGATGTTCAAGTTTTATTTCTGGAAGGGCTGCTGATGAGATCAAGTTGAGCTGGAACGGCGTCGAAACTTCACCTCTCCCTTGGGAGAGGTCGATTTGCGCAGCAAATCGGGTGAGGGGTTGCGGCCTATCGAGAGAGCAAGAGCCCTCACCCGGATTGCACTGGACGATGCTTCGCATCGCCAGGCGCAATCCGACCTCTCCCCAACGGGGAGAGGTGAACCGAGACCGCGCCAAGCCGATTCAACCCAATCTCATCGCGCATTTATTGCCTCACGTCGCGGCTCAGAGCGCTTCAGCGAAAACGCCACTTGCCGAAAATGTGCTGATGATGGCGGCTTACGCCTGCGGCGGATACTCACTACCTTCGCCGGGCGCCGACTGCACAAACCCCCGATCCGATCCGGAGCGAGACCCATTCCCCAGCTCATCTTCGGCCTGACCAGCCTCCTGATCCTGGCCCGCTTCATCTGGCCGCTCGACTGGCCGCTTGCGGCAAAGATCGTCGCCGCGTTGTTCGTGCTGGTCGCCTTGCAGTTTCACCGCTGGAACAGGTGGTCGTCGGGATCGGAATTCGCGCCGGAGTTTCCGCGTCCGGTGGTCGCGCTGTTCAACTGGGCGTTCGGTGCGATCGTGCTGCTGGCGCTGCTGCAACTGGCGCTCGATGCCGGATTGATCGTTACCGCAGTGATCCATGGCGGCTTTGTCGGCGCGCCTGACGGCGTCCGCTACGCGCTTGCGGTGCTGGCGGCCACGGCCGCCGCGATCGGCGTCCATCAGGCGATGCGCATTCCGCCATTGAAGGATCTCGAAGTCACTATCCGCGGACTGCCGCGCCAGTTCGACGGCTACACCATCCTGCAACTGACCGATCTGCACATCAGCCGGCTGTTTCCCGCGCCATGGGCGCGCGCCGTGGTCGAGCGATCGAACAAGCTCGGCGCGGACCTGATCGCGATCACCGGCGACCTGATCGACGGCACCATCGATGCGCGGCGCAACGACATCGCACCGCTGCGCGACCTGATGGCCGCCGACGGCGTCTACGTGATCTCGGGCAATCACGAATATATCTTCGGCTATGACGGCTGGATGGCGCATTACGAAGCGCTGGGCCTGCGCTCGCTCGAGAACAGGCACATCGTTCTCGAACGCGGCGGCGGCCGCCTGGTGATCGCGGGCATTACCGACCGCGCCTCGCGCCACCGGGGACATTCGATCCGCGACCTTGCCGCGGTTCTCGACGGCGCGCCTGAGGGCGCGCCCGTCATCCTGCTCGACCACCAGCCGAGCGACGCACGCAAGGCGGCGGCACTCGGCGTCGCCCTGCAACTCTCCGGACACACCCATGGCGGATTGATCATCGGGATCGACCGCCTGGCCGCGCGCGCCAATGCCGGCTTCGTCTCGGGCCGCTACGACGTCGACGGCATGACGCTCTACGTCAACAACGGCACCGCGCTGTGGCCGGGTTTCGCCTTGCGGCTCGGCCGGCCGTCCGAATTGACGCGGATCACGTTGCGTGTGGCTGATGATGCCTGAGTGATGTGTGACACATGCGATGATGCGATCGCGGAATTCGTAGGATGGGTAGAGCGCAGCGAAACCCATCATTGGTTCCGCGGACGAAAATCGATGGGTTTCGCTGCGCTCTACCCATCCTACAATACCGACGCCGTGACCGTCGCATGCTTAAGACATTGGTCATCTCTTTGCTCGCATTTTCACGACCTCATTCAGCAGGAGGCACCATGTCCGACATCACCATTCCCGGCGGAAAAATTCGTTCCTTCGTCGAGCGGATCGAGAACCTTGACACTGAAATCGGGGAATTGAGCGAGCAGAAGAAGGAGGTCTTCTCCGAGGCCAAGGGCGAAGGCTTCGACGTCAAGATCCTCAAGGAGATCATCAAGCTGCGCAAGCAGGACCAGGACGAGCGCGACGAGCGTGAGAGCCTACTCGATCTCTACATGCGCGCCATGGAAACCGCGCCGGCAGCAGACAAGACCGCGAAGGCGGCGTGAGGTTTGCGGAAGCAAGTAGGGCGGGTTAGCGACGCGTAACCCGCCGACAGACCTTGGAGATGGTGGATTACGCCTTCGGCTCATCCGCCATCGTGTGCTCGGGGTTGCGGGGTGTCGATGGAATCTCTTGTCGAAGAGCTTTCTCCTGCTGAGATCGAAATCGTTCGGCGGTCCCTCCAGGCAACAGTGGAGGGCGGCTTCTTTCCCGACTGGGAGTTTGAAACCTTGATCGGCGCCAGTCGAGATGAAGTTCGAGAAGTCTATGCGGCCTGGCCGCTGCAGACCGTCGAGCCAGATGTTTTTCGTGGTGCAGTATTCAACTCGATGAACAATTTGATCGGGTATCCCCACGGCAAGGAGGAAGAGCTAATGGTCTACGTCCCGGAAGGGCGAGCGGCCATGGTGCAGTTACTCAAACGCCTCTCTGCGCTCGGTGTTTGATCGACAACGCAGGGAACCCGCCGAAGTTCTCGCATTGTTCTCGGGATGGATTCACAAGACCGTCTGTTGGTCAACCTCAGGCAATGACGAAGAACTTTTCTTTTCCCTTCTGCTGTATGCCAAAGTCTGCTCCGGCCGCGCAACGGACAGGGGAAGATCCGAAATCATGATGATGGACCGTGGAATTGCCGACGCCGGTGCGATGGGCGAGGGCGCTCTGCCTTTGCCTTCGTCGCGGCTTCTCAACCGCCGGGCGTTTCTGGCCGGCTCTGCTGCCGGTCTCGCTGCACTGAGCCTGGCCGGTTGCGCATCCGACTACATGACCCTGGCCGAGGCGCAGAAGGTTTACGGGCCCGTGCCCGGCGAGAAATTCCCGATCCCCGCGGTCGACGTCAGCAAGGTCGACCCGAAATATTTTCGCAAGACAGTGAAGTACGACAGCGCTGAGGCGCCCGGGACGATCATCGTCGATCCCGGCAAATACTATGTCTACCGCATCGAAGGCGAAGGAAACGCGACCCGCTATGGTGCCAATGTCGGCCGCGATGGGTTCCGGTGGAGCGGGGAGGCCTATGTCGGGCGCAAAGCCGAATGGCCGACCTGGACGCCACCCAAGGAGATGATCGCGCGCCAGCCGGAGGCGGGCAAATATGCTGGCGGCATGCCGGGAGGTCTCGACAATCCACTCGGCGCGCGCGTGCTCTACCTCTACCAGAATGGCGCGTACACGCTTTACACGATCTATAGCACCAGCGCCCCCGAAACGATCGGGAACGGCATTACGAGCGGCTGTACCGGCCTCCTCAGTCAGGACATGATCGACCTCTATTCGCGAACGCCCGTCAAAACGAAGGTGATCGTGCTGCCGGCGTAGGCAACGTCGGCCGTCAGGTCCAGGCGCTGCCGGGGACGCTTTTGTGCGGCGATGCTTGTCGAAGGACGCAGGCAGGGTGATCTGGACGTGGTGATGCTTTCGCTGTGGCCTGTCATTGTTGCTTCCATGCTCGTGCTCGGGACCTTATCGGTCCGCGCGCAGCAAAGCGCCGCGTATGATGCGTGCATGGACAAGGCGGAAGGGGTGTCAACGAAGATGCTCGATTGCGGCAAGACCGAAATCGACAAGTGGGACACGCGGCTCAACACCGCCTATCAAGCCCTGCTCGCCAGCTCGAAGGGCGAGGCGCACGCGCAATTGCTGACCGAGCAACGGGCCTGGCTGAAGCATCATCTCAGTGAAACCCATCGCCTCGCTGCGGACCCCAACAACGGGTCCGCCGCGTTCCTCGACTCCCAGGCGTTCGAACTGAAGGACATCGCCGACCGCACGCTGCTTCTCGAAAAGCGCGCCGAGGGCTCGCGGTAGACGGTACCCGTTTGATCGTCAGCGAGGAGGGCGGGTGAGCGACTTGTCCGCCGAAGCTCATTGAGCGAAGGCAGAAGCGTAACCGCCGAGAGTTTTGCTGGCGAGCGGCGGGTTACGCCTTCGGCGAAATCCGCCCCTTTGGCTAACGCTCACGTTTGCTAAGCCGCCCCGACAAGAGGTACAGGCTCTTCTATCGCGAATTTGTTGAGATCAGCCAAAATTGCGATCAGGTCACCAACCTCGCTTCGCTCGAGGTGCCCAATGACTTGATTCGAGGTAATTGAAAATCCAAAACTTTGTTGGAGCTGTCCGTTTAACGCGGCGAATGCTTTCTTGCCCGAACAGATCGCCAACTTGCGGTCCTTCCAATCTTGATCAAGTTGCTCGATAGCTTGCTTAACGACCGTGGAAGGATCTTTAGCGCTGCGCGTTGCGAAATACCTTACCCGGTTTGAGACATACTGGCCCAATAGATCAGCCTTCTGACTAGCGACGACATTTTCCAGTATGTCTTCCACGTCAGTAACCGCGATAGTCGTTGGGGACTTGCGCTCCTTTAGCTTGTGCTGAATTGCTTTCGCTAGGGCTGGCGGCGAAAGGAGATAGTTTTCGATTTCCTTCGAGCCCAAGATATGAAAGTGCGGCACAGACGCTCTTCCGTCTTGGAGCAGGTTGGCAATTTCCTCAGGCGATCGAAAATCTCTATCGAGAACTGCCGCAATTGAAATGTTCGCTTTTAGAATCTTCTCGAATGCCCAAGCTGTGTCTTCGATCCGCTTGCTCTGGCTGAAGCCGCCTATCGGGACCACGGTGATTACGACATCGTTCGCAATGCCATCGAATCCAAACTGCGAGGCAAAACGTCGAAGTAGTCGATAGTCGTCGCCTTCTAAGAAGAGAATGCGGCGGCCCTTTGTAAGCCGAGCCAAATGAATGTTTTGTGCGGAGCCGATACTGTTTAGAGCTTCTTGGAGGCTGTCGACATCGCTCACTCTTGCGGCGGTCTTCTTCGTCCGATTTACGAGTACTACGTCTTCGTGATCAGCTTCATTTACGATCTCGGCGGAATGCGTTGCAAGAATTACCTGCTTCCCTGAGCTTTTGAGTAGCTGAAAGAGGCGCCGCTGAAGGTCGGGGTGCAGATATATTTCTGGCTCGTCGACGACCAAAACGTTGTCAGTGCTAGCGCCCGTGAGATGGGTTAGTATCTGAAGCCAAACCTGAAAGCCGAAGCCAGCCCAGTAGACTTCGCGGTCAATACGTCCTTCTTTGCAAAACATAGAAAGATGAGGCGGGTAGGTCGTATCGAGCTCAGGCTTAGATATTGCCATTCCCTCCCACGTCTTTGAGACCAGTTCTTCAAAAGCCTGAAATTGCTCTGGGCGTCGATACCAAATGTTCCGAAACATGCGATGGGCGCGTCGAGTGTCTTCGGATTGGCGGACATATTCATCTGTGAGAAGGAGCTCTTCCTCCTCCAGAGGACCCAAGGTTGGAAATGGGTAGATGGAGACTGGGAAGCTTTTTCGAAACTGAGCTGTGGTGGTTGTCCTTTGCTTGGCCTCCACAATTGTCATTATGCATCGAGCGTTGTCATAGAAGCGGAGCTGAAGCTTGTTGCCGTTCTCAAGCGAAAAAGTGACCGAGGTCTCGTGATCTGTTTGATAGTCTGAATGGACGTTAGCCAGCGATATTGGAAAGTTCGTCATTGGTACTTCGTACCCGACGATGGTCGAGCCTTGAACGGAGATCGGAGATTGCACTCGTCGACTAGCGTGGCGATGAGCGGCGGCCATCGCTCGGAAGGCGTCAAGAATTGTCGACTTACCCGCGTTGTTTGGGCCGACCAAAACATTCATTGTGCGCAGGTGCACCGTATAATCTTTCAGGGATTTGAAATTCCGAAATCGTACCGATTTGAACATTTTTGCTGACCGCTAGGCCTTATGTGCACGTTAAAGTTGTTGCTAGGGGCATACTTCCCAAAAAACAAGGGGGTAGCCGCAAAGCTACCCCCTTATTGACTGCGCAGGTGTCAGAACGTCTGACTCACGAACACCCCGTCGTGCTGCCGCAAGTATCGCACTTCATGCAGGTGCCATTCCGCACCAGCGTGAAGTTGCCGCACTCCGAGCACATCTCGCCTTCGTAGCCTTTTGCCTTGGCTTCGGCGCGGCGCTCGGCCTTGCTTGGGGCGGCGGCTGCGGCGGTGCCGGGCTTGCTCCACTGTTGCAGGGCCTCGAGCTTTTCGGTCGGCGAGAGGTCGTGGCTGACTTCCTGCTTCAGGGCGACTGCGCCTTCGACGGTGTCGGAGGCGCCGCGCGAGGTGGCGCCGTGGAAGGCGAGCGACGTGACGCGGTTGCCGCCGGCGGGGGCGTTGTCGGTGCTGCCGCTCGCGGTGGTCGAGCCGCCGCGCATGACGACGAGGTTGTCGGTGCGCGACCGGGTCAGGCCCTTCGACAGGTATTTTGTCGCCTGGTGCTGGGCGGGGGCCTCATCCGGCTCCTTGCCTTCCTCGACGCCCTTGCCGAGCGCGTCGAAGCCAGACTCGTTCGGATCGACATGGGCGAGGTCGAAGCGCGCCATGTAGCTCACCGCGAGCTCGCGGAAGACATAGTCGAGGATCGAGGTCGCGTACTTGATGGAGTCGTTGCCCTGCACCGGACCCGCGGGCTCGAAGCGGGTGAAGGTGAAGGCGTCGACATATTCTTCGAGCGGCACGCCGTATTGCAGACCCAGGGATACTGCGATCGCAAAATTGTTGATGAAGGAGCGCAGCGCCGCGCCTTCCTTGTGCATGTCGATGAAGATCTCGCCGAGCCGGCCGTCGTCATATTCGCCGGTGCGGAGATAGACCTTGTGGCCGCCGACAACAGCCTTCTGGGTGTAGCCCTTGCGGCGATCCGGCATCTTCTCGCGCTCGCGCATCACGACGATGCGCTCGACCAGCTTCTCGACGATCTTCTCCGAGACCTGGGCGGCACGCGCGGCCATCGGCTTCTCGTAGAGCGCCTCCACCGCATCGTCCTCGTCCTCATCGTCACTGATGAGCTGCGAGTTGAGCGGCTGCGACAGTTTCGAGCCGTCGCGGTACAGCGCGTTGGCCTTCAGCGCCAGCTTCCACGACAAGAGGTAGGCGGACTTGCAGTCCTCCACCGTGGCGTCGTTCGGCATGTTGATGGTCTTGGAGATCGCGCCCGAGATGAACGGCTGGGACGCCGCCATCATCCTGATGTGGCTCTCGACCGAGAGATAGCGCTTGCCGATCTTGCCGCAGGGGTTGGCGCAGTCGAACACCGGGTAGTGCTCGGCCTTCAGGTGCGGGGCACCTTCCACCGTCATCGCGCCGCAGATGTGGACGTTGGCGGCTTCGATCTCGCGCTTGGTGAAGCCGACCGCCTGGAGCAGGTCGAAGCCGGGGGCCGCGATCGCTTCCGCGCCGATGCCGAGCTGGTCGCGGATGAAGTCTTCGCCGAAGGTCCACTTGTTGAAGGCGAACTTGATGTCGAACGCGGTCGGCAGCGCCTTTTCCACCTTGGCGATGGCTTCATCGGTGAAGCCTTTGGCCTTCAGCGTCGAGGCGTTGATGCCAGGCGCATTCGACAGCGAGCCGTGGCCGACGGCGTAGGCCTCGATCTCGGCGATATCAGCTTCGCGATAGCCGAGCGCGCGCAGCGCCGACGGCACCGCCTGGTTGATGATCTTGAAGTAGCCGCCGCCGGCGAGCTTCTTGAACTTCACCAGCGCGAAGTCGGGCTCGATGCCGGTGGTGTCGCAATCCATCACGAGGCCAATGGTGCCGGTCGGCGCCACGACCGTGGTCTGGGCGTTGCGATAGCCGTTGACCTCGCCGAGCGCCAGCGCGTCGTCCCACGCCAGCTTGGCATGCGCGACGATGTCGGCTTGCGGGCAGGAGGCGTGATCGAGCGGCACCGGGTTGACCGAGAGCGCCTCATAGCCAGTCGCGTTGCCGTGGGCGGCGCGGCGGTGGTTGCGGATCACCCGCAGCATGTGCGCCGCGTTCTTCTTGTAGCCCGGGAAGGTGCCGAGCTCGGCGGCCATTTCCGCCGAGGTCTTGTAGGAGATGCCGGTCATCACGGCGGTCAGCGCGCCGCACAGCGAACGGCCTTCCTTGCTGTCATAGGGCAGGCCCATGGTCATCAGCAGGCCGCCGATATTGGCGAAGCCGAGACCCAGCGTGCGGAACTCGTAGGACAGTTCGGCGATCGCCTTCGACGGGAACTGGGCCATCATCACGGAGATTTCCAGCACGATGGTCCAGAGCCGGCACAGATGCTCGTAGGACTCGACGTCGAACCGCTTGGTGGTGGTGCTGTAGAACGTCAGCAGGTTGGCGGAGGCGAGATTGCACGCCGTGTCGTCCAGGAACATGTATTCCGAGCACGGATTGGAGGCACGGATGTCGCCGGACGCCTTGCAGGTGTGCCAGTCGTTCATCGTGGTGTTGAAGTGCAGGCCGGGATCGGCGCTTGCCCAGGCGGCGTAACCGATCTTCTCCCAGAGGTCGCGCGCCTTCAGCGTCTTCGTGACCTTCTTCGTGGTGCGGCCGACCAGATTCCAGTCGCCGTCGGTTTCCACCGCGCGCAGGAAGTCATCCTTCAGCGACACCGAGTTGTTGGAGTTCTGGCCGGAGACGGTCAGGTAGGCCTCGGAATCCCAGTCGGTGTCGTAGATGTCGAACTGGATCTCCTTGTAGCCCTGTTTTGCAAATTGGATGACGCGCTTGATGTAGTTGTCGGGCACCAGCGCGCGGCGCGCGAGCTTGATCTCGCGGCGGAGTGCCGGGTTCTTCTCGGGATCGAAGCAGTCGTCGCCACTGCCTTCGCAGTTCACGCAGGCCTTCATCACGGCCTTGAGGTGCTTCTGGTTGATCTTGGAGCCGGTGACGAGGGCGGCGACCTTCTGCTCCTCCTTCACCTTCCAGTCGATATAGGTCTCGATATCGGGGTGATCGGCATCGACCACGACCATCTTGGCGGCGCGGCGGGTGGTGCCGCCCGACTTGATCGCGCCGGCGGCGCGGTCGCCGATCTTGAGGAAGCTCATCAGGCCGGACGAGCGGCCGCCGCCGGACAGCCTTTCGCCTTCGCCGCGCAGGCTCGAGAAGTTGGAGCCGGTGCCGGAGCCATACTTGAACAGGCGCGCCTCGCGCACCCAGAGGTCCATGATGCCGCCCTCGTTGACGAGGTCGTCGCCGACGCCCTGGATGAAGCAGGCATGCGGCTGCGGATGCTCATAGGCCGACTTCGACTTGGTCAGCTTGCCGGTCTTCCAGTCGACGTAATAGTGGCCCTGGCCGGGGCCATCGACGCCGTAGGCCCAATGCAGGCCGGTGTTGAACCACTGCGGCGAGTTCGGCGCGACCATCTGCTTGGCGAGCTGGAAACGCAGCTCGTCGAAGAAGGCCAGCGCGTCTTCTTCGCTCGAGAAGTAGCCGCCCTTCCAGCCCCAATAGGTCCAGCAGCCGGCGAGGCGATCGAACACCTGTTTTGCGCTGGTCTCGCCGACGATGCGCTCGTTCTCGGGCAGCGCTGCCAGCGCCTCCCTGTCAGGCTCTGAGCGCCACAGCCACGACGGCACGGTCTCTTCCTCGACCTTCTTCAGGCGTGCGGCGACGCCCGCTTTACGGAAATACTTCTGCGCCAGCACGTCGGAGGCGACCTGCGACCAGAACTCCGGAACCTCGACGTTCTCGGCACGGAACACGACCGAGCCGTCCGGATTGCGGATCTCTGAGGTGGTCAGGCGGAAATTGATCCCGGCGTAGGGAGACTGTCCGCTGGTGGTGTTGCGTCGTTCGATTCGCATGGTCGAGCCCCGTCACTTCTTCTGCCCGGCCCACATGTTTGCGGTGCCGGAATGTTATCTGTTCGCGGACTTCGGAACACGCGTGCACGCCTCCCGTCATCCGCAGCTCAGCCGGTGGATCCGGCCTGTTTTCTCTTCACCGCTCGGTGCCGGTGTGACCCGGCCCTGCGGCGGCACAATCCCTGGCGGTGCCCGGCTGGCCGGGTCCTCCAGGTCAATGCATTCAACGCCCCAAACGCTTCACGCGACACATCACGCGTACGCTTCTCGCGGGCCGGTTACGGCCTCTGTTTCCGGGTCCTTCTCGGCCCGATTGTCGTCCCGACCTGGCCTAAGACCTGGGCCCAAAATCAGGGCAGAAAAGCCCTTCACCCGCGGCCCGAAGGCCTGGCGGAGTGGTCGTTTTGGAACCCTTGTGGGAGCGACCGGCGGGGACCCAAACACACTCGCGCCGAACAGGTTGAAAGCTAGGCCATGTCCGTCACGCCCGTCAAGGACTAGTACGAGTTTCTGAATCAAACACTAAATATGGTGGAAGGAGGGGGATAACAGGGGTCGATGCCGCGCCTGTGATCGGGCCAACTATCGGTGAGTCCTCATGGATTCCCAAGCCAAAAAAATTAGCTCCGCCTGTGGATTGGAGTTTCGCCCCATTGTTCACAGGCGAAGATTTTATTCGCGGTCCCGGATTGAATTTTTGGGACTCAGGTAGGCCTACGGGCAAACTACGGATCAGGCATGTCAGAGGCGTGATGGTCGGGCGACAAAATCGCGGGCAAGCTGCGGCCGACTCACATCCTTTCCATGCGCATTTCCTGCCCTTGCCGGGTTCCATGACAGATAAGAAGTCTCAAGCGCGGCCGCGCCTTGCGCCCGCCGGCCTGATGTTCCTCGCCATCACATCGGTGGGCTGGGGGTTCAACTGGCCGTCGACCAAGTTCCTGCTCAGCGAGCTGCCGCCGCTGACCTTGCGCGGGACCACCGGCGTGATCGGCGCCGTGCTGCTGGCAGCGCTGGCGCTGATCCGCGCCCAGAGCCTGCATGTCGAGGCCCGGCTGTGGCCGCGGCTGGTCCTGTATTCGGCTCTCAACGTCACCGGCTGGATGGTGCTGATGGGGCTCGCGCTGCTGTGGCTGCCGGCGAGCGAGACCGCGCTGATCGCCTACACCATGCCGGTATGGGCCTCGCTCCTGGCCTGGCCGGTGCTCGGCGAGCGGCCGACCCTGTTGCGCACCATCGCGCTGGTGATGGCGTTCGCGGGGCTCGCCGCGATCATGGGCGGCAACGGCATCAGTGCCAGCGAGGAGAAGCTGCCGGGCATCATCATGGCGCTCGGCGGCGCGTTCGGCTTCGCGCTCGGCACGGTGCTGGCGAAGAAATATCCCGTTCTGCTGCCGCCGATCCCGGCGGCGGCCTGGCAGATCGGCCTCGGCTGCCTGCCGATCACGATCGTAGGCTTTCTCGTCGAGACGACGCATTGGGATCGGGTGACGACGGTCGGCTGGTGGCTGCTGGTCTATTCGACCGTGATCCAGTTCTGCGTCGCCTATGTCGCGTGGTTCGCAGCACTTGCCCGCCTGCCGGCGTCGGTCGCGGCGATCGGCACCATGGCGGTGCCCGTGATCGGCGTGATTGCCTCTGCGGTCGCGTTGCACGAGCCGCTCGGACCGACCCAGATCACCGCGCTGCTGTTCACGCTCGCCGGCGTCGCGCTGGCGACGCGGTAGCTCACATCACTCGCCGAGCGCCTGCTGCAGCATGCTGGCGAGCTGCGCCTTGCGATAGGGTTTTGCGAGCAGCAGCACGCCCTCGTCGAGGCGGCCGTGATGTACGATCGCGTTCTCGGTATAGCCTGAGGTGTAGAGCACCTTGAGGCCGGGCCGCCGTTTCCTCACCTCGTCGGCGAGCTGGCGGCCGTTCATGCCGCCGGGCATGATGACGTCGGTGAACAGCAGGTCGAACTTCTCGCCCTTGTCGACCAGCGCCAGCGCGGCGCGGGCGTCGGGCACGGCGATGGTCTTGTAGCCGAGGCTGGTCAGCTGCGTGACCACGTAGTTGCGCACCAACTGGTCGTCTTCCACCACCAGGATGACCTCGCTGCCGCGCCGCGGCGGCTCCGGCGGGGGGGCTTCCACCTCGACCTGGCCGCGGGCAGGGGGCAGGTACAGCTTGATCGTGGTGCCGTGGCCTTCCTCGCTGTAGATCTTGATGTGACCGCCGGACTGCTTGACGAAGCCGTAGACCATGCTCATGCCGAGGCCGGAGCCCTTGCCGACCTCCTTGGTGGTGAAGAACGGCTCGAACACCTTGTCCTGCACCGCGTGCGACATGCCGGTGCCGGTGTCGCTGACCGCGAGCAGCACATAGCGCCCCGGCGTGATGTCGGGATTAACAGCGGCATAGGCGTCGTCGAGCACGATGTTGCTGGTCTCGAACAGCAGCTTGCCGCCGTTCGGCATCGCGTCGCGGGCGTTGATCGCCATGTTGAGCAGCGAGTTGGCGAGCTGCGACGGATCGATATGGACGCTGGCGACATCGGGCGCCAGCACCGAATTGATCTCGATCTGCTCGCCGAGCGTCGGCCGCAGCAGCTTGGCGATGTCGACGACGGTGCCGTTGATGTCGACGGTGCGCGGCTCCAGCGGCTGGCGGCGGGCGAAGGCGAGCAGATGCTGGATCAGCTCGCGGCAGCGCTCGGCGGCGCGGTCGATCAACTCGGCGGTCTGCGCCAGCTTCGGCTGGGAGCGCAGGCTGTCGACCAGCGTCTCGGTGGTGCCGGTGATGACCGTCAGCATGTTGTTGAAGTCGTGCGCGACGCCGCCGGTCAGCTTGCCGATGGCGTCGAGCTTCTGCGCCTGCTGCAGCTTGTGCTCGGTTTCGCGCGAGGCGGTGATGTCGTGATAGATCAGCGCCGCGCCCGTGATGGTGTCGCCGCCGTCGCGCAGCGGGCGGCCCGACACCACGAGGTGAATCTCCGGCGCACCGCGCACCGGCCTTGCGACGAATTCCAGCCCGTCGAATTCCTCGCCGCGCAGCGTCCTGGCCGAGGGCATGTCGTCGGCCTGCATCGGCGTGACGCCGTCGGACTGGAACACGTTGCTCATGGCGCGCAGCTGGCGGACCGTCATGCCCGGCTTGTAGCGCAGCATCTTCTCGGCGGCCGGGTTCGACAGCAGCACGGTGCCGGTGGCGTCGATCACCAGCACCGCCTCCGCCATGGTGCGGAAGGTGGTTTCCATCACCGAGGTGGAACGGCGGAGCTCTTCGAGCGCTGCGCCGAGATCCTTGGTGCGCTCGGCCACCTTGCCCTCGAGCGACAGATTGGTCGCCTTGGTCGCGCTGAGCGCGCCCTGCAGTTCGCGGCTGGCGCGCCGGGCCGTCAGCGTCAGCGCGACTGCGAGCAGCAGGATCATCGCGACGCCGGCGAGGTCGATCGCCAGCAGCAGCCGGCCGTTGGTCTTCGACTGTTCGGTGCGAATCCCGAGCAGGCGGCGCTCTTCGGTGACCAGGCGGTCGAGCGCGCCGCCGACATTGTCCATCAGCGCGCGGCTCTCGCCCGCGGAGATCAGCGCGGCGGCGCCGGCCGTATCGCCGGCCGTGCGCAACCTGATCAGTTCGGCGCCGAGCGCAATGGCGCGTTGGACCTGTCCCCTGGTGCCGGCGAGCAGGTGGGCCTCCTCGGGCGCCAACTTCACGGCATTCGTGAGCTCGTCGAAGGCGGCGGTGAGGGCGGTGCTCTGCTCGCGAAATTCGTCGGCAAAGGACGCATCGCCGGTCAGCGCGAAGCCGCGCGCCGCGCTCTCGACCGCGCGGGGCAGCGGACGCGCATCCGAGATGCATTTGAGGATTCTGAGCGTGCGATCGACCGAATCAATCTCGCTGCGCGACTTGACATCCAGCCCGATCGACGCCGCGCTGATGACAAGGAGGATCGCAAGGCCACTGCCAAGGATGAGACGCTGGGAAGCCATCGACGATTAGTACGAGCAATTACTTGGAAAGACGAGCGGAAGGAGCGGACTTCGCCAGACATTCGTTAACGGCGGCGACCAGCGCCTGCGGGGTGAACGGCTTGCGCAGGCAGGCCGACGCGCCGAGCTCGATCGTCATCCGCAGGAAGTCCGGCGCGCGGTCGGCATTGGCAAAGGCATAGCCGGACATCGCGATGACGGGGATGTCGGGGGCGCGCTCGTGGAAGATGCGGATCGCCTCGAAACCGCGCATATGCGGCATGAAGACGTCGACCAGCATGACGTCGAACGTCGCCTGCTCCAGCGCGCGCATACCCGCTTCACCGCCGTCGGCGACGGTGACGTCGAAGCCTTGGCGTTGCAAACACACCTCGATGGCGACACACACCATCGGGTCGTCATCGACCACGAGAACGCTCGGCACGATGCATCCTCTTGCTACGGCCTCGCGTGCCGGCGACTCGCTTGGCCCGTCTGCCGATTAAGGCGGAACCTGAACGGAAAGTCTGTATCATAGAATGCAGATGCTGTTTGCTGACAAGCAGATTTCCAGCTAGCCCTGATACCATCACTTGTATTTGTCCGACTACATTACGACAGGTCCATGACCGCAGTTCCCGCCGCCGGCCGCGCCCCGCTGTCACCGCTCGGCCTCGCATTCCTGGTGGTCGCCTCGACCGGCTGGGGTCTCAATTTTCCGATCATGAAGTTCCTGCTGACGGAGTGGCCGCCGCTGTCATCGCGCGGGTTGTGCGGCGTGGTCGGCGCAACCGCCCTCGGTCTGGTGGCGCTCGCACGCCGACAGACGCTGCGCGTTCCCGAGGGCATGTGGTTGCGGCTTGCCCTGGTGTCAACGCTTTCGATCGGCGGCTGGGTCGCGTCGATGGGCCTGGCGCTGATCTGGCTTCGCGCCAGCGAGGCGGCCGTGCTCGGGATCTCGATTCCGGTCTGGGTCGCACTGGTGGCCTGGCCGGTGCTCGGCGAGCGGGTGTCGCCGGCTCGCGCGCTCGCGCTTGCGGTGGCGCTCACAGGCATCGCCGCGCTGATCGGCGGCGGCGGGATCGACGCGAGCCTCGGCAAGTTGCCGGGCGTCCTGTTTGCGCTCGCCGGCGCGTTCTGCGTCGGGCTTGGCACTGTGCTGACCAAATACTTCAAGCTCGCAATGCCACCGCTGTCGCTCGCGGCCTGGCAGCTTGCGATCGGCTGCGTGCCGATCGCGATCACCGGCGTCTTGATCGAGCAGCCGCAGCTTGCCGCGCTGTCGCAGCTCGGCTGGGCGTCGATGATCTACATGACGCTGATCCAGTTCTGCGTTTGCTATGTCTGCTGGTTTGCGGCGCTGGAACGGCTGCCGGCGGCGACCGCGTCGATCGGCACGCTGCTGGTGCCGATCGTCGGCGTGCTCGCGGCCGCGGCGATGCTGCGCGAACCGCTCAGCACGAGCGACATCGCGGCGCTGCTGGTGACGTTCGCAGCGGTCGCGGTGGCCTTGCGCACGTGAACCCGCACACGAAAAAGGGCGGCGTTACCGCCGCCCTTTTTAAACTTGGTAGTTCAGGCCATGGTTACGGGCAGGGGTGCCGCTGGCCATCATAGCCGAGGTAGGTGCCCGAGGCCGGATCGTAGGACTTGTAGCGTTGCGCGCAGTAGCTCGCATCGCCGCCGCCCGGGACGGTCTCCACGGCGACAGGCGCGCTGTCGTCGTAGTAGCCGTAGCTGTCGTCATAGTAGCCGGGGCCATAGCCGTAGGCGCCCGAGGCGAGCGCGCCGCCGACGACCGCACCGGCCACCGCGCCGGGCCAGAACCCGCCGCCACGATAGTAACCGCCACCGCGATAGTATCCGCCGCCGCCGTGCCAGCCGCCGCCGCGCCAACCGCCGCCGCCACCACCGGCCCAGTGACCGCCGCCGCCGCCGCCATGCCAGCCTCCGCCACCGCCCATCGCTGCTCCACGGCCGCCGCCGAAGCCACCACCGCCGCCACCGCCAATGTGGCCACCGCCGCCGCCACCGCCCATCGCGCCCATCTGGGCAGCAGACTGGGCGAACGAGGCAGTCGGCACCACGATCGGCAGCGCAAGCGCCAGAGCCGCAGCGGTGCTCAGAACCTTCATATTGATCATCTTGGACTCCATCAAAACGGACAAGGTCCAACCATTTGAGCGGTCGGACGTTCCCGTGCTCCACATTGATTGTGGGTCATGTTTGCATGCCCGGCGGCGCATGTATGGCGGCTGAACAAAACTCCTCGTGACCGCGTCATTTGGTCGCCAAACGGATCTGTGATCGGAGGGCACGCGAGGAGTGCCGGGCTACCTTGGCGGCGGCTGGACATTTGCGGATTCAGGTGGCATCAGAGCCGGACTGCCTCGAACCGACGACCGGCCCACGCATGAAACAATTCCTGCTGAAATTCTTCACCTGGTGGAACGGCCAGACCTTTGGCACGCAGTTGTGGACCTCGCGCTACGGCGAGCTGGTCGGCGAGGACGAGCAGGGCAACCGCTACTATCGCACCAAGGGCGGCGAGATCGACCCGACGCTGCATTTCGAGCGCCGCTGGGTGGTCTATAACGGCTATGCCGAAGCGTCCCGGATCCCGGCCGGCTGGCACGGCTGGCTGCATCACACGGTCGATGTGCCTCCGACCGAGCAGAACTATGCGCCGCGGGAATGGGAAAAGCCGCATCTGCCGAACATGACCGGCACCGCGCAGGCCTACCGTCCGTCCGGCTCGACGCTGGCGAGCGGCCGCCGCCCGAAGGCGACCGGCGACTATCACGCCTGGACGCCGGGAAGCTGAGCTTCACGCATCGCTGTTTCCAAGGTGGACGTGCGCAACGACGCGCGTGCATCGCGCACACTCCTGTGGCAGCGCAGGCGCGCCTGTGGACAACGGTAACAGCGGGGACAGGTGCGCTGCGGCCGGAGCTCGCCGCTTGCGCTGCACGCGGGCTCGCGGCTCAATGTAGCCATCTTACGGAGATGGGAGACCATCGCGTCGGATCGGGCTCCAGATCGCGACTGTCCCGATGAGCAGCGGCCTCCGAGTTGGATGCGGCCGGGAGATAGGCCCCCGGTACAGATGTCCTGAAATCGCCCGCAAATGTGAGGCTACCGTGAGACAGGAAGGGCCGCTCGGGAAACCGGGCGGCCTTTTTCTTTGAAGCGATCAGTCAAGACAGCCGCGCCGCGGCGCGGCCCATCAATTCGCCGCGGCGCGCGTGCGCAGGTCCCATCCGCTCCCTCATGACGGCGAGGATCTCGGCCGGCGCAGTATCCGGCGAGCCGGCATTGAACGGCGGGGCCGGGTTGTATTCGAGCCTGAGCTGGATCGCTTCCGCAGTCTTGCGGTCGACCAGCTCGGACACCAGTGTCAGCGCGAAATCGATGCCGGCGGTGACGCCGCCGCCGGTGAAGCGGTTGCGGTCGACGCAGACGCGGGTCTTGGTCGGAATGGCTCCGAAGCCGGCGAGGAAGTCGATCGCGCTCCAATGCGTGGTGGCGCGATAGCCCTTCAGCAGACCGGCGGCGCCGAGCACCAGCGATCCCGTGCAGACCGACGTGACGTATTTCGCGCCCTCGGCCTGCTTGCGCAGGAAGCCGAGCATTTCCTCGTCGCCGACCATGTCGTCGGTGCCGAAGCCGCCGGGCACGCAGATCACGTCGAGCTGCGGGCAGTCGGCAAAGGTCGTGGTCGGCGTCAGCATCATGACGGAATCGGTCGGCACGGGTTCGATCCGTTTCCAGATCAGGTGCACCTGGGCGCCGGGGACCGAGGAGAACACCTGCAGCGGGCCGGTCAGGTCGAGCTGGGTCACCTTCGGGAAGACGAGCAATCCAATCTGCAGGGGTTCGGGCATCTGAGGTCTCCAAATAGCGCTTGACGGAACCACGATCGCATGATGCCCTTCCGTCCAAAATGGCGTATTTCCCTCATTTTCGGACCTAGCGGTGCCGCGAGGATTTGACGATGATCGGCATCCTGATCTTTCCCGACTTCCAACTGCTCGACGCGGCCGGCCCGATCGCGGCCTTCGAGATCGCGGCGCGCTTCGCCAACAATCCGCCCGCGATAAGGACGATCGCGGCGAAGGCAGGGCCGGTGCGCTCTTCGTCCGGCGTCGAGATGCTGGCGCGCGGCCTCAAGCCGTCGGCGGCGATCACCACGTTGATCATCGCGGGCGGCAACGGCGTGCGCGGGCCTGCGACCTGTCCGACCACGCTGGCATTCGTGCGGCGGATGGCAAGCCGCGGCATTCGCGTCGCCAGCGTCTGCTCGGGCGCCTATGTGCTGGCCGAGGCGGGCCTGCTCGACGGCCGCCGCGCCACCACGCATTGGCAGCGCACGCCGCATTTCGTGAAGAGCTATCCGAAGGTCAGGCTCGAGCCGGACCAGATCTTCGTCCGCGACGGCAATATCTGGAGCTCGGCCGGCATCTCCGCCGGGATCGACCTTGCGCTCGCGATGATCACCGAGGACCACGGCGACGAGGTCGCACAGAACACCGCGCGGCAGCTCGTGCTGTATCACCGGCGCAGCGGCGGGCAGTCGCAGTTTTCCTCGCTGCTGGAATTGAAGACGCCGAACGGAAGGTTCGGGCCGCTGCTCGCCTGGGCGCGCGAGCATCTCGACGCGCCGCTGACGGTCGAGGATCTCGCCGACAAGGCCGGGATGAGCTCGCGGCATTTCACCCGCGCCTTCATCGCGGAGACCGGCACCACGCCGTCGAAAGCGGTGGAGCGGCTCAGGATCGAGGTGGCGCGGCAGCGGGTGCAGTCGTCGGGCGAGGCGATCGAGCGCGTCGCCGAGATCACCGGCTTCCGCGATCCCGAGCGGATGCGCCGCGCCTTCATCCGCGCCTTCGGCCAGCCGCCGCAATCGCTGCGCCGGGCCGCGCGGGTGGGGTAAGTCTTGCACGCCAAGCGAACACAGTTGCCGATGACGGACGGTCGCTAAACTCATCGGCGCTGCCGGCAAAGGCAATTTGAGTATGGGACAAGATCGTTGTCCGATTTCACGCGATCAATACCGTCCTTGCCGTGATGAACCTGGCGAAGGTTCCCGTGACCCACGTTAGTGGGCATTGGGGACCCGAGGAGGTTCTAAATGACAAAGCATCGAACGATTACCGGGTTCGTGGCCGTCGCCCTGCTGGCTGTCACTGCAACCGCCGCTACGGTGAGATCGCACACGTCCGGGACCGATGGCATTGTCGCCTCCGGCACGGACACGCTCCCGGCGAGGGATTTCAGCGACCGCTGGTCTCCGATATTCGATTTGTCTCCGGCGGTGAACATGGCCGAGCGTGCACCTGACGCGCGTTGAATCGGTCATGGACGGAGTCCCGGCCCATTGAGGGCGCGACGCGCGCGGAGACTGCGCGCCGCACAACACAAAAGCCCCGCCGAAGCGGGGCTAGATGTTGGGCGACCTGGTTTTGAACAAACTTGGTCTTGAACAACTTGGTTCTGAATAGAACTAACGGTCCGCCGCGCCGGAATAGCGCAGTCATTCACCAATACAGGATCAGCTCACGACGCGGAGATCCCCGGATGCGCTGATCAAGAAATCTGCTTCAACCGAAAAATCACTGGCTCAATGTATCGGTCGCGATCTTCTTCTTGAGTGCTTCGCAGGTATCCCTGACCTCCATGGTCATCAACGAGACCGCTTCGATCTGGAGGAAGAAACGCTTGCCCTGATCACGGTAACCAGCAGCGAACTCCTTGATTTCAGCGATCATGTCATGAACGCCCGCCACCATTGCCTCGCAATTCTTGGCGGCCAGTTGCAATTCCGTTCCAAGGGCCTCGATCTCTTTCACCGCCGCTTCATATTCGCGCACGACCGCCTCGGCCGAGAGCTTGCCAACCTCGTTGACCCCGTTGCGGTGCTCGACATAGTCCGGCATCGGTGAGAGAGGCCGGATATTGCTGCGTGGTCGATGCGAGGTCACCGTGTGGATTTCGTCCTCCAACTGCTCCGAAGGGGCGCGGGCGAGGACTTCTGCACTAACACTCATGCGAAATCTCCATAAGTTGTTACGGCGAAATGGAGTTTAGCAATGTCAACGGATTTGTCTCGTTTTTCCACAGTTTTGAGGCAGCAGCGACTGTGCGCCGCAGCGTGGAAAATTTCCCATTTGTATCAATGCGGTGCGTCGGGGTGCCAGCCGAGCAGGGCCAGCATCACGAAGAAGCCGACGACATAGGCCACCATGATCGGCCAGCCCTGGGTGACCCAGCGGACCACCGACTTGGCTTCCGGATACATGTTGGACACCGCAACGCCGGCGGACGAACCGAACCAGACCATCGATCCGCCGAAGCCGACCGCGTAGGCGAGAAAGCCCCAGTCGTAGCCGCCCTGCTTCAGCGCCAGCGCGGTCAGGGGAATGTTGTCGAACACCGCCGAGACGAAGCCGAGCCCGAGCGCGGTCTGCCATGATGCGGCCGGCAGCTTCTCCACCGGCATCATCGAGGCCGCCGTCACCAGCGCGAGCAGGAAGACGGTGCCCTTGAGCGTCTCGGGCATCACCGACCAGTCCGGCCGCCGCAGCAGCGAGGTGACGAGAATCGCGGCCCACACCGCGAGGCCGAGCACGGGCAGTGCGTCAAGCAGCGCGGGGAATTTCAGGTTGGCCGTGACATTGGCGGTCAGCGCGGCGAGCAGGATCACGGCAACGATCGCAACCCGCGCCCAGTCGACCTTCAGGCCGGATGGTGCGTTCTTCACGATCGGGGAAAAGCGGTGCTGTTGCAACGAGGCCGGCACCGCAAACACCAGCATGGCGACCGCGGCGGCAAGATAGGCCTCCACGACGGTGAGCGGGCTGACGCCGTCGATCCACATCATCGTCGTCGTGGTGTCGCCGACCACGCTGCCGGCGCCGCCGGCGTTGGACGCTGCGACGAGGGCCGCGAGATAGCCGATGTGGACGCGGCCGCGGAACACGTGGCGCGCCACGGTGCCGCCGATCAGCGCGGCCGCGATGTTGTCGAGGAAGCCCGACAGCACGAACACGACCACCAGCAGGATCAGTCCGCCCTTCCAGTCATCGGGCAGCAGCGCCGGCATCTCGTCCGGGATCCGGCTCTCCTCGAAATGGCGCGACAGCAGCGCAAATCCCATCAACAGCAGGAACAAATTCGCGAGCGTGACCCACTCATGCGCCATGTGGTGCGCGAGGCCGGGCAGGCCCGTGCCGAATGTCGCAAAGCCCGTGAACAGCAGCTTGTAGGCAACGATCGCGGCAAGTCCCGTCAACGCCACGCTGAGCGTGTGGTGATGGAAGATCGCGACGCCGAGCAGCGTCAGCGCGAACAGGATGAAATCGAGCGGAATACCGTAGACGAGGAGTGGCGTGAGCAAGACGATCTCGCTGGCTGGAGTGCCCGGCGGCATGAAGCGTGTCGGGCCGCACTATCGCGCGGCGCGGGGAACTTCAAGGCGCGCTAACGCCGCAAGGTGCGTCTGCTACAACGCCGCGATCAGCCCAGCGACTTCAGCCAGGTGCTGATCTCGGTCACCGCGACGTTGGCCTGATTGAGCAGCTTGCCCATGGTGAAGAAGCCGTGGAACTGGCCGGGGAAATGCCGGTAGGTCACGGGCACGCCGGCGTCCTTCAGGAATTTCGCATACTCGTCGCCTTCGTCGCGCAGCGGATCGGCGCCGGCGGTCAGCACATAGGCCGGCGGCAAGCCGGCAAAGTTGTTCGCGCGCGCGGGCGAGGCGCGCCAGTCGCCGTTGTCGGCGTCTCCGAGATAGTGATTGCTGAACCAGCCGATCACCGAATGCGTCAAGAGGATGCTGGTCTCGGGCTCGCGATGCGAGGGATGCTTCCGCGAGAAATCGGTTGCGGGATAGACCAGCAACTGCGCGGCAAGCTTCGGTCCGCCGTCGCGGGCGGTAAGCGCAACCACGGCCGCGAGATTGCCGCCGGCGCTGTCGCCGCCGACGATCAGGCGCGCGGCATCGATGCCGAGACCTTTCGCGTTGGCGGCGACCCATCTGGTCGCGGTGACGGCGTCATCCACCGCGGCGGGAAAACGATGTTCGGGCGCGAGCCGATAATCGACCGAGATCACGATCAGCTCGCTCTCATGGGCAAGCTTCTGGCAAACCACCTCATGGGTGTCGAGATCGCCGATCACCCAGCCGCCGCCGTGGAAGAACACCAGGCATGGCGCGAGGCCGTCCTTTTTGCGCAGCGTTGTCGGCGTGTAGATGCGGGCGGGGATGCTGCCATGCGGCGCCGGGATCCCGAGCTCTTTGCTCGATTCGAGCGCGGGCGGCTCGGGATTGGAGACGATGCGGGCGGCGCGATAATAGTCGCGGGCTTCCGCTGCGGTCAGCGTCTCATAGGCGGGGCGGCCGGCCTCCTGGAAGGCCTTGTAGACGGCGGCGGCATCGGGATCGAGAACGACTGGCATGGACAAAGAACCTTCTGGTGATGCTTGGTGATGTCATTCCGGGGCGATGCGACAGCATCGAACCCGGAATCTCGAGATTTCCCGGTGCGCACCTTGCGGTCTGGTGCTTGCGCACCATCCCGGAATGACAATGCGCCCTAGGCGGCGGTGCGGCCGCCATCGACGGCGTAGGCGGAGCCCGAAACGTAGCTCGCCTCGTCGGAGGCAAGGAAAGCGACGATGGAGGCAACTTCGCTCGCAAGCCCGAGCCGTCGCGCCGGGATGCGGTCGACGATCTTCTCGATCGGCGGCGGTGCGTTGCCGCCGGAGCGCCCTTGCAGGATCGTGCTCAGCATCCGGCTCTCGATCATGCCGGGACAGACGCAATTGACGCGCACGCCGGTGCCGGTGCATTCCCAGGCTGCGCTCTTGGTCAGTCCGATCACCGCGTGCTTGCTCGCGCTGTAGACCGCGATCATCGGCGATCCCACGAGGCCCGCGATCGAGGCGGTGTTGATGATGCTGCCCTTGTTCTGCTTCAGCATCACGGGCAGCACATGCTTCATGCCGAGAAAGACGCCGACAACGTTGACGTCGAGCACCCGGCGGAAGCTCTCCAGCGAGTATTCCGGGATCGGCTTGATGTCGCCCTCGATGCCGGCGTTGTTGTAGAAGGCGTCGATGGTCCCGAAGCGGTCGACGGCGGCACGGACATAGTCCTTGACCTGGTCCTCGTCGGTGACGTCGGCTTCGATCGCGACGGCCTCGGCCGAGCCGGGGAGGTCCTTGATGGCGGCTTTGAGGTCGGCGTCCTTGCGGTCGACTGCGACAATCCGCGCACCCCGTTCGGCGAGCAGATGGAGCGTGGCGGTTCCGATGACGCCGGCAGCCCCCGTGACAACGGCGACCCGGCCGTCGAGCCTGATGCGATCTGGCATTTTGGGTTTCCTCTGGCTGGTCCGGTTCGATCCGGATTTTCCTGGTTTTCACGCGGTGCCGCGCGCCTTCAGCGTGAGGACTATCACACGTGTTCCCAGCACTGGCCAGAGGGTGGACCAGTGGTTGGTCAGAGGGCCGGGGAGAGGTGGCCGGGTGCCCTTTCCCCGCCGTATTCGGCGTGTTAACCGGTGGCCTGCGAGCGGCCGATATCAAGGTAAACTGTCGCGAGCCCGATTCGCCCTTTAAAGCCGCGCGAGATGCTTCGAACCGTTGCCCTGACTGGCTTTGCGGCCCTGGTTGCCGCCTCAACCATCTCGCTTGCGCCGCCCCGCGCGCGCGCAGATCGGAACGATTTTCTCCGATCCCGCGCCGCGTCCGCCCGGCGCGATCCCGCGCGGCCAGCCGGCGCCGCCCAGCGACGACGACGAGGAAGTGCCGGAATTGCCGCGCGGCCGCCTGTTGCCGACCCAGCCGCGAGCCCTGCCGCCGGGCCAGGCGGTACCGCCGCCCGGCAGCGTGCAGTCGCAGCCCCTGGCGCCGCCGCCCGGCTCCACGGTCGCGCCGCAAGGCACCCAGCCCGGCGTTGCCGTGCAGCCGCCGCAGCCCGGCGGTCCCGCCGTTGCCAATACGCCGCCCGGAGCCAACCCGCTGCCGCCGGGCCAGCGTCCCAAGGGCGCACCTCAGGGCACCCCGCAGCAGACGCCTGCCGCGTTGCAGCCGGGCGACGAGGTCGTGCAGGAGCCGCCGTCGACCAAGATCACCAACAAGAAGGCGAGCTTCTCCGGCCTCGACAAGATCACCGGACGCATCATCAATTTCGACGAGGATATCGGCGAGACCGTGCAATTCGGCGCGCTGCGGGTGAAGACCGATGCCTGCTACACACGGCCGTCGACCGAAGCCGCTAACACCGACGCCTTCGTCGAGGTCGACGAGATCACCTTGCAGGGCGAGGTGAAGCGGATCTTCTCCGGCTGGATGTTCGCGGCGAGCCCCGGCCTGCATGGCGTCGAGCATCCGATCTACGACATCTGGCTGACCGACTGCAAAGGTCCGGACCAGACCATCGTGACCGCCGCGCCCGACCCGCCGAAGGCGCCGACGCCGCCTCCGCCGCCGGCCCAGAAGCGCGCGCCGCCGAAGCAGGCCGCGCCGCGCCCGCCGCCGCAGCCGCAATACCAGCAGCAGCCGCCACCCCCGCCGCCCCAGCAGCAGCGGCCGGGCGGGTTGTTCGGCGGCTTGTTCGGAAACTGATCAATACGTGTAGCCCGGATCGAGCGCAGCGAAATCCGGGTTCTTTCCCCGCGGAGGACTTTCCCGGATTGCGCCTGTCATCGGGCGCGCGTTCGCGCGACCCGTTGGCTTCATCCGGGCTACGGCACCAGCTTAGTTCAATTGCGCTCGGCGATGATCGCCAGCGCGTCGGCACCCCTAACCGGCAGTGTGGCGTCGAGCTTGTGGAATTCCGCAGGCGCGCCCGTGATCGCCTTGTCGAGCAGCGCGCGATAGCGGCGGCGCGAGATCTCGATCGCACCGAACGTCTTCAGGTGCTCGGTGACATACTGCGTGTCGAGCAGCTCGAAGCCGCCTGCGATCAGCCGCGCCACCAGGTGCACCAGCGCGACCTTCGATGCGTCGCGCGTGGTATGGAACATGCTTTCGCCGAAGAAGGCGCGGCCGAGGCTGACGCCATAGAGCCCGCCGACCAGATTGTCGTCCTGCCAGACCTCGACGCTGTGGCAATGACCTGACGCGTACAGCCCGACATAGAGATCGCGGATCCGCTTGTTGATCCAGGTGTCGTCGCGGCCGGGCTGCGGCGCCGCGCAGCCGGCGATCACGGCCTTGAACGCGGTATCGACCGTGACCGTGAATGCATCGGAACGCACGGTGCGTGCCAGGCGGGAGGCGACACGGAAGCCGTCGAACGGAATCACGCCGCGCAATTCCGGCTCGACCCAGAACAGGGTCGGATCGTCAGCGCTCTCCGCCATCGGGAAGATGCCGCAGGCATAGGCGCGCAGCAGCACCTCGGGCGTGATCTCGGAGGAAGCGGAGTCGCGTGACGTCATGGTCGCGAGAATAGCAAAGCGCAGGCGACCTTGCGATGGGGGCTGCCTCGGGGCTCGCACGGTGTTGACGAGATGCGCCGGTTCCTCCACAAGCCGCCGTTCGGCCGCAGTTTCCCGAGACGGCGTGCGCGGCCGTGCTACATTGCAACAAAAAGATGGCGCCGCCGCCTGCGGACACTGGTGGTTCGCGCGCCCGACAATCAACACAGGTGAGGGGGACGCTGCATGAAGACGTCATGGCGGACGTTTGCGCCGCTGCTGGTCTGGCTCGTGATCTATCTGGTCCCGGTGCCGTCGGGGCTGAACGCCAATCAGTGGCACTATTTTGCGGTGTTCGCCGCCGTCATCGCCGGGCTGATCCTCGAATCGATGCCGGTCGGCGCGGTTGGCCTGATCGGCCTGACGGTCGCCGGCGTCGGCGGCTATGTCGAGCCCGACCCGAACAAGTCGCTGCGCTGGATGCTCGGCGGCTTTTCCGAGAGCACGGTGTGGCTGATCGTCGGCGCCTTCGTGTTCTCGATCGGCTACCGCAAGAGCGGGCTCGGCCGCAGGCTGGCGCTGATGCTGGTGCGCGGGCTCGGCCGCCGCACCATCGGGCTCGGCTATGCGGTGGCGTTCTCCGATCTCGTGCTGGCGCCGGCAACGCCGTCCAACACCGCGCGCTCGGGCGGCACCATCTATCCGATCGTCAGCAACATCCCGCGCATCTACGGCTCCGAGCCCGGCCCGACCGCGGGCAAGATCGGCACCTTCGTGATGTGGACGGCGTTCGCGACCACGGCGGTCACCTCTTCGCTGTTTCTGACCGCGCTGGCGCCGAACGCCGCCGCGCTCTCGATCGCCAAGAAGCTCGTCAATATCGAAGTCGGCTGGTCGCAATGGTTCATCGGCTTCGCACCGCTCGGTATCCTCTTGCTGCTGCTGGTGCCGCTCTTGAGCTATGTCGTCTGCCGGCCCGAGATCAAGGAGAGCCCCGAGATCGTCACCTGGAGCGAGGGCGAGCTCGCCAAGATGGGGCCGCCGTCGCGGCACGAGTGGATCATGGCGGTGCTGGTGCTGCTCGCGATGTTCCTGTGGATCTGCGGCTCCAATCCCAACATCAGCGTGCCGCTGCTCGGCTCGAACTTCATCAACGCGACCACGGTGGTGTTCGTCGTGATCTCGCTGATGCTGCTGTCGGGCGTGATCGCGTTCGAGGACATCGTCGCGGAGAAGAGCGCCTGGGAGGTATTTTTCTATTTCACCTCGCTGCTCACGCTGTCGTCAGGCCTCAACGAGATCGGCTTCATCAAATGGGTGGCCGAGGGTTACGCGAAGCCGCTCTCCGGCACGTCGCCGCTCATTGGAATGATTCTGCTCGTCACCTTCTTTTTCTGGATCCACTATTTCTTCTCGAGCATCACCTCGCATGCCGCAGCCGTGCTGCCGGTGGTGCTCGCGGTCGGCTCCAGCGTTCCCGGCCTGTCGGTGCAGACCCTGATGCTGTTGTGCGTCTATTCGCTCGGGCTGATGGGCGTGATCTCGCCCTACGCCACGGGACCGGCGCCGATGTATTACGGCAGCGGCTATATCGGCAAAGGCGACTTCTGGAAATTCGGGCTGATCTTCGGCCTGATCTACTTTGCCGGATTGTTGCTGATCGTGTTGCCCTGGCTACAGACGATTGGGTAAAATTGCCACAATCCAGCGTGAAACAGCGCCCGGTCGGGAAGGAGGGGCCATCCTTTCCGATTCTTAACGCGCTTTGTCAGACGGAAGCGTTCAAAATGCTTCCTCGAATGTGGCGCGCGCGGATTTCAGGGGACACATAGAGCCGCGCGAGCTCGTTCGTGTTTCTTCGTGGGCAAGTTATGGACCAGCAGATCAAGGACCCGTCGATTTTGGCTCCCGAGCAGACGAGGCGGTCGTCGCGCTGGCGCGGCTTCCTCACGGGATGTCTGGTGCTGGCGGTGCTCGCCGGTATCGTCTGGTGGACGCGGCAACAGGCCGCGCCACAGCAGGCCGGCGGCGGGCGCAACGCCGGGCCGATGTCGATCGTGCCGGAGACCGTCGGCAAGGGCGATATCGGCGTCAGCCTGAACGCGCTCGGCACCGTGACGTCGCTCGCGACCGTCACGATCAGGAGCCAGATCAGCGGCTACCTGATGAAGATCGATTTCAAGGAGGGCGATGAGGTCAAGAGGGGCGACCTGATCGCCGAGATCGATTCGCGTCCCTATGAGGCGACGCTGGCGCAGGCCAAGGGCCAGCTCGCCCGCGACGAAGCGCAGCTGAAGGGCGCCCAGGTCGATCTCACCCGCTACCAGGGTCTCGCCGCGCAGAACGCCGTGCCGCACCAGACACTCGATACCCAGGTCGCGCTGGTCGCGCAGTATCAGGGCACGGTGGAAGCCGACCGTGCCTCGGTGAAATCAGCCGAAGTGAATTTGGCGTATTGCCACATCGTGTCGCCGATCAACGGGCGCGTCGGACTGCGCCAGGTGGACCTCGGCAACTACGTGACCCCGGGCGACACCAACGGCCTCGTCGTGATCACGCAGCTCGAGCCGATCAGCGTGCTGTTCACGCTGCCGGAGGACAATCTGCAGGCGGTCGCGAAGCGGTTGAGGGAAGGTGCCGTGCTGCCGACCGCGGCCTATGACCGCAGCGGCGCCAACAAGCTCGCCGAGGGATCGCTGCAGACCTTCGACAGCCAGATCGATGCGACCACCGGCACGATCAAGCTGCGCGCCCAGTTCGAGAACGAGAAGCGCACGCTGTATCCGAACCAGTTCGTCAACGTCCGCCTGTTGCTCGACACCCACAAGGATGCCACGACGATGGCGACCGCCGGCATTCAGCGCGGCGTGCCGGGCACCTTCGTCTATCTCGTCAATGCCGACAGCACGGTCTCGGTGCGTCCCGTCAAGCTCGGCGTCACCGACGGCGATCGCGTCGAGGTACTGTCGGGGCTGGCACCCGGCGATCGCATCGTGATCGACGGTGCCGACAAGCTGCGCGAGGGCGCGAAGGTGGTCGTGCGCTCCGCCGCCGATGCCGCGAACCCGGCGGCCTCTGCCGTCAAGGGCGCGGCGAATGGCGCCGCGAAGGGCGATAACAAGGGAGACAGCAAGGGCGGCGCCGATCCCGACAAGGCGGGAGGCGGCAACCACAAGCGGTCCGAGGACGGGCAGAAGAAATGAACCCGTCTCGGCCATTCATCCTGCGGCCGGTGGCGACGACCCTGATGATGATCGCCATCATGCTGTCGGGCATGCTGGCGTTCAGATTCCTCCCCGTTGCGGCGCTGCCGGAGGTCGACTATCCGACCATTCAGGTGCAGACCTTCTATCCCGGCGCCAGCCCCGACGTGATGACGTCGTCGGTGACGGCGCCGCTGGAAGTGCAGTTCGGCCAGATGCCGAACCTGACCCAGATGAGCTCGGTGAGCTCCGCGGGCTCGTCCGTGATCACGCTGCAATTCGGCCTGTCGATCTCGCTCGACGTCGCCGAGCAGGAGGTGCAGGCCGCGATCAACGCCGCGGGCAATCTGTTGCCGTCGGACCTGCCGGCGCCGCCGATCTACGCCAAGGTCAATCCGGCTGACGCGCCGATCCTGACGCTTGGCCTGACCTCGAAGACCATGCCGCTGACCCAGGTGCAGGACTTCGTCGACACAAGGCTGGCGCAGAAGATCTCGCAGCTCCCGGGCGTCGGCCTCGTCAGCATCAGCGGCGGCCAGCGGCCCGCGGTGCGGATCCAGGCCGACATCCGCAAGCTCGCGGCCTATGGGCTGAACATCGACGATCTCCGCACCACGCTCGGCAACGCCAACGTCAACACGCCGAAGGGCAATTTCGACGGCCCGATGCGGGCCTACACCATCAATGCCAACGATCAGATCCGCAATGCCAGCGACTACCGCTCGCTGATCATCGCCTACAAGAACGGTTCGCCGGTCCGCCTCAGCGATGTCGGCAACGTCGTCGACGGCGCGCAGAACGACAAGCTCGGCGCCTGGATGAACGAGACGCCGGCGATCATCCTCAACATCCAGCGCCAGCCCGGCGCCAACGTGATCTCGGTGGTGCAGGGGATCAAGGATCTGCTGCCGCAGTTGCAGGCCACGCTGCCGGCGGCGATCGACCTCAACATCCTGACCGACCGCACGGTGACGATCCGCGCCTCGGTGCGCGACGTCGAATACGAGCTGTCGCTCGCCGTGGTGCTGGTCGTGCTTGTGATCTTCGTGTTCCTGCGCTCGACCCGCGCCACGCTGATCCCGAGCCTGTCGGTGCCGCTGTCGCTGGTCGGCACGCTGGGCGCGATGTACCTGTTCGGGTTCAGCCTGAACAATCTGTCGCTGATGGCGCTGACGATCGCGACCGGCTTCGTGGTCGACGACGCCATCGTCGTGATCGAGAACATCTCGCGCTACATCGAGGAGGGCGAGTCACCGCTGGAAGCGGCGCTGCGCGGCTCCGAGCAGATCGGCTTCACCATCATCTCGCTGACGGTATCGCTGATCGCGGTGCTGATCCCGCTATTGTTCATGGGCGACGTCGTCGGCCGCCTGTTCCGCGAGTTCGCGATCACGCTGTCGGTCACGATCCTGATCTCGGCCGTGGTGTCGCTGACGCTGGTGCCGATGGCCTGCGCGAAACTCCTTAAGCCGGAGACGATGGTGCGCGAAAACACCTTCCAGCGGCTCAGCCGGGAAGGGTTTGACCATGTCATCGCGATCTATGGCCGGATGCTGAACTGGGTGCTGGACCGCCAGACGTTCGTTCTGCTGATCGCGCTCGCCACCTTCGGCCTCACCGCGCTGCTCTATGTCGTGATCCCCAAGGGCTTCTTCCCGGTGCAGGACACCGGCGTGATCCAGGCGATCTCGGAAGCGCCGCAATCGGTGTCCTACGCGGCGATGGCCGAGCGGCAGCAGCGGCTCGCCAGCGCGGTCCTGAAGGACCCCGATGTCGAGAGCCTGTCGTCGTTCATCGGCGTCGACGGCACCAACACCACGCTCAACAGCGGCCGCATCCTGATCAATCTGAAGCCGCATGAGCAGCGCAAGGCCGGCGTCCTGACGATCATGGACCGGATCAAGGCCAGCACCGCCGCGCTGACCGGGATCACGCTCTACATGCAGCCGGTGCAGGACCTCACCATCGAAGGCACGGTGAGCCGCACGCAGTACCAGTTCATCCTGCAGGATGCCGATCCGAACGAGCTCGCGGAATGGACGCCGAAGCTGGTCGACAAGCTCAGGGCATTGTCCGAGCTCAGCGACGTCACCAGCGATATCTCCGCGCAGGGGCTTTCGGTGTTCGTCGACATCGACCGCGACCAGGCCGCGCGGTTCGGCATCACGCCGGCGACGATCGACAATGCGCTCTATGACTCATACGGCCAGCGCATCGTCTCCACCGTCTTCACCAATTCGAACCAGTACCGCGTCATCCTGGAGGCCGACCCGTCGCTGCAGAATTCGCTGGACTCGCTGTCGTCGATCTATTTGCCGTCATCGGTCGGCTCGACGCCGGTGCCGCTGTCGGTCATGGCCAAGATGCGGGTCGAGACCGCGCCGCTGCAGGTCTCGCATCTCGGCCAGTTCCCGTCGGCAACCGTCTCGTTCAACCTTGCGCCGGGCGCCTCGCTCGGCAGCGCGGTGACGGCGATCAAGCAGGCGCAGGCCGACATCAACCAGCCGCTCGGCATGATCACGAGCTTCCAGGGCGCGGCGCTGGCGTTCCAGTCCTCGCTCTCCAACCAGCTATTCCTGATCCTGGCCGCGATCATCACGGTCTATATCGTGCTCGGCGTGCTCTATGAGAGCTTCATCCATCCGCTGACCATCCTCTCGACGCTGCCCTCGGCCGGCATCGGCGCGTTGCTGGCGCTGATGATGGCCGGCCAGGATCTGACCATCATCGCGATCATCGGCATCATCCTGCTGATCGGCATCGTGAAGAAGAACGCGATCATGATGATCGACTTCGCGCTCGATGCCGAGCGCAACGAGGGCAAGCCGTCGCGGGAGGCGATCTACCAGGCCTGCCTGCTGCGGTTCCGGCCGATCATCATGACGACGATGGCCGCGGTCCTCGGCGCGCTGCCGCTGATGATCGGCAGCGGCGCGGGCTCCGAGCTGCGGCATCCGCTCGGCGTCTCGATCGTCGGCGGCCTCTTGGTGAGCCAGCTGCTGACGCTGTTCACGACGCCGGTGATCTATCTCTGGTTCGATCGCCTCGCGCTGCGGTTCGCCGGGCGGGCAGACGAGGTCGGCGAGGCGAGCGGGTCGCGTTGAGCCATGGATCCGTCAACGCCCTTCATCCGCCGGCCGGTCGCAACCACGCTGTTGACCTTCGGGCTTGCGGCGGCGGGCATTGTCGCGTTCTTCAAATTGCCGGTGTCGCCGCTGCCGCAGGTGGATTTTCCGACCATCTCCGTGCAGGCGACGCTGCCCGGCGCCAGCCCGCAGGACGTCGCGACCACGGTCGCCAGCCCGCTTGAACGGCATCTCGGCCAGATCGCCGATGTCACGGAAATGACGTCGTCGAGCTCGGTCGGCGCCACCCGGATCACGCTGCAATTCGGGCTGAACCGCGACATCAACGGCGCGGCGCGCGACGTGCAGGCCGCGATCAACGCGGCGCGGGCCGATCTCCCGACCAGCCTGCGCAGCAATCCGACCTATCGCAAGGTCAATCCGGCGGATGCGCCGATCCTGATCCTGACGCTCACGTCGGATACGCTGACGCGCGGCGATCTCTACGATGCCGCCTCCACGGTGCTGGCGCAGAAGCTGTCGCAGGTCGAGGGCATCGGCGAGGTCGTGGTGGGCGGCAGCTCGCTGCCCGCGGTGCGCGTCGATCTGATCCCGCAGGCGCTCTACAAATACGGCATCGGTCTGGAAGACGTCCGCGCGGCGCTGTCGAGCGCCAACGCCCACAGCCCGAAGGGCGGCATCGACGTCGGCGACCAGCGCTACCAGGTCTATGCCAACGACCAGGCGAACAGGGCCACCGATTACAGGTCGCTGATCGTGGCCTACCGCAATGGCGCGCCGGTTCACCTCTCGGACGTCGGTGAGGTGGCCGACGGCGTCGAGAACCTGCGCAACGCCGGGCTCGCCAACGGCAAACCCGCGGTGCTGATCATCCTCTACCGGCAGCCGAACGCCAACATCATCTCGACGGTCGACCTGGTGAAGGGGCTGATGCCGCAATTGCAGGCTTCGGTGTCGCCGGCGATCGACATCGGCCTCGCGGTCGACCGCTCGACCACCATCCGCACCTCGCTGCACGACGTGGAACGAACTCTTGTCCTCGCCGTGATGCTGGTCATCATCGTGGTGTTCGCGTTCCTGCGCAACGCGCGCGCGACGTTCATTCCGGTAGTTGCGGTCTCGGTGTCGCTGGTCGCGACCTTCGGGGCGATGTACCTGATCGGCTACAGCCTCGACAATCTGTCGCTGATGGCGCTCACGGTCGCGACCGGCTTCGTGGTCGACGATGCCATCGTGGTGCTGGAGAACGTCACCCGCTACATCGAGGACGGCCTCAGCCCTCTGGAGGCGGCGCTGAAGGGCGCCAACGAGGTCGGCTTCACCGTGCTGTCGATGAGCATTTCGCTGATCGCGGTGTTCATCCCGATCCTGCTGATGGCCGGCATCGTCGGCCGGCTGTTCCGCGAATTCGCGATGGTGATCTCGATCTCGATCCTGATCTCGCTCGCGGTCTCGCTGGCGACGACGCCGATGATGTGCGCCGTGCTGCTCAAGCCCGACCGGGGCGGCCATGGCCGGCTGTATTGGGCGAGCGAACGCTTCTTCGAGGCGATGCAGAACTTCTACCGCAGGACGCTGACCGCGGCGCTGGCGCATCCGCTGTCGGTGATGCTGATCCTGGCGGCGGTGTTCGGCCTCAACTTCTATCTCTACGACGTGATCCCGAAGGGCTTCTTCCCGCAGCAGGACACCGGCCGGCTGGTCGGCTCGATCCAGGCCGACCAGAGCGTGTCGTTCCAGTTGATGCAGCAGAAGCTCGCGCAGTTCGTCGGCATCATCAAGCGCGATCCGGCGGTGGAGACCGCGGTCGGCTTCACCGGCGGCGGGCAGACCAATTCCGGCTTCGTGTTCGTCTCCCTGCGTCCGCTCGACCAGCGCAAGATCGGCGCCGACGGCGTGATTGCGCGGCTGAGGCGGGAGATGTCGGTGGTGCCCGGCGCCAGCCTGTTCCTGCAGGCGGTGCAGGACATCAGGGTCGGGGGCAGGGCCTCGAACGCGCAATATCAGTACACGTTGCAGGGATCGACGCTGGAGGAGCTCAATGAATGGACGCCGAAGATCGCGGCGGCCCTGCAGCGCGATCCGAACCTTGCCGATGTCAACAGCGACCAGCAGAACAAGGGCATGGAATCCGACCTCGTGATCGACCGCGACGCCGCGGCCCGGCTTGGCATCACGGTGAGCCAGATCGACAACACGCTCTACGACGCCTTCGGCCAGCGTCAGGTGTCGACGATCTATGTCGCGCGCAACCAGTACCACGTCGTCATGGAGGTCGCGCCGCGCTACTGGCAGAATCCGGAGACGCTGAAGGACGTCTATGTCAGCACGTCGGGCGGCTCGGTCGGCGGGTCGCAGTCGACCAACGCCGTGGCGGGTACCGTGGTGGCGCCGGGAACCTCGAGCGCAGCCAGTTCGGCCAACGCCCAGGCCGCACGCAACCAGGCCACCAATTCGATCGGATCGACCGGGAAGGGCGTGGCCTCGACCGGATCGGCCGTCTCGACCAATAGCGAAACCATGATCCCGCTGTCGGCGGTGGCGGCCTTCAAGCAGGGCGCGACGCCGCTTGCGGTCAATCACCAGGGCCTGCTGGTCGCCAACACCATCTCGTTCAACCTGCCGCCGAACGTGTCGCTGAGCACCGCGGTCAGCAGCATCGAGGCGACCATGAACCGGATCGGCGTCCCGGCCACGATCCGCGGCACGTTCCAGGGCTCCGCCAAGGCGTTCCAGGACTCGCTCAGCAACCAGCCGTTCCTGATCCTGGCGGCGATCATCACGATCTACATCGTGCTGGGCGTGCTGTATGAGAGCTACGTCCATCCGCTGACCATCTTGTCCACACTACCGTCGGCGGGTGTGGGCGCGCTGTTGGCGCTGATGGCATTCAAGACCGAGTTCAGTATCATGGCGCTGATCGGCGTCATCCTGCTGATCGGCATTGTGAAGAAGAATGCGATCATGATGATCGACTTTGCGCTGGAGGGCCGAACGCAGGCGCGGGCTGGAGCCGCTCGAGGCGATCCGGGAGGCCTGCCTGCTGCGCTTCCGCCCGATCATGATGACCACCATGGCCGCGCTGCTCGGCGCCGTGCCGCTGGCGGTCGGCATGGGCGATGGCGGCGAGCTGCGGCAGCCGCTCGGCATCGCCATCGTCGGCGGCCTGATCCTGAGCCAGGTGCTGACGCTCTACACCACGCCGGTCATCTACCTCTATCTCGACCGGTTCCGATTGTGGGCCCAGCGCGTCCGCCGCAATGGCGCCATGCGGATGCCGGGCTCCTCACTTCAACCGGGCGAGTAAATGCCGACAGGTGCAGCGTTGCGAAATCTTGAGAAGTTGCGGAAGCCGGCCCGGTTTCTGCGCGCGGCGGCGTTCGGCGGCCTCAGCCTCGGTCTGTCCGGCTGCATCCCGGGGGCGGAGAAGCCCGAGCTCAGCCTCGAAGTGCCGGCGAGCTATCGCGCCGCCGCCAAGGGCGATGCCGACGCGGCCGTTCCGGCGCTCGCCTGGTGGCGCGGCTTCCGCTCGCCCGAGCTGACCGGGTTGATGGAGTCCGCGCAGCTCTACAATCTCGATATCGCGGTGGCGATCGCGCAGATCGTGCAGGCCGACGCCCAGGCCGGCGTCTCCGGCGCCGCGCTGCTGCCGACGCTCTCCGGTTCGGCGAATGCCGAGCGTCAGAAGATCGCGACCGGATCGACTTCATCGCTCGGCGGGATCAGCGGGACGTTTTCGCAGTACAGCCTGGGGCTGAGTGCGAGCTACATCGTCGATTTCTGGGGCAAGAACCGCGCGACGCTGTCCGCATCGGAGGAGAGCGCGACCAGCGCCCGCTACAATCGCGAGGTGGTGGCGCTGACCACGATGGCGACGGTTGCCAACACCTACTTCCAGGTGCTGGCGGCGCAGGACGAGATCAAGGTCACGCGGCGCAATCTGGCGGCGGCCGAGCGCATCCTCGCTTTGATCAAGTCGCAATTCGCCGGCGGCACCGCCTCGCAACTCGATTTGTCGCAGCAGGAGGCGCTGGTCGCGACGCAGCGCGCGGCGATCCCGCCACTCGAGGTGACGGTCGGGCAGAACATCGCGGCACTCGCCGTGCTGGTGGCGCGTGCGCCTGCGGATTTCAAGGTGCGCGGCGGGTCCACGACGCAGATCGCGGTGCCGCGCGTCACGCCGGGACTACCGTCCGAGTTGCTGTACCAGCGGCCTGACATCCGCCAGGCCGAGGCGCAGCTCGCATCCTCCAATTTCAGCGTCGACGCGGCGCGCGCGGCGTTCTTCCCGCAGATCCAGCTGACCGGCACCACGGGATTCCAGAGCGCGGCGCTCGCCTCGCTGTTCGCCCCGGGCGCCTGGTACTACACGCTCGCCGCCGGGCTGACCCAGCCGCTGTTCGACGGCTTCCTGCTGGAGAGCCAGCTCAAGCTCGCCAAGGGCCAGCAATTGCAATCCCTGCAGGCCTATCGCAAGGCGGTGCTGTCGGCCTTCGCCGATGTCGAGAAGGCGCTGATCGCGCTGCAAAAGTACACGCTGCAGGAGCGGCTGCAGTCCGACGTGGTGGCGGCGTCGCGCAAGGCGTTCGAGGTCGCCGAGACGCAGTTGCGCGGCGGCACGGTCAACCTCATCACGGTGCTGCAGGCACAGCAGACGCTGTTCACCGCGGAAAACAACCTGGTCACGGTGCGGCTCAACAAGCTGCTGGCGGCGAGCAGCCTGTTCCAGGCGCTCGGCGGCGGCTGGACGCCCGCCGGCACGCTTGCGTCGGCGGTGCAATGAGGTCGGTCATGCAGCGGTTCGTCACACCCTTCGTCGTTGCGCTCGTGATCGCGCTCGGCGCGCCGGCCGGCACGGCTCGCGCGCAGCAGCGTGCGCCCAACAGCGTTCCGCTCGCCTTCGGCATGAACGCCGACCAGGCCAGCCAGTCGCTCGGCGTTCCCCTGAACTATGTTCGCGGCACGCGGGGCAACGAATTGTTCGTCGCGCTGCCCAACACCAGGGGCAGCGCGCTGTCGAGGCGCAGCGATGCGCTCTACCTGCAGTTCGGCAGGGGACGTCTGATCGGCTGGAAGGGTGACTGGGGGACGATCCCGCAATGAGGACCACAGCGATGACCGCCTTGAAAACGCTGATCGGCTGCGCCGCCATCGCGCTCTGCGCGGGCGCGGCTTCGGCGCAGGATCGCCCGCTGCGCTACGGCGTGACCGGCGGTTGGGCCTTCGACGGCAGGGACGATGGCCGCGATTTCCGCACCAACGGCTATTTCCCCGGCAACTACGCGGCCGATCCCTTCAGTGCAGGTTTCGGCGCGGCCGGCCTGTTCGGCTCGACGCCGTATCACTCGGCGCGGTCCTATCCGTCGCAGGTGATCTTCGGGGCGCCATGCGGGGATTGCCGTTCGCATCGCGCGCGGCGACACCGCGACAGGCACGATTGAAGCTTGCGGGAAGGCCTTAGCCCTTGCGCAAGAGGTCGTCGATGATGCGCGGCTTCATCCAGCCGGCCTTGTCGATGATTTCCCTGCGCAGCGTGTCCTTTTCCATCTCATATTGCTCGTGCGGAACGTCGCGGCCGCCGGCGGTGAGTCCGAACTCCTTGAGCAAGGCATTGTGCCGCGCCGTCCACGCCATCACGTCCTCGGTCATGGCCTGCGTCACGGCCGGCAGGAAGCCCGGATGGCCTGCCAGGCCGCATGACTGCGTGGTCTGCGGATCTCCCGCCAGCATGATCACGTTCCACTCGTCATAGCCGATCAGATTCATCTGGCCGTAGAGAAACGCGCCATGCCGCCCGTCCCAGATCTTTTGATCGATCACGAGGAACGGCAGCGCGTGGCAGTGACCGTGGCGCGCCGTCATGTCGCGGTTGAAGGTCTCGGTACGTTCCAGCAGCCGCATGTTGGCCGCAGCGAACACGGCGAGGTGGTCGTCCGTCGTCGGCGCGACGTTGCGTTCGTCATCGGGCATGAAACCGGCGTCGCGCAGCACCGGCCCGATCCGCGGATCATCCCACTGCTTCTTGTGAAAGAGGGGTGCCGCGCCATCGGCATCCATTGCCGGATGCAGAGCCTCCTTGAGTTCGCCCAAGGCCTCCTGCTTCTTTCCAAAAACTGGCCTGCGCCCGAACATTGCGTGCCGCTCCCGCCAAGCTCAAGCATGACCCGGAAGTGCGAAGCGATTTTCCGACAAGATCATGCGCAATCAAGAAGCCAAAGCGCGATGACGCCTCAACCCGATCTCATCGCGCCCTAGAGGCGCCAGCATCGCAAAACACGTTCAGATATTTCTTAATTGATCAGGATCGGCTGGCCGCGTTCGATCAACAGCATGACGCAGGCGTTAAGAAGAACCTGACAAATCAATCGAATCCGCTGCAATAGTCCGCGCTAACTAGCGGCGGCGCTTGTCGATTTCGCCTGCGCCGGGCTGACGCGGGCGAACCGCACCACGAACCTCGTGCCCTTGTGGTCCGGGTCGCGCTCGACGCTGGCGTCGAGCTTGGCGGCCATTGCCGCGACGATCCGCTGGCCCATGCCGGTGCCGCGCGGATCGGCCTTGTCGGAGAAGCCCACGCCTTCATCGCTGATCGCGAGCAGCAAATCGTCCGCCTCGGGCTTCAGCTCGACATGGATCGGACCGGCGCCGTCGGGATAGGCATACTTCACGGCATTCATCACCAGCTCGTTGACGATGATGCCGATCGCGACCGCGCGATCGGGATCGATCTCGACCGGGTCGGCCTTCAGCGTCAGCCGCGACATCTTGTTGCCTTCGGCCGATCGCCTGAGATCCTCGAGCAGCGCCTCGAGGTACTGGTTGAGCATGACGGTCTTGAAGTCGTGCGAGGTGTAGAGGCGGCGGTGCACCTGCGCGACGGCGGCGACGCGGCCCATCGCATTGGTCAGCGCCGCCTTGACGTCCTGCTGGCTCGAGGAATTGGCCTGCAGATGCAGCAGCGAGGCAATGATCTGCAGCGAGTTGCCGACGCGATGGTTGACCTCGCGCAGCAGGACCTCGCGCTCCGCCGCCAGTGCCGCGTAGCGGTCGCGCGAGGCGTGCACCTCGGCCTCGGCCTCGTCGCGCGCCTTCTGGATCGCGGCCTGCCGCACCGCGCCGTTCACTGCGACCTGGAGCAGGGGGATGAATTCGCCCCTGACGTCCTTGACCAGATAGTCCGCCGCACCGGCCTTCAGCGCGGTGACGGCGATCGCCGAATCCTGCGCGGCGGTGACGAACACCACCGGCGGGGCGTCCGCAATCTTGAGGATCTGCTCCAGCGTCTCCAGCCCGTCGAGGCCGGGCATGTACTGGTCGAGCGCGATGACGTCGATGCCGCCCTGGGCGAGCCGGTCGAGGCCTTCCTGGCCGCTCGCGGCGTGCACGACCTTGTAGCCCGCGCGCGTCAGCCCGCGTTCGACCAGCCGCGCCAGGGCCGCGTCGTCGTCGATATAGAGCAGTGTCGGCGTTGCGCTGGTCATATGGCAGCCGGCGGCACCTGAATCACGGAAAAGAACAGGCCGAGCTGGCGAATCGCATTCGCGAAGCTTTCGTAGTTCACCGGCTTGGTGATGTAGACGTTGCACCCGAGCTCGTAGCAACGCTTGATCTCCTGGGAGTCGTCGGTCGTGGTCAGCACGACCACCGGCGTCGACTTGAGGTACTTGTTCTCCTTGACCCGCTTCAGAATATCGATGCCGGTCATGTCAGGCAGATTGAGATCGAGCAGGATGAGCAGGGCCTGGCCCTTGCGCTCGACCCCGCTGCCATCCTTGCCGAACAGGTAGTTCACGGCCTCTGTACCGTTGGTGAACGGAACGATCTCATTGTTGACACCTGAGCGCCGGATATTCCGCTCAATCAGGCGGGCATGGCCCTCGTCGTCCTCGATCATGATGATGGTGACTGGATCGCTCATGACGTTTTTTCCCGGTTCTTGCCTGACCACTTGACCGGCAGCGTGATCGTGAACGTGCTGCCGTTGTGAAGTTCCGATGCTACCGACATGGTGCCACCCAGTCTGCGCACAAGTGCACGGACATGGGCAAGCCCGATGCCCTGGCCCGGCTTGTCCTGGGTTCCGGCGCGGCGGAACAAATCGAAGATGCGCTGGTGATCCTTCGGATCGATGCCGCGGCCGTTGTCGGTCACCTCGAAGATCGCAAAGCCGAGCTTGGTGCGGCCCTCGATCGAGATCTCGCCGGGGACGCCGTCCTTCAGGTACTTGAGGGCGTTGTCGATCAGGTTGGAGAATATCTGTTCCAGCGCGAGGCGGTCGCTGACGATATTGGGCAGCGCGCCGACCTCGACGGTCGCATTGGCCTCGACGGCCTGGTGGGCCACCGTCTTGACGATGCCGTCGATCAGCTCGCGAAGATCGATGCGTTCGGGCTTGAACTCGCGGCGGCCCTCGCGGGTGAGATTGAGGATCGCGCTGATCAGGCGGTCCATCTTTGCGATCGACGATTTGATGAAGCCGATCGATTCGCTGAAATCGTCGGACAACTGCTTGTCGGAGCCTTCGAGCTCAGGCTCGGCGACGTCGGTCGCGTCTTCCGGCATCGCCGGCGCCAGCGACGCGGTGCGGTTGAGGGTCGCGATGCGCTTGAAGATGTCGCCGCGCAGTTCCTCCAGCTCGCTGGTGAAGCCCATGATGTTGACCAGCGGCGAGCGCAGGTCGTGGCTGACGATATAGGCGAAGCGCTGGATCTCCTCGTTGGCCTCGCGCAGGTCGGAGGTGCGCTCGTCGACGATGGTCTCGAGATTGACGTTGCTGTCGCGCAGCTTGGCCTCGGCCTCGTCGCGCGCCCGCGAGGAGTGCCGCAGCAGCACGACCGAGAGGGCGGCGAGCGCCAGCACCATGCAGGAGCCGGCGATGGTGACGGAGGAGGCCAGCACCTGGGTCTTGTCGGCGGTCGCAGTGCGCAATGCCAGCAGGCGATCCTCCTCGATGCGCATGTCACGGCCGATCCGGGCGATCGCCTCTAACGCATCGGTCGACGTGGCCTTGCGCAGGATGTCGATGCTGGTCGCCGCGTCGTTGTTCTTGACGCGCTCGATGCTGAGCGCGAACTCGGCCAGCCGTTGCTCGACGGCGGCTTTGAGCTTCGCGGCATTGGCGACCTGAGCCGGATTATCGACGGTCATCATCTGGAGATGACCGAGCGCAGCCGGGATTCCTGTCACAGCAGACTGGTACTCGGACAGGTACTGTGGTGCTGATGTCAGCAGATAGGCTCTGGTCGCGCTTTCGGCGCGCCTGACGTCAAGCAGCAGATTGGCAACCTGGCTCTCGGTTTCGACGGTGTGGACCACCCAGGCGTTGTCCTCGCGCGCCTTGTTGACCAGCAGGACGGATGCCACGCTGATCGCGACCAGCACGAAAAATCCCGCCGACAGCAGGAAGATCTGTAGCGTGGACCGGCGTCGTGAAACTTCCGTCACGACGGTCTCTTTGCAGGAGCGGGATTCAATGCGTCCCCGTGGAAAGCCAATAACCCTATAGTACGTCCGAGCGGGGGCTGGGTTCCACGGAGTTCCGAACTATTTTGCGACGTCGGTAGGCTGGCCGGCGAGATACTGCTCGAGCCAGTGGATGTGGTAGTCGCCTTCGATGATGTCGGGCTCGCGCACCAGCGCGCGGAACAGCGGCAGCGTCGTCTCGATCCCGTCGACCACCATTTCGTCCAGCGCTCGGCGCAGCCGCATCAGGCATTCGCCGCGGGTCTTGCCGTGCACGATCAGCTTGCCGACCAGCGAATCGTAATAGGGTGGGATCACGTAGCCCTGATAGACCGCGGAATCAATCCGCACGCCGAGGCCGCCCGGCGGATGGAATTGCGTGATTCGTCCGGGCGAGGGACGGAAGGTCTGCGGGTTCTCCGCATTGATGCGGCACTCGATGGCGTGGCCGATGATCGCGATGTCGTTCTGCTTGGCCGGAAGGTCGCCGCCGGCGGCAATCCGGATCTGCTCCAGCACGAGATCGATGTCGGTGATGCTTTCGGTGACGGGATGCTCGACCTGGATGCGGGTGTTCATTTCGATGAAATAGAACTCGCCGTCCTCGAAGAGGAATTCGATGGTGCCGACGCCGAGATACTTCATGTCCCGCATCGCCTTGGCGCAGGTCTCGCCGATCTTGGCGCGGGCGGCTGCCGAGAGCACGGGCGAGGGGCCTTCCTCCCAGACCTTCTGGTGGCGGCGCTGCAGCGAGCAGTCGCGCTCGCCGAGATGGATGGCGCCGCCGCGGCCGTCGCCGAGAATCTGGATCTCGATGTGGCGCGGCTTCTGCAGGTACTTCTCCAGATAGACCGAGGCATCGCCGAATGCCGATTTGGCTTCGTTGGCCGCGGTCGAGAGCGCCATCGCGAGGTCGGCCTCGGTGTGGGCGACCTTCATGCCGCGGCCGCCGCCGCCGGCCGCCGCCTTCACCAGCACCGGGAAGCCGATCTCCTTCCCGATCGCCAGCGCGTCGGCCTCCGAGGTCACCGCGCCGTCCGAGCCGGGCACCACGGGGATGCCGAGACGCTTGGCGGTCTTCTTGGCCTCGATCTTGTCGCCCATCAGGCGGATGTGCTCGGCCTTCGGTCCGATGAATCCGAGATTGTGATCGGCAAGGATCTCGGCGAAGCGCGCGTTCTCGGACAGGAAGCCGTAGCCGGGATGCACCGCATCGGCGCCGGTGATCTCGCAGGCCGCGAGCAGCGCCGGCACGTTGAGATAGGAATCCTTCGACGGCGGCGGGCCGATGCAGACGCTCTCGTCGGCGAGCCGCACATGCATGGCGTCGGCGTCGGCGGTGGAATGCACCGCCACGGTGGAGATGCCGAGCTCCTTGCAGGCGCGCAGCACGCGAAGCGCGATTTCGCCGCGATTGGCTATGAGGATCTTGTCGAACATCGCAGCGCCTGACGTTGACCGAAGCTATTCAATGATCACGAGCGGCTCGCCGAATTCGACGGGCTGGCCGTCTTCGACGAGGATCTGCGTCACGGTGCCCGCGCGCGGCGACGGGATCTGGTTCATCGTCTTCATCGCCTCGATGATCAGAAGCGTCTGGCCGGCCGAGACCTTGGTGCCGACTTCGATGAACGGCTTGGCGCCGGGCTCGGGCGCCCAATAGGCGGTGCCGACCATCGGCGAGGGCACGGCACCCGGGTGCTTTGCCAAGTCGGTCGCTGCGGCAACAGCGGCAGCCGGCACGGCCACTGCGGCCGGCGCGCCAACCGCGTGCACTGCGGACGGCACGGAGGCTGCGATGCTGATGTTGCGTGCGACCCGGACGCGCAGGCCTGCACGCTCGATCTCGATCTCGGTCAGATTGGTCTCGGCGAGCAGCAGCGCGAGCTCGCGGATGAGGGCGCTGTCGTCGCTCTTGGAGTCGCTCTTGGATTTTGCGGCTGATTTGTCGTCTGGCTGGCGCGCCATGCTCTGTGATCCAAAATCTCTGTCTGGTGACGGGGAACGTCAGGATTGACGATTAAGTCTTTGCCTTGGCGTCGATCTTGGCATCGGTCTTGGCACCGATCCTGGTGGCAAGGCCGATGATCGCGAGCCGGTAGCCGTCGATGCCGAAGCCGCAAAGTGACGCGAAGGCGGCTTTAGCAGTGAACGAGTGGTCCCGAAAGCTCTCGCGGGCGTGGATGTTGCTGACGTGAACCTCGACGGCTGGGATCCTGACCGCAACCAGCGCGTCATGCAGCGCGATCGAGGTATGGGAGTAGCCGCCGGCGTTGATGATGATGCCGACCGCCTTCTTGGCATGGGCTTCATGGATGAAGTCGATCAGTTCACCCTCGCGGTTGGACTGCCGGCAATCAGCGGTCAGCCCGAACTGGCGCGCGGTGTCCGCGCACACCTTCTCGACGTCCGCGAGGGTGGCATGGCCGTAGGTCTCCGGCTCGCGCGTCCCCAGCAAATTGAGGTTCGGGCCGTTCAGCACATAGATCGTTCCGGCAGCAGCCATTCCAGTGGTTCCGGCCAAAAGGGTCCGACAAGCGGTCCGAGGGGTTCCGACAAGGGGTGAAGTGGGCCGGGTTATAGGTAACAACCGGCCGCAGGGGAAGTCTTTAGGTGAAATCGGAACCTCTTCAACAGCTTCCTCCACCCTGTCAGGTACCTGCCGTAACCTGCGGAAATTGCTGATTAACCAAATCTCACGGAAGGCGTGTCGGGGCCGCGCTCCCGCCGGCCATCCACCGCCGTGTGTGCTGGTGGCCGAACGCAATACCCCGCCCCCTGAGGGGCGGGGCTGTGAATGCAGATGAGGGCCCTGGCGGCACCCTCCACCGAGGCCGGGCTTAGCCCTCGATGATGTAGACGATCTCATGGGTCTCCGGCTGCACGATCACGTAGCGGCCGTGGACCAGGATGAACTCATAGCCGCGCCATTGCGGATAGATCGTCACGACCCGCTCCGGCACCGGATAGAAGCGCACCTCAGCCGGCACGCGGGTGCCGACCGCCACGTTGAAGTTCACATTGGTGGTTTCGGTCACGTGCTCCGACTTGATCGCGGTCGAGATCTGGGTGCGCTTCTCGGCCGGCGGAGCCGCGGTGGCCGACGTCGCCGCGTTGCCGGTCGTGGTCTGGGTGCGGCTGCTGTCGGTCGGGCTCTTGGTCTGAGCGTTCTGGTTGGTCGTGGCGCCGCTCTTGTCGCGGCTTTCGGCATTCATCTTGCCGCTCTTGTCACGCTCTTCGGCTTTCATGTTGCCGCTCTTGTCACGACCCTCGGCCTTCATGTCCTTCGAGCTCTCCTTGGAGCCCTTGGTGGACTCGTTCTCCGAGCTCATGCCCTTCGACTTCTGGCTATTGTCCTGCGCACCCTTGGTGGCCGTGCCCGACTTGTCGGACTCCGCACCCTTCGTGCTCGAGGATTCACCGGTCGTGGAATGATCGGAACCCTTCATGCCGCCGGTATCGCGCTGCATCGTGCCCGACGACGCACCACCGGACGGTGCAGAGTGCTGCATGGTTGCGCCACCACCGGCGCCCGGAGATTCCTTGCCGGCGCCACCTGCGCCCTGTGCATTCGCGAAACCGGTGCCGGCGATCAGAGCCGCTGCGGCGACTGAAATCAGAAAGCGGTTAGACATCGAATTCCTCCTCGTTTTTCAGCATTGCCCGCGCCGACAACGGGAGAGAATGTGCGATGTTCCTGTTGATTTGCGGTTCCTTGTCCTTTGTATTTCTTGTGAATACGCGATGAATGCGCCGCGCGCTTCAACCGCAGGCCCAGTCGAACTCCATGCTCGCGAGATCGAGCTGGCCGTCGCCACCGCCGAAATTAAAGCTGCCGAAATGCTCTTCGATCTCGAGATAGGTCGCGCTGTATTTCGGCGTCCACTGGTTCGGAAACATCATGCCGCCGAGATGGTTGCGACCGAGCAACCGCTCGAGGCCGCGCGCACCGCCTAGCTCGCCATGGGGCGCGATGCAGTCGCCGAGCTCGCCCTTGTGCAGCAGATGGGGGCCAGGGACATGGCGCGCGGCTTCCGTTGTTGATGACGGCCCTTGGTGGCGGCCCAGCGCGGAGCTGGTTCGGTGACCGCAACAAAAATCCGGCTGCGTGGCAGCCGGATTTCGTTGAGTGAGACGAACGTCGCGGGAAAGGGAGATCAGCAGGTTGCCTTGCCGCAGCGGGCGATGCCGATCTTCTCCTTGAGATTGTCGACGCCGACCGCGCCGATCACCACCTGCTTGCCGATCACGTAGCTCGGCGTGCCGTTCATGCCCATCGACTCGGCGAGGCGGAAGTTTTCCTCGATGGTTGACTTCACTTCGGGGCTCGCCATGTCCTTCTCGAGCTTGGTCATGTCGAGGCCGACGTCCTTGGCGACCGCAAGCGCGCGCGCCTTGTCGGCGGCGCCGCGGCCACCCAGGAGCTTCTGGTGAAACTCGAGATACTTCTTGCCGGTCGGATCCTGCATGCGCACGGCGACCGCGACCTGCGCGGCCTCGACCGAGCCCTGGCTCAGCACCGGGAATTCCTTCAGCACCACCTTCAGCTTCGGATCCGACTTCATCAGGTCGAGCATGTCGGACATCGCGCGCTTGCAGTAGCCGCAATTGTAATCGAAGAACTCGACGAAGGTGACGTCGCCGTCCTTGTTGCCGAGCATGACGCCGCGCGGCGAGTTGAAGATCGTGTCGGCGTTCTTGGCGACGCTCTGCTCATGCTTCTCGGCTTCGGCGGCGGCCTGCCGCTTGCTCAGTTCGTTCATCGCCTCCTCGAGCACCTCGGGATGCGAGACCAGGTAGTTGCGCACGATGGTCTCGATGTCGCCACGCTGGGTGTCGTTGAAGCTCTGCGCGGACGCAGTCAGCGGCGCGGCGCAAACGCCGAGCGCGAGCAGGGCAGGGGCAAGAAAACGAAGCGCTGGCATGACAAAATCCTTGTTCGAGGTGGCCCGAAATTCGGCGGGGCCGAGGGCCGGTTTCGGTGATCGTTGTATGGAACTACGGTTTATTTCTAGTTGTTTTTCTGACCCGGCATGGGCTTGGCGCTCACAATGTCGTCAGCTTTGACCCAGCCGGGAGTGCCGATCGCGAACCGCGTCTTGGCGCGTGACGCCAGCTCGCGCGCGGTCTTGGCGTCGCCACGGAGATAGGCCGCCTGTGCCGAGGCAAGGTCGGCCTGGGCATAGTCGCCCTTGCGGCCATAGGCCATCGCGAGCTGGGTGTAGCCGAGCGGCGCCTCGGGCTCGCGCGCCACGGCGGCCCGCAGCATGTTGATCGCCTCGTCGGTGTAGGCCTTGTTCTCGGAGGCGACCATCGCCTGCCCGAGCAGCATCTCGATCAGGGGCGAATTGCCTGATAGTTGCACCGCGCGGCGCAGCGGCGCGATGGCCTCGGCCGGCCGGCCGCCTTCGAGCAGCGCCTGGCCGCGCAATTCGTAGAAATAGGGATTGTTGGGCTGCACCTGGATCAGGCCGTCGATCTGCGCGATCGCCGAACGCAGATCGCCGTGCAGATAGGTCGTGATCGCGCGGGCATAGCGCGCCGGCAGGCTGGTGTTGGTCAGGGGATAGCGGCGGTAGACCGTGTCCTGTCGCTCCATGAAGCCGGAAATCTTGGCGCGCATCATGTCGTGACGCAGCTGCAGCGCCGGATCGTCTTTCTTGTCCCAGTAGGGGCTCGAGCGCGCCAGCTCCTCGAGCGCCGAGACGCGGTCGACCGGCATCGGGTGCGACTGCAGGTAGGGGTCGGCGCCGCGCGAGGCGAACAGGCTTTCGTCGGTGAAGCGCTTGAACGTCTCGTACATGCCCTTGGCGGATTGTCCGGTCGCGTTCAGGAACTTGACGCCGGCGCGGTCGGCGTTTTCTTCCTGCTGGCGCTGATAGGACAGGAGCGAGCGCTGAACGACCGATTGCGGCGCCGAGATCGCTGCGGCGCCGGCGCTGGAGAGGCCGTTGCCGCCGCTGCGGCCGCCGGCACCCGCGGCGATCGCACCGACGCCGAGCAGCATCGCAATGATCATCTGGGTCTGCGCCTGCGCCAGCTGCTCGCGCATCTTGGCGAGATGGCCGCCGGCCAGATGGCCCGTCTCGTGCGCCAGCACGCCGATGATCTGGTTCGGCGTCTCCGATTGCAGCAGCGCGCCGTAATTGACGAAGATGCGACGGCCGTCGGCGACAAAGGCGTTGAACGAGCCGTCGTTGATGATCACGATCTGGATGTTCTGCTTCTCCAGACCGGCGGCGCGCAGGATCGGCCTTGTGTATTCGCGCAGCAGCTGCTCGGACTCGGTGTCGCGCAGCACTGGCGGGCCCTTCTGCTGGGCGCGCGCCGGGACGACGGGGCCGACCGCGAGCGCCACCGCGGTCAGCAATGCGGTGAGCTTGAAGGTCCCGGTGCGAAGCGTGAGGCGGAACAGCATGGGTGAGCTATCGGCGACGGCCGGCCGCGCCGGCGCAACGGCGGGGTCCGGGCCCGATTGGGTCGGGCGCGTGGCACAGTCTGTTGTTTTTGCAGTTCTTCTTCACGCGTACCGGGTATGCCCTGGGGGTATTCACTTGGCCTGAAAGCGTTATAAGGAGCCACCGAATGCGGCCAGTCTGGGGCGGCCGCAACTAGCGGGAACCCGAATTCGGCAGCGGCCGTGCAATAGCAGAAATCCATGCGTGAAGCGACAGCGAGAGACCGTGTGAGCAGCCTTTTGACAGCGTCCGGCCGGAGCGATGTTCCGCCGTTCATGGTGATGGACGTGATGGCCGCCGCCGCGCGAATCGAGGCGGCCGGCGGCCACGTCATCCACATGGAGGTGGGCCAGCCGGCCGCGCCGGCGCCGAAGCCTGCGATCGCGGCCGCGCAGGCCGCGCTGGTCGACGGGCGGATCGACTACACCTCCGCGCTCGGCATTCCCAGTCTGCGCGCGCGCATTGCCCGCCATTACCGCGACACGTATGGCTGCACCGTCGATGCGGAGCGCATCATCGTCACGACCGGCTCGTCGGGCGGATTCATCCTGGCGTTTCTTGCGATGTTCGAGCCGGGCGATCGCGTCGCGGTCACCGTGCCCGGCTATCCGCCTTACCGGCACATCCTGACCGCCCTCGGCTGCGAGCCGGTGCTGATCGAGACGTCAGGCGACACCCGTCATGCGCTGACCGGCGAGGCGCTGCTATCAGCCCATCGCAAGGCGCCGCTGAAGGGCGTGCTGGTCGGCAGCCCCGCAAATCCAACCGGCACCATGATGTCGCGCGAGGCGCTGTCGAGCCTGATGGCCGCGGCCGACAGTGCCGGCATCCGCTTCATCTCCGACGAGATCTATCACGGGCTCGACTATGCGTTCCCCGCGGTGACCGCGGCCGAGCTCTCGCCGAACGCGCTCGTGATCAACTCGTTCTCGAAATACTTCTGCATGACCGGCTGGCGCGTCGGCTGGATGGTGGTGCCCGACACGCTGGTGCGGCCGATCGAGCGGCTGCAGCAGAACCTGTCGATCTCGGTGCCGACGCTGTCGCAAATCGCCGCCGAAGCCGCCTTCGAAGGCCGCGAGGAGATGGAAGCGATCAAGCGCGGCTATCAGGAGAACCGCCGCATCCTGATCGAGGGGCTGCCGAAGGCCGGGCTGACCAAGTTCCTGCCGGCCGACGGCGCGTTCTATCTCTATGCCGACGTCTCCGACTTCACCTCCGACAGCTTCGCCTTCGCCAGCGAGATGCTGGAGAAGGCCCACGTCGCAGCAACCCCGGGCGTCGATTTCGATCCGATCCACGGCCGCGCCTTCATCCGTTTTTCCTATGCACGCTCGGCCGCGGACATGCAGGAAGCAGTTGCACGGATCGCTCGTTGGCTTAAATAGCCCGCGAACCTCAAGAGCCTTCCGTCTTGTCGGTCAGTCCGTTTCACAGCCCGGTGCGCTTGTTTCGGCAGAGCCGCACGCGACAGATCGCCGCGGATAAACGGCAAGGCCCACACAGTTCCATTTGACTTGAACGGCCAAGTTGATCTTGGCTATTTCCGCCATTTCTGAGGGGGAGTGACACATGGCAACGGCAACCGTTGCCACGGCTTCACCGGCGAGCGCCGGTAGCAAGCCGTGGTACAAGATTCTCTATGTCCAGGTCCTGATCGCGATCGTGCTCGGCGCGCTGGTCGGCGCGTTCTGGCCCTCGCTTGCCACCAACGAGTGGATCAAGGCGCTCGGCGACGGCTTCATCAAGCTGATCAAGATGGTGATCGCGCCGATCATCTTCTGCACCGTGGTCTCGGGCATCGCGCATATACAAGATGCCAAGAAGGTCGGCCGGATCGGCGTCAAGGCGCTGGTCTATTTCGAGGTGGTCTCGACCTTCGCGCTGGTGATCGGACTCCTCGTCGGCAATATCGTGAAGCCGGGTGCGGGCTTCGGCAATGCCGCGGCGAGCGCGCAGGCGGTTGCCGGCTACGCCAAGCAGGCGGAGGCGCAGAAGAGCGTCGACTTCGTGCTGCACATCATTCCGGACACCGCGGTGGGTGCATTCGCGCAGGGCGAGATCCTGCAGGTGCTGCTGTTCTCGGTGCTGTTCGGCTTTGCGATCATGGGCCTCGGCGAGCGCGGCCACACCATCCGCTCCTTCATCGACGACGCCGCGCATGCGGTGTTCGGCGTTATCTCGATCGTGATGCGGGCGGCGCCGATCGGCGCGTTCGGCGCGATGGCCTTCACCATCGGCAAGTTCGGCACCGGTGCGATCCTCAACCTGATGGGGCTGATCGCGACGTTCTATCTGACCGCCGCTCTGTTCGTGTTCGTGGTGCTCGGCATCATCGCGCGGATCGCGGGGTTCTCGATCTTCAAGTTCCTGGCCTACATCAAGGACGAACTCTTGATCGTGCTCGGCACCTCGTCGTCCGAGAGCGCGCTGCCGTCATTGATGGAGAAACTCGAACGTCTGGGCTGCTCGAAATCCGTGGTCGGCCTCGTGGTGCCCACGGGCTATTCGTTCAACCTCGACGGCACCAACATCTACATGACGCTGGCGACGTTGTTCATCGCGCAGGCGCTGGGCTACGACCTCTCGTTCAGCCAGCAGCTCACCATCCTGGTCGTGGCGATGCTGACCTCGAAGGGCGCATCCGGCATCACCGGCGCGGGCTTCATTACGCTGGCGGCGACGCTTGCGGTGGTCGACCCGCGGCTGGTGCCGGGCATGGCGATCGTGCTCGGCATCGACAAGTTCATGAGCGAGTGCCGCGCGCTGACCAATCTGTGCGGCAACGGCGTCGCCTGCGTGATCGTCGCCTGGTGGGAGGGCGAACTCGACCGCGACAAGCTCAACGCCAATCTCTCAAGGCAGATTGACCCGACCGACATGGAGACCGCGCTGACGACGGACTAAAGATCCTTGTTTTGACGCATTTTCTTCACGCGAACCGGGGTCCACTTCGCTCGAAAACGCTTTGTCGACGTCAGAATCGGTCCAGCCGATACGGCGAGGTGTCCACGGCGGATGCCTCGCCGTTCATCGTTTCGGCCAGTACTCGCGCGGTCGCGGGGCCGAGCGTAAAACCCTGATGGCCGTGGCCGAAATTCACCCACAACCCGCGATGACGCGGTACAGGCCCGAGCACCGGCAGCATGTCCGTCGTGCAGGGGCGGGTGCCGAACCAGGGTTCGGGTTCGACGCGGCTGCCGATCTCGAGCAGCTCGCGCGCGGCAGCTTCCGCATAGCCCAGCTGGATCGGCGTCGCCGGCGCGTCGGGGCCGGTGAGCTCCGCGCCGGTGGTGATGCGGATGCCCTTGGCCATCGGCGCCATCGCGTAGCCATTCGCGGTGTCGACCAGCGGCAGGTCGAGCGATCGGCCGCCCTGATAGTGCATGTGGTAGCCGCGCTTGCGCACCAGCGGGATCCGGTAGCCGAACTTGCGCAGCAATTGCGGTGACCACGGCCCGAGCGCGACCACGACGTGGGCGGCGTCGATCCGGTCGCCTGCCGTATCGACCGACCAGCCGGATGTCGTCTGCGTCAGCGTCTGCGCGTCGCCGTGCAGCAGCGTCCCGCCGAGACGCTCGAACAATCCGGCATAGGCCGACACGAGCCCGCCGGGGTCCGACACGGTCCACGGCCCGAGCCAGTGAATGGCGCCGGGCAGGTCGTCGCGCAGCAACGGCTCCGCCCTGGCGAGTTCGCGGCCGTCGAGCACGCGAAACTGCACGCCGAACTCGCGCCGGTTCTCCTCGGCCGTTGCGATCGCCTGCTCCAGCGCTGCCGGGTCGCGATGCAGCAGGCGGTAGCCGGCGCGACGGATCAGGTTGTCGGCGTGCGCGTCGCGGATCAGCGTGTCGTGCTCCGCCGTGGCGTGGGCGATCAGACGTGCCCAGGCGAGGGTGGCTTCGCGGTGCCGCTCCGGCGTCGAGTTCCGCCAGTAGCGCAGCAGGGGACCGGCATGCTGCGGCAGCGCGGCCAGCCGATAGTGGACGTCGTTGGTGCGCCCCATCGCGATCCTGGCGAGGATAGCGGGATCGCGCGGCATCGGGTAGGGCCGCACCGCCTCGCTCTGGATGATGCCGGCGTTGCCGTAGCTGGTCTCGCGGCCGGGTTCCTTGCGGTCGACGAGCGTGACCGACCAGCCGCGGCGTTGCAAATGCAGCGCCGTGCTGACGCCCACCATGCCGCCGCCAAGAACGATCGCGCTTTGCATTGGGATCCGTCTCCGTCAGGCTCCGTTACGCCGGCGTCTGACGAACGGTTGGCCTGTTCAGTAAAAACGCCCGGCGCGAGCCGGGCGTTTGACTTGCGAGGGGTTTTAGTTGCCGCCACCGAAGCGGCGCGACCACCAGCCCTTGCGGGCCGGAGCCTCGGCCGCAGCGGTTGACGCCGGCTCCGGTGAAGCGGCTGCGGGTTCAGGGGCAGGCGCCGCTTCCTCGGCCGCGCCCTGAACCAGCGTGGGCGCTGTTGCCTCGGGCTGCGGGCTCGACGCGAAGCTGACCTTTTCGCGCACCGTCGAGCGGCGCCGCTGCGCGCGGTCGCTTTCAGCGGCCGTATCCTCGACGGCTGCGGTGGCAGCCTCCGGGGCAGGCGCCGAAACGGGCTCAACCGGGGCGGCGGCCTCGATCGGCTGCCATTCCGGCGGTGCGGCGACCAGCTCGGGCTGTACGAGCGACGGAGCCGGCTCCGCGTCATGGCTGTCGAAATCGGCGACCGCGTCGGTCGCTTCGGGCGCCGGCGACGGGCTCAGCTCATCGGAGATCGATCCGGCGAGACCGTCATCCGGGCCGCCAGTGCCGCGCCGGCGCCGGCCGCCACGACGTCCGCGGCGCCGCGGGCGGCGATCGCCGTTGCCGGCCTGGTCGTCGCGGGCTGCGCCCTGCGCTTCGTCGCCTTCATCGTCTTCGCCTTCGGCATCGGAGGCGGCAGCCGCCTCTGTGCCCTCGGGCAGGACATGCATGAGGTCGCCGTCCTCGCGCGGCTGCTGCGCGCCTTCGCGCGCTTCGCTGCTGCCACCGCGGCCGCGGCGACGGCGGCGGCGTTTGCGGCGCTGGCCGTCACCTTCGCCCTCGGCGGCACTTGCTTCTTCGCCGGCCGCCCGGTCGTCGGCGAGGCCTTCGGTCTCGTCGGTCTCGATCTCGGCCTCGTATTCGAACAGCTCTTCCTCGTCATCGACCTCTTCGGCCTGCGCCGGCGCGGCGGCCGCCTGTGCGGCAAGCAGCGCCTTGGCGGCTTCGAGCGTATGCACCTGCTCGCCGCGATCGATGATGTAGGACTGCTGGCCGTGCACGGTGGCGTCGGCGACGATCGACAGCGAGACGCGGAAGGAGTCTTCGAGGTCGCGCAGATGGCCGCGCTTGTGATTGAGCACGTAGAGCGCGACGTCGGTGCGGGTGCGGACCACCAGATTGTGGGTCGCGCCCTTCATCAGGATTTCCTCGATGCCGCGCAACAGCTGCAGCGCCACCGACGAGACCGAGCGGACATGGCCGCTTCCGCCGCATTGCGGGCAGGGCTCGGTCGAGCTCTCCAGCACGCTGGCACGGATGCGCTGGCGCGACATTTCCAGGAGGCCGAAATGCGAGATGCGGCCGACCTGGATCCGCGCACGGTCCTGGCGCAGGCAGTCGGACAGCTTGCGCTCGACCGCGCGGTTGTTGCGCTTCTCGTCCATGTCGATGAAGTCGATGACGATCAGGCCCGCGAGGTCGCGCAGGCGCAACTGGCGGGCGACTTCTTCCGCCGCCTCCAGATTGGTCTTGAGCGCGGTGTCCTCGATATGGTGCTCGCGCGTCGCCCGTCCCGAGTTGACGTCGATCGACACCAGCGCCTCGGTCTGGTTGATGACGATGTAGCCGCCGGAGCGCAGTTGCACGGTCGGCGAGAACATCGCGTCGAGCTGGCTTTCGACGCCCATCCGCGAGAACAGCGGCTGGCCGTCGCGATATTGCTTCACCGCGCGCACATTGGCCGGCATCAGCATCTTCATGAAGTCGCGCGCTTCGCGGTAGCCGGCTTCGCCCGCCACCTGGATCTCGTCGATCTCCTTGTTGTAGAGGTCGCGCAGCGAGCGCTTGATCAGCGAGCCTTCCTCGTAGACCAGCGTCGGCGCCTGCGACTTCAGCGTCAGGTCGCGCACCGTCTCCCACATCCGGATCAGGTACTCGAAATCGCGCTTGATCTCGGGCTTGCTGCGGGAGGCGCCGGCGGTGCGCAGGATGATCCCCATGCCCTCGGGCACGTCGAGATCCTGCACCACTTCCTTCAGCCGCGAGCGGTCCTGGGCCGAGGTGATCTTGCGGCTGATGCCGCCGCCGCGCGCGGTGTTGGGCATCAGCACAGCGTAGCGGCCGGCGAGCGACAGATAGGTGGTCAGCGCGGCGCCCTTGTTGCCGCGCTCTTCCTTGACGACCTGCACCAGCATCACCTGTCGGCGCTTGATCACTTCCTGGATCTTGTACTGGCGGCGGGGGCGGAACGGACGCTCCGGAACCTCCTCGAGCACGTCGTCGCCGCCGACGGATTCGACGACATCTTCTTCCTCGCCTTCTTCGCCGTCATCCTCGTCGTCATCTTCGCCGGCCTCATCGCTGAGCGCGGCTTCGGGCGCGACATCCGCCAGCGAAGCGTATTCGACGGCCGCATGCTCGTCGGCCGCGGCGTGGACGTCGTCGGCAGCCACATGCGGCGCGTCGTCGGCATGCGCGGCGTTTTCCTCGACCTGCTCCTCATGGGCCCGCTCGGGCTCATGAATGACCTCGGCGGTCTCGACGGTCTCGGGCTCTGCCGACGCAACAGAGGCTTCGACCACCGCGACGACAGGGTCGGACGAGGTCTCGGCGGCCGGCGCCTCGCTCACCTCATGGGCGTGGCCGTGATCGTGCGCATGATCGTGGTCGTGGTGATCGTGGTCATGATCATCGTGGCCATGATCGTCGTGACCATGGTCATGGTGCTCGTGATCGTGGTGATGCTCGTGGTCCTCGTGATGCGCATGATCATGCGCCTCATACCCGTGACCTTCACCTTCGTGGGCGACCACGCCATGATCGTGATGCTCGGCATCGACGGGCTGTTCGTGCGCCTCGACCGCCGGCAGCGCCTGCGCCTCGCCGGCGCCCTCGATCACATCGCTCTGGACGCGGTCGCCATGGCCGCGGCGGCGGGCGTTGCGATGGCGCGACCGTCGGCGATGGCCGCGGTTCTCGTGCTCTTCCTCGGCCTCGCGATGGGCGCGCTCGTCGGCCTCGATCAGCGCCTGACGGTCGGCGACCGGGATCTGGTAGTAGTCGGGATGGATTTCGCTGAAGGCCAGGAAGCCGTGCCGGTTGCCGCCATACTCGATGAAGGCAGCCTGCAGCGACGGCTCTACGCGCGTGACCTTGGCGAGGTAAATGTTGCCGCGCAGCTGCTTGCGCTGGGCGGTCTCGAAATCAAACTCTTCGACGCGATTGCCACGGACCACAACGACCCGGGTCTCTTCCGGGTGGGTGGCATCGATCAACATCTTGTTGGGCATTTTGGAGCTCTTGACGGCGGCGGGCGCGGATCATGGCGCGCGCAAACTGCGCCGCCCGGTGACGCGACGGTCCACCTGATTCGGGGGTGAGGGGAAGGCCAAAACGCGTCTCGCGGCGCAGCGCCGGACGGGAACCCACCGGGATGATGCGACGGGCGAAGTTTTCACCTCGCGTCAGCGCGATCATTGGGGGGATCCTGGTCGGCAATGCAGTCTGGCGCATTAAGCGTCGGCCCGTCTAAACATGTTGGCGGCGAGAAATTCCGCCGTATCTTTTGCTGAAAGCCCGGCTCGGCGCCGAAGCGCCTGCCGGCCATCGCATATCGAGACCCCTAAGGAATCCCCCAAGGGACCGGATAATCGGTTATGCCGTGTCTCAAACCGTCCCTCTGGCGAGGGAGTGTGCCTGGGACCGGACGCCGCTCGGGCTCGAATCCGCCACTCCATGTCAGCCGCGCGCGGCGCTGGCTGGGGAGGGACCGGAAAAACACGGCGGGATCTTCGACTTGGAAGGTTCCACCGCTGCACCGGGAGGCTGAACGCGACACAACCGGGGAGTACTAGCCGTCAGCACTCCGTACATACGTGGATTGACCGCCGCGTGCAAGCGAAGCGTCACGCCGCCGCAACACTCGGTTCTTTTCGCCTGGGCGTCATTAGGGTGCGATTAACCGTGCGGTTCTAATGCGGTAAGAAGCAGCTGGGAGGCTCCGAATCAGGTGGAGAACCGCGCAAAACACCTTGTTTTTCTGGGATGCGGGCTGTTGTGCGCTGCAGCATTGGCGGTTGCCGTCGTTAGCGCCCCGAGCGCGGCCGAAGGACCGCAAAACGCCCAGCCAGCCCAGGCGGCCAATGCCCCGGCAGTCGGCGCGGCGGACTTTCCGGTCGCATCCGGGGCCAGGGTCGCCGGCGATGACAAGCAGACCCGATTCATCCTCGACCTCGACCGCAAGATCGAGTTTCGCGCCTTCCCATTGGCCGACCCCTACCGGGTCGTGGTCGATATCCCGCAGGTCAATTTCCAGCTCGCCGCCGGCACCGGCTCGGCGGCGCGGGGATTGGTGAAGGCCTTCCGCTATGGGCTCGTGATGCCCGGCGGCTCCAGGATCGTGTTCGACATGACCGGCCCGGTGAAGATCGTCAACTCCTATGTGCTCGACGCCGCCAACGGCCAGCCGCCGCGGCTGGTGCTGGACTTCGAGCAGGTCGACCGCACGAGCTTCGTGCAGTCGCTAGCGTCCGAGAGCAGGCCCGAGCTGAAGCCCGCGATCTCCGAATCGACCACGGCGACCATTCCGGCGGTCACCACGACGGCGCTGCCGCCGGTCACCACCACGGACTCTCGTCCGCTGATCGTGATCGACCCCGGTCACGGCGGCATCGACAACGGCACCCAATCCGGCGACCAGACCGAGAAGAACCTGGTGCTGGGCTTCGGCCTTGCCCTGCGCGACCGCATCGAGAAGTCGGGCAAATATCGCGTGGTCATGACCCGGTCCGACGACACCTTCATTCCGCTCAACGACCGGGTGAAAATCGCGCGCTCCCAATCCGCATCGCTGTTCGTCTCGATCCATGCCGACGCGCTGCCGCGCCGCGAGGGTGATGCCCAGGGCGCCACGATCTACACGGTGTCGGACAAGGCCTCCGACGCCGAGGCCGAGCGGCTGGCAGAAGCGGAAAACAAGGCCGATGCCATCGCCGGCGTCGACCTGACCGACGAGCCGACCGAGGTCGCCGACATCCTGATCGACCTCGCGCAGCGCGAAACCAAGACCTTCTCCAACCGTTTCGCCCGTCTTTTGATGGACGAGATGAAGACCACGGTGCGAATGCACAAGCACCCGCTCAAATCGGCCGGCTTCCGGGTGCTGAAGGCGCCCGACGTGCCGTCCGTGCTGGTCGAGATCGGTTACGTCTCCAACAAGGGCGACCTCGAGCACCTGGTCTCCGAGAACTGGCGGAACAAGGCCGTCGGCTCGATGCTCCAGGCGATCGATGCGTTCTTCGCCAAGCGGCTGGCAACTGCCGGGCCGGCAAAGTGAAATCGCCCGGCCGAAAAGCCGGGGCCGTTGCGCCGAAGCCCTAGTTTGGCCACAGCGGCGACGGTATAGACAATGGACCGCAGGTCCGCAGAATCGACCATATTGTCCGGCGGCTCTTGTATTTTCGCGTGCGCAAGGTGGCTCGCTGGGCCAAGGCCTCGTTGTACGGGGCCTCGTTTAAGAGCCTTCGTTGTGTGAGCCTTCGTTGTGTGACGCATTCGCACTTTTGGACAGGCGCCTCGAACGACTAGGCGCCGGAGGGTAGGAACGGAACGTCGATAATGCGCCTGCTCGTGCGGTTTATGGGTTTCTTGTTCGCCGCCGGAACGGTCGTGTTCCTGGTCGGTGTCGCCGGCGTCGCCGGCGCCATCTGGCATTTCTCCAAGGATCTGCCGGACTACTCGCAGCTCCAGGACTACGAGCCGCCGGTGATGACCCGCGTGCACGCCTCCGACGGCGCGCTGCTCGGCGAATACTCCAAGGAGCGCCGGCTCTATCTGCCGATCCAGGCGGTGCCGAAGCTCGTGATCAACGCGTTCCTCGCCGCCGAAGACAAGAACTTCTACGAGCACGGCGGCATCGACTATCAGGGCATGGCGCGCGCCGCGATCCTCTACGCGCAGAACTACGGCTCCAACCGCCGCCCCCAGGGTGCCTCGACCATCACTCAGCAGGTCGCGAAGAACTTCCTGCTAACGAACGAGGTCTCGTTCTCGCGCAAGATCAAGGAAGCCTTGCTGGCGATGCGCATCGAGCGCGCCTATTCCAAGGACCGCATCCTCGAGCTCTACCTCAACGAGATCTATCTCGGGCTCGGCGCCTACGGCATCGCGGCGGCGTCGCTGGTCTATTTCGACAAGTCGGTCAACGAGCTGACGATCGCGGAAGCATCCTATCTCGCCGCGCTGCCGAAGGCGCCGGCCGCGCTGCATCCGGTGCGCAACCGTGACCGCGCGATCGAGCGCCGCAACTATGTGATCGACCGCCTGCTCGAGAACGGCTGGATCAAGCAGGCCGACGCCGACAAGGCGCGCAAGGACCCGCTCAACGTCACCAGCCGCTCGAACGGCGCGCATATCTTCGCCGGCGAATATTTCGCCGAGGAAGTCCGCCGCGACATCTTCGAGCGCTACGGCGAAAAGAAACTCTACGAAGGCGGCCTGTCGGTTCGCACCACGCTGGATCCCAAGATCCAGGTGATGGCACGCAAGACCATGGTCGCCGGCCTCGTCAACTACGACGAGGCGCAAGGCTGGCGCGGGGCGCTGCACAAGCTCGATATTTCCGGCGACTGGGGCGTCAAGCTTGCCGACGTCAAATCGCTCTCCGACATCTCGCCATGGCGGATGGCGGTGGTGCTGGAAACCAGCGACCAGTCGGCGCGGATCGGCTTCCAGCCGGGCCGCGAACTCGGCGGCGCGGTGAGCAAGGAGCGGCAGACCGGCATCATCACGATCGACGGCGTGCGCTGGGCCAAGAGCAAGGGCAAGGCGCCGACGGCGGTTTCGCAGGTGCTGCAGCCGGGCGATGTGATCTATGCCGACCCGCTGGTGACCAAGGAGGGCACGGCGGTCGAGGGCCAGTATCGCCTGCGGCAATTGCCTGAAGTGTCGGGCGCGATGGTGGCGATGGATCCGTGGACCGGCCGCGTGCTCGCGATGGTCGGCGGCTTCTCGTTCGACCAGAGCCAGTTCAACCGTGCGACGCAGGCCTACCGGCAGCCTGGCTCGTCGTTCAAGCCGATCGTGTACTCGTCGGCGCTCGACAACGGCTATACGCCGTCGACCACCGTGATCGACGCGCCGATCGAGATCGATCAGGGGCAGGGCGCCGGCGTCTGGCGTCCGGAGAACTATTCGACCGGCAAATATTACGGCCCGACCACGCTGCGCAACGCGCTGCAGCGCTCGCTCAACACCGTGACGGTGCGCCTCGCGCAGGACATCGGCATGCCGCTGGTCGGCGAATACGCCAAGCGCTTCGGCGTCTATGACGAATTGCCGAATTATCTGTCCTATGCGCTTGGTGCCGGCGAGACGACCGTCATGCGCATGGTCACCGCCTATTCGATGTTCGCCAATGGCGGCCGCCGGGTGAAGCCGACGCTGATCGACCGGATCCAGGACCGCTACGGCCACACCATCTTCAAGCACGACACCCGCGAATGTCGCGGCTGCGACGCGCCGGGCGGCTGGAAGAGCCAGCCGGAGCCGCAGCTGGTCGATCGCCGCGAGCAGGTGCTCGACCCGATGACCGCCTACCAGATCACCGAGATGATGGAAGGCGTGGTCCAGCGCGGCACCGCCACCGTCGTGAAGGAGGTCGGCAAGCCGATCGCCGGCAAGACCGGCACCACCAACGACGAGAAGGACGTCTGGTTCGTCGGTTTCTCGCCGGATCTCGCGGTCGGCGTCTACATGGGCTACGACAAGCCGCGCAATCTCGGCCGCGCCGCGACCGGCGGTCACGTGGCCGCGCCGATCGCGCGTGACTTCCTGAAGCTTGCGCTCGCCGACAAGCCGCCGACGCCGTTCAAGGTCCCGGCCGGCATCAAGCTGATCCGGGTCGACGCCAAGTCCGGCATGCGGGCTGGTCCCGGCGACGGCGGTAACACCATCCTCGAAGCCTTCAAGCCGGGCACCGCGCCGCCGGACAACTACTCGGTCATCGGCGTCGCCGATGCCGACGGCCGCGGCCCCGCACCTGGCCAGCAGCCGTCGCAGAATGGCGGGCAGCAGCCCGATGGCGGCTTCTTCATGCGCCCGGGAACCGGAGGGCTCTATTAGAGCGTTTTCGAACGAAGTGGACACCGGTTCGCGTGAAGAAAACGCGTCAGAACAAAAACCTGGAGCTTCGTTCCGATGCAATCGGAACGAAGCTCTGGCGGGCCATCCGGCCGAATCGCCGGGATAGTTCGGCCAAGCCGATTGCGCTTTGCCGCGCCGGTCGCTACATCCCCCGGAACCTTTTTAGCCAACACCTGAAAGATCATGCGCGCGGAAATCGAACGCCTTGTTGAAGAGATCAAGCAGTCAGTCGGGCTGCTGAGGAGGCATCTTTGACGTCGAACAATCGACGGCACGCCTCGCTGAGCTGAACAAGCTCGCAGAAGATTCCAATCTCTGGAACGATCCCCAGAAGGCCCAGCGGCTGATGCAGGAGCGCACCTCGCTGGAGGATGCGCTCTCGGGCATCGGCAAGGTCGAGCGCGAGCTCGAGGACCAGATCGGCATGATCGAGCTCGGCGAGGCCGAGAACGACGCGGGCGTGGTTGCCGACGCCGAGAAGGCGCTCAAGGACCTCAAGAAGGAGGTCGCCCGGCGCGAGCTGGAAGCGCTGCTCTCCGGCGAGGCCGACAAGTTCGATTCCTATCTCGAAGTCCATGCCGGCGCCGGCGGCACCGAGAGCCAGGATTGGGCGCAGATGCTACTGCGCATGTACACGCGCTGGGCGGAGAAGCACGGCTTCAAGATCGAGTTCCTCGAAGAGTCCCAGGGCGAAGAGGCCGGCATCAAGTCGGCGACCATCCAGATCTCCGGCCACAACGCCTATGGCTGGCTGAAGACCGAGGCCGGCGTGCATCGCCTGGTGCGCATCTCGCCGTTCGATTCGAATGCGCGGCGGCACACCTCGTTCTCGTCGGTGCAGATTTTCCCCGTGATCGACGACAGCATCAAGATCGAGATCAAGGAGTCCGATGTCCGCACCGACACCATGCGGTCGGGCGGCGCCGGCGGTCAGCACGTCAACAAGACCGAGTCGGCGGTGCGCCTGACGCACATCCCGACCGGCATCGCGGTGGTCTGCCAGGCCGGCCGCTCCCAGCACAAGAACCGGGCGCAGGCCTGGGATATGCTGCGCGCGCGGCTCTACGAGATCGAGCTGAAGAAGCGCGAGGAGCAGGCCGCTGCCGACCAGGCCGCCAAGACCGATATCGGCTGGGGCCACCAGATCCGCTCCTATGTGCTGCAGCCCTATCAGATGGTGAAGGACCTGCGGACAGGCGTGCAGACCTCCGACACGTCGGGGGTGCTCGACGGTGACCTCGATGAATTCATGGCGGCGACGCTGGCGCAGCGTGCCTTCGGCACCGGGCCCGGCTCGGTCGAGGATGTGGATTAAGCCATGCCGCGCGTCGCTTTCATCGGATTGGGACGCATGGGCCACGGCATGGCCGGCCGTTACCTCGATGCCGGCTTCACGGTTGCGGTGTGGAATCGCAGCAAGGCCAAGGCCGAGGACCTGATCGCGCGCGGCGCGCTGTGGGCGACCTCGCCGGAGGATGCCGCGATCGACGCCGATGCGGTCGTCACCATGGTCGCCGACGATGCGGCATCGCGCGACGTCTGGCTGACCAGGGACGGCGCCGCCGCCACGATGAAGGCCGGCACGCTCGCGATCGAATGTTCCACGGTCTCGTATCAGCACACGATTGAGATGGCAGGCGAGTTGCGGAGCCGCGGCCTGATCTACATCGATTGCCCGGTCACCGGCCTGCCGGAGGCGGCGGCCAGCGGCAAGCTGACGCTGCTGGTGGGCGCCGATCCGGCCGACCTCGAACGTGCGCAACCGTTCCTCGCGCCGATCAGCAGCACGATCCGTCATTTCGGCGCGGTCGGCACCGGCACCGTGTTCAAGCTGATCAACAACCTGATCGGCGCGGTGCAGATCGCGAGCCTCGCCGAGGGCGTGGCGATCGCCGAGCAGGCCGGTCTCGACATGCAATTGGTGGCTGAGGCGCTCGCGACCGGAGCGGTTGCAAGCCCGCAGGTGATCCGCCACAGCAAGCGGATGATCGACCGCAATTTCTCCGGTGCGTCGTTCACCGCGGCGCTGCGCCACAAGGATGCGGAATATGCGGTGCGGCTGGCCGAGACATTGCTGCCCGGCGTACCCGTGAGCCGCGCCGCGCTCGCCGCCTACGACAGGGCGAAGGCCCATGCGCCCGACGCCGACGAGGGCCAGATGATCGAGATCGTGTCGCGGCCGAAATAGGCGGACCAGCCATTCACGGAAATCGGGTGGCCATCGCGGCCCGGGGCGGCTAGGCATCCGCGCCAGCGCAGATGAGTGCCCGCCATGGCTTCCGCCGACAACAGCATCGATCGCCGCGACTGGGGGCTGCTCGGCCTGCTGTCGGTGCTGTGGGGCGGCTCGTTCTTCTTCAACGGCGTGATCCTGCGCGAATTGCCGCCGCTGACCCTGGTGCTGCTGCGCGTTGCGCTCGGCGCAATCATCCTGCTGCCGCTGCTACGGGTTAGGAAGATCGAGTTTCCGCGCGGGGTGTCCGGCTGGGCGCCGTTCTTCGCGATGGGATTGTTCAACAACGCGCTGCCGTTCTCGCTGATCGTGTTCGGGCAGACCTATATTCCAAGCGGGCTGGCCTCGATCCTCAATGCGACGACGCCGCTGTTTGCGGTGGTCGTGATGGCGGCGGCCGGCGAGGAGCGGCTGCAGGCGCGCCGCGTGGCGGGCGTGGTGGTCGGACTTATCGGGGTTGCGATCCTGCATGGCGACGCGCTCGGGTTCGAGAGCAGGCAAGGCATCGGCATCCTGCTGTGCCTCGCGGGCGCCTTCAGCTACGGCATCGCGGCGCTCGTCGGGCGACGGCTGCCGCAGCGCGTGCCGCCGCTGGGCACGGCGACGTTCCAGATGATGGCCTCCAGCGTGATGATGGCCGTCGTCGCCGGCGTAGCCGAGCGGCCGTTGCTGCTGCCGATGCCGCACGTGACGACATGGCTCGCGGTGCTTGGCCTCGCCGCGCTGTCGACGGCGCTGGCCTACATCGTGTTCTTCCAGATCCTGCAGCGCTCCGGTGCGACCAATGTGATGCTGGTGACGCTGCTCATTCCGGTCACCGCGATGCTGCTCGGATATCTCGTGCTGGGCGAGCCGATCGCGCTGCGCGAGGTGATCGGCGCGCTCGTGATCGCGAGCGCGCTGCTATTGATCGACGGGCGCGTGCTGGCCTGGTTCAGCCGCGCGCCCGCTTCCACGCCGCATACCATCCGCTGAAGCGTCCGCTGTCGCGCTCGCCGCCATGCCAGGCGGCATAGGCGGTGCCGTCATCGGCAACCAGCACCACGGCATCGAGCCCCTTGGAACGGCGCAGCGTGTCCATCGCCTGCGCCGGCGTCTGCGCGATCGGGCCAGCGACGTTGAACGACGTGTTGACCGACATCTCGACGCCGATATGGCGGCCGAGCGCCTTCAGATAGGCGTAGGTGAGGGGATCGTCCGCCTCGCGCACGATCTGGATGCGGCCGGTGCCGTCGGCATGCACCACGGCCGGAATCTTCGCGCGCGCCTCCGGCTTCGAATGCGCCGTGAGCACCATGTAGTTGTAGGCGTTGTAGTCGGCGTCGGAGGCGCCGTCTTCCAGTTCGAAATAGTCGCGCGCCGCCTCAAGCGTCGCCATCGGCGCCAGCGGCCGGATCGCCTCGCGATACTTGACGCGCTCGTTGAGCCGCTCGCGCACCTCGGGGTCGCAGGGATTGGCGAGGATCGAGCGGTGGCCGAGCGCGCGCGGACCGGTCTCGGCCGCGCCCTGGTAGATCGCGATCACGCCGCCCTGCGCCACCATGCTGGCCATCAGATCGGCAATCGCGTCGCGTCCCTCCGATGTCGCGACGTTGCCGATCTCGGTCGAGGCGACGTCGTCGGCGCGCAGCGCTTCGGTGATGTCGGCGTTCGAGGGCGGCAGGCCGCAATAGAATGCGTGCGAAAGCGGCGCGCCGCGCGGGGCGCCCGCCATATGGGCGAGCAGCCACGCCGCGCCGATCGGCACGCCGGGATCGCCGGGCACCGGCGGCACCCACATGTGCAGCCGCGTCTTGCGCTGCTGCGCATGTTCGAACCACGCCTCGTCGAAATGCTCGAGCAGCCGCATGTTGCCGAGCGCGTTGAGCGCCACGCCGCCGGTCAGCACCAGGCGGTCGGTACCGGTGACGCGCAGCAGATGATCGATGACATGGATCATCGCGTCCTCGAACACCAGTTGCGTCGCGGCCGCCTTGTCGACGCGGTCCTTTGTGTCGGGGCGGTGATGGATGTCCTCGACGCGCAGCACGGCGTCGGGATTCCACAGCTGGTCCGGCCGCAGCGGGGGCCCAAGAATATCGATCAACGGCTGGTGATAGGGATTGTCGGCGGGATCGGCATACCAGTTGGCCATCGCGCGATTGAGCTGCACGGTGCCGTCGGGCCCGAGATGCAGCACCTGCTTCAACCGCTGATAATACGGATTGGTGGCGCGGTTCATGTCGCCCCAGGCGGCGGCGCCCATGTAGCGGCCTTCGCTGGAGAGCCAGGTCCAGCCGCCCTGGCTCGACGAGATCACGGTGTAGAAGGCGCCGAGCGAGTCGAACAGGCTCTCGTTGCAATAGAGCTGCTTCATCTCGCCGTCCTCGGCGACGTAGAGCGAGAGCGAGCCGACATCGCCGGTGCCGTCGAGCACGGCGATCGCAACGCGCTCTTGCAGATCGGCGAACGGCGAGGCCGTGAGCGAGTACCAGGCGTGATTGTCGTGATGCGGCATGCAGATCAGCGGCAGCTTCTTGCCGAGCCCGTACATCCTGCCGAGCCTGCGCGCGATCCGCCGCACCTGGTCCATCTCACGCAGATTGATCGCGGGCGCGATCGGCGCGCTCAGCAATTTCAGGCTGGCCGGCGCTTCCTCCAGCGAGGTGCGGATCAGCATCGCCAGCAGCGCGGGATAGTCCCATGTCGTGACGAAGGCGGCGATGTCGCCGATGTCGCGGCCCATCCGCTGCAACACCTTGCGCATGTCGTCGAGCGCGTGCTGCGGGAATTCGTTGGTGTGCTTGTTGCCGGAGAAGCGCTCTTCCTCGTTGTTGACGATCAGGCGCGGGCCGTCCTTCTGGGTGACCTCGATCAGCGCGACCCCGGTGTTGTGCGTGCCGGGGCAGGCGAGGCCTGCGATGTAGACGGTCTCGCCGCGCTGCAGCTTGTCGCGGATCGAGGCGATCGTGCGCTGCGCGAACCTGCCATTGACCTTGTGCAGGCCGCGCTGCGCCAGCAGAGCCTCGCCGACGCGGCGCGTGATCTCATAGCCCGCGGCCGCAACACGCGGGTGCCGCGGACCGGTACGGATGTCCGGTTTACGCAATCAGAACGCCTCGACTCGTGGTCCCCAGACCGACCTTCAATCACAATTAACGCCAGGCAACAATGCCGTTTCGCCCAACGGAAATACCCAGCGCTTGCCAGCACATGCGTCCCTTGCGAGACTTGCCGCCAAAACCAACGACAAAAATCGGGAGAAAACGATGCCGGCTCGTTCTGGATATATTGGCGCAATCGCGGCGTTCGCAAGTGCCGCACTGATCGCGACCTCGGTCGCACTGACCGCGACCTCGGCCGCTGCGCAGAAGAAATACGACCCCGGCGCGACCGATGGCGAAATCAAGATCGGCAACATCATGCCATACAGCGGCCCGGCCTCGTCCTATGGCGTGATCGGCAAGACCGAGGCCGCGTTCTTCAAGATGATCAACGAGCAGGGCGGCATCAACGGCCGCAAGGTCAATTTCATCAGCTACGACGACGCCTATTCGCCGCCGAAGGCGATCGAGCAGGCGCGCAAGCTGGTCGAGAGCGACGAGGTGCTGCTGATCTTCCAGCCGCTCGGCACGCCCTCCAATTCGGCGATCATGAAATACATGAATGCCAAGAAGGTGCCGCAATTGTTCGTTGCCTCCGGCGGCACCAAATTCGGCGACCCCAAGAACTTCCCCTGGACGATGGGCTTTCAGCCCAACTACCAGAGCGAGGGGCGAATCTATGCGAAATATATCCGCGACAAATTCCCCAACAGCAAGATCGCGGTGTTCTGGCAGAACGACGACGCCGGCAAGGATCAGTTCAAGGGCCTGAAGGACGGGCTCGGCGACAAGGCCAACATGATCATCGCCGACAAGTCCTACGAGGTGTCCGATCCCTCGATCGACTCGCAAATCGTCGCGCTGCACGATTCCGGCGCCGACATCTTCTTCTCCTGGGCGGCGCCGAAGGGCTCGGCCCAGGCGATCCGCAAGGTCGGCGAGCTCGGCTGGAAGCCGAAATTCTTTCTCGCCAACACCGCGACCTCGGTCGCCTCGGTGCTGAAGCCGGCGGGGTTGGAATATTCCAAGGGCATCATCTCGACGGCCTATCTGAAGGACCCGACCGATCCGACCTGGGACAAGGATCCGGCGGTCTCGAGCTGGCGCGCCTTCATGGACAAGTATTATCCCGACGGCGACAAAGGCAACGCCAACAACCTCTATGGCTATGTGCAGGCCGAGGCGATGGTGCAGGTGCTGAAGCAGTGCGGCGACAATCTCACGCGCGAGAACGTCATGAAGCAGGCCGCCAGCCTGAAGAACTTCCACTCCGACCTGATGCTGCCCGGCGTCATGGTCAATACCTCCGCGGACGATTACTTTCCGATCGAACAGATGCAGCTGATGCGGTTCAACGGCGAGGCGTGGGAGCTGTTCGGCGACGTCATCACGGGCGAGGTCGGGCACGAGGCGTCGCGGTAGGGGGCTTGGTCGCTATGTGGGCGGCGCTGGCTCGGCAAACACCACTGTCGTCCCGGCGAAAGCCGGGACCCATAACCATTGGCGCGTGTTGCTGAACCGAGCCGTGGCTCCAGCGTCGTGCAACAACGAGCATTTTGTGGTTATGGGTCCCCGGGTCGCGCTTCGCTTGCCCGGGACGACATCGAGTGTGTTGCACGGGTCGTGGGTGCAGGGAAGTCCGTTTCAGTTGGCTGGCGTGGGACCTGCCGCGACGATCTTCTCCGGCCGGCGGGCGCGCAGCGCCATGCCGCCGGTGACGCCGACGCCGATCACGTACATCCAGCCCTCGTGAAAATCGGCGAGATGCGAATTGAGCAGCGAGCTCGTGATGTTCTGCACGACGATGGCGAGCCCGATCCAGCTCACGAGGTCGCGGCCGGCGAACAGCCTGACGTGGCTGGTCCACATTGCGTACAGCAGCAGGATGCCGATCAATCCCCACTGGATCGCGACATTGAGGGTCTGGTTGTGCGGGTTGTTGATCACCTCGGCCTCGAGGCCAGCCCGTCCGACCGCGTCCTGCGTGAACATATGTTGGATCGAGCCGGTGCCGTGCCCGAGCCATGGCGCCGCGGCGATGAACTTCACCGACTTCCGCCAATAGGTCAGGCGCTGCGCCGTGGAGGCGATGCCCGAGGTATCCTGCGCGCGATACTCGATGCCGACGTCGGCGATGCGCTGGCGCAGATAGGGCGACGTGGTCCAGACCACGAGGCTGGTTACGGCGACACCGGCGAACAGAAGCCGCGTGGCGCGACGCGACAGATGCAGCGAGGCGAACAGGATCAGCAGCGCCGGCATGTAGACCAGCGCGGTCCGCGCCGACACGACGTAGAGCATGTTGACGACGAACAGCAGCATCAGCGCAATGGCGCCGGCGGCGATCCGCCATTGCCGGGCCCGCAGCGCCGTCAACGCCGGCAGCGCCAGCGCGAAGGCACAGAGCGCGAATTCCTGGCTTTGATCGAGGTAGTTCTTGACCGGCACGCCGTCGGATGCGGTGTGCGCGAGCTTGAGCTGCGGCAGCGCCAGCACGATCCAGGACAGGATCATCAGCAGCGTGCACGACGCCAGGAAGGCGGCGAACACGCAGAACCCGCGCTGCGAGTGCCGGAAGTAGCCGAGCAGGAACGGCAGCAGCAACAGCTTGCTGAGCGGCTTGATGCCGTGCAGCCGCTCGGCCCAGCCTGCCTCCGACCACGCCACGCCGATCACCGCGAGCGCGACCAGCGCGATCGGCAATGCAAAGGCCGGCTGCGCAAGGTCGAGAATGAACTGCTCCCAGTCGATGGTCGGGATCACGACGACAAGCCACAGCAGCATGAAGACGGCGAGCGCCGTCGTCGACCACGGCAGCGCGGCTGCGGCCAGCGCGATCAGGATGTCGATGGCGCGGGTATAGGCGGGGGAATCGCACCAGGCGCGGCCGCGGTCGCGCCATCGTGCTGGCGGTTCGATGGCGAGGCCAAAGGCGTCGGAATCGGTGCTCATGACCGGTCACACGCCGTGCACGGTCGCGCCGCTGAAGTTCGTCATCGCGGCGGTGAGAGCCGCGGCGGCCGCCGCGACGTCCGGGGCAGCCCGATGGGCCAGCAGGTCGCGCGCCTGGGTGTGGTGGCCGAAGCGCTCGGCGAGTTCGGTCCGGCGCTCGTGGATGCGGTCGCGCCATTGCTCGTGCTGTGCCAGCACACGCCTCACCGAGGCGCAGATCGATTCGGTCGAGAACGGATCGAAATAGTCGGCGAGCTCGCCCGCGACCTCGCGGAACACGGCAATGTCCGAGCACAGCACCGGCGTGTTGGCCGCGAATGCCTCGATGATCGGGACCCCGAAGCCTTCGGCCAGGCTCGGCATGATCAGGCCATGCGCGCCCGCGATCAGCGCCGCCTTCTCGTTCTCATCGACATAGCCGGAGAAACGAACGTTCTTCGGCAGATTACGCGCCTGGTTGGCGCCACCGGCATAGCCGATCACGACGAGATCGGCCTGCGGCAGCTTGCGGAAGGCGCGGATGACGGCCGCGAGGTTCTTGCGGGGCTCATTCGAGACGATGACGACGAAGCTCGGTCGTGCCGAGACGGTGGCCGGCACCGGCGCAGGCGGCGCTTCCGCCACATCGAAACGGGTCCGCGGATAGACCACCCGCGCCGGAATGTGCGCATATTGCGGGAGCAGGGCGCGGAAGCGGTTCATGCTGTAGTTCGAGACGAAGGCGAGCTCATCGGCCTGATGCACGCTGGTGAAAAGGCGCGACAGGAACAGGCGGGTGGCGATGTCGTCCAGCTTGAGATCGGTGATCGGCAGCAGGTCGTGCACCACGCAGATCACCTTTGCGCCCGGGCGGCGCTGGATCGCGACCCGGGTCGGCGTGTCGATGAGAATGACGTCGTAGTCGCGCGCATCGACCCGCGGCGGGGGCAACCGGGTCAGGGCTGACGTGTCCTGATAGGTGTAGAAGCCGGGTTCAAGCAGGAAATCGCCGAACAGCTCGAGATGGCGCAGATCGGTCGGAATGTATTCGAGGCCCTCGGTCCGGTTCTCGATCAGCTTGACGCTGGTCGGCAGCAGATGAATCGAGCGCAGGAAGGCGATGATGAATTCCAGCGAGGTCGCCGCGTCGAGCTTGTGCTTGAACCAGTCGACGGTGCGACGCAGGCCGCCGCGCATGATCGGCGAGCTCATGTCGGTTTCATCGAGGTAACGATACAGCGCGAGCAGCTCGATCAGCCGCGAGTCCTCGGGCAGCAGGCGCGTCCGCTGCTGCCTGCGGCGCAGCTTCCGGTACCGGCGCGTCGTCTCCACCACGAGGGTCAGGGCATGACCGTCGCCGGCCAGCGAGCGGATCAGCTCGCGCGTGAAATGGAAAATCCCGCGCTTGTGGTTGGGCTCGCCGAGCGCCTCGCTGACGACCAGGATCTTTGTCATGCGCTTATTTCTCTGAGCTCGAGGTGATGCGGGACGGGCGCATCCAGCGCAACGGTGCTGGCGATGCGGCCGTGATCGAGGTTGATGATGCTGTTGCAGGTCCGCCGCAGCAGCGCGTGGTCGTGCGAGGCGATGATCACGATTGCCGCGGTCTCGACCATCCTGCGCAGCCGCTGCTCCGCCTTGGCCGAAAAGTTCTCGTCGACCACGCTGAGCCATTCGTCGAGCAGCAGGATGTCGGCGGGAAACGCGGTCGCGGTCGCGAACAGCACGCGCATCAGCATGCCCGACGAGAACATGCGCAGCGGCAGCCGCTGCATGCGCGGCTCCAGCTCCGTGAAGGCCCAGATCTCGTCCAGGATCGCCGGCGTCGGCGTGCGCCCAGAGATCCGCAGCAGCAGGTTGATATTGTCGGCGGCGACGAAATCGAGATTGACGCCGGCACCGAGGCCGAGCAGCGGCACGATGTTGCCCGATATCTCGACTTGGCCGCTGCTGGCCGGGAACACGCCCGCGATCAGCCGCAGCAGGGTGGACTTGCCGGAGCCGTTCGGGCCGGCGAGGCCGATGCGGGCGCCGGCCTTCGCCTCGATCGAGATGTTGTCGACCGCGCGGATGGTGCGCATCTCGCTGCTCCGGCGGAACAGGCGGCCGAGCAGGCGGCGCTTCAGCGAGAAGTCGTAGGCGCCGTACAGCGGATAATCGAGGCAGACGTCGCGGAGCTGGATGCTTGCCATGTGCTAGATCCAGAACGCCGCTTTGCGCAGGTGCACGATGGTGACGGTCGCGGCGACCGCGAGCGCGGCGAGGCAGGCCAGCACATAGATCACGCTCGTCATCGCGACGTGATCGGTCGCCAGCGGATCCCGCCAGATCGCGAACAGATGGGTCAGCGGATTGAGCCGCATCACGGTCGAGCCGCGATCGATCATCTCCGATGTCCAGATGATCGGCGAAGCCAGGAATGCCAGCGTCAGCGAGGACTCGATGATCGGCTTGATATCGCGGTAGCGCGTCGCCAGTGCGCCGAGCACGAGGCTCAGGGCCATTGTACAAGCGACGAACAAAGCGAAGCCGGGCAGGGCGGCGATGGCGCCGCTGAAATCGCGCGGCGTCAGCGCGAGCCACAGCACCAACGGCACGACCGCGTTGTGGGCCGCGAACAGTGCCTGCCGGAAAGTACATTGCAGCAGGAAGATCACCGGCGGCAGCGCGCGATCCTTGATCAGGCTGGCCGAGTTCTGCAACGCGGTGGTGGCGTCGAGCACGACGCTGTTGAGGAAGGTCCAGGCCGTGAGGCTCGCGGCCAGCATCGGCAGCCGCGCCACCGCGCTGGCGTTGGAGAGATGGCCGATGACCGAGCCGAGCACGGCCACCATGATCGCCATCTGGATCGACATCCAGAAGGGTCCAAGGAGGGAGCGGACGTAACGATGCCGCATGTCGGACCATGCCAGCGCGGCGGCGATCCGGATCGCGCCGACGCGACCGGCCATTTGGGGATGCAAGCCTGGGGCTGACGAGCCTGCATCCTTCGTGGCGGCCTCTTCGGCAACGACCTTGCGGTACACCGTCTCCACTCCCTCCTTGAAGGCTGTTGTCGAGTATTCTGTCATCGCGCGATGCCGCGCGGCCTGACCCATGCGGCGGCGCCGCTCCGGATCGTTGATCAGCGTCTCGATGGCGTCGGCGAGTGCGGTGGGATCGCCGGGCGGCACCGTGATGGCTTCGAGGCCGTGCCGGGCGACATGCGGAACGCCGGTGTCGAGCGCGGTGTTGACGATGGGGCGGCTCGCGGCCATCGCCTCGAGCTGCACCAGGCCGAAAGTCTCGGCATTTGTCACCGACGGCATCACGAACACGTCGGCGATGCGCATCAGCTTGACGCGCTCGCTCTCGGACACCGAGCCGAGCAGGCGGACGCGGTCCTGCAGGCCATAGTCGCGGATCAGCTGCTCGAGATTCTCGCGCTCGCGGCCCTCGCCGACGATCCAGACCTCGAAGTTGCGGGCATGGGCTGATCGCACCAGCACGTCGAAGCCCTTGTAGGGGACGAGCCGTCCGCAGGCGAGGACCAGGCGGCCGCGGATGTTGACGTCGTCCATTTGCGCGGCCGGCCGGTCATATTTCGCAACGTCCACACCAAATGGAACGGCGTGGCATTTGTCGGCAAATTCCTGCAGCAGCGGTGCGGTTTCGATCAGCACCGGATCGGACACGATGATCGCCGCGGCGCGCCGCAAGGTCCGCCGCATCATCGGCTCGACGAGAAAGCGCAACGCCGCGTGCGAGACGATGTCGGCGTGCCAGTGCACGACCAGCGGACGGGTGCGGCCGAGCCCGAACGCGAACACGAGGTCGGCGAGCGGGAAGGGCGCGTGCAGCGCCAGCAGATCGTGATCGGCGATGCGGCGCCACAGCCGCCACGGGTAGGTCGGCGCCGCCGGCAGCGACAGCACGTCGCCGAACGAATGCACGCGCTCGACGGCAACGTCGTTGACCACGATCTGCCGCTCGCCGCCGGAGCGCGAGCAGACCAGTACGGCGGCGTTGAAGGTGTCCTTCAGCCCAGCGCAGATGTCGCGGATCACCGTCAGCGTGCCGCCGAACAGGTCGGGGTAGTAGACCTTGAAGATGTGCAGCACCGATGGACGCCGGGCCGGCTCGTTGACGACGATCATGGGCGGCTCGATCCGGATCATGCTGCGTACAGGGCGAGAACGAACGGCAGCGCCAGCGCGGCGAAGAACACCGCGGAACGCAGCAGCGCCGGAAACACCGGCTCGATCGGGCCGCAGGGCGCCTGCGGCGTGAACCAGCAAGACGCCTGCGGCGTGAAGCGGAGTGTGGTGGCGGCGAACCGGACCGAACGAAGAGACATTGCGTCGGATTCCCTGCTGAACGGATTCTGGATACGTGGGAAAATTTCACACGTCAATGACGTCGGACTAAAGTGTGGGATTATGTCCCACGTATGGCGGTGGACAACTTTTTTGCGGGGGAGGGATCGGCGCGCATGACGGTACGCTCGCGCCGCAACCTCGCGCGACCGAGGAACCAATGCGGAAGTGTCTAGCGGAGCGTCAGGCCGGCTCGGCCGCGTTGCTCGCGGCGGACGCCTGCAGCTGAAGCCTGATGGCGGCGATGTCGAAATGGATTCGCTCGGGCAGCATCGCGGCGACGGGCCGCTGCAGGTCCTGCTCGATGACGACGCGCTTGCCGCCGTCCGACGTCAGCGCGATCGAGATCGATTTCGCCCGCGGCTCGGTGCAGAGGCCGGCATGCGCGCGGCTGGCATATTCGCCGGAGCGCAGGGCACCGAAGCCGAAGGCGAGCAGGCGGCCGTAGATGTACAGCGCCAGCAAATCGATTTCGTCGAAGCGGCGCGGCGTGCCGGGAACCACGCCCGGCAGGCAGGGATAGCCGCCCGCCATCACCGTCGACACGAACTCCTCGTAGGGAACCTGGGCGATCCGGCAGGCTTCTGCGATCGCGAGGTCGAATCGGGCAGATGTCATGCAGCGGTCCGTATCGATGGCGGCAGTGCCGGGCCCCGCGACGTCAGCGCCCGCAAGCGTGCGTTGCGTCCCGAGGTATCTTTGTTTCCCATAAGTGGGAAAATGTCACACGTCAAGTGAGGTGGGATTGTATCCCACGCAGCGGGCGGCTAAAACTTGGGCATGAATGCCAAGGCCCCGAAGTCGAAGGTGGGATCGTCCGCGCCGATCGCCGCAGCGCAGCTGCATTCGCCGTTGGCGCGGATGCTGCGCCCGCTGGTCCGGCTTTGCATCCGCGGCGGCATGACGTTCCCGGCGCTGACCCAGCTGCTGCGCGAGCTCTATGTCAACGTCGCCGAGCATGATTTCGCGCTCGAAGGCAAGGAGCAGACCGACAGCCGCGTCAGCCTGTTGACCGGCATCCACCGCAAGGAGGTGGGGCGGCTCCGCGGCGCGGGCGCGCCGGTCAATGCGGTGCCGGCGACCTTGTCGCGCACCAGCGCGATCATCGCACGCTGGCTGGCCGCGCCCGAGTTCACCGATGCGAAGGGCGATCCGTTGCCGCTGCCGCGCACCGCGGACGGCGGCGCGCCGTCGTTCGAGACGCTGGTCGAATCGATCACCAAGGACGTGCGGCCGCGCGCGGTGCTGGACGAATGGCTCGACCGCAAGCTCGTCACCATCAATGACGACGACGAGATCATGCTGGTCGAGGAGGCCTTCGTGCCGCATGGCGACGACGATCGCAAATGGCACTATCTCGGGCGCAATCTGCACGACCATGTCGCGGCCGCCGAGCTCAACGTGTCCTCGGCCGCGCCGCGCTTCCTCGAACGCGCGGTGCATTACGACGGCCTGTCGGCCAAGCTGGCAAAACGACTTGAAGGCCGCTCGCGCGAGCTCGCGATGGAGGCGTTGAAGGTCGCCAACCGCGAAGCCAACCGCGCGCTCGCAAAAGACAAGGGCGGCGATTACCGCTGGAATTTCGGCATCTACATCTATCGCGAGGGCCCCGACGGCCCGGTCGATGATGATGCCGACGAAGGCGGTGCGTCGTGAACGGCCCACCGGCGATCTCCCGCCGCGCGCTGCTGATCGGCTTCTGGCTTGCCGGAACGTCGCTCGCCGGCGCGCAGGTGAAGAAGCGCGGCAACGATCAGGGCATCGGCGGCACCGGGATCACCGGCTCCGATCAAGGTATCGGCGGCACCGGCATCGTCGGCGTGATCCAGCGTTTCGGCTCGATCTATGTCAACGGCGAGCGCGTCGCCTATGCGGCCGACGTGCCGGTCAGGATCGACGGCGAGGCGGCGAGTGCCAAGGCGCTGCGGATCGGACAGCTTGCGCGCGTGGTGGCGGAACGCGATGCCGGCGGCACGTTGTCGACCAGGCGGATCGATGTGACGAGCGAGGTGACCGGGCCGGTCGAGCAGGTGAAACCGGGCGAACTGACGGTGCTCGGCCAGAAAGTCGCCTGGACCGGCCGCGAGAGCTGGCTGAAGCCGGGCGCGCAGGTCGCGGTGTTCGGGCTGCGCCGCACCGACGGCGTCGTCGTCGCAAGTCTGGTGCAGGAGCGCCATGACGCCGCGATGCGCGTCGCCGGTCCGCTCGAGCGCGACCGCGCAGGCACCTTGCGGATCGGCGAGCTCAAGCTCGCCGGCGTCGACGCGGCGCTGGTCGGTCAGCGCGTGCAGGCCGAGGGCCATGTTGCGCAGGGCGTGATGCAGGTGTCGCGCAGCCGCGCCGACGACTTCTCCGATCTCACCGGCGCCAAGCGATTGTTGATCGAGGCCTATGTGCGGCGGGTCGGCAATGATCTGCAGCTCGGCTCCGGCTTCGTCGCGCGCGATCATTCGCGCTTCTCGCCGGCGGCCGATACGCGCGTCGTCGTCAACGCAGAGCTGTCGGGTACACGCGAACTGCGCGTCGAGTCGGTGCAATCGGTCGGCAAGTTCCCGGGCTCGTCGGTGCGCAATCCCGGCACGCCCGGCCGCGGCTCGGGTGGCGGCGGACTGGGGCCGGGACATGGATCGGGCCACGGATCAGGCCACGGATCAGGACCTGGACCGGGCGGGCGCGGCGCGCCGGGCGGCGGTCCGGCTGGAGGCCCCGGCGGAGGGCCGTCCGGTGCGCCGGGTGGCGCGCCGCCCGGCGGCAGTGCTGCACCGGATCCCCTGGGTGGCGGAGCGACCGGCCCTGGCCCCGGCGGCTTCGGACCGCCCGGCGGACCCTTCGGTCCCGGCGGCGGCGGTGGCCCGTTCGGGCCTGGCGGCGGATTCGGTGGCGGCGGGCCGGGTGGCGGCATGGGCGGCGGCGGCCGGCGCTGAGCCGCAAATGCAAACCGGCGCAAGCGAGACGCTTGCGCCGATGTTCAGATCGATCGTTGTGGGCTTGAGCTAGCCCGCGCTGAGCCGGACACCGGCGCGCAGGAACTTCTGCGGATCGACCGCTTCGCCGTCGATCCGGGTCTCATAGTGCAGATGCGGACCGGTGGAGCGGCCGGTCGAACCGACGGCGCCGATCACCTGGCCGATCCTGACGTACTCACCGACCTTGACGCCGATCTCGGAGAGGTGGCCGTAGCGGGTCGACAGGCCGTTGCCGTGATCGACTTCGACCATGCGGCCGTACCCGCCGGCCCAGCCCGCCGACACCACCTTGCCGTTGGCCGTGACGCGCACCGGATCGCCCTGCGCGGCGCGGAAGTCGAGACCGGTGTGCATCGCGGGCCGGCCGAGGAACGGATCGGTGCGGACGCCGAAGCCGCTGGTGAACTCGACCTCGCCGACCACGGGCTTGCGGTAGGGCACCAGCGCAAGCGTCTGGTTCAGCCGCTGCATCTGCGCGCGATTGATGTTGATGCGGTAGAGCTGGCGCTCGAACGGACCGGCGTCGGCGGAAAGTTTCACCGGCACGAACGGGCCGCCCATGCCGGAGCGCGGCGCAGCTGCTTCGAGATGCGCCATGTTGAGGCCGAGGTCGGAGATCACGCCGCGCATCCGCCGCACCTTGGAATCGATGCTCTCCTCAACCGAGGAGAGGGCTGCGACCTGGCGCCGCTCGACCTGGTCAAGCGAGGTCTGCAGACGGACCAGGACGTTGTCGACGCCTTGTGCCTTGGCGAATTGGTTCGGCTGCGTCTTGGCGATCAGCGGTGCGCGCGATTCGAGCCGCGCCTCGCGATCCGGCGGCGCCACGAAGATCACGGTGTCGCTGATCGGGGACGGCTTCGGCGTGCCGGAGGAGGGCGCCGCCTCGGCGCGGCCCTGCGGCTTGATCGATCCGGTGGTCGCAGCGTCAGGCATCGCGCCGAGCGCGGTGGCGCGCGATTCCAGCGTCGACTGCCGTTTCATGATCTGGTCGAGCTTCTGGTCGAACTGTTCCTGGTCGAGCAGCTGGCGGCTGGTGGTGCGGTCCACCTTGGCGCGCAGCTCGGAGATGCGGTCCTCGTAGGCATATTGCATCTCGGCCTGGCGCGCGATCAGCCGGGTCAGCACGTCGTCGCGGAACGCGAAGTAGGTCGCGGTCGCCGCCGACCACATGCCGAGCAGGACCACGGTGCCGACCGCGATCCAGAAGACGACCGGTCCGAACCGGACCTGCTTGCCGGCGTGGACCAGCGTGTAGCCCTCGCCGGAGGCCGCCGCGGCAGCAGCCGGTGCGGCATGATGGGCGGCCGGACGGCGCGACGGCGTCCGGCCATGGTCCTGGGGATGATGGTGTTTCTGGTATTCGTGGTGACCGGACCGGCTCGACATCGGTACTCCCGCGGCCGGTCGGACCAAGCTCCGTACGGCTAATTTGCGGGGCCGATTTGAGCCCTGTATGGTTAATTTTCAGGAAACGGAACCGCTCCCGTCAGAGCGATCGGGCGGCCTCCAGTACCGCTTCGGCATGGCCGTCGACCTTCACATGGCGCCAGATGCGGGCGACTTTTCCACTGGAATCGACCAGAACCGTGGTGCGAATAATTCCCATGAAGGTCCTGCCATACATAGATTTTTCGCCCCAGGCGCCATACGCCTCCAGCATCTGATGCGCGCCGTCCGAGACCAGCGGCACCGCAAGCTGGTGTTTGTTTCGAAATGACTCCTGCGCCTTAACCGTATCGGCGGAAATGCCGACCACTTCGGTGCCGTTGGCGATGAACTCGCTTTTGAGCCGGGTGAAATCGATTGCCTCCCTCGTGCAGCCCGGGGTGTCGGCGCGCGGATAGAAGAACAGCACCAGTTTCTTGCCGGCGAAATCCGCAAGCGAAACGCTGCCTCCACCGTCGCGCGGCAGGTCGAACGCCGGTGCCGCGGCGCCTTCGGCCAGTGTGACGGCGGACGGTTTGGTCACGGTCGCGGCCGGCTCTAGCTTTAACGGTTTCGATGCGGCCTTGTGCGAGGCTTTGGCTTGAACACCCGCGGCGGTCTTTGCCTTCGACGTTTTCTTGGTCGTCTTCTTGGCCGCTGCCTTCTTCGCAACCGCTGTGCGGGTTTTCGTCGCGGACTTCCCAGTGCTTGCGCTTGCGGCGCGCGCAGCCTTTGTTGCGACCCGCTTTCCGGTTGTGTTGGAGGATTTCATGCGCGTTTTCTTGGACATACGCCTTCCTTTCGTCGCTTTCCGAAGCTCAACCATTGGGGTATTGCGGGTCTTATTCGCGGCGGCCGGATTCGCAGCGGCCGCTGGGCAAGTTTGATGGCCACGGAGTATGGTGACAAGGAATTCGACGCGTTACCCGTCCGCTTGCTGAATTGTCGTTTGATTGGTTGGTTTGGTCCGTTCCGGGGGCCATCGGCGAGTAACATGATTAGGCGAGGATAGGCGGCGATGCCGGCACAGGAGCGCTCGATACGAATCGAGGGGCGCCCCGATGGCGGCGATCAGCTTCGCCGTCAGCACCGAGAGGCAATGGCAAGGAACACGTCGCCGCAGGGTCCAAATCCGCGCGCCGGAGCTGACTTCTCGCAATGGGAAGACGACGCCGCGTGGGACGAGCAGGATGAGGCGGCGGGCAACCGTGCGCGGCAATTGCTGGCGCGTTCCAATACCAACCTGCACCGCTTCACCGATTTCTGCTCCGGCATGCAGCGCTGGCTGCATGGCGAGCGCTGGATCCGTCGCATCGGACTGGTGCTCGTGGTGCTGGTCTTGATGTTCGCGACCTGCTTCGGCGCACTGTGGTGGCGACTTGGCGCCGGTCCGATCAATCTCGATCTGGCGACGCCGTGGCTTGCCGCGGCGATCGAGGAAAACATCGGCCACGGCAACACGGTCGAGGTCGGCGGAACGCAGATCGAGCGTGCCGGCCGCGTGCGGATCGCGGTGCGCATCCGCGACATCATCGTCCGCGATCGCGACCATGCAGTCGTTGCCAGCGCGCCGAAAGCCGAAGTGCGCCTGTCGGGCACGGCGCTGCTGATGGGCCAGTTGCGGGCCGAGAGTCTCAATCTGGTCGATGCGGAACTGTCGGTGCGCATTACGCCCGACGGCAATGTGACGGTGTCCGCCGGAGACACCGCAAAGCCGCTGGCCACCGGCGTTGCCTCCAAGCGGGAGGCGGGCATGCCGCCGACATTCCCGCGCCCGGCGCCCGCAGCACCGCCGCCGGTTGCTGCGCCGCCGGCAGCCTCCGAGCCCTCTGCGGCCTTGCCCGATTCGGCCCAGAGCGGATTGCTCGCCGGTCTCGACTGGCTCGACAGCCTCAGCCTGACCGGCCTCGATGGTCAGAACCTCAACGAGATCGGCCTGAAGAACGGCAATCTCGTCGTCGACGACCAGCAGCGCGGCAACAAATGGAGCTTTGAGAATATCAGCCTGAGCCTGCGGCGCCCGAGCGGCGGTGGCGTTGCGCTCAGCTTCGGCGAGGAGGGCGCCAATCCCTGGTCGGTCCGCGTCCTGGTCGGACCGCAGCAGAACGGTGTGCGCTCGGTCGACATCAAGGCCGACAAGGTGTCGACCCGGAACATCCTGCTCGCGCTCAGGACCAAGGATCTGACCTACACCGCCGACCTGCCGCTGTCGGGCGAGCTGAAGGGCGAACTCGGCCGCGACGGCCTGCCGACCTATTTCCGCGGCAAGATCAATGTCGGCGCCGGCAACATCATCGACACCGACACGCCCGACTACCCGATGCCGGTCGATTCGGCCGAGATGAGCGTCGAATGGGATTCGGGGCGGCGCGTGCTGCTGGCGCCGATCAAGGTCATCTCGGGCGCCAACCGCATCACGCTGCTCGGGCATCTGGAGCCGCCGAACGACAACGTCACCGACTGGCAGGCGGGCCTGTCGGGCGGCACCATCGTGCTGGCCGACGCCGACAAGAACGAGCCGCCGCTGATCTTCAACCGCATCAACATCGGCTTCCGGTTCGACACCGAGAGGAAGCGGGTGCTGCTGACCCAGGCCGACATCTCCAATGGCGAGATCGGCGTCGCCGGCACCGGCAGCATCGACTATTCCGGCGAGCCGCGGTTGCAACTCGGTTTCGCCGGCACGCCGATGTCGGCCTCCGCCCTGAAGCGGATGTGGCCGGTCATCATCGTGCCCGAGGTGCGCGAATGGGTGCTCGAGCGGATCGACCGCGGCACGCTCCAGCGCATCGACGTCGGCGTCAATTCGCCGGTGCATAATCTGTCGCGCAAGGGACCGCCGATCCCGGATGACGGTCTCTCGGTCAACATCGTCGCCTCTGGAGTCACGGTCCGCCCGGTCGATCAGATGCCGGCGGTGCATGACGCGGATCTGAAGGCCAGGGTGACCGGCCGCACCGCGACCGTGACCATCAACCAGGGCATCGCCGACACGCCGGCGGGCCGCAAGATCACGATCTCGGATTTCACCTTCGAGGTGCCGGACATGGCGCCGAAGCCGTCGCCGTCGAAGGTCAAGTTCCGGGTCGATTGCCCGGTGCCGGCCGCCGCCGAAATTCTCGCCTCCGACCGGCTCAGCGATCTCTCCGGTCCTCCGATCGATCCCAACGCCAGCAAGGGCAACGTCACCGCCACGATCAATCTCGGTATGCCGGTGAAGGGCGAGCTGACCAAGGCCGATACGCTTTACTCCGTCACTGCGGATATCTCCGGCGTCGCGGTCGACAAGCTGGTGATGAACCAGAAGCTCGAGGCCAACGCGCTGAAGCTGGTTGCCAGCAACGCCGGCTTCCAGGTCAAGGGCGACGTCAAGATCAACGGGCAGGCGGCCTCGCTCGACTACCGCAAGCCGGCCGAAGGCGACGCCGACGTCAAGCTGCAGGCGACGCTCGACGATGCGGGCCGCGCGCGCCTCGGGCTCGATCTCGGTCCCGCGGTCTCCGGCGCGATCCCGATCAAGCTGAACGGCAAGATCGGCAGCGGCGACAACCCCACCACCAAGATGGGCGTCGAGGCCGACCTGACCCAGCTCAAGCTCGACAACATCCTGCCCGGCTGGGTCAAGGCGTCGGGCAGGGCCGGCAAGGCGACCTTCAACGTGGTGCCGAAGGGGCAATCGACGCGGTTCGAGGACATCTCGATCGACGGCGCCGGCGTGTCGATCAAGGGCGCGATCGAGGTCGACCAGAACGGCGACCTCATGAATGCGAACTTCCCGACCTATGCGCCGTCGGAAGGCGACAAGACGTCGCTGCGCGCCGATCGCGGTCCCGACGGTGTGATCAAGGTGACGATGCGCGGCGACGTGTTCGATGGCCGCGGCTTCCTGAAATCGGCGATCTCCGGCCGCGACAGCGATCCCAAGAGCAAGACCAGGACCACCGATTTCGATATCGACCTGAAACTCGGCGCGGTGGCAGGCTTCAACGGCGAGGCGCTGCGCGGCGTCGACGCGAAGGTCTCGCGCCGCAACGGGTACTTCAAGGCGTTTTCGCTGAGCGGCAAGGTCGGCCGCGATACCCCCGTCAACGCCGACCTGCGGCGTCAACAGGCGCGGGAAGTGATCCTCCTGCAAACCGCCGACGCCGGCTCGTTCCTGCGCTTCATCGACACCTATTCGAAGGTGGTCGGTGGCCAGCTCATGCTTGCGATGGAGCCGCCGATTCCCGAGCCGGGACCCAGGGAGGGGCTCCTCAATATCACCGGCTTCTCGGTGAAGGGCGAAACGCAGCTCGATCGCGCCGTCGCCGGCGGGCCGGTCAGCACCCAGAACGGCATCGGGTTCGATGCGCTGCGCGCCGAGTTCACACGCCAGAGCGGCCAGCTCTCGATCCGCAACGGCGTGGTCAAGGGACCGAGCATCGGCGCGACCATCGAGGGCAGCATCGACTATATCGGCAATCAGGTGCGCATGAACGGCACCTTCATTCCGATGTACGGGTTGAACAACATGTTCGGCCAGATCCCGTTCTTCGGGATATTCCTCGGCGCCGGCAGCAATGAAGGCCTGATCGGCGTGACCTATGAGGTGGTGGGAACGCCAAACCAGCCGGTGCTGCGTGTCAACCCGATCTCGGCGCTTGCGCCCGGCCTGACGCGCAAGATCTTCGAGTTCAAGCAGTACGGCCCGAACGATCTGCCGCCGACGAACAACTGAGAAAAGCGCGCATCACCGTCCGCTTTTGGCCCTCAACAGACATCCCGGCCATACCAATTCGATTCAGGAACATGTACGGCGGGTTTCCGTCCGCAACCATCCGAGGCGGGCGCCCCGAGTGCGAGCCCGCAGGAACCTTGCCCGACCTGGGATGTTGGAGAGCAATTCAACAACTCAGGAGGAGCTCTCATGAGGACGCTGTTATTGGCCGGCGCACTGGCGGTTGCCGGTTTCGCCATGGCCACGCCGATTTCCATTGCACCCGCGTCAGCTCAGGTTGCCGTTGATACTCCGCTCGGCGGCGTAAGAGTGGGCCCGCAGCCCCGTTACGATCGAGACTATGATCGGCCCGCTTACCGCGCCTACGGATATGATCGCGGATATCGCGGATGCCGCACCGTCACGATCGAGCGTGACGACGGTTCGGTCCGCAGGGTCCGTCGCTGCGACTAGCATCGGACTAGAAGATCGACCCCGGAGCGCGCACAAACGGCTCTCGCAACCAAGAAATTGGGAGCGATCCACTAGGGCCGCTCGAGTTGGCGGCCTCTTTCATTTCGCGAATGTCGCCTGTTGGCCTGCGGCCGACATGCATTCACATCGGCCGCTACGTCGCCTTCCGAGGGAAGCGGACGCACGTCTGGTTCACCGCCGCAGCGCCGGCACCACCAGGAACGGGATCAGGCCGAGCACCACATTGACCAGCGCGAACGCGATCAGCGGATTGTAGCTGTGGGCCCAGTCGTGGATCAGGCCGCCGCCCCATGAGCCGAGCCCGGAGCCGAGGCCGCTGCCGATCATGATGGTGCCGTAGATCGTGCCGACGCGCTCGCCGCGGAAGATCTTCAGCGCCGTCGCGGTGATCAGCGGCCCGCGCGAGCCGATCATGCTGCCGAAGCAGACGATGAAGCCGGTCAAGAGCCAGTAGTTCGGATACCACTGCAACAGCCAGAGCAGGATGATGCCTGCTATCGAGACGCCGTAGCTGAACAGTACCGAGGGCCGGCGGCCGATGATGCCGTCGAGGGTGGACACGCCGAGCATGCCGACGAACAGCGCGACGCCGGAGAAGCCCCAGGCGGTGGCCGCCTGCAACGGCGGAAAGCCGACATCGATCAGGTAGGCGACGATCTGCGCCGTCAGCGCATACATCGCAACCGCCGTGAAGAAGAAGGTCGAGAACAACGCCCAGAAGGCGTGGTGGCGCATCGCGCCAAGCAACGTCCAGCCTTCCTCGGCGAGGCCCGCTTGCGCCTTCTTCACGATATGCGGCGAGCCGCCGGCGAACAGCCGCCACGGCAGAAAGACGAGCGGAACAAGCAGACACAGCGCGCCGATGCCGAACACCTGATAGGCCGCGCGCCAGCCGATCCAGTCGATCAAGACCTGCGACAGCGGCAGCAGGATCAGCAGGCCGGCGCCGGTCGCCGAATACATCACGGCCATCGCGGTCGGCAGCCGCGGCCCGAACCAGCGGCCGAGCAGGATCGAGTTCGAGACGTTGCCGATCAGCGCGGTGCCGAAGCCGACGCAAAGCCCGACGCTGAGCTGGAATTGCGAGAGCTGTTGCGCGCGCGAGGCGATCAGGAATGCGCAGCCGAGCAGCAACAGACCGAGTGAATAGACCACGCGCGGACCCGAGCGGTCGAACAGGCGTCCGACCAGCGGCGCGGTGAGGCCACTGGCAAGCCAGGTCAGCGAATAGACCGACACGACAGAGGCGCGGTCCCAGCCGAAATTTTCCGAGATCGGCTTCAGGAACACCGTGAAGCTGTCGCTGAGGCCGCGCCCGAGCACCGACAGCACGAAGCAGAGCGCAAGCACGTTCAGCGCGGTGCGCGACTGTTTCGCCGGCGTTGCCAGCGTGTCGTTCGGAGGCGTGGTCTGGTCCATCGGAAAGACGGGAGCGCGCTTTCGGCACTCCCTGCAACCGACAAATGCGAATGCGCCTATGCAGGCCTCAGCAGGACGTGGCGCTTCTTGCCGAGCGACAGTTTCACCACGCCTTCCGGCGTGAGATTGACCGATGTCAGCAGCATCTTCTCGTCGGTGACGGCAGCATCGTTGACGCGCAGGCCGCCGCCCTTGATCTGCCGGCGCGCTTCGCCGTTGGAGGCGACGAGCTCGGCCTTGACGAAGGCGGCCAGCACGCCGACGCCGGCTTCAAATTCGCCGCGCGGAATTTCCACCGTCGGCAAGGTTTCGGCCAGCGCACCTTCCTCGAAGGTGCGGCGCGCGGTCTCGGCGGCCTCATTGGCCGCATCGCGGCCGTGGAGCAGGGCGGTCGCCTCTGTCGCCAGCACCTTCTTGGCTTCGTTGATCTCGCCGCCCGCCAGCGCCGCAAGCTTGCTGATCTCGCTCATCGGCAGGATCGTGAACAGCTTGAGGAACTTGACGACGTCGGCGTCCTCGACGTTGCGCCAGTACTGCCAGAAATCGTACGGCGAGAACTGGTCGGCATTGAGCCACACCGCGCCCTTGGCGGTCTTGCCCATCTTGTCGCCGGAGGCGGTGGTGAGCAGCGGCGTGGTCAGCGCGAACAGTTGCGGCGTGCCCATGCGGCGGCCGAGATCGACGCCGTTGACGATGTTGCCCCACTGGTCGGAGCCGCCCATCTGCAACCGGCAGCCGGTGCGGCGCGACAGCTCGACGAAGTCGTAGGCCTGGCAGACCATATAGTTGAACTCGATGAAGCTCATCTCCTGCTCGCGCTCGAGCCGGAGCCGCACCGAGTCCATCGTCAGCATGCGGTTGACCGAGAAGTGCCGGCCGATGTCGCGCAGCATCTCGATCCAGTTCAATTTCGTCAGCCACTCGGCGTTGTCGAGCATGATGGCGTCCGAATGTCCGTCACCATAGCGCAGCACCTTGGCGAACACGCCGCGGATCGAAGCCTTGTTGGCCTCGATCTCGGCGACCGTGCGCATCGCGCGCGTCTCGTCCTTGCCGGAGGGGTCGCCGACCATCGTGGTGCCGCCGCCCATCAGCGTGATCGGCTTGTTGCCGCTCTGCTGCAGCCAGTACAGCATCATCATGGTGAGGAAGTTGCCGATGTGCAGCGACGGCGCGGTGCAGTCGTAGCCGACATAGGCGGTAGCCTCGCCCTTCGCAGCAAGCGCGTCGAGGCCCTGGAAATCGGAGCACTGGTGGACGAAGCCGCGTTCCTGTAGAGTGTTCAGGAAATCCGATTTAAATGCAGTCATTTGTCGGCGAGCCAGATCATTCTTGTTTTACGGTTTTTGCATCTATTTGCGGAACTCTGACGTCGAGGCTCTCGCAGGCGGACGCGCAGTGGCATTATAGGATGTACTTGTTTGAGACAAGCCGGGGGTTCCCGGCTGGGGCGCTTCCAACATGATGTTAACGGCACTCGGTCTGATGAGCGGTACCTCGCTCGATGGGGTCGACGTGGCATTGATCGAGACCGACGGCCGCCAGATCAAGGCCTTCGGACCGTCGGGCTATCGGCCCTATACCGACGCCGAGCGCAGCCTGCTGCGCCAGGCGCTGACCGAGGCCGTTCACCTGTCGCAGCGCAACGCCCGGCCGGGGATCCTGCGGCAGGCCGAGCAGGCGGTCACGACAGCCCATGCCGAGGCGGTCGCCAACTTCACGGCGCAGAACCGGATCTCCGCCCAGGATATCGACATCGTCGGGTTCCATGGCCAGACCGTGCTGCATCGCCCCGAGCGGAGGCTGACGGTGCAGATCGGCGATGCCCTGGCGCTTGCCAAGGTGATCCACATTCCGGTGATGCACGATTTCCGGGCCGCCGACGTCGAAGCCGGCGGGCAGGGCGCGCCTTTCGTGCCGGTCTACCACCGCGCGCTGGCGCAATCGCTGAACCGCGAGGGGCCGATCGTCGTGGTCAATATCGGGGGCGTCTCCAACATCACCTATATCGACGGGACGGACACGCTGATCGCCTGCGACACCGGGCCGGGCAACGCGCTGCTCGACGACTTCATGTACCGCCAGATGCATCAGCCGTTCGATACTGCCGGCAAATTCGCGGCGCTCGGCAAACCGGATGACGTCTGGATCGCGCAGGCGCTCAAGCTGCCGTTCTTCTCGGCCCCGCCGCCGAAATCGCTCGACCGCAACGATTTCGCGAGCCTCAAGCTCGGCGCCGTGGCGCCGGCGGATGGCGCCGCGACCCTGACCGCCTTCACCGCGGCAGCAATCGCCCGGGTCGTGCCCCTGCTGCCGAAACGGCCGAAGAGCTGGATCATCTGCGGCGGCGGCGCCTCCAACCTCACGATGATGCGGATGCTGCGCGAGCGGCTGACGCCGGCGACCGTCGAGCCGGCCGAGGCGCTCGGCTGGGCCGCGGACGCGATCGAGGCGCAGGCGTTCGGCTTCCTCGCCGCGCGCGGCATGAAGGGCCTGCCGCTGAGCTATCCCGCCACCACGGGGGTGCCGATCCCGATGACCGGGGGCATCATCGCGCGACCGTGATTTAGATGCAAATGCATCTACCTTGACAGTTCCATGCGGCTGCATTTAATTCGATGCAGTTGCATTGAACGCGAGGTTTGCCATGGCCGCCCTGAAACTGATCAGCCACAAGCTCTGTCCCTATGTGCAGCGGGCGGTGATCGCGCTGCGCGAGAAGGGCGTGCCGTTCGAGCGGATCGACATCGATCTCGCCAACAAGCCGGACTGGTTCCTGAGGATCTCGCCGCTCGGCAAGGTGCCGGTGCTCGTCGTGACCCGCGACGACGGCAAGGAGGTCGCGCTGTTCGAGAGCAACGTGATCTGCGAGTACATCGAGGAAACGCAAGGCGGCGCCAGGCTGCATCCCGAGGACGCGCTGACGCGGGCCGAGCATCGCGCCTGGATGGAGTTCGGCTCGGCCATTCTCGGCGATCTCTGGGGGCTCGAGACCGCGACCGATGCCGCGACCTTCGACAGCAAGCGGCAGGCGGTCGCCGCAAAATTCGCCCGCGTCGAGGCGGCGCTCGGCGCAGGTCCGTGCTTCGCAGGCCCGCGCTTCAGCCTGGTCGATGCGGTGTTCGCGCCGATCTTCCGCTATTTCGATCTGTTCGACCAGCTGACCGATCTCGCGGTGTTCACGCATACACCCAAGCTGCGCGCCTGGCGCAGCGCGCTGGCCCAGCGGCCGAGCGTGCACGGCGCGGTATCACCGGATTATCCCGCGCTGCTGCACGCATTCCTGGTCGGCCACCGCGCGCACATGCTGAAGCTCGCGGCGTAAGCCATGTCGCACTCTGTCGCCTGGATCGCGCTGGTCGTCGCCGGCCTGTTGGACGTCGCCTGGGCGATCTCGATGAAATATGCCGAAGGCTATACGCGGCTCGGCTGGACGCTGGTCTCGCTGGTGCTGCTCGCCGCCTTCGTGTTCCTGCTCGGCCGCGCATTGCAGGTGCTCGGCGTCGGCGTTGCCTACACGGTGTGGACCGGCATCGGCGCGGTCGGCACGCTGACCATGGGCGTGTTGTTGTTCAGCGAGGCGCTGAACCCGATGAAGGTCGCGGGGATCGCGCTTGTGCTGATCGGGATCGCTGCGCTGAAGATGGCGCCGGAATAAGCCGAATCCGTAGCCCGGATGCAGCGAAGCGCAATCCGGGGCTCTTGCTATCAGCGGTGAGAGCGGTCCCGGATTTCGCTTCGCTGCATCCGGGCTACAAGCTTTTCGAAGATGCTCACCGCACGTTGGCGAGACGCATGTCGAGATAGCCGGTCACCGTCTCCATCAACGGCTCGAGCTTGCCGTCGAAGAAGTGGTTGGCGCCGGGGATGACCTGCTGGTCGATCACGATGCCCTTCTGCGTCTTCAGCTTCTCGACCAGCGTGTTGACGTCCTTGGGCGGAACCACGGCATCCTTGTCGCCGTGCACGATCAGGCCGGACGACGGGCAGGGCGCGAGGAACGAGAAGTCGTAGAGATTGGCGGGCGGCGCGATGGAGATGAAGCCCTCTACCTCGGGCCGGCGCATCAAGAGCTGCATGCCGATCCATGCGCCGAACGAGAAGCCAGCGACCCAGCAGGCACGCGCCTCCGGATTGATCGCCTGCGCCCAGTCGAGTGCGCTCGCCGCGTCCGACAATTCGCCGGTGCCGTGATCGAACGAGCCCTGGCTGCGGCCGACGCCACGGAAGTTGAAGCGCAGCACCGAGAAGCCGCGATGTGCGAACGCGTAGTAGCACTGGTAGACGATCTGGTGATTCATCGTGCCGTGGAACTGCGGATGCGGATGCAGGATCATCGCAATCGGCGCGTTTTTCTGCTTGGCCGGATGGTAGCGACCCTCGAGACGGCCAGCAGGGCCGGTGAAAATGACTTCAGGCATTGCGTTCCCTCGATTGATGTCGATCAATCAATCGGTTGGAGCGATCTTCAGCGACGGGGCGCGAACAGAGCGGCTCATGATGAAATCGGCACAGGCGCCGCCGGGCGGCACGCTGGAGGGCCTTCTAGCATGACGCAAGGGGCAAAAATCAAGGAAATTGTGCCGCTTGGCTGAGGCGAATGCGCTCTGTGACGCGCGCGCAGGCGGTTACTCGGATCAACACGCCGAATTGTTCGCCCGGCTACCTGAAGTTTTGATTTGTCACAATGCTATCGCGCGCACGGCGCCCTAAACGTCTTGCCCCGCGACGGGACGAGACTCCAAGTGCGCGTGAAAAACCTCTCGTGCGGGTGACTCCGATCTGGTCTCGCTGCCCGACTGTCGCTATGTCGCAGAGGGAAGGCCGCAACCACGGTGGTGCGGCGGACAAGCTCGATGGCCGATCGCGTCTATCTCGACTGGAATGCCACCACGCCGCTTCGCCAGGAGGCGAAGTCGGCAATGGCCGTTGCGTGGGAACTGAGCGGCAACCCGTCCTCGGTGCACAGCGAAGGTCGCCGCGCGCGACGGCTGGTCGAGGATGCCCGCAACGTGGTGGCGAAGGCGGTCGGCGGCCGGCCGCAGGACGTCGTGTTTCTCTCCGGCGGGACCGAAGCCAACGCGCTCGCATTGACGCCGGGCCTGCATCGTGGCGCGGGCGCGCCGGTGCGGCGGCTGTTGGTGTCGGCGATCGAGCACGCGTCGGTCCTTGCGGGCGGGCGGTTTTCGCGCGATGCGATCGGCGCCATCAATGTCACGCGCGCCGGCGTGATCGATCTCGATCATCTGCGCGCGCTGCTGGCGGATGCTCCGCCTGCTCTGGTCTCGGTGATGCTCGCGAACAACGAGACCGGTGCCATCCAGCCGGTGGCCGACGTCGCTGCGATCGTCCACGCGGCCGGTGGGCTGCTGCATGTCGATGCGATCCAGGCGTTCGGGAAGATCCCGTTCGATCTCGCCTCGACCCAGGCCGACCTCGTGACACTCTCCGCGCACAAGATCGGCGGACCGAAGGGCACAGGCGCGCTGGTGCTCGCCGAGGGCGTCGAGGGGCTGGAGGCGTCTTTGCGCGGCGGCGGGCAGGAGCACGGGCGGCGGGCAGGGACCGAGAACGTCGCGGGAATCGCAGGCTTTGGTGCGGCCGCGAAGGCGGCGATGGTGGCGCTGAAGGCGGACGCTGCCCGTGTCCGTGGGCTGCGTGACCGACTCGAGCACGGGCTGCGGCAGACGCCGGACCTCGTGGTCTTCTCCGATGGCGTCAAGCGGTTGCCAAATACCGTCCTGTTCACGGCGCCAGGCATGAAGGCCGAAACGGCGGTGATCGGGTTCGACCTCGGGGGGGTAGCGGTCTCCTCCGGTTCCGCCTGTTCATCGGGTAAGGTCCAGCCGTCGCACGTGCTGGAGGCAATGGGATACCTCTCCGAGGTGTCCCAGGGAGCGGTGCGGCTCAGTCTTGGCTGGTCTACCACGGAGACAGACGTGGATTTGACCCTCAAGGCTTGGCGAAAGCTCGCCGATACCCTAGTTAAGGGGGGACGACGAAACACAGCTTGAACTGTTCTAAGCGAGTGATTTCGTGTTCAAAGCATCGTAAGAGACTTTCGGAACTGAGATCCACCGCGGTCCTTGAAACCGCGAGCGGAGGATATGAATGCCTGCTGTACAAGAGACGGTCGAGCGCGTCCGGCGCATCGACGTCGACCAGTATCGATATGGGTTTGAGACGCTGATCGAGTCCGACAAGGCCCCGAAGGGGCTGTCGGAAGACACCGTCCGCTTCATCTCCGCAAAGAAGAATGAACCGGCCTGGATGCTGGAGTGGCGCCTTGAGGCATATCGCCGCTGGCTGACCATGACCGAGCCGACCTGGGCGCGCGTCGACTATCCGAAGATCGACTATCAGGACATCTATTACTACGCGGCGCCGAAGCCGAAGAAGACGCTGTCCTCGATCGACGAGATCGATCCGGAAATCCTCAAGACCTACGAGAAGCTCGGCATTCCGCTGCGCGAGGTCGCGATCCTGGAAGGCGTCGAGCCGCCGCCCGGCGGCGAGCAGACGCCGAACCGCAAGATCGCGGTCGATGCCGTGTTCGATTCGGTGTCGGTTGCGACCACCTTCCAGAAGGAGCTGAAGGCGGCCGGCGTGATCTTCATGCCGATCTCGGAAGCGATCCGCGAGCATCCCGATCTGGTGCAGAAGTATCTCGGCACTGTGGTGCCGACTTCGGACAACTATTTCGCGACGCTGAATTCGGCGGTGTTCTCCGACGGCTCGTTCGTCTACGTGCCGCCGGGCGTGCGCTGCCCGATGGAGCTGTCGACCTATTTCCGCATCAACGAGCGCAACACCGGCCAGTTCGAGCGCACGCTGATCATCGCCGACAAGGGCTCCTACGTCTCCTATCTCGAAGGCTGCACCGCGCCGCAGCGCGACGAGAACCAGCTGCACGCCGCGGTGGTCGAGCTCGTCACGCTCGACGACGCCGAGATCAAGTATTCGACGGTGCAGAACTGGTACCCGGGCAATTCGGAAGGCAAGGGCGGCATCTACAATTTCGTCACCAAGCGTGGCGACTGCCGCGGCCGGAATTCCAAGATCTCCTGGACCCAGGTCGAGACCGGTTCGGCGATCACCTGGAAATATCCGAGCTGCATCCTGCGCGGCGACAATTCGAGCGGCGAGTTCTACTCGATCGCGATCTCGAACGGCTTCCAGCAGGTCGATAGCGGCACCAAGATGATCCACCTCGGCAAGAACACGTCGAGCCGGATCATCTCCAAGGGCATCGCCGCCGGCAAGTCGCAGAACACCTATCGCGGCCTCGTCAGCGCCCATCGCAAGGCGACCGGCGCGCGCAACTACACCGCCTGCGACTCACTCTTGATCGGCGACAAATGCGGCGCGCACACCGTGCCCTATGTCGAGGCCAAGAATTCCTCGGCGACGTTCGAGCATGAAGCGACGACGTCGAAGATTTCCGAGGATGTGCTGTTCTACTGCATCCAGCGCGGGCTCTCGCAGGAAGAAGCCGTCGGCCTCGTCGTCAACGGTTTCGTGAAGGACGTGCTGCAGCAACTGCCGATGGAGTTCGCGGTGGAAGCGCAGAAGCTGATCTCGATCAGCCTTGAAGGTTCGGTTGGCTAATCCATCCCGCCTGCGGGCGCGGCCGACGCGCCTCGGGATGATGCTCAGGAAAAATCAGATGTCTTTGCTTGAAGTGAAAGATCTGCAGGTTCGTGTCGAGGAGCGTGAGATCCTCCACGGGCTGTCGCTCACGGTGAACCCGGGCGAGGTGCACGCCATCATGGGGCCGAACGGCTCCGGCAAGTCGACGCTGTCCCACGTCATCGCCGGCAAGCCGGGCTATGAAGTCACCGGCGGCCAGATCCTGTTCCGGGGCGAGGACCTTCTGGAGATGGAGCCCAACGAGCGCGCCGCCAAGGGCGTGTTCCTGGCGTTCCAGTATCCGGTCGAGATCCCCGGCGTGACCACCTGGAATTTCCTGCACGCGGCGCTCAACGCCCAGCGCAAGGCGCGCGGCGAGGACGAGATCTCGTCGCCGGCCTTCCTGAAGAAGGTCCGCGAGGTCGCCAAGTCGCTCAACATTCCGCAGGACATGCTGAAGCGCGGCGTCAATGTCGGCTTCTCCGGCGGTGAGAAGAAGCGCAACGAGATCCTGCAGATGGCGCTGTTCGAGCCGGCCGTCTGCATCCTCGACGAAATGGATTCCGGCCTCGACATCGACGCGCTGCGGATCGCAGCCGACGGCGTCAACGCGCTGCGCTCGCCGGAGCGCGCGATGGTCGTGATCACCCACTATCAGCGGCTGCTCAACTACATCGTGCCTGATTTCGTGCACGTGATGTCGAAGGGCCGCGTGGTGAAGAGCGGCGGCAAGGAACTGGCGCTGGAGCTGGAAGAGTCCGGTTACGCGCAGTTCGAAGACGCTGCCTGATACAAACGGGTTTGTGATGAACGTTGTTGCAAAGACCGAGACCGGGCGTGCGCTGGGCGACGTATTCGCCGTGGTCCGCGACCGTCTCCCGGGCAAGGGCAAGATCGCCGATCAGCGCCGGGAGGCGTTCGAGGCCTACGAGCGCTCGGGCCTGCCGCATCGCAGGATCGAGGATTGGAAATACACCGACCTGCGCGCGCTGATGCGCGAGGTGCTGCCGCTCGCGCCGGCCCCCGATGCGTCGGCGCTGAGCCGCGCCGACGCGGCCGTGAAGCTGCGGGCGATCGACGGCGCGCGCCGCCTGGTGCTGGTCGACGGCGCGTTCGCAGCTGAACTCTCCGATCTCGGCAAACTCGACAAGGGCCTCAGCATCCGCGCGCTGCGCGAGGTGCTCGATGGCGGCGACGGCGCGCTCTCGGCGCAGGCCTTTGCGTCGGACATCTCCAATCCGATGATCGCGCTGAACGGTGCGATGGCGACCGATGGCGTTGTTATCGACATCGCCAACGGCACGGTGCTGGCCCAGCCGCTGCACATCGTCCACGTCGCATCTGGCACTGCGCCGGCCTCGATGTTCACGCGTTCGCTGCTCCGGCTCGGCCGCGGTGCCAATGTCACGCTGGTGGAGAGCTATCTCGCCGCCGAGGGCGCCAAGGCCTACCAGACCCATGACGGTCTGGTTGTCGCGATCGGCGACAATGCGCGGCTCGATCACGTGCGCCTGGTCGAAGACGCCGTGGATGCCTTCAACATTTCGTCGGCGACGATTTCGCTCGGCGCGCACGCCCATCTCAACACGTTCGGCCTGACCTCGGGCGGTCATGTCAGCCGTTACCAGCTGACCGTGACTTGCGCCGGCGAAGGCTCCAAGGTCGAGACCAACGGCGTCAACCTGATCAACGGCAAGCAGCACGCCGACACCACACTGTTCATGGATCACGCGGTGCCGAACTGCGCGAGCCGCGAGATCTTCCGTGCCGTCGTCGACGACCGCGCCCATTCCGTGTTCCAGGGCCGCATCATCGTCCGCCCCGACGCGCAGAAGACCGACGCCAAGATGATGACACGGGCGCTGCTGCTGTCCGACGATGCGGAAGCCGACAACAAGCCGGAGCTCGAGATCTTCGCCGACGACGTCACCTGCGGTCACGGTGCGACCACCGGCGCGCTCGACGAGAGCCTGCTGTTCTACATGCGCGCCCGCGGACTGCCGGAGAAGGAAGCGCAGGCGCTTCTGATCCAGGCCTTCGTCGGCGAGGCGATCGAGACCATTGCCAGCGACGCCTTGCGCGAGGTCGCAATTGCCGCCGCGCGGCGCTGGCTGGAAGCGAGGGCGTGAGCATGCACAAGGCGGTCGCCAACGGCTCTTACGACGTCGCTTTGGTGCGGCAGGATTTCCCGGCGCTCGCCATGCAGATCTACGGCAAGCCGCTGGTCTACCTCGACAACGCCGCCTCGGCGCAGAAGCCGAATGCGGTGCTCGACCGCATGACCGAGGCTTACAAGACCGAATACGCCAACGTGCATCGCGGCCTGCATTACCTCGCCAATGCCGCGACCGAGGCCTATGAGGGCGCTCGCGGCAAGGTCGCGCAGTTCATCAACGCGCGCCGCAATGAAGAGATCGTCTTCACCCGCAACGTCACAGAGGCGATCAATCTGGTGGCGGCGTCGTGGGGCGGTGAGAATATCAAGGAGGGCGACGAGATCGTCCTCTCGATCATGGAGCACCACTCCAACATCGTGCCGTGGCACTTTCTCAGGGAGCGCCAGGGTGCCGTGATCAAGTGGGCGCCGGTCGATGACGAGGGCAACTTCCTGATCGAGGAGTTCGAGAAGCTCCTGACCCCGCGCACCAAGATCGTCGCCATCACCCAGATGTCGAACGCGCTCGGCACGCTGGTTCCGGTCAAGGACGTGGTCCGGCTCGCGCATGCCCGCGGCATTCCGGTGCTGGTCGACGGCGCGCAGGGCGCGGTGCATCTGCCGATCGACGTCCAGGACCTCGATTGCGATTTTTACGCCTTCACCGGCCACAAGGTGTACGGGCCGACCGGCATCGGCGCGCTCTATGCCAAGCACGAGCACCTGGTGGCGATGCGGCCGTTCAACGGCGGCGGCGAGATGATCCGTGAAGTGGCAAAGGACTGGGTCACCTATGGCGATCCGCCGCACAAGTTCGAGGCCGGGACCCCGCCGATCGTCGAGGCGATCGGGCTGGGTGCTGCGATCGACTACGTCAATTCGATCGGCAAGGAGCGCATCGCCGCGCACGAGAATGAGCTGCTGACCTACGCGCAGGAGCGCCTGCGCGAGATCAACTCGCTGCGTGTGATCGGAACCGCCCGCAACAAGGGCCCGGTGATCTCGTTCGAGATGAAGGGCGCGCATCCCCACGATGTCGCGACCGTGATCGATCGGCAGGGCATTGCGGTGCGCGCCGGCACCCATTGCGTGATGCCGCTTTTAGAGCGGTTCAACGTCACAGCCACCTGCCGCGCATCCTTCGGGATGTATAATACAAGGGATGAAGTCGACCACCTGGCGCAGGCGCTGATCAAGGCGCGGGAATTGTTCGCATGACCGATACAGCCGAAGTCAAGACGGCCACCATGGAAACCACCTCGGCACTGCCGGCGGAGGAGACCGAGCGCATGAGCGGCGAGATCGTCGCGGCGCTGAAGACGGTGTTCGACCCGGAAATCCCGGCCGACATCTACGAGCTCGGCCTGATCTACAAGGTCGACCTCAAGGATGATCGCTCCGTCGACATCCTGATGACGCTGACCACGCCGAACTGCCCGGCCGCGGGCGAACTGCCGACCATGGTGGAGAACGCGGTCGCCAGCGTTCCCGGCGTCGGCGTCGTCAACGTCAACCTGGTGTGGGATCCGGCCTGGACGCCAGACCGGATGTCGGACGAGGCCCGCCTCGTCCTCAATATGTGGTGATGCGTTAGGGGATTGGACTTAGGCTCGAGAAGATCGGCAATTGATTTGCCGCTGGGACTGACCACATGAGTGACATGACGCAAGTTTCACCAACCCCAGCCAAGCCGAAGCGGCCGCGTCCGCAGGTCATGAAACTGACCGATGCCGCGGCCGAGCGGATCACCGAGCTGACCAAGCGCGCCGATTCCGAGATCGTCGGCCTGCGCGTCGGCATCAAGAACGGCGGCTGCGCCGGACAATCCTACACCGTCGAATACGCCCACGAGATCCGACCGACCGACGAAGTGGTCGAGGACAAGGGTGTGAAGATCCTGGTCGATCCGAAGGCCGTGCTGTTTCTGCTCGGCACCGAGATGGACTACGTGGCCGACAAGATGCAGGCCCAGTTCGTGTTCAACAACCCGAACCAGGTCTCCGCCTGCGGTTGCGGCGAATCGGTGCAGCTCAAGCCGGCCGCGGTCTAGAACATCAAGGGAGCGCCGGTCTCTGCGGCGTAACCACCAATTCCATCCGGCGTCATTGCGAGGAGCGATAGCGACGAAGCAATCCATGGGTCCGCATACCCGGTTGGATGGATTGCTTCGCTTCGCTCGCAATGACGCGGATGGAGACGCGCTCTTCCCCCTGAGCGCGCAAAGCGGGGCGATGGGCACATGGACCGGGAATTCCTGACAGACCTGTTTGCCGATTTCGGCCCGGTCACCCTGCGCCGGATGTTCTCCGGCTACGGCATCTCGGCCGACGGCACCAATTTCGCGCTAGCGCTGCGCGCCGGGCTCTACTTCCGCGCCGACGAACAGACCATCCCGCAATTCGAGGCGGAAGGCTGCGGGCCGTTCCAGTATCAGACGCGCTCCAAGACGGTGACGGTGAATTCGTACTGGCAACTGCCGGCGCGGCTGTTTGACGATTCCGAGGAGCTCGCGGTCTGGGCGCGCCTGGCGCTCGGCGCCGCCCAGCGCGCCGCGCTGCGCAAGCGGCCGAGGAAGCGAGCGGCTGCATCGAAGACGAAGGCGTCGGTCAGGAAGGTCGCGAACACGACGACCACAGGCAAGAAGTCGGCGGTGCGAAAGGCGACTGCGAAGCGATCTCCCGCTCAGAAGAAGCGCACGGGAAAGAAGCGATCCTCTTCCTGAGGATACCGAATCTGTCCGCGTCATTGCGAGGAGCGCTGGCGACGAAGCAATCCACAGAGCCGCGGATGCGGTTGCATGGATTGCTTCGCTTCGCTCGCAATGACGTGGGTAGAGCCGGGCGTGTGATCCAAGGCCTCATGGTGAGGCAAGCAGATCACGCCACGCGGGTCTGGCTCTCGGCGCTGTATTCCGGATCGGCCTCGCAGATCACGCGGTTGCGGCCGGCGCGCTTGGCGGCGTAGAGGCAGGCGTCGGCGCGCTCGATCAGCGAGTCGGTGTCGTCGGCCGGCTTCAGCATGGAGACGCCGACCGAGATCGTGACACGGCCGAGGATCTCGCCGGTCGACTTCTTCTTCAATTCCTTGGCCATCACGGCGCGGCGGATGTGGTCGGCGACCGTCAGTGCCTGGCGCAGCGCGGTGTTGGGCAGCACGACCGCGAATTCCTCGCCGCCATAGCGGGCGGTGATGTCCTGGCCCTTGATGTTCTGTCGCAACGATTGCGCCACCAGCCGCAGCACCTGGTCGCCGGTCAGATGGCCGTAGGAGTCGTTGAACGACTTGAAGTGATCGATATCGAACATCAGGAGCGACAGCGGCTCGCCGCTGGCGAGCGCAGTCTGCACCGCCGTGTCGATCGAGCGGTCGAAATATTTCCGGTTGCCGAGGCCGGTCAGCGGATCGGTCAGGCTCTCGGCGCGGATCGCCTCGAGGCTGTGCTGCAGGTCGTTGATCTCCGACTTCGACAGCGCGAGCCGGCTCTCCAGCGCCTGGTTGGTCTCGCGCATTTCGCGCGTCGATTTGGCGAGTCCCTCGACGATGGTCTTGATCTGGTCGCGGGTCGTCGCGGTCGTGAGGCGGTCGCTGGCGCCGACGAGGCTCGCGTCGTAGGTCGCGGACACGCCGAGCGCGTCGGTGATCAGCTGCAAGACGGCATCGATCTCGCCGATGACGCGCGCGCCGACCTTGTCGATGCGGTCCGAGGTCTTGATGTGCGAGAGGTAGGTTTCGTAGATCTGCTCGAGATCGGATTCAGTGAGCTTGCCGCAGCGCGCCAGCGTCTCGTTGATGACCTTGTTGAGCGGTGCGTTGTATCCGGTCGCGTAGACGTACCAGATCTCATAATTGCGGGGGACGGCGGTCTGGCGAAGCGAGCGGATCTGACCAAGCGCGACTTCGGCAAAGGCCAACGTACGTTCGTATTCGTCCAGCAGCTTGACCACTGTTACGTCCTCAATGCACGCAATGCCGATCATATCCGGCAGCAATGACTAAACTATTGGCGCGAGGGTACGGGACGAGAGTGAAGGCGAAGTAAACAGTAGAACTACGGGAAGCCGCCGCGACTATCGCTGATAGCTGCGATGCCGTTGGATTCGCGCGCGGCTTGCGGAAGCTTTTCGCTTGCGCGCCAATGCGATGCGCAAACTGCGTGCATTTGCTTCAAACGCAAGGGATCAGCGCGTACGCCGGCAGCATCAACTGACCGGCATACCGCCGCTGGCGCGGCGGCATCGGAGCATGGCCTCAAGCGCGTGCGCGCACAGGTCGCAGCAGGAAGGCGGGCAGGTGCGAGTGATCGGCGGGCTCATGGTCCACCTCGCGCTGCGGCCGCCGAGGCTCGGCACGCCCGATCGACGGTACGTGCGACGGGGTGGCCTGCGGCGCGTCGCGGCCATGGCGCGGCTCGCGCTCCGGCTTGGCTTCGCGCTCCTGGCGGGGCTCCCGCTCGTGACGCGCCTCGCGGTCGCCATGACGCGCCTCGCGTTCACCGTGGCGCGGCTCGCGCTCACGCCGCGGCTTGCGACCGCCGCGGGCACCATCGCGCGAGCCTTCGCGGCCACGCGAGCGGCGCGGCGCGGCATCTTCGTCGGTGGCTTCGCTGTGGACGCTGTAGTCGCCTTCGGTGCGCGGGATCTGCTGGCCGATCAGCTTCTCGATCGCGGCCATCGACTTGCTGTCGAGCGAGGTGACGATGGAGATCGCGGTGCCGGTGCGTCCGGCGCGGCCGGTGCGGCCGATGCGATGGACGTAGTCATCGGGGTGATGCGGCACATCGAAATTGAAGACGTGGCTGACGGCCGGAATATCGAGGCCGCGGGCGGCGACGTCGGAGGCGACGAGCAGGGGCAGCTCGCCCTTGCGGAATTGATCAAGCGCGGCCATGCGCGCGCTCTGGTCCATGTCGCCGTGCAGGGCGCCGACGCTGAAGCCGTGCTTCTGCAGTGATTTGTGAAGGACGGCGACTTCGCGCTTGCGATTGCAGAAGATAATCGCGTTGTTGAGGTCCTTGGCGTCGCGCAGCAGGCGGCGGAGGATCTCGCGCTTCTCGTGCGGCTCGCGGCCGGCGGGCACCTGGGACTGGGTCACGGTCACCGCGGTCGTTGCGGGCTTGGAGACTTCGATCCGGGCCGGATTGTGCAGGAAGGTCTCGGTGATGCGGCTGATTTCCGGCGGCATCGTCGCGGTGAAGAACAGGGTCTGCCGCGTGAATGGGACGAGCTTGCAGATGCGCTCGATGTCGGGGATGAAGCCCATGTCGAGCATGCGGTCGGCTTCGTCGATCACCAGCAGCTCGACGCCGGTGAGCAGCAGCCCGCCGCGTTCGGTGTGGTCGAGCAGGCGGCCGGGCGTTGCGATCAGGACGTCGACACCGCGCATCAGCTTGGAGTCCTGGTCGCCGAACGAGACGCCGCCGATCAGGAGGGCCACGTTGAGCTTCTGCCCGGCGCCGTATTTGTCGAAATTCTCCTTCACCTGCGCGGCAAGCTCGCGGGTCGGCTCGAGGATCAGGGTGCGCGGCATCCGTGCCCGGGCGCGGCCCTTCTCGAGGATGGTGAGCATCGGGAGAACGAAGGCAGCGGTCTTGCCGGTGCCGGTCTGGGCAATGCCGAGGACGTCGCGCCGGGCGAGAACGTGCGGGATTGCCTGTTCCTGGATGGGAGTGGGGTTGGTGTAACCGGTGGCCGCTACTGCGGCTTGGACCTTATCGGACAGGCCTAGATTGGAAAAAGACATTGAGCCTCTGGTCGAAACCGCCGTTCGGAATCGAAGGTAAAAGGCTGTCGCGTTCGGCCCCGAAACGGCTCGCTTTTCTATAAAGCTCGGGGGCTCTGGCTAACGCTGACGGACGGCAAACCTGACGAATCGCGTTTCGATCCGAGGGCCGCGTTGCCCCGCAACATAGGGGCGAAACCGGTAAAGTCAATCTTGGAACCAGCCGGATAGCCGAAAAAGCTTAACGTTTTGGCCAGAATAACCGTCATTTCCGTCATTTGGTGGTCAAATGAATCGCCGGTCCCGGAATCCGATGACGAGGCCCTCGGCGGGGACCCGCGCCGCCTTTGGGCGAGGCGCGTTGCCAAATATCGAAAACAACCCCATGCAAAGCAGCCGGCGGTGGCCGGCGTTCGACCAGACCAGTTGACACGTCGGGCAACTCACGGATACTTTTCTAATATTCCGAAATCACGCAGACGCACGCTCGCCACAGGGTGCATTTGGCATTCGCATGCTTCTGTAACCGACGTTTCCACGTCGTCATGGCCGATAGCCATATGCGATAGCCCCGCCACGGGACATGCCATTGCAACTGGTTGTTTCTGGCGTAACGGTTCTGCGGTGTCTTCTCAGAGCGAGCATGCCGTCGATCGGGCGGGCATCAGCCGCGAAAATGAGGGCGAGTGTGGCCGCAGAGCCTCATTGGATCGCTGTCGTGCTAGCGTCCCGCAGCCGGTACTCGCCGGGCGTCAGGCCTTCGGATGCGCTGAAGATCCGGTAGAAGGTGGCGAGGCTGCCGAAGCCGCAGGAGAGGGCGACATCGACGATCGGCCGCGGCGGCTTTTCGCAAAGCAGCCTGCGGCTCTCGCTAAGGCGCTGGGCGGTGACGGTCTGCGAGAAGCTCGCCCCCGTCGCTTCGAACAGGACGTGCAGGTAGCGGACCGAGACGCCGAGCATGTCGGCGATCATGCCCGGCGACAGCGCCGGCTTGGCGAGGTGGCGCGTGATCAGCCGGCGCGCGAGGCTGAGCCGGCCGACGCGCAACGCCTGCTGGGCGCGGCGGCTGCCCGGCCTGATCGCACCGCGTTCGATCAGCGCAAGGTCCGCCACGATCTTGACCAGCGCAGGAATGCTCGCGGTATCACCGGCCTCCGTCGCTTCCTTGAAGTCGGCAAGGCAGGCTTCTAGCAACGGTGCCCAGCCGCGGTTGCCTGTCGCCGGAGAGTTCCGAAGAGCAAGATCGCGCGCTGGAGGCTGATCCGCGTGCAACTCCACGGCATCGGGGACAGGGACGCGGTCCGAGCCTGTGGCCAGCGTTTTCGGGCTGTGATTCCCAAGCTTGATGCGCATCTTGCCTGACCCCTCGCTCTGCAACAGAGCGCGCGTCGCCGGTAAGGAAATTGGCTGTGCCGAGCCCAGGCGAAGCGCCAGCGCGGTTCTGGCGAAATCGCCGGAAATTATCTTCTCAATGCGCGCAGGCTGATCACTTCGGTTCTGAGAGCGTCAGATAATGGGCCAGTGCGAGATGACCCGCCTGCCGGTATGCCCGCGGCTTGGCAAGACGCTGGGGCCGTGCCTCCGCCCGTCAGGGCTGGCCGCGGGCTTTAGGCCAGTCGCGCGCGGTAATCGCCCGGCGTCATCGATTCGGACGCATTGAACAGACGGTAGAACGTCGCGAGGCTCTCGAAGCCGCAGGCAAAGGCGACCTCGGCAATGGTCTGCCCGGACCGCTCACGGAGCAGGCGGCGGCTCTGCGCGAGCCGGAGCGCGGTGACGGTCTCCGAGAAGCTGTTCTCCGTTGCCTCGAACAGGATGTGGAGGTGACGGACCGAGATGCCGAGCAGGCCGGCGATCAGGGTTGGCGTCAGCGCCGGGCTCGCGAGATGTCGCCGGATCAGGCGGCGAGCCAGCGACAGATGGGCGCTTCGCAACGCCTGCTGCGCGAGCCGGCTCTTCGGCCGCATGAGACCGCGCTCGATCAGCGCGATATGGGCGAGCGCCTGCACCATCGGCGCCGGGTCCGCCGCTGGGGCGTCGTTGCCTTCGATGAGGTCGCGGAAGCATGATTCCAGCAGCGGCCGCAGCGCGGTCTCATCCAGCATGGGCCTGGGGACGAGCTCGCCGAGCTCGGCGCCCGGCGGGATCAGGTTCGCCACCGGGATCTTAATGATGCGCAGGTGGAAGCCGTCGTCGTGCAGCGGGACGGTACGATAGGGCAGGTCCGAATAGCTGGTCGCGAACATGCCGTCGCGCACCGCGAATTCATCGAGCCGCGCGCCGCCGAACCAGCCGCCGCCGCCGAGCTGCTGGTAGATGCACAGGCTGTCGCTGGCCGCGTCGGCGATGTCGCCCGCGCGCCGCTCGACGCGGTAGGGCGAGGCGCGCAACTCGACCAGCCCGGCATCGCCGAGCTTGCGCAGCGAAAACTCGCCGAAGAAGTCGAGGCGCCGCTCGGGCTCGAGCTCGGCAGTGACGCCGAACAGCCCCTTGGCGCGGACCTCGCGCCAATAGTCGAAGCGATCCCGGGGATCGACTTGATCAGTAGACCATGTGTGCACGGAAGAGCCGTTGGAACGCGCGGAGAACTCAAGCCGGATGGAAGTTTCGAATCTATCATGCGGGCCGTAAAAAGAAACTTGACCAAAGACGGACCGGACGCCTCATTCCGGGCTGGCGTGGCCGGTCAGGACGGCGTCCGGAGTGGCCTTGAACCGGGCAAACGGCTGGTCCGACTATTAGGCGGCGGCCGCACGGGCGGCACATGTCGTGCAGGCGGGAAACGGAATGAAGAGCTGGCTTTCGGTACTTTCGGCGATCCTTTTGGCGGTCGCTCTTGTCGCCTCGGCGGCGCCCGCCCAGGCCGAAAAGCGCGTCGCGCTGGTAATCGGCAACAACGACTACAGGAACGTGCCGAAGCTGCAGAAGGCGGTCAACGACGCCCGCACTATGGGCGACACGCTGAAGCAGCTCGGCTTCAGCGTCATGGTGGCGGAGAACTTGAACCGGCAGGCGTTCTCCGAGGCGCTGCTCGCGTTCGACCGCGCCGTGGAACCCGGCGACACCGCGTTCTTCTTCTATGCCGGTCACGGCTTCGAGATCGCCGGCCAGAATTTCCTGCTGCCGACCGACGTGCCGGCGGCCACCGAAGGCCAGGAGGAGCTGGTGCGCGACGCCTCGGTTCTCGCCGACCGCATCATCGAGCGGCTGCAGAACAAGAAGGCGCGCACCTCGATCCTGGTATTCGACGCCTGCCGCAACAATCCGTTCGAACGGGCCGGCACGCGTGCCGTTGCCGGCGGCGGGGGCCTCGCGCCGATGACGCAGCTGCCGGAAGGCGTGTTCTCGGTGTTTTCGGCAGGCCCGCGCCAGACCGCGCTCGACCGGCTGTCGAACGACGATGCCAATCCCAATTCGGTGTTCACGCGGACCTTCGCCAAGGAGCTGTTGCAGCCCGGTGAAAACCTCGTGCAGGTCGCCCAGCGCACGCGGCGGCTGGTCAGCGAGATGGCCGAAACCGTGAAGCACAAGCAGATCCCGGTCTATTTCGACCAGATGGTCGACGACGTCTTCCTCAACGGGATCGCGAAGGCGCAGGCGGAGGCGGCCAAGCCGTCCGCGCCGCCGCAGCAGGTGGCCGCGCTGCCGCCGGTCGCGGTGCCGAAGCTGCCGAAGGAAGACTCGGTCAACGCCCCGATCGCGAGCTTCTCGCGGCACAATGGCGGCTGGAGCGTCGTGTTCTCGATCGCCGATCCGACGCTCGGGATCTCCTGGCGGATCGGCGACAGCGGCGACTTCCGCGAAACCGGCTTCATCGACACGCTCGATCCGCGCACGCGCAAGCGGATGCCCAATCCGTCGATCGAGCTGCCGGCCGACGCGCCGGCTGCGACGATCGAGCTGCGCTATGTCGATGCCCAGGGCGAGATGCAGGGACCGTTCCCGATCAGGTTTGATCCCGACGCAGCGTTGATCCGCGACCAGCGCAAGATCCTCGACATGACCGCGACGAGCTGGCTGTCGTTCCGCGAGTTCAACGGGCTGCTGGTCTACTACACCCACCTGATGTCGTATCGCTGCGCGATCCGTGAGGTGCGGATCGGCATCGACAGCGCGGTGCCGGACAAGCTCCTGAAGATGCCGCCCTGCAATCAGCGCGATCCGAGCGCCATCCCGTCCGACGCGCAGCCCTATCTGAAGCTTGCGCCGCAGACCAAGGCGGTCTCGGTGGAGCTGACCTACCGCGACGGCAGCGTGTCGGAAATCAAGACCTTCCGGCGATAGTTTGCATCCTTGTCGTCCGATCCGCGTTACAGTCGGAGCCTGAGGGGCCAAGCAGCGGTGAGGATGGCGTCATGGATGCAGGCAATCCGGCGGGGCCGACGACGCGTCAGATGAAGGTGCGTTGCTGTGTGGTCGGCGGCGGGCCGGCCGGCATGATGCTGGGTTATCTGCTGGGACGCGCCGGGGTCGATGTCGTGGTGCTGGAGAAGCACGCCGACTTCTTCCGCGACTTCCGCGGCGACACCGTGCATCCCTCGACCCTGGAGGTGATGGACGAGCTCGGCCTGATCGACGGCTTCCTGAAGCTGCCGCACCAGGACATCCAGAGGCTCGACGGCATGTTCGGCGGCACCTCAGTGCGGATCGCCGACCTCAGCCGCCTCAGCGTCAAATATCCCTTCATCGCGATGATGCCGCAGTGGGACTTCCTGAATTTCCTTCGCGACAGCGGCAGGCGCTTTCCCTCGCTGAAGGTGCTGATGAGCGCGGAGGCGACCGACCTGATCCGGCGCGGCGATGCTGTCGCCGGCGTCCGCGCGACAACGCCTGACGGCCCGATCGAGATCGAGGCGGACCTCACGATCGGCTGCGACGGCCGCCATTCCATCGTGCGCGAGCGCGCCGGCCTCGACGTCGAGGAGATCGGCGCGCCGATGGACGTGCTGTGGTTTCGCGTCGGGCGGCGCCCGGACGAGACCGAGAATCTGTTCGCCCGCATCGACCACGGCAAGATGATGGTGACGTTCGACCGCGGCGACTATTGGCAATGCGCCTATGTGATCGCCAAGGGACAATACGAGGCCGTGAAGGCGCGGGGATTGCCGGCGCTGCTCGACGACGTGCTGCACCTCGCACCGATCCTCAAGAGCGGCATTGCCGACGTGAAGAGCTTCGACGACGTCAAGCTGCTGACGGTTGCGATCAATCGCCTGACGCGCTGGACCCGTCCCGGTCTGCTCTGCATCGGCGATGCGGCGCATGCGATGTCGCCGATCGGCGGCGTCGGCGTCAACCTCGCGGCGCAGGACGCCGTCGCGACCGCCAACATCCTGGCGGCCAAGCTCGCACAGGGCGTGCCGTCGGAAGACGAACTCGATGCGGTGCGGCGTCGCCGTGAATTTCCGGTCCGGGTCACGCAGCGCATGCAGGTGATCGCGCAGAACAACCTGATCAGCGTCGCGTTGAAGGCAGGCGATCAGAAGGTGCCGTTCGCGCTGCGGTTGATCACGGCAATGCCCTGGTTGCAGGGGCTCACAGCCCGTTTTGTCGCCGTCGGAGTGCGCCCCGAGCATGTGCATTCGCCGGCACAAGGCTGACGCCGCATCGGTGGCTGCTAAGAATCCATCAAGGATAACAGCCGTTTAAATCGAACGATAAAAGTTGCGCTGTAGCAACAGCCCGACAGGATTCGAAATGCCTGTGTGTGGATTCTGCATCAGCGGCTTCAGCGGTTTTCTTTTGGTAAGGGTCTCTCGGGGAATGCTGTGCCCATCAGACAACCTGGGGGTGCTGCTGTGTTTCCTGCCAAATTCATTGCCGCTTTGACTGTAACCACTGCGCTTGGCCTCAGCGCCGCTTCGGCCGCCGATCTCGGTGCGCGTCCCTACAGCACGGCGCCGGTCTACGTGGAGGCGATCTACAACTGGTCCGGCTTCTATCTCGGCGGCCATCTCGGTGGCGCCTGGACCAACGAGCAGTGGGTCAACAGCGCGAACACGACGTCGTTCGGTGATCTCGCGCCGGGGCAGGGCTTCCGTCAACGTAGCTCAGGCTTCATGGGCGGCGGCCAGATCGGTTACAATTGGCAGGCCAATAATTTCGTGTTCGGCATCGAGGGCACGGTCTCCGGGCTCGACAGTTCCGGCAACGTCACCAACACGGTGTTCGGGCGCGGCCGCGATGATGAGTTCAGCTGGCGCTCGAACGTGATGGCGACGATCGTCGGCCGCGCCGGCTACGCGATCCAGAACAATCTGCTCTATTTCAAGGGCGGCTACGCCGGCGTGAACAACCGCCTGTCGGTGGCCGACAACCTTCCGCCGTCGACGGGGGCGGGCAGCCAGACCCACTGGGCCAGCGGCTGGACCGTCGGCGCCGGCTGGGAGTACGGCATCACCCGCAACTGGACCATCGGCGTCGAGTACAATTACGCAGCGTTCGAGCGCCAGACCTATCAGCTCGCCGGCACCGCGGCGGGGACCTATACGTTCGACGCCAAGCCGCGCGACATTCAGTGGGCGGTGGTACGCGTGAACTACAAGTTCGATGCGCCGACCATCGCGCGCTACTGAGCTAGACAGAGGCGAGCAGGATGCGAGGGCCCCGGCGAACGCCGGGGCTCTCGTGTTTTCAGACCATCACCGAATAGCCGCCGTCGACGGGGATCGCGGTACCGGTGACGAAGTCCGACGCCGGTGATGCCAGGAACACGGCAATGCCCGCGAAGTCGTCGATGACGCCCCAGCGTGCCGCCGGCGTGCGCGCGAGCACGCGCTCGTGCAGGCCGGCAACCTGCTGGCGCGCGCCCTTGGTCAGATCGGTGTCGATCCAGCCCGGCAGGATGGCGTTGACCTGGATGTTGTCGGGAGCCCAGGCGTTGGCGCAGGCGCGGGTGTACTGCACGATGCCGCCCTTGCTGGCGGCATAGGCCGCAGCGAAGCTCGCGCCGAAGATCGACATCATCGATCCGATATTGATGATCTTGCCGTGGCCCGACGCCTTGAGCGCCGGGTAGGCCGCCTTCGAGCACAGGAAGGCGCTGGTGAGGTTGGTGTCGATCACCTTGCTCCACTCGTCGAGCTCGAGCTCGTGCGGCGGCTTGCGGATGCTCATGCCGGCATTGTTGACGAGGATGTCGATCCGGCCGAGCTCGCCGCCGACGCGCTCGACCATGGCCGCGATCGCGGCCTTGTCGGTCACGTCGGTTGCCACCGCGATCGCCTTGGCGCCGCGCTTGCCGAGATCCTCGACGGCGGCCTTCGACTTCGCCTCGTTGCGGCCGACCACGGCGACCGCAGCACCTGCATCTGCCAGGCCGCGCGCCATGCCGAGCCCGATGCCGCCATTGCCGCCGGTGACGATCGCAACCCTGCCCGAGAGATCAAACTGTCCGTTTTTCATTGTTGTTGTCCGCTGTGGTTTGAATCCGGCGCGAGAGTGCCTGATCGTCACCGCGCTGACCAGATCGGCCGCGGCCGGTCGGCCCTGCGCCAGTCGGCGTGCGCGGCACGGTTCCCGAAGACATCAAGGTAACAACATCAGGGCAACAAAAAAGCCCCGGACGATGCCGGGGCTTTTGGTCTGCTCTGTCAGCAGAGATCGGTATTCAGCTCAGTACTTCGCAACAACCGGACCGGTCCAGTTGAAGCGATAGACCAGCGAGGTGCTGATGGTCTGAACGAACGGCTTGAAGGTGATGTCGCGGCCGTTCGAGATATTGGTGACGTCGGCCAGCTCCGAGATGTTCTTGGTGTCGTAGTAGGCCGCGCGGTATTCGGTCTTCATGAACCAGCCCGGCGCGGTGATGCCGAAGATGTTCAGGTTGTTCTCGACGCCGCCGCCGACGAACCAGCCGCTGCGATCGAAGTCGTTGGTGTGCAGGCCGGACGGGAGAGCGCTCGCGGTGTTGAACAGGGTGGTGCCCTTCCAGTGCGAGCTGGAATAACCGGCGTTGACGTAGGACAGAACGTTCGGAGCAATCAGGTAGCCCAGCCGCGCACCGACGGCCCAGCTGTAGTCGTTCTTGATGTTGCCGGCGAGGAACGGACCCTGATCCTGGATGGTGCCCTTCAGGCTGCCGAACTGACCGTCGGCGAACACGCCGAGGACCCAGCTGTTGGCGGTCTGCCAGTCATAACCGGCACCAACGGTGCCGTACCAGCCATCGCCGCCCTGGCGCTGGTTGAAGCCGAGGATCGGGGCACCCGTGGCGGTCGACTGAACGCCGGTGTCAGCATCCCAGATGCCGCCGCCGCCACCACCGAAGATGTAGAAGCCGGTCCAGCTCGGCACTACCGGGAGCGGGGCAGGAGCCTTGGCGTAGGGGCGGGCAGCCAGGTCGGCAGCCGACGCCGATGCCGTCATCGCAGCAACCGCGGTCAGAGCGAGCAAAATCTTCTTCATATTCAAATCCTCGACTTGGCGTTCGACCGGGAGCGCGTTGGCGCCGATTCCCGAAACTCATGTCAGGACTATACGTGGTTCCGCCGGAAATGCTGTTGCGGGTGAGACACATCGGGCCGAAAACGAAGCCGCCGTGGCGCTCTGGAGGGGCGCATGCAAACGGCCGCCCCGATCAGGGGGCGGCCGGAAAATCACGTCAAATCAGCCGGTTGACCCTAAACGTCGAGCAGGTCGTCGCTGGCGAATTCGGCCTTGTCGGAGATGAAGGCGAAGCGGGCTTCCGCCTTGGTTCCCATCAGCCGCTCGACCGAGTCGGCGGTGCCCTCGCGGTCGTCGGCCAGCAGCACCACGCGCAGCAGGGTGCGCTTGGCCGGATCCATCGTGGTTTCCTTGAGCTGGGTCGGGTTCATCTCACCGAGGCCTTTGAAGCGGTTCACCTCGACCTTGGCGTTGGCGTTGAACTCGCTCTTCATGAGCTGATCCTTGTCGGCGTCGTCGCGCGCGTAAACCGACTTGGTGCCGTGGGTCAGTTTGTAGAGCGGCGGTACGGCGAGATACAGATGTCCTTCGTCGATCAGCCGCGGTATCTGCCGGTAGAAGAAGGTGATCAGGAGCGAAGCGATATGCGCGCCGTCGACGTCGGCGTCGGTCATGATGATGATGCGCTGATAGCGCAGATCCTCTTCGCGGTAATGCGCGAGCGTGCCGCAGCCGATCGCCTGCACCAGATCGGAGAGCTGCGCGTTGGCGGTCAGCTTGTCCTTGCCGGCTGACGCAACGTTGAGAATCTTGCCGCGCAATGGCAGCACGGCCTGCGTCTTGCGATCGCGCGCCTGCTTGGCGCTGCCGCCGGCCGAGTCGCCCTCGACGATGAACAGTTCGGAGCCTTCGGTGCCGGCGTCTGTGCAATCGGCGAGCTTGCCGGGCAGGCGCAGCTTCTTGCCGGCGGTCTTGCGCGCGGTTTCCTTTTCCTGGCGGCGGCGCAGCCGTTCCTCGGCGCGATCGATCACGAAATCGAGCAGCCGGTTGGCCTGGTTCGGATTGCCCGACAGCCAGTGGTCGAACGGGTCCTTCATCGCCTGTTCGACGATGCGCTGCGCTTCGGCGGTGGCGAGGCGGTCTTTCGTTTGGCCCTGGAATTCAGGCTCGCGCACGAACACCGAGAGCATGACCGCCGCGCCCACCATAACGTCTTCCGAGGTGATGGAGGCTGCGCGCTTGCCCTGGCCCGCGCGTTCGGCGTGGTCCTTCAGGCCGCGCAGCAGCGCGCTGCGCAGGCCGGATTCATGCGTGCCGCCGTCGGGCGTCGGCACCGTGTTGGTGTAGGACGACAGGAATCCGTCGGCGTCGGCAGTCCAGGCCACCGCCCATTCGCAGGCGCCATGCGCGCCGCTGCGGCCTGACTTGCCGGAGAAGATATCCTGATGCACCAGCGTGTCGGCGTGGATCGCCGCAGCCAGGTAATCCTTCAAGCCGCCGGGGAAGTGAAACTTGGCTTCTGCCGGGACGTCCTCGACGCCCTTCAGCAATTCCTGATCGCAGTGCCAGCGAATCTCGACGCCGCCGAACAGATACGCCTTCGAGCGCGTCATCTTGAACAGGCGTTGCGGCTTGAAGGCGGCCTTGGCGCCGAAGATGTCGGTGTCCGGCTTGAAGCGGATGCGCGTGCCGCGGCGGTTGCTGACCTTGCCGAGATCTTCCAGCTTGCCCTTGGGATGGCCGCGCTCGAAGGTCATGCGATGCAACTGTCCGCTGCGTGCAACCTCGACCTCGAGCCGGGAGGAGAGGGCGTTGACCACGGAGACGCCGACACCGTGCAGACCGCCCGAGGTCTCATAGACCTTGGAGTCGAACTTGCCGCCCGAGTGCAGCGTGCACATGATGACTTCGAGCGCCGACTTCTTCGGGAATTTCGGATGCGGGTCGACCGGAATGCCGCGGCCGTTGTCGGTCACGGTCAGGAAACCGTCGGCGGTCAGCTCCACGTCGATGAAGGTGGCGTGGCCCGCCAGCGCCTCATCCATGCAGTTGTCGATCACTTCGGCGAACAGGTGGTGTAGCGCCTTCTCGTCGGTGCCGCCGATATACATGCCGGGGCGCCGGCGAACCGGTTCCAGCCCCTCCAGAACCTCGATATCGGCCGCGGTATAGCCGGCCTCAGCGCCGCCTCCAGGCCGCGAAGCAGCCTTCGCCGATGCGCGGCCCTTCGCTTCCGGCGCTCCGAACAGATCGTCAGAAGATTTGCTTTTAGCGTTTGACTTCAATGATTTGGCCATGTTTCTTCAAGTAACGCGCCGGTCACGGCGCGGCGAATCGGTTGTTTCTGACTATGCCACGGATGGGCTGCCAAAAGGGGGCGGCCGCGCCTTCGGCCCGGCCGCCTGTGTAGATAGGATTCCGCGATTACGCCCGCGAGGTGCGGAATACAATGACCGCGAACAGGGCCATGGCGAGCATCACCATCAGGGACCCGACGATCGGCGCTGCCTCGAGCGTGGGGCCCTTCAGCAGCACGGCGGCCACGCCGGCCGGAAACAGGATGCCGCCGATGATATGCAGCCAGCCTTGGATTTTCGCCAGCAGCATGGTTCCCGCGGCCGGGACCAGCCGGTAGTACAGCCCGAACAGGAACAGCATCACGCCGCCGACGAGATTGAGATGCGCATGCGCCGGCCCCAACGTGAAATCGTGCTGGATACCCATGGCGATGCCCGCGAGCATTCCGAACAGCAGGACGAGCACGCTCACGCACATCATCAGTGACCCGATCATCCAGTAATTCCTTTTTCTTGTGAGGGAGATGCCAGCCAGCCTGGACCGCAGGGGCCTACGGGAAATCACGTTCGATCCCCGCCTTTGTGACTTGATGTCACGCAATGGGCTGGCTTACCTGTTCTTAGGCTGCGAGCGGCTAGAAAGGTTCATTCGAGGTTCAACGGAGCGGAAGGCACACGACGAGATGGAAGACCTTGCGCGGGCCCTGGCCGAATTCGTGCGCCATCACCAGGCCTGGGCCGCTCCGATCGTCATGTTGCTGGCGTTCGCTGAATCGCTCGCTTTCATCTCGCTGCTGGTGCCCGCCTGGGGCGCACTGGTTGCGATCGGCGCGCTGATCGGCGTCAGCGGGATCAGCTTCTGGCCGATCTGGATGGCCGGCGGCATCGGGGCTGCGCTCGGCGACTGGGTCTCCTACTGGTTCGGCTATCGCTACAAGGAGCAGGTCGCGCAGATGTGGCCGCTGTCGCGCTATCCGGAAATCCTGCCGCGCGGCGAGGCCTTCGTGAAGAGCTGGGGCGTGCCCAGCATCTTCATCGGCCGCTTCTTCGGTCCGCTGCGCGCCTCCGTGCCGCTCGCGGCCGGCATTTTCGAGATGTCGTACTGGCAGTTCCAGATCGCGAATTTCGTCTCCGCGCTGGTCTGGTCGGCGGCACTGCTGTTGTTCGGCGACGTCATCGCCCAGGCCGTCGAGTGGATTTGGCGGGTGGTGTAGCGCGTTCCGGAATAACGCCAGCGCGCGGGGGTTAGGCGGAAGAACAATTGCTCGACCTGCCGTCATCGCGCGAGCATCGAAACGTTGCTACAACCTCGCCCGCCAAGCGCGAATTCATCGGGCGCCGTGTCACTGGAGGGACATCAGATGGAATTGACCAGACGTCACGCTCTCGCCGGCGCTGCCGGCATCGCTGCCGCACCATTGTTGCCGGCAATCCCGGCCAAGGCAGCTTCGCCCGCGGCCGACAAGCAGGCGCCGAGCTTCTATCGCTACAAGGTCGGCGATATCACGGTCAGCGTGGTGTCCGACGGCAAGAACGTGTTCAAGCTGGAAGACGCCTTCATCCCGAATGCGAAGCGGGAGGATGTCAACGCGGCGCTGGAGAAGGCATTCATGCCGCGCGACATGGTGACGATCTGGTTCGCGCCGCTCGTGCTCAACACCGGCGGCAAGCTCGTCGTGATCGACACCGGCAATGGCGCGCTGGCGAAGGCCAGCACGAAGGGGGCCAACGGCCTGTTCGCCGATAATTTCATCGCCGCCGGATTCGATCCCAAGAATGTCGACATGGTCGTGATCTCGCACTTCCACGGCGACCACGTGAACGGCCTCTTGACCGCCGAAGGCACCCCGGCATTCCCGAACGCCGAGATCCTGGTGCCGGCGACCGAATGGAAGTTCTGGATGGACGACGGCGAGATGAGCCGGGCGCCGGCCGGCCGCATGCAGGGCCTGTTCAAGAACAACCGCAACATCTTCGAGGCCGGCCTTAAGAAGAAGGTCACGCCCTACGAATGGGGCAAGGAGATCGCGCCGGGCCTGACCTCGGTCGAAACTGTCGGCCATACGCCGGGCCACACCTCCTACGTGCTGGCCTCGGGCTCGGAAAAGGTCTTCATCCAGTCCGACGTCACCAACAATCCGAACCTCTTCGCGACCAACCCCGGCTGGCACGCGTTCTTCGACCAGGACGGCGACGTCGCCGAGAAGACCCGCCGGCGGATCTACGACATGGTGGTTGCCGAGCGGCTCCAAGTGCAGGGCTTCCACTATCCGTTCCCGGGTCTCGGCAATGTAGTGAAGGACGGCAGCGGTTATCGCGTCGTGCCGGCGCCGTGGAATCCGGTGATCTGAACGGTTTTTCTTGACGTCAACGGGGCGCGGCCTTATAGCCGCGCCCATGATCAACGCCGCGACCATCATCATCGCCCGCCGCCGCATTCTCGCGGTATGGGCGGTCGCTCGCGTTTAGACCATCGCCTCTGCCGCCGGACCTGATCCCGCGGCGCTCTCCTAAAAAAAGACACGCGGTTCGATCTGGCGGCTCCTTCGTCATGCAGGAGCTACGACCATGTATACGCCACCGCCTTTCAAGCCTGACCGCGCCGCGAGCCTCGGCTTCGCGGAAGCGCGCGGTTTCGGTATCGCCTGCGCGTGGCACGGCGGCAAGCCGATCGCCTCCGCGCTGCCGTTCTATCTGAGCTACGCCGCCGACGGCACGCCGCGGGCGCTGTTTCATGTTGCCCGTCACAATCCGCTGGTAAAGCTGGCGGATGGCGGCGTTCCCTGGCTGCTGGCCGTGAACGGCGCGGATGCCTATGTGTCGGCGGACTGGTACGTGTCGCCCGACCAGGTACCGACCTGGCTCTATCAGGCCGTGCATCTGACCGGGCCGGTGCGGACCCTGTCGGGCGCGGAACTCGCGGTTCAGATCGACGCGCTGACCGCCAAGTTCGAGGACCGGCTGGTGCCGAAGAAGCCGTGGGTTTCGGGCAAGATGACAGCGGCGCGGCTCGATGCCATGAAGAAGGCGATCGTGGGCTTCGAGATGACGGTGGAAGAGGTGGAGGGCAGCTTCAAGCTGAACCAGCACAAATCCGAGACCGACTATGCGGCGGTCGCGGGTCACCTGGGCGCGCAAGCGGATGCCGGCGCGCAACAGATCGCGCATCTGATGCGGCAGGCGCGGCCGGAAGTCTTTGCTATCAAAACGAACGAGCTCGAAAGGAGTGTGCCATGACCCTCACCGACACCAATCCAAACACCAAGAGCGGTGCGACCAAGGCTACCGTGTTCGTCGATGGCGGCTCCGGCACCACCGGTCTCGGCATCCAGGAGCGGCTCAATTCGATCGGCGACGTCGCGGTGAAGCACATCGCCGAGGACAAGCGGAAGGACGCCGGCGCCAAGCGCGCGCTGATGGAGGAGGTGGAGCTGGTGATCCTCTGCCTGCCTGACGAGGCCGCCAAGGAGACCGTCGCGCTGATCGATACCATGGGCAATGCCGCGCCGAAGGTGCTTGATGCCTCGACCGCGTATCGGGTCGCGCCCGACTGGGCCTATGGCTTTGCCGAACTCGCACCCGATCAGGCCGACAAGATCCGCAACGCGAAAAAGGTCTCCAATCCCGGCTGCTATCCGACCGGCGCGATCGCGCTGCTGCGGCCGCTCGTCGACGGCGGCCTGCTGCCGGCCGACTATCCCGTCACCATCAACGCGGTGAGCGGCTATTCGGGCGGCGGCAAGTCGATGATCGCGAGCTTCGAGGACGGCTCGGCGCCGGCCTTCCACCTCTACGGCCTCGGCTTCGAGCACAAGCACGTGCCGGAGATGCAGCTCTATTCGCATCTGACGCGGCGGCCGCTGTTCATCCCGTCTGTCGGCAACTACCGGCAGGGCATGCTGGTGTCGGTGCCGCTGCAGCTCGACGCGCTGCCGGGCAAGCCGACCGGCGCCGACCTGCAGGCCGTGCTGGCGAAGTGGTACGCCGGCAGCAAATACGTCTCCGCGATGCCGCTGCAGAACGAAGCCAGCCAAGGCGGGAAGATCGAGCCGGAAGCGCTCAACGAGACCAACCAGCTCGAGCTCTATGTCTTCGCCAGCGACAAGCATCGCCAGGCGGTGCTGGTCGCCCGCCTCGACAATCTGGGCAAGGGGGCCTCGGGTGCCGCGGTCCAGAACATGCGGCTGATGCTCGGGCTCTCCGACAGCTGACGGCGAAGCACATCGTGGACGACGCCACGCTGCAATTCTACCGGCGCAATGCCGAGGCCTATGCCGGGTGGGCGAAAGCACCGTCCACCCGGCTCATTGCCTTTCTCGAGCTGCTGCCGCCGGGCGGCGCGATCCTCGAACTCGGCTGCGGCGCCGGCAATCATGCGGCCGTCATGCTCGCCGAAGGCTTTGTGCTGCGTGCGACCGACGGTTCGCCTGAAATGGCTGACGTCGCCGCGCGCCGCATCAATCATCCCGTCGAGGCGATGCTGTTCGACGAGCTCGAGGATCGCGAGGCCTATGACGGCGTCTGGGCCAGCGCGTGCCTGCTGCACGTGCCGCGCGACGAACTGGCTGGCATCCTCGGCCGCATCCATCGCGCGCTGAAGCCCGGCGGCGCCTTCTACGCGAGCTACAAGATCGGCCATGGCGATGGCCGCGACAGTATCGGCCGCTACTACAATTATCCCGAGGCCGGCTGGCTGGCGGCGACCTACGCCGCGTCAGGGGCATGGACGCAAGTCACGTCCGACACCAGTGAGATCAAGAGCTTTGACGAGGCACCCGCGACAATGCTGCACATCGTCGTGCGCAAGAGCGGAGAATAGCGCCGGCGGTGTCGGCCGGCGCTGATTTGTACTCAGACGATCTTGAAGATCGCGAGCGCCAGCACGGCCTGGGCGAGGAAGCCGACCGTGAAGGCCAGGGTGCGGAACACCGGCAGGCCGAGCGTGTAGACGATCAGATGCGCGACGCGGGCCCAGAAATAGACGGCGCAGGCGAGCACCGTCCATTTGGTGGAGTAGTCGGCGGCGTTGAGGATCAGCACCAGCGGCGCGAAGATCACGAGGTTTTCGACCGCGTTGTCGTGAGCGAACATCAGCCGGTTGGCCCATTCGGCATGCGGCTTGTCGGTGCGCGAGGGGTTGTCCATGGCGCCGGAGAGGCCGCGCACCTGGCAGCGGTTGATGATGTAGGGGATCCACAACAGCCCGGTCAGGATCACCGTCAGCGACAGCCAGAACAGTTCGCGCGTCATCGTCTCCCCCTCACGTATTTCGATTCCCGACCGCCGGGACCGCTTGTTTATAGCTGAGCGGAAGACCTGACGCTACGCGAACACTTGACGCTAGGCGGAGACCTGGCGCTACGCGCGGACGCGGACGTAGCTGCCGGGGGCGTCCTCGAGCGCCTGTGTCCCGTTTGCGCCGACCGTGCGCGCCGGGACTGTCTCCGGATCATGGCTTTCCAGCCAGCCGCGCCAGTCGGGCCACCACGAGCCCTTGTGTTCCTCGGCGCCCTTCAGCCAATCGGCGAGCTTCATGTCCTTGATGTTGTCGTTGGTCCAGTACTGGTACTTCTTCGACGCGGGCGGATTGACCACGCCGGCGATATGGCCGGAGCCGGACAGCACATATTTCACCGGACCGCCGAAGAACTGCGAGCCGTACAGCACCGATTCCGCCGGTGCGATGTGATCCTCGCGTGCGGCGAGGTTGTAGACCGGCACCTTCACCTTCGACAGATCGAGCAGCGTGTTGTCGAGCACCATGGTGCCGGTCGACAGCCGGTTCTCCAGATAGCAGTTGCGCAGATAGTAGGAGTGGTTCGACGACGGCATCCGCGTCGCATCCGAATTCCAGTGCAGCAGGTCGAACGAGGAGGGCGCCTGGCCCTTCAGATAATTGTTCACGACATACGACCAGATCAGGTCGTTCGAGCGCAGCATGTTGAAGGCCATCGCCATCTTGCTGCCTTCGAGCACGCCGGATTCCTGCATGTCGCGTTCCAGCGCCGAGATCTGGTCCTCGTCGACGAACACCAGCAGGTCGCCGGCATGGGTGAAGTCGACCTGCGCGGCGAAGAACGTCGCCGACGTCACGCGCTGGCGGCGCTTCTCGGCGAGATAGGCGAGCGTCGAGGCGAGCAGGGTGCCGCCGACGCAATAGCCGGCGGTGTGCACCTTCAACTCGCCGGTGACCTTCTCGATCACGTCCATCGCCGTGAGCGGGCCTTCGGTCATGTAGTCGGCCCAGGTCTTCTTGCCGAGCTCCTTGTCGGGATTGACCCAGGAGATCACGAAAACCGTGATGCCCTGGTCGACGCACCATTTGACGTAGGATTTCTCGGGGCGCAGATCGAGGATGTAGAATTTGTTGATCCACGGCGGCACGATCAGCAGCGGCGTGCGCAGCACGTTCTCCGTCGCCGGCGAATACTGGATCAGCTGCATCAGCTCGTTCTGGTAGATCACCTTGCCCGGCGTCGTCGCCATGTTGACGCCGACCTCGAGATTGCTCGAATCGGACTGGCGAATCCGCAGCGTGCCGTGGCCGGCCTCGATGTCCTCGGCGAGCATCTTCATGCCGCGCACCAGATTGTCGCCGTTGGTCTCGACGGTGGCGCGCAGCACTTCCGGATTGGTCAGCACGAAGTTCGACGGCGCCAGCGCGTTGGTGATCTGCTGGACGTAGAACTCGGCCTTCTTGCGGGTGTGCGGATCGATCCCGTCGGCGTCGTGGACCAGCTGCTGCGCCCATTTCGCGGTCAAGAGGTAGAGCTGGAGGATGAAGTCGAAGAACTGATTCGACTTCCACTCCGGATCCTGGAAGCGCTTGTCGCGCGGCGCCGGCGCGATCGCGGGCTTGGCATCGGCTTCGCCGGCCATGCGGCGCACCGCCGAGCCCCAGAGATCGAGGTAATCCTTGCCGAGCTGCATCTGCAGCGAGGAGGCGCGCTCCTTGTCGGACAGCCAGTACTCGGCGATCACGCTGAAGGTCTTGATGACCTCGCCGAGCTCGTTCGGCGGTTTGTCGCGGACTTCCCCGGTCTGGCGCGGCTTGAGATAGGCTGCCAGCGCCTGGCCGCTGCTCTCCATCGCCCGCGCGATGTTCATGGCGAAGGCTTCGGCGTTGAATTTCGGGGCGGCTTGGGTATCGGTAGTGACGTTGCTCATTTCGGGGACAATATCGCGTCGTTTGGAGGGCGTCATCGCGCGGTGCGGCAACGAAAATCAGTCAAAATGCGGCGTTTCATTCTGTTGCAGTGCGAGAAAAAATCTTTCTTCTGTCATATTGAAGCCTCAGGGGTCGCTTTTGGTGTTCCCGCTTTAAGCGTTTCGAGCGACAATGGTTTGAAACGGCTGAAGCCAGGATTAACGCAGCGGGGACGCTGCAAGGCTCGTACCAGTGCGACCCGTGTCGGCAACGTGCGACGTGCGCGCTAGCTTGTTGGGGACAATTCGGCGCATGCCGATCGATAAGATGAACAGGGGGCTCGCGGCCGCAATGCTGCTCGCGTCATTGGTGGCGCTGAGCGGGTGCTCGAGCACGATTGCCGATATGACGATGCCGGCCGACGCACCCGCGCGGTCGAAGGATGCCGGCGGCTATCTGCCGGTCCATGATCTGCCGCCCGACCGCGCCGATCCGACCATCAAGCCGGCGGATCAGGCCAAGATCGAGCAGGAGCTGATTGCCGCACGCGATCGCCAGGCATCAACGGGGGCCTCGACGGCCGCCCAGAGCGGGAAGTGAGCGCACGGGATCGGACCGATCAGCGCTGGCGCCGCCCGGTGTCCGTGCTAAAAGAAACCCGGTTCAACCGCAGATCCGGCCGCAGCCCCCAGATCGTGCGCCTGAATTCGCTCTAAATCATTGATTCAGCGCGATTTCTGCAAGAGGCCGTGCCGGCTTCCGCTAGCAACCAAGGGGGCGATTCTGGCGTCGCGGTTGTCGGAGCAAGGGTCCCATGGAAGATTTTTACCGCATTCGCCGCCTGCCGCCTTACGTCTTTGAAAAGGTCAACCAGGCCAAGGCGGCCGCGCGCAATGCCGGGGCCGACATCATCGACATGGGCATGGGCAACCCGGACCTGCCGACCCCGCCGCATGTGATCGAAAAGCTCAAGGAAACGCTGGGCAAGCCGCGGACCGACCGCTACTCGGCTTCGCGCGGCATCAACGGCCTGCGCAAGGCCCAGGCCGCCTATTATGCGCGCCGCTTCGGCGTCAAGCTCAACCCCGATACCCAGGTGGTGGCCACCCTCGGCTCGAAGGAGGGGTTTGCCAACGTCGCGCAGGCGATCACCGCGCCCGGCGACGTCGTGCTGTGCCCGAATCCGAGCTACCCGATCCACGCCTTCGGCTTCCTGATGGCGGGCGGCGTGATCCGCTCGGTGCCGTCGGAGCCGACCCCGCAATTCTTCGAGGCGGTCGAGCGGGCGATCATCCATTCGATCCCGAAGCCGATCGCGCTGATCGTCTGCTACCCGTCGAACCCGACCGCCTATGTCGCAGACCTCGACTTCTACAAGGATCTCGTCGCGTTCGCGAAGAAGCACGACATCTTCATCCTGTCCGACCTTGCCTACGCGGAAGTTTATTTCGACGAGGACAAGCCGCCGCCGTCGGTGCTGCAGGTGCCCGGCGCGATCGACGTCACCGTCGAATTCACCTCGATGTCGAAGACGTTCTCGATGGCCGGCTGGCGCATGGGCTTTGCGGTCGGCAATGAGCGGATCATCGCAGCGCTGGCGCGGGTCAAATCCTATCTCGATTACGGCGCCTTCACGCCGGTGCAGGTGGCGGCGACAGCGGCGCTGAACGGCCCCGACGACTGCATCCGCGAGATGCGCGACACCTACCGCAAGCGCCGCGATGCGCTGGTCGAGTCATTTGGCCGCGCCGGCTGGGACATTCCGCCGCCGCAGGCCTCGATGTTCGCCTGGGCGCCGCTGCCCAAGGCATTCGAGGCGGTCGGCAGCATGCAGTTCGCGACCCTGATGGTGGAGAAATCCGGCGTCGTGGTGTCGCCCGGCGTTGCGTTCGGAGAGCATGGCGAAGGCTTTGTCCGCATCGCGATGGTGGAGAACGAGCAGCGCATCCGGCAGGCCGCGCGCGGCGTGCGCCGCTTCCTTGAAAGCGGCATCGAAACGTTGCACAACGTCGTTCCTCTCGCCAACCGGCGCTAATCCTTCCAGGTTGCTAAATCTCATGGTTGCACCCCTGAACGTGGGCATAGCGGGGCTCGGCACCGTCGGTGCCGATGTCGTCCGCCTCATCGAATCGCAAGGACGCGCGCTGGCCGAACGCAGCGGCCGACCCGTTCGCGTCGTCGCCGTCACGGCGCGCTCGAAAGCCAAGAAGCGTGGCCTCGATCTCGACGGCATCGCCTGGGCGAAGAGCCCCGAGGCGCTCGCCGAGGATCCCAACGTCGACTGCTTCGTCGAACTGATGGGCGGCGCCGGCGATCCCGCGCTGTCAGCGATCGAGACCGCGCTGAAGGCCGGCAAGTCGGTCGTGACCGCCAACAAGGCCTTGATTGCCAAGCACGGCCTGCGTCTGGCCGCAGCCGCCGAGAAGCACGGCGGCGCGCTGAATTTCGAGGCGGCGGTCGGCGCGGCGATCCCGGTCATCAAGACGTTGCGCGAGGGCCTCGCCGGCACCAGCGTCAACCGCGTCTATGGCATCCTCAACGGCACCTGCAACTACATCCTGACGCGGATGGAGCAGGAGGGCCTGTCGTTCGAGGAATGCCTGAAGGACGCCCAGCGTCTCGGCTATGCCGAAGCCAATCCGTCGTTCGACGTCGATGGGCACGACACCGCGCAGAAGCTCGCGATCCTGGCGAGCCTCGCCTTCGGAACCAAGGTTGCCGAAAGCGCGGTCTACGTCGAAGGCATCTCCTCGATCACGCCGGAAGATCTCAAGGCCGCGTCGGAACTCGGCTACCGCGTCAAGCTGCTCGGCGTCGCGGTGCGCACGGCAAAGGGCATTGAGCAGCGCGTGCACCCGACCATGGTGCCGAAATCATCCTCGATCGCGCAGGTGATGGGCGTCACCAATGCCGTCGCAATCGACGGCGAGGGGATTCCGCCGATCACGCTGGTGGGCCCGGGCGCCGGCGGCGGCGCGACGGCCTCGGCCGTGGTCGCCGACATCGCCGACGTGGCCCGCGGCATCCGCGCCAAGCCGTTCGGGCGTCCGGTGGAGCGGTTGCGCGACACCACCAAGGCGCCGATGGAACGCCATGAAGGTGGCTATTATATTCGCCTGATGGCGCGCGATCTTGCAGGCACTGCCGCAACAATCGCCACCCGGCTCGCGGAACAGAAGATATCTCTGGAATCCATCGTGCAACGGCACCCGGATGGCGTCGATGTGAATGGCGCGGCCAAAAAACCTTCACCGGTTCCGGTCATTCTGATTACCTATGCGACCAGCGAGGATGCCGTGCATCGCGCGCTGGCCGCAGTGCAGCGCGATAAGGTCATCAGCGGCCGGCCGCAGGTGATTCGGATCGAGAAAAATTAGCGCATGGCCTGAACGGGTCGGGCGTGAGACGATTGATGCGGGCAGGCTTGGCCTGTCCCAGAGGCTTAAGGAGTACGCTGATGTCGACCCATATTTCCGTTCCGCCGCAGATGCTGCTCGAGCGCATCCTGACGCTCGAAATCGTGCGCGTGACGGAGCGCGCGGCAGTGTCGGCCGCGCGGCTGCGCGGCCACGGCCAGGAGAAGGCCGCCGACAAGGCCGCGGTCGACGCGATGCGGCGCGAGCTCAACAAGCTGCCGATCGAAGGCACCATCGTGATCGGCGAGGGCGAGCGCGACGAGGCGCCGATGCTGTTCATCGGCGAGAAGGTCGGCCTCAATGCCGGCCCGAAGGTCGACATCGCGGTCGACCCGCTTGAAGGCACCACGCTGTGCGCCAAGAACATGCCGGGCTCGATCGCCACCATGGCGATGGCCGATGGCGGCACGCTGCTGCACGCGCCCGACGTCTACATGCAGAAGATCGCGATCGGCCCGGGCTTCGCCAAGAACGTGATCGAGCTCGACGCGCCGCCGGCCGACAACGTCCGCCGCCTCGCCAAGGCCAAGGGCGTCGACCCCACCGCCATCAACGTGCTGGTGCTCGACCGTCCCCGCCATGCCGACATCATCAACAGCGTGCGCTCGACCGGCGCGGCCGTGCAACTGATCACCGACGGCGACGTCGCCGGCGTTATCCACTGCGCCAAGCCCGATGAGACCGGCGTCGACATGTATATCGGCACCGGCGGCGCGCCCGAGGGCGTGCTGGCGGCGGTCGCGCTGCGCTGCATCGGCGGCCAGATGCAGTGCCGCCTGATCCTCGACACCGAGGAGAAGCGCGAGCGCGCGCACAAGATGGGCGTCACCGATCCGAAGATGATCTACGGCATCGAGGACATGGCACGGGGTGACTGCCTGTTCGCCGCCACCGGCGTCACGACAGGCTCGCTGCTGACCGGCGTGAAGTTCAAGAAGGACGTGATCGAGACCGAGACGGTCGTGATGCGCTCGGTCACTGGCACCGTGCGCTACATCAAGGCCGAGCACCGCCAGCTCGAGAAATTCCACCTCGACTAAGCCGGGCGAAGATACGATCTCCGTCATTCCGGGTTCGATGCCTCGCATCGTCCCGGAATGACGAACCAACAAGAACAACAAAGGGAGACGCGCATGTCAGATCTTTCCGGGGTCAAGGCACTGGTGTTCGACGTGTTCGGCACGGTGGTCGATTGGCGCACCAGCCTGATCAACGACTTCACTAAATGGGGCGAAACGCGCGGCATCGAGGCTGACTGGACCGCGCTGGTCGACGGCTGGCGCGCGGTCTATGCGGCCTCGATGGACGAGGTGCGCAAGAACCCGCAGAACGGCTACGTCATCCTGGACGTATTGCACCGCCGCTCGCTGGAAAAACTCGTCGCGCAGTTCGACATCAAGGGGCTGAGCGAGGCCGATCTGCAGCATCTGACGCTGGGCTGGCATCGCCTGCACGCGTGGCCCGACAGCGTCGCCGGCCTGACCCGGCTGAAGACGAAATACATCATCTCGCCGCTCTCCAACGGCAACGTCGCGCTGCTCACCAACATGGCGAAGTTCGCGGGCCTGCCGTGGGACCTCGTGATGTCGGCCGAACTGTTCGAGCACTACAAGCCCGACCCGGAAACCTATCTCGGCGCCGCAAAGCTGCTCTGCCTGCCGCCGGAGCAGGTGATGATGGTCGCCGCGCATAATTACGACCTGAAGCACGCCCAGAAGCTCGGCCTGAAGACCGCCTTCGTGGCGCGCCCGGCCGAGTATGGCCCACTGCAGAAATACGATTTCGAGGCCACGGGCGAGTGGGACATCGTGGCCAAGGATTTCGGGGAAATCGCCAGCCGGATGGGCTGCTAGAACTGGCCTGCGATTCATTGAACCGCTACGATTCCTTCCGGACGCATCGGCCCTGATTGGATCGGGACCGATGTTCCGGATTTTTGTTTGACGCGTTTTCTTCACGCGAACCGGTGTCCACTTCGCTTGAAAACGCCCTGTTCGGAAGGAATCATGACGCTCCACGCATCCGCATTGCCCGTCGAGGCGCCGCCGGCGTTCCTCGGTGTGACGCGGTCGCTGACCGGAAAGCTCTGGCGCGACCGGCTGGATGCCCGCGGGGCGGCGCGGGCGCTCGCGATCGTGCAGCGCTATCAATTGCCGGAGATGCTGGCGCGCGTGCTGGCGGGGCGCGATGTTGGGATCGACGAGGTTCCCGACTTTCTCGACCCGACCATCCGCAAGCTGATGCCGGATCCTCACACGGTCACCGAGATGGAGACTGCGGCCAGGCGCATCGCGGATGCCGCGATGCGCGGCGAGAAGGTTGCGATCTTCGGCGACTATGACGTCGACGGCGCGACCTCGGCGGCGCTGCTGACCTGGCATCTGCGCCATTGCGGCCTCGATCCGCTGATCCACATTCCCGACCGCATCTTCGAGGGCTACGGGCCGAATGTCGACGCCGTCCGCGCGCTGGCGGCCAAGGGCGCGACGCTGCTGGTCACGGTCGATTGCGGCACCACCAGCATCGAGCCGCTGGCGGAAGCGAAGAAGCTCGGGATGTCGGTCGTCGTGATCGATCATCACCAGACCGGCGATGAGTTGCCCGAGGTCGACGCGCTGGTGAATCCGAACCGGCCCGACGATCTCTCCGGGCTCGGTCATCTCGCGGCCGTCGGCCTCGTGATGGTGACGTTGGTCGCGGTGAATCGCGAACTGCGCCAGCGCGGCTTCTGGACCGGCGAGATGCCGGAGCCGGACCTGCTCAGCGTGCTGCATCACGTCGCGCTCGGCACGGTCGCCGACGTCGCGCCGCTGATCGGGCTCAACCGGGCGTTCGTCGCCAAGGGCCTGATCGCGATGCGCCGTCGCGACCATGTCGGCCATACCGCACTGATGGATGTGGCGCGGCTCAACGGGCCGCCGGAGGCCTGGCATCTCGGCTTCATGCTGGGGCCGCGCATCAATGCCGGCGGCCGCATCGGGCGCGCCGATCTCGGCGTCCGGCTGCTGCTCGAAGGCGATGTCTCCGAGGCCGCGCGGATCGCGGCCGAGCTCGACCGCCTCAACAACGAGCGGCGCGTGATCGAGCAGGCGGCCGAGGCGCAGGCCGAAGCCGAGGCGCTGGCCTCGCTCGGGCTCGAGGACAAGGGCGCTGTCATCGTCACCGCGGCGGAGGGCTGGCACCCCGGCGTGGTCGGGCTGGTCGCGGCGCGGCTGAAGGAGAAGTTCGCGCGTCCCGCATTTGCGATCGCGCTCGAGCCGGGCGGCATCGGCACCGGATCGGGCCGCTCGATCGGCGGTGTCGATCTTGGCAAGGCGGTGCGGCAGGCGGTGCATGACGGCCTGCTGATGAAGGGCGGCGGGCACGCGATGGCGGCGGGCGTCACGCTGCGCAAGGAGAAGCTCGCCGAATTCCGCGCCTACATGGAGAGCGCGCTGGCCGCCGACGTCGCCAGCTCGCGTCACGAGAACGAGCTGTTCATCGATGGCGCGGTGACCGCGCGTGCGGTGACGCCGGAATTCGCCGCCACGCTCAATCGCGCCGGTCCGTTCGGCAGCGCCAATCCGGAGCCGGTGATCGCGCTGCCATCGCATCAACTGGTCTATGCCGACGAGGTCGGGCAGGCGCACTTAAGGCTGCGCTTCAAGTCCGGCGACGGTTCCATCGTCAACGGTATTGCATTCCGCTCGGTTGGACAGAAGCTCGGCAGCGCCTTGACGCAAAATCGCGGCCAGCAATTGCACGTAGCGGGCTCTCTTGCGGTGGACCGTTGGCAAGGCACCGAACGTGTGCAATTCCGTGTCCTCGACGTCGCGGTCCCCGATCAGGGCCCGACGGTGATCCGATAAGAAACGTTGGAGAGGACATGTCAGGACGGGTGGAAGGCAAGGTCGCGCTGGTGACCGGCGGCGCATCGGGTATTGGTGCCGCGATCGTGGAGTTGCTGGCGCAGGAGGGCGCGACGGTCATTGCGACCGATATCGACGAGCTGAACGGGCCCGAGCTCGCTGCACGCCTGACCAAGGCCGGCCGCAAGGTGAGCTTCCTGCAGCAGGACGTCACCAGCGAGGAGCGCTGGAGCGAAATCATCGGCGAGATCGGCAAGCGCCACGGCCGCCTCGACATCATGGTCTCGAACGCCGGCATCGGCATCGCGGTGCCCTCGATCGTCGACATGACGCTTGCGGATTGGCGCAAGCAGACCGCGATCAACATCGACGGCGTGTTCCTGTCGGTGAAGCACTCGCTGCCGCTGATGCGCAAGCGTGGCGGCGGCTCCATCGTGATGATGTCGTCGCTGGCCGGCCTGCGCGGCGCGGCGAACCTGTCGGGCTACAGCGCGACCAAGGGCGCGGTGCGGCTGTTCGCGAAGTCGATCGCGATGGAATGTGCGCAGGTCAACGACGGCATCCGCGTCAACTCGGTGCATCCCGGCATCATTGATACGCCGATCTGGGGCAAGATCCCGACCGGAGCGTCGGGCGCCGGCCAGAACGCGCCGATCGATCCGGAGGAGCGTGCGAGGTTCGCCACGCCGCTCGGCCGCGCCGGTCATGCGATCGAGATCGCGCAGGGCGTGCTCTATCTCGCCTCGGATGCGTCGCGCTATGTCACGGGCAGCGAGCTCGTGATCGACGGCGGCATGAATGCCGGCGGCGTGGTGCGGCAGCCAACATAGATTTCCGTCATTGCGAGCAAAGCGAAGCAATCCATGGTGCCGCAAGCGGAGAGATGGATTGCTTCGTCGCTGTCGCTCCTCGCAATGACGGTGAGTGGTCAGTTTGTAGCCCGCGTTTGTAGACCGCATGAGCGTCGCGATATGCGGGAAACACCTTCCCGGGTGTCGCTTTCGCTCACCCGGGCTACGCGGATCGCAAGGATGGCTAGCCGCCTTGCCGTAACCGCGCCAGCACCTTGAGCCCGCCGTAGCCATCGGCGGGCAAGAGGCCCGCCTTGTTCTGAAAATCCTTGATCGCCTTCATGGTGTCGTTGCCGACGCGGCCGTCGGTGCCGCCGGTGTCGAAGCCGGCCTTGGTCAGCCGCGTCTGCATCTCCTGCACCTCGGCGAGCGTCAGCGCGCGCTCCGAGCCGGGGAAGGGCTGGATGAAGGGCGGCCCGCCGAGGCAGCGATCGCCGAGATGGCAGATCGCGAGCGCATAGTTCATCGAGGGATTGTAGCTCTTCACCGAATTGAAGTTCGGGCCAAGCAGGAAGGCCGGGCCGCCGGCGACGGGAATCCAGAGTTGTGCCGATGCGTTCGGCAGCGGAAACGGCTGGCCGTCGGCTCTGACGACGCCGGCGCTGGCCCAGGCGGCATAGGTGCGGCTGCCGCCGGCGCCGCCACCAGGTGCGCGGACCTCGTAGCCCCAGTGTTCGCCGCGGTGCCACTTGCCGCGATTGACGAGATATTTTGCGGTCGAGCCCAGCGCGTCGTCGGGCCGGCCGAACGGCGAGACCTTGCCGTCGCCGTCATAGTCGAAACCGACATTGAGCCAAACCTCCGGCATCCACTGCGAATGGCCCATCGCGCCGGCCCAGGAGCCGTTCATCTCCTCAGGCGTGCTCCAGCCGCGCTGCACGATCTTCATCGCGTTGATCAGCTCGGTCTCCCAATAGGCCTTGCGGCGCGGCTCGTTCCAGGCGAGCGCCGCGAGCGAAGGAAACACCGGCGTCATGTGGTTCTGCTGCACCAGCGGATCGCCATAGGCGGATTCGACGCCCCACAGCGCGAGCAGTGTGCCGCGCTCGACGCCGAAGTCACGTTCGATCCGGCCGAACAGCGCCCGATTGTTCTTCAGCGCTTCCTTGCCGTGGATGATGCGCCAGTCGGAGACGCGGCGGTTGATGTACTGCCAGATCTGCTCGTGGAATTCCGGCTGGTTGCGCATCTGCCTGAAGACGCTCATGTCGGGCTCGACCCGCCCCATGCAGCGATTCCACGTCGCCTCCGAAATGCCCTTTGCCAATGCGCGAGCGTGGAAATTGTCGCGCCACTGGTCGAAGCCGGGAGGGGCTGCGGCAAGGGCGCTGAGCGGATTGGTGAGCAGCAGGCCCGCGGTGAGGCCGGTCTTCAGGACGGTGCGGCGGGACTTTGGAGAATCAAGCTGTTTCATCGGGCTAGTCTAGCGGCGCCGATCGGGTGAGCCAAAAGTCACGCCGCCGCAGGGGCTATGTATCCTGCAAATCTATGGCGATTTTTGACAGCCATTGCCGCACCACCTCCTCTGACCTTGCGTCGAGACCGGCGGCGAGCCGGCGCTCCTGGGCCTGGGCGATGTGGCGGCACTTCTCCAGCAGCCTGGTTCCATGGCTGGTCAGGGTCCATTGCAGCACCCTGCCATGGACGGGGTGCGGCGTCTTGTGGATCGCGCCGTCGCGCTCGAGGTTGCGGATGATCACGCTGACGGTTTGCGGCGTCAGGATCGCGACCCGGGCCAGCTCGGCGCCTGACAGGCCCGGATAGGCCTTCAGCATGGTGAGCACCACGAATTGCGGCGATGTGACGCCGAGGCTCCCCAGCTCGCGCTCCATCGACAGCCGCGAGGCGCCGTGCGCCTGGCGCAGCAGATAGGCGAGGTAGCCCTGTTCGCCGCGTTTGCCTTCGCCGGGCGGCGGGACCGGTGAGCCGAGCAGGGCGTCGGCGGCCGATCCTGTCCCCATCTTGCCTGCTGCCGTTTTCCCCGCGGGCCGGCGACCGGCGCCAGATTTCCCTGGTTTCTGCATTCCCGCCATGTTGCCTTCGCCAATGTCCGCGTCTTGCTCAATATCAGAGCTCTGATAATGTATCAGTACACTGATAACATGAGGCCAGGCCGATGTCACATGCCCGCAAGGAATATGCCGATTTCGAGAAGCTCGCCCCCGACGTGTTCGCGGCCGTGCGGGCACTGGGCCAGTTCGCCGCGAAAGCCGGCCTCGACAAGCAGCTGCTCGAGCTGGTCAAGCTCCGCGCCTCGCAGATCAACGGCTGCGCCTTCTGTGTGCAGTATCACATCCTGCAAGGCGAGAGCCTCGGCGTGCCTGTCGACAAGCTGAACCTCGTCGTGGTGTGGCGCGACGCGCCGCAGTTCTCGGCCCGCGAGCGCGCGGCGCTGGCCTGGACCGAGGCGCTGACCACCTTGCCGAGCGGCGTCAGCGACGAGGTCTATGCCGAAGTCGCCGCCGAATTCTCCGAGCAGCAGCTGACCTATCTGACCTCGGCGGTCGCATCGATCAACGTCTGGAACCGGTTCGGCGCGGCCTATCGCTGGACGCCGCCGCCGCGCCGGCAGCGCGCGGACGCGGTTGCTTCGTAGGAGTAAAGACCGATCAAACGGCAAATGACAGGGGAGACGATCGATGACCTCGATGACGATGACACCATCCTTTCCATTCGCGCGGCCGCCGCGGCCGGTTGCGCTGGCCGTGGTCGCAGGGCTGGCCTCGGCCTTCGTGATCGGCAAGGCATTGCCGATCCCGATGGATGCGATCTCCTCGGTGATCGCGCCGCTGTGCGCGAGCGCCAACGCCGCGTCGCCGCTCGACAAGGTCGAGGTCATCACCTCGCATGCGCTGCCCAACGTGCCGGGCAAGCGCGTCACGGTGGTGCGCGTGTTCTACGGTCCGGGCGGCTTCACGCCGCCGCACCGCCATTCCGGCTCGGTGACGGCCTATATCACCAAGGGCGAGATCCGCTCCCAGCTCGGCGGCGGGCCGGTGGAGACCTTCCATGTCGGCCAGTCCTTTTTTGAGCCGCCGGGCTCGACCCATATGGTCTCGGCCAATGCCAGCACCACGGAGCCGGCGGAACTGATCGCGGTGTTTGTGGCGGACGAAGGCGCGCAGCTGACGACGATGCTCGAATAGCCGCCGGCAACGGTCGAGTCCCGCGAACCGCCGGTCACTGGACCAGTTTGCTGTGAAGTCTGCAGCAAACTGGCCCTTGCAACCGGGACAGCGCGCGGCGATGACGACAGGAGCGCGATTTGTTCCCAATCGCGCGACGGTCATTGAAGAGGAGCAACCGATGGTCGATCTCAAGGGGCTTTCTGCCTTCCCGATCACGCCCTCGAACCGGGACGGGCAGGTCGATGCGGGAGCTCTTCGCGCATTGCTGGAGCCGCTGGTTGCGGCGAAGGTGGATTCGATCGGGCTGCTCGGCAGCACCGCTTCATATCCGTATTTCAGCGGCGAGGAGCGGCGGCGCGCCGTGCAGGCGGCCGCCGCGCTGACGGACGGCAGGACACCGCTACTGGTTGGTGTCGGCGCGCTACGCACCGACGATGCGGTAAGGCTGGCGCAAGATGCCCGTGATGCCGGCGCGGCGGCCGGCCTGCTGGCGCCGGTTTCCTATACGCCTCTCACGGATGATGAGGTCTTCGAGCATTTTCAAACCGTGGCGCGCGAAAGCCGGTTGCCGATCTGCATCTATGACAATCCGGGCACGACGCACTTTCGATTCACGCCGGCGCTGGTCGGACGTTTGAGCCGTGTGGAGGGAATCGTCGCGGTGAAGAGCCCCGCACTGGATGCTTCCGCCCTGGCGGGGCACATCGCAGAATTGCGCGCGGTTACCCCGAGCGACTTCTCTCTGGGTTACAGTGCCGACTGGAATTGCACGGAGGCGCTGCTGGCGGGCGGCGAGACCTGGTACAGCGTCCTCGCAGGGGTGTTCCCGAAGGTCTGCCTCGAGATCGTCCGTGCCGTGGCAGGTGGTGATGCCGGCAAGGCGCGGCAGCTCGACGCGCGGCTGCAGCCGGTCTGGCAGCTGTTCAAGACATTCTCGAGCCTGCGGGTCGCTTACGCGATCGCCAACCTCAAAGGCATCTGCGCGGCCGAGCCGCCGCGTCCGATCCTGCCGTTGCCCGCGGACGTGCAGAAGAAGGTCGGTGACGTGTTGGCCGGCATGGAGCTCGCTTGATCGCGTGATCTGGAATTCAGATCGCTGCGATCTCAGATAACAATTATCCTTTTGCCGTGCGGCGTGCTCAAACAACCTGAGAGAGCGCGATTCAATTCGCGTTGAAGGCCGGCACAGAGATCGGCGAGCGGGCGCAGCAATATCCAGGACATCGAACGTGATGGAGAACGGATCACCTCCGCTCCAGTCGGCTCGCCGTGCGTGGGGCAACTGATCGCCGGCAGTTGCACCGAAGCCAATATTCTCGGCAGGTCGAGCAAGGAGCCTCCAACATGCCGTTTCTGCGTTTTGATTTGATCGAGGGACGAAGCGATGCCGAGATCCAGCGGCTGCTCGACGTCACGCATGAGGTGCTGGTCGAAACGCTCCACGTGCCGCCGCGTGACCGCTACCAGGTCGTCCACGTTCATCCGCGATCGCGCGTCATCGCGCTCGATACCGGGCTCGGTATCGGCCGGACCGACAAGCTTGTGATGCTGCAACTGACCAGCCGCCCGCGCGACAAGGCGTTGAAGCTGGATTTCTATCGCGTCCTCGCCGAGCGGCTATCGCCGGCCTGCGGGATTGCGCCGAGCGACCTCGTCATCAATTTCGTGATCAACGGCGACGAGGATTGGTCGTTCGGGATGGGGCGGGCGCAGTTCATCACCGGCGAACTGACGTAAGCCGCGCATCAAGCATACGTGCCGGACACGATCGCAGGCACGGCTTGGCTAATTGCCGCCGCCTTCCTGGGTGTCGATGCGGTGCACGACATCGTCGGACAGGGCGTGCGCCACCGAGGCCGCGGTTCGGGGCTCCGGTCCGATCTCGCGGCCGTGGCCGCGGATCAGCCGCTCATAGGACGACACCAGCGTAGTGTAGGGATTGACCCACAGCCAGCCGTCGCGCGTGAACACCTGCACGTCGAAATGCAGATGGCGTGACGTGCCGTTGGGATGGTCGAGATAGTTCGAGACCACGCCGATCTTCTCGCCCTCGCTGACAACGCGGCCGTTGAGCAGGCCGTCGGCGTCCATCACGGACGGGTTCATGTGCATGTAGCGGAAGCGAACGTGCTCTGTGCGGGTGTTGACCTGCAGTGTCGCGGCCTGCTGCTGCGCCGAGCGGATCACGATGCTGTCACGCACCGCGACGACCGCCTGCCGCCTTGGATCGCAACTGGTCCCGCCGTCAGCCGGACACGCGCCGGGCCTGATATCCTGGCCCTGATGGCCGTAGCCGCTCGCGCATTGGCCGACCTCGAAGCTGCGCGCCTCGCAGAAATTGTCCTGCCAGGGATACTCGTCGAGCCGCCCCCGCTTCGGAAAGGATTGCGAATGCGCGAAGGCCGGCGCCTTCGCCAGCGGAAAGCGGATCTGCGAATAGACCGTGAAGTCGGCGCGGCCGCCCGGCTGCCTGCGGCCGCCGCTGCCTGCGACGATGTCGCCGCTGGGATGATAGGTGAAGTCGGCCGACCGCATGACCGGCCGCTCCGCGATGGTGGCGGTGATGTCGCTGCGCGGCCGCGACGGCTGGCCGCCCGCAATGCGCAGCGCCTTCAGGAAGCGTTCGGCAACGAGAGTGGCCTCGCGGCAGGCCAGCCGCTTCGGCCGCGGCGCGCTGTCGAGGCATTGGATCGAGACGACATAGGGAATCCCGAAGCGGGTGAAGGCGTAACGGACATAGCCCTCGCGGATGAAGCGGCGGATGTCCGGAAACTGCGCGGCCAGCGCCTTGACCGATTCGCCTCTGCCGGCGAGCCGGTCGGCGAGATCGTAGACCAGGATCGAGCCCGAGATCTGCACCTCGACCGGTTTTGCAAAGGTCCGCGGCGGCATGCCGTCGCCGGCGCCGGGGTCGAGCGAAAACACCGCGTCATAGCCGGACGCGCCGGCATGGAACACATCGGCCGCGTTGAAGTCGGCCTGATAGCGCGCGACCGGCAAGTTGATCGATGCACCGCTTTGCCGCGCGTCGAGATAGCTGGCGGGGTCGAAAGGCAGCAGCACAGGGATCGGGCTGCGCGCAATGCCGGGAAACAGCGGCGCTGTCACCGCGTTCAGCTGCACCAGCGCCGGCATCGCGCGCGGATCGGTGGCGGGGACGCTGCGTCGGCCGGCGAAGGTGAAGTTGGCGGCGATCGCCGGGCGGGTCGCGATCTCCTGCCGCAGCTGGTCGACCACGGCACGCCACTCGACCCGCATGGCGGTGATCGACGGCGTTTGGAATTCGTCGGCAAGAGCGCCGGGAGGAGGCGAGAGCAGGGCTGCCAGCCAGCAACTGATGAAGCTGACCACCTTCCTGTTCACTGCACCCCCCGGCTGATGTCTCCAGCGAGACTAGCGCTCAATCCTTGGCGCGTTCGACGTACGAACCGTCCTCGGTCATGACGACGATGCGCGTCCCGGTCGAAACGTGCGGCGGCACGCCAGTGCGGATGCCGTTGGACAGCACCGCGGGCTTGTACGACGACGAGGCGGTCTGCCCCTTGGTCACGGGCTCGGTCTCGACCACTTCGAGCGTCACGCGCTGCGGCAGCTGGATCGCGACCGGATTGCCGTCGTGCATCGACAGCTTCACGGTCATGTTCTCCTGCAAATACGGCGCAGACGAACCCACGATCTCCTTGGAGACCTGGACCTGGTCGTAGTTGTCGTTGTTCATGAAGTGGAAGCCGTCGCCGTCTTCGTAGAGGTAGTTGTAGTTGTGGTCCTCGACGGTGGCCTTCTCGACCTGGTCGGTGGTCTTGTAGCGCTCCGAGACCTTCACGCCGTCGCCGATGCGGCGCATTTCGATCTGGCTGACCGGGGTGCCCTTGCCGGGATGAATGTTTTCGGCTGAAAGGACCACATAGAGCTTGCCGTCCTGCTCGATGACGTTGCCCTTGCGGATGGAACTGGCGATGACTTTCAAAGGTGTTTTCCTGAATTTGAGAGCCGGGGGCGCAAACCGGTTCGGCAGCCCCTCGGCCATGGCGGCGATTTCGGGCTGCAACATACTGATTTGTCCCTGAAATGCCAGTCTTTTGCGGCCAATTTCGGCGGGTTGCCAACCGTTCTGGCAGTGCCAACGGGTGCTATTTTCGGGCCGGATCGGGCATTTTCAGTGCCGCCTGGTTGTGCCCTGCGAAGCTCTCGGGAACCGAGAATGTTCCCGCTTTCAGGTCGTAGAGGCAGCGCCAATCCTCGACCCAGGGAAACGGCGTGTCCTCGCCCTGGATGTCGAACGACAGGCCGATCACGAGGTAACGGCTATCGGGCCAATGCTGGCCGAGCCAGGCGTAGTTGTCCTCGAGCCCCTTGATCAGGCCGACCTGCATATGGTCGAGCGAGTAGGGGTCTTGGGGGTCGTGCCGAACGCCCGTGGCGGCAGGCTGGGTGAAGAAATAGTCCCAGGCGGCATCGCCGAGCGGCTTTGCGGTTGCCGGCGCGAACCGGTCGCCGTTGCGCTTGTAGAGGAAGAGCGTCTGAACCCCCGCGCCAAGCTTCTGCATCCGCACCAGCCACTGGCTGTCAGGGCTGAAGAGGAAGCCGGCCTGGTATCCGGCCTGATCGGTGGTTTCGCCCTCATTGAGGAGCGAGGCGTGCTTATGGTTTCGGTCGAAGGTCCAGAACTGAAACAGCAGGCCATCATCGCCCATGTCGCGCGCATACTGCTCAAGCCGAAACTTGCCATCCGGAGAGATGAACGTGGGCGCATCGGTGACGCGCTTGAACGGCTTTCCAGGGCCGTCGGCACTGGCCGGCGTCAGCAACGTCAATCCAAGCAGCAATGTGCATCCAGCGGTTCGCAATCGGCGGAACATGGCTTGATCCGTTCCAGTTGAACTGGGTGTGGGACGTTGGGCCACCCGCTCAGGTTCAGCCGAGGCTGCGCATGGACAACGCCAGCATCTTTCGACAAGAAGGGATCAGCTTCGCCGCGGGGCGCGGAGATCAAGGTCGTGTGGACCATGTATTTGTGTGGAATCAAGCATTTGTGCCCAACTCTTAAGTGGGGGCGATGGCTTGTTGATGTGGAATCCGCGGCCGCCGGGGCGGCCGGGCGATGACGGCTCATCGCAAGCCTTCGCCGTGGTGGACGCCGTCCCGCTACGCTGACCGCAGGCCGTTCCTGCAGGCGCGGACCGCGATCACGCGGGCGCTCCGGGCCTGGTTCGAGGAGCAGGGATTTGCCGAGATCGAGACCGCCATCCTGCAGATATCACCGGGTAACGAGACGCATCTGCACGCCCCCCGGACCGAGCTCAGGCAGGCCGATGGCTCACGCACGACGCGCTATCTGCGCACCTCGCCGGAGTTCGCCTGCAAGAAGCTGCTCGCGGCCGGCGAGCCGAAGATCTACGAGTTCGCGCGGGTGTTCCGCGATCGCGAGCGGGGCGACCTGCATCTGCCCGAATTTACCATGCTGGAATGGTACCGCGCCAATGCCGGCTATGACGCCATCATGGCCGATACGATCGTCGTGATCGCCCATGCGGCGCAGGCGACCGGGATCGGTCGGTTTTCCTTTCGCGGCAAGCTGGCCGATCCGTTTGCCGAGCCGGAGCTGTTGACCGTCGCCGCTGGCTTCGAGCGCTTCGCCGGCATCGATCTGCTGGCGACGATCTCGGGCGGCGAGGGCGATCGCGCGGCGCTGGCCTCGGCAGCGCGCGGGCGGGTGCGAATCGCGGACGACGATACCTGGTCGGACATCTTCAGCAAGGTGCTGGTCGAGCATGTCGAGCCCAATCTCGGACAGGGCCGCCTGACGGTGCTGTTCGAATATCCGTCGCCGGAGGCTGCCCTGGCGCGCACCAAGGCGGGTGAGCCCCGCGTCGCCGAACGCTTCGAGGTCTATGCCTGCGGCGTCGAGCTTGCCAACGGCTTTGGCGAGTTGACCGATGCGGCCGAGCAGCGCCATCGTTTTACCGCCGATATGGACGAGAAGGAGCGCCGTTACGGCGAGCGCTATCCGCTCGACGACGATTTCCTTGCCGCGGTTGCCGAGATGCCGGAAGCCAGCGGCGTGGCGCTCGGCTTCGACCGGCTGGTGATGCTGGCGAGCGGCGCGCCGCGAATTGATCAGGTGGTCTGGACGCCGCCTGCAGGAGAGCCATGAACAGGATCGATCCCAAACTGGCGGCAACGCTGCGACAGCCGCGCGAGCTGGTCGATGCCGGCCTCGCGCCGGTCGCCGCCCTTGCCGAGCTCGAACAGGTGGCTGCGCGCTACGCGGTCGCGGTGACGCCGGAGCTCGTCGCGCTGATCGATCCGGCAGATCCCGCCGACCCGATCGCTCGGCAGTTCATCCCGAGCGCCGACGAACTGGTGGAGCAGCCGGGCGAGAACGCCGATCCGATCGGCGACGATGCCCATTCGCCGGTCTCAGGCATCGTGCATCGCTATCCGGACCGGGTGTTGTTCAAGCTCGTCCATGTCTGCGCGGTCTACTGCCGGTTCTGTTTCCGGCGCGAAATGGTCGGGCCGGGCAAGGCCTCGGCGTTGTCTGAGGACGCCTACCGTGCGGGGCTCGATTACATCGGTAGTCATCCCGAGATCTGGGAGGTCATCCTTACCGGCGGCGATCCCTTGATGCTGTCGCCGCGCAGGCTGACCGAGATCATGGCCGATCTCGCCGCGACCGATCACGTGAAGATCATCCGCCTTCACACCCGTGTCCCGATCGCCGATCCCGAACGCATCAGTCCAGAGATGATCGCGGCGCTGCGCGTCGAAGGGGCTGCAACCTGGATTGCGATCCACGCCAACCATCCGCGTGAACTGGGCGCCAATGCCCGCGCGGCATGTGCACGCCTCAGTGATGCCGGCATTCCGTTGGTCAGCCAGTCGGTCTTGCTGCGCGGCATCAATGACGATGCTGCGACGCTCACGGCGCTGATGCGTGCCTTCGTCGAATGCCGGATCAAGCCCTATTACCTGCATCATGGTGACCTGGCACCCGGCACCGCGCATTTGCGCACCACGATCGAAGCCGGGCAAGAACTGATGCGGGCGTTGCGCGGGCGGGTCTCCGGACTCTGCCAGCCGGATTATGTACTCGACATCCCCGGTGGCCACGGCAAGGCGCCGATCGGCCCGACCTATTTGTCGCAGCCAGCTTCCCGCGAATGTGAAGATCCCGCGGAACGGCGGTACCGTGTCGTCGATTATTGCGGTGACGTTCATCTGTATCCGCCCCAATCCTGAGGCGGTGGTGGGCGAGGCCGGGGACGGACGGCAGGAGCCGCCCAAGGACGAGGGCAACCGCAGTATGGAAAATGCTGTGATGTTCGGCTTCTTTGTGGTGCTGGCCGCCGCGGCAATCTGGCTCCTTGGCACGATGGCCGATATACGGAAGGTACAGGATTGCGCAGCGCAAGGACGACGCAACTGTGCTACCGTCGAGGTGCCGGAACGGGCGCGATAGGGTTGAGAAGCGGAGACGCGAGATGCGGAAGACAGTTTTGTTGATGGCGATGATCGTTGCGGTTGGATCGCCCCAGCTTGGAATCTCCCAAGCCTGGGCGCAGCAACAGGGCGGATCGTCCTCCATGCAGAAGAGCGGCGGCACGGTCCCGGAGGCGCCGGTCGGACATCGTCAGCCGCGCCGCGGCGACGTTGGCAACGAGAAGAATATCAGCGACCCGAACAGCCAGGCGAACAAGGAAGACGCTGCGCTCGACAAGAAGATCAAGAGCATCTGCCGCGGCTGCTAAGCCACGGAGCTGACCGGCGGAGCGCGATATCCGCCCCGCCGGCAACGCTCAATCCGTTCGTCACGTCAGGCCGAACGCTCCTGCAAGCCGTCACGCCGCACGCTGCGCCTTGCGTCGACGGCATCGGCCAGCTGCTCCAACACGTCAGCCGTCGTCGCGAGGTCGATGCAGCCGTCCGTGATGCTCTGGCCGTAGGTCAATGGCTTGCCCGGCACGACGTCCTGACGTCCCGCGACAAGGTTGCTCTCGATCATCACGCCGATGATGCGCTGCTCGCCGCCTGCGACCTGGCGTGCGATGTCGGCGGCAACTGCCGGCTGCTTCTCCGGCTTCTTGCTGCTGTTGGCATGGCTGGTGTCGATCATCAGCCGGGCGGCGACGCCGGCGCGACCAAGCTCCGTGGCGGTAGCATCGACGCTTGCGGCATCGTAGTTCGGCGCCCGGCCGCCACGCAGGATGACGTGGCAGTCCTCATTGCCGCTGGTGGCGGCGATCGCTGAACGGCCGCCCTTGGTGACCGCCATGAAATGATGCGGGTGCGAGGCCGATTGCACAGCGTCCGCCGCGATCCGCACGTCGCCGTCGGTGCCATTCTTGAAGCCGACCGGGCAGGACAGGCCGGAAGCCAGCTCGCGATGGATCTGGCTCTCGGTGGTGCGCGCGCCGATCGCGGCCCAGGAGACCAGATCGGCGATGTATTGCGGCGTCGTCATATCGAGGAATTCGGTGCCGGCCGGCAGGCCGAGATTGTTGACGGCCGAAAGCACGTTGCGGGCAAGCCGCAGGCCCTTGTTGATGTCGAAGCTGCCGTCGAGATCGGGATCATTGATCAGCCCCTTCCAGCCGACGGTGGTGCGCGGCTTCTCGAAATAGACCCGCATCACGATCTCGAGGCGGTCGGCGAGCTGTTCGCGCAGGCTGACGAGGCGCTCGGCATAATCGACGGCCGCCGCGGGATCGTGGATGGAGCAGGGGCCGACGACGACCAGCAGGCGGTCATCGGTGCCGTTGAGGATCGCGTGGACGGCGTTGCGGGCGCCCATCACGACGCGGGTCGCCGTCAGGGTGCGCGGGACCTCCCGCATCACCTCTTCGGGCGTACTGAGCTCTTTCAATTCCTTGATGCGAAGATCGTCTGTCGTACTCAACACGGCTGGCTCCTTTGGATTTTGGGACCTGCCGGCACACAAAAAAGCCGCCAGGTCCGGCGGCTTGTTTTGGACGTTTGCTGCAAATCTTCAGATTGAGCGCGATCCTCCTGCCGCCAGCGAGCTGTCGTAGCTAAAGTACCAAAAATAGCTGGTGGCGGCGGATGTGATCATGGGACGGCTCTATAGCGGATGGATTTGGGGCTGTCACGCCCCAAATCAAGCCCCCTTTGCGGTTCGCCGTCAGGTGTTGCGGGCCGCCAACGCCATGCCGATCATGGTCGCGCCACCGAACATCAGGTTGAGGCCGACGAGGAGGCCGATCGCCCATCCTGCGGATTCCGGCAGGCCGGCGATGATGAAGAAGGCGACGACGATGTCCATCAGGCCGGCGATCAGCAGCCAGGACCAGCGGCCCGACAATTCGCGGCGGTGTTCCAGCGCGTACATGATGGTGGCGACGCCCTCGGCGAGGAAATAGGCGCCGACAACGATGGTCAGCGTCAGCACGCCCTGCATCGGACGGGCGAGCAGCAACATGCCGGCCAGCACGGCGAGCGCGGCCGAAATCAGCGACCACCAGAAGCCCGGCATGGTCCGCGCCCAGTACGTCACGATCAAGCCGCCGATGCCCGAGATCAGGAACATCCAGCCAAGCAAGATGGTGACGGCGAGGCTCGCGAATGCCGGCACGATCATCGCGGCAATGCCGATGACCACGAGCAGGATGCCTTCGAACAGGAACGCCTTCCAGTGCGCCTTGACGGCGGCCTGCATCTCCGATCGCAGCTTGTCGAGGTCGTGGGGCAGGGTCATCGCGGCTCTCCCGATCTCCGAGCGTGCGGCCTATCCTAGCTCTGGCCCGGCGCGGACGGAAAGCCCTCCGAAGCAGTCCGCATCCGGTTGCGGCCGAGGAAGTAGACGGCGGTGGTCGCGACCAGCAGCGCCAGCCCGATCAGGATCGAGGTGAAGCCGATCGGCACCAGGATGAACGACGCATTGCGCTCCGGATTGACGTACCAATGATGCAGCGAGGTGAGCAGGAAGGCGACACCGGCAAAGCCGGCGCCGCCGCCGATCAACAGCAGCGCCCACATCCGCCGCAACTGGCTGAGCCGCTCGCGTGCGACGTCAGTGCGTGGCGCATGATGCTTGCCGATGCGGCGCACCAGGCGGACTGCAAAACCGATCGAGGAAAAGCCGATCAGCACGCTCGCCGACCCGAGCAGCAGCCGCGCGGTCGAACTGAGATCGGGGATGCGCTGGAGCGCGAGCAGCGGAAAATCGAACGCCGCATGCAGCAGGACCGGCGCGACCAGCACCAGCGCCCAGTTCGTGATCCGCGCCCAGTCACGGTGGCCCCGGTAGGCGCCGAGCGCGCCGCCCGAGCGCGCGATCGCAAGATAGGCGCCGGCGATGATGCCGAGCGCGCCATGGAACGGCACGGTGAGCACGCTGCGCAACGCCGCGAGCGCGCGCCACATGTCCTTGTGCTGGACGAGATAGGCAAGGTTCTCGTAGGCGGCAAACCCCAGTCCGGCAGCCGCGCCGTAGACCACGGTATCCATCGGATCGGCGAAGGCGCGGCGCCGCGTCGAGATGGCGACGATGACGAGGACCTTGACGATCTCCTCCGGCGCGGCGACGCCGAACAACGCCCGCACCGCCTGCGTCGCCCAGGGATTGTCGGGAATGGCGAGCAGCGCATTGAAGGGAATTCGCGCCAGGCCCAGCAGCGAGATGCTGGCCGCACCGAGCACGAAAGCGAGCCACACCTGCACCGGCGGCCCGGGGCGTTCGTCGGCGGCAATCACCAGCCACAGCACGAGCAGCGCGGGGGCAATGGCGGCGGCGCCTATCACAGTCGGAAGCGACTCGAGCAACAACATGAGCCGGACGGGCCCCTTTGATGGCACCAAAGCGATGCGTGACGAAGAAATGGCAGCAAGTTCAGCGGATTGCAAATCGGGCGATCGGCAGAATCGGTTCGACTGGCAACGTTCTCGTGTCCAATATGCCACGGTGCCTGCGAAAGCGCCGCGGAAGCGTGCCGCTGCAGATCAAGGCAGAGCGGCTATCGGGTCTGGTTCCTGACGGGGCAGCCCCCATGCGCCGCTCCTGGCGGAGCGGGACGGTGCCTCGGACCATGGATGGGACCTGCGGGGCCGGTCAGTTTGCCGTGACGTTGCCGAGCCGCACAGCAACGACGGCGTTGCGGTGAGGGCGAGGGAGGCGCGCCGACGCTATGACATTCGCAACGCTCAACAGTCGCAAGTTTCGGCACCGTGTCCCACGCGTTGGGCTATAATGCAGCGGGCAAGGGACGGATCCGGTAAAAGCCAAAGATGCTTTCGATTGATTCTGCTGTGATCGTTCTTGCCGTGATCGCGTTGTTTGCGGCCTTTGTAAACGGTGCGCTGGGTTACGGATTCTCCTCGCTCACCGTGCCGGTCGCCCTTGTCTTCTACACCAACCGCGTCCTCAATCCCGCGGTCGTGATCGTCGAAGTCTTCGTCAACCTGTATGTTCTCTGCATCAACCTGAGCGGCGTTCCGGCCGTATGGCGGCGCGTGTTGCCGATCCTGATCGGCCTCGTGCCCGGAATTGCAGTCGGCGCCTTCACGCTGACGTCGCTGCAGCCCGGCTGGACCAAGTTCGCGACCTACTCGATCATTCTGCCGCTGATCCTGCTGCAGGCGGCCGGTTGGCGGAGGCCGATCCAGTCGAAATGGCTGATCGGTTTGCCGTTTGGGACGACGCTTGGGATCCTGTACTCGGTCACAACCATTTCGGGACCGCCGCTGGCGATCCTGTTCAACAATCAGGGCCTCGTCAAAGACGAGTTTCGGGCCGGCCTCGCATTGGTCCGTGTGACGGAGTCCAGTCTGACTGCGATCGCATACTACAAGCTCGGCCTGTTCATCGAGGAGAGCCGGAGCATCCTGTTCGTGCTCGTTCCCTGCGTTGTCGTCGGCATACCGCTCGGTGCCTGGCTCATCCGGCGGCTGGACGCAGAGACGTTTCGCCGGATCTGCATGAGCTTTGATGCGTGGGTCGTGGGTTTCGGCCTGTCGCGCGTGCTGATCGAAGTGAAGCTGATGGAAAGCCCGTGGGCCTACAGCGTGATGGCCGTCACGATCCTGATCGACGTCTGCCTGCTGTACGTGTTCTTCACCGCGCGCAGAGCGACGGTACAGAGTTCGCATGCGCTCGCTTCGTTGAGATCGGGCGAGCGGGGCGGTCCGACCTGACGGCGACAACGCCGTGAGGGACGTCCGCGAGGCTGCTAACCTGCCAGCAGACGGCGGCAGGTTTCGACGAACACCTCGGCTCCCGTGACGATGTCGGCGTCGGCGGTGTTCTCGCTCCAGTGATGGCTGATGCCGCCGATCGACGGTACGAACAGCATCGCGGCCGGCATGATGGTGGCGAGGACCTGGGCGTCATGGCCGGCGCCGCTCGGCATGCGGATCGATTGGCCGCCGGCGCAGGCCGCGCTCGCGGCCTCGATCGCATCCTGGAACGCGGGCGTCATCATCGCGGGCACGCCGGTGCGGATGCGCTCGACTGTCACGCCGCAGCGGCCTTGCGCCGTGACCTCGGCCGCCATGCGATGCAAATGTTGCTCGAGACGCGCGATCACCTCGGGGTTGTCGTCGCGAATCTGGAACAGCATCTCGGCTCCGCCGGGGATGACGCTCGGCGCGCCCGGATCCAGCGTGATGCGGCCGGTGGTCCAGACCGTGCGCGGTCCGCACAGGGCAGGGAAGCTCTCGTCGATCGCGACGCAGAATCGCGCCAGCGCCAGGCCCGCATCCTTGCGCACCGCCATCCGCGTCGTGCCGGCGTGGTTCTGCTGGCCGGTGAAGCTGATGCGATACTGCCAGATGCCCACGATCGAGGTGACGATGCCGATCTTGAGCCGGCTAGCTTCCAGCGTGTCGCCTTGCTCGATATGGGCTTCGAGATAGCCGATATGGCGTCGAGGTTCGGCGTTGAGGCGCGGCCGGCCGGCGAAGCCTGCATCGCGCAATGCCTGTCGCATGCTGCGATCGCTGGAGCGGTCGCGCGCCGCGTCGATATCGGCCTCGGTCACGGCGCCGGCGAACGAGCGGCTGCCGAGGAAGCTGCCGAAATGTCCTTCTTCATCGCACCACGCCGCGACCTCGACTGCGCCATGAACGTTCGGATCGGGATTGATGACGCGCGCGGCTTCCAGCGCATAGATCACGCCGAGCGGTCCATCGAGCCAGCCCGCATGATTCTGGCTCTCCAGATGTGAGCCGGCGAGCAGCTTTGGTCCAGCCTTCGCACTGGTGCCGAACACGTTGCCGATGCCGTCGATCGTTGCAACAAGATCAGCGTCGGGCAGCCGCTCGGCGAACCAGTCGAGCGAGCGCAGATGCGGTTCCGAGAATGTCGGCTTGTGCACGCCGGTCTTGTAGGCGCCGATCGCACGCAGCGCGTTGAGATCGGCGAGCACGCGCTTGCCGTCGAAGCGATCGTTGATGCCTGGCATGGTAGGACTCCGGATTAGCGTGTTGGCGCCGCAATCCCGTCTTGATGCCGTCGCGGTTGGATGCGACGGAACAATCAGGGCAAACGATTTCTTAGCGGTTCTGCTCTTAGGTCGCAGTACGAATAGCGTGTGAGTGTGATCATGTCTGCATTCCGGAACTGGGCTCGCAAGGCCACTGTGCTGTTTCTTCCGATCGCGCTCGGCGCCTGCGCGCAATATTCGCAACAATACAACATGAGTGCGCCGCCGCCCGGAACCGGGCCGCTGGCTTGGGACGGTGCTGGACAAGACCCCAATATGCCGCAGCCGCGACGCCACGCGCGGAATGCGTCGCCGATGGTGCCGGAGACGCAACTGTCGGAAGCGGATCGGGACGATCGGCTCGCGCGCAAGCTCGTGATCTGCAGCACCTGCATCAAGCACACGCCGGCCGTGGCGGCGGCGCAGTCGACCAACCGCCAGGACGTCGCGAGCAATCACTAGCGGTCGGCGCGGAGCCGTCCGGCCTGCGGGCCTTAGTTAGGCCAAATTGTCGTTCGATGCGCGGGCCCATGTCGTTCCGAAGACTCATCGTTCCCGCCATCGTCGTCGCGCTTGCTGCCGCCATCCTGATTCATGTCGGTGGTTCGCGGGCGCACGCCCATGTGCCGCCGCATTGCGGCTTCTGGACCTCGATCGAGGCCGGACTGTCCTGCAGGTGATGTTAGGTAGGTGATCCCGGCGGCAACCCGGGAAAAGCGCGTCTCGACGCTTGCCCACCCGGCCAATCGCCACTATACGTTCGCCCGTCGCGGCCGTTGACGGCCGTGGCCAGTCCGGCGCATCTCACGTCTAACGTATTGATATGCCGGGAGTTTTGCTCCCTTCGTCTATCGGTTAGGACGCCACCCTTTCACGGTGGAGAGAGCGGTTCGATTCCGCTAGGGAGCGCCATTACGGCCAAACCGGAATTCCAGCCAATTCAACGGATTGTGCCGGGCGACGGCTTTGCCGCACGGTCCAGGCCGCTGTGTACAATCCCTCAATGGCTGCAATCCGCCGAGATTTCGCAACCCTTTGTAAAGCCAGCGGCGATAGGCGTGAGCCCCGGGGATGATGTGATGGCTCTAGGATCCAAGAAGCGCGAAACGCGCAAATCGTTGCGTCAATCCGGCTGGATCACGCTCGACGGCGGATTCGCCGCGCGGCCCTGCGTGGTCGAGGACATCTCCGCGTCGGGCGCAAAGATCACCGTCCAGGACAACAATACGCTGCCGGCCAAGCTGCGGCTGGCGTTTTCGCGCGACGCCCGCACCGGGCGTGCCTGCGAAGTGGTCTGGCGCGAAGGCAGGACATTCGGCGTCAAATTCGTGCGCTAGCCTCGTTCGGGCGCGCGCGATAAAAGGCTGGATGCGCAAAATCTGCATCGCCATCGCCATCCTGCTTCCCGCCGCGGCGCTCGCGCAGCAGGGCGACCGCCGCAATTTCCGGACGCCGCCGCCTGATGCCGGCAAGACCTTGCCGTCGAAATCCGCGACGCGGAGCAATCCTTGCGCCTCGTACGGACCGGGCTTCGTCAAGGTCGAGGGCTCCGACACCTGCGTGAAGCTCGGTGGCGGCATCAGTGTCGGTGCGGGGATGTCCAGCGGACGTTGAAGCATGATCCGCAAAAGTGCGAAGCGGTTCTCCGAAGAGATTATGCTCTAACTGCCCTGCCGCTCACGACATCGGCGGCGCGATGAAGCGCACGAAGCCGGGCCGCCCGGCGATCTCGCCGAACCAGCGTTCGAGATTGGGCAGCTTCGGCTTGGTGACGCCCTCGACCCCGAACCAGCGCCGCGCAAAGGCGCCGATCGCAATATCGGCGATCGTGAACTGATCGCCCTCGATGAAGCGGCGCGTTGCAAGCAGCGTTTCGGCGACGCGCCACACCACCGCCTCGGCATCGGCGTCCTTCTGGATCTTGACCATGTCGCGCTGCTCCGGCGGCGTGCGCACCATCGCCCAGAACACCGGGCGGTCGACCGGCTGCAGCGTCGACAGCGTCCAGTCGAGCCAGCGATCGACACCGGCGCGCGCCTGCGGCGATTGCGGATAGATCGAGGAGCCCTGTCCGTACGCCATGCAGAGATAGCGCATCACCGAATTGGATTCCCACAGCACGTAGTCGCCGTCGACCAGCGTCGGGACGCGGCCATTCGGATTCATCGCGAGATAGTCGGGCTGATCGTTCTTGCCGAACTGCATGCCGGCATCGATGCGATGATAGGGCAGGTCGAGCTCGGCGAGACACCAGAGCACCTTCTGCACGTTGACCGAGTTGGCCCGGCCCCAGATCGTCAGTTGCGGCTTGCTGTCCATTTCGCGTTTCTTCCGCTGTTTGCTTTGCGCGCGTTCTTAGCTGAAGCGCCGCGGAAAAGCGCGGCCTGAATTGTATCGAGAGCAAAAAAGAGGCCCCGCCGCATCGCGGCGGAGCCTCGCACATACGCAGGCGCTAGATCGCAGTCAGTGACCGAACAACAACCACAACACGATGATTACCGGGATCGGCACGCCCAACAGCCAAAGCAAAATTCCCTTTCCCATCTCGTTGCCTCCTCGCATTCACTGAATGAGGAGGCAACGTCGACGATTGCGCGGTGTTCCTATCGGCCCCGCCCATCATCGATGGACAAACGCGGACAGGAACGCGCGTGCTGGCGCGGTTGTTACCAGTGCCCGGTATTCGGCATCGACGCCCACGGCTCGGCCGGCGCCTTCGGATCGCCCTTCTGCAGGATCTCGATCGAGTGCAGGTCGGGTGAGCGCACGAACGCCATGTTGCCGTCGCGCGGCGGACGATTGATGGTGACGCCCATCTTCATGAGCTTCTCGCAGGTCGCGTAGATGTCGTCGACCTCGTAGGCGAGATGGCCGAAATGGCGGTCCTCGCCGTATTTCTCCTCATCCCAGTTGTAGGTCAGCTCGACCAGCGGCGCGCCGCGGGTTTGCGGCAGCGACTTGAGCAGATGGAGGTCTTCCTCCGCGCAGAGAAACACCAGCGTGAAGCGACCCTTGTCATTGTCGATGCGGCGGACTTCCTTCAGGCCCAGCGCGTCCTGATAGAACTTCATGGCGACGTCGAGATTGCGGACGCGCAGCATGGTGTGCAGATAGCGCATTTTCTTATCCTCCTCGGAATGCAGAGATTTTGTTTAGGCGATTTTGTTTGGGCTTGGGCGAGACGGAACAAGAATTAGCAGCAAAATGCGATGCGGGGCAGGGGGTGCGCGACGTTTGTGGCTGTACGTCGTCTTCACACTCTCAAGCTTTCGCGAACGTGCGCTCGCATTGGCCGACAACGCTATTGCGCAGGCGCCGCATTGGCCCAGACGCGAGAAAGCCCCGCCCAGGAAATATCTGGAACAGGGCTTTCGTCGTCGAGCCTTGGAGGCACCAGCTCTAAATCACCGATTGCCCTTCACGGCCAATCAAGGACGCGCGAGGTTGGACATTCTCCAAAACGCGAGACCTCGCGAGTGGGATCGCGAGGTCTGATGCCGACCGGCCTTGGGGGGAACGTGCCGGCAACCGGGAACATAAAGCCGCTGCGCGCGCAATGTTCCCGGGTCCGGAAAATAGAAAGCCCCGCAGGCTGGATGCGGGGCTTTCCCAGTTGACGGACTGGGGATCTCTCAGGGCGTGAGCCGTCAACTGTTGGAGGACAAACTTAAGGTTGAATTTGTAAAATGCAACAGCGCCGCGTAGACGGAATATGGTCGTCCCACAGCGCTGTACCGGATACTGGGCCCTGAAATCCCCAGCGCCCTTATGTCTTCGCGGCGCGCAAATGGTTCAAAGGAACCCGCGGGCGATCTCACACCTTGATGTCGAGGATGGTCTCGACGGCGTCGCGGTCGGCCTGGTTCTTGGCGGCGAATACATCCAGCACATCCTCATTAATGATGCGCGGCTGTTCCTTCGCGGTCTGGTCGACGACGAGCTGCACTCTGGCCTGGGTGACTTCGACAGGTACGGGGTAAATGAGCATGCCTCGCTCCCTCCGGCCATTGGACCTTGTCAGGGTTTTCTTAACGATTTCTAAGCCCAGATCAGCGCCTTCGCCTCGAATCGGCTGCACGCGCACCGCTTCGGTGCGGATTTGGCTGCCAATTTGACGCGGCGTTAGCCCCAGCAATCGTAGCTTTGGCCGCGCCGACGCACTTGCAGCTCGAGGACAGCAATCATGATGGCGTCCATTTGCGTGGCGCTCTCATCGCAAAAGCGATCAGGGCAATTGCGAGTGAGCTGGACCGGAAGCCGAAGCAGACGCCGGGCCCGATCGACGCGCAGGTTGAGCGACCGGCGATGGCCCAGATCGACCGGCTGAACCGTGAACTCGAGCGTTTGCTGGAGATCAAACGCCGGCTGCGAGCCCAGCAGCGCTAGCCGCGGACCGGCGGTATCGGCCCGCTCGCCTGCCGCCCGGGTTGGGGCCATACTGCGGGCCTTCGGGACCGGGCTGGCGATCGATGAAGAACGGGCTCTATTCGATTCATATCCACATGACTGACGGCGTGCAGGGCCGCGACAGCGGCGTCCTGATCCTGCGCGATGGTCTGTTGATCGGTGGCGGACCGCATTTCTGGTCGATCGGCGCCTACACGGTCGGCGAGGCGACCTGGAAGGGGCACCTCAGCACCAACCAGCATTCGCCGTTTTCCGACCCGTTCGTCCGCCCGCTGTTCGCCGGGCAGGAGGTGACGAGCGGGTTCTCCGGTACCTTCCACGACGACGAGGCTGAGGTGTTCGGAACCGTGCTGGTTGGAACCCGCAGCCTGAGCTTCCATGCGACCCTGAAATGGCTGGCGGATGCCTGACATCGCAGGGCTGTGGACGAGTGCGCAGCAAGCTCCAAAGCTTGTTGAATAAATGGACCTGCCAACGCTGTGAGTTTGCTGCGGACAATCTGGGGATATCGCTGTGGATCGCCCGCTCGTGGCCGATCGGCGCGCCCCGAACAGGGCATCACCCAGCCACCACTAACCCTACCCGGTTAGGTTAAGGGCAGCATCACGTTGTCACTACTTGAGATTGCGCTACGGATGGCTCAGGGTGATCGCCATGATGCCATCGTTCCACAGCGCAGACAGACCGACCCACCGGCGTGTGATGGTGGTGGGCCTGCTGTTCTGTTCGGCTTTTGTCGTGATCAGCTTCTGGCTTCGGCCGCAGCCCGAGGACGGCAAGGTGCTCGTGAAGGCCGACCGGCTGGTCCGCACGGCGGGAGAGGCGCGCAAGGCAAATTGAGACGGGGCGAATGGAGACGAGGTAAATTGAGACGCGGCAAACTGAAGCAACGCGAACCGAGACGCGCCGCCGGCGCTCAGTCCGGCAGATTCCCGTTCGGGTGCTTGTGATACGTCGCAATGCCGATGAAGCCGGCAAAGGCCATCACGTTAAGCAGCAGTTCCATCCATGCCGGCATCAGTGCCAACCTCGTTGATCGCTGATCTAATCTCGGAGGTTGTGTATTTGTTCCCACGCTAACCGATGGTAGCTTTGCGCAATCGCATGGCTGCGGAACCGGAACGGTCTTCTGCTGCAACCATCCCCACTGTGCCCGCGTTGGTGCGGATAACCACGTGAGGAGGTTGCCATGAAAAAGACGCTGGCAGTTTTGGCGGCAGTTGCGACGGTCGGTGCGACGATGGTCACTGCACCGGCGCAGGCGCGCGGTATCGGTCCTGGCCTCGCTTTCGGTCTGGCGGCCGGCGCACTTGCTGCGGGCGCCGCCGGCGCGGCATATGGCGCCTATGGCCCATACTACGGGCCCGGCTACTATCCGGGTTACTATGGTCCGCGCTACGGCTACTACGGCGGCCCCGGTTACGCCTACTATCGCGGTCCGTACTATCGGCACCACTACTATCGCCATTATTGGTAACGGCGAGGGGCCCGGAGCAAACCGCTCCGGGCTTTCTCAATTGCGCACCATGATCTGATCGCGCGAGAGCGTTCGTATCGCCGCGCATGGCCGGCGCACCATCAAGCGCTCTTGCGCTGAAATCCACTCCAGACGTTGCCGAGCGTGTTGTCGTAATATTCTTGGCGATCGCGCTCGAACTTTCGCTGCGTCGCCCTGAAGCTGGCAACGCGTGCGACGATCTCCTCGCGCTCGCGCGCGATGCGGTCTTCCAGATCGGTCATTGCCCATCCTGTTGATCGTGATCCTATCCCCGCGGGCATTGGCATCGGCGAATTGGGCGTCAATGCGGAATGGGCAGTGCAGGATTGTGATGATGCTGGGGCGGTGAAAGCGACGCTGCGGCTGCATCAGGAAGCAGGTCACCAATGCGCTTGATTGAGGCGTCATGATAGTTCTCGTCAAGGTTGAGATCGCAATCGGTCCGGTCGTGCTATAGTCGCGACGGCCAACCGGATCGTTTCCAATGACCGCAAAAGACTCGATAGCAAAGGACCTGCGCAGCGGCGTCGAGCAGCTCGGCAACATGATTGCCGAGGCCTCATCGATCGTGCCGTTCACCGGGGCAGGGATCTCGACCGAGTGCGGCATTCCCGACTTCCGCTCGCCCGGCGGGCTGTGGACCCGCAACCGGCCGATCCCGTTCGACGAGTTCGTCGCCAGCCAGGAGGCGCGCGACGAGTCGTGGCGTCGCCGCTTCGCGATGGAACCGACGTTTGCGGCAGCCAGGCCCGGTCGCGGGCATCGCGCGCTTGCGTCGCTCTACCAGGCAGGCAAGGTTCCTGGCATCATCACGCAGAACATCGACAATCTGCATCAGACGTCGGGCTTCAAGGCTGGTGACGTGGTCGAGCTGCACGGCAACACGACCTACGCCCGCTGCATCGGTTGCAGCAAGGACTACGACCTCTCGTGGGTGAAGCAGCATTTCGACAAGACGGGAAGCGCGCCCGACTGCGCGGACTGCGGCGACCCGGTGAAGACCGCGACGATCTCGTTCGGACAATCGATGCCCGAGGATGCGATGCGCCGCGCGGCGGAACTTTCCAGGCAGTGCGACCTGTTTCTGGCGATCGGATCATCGCTGGTGGTATGGCCCGCCGCAGGCTTTCCGATGATGGCGAAGGAGAGCGGCGCGCGGCTCGTGATCATCAACAACGAGCCGACCGATCAGGACGACCTCGCCGATCTGGTGATCCGCCACGACATCGGCGACACGCTTGGTCCTTTCGTAGGCAATTGATGCCCGATTGATTCGCGGCTGTGCAAGCCTGTTCATAGTTCCCGCAAGAATCGTTTTTTAGCTATGCCCGGCAAGCCGGAGTGTTATCTTTTGGTTGAGAGATTCGCGCAGCGTCCAAATCAGTCCGAGTGAGTTGGTCATGGAGAGCAGCGTGTACAGGGTGCGCCGCAACGTCGGCGATCTGCATTTGATGTGTGGGGTCCGGGGTCATGGGGTCGGACGGATTTGAGTCCAAGAAGCTCGGCGGACCGCCGATGGGCGGAGTTGGGCAAAGCAGGATTGGACAGGGCGAGTATGGCAACGCGCCGCGCGATCCGGCGATGGATGCCTTCTCCGGTCTCGGTGACGCCGCGGCGAACCTCGTGGAAGTCTCCGGCGTCATCAAATGGTTCGACGCCTCGAAGGGATACGGCTTCATCGTTCCCGACAATGGTTGGCCCGACATCCTGCTGCACGTGACGGTGCTGCGGCGCGACGGCTATCAGACCGCCTACGAAGGTGCGCGGCTCGTCGTCGAATGCGTGCAGCGTGTGAAGGGCTACCAGGCCTTCCGCATCGTCTCGATGGACGAGTCGACCGCGATCCATCCGGCGCAGATGCTGCCGCCGCGAACCCATGTCACTGTCACCGCGACCAGCGGGCTCGAGCGCGCGCAGGTCAAGTGGTTCAACCGGCTGCGCGGTTTCGGCTTCGTGACTTGCGGGGAGGGTACGCCCGACATCTTCGTGCACATGGAGACGCTGCGCCGCTTCGGCATGACCGAGCTGCGCCCCGGCCAGTATGTGCTGGTGCGGTTCGGGCCCGGCTCCAAGGGCATGATGGCCGCCGAGATCCACCCGGAGACCGGCCCGTCGGCGCTGTCGTCGCACTAGATCCCAGCGGCTCTCTTTGACGTAAACGTGAGCCGTCGGCGAGCCTGTTGGGCTCTGGCATTTGCCGCCATCATCGGGTTAGGGTCCCGCCGGAAATCTTCTCCGGTGTGAGTATTTGTCGATGAATTTCGTTGGTGTTGCCGGGCGGCTTCGTCCGTGGCTGGTGGCCTGCCTTGTCGTGATGTTCGGTGTGTTGCTGGTCCCGGCTGCGCAGGCCGCCAGCGTCCAGCCGCTCGAGATCGTCACCAAGTCAGGCGTGCACGTCTTCTCGGTCGAAATGGCGACCACCGAGCAGGAGAAGGAGACCGGCCTGATGTACCGCAAGGAGCTGGCGGACGGCAAAGGCATGCTGTTCGACTTCTCGCCGGAGCAGGAGGTGTCGATGTGGATGAAGGACACCTACATCTCGCTCGACATGATCTTCATCGGCGCCAACGGGCGCATCCTGCGGATCGCCGAAAACACCGAGCCGCTGTCGACCAAGATCATCGCGTCGCGAGGGCTCGCCAAGGGCGTCCTCGAGGTGATTGCCGGGACCGCGCAGAAATACGGCATCCAACCCGGTGACCGGGTCGCCCATCCGCTGTTCGGCAGCCACTAGCCCTCCGTTTCGGCACGGTATCTGGATCGAAACCGGTGCCGATTTCGCCGCAGGAAGCCCTCCACCGGTGCCTTGCTGGCGCTGGCTGAAGCGTGTATCCACGGGGCTTCTCGGAAATGTCGGGGTATAGCGCAGCCTGGTAGCGCGGCAGTTTTGGGTACTGCAGGTCGTTGGTTCGAATCCAGCTGCCCCGACCATCCCATCTCGAAGCTTTATCCCAGCAGGTCGTGGCCGGGTCGCGCGCGCGGCTGCGTCTGCACCGGCGTCGATCGCGATTGTCTTGCCTGACGCAACAACGCCGCCTGGACGGAATATGTTCGTCCAGACGGCGCCGTCGAATACTGGGCCCTGAAATCCCCAGTGCCCATGGGTCGCCCGCGCGGCGAATAGGTTCAACACCGCGACGGCCTTGGTCGCAGTTGTAATGTCGCAGGTCGGGCTGCTGCCGCGGGCTGATGCGGGAACCCCGTCCCATTCTGCTCGTCTGCGATGCGCCGGCGCCTGCAGGGCGCTTTCGGCGCATTCCTCGATGCCGGGCCGCTCAGCGATGCCGAGTCGTCTGAGCAAGCCGTTGTTCGACACAACGTGTTTTGCCAGGCAAATCGAGGCGGCTTACATCGCAATGTACCAACACAGCCAGACGGGCCTGGCGCCGGAGACGATCGTCGTTCCCGATTGAAGTTTGCTACGGTGCAAGGCGCGAGCGCAATCCGGAAGCCTGCTGAGCGTTGGGCGTTCGGCATTGTCGGCTCGGCCGGCAAGAACAATCCGCGAGGAAGAACCATGGCGCGCAGACTGATCGATATCTCCGTTCCCCTGCAGAACGACGTGCCGGCCGATCCGCCCGGCAATCATCCGACCATTCAGTATATCGACCATCAGCAGGGGTTGCCGCGCATGCTGCAGTTCTTCGACGGACTGAAGGCCGAGGATCTGCCGGATGGGAAGGGCTGGGCCGTCGAGCAGGTCTCGCTTTCCACGCATAACGGCACGCATCTCGACGCGCCCTGGCATTTTCATCCGACCATGAACCGCGGCGAACGGTCCTGGACGATCGACGAGGTGCCGCTGGAATGGTGCTTTCAGCCGGGCGTCAAGCTCGACTTCCGGCATCTGCCTGACGGCTACGTCGCGACCGCGGGCGATGTCGAGGCCGAGTTGAAGCGCATCGGGCATACGCTGTCGCCGCTCGAGATCGTCGTCGTCAACACCAGCGCCGGCGCGAAATATGGTCGGCCCGATTACGTCAATTCGGGCTGCGGCATGGGTTACGAGGCGACCATGTATCTGCTCGAGCGCGGCGTGCGGCTGACCGGCATCGACGGCTGGAGCTGGGACGCACCGTTCGTTTTCACCGCGAAGAGATATGCCGAGACCAGGGACGCCAGCCTGATCTGGGAAGGCCACAAGGCCGGAAGGCACATCGGCTACTGCCACATCGAGAAGTTGCACAATCTGGAGCTTTTGCCGTCGACCGGGTTCATGGTGTCGTGCTTCCCGGTGAAGATCGAGCGCGCGTCGGCGGGATGGACGAGGGCGGTTGCCATTCTCGACGATTAGCAGCGTGATCCCGGAAAAGTGCGAAGCGGTCTTCCGAAGAGATCACGCTCAAACATGACGCTGGAGCGCGACGATGGTTTAGTGCGCGCGAGGCCTGTCGCGGATTCAGCCAATTTGGGAACCGGTGGACAGGCTGATCATTCCGGCTGGTTGTTGCGATACGGTTACAGCCTGAGGCAGGCGAATCTGCTCTAATGCACGTAGTAGATGCATTGGGTGACCGGGCTTGCGGCTCGGCCTCGCGTCCCGATTTCCGAAGCGTTCTCTCCCGTGACTAGAGCCCCGGCGTCTCCCGGGGCTCTTTCTTGCGTGCCGCAGCTGAGCCGGGCCGCAAAGGAAGTGCCGCAAAAGCAATGCCCCAAAAGAAAATCAGGTGCGCCGGATCCGACGCACCTGATTTGGGTCTTCAATATTGCTTGTGTGGCCGGTCGGTTGTTACCACCGGCAAACGCGAACACCACGCGGAGTCCACCAGCAACGGGGACCGCCGCCGTAGTAACCATAGCCACGGCCATAACCCCATCCGCGGCCGCGACCCCAGCCGCCGCGATAGCCGTAGCCATAACCGCGTCCGCGTCCGCGCCATTGCGCTTGCGCAGACGACGTGGTGGCGCCGACCAGGATGGCAGAGGTGCTTGCGACATAGACGAACAACAAAGCGACTGCTGCAAGGCAACGAGTCAGGATATTGTAGCGTTTAGTCATTCTGAAGATCTCCAGTCACTTCCAAACATCTGAACCGATGCTGGCTGTCTCGCTTAGACGCGCGAGACCGGCAGTCGGTTCGAGCATGCTAAGACGATATTTTCACTAAGGTTCTTGCGAGCTTTAACGACTCTATTGAGGCCAACAGGTAAGGTCAAGTTACGTTCCTACCTGCAAAGGATGATGTGGTTGCTGCGCTTTTCTTGTCGTTCATCCGCCGTTCATTCTGTTCATCTTGCATTGCGCCGATTTGATTTGTGCGTCGCGGAAGCTGAGATGCGCGAGCCGCGGAAAATGTGCTCGAGAACTTGAAGTCGACACGATCATGTACTCTGAGCGTTTGAGAGTCCTCCCTGAAGAGTGCCCATGCCGAAACAACACACCTACGTCCTTGGTCTCAACGTCTACGACCATGACGTGAGCGCCTGCCTGCTGCGTGACGGCGCGATCGCCTACGCGATCTCCAAGGAGCGCATCACGCGCGAGAAGCACGCCTCCGGCTTCTACAAGGAAGTCATCGACTACTGCCTGTCGGCCGAGGGCATCACGCTCGACGACGTCGATCTCGTGGTGCGCAACAGCTACATCCTGCCGGTGCCCGAGATGGAGGAGCGGATGCTCCACCAGGACATGCCGGGCTTCCTGCCGATTGCCGAGCGCAACGAGGCGATCAAGCATCCGCTGTTTCGCTCCAAGTCCGACAAGGTGGTGTCGATCTCGCATCACCTCGCGCATGCCTACAGCGCCTTCGCGGTGTCGCCGTTCAAGGACGGCGTCGTGATGATCGTCGACGGCGTCGGCAACTATCAGGCCGATGCGATGGAGGCCTGTCCGCAGGACGCGGCGTCGCCGCTCGCCCGCGAGTCCGAGAGCTACTACAAGTTCGACGATACGAAGCTGCAATGCCTGAAGAAGGTCTGGATGGAGCCGGCACGCGGACTCTTGTCGGACGAGTTCTACAACATGCCGGGACTGGGTGCACTGTACAGCCGGGTCTCGACCTATGTGTTCGGCGACTGGAATAAATGCGGCGAGCTGATGGGGCTTGCGCCCTATGGCCGCCCCGAGCAGGTCGGCCATCTGCTCGAGATGAAGGACGGCAGGCTGCACGTGCCGTTCTGGGGCGCCGAGAACCAGCAGCCTTTCGTGCTCGACAGCGGCAGCTGGGACAAGAGCCCGACGATGCGACACTGGGAGGATATCGCCTGGCGGGTGCAGGACGACACCGAGAACGTGCTGCTTGAGCGCGCGCGCTGGCTGCGCGAGAGCACCGGCGCGACGAATCTCTGCATCGCCGGCGGCGTCGCGCTGAACTGCGTGGCCAACGGGCGCATCGCGCGCGAGGCCGGTTTCGAGAACATCTGGATCCAGCCTGCCGCGGGCGACGATGGCATCGCGATCGGCTGCGCCTATTACGGCTGGCTCGAAGTGCTGAAGCAGCGCCGCTCCTTCGTGATGGACCACGCCTATGTCGGCCGGCGCTACAGCGACGCCGAGGTCGCGGCCGCGCTGCAAAGCTTCCTGGTGCGGATTCAGGTCGATGCCAAGCGCAGCGACAACATCTGCCGCGACACCGCAAGGCTGCTCGCCGACCAGCGCGTGATCGGCTGGTTTCAGGGCCCTTCCGAGTTCGGTCCGCGCGCGCTCGGCAATCGCAGCCTGATCGCCGATCCGCGCAAGGCCGAGATGAAGGACATCCTCAACAGCCGCGTGAAGCACCGCCAGGCATTCCGGCCGTTCGCGCCGATCGTGCTGGCCGAGCGCATGAAGGAGATCTTCGAGGGCGAGGAGGACTCGCCCTACATGCTGATCGCAAAGCCGGTGCGGCCGGAATGGCGCGACAGGATCCCGGCGATAGTGCATGTCGACGGCTCGGCGCGGGTGCAGAGCGTGCGGGAGGATACCAACCCGATGCTCTATCGCCTGCTGAAGGAGTTCGAGGCGCTGACCGGCGTGCCGGTGCTGATCAACACCTCGTTCAACGTCAAGGGCGAGCCGATCATCGAGACGCCGCAGGACGCGGTGAGCTGCTTCCTCACCACCGGGATCGACCACCTCGTGATGCACGACACGCTGGTGTCGAAGACCGCCATGCACAAGGTCGTGACGCCGGTGATGACGACATTCGGCGACGTCGCCACCATCGTCTCCTCGACGACGCAGGATCCCGGCCGCGGCGGAAGTTGAAACCTGTTACGCCGCCTTCGCTGGTGCCGCCGGTTTCGGCGCCGGCGGCTTGACCGGCTTGTCCTGCCGCTTCGACCACGAGATGTAATAGGCCACGATCGTCATGATCGCGATGCCGGAGATGCTGACGAAGATCTGCGCGAACAGCGAGCCCGAGCTCATCGACAGCTCGAAATGTCCGACAAAGGACAGGAACACGCCGACGCAGAACACCGCGAGCGACTGCTGGCCGCAGACGATCAGCGGATCGAACACCTTCCACTCCAGTGCCGCCCAGTCCTTGGGGACGAAGCGGATCACCAGCACCGTGATCACCACGAAGTGCAGGAAGCGGTACGGCGCGAGGTTGGTCTTGTCGTTCGGGTTGAAAGCCGAATACAGCCAGTCCGGGAACTGGGCGCCGAATTCCGGGAAGCGGCCGGCCATCGTCATGATCAGCGCGAAGATCATATAGGCGATGCAGAACCACAGCGTGTAGCGCGAATTGATGATGTGCATGCTCTGGCGCGCGCCGCCCATCGCGCACCACGAGCCGAACACGAACAGCACCTGCCAGGCGAACGGGTTGAAGTACCAGCTCCCGGCCGGGTAGGCCGGCAGGTTCCAGCCGAAATGGCGCGACACCAGCCACAGCGCGATCGAGGCCAGCATGGTCCAGTTCGGCTGCCGCAGCATGAACCACAGCACCGGCGGGAACAGGCCCATCAGCACGATGTAGAGCGGCAGCACGTCGAGATTGACCGGCTTGAACTTCAGGAACAGGCCCTGGCGCAGCGTCTCGGTGGCGTTGTCGACGAGGCCGGCGACGTTGAACTCGTTGATGATCTCGGAATCGCCGAAGCGCAGCGCCAGGTAGCTGATCGAGGCGATGTAGATCACGAATAGGATGATGTGGGCGACATAGAGCTGCCAGACCCGCTTGGTCAGCCGGGTCGCGCCGACGATGAAGCCGCGCTCCAGCATCATGCGGGCATAGACGAAGGATGCGGTATAGCCGGAGATGAAGACGAACAGGTCCGCCGCGTCGCTGAAGCCGTAATTGCGCGTCGTGATCCAGTTCACGACGTTGTCGGGGATGTGATCGAGATAGATCGCCCAGTTCGCGATCCCGCGGAACAGGTCGAGCCGGAGGTCACGTCCTTTTTCGGGCAGGTGAGCGTGGATTTCCATGGGGCGCGCCGCTTCCTCGAGATGATGCTGTCGAGAAGACCGTGCCGCGGCAATCTGGCCGTGGGCCCGAGGGACTCCAAAGGAAGCCTCCCGGGGCCAGATTGTCACAGCGCGGTAGAATGACTATACCGGTCCGGCGAAGGCTACCTCCGAGATCGAGGAATCACCGATCAGAACGTTGAACGGTGTCTCTATACTATCCCGGCGGTTTCCTTCAAATCGCTTCCATGTCGCATATCCCACGGGGCCGACCATCCATGACCGCACGCATTTTTAAGCCCGCCAAAAACGCGATGCAATCGGGACGGGCCAAGACCAAAGAGTGGCAACTGGATTACGAGCCGGAGCAGCCGCGCACCGTGGAGCCGTTGATGGGCTGGACCTCGTCGACCGACATGAAGCAGCAGCTGACGCTGCATTTCGAGACCAAGGAGGAGGCGGTGGCCTATTGCGAGCGCAAGGGCATCGCCTACCAGGTGATCGAGCCGAAGGATTCGGCGCACCGCCAGATCGCCTACGCCGACAATTTCGCGTTCCGCCGCTGGGAGCCCTGGACCCACTAGGGTCAGCATAACAGCCACAAAGCAAGTCTTTCGTCATGGGCCGGGCATGGCCGTCCAAAGGACGGCGTCGCTTCCGCTTGCCTACGTCCCGGCCATCCACGTCTTTGCTATCCGGGAGAAGAAGCGACTTGGATGTCACAAGGCCGGGCATGACGAGTCCCGTGGGACGCCCCGATCAGCTCGCCGGGCTGGGCGCGGCGAGGGCGCCCGGGATCGGCAGCGCCGCGTCCTTGGAGACCCCGAGCACCGGAAAGCTCCTGATTTTGCGCACATTGGGCAGGCCGGCGAATTGCAGCAGCTGCTGGCGCATGTCGTCGACGCTGGGCGCGACGCATCGCAGCATGAAGTCGGCGTCGCCCGAGATCCGCCAGCATTGCAGGAAGCGCGGCACCGCCGCCACCGCGGCCTCGAACGCCTCGATCGCGGCCAGGTTTTGGCTGCCGAGCTGGATCAGCACGAAGGTCGTCACCTCGTAGCCCAGCATCCGCTCGTCGAGCGTGGCGCGGACCGCCTGGATCACGCCGCGGCTGCGCAAGGCGCGGACCCGGCGCAGGCAGGGTGGGGCCGTGATGCCGACCCGCTCCGCGAGCTCGTTGATCCTGATCCGGCCGTCCCGCTGCAATTCGGACAGGATCCGAAGATCGATGTCATCGAATTGTGGGCGCTCTGTCACGGTCACGAGCCCGCAACCGCAGTCCGCGGGCTCTTGCGGCCGCTCTGGACCTGGCCGGCGGAGGCCTGCGGCGCCACACCGGACAGCACCAGCTTCTCATGCGCGGCGATGATGCCGTCGCGGGTCAGGCGACCGCCGGGGCGGTACCAGGTGCACAGCCCGGTCAAGAGCGCGATGATCGCAAAGGTCGCGACCTGGATGTCGACGACCTCGAACACGCCCTCGGCCACGCCGTCGGCGAGGATCTGCGCCAGCCGCGCCTCATAGGCGCCGCGCAGCGCCACCACGGCGTCGTAGTTCTTGGCGTCTAAGCTGCGCAGCTCGGAATTGGCGATGAAGACCTCGCGCTTGCGGGTCATGTGATAGGTGACGTGGAAGGCGACGAAGGCGCGCAGCTTCTCGACCGGATCGGCCTTGCCCGCGAGCGCGAGATCAAGCTCGCGCAGCAAATCGTTGATATGGTCCTGCACCAGGTCGAACAGCAGGTCCTGCTTGGTTGCGATATGGTTGTAGAGTGAGCCTGCCTGGATGCCGACCTCGGCGGCGAGCTGGCGCAGGCTCATCGCCTCGTAGCCGTGCTCGAAGATCAGGCGCACGCCGGCCTTGCGGATCGCCTCCAGCGTCGTGGGGCCATGTGAGCCGATCGTGCGTGCCATCGGGGCCTCGGAGGGTGTTGGCTTGTCTGGGAGAACAGGAAACAAGCGAACGACCGTATGTATGTCGCACGAAATCCCAGCAGATTCAACGAACTGCGGATTTCATGCCTGAACCATAGCACGGTTGCTTGCGAAGCCAAGAAAAAAACGTATGATCGTTTAATTGCAAGATGAATCTCACGGGAGGGATCATGGCCTCGAACCAGGCGGCAATCTTCAATTTCGACCTTGGTGAGACCGCGGATGCGATCCGCGAGACGGTGCGTGACTTCTCGGCCAACGAGATCGCGCCGCGCGCCGACGAGATCGATCGCTCCAACACCTTTCCGCGCGACCTCTGGCCGAAGATCGGCGCGCTCGGCCTGCACGGCATCACGGTCGAGGAGGAATATGGCGGGAGCGGCCTCGGCTATCTCGAGCACTGCGTCGCCGTCGAGGAGATCTCGCGTGCGTCCGCCTCGATCGGGCTGGCCTACGGCGCACATTCCAATCTCTGCGTCAACCAGATCCGCCGCAACGGCAGCGAGGCGCAGAAGCGCAAATATCTGCCCAAGCTGATCTCGGGCGAGCATGTCGGGTCGCTGGCGATGTCGGAGCCCGGCGCCGGCTCGGACGTGGTCTCGATGAAGACCCGCGCCGAGAAGAAGGGCGACCGCTTCGTGCTCAACGGCAACAAGATGTGGATCACCAACGGTCCGCACGCCGAGACGCTGGTGGTCTATGCCAAGACCGATGCGAATGCCGGCCCGCGCGGCATCACCGCCTTCATCATCGAAAAGGGCATGAAGGGCTTTTCCACCGCGCAGAAGCTCGACAAGCTCGGCATGCGCGGCTCCGACACCTGCGAATTGGTGTTCGAGGATTGCGAGGTGCCGGAGGAGAACGTGCTCTCCGAGGTCGGCCGCGGCGTCAACGTGCTGATGAGTGGGCCTCGACTATGAGCGCGCAGTGCTGGCGGCAGGGCCGATCGGCATCATGCAGGCCTGCATGGACGTGGTGCTGCCCTACGTCCACGAGCGCAAGCAGTTCGGCGAGCCGATCGGCTCGTTCCAGCTGGTGCAGGGCAAGATCGCCGACATGTACACCACGATGAACGCCTCGCGTGCCTATGTCTATGCGGTGGCGAAGGCCTGCGACCGCGGCGAGACCACGCGCGAGGACGCCGCCGGCGCGATCCTCTATGCCGCCGAGAAGGCCACCCAATGCGCGCTGGATGCGATCCAACTGCTCGGCGGCAACGGCTACATCAACGACTATCCGACCGGCCGGCTGCTGCGTGACGCAAAACTCTACGAGATCGGCGCCGGTACCAGCGAGATCCGCCGCATGCTGATCGGCCGCGAGCTGTTCGCGAAGACGGCCTGAGCTTCGCGCCGGCCATCGCGCCACTGCGCGATGGCCTCGCATTCCGCAAATCCTGTCGGCCACTCCAACGAAACGTTGCAACCGAGATGCCGCTTCATTCGACGATCGATCCCACATCTTCCGAATTCGCCCGCAACGCCGAGGTGATGCGCGGCCTGGTCGCGGAGCTTCGCGACAAACTCAGCCAGGTGGCCGGCGGCGGCGGCGAGACCTCGCGCAAGCGCCACACCTCGCGCGGCAAGATGCTGGCGCGCGACCGCGTCGATCTCCTGGTCGATCCCGGCACCGCGTTCCTGGAACTGTCGCCGCTCGCCGCCAATGGCCTCTATGGCGGCGACGTGCATTCGGCGAGCGTCATCACCGGCGTCGGCCGCATCGCGGGCCGCGAATGCATCATCGTCGCCAACGACGCCACCATCAAGGGCGGCACCTACTACCCGATGACGGTGAAGAAGCATCTGCGCGCCCAGGACATCGCGCGGCAGAACAATCTGCCTTGCGTCTACATGGTGGATTCCGGCGGCGCCTTCCTGCCGCTGCAGGACGAGATCTTTCCCGACGAGGCGGCATTTCGGCCGCATCTTCTACAACCAGGCCCAGATGTCGTCGCAGGGCATTCCGCAGATCGCGATCGTGATGGGCTCCTGCACCGCGGGCGGCGCCTATGTGCCGGCGATGTCGGACGAGAGCATCATCGTGCGCAACCAGGGCACGATCTTCCTCGGAGGCCCGCCGCTGGTGAAGGCTGCGACCGGCGAGGTCGTCACCGCGGAAGAGCTCGGCGGCGCCGATGTTCATTCCCGTCAGTCGGGCGTGACCGATCACTATGCGCAGAACGATGCGCACGCGATCGGGATCGCGCGGCGCATCGTCGGCACGCTGAAGCAGCCGGCGAAGGCCCGGCTGAACATGCGCCCCCCGCAGGAGCCGCTGTTTCCGGCCGAAGAGATCTACGGCGTAGTCTCCGCCGACGGAAGAAAGCCGTTCGACGTGCACGATATCGTCGCGCGGATCGTCGACGGCTCCGAGTTCGACGAATTCAAGAAACTCTACGGCACCACGCTGATCTGCGGCTTCGCTCACATCTGGGGCTATCCGGTCGGCATCATCGCCAACAACGGCATCCTGTTCAGCGAGAGCTCGCTGAAGGGCGCGCATTTCATCGAGTTGTGCTGCCAGCGCGGCATCCCGCTGGTGTTCCTGCAAAACATCACCGGCTTCATGGTCGGCAAGAAGTACGAGGCCGGCGGCATTGCGCGCGACGGCGCCAAGCTGGTGACGGCGGTTGCGACCGCCGGCGTGCCGAAATTCACCGTCGTGATCGGCGGCTCCTATGGCGCCGGCAATTACGGCATGTGCGGCCGCGCCTACAGCCCGCGCTTCCTCTGGCTGTGGCCGAACGCTCGCATATCTGTGATGGGTGGCGAGCAGGCCTCGATGGTGCTCAGTCAAGTTCGGCGTGACGGCATCGAGGCCAAGGGCGAGAGCTGGTCGGCGGAGGAGGAAGACAAGTTCCGCGAGCCGATCCGCGCGCAATACGAGAAGCAGGGCAATCCCTATTACGCCACCGCGCGGCTGTGGGATGACGGCGTGATCGATCCCGCCGACACCCGCCTGGTGCTCGGGCTCGGCCTGTCGGCCGCCGCCAATGCGCCGATCGAGCCCACGAAATTCGGCCTGTTCAGGATGTGATCATGGACCGCTCAAAACTCTATCGGCGTTTCCGCACGCTGCTGATCGCCAACCGCGGCGAGATCGCCTGCCGCGTCATCCGCTCGGCGCGTGCCATGGGGCTGCGCACCGTGGCGGTTTATTCCGAGGCCGACCGCGATGCGATGCATGTCGCGCTCGCTGATGAGGCGGTGCTGCTCGGCCCCGCGCGGGCGCGCGACAGCTATCTCAACATCGAGCGGGTGATCGCCGCCGCCAAGGAGACAGGTGCCGAGGCCGTCCATCCCGGCTACGGCTTCCTGTCTGAAAATGCCGAGTTCGCGCAGGCCTGTCTTGACGCTGGTTTGGTGTTCGTCGGCCCGACCGCCGCGATGATGACGGCGATGGGCTCGAAGTCCGGTTCGAAGGCGCTGATGGAGAAGGCCGGCGTGCCGCTGGTGCCCGGTTATCATGGCGAAGCGCAGGACGAGGGGACCTTGGCGGAAGCCGCCAACCGGATCGGCTTCCCGGTACTGGTCAAAGCGTCGGCCGGCGGCGGCGGCCGTGGCATGCGCGTGGTCAACGCGGCGGCCGAGCTTGCGACAGCGATCACCAGCGCCAAGCGCGAAGCCAAGGCGGCGTTCGGCGACGACCGGATGCTGATCGAGAAATACGTACAGAACCCGCGCCACATCGAGGTGCAGATCATCGGCGACAGCCACGGCAACCTGCTCTCGCTGTGGGAGCGCGAATGCACGCTGCAACGCCGGCACCAGAAGGTGATCGAGGAGGCGCCGTCGCCGACGCTGAACGCCGCGCAGCGCGACACCGTCTGCGAGGCCGCCCGCAAGGCGGCCGGCGCGGTGAACTATGTCGGCGCCGGCACCATCGAGTTCGTCTCCGACGGCAAGGACGTGTTCTTCATCGAGATGAACACGCGTCTACAGGTCGAGCATCCCGTCACTGAATTGATCACCGGCGTCGATCTCGTCGAATGGCAGCTGCGCGTCGCATTCGGCGAGGCGCTGCCGCTGAAGCAGGACGAGATCAGGCTGAACGGCCACGCCATCGAGGCGCGCGTCTACGCCGAAAACCCGCAGAAGAACTTCATGCCTTCAGTGGGCCGCATCAAGACCTGGCGCACGCCGCCGGAGGGCTGTGGCCTGCGCATCGATGCCGGCTACCGCAGCGGCGACAGCGTCTCGCCGTACTACGACGCCATGCTCGCCAAGGTGATTGCCTGGGCGCCGACGCGCGAGGGCGCGATCGAGAAGCTCAATCGCGGACTGCAAGAGACCGACGTCCGCGGCATCGTCACCAACATCCCGTTCCTGTCGGCGCTGGTGACGCATCCGGCGACCCGCGCCAATGCGATCGATACCGGCTTCATCGAGCGCGAGCTGAAGAACCTGACCGCAGGCTACGGCGCGGCCGGCGAGTTCGAGCTCTGCGCGGCGGTGGCTGCAATCGTCAATGATGAGCAGAGCGCGGCGAGGAGCGAGGCGAACTCGCCCTGGCAGGCTTTCGGCTGGATGCCGGTCGGCCGCCGCCAGCGGGTGTTCTCGCTCCGGCAGGGCCATGAGCCGCCACAGACCATCACGCTGCATTATGGCAACGGACCGTCGACGCTGTCGGTCGGCGGGCGCGAGTTGGCGTTTGCGATCTCATCGCCGGGCGATGACGGCTTCGACCTGACGCTGAACGGCCTCAAATCGCGCGTCGCCTCCGTGATCGAGGGCCACGAGCTTTATCTGCGCACCCGCAACGGCCGCTTCGACCTGCATTGGGTCGATCCATTCGGCGGCGAGAGCGAGGAGCAGGTCGGCGAGGACAAGATCGTCGCTCCCTTGCCGGGCACCGTTGTCGCGCTGTTGGCCGAGGAGGGCGCGACCTTGGAGAAGGGGGCGCCGATCCTGACCCTGGAAGTGATGAAGATGGAGCAGACGCTGCGGGCGCCCTATGCGGGCGTGCTGAAGAAGCTGAAATGCAAGGTCGGCGACATCGTCGGCGAAGGCGTCGAGCTTGCCGAAGTGGAGGCTCAGGCCGCGTCATGAGCGATCAGATCCACATCGTCGAGATGGGGCCGCGCGACGGCCTGCAAAATGAGAAGACGCCGGTCAGCGTCGAGGCCCGCATCGCCTTCGTCGAGGCGCTGGTGGCGGCGGGGCTCTCCACCGTCGAGGTCGGCGCCTTCGTGTCGCCGAAGGCGATCCCGCAGATGGCGAACTCCGATCAGGTGCTGCGCGGCGTCAGCCACATCAAGAACGCCGAATTCCACGTGCTGGTGCCGAACGAGAAGGGCTATGACGCCGCGCGTGCCGCCGGCGCCCAGGTAGTCTCGGTGTTCGCGGCCGCCTCCGAAGGCTTTTCGCGCGCCAACATCAACTGCTCGATCGCGGAGTCGATCGAGCGCTTCAGGCCGGTGCTCGCCCGCGCCAAGGCCGATGGCGTCAAGGTGCGCGGCTATATCTCCTGCGTGCTGGGCTGTCCGTTCGACGGCGAGATCAAGCCGAAGGCGGTCGCCGATCTCGCCGTGACCCTGTGGGATCTCGGCTGCTACGAGATCTCGCTCGGCGACACCATCGGCGTCGGCACGCCGACCAGGGCCAGGGAGATGCTCCGTGCGGTCAGCGCGGAGCTGCCGGTAGGCAACCTCGCCATGCACTTCCACGACACCTATGGCCAGGCGCTCGCCAATCTCTATGCCGGCATGGAGCAGGGTGTCCGCGTCATCGATGCCGCCGCCGGCGGCCTCGGCGGCTGCCCCTATGCGCCCGGTGCCACCGGCAATGTTGCGACGGAGGATGTCGTCTACATGCTGGAAGGCATGGGCGTGAAAACCGGCATCGACATGGAAAGGCTGCTGGCCACGACGAACGAAGTCGCCGGGTTGCTCGGCCGCCCGCCGGTCAGCCGTGTCGCCTCCGCGCTGAACGCGAAACAGAAGCGCCTCAGCGGATCGTGAATGCAAGGATGGGTAGAGCGCCAGCGAAACCCATCACTTCGCATCCGCGGCGCAAATGATGGGTATCGCTGCGCTCCACCCATCCCACGAACGACGACCGACGTCCGTCCGTCGTCATTCCCAGGTGCGCAATTGCGCACCGGGGAATGACGGAAAGGATGTGTGCGGACTCGCCGAATGGAACCCGTTTTGCGGCGCACGCAGCCTTTGTCTCGGTTCCCGATCAAATTCCCCGAAAGCATTCATGGCTTGGTGACTCAAAAGTGCTGAGGTGAGACAGCTCGCAATTGCTCCAGGTGGGTTCCAGTCATGTCCGGACAGGTGTCAGCGTCTCGCGGCCGAACTTTCCTGGCCGGAAAGATCGTCTTCAACTTCGGTCGGTCGGCCTTCGACTGCACGGTCCGGCAGCTCACCGATGCGGGAGCGACCGTCGAACTCGAAACCACCATCGGCATTCCCGACCACGTCCAGCTATTGATCGTCGGCACCAATCAGGTGAGGCCGTGCAAGCGGCTGTGGCAATCGGACCGGCAGTTGGGCCTCGTCTTTGAGGAGCAGCGCACGAGCGCGGCGGCTCCCGCGCCCGCTGCTCCCGCGTCGGCGGCTCCTGCACCGGCCACCGTTCCGGAGCGGCGCAGCGGCGATATTCTGCGGGGGCACATGCTGGCGCTGCGTGCGGCGCTCGATCAGATCCCGGTCGGCATCCTGTTGTTGGACGCTGAGCTGAAGGCTCTGTTCATCAACCGCGCATTCCGGAACATGTGGGTGCTTCCGGATGCGGTTGCCGACCGCACCCCTACCTTCACCGATCTGATGCGTCACGGTTGCAAGACCATGGCGTACGAGCTGCCGGCCGCGGAGCTTGAGGCCTACCTTGCCGAGCGGGTTCGCCTCGTGAGCGTCGGAGACACCAACCCGATCGATCTCAGGCGCAGCAATGGTGACGTGGTTCGGTGCCAGTGCACGCCGCTGCCCGATGGTGGCCGGATGGTGAGCTACACGCCCGTGACCGACATCGTGCGCGCATCGGACAAGCTGAAGGTGCTGACCGGTGCGCTCGAGAATGTCGAGGACGGCGTCGTCCTGCTCGACCGCGATCTCAATGCGGTCTTCCTCAATCGGAGAATGCGGGACTTCTGGGAGGTGAGCGAGGAGGAGGTGGCACGGCATCCGCCATACGTCACGCTGCTCTCGCGCAATCGCCGCGCCGTCCCGGCGGGCGCGACGGCGGAGCAGATCAGGGCCTTTCCGGCGAAGCGGATCGCGGAGATCAAGGCGGGCGATCACAAGCGCGATGTCCAGACGCCGGACGGCCGCAATATCAGGGTGCATTGCTCGACGATGGCCAACGGCGGCCGGATGCTGACTTTTGTCGACGTCACCGATCTCGTCCGCAACGCGCGGCAGCTCGAGGTGCTCGCGACCACCGATCCGCTCACCGGACTGTTCAACCGCAGGCACTTCCTGGCGACGCTGGATGCGGAGTGGAGCCGGTTCCAGCGCTACTATCGGTCGGTCTCCGTCCTGATGGTTGACATCGATCACTTCAAGAGCATCAACGACCGGTTCGGTCATGCGATCGGTGACGAGGCCATCAAGGCCGTGGCCGAGATTTGCATTCGCGGCAAACGCAAGTCCGACGTCGTCGGCCGTGTCGGAGGCGAGGAGTTCGCGGTCCTGCTGCCGGAAACGACATTGTCGCGCGCTCGGACCGTCGCCGAGCGCATTCGCAAGCGGGTGGAAGCGTTGGCATTGGCGGCGGATGACCGCCGGGTGTCATTCACGGTGAGCGTCGGCGCTGCGGAGGCCCTCACCAGCATGCCCGGGATCGATGCGCTGATGAAGGCAGCCGATGCCGCGCTCTACCACGCCAAGGAGCGCGGCCGGAACCGCACCGAGTGCTGGGCGCCTCCCGCTCCGCCGAAGCTGGCGGCGGGGTGAATTGTCGGATGGGTGGAGCTGCGTCGTCGCCTAGCTTGACCGGCGATCCTGTTCGCCGCGGCCTCGCGGCTCAAGCACTGCTGCAGGATCACCCGCTCTCGTGGGTGATGACACCGAGGACGCGCTGTCCGACAATTGAATCCGTAAGCAAGGGCTGTCCTTCAATCTCACAACTCGGACGAGTTCGGCTGCTGGAACTTTCTTGCTGACCACCCCGTCGGCCGCGCGTCAGGTTCCCATAAGGACCGGTAATACATGGTTGCGCCAGAGCCACGATTGTTGCGCTTCTGCAACGGTATCTGAACATTTAACCCTAAAAGCAGCCCATCCGTGGTCGCGCCGCTTTTTAGCCACACCCTGACATGAAAGGATGTTCACCAAGCTGAATATCCAGCGCTCCGACGACGGGACATTTTTACGGGTTCCGGCGTTGATGGAGGAAAGAGCGCGGGAAAAGAGCGTCGGAACAGGGTCGCGATGGACGCCAAGACGAGCATCAAGGGCAGGCTGCCGAGCCGTCATGTGACGGAGGGCCCCGAGCGCGCACCGCATCGTTCCTATCTATACGCGATGGGACTGACGACAGCCCAGATTCATCAACCCTTTGTCGGCGTTGCTTCATGTTGGAATGAAGCTGCTCCCTGCAACATTTCGCTGATGCGCCAGGCGCAGGCGGTGAAGAAGGGCGTGGCTTCGGCCGGCGGCACGCCGCGCGAGTTCTGCACCATCACCGTGACCGACGGCATCGCGATGGGCCATGACGGCATGCGCTCGTCGCTGCCGTCGCGCGAATGCATCGCCGATTCGGTCGAGCTGACCGTCCGTGGCCATTCCTATGATGCGCTGGTCGGGCTCGCCGGCTGCGACAAGTCGCTGCCGGGCATGATGATGGCGATGGTCCGGCTCAACGTGCCCTCGATCTTCATCTATGGCGGCTCGATCCTGCCGGGCAATTTCCGCGGCCAGCCGGTGACCGTGCAGGACATGTTCGAGGCGGTCGGCAAGCACTCGGTCGGCGCCATGTCGGACGAGGACCTCGACGAGATCGAGCGGGTGGCGTGCCCGTCGGCGGGCGCCTGCGGCGCCCAGTTCACCGCCAACACCATGGCGACCGTTTCCGAGGCGATCGGCTTGGCCCTCCCGTATTCGGCCGGGGCGCCGGCACCCTACGAGATCCGCGACTCCTTCTGTGCCGCCGCCGGCGAGAAGGTGATGGAGCTGATCGAGAAAAACATCCGGCCCCGCGACATCGTCACCCGCGAAGCCCTTGAGAATGCTGCAGCTGTCGTTGCAGCCTCAGGTGGTTCGACCAATGCTGCGCTGCACCTGCCGGCCATCGCCCATGAGTGCGGCATTAAATTCAATTTGTTCGACGTTGCCGAAATCTTCAAAAAGACTCCTTACGTCGCGGATTTGAAGCCGGGCGGCCGTTATGTTGCCAAAGACATGTTTGAAGTAGGTGGCATTCCGCTGCTGATGAAGACGCTGCTCGACAATGGCCACTTGCACGGGAATTGCCTGACCGTCACTGGCCGAACGATCGCCGAAAACCTCAAAAGCGTGAAATGGAATCCGCACCAGGATGTGGTGCGGCCGGCCGACAAGCCTATCACCGTGACAGGTGGTGTTGTCGGTCTGAAGGGTAATCTCGCTCCGGAGGGTGCGATCGTGAAGGTCGCGGGAATGTCCAACCTGAGGTTTACCGGTCCGGCCCGGTGCTTCGACCGCGAGGAAGACGCCTTCGAGGCGGTGCAGAAGCGCACCTACAAGGAAGGCGAGGTGATCGTGATCCGCTACGAGGGGCCGAAGGGCGGTCCCGGCATGCGGGAGATGCTGGCGACCACGGCGGCGCTGACCGGGCAGGGGATGGGCGGCAAGATTGCCCTGATCACCGATGGCCGGTTCTCCGGCGCCACCCGTGGCTTCTGCATCGGACATATTGGACCTGAAGCGGCCGTCGGCGGGCCGATCGGGTTGTTGCAAGACGGCGACATCATCGAGATCGATGCGGTCGCCGGCACCCTTAACGTAAAATTGAGCGACGCCGAGCTCGCAAATCGTAAGACCAAATGGGCCCCTCGCGCGACGAACCATACATCTGGTGCGCTGTGGAAGTACGCCGAGCAAGTGGGGCGGGCGGTGGATGGCGCAGTCACCCATCCGGGTGGCGCGTACGAGAAACAGTGTTATGCGGACGTTTAGGCGTACGATATTGGCGTTTGCGTTAGGGGCCATTCCGGTGGCGGGCCCTGGATTCGGATTCGACGGCGCGCCGGTCAGCCCACAGGATACGGTTCTTCCTGTGGTTTCCCCGCAGCCGGGGACGGCCGCCGCGCTGAAGCGGGCCGGCACAGCGCCGGTGACGCCGACCGCAACGTCGCCGACCTCCTCTTTCAGCACGTTGCAGTATCAGGCCGAGGGCGGTCATCCCGTGGCGCAGTGGAAGCTCGGCAAGATGTACGCCGAGGGCGACGGCGTCATCCAGGACGACATGCGCGCCTTCGAATATTTCAGCCGGATCGCCAATGCGCATGCCGAGGACTCGCCGTCGGCGCCGCAGGCCTCGATCGTGGCCAACGCCTTCGTGGCGCTCGGCCGCTACTATCTGAGCGGCATTCCCAATTCCAAGGTGAAGGTGGATACCGAGCGGGCGCGGGAGATGTTCTCCTATGCGGCGTCCTATTTCGGCAACGCCGACGCCCAGTACGACCTTGCCCGGCTGTACCTGAAGACGCCGGACGCCTCGCGGGACGATTTCCGCTATGGCGCACGCTGGCTTGGGCTCGCCGCCCAGAAGGGCCAGCACCAGGCGCAGGCGTTGCTTGGCCAGATGCTGTTCAACGGCGACCGGCTGCCGCCGCAGCGGGCCCGTGGCCTGATGTGGCTGACCTTGGCGCGCGACAGCGCGACGCCGGACGAGGCCTGGATCAAGGAAAGCTACAACCGGGCGATCGCCAAGGCCTCCGAGGACGATCGCGCGATGGCGCTGCAGATGCTTGAGCACTGGGTGCAGGGTCGTCGCGATTAGAGGCCGCCGGGACTGATATCCCGGACGGCCGGCAATCGCTGGCCGGCGAGGCTCAGGCGGTCTCGAAATCGAGATCGGCCCAGACCGGCACATGGTCGGACGGCTTCTCCCAGGCGCGGACATAGCTGTCGATCCCGACATCGATCAGGCGGTCGCTGGCCTGCGGCGACATCAGGAGATGGTCGATGCGCAGGCCCCAGTTCTTCTGCCAGGCGCCGGCCTGGTAGTCCCAGAAGGTGTACTGGCCGGGTTCGTCATTGACCGCGCGCAGCGCGTCGGTCAGGCCGAGGCCGAGCAACGACTGGAAGGCTTCGCGGGTCTGAGGCCGGAACAGGGCGTCATCGGCCCAGGCGGGCGGATTGTAGACGTCGCGGGCGGCCGGGATGACGTTGTAGTCGCCGGCCAGGATCAGTGGCTCCTCGGCCTTAAGCCGTTCCTTCGCGTACTCAAGAAGCCGCGACATCCATTTGAGCTTGTAGGGGTATTTGTCGGTATTGGCCGGATTGCCATTGGGCAGATAAAGACACGCCACCCGCACCACGCCCTGCTTCAGCGTAACCACGCCTTCGAGGAAGCGCGCGTGGGCGTCCTCGTCGTCGCCGGCGAGGCCCGATTTGGTCTCGTCGAACGGCAGCTTGGAGAGCAGCGCCACGCCGTTGAAGGTCTTCTGGCCGTGGGTGACGACGTTATATCCGAGCGCCTCGACCTCGAGTCGCGGAAACGCGTCGTCGACGCATTTGATCTCCTGCAGGCAGACGATGTCGGGGGAGCACTCCTTGAGCCAACTGACCAGGAGCTCGATCCGCTGCCGGACCGAGTTGACGTTCCAGGTGGCGATGCGAACGGTCATCGGGAGTCCTTTATCATCTCATTGAGGGGTTCGCGTCCCGCCTGGGCCAAGCGTTTCCGCATCTCGATGTGTGGGATGCCGGCGTCGTCGAACTCGTCGCCGACCCGTTCGAACCCGGCGCGCGCGTAGAACAGTATCGCGTGCGTCTGCGCGTTGACGATCAGTTCGGGATAGCCGAGTTCGGCCGCCTTGGCCATCAGAGCGTCCAGCACCCGGGCGCCGACGCCGGTGCCGCGTGCCATTTTGAGCACGGCCATGCGACCGATATGGCCGTCGGGCAGCAACCGGCCCGTCGCCACGGCGGTACCTTCGTCAGTCAACGCCAGCGCGTGCCAGCTCGCAATGTCCATGTCGTCCCACTCCAGTTCGACCGGCACGCCCTGTTCTTCGACAAAGACGTGGTACCGGATCGCAGCGGCGCGTTCGCGGGCTTGTTCCCAGGGGCAGATGAGGACTGAGGCGGACATGAGGTGACGATTCGGAAGGCCTGCAGGGCAAATGGTACGCCCGAACGTCCGGCGATACGCACGCCGAGGACAGGACCAAGGGCCGCACTATTTCACTTATGTGGCATACCATGGGCTGTCCGCCTGTGCTAACCCTGTCCGGAAACAAGGCGTAACAATTGCCGACGGGGGAGTGACGACGCGTCCCGGCCTTCAAGGGTGGCCTGTGGCGCACGTGCAAAACTTATGAAAAAACGCAATTTGGTTCTGACTGTCGCCGTTCTCGGCATTGCGGCCGGGGCGGCCTACATGACCCGCTCTTCATGGATGGGTGGCGGTCCCGCCACCGCGCAAGGGACGCCGCGGCCACGCGTGGTCTCGGTGGATCTGGCCAAGGCGGAGCGCCGATCGGTTCCGGTCGATGTCGACGCAATCGGAACGGTCACGCCGATCTCGAGCGTGGCGCTGAAGTCGCGACTGGAAACCACCATCGTCTCGGTTCATTTCGAGGACGGCGCCAGGGTCAATGAGGGCGACCTGCTGTTCATGCTCGACGCGCGGCAGGTCGACGCCCAGATCGAGCAGGCCGAGGGCGTGCTGGCGCGTGACCAGGCCCAGCTCGAGGGCGCGCAGCGCGACCTCCGCCGCTACACCGAACTGGTCGGCAAGGGCGCGACCACCCAGGTCAATCTCGACAACGCCAAGACCCAGTCCGACGTCCTGATCGGCACCATCAAGGCCGACCAGTTCGCGCTGGAGAATCTCCGCGTCCAGAAGAGCTACACCGTGATCCGCGCACCGTTCGCGGGGCGGATCAGCGCCGCCAATGTCAAGGTCGGCAACTTCGTGCGTCCCGCCGACACCCAGCCGCTCGCCGTCATCAACCAGATGGCGCCGGTCTACGTCACCTTCGCGATCCCCCAGCGTGCGCTGGTCGATCTGCGCGATGCCATGGGGAAGGGCGATTCCAAGGTGATCGCGACCATCCCGGGCCACCAGCGCTCCGAGAGCGGCAAGGTTGCGATGGTCGAGAACGCCGTCGATGCGACCACCGGCATGGTCACCGTGCGCGGCATCATGAACAATGCCAGCGAGACGCTGTGGCCCGGCACCATCGTGCAGACCAAGCTGATCATCCGCAGCGAGGACGCCGTCGTGGTGCCGACGGTTGCAGTCCAGCGCAGCCAGAACGGCAATTTCGTTTTCGTCGTCAGGGACGGCGTCGCCAGGGTCCAGCCGGTCAAGGTCGACCGCACCTTTCAGGGCTCATCGGTGATTGCTGACGGATTGGCGGGCGATGAAAGCGTCGTCGTCGACGGCCAGCTCTTGCTGTCGGAGGGATCGCGGGTCGAACCGCGGGCGCGCAAGGCCGGAGCCTGACCGATGACGCTCTCCGAGCTCTGCATCCGCCGCCCGGTCATGACGACGCTGATCACGGCGTCGATCATCGCGTTCGGCGTGTTCGGCTTCCGCCTGCTGCCGGTCTCGGCGCTGCCCAAGGTGGATTTCCCGACCATCGCGGTCACCGCGACCCTGCCGGGCGCCAGCGCCGACACCATGGCCGCCTCGGTCGCCGGCATCATCGAGCGCCAGCTCTCGACCATCGCCGGCATCTCCTCGATGTCCTCGAACTCGTCGCAGGGCACCAGCGTCATCACCATCCAGTTCGACCTCAACCGCAGCATCGATGCCGCCGCGCTCGACGTGCAGACCGCGCTGACCATCGCGCAGCGTCGGCTGCCGATCGAGATGACGATCCCGCCGAGCTTCCGGAAGGTGAACCCGGCGGATTTCCCGGTGCTGTTCGTTTCGCTGGGGTCGGCGACGCTGCCGCTGTCGAGCGTCAATGAATACGGCGACATCACGATCGGGCAGGCGCTGTCGCAGCTGCCGGGCGTCGCCCAGGTCTTGATCTACGGCGCGCAGAAATTCGCGATCCGCGTCCAGGCCGACCCTGAGGCCGCGGCCGCCCGCGGCGTCTCGATGGAGGATGTCCGCGCCGCGGTGTCGCGCGCCAATTCCTCGACGCCGGTCGGTACCCTGAACGGCCCCAAGCAGGACGTCGCGCTGCAGGCCTCCGGCCAGATGGACAAGGCGGCCGACTACCGCCAGATCTATGTCGCCTGGCGCAACGGCTCGCCGGTCCGGCTCGACGAGATCGCCAAGGTCTATGACAGCGTCGAGAACGACAAGATCGCGACCTGGATGAATGACGAGCGGGCGATCGTGCTCGCGATCCAGAAGCAGCCCGACGCGAACACGGTCGCGGTGGTCGATGCCGTCCTCGCAAAACTGCCGTCGCTGCGCGCGGCGATCCCGCCTTCGGTGACCATGCAGGTTATGATGGACCGCTCGGTCTCGATCCGGCAGGCGGTCAGCGACGTCGAGGAGACCCTGCTGATCGCGATCGGGCTCGTGATCCTCGTGATCTTCCTGTTCCTGCGCTCGGCGTCCGCGACCTTCATCCCGGCGCTGGCGGTGCCGATCTCGCTGTTCGGCACCTGCGCCGCGATGTACGCGCTGGACTATTCCATCAACAACATGACGCTGCTGGCGCTGACTCTCTCGGTCGGCTTCGTGGTCGACGATGCCATCGTCATGCTGGAGAACATCGTCCGCCACATCGAGCACGGCATGAAGCCGTTCGAGGCGGCGCTGAAGGGCGCCCGCGAAATCGGCTTCACCATCATCTCGATCACCTTCTCGCTGATCGCGGTGTTCATCCCGGTGCTCTTGATGGGCGGCATCGTCGGCCGCGTGTTCCGCGAGTTCGCCGTGACGATTTCGGTCGCCATCATCGTCTCCGGCTTCGTGTCGCTGACCCTGACGCCGATGCTGTGCGCCCGCGTGCTGCGCGCCCATGATGCGACCAAGCGGCCCAACATCGTGCTGCGGGCGTTCGAGGCGATGTTCGAAGCCTGGCTGCGGGCCTACGAATGGGCGCTTGACTGGGTCTTGGCCAAGAAGGCCCTGATGCTGCTGGTCACGCTCGCGACGCTCGGCGGCACCATCTATCTCTACATGATCGTGCCGAAAGGCTTCTTCCCGCAGGAGGACACCGGATTCCTGATCGGCGTCACGGAGGCGGCGACCGATACCTCGTTCGAGGCGATGAAGGTGCGCCAGCAGGCGCTGGTCGAGGTGATGCGGACCGATCCGGCGGTCGACTACATCAATTCCACCGTCGGCTCCGGCGGCCCCAATCCGACCACCAATTACGGCCGCCTGTTCATCGCGCTGAAGCCGCAGAAGACCCGCGACAACGCCACCGTCGTGATCGGGCGGCTGCGCCAGAAGGCGCGCGAGATCCCGGGCATGCAGGCGTTCTTCCAGAGCGTCCAGAACCTCAACATCGGCGGGCGCATCTCCAAGAGCCAGTATCAGTATGTGATGCAGAGCGGCGACACCGAGTCGCTGTACCGGCTGGCGCCGGAGATGCGCGACAAGATCGAGAAGATCCCGGGCCTGCTCGACGTCACCACCGACCTCTACATCAAGAACCCGCAGATGACGGTCGACATCGACCGCGAGAAGGCGGCGGTCTACGGCGTCACCGTCGACCAGGTCCGCAACCAGCTCTACAACGCGTACGGCGCGCGGCAGGTCGGCACCATCTACATGCCCTCCAACGACTACCAGATCATCCTGGAGGTGCAGCCGCGGTTCCGCGTCGATCCGTCCGATCTCTCGAAGCTCTACGTGAAGACCGCGAACGGACAGACGATTCCGCTGGATGCGGTGGCTAAGCTGGTGCCGACGGTCGGGCCGCTGCAGATCAATCACCAGGGCCAGCAGCCGGCGGTGACGATCTCGTTCAATCTCGCGCCGGGCAATTCGCTCGGCTACGCGGTCGACAAGATCACCGAACTCGAGCAGAATGCGAATTTGCCGCCGACGATCGCGACCGGCTTCTCCGGCACCGCGCAGGTGTTCCAGGATTCGCTGCGCGGGCAGGGCGTCCTGATCCTCGCCGCGGTGTTCGCAGCCTTCGTGATCCTCGGCATTCTCTACGAGAGCTTCATCCACCCGATCACGATCATCTCGGGCCTCCCGTCGGCCGGCATCGGCGCGATCCTGACACTGATGCTGTTCGGGATGGAGCTATCTGTCATCGCGATGATCGGCATCGTGATGCTGGTCGGCATCGTCAAGAAGAACGCCATCATGATGGTGGACTTCGCGCTGGAGCGCCGCCGCGTCGGGCTGAGCGCCGAGCATGCGATCCGCGAGGCGGCGCTCCTGCGCTTCCGCCCGATCATGATGACGACATTCGCGGCAATCTTCGGCACGCTGCCGATCGCGCTCGGGGCAGGGGCCGGCGCCGAGCTGCGTCAGCCGCTCGGCGTCGCCGTGGTCGGTGGCCTCTGCGTCTCGCAGCTGCTGACCCTGTTCATCACGCCGGTCATCTACATCTATCTCGACCGCATCGACCGCAGGCTGCGGCGCAGGCTCGATCCGCAGGCGGAGGCTGATAGCGACGTCGAGCGGCCGCAGGTGGTGGCGGCGGAATAGCAGCGCCCTCCACGAACCGGAGTCCGGTTCGTGTCGAGAAACCCGTGAGCGCGTTGGGCGTTAGATCGAGAAGCTGGTGCCGCAGCCGCAGGAGGCGGTGGCGTTCGGATTGACGACGCGGAAAGAGGCGCCGATCAGGTCGTCGACGAAGTCGACTTCCGAGCCCGCGAGGAACGGGACCGAGGCCGGATCGATCAGCACCACGGCGCTGTCGCGCTCGATCACGAGGTCGTCATCGGCCTGGGTGCGCTCGACGTCGAACTTGTACTGGAAACCGGAGCAGCCGCCGCCTTCGACGGAAATGCGCAGCTTGGCGCCGTCGCCTTCCTTGCTGAGGATCTGCCCGATACGGCGGGCGGCCCGTTCGCTGACGGTGATGGCAGCAGTCATGGTCGGTCTCCGGTAGACAGCGTCATACCCATTTCATTTGGTAGGCCGCCTCAGACATAGTTAAGTGCGTCGGACCATGGAATCAAATGGATAAGGACTAAAATACCGTGTCGGTCGGAATGGCTGCCCCCCGTGCGCCTTATGCCTGCGATCCCGACCGTAGCCGTGGCCGGTTGGCGGTGGAGCCGCCGAGCCGGACCCGGAGCCCGTTCCGGCGCGACTGCGACCGGGTGATCCATTCCACCGCGTTCCGCCGCCTCAAGCACAAGACCCAAGTCTTCGTCTTCCACGAGGGCGATCACTACCGCACCCGGCTGACCCATTCGCTGGAGGTGGCGCAGATCGCCCGCGCGCTGGCGCGCCAGCTGGGTGTCGACGAGGATCTGACCGAGACGCTGGCGCTCGCGCACGACCTTGGTCATCCGCCGTTCGGCCATGCCGGGGAGCGGGCGCTCGACGACTGCCTGAAAGATGACGGCGGCTTCGACCACAATGCGCAGGCGCTGCGGGTCGTCACCTCGCTGGAGCATCGCTACCCCGAGTTCGGCGGGCTGAACCTGACCTGGGAATCGCTCGAGGGGATCGTCAAGCACAACGGCCCGCTGACCGAACGCAACGGCGCGCCGGCCGGCCGCTATCTGCAAAGCGGCATTCCGGTCGGGATCGCCGACTACAACAAGACCTACGACCTCGAGCTGTGGAGCTATGCCTCGCTCGAGGCCCAGATCGCGGCCTTCGCCGACGACATCGCCTATGACGCCCACGACATCGACGACGGCCTGCGCGCCGGCCTGTTCGCCGTCGACGACCTCAAGGAAATGCCGCTGACATCGGAGATCATCGCCGAGATCGACCGCCATTATCCCGTGCTCGACGAGGTCCGGCGCGGCGCCGAGCTGGTGCGTGAGCTGATCTCACATTTCATCAGCGCGGTCTTCAACGAGGCGAGCAGGCGTCTCGCGGCCGCCCAGCCGCAATCGGCCCAGGACGTGCGCCGCCACAATGCGCCGCTGATCGCGTTTCCGCCGGAGGTGGCGGAGCAGGAGGCGGCGATCAAGGCGTTCCTGTTCCGGCGGATGTATCGGCACCGGCGGGTGATGCTGGTCATGCGGGAGGCGGAGCAGGTGGTCCGCAATCTCTTTGAGCGCTACCGGCAATCGCCCGGCGACCTGCCGGCGGAATGGATCGAGGGCAGCGTGCACGAGACCGCCGGCGCGCGGAACAGGCGGATCGGCAATTTCATTGCTGGGATGACCGACCGTTTCGCCCTGATCGAACACCAAAGGCTTTTTGACTCGACCCCGGATTTGCGTTAGCGCCCTGCCATGGCCGACACCACTGCTTCATCACACCTTTTTGCCGACATGCTGACGCGCGTGCACGCGATCTGTGCCGCTGTCGCCGCCGAGGACAACTGGCCCGCCGGCATCGACCTGTCCCGCGTCGTGGTGGAGCCGCCGCGCGATGCCAGCCACGGCGACATGGCGACCAATGCGGCGATGGTGCTCGCCAAGGATGCCAAGGCCAAGCCGCGCGAACTCGCCGACAAGATCGCCGAGCGGCTGCGCGCCGACGCGCTGGTGGCCTCGGTCGATGTCGCCGGGCCCGGCTTCATCAACATGACCTTGAAACCGCAGGTCTGGGCCGATGCGTTGCGCGCCGTGCTGGCGGCCGGCTCAGCGTACGGACGCAGCGACATCGGCAAGGCCGAGAAGGTCAATGTCGAATACGTCTCGGCCAACCCGACCGGGCCGATGCATGTCGGCCATTGCCGTGGCGCCGTGTTCGGCGACGCGCTGTGCAGCCTGCTGCAATTTGCGGGCTTCGACGTCTGCCGCGAATATTACATCAACGATGCCGGCGCCCAGGTCGACGTGCTGGCGCGCTCGGCGTTCCAGCGTTACCGCGAGGCGCTCGGCGAGGACATCGGGGCGATTCCGGAAGGGCTCTATCCCGGCGATTACCTGGTGCCGGTCGGCGAGGCGCTCGCCAGGGAATACGGCGAGAAACTGCGCGAGATGAAGGAAGCCGCGTGGCTGCCGATCGTGCGCGACAAGGCCATCGCCATGATGATGGACATGATCAAGGGCGATCTCGCCGCGCTCAACATCCATCACGACGTGTTCTTCTCCGAGCGCTCGCTGATCATGTCCGGCAACAACAAGGTCGCCGAGACCATCGATTTCCTGCGCGCCAAGGGCGACATCTATGAGGGCCGCCTGCCGCCGCCGAAGGGCAAACCGGTCGAGGATTATGAAGACCGCGAGCAGTCGCTATTCCGCGCCACCGCCTATGGCGACGACGTCGATCGTCCGCTGATCAAGTCGGACGGCTCGTACACCTACTTCGCCTCCGACATCGCTAACCACCGGAACAAATTCGAGCGGGGCTTCACCAACCTGATCGACGTGTTCGGCGCCGATCACGGCGGCTACATCAAGCGCATGCAGGCGGCGGTGAAGGCGGTGACCGCGGGCAAGGCCGTGCTCGACGTCAAGATCGTGCAGCTCGTGAAGCTGTTGCGCGACGGCGAGCCGGTGAAGATGTCGAAACGGTCAGGCGAGTTCGTCACGCTGCGCGAGGTGGTCGACGAGGTCGGCTCTGACGCGGTGCGGTTCATGATGCTGTTCCGTAAGAACGACGCGGTGCTCGATTTCGACCTCGCCAAGGTGATCGAGCAGTCCAAAGACAACGCCGTCTTCTACGTCCAGTACGGTCACGCCCGCGGCCATTCGATCTTCCGCAACGCGCGAGAGGAAGCGGTTCCCGATTTGCCGGAGACAGACGAGGCACGGTTGGCGTATCTCCGTAGTGCTACGGTGGAACGGTTAATCGATCCGGCCGAGCTTGACCTGCTCAAGCGGCTTGCGCTTTATCCACGGATGATCGAGGCTGCGGCGGTGGCACATGAGCCGCACCGAATCGCTTTTTATCTCTATGATTTGGCCAGTGAATTTCATGCGCTTTGGACCAAGGGGCGCGATTTGCCCTATTTACGCTTCATTATCAATAATGATGCAGAAGTCACGAGGGCGCGACTGGCAATGGTTCAGGGCGTCGTCTCGGTTCTGGCATCGGGCTTAGCTGTTCTAGGCGTCCAGGCTCCAACCGAGATGCGGTAGGTAGGGGCATTTGGCCCTCACGAGTGGGGATTTGTGAGGGCATCTGGCAGGGGCCAACTCGTTCGGACCGGCTGTGCCGGCGATCTTGGCGCTGTCCCGAAGGGGATGCATCATCACAATGGCTGATCGATATCAGGACCGACATTTTCCCGCCGACACGGCTCCCAAGGCCGAGGGCGATCCGCTTGCCGAACTGGCCCGGCTGATCGGCCAGACGGATCCATTCGGCACCGCCAACAAGCCGCCGCCGCGGCCGCTGCAATCGCGCGCCAATGCGCGGCCGCAACAGTATGAGCCGCAGGCGGACGAGGACGATACGCCGCCCGCCGGCCCGCCGCCCTGGATGCAGCGCGCGCGGCAGGAGGCGGTCGCTCCGCCGCCGGTGCAGCACACCGAGTACGAAGAGCCTGAGCAGCAGGACTACCAGCCGAGGCCGGTGCATCCATTGCATCGTTATGCGACCCAGCAGGCGCAGCCCGCGCCCGATCAGGTCGCAACCTATCGGCCGGTCGAGCCCCCGCGGCAACAGCCCGAGGCCTTCGACGACGAGCCGTCCTATCAGAGCGGCGGTCAGAGCCAGGATCCGTCGCGCTACGACGACGCGCTGTACGGCCAGTTGGAAGCCGGCGAGCAGGATTTGCAGCGCGAGCCGGCCTATCCGGACGATCCCTATGCCTATCAGGGCTATGAGGAAGAGGAGCCCGAGCCGCGCCGGCGAAGCAGCGGGCTGATGACGGTGGCCGCGGTCGTGGCGCTTGCGGTGGTCGGCACCGGCGGTGCCCTCGCGTATCGCAACTATGTCGGCTCGCCCCGCACAGGTGAGCCGCCGATCATCAAGGCCGACAACACGCCGACCAAGGTGATGCCGGCCCAGGCCGATGCGCCGGCCAAGATGCCGGATCGCATGGCGCCGGGCGACGGCACCGAGAAGATCGTGTCGCGTGAAGAGACCCCGGTCGACGTCAATTCGAAGACCGCCGGACCGCGCGTGGTGTTTCCGCCGCTGAACGCCAATGCCAATCCGCCGCCGGCCGCCAGCGTGCAGACGGCGCAGCCCTCGCCGGCGCCGCTCACCGCGAACGGAACCTTGCCGAACAACGAGCCGCGCAAGATCCGCACCCTCTCGGTCAAGGGCGATGGACCTGATGGCGCGCCCGCCGCGACCGCCACGGCGACCAAGCCTCCGGCTGCGAAGCCGCCGATTTCGCGCGGCAACCCGGCTGCGGCCAATGCCAGCGCGAACGCACCGATGTCGCTCGCTCCGGGCCAGCCCGACCCGGCGCCCGCCGCGCCTCCGACAAGGGTGGCATCGACCTCGACCGCCTCGGTTGGCGGCGGCGGATATCTGGTTCAGGTGTCGTCGCAGAAGAACGAGGCCGATGCGCAGTCGTCCTATCGGACGCTGCAGGGCAAATACCGCAATGTGCTCGGTTCGCAGCCCTTGGTGGTGAAACGCGTCGATCTCGGCGAGAAGGGCGTCTACTACCGCGCCTTCGCCGGCCCGTTTGCGTCATCGGAAGAGGCGAACCAAGTGTGCCGGAGCCTGATGTCGGCGGGTGGGCCGCAGTGCCTCATCCAAAGAAATTAAAGGCGGTTTCCTTGACCCGTGAGCTGCATACGGCCTAATCGGCCGGATGACGAACCGCGCATTCATCACGGGCGTATCCGGGCTGACCCTCAATGACGTTGAACGCGAATTCATTCGCGCCGAGCGGCCATGGGGCTTCATCCTGTTCAAGCGCAACATCGAGAGTCCTGCCCAAGTGGCGGCTCTTGTTGGGGAACTCAGGTCCGCTGGCGGCGTTGCCGACGCTCCGGTCCTGATCGACCAGGAAGGTGGGCGGGTGCAGCGGCTCGGCCCGCCGCATTGGTCGGTCTATCCGCCTGGCGCGAGCTTCAGCGCACTTTACGACCTCGATCCGAAGCTCGGCCTTGCGGCCGCCCGGATCAGCTCGCGGCTGATTGCGGCCGACCTGATCGACCTCGGCATCACGGTCGATTGCCTGCCTTTGGCCGATGTTCCGGTGGCCGGCGCCGACGCGGTGATCGGCAACCGGGCCTATGGAACCGAACCGGGCAAGGTCGCGGCCATTGCGCGGGCAGTCACGGACGGGCTGGAACAGGGCGGTGTGCTGCCGGTTCTCAAGCATATCCCCGGCCATGGCCGGGCCACGGCGGATAGCCATTTCCGGCTTCCGACGGTCGATACGGCCAATGCCGAGTTGGAACGAACCGATTTTGCCGCGTTCCGGCCGCTTGCCGACCTGCCGATGGCCATGACTGCACATGTTGTGTTTAGCGCGCTGGACCCCGCCCATCCGGCGACGACTTCTGCGACAATCATCGAACAGGTGATTCGCGGCCTGATCGGGTTTCAGGGTTTGTTGATGAGTGATGACGTGTCGATGAATGCGCTGGCCGGATCGATTGCCGAACGGACCCGCGCCATCGTCACCGCCGGTTGCGACATGATTCTGCACTGCAACGGCAATATCGACGAGATGCGCGAGGTCGCGCGCGAGACGCCGGAACTGACCGGCAAGGCGCTTGAGCGCGCCGAGGCCGCGCTCGCCGCGCGGAAGCCGCCTGAGCCGCTCGACCGGCAGGCGGCACGGGCTGAACTGGATGCGTTGTTGGATCGGGTAGGGACGGCATGACCGCTGAAATTCTATCGTTTGATACCGGGCGGCCGGCCGACCTCGCCGAGGGCGAACCGGCGCTGGTGGTCGACGTCGAGGGCTATGAGGGCCCGCTGGACTTGCTGTTGACGCTGGCGCGGCAGCAGAAGGTCGACCTGTCGAAGATCTCGATCCTTGCGCTCGCCGATCAATATCTTTCGTTCATCGAGGCGGCGCGCAAGATCCGTCTCGAGCTTGCGGCCGACTATCTGGTGATGGCGGCCTGGCTTGCGTTCCTGAAGTCGCGGCTGCTGCTGCCCGAGCCGCCGAGCGCAGAGGGGCCGAGCGCCGAGGAAATGGCGACGGCGCTCGCCAACCGGCTGCGCCGACTGGAGGCGATCCGCGAGGCGGCGAACCGGCTGATGAACCGGCCGCAGTTCCAGCGCGATATCTTTCCGCGCGGCAATCCGGAATCGATCGCCGAGATCAAGCATCCGAAGTTCACCGCGACCTTGTACGACCTGCTGTCGGCCTATGCCACGCAGCGCCAGTCGCGCGTGCTGACCTCGGTGCATCTGGCCAAGCGGACAGTGTGGTCGCTCGCCGAAGCCCGCGCCTCGCTGGAGCGGCTGGTCGGCATCGCCGAGGACTGGAGTTGCCTCGACGAGTACCTGATGAACTACGTCGCCGATCCGACCCAGAAAGCGACGGTGTTCGCATCGAGCTTCGCCGCGGCTCTCGAGCTGGTTCGCGAAGGCGAGATGGAGATCAACCAGAAGCAGGCGTTCGCGCCGATCTATTTCCGAAAGCGTCAAGCGCAAGCCGCAATGGCCGCGCCGGACCTGTCGGTTGAGTAAGTGGAAGAAGGAGAGCAAGCCCATGGCAAGCTTGGCGGAAGTGCGCAGAGAAGAGCTCGAGGAGGAGGTTTCTCCTATGGATCCGGTGGCGCGTCCTGAGGAATTGCGGCTCCTGGAAGCCCTGTTGTTTGCGTCGGCCGAGCCGATCGATCAGGCAACGCTCGCGAAGCGGATGCCCGACGGCGTCGATATCAAGGCGGCGCTGGCGCAGTTGCAGGCCGAATACGCGCCGCGTGGCGTCAATCTGGTTCGGGTCGCCAACAAGTGGACGTTCCGCACCGCCGGCGATCTGTCGTGGCTGATGACGCGCGAGAGCACCGAGACAAGGAAGCTGTCGCGTGCCGCGATCGAGGTGCTCGCGATCGTCGCCTATCACCAGCCGGTGACCCGCGCCGAGATCGAAGAGATTCGCGGCGTGGTCACCTCGAAGGGAACGATCGACGTGCTGCTGGAGACCGGCTGGATCCGCCCGCGCGGCCGCCGCAAGACGCCGGGCCGTCCGCTGACCTTCGGAACCACCGACGGCTTCCTGTCGCAGTTCAGCCTCGAAGCGCTCGGCGACCTGCCGGGGCTCGAGGAGCTGAAGGGCACGGGTCTGCTCGACTCGCGGCTGCCGACCGGCTTCTCCGTTCCGTCGCCGTCTGATGATGCGGCGCTGCGCGAGGACGAGGAGGCGCTCGAGCCCGGCGATACGCTGGAACTGCTGCTGGCGCCGGCCGTCGAGCAGGAAACTGAGGAACCGAAGACCGAGAGCGAAGCGGCTACCGAGGTTGAAACGACAGCCGAGGTTGAAACGGTTGCCGAGGCCGAGGCGGAAGCTGCCGTCGAGGTGGATGCCGCCGAACCAGAGGCGGATGAGCCGGATGAGCGCGCCGCCGATGCGGGCGATCACGACGGCGCCGAGGAGAAGGGCGAGTAGCCCTCAAATATTCCCGGTTAAGCCTAGCAATATTACGTAGCTGCGACAGCGATTTGCCGCGGCAGAGGTCCTTGTTTTTGACACCCCGCGGGCCTAACTTCCGGCCATGTTCAGGCCGGTCCACCGGCCATTTCTGGAGGGTTGCAGGATGGGTTCGCTTAGCATTTGGCACTGGATCGTCGTGATCGCAGTGGTCCTGCTGCTGTTCGGACGCGGCAAGATTTCGGACCTGATGGGTGACGTCGCCCAGGGTATCAAGGCGTTCAAGAAGGGCATGCAGGACGACGACAAGGTCGCGGAGAAGACCGAGCCCACCAAGTCGATCGATCACAATGCGTCGCCGTCGGCCGCGCGCCAGGACGTCGGCAGCAAGGCCGTCTAACGCGCTTGTATTGACGCATATTTCGACGTTTTTCTTTGCGCGAAACGGTGACGCCGTCGCACAGACGCGCTATGGACGCCGATTGAGAAAAGGCGCCGGCAGCCCCAGATCCTGTCAGGAGCGATGGGGCCGATGGCGGCGCGCTTAGGCGGAAGAATTCATGTTCGATATCGGGTGGAGTGAACTGGTCGTCATCGCGGTCGTCGCGCTGATCGCCATCGGCCCGAAAGAACTTCCGGGCGTGCTGCGCATGGTCGGGCAATGGATGGGCAAGGCCCGCAAGATGGCCGCCGAATTCCAGGGCCAGTTCCAGGAAGCCATGCGCGAGGCCGAGATGGCCGACCTCAAGAAGAGCTTTGACGAGGTCAAGGAAGCCGCAACCGGCATCACCAGCGGCAACATCATGACCTCGCTGCAGAAGGACGTCAGCGACGCCCTGCAGATCGACAAGCCGGTCGATGCCCAGGTCGCCTCCGCGATCGACGCGCCGGTGACGTCAAGCGACACGCCGGTCACGCCGACGACGCCGGTCGAGCCGACGCCGGAAACCTTCGTCGAGGCCGAGGCGCACGCAGCTACCGGCGAGCCGCTCGCGATCACCAATGAGGTGAAGCCCGGGCCTGAGCCGCAGGACGCGACGGCGGCACAGCCCGACGTGCTCAAGGACGCGAGGGCGTCATGAGCGACGAAGACATCGAGGCCTCAAAGGCCCCCTTGATGGATCATCTGATCGAGCTGCGCTCGCGGCTGATCAAGGCGCTGCTCGGCTTCGGCGTGGCTTTCATCATCTGCTTCTTCTTCGCCAAGCAGATCTACAACGTGCTGGTCTGGCCGTTCGTCTGGATCGCGGGACCCGAGAATTCGAAGTTCATCTACACCGCGCTGCTGGAATATTTCATCACCCAGCTGAAGCTCGCTTTGTTCGGCGCGGGCTTCATCTCGTTTCCGATCGTGGCGACGCAAATCTACAAATTCGTCGCGCCCGGCCTCTACCGCCATGAGCGCAACGCCTTCCTGCCGTACCTGATCGCGACCCCGGTGTTCTTCGTGATGGGCGCGGCGCTGGTCTATTTCGTCGTGCTGCCGATGCTGGTGCGGTTCTCGCTCGGCATGCAGCAGGCCGGCGGCGCGGAGACGGCGCAGATCCAGCTGCTGCCCAAGGTCGGCGAATATCTCTCGCTGATGATGTCGCTAATCTTCGCCTTCGGCATCGCGTTCCAGCTGCCGGTGATCCTGACGCTGCTCGGCCGTATCGGCATCGTCACCTCGAAGATGCTGAAGGAGAAGCGGCGCTACTTCATTGTGATCGCCTTCATCATCGCCGCGGTGCTGACGCCGCCCGACGTGCTGAGCCAGGCGTCGCTCGCGGTCCCGCTGCTCGCGCTCTATGAGGGCGCCATCATCGCGGTCCGCATCGTGGAGAAGAAGGCCGCGACCTCGAGCGCCTCGTCCGGGGCGACCAATCCGGCCGAGTAGGGTGGCTTAAGCCACATACCCGGTGTCGTACCCCGCGAAAGCGGGGTATCGGGTGCGCTGCGGCTCCTCCGTCAGATATGGACGCCTCTGGAATACTGGATCGCCCGCCTTGGCAGTGGTAGTGGAACGTTGATTGACAACATGACCGTTGTTTATCAACGCCTAGCCCGCCAGGACTGACCTATGCACGACATCAAAGCGATCCGCGACAACCCGACAGCCTTCGACGCCGGCTTGAAACGCCGCGGGCTTGGGCCCCTGTCGCCGTCGCTCTTGGCGATCGACGAGAAACGGCGTGCTGCGATCCTGGCGTCCGAGCAGGCCCAGGCGCGGCGCAATGCGGCGTCCAAGGAGATCGGCGACGCCAAGAAGGCAAAGGACGAGGCGCGCGCGGCCAAGCTGATGGCCGAGGTCGCCGAGCTCAAGACGACGATGCCGGAGCTCGAGGCTGCGGCGAAGACGGCCGACGAGGAGCTGACGAAGGAGCTGTCGTCGATCCCCAATCTGCCGCTCGACGAGGTGCCCGACGGCACCGACGAGCACGGTAACGTCCAGCACCACGTATTCGGCAAGGCGCGCGACTACGGCTTTGCGCCGAAGCTGCACGACGATCTCGGCATTACGCTCGGCTACATGGATTTCGAGGCGGCGGCGAAACTGTCCGGCGCGCGCTTCGTCGTGCTGAAGAAGGGCTTGGCGCGGCTCGAGCGTGCGATCGGGCAGTTCATGCTCGACCTGCACACCGGCGAGCACGGCTACACGGAGATTAATCCGCCGCTCTTGGTGCGCGACGCCGTGATGTTCGGCACCGGGCAATTGCCGAAATTCGAGGATGACCAGTTCTGGGCGATCAAGGGCGAATTGCTCGCGACACCCAATGCCGATCTGCGCAGCGAACGCCTGGGTCTCATTCCGACCGCCGAAGTCTCGCTGACCAATCTCGCGCGCGAATCCATCCTCGACGAGAAAGAGCTGCCGATGCGGCTCACCGCGCTGACGCCGTGCTTCCGCGCCGAAGCCGGCGCGGCCGGACGCGATACGCGCGGCATGATCCGGCAGCACCAATTTACAAAAGTCGAGCTGGTGTCGATCACGACGCCGGAAACCAGCAAGGATGAGCTCGAGCGCATGCTGTCCTGCGCCGAGCAGGTTCTGCAGAAGCTCGACCTGCATTATCGCGTGATGACGCTGTGTGCCGGCGACATGGGCTTCTCGGCGCAGAAGACCTACGACATCGAGGTGTGGATGCCGGGGCAGGGTGATGGCGGCGCCTATCGCGAGATTTCGAGCTGCTCGGTGTGTGGTGATTTCCAGGCCCGCCGCATGGACGCGCGCTCCCGCGGCCCCGACGGCAAGCCGCGCTTCGTGCACACGCTGAACGGCTCCGGCACGGCGGTCGGGCGCGCCCTGATCGCCGTGATGGAGACCTACCAGCAGCAGGACGGTTCGATCGCGGTGCCCGATGTGCTGCAGCCCTATATGGGCGGGCTCAAGGTCATCGAGCACGGTATGTAGAGCGAGGGCCAGTGTGATGCCGCTGCACCGTGACATCCACTGGCTTGGCCGACAATGGGCGGTCACCGGCCATGGTCTGCAGCTCATCAACCAGAAGCAGATGGGCTACTACGACATCGAGGCCGCGCGCTTGTGGGAAGCGCGCGTGACCGAGGTGCAAACCAAGGCCTGGGTCGACAGGCCCGATTTCGACAAGGCACTGGAGATCGCGCGCGGCAAGTTCGCCCAATTGGCGCCGGCCGGTCTGCCGCCATCGGTTGCGGCGCCGGCGCCTCCGGTGCGGACGCCGCCGCCCGCGCCGCGCGCTTCGCTTGACGCGACATCGGTGCCCTCGATCGAGGAACTGCTGGCCCGGCTGAAATCGAAATCGGCTGCACCGGCGCCGGTCGCAAAGCCTGCCGAGGCACCCGCGCCGGAGCCGCCCAAGGCCGAACCGCCCAGGCCCGAGCCTCGCAGAGCCGAGCCCATCAGGTCCGAGAGCGCCAAATCGGAGCTTCCGAAGCCTCCCAAGCCTGAAACTCAACAACCCTCACCGGTCACGCACGATCCGCCCGGGCCTGATGCCCGGAGGGTTGAACCGCTCAAGGTTGAACCGGCCCGAGCTGAGCCTGCCGAACCTGTCACTGCCGAACCTGTCGCGGCCAAGCCTGGTGTTGCCAAGCCTGGTGTTGCCAAGCCTGAAGCTCCGAAGGTGGAGCCCCTCAGGTCCGAAGCTCTCAAGTCCGAAGTTCGCGAGACGGCACCGGCCAAGCCGGCGCCGTCCGTGCCGACACCCGCCGTCGTGGTCGTCCGGAATCCGCCGCCGGCGGCGCGAGCCAGACCGGCCTGGCCGGTGTTCGAGCGCAAGATCGCCGGCAGCGGCAGATTTGTGCGTCCGTGGCGTGTGGCATCGCCCAGATGGCGCGGGCCCGGTTTGCCTCCGCGCCCCTAGCCGGTTAAGACGGCAATCAACTCAAGAAACCGCAGGTCAAGAAACCTGCGTCGAATCGGAAAAGGCCCTTTGACGGATGCGAATTCTCTGCACCAATGATGACGGCATCCATGCTCCAGGCCTGCAGGTCGTCGAGCAGATCGCACGTGCGCTGTCCGATGATGTCTGGATCGTTGCCCCCGAGCTCGATCAGTCCGGCGTTTCGCATTCGCTATCGCTCAACGATCCGCTGCGTCTGCGTGAGGTCAGCCCGCGTCATTTCGCGGTGCGTGGGACGCCGACCGATTGCGTTATCATGGGCGCGCGCCACATTCTCGGAGACAAGCTGCCGGATCTCGTGCTAAGCGGCGTCAACAAGGGCCGCAACGTCGCCGAGGACGTGGTCTATTCCGGCACCATCGCCGGCGCGCTGGAAGGCACCATCCTGGGCTTTCCGTCATTCGCGTTGTCGCAGGAATTCTCGATCGAGACCCGCAACGCGCCGCTGTGGGACACCGCGTTGAAATTCGGACCCGACATCATCCGCAAGGTGATCGGCGCAGGCGTGCCGAGGAACACCGTCATCAACGTCAACTTTCCGTCCTGCATGCCCGACGACGTCAAGGGCATCCGGATCACGCGGCAGGGCAAGCGCAATCAGGGTTTCCTGAAGATCGATCGCCGACACGACGGACGCGGCAATCCGTATTTCTGGATCGGCTTCGAGCGCGCGGCGATGATGGACGCGCCGGCCGAAGGCACCGATCTCGCCGCGCTTGCCGCGCGCTACGTCTCGGTGACGCCGCTCAGGCTCGACCGCACCGATGAGGCGTTCTCGGAAACGCTGACCGCGACGCTGAAATGACCTTCGTAGCCCGGATGGAGCGAAGCGAAATCCGGGGCCGCTCTCAATGCATGGATGATTTCCCGGATTGCGCTGCGCTTCATCCGGGCTACGCGTCCGGCAAATGATCAGACCGGCGCGCTCTTCATCGCGCTCGAGATCATCTGGGCCAGTGTCTCCAGCTGGAAGGGCTTTTGCAGGGCGGGCCGGTCGCGATATTCCGGCGGCAGTCCGGACGAGCCGTAGCCGGTCGCGAAGATGAAGGGGCGGTTGCGGGCGTTGATCAGCTCCGCGACCGGGGTGATCACCTTGCCGTTGACGTTGACGTCGAGGATCGCGAGGTCGAATTCGGACGATTGCGCGAGCTTGACCGCTTCGCCGATCTCGCCGGCCTCGGCCGCGACACTGTGGCCGAGTTCCTCCAGCATATCGGCAACCATCATCCGGATCATGACCTCGTCCTCCACGAGGAAAACTGAACAGCCCGCCGGCCGTATCGCTGTCATGATGGAATCCTTGCCCGTCCCTGAAATAGGCTCGCAAATAACATTACAAGGCGCAACGCAAACGTTTGGGAATTGGTCCGTTTCCAGCGCGCAACCGCTGTTCGCCGCGCCGCCTAACTGACAAGTTGCGCGGGATTCGTCCAGAACCCGGCGCGTGACGGCTCAACCAGAGCGCCTGGTCCGCTCCACTTGGGCGTTAGCCGCGCTTCGCGGTCGATTATATGGGAAGCTACGGGGCCGGCACCAACACGAAATCGGTGTGCCGGTTCCTGGGCAGGAACAAAAAGTGACGGGAAATTTTTCCTTAACGCGGTATTTCGGATTTCAATGGCATCAAGCTGAGCAAGATTGCGCGCTGCTGTCCAAGAGACGCTGATGAACATGGCCGTGAACCCAGATCCGACCGAGAAGATGATGTTTCAGCTCACGCTGCGTCGGCGAGGGGTGAGCGATCAGGCCGTGTTGCGCACCATGGAGGAGGTGCCCCGCGAGGTGTTCGTCGATCCGCGCGATCGCAACGAGGCCTATCGCGACAGTGCGCTTGCGATCGCCTGCGGGCAGACCATCAGCCAGCCTTTCGTCGTGGCCTACATGACCGAGCAGCTGCAGCTGCAGAAGAACCATCGGGTGCTCGAGATCGGCACCGGCTCGGGCTACCAGGCGGCCGTCCTGTCCCGCCTGTGCAAGCAGGTCCTGACCATCGAGCGCTACCGTACGCTGGCCGATAGTGCCCGCAAGCGCCTCGAAAAGCTCGGTTATTACAATATCGAGGTGCTGCTCGGCGACGGCTTCGACATCCCGGCGGGCGCCGGCGACTTCGACCGCATCATCGTCACCGCGGCGATGGAGCAGATCCCGGAAAGGCTGCTGGAGCGGCTCGATCCCGGCGGGATCCTGATCGCCCCGGTCGGGCCGCATCAGGGCACCCAGACCCTGGTCCGCATGGTACGGACGGAGAACGGCTTCGACCGCAAGGAATTGGTCGACGTCCGCTTTGTGCCGGCGCTGCCCGGAATCGCGCGCGAATTGTAGATTTGGCGATTTGCTGCTTGGCACCAACGCCTTATTCGCAGGGTTAAGCGGTTATTTACTCGCGACGTGTTTACTCAAAACAGTCTTTTGTTGCGTACGAGTGAGTAACCATGTCTGGGGTTGTTGAGTTGCTTCGCTCGCGTCGCGTACCGCAGGTTGCGGTGCTGACGCTGATGTCCATGGCTTTTGCCGGTTGCAGCGCCGACATGTCGTCGCGCTTCTCGCAAAGCTCCTACTCGCAAAATCCGTTTGCGTTTGACCCGCAGCCGACCGGCACGGTGCAGCAACAGCCGCCGCGCGAGCTGCCGCAATATGCGCGGCCGCGAACCCAGCCGCAGTATTCGCAGTACCAGTCGCAGCCGTTGCCGCCGCCGGTCGCGGCGCCGCAGTCCTATCCGGTCGCCAATGCCGGCGTCTCCGGGGGAGGGCGCGGGGTTTCGTCCTACACACCGCCGCCCGCGCGCCCGCAGATCGAAGCCACCGGCACCGTTCCGCATTCGGTTGCGGCAGCCCATGCCGGGCACAGCGGCACCACCATCATCGTCGGCACCAGCGACACGCTGGAAGTGCTGGCGCGCCGCTACAACGTCTCGTCGGCCGAGATCCTGCGCGCCAACGGCTACAAGGGGCCGCGGGCCCTGTCGCCGGGCCAGCAGCTGATCATTCCGCGTCCGGGAGCCGTCGCCGCGGCGCCGGCGATGGCAGCACCTGCCACGCGGCCCGTCGCCATGGCCGCCGCGCCCGCCGGCGTCCACTACGTCAATCGCGGCGACACGCTGCACAGCATCGCGCGCCAGCACCACATCCCGGTGGCCGAGCTCGCACGCGCCAACAATCTCGACCAGTCGGCCCGGCTCAGCCTCGGCATGAAGCTGGTCGTGCCCGGTGCCAAGACTGCCATGGCGGCTCCCGCGCCTGTCGCGCAACCCGTTGCTGCTGCGCCGGTCGCCACCGTGGCACCGGCACCGGCCGTGGCGGCCCCGAAGGTCGTCGCCAGCGCGCTGCCGCAGCAGAGTGCCCGGCTGGTCCAGCCGACCGCCAGCGTCGAACAGCCGGCAGCGGTCGCGGAGACACCGGCCGCCAAGCCGGCCGAGACCACCAGTGCGCTGCCGACCTTCCGCTGGCCGGTGCGCGGCAAGGTCATCACCGCCTACGGCTCGAAGACCAACGGCAAGGTCAATGACGGCATCAACGTCGCGGTGCCCGAAGGCACGCCGGTGAAGGCAGCCGAAGATGGCGTCGTCGCCTATTCGGGCAATGAGCTGAAGGGCTACGGCAATCTCGTGCTGGTGCGCCATTCCAACGGCTACGTCACCGCCTACGCCCATGCGAGCGAAATTCTCGTGAAGCGCGGCGACACCATCAAGCGCGGCCAGGTGATTGCCAAGTCGGGCCAGTCAGGCGAGGCGGGCTCGCCGCAGCTCCACTTCGAAATTCGCAAGGGATCGTCCCCGGTCGATCCGCTCCAGTTCCTCAACGGCGCGTAAGTTACGCGTCCGGACTTCCAAGGGACTTCCAAGTCTCACAACAAAGACAGCGGGGGAGACGCAAGCCTCCCCCGTTTTGTTTTGACGATTGCGACGACGATTACTTCCCGCTCAGCCGCACGCCGAGCCGGCCGGCGAGCTCCTGGGTGTACTGCCAGGCGACGCGGCCCGAGCGCGAGCCGCGGGTGGTCGACCATTCGAGCGCCTCGCGCTCGAGGTCGTCGTCGTCGATCTTGATGCCGTAATGGTCGCAATAGCCCTTCACCATCGCGAGGTACTCGTCCTGACTGCAACGGTGGAAGCCGAGCCAGAGGCCGAAGCGGTCCGACAGCGACACCTTCTCCTCGACCGCTTCGCCGGGATTGATCGCGGTCGAGCGCTCGTTCTCGATCATCTCGCGCGCCAGCAGGTGCCGCCGGTTCGAGGTCGCGTAGAGGATGACGTTGTCGGGGCGTCCCTCGATACCGCCTTCCAGCACGGCCTTCAGCGATTTGTACGAGGCATCGTTGCCGTCGAAGGAGAGATCGTCGCAGAACACGATGAAGCGGAAGGCGGAGCTGCGCAGCAGCTCCATCAGGCCGGGCAGGCTCTCGATGTCCTCGCGGTGGATCTCGATCAGCTTGAGCCGGTCGACCGGCTTGCGGTCGAGGTTGATGCTGGCGTGGGTGGCCTTGACCAGCGACGACTTGCCCATGCCGCGCGCGCCCCAGAGCAGCGCATTGTTGGCGGGCAGGCCGTCGGCGAAGCGCTCGGTATTCTCCATCAGGATGTCGCGCATCCGGTCGACGCCCTTGAGCAGGCCGATCTCGACGCGGCTGACGCGCGGCACCGGGACGAGGCGTCCGTCCGGATGCCAGACAAAGGCGTCCGCGGCGCCGAACGTCGCGGCCGGATCGGAGGCGGGGGAGGCGTCGGCGAGGCGGCCGGCAATGGCCTCCAGGGCGTTCGCGATCCGCTCGGCGGCCGCGCCGTCGAGCGTCATTACCGGGCGTTTTGTCGCGGCGTTTGCGGCTCGCCTGGCGGCAGCTTTGGGGGCGGTTTTGCTGGTGGTTTTACCAGTGGTTTTCTTGGCTTTTTTCGGCATTTGTCCAGTTCCTGACGGCGCAGCCTTATCGGGCTGGCGGCGGTCCCGCAAGCGCCCTAAATGAAGGTCCGTTAACGTTGCAATTGGGACCGCGGCCGCTATAGTCCGCGCGAATTTGTCCGGACCGCCATACCGCCCCGAATCCGAGGGCGCTGCCGGTTCTTTCCCGTCTTATCCGAGGATCGTCCGAATGCTGATTACTCCTGCGTTTGCTCAGGCCGGAGCAAGTGGTGACACCAGCAGCATGTTGATGTCGCTGCTGCCATTCGCACTGATCTTCGTCATCATGTACTTCCTGATTCTGCGCCCGCAGCAGAAGAAGGTGCGCGATCATGCGGATCTCGTGAAGAACATCCGCCGCGGCGACACCGTGGTGACCTCGGGCGGCCTCGTCGGCAAGGTGACCAAGGTGGTCGACGACGATCAGATTGAGTTTGAAATCTCGGACGGTGTGCGCGTGCGCCAGATGCGGCAGATGATTTCGGGCGTGCGGACCAAGGGTGAGCCGGCGAAGGGCGACGCCAAGGACGAGGCGTCCGCGAGCTGATCGCCGCGGCGCCTTTCGGAATCTGACAGGTCAGTTCGATGTTGTATTTCACGCGGTGGCGAGCGCTGGGGATCATCCTGATAGCGCTGGTGGTCTGCCTGTGCGCCGTGCCCAATTTCTTCCCCGAAGCGCAGGTGAAGACCTGGCCGGCCTGGGCGCAGCGACGTCTCGTGCTCGGCCTCGATTTGCAGGGCGGCTCGTATCTGTTGCTCGAGGTCGACGCCAACTATGTGAAAAAGGAGAAGCTCGAACAGGTTCGCGACGATGCTCGCAAGGCGCTGCGTGACGCCAAGATCCAGTTCACCGGCGGCGTGCAGATCCGCAACGACGCCGTCGAGGCCCGGATCACGAAGGAAAGCGATGTTCCGGCGGCGCTGGCCAAGCTGCGGGAAGTCGCGCAGCCGATCGGCGGTCTGCTCGGCTCCAGCGGCCAGCGCGATGTCGACGTGACCGACGCGGGCGGCGGCCTGATCCGCCTGACCGTGTCGCAGCCTGCGATGGTCGAGCGGATGCGCAAGACCATCGAGCAGTCGATCCAGATCGTCGAGCGCCGCGTCAACGAGCTCGGCACTGTCGAGCCGGTGATCCAGCGCCAGGGCACCGACCGCATCCTGGTGCAGGTGCCGGGCCTGCAGGACCCGACCCATCTGAAGGAGCTGCTCGGCAAGACCGCGAAGATGGAATTCCGCATGGTCGACACGTCGGTGTCGCCTGACCAGGCCCAGCAGGGCCGGGTGCCGCCGGACTCCGAACTGCTGATGAGCGCGTCGCCGCCGCCGGTTCCGTACGTCGTCAAGAAGCAGGTCCTGGTTTCCGGAGGCGAGCTCTCCGATGCTCAACCCGGCTTTGACCAGCGTACCGGCGAGGCGATCGTCAGCTTCAAATTCAACACGTCAGGCGCGCGCAAATTCGCGCAGGCGACCGCCGACAATGTCGGCCAGCCGTTTGCGATCGTGCTCGACAACAAGGTGATCTCGGCACCCGTCATTCGTGAGCCGATCACCGGCGGACAGGGCCAGATCTCCGGCAGCTTCACCGTGCAGTCGGCCAACGATCTGGCGATCCTGATGCGCGCCGGCGCGCTGCCGGCGCCGCTGACCGTGGTCGAGGAGCGCACCGTCGGTCCCGGGCTCGGGCAGGATTCGATCGAGAAGGGCGAGCTCGCGGCCTATGTCGGCTCGATCCTGGTCATCGTGTTCATGCTGCTGACCTACCGGCTGTTCGGCGTGTTCGCCAACATCGCGGTCGCCATCAACGTCGCGATGATTTTTGGGCTCTTGTCGCTGCTCAATGCCACGCTGACGCTGCCCGGCATCGCCGGAATCGTGCTGACGGTCGGCATCGCGGTCGACTCCAACGTGCTGATCTATGAGCGCATCCGCGAGGAATTGCGCGGCGGCCGCAACGCGATCTCGGCGATCGATGCCGGCTTCAAGCGGGCGCTGGCGACCATCCTCGACTCCAACATCACCACCTTCATCGCCGCCGCCGTGCTGTTCTACATCGGCACCGGGCCGGTTCGCGGCTTTGCCGTGACGCTCGGCATCGGCATCATCACCACGGTGTTCACCGCCTTTACCCTGACGCGCCTGATCGTCGCGGCATGGGTGCGGTGGAAGCGGCCGCAAACCGTGCCGATCTGAGAGGCCTCTCGTGACTCATACCGTTCTCATTGGCCTTGGCATCCTGATCGCCGTGCTGACCGTGGTCGCAGCGCTCGGCCTGCTGCCGTCGCTGCGCATCGTGCCGGACGATACGCATTTCGACTTCACGCGATTTCGCCGCATCAGTTTCCCGATCTCGGCGCTGCTCTCGATCTTCGCGATCACGCTGTTCTTCACCCACGGCCTGAATTTCGGCATCGACTTCAAGGGCGGCACGCTGCTTGAGGTGCGATCCAAGTCCAGTACGGCCGACATTGCCGCGATGCGCACGACCTTGAACGGCCTTGGCCTCGGCGAGGTTCAGTTGCAGCAGTTCGGCGGTCCGGCCGAAGTCCTGATCCGCGTCGCCGAGCAACCCGGCGGCGACCAGGCGCAACAGGACGCGGTGACGAAAGTGCGCGGCGCGCTCGGCGAATCCGTCGACTACCGCCGCGTCGAAGTGGTGGGACCGCGGGTCTCCGGCGAACTGCTGGCGTTCGGCATGCTCGGCCTGATGCTCGCGATCGTCGGCATCCTGATCTATCTCTGGTTCCGCTTCGAGTGGCAGTTCGCGCTCGGCGCCATGATCGCCAACGTCCACGACATCGTGCTGACGATCGGCTTCATGTCGATCACCCAGGTCGACTTCGACCTCACCAGCATCGCGGCGCTGCTGACCATTCTCGGCTATTCGCTGAACGACACCGTCGTGATCTACGACCGCATCCGCGAGATGCTGCGGCGCTACAAGAAGATGCCGATGCCGCAGCTCCTGAACGAATCGATCAACTCGACGCTGTCGCGTTCGATCATCACCCACGTCACCGTGACCTTGGCGCTGCTCGCGCTGCTGCTGTTCGGCGGCCAGGCGATCCACAGCTTCACCGCCGTGATGATGTTCGGCGTGGTGCTGGTCGGCACCTACACCTCGATCTTCATCGCGGCGCCGATCCTGATCTATCTCGGCGTGCACACCACGCGGGGCGAGGCGCAGGACACGTCGCCGGCCAAGAAGCCGGACGCGGCGGCAGCCAAGAAGTAGCGGGTCATGAGCAACTCCTCGGACGCTCCCCATCTTCCGAGGTCGGCGCCGATCGAGGCTTACGGCAAGGGCGGCTTCGCGTTTGCCGATATGTCGCATCGCGGCTCGCTGCTGTGCCTGCCTGACTCGATCTGGGCCTGGCCGGTCACCAGGCCGGACGAGATCGACGAATGCTCGCTGCAGAAGGTGTTCGCGGCCGCCAATGCGATCGACACGCTGATCGTCGGCAGCGGCACCGAGGTCTGGGTCCCGCCAAAGGCCTTGCGCGAGGCCTTGCGCGCGGTGCGGGTGGTGCTCGACCCGATGCAGACCGGCCCCGCGATCCGTACCTACAACATCATGCTGGGCGAGCGGCGGCGCGTCGCCGCGGCGCTGATCGCGGTGCCATGAGCGCGGCGGAGGCGCCGAAGGACGGCGCGGCGTTCTGCGCCGACCTGGTGCGGAGCCATGACTTCGTGCGCTACGCCTCGACCTTGTTCCTGCCGGGGCCGGAGCGGCGGGCGCTGCTCGCGATCTACGCCTTCAACATCGAGGTCTCGCGCGTGCACGAGCAGGTCAGCCAGCCGCTGCCCGGCGAGATGCGGCTGCAATGGTGGACCGACATGCTGGCGGGCGCCGGACACGGCGGCGTCGAGGGCAATCCGGTCGCGGCGGAATTGCTCTATGCGATCCGCAATCACCGCCTGCCGGTCTCGCCATTCTCGCGGCTGGTCGAGGAGCACCAGTTCGATCTCTACAACGACCCGATGCCCACGCTTGCCGCACTCGAGGGTTATCTCGACGCCACGGTGTCGGCGCTGTTCTCGCAGGCCACGCGCGTGGTGGCGCGGCCCTCGGAGGCGATCGATCATCTGGCCCGTCATGCCGGCCTCGCCCAGGGCATGGCGCATGTGATCGCGACGCTGGGCCGCGATGCCGCGCGGCAGCAGCTGTTTCTGCCGCTACAGCTGCTTCAGCAGCACGGCAGCAGCAAGGAGGAGGTTTTCGCCGGCAAGGTAACGCCGAAGCTCCGTGCTGCGGTCGATCGGCTTGCGGACGAGGCCCAGGCCCATCTCAAGACCGCGTTCGGGCTGCTTGCGGACGTGCCATCCGGCGTGAGGCCGATCTTCCTGCCGCTCGCCCACGTCAGGCGCGAGCTGAAGCGGGCGAAGCGGGTCGACAACGATCCGTTCCTGCCGAAGCCGGTGTCACGCCTGCGCACGCTCTGGACGTTGTGGCGCGCCGCGCGCACGGAAGAGTTCGGCAGCTAGAGCTGGTCTCTCAGCACTGTTCCTCAGCTCGGTTCCTTGGCGATGTGCTTGGTGAAGATCCGGACCGTTACGCCCTTGACCATCGGGCCGCTGTCATAAATGTCGGATGCAATCTGTTCGACCGCGTCGCGCAGCGCGATGAATTGCGCCTGCCGCGCCATGCTCGCCGTTCCGCGCGTGCCGGCCAGCTCGTCCATTGCGGCGTCGCTGATCTGGCATTCAACTTCCTGATCGCCGTTCATCATGGTGAATCCGAACGCCAGTCGTTCGGAATCATATCCCCCGATACGGCCACGGGTGAGTGGCATTAAGCTTGTCCCTTGAGCGCGCTAGTCCCCAAACAGTGGGGTTTCGGGACGCGTTTGTCGAGAGGCCCCGCATCGGCGACGGCGCGTGATCTAGCCCGCCGGCCGATCCATCTCGGCCACTTCAAAATTGAAGCGATCGCGCAGATTCTTGCGTTGTTCGAGGATGTCCTTGAGGAACTCGCGATCGGCGTCGCTGCGCATCATCGGCTCAATCAGGTCGATCTGGTTCATGGCGACGAGCTGCAGGATTTCCGTGCGCGGCTTGCCGGTCGCATCGCGCGGCAATGCGTGCACGATCTGGATGTGTTCGGGCGGCTTGACGCCCTTGGCTGCGGCAAGTTCGCTGCGCAGCGTCCTTTCCAGCGTGGACCGGTCCGCCTCGACGAAGGCGTAGAGTCCGACGCCGACGCGGCGGTCGGCGAAGGCGACGATCGCGGTGTCGCGCACGTCCGGATTCCTGCGGATCAAATCGATCAGCACCGGCGCGTCGTTGACCAGCCGGCGGCCGCCGCCCTCGCGGTCGGTGAAATTGAAGATGCCGCGCGTGATCGCCTGATAGACCTTCTTGCCGGTCTTGAGCCAGATGCTGGCGGCCGCGGACTTTTTCGCGAGCACCTTGCGCTCCATCGGCGTCAGCGCCTCGGGCGCGTAGCTGCGCTTGTGCTTCAAGAGATGCCGCAGATCCTCATAGGCCGCGATGCGGAACAGCCGGCTGCGGGTCTTGAAGCAGGCGGCGAGCTGGAAGTCGGTGAGGTAGGCGCGGCCGTCGCGGCCGACCAGCCAGTTCTGTTCCTTGGCGAGGTCGTTGTGGCAGATGCCGGCGCGATGCAGCTTGCGCAACGCCGCCTTGGCGGAGCGGAAATAGGCGACGTCGCCATGCGGCTTCGCCAGATGCAGCGCAGCCCCGTCGATGAAGCCGCGCACCAATGCGCGCCGGCCGGCCCACAACAGTTTTGGCCCGACGTCGAGGTCGCGCGCCAGGGTGAGCGCGCGGCGTTCGCGCGAGAACAGGTGCAGCGCGAGGGCGAACGACCAGAACGGCACCTGATCGAGCCGGCGCAGCACGCCGTCGACCTCGCCGTCGTCGGCACGGAAGCGGCCGCGCTCGACGGTCGAGAACACGTCGCGCTTGAGCAGCACGCCCTGGCTCCATCGCGCCGACAAGGTGGCGTCGTCCTCTTTCGGCAAGCTCATGACTGTCAGGCCGCTGCCGCAACGCGCAGATGTTCTGCGATCCAGTGGTCGAGGTCGGCGAGCGCCCGGGCGCTGATCGCCTGCTTCTTGGCGACGGTCTTCTCGTTGCCGCGCAGCCGCGAGCCGTCCGGCTTCTTGGTCGGCGCACTCGCCAGCGGCGGGAACAGGCCGAAATTGACGTTCATCGGCTGGAACGAGCGCGACCCGGCCTCGATGGTTTCGATATGGCCGCCGGTGATGTGGCCGAGCAGCGCGCCGAGCGCGGTGGTGGCCGGCGGCGGCGTCAGCGCAGCGCCGCGCATGTCGGCGGCGGCGCAGAGGCCGGCAATCAGGCCGACGCTGGCCGACTCGACGTAGCCCTCGCAGCCCGTCATCTGTCCGGCGAAGCGCAGCCGCGGCTGTGCGCGCAGGCGCAACTGGGCGTCGAGCAGCTTTGGCGAGTTCAGGAAGGTGTTGCGATGCAGGCCGCCGAGGCGGGCGAACTCCGCGTTCTCGAGGCCCGGGATGGTGCGGAATACGCGCTGTTGCGCGCCATGCTTCAGCTTGGTCTGGAAGCCGACGATGTTGTAGAGCGTGCCGAGCTTGTTGTCCTGCCGCAGCTGGACGATCGCATATGGCTTGACCGTCGGATTGTGCGGATTGGTCAGCCCCACCGGCTTCATCGGCCCGTGACGCAGCGTCTCGGGACCGCGCTCGGCCATCACCTCGACCGGCAGGCAGCCGTCGAAATACGGCGTGTTGGTCTCCCAATCCTTGAAGTCGACCTTCTCGCCGTCGAGCAGCGCCGTGACGAAGGCGTCATATTGCTCCCTGGTCATCGGGCAGTTGATGTAGTCGGCGCCGGTACCGCCTGGGCCGACCTTGTCGTAGCGCGACTGAAACCAGGCCACCGACATGTCGATGGAATCCTTGTGCACGATTGGCGCGATCGCATCGAAGAAGGCCAGCGCGTTCTCGTCGGTCAGCTGCCTGATGGCGTCGGCGAGCGGTGCCGAGGTGAGGGGACCGGTTGCGACGATGACGTTGCTCCAGTCGGCCGGCGGCAAGCCTGCGACTTCCTCGCGGCTGATCTCGATCAGCGGATGCTCGTTGAGCGCCTTGGTGACGGCGGCGGAAAAGCCGTCGCGGTCGACGGCGAGCGCGCCGCCGGCGGGCACCTGGTTGGCATCGGCCGAGCGCATGATGAGCGAGCCCAGCCGCCGCATCTCGGCGTGCAGCAGCCCGACGGCGTTGTTGGCCGCGTCGTCGGAGCGGAATGAGTTCGAGCAGACCAGCTCGGCGCAGCCGTCGGTCCGGTGCGCCTCGGTCATCCGTTGCGGGCGCATTTCGTGCAGGACGGCGCGGACGCCGGAATTGGCGACCTGCCAGGCGGCCTCCGAGCCGGCGAGCCCCGCGCCCACGATGTGCACGGGTTGGGAAGAGGATTGATGCGGTGTCATCGCGCAGCGTTAGCGCGTTTCGAGACCACATGCATCTGAAACCGCACCACAAACGATAACGCCCGCTGTGGAAGCGGGCGTTATCCGTCATCAGATGGCTTGCGGCCGATTAGCCGTTGTAGGTACCGGCGGCAACGCGCGGAATGTCCGAGCGGTCGAGGCCGATATCGGCCAGTTCGCGATCGCTGAGCTGGGACAGTTCGCTGACATTGCGCTGATAATCCCGGAAAGCCTGGATCATGCGGATGAGCGAGAGCAACATGGTAGTCTCCTAGTAGTTCAGATTCAGCTTTTCCAAAGCCTCATCGTTGAAGTGAATATAGATGATATAGTGCAGTGCGGTAGTTCCGATGTTGCGATGCAGCTAAGCCAAAAATGCATGGCGGCGGTAAGTTTCGATTAACCGTTTGGCGCATGGGGAACCGGCCGGTAGGCGGAAGTTGCGCCGATCCCGAATATTGAACAAAAAACTTCTTGAGATCAGTTGGTTAAAAGGATTTCGTCGGATCTTTCCGCTCACCTCATGTGGTAATTACGGACCGCTTTTTCAAGCTCGGGAGCTGACCTGCAGGGAGGATCACATCGATGTGTTCCATGCGCGATTCGCATGCAAACAACTGACATTAGAATGAATATATATTCATCATGCGGCGGTCGCCAGCCGTCATTTGGCATGGCGTCAATCAGTCGCATTGACGAAGAAGGTAATTCGGCCCTGCCGCCTGCGGGATTTCCGTCGTGAGCAGCAGGTCGCGTGGAACGCTCTGCCGTTTATCGGAAATCCATTTCGGTTGAAGTGAACAATCGAAGCAGAGCTATTGCGGCGGCGCTTCCTTACGGCCTGGTAATCAAAACATTATGCAACGCATGCGCGATCCGCGCGCAGCGCCGATCACATTCGTATCGCGTGAAGTTCATTCTGAACGGTGCCGGGAACAGCGAATAATTGTTCTGCAGATTCCGCAATCACGCTGGCATCTGTCCAAGAACAAGAGATGGATCATCCCATGATTAAAACATTCATCGCCGCAGCCGCCGTGGCTGCGGTTGCTTTCGCTGTCGCTCCGGCACAGGCCGCTCATCGCCATCAAGCCGGCATGGGCTGCAACGGTGCCAATCTCGGCAAGACCGAAGCCGCCGTCGAAGCCATGGCTGACAACGAAGTCAAATTCGCGGCGGAGAAGGAAGTCTCGCTCGCCCAGGACGCGATGCTGAACAACAAGTGGGGCGAATGCGGCGCGCACCTCGGCAGGGCAGCAGAAGCCAGCATGGCGAAGTAAGCTTTTGATCAAGACGACAAGGGCCGATTGCCTGGGGCAATCGGCCCTTTGATTTGGCCGGAGCGTAATCGGCCCGGATTGAATCAGGAACTGTTGTTCGCGATCAAGCTTTGTCGCCCGCGATCAAACGCTCGATGCAATCGTCCTATTCCGGTGGCAGCCGGCATGTCCCGCGAGAGCGCCCCGATCGCATGCCCTTCGCGTGTTCCGGATGAAGTGCCGATGATCAGTCCTCGTCGCGCCAATTCACGAACGTCCGAGGGGCCGCTCCGTAGTGCCGGCGAAAGGCGCGATTGAGATAGGACAGGTCGCCGAAACCAACCTCAAAGGCGACCGCGCTCACAGGCCGATCGGCGTAGCGCGGATTGACGAGCAATCGAGGTCGGCCTTCAGCACCAGCCGACCGTACAGATCACGCCATGCGGCCATACGGTTCTGCTCGGCAAAATCTTCCAGGGAAAACCGGGAAAGTGCAACGTCGTCGGCCGACGAGGTCATCGGAAAACTCAGGCTGTCGCACCATGCGTCGCCGAATTGCCGCGTCTCGTTCAACAAGGCGCCCCGGTTCGGCGGCAACAAACGCACACGACGCAGGGCTTGCAGCCAATGACTCGGCTCTGTCAAAGCGCCCTACGTATGCTCCATCCGCGGTTCGCCGCTGGCTGGTCGGCGATCCTGAACGGCAAGAGGGCGCCTGCGGAGCGCCCAATGCCTTATGGCGCCTTGGCGAGCTGGGTGGCGAAGTAGCCGATCGTCTTGGCGTACACCTCGCTCTTGTTCCATTGCTGGATCACCGTAAAATTCTCGCTGCCGGGCTCCCAGCCCTTGCCCCGCTTCCAGCCATAGCTCTTCAGGAAATTCGCCGTCGACGCCAGCACGTCAGGCACGTTGTGCAGGAGATCGCGCTTGCCGTTGCCGTCGAAATCGACCGCGAACTTGATGTAGGACGACGGCATGAACTGGGTCTGGCCGATCTCGCCGGCCCAGGCGCCACGCATCTCCTGCGGCGCGAGATCGCCGCGCTCGACGATGCGCAGCGCATCCATCAACTCGGCCTTGAACATGTCGGACCGACGGCAATCATAGGCCAGCGTTGCCAGCGAGCGTATCGTCGGAAACTTGCCGGTGTTGACGCCGAAATCGGTCTCCAGCCCCCAGATCGCGACCAGGATTTCGCCGGGCACGCCGTAGGCCTCCTCGATTCGCGACAGCACCGAGCCATAGCGCTTCATCATGTCGGAGCCGCGATTGAGGCGAGGCGGCACCATGCGGCCCGAGAACTGCTCGAATGTCTGGCTGAACACTTGCTGCGAATGGTCGCGCGCCAGGATCGCCTTGTCCTGCGCGACGCCGTTCAATCCGGCCTGGATCGCGTTCTGCGAAATGCCCTTCGACGCAGCCTCCTTCTTGAAATCGTCGAGCCATGACTCGAACGTGCCCGTGCCGCATTGGGCGGCCAGTGCCGAGGCGGTCGAGGTCACGAGCCACGCGCCGATAGCAAGCGCGCGAAAGTAAAATCGAGAGGTCATAGGGCAATCCACTCCGGAGGCTGCGATGTCTTCGATTGGTCGCGAAAGGCGGCGGGTATGTTCGCGGCAACAGCGGCCAAAACAAGGCTCGTGGTCGAGCCGTTTATCTCAGGCAGCGCTGCAAATGCCACGCCAACTTCACATCCATTTGACGGTCCGCGACGACAAACCGCCGACCGAGCATATCGGCCGGCGGTTGCCATGACGTTTACGAGGTCAGATTCAGCGGGCGCTCATCCGCGGTCGCTGCGCCGCCACGGAAACAGATTGGCGGGGAAATCGGCGGCGGGCTTGCGCTCACGCGGCTCGGGGATCACCGGCCGTGCGTTCGGATCCTTGACGATGACCTCGCGATAGAGATGCCAGGTGGCGTGACCGAGCAGCGGGATCACCACGGCAAGCCCGAGGAAGAACGGGATCGTACCGAGCACCAGCAGCCCCGCGACGATCAGGCCCCAGGCGGCCATCGGCACCGGGTTCTGCGCGACCGCGCGCATCGACGTCACCATGGCTTCGCCCGCGGTTGCCTGGCGATCGAGCATCATGGGGAAGGCGACCACGCTGATGCAAAGCGCGACGAGCGCGAACAGGAAGCCGACGCCGCAGCCGACCACGATCAGCCACCAGCCTTGCTGGGTGGTCAGCACGCGCTCGGCAAAATCCGGAATGTTGGCCGCGGTCTCATAGCCGAACACCGCCGTGTAGATTGCCTGCGCGGTGGCGATCCAGGTCACGAACAGCGCGAACAAGAGCGTTCCGACCCCAAGCATCGCGCCGAATGACGGCGAGCGGAATACCTCCAGGGCATCCCATGCGGATGCTTCTCCGCCGTCCTCGCGGCGGCGGCTCATCTCGTAGAGGCCGATGGCGGCAAACGGGCCGAGCAGGGCAAAGCCCGCGGCGAGCGGAAACAGCAGGGGCAGCACAGTGTAGCCGTGCACGAGGCGCGCGAGCACGAGGCCGAGCACCGGGTAGATCAGACACAGGACGATTGCGTGGCTCGGCACCGCCTTGAAGTCTTCCCAGCCGAGTTGCAGCGCATGATGCAGATTGGACAGGGCGATGGTGCGGATAACGGGCGCAGACGCGGTGCCTTGTCCGCTCTGCGTCATCGATGTGACATTGCCTTGGATTGGTGTGGCCATGGTCGTTGTCTCCCTCTGGGCGGGCGCATTCTGCGCCCGGCACGCGGGCACAAACGTACCGCCTCTCGAAGCGATCACGAGCAAGCCAGACGCGAAAGACAGAGCAGGGAACTGGCCGTGTCGCGAACTGTGCAGTGAGGCTACTCCCAAACCGCGCCAAAAGCACTCACGCTTAAGTGAATGTCGCATTGGCAAGCTATGGAGGGGGCGATAGACTTGAACTGCGACCTCGGTCAGCCGTCCCAGCGCCGTCTGGCCTTCACATCTCAACTCTCTTGGGAGCGAACGATGAGCATTTTCGGAAAAATCATGGGCGCGATCTTCGGTAGCAGCGCCAGCGCAACGCCCGCCGGCGGAACGGCCACCAGCGCAGCTCCCGCCGGTGGATCCGGCAGCGCATCGCCGTCTCCTGCCGCCGTGCCCGCCGGTGCGGCGCCCGCGCAGTCGGTCGACGTCGCCCCGATCCTCGACAAGGCGGTTGCCGCCAAGGGCGAGAAGCTCGAGTGGCGGACCTCGATCGTCGACCTGATGAAGGCGCTCGACATCGACTCCAGCCTGTCGGCCCGCAAGGAGCTCGCCAAGGAGCTCGGCTACAGCGGCGACACCAACGACTCCGCCAGCATGAACATCTGGCTGCACAAGCAGGTGATGACCAAGCTCGCGGCCAATGGCGGCGTGCTGCCGGCAGACATCAAGCACTGACGGGATCTTCATCCCGCACACGGCCAGGGCCCGCGCCAGCGCGGGCCCTTTTTTCTGGGACGGCGAACATCTATAGATCGGCGAACAAGAAGGAGAACGCTCATGACTGATCTCGATCGCCGGACCATGCTTGCGACCGGCGCCCTCGCACTGGCCGGCGCCGCCGCGCAATCCGTGCCGGCCCATGCCGAGACCGCGCCGAAGGCGATGTTTCCGGTCCCACCCGTCACGATCCCGATCGTCGGCGCCACCGAGGTGTTCCAGGTCCGCCGCATCTATTGCATCGGCCGCAACTACGCGGCGCATGCGCTCGAGCGCGGCTCCGATCCGACCCGCGAGCCGCCGTTCTTTTTCCAGAAGCCGACCGACGCGATCCAGAACGTCGCGATCGGCACGGTCGCCGATCATCCCTATCCGTCGCTGACCAAGAACTACCACCACGAGGTCGAGCTGGTCGCCGCGCTGAAATCCGGCGGCACCAACATTCCCGCCGACAAGGCGCTCGATCACGTCTACGGCTACGCGCTCGGTCTCGACATGACGCGGCGTGATCTGCAGAACGGCATGGCGGCGGAGAAGAAGCCGTGGGAGATCGGCAAGAGTTTTGACCACGCGGCGGTGCTCGGGCCGATCCATCCCGCAACCAAGACCGGCCATTTCACGCAGGGCGCGATCTCGCTCGCGGTCAACGGCACGGTGCGGCAGAGTTCGGACCTGAAGAACATGATCTGGAGCGTCGCCGAGCAGATCGCCAAGCTCTCCGAGGCCTTCGAGCTGAAGGCCGGCGACATCATCTATTCCGGCACGCCGGAGAATGTCGGCCCGGTCGTCAAGGGCGACGTGCTGCTGTGCAAGCTCGAGGGCTTGCCCGACATGTCGATCAAGATCGTCTGACGACGGGCAGGGCGCTCAAGCGCGATGAGCACGATCTCTTCGGAAAACCCGCTTCGCACTTTTCCGGATCATGCTCTAGGCAGCAAGATCCGCGTATTCCGGATGCTTGTTGAGGTAGTCCACCACGAAGCCGCAGCCGGCGATCACCTTGTGGTCGTCGGCGCGGATCAGTTCCAGCGCACCCTTGACCAGCTCCGATGCGATGCCGCGGCCGCGCAGGGCACGCGGTGTCTCGGTATGGGTGATGATTACGGCCGAGGGCGTCCGCCGGTAATTCGCAAAGGCTGTGCCGCCCTCGGTGTCGAGCTCGAAGCGGTTTTGGTCCCTGTTGTCGCGGACGGCGGCCATGGCAAAATCCCGGTTGAATCACTTGCCCTGATCTAAGCGCGTGAACCCGCCGGCGCAAAGCCGCGACCAACCCGCATATTGGCATTTGTGGATTGTTGATATGCGCATTTTGGCCTGCCTGACCGCCGCATTGATCGGCGGCGCCCTGACGCTGGCTAATCCTCCGCAAGCGGCGGCCGCCGACGATCCGAGCCGGCAGACCTGCATCGGCCGGACGACGGCGCCCAGCGACCGCGTGCGTGCCTGCACGGTGGTAATCGACGGCAAGACCGAGACCGGCAAGCGGCTGGCCGGGGCTTATTGCAACCGCGGCCATGGACTGACCGAAAAGCGCGAGCTTGACGCCGCGCTCGCCGACCTCAACGAGGCCATCAGGCTCAATCCCGCGTTTCCCTGCGCCTATACCAATCGCGGCCGCGTCTATGCCTTCAAGAATGATTTCGATCATGCCATCGCCGACTATGACGAGGCGATCCGCATCGATCCCGGCTTTGCGATGGCCTACAACAACCGCGGCGACGCCTGGCTCAACAAGGGCGATCTCGACCGCGCACTGGCCGATCTCAGCCTCGCCATCCAATACAACCCGCAGCTCTCCACGGCCTATGGCAATCGCGGCTTCGTCTACTACCGCAAGCATGACGCGGCGCATGCGATCGCCGACTTCACCACCGAGATCAAGCTCGATCCCAACGTGCTCGCCTACATCAACCGCGGCAACGTCTACCGCGATGCCGAGCAGCTTGATCGCGCCGCCGCCGACTACGGCGAGGCGGCGAAGATGGCGCCGACCGACGCGCGCGGCTGGCGCAACCGCGGCATGATCCGGCTGTTTCAGGGCGATAACAAGGGCGGGCTCGCCGATTACGACAAGGCCCTGCAATACGATCCCGCGGACGTCTATTCCTGGAACAACCGTGGCCAGGCCAAGCTGCGGCTCGGCGACAAGAAGGGCGCGGCGGCCGACTTCCGCAAGGCGCTCGAGCTGCGGCCCGATCTAAAGACCGCCAAGGAGGCGCTGGCGCGTCTCGACGGTGCACGGTGACGTAGGCGGCGGCCGGCGCTTCTGCCGCATCGCACACACGCGGATCGGCCTTGCGGGCGGATGCAATTCGATTAGGCTTGATGGCAGACATACGCCCCTGATGCGGCCCGGTGGTCGTCTGGTACGGAGGATGGGACCGGCCGCTGACGTATGCCCCTTGTCGCAAGGAGGTTCGTCATGTCGGACAATCGTCTCTTCGGCACACACCGCTCCTGGGAGGACTGGCTCGGCATGCTGCTCGGCGTGCTGATCATGGTCTCGCCCTGGTTCCCCATGCAGGTCAGCGACGTCGTCGATGTCGAGCGCAGCCATCTGGTGCTCAACAGCTTCGTGGTCGGCATGCTGGTGCTGGGTCTCGCCCAGCTCGAATATGTCGCGCTGCATCGCTGGGAGGAGGTGGCCAGCATTCTGCTCGGCCTCTGGCTGATCGCGTCGCCCAACATCTTCGGCTATTCGGAAGACAAGACGCTGCAGCTCTGGCACATCCTGCTCGGCGCGCTGGTTGCCCTGATCGGCGCGTTGCAGCTCTGGCAGGACTGGAACCTGAGCGAGCAGGACCTCGCCAAGCATCCGCAGTAGCGGTCTGGGCGGAAAGCAACGGATTGGTTGCCGTCGGCACGCGGTATCTTCGTGCCGCGGGCGGCAGGCCTTGCCGAGGCGCGCTGCTTGGCGATAAACCGGACAGCACCATCCCTTGCGGCGCTTGAAGACGCCCGGTTCTGACCGAGGAAACACCCGATGACCGTCCTGACCATGCCCTGTCTGTTGTGCGTATCGGCGGGGCGGCAATGAGCGGGTCGGCTGGGACCGCGCCGCGCGGCGGGATCGCGCGGGTGTCGCGCCGGGTGATGAACCTCGCCCACATCCTGACCCAGAACGCCCGCCGCCACGGCGATCGTCCCGGCTTCATCTGGAACGAGAAGGCCTGGTCCTGGCGCCATATCGACCAGAACGTCTCGGCGCTGGCGGCGGCGCTGGCCGCCCGCGGCGTCGTCAAGGGCGACCGCATCCTGGTGCATTCCAAGAACTGCGACGAGATGTTCTGGTCGATGTTCGCGGCGTTCCGGCTCGGCGCGGTCTGGGTGCCGACCAATTTCCGCCTGATGCCGGACGAGGTCGCCTATCTGGCGGCAGCCTCTGGCGCCAAGGCGTTTCTGTGTCACGCCGACTTCCCCGAGCACGCCAAGGCGGCCGCCAATCCTGCGCTCGAATTCGTCTGGCGGATCGGTGAAGAGGGGACCTTCGGCGAGGCGACCGTCGGCGACGTCATTGCCAGGCATGCGAGCGCTGTGGTCGAGAACGTTGCCGTCGAGTACGACGATCCCTGCTGGTTCTTCTTCACCTCCGGCACCACCGGCCGCTCCAAGGCCGCGGTGCTGACCCACGGCCAGATGGCCTTCGTGATCACCAACCATCTCGCCGACCTGATGCCCGGGACCACAGAAGACGACGCCTCGCTGGTGGTGGCGCCGCTGTCGCATGGCGCCGGCGTGCATCAATTGGTGCAGACCGCGCGCGGCGTGGCGACCATCCTGCTGCCGTCGGAGAAGTTCGATATCGCCGAGGCATTTCGCCTGATCGCAAGGCACCGCGTCAGCAATATGTTCACGGTGCCGACCATCCTGAAGATGATGGTCGAGCATCCCGCCGCCGACCAGCACGATCATTCCTCGCTGCGCTACATCATCTATGCCGGCGCGCCGATGTATCGCGAGGATCAGAAGGCGGCGCTGCACAAGCTCGGCGGTGTGCTCGTGCAGTATTTCGGCCTCGGCGAGGTGACCGGCAACATCACCGTGCTGCCGCCCGGCCTGCACGATCCCGAGGACGGGCCGCATGCGCGGATCGGCACCTGCGGGTTTGAGCGCACCGGCATGCAGGTCTCGATCCAGGGCGACGACGGCCGTGAGCTGAAGGCGCACGAGACCGGCGAGATCTGCGTGATCGGGCCCGGCGTGTTCGCGGGCTATTACGACAACCCCGACGCCAATGCGAAGGCGTTTCGCGACGGCTGGTTCCGCACCGGCGACCTCGGCCACATGGACGAGGAGGGCTTTGTCTACATCACCGGCCGCGCCTCCGATATGTACATCTCGGGCGGCTCCAACATCTATCCGCGCGAGATCGAGGAGAAGCTGTTGACGCATCCCGCGGTCGGCGAGGTCGCGGTGCTCGGCGTGCCCGATCCGTTCTGGGGCGAGGTGGGTGTCGCCGTCTGCGTCGCGCGCGAGGGCACCGCGGCGGTTGCCGAAGCCGAGCTTGCGGCATACCTCGCGCCAAAAGTGCCGCGCTACAAGATGCCGAAGCGCTTCTTCTTCTGGGAGGCGCTGCCGAAGTCCGGCTACGGCAAGGTGCCGAAGCGGTTGATCCGCGACGAACTCGAGGCGCGCGGGCTGCTCGAGGTGATCGCCAAATCGCCGGGCGCGTGAGGCGATGCGGAGCATCGCCCAGCCCGGCGCTCCACATCCGGAGCGCATCCAATGGGTCGCCGCGCGCGGCCGCGCCTTTTCATTCATGCTCGAGCCTGGCATTCCCCTGCTCGAGGCGGTGCGCCGCGGCTTTGCGGCCGAGGGCTTTTCCGGCGGCGTGCTGAGCGCCAAAGGAGGGGCGCTCGGGCCGTTCGCCTATGTGATGCCGGCGCTGTCGAAGGACGGCGCCAACGCCGCGTTCTACAGCGACACGTTTCGTCCCGACGGCGTGACGCGGCTGAAGCTCGCGGCGCTGACCTTCGGCGAGCGCGACGGCGCGCCGTTCTTCCATTGCCACGGATTGTGGACCGAGGCAGACGGCCGCTTCAACGGCGGCCACATGCTGCCGGACCAGACCATCGTCGCCGAGCCGTTCGAGGTCAGCGCGTTCGGGATCGACGGCGCGACGTTTCTGGCCGAGCATGACAGCGAGACCAATTTCAAATTGTTCGGTCCCGTTGCCAGCACGCCGAGTGGGGCTAAGACCTCGAGCCATGCCTTTGCGTTGCGGCTGCGGCCGAACCAGGATTTTGCCTGCGCGCTGGAAGGCTTCTGCCGCCAGCACGGCATCCTGCGCGCGCGGCTGCATGGCGGCGTCGGCTCGACCATCGGCGCCGTCCTCACCGACGGCCACAGCGTGGTGCCGTTCGCGACCGAGCTTGCAGTGACGGCGGGACAGATCGCGCCCGATGCCAATCGCCGCCTGCGCGCCGCCGTCGACATCGCGCTGGTGGATTATCTCGGCGGTATCGCCGAGGGACGGCTGGTGCGCGGCGACAATCCGGTGCTGATGACGATGGAGCTCGTGCTGGAGGTGCTGGAGGAGGCTGAGCGGCCGTAGGCTCCAGCGGTGCATAACAATCGGCATTTGTGGTTATGGGTCCCGGCCTTCGCCGGGACGACAGCGAGTGTGTGGCGCCGCCTGTAAGAGACACACATCCGGACTCTCGCGACATGGTGGCCGGCGGATCACCGCCGCTTGCGCACATGGATGTTGATGTCGAGGTCGACCGCGCTGACGCAGGTCTGTTCGGTGCGGTGCGAGCCGCCTTCGTGCCACGGGCCCTTGCGCAGGCTGATGGCGCTGACATTGGCGAGCCGCAGGCAGCGCCATTGCGGCAGCTTGCCGGAACTGTCGCCGGCGAACTGCCAGGCCAGCACGACCTCTTCGCCGTTCTTGTTGCGGCCGATGATGTGCGGGCAGAGCTCGCGCCGCCGGCCGTGATAGATGCAGACCACCTGCTGCTCGGTGCTGACGGCCTTGCGGAAGAGGGCATAGGCCTTGCTGGGCATGTCGGCCTTGCGGGGCATGTCGACCTTGCGGGGCATGGGCATCCGGCGATCCAGAATTGTTCCGGGCTCTTAGCATAACTGACGCCCCCGCCTTTGTTTCGCGCTGGACTTGCCCCACGGGGAAGTTCTGACTTCGCTCTGGTGCAAGAAGGCGGTCCCCAATCCGGTCTAAAAGTCGACCCATAAACTGCGGCACGCGCCCGGCGGCGCATCGCCGACAGACATCGGGAGAGGACAAGGATGAGGCGGACGATCGCGCGAGCTGGCGTCGTGGTGTTGGCATTGGCTGCACTGGGGGCCGCGTGGGCCCACGGGCCGACCCGCCAGAAGGTGCGGGAATCCATCGAGATCGACGCGCCGCAGGCCAAGGTGTGGGCGGTGATCGGCAACTTCCAGGACATGAGCTGGCTCGCCGGCGTCAGCAAGACCGAGGGCGAGAAGGGCAACGAGATCGGCGCGACGCGCCGGCTGACCCTGGCGCCCGGCGCCACCGTCGACGAGGAGCTCTACAAATACGAGCCCGAGATGATGAGCTATTCGTACCGGATCACGGCGGTCGACGTGAAGGTGCTGCCAGTCACCAACTATTCCTCGACGCTGACCGTGTCGCCGGCGTCCGGCGGCAAGTCGAAGCTGGAATGGGCGGGCGCGTTCTACCGCGGCTTTCCCAACAACGACCCGCCGCTGGAATTGAGCGACGAGGCCGCGGTGAAGGCGGTGAGCGGGCTCTACAAGGCCGGGCTCGAGGCGCTAAAGAAGAAGATCGAGAGCGGCACCTGATCATGCGTGCGATCGCGCTGCTGGCGCTGCTCGTCAGCCTCGGCGGCGCGGGCGCGCGGGCCGAGGAGGCGTTCGTCACCAACCAGCTCAGCGACGATCTCACGGTGGTCGATCTCGCGACAGCGAAGCCGGTCGCGACGATTGCGATCGGCGGCAAGCCGGCCGGCGTTGCCGTCAGCAATGACGGCCGCTTCGCCTATGTGACGAGCCCGGATGCCAAGGTGGTCACGGTGGTCGACGCGTCCTCGCGCAAGGTGGTCGGCCGGGTCAAGGTCGGCGGCGGGCCGCTCGGCATCGCGGTGGCACCCGACGGCGCGACGGTCTATGTCGCCGACTGGTACGCCGCCGCGGTGCGGGTGATCGATGCCAAAGAGCAACGTGTCGCCGCAAGCATCGCGGTCGGCGCGTCGCCGTCCGGGCTCGCCGTGACGCCGGACGGATTGCTGCTGCTGTCGGCGGATCGCGACGACGACAGCGTCTCCATCATCGACACCGCCTCGCATGAGCGGAGGGGGATCGTGAAGGTCGGCACGCGCCCGTTCGGCGTCACCATCGACGCCGACGGCAAGCGCGCCTATACCGCCAATGTCGGCTCCAACGACGTCTCCGTGATCGACATCGCGACCGCACGCGAGATCGGCCGCGTGCATGTCGGCCTGCGCCCCTATGCGGTGGCGCTGGCGCAAGGCCGCGGCTTCGTCACCGACCAGTATGACGGCAAGGTCAGCGTGTTCGACCTCGCGACCTTGCAGCCCGTGAAGCGGATCACGGTCGGCGACTACCCCGAGGGCATCGAGGCGACCGCCGACGGCAAGCGGATCCTGGTCGCGAACTGGGAGAGCAATACGCTCAGCGTGATCGATGCCGTCGAGCTGAAGGTCACGGGCGAGGTCAAGGTCGGCGACGGCCCGCGCGCGTTCGGGGCGTTCCTGAGAAGGACCGAATAGGGGCGGCGGCAATGGTACGCGTCCCAAAATATCGAAAACAACCCCATGCAAAGGAGCGGGTCGCCGCCGGCGCTCGGAAAAGCGACTTGACGCGTCGGGCAAATCAGTGCTACATTTCTATTATTCCGAAATAGTGCAGGCGTCCGCCGCCGCGCGATAGCCAATCGCTCCTGCGGCCTGTCGCCGAGCCGTGCCCCATTGGCTCACCAGCGCGGCAGGCATATATTATCGGGCAAATGCACGGAACAAAGGGAGGATGCAATGCATCATACCTTGGTGCCCAGTGACCGGGTCGAGCATGTCTGCGTCTTTGGGCGCGATGGCACGAAGCTCGGGTCGATCGAGCGGCTGATGCTCGACAAGGTGAGCGGAACGGTTGCCTACGCCATCATCAGGACAGGCGGCGTGCTGAGTACCCACCACCACTATCCCGTCAGATGGACCGCGTTGCGCTTTGATCCCGCGCGGCAGGCCTTCGAGGTCGAGGTGACGATGGAGGATCTGCGCGCCGGGCCGTCCGAATTCGACGGCGACGAATTCGATTGGGGCGACCGCTCGCAGACGTATACGCACCCGAACTATTGGGCGGTGTAGCGCGGAGGTGAGGGCGGTGTTGTAGCCCGCATGAGTCAACGGATCGCGCGAAGGCGCGCCCGATGACATGCGGAAACGATCAACGCGTCCGGCCGACAATCCGAATATCGCATTGCGCATCCGGCTACTTGTTTAGTCAAAGTCAGGCACATGATCCAATACAAACCGTTCGGCTGGCCTTCCGTCATCCCGAGGATTGTCACGAGCGACCTCATCGGGCTCGCCGGATTCCTGCGCGATGTTTTCGGCGCCGAAGGCGAAGTTCGGTCCGGCGTGCCCACGGAAATCCGGATCGGAGACTCGATCATCCTGATCAGCGACGGCGGAAGCACCCGTGAGGCGATGCCGGCGTTCCTCTACGTCTATGTTCAGAACACGGGCGAGACCTACCGGCGGGCGATCGCGGCAGGCGCTGAGGCGATCGAGATGCCCGCGGATACGCCTTACGGCGACAGACGCGCGATGGTCCGGGATCCCTGGGCAAACGTCTGGCAGATTGCTACGTACCGGAAAAAGTGAGTTAGCCGGTAAGGTACGTTAGCCTCGATCTGTCAATATTGGACCGGCGTGCGATGATGAGGTGGGAAGATGGCTTATCTGATAGGCCACTACAAAATCATTCTTCGAATATTCGGCTTCTCTCTCTACGCGCTTTCGCTTCCTGTGCCCCACCACCTATATCCGCTAGCGGCGAAGGCCTATAACGAACTATGCTCAAGCCAAGGGATGGTTTTCGCCGGCGGACCGCCGTCGTTCGCCCAAGATGTCATCACAATAATCATTGTTGCGTTGCCGCTTCTATTCGCGCGCAGCGTTGTTGTTGTTGCGACAAACGTGATCTTGGCCTTGATAACGGCGTCGATGGCTGCACACGGCGGGCAACATCCCTTATGAATGCTTCACGATCAATGGTTGGTACGAAGACCGTACGTCGGGGCTGGATGACTTTGAGTGGTGGATTCTTTCGGCCGCAGTCTTCTCTTGTATTTTGCTTCTCGTTGATTGGTCGATCTGGCTTGTCAGGAAGCCACTGGTGTTCAAGGCCAATGCCTCAGCCGAGCCGTAGATAGGCGGAGTTGGATCGTAGACCAGTTGGTCTGCGCCTACTCCGCCGCCTCGCTCGCGCTGCTGCTCTTCCTCGGCTTGCTGTTGGCCTTCTTCAGCACCGGCGCCAGGAACTTGCCGGTGTAGCTGCGCGGTGCCTTGACGATATCTTCGGGCGGGCCCCAGGCGACGATCTCGCCGCCGCCGTCGCCGCCTTCGGGGCCGAGGTCGATCACCCAGTCGGCGGTCTTGATGACTTCGAGATTGTGCTCGATCACGACCACCGTGTTGCCCTGGGCGACCAGCTCGTGCAGCACCTCGAGCAGTTTTGCGACATCGTGGAAGTGCAGGCCGGTGGTCGGCTCGTCCAGGATGTAGAGCGTGCGGCCGGTGGCGCGCTTCGACAATTCCTTTGCCAGCTTGACGCGCTGGGCTTCGCCGCCGGACAGCGTGGTGGCCTGCTGGCCGACATGGATGTAGTCGAGGCCGACCCGGTGCAGGGTCTGGAAGGTCTCGCGCACGCGCGGCACCGCCTTGAAGAATTCGGCGGCTTCCTCGACCGTCATGTCGAGCACGTCGGCGATGCTCTTGCCCTTGAACAGCACCTCCAGCGTTTCGCGGTTGTAGCGCTTGCCCTTGCAGGTGTCGCACGTGACGTAGACGTCGGGCAGGAAGTGCATCTCGATCTTGATGACGCCGTCGCCCTGGCAGGCCTCGCAGCGACCGCCCTTGACGTTGAAGGAGAAGCGCCCAGGCTCGTAGCCGCGCGCCTTGGCCTCGGGTAGGCCGGCGAACCATTCGCGGATCGGCGTGAAGGCGCCGGTATAGGTCGCGGGGTTGGAGCGCGGCGTGCGGCCGATCGGCGACTGGTCGATGTCGATGATCTTGTCGATGTGCTCCAGACCCTCGATGCGGTCGTGCGGGGCGGCACCCTCGCTGGCGTTGTTGAGCTTGCGGGCGATCGACTTGTAGAGCGTGTCGATCAGCAAGGTCGACTTGCCGCCGCCGGAGACGCCGGTGACGCAGGTGAACAGGCCGAGCGGGATCTCGGCCGACACGTTCTTCAGATTGTTGCCGCGGGCGTTGACGACCTTGATGGTGCGCCGGTGGTTCGGCGGCCGCCGGTCGGGGATCGGGACCGAAAGCTCGCCGGTCAGATACTTGCCGGTCAGCGATTTCGGGTTGCGCATGATCTGGTCGGGCGTGCCTTCGGCAACGATGTGGCCGCCATGCATGCCGGCGCCGGGCCCGATGTCGAGCACGTAATCCGCAAGGCGGATCGCGTCCTCGTCATGCTCGACCACGACCACGGTGTTGCCGAGGTCGCGAAGTCTCTTGAGCGTGTCGAGCAGCCGGGCATTGTCGCGCTGGTGCAGGCCGATCGAGGGCTCGTCCAGCACGTAGAGCACGCCGGTCAGGCCGGAACCGATCTGCGAGGCGAGGCGGATGCGTTGGCTCTCGCCGCCGGACAGCGTGCCCGAGGAGCGCGACAGCGTCAGGTAATTGAGGCCGACGTCGAGCAGGAAGGTCAGCCGCTCGCGGATCTCCTTCAGGATGCGGGTCGCAATCTCGTTCTGCTGCGCATTCAGCGCTTCCGGCACGGTCTCGAACCATTCGCCGGCGCGCTTCACCGAGAGCTCGGAGATCTCGCCGATATGCTTGCCGCCGATCTTGACGCACAGCGCCTCCGGCTTCAGCCGATGGCCGTTGCAGCCGGCGCAGGGCACGTCGGAGAAATACTTGCCGAGCTCCTCGCGCGCCCACTCGCTCTCGGTCTCGCGGTAGCGCCGATTGATGTTGGTGATGACGCCCTCGAACGGCTTCTTGGTGTCGTAGGAGCGGACGCCGTCCTCATAGGAGAATTTGATCTCGTCGTCGCCGGAGCCGTGCAGCAGCGCGGCCTGCACCTTCTTGGTCAGGTCCTTCCACTTGGTGTCGAGCGTGAACTTGTAGTGCTTGCCGAGCGCGGTCAGGGTCTGGATGTAATAGGGCGAGGACGATTTCGCCCAGGGCGCGATCGCGCCCTTGCGCAGCGTCAGCTCCTTGTCCGGGATGACCAGATCCTCGTCGATATGCTGCTCGACGCCGAGGCCGCCGCAGGCCGGGCACGCGCCATAGGGGTTGTTGAACGAGAACAGGCGCGGCTCGATCTCGGGGATCGTGAAGCCGGAGACCGGGCAGGCGAATTTTTCCGAGAACAGGACGCGCTCGGGCCCGCTCTTGTCGTGGATCTTTGCGGTCTTCTTCTTGTCGTCTTTCTTCTCGTCTGCCGCCGCCGCGGGCGCGTCGGCGTATTCGATCACGGCGAGGCCCTCGGCGAGCTTCAGCGCGGTCTCGAAGCTTTCGGCGAGGCGCTGGGCGAGGTCAGGGCGCACCACGATGCGGTCGACCACGACGTCGATGTCGTGCGGGAATTTCTTGTCGAGCGCGGGCGCCTCCGCCAGCTCATAGAAGGTGCCGTCGATCTTGACGCGCTGAAAGCCCTTCTTGAGATATTCGGCGAGCTCCTTCTTGTACTCGCCCTTGCGGCCGCGCACGACCGGCGCCAGCAGATAGAGGCGGGTGCCTTCCGGCAGCGCAAGCACCCGGTCGACCATCTGCGAGACGATCTGGCTCTCGATCGGCAGGCCCGTGGCCGGCGAATAGGGCACGCCGACGCGGGCCCAGAGCAGGCGCATGTAGTCGTAGATCTCGGTGACGGTGCCGACGGTGGAGCGCGGGTTCTTCGAGGTGGTCTTCTGCTCGATCGAGATGGCCGGCGACAGGCCGTCGATCTGGTCGACATCCGGCTTCTGCATCATCTCCAAAAATTGCCGCGCATAGGCCGACAGCGACTCGACGTAGCGGCGCTGGCCCTCGGCGTAGATGGTGTCGAACGCGAGCGAGGATTTGCCGGAGCCGGACAGGCCGGTGAACACCACGAGCTTGTCGCGGGGAATCTCGACGTCAATGTTCTTCAGATTGTGTTCGCGCGCGCCGCGGATCGTGATGGCGCGCGATGAGGAGCCCGCGTTCTGTTGGCGCTTCGCCTTGAGCACTTCATCCATAGCGACAATTCCGGGCGCATGATCGGGCGCCTTTTTGGGCGCGCATCGCCGGTGCTGCCGGGAGCTTGCGCCGATGGGGTGTGAGGACTGGAACGTAGGAAGAACGGTCGACAATTTCCAGTGCTGAATAGCGTCCATCAACGGATAGTTTGCCGGATGGCAGCAGCCGTCAGCAGGGCCGGTTCCGAGATGCAAAAAAGGCCGGCGCGAGGCCGGCCTTTCCTTAACGATCCGATCTCGTCAGATCACTGTCGAGCTTAGTACTTGGCGACGATCGGGCCGCCGAAGTGATAGTTCACGCCGAACTGGACGGTGTGCAGGTTGATGTCGGCGGAGGGGACGCCGAAATAGGTCTCGCCGCCGAGGCTGCGATACAGGTACTCGCCCTTGATCGACCACTGCGGGGCGATGAACGCCTCGATGCCCGCGCCGACGGTCCAGCCGGAGTGGAAGTTGCTCTGCGAGGCAGTCACGCCGAGCGCGGTGACGCTGAGCTCGTTGTTGGCCCAGGCGTAGCCGCCGGTGCCGTAGAACAGCACCTTGTCGACGGCGAAGCCGAAGCGGCCGCGAACGGTGCCGAGCGAGTCGATCTTGCTGCGGGCGGTGATGCCCAGCGCGGAAATCGAAGCGTCGATGTCACCGCCGGCAGCGTCGACCTCGAGGCCGTACACGATGTTGCCGGCCTGCCAGTTGTAGCCGATGGTGCCGCCGCCGAAGCCGCCTTCCATCTTCGGATTGCCGGAGTCCTCGCTGGCATAGCCGCCGAAGCCGCCGAGGTAGAAGCCGGTCCAGTTGTAGATCGCGGCCGGCGGCGGAGCCTTCACGTAGGGGGCGCGGGCCGCCATATCAGCAGCCATGGCCGGTGCAAAAGCGTTCAGTGCAAACATGCCGGCCGAGGCCAGCAAAACATTCCTGATTTTCAAAGTCCAAATCCCGTTTTTCTTGCTCATTTTCTCGTTGTCTCCCTTCGAACATTTGAAGGGAGCGTCAAAGCAGTGTTGCGTGACGTATGCGTGCTTCTACATAGAAATCCCGGAAGTTGTGTATCCGGGAAACCACAATGCACTGAAAACAGTCCCGCAGCGGTGCGCGCTCGCACGCAGCGAAGAAGCCGGCGCGAGGCCGGCTCTTGATTTCGACGCGAACGCAGCGGCGCGCGATCGGCGGCGCGCTCAGCATTCGCTGCGACGACGGGGCCCGCTGCGTTGAAGCGGCAATTGATGGCGAGCTTGACGGTGTAGAGCCGTCCTTCCGCTTCGAGCGATCGTTTTCATTCGTGCGCCGCGAGCAGGCTGATCGGCCGCACAAATAAAAAGGCCGGCGCGAGGCCGGCCTTTGGTCTGGGTAAATCCGCGTCGCGCGATCAGTAGCGCGGGACGACCGGGCCGCCCCACTTGTAGTTCACGCGGACGGTGACGAGGTCGACGTCCTGGCGGTCGCGGACGTTGCTGAACAGCGTGCCGGTGGGCGTGGTGAGGTTGTAGGTCTTGTCCTGCATGAACAGGTGGTCGTACTCGATACCGGCGGTCCAGTTCGGCGCGAAGCCGACTTCGATGCCGGCGCCGATGGTGCCGCCCCAGCGGGTGTCGCTGGCGCTGCCGGCGAGCACGCCGGTCGGCGTGAAGTAGGTGTTGAAGCGGTTGTCGGTCAGCGCCGCGCCGCCCTTGGCGTAGAGCAGCACGTTGTTGGCGGCGTAGCCGAGCTGGCCGGTGAACAGGCCGAACGCGTCGATCTTGCTCTGGTTGGTGAAGAGGCCGGGGAAGATCGCGCTGTTGTTGCTGCCCTTCAGGTCAGCCCAGTCGCCCTGCGCTTCGAGGCCGAACACCCAGGTGCCGGCCTGCCAGCGATAGCCGATCTGACCACCGGCGACGCCGCCGGTCGCGTCATGGCAACCATCCGAGCCGATGAAGGTGCCGCCCGGGGCCTGGTCCCAGCAATTGTGGCTCGAGCCCCAGCCGCCGTTGGCACCGATGTAGAAGCCGCTCCAGTCATAGACGGCGGCGATCATCGGCGGCGCCTTGGTGTAGGGGCGCGCAGCGAGGTCGGCCGCCGCGGCTGGCGCCGCAAACGCAATCAGAGCAACCGTACCGAGCAAAAACTTCTTCATAATCAGTCTCCCAGCTCCCCGGCGATCGGCTTCCAAACGGTCCCGAAGCACGATCTCAGACGCGAGCGCCCACGTCATGGGTGGCATCTATACGCTGATTCAACCGCAACCGCCGTCTCCCAAAAGCCACACTCGCGGAAGAAAAGCCACACTCGCGGAAGAAGTGTGTTCAAAGCAAGATACTGATTTATTTAGTCTTTTTCTAAGGTGTCGGAGCCGGCCAGCGACCGGGACCGAGATCGGTTGCCACGCGATCGCCGCCGGCTGCCTCTACGGCTGGTGTGGCGAACAAAACTGGAACAATGCCGGCCGCGATGCTATATCTCGATAATCGTGGATAACCGCGCGACGGCAAAGGCGGCGAGCCGGCACCGGCGTATAGGGTCATCCACGACGCCTGCGATGTAAGTGGCGAAGGTTGAGAGTGGCGGCCGATGTCCGGTCGCCCGGTTTTTGAGTGGAGATGATGCGATGGCAGGAAGCGTGAACAAGGTGATCCTGGTCGGAAACCTCGGCAAGGATCCGGAAATCCGGCGGACGCAGGACGGCCGTCCGATCGCAAATCTTTCCATCGCCACCTCGGAAACCTGGCGCGACAAGGGCACCGGCGAGCGCAAGGAAAAGACCGAGTGGCATCGCGTCGTGATCTTCAACGAAGGTCTCTGCAAGGTCGCCGAGCAGTATCTGAAGAAGGGCGCCAAGGTGTACATCGAGGGTCAGTTGCAGACCCGCAAATGGACCGACCAGTCAGGTGTCGAGAAGTACTCGACCGAGGTCGTGCTGCAGGGCTTCAACTCCAACCTCACCATGCTCGACGGGCGTGGCGGTGGAGGCGGCAGCTTCTCCGATGACGGCGGCAGCGATTTCGGCTCGTCCGGTCCGGTCAGCTCGGCGCCGCGCCGCGCAGTCGCCGCCGGCGGCGGCAGCCGCAACAGCGATATGGACGACGACATCCCGTTCTGATCGGACGTCGCAATCCCGAGGTCCTGAGCGCGCCGCTCCGTGAAGATCATTTCCATGAGCGGCCGCCATTATGCATGATGGCAATTTCCTCATGTGAATTATGAGGATAACTCCAGAGCTATTTGCCGGATCTCCAAATTCTGGAGGTCGCCGAGGCAAGTTCCCCGGACTTTGACACAGGCGGATGTGAATGATATTTACATTGGCCTGCGGCGAGCGACGTCTGGCCGCGCGCTTACTCGAGGGCCGCCAAGATGAGCCTCGCGCCATTGCTCGACGCCGCGCCTGCGATCCCGTTCCATGCCTTTGCCGCGATGGCCGCCTTCGTGCTCGGCTCGATCCAGCTCGCCGCACCCAAGGGCACGCTGCCGCACCGGACGCTGGGCTGGATCTGGGTGATCCTGATGCTCGCGGTCGCGCTGAGCTCGTTCTGGATCCACCAGATCCGGCTGCTGGGCCCGTGGAGCCCGATCCACCTGCTGTCGATCTTCACGCTGGCGATGCTGGTGCTGGGCGTCAGGGCCGCGCGGAGCCACGACGTCCGCCGCCACAAATACACGATGATCGGCGTCTTCTTCGGCGCGCTGGTGATCGCCGGGCTGTTCACCTTCGTGCCCGGGCGGATCATGCATGCCGTGATTTTCGGCCACTGGACGGGTCAATGAGGGCGTTGCGGCGGCCGGTTCCATGCGGTCTTTGCCGGCCGGCGATCGCAGCGCAAAGCGGGCTCGTCGCAAGCCCGCAACGTCGCCGGTAAGTCCATGAAAAAACGAAGGGAAAATCGGCTGTCCGGAGCCGCGCAAGGGTGGTTTTCGGGCCCCCGATACGCTATATGATTCCCCAGTAGAACTGACCGGATTTCCCCTTTGTCCGATAACGACGACCACAAGCCCGGCGAGCAGCCGGGGCCCTCAGATATTCGTCCCGTTTCCATTCTCGACGAGATGAAGAAGTCCTACCTCGATTACGCGATGAGCGTGATCGTGTCGCGTGCGCTGCCCGATGCGCGCGACGGGCTCAAGCCGGTGCACCGGCGCATCCTGTATTCGATGCATGAGCAGGGGCATACGCCGGACAAGAAATACGTCAAATCCGCGCGCGTCGTCGGCGACGTGATCGGTAAATATCACCCCCACGGCGACCAGTCGATTTACGACGCGATGGTCCGCATGGCGCAGGATTTCTCGCTGCGCGTGCCGCTGATCGACGGCCAGGGCAATTTCGGTTCGGTCGACGGCGATCCGCCGGCGGCCTATCGATATACCGAAGCGCGGCTGACCAAGGCGGCGCTTGCCGTTCTCGCCGACATCGACATGGACACCGTCGATTTCCAGCCGAACTACGACAATTCCGAGCGGGAGCCGTCGGTTCTGCCGGCCCGGTTCCCCAACCTGCTGGTCAACGGTGCCGGCGGCATTGCCGTCGGCATGGCCACCAACATCCCGCCGCACAATCTCGGCGAGGTCGTCGATGCCTGCGTGGCGCTGATCGACAATCCGGCGCTCACGATCGACGAGCTGATCGACATCATCCCCGGACCGGACTTCCCGACCGGCGGCATCATCCTGGGACGGCAGGGCATTCGCAGTGCCTACCATCTCGGCCGCGGCTCGATCGTGATGCGCGGCAAGGTGACGATCGATACCATCCGCAAGGATCGCGAAGCGATCGTCATCACGGAGATCCCGTATCAGGTTAACAAGGCCTCGATGGTCGAGCGCATCGGCGAGCTGGCGCGCGAGAAGAAGATCGAAGGCATTGGCGAGTTGCGCGACGAGTCCGACCGCGACGGTTACCGCGTCGTGATCGAATTGAAGCGCGACGCGGTGCCGGACGTGGTGCTGAACCAGCTCTACAAGTTCACGCCGCTGCAGACGAATTTCCCAGCCAACATACTGGCGCTGGATTCCGGTCGTCCGCAGACGATGACCCTGAAGGATCTGCTGACCATCTTCGTCGCGTTCCGCGAGCAGGTGGTGACGCGGCGGACCAAGTTCCTGCTCGGCAAGGCGCGCGACCGCGCCCATATCCTGGTCGGCCTGGCGATCGCAGTCGCCAACATCGACGAGATGATCCGTGTTATCCGAACCTCGCCCGATCCCAACACCGCGCGCGAAGCCCTGATGTCGCGCGACTGGCCGGCGCGCGACGTCGAGGCGATGATCACGCTGATCGACGATCCCCGGCATCGCATCAACGATGACGGCACGCTCCGGCTGTCGATGGAGCAGGCCAGGGCCATCCTCGACCTGCGGCTGCAGCGCCTGACCGCGCTGGGACGGGACGAGATATCCGAGGAGCTCGACAAGCTCGCGGCCGAGATTGCCGATTATCTCGACATCCTGCGCTCGCGCGCGCGCGTACAAGGCATCGTCAAGACCGAGCTCGCCGAGGTGAAGCAGCAGTTCGCGACGCCGCGCAAGACCGAGATCATCGAGCAGGAAGGCGAGGTCGAGGACGAGGACCTGATCCAGCGCGAGGACATGGTCGTCACCGTGTCGCATGCCGGCTACGTCAAGCGCGTGCCGCTGTCGACCTACCGGGCGCAGCGCCGCGGCGGCAAGGGCCGCGCCGGCATGCAGACCCGCGACGAGGATTTCGTCTCGCGTCTGTTCGTGGCCTCCACCCACACGCCGGTGCTGTTCTTCTCGTCGCGCGGCCAGGTCTACAAGGAGAAGGTCTGGCGGCTGCCGATGGCGGCTCCCAACGCGCGCGGCAAGGCGCTGATCAACATCCTGCCGCTGGAGCAGGGCGAGCGCATCACCACGATCATGCCGCTGCCGGAGGATGAATCCTCCTGGGCCAATCTCGACGTGATGTTTGCGACCACAGGCGGCACGGTTCGCCGCAACAAGCTGTCCGACTTCGTCGACGTCCGCCGCTCCGGCATCATCGCGATGAAGCTCGGGGAGGGCGAGGCGATCGTCGACGTGCAGATCTGCACCGAGCGCGACGACGTGCTGCTGACCGCCTCCGGCGGGCAGTGCATCCGCTTCCCGGTCACCGATGTGCGCGTCTTCACCGGCCGCACCTCGATGGGCGTGCGCGGCATTGCGCTCGCCGAGGCCGACAAGCTGATCTCGCTGGCGATCCTGCGCCATGTCGAGACTACCTCGGACGAGCGCTCGGCCTATCTGAAGATGCGCCGCGCGGTGGCCGGCGAGGCCGTGGCCGAGGAGCCGGTCGAGGCCGAGGGCGAAGAGACCGCGAACGACGCCATCCAGCTGTCGCAGGAGCGATATGCCGAGTTGTCGGCAGCCGAGCAGGTGGTGCTGACCGTGTCCGTCAACGGCTACGGCAAGCGGACCTCGTCCTACGAGTACCGCACCACCGGCCGCGGCGGCAAAGGCATCGTCGCGATGAGCGTCAACAACCGCAACGGCAAGCTCGTGGCGTCGTTCCCGGTCGAGGATGCCGACCAGATCATGCTGGTCACCGACAAGGGCCAGTTGATCCGCTGCCCGGTCGCCGACATCCGCGTCGCCGGCCGCTCGACCCAGGGCGTCATCGTGTTCGACACCGCCGAGGATGAGCACGTGGTCTCCGTCGAGCACATTCCGGAAGAGGAAAACGGCGAGAACGGCAACGGCGGCTAGCGCCGCCGCAGTCTCGTAGCCCGGATGAAGCGTAGCGAAATCCGGGGGGCTCTCGATGCGGCACTTCCATCCCGGATTACGCTTCGCTGCATCCGGGCTACGCGAAGGCTTGTGTCGCGCTCTCTGGTTGGCCGGGGCACACCGTTCTCTACGCTTGCGCTCCATCGCTCCTTGAGATGATGAGCTCCGCGTCCGCCATGATGTAGCGGACGTATCTGTAGTCGCGGATGAGCGTAATTTCGTCGCCGCGCCACTCGAGCCACATGAAGTAGCTCGGCTTGGTTTCCATGTCGCCCTCGAACACCGCGATGACTTCCCGGCCCTCCAACCAGGCGGGCGCCAGCCTTACCCGATCCATTTTTCCGTAGATGCTGAAGAACATCCCAACGTCGGTCCGTCCGACCCGGACGGGGTGAGCTGATTGATTGAGCCTCACGTCATCCGCCAGCATCGCGCGCAACCCGTCCCAATCTCTCTGGTTGAACAGGGTGACGTACCGCATGACCGCTGCGGAGGGCGATCTGACGTCCGGCGGGCTGGATGCGGTCGCGTTGATCTCGCGGAGACGCGCACGCCCCCGCGCAAGATGCGCCTTGACGGAATCGACGGTGAGACCGAGCAGGGAGGCGATGTCGGCGAGCGGCTCATCGAGGACATCTTTCAGGATGATCACACTGCGTTGCAGAATCGGGAGCTCCGCAAAGCGCGATACCGCCGTCCGCACCGCTTCCCGATGCATCAACTGCTCCTCAGGATCAGGGCTCGTTCCGTCGACAACGTTGTACGCCGCCTCGATCGGCTCGGCGGCGCGGATGGCCTTGCTGCGCAAGACATCCAATGCTCGGTTATGAGCGATGCGGAACAGCCACGCGCGAAGTTGGGGCAATTCGGCCATTGCCTCCATGGCGACGAAGGCCTTGGCGAAGGTGTCCTGCACGACATCCTCGCCCTCGATCACCGAGCCCACCAGACGCGAACAATAGCGGTGAAGCTCGGGCCGCAATTCTTCAGCGAGTGCGAGCAGCGCGGCCCACCGGTTGGTGCTCGAAAGGTAGCCGGTCAAGCTGCCGCTCCCTCCATGACGGTCACGCCGGCATCGCCGTTGAGGCCGAATACGATGCCGTCGGCGTATTGCGGGTCCTTCAAAATCGAGATCACCAGATCACCGAACTTCCGGGGAGGCATGGGTGCGCCGAAGCGCGCGACAAACTGTTCGGGCGTAATCCCCATCGAGCCCGCATAGGCACCGGCAGCGGCATCTCCGATCCCGGTCCCCAGGATCATCTGCCGCGGTACGATGGCCTGAAAGCGGATGCCGAGATTCAATTCCTGCGAAACACCGTTGGCATACTTGGCCATGAACCATAGCATTCGCTTGGAGCCGCCGTAACCGCCCGACATCTGCGATCCGGTTACAGCGGCGCCGCTTGATCCCACGAGAACTGTGCTGCCCGGCTTCAACGGGAGATTGAGTGCCGCCTGAAGCCAGAACAGGCCCGCTTTGACGTCGGTTTCCCAGGCGGCCGAAAAGTCCTCCCAGCTCAATTGATCCAGTCGGCCCATCCGCGGCGTGATGCCCGCGTTGAGCGCCAGAATATCCGGCTTGATGTCGGAGAGGATGCGATTGGCGGCGATGCGATCGGTCACGTCCGCCGAGACCGTCGCTACTCCGAGCCGGTCGCGGGTAGCCTTGAGCGAGTCCGTTCCGCGCGCAACGACCGTGACTTTCGCTCCTTCGGCAACAAGCGCTTCAACCAGGCCCAGGCCGAGACCGCGGCTCCCACCGGTGACGACGGCGACTTTATTCTTGAGGCTCATCTGTTGGCTCCCATGTCTGTGTGAAGCCAAGACGATCGACGTCTCCGAAAAGAGTCAGGCTCCCGGCGCGGATATCAGCCTACGTGCCGAGGACGTAGACCTCCTTCGCCATCTTCCATTGCAGCTGCGCGGGGTAGACCTTGAGAATGTAGCTCGGTGCGTCGACCAGCGCGATTTCGACGATCGTGCTGATCTCGCCACCGCGCAGTTCGATGACGTTGCACACCACAGCGCGCGGGGCTACGCGGCTGACGATGGCCTGCGCCTGGTCGATCGAGATCGCCAGCCGCGGCTTGAGCTGAAGCGGCGGATCGTCTGACATTCCCGGAGATCACCTGTCGCCCGGATGCAGCGAAGCGAAATCCGGGGGGCTTGCGAAGCGGCATCTATGGTCCCGGATTACGCTTCGCTCCATCCGGGCTACGCCGATCGTGAAATCAGATCTCGATCTCGGTGCCGAACTCCACGACCTGACCGGTCGGTACGCCGAAGAAGGCCGCCGACCGCTCGGCATTGCGCTGCAGGAAAGCGAACAGCGATTCTCGCCACACCCACATGCCCGGCACGTCCTCGCGCGGGATGATGGTCTCGCGGCCGATGTAGTAGGTCACCTCGGAGAGATCGATGCCGGGCAGCTTGCTCTGCCGGCAGGCGAGCTGCAGCCCCTCATAGATCGTCGGGTACTGCATGAAGCCGTAATGCAGGATGATCCGCGTGATGCCCGGGCTGATCTCGATCACGTCGGCACGCGCCTCGTCTGGGATGCGCGGCTGCTCCTCGATCTGCACGGTGACCAGCAGCACGCGCTGGTGCAGCACGTGGTTGTGCTTGACGAACTGCGTCAGCGCGAGCGGCACGCCGTTCGGGGCGGATGCCAGGAACACGGCGGTGCCGGGCAGGCGGGCGCTGCACTTGTTGACGGCGGTCTCGATCAGGTCCTCTTCCGGCTGACGCAGCTTGCCGCGCGCCTTCTCGACCAGCTTCACGCCGCCGCGCCAGGTCATCATCAGGAACGCCACGGCTGCCGCGAGCAGCAGCGGGAACCAGCCGCCCTCGAACAATTTCTCGGTGTTGGCCGCAAAGAAGATCGCGTCGATGATGAAGAAGAAGCCGTTCACCGCGATGACGAGGATCGGCGAATAGCCCCACTGGATCGCGACCAGCGCGGCGAGCAGCGTCGTGATCGCCATCAGCAGCGACACCGCGATGCCGTAGGCGCCGGCGAGCGCGTCCGAGGTGCCGAACGCCAGCACCGCACCGAGCGTCGCGGCCGCGAGCAGCCAGTTCACCAGCGGCACATAGATCTGCCCGATCGCATCGCTCGTGGTGTGCTCGATGTGCATGCGCGGCAGGAAGCCGAGCTGGATCGACTGCTGGGTCAGCGAGAACACGCCGGAGATGATCGCCTGCGAGGCGATCACGGTGGCGACGGTCGCGAGCAGCACCAGCGGATAATGCGCCCAGTCGGGAGCGAGCTGGAAGAACGGGTTGTCGAGCGAGTTCGGGTCGCTGATCAGTTCTGCGGCCTGGCCGAAATAGTTCAGCACCAGCGCGGGCAGGCAGATGGCGAACCAGGCGAGCCGGATCGGAAAGCGGCCGAAATGCCCCATGTCGGCATACATCGCCTCGCCGCCGGTGACCGCGAGGAACGCGGCGCCGAGGATGGCAAAGCTGACGTGGAAGTCCTGATGGACCAGGAAATCGAAGGCATAGAACGGGCTCAGCGCAACCAGCACGCCGGGCGCCTTGACGATGCCGTGGATGCCCAGCGCTGCGAGCACCGCAAACCAGAACAGCATCACCGGGCCGAATATCCTTCCGATGAAGCCGGTGCCCTGCTTCTGCATGATGAACAGGCCGATCAGGATGACGACCGTGAGCGGCACCACCGCGGGCGTCAGCGAGGGCGCGTCGACCTTGAGGCCCTCGATCGCCGACAGCACCGAGATCGCGGGCGTGATCGCGCCGTCGCCATAGAGCAGGGCGGCGCCGACCAGGCCGACGACCAGCAGATGAGCGCGCCAGGTGCCGGGCGCCGCGTTGCGCGCCGAAAGCAGCGCCAGCAGCGCGACGATGCCACCTTCACCGCGGTTGTCCGCGCGCAGGATCAGCATGGCGTATTTGAGCGAGATGATCAGGATCAGCGCCCACAGGATCAGCGAGACCACGCCGAGCACGGCGCTTTCGGTCAGCGGTCCGCCACGGGCGGCAGCCTTAGCGGCTTCCTTCAGGGCGTACAGGGGGCTGGTGCCGATGTCGCCATAGACGACGCCCAACGCACCGAGCGTGATGGCAAACGGGATCGGGCTGCTGGGTGGGTGGCCAGAGGAAACGACGGCGGGCGTACTGGTCACGGCAATCCCCCGATGGCTTGCGCCCGCCGGGTCATCCGGCCTGGGCGCCTTAGACGATAGTCTGCGACGGGACGTCGCAAATTACCATTGGGTTTTGCGTGACGGACCTGACCTTACGTCAGGCTGACAGTGACGGCCATTCCGCTCGTATCGCGTCGGAACGGAATGCTCTGAGATATTTTGAGGAGATTTCTCCGAGACGAGCCGGCGTCCGGTTCGCCTGAAATGCTCTACGGGGTGCGGTCGGCGGTGACGAGGCGGGCTTCGCGGACAACGGTGTTGCTGCCGGCGCCGCGCAGGCAGGAGGCCTCGAAATTCGGCCAGGCCTGCTGCGAGCAGTCCTTGCCGGCCGGGTGAACGTTGAGGCGGTCGGCCTTCGCCAGCGGCTGCGGGGTGGAGGCTTCGACCTGCGGCGCAAAGCCCGGCAGAACGGTGAGCGCGGCGGCAATGAACGCGGCAACAGCGATGGCGGAAAGTGCCTTGATCATGACGGTCCCTATGTGATCGGGCCCGACCGGGCCCGTCGTTTCGTTGTCCAGTGTCTACCGGCCGCAAGTTTCCTGGTGTCTTCGCCACCCCAGGAAATGGTTTCATCGCCGGCCGGTTTTGTTTCGTCCGCCAACGGCCGACGAAACATTCACCCTCGTAGACGCTGGCATCCCAGGACTCGTTCACTGGACGAGCAGGGATTTATTTCGCGCAACCGGCGGAACCCGGGCGGCTTGCCGGGGCGAGCGGGGCGGGTTAGGAGGGACCATGTCCCGTATCGCGATCTACCCAGGCTCCTTCGATCCCGTCACCAACGGCCATCTGGACGTGGTGAGACAGGCGGTCTTCCTCTGTGACCGCCTGATCGTCGCCATCGGCGTCCATCCCGGCAAGAAGCCGCTGTTCTCCACCGAGGAGCGGCTGGCCATGGTCCACGAGGTGTTCGGCCCCATCGCCCAGAAGGCGGGCTGCGCGTTCGAGAGCGCGACCTATGACAATCTCACGGTCGCGGCGGCCCGCGCGGCCAAGGCCACGTTGATGATTCGCGGCCTGCGCGACGGCACCGATCTCGACTACGAGATGCAGCTTGCCGGCATGAACGAGGCCATGGCGCCCGAAGTGCATACCGTGTTCGTTCCGGCGTCGGTCGCGGTCCGCCCGATCACCGCCACACTGGTGCGCCAAATCGCCCAGATGGGCGGCGACTTCTCTGCATTCGTGCCGTCATCAGTCGCCGCTAGCCTGAAGGCCAAGTTCGCCCCCTGATACCGGCGGCTGCCATATCCCGAACGTTACAGAGATCCGGAGTTTCCATGATCCGCATTCTTGCATTCGTTGCTGCGCTGCTTTGCGTCGTGCCCGCGGTCGCGCAGCCGCTGCCCGCCAATCTCGACAAGGCCAATGCGATCGTGATCGACACCACCAAGGGCCGCATCGTCATCAAGCTGCGCACCGACATCGCGCCGAACCATGCCGAGCGCATCAAGCAGCTGGCGCGCGAAGGCTTTTACAACAACGTGCCGTTCCATCGCGTGATGGACGGCTTCATGGCGCAGACCGGCGACGGCCAGAATTTCAACGGCACCGGCGGCTCGAAATATCCGAATCTGAAGCAGGAATTCTCGCAGGTCCCGTTCAAGCGCGGCATCGTCGGCATGGCCCGGCGCGGCGACAGCGTCGACAGCGCCAATTCACAGTTCTTCATCATGTTCGCCGACGGACCGAGCCTCAACGGCCAGTACACCGTGATCGGCGAAGTGGTGTCGGGCATGGATGTGGTCGACAAGCTGAAGAAGGCTCCCGCGGGCTCACCCGGCGGTGCCGTCACCGATCCCGACAAGATGGTGAAGGTGCAGGTCGCATCCGACATCAAGTGATGGCGATGGCGGCGCGCAGCAGACCACTTGCCTGGTTCGCCGCGCCGCTGATCTGCCTTGCGCTGGCGACGCCGGCGCGGGCCGAGCCGGAGCAACTCAATACGATCCGGGACGTTGTTCTGGCCATTCACCGCTGCTGGCGGCCGCCGCCGGCGGACAAGGCCGGGCCGATCGACATTACGGTCATTGTGAGCTTCAACCGTGAGGGCGCGATCCTCGGGCATCCCAGGATCAGCTATGAATCGCAGGAGGCGACCGACAACGACCGGATTGCGTACCGGGTCGCGGTGATGGAGACGTTGCAGCGCTGCACGCCGTTGCCATTTACCGAGAGTCTCGGCGGCGCGGTGGCTGGCCGCCCATTCGCGATCCCGTTCAGGAATAAGAAATATCCACCCCGAAGCCAGGAGAAGCGAGCATGGCTGCTACCGAAAATACTCTGATCCTCGAAACCACCCAGGGCCCGGTCACGATCGAAATGCGTCCGGATCTCGCGCCCGGCCACGTCGCGCGGATCAAGGAGCTGGTGCGCGAGGGCTTCTACGACGGCATCGTGTTCCACCGCGTGATCGACGGCTTCATGGCGCAGACCGGCTGCCCGCAGGGCACCGGCATGGGCGGCTCCGGCAAGAAGCTGAAGGCCGAGTTCAACAAGGAGCCGCATATCCGCGGCACCGCCTCGATGGCCCGCGCCGCCAATCCGGATTCCGGCGACAGCCAGTTCTTCATCTGCTTCGACGACGCGTCCTTCCTCGACGGCCAGTACACGGTCTGGGGCAAGGTCACCGAGGGCATGGAGAACGTCGACAAGATCAAGCGCGGCGAGCCGGTGCAGAACCCGGATAAGATCGTGACGGCGCGCATGGCCGCCGACGCGGCGTAACTGACGCTGTCATTCCGGGGCGTCGCGAAAGCGACGAACCCGGAATCTCGCGCCACAATCTCGAGGTTCCGGGTTCGATGCTGCGCATCGTCCCGGAACGGCGTGGCTGGGCCTTGATGCGCACCGACCTCTTCGATTTCGAACTGCCGCCCGAGAGCATCGCGCTTCGCCCCGCGAGCCCACGTGATTCCGCGCGCATGCTGGTGGTGCATCCCGACGGCGTGCTGCGCGACGCCACCATTGCCGACCTGCCGCATTGGCTCGAGCCGGGCGATCAGATCGTCGTCAACGACACCAAGGTGATCGCAGCCCAGCTCAGGGGCCGCCGCATCGGGCGCGAGACCGAGCCGAAGATCGAGGCGACCTTGATCAAACGGCTCGACGGCTCGCGCTGGCAGGCGCTGGTGAAGCCGGCAAAGAAGCTTGCGCCCGGCGACACCATCCGCTTCGGCAATGAGGGCAGGGTCTGCCTGCTCGGCAATCTCGATGCGGAGGTCGAGTCCAAAGGGCAGGAGGGCGAGGTGACGCTGTCATTCTCGTTCCACGGCCCGGTGCTCGACCAGGCCATCGCCGATGTCGGCGCCACGCCGCTGCCACCCTACATCGCCTCCAAGCGGACGCCCGACGACCAGGACGTCAGCGACTACCAGACCATGTTCGCGGCCAATGAAGGCGCGGTCGCCGCACCCACCGCGGGACTGCACTTCACGCCGGCGCTGGAGGCCGTGCTGAAGAGCCGCGGAGTCGATCTGCACCGGCTGACGCTGCATGTCGGGGCAGGGACGTTCCTGCCGGTCAAGGTGGACGAAACCTCCGAGCATAGGATGCACGCCGAATGGGGCTGCATCACCGCAGAGACCGCTTCCGCCTTGAACGCCGCGCGGGCAAAGGGCGGCCGGATCGTCGCAATCGGCACCACCTCACTGCGGCTGCTGGAGAGCGCCGCCAATGCCGACGGCACCGTCCAGCCGTTCGCGGCGGAAACCTCGATCTTCATCACGCCGGGCTACCGCTTCCGCGCGGTCGATATCCTGCTGACCAATTTCCATCTGCCGCGCTCGACGCTGTTCATGCTGGTCTCGGCCTTCTCGGGCCTCGAGACCATGCAAAGCGCCTACGCGCATGCGATCAAGAGCGGCTACCGGTTCTATTCGTATGGCGATGCGTGCTTGCTGTTTCGGGCCAAGAGCTAGGTCCGCAAGCACAGCCATGTCACCGTCACCCCCGCGCAACGGCTTTGCCGTTGTCGCGGAGGAGGTCGCGCAGCGGCCGTCTCGAAGGGCGACGGCCCAGCTGGGGCCGCGCATCCTTCGAGACGCGCTTCGCGCTCCTCAGGATGACGGGTCCTTGTTCGTCGTTGCGAACGGAGCGAAGCAATCCATCGCTCCGCGTATGTGGAAAGATGGATTGCTTCGTCGCTTCGCTTCTCGCAATGACGGGATGGACCCGTCACCCTGAGGAGGCCGCAACGCGGCCGTCTCGAAGGGGCGACGGCCCGGCTGTGGCCGATTCATCCTTCGAGACGCGCGACGCGCTCCTCAGGATGACGGGTTTAGCGTCGCCGCGTCGCCTCTCACGCCATCGCGCGTTCGGGCAACAGCTCGGCGATCTGCACCGCGTTCAGCGCAGCGCCCTTCAAGAGCTGATCGGCCGCGACGAACATCGAGATCGAGTGACCGGAGGGATCGCTGAGATCCTTGCGGATGCGGCCGACCAGCACGTCGTCCTGGCCGGAGGCGTCGATCGGCATCGGGAAGTAGTTCTTGACGCGATCGTCGACGATCTTGACGCCCGGCGCCTGCGCCATGATCGCGCGCACCTGATCCTCGGTGATCGGCCTCTCGCATTCGAGGGTGATCGCCTCGCAATGCGCGCGCAGCACCGGCACCCGCACGCAGGTGACGCCGATCGCGATCTTCTCGTCCTCGAAGATCTTGCGGGTCTCCTTGATGACCTTGGTCTCTTCGTCGTTGTAGCCGGTCTCCGGATCGACGGCGGTGTTGTGGTTGAACAGGTTGAAGGCGTAGGGGTGCGGCATCACCTTCGGGGTGTAGACCTGTCCATTGAGATTGGCGCGGGTCGACTCGACGAGCTCGTCCATCGCGGCGGCACCGGCGCCGCTCGCGGCCTGGTAGGTCGAGATGATCACGCGCTTGATGCGGTTCTTCTGGTGGATCGGCCACAGCGGCACCAGCGCGGTGATGGCGGCGCAGTTCGGGTTGGCGATGATGCCCTTGTGGTCGCGGATGCGGTTGGCGTTGATCTCGGGGATCACCAGCGGCACGTTCGGATCCATCCGGAACGCCGAAGAATTGTCGACCACGACGGCGCCGGATTTCACCGCGGCAGGCGCGAACTTCTTCGAGATGCCGCTGCCGGCCGAGAACAGCGCGATGTCGACGCCCTCGAAGGCGCGATCGGTCAATTCCTCGATCACGACAGGCTGGCCGCGGAAGGTGACGGTCTTGCCGGCCGAGCGGGCGCTCGCCAGCGCCTTCAGCTTGCCGACGCGGAAGCCGCGCTTGTCCATGGTGGCGATGAATTCGGCGCCGACTGCGCCGGTGACGCCGACAATCGCGACGACGGGATCGTTACTCACTTTGTCCTCCATTCGAGTCTCGGTTGAACATGATCTGATCGGAAAACCGGTTCCCACTTTTCCGGACCATGCTGTTGTGCTGCAGGCAATAAAAAAGCCCCGGACCTTCATCAGGCGGGGCTTCGGGCAGAGATGATGCGGTACGACCGACTACGCGCGCACGCCTCCCGAGGCCCCGGAGGGCTTGGTGGTTTTGGTGGTGCGTTTGGTCGCGGTGATCATGGTGCGGACTTATGCGGGAGAGATCGGCGTCCGTCAACGGCTTTTGGGCGAAAATCCGGCAACGCCCAAAGCGGGCCTCAGCGCCTGCGCACGCCGGGCGGCTCGAGGATGACCTCTTTCAGATCGCTGCCGGTGAGCACGACGATGACGAAATTGAGCTTGCCGCGCTCGCGCATCAGGCCGCCGCTGATCGCCTTGCCCGAGGTCGTGTGCTCGGCGACGCGCACCGCATCGCCGAGGCGATGCCGGAGTGCCCGGAGCACCATGAGGTTGCCGCGGTCTTCGTCCCCGAGCGATGTCAGCGGCGAGGCGGCCTCGTCGCCGATCACTTTGCCGGTCGCGGCATCGATGGAATGGCGCCAGATGCGGTCCTGCTGCATGGTCTTGACCCGGTAGACCGCGGGCTCCGACCCGCCGTCGAAGCTGATGTCGGCGGTGATCGAACCGGAGTGCAGTGCCTCGGCAATCGCCATCGCCTTGCGCAGCGAGATCTGGGCCGCCTGGAAACTGTCGAGCTCGCGGCGAACCGCGTGGGCGTCCAGCGCGCTGTCATCGTCCTGCGGGGTGAGCGCTGCGGCCGCCGAGCCCGTGGCCGCATGGGCCGGCGACGCCAAGGGAAGGCTCACGGGCGCGGCCAGCAGCACGGCCGCAAGCAGCCGCGTTCCGAATGCCCAACGCCGCAGTGCGTGTGATCGTCCCGTCGTCATGATCGCTTCCGTCGCGTCGAACCGCCGTCGAGGCGGAGAAGAAGCGGCCGACCTTTGTTAGTCAGAGGTCGGCCGCCGAACGTTCAGACGGAGCGATGGCGGCGGCTCCGTCGTGACGGTCGAAGTTTACAAGGCGACGCAAAACCCCTTGGGGGGCTGAACTGGGGTTCCGAGTCTCTTTGCAACTAAACAATACGGTTTCGTTCTGTTTATTCAAGGCTCATCACGGCAACGTGTAAGGCGATGAAACGATCCTAAAAACTGTCAGCGCGCCGGCCGGCGGCGGCCCTTTGCCGTTTCCTTGGCGGTCGCCCTGGCGGCGTCACGCAGCCGGTCCCGCGGTCCGACGGCGCCCGCGAGGAAGAGCCGGATCGACACTTCCATCCGGGTCTCGGCGGTCTTCATGTCGATCGGAATCCCGAATGTCGCCATCCGATGGGTGTGGCCGACCACCATGTTGAGGAAGGTCTCGGCCGCGATCGTCGTGTCTTCGAGATCGAGGACGCCCTTGTCGGCCAGATGGTCGAAGAAATCCGCGGTCGTGAACACCGCCTTCGACCAGCCCTCGTCGACGGCGAGCCTGGCGACCTCGGGGAAATTGATCGCCTGCGCGGTCAGAATGCGGCTGAAGGCGATGGAGTCGGCGCTGCAATTCAGCACCAATAACTGGCGCCCGAGCTCGATCAGCCGTTCCTCGGCCGAGCCTTCGCAATTGCCGTCGCCCTGCGCTTCAGCCGCGGCGGCGGCGAGCGGGGCGAGCCAGCGGGCAATCTCGCGCCGGAGCACCGCGGTGAACAGGCCGCGCTTGTCGCCATACTGGCCATAGACGGTGGGTTTGCTGACGCGGGCGGCCTCGGCCACCGCGTCGATCGACGTCGCATCGAAGCCGCGCTCGAGGAAAAGCCGGGTGGCGACCTCGATCAGCCGCTGGTCGCGCTCGATCGCGGCGTCCCGCGTTGGCCGGCCGCCGCGGGACTTGATCACGCCGCGCTTGGCCGCCTTGTTGGACGCCTTGGCCCTGGATGCCGTCAATCCCATTTGCCCATTCATCTCGTTGTGCGTCGGAAAGGTCCGCCCGGTCTATAACCCGCGCGGCCCGGATTCGTCCATTCGGTGGTATCTGGGGCAGGCCGCTCAGGGCGGCGTCGCGGTCCAAGCCTGCCCGGCGGCGGCCTTGTCGTAGCCGTACTGATACAGCGCGCGCATATAGGCGGTGTCGAAGCCCTGCGTTTCCGGTGCCGGGTAGTCGCGCTCGATGTAGGACAGGTGAAAGCCCAGCCGGTTGCGGCGGGCGAAATCATAGGTCGAGAGGATGACCGAGCGGGTCTGCGCCTGCGTGATCGCGGAAATGCTGCGCGAGGCGACGTCGATCGTCGAGTTCGACACCAGCTGGAAATTGCCCTCGAGCTTCTTGTTGACGAGGATGTAGATGTTCATGCGGCCATTGGCGGGCCAGGCGCGTTCGCGGAACATCAGCGCGTCCGGCAGCGTCAGCACCGGCGCGGTGACGCCGCCGTCGACATGCATCTCCTGGAAGCGCCGGCCCTGGCCCTCGGCGTCGATCATGATCGGCGGGAACACCAGCGGGATCGAGGCGGAGGCGGCCATCACGTCGCGAAACAGCTGCAGCGCCTCGGGCGTTCCGACGGCGGCGATCCGCCCCATGTCCCAGATCACCGTGCGCTGGGTGTCGAGATCGGTGGTGACGACCAGGAGCTTCCGGCCCTTGGCGTTTTCGCGCGCCACTTCGGTCAGGATGTCCGGGCCGACATAGCGCGCCACCAGTTCGCGCAGCCGCTTGTTGCCGAACAGGCCGGAGCCGAACAGCACCCGCATCAGGCTCGGATCCTGCAGCAGGCTCTCGGCGATGCCTGACGTGTAGACCTCCTTCAGCGTGTCGTCGTAGCGAGGCCCAAGGAATGCAAAGGGCGCAATCAGCCCGCCGGTACTGACGCCGGAGACGACCGAGAAGTTCGGACGGTTGCCGGCCGCGGTCCAGCCGTTCAGCACGCCGACGCCATAGGCGCCGTCGGCGCCGCCGCCGGAGAGGGCGAGATAGGTCTTGATCGGGGCGAGGTCGCTCTTCTCGAGCTTGAATTTGGACGCAGGCTCGTCGGCATAGCGGCGCAGCCCGTCGAGATCGAGCACCCGCGAATCGGCGGCGTCGGCGGCCGTGTAGGGCATCCGCGGCAGCGTGCTGCAGGCCGCCAGCGCGACGGCGAGGCCGCAGATCAGCACCGCCTGCCGGAGCGCGCGGGCGGCCGTCATCATCCGATGGCGGATGCCGTCAGGCCGGGCGCTGCAGGGGGAGGACATCTCGGTCAGGTTTCGCGCGGATTGAAGTCGCGGCGGGAAGGTCCGTCGCCTTATTCTTGACATAAAACGATACGGTTTCGTTTTGTTTAATGCCGGCGCCGGTCCGGGGCAAGCTTCCGTCCGGCCGTCCACGTTCACGAAGTCGCGCGCAACGCGTTACCCGACGGGTTGATCGGGCGTCGGTGACACGCAATAAGCAGCCGCATGACACTTCCCAATCATTTCAAGCTGCTGGCAGCTGACGGCGCCGCCCGCACCGGGCGCCTGACCACGCCGCATGGCGTCGTGCGGACGCCCGCCTTCATGCCGGTCGGCACCGCGGGGGCGATGAAGGGCATGCATTGGCGCGAGGTGCGCGACGCCGGCGCCGATATCGTGCTCGGCAACACCTATCATCTGATGCTGCGCCCGGGCGCCGAGCGCATCGCGGCGCTGGGCGGTCTGCAGCGCTTCACCGGCTGGGGCGGGCCGATGCTGACGGATTCCGGCGGCTTCCAGGTGATGTCGCTGTCGGAGCTGCGCAAGGTGACCGAGAAGGCCGTGACCTTCCGCTCGCATATCGACGGCGCCAAGGTCGAACTGTCGCCGGAGCGGTCGATCGAGGTGCAGCGGCTGCTCGGCTCCGACATCGCGATGCAGATGGACGAATGCGTCCGGCTGCCGGCCGACCGCGCCGACATCGATCGCGCGATGCAGCTCTCGCTGCGCTGGGCCGAACGCTCCAAGCGCGCCTTCGAGGCGGCGCCGGACGGCTACATGCTGTTCGGCATCGTGCAGGGCGGCGATGTGCCCGACCTCAGGCACGCCAGCGCGCGCGGGCTCACCGACATCGGTTTTCACGGTTACGCGATCGGCGGGCTCGCGGTCGGCGAGCCGCAGGCGGTGATGCTGGCGATGATCGAGGAGACCGCGCCCGCGCTGCCGTCCGATCGGCCGCGCTACCTGATGGGCGTCGGCACCCCGGAGGACATTCTGGAGGCGGTGGCGCGCGGCGTCGACATGTTCGACTGTGTGATGCCGACACGGAACGGACGGCACGGAATGGCGTTCACCCGATTCGGGCAGATCAATCTGCGCAACGCCCGGCACGTCGACGATCCGCGTCCGCTCGACGAGGAGAGCCCGTGGCCGGCGGCGAGCGGCTATTCGCGCGCCTATCTGCACCATCTGGTGCGCTCAGGCGAAACGCTTGGGGCAATGCTGCTGTCCGAAATCAACGTCGCCTATTACCAGCAGCTGATGCAGGGCATCCGCGGCGCGGTCGCAAACGGCACATTCGAGGACTTTCGAGCGAAAACGCGCGCCGGTTGGGCGCGCGGTGACATCGCTCCGAGGTGAGCTTAAGTGATCAGTTGCACACGATCGGTTTGACCGCGTGCTTTGTCACGAACCCGTAACCGCAGGTGTCGCAAGTCCAGAGATAGCTGATCAAATTGTCGTAGAGGTACGCGGACGCTTCCGCCGCCACCATGGAGTCCGCACACACCGGACAGGTCGGCAAATCGCTGCCGCGCGGATCGGGCCGAGACGCCGTGGTCGACAGAACTTCAGCGAGAGCTGGCATGTGACCTCCTTTGCGTTCTGAGCTGCACCTGACTTAAGTATATAGCCTGAATTGTTTGACCTTGTCGCAACACAAATGCGTAGGTTTTACGTTATTTACGCAGGTTCTGATTTTGCGATGCAACGAATTTGCGTCGCTGCGGTTTCTCACTTGCGCGTCGTGATGCGCCGCTTCTAATGAGAGAAGACCGCATATTTCCAGTACATCCCGCAACAGGAGCCGCTTGATGGACGCGCCGTCGACAACGAGTGCAGTGCAACCCGGACGCGGACGCGTCTTTGACTCCATCGTCGATGCGATCGGCTCGACGCCGATCGTGCGGCTGCGCAGACTGCCGGAAGCCAACGGTGTCAACGCAACGATCCTCGCCAAGCTTGAATACTTCAACCCGGCGGCCAGCGTGAAAGACCGTATCGGCGCGGCGATGATCGTGGCGATGGAGAAGGCCGGCATCATCAACGCCGACACCGTGCTGATCGAGCCGACCTCGGGCAACACCGGCATCGCGCTCGCCTATGTCGCGGCATCGCGCGGCTACCGGCTGAAGCTCGTGATGCCGGAATCGATGTCGATCGAACGGCGGCGGATGCTGGCCTTCCTCGGTGCCGAGATCGTGCTGACCCCGGCCGCGCAGGGCATGAAAGGCTCGATCACGACCGCGGAAGAACTGGTGCGCACGACGCCGAACGCCGTGATGCCGCAGCAGTTCAAGAACCTCGCCAATCCTGAAATCCATCGCCGCACCACGGCCGAGGAGATCTGGAACGACACCGGCGGCAACATCGATTATTTCGTTGCCGGCGTCGGCACCGGCGGCACCATCACCGGGGTCGGGCAGGTGCTGAAGCCGCGCAAGCCGTCGCTGCGGATTGTCGCGGTGGAGCCGGAGGAGAGCCCGGTGCTGTCGGGCGGCCAGCACACGCCGCACAAGATCCAGGGCATCGGCGCGGGCTTCATTCCTGACATCCTCGACCGCTCCGTGATCGACGAGATCGTCAAGGTCAACAGCGCGACCGCGATCGAAACGTCGCGCGCGCTGGCGCGCAACGAAGGCATCCCCGGCGGTATTTCGTCGGGTGCCGCGATCGCGGCCGCCATGCAGATCGGCAAGCGGCCGGAAGCTGCGGGCAAGACCATTCTGGCGATTGTGCCGTCGTTCTCGGAGCGCTATCTCTCGACGGCGTTGTTTGAAGGAATTTGAGATATGGCCGATCAGCCGAGGCGACCGCGTACCCTGAATGATGCCCGCAGCGAGGCCGAGGCGGCGTTCAAGCGCGCCACCACCAAGGTCGCTGACGCGCCGCCAAAGACGGTGGCCGTCCCCGGCGTCCGTGAGCAGGTCACACTGCGGATCGATCAGGACGTGCTGGAATACTTCCAGGAGGGCGGTCCGGGCTGGCAGGACCGCATCAACGCGGCGCTGCGCAAGGCCGCCGGCAAGTAGCACACATCGAGACAAAGGAGCCCGGGATGATCCCCGGGCTCTTTGCTGTCGTGGTGCGGCGGCGCCGGCCGCGTCGCAACGCGCGCGTCACCTTGCGCGTGGCGACGCCTTTGCGCCCGGTTTCAGGTTCAGAAGGTTGCCGGCCAGGATCATCGCCGCGCCGAGCACCGTGTAGGCGTCGAGCCGTTCGGCGTAGATCAGCCAGCCGGCGATCGCCGTCAGCGGCACGCGGATGAAATCCATCGGGATCACCACGGTGGCGTCGGCGTGGAGCAAGGCGCGCGCCATGCAGTAGTGCGAGAAGGTGCCGCAGAACGCGATCACCGTGAGCCAGCCCCAGGTGGTGAGCGGCGGCCAGGTCCAGACATAGAGCGCGGGCCCGATGCTCGCGAGCGACTGTACCACCAGCATCCAGAACATGATCGTCAGCGTCTGCTCGGTCCGCGTCAGCGACTTGACCACGGCAACCGAGATGCCGAAGCCGACCGCCGCGCCGAGCGCGATCAGCTGGCCCGGATTGATCGCACCGGTCGCGGGCCGCACGATCACGATCACGCCGACCAGGCCGAGCACGATCGCGACGATTTTCCAGGACGTCATCCGTTCGCCGAGGAAGCTCGCCGCCAGGATCGCGGTCCAGATCGGCATCGTGAATTCGATCGCGACCACCTGGCCGATCGGGATCAAGGTCAGCGCATAGAACCAGCCGAGCTGCGCGCAGAAATGGATCAGGTTGCGCGCGATATGGACGTGCACGCGCGCGGTCTTCACGATCGCAAGCCCGCCATTGATGTGGATCAGCGGGTAGAGCATCACGAAGCCGAGCACGCCGCGCACGGCCATCAGCTGGAAGACATTGACCTCGCGCGTCGCCTCGCGGCCGGCCACCGCCACGATCAGCATCAGCGCGAGCCAGCCGGACATCCATAGCGCTGCGCGGGTCTTTGAGGGCGTGCGGTCCATGACGGAAAAACGACGTGAGGAGGGATGCCCGGTATCGGCGAGCTCACACGAATTTGCAACGCGCATTTCTGCAGACGTGGTGGTGCGCCGGGCGCGCGATCGATGCTATGCAGGTCGGGAATAATCACATCAGGAGGATCTGCTCATGCGTGTCTTGCAACCGGCCGAATGGTCGAAACCCCGCGGCTTTTCGCACGGGGTCGCGTTCGACGCGCCAGGCCAATGGATCGTGCTCGCAGGGCAGACCGGCGGCGACGAGAAGGGCGACTATGCCCCCGACATGGCCGCCCAGGTCGGCACCGCGCTGAAGCGCATCATCAAGCTGTTGCACGAAGCCGGCGCCGGTCCCGAGCACATCGTCCGGCTGACCTGGTACCTGACCAGCCGCAGCGAATACGAGGCTGCGGGCGCCGGTATCGGCGCGGCGTGGAAGGAGACGCTCGGGCGCAATTTCCCGCCATCCACGCTGCTCTATATCGACGGGCTGGTCGATCAGCGCGCCAAGGTCGAGATCGAGGTCACGGCATTCATTCCCGCAGCATAGGACCTTCAGCGATGAACAAGAGCAACATGCGAAAGGCGCCTGAGCTCCTCACGGGGTTCGCGACCGGCTGGCCGGAGCAACAGCCGGATATCATGGTGATCTCCATGACGACTGACAAAGGTGTGCACGACTTTGCGGTCACCAAGGAGCAGGCGCTGTTGATCGCCCGCACCATCCAGCAGACCGCCGAGAATCTTGGCAAGCCACGCACGGGATAGCAAGCGCATGGCCAATGAAAAACGCCCCCGAGATCTCGGTCCCGGGGGCGTTGTTGTCTGAAGGCCGGTTACTTCGTCAGCGTGATGCTGGCGCCGCGGAACTGGCTGTCGGCCCTGATCGTGACGGACTGCTTGTTGCCGCTGGTGCGCATCGAGATGTCGGCGTTGAAGCCGGGGGCGCTGGCAACGACCTGGAAATTGCCGCCGCCGCCGCGACCTCGCAGGTCGCCGCTGACATTGCGGCTGGACTCGCTCCAGTTGCCGCTGACCGCGCTGCCTTCGGCCTGCACGTCGGCGGCCAAATTGAACTTGTAGGCGTCGCTGGCGCAGGTGAGGTTCATGGTCATCCTGGGCCCGCCGACGTGATACGTCGCACGGCAACGGATGCGCTCGCTTGAGCCGTCGTCCAGCGTGACCGAGCCGGCGCCCGACCAGGTGCCCGCCATGCCGGCGAACGGACCGGACTGCGCATGGCCGGCGGTGCTAGCCAACGCAGTCACGAAAAAAACGGCGGCTGCAAATGCTGGCCGCCGCGATTTGGCGAAGAATTTCGATGCGCTGAACTTACTGACGGGACGCTTCCCATCGGCCGCTGCACGGTACGCCAGCTGATGCCCCATTCCACTTCCCCGATCCGGAGTTGCCACTGAGTTGTCCGTTCGCATATGCACCATTGATCGAGACTCGCACAAGTCCCCCGCTGCCGACGGTGCCGGAGATCGCCGCGCCCTGCGCCGAGATCTTTCCTTCGGCGACGGTCACGGTCGAGCGGGTCGACGGCTCGCAGCTGCCGGTCTTGGTGACGACGGTGACATTCCAAAGGCCGTCATAGGGCTGCTGGGCGGACACGGGAGCGGCGGCGGCAATGGCTGCGGAGGCGACGAGCGATGCAACAAGCAGGTCGCGAATGCGGATCGGACGCATGAATCAAATTCCTGTCATTTGGGTGAGATGACGCGGCTTATCCGGGAACAATGTGTTCAAACTTTGCTGCACCGCAGGAACCCCGGAAAGTTCCTGCGAACTCAAACACATCGTAGTGAATTTGGTTCCGGCGCGGAACGAAAAATCGACCCGCGCCGTTGTGGTGCTGTGTTACCTTATTTCGGCTTAGTGCTTGGTCGGGCTCAGGTTTGGCGCCTTGGTCGCAAACTGCTCATCCTGCGGCTTGGCCGGCAGCGATCCGTTGACCTTGCCGTAGTCGATCACCTCGGCGAGCAGGCGCAGACCGAGCGGCGCCAGCGCGCGCTCCCACAATTCGCGGGCGGTCTCGCCCTTCTTGACGAACACCCAGTCCTGGGCGGCGATAGCGCCGGCATCCATGCGATCGGCAAGGTGATAGATGCTGCCGCCGGCGATCGGATCGCCTTCCTTGATGGTCCATTCCACAGCCGCGATGCCGCGGTGGCGGGGCAGCAGCGACGGGTGGTATCCGACGCCGCCAAGCTTGGCCACGGCAAGCGCCTCCTTGCTGACGCGGGCGTGGCTGTGGGCGGTCACGATCAGGTCGGTTCCCGGCGCGATCTCGGCGGCCGTCACCAGCTTGGGATCGGCCTGAACGACGACCTCGATGCCGGCCGCCCTGGCCGCCGCCGCCAGCCGGTCCTCGCCGTCATGAACAACCACCCTGACCAGCGTGACGTGGTGTTCGCGCAGCATGTTCAGGGTCGTCACGCCGAAATGGCGGGAACCGACAAGGGTAATGCGCATGGGGATCACTTCCGTGGGGTTTACTCGGGGATTTGGCCGGGCTGCCGCTAATGCCGATAGCACACCGCGGCCGCCCGTTTCGCTGTCTTGCCGCTTATCAACAGGACGGCCGGGTGGCAAATGTCAGGCCGCCGGCTGCTTGCCGGCCAAAACCTTGTCGATGCGCCGGCCGTCGAGGTCGACGATCTCGAATTCCCAGCCTTGGGCGGCGGTTTTCGCGCCGACATCGGGGATCGCGCCGAATTCATGCAGCAGGAAGCCGGCCGCGGTCTGGTAGGGCCGCGGCGAGGGCAGCACGATGTTGAGCAGTTCGCTGAACTCGAGCGCCGGCATCCAGCCCGAGATCAGGTAGGAGCCGTCGGCGCGCCTGACATAGGCGGGCTCGGCCGGGCCTTCCTCGGTATGGAAGGCGCCCACGATGGCCTCGAGGATGTCGGCGCTGGTGACGACGCCCTGGAAGGTGCCGTATTCGTCGTGGACGAGGCCGATATGGACCGCGGAGTCACGCAGGATCGCGACCACGTCGCGGGCATCGACGGTCTCCGGGATGATCGGCGCATCGCGCGTCAGCGCGCGGATGTCGGGCGTCTGGCCGGCGAGGTAGACGTCGAGCACGTCCTTGGCCTGCACGATGCCGAGCGCATGATCGCGGTTGCCGTCAAACACCACGCAGCGCGAGTGACTGCTCTTCTGCAGCGTCGACAGGATCTCGGGCGCGGGGGCGGCGAGGTCGATCAGGCTGACCTCGTGGCGCGGTGTCATCACGGCGCCGACCGGAAGATCGCCGAGCCGCATCACGCCGGCGATCATCTCCTTTTCGCCGGGCTCGAGCACACCGGCGTTTTCGGCTTCCACCACCAGCGTCTTGATCTCGTCCTCGCTGACGCGGTCTTGCGCATCCTCGCGATGCCCCAGCAGCCACAGCAACGCCTTGCCGGAGCGGTCGAGCAGCCAAACCACCGGCAGCGACAGTTTTGCCATCACCGTCATCGCCGGCGCGGCCCGCACCGCGATCGCCTCGGGATCGCGCAGCGCGATCTGCTTCGGCACCAGCTCGCCGACGATCAGCGAGGCATAGGTGATCACGCCGACGACGATGCCGACACCGGCCGCGTCGGCGACGTTGGCCGGCACCCCGAGCTCGAACAGCCATTGCGAAAGCCGCTGGCCGAGCGTGGCGCCCGAGAAGGCGCCCGACAGCACGCCGATCAGCGTGATGCCGATCTGCACCGTGGACAGGAATTTTCCGGGATCGGAGGCCAGCGCAAGCGCGCGGCGCGAACCGCTGACGCCGCGTTCGACCAGCGCCGCGAGGCGCGCCGGGCGCGAGGACACGATCGCAAGCTCCGACATCGACAACAGACCGTTGACGACGATCAAGACCGCCACGATCGCAAGTTCCAGATATAACACGGGAGTCCCTAAACGTTGGCGGCGCTGGCCGCTGTACGGCGCCCAATATAGGCATACCGGGGCAGTTTTGCTGTGCCCCGTCCGATGTCCCCGCACAAGCAGAGGGTGCGTATGGCGCGCATGTAGCAGGAGATCGCGGCATTTTGGCGCGCCGGCGCTCGCGACAGCCGGACAAGTCCTAGGCGAGTATCCGCAGCTCCGGCCTGACGAAGGTCTTGGCAGACGAAGAAGGCTGCATCGCAGCTCGTTCGGCAACGGCCCGCAGCTGGATGCGCAAATCGGCGTTGCATTGCTTCATCTGGTTGCGCAGTTCGCGCCGGGAGAAGGCCGTGAGCGAGGGGTCCGCAAGTTGCTGCCAGGCCTTGCGCAGCCACTCCTGCAACTCGCGAATGTTCTGATCCAGAACCTTCTGATCCAGAACTCTCTGATCGAGGACGTCGGGTCGGGTCATGCCGCCAAATCCCACGCAGTGATCAGTTGCAAAGTAACGCTGATTCGCGTCGCTTCACCTAGCTTTATCTTGCTCGGGCGTGTGCAGGGGCGATCGGATGCGGCAGGCGCGTTGTTGCTCGCGTCAGCGGCGCAGGTTGCGACGACGATGCTTGCAGTCGGTCGCGTGCGTCACGGCGATGACCGCGGGCTCGCGCAGGCAATGTCGCGACCAGCATTCCGCGCAGGCTATGGCTGCGACGGCTAACCTTGCGCCGGCAAGAGGCCTAGCGAGGCAGGTTGCCTTCCGGCCGGCTTGCGCTCGGAAGCTCGATCGGGATGTGGGGCGAGGAGCTCACCACACGCGGGCTTCCGTCGGAATGGGTCTGGCCGCTCAGCAACGTCTCGAGAAGCAAAATGAATTTTTCAGCAAGCATGGGCGTAGCCCTCGTCGTCTAATGTCCTTGTGTCGCGGCGCTCCGCAGAAAATTCGATCAACTAAATGCGAGTCGCGCCGGCATTGCTATGCTGCGGCGCAAGGTCTTCCGTATGCAATTCCGGCGTTCGCCGCCGTTAACCCATCGAGACTCGCGCTAAATAGTTGCCGAGTTCCTAACGATTGCCGGCGCGGCAGGTGATGGCACACACCGTTCATTCAAGGATCCACGTTAACGATAGGGGCATGGATCGTGACCAGGATATCGACGAGGGGCTCGTACCGGCGCTGCGCCGCAGCTACGGGCGGTTTGCCTGGTGGATCGTGCGCCTCAATCGCGTGCTCGAGCCGTCGCGCAGGGCCGAGCCGTCCCGGACCGAAGTGCCGCCCCGCACCGCCGTTCCGTCGCGGCGGCCGCACCCGCCGCGCCCCGAATAGACCCACCAGAATACCGCCATCTGCTGTATCGGCCGTAGGGCCGGACTGCTATTCATGCGCCATCCGCGGACCCCACGGTCCGCCGTTTTTGACGATGCGGCCGAGCGGCCGCGCAAGCGACGAGGGACGAACGCATGATTGAGACGGTTGGCATTATCGGCGCGGGGACCATGGGCAACGGCATCGCGCAGGTCTGCGCGGCGGCGGGACTTGCTGTCACCATGGTGGATATTTCCGACGCGGCGGTGCAACGCGGCCTGAAGACGGTCGGGACCAGTCTCGATCGCCTGGTCGCCAAGGAGAAGATGACCGCGGCCGACCGTGACGCGACGCTCGGGCGCATCACTGCGACCACCGACAAGTCGAAGCTCGCCGCCTGCGATCTCGTGATCGAGGCCGCGACCGAGAACGAGGAGCTGAAGATCAAGATCCTGAAGGATCTCTGCGCCGGGTTGAAGCCGAGCGCGCTGGTCGCAACCAACACCTCGTCGATCTCGATCACCCGCCTTGCGGCTTCGACCGATCGTCCCGACCGCTTCATCGGGATGCACTTCTTCAACCCGGTGCCGGTGATGGCGCTGCTCGAATTGATCAAGGGCTTGCAGACCTCTGACGACACGGTCGCCAAGGCCGAAGCCTTCGCCAAGCGCGTCGGCAAGGTCGCGATCACGGCGAAGAACAGCCCGGGCTTTGCGGTGAACCGCATCCTGTGTCCGATGATCAACGAGGCGATCTTCGCGCTGCAGGAAGGCATTGCGACCGCCGAGGAGATCGATGCCGGCATGAAGCTCGGCTGCAATCATCCGATCGGCCCGCTCGCGCTTGCCGACCTGATCGGGCTCGACACGATGCTGTCGGTGATGGAGGTGTTCTACACCGGCTTCAACGATCCCAAGTACCGGCCGGCGCCGCTCTTGAAGGAGATGGTCGATGCCGGCCATCTCGGCCGCAAGACCGGGCAGGGGTTCTACAGCTACAGCAAGTGAGATCTGCGCGCGTCCGACCCCGTAGTCATCCGGGATGGATCGCGCGGACAAGCTCGCGTAACCAATACACCTGATCCGCCACGAGGCGGGGGACATCAGAAACGAGGCCCGGTCTCCTAGGCACACCGGGCCTCGTTTTTTTGTTTGGTCCCAGTTTTTGTTTGGTCCAAGCTTTTGTTTGGTCCAAGCTTTTGTTTGGTCCAAGTCCGTTGCGGACGATGCGCATCGGCTTCCGAGGTGCGCCGGGGCGGCGGGGAGCGCCCGGAGGATCGGGTCACAGCTTCTTGAGGCCGCGACCGGAAACCTCGCAGATCCTGCTGGCGTACCTAGATCAACGGCTGGGTGCCGATTGTGGAAGGAAGCAGGATCATGCGCAGGTCGAATTGGGCAATTCTGGCGTTCGCGGCGCTCGGAACAAGCTGGATTGTCGGCTCCGCACAGCCGGCGGCAGCCGATCCCTATGACTATCCCTGGTGCATCCAGGGCAGGCAGGAGGGATATCCCGGCTATTGCGGTTACCGGACCTATCAGCAATGCGAGGCGTCGGCGTCAGGCCGCGATGCCTATTGCGGCATCAATCCGCGCGTTGCGTTCAGCCAGCAGCGGATAGCGCCGCGGCCGATCCGGTAAGCGGCCGCCAGGACATCGGCGATGCGACCATCAGGCACGATGGTTGCATTGCTGGCGGTTGGACAATTGTCCCCTGCCTTGGAGCGCACTTTGGAGAGCACATGGGTGAGATCATCAGGTTCATTTCGAAGTCCGAACGGGAGCGCGCGCGTCTGATCCGCGAAGCCCGGGCGAACTACGAGCGCATTTTTCCGTCGGCCGATTCCGCTGATGGGCAGGGCGCCTCGGTCGAGGGCGACGCAGGCGAGGCGTCGTCGAAGCCGTAGCCGCCGTTATTGCCCCCGGACTTTGGTTGCCCGCAGGACAACGCGAGCGCTGCGATGTGGAAACGGTTGTGGCAGATCTGGACGATCGACAAGCCGGCCGCACTGGGCGATTGGCTCTGGCAGATCCTGGTCGTTGAACTCGCCGCCTTGCTCGACCGCCTGACGTTACGCAGGCTGATTGCGCTGATTCCGGTCGTCATCGTGATCGGCGCCTATCTGCACCGGATTCCGCTTCCGCCCGAGTTGATGCTGGTCGGCGATGTGCTAGCCTATATCGACATCTTCTCGATGATCTTTCTGATCGGCCTGTTGACGCGCGTTGCCACCGTGGTGGCCGTCGTCCGGCAGGCCATCGATCTGATGCGCGGCATGCCGCGGCAACTAGCGACGGCACTGCGCGGATTTGACATTCGCCATCGTCGGGCGAAGGATGTCACGCGCCGCCGCCGGCTCACGCGCGCCAAGTCCGACGACGACGAGCCCGCCGTCGTTGCCGGACTGGCCTGGGCCTAGTCCGGGGTGTGGCTCCGCCGGTGCGAGCTGGAGAGGTCCGTTGCGGCCTGCTGGGATCGATGAAACGCGATCCCCATCTGGAAACTCCAGACACCGAACAGCAGAGCGCCTGCTACACAGGCCGCCACGAAGGCCCAATCGCGTTTCTTCATCTGGTTCAACAAGGCCAACTCGATGCAGCGCCGTCTGCGGCCTGCTTCAACGCCATGCTTCGCCAGCGCAACTGTCAGAACAAACACGAAGTGCCGCAACCATGCCCGCGCTCGGTCAAATCACTGCTGCGTGCGAAGCAAGACTCGCATATTCTGAAACGGTTGAACGCGCTTGTCGACCCGCGCAGCACGCACCCGCCCGGTCACGGAGCAGTGATTGTCAAATCATGCGTCCAGAAACATTGCGGCGACATCGTCCGGCGCCTGTAACAATCTTGCCAAACTTTCACTGGTTCGCGGAGGCACTGAGTTCGAGAATACGGAACCCAATCGGACGAATCGCAATGACCGAACTTGAGGAGCTCAGATACTTCGAGCACCAGTGCCTGGAGATGGCGGAGCAATCGACGCTGCCGGATGCCCGCCGCGCGCTTCAGATCCTCGCGCACAACTACGCCACCGCAGCCGAACTTCTCGAGTGCCGCGCGCAATCCGCCAACACCGCGCTGGCGCAACTGTTTCGACGCCTGAAGCTGTGACCCCTTGAGCGAGTGACAAGGACGCGGCGCGCGTCCGGCCGACACGGACTCCGCCATGGCAAATACATGAACCGGTGCGCCCGGCCATCGATTTTCGGGTGCGCGCGAGAGCTTTCGGCGAATTTTTTTTGGCCATGATGTCGCAGTGAAGGCAGGGCGCTGTACCCCGGTCAAATCGCCCATATCTTGAGGCAGTTAGCCGCCGCGCCAAACCGCGTGCGGCGCTCTTGAACGAGCGCTGCGTCGGGTGACTGCGTGGCGCCGGGGGCCTTGACGGATTCGCCGACTTCTGCGCATACCGCTGCCCCATCGAATCCGCCGGCAAATGATTGCCTGCGCTCTGAGGACCGAACCGTGTTGCGCCTACGCTCACATCTCGTCGCGCTCGCCGCCATCGAACGTCCGTTTACCCGGTCGAGCGATTGGTCGTGCCTGACCGTGACGAAGCCAGGTCCGAACTATCTGGCCGATGCAGAGCTAGCAATACCAGCAAGAGCGTAACCGGCGGCGGGAATTGACCCTCCGCCAAATCAGGCGGAGAGGGCAGATGGCCCGCACCAAGACCACCACAGGACTCGAGAACCGTGCCGAGCAGAGGATCTTCTCCTCGCCGGTCGCGCGCGCCTTCGTGCGTATCGTCGTGGCGCGCCGCCAGGTCACCGAGGCCCAGGCCCGCAAGATCTATCTCGATTACGTCAACCGAACTCAGCCGCATCGACGCGGCGAGCGTTCGCTTGCGTGAAGCGAATTCGATACGGGATGATCGCCCCCGCAAGGACATAAGGCGATCCGCTGACCGGTACCGGTCTCCTTCGGTGGAGCGGCAAACGGTGGTTTCAGGCAGCGGAGGTTTTCTGATTGGCCGGGCTCGTTCCGGCTGTTTGTGAATTTTCTCTCGCCGGCGTGGACGCAGCGCACGCGTAACGCGATCGCGCGCGACCTGTGCCGGCAGCATCGATTGCGGACGTGGCGAAATTTGGTAGACGCACCGGTCTCAGACGCCGGCGCTTCGGCATGTGGGTTCGAGTCCCTCCGTCCGCACCATTGCAATTCCAATGCGCTGCCATTGCCCCGATGGCGGAACATGGTAGACGCCGCTGCCTCAAAAGCAGTTTCTCTTGCCGGTTCGAATCCGGCCTGGGGCACCACATTCGCGCGCTTAGCTCAGCGGGAGAGCGCCCGTTTTACAAGCAGGATGTCGGCCGTTCGATCCTGTCAGCGCGCACCATCAACGCACGTTAGTCCGACCGGTGAGGGCCTCGCCTGATAAGCGAGTGGCAGTTGGTTCGATTCCAGCAGCGTGCACCAAACACTCATGCGCGGCCGTGGTGGAAACGGTAGACACACGCGCTTGAGAGGCGCGCGCCTCGTGCATCCGAGTTCAAGTCTCGGCGGCCGCACCAGATTGCCTCCGGACCCAGCTGGCGACGGGACTCGACTGTCGATCGAGCATTGGCGGGTTCGATTCCCGTCGGAGGCGCCACTATGTTTGCAAGGACTGCACCGCAATCACCAACCGACAAGGAGGTCGACGATGTTCGCCGCAAATCCGGCGCTGGTGTTGAATGCCGACTTCCAGCCGCTGTCCTATTTCCCGCTGTCCCTGTTCGGCTGGGAAGACACCGTGAAGGCGGTGGTGCGTGGATCGCACGTCGTCGTCGCGGAATACGACCAGGTCGTCCGCAGCCCGTCGACGGTGATGCGGCTGCCGTCGGTGATCGCGTTGCGCGACTACGTGAAGCCGCGGACGCGGGTTGCCTTCACGCGTTTCAACGTGTTCCTCCGCGATCGCTTCCGCTGCCAGTATTGCGACGAGCAGCACCTGCGCGGTGAGCTCACGTTCGACCACGTCGTGCCGCGCGCCGATGGCGGCCAGACCTGCTGGACCAACATCGTCGCGGCGTGCAGCCCGTGCAACGCGCGCAAGGACCGCTTCCGCCAGAAGCCGTTGCGGGCGCCGTACGAGCCGACGCAGCACGATCTGGTGGCGGCGCAGCGTCTGTTTCCGCCGAACTTCCTGCACGAGTCCTGGCAGGACTTCCTGTACTGGGACGTCGAACTCGAGAAGTGATGGCCGGCGGCAGGTTTGCCGCCGGTCATCCTTTTGCCCCGTAGCTCAGTGGAGCAGAGCGCCGCCGTGCGAAGGCGGCGGCCGTACGTTCGAATAGTGCCGGGGCAGCCATGTCATTGGAGAGTGCGGGATGGTCCGCCAGTGGGCCTGAGGACCGTCGCTCCGACTGAACCTGGCGTCATATCACGCGCAGACACTGTGGCATGTGGCGAGCCCAACGCGCTGTAAACGCGCCGGTTAAACCTGTGGCGGTTCGACTCCGTCTCTGCGCACCAATTCGCGGATGCTTCGCAACTTCGCCCGGATAGCTCAGCGGTAGAGCGGCACGTTGAAGGCGTGCGCGTCAGTGGTTCGATTCCATTTCCGGGCACCATCTGAAAGAGGCGTCGCTCAGCCGTCCAGCCGGCAGCCGCCTCGGTTTACCACCACCCGCGACGCGACAAATCCAGGCACTGCCGGACCCAGTAGCCGTTCACATGGATGAGCTGGCATGGGCTCGGCGGCGGCTCCTTGATGATCGGGTAGCCGTGGATGTCGATATTCGTCGGCGCGGTGACGCCGCGCCAGAACACTGCATTCGCCTCGGTGGTATGGAAGGCGGCGGCGAATGACGCGACTGCGAGCGAGCTCAAAAGAAGTTTGCGCATAATCTTCGTCCTGACCAATGCGAGGCAAGCGTACTCTCCTGATTGAGTATCGAGGAACATTGTTATCGAACAGAACTAGTTTGCGGTTCTCGGCCGGTTGACGCGGGTTCGAGTCCCGCAGGCAGTGCCAATTGCCCACGTAGCTCAATGGATGAGCGCCTCGCTACGGACGAGGAGGACGCAGGTTCGAATCCTGCCGTGGGCTCCAGTATTTTGCTCCCTTCGTCTAGCGGTCAGGACACTGGCTTTTCGAGCCAGGAGCATCGGTTCGAGTCCGATAGGGAGCGCCGTCTCACAGGCGCGTAGCCAAGCTGGCCAAGGCATCGGATTCTGAATCCGACATTCCGCAGGTTCGAGTCCTGCCGCGCCTGCCATCTGCCCAATGTCGCTCCGTGGCAGAGCGGCGGCCGCACAAGTCGCGCCAGTCGGCGGTTCGACCTCGCCCGTCGGGACCAATCTCTCCGCCTTCGTCTAGTGGTCAGGACATCGGGTTGTGGACCCGGGAACGCTCGGTTCGATTCCGACAGGCGGGACCAATTCGGGAGTGAAGCTCAAGTGGACGAGCGCCGGTTTCCAACCCCGGAGGCTCCAGGTTCGAGGCCTGGCTGTCCCGCCAACATCGGCGCGCCGAGCACGGCGCGTCGTCGGCCCCCCACCATCGTCGTGGGCACTTGAAGACGCGAAGCGAGGCTGCCATCAGATGCTTCGTCTCGGTGGCATGCAGCCGTCGGCAGATGGCGAAGCAGAGGTGCTGCGATGTTCGCGCTGACTTTTCTGGGGACCTCGGCAAGCGTGCCGTCTTCCGAGCGCAATCACCCGGGCATCCTCGTCGAGGCAGGCGGCACCCGTATCCTGGTCGATTGCGGCGAGGGAACGCAGCGCCAGCTGCTGCGGAGCGGCGCCGGCTTTCGACGGCTCGATCACCTGTTGCTGACGCATGGACATTTCGATCATGTGCTCGGCATTCCCGGGTTGTTTTCGACCCTCCGGTTGCGGCAGAGCCCGGATGCGATGACCATCCATGCCGGGCCTGGCACGCTCGATGTCGTTGTCCGGATGCTGGCAGGCCTCTGGGGCGAGGGCAGAGCGCCGATCCCGCTTGATCTCGTGCCATTGACCGAGGGGCGCTTCATCGACGCCGGCGAATTCACCGTCGAGTGCTTTCCGGTCCGCCACAGGGACACGGACAGTTTCGCTTTCTCCTTTCAGAGCGCGATACGCCGGCATCTGCTCCCGGACCGGCTGCTCGCGCTGCGCGTGCCTGATGGGCCGGTGCGCAAGGAACTGGCGGAGGGACGACAGGTGAGGTTGGACGACGGCCGCACCATCGATCCGGAACATGTACTTGGCCCGGCTCAGGGGCGAAGGAAGCTCGTCATTGTCGGCGACACCGAAACCACCGATGGTCTGGCCGATCATGTCAGGGACGCCGATCTGCTGGTGATCGAAGCGACGTTTCTCGCGCGCGACGCCGTCACCGCGCGCGACTACGGGCATTTGACGGCGAGCGAAGCTGCTGCGCTTGCGGCACAGAGCGGGGTCAAGCAGCTCGTCCTCACCCATATCTCGGGCCGCTACGCGGACGAGGACATTCTGGCGGAGGCAACGAAAACCTTCGCCAACAGCCGGGTCGCCGTCGACTTCGACCGCATCACGATCTGAGCGCAGGCAGCACGAACAACGGTTCATTAACCCGACTCGCGCAACCTCGTCGCAGGCCGTCTGGATGGGCCGCTTGCAGAAGGCCGCCACGAGTGAACACGTGGCGGCCTTTTGCGTGTCACCGTGCGAAGGAGACGACCGATGGACTACGGCGCCTTCACCGACGCCAGCCTGACGATGATGTACGAAGCCGTCCGCGGTGCGCTGAAGGCCGACGATGAATTCGAGGCCATCGGCGAAGAGCCAAAATTCCGGGTTCGCGCGACGCCCGAGTGGAAACGGCACGCCGGCAGTCTCGAGGCCGAGATGCTGAAGCGCGGGCTCCAGGTCGACATCATCGACTGGACGGGCGGCCAGGGCGAGCTGCCGCTGGGCTGACGTCAAGAGTCTCGTCGCGTTCTCGAGCAAACGCGAGGTGTTCAAAGATCAATTTCGCCGTGGCCTAACTTGGTCCACCGATGCGGAGCCTTTTTGCCACGCCCCGTTCGTCTTGCCCAACTCTGTTCATATACCTTACGAGGTAACACTGGGGTCATCTGTTGACGGTATGTTCCCTCGGCCTTTTCGAGTTGGTTCTACTTGGGGCACGGCCTGGACTCCAAGGCGTCCGTCAGCACCTGCTTTACCTGTTCGGCCTGTTCCTTCGTCAGCTTCTCGGCGAAACGGCCATCCTTTTTCAACTGTGCCGGCCCCTTGAGTTCTCGATCATAGACCATCCAGTCGATGGTTCCCTTCCGAACGACGAACCTGGCCTGTAGAGGCGCTGTGTGGGTCAACGATACCTCCCAATTTGGTTCGCTTGCCCGTCTCTGGAATACACACCGGGCAACGGTTTATTCCTGAAGTGGGACACTGGAACTCCCCGTATCAGCTAAACAGCAAGGTCTGTGCCGCCCGTGCGGCCGATCGGTTTCGGACATCGCACCACGCTTGGCGCGCGCGGTCCGTGGTGCGCTCGATGCGGAGATGAATTCGAGGTCAACGGCGAGAATCCAGAATTCCCGGTTCGCGCGACGCTCGAATGGAAACGGCATGCCGGCAGCAGGTGAGACGGTCCGGCATTCCGTCGAAGGAACCGGGCCGAAGTCGGTCTCGGTGCGAACGCCAACGCGGGCTGGCGGCTTCGTTGAGAAGACCTATCAGGCCTTAGCTTTCTTGCGTCAGCGACATGATCCAGGTCCTCGGAGCCTCAAAAGCCTAGCCCGCTTGCGTCATACGTCTTGTGCCAGCTGACATGGTTCAGATGAGCTATGAGGCCGCCGCTAAGAGCTAGAAATTGTCGTCAAGGACGCACTCGTTTGACGCATAAGTGGTAGGGCGCCGCAGCAATTGCGTTTTCTGGTGGCTGAATCTCGGGAAGTCGTCGTAGCGTCATAGCCGCGAGGCTGGCCGCTACAGCCTCCATAGCCCCGGCAGCCCCAGCTCACCCCCTGAGCTGGGGCTCGCCCGCGCTAGGCCGAATGTATTGCGGAAGTGTTCGGTGAAGTCCGCTTGAGGATGATGACGGTCAAGGGTGAGCGGCGAGCAAACGAGTGAGAGCACTAATCTCGGATTGGGAAACGGTCGCTGCCGCTATCATGATCGCTGCGGGGGTAGCGCTTGCGCATTCCGATGAAGTCGGCCGTGGATTCCGAGCGAAGCCGGCCGCCTGTACCGATGGAAGCCGGCCGGGGATTCCGATGATCCCGGCCGCCTGCCGAGGCGGGCTCTCGCGACGACGTCGTCATCAGGTCAGTTGGCGGCCTCGTCGTCAAGCGTCTGACGCTTGGCGGCGGCTTTGCGCAGGCTCTCGCCCTTGAGGGTGAGCCTGTGGGCGTTGTGCACGAGGCGATCGAGGATGGCGTCGGCAATGGTTGGGTTGCCGATGAGTTCATGCCAATGCTCGACCGGGAGCTGGCTTGTCACCACGGTTGAGCCGCGGCCATGGCGATCCTCCATCATCTCCAGCAGGTCGCGTTGTTGCTCGGCCGTCATCGAGGCAAGCCCCCAGTCGTCAAGGATCAGGAGTTCCACGCGCGCCAGGGTCCTGAGGAGGCGAGCATGGCGGCCGTCGCCCCGCGCGAGGGCGAGCGCCTCAAACAGCCGCGGCAGCCGTTGATAGAGCACGGAGCGGTTGTCCCGGCAGGCCTTGTGGCCCAAGGCGCAAGCAATCCAGCTCTTGCCGACGCCGGTCGGGCCGATGATGAGCAGGTTTTGATGCCGGTCGATCCACTCGCCGGCGACGAGCTTTTGGAACAGCGGCTTGTCGAGTCCGCGCGGCGCCTTCATGTCGATATCCTCGACGACGGCGTTTTGCCGGAGGCTTGCGAACCGCAACCGGGCGACCAGGCGCTTGTTCTCGCGCTCGGTCGCCTCGCGGTCGACGAGCAGCGCGAGGCGCTCCTCGAAGGCCAGCGCGGCGATGTCAGGCTGTCGTTGCTGTTCGTCGAGGGCCTTCGCCATGCCATTGAGCCCGAGCGCGACGAGGCGCTCGTGAGTGGGATGTGTCAACATCGTCTCTCCTTTCTTCAGTGGTAGTAATCGGTGCCGCGGATGTTGCCGTGTCGGATTGGTGGCCCGTCCGGCGGCTGTTCATTCGCGTAGGCGCGATCGAGCCCGTGCTGCAGGATCGACTTGATCGAGCCGTAGGTGGTCGCGCCGATGTCGTTGCCGCGCTGGCAGGCGGCCTCGATGCGGGCCGAGCCGTAGCTGCGTGCGAGCCGCAGAATGCCGAGACAAGCCCGGAAGCCCTGCTCGGGGTGTGGCTTGGCTCTCATGATCGCCTCGACGAGAGCGATCGTGGCGGGGCCGATCTTGGCGGCTTCTCGTTTGATCCGCGCCGGCGTCCATTCGGCATAGCGCCGGTGCGCGCTCGGCATGTGCTCCGGGATCGTGGTGTGGCGATGGGGCACGTCAGAGCGGGCGTGGCTGGCCACCCGGATGCCCTTGTGCAGGATCTCGATCGTCCTGTCGGTTATGCGCGCCTCGAGCTCTTCGCGGATCAGACGTGAGGGCACCGAGTAGTAGTGACCGGCGAGCTCGACGTGATAGTCGGGCGCGACCCGGCACTTCTTCCACTCGGCATACTGATACGGCATCGGCGGTAGGGCTTTGAGCGCCGGCTTGTCGATCTGCGCGAACAGCTCATTGCGGCTCACGCCGAGCTTGCGCATGATCTTGGCGTTGAGGTCGGCGATCGCCTCGCGGATTGCCGCGTTGAGTTCGTCAAGCGAGAAGAAGCGCTGGTTCCGCAGCCTCGCCAGCACAAACCGCTGGACGATTTGCACCGCCACTTCCACCTTCGCCTTGTCGCGCGGCTTGCGCGGACGCGTGGGCAGGATCGCGGTGCCGTAATGCTGGGCCAGCTCCTGGTAGGTGCGGTTGATGCCCGGCTCATAGCGACAGGTGGCGGTGACGCCGGATTTCAGATTGTCGCAGACGATCGCCTTCGGCACGCCGCCGATCGCCCGCAAAGCATTGACGTGCACCGCAATCCAGTCAGCCAACCCCTCCGACCAGCGCGCCTCGGCAAAGGTGTAGTTGGATGCTCCCAGCACGGCGACAAAGACATGGGCCAGCCGCTGCGCGCCGGTAGCGGCGTCGAACACCGGCACCGTGTCGCCCGCGAAGTCGACGAACAGCTTCTCTCCAGGCCCATGCGCCTGCCGCATGGTCGGCGAGATCGTCTCGCTCCATTTCCGGTAGAGATCGCAGAACCGGCTGTAGCCATAGCCGTCCGCGTGCTCCGCGCGATATTCCTCCCACAGCAAGAGCAGCGTCACGCTGCGCCGCTTCAGCTCCCGGTGCACCGCCGTCCAGTCGGGCAACGGCCGCGCCGGCTTCTCCTCGAATGTCGGCGGCGTGAACAGCCGGCGCTCGAGCTCGCCGTCGTCCATCCCTTCCGGCACCGGCCAGGTGATGCCGATCACGGCAGCCCGCCGCAGATACTCGCCAACCGTCGATCGGCTGATGCCGACGGTGACGGCGATCTGCCGCTCGTATAGCGCGACAATCTGGGTGGGAAGCGCGCGACGATCAGGATGGCGAGTCGGTGTCGCGGCGTGGTGATGATTGCCGCGATGATTGTCGCGCGCAAGAGTTTTGTTGAACTCTGATTGTCGCGGAGCGTCAATCAGCGACAGTTTTGGGTGTCGCGTGCGAAGGCGGCCGTCCTGGACCGCGCTTTCGTTCGAGCGCGGTGCGCCTGCGATAGCTCTCGACGTTCATCTCGACGATGGTGGCATGGTGGACGAGGCGATCGATGGCGGCGAGGGTCATGGCGGGGTCCGGGAAGACCCTGTTCCATTCGCCAAATGGCTGATTGGCAGTGATCAGCATTGAACGCCGCTCGTAGCGTGCGCTGATGAGCTCGAACAGCACGCTGGTCTCGGCCTGATCCTTGGTGACGTATGCGAGGTCGTCAAGGATCATGAGATCGAAGCGATCGAGACGATTGATGGCGGCCTCGAGGTTGAGCTCGCGCCGCGCCACCTGGAGCTTCTGGACGAGATCGGTGGTGCGGGTGAAGAGGACGCGCCATCCGTTCTCGATCAGGGCGAGACCGATGGCTGCCGCCAAGTGGCTCTTTCCGCCGCCGGGCGGGCCGAACAGGAGCAGATTGGCACCTTTGCCCAACCAGCTGTCGCCGGCGGCGAGCGCAGTCACCTGCGCCTTGGAGATCATCGGCACGGCCTCGAAGTCGAAGTTGTCGAAGGTCTTTCCGGCGGGCAGCCGCGCCTCGACGAGATGGCGCTCGACGCGACGGCGGCCGCGTTCGGCGATCTCATGCTCGGCGATGGTGGCGAGGAAGCGGGCCGCCGGCCAACCTTCCTTGTCGGACTGTTCGGCGAACTGTGGCCATAGCACCTTGATGGCGGGTAGCCGCAGCTCGTTGAGCAACAGATTGAGGCGCCCAGTGTCGACTGTGTTGGCCGTGTTCATGCGGCGTCTCCGATCTGGCCGGCGCCGATGAGGCACTCATAGCTGGCGAGCGGGGCAAGCTGCACCATGACCTGCGGCACGCAGGCAGGATCGGGCGCGAAGTGGGCGCGCAGCCGTCCGAGGTCGGGCAGTTGGCCAGCGTTAAGGTCAGCCGCGAGCTGACCGGCGAGGTCGGCCTCGCAACCGCGCTCATGCGCCAGCGCGAGCAGATCGACCATGAGCCGGCAGGCTTTCTTGTCCGGCAGCCGTTCGCGCAAGGAGTCGAAGGTTCGACGATAGGCCTCGCGCGGGAACAGCCGATCACGGTAGACCAGATTGAGCAGCGCCATCGGCTTGCGCCGCAAGGAATGGATCACGTGCCGATAATCGACGACCTGGTCGTGCTTGCCGTTGGGATGCGGCCGCCCACGCGGCAGGGTGACGAGATGAGTGCCGCCGACGAACACGTCGAGACGATCATCGTAAAGGCGCACCCGCAGCTGGTGGCCGATCAGGCGTGACGGCACGGTGTAGAACACCTTGCGCAAGGTGAAGCCGCCGCTTGACGTCACGCGGACAATCACCTCCTCGTAGTCCGAGGTGCGGCGATCTGGCAACGCCTGCAGGGTGGCGCGCTCGTGGTCGATCCGCTTGGCGTTGCGGGCATTGCGGCGGCTGACGATCTCGTCGATGAAGCCGCGGTAGGCGGCGAGATCATCGAAGTCGGCAGTGCCGCGCAACAGCAGCGCATCGGCGATCGTCCGCTTGAGATGGCCATGCGAGCTCTCGATCGCCCCGTTCTCGTGGGCGATGCCGCGATTGTTGCGGGAAGGCCGCATGCCGTAATGGGCGCAGAGGTCCTCGTACCGCCGGGTCAGATCGTCCCTCGCATTGCGATCGAGATTGCAGAAGGCGGCCGACAGGCTGTCGGTCCGATGCTCCCGCGGTGCCCCACCGAGCGACCACAGGGCATTCTGCAGCCCTTCGGCCAAAGCGACGAAGCTCTCGCCACCAAGCACGACATGGGCGTGCTCAAACCCGCAATAGGCCAACCGGAAGTGATAGAGGCGATGATCGAGCGGCACGCCAGCGATGGTGACCCCAAGCTCGCCCATGTCGGTGAAGTCGGACAGGCCGACCTGGCCCGGTTCGTGGGTCTGGCGGAAGATGACCTCCTGCTCCTCGCCGTGGATCGCCCGCCAGGCGCGGATCCGGCGCTCCAGCGTGCGGCGGATTCCAGCTCCGAGCTCAGGATGGCGCCGCAACATCTCCTCGAAGATCGCAACCGGCCGCACGCCGGGGGCGGCCTTGAGCATTGGCACCACCTCTGTCTCAAACACATCGGCCAACGGGTCCGGCCGGCGACGGCCGCGCTCACCCTTCTTCTGCGATGGCAGGCGGGGATCCTTCTCGATCCGATACGCGGTTGACGGACTGAACGACGCCTTGGCAGCGGCCCCTGGCGGGCTATCGGTCTGACGGTACTTCATGTAGAGCCTCATCTGGTGATCATTGATGTGTCGGCCGGGCACGCGAGTGATTCCTCTTGGCGGAAGAACCACTTGCATAACCAGCCGGCCGCGATCACCAGACGGCGCGGTCCCCTGTGGATCGCGCCGTCGCCGGGCTCGTAACTCAGGTCGGGCTACGCCCTCCCTGCGTCACGAGCCCGGCGAAGCTCTCTCATCCTGATTGACGCTCCACTTCCATCCTGATTGCCGCGCCGCACGCTCGCTCACGCCAAGGGCGTGCCGCAGTCTCAAAACTTCTCGAACCTTCCGCATCGGCGCTCTCTCGGCGGGCATCAGACCTCCCCTTGCTCGGCCGCAAAGGGGGGCTGGTCCGCGATTCGATCGCCGTCTTCGAGAGCGTCAGGCCGGTCTCAACAGGGTGGCCGGCTTCGATCGGAATCGGTGGCCGACTTCCGTCGGAATCGGTGGCCGGGTTGCGTCGGAATCAGTGGCCGGCTTGCTTCGGATTACGCAGTAGCGCTGGTGTTGCTTGGTCTGATTGCGAGAATGCGCAGGCGGCGTTCTGTCGAGAATAGCGAACAAGAAATGGCTGAGTAGAAGAAGAACGGGCGCTTTGTTCTCCGCTATGCACCCGTCCGTTCGAAGGCCAGCTCAAGTGCGCGGAGCGCGATGGGCCGCATCAAGGCATAACCCGCGACATTGGGATGGACACCATCTGGCATGATCGCCGCCTTTCCAGCGTCGTCGATCTCTCCAAGTGCGGCTCGATAGTCGGCGAAGACGTACCCCCGCATTCTCGCGGTATCCTCGATCCAGGCATTCATGCGCCGGATCCAAGGTTTTGGATCTATTTCTGGCGCCCATGCAAACTGGTCGTAATCGGCATAGTTGCCCAGGATAACGCGGAGGTCGTGCGCATCGGCGAGTGTCAGCATCGCCAGCACGTTGTTCTGATAGTCGCGGAAGGTTGTTGGTCCGGTATTGCCGGCGATGTCATTGCAGCCGCACAGAATGTGAACCACCTTCGGCCTGAGTGCGACGACGTCTGCCATAAAACGCAGCAGTATCTGAGGCGACGTCTGGCCGGCGATGCCACGTCCAACTATCCCGTTTGAGAACAACTCGGGATCGATGCGAGGCCATGCCTCGGTCAGGGAATCTCCGATGAACACCGCGCGAAGTGGTGCTGCTATCGCAGCATTGCTGTCTCGGTATTGACCGAGATTTGGCCAGTCGCTGCCAGCTCCACCACTTAGATGTTCAACCATGCCGATAGGGCTCATCGCGCAGGCTGCTCCACTGATCTGGTCGGAAGTCATTGCAAAGGTAGTTGGCCTGACACACACAGGCGCCGCGATCTTAGGGTGAATGAAGCAAGGCCGGCAACAAGCCATGCCGGGTGTCACCACAAAGGATGCGGGCCGGCCCAATCATCGCATCAGTTCGAGCAGCTCAAGGACTCGGCAAGCCGGAGCTTCGTGCCCTTTGGGGATGGGCTTCAGCGGAACCTGGATGGGTTTTCTGGTTAACGGCATGATCGGAAGACCCGTGCGGATTCACCAACAGAACAATTTCGCATTGCCTCGCGAAGGCAGACTTTGGATAAGACCCGCAACGGGGCGAACGCTACACGCCCACCACTTCCAACACCAACTCCGGAAGCGGGCTGGTTCTTTTGAGTGCGTATTTTGCTGCCGGCTTACCGTCAGATAGTTGTCAGGCTTAGCCTGTATCTTCCGGGAGCCAACTAGTGAATTGCATCTGCCAATGTAGGAGAATCAATGAGCTACGCAGCGCCGCTACAAGCCAGGTTCCTCGTTCGGCGAGGAAGCACCGACTGGATGGTTTATGATCGGGAACTGAAGGGGCCAGCGCAGCTGAAAAAGAATGGCCGCTTCGCCGAGAGACTGACGAAAGAACAGGCCGAACATGTCAGGCAATCGCTGACGGATACCCTTCTTGGGCAGGCCGATGCGCTCTCGGTCTCCCGGCCGCCAGGTGCACCTGACACGTTGTTCGGTCGGCGATAGCTGGGCAGGGAAGCCCAGCTTGACCGGCTACTTGCGTCGGCGACGCCGTCGCCAAGCTCTCACGGCGACCGAAAGTGTGTCGGGCTCGCAACGTCACAACAGTTCCCACTGTGGATGAGCTGTTTTGGACTTCACGGACCTACAGATTCATCGTTTAAGAACGACGGACCTGCGGCGGCGATTTCATTTCCAAGACGTTCATTTTTAATCGGGTCCGAGAGGCCGCTGTCGGCGGCCGGCGGCCTCTTCATTTATTTGCAAAGGGAAACGTTCGACGCCGGTTTCCTCTCAATCTGACTACATTAGGTCATGAGGACAAAATGATTGAAGGACCCAAACCTTACGTGGCATTCGGCGTCGATCCTGCAGGCGTCGCGCGCGCAACCTACGAATTTCGTTGCTACGACGACGAAGAAGAGAAGCGTCGAGCTGAGGATTATCTGGATGCACACGAGTTCATTGAGTTGTGGATCGATTACAGGCGGATCGCCCGGCTGAAGCGCTAGACGCAGGTCTCGGACGGCCATTGCGGCTCTGCCTTTGAGCTGTTCCCGGATCGTTCGGCTGACAGGAGCTTGGGCAAACGTCCGGTGATCAAAGACCAATTTCGCGATGGCCTAACTTGCTCCACCGATGCGCCGCCTTTTTGCCGCGCCTCGTTCGCTTTGCCCAACTCTGTTCATATACCTTACGAGGTAACACAGGTCTCGTCTGTTGACGGTTTGTGTCCCCCCAATCGGGGTATTCGGACCCGTGATACCTGATCACGGCCCGGGCTTGAGGGCGTCCGTCAATGCCTGCTTGATGTGTTCGGCCTGTTCCTTCGTCAGCTTCTCGGCGAAATTGCCGTCTTTTTTCACCTGTGCCGGCCCTTTGAGTGCTCGATCATAGACCATCCAGTCGATGCTTCCTCGCCGAACGACGAACCTGGCCTGTAGGGGCGCTGCATGCCTCAACGATACCTCCCGATTGGTCCGGTTGCCTGTCTGCAAAATACACGCTGGACGGCAGTTCATTTGTGAACCAGGGCACTGGAATTCCCAACACCGCCTGAAATGCACAGGTCTGTGCCGCCCGTGCGGCAGGCCGTTACAGCATGGACTTCGGTCGACGCTGATCCGGCCGCTGTGCTGGCCGCGGCGCAAAGCATGCCCGATTGATTCAACAGCCGCGGGCGCATCCAGATTGTGACTGCGGGTCGTGGAGGCACACCGAGCAACCAGCGCCCTGGCTATCCTTTGGGAATCGGCTTTCCTCCCGCAGGACCTATTGGCTTGGGACCCGCCAAGGGCGGAGGGCTAATGGATGGAAACGGGATCTGATCTGTGTCGTTGGTTGATTTCTCGGGTCGCTTCTTGGGGCGCGCCTCATCGTCCAACGATGGGCAAATCTTCTCCCAGCCTGGACCGTACGCCGTGTCTAGAAAATCGATCTGATCTGTCTCGAAGGTCTGAAGAATCTGCTGTCTGCTGCAGGCGGAGACGATTGCGCTTTTTGGCTCTTTGCCCAGGGGACCTCTGAGCAAATAGCGCAGTGTTACCGGTGCGCCGCAGCGATTGACGACAGTCCACGTCTGCAACGTGCCGTCCTTCGTTTTGGTGGGGCCCGTGAGGCAGCTTTGCGCATTGGCGGTTGCGGCAAGCACGCAAGGCGCAAGCCAAACTGCGACTGCCCAGGCAGGTTTCATGTGCTGGCTCCCGGCATCGCATTTTGCAGTATCGTCACGGAAGCAAAGGTTAGAGCACCGTTCACGCACGAAGAACCGCGGAAACAATCCGTGTGCTCATATTTGCGCGGTTTGCCGGCGCTGTTGCGGCGACGATACAGAGATACAAGCGCAACGATGCTAACCAGCCCGTATCTGAACCAAGACGGGGTTGTGTCGTGTCGGGATCTGACCATTGGAACGGTACGAATAGTCCTTACCCGTCTGCCCAGGCGCCGCAGCTGCGCAATGAGCAGCAGCAGCTCGACCACTATCACAAGTTCGACGACGCCATCCCGCGATCGACGCAGGGTGTCTCGAGAACCGTCATCTGGGATCGCTACAACCCGCCGGTTCGTTGACCTGGTCAGCGGCCGGGTGGAATTATTTGGTGAGCGCGGAGGGACTCGAACCCTCGACCCCATGATTAAAAGTCACGTGCTCTACCGCCTGAGCTACGCGCTCACTCACCTGAACAACGGATCCGGACGTCGGCGGGTTGCCCGCACCCGGTTCGTGCTGCAGTCCGCGCTGTGTAGGGGGCAGGGCCCATCGGGTCAATAGCCGAGGGGCGGTCAATTGTGTACCGCTCGCGCCGGATTTGCTGTTCCGGCACCTATGGTTAGGGCCGCCTCTTGAAGTAGGTTCAGCTGTCGTGGCGGATTTCCGAGCCGACCGGCTGCGACGGGGCGGCGACCGAGGGCAGGCTGACCGGGCGCAACCCGATCAGTTCCGCGGTGCGGATCGCGCTGTTGCGCCAGAAGGAGAACTCGTTGATCCGCGAATTCTCCAGGATCGCGATGGAGACCGCGGCCAGGAACGGCAGGCTCTGCAACACCAGCACGCCCGCGAAGATGTAGATCTCCCGCACCTGCTTGTAGCCGTTGGTCACGACAAGCACGACGGCGCCGATCAGCAGCAGCACGCCGATCACGGCTTCCCAGAACGCCTGGAATTCGATCGACATCCGCGACAGGCCGCCCTTCGAGGTGCGGGCGAACGCGAGATGCTCGGTAATCAGGCCCTGCGCCACCGCGCGCGACACCGTCCACTGCACGCTCATCGCCGCGATCATGGCCCCCAGCATCTGGCCGGCCTTGATGTTCACGCGCAGCCGGTAGAGCGCGACAAAATGCACCAGCGAAACGATGAAGGAGGCGATGATCGGCAGCGTCAGAATCTTGTCGGGGATCGCGATGTCGGCGAAGGCGACGATCGGGACCCAGATCAGGTTGAGAATCGCGACCACGACGCCGAGGCTTTCGGCGCCCAGCCAGTTGAGCCAGCCGAGCGAGAATTCACGGCGCTGATCGGGCGTCAGCCGGCTCGCGCCCGGCAGGAAGCGCCGCCAGTGCTTCTTGACGATCTGGAAGCCGCCATAGGCCCAGCGATGCCGCTGCTTCTTGAAGGCCTCGTAGGTGTCGGGCAGCAGGCCTTCGCCGTAACGCACATTGGTGTAGTGCGTGAGCCAGCCTTGCTGCTGGATCGAGAGGCCGAGATCGGTGTCCTCGCAGATCGTGTCGCTGGACCAGCCGCCGGCCTTGTCCATCGCGGCGCGGCGGATCAGGCACATCGTGCCGTGCACGATGATGGCGTTGAACTCGTTGCGCTGGACCATGCCGATGTCGAAGAAGCCGGCATACTCGCCGTTCATGATGTAGTGCATCAGCGAGCGGTCGCCGTCGCGATGCTCCTGCGGCGCCTGCACCAGGCCGACGCGCGGATCGGCGAACGCCGGCACGAGGTCCTTCAGCCAGTCCGGATGCACGACATAGTCGGCGTCGATAATGCCGATGATCTCGGCATCCGCCGCGGTCCGGTCCATCGCGATCCGCAGCGCGCCGGCCTTGAAGCCCTGCACCTTCTCGGCATTGATGAACTTGAAGCGCTCGCCGAGCAGCCGGCAGTGATCCTGGATCGGCCGCCAGAAGTCGGGATCGGGCGTGTTGTTGATGATGCAGACGCATTCGAAATTCGGATAGTCGAGCCGCGACACCGCATCGAGCGTCTGCTTCAGCATCTCGACCGGCTCGTAATAGGCCGGGATGTGGATCGAGACCTTCGGAAACTTCACGTTCTCGCCGATCGTGGCCGGCGCCAGCGGCGCGCTCCTGCCGATCAGCCGGCGCGGGCCGCGGCCGAACGCCACCGCCGCGATCTCCTCGATCCGCGCCATCGCGATCAGCACCAGCGGAACCAGCAGCACCAGGCCGAGGCTGAGCGCGAAGGCGGAGCCCCAGACGAAATAGTGCGTGGTCCAGTACGAGAACACGGTCGCGACCCAGGCACCGACGCCATTCGCCGCGGCCGAGAGCAGCAGCGCCTGCATCACGGTCGGCTGGTCCAGCCGCAGGATCGGCAGCGACATGAAGAGCCCGACCAGGACCGCGACCAGCGCGATCCTCCAGTAGTTCGGATCGGTGACCGGACCGGTCCAGGCGAACTTCGCCTCGCGGTCGGCATTGAGGATGCCCCAGTAGGGACCGACGCCGCCTTCATTGAACTTCCAGGGCTGATCGATCGCTTCGACGATGTTGTAGTCCATGCCGATGGCTTCGGCGCGGGTGACGAAGTTGCGCAGCACCGTGGCCTGCTGGAACGGACCGGGCACGGCGCTGCGCAGATTGTAGCCCTGGCTCGGCCAGCCGAATTCGGCGATCAGGATGCGCTTGCCGGGGAAGGAGTCGCGCAACAGGTTGTAGCGGTCGACCGCCTGATCCACCGCCTGCTTGTCGGTGAAGTTTTCCCAGTAGGGCAGCACGTGCGCGGCGATGAAGTCGGCCGAATTGGCGAGCTGCGGATGGTCGCGCCAGATGTTCCAGATTTCACCTGTGGTGACGGGAACGTTGACCGACTTCTTGACGCGCTGGATCACCTTGATCAGGCGGTGCACGTTGTTCTCGGCGATCGCCCATTTGATCGCCTCGGCACGCTTGCTCAGGCCGCTGCTGCCATTTTCGTTGTCCGTCACCATTTCGGCGTCGTGCAGGCGCTGCGCTTCCTCGCGCAGGATCCGCTCGGATTCCTCCGGCGGCACGCCGATCTCCGGAACCGCGCCGAGGTTTTCCAGCGGGACCTGCTCGCCGCGGAATACGGTTTCGTTGCCGACCACGATGCCGATGACGTTGCTGTTGCGCTTGGCGAGGTTGATCGCGGCGTCGATCTCGCGGTTGTTGCGGTTGGCGTCCTTGTCGATCCACGCGCCGACCGTGACCTTCATGCCGAACTCGGCGGCGACCGGCGGCACCAGTTCGTTGCCCTCGGTCGACGAATAGAGGCGGACCGCTTTTGTAAGCGTTGACAGCTTCCTCAGATCGGCGCGCACCTTCTCGGTGTCGGCAGCAAGGTCGGCGACGGTGTGCCCTGGCTCGAAGGGGGCGTAGGACAGGCTCGGCAGCGTGCCGCGGAAATCCGGCGCCGACTGCTTCTCCTGGAAGAGACCCCACAGTGCGGCGTGAGCGGCGGTGACAAGCAACAGGACGGCGACGACGGCGCGCATCGCGGTTAAACCATACGGGGCCTGAGATTGAGGACTAAGCGAACCCGTCCCCTGGGTTCGACCAACACGTCGGCGGACGGAAAGATATCTCCGCCATACGATTTAACAACTGGTATGCCGCGATGGCGTTTTAAGGGCGCAAGCCGTTCCAGCCGCGAAAAAATTCGCGGCCGGCCCCGATCGCGCGACGCGGCTATTTCGACGCCGGTGCCGGGGTCGCCGACGGGCTCGGGGCAGGCGAGGGCGACGCTGCCGGCGCAGGCGCAGCATTGCCCGCCGTCGTCGGCGCCGGGGTCGGCCCGGCGGCGGCTGCCGCGGCCTGCGGCTGGGCGCCCGGATTGATCCAGCAGGCGTGGATACGGCCGTCGAGACTGCCGCGCACCTTGTCGTCGATCTGGGCGCCGAACCGGGTCAGGCAGCGGAACGTGGCCTGGACATGACCGCCGGGGCAGCCGAACCGGTCATACAGGTCGAGATGGCGGAACGCGGTATCGAGGTCGTCGTTCCACATCAGGCGGACCACGCGGCGGCCGAGCCAGACGCATTCCGGGTTGCCGGCGGGACCATTGATGGCCTGCTGGGCCTCGACGAATTCCTCGACCTTGCGCTGGTTGGCCTCGCGCAGCGCATTGGCATTGGCGTCAGGTTGTCCGGGCTGCTGTTTGGCCTGGTCGGGCGGATTGGGCGTGCCGCTCTGGGCGAAAGCGCCACCGGCCCCGTTCAGGAGCGCAAGGCCAGCGACAAGGCCCGTTACGGCAAAATGACGCAAAGCAGTGTTCTTCAACTCAAGCAGCCGTCGACGCATGTATTCCCCGATAATGTTCCATGCCCCCGCGGGATCATCCTAACGGCTCGCGTGATGCCGTCCAAATAGGTCTCCAGTGCGGCGGAGACTCTGGCGGAGTCAGATGACTGGAATTTGGTATTTTGTCCAGCAAACTCACAACTTTATCAATCCAGCGCAAAACTGTCGCCGGACAACCATGGTATTGACCTAATCCTACACTTGGCAGACGGGCTGTGACCGGCTAATTCGACGGTCCCCCGGAGGATGGAACCGATTTCGCTTCGTACGCCGCTGGCGCTTCTCCTGATCTCGCTCGCCGTGATTGCATCCGTGTGGTGGTGGCTCGCCACGCCGATTACGCTTCCGCGTGCGCCGATCGATCCGGCCGCAAAGCTGCAATGCGTGTCCTACACCCCGTTCCGCGGCGAACAGACCCCGCTGGATCCCAGCACGCAAGTCCCGGTCGAGCAGATCGAGCAGGATCTCACCGATCTCGCCAAGGTCACCGATTGCGTGCGCACCTATTCGATCGAGAACGGCCTCGACCAGGTCCCCGGCGTCGCGGCCAAGGTCGGCTTGAAGGTGATGCAGGGCATCTGGCTCAGCAGCAACCGCTTCAAGAACCTGCAGCAGATCGCGATCGCGGTGCGGCTCGCCAAGGAATATCCGGGTGTGGTCACCTCGCTGATCGTCGGCAACGAGGTGCTGCTGCGCGGCGAGATGACGGCCACCGATCTGGCCGGCAACATCCGCGCGGTGAAGGCGGCGGCGGGCAATCTCCCGGTGACCTATGCCGACGTCTGGGAATACTGGCTGAAGAACCGCGAGATCTATGACGCGGTCGATTTCGTCACCATTCACATCCTGCCGTATTGGGAGGACGTGCCGATCAAGGCGAAATACGCCGCCGCGCATGTTGACGACATCCGCAAGCGGATGGCGGTGACGTTCCCCGGCAAGGAGATCCTGATCGGCGAGACCGGCTGGCCGAGCGCAGGGCGGATGCGGGAGGGTGCCTTGCCGTCGCGCACCAACCAGGCGCGAGTGGTCTCCGAGATCCTCGACCTCGCCAAGCGCGAAGGTTTTCGCGTCAACCTGATCGAGGCCTATGACCAGCCCTGGAAGCGCAGGCTCGAGGGCACCGTCGGCGGCAATTGGGGCCTGTTCGATTCGGTCAGGCGACAGGTGAAGTATCCGCCGGGCGTTGCGATCACCAACTATCCGGACTGGAAGCCGCAGATGGCGGGCGGCATGGCGCTGTCGGTTGCCACCTTCGTCGTGGCCTGGCTGACGCTGCGGCGCCGGCCCTGGACGCCGCGGCCGTCGGCCTGGATCGCGGTCGGCATTTCGGCGACGACGGCGGGCGCGCTGCTCGGGATCGCCGGCGACAAAATGTATTATGAGAGCTACGGCGTCAGCGGCTGGCTGCATTGGGGCGCGCTGCTCGCGGCCGGGATCGCCGCGCCCCTGCTGGCCGCCCACGCGTTGATCGCCGGGCGCTCGCTGCCGACCTTCCTGGAACTGGTCGGGCCGCGCGACTACCGCGGCAAGGGCATGTTTGGTGCGGTGCTGGCGATCGTGCTGGCCATCACCACCGTGATCGCGGCCGAAACCGCGCTCGGCTTCGCCTTCGATCCGCGCTACCGCGATTTCCCCTACGCCTCGCTGACCATGGCCGTCGTGCCGTTCGCGCTGCTGACCATGCTCAACCGTCCGAAGGAAGGGATCCGGCCGCTCGCGGAATCCGTGTTCGCCGGCCTTCTGGCGATCGCAGCCGCCTACACGATCTACAACGAGGGCACGATCAACTGGCAGTCGAACTGGACCTGCGCGATATACCTGCTGTTGGCAGCTACGCTGTGGCGGGCGCGGGCCGCGCAAAACCCAGGATGAACAGCCCGATCGCGAGCCCCGACAGCACCACGTTGTAGAGCACGATCCCGAGCCCGGCGGCGATCAGCCCGCCGGTGAGCAGCACGATCGAGGGCCGCATCAGGTTCAACACCGCGATCACCAGCGCCGTGATGCCGAACACCGAGTTCTTGAACAGCACCGTCGACAGCGAACGTGCCTTGCAGATCATGGTCTGCGTGCCGGCATCGCACGCCAGCGCAACGGGCGAGAACTCGATGGCCAGATAGCGCACGTAGAGCGCGTAGCCGACGGTAACGAAGCCCACGACCAGCAGGAACTGGACTTGGTATGGGGAGAGGCGGAACGGAGGTTTTGTCATCGCGGCACTATGGTCGGGAACGGGGTCTGGGACAAGGCGCGGTCAAAGCAGCGAAATCGGTTGAGAATTTGGCCGCAATCCCTTCGCCCGGCATGATTATTGGCTATTCCGCCGGAACATCGAGGAGATCGTGGTCGGCTCGGGCTTCTTTTCCTCGGCGACAGGCGGTTGCGGCGGCGGGGCGACGGTGCGCTTCGGCACGGCGCGCCGGTGCGGCAAAGCCGGCTTGGCTCCCGCGGGCGGCTCGTTCAGGGCCAGCCGCTGGCCATCATAGATCGCAGTCTCGCAGGTCCGCTGCACCAGGCTGAGGCCGGCGCAGATCTTGGCGGCGGTGCCGGCGTCGTTCAGCGGTCCGGCCACCAGCCGCAGCTGCATGCCGAGCCCGTTGCCGTTTTCCTTGATCACGATGATCGGCCGCAGCGCGGCCAGCGGCGCGTTGGCCTTGGATTTCAGGAGGCCGCGCCACAGCGCGCGTAGTCCATTGACCGAATTCGCGGTGCCGAGATCGACGCCGAACTCGGTGCGCTGGATCTGCGCCTTCGGCGCGCCGGCATCGTCGTCGATGCCGGAATCCGGGTCGGACGTGATCACCAGCGGCGGGATCGGGGCGGCGCTCACATCGTTGGCGACCGGCGGCTTGGCCGGTCCGGCCGGCTTGTTCGTCGCGGGATCGAGCGATGCCACGAGCGGCTTCTCGGCCGGGGGCTTGTCCGCGACCGGCACCGGCGCGGCCGCTTGTGCATCCTCGGCATTGGCCGCGGCCGCAGCGCTCATCGGGCTGGCGACGGATGGAGTGGAGGCGGCAGCCGGTGGCGCGTTGTCGGAGGCTGGCGGCTTCTCCGCGGCGGCCTGCTGCCGGATCGCGGCGGGTGCCGGTTTCTTGTCGGCCGCCGCGGGCTTTTCGGCCGAGGCAACCGGCTTCTCGACCGGTGCAGGTGGCTTGCTGTCGGCGGACGCGGGTCCCTTGTCAGTTGCCGCCGGCTTGTCCAATGCGGCAGGCGGCATCGTCGCGACAGCCGCGACGGCAAGGGCCGGGGGCGCCGGCGACGCATTGGCCGTCGCGGCCGGCGCGCCTTGTGCTGCGGCCGAGGAGGACACCGCCGCTGCCGGTTGCCGGGCGATCGCGCCGGTCACGGAGTCGAGCCCTTGCTCCAGCGTGGTGACGCGCGAATACAGCCGGTCGCGGTCGCCGTTGAGCGTATCGATCGCGGAGGCCAGCCGGCGCGTCTCGTTGTGGCTCTCCTTCGCCAGCGTCTGCAACTGCTGGGCCTGGCGCGCAAGATCCGACGCGGCGACCTGGTCGCGGCGCAGCGTCAACGCCGACTGGTTGGCCATCACGGCAATGGTGACGGCGCCGACCGCGGCCACGCCCCACGACCCGAGCCGCCACAGCATGCGGCGATCGAAAGCATCCTCCTCGGCCAAAAAGCCGGTGGTGCTCTCGGTGTCCAAATCCGCCGCCAGATTGTCGCGATCTTTGGCCAAAGCCCGCTTGGCCCTCCTCAAGGCCCGCCGAATCACGAGGCAAAGATTAACAGGAAATGGATCGGGAACTTGAATCCGGAGCGCCACGGGGGCGAATCGGTTTCTTCTGCCGGGGAAAACAATTAAAGACGGCGTCCAAGACAAAGTTTGCGCAGCGACCTGCGCGAGACACCGGGGATTTCGAATGACTGCGCGAACCAGCCTGACAGTGGTGCTTGCGGCCGGCGAGGGCACGCGGATGCGCTCGTCGCTGCCGAAGGTGCTGCATCCCGTGGCTGGACAGCCGCTGCTGTCGCATGTGCTCAACGCCGCCGCCTCCGGTGCGGGATCGCAGCTTGCGGTCGTGATCGGCCCGGACCATGAGGCGGTCGCCGCCGAGGCACGCCGAGTGCGGCCCGATGCGCAGACCTTCGTGCAGCGCGAGCGGCTCGGCACGGCGCATGCGGTGCTGGCCGCGCGCGAGGCGATCGCCCGCGGCGCCGACGACCTGCTGATCGCGTTCGGCGACACGCCGCTGATCTCGGCGGAGACCTTTGCCCGCATGCGGGCACCGCTGCGCGACGGCGCCGCGCTTGCGGTGCTCGGCTTCCACGCCGCCGACCCGACCGGCTACGGCCGGCTGGTGGTCGAGAACGGCAAGCTGGTCGCGATCCGCGAGCAGGCCGACGCCAGTGCGGAGGAGCGCAAGATCACGCTGTGCAATGCCGGGGTGATGGCGTTCGACGGCAGCAAGGCGCTCGCGATCATCGAGAAGATCGGCAACGCCAACGCCAAGGGCGAATATTATCTGACCGATGCCGTGGGCATCGTCAGGGAACTCGGACTGGAGGCCGTCGTGATCGAAACCAGCGAAGACGAAGTGCGCGGCATCAACACCAAGGCGCAGCTCGCCGAGGCGGAGGCCGTGATGCAGGCGCGGCTGCGCAAGGCTGCGCTCGAGGCCGGCGTGACCCTGATCGCACCGGAGACGGTCTATCTCGCCGCCGACACCACATTCGGCAAGGACGTCACGATCGAGCCGTTCGTGGTGATCGGTCCGGGCGTTTCGATCGACGACGGCGCCGTGATCCATTCCTTCTCGCACATCGTCGAGGCCAGCATCGGCAAGAAGGTGTCGGTCGGTCCCTATGCGCGGCTGCGGCCCGGCACCTCGCTCGGCGACGGCGCGCGGATCGGCAATTTCGTCGAGACCAAGGCCGCCGTGCTCGAGGCCGGCGTCAAGGTCAACCATCTGTCCTATGTCGGCGACGCCCATGTCGGCGCCAATTCCAACCTCGGCGCCGGCACCATCACCTGCAACTATGACGGCTTCCTCAAGCACAAGACGCTGATCGGCGAGGGCGCCTTCGTCGGCACCAATTCGTCGTTGGTAGCGCCGGTGACGATCGGCAAGGGCGCCTATATCGGCTCGGGCTCCGTCATCACCAGGAACGTCCCCGACGACGCGATGGCCATTGAGCGTAGTGAACAATCGATCCGTGAGGGCGGCGCCGCGCGCTATCGCGCGGCGAAGACGAAAGAGAAGGCGGCGAAGGGGAAGTAGCGCGGGAGCGAGCCGGCCAACCTGTGCTCGGAGACGACCGCTTCGTGGTCTCATCAACATGACGGCAATCGGTGCGAGCCCGCGATCTCTCCAATCGTCGTCCTGGCGCCAGGACGACACTGAGTGGGTGGCGCGGCTCGTGAGTCACACGCCCGCTTTCTCGCGGCACATTTTCCGAGGCTTGCGTTAGGGCAGCCGTCCTGCACGACGCGGTTCAGGCCGCACTCCTTGCCCGGCCGGGCTCGTTGCTGCTCGGCTGGACCGGTCCGAGCAGGATGCGCCGCTGCATCTCGTCAAAGGCGAGATTTGCGTTCTTCTCCCGCGTGACCAGCGAGACCAGGATCGCGACCGCAAAGGATAGCGGCATGCTGATGATCGCAGGATTGCGCAGCGACACGAACCACCATTGGTGCTCGATCGCGGAGAGCTGCTTGCCGAGAATGTCGACCTGGATGGTCGGCGACAGATAGATCAGCACCAGCGAGCTCAGCGTGCCGACGAGGATGCTCGCTACGGCCGCGGGCGTCGTGAAGTGGCGCCAGGTGATGGCGAGCACGAGCGAGGGAAAATTCGCGGCGCAGGCGATCGAGAACGCAAGTCCCGCCATGAAGGCGACGTTCTGGCCTTCGAACGCGATGCCAAGAATGATGGCGAAGATGGAGATCATGACGGTCGCGACCCGCGCGACCTTGAGCTGCTCGGCCTCCGAAGCGGTGCCGTTCCGGATCACGTTGGTCCAGACGTCATGACAGAGCGTGGCGACGCCTGACAGCGTCAGCCCGGCGACGACGGCGAGCATGGTCGCGAACGCGACCGCGCAGATGAAGCCGAAGAAGGCGTTGCCGCCGACGGCGAGCGCGAGCAGGGGCGCGGCCATGTTGCCGCCGCCTCCGGCCTTGGCCACCGCGTCGGCGCCGACCAGCACCATGGCGCCGAAGCCGATGATGAAGACCATGAGATGGAAGACGCCGATCAGGCCGGTGGCATAGAGGATCGACAGCCGGGCGGCCTTGGCATCCTTCACCGTATAGGCGCGCATCAGCACATGCGGCATCGCGGCGGTCCCGAACATCAGGCCGAGCCCGAGCGAGATGGCGTCCCATTGGCCCGAGACCACCTTCGATCCCGGCTGCAGCACCTTGGTGCCGTATTTCTCGGACGCCGCGGCGAACAGCTTCAGCGGGTTCATGTCGAAATGGGTCAACACCAGGAAGGCGAGCAGGATGCCGCCGCCCATCAGCAGCGCAGCCTTCACCACCTGCACCCAGGTCGTCGCCAGCATGCCGCCGAACAGGACGTAGACCAGCATCACGCTGCCGACCACGACGACCGACCAGGTATAGGGCAGGCCGAACAGCAGCTTGATCAGCGATCCCGTCGCGACCATCTGGGCGATCAGGTAGAACAGGATGACGGCAAGCGTTCCGACGGCGCCGGCAAGGCGCACCGGGCGCTGGCGCAGGCGATAGGCCACGACGTCGGCGAAGGTGAAGCGGCCGACGTTACGCAACGGCTCGACGATCAGGAACAGGATGATCGGCCAGCCGACCAGCCACCCGATCGAATAGATCATGCCGTCGAAACCGTTCGAGGTGACGATGCCGGCAATGCCGAGCAGGGCAGCGGCGCTCAGGAAGTCTCCCGCCAGCGCCCAACCGTTCTGCCACGCCGTGACCTGCCCGCCGGCAGCAAAGAAGTGCTCGGTGGTGCGCGTGCGCCGCGCGGCCCAATAGGTGATCGCCAGCGTCAACGCCATGAAGGCAAAGAAGAACCCGATCGAAAGCGCGCTGCTGCCCATTTTTGCCCTGTCCCTTCAGCGAAGCTTGCGAACGCCGGCATCGAACACCCGGTTTGCCCACAGCACGTAGACCAGGCAGAGCACGAAGGAGGAGATGATGACGAGCGGGCCGAGCACGATGCAAAGCGACAGGCCCGGCATCAGCATGGTTCCGAGCAGCGGCTTGTCGAACGCGAAAAGCCCCATGAAACCGAAATAGATCACGATCATCGCAGCGCTGAGAATGAGCGCGACTGTCAGCCGCTCCTTGGCCAGTTTTTCGGCCAATGCGACGCCGCTCGGCGCCGGATCGGCATTGCCGCGAATAACCACGTTCATATCGGCCCCCTCAAAGTTTCAGCGCGCTCTGCCTTGCGCCAATCGGACGAGCTTCAGCCGGGCTCGGCCGGAAGGGAATTATGGATTTTTGCAATCTGCCGTGCGCGGCTGCGGCAGGGCATCGGCCAGCGTGACCCGCATGTCGGGGTCCTGCTTCAGGGTATTTTTCAGAAAGGCGCGGACGGCGCGGATGCGTGGGGCAAATTGCAGGTCGCTGTGGACGTTGAGCCAGACCTCGCGAACGGTGCCGGCGAGGGCGGGCAGCACGGGGATCAGGTCGGGGCGGTCCCTGGTGGCAAAGCTCGGCAGCATCACGATGCCGAGGCCGCCTGCCGCGGCATTCATCTGTGCGATCATGCTGTTGGAGTGGAAGGCGATCTTCGGTTCCTCGATGACGTCGGCGAGCCAGCGCACCGAATCGACCTGCACCAGGTCCTCGATATAGGAGACGAACCAATGATCGCCGAGGTCGCGCAGGGTTTTGGGCATGCCGTGATTGTCGAGATAGTCCTGGCTCGCGAATAGCCCCAGCCGAAACTTGCCGATGCGCTCCGAGATCAGGCCCGGCCCGGGTGGCCGGAAGAACGACACGAACAGATCGGCCTCGCGCTTATGGACGTAGACCGTCTGGGCGGACGTGACGAGCTCGACGGAGAGTTGCGGCGCGGTGCGCCGCAGATTGGCAAAGCGTTGCGCCAGATAGAGCGAGGCGATCCCCTCCATGGTGGCGAGCCGCACGGTCCCGACCAGCTCCTGGGTGTCGCTGGCGCTGGCCTCCTCGCGAATGGCGATCACCGCGCTCTCGACCCGCTCGGCATGACGCAGCAACCGTTCGCCGACTTCATTGAGCTTGAGCCCGGTGCGGTGGCGCTCGAACACCGCGATCCCGAGCGACGCCTCCATCTGGGCGATACGCCGGCTGACGGTGGAATGGTCGAGCCGCAGCCGCTTCGCCGTCTGGCTGAGATTCCCGGCGCGAGCGGCGCAGAGGAATACCCGAAGATCGTCCCAGTTGATGGTATCGAACATGACCTGCCTCCGGATTGCTGCCCTTGTCAGCAAAGCAATTCCCATTCCAACACGCGGTGGCTCCGATCCCTCGCAACCGGCCTTGCGACAATTCCCATGCATGCCGCGAAGGCAGGGATGATACCGCTTCGCTCCCCCAGTCCTAGCCGGGATTTTCGACATGCTCCCTCGTTTCAAGGCCGCTGCCGTCCACGCCGCGCCCGTCTTCCTCGACAGCCGGGCCACCACCGAGAAGGCGATCGCCATCATCCGCGAGGCGGCCAGGGCCGGCGCCGAGCTGATCGCGTTTCCGGAGACCTATATTCCTGCGTTTCCGGTCTGGGCCGCACTGTGGCCGCCGATCGACAATCACGACCTGTTCGTGCGCATGGCCGAGCAATCCGTGCTGGTGGACGGACCGGAAGTGGCGCGGCTTTGCGCCGAGGCGCGCGCCCTCGGCGTCACCGTTTCGATCGGGATCAGCGAGCGCTCGGCCGTCAGCGTCGGAGGGCTCTGGAACTCGAACCTGTTGATCGGCGAGACCGGCGAAATCCTGGTCCATCACCGCAAGCTGGTTCCGACCTTCTATGAGAAGCTGGTGTGGTCGTCGGGGGATGGTGCGGGCCTCGTCGTCGCGGAGACGCGGCAGGGCCGCATCGGCGGGTTGATTTGCGGCGAGAACACCAACCCGTTGGCCCGCTTCGCGCTGATGGCGCAGGGCGAACAGGTGCACATCTCGAGCTGGCCGCCGATGTGGCCGACAAGGCGCCCGGCCGGCGGCGGCAATTTCGACAACGTCGCCGCCAATCGCATCCGGGCCAGCGCCCACTGCTTCGAAGCCAAGGTATTCGGGATCGTCACCGCCGGCTACATGGACGAGCCGATGCGTGCCTTCCTCATTGAGCGCGATCGAACGATCGCCGACGTGATCGACCGGACGCCGCGTGCGGCAAGCTTCTTCGTCGATCCGACCGGGGTCGTCTTCGGTGATGAATTGCAGGACCGGGAGGGGATCGCCTACGCGGAGATCGATCTCAATCGATGCGTCGAGCCGAAGCAATTTCACGACGTGGTCGGCTACTACAACCGCTTCGACATCTTTGGCCTGACGGTCGATCGCAGCCGGCTGACCCCTGCGCGATTTCACGATGAGCGACAGCCGATAGCGGAAGCGCAGGCGATCCTGGCCGTCGATAGCGACGCTGGATCGAACGGGCAGGCGATCGGTTAGCCCGCAAAGGCGTCCTGTTGCCAACGCGCGAATGTCTGACTACGCTTCACCGGAGCTAGGACCCCAAGCGCTCTCGGCCGGACGCTCATGCCCAAATTCCTTCGCATCGGAGTCCATCAGTCGAACGTCTCCGGATACACGTCCAAGGCATGGTGCATACGACGGACTGGCTCGACGGTCTTCCTGAAATGGGGCGCCGTGGAGGTTCAGGGCGCTGGAGCGGGGCGAAAAGTCTACTGGACGTTCCCGCCGCAGGAAAAAACCGTCCGCTGCCGCACGGTGCAGCGCGCCCAGGTCTATACCAAGGCCGCCATCGCGCGGCGACGCAGCCATCGCTATGAGCCGCTGGTTGGAAATATCGCGAACCGGCGTCGAACCGCCGCTCGGGGCTCGGAGCTCAAGCAGGCGCTCGCCACCATCCTCTATGTCGACATCGTCCGATCCACCGAAAAGGCCGCGCGGCTCGGCGACTCGCGCTGGGCGACAGTGATGAATCACTATTACGCAGCCGTCCGCCGCGAGCTGAAGGCGTTGCGCGGAAAGGAAGTCGTGACGACGGGGGACGGCGTGCTGGCGACGTTCGGCAAACCGGTGGCCGGGGTCCGTTGCGCGACCGCGATCGTCAAGGCCGTGCGCACGCTCGGGCTGGAGATCAGGGTGGGGCTGCATGCTGGCGAGTACAAGGTGAGCGGGGCCGAGGTCATCGGTCTTGCGTTTCACATCGGCGCCCGCGTCGCCGCGAAAGCGCGTGCCGGGGAAGTCCTGGTCTCGAGTGCGGTCAAGGATCTGATGTCGGAGACCGAAATCCGCTTCAGCGATCGCGGCGCGCATCAGCTCAGAGGCGTGCCGGAGCGATGGCGGCTCTACCGGGTCGAGAATTAGGGCGCTGGTGCGACGCGAGCTGTCCTCTCGCCATTCCGGCGCGCGCCTCTTGGCGCGAGCTCCGGAATGGCGATCGGAGATTACGCTCAGGTGAAGGCGACCTCGATCCGGTTGTCGGCCTTCGCGGTGATCCGGCACACCCGAGATAGCGCGTCCGCTGCGATGGCAAGCTTGAAGTGGTCCGGAATGCCCGAGGTCGAAATCACCTCGATCGTCGCGGTGTCGCGCGACTGGCCGCGCACCGTGCAGTCGATGGTGGAATGGCCGGTGTTGAAGCGCTGCGCTGCCGGAGGCCAATGGCGTCGGTCGGGGTGACGTACTCGTGCCAAATTGGTTAGCCCCGATTAACCAGCCGTCCGATCCGGCCCAGGTGCCGATAATGCTCGCGCGCGCCTCAGCAATCCGGCTGCAAGTTGGCTGGAACTAGCCGGCGCGATACGCCGGGTTGTCCAATGCTTCCGGGCACTGGTGCTCGTCGGACGTCGAAGCTTTTCGGGCCGAATGAATTTTGAATCGCATGGCCGGCCGCTCGATGACGCGCCACGTCGCAAACGCCGCGATGGTCGTTGTCACGATCAGGAGGGCCGCGGCCGGGAAGCCCTGCCATCCGTAGGCGTGCAGGACAATCACGACCGGCACGTGATGCAGATAGATGCCGTACGACAGGTCGTTGCCCGCGAGGAGCTTCGACAGACTGGTCCAGGTGAAGGCTGCGGAAATGACGCAGCAGGCAAGGAGGATCGTGAGTGCGGTCGATTGCACTGTCGGATGATCGTAGACGATGCCGCGCTGGTCGCCGACGAGGGCAATCATCTCGGCATAGAGCAGGGCCCACAGGATGAACTTGCCGCGGAACAGCCGATCAATTCGCGGCCACAGCAGCGACAAGATCGAGCCGATGCCGAAGAACCAGAAATAGAACAGAGGGTTTGTAACTGCTGTGGCCTCGTCCGTCGTGACATTGGCCAAATGGTGCGAATAGACGGTCACGGCGAGCACCACGGCGAGCGAGGCCCAGCGGCGGCGCCTGATTGGGGGCAGGAAGATCAGGGGCACGATCAGGTAGAACCCCAACTCGAGCACGATGGTCCACAGCGCGGCGGTGGGCAGGAACGGCAGCGCGGCGTTCCAGGCGAAGGGGTACGGCGCCAGCAGCCGGTTGGCGAAGGAGTCGGAGCCGGTTGCGAGGATGACCGTCCAGTACTGCAGAAACTCCCGGCTCAGGATCGACCCGATCGGCAATGCGCCGAACGCCACCAGCATCGCGAGGACGATTGCGAGCGTGAACCACAGCGCCGGGTAGATCCGCAGGCCGCGATTACGAAGGTATGCGAGGACGTCGCCATCGTGGCGAAAGAAGGTGGCCGTGATCAGGAAGCCGCTGATGATGAAGAAGACCGGCACGCCGGACGTGTAAACGACCAGCAGGGGCAGCGGCCTGGGCCATGGAACTTGCAGATAGGCCGCATGCTGCAGCAAGACGTTGCAGGCCGCAAACAGCCTGAGAACGTCGAAATTGTTCCTGTGGTTCACTTGGCCTCCGACCGGAAGGCACTCTTGGCGTGCAACGCGAAGTGTGATTGATCGTGGCTTGTTGTTTCGCGCTGTGGCTACGGTTGCCGTGGAGGGCTTATCACATCCTTAACGTGTACCTCGATAGTCGAGGCACGGGCCCTCGCGATGCGACTTTGTGCCGGCATGGTTAGCCCCGATTAACCAGCCTTTCGCGTCCACCTGCCGTTTAAGACTGTCGCAATCGGCAATAATTATTGAGTATCTTGCGACCGGCGATTCCCGTTAAGGGACCGTGTCGCCGCTTTGGCAAATTTTCGGCGATTTTTGGGGACATTGAACCGCATGTGCGGCATCGTCGGCATTCTTGGACGCGCTCCGGTCGCGGAGCAATTGGTGGATTCGCTCAAGCGGCTCGAATATCGCGGGTATGATTCCGCAGGTGTCGCCACGCTCGAGAACGGCTCGCTGGCGCGGCGCCGCGCCGAGGGCAAGCTGAAGAATCTTGAGACCCGGCTGGAGGCCAAGCCGCTCGGCGGCCACACCGGCATTGGCCACACCCGCTGGGCCACCCACGGGAGGCCGACCGAGAACAACGCGCATCCGCACGCCACCGAACGCGTCGCCGTGGTGCATAACGGGATCATCGAGAATTTCCGCGAGCTGCGCGAGGAACTCGAGGCCAAGGGCGCGGTGTTCGCGACCGAGACCGACACCGAGGTCGTGGTGCATCTGGTCGACAACCTGCTCAAGGGCGGCGTCGCGCCGGTCGAGGCGGTGCGGGCGGTGCTGTCACAATTGCGCGGCGCGTTTGCGCTCGGCTTCATCTTCGCCGGCAATGACGACCTGATGATCGGCGCCCGCAACGGCCCGCCGCTTGCGATCGGCCACGGCGAGGGCGAGATGTATCTCGGCTCGGATGCGATCGCGCTCGGGCCGTTCACCGACACGATCAGCTATCTCGAGGACGGCGACTGGGTGGTGCTGAACCGCAGGGGCGCCACGATCTTCGACAAGGACAACGCCATCGTCCATCGCGAGGCGATCAAGCATACGACGGCGACCGCGCTGGTCGACAAGGCCAACTATCGCCACTTCATGGCGAAGGAGATCCACGAGCAGCCGGAAGTGGTCGGCCACACGCTCGCCCGTTACGTCGATATGGCGACCGAGCGCGTCATCATGCCGGTCAAGCTGCCGTTCGACTTCAAGGATATCCAGCGCATCTCGATCACCGCCTGCGGCACCGCGAGCTATGCCGGCTTCGTCGCGAAATACTGGCTGGAGCGGCTGGCGCGGCTGCCGGTCGAGCTCGATGTCGCCTCCGAATTCCGCTACCGCGAGGCGCCGTTGCGCAAGGGCGACCTTGCGATCTTCATCTCGCAGTCGGGCGAGACCGCCGACACGCTCGCGGCGCTGCGCTACGCCAAGGCGCAGGGCGCGCACACGCTCTCGGTCGTCAACGTGCCGACCTCGACGATCGCGCGCGAGAGCGAGACCGTGCTGCAAACGCTGGCCGGTCCCGAGATCGGCGTCGCCTCGACCAAGGCGTTCACCTGCCAGCTGATGGTGCTGGCCTCGCTCGCGGTCGCCGCCGGCAAGGCCCGCGGCGAGCTGTCCGATGCCGATGAAGCCAAGCTGGTGCACGGGCTGGTCGAAATTCCGCGCCTGATGTCGGAAGCGCTGACCACCGAAGTGCAGATCGAGAAGCTGGCGCGCGAGATCTCGAAGTCGCGCGACGTGCTCTATCTCGGCCGCGGCACCAGCTATCCGCTGGCGCTGGAAGGCGCGCTGAAGCTGAAGGAAATCTCCTACATCCATGCCGAGGGCTATGCCGCCGGCGAGCTCAAGCACGGGCCGATCGCGCTGATCGACGAGCACATGCCGGTCGTGGTGATCGCGCCCTACGACAAGGTGTTCGAGAAGACCGTATCCAACATGCAGGAGGTCGCCGCCCGCGGCGGCAAGATCATCCTGATGACCGACGCCAAGGGGGCATCGGAGGCGACCATCCAGTCGCTCGTGACGATCGTGATGCCGGACATGGGAGCGACCTTCGCGCCGATGGTCTACGCCGTTCCGGTGCAGCTGCTCGCCTATCATACCGCCGTTGTGATGGGCACCGACGTCGACCAGCCCCGGAATCTGGCCAAATCGGTCACGGTCGAATAGTCGCAAGCAGGGCGGTCACGCGGCCCCTTCAAAAATGCGTCAGAATGGCTTAGCTGGATGGTGGACAACGGCCGTTTCGACGCCGCTTCGACGACCTTGGAACCGCAATGACTTCCAACCAAGTACCTCCCGTCACGGGTGATTTGCCCCCGGATGCCCCGCGCGGGCTGATGGCGCGTTTTCGCAATTATTTCCTGACCGGCCTCGTGGTGGCCGGGCCGGTTGCGATCACGCTCTATCTGACCTGGTGGTTCGTGAACTGGGTCGACAATCTGGTCCGTCCGTTCGTGCCCACGGCGTACCGGCCGGAAACCTATCTGCCGTTCGGGCTGCCCGGTTCCGGCCTGATCGTCGCGGTCATCGCGCTGACGCTGCTCGGCTTCCTCACCGCCAACCTGATCGGGCGAACCCTGGTCGATCTCGGCGAGCGGTTGCTCGGGCGAATTCCTGCGGTGCGTGCGATCTATCGCGGCCTGAAGCAGGTGTTCGAGACGCTGTTTTCCGGCAACGGCTCGAGCTTCCGCCGCGTCGGCCTCGTCGAGTTTCCGTCGCCCGGCATGTGGTCGATCGTGCTGATCTCGCAGGCGCCGAGCGCCGAGCTCGCGGCCAGCTTCCCCGGAGGGGAGGAGCATATCTCGGTGTTCCTGCCGTGCGCGCCGAACCCGACCACCGGCTTCTTCTTCTACGTGCCGAAGAGCAAGATCATCGAGATCGAGATGAGCACCGAGGATGCCGCGACACTGATCATGTCGGCCGGCGTGGTGCAGCCCGGCTCCACCGATCAGAAGCGCGCTGCGGCGCTCGCCGGCATGGCCAATGCCGCGCGGATCGCCAACCAGGCCTCGCTGCAGCCGGCCACACAGCCCGCGCCGGCGAAGGTCGAGGGCTGATCCTTCACCCCGCGCCGATCAGCGGCACGGCTTCGTCGCGTTCGTAGAGATAGAGCAGGACGCGCAGCGCTTCGCCGCGTTCGCCCTTCAGCTTCGGATTGTCCTTCATGATCCGCAACGCCTCGTCGCGGGCCTGGGTGATGAGCTGGCCGTGCACTTCGGAGCGCGCGATGCGGTAGCCGGGCAGGCCGCTCTGGCGGATGCCGAGCACGTCGCCCTCGCCGCGCAGCTTCAGATCCTCCTCGGCAATTCTGAAGCCATCGGTGGTCTCGCGGATCACCTTGAGCCGCGCCTTCGACATCTCGCCAAGCGGCTCCTTGTAGAGCAGGAGGCAGGTCGAGGCCTCCGAGCCGCGTCCGATGCGGCCGCGCAATTGATGCAGCTGCGCGAGACCAAAGCGCTCGGCGTTCTCGATCACCATGATGGTCGCCGCCGGCACGTCGACGCCGACCTCGACCACGGTCGTTGCGACCAGCAGGCCGATCTCGTGCGCGGCGAATTGCGCCATCACGCGGTCCTTCTCGGTACCCTTCATCTGGCCGTGCACGAGGCCGACACGATCGCCGAACCGCTTCTGCAAGCTGTCGAAGCGCTCGGTGGCGTTGGTGAGGTGCTCGGTGCCCTCGGCCTCCGACTCATCGACCAGCGGGCAGATCCAGTAGACCAGCTTGCCGGCGCCAAGCGCGCGGCCGACGCCGTCCATGACGTTCTCGATCCGGCTCATCGGCACCGCGCGGGTGTCGATCGGCTGGCGGCCGGCGGGCTTTTCGCGCAGCTCCGAAACGTCCATGTCGCCAAAGTAAGTCAGCACCAGCGTGCGCGGAATTGGCGTGGCGCTCAGCACCAGCACGTCGACGGCTTCGCCCTTCGAGGTCAGCGCGAGGCGCTCGCGGACGCCGAAGCGATGCTGCTCGTCGACCACGGCGAGCGCCAGCGCCTTGTAGATCACGTCGTCCTGGATCAGCGCATGGGTGCCGACTAGAAGATCGATCTCGCCGGCCTCGAGCTGCGCCAGGAGCTCGCGGCGCTCCTTGCCTTTCTCGCGGCCGGTGAGGATCGCAACCCGCATGCCGGCGCTCTCGGCGAGCGGCGCGATGGTCTTGATGTGCTGCCGCGCCAGGATCTCGGTCGGCGCCATCAGCGCGGCCTGCTTGCCGGCTTCCGCAACGGCTGCGGCCGCGAGCAGCGCCACCACGGTCTTGCCGGAGCCGACATCACCCTGCACGAGGCGCAGCATCCGCACCGGCTGCTGCAGGTCCGCGATGATCGCTGCGACCGCGTCCTGCTGCGATTTGGTCAACGCATAGGGCAGGGCGTCGATGATCTTGTTGCGCAGATGGCCGTCGCCGGCGTTGCGCACGCCGGCGGGGCGGCGCAACGTGGCGCGGATCAGCGCCAGCGCGAGCTGGCCGGCGAGCAGTTCGTCGAATGCAAGGCGCGACCAGAACGGGCCATCGGGCAGGATGTCGGTCAGCTCGACCGGAACGTGGACGCGGGTCAGCGCCTCCCTGATCGGCGGGAAGTTGCAGCGGCGCAGCACCCCGGGACTGATCCACTCCGGCAGGTCCGGCAGCTTGGTCAGCGCCTGCGCGATGGCGCGGCGGAGCGAGCCGATCGCGAGCCCTTCGGTCAGCGGATACACCGGGTCGATTCCGGAGAGTTTGGCGAAGCCGGCCTCGTCGACGACGCGATCGGGATGCACGATCTGCGGGATGCCGTCATACATCGCCAGCGTGCCGGAGACGTAGCGCTTCTCGCCGACAGGCAGCAGCTTCTCGACATAGCCGGGCTGGGCGCGAAAGAAGGTCAGCACCACATCGCCGGTGTCGTCGCTGGCATAGACCAGGTAGGGCGCGCGCGAGTTGCGCGGCGGCGGCGGGCGATGGCGGTCGACGGTGACCTCCAGCGTCACCATGGTTCCGACCGCGGCGTCGCGGATCTTCGGCCGGGCGCGGCGGTCGATCACACTCGCCGGCAGATGCAGCAGCAGATCGACCAGCCGCGGCGTCTCGCTGCGGTCGAGCAAATAGCGCAGCAGCTTGTCCTGCTTCGGGCCGACACCCGAAAGCGTCGTGACCTGGGCAAACAGCGGATTGAGCAGGGCTGGGCGCATCGGTGTCCTCTAACACACGACTCGCGTCATGCGCGCCAGGAAACCCCAAAAGGCGGCGGATAAGGGCTGACATCGGCCATTGCCATCGCTATATCAAGGCCCGCCCGGCACGTCCGGGCTTTTGGCGTTCGATGGATTTTGGGACATGACGGGATCGACACGATCGAGCCAGGGGCTCGATGACCGCCGCAAGCGGCTTTTGTTTCGCTGCTGGCACCGCGGCACCCGGGAGATGGACCTGATCCTCGGCCGCTTTGCCGATGCGACCATTGCGGATCTGTCCGATCAGGAGATCGGCGAGCTCGAGCACCTGATCGAGGTGCCGGACCCCGACCTCTATGCCGCGTTGACCGGCGACAAGGTGCTGCCGGCCGAATACGCGACCGCGCTGTTTGCCCGTATCAAGGCGTTCCGGGTCGCGGATTCCAGCGCATGAAACAGCCGATGAAATCGCCGGCCGCGATGCTCGCGCCCGGCCGGGTGCTGACCATCGCCAACGTCGCCGAGGGCGCCGAAGGGCTCGTGATCTCCGATCTGGCGCGCGCCATCGCCGCGCAACCGAAGCGGTCGGCTGTCAGCCTTGCCGTGGTGTGCCGCGACGGCGCCCGGATGCAGCAGCTTGCCCGCGCGCTGGAGTTCTTCGCGCCCGATATCGCCGTGATGCAGGTTCCGGCCTGGGACTGCCAGCCCTACGACCGCGTCTCGCCGCATTCCGGCATCCTGGCGCAGCGCTTGACCGCGCTGGCGAAACTGTCGCGCCTCGTCGGCAGCGACAAGCCGCTGATCGTGCTCACGACCGTGAACGCCGCCGTGCAGCGGGTGCCGGCGCGCGATCAGGTCGCAGCGCAAGCGCTGTCGGTTGCGCCCGGCAATGTCGTGCCGATGGATTCGGTCGTGGCCTGGCTCGAGCACAATGGCTACACCCGTTCGTCCACGGTGCGCGAGCCCGGCGAATACGCCGTGCGCGGCGGTATCCTCGATCTGTTTCCGGCCGGCCTCGACCAGCCGGTGCGCTTCGATTTCTTCGGCGACAGCCTTGAATCCATCCGCACCTTCGATGCCGAGACCCAGCGCACGCATCTCGATATGCGCGGGCTCGACCTTGTGCCGGTCTCCGAATTCCAGCTCACCACCGAAACCATTCGCCGTTTCCGCATGGGCTATGTCGCAGCCTTCGGCGCACCGGGGCGCGACGACCAGCTCTATGAAGCGGTCTCCGAGGGACGCCGCCATCCCGGCATGGAGCACTGGCTGCCGCTGTTCCAGGAGCGGATGGACACGCTGTTCGACTATCTCGACGGCGCGACGATTGCGATCGAGCCGCAGGGCGAGGACGCCGCGCGCGAACGCTTCTCGCAGATATCTGACTATTACGACGCGCGGCGCGAGGCGCTGGAGCATCCCGGCAGCGGCGCGATCTACAAGCCGCTGCCGCCGGACCAGCTCTATCTGTCTGAGGCCGAATGGACCAGGCTGCTCGGCGACGCGCCGCTGGCGCGGCTGACGCCGTTCGCGGTACCGGAAGGCTCGACCGAAGTGTTCGATGCCGGCGCGCGGCAAGGCCGCAATTTCGCGCCCGAGCGTGCCGACACCAACGTCAACGTGTTCGAGGCCGTGGTCGGCCACATCGGCGCGCTGCAGTCGCAGCGCAAGAAGGTCATCGTGGCGCTGTGGAGCGAGGGCTCGCGCGACCGCATGGGCGCGATGCTGCGCGATCACAAGCTGCTCAACACCACGAGCGTCAACACCTGGCGGATCGTGCAGGCGACGCCGCGCAACGAGACCATGCTCGCCGTGCTCGGCATGGAATCCGGCTTCGAGACCGACGAATTCGCCGTCATCAGCGAGCAGGACATTCTCGGCGACCGCCTGGTGCGGCCGCGCAAGGCGAGCCGCAAACTCGACAATTTCATCTCGGAGGTGACGAGCCTTGCGACCGGCGACCTCGTGGTCCATGTCGAGCACGGCATCGGCCGCTTCGTCGGCTTGCAGACGCTGGAAGTCTCGGGCGCGCCGCATGACTGTCTCGAACTGCATTATGCGGCCGAGACAAAACTGTTCCTGCCGGTCGAGAACATCGAGCTGCTGTCGCGCTACGGCTCCGACAGCGCCAATGTCGAGCTCGACCGTCTAGGCGGTGGCGGCTGGCAGGCGCGCAAGGCCAAGCTCAAGAACCGCATCCGTGAGATCGCGGGCGAGCTGATCAAGATCGCCGCCGAACGGCAGCTGCACGAGGCGCCGAAATTCCCGTTGCAGCCGCACGTCTATGACGAGTTCTGCGCGCGCTTCCCCTATGAGGAGACCGAGGATCAGCTTGGCGCCATCACCTCGACGCTGAAGGACCTCGAGATCGGCCGCCCGATGGACCGGCTGATCTGCGGCGACGTCGGCTTCGGCAAGACCGAGGTGGCGCTGCGCGCGGCGTTCGCCGTGGCGCTGGAGGGCAGGCAGGTGGCGGTCGTGGTACCGACCACGCTGCTGGCGCGCCAGCACTCGCGCACCTTCACGGAGCGCTTCAAGGGCTTCCCGGTCAATGTCGCGCAGGCCTCGCGGCTGGTCTCGACCAAGGAATTAAACCAGGTCAAGAAGGGGCTCGCCGACGGCAGCGTCGACATCGTGGTCGGCACCCATGCGCTGCTCGGCAAGGCCATCAAGTTCAAAGACCTCGGTCTTCTGATCGTCGACGAGGAGCAGCATTTCGGCGTCAGCCACAAGGAGCGGCTGAAGCAGCTGCGCGCCCAGGTCCACGTGCTGACGCTGTCGGCGACCCCGATCCCGCGCACGCTGCAACTGGCGCTGACGGGCGTCCGCGAGCTCTCGATCATCGCCTCGCCGCCGGTCGACCGCCTCGCGGTCCGCACCTTCGTCGCGCCGCACGATCCCCTGATGATCCGCGAGGCGCTGCTCCGCGAGCGCTATCGCGGCGGGCAGGCGTTCTACGTCGTGCCGCGGATCGAGGACCTCGCCGGCGTCAAGGATTTCCTCGACAAGAACGTGCCGGAGATGAAGGTCGCGGTCGCCCACGGCCAGATGCCGCCGACCGTGATCGAGGACATCATGTCCGCGTTCTACGACGGCAAATACGACATCCTGCTGTCGACCACGATCGTGGAGTCCGGTCTCGACATCCCGAACGCCAACACGCTGATCGTGCACCGCGCCGACATGTTTGGCCTTGCCCAGCTCTACCAGCTGCGCGGCCGCGTCGGCCGCGCCAAGCTGCGCGCCTATGCGCTGTTCACGCTGCCGGCGCAGCAGAAGATCACGGCGCAGGCGGAGCGGCGGCTCAAGGTGCTGCAATCGCTGGAGACGCTGGGTGCGGGCTTCCAACTCGCCTCGCACGATCTCGACATCCGCGGCGCCGGCAATCTGCTCGGCGAAGAGCAATCCGGTCACATCAAGGAAGTCGGCTTCGAGCTGTACCAGTCGATGCTGGAGGAGGCGATCGTCAACCTCAAGGCCGGCGTCGCCGAGCCTGCCGCCGACCGCTGGTCGCCGCAGATCACGATCGGCATGCCGGTCCTGATCCCCGAGGATTACGTCAACGATCTCAGCGTGCGGCTGTCGCTCTATCGCAGACTTGCCGATCTCGACACCGACGAGGATATCGACGCCTTCGCGGCCGAGATGCGCGACCGTTTCGGCGTGCTGCCGGACGAAGTGCGCTATCTGTTCAAGGTCGCGGCGATCAAGGCCTATTGCCGCCGCGCCAATGTCGGGAAGGTCGATGCCGGACCGAAGGGTGCCGTGATCGCCTTCCGCGACAACAGCTTTGCGCATCCGGAGCGGCTGGTGACCTTCATCCGCCAGCACGGCCAGGCCGCCAAGGTGCGGCCCGACATGAAGGTGGTGTTCTTCCAGGAATGGGATACGCCGGAAGAGCGGCTCGCCGGCACCACCGAGATTTTGCGGCAGCTCGCCAATCTCGCCGAGAGCAAGAAGGCGGCGTGAGGCGCGGACCTATCCGCGTCATTGCGAGGAGCGAAGCGACGAAGCAATCCATTGTCCCGCATACATGGAGAGGTGGATTGCTTCGCTTCGCTCGTAATGACGGTGTGGCGCGATCTGGACGTTACGACGCCGCGCGCTCCGGCATCCCGAACAGCCGTCCGAGCAGCGAGATAGCGGAATCGCCCGGCAGCAGTGTGGCGACGCTGACGGCGGGCTCGGCTCTGACGTCGCGGCGGCCGTTCTGGGTATGGCGCATCACGCTGGCCAGGCGCCGCGTGATGGCTTGCGCGTTGCGCAGGTCGGTGCCTGCGAACGCCACCACGATCGAGCGATCGTCATGCACCGCGCCGAAATCGGCCTGGCGCATCAGCCGGCTGATGATCCGCGCGCCGTCGAATTGCGCGCGCGGTTGCGCGTTGTCGAAGGTGAACCGCGCCACCGAGAGCGCGCCGCCGCGCTCGGCGGTCTGGTAGACGGTGGTCGCGAAGTCGCGCTCGAACGCGGCCTTGGTCAACAGACCGGTGCGGGCATCGATCAGGCCCTTGGCGTCGATCGCCTTGAGCATGCGGCCGAGCCGCGCCTCGAAGGCATGCTGCCGGATCATCGGCAGCGCCATGTCGGCGACGCGCGTGGGTCCAGCGGTGACGATCTCGAGATTGGGCAATTCGTAACGCGGCGTCAGTTCGCCGGAGGTGACGATCACGGGCAATGGGCGGAAGCGGACGTCCTCGGTCAGCACCGTCAGGAAAGCATCCATCACACGCGGCGTGAAGCCTTCCCCCAGCACGATGCCGTCGATGTCGCGGCTTGAGAGATGCTTGGCCGCGGCCTCGATGCTGAGCGCGCCGACCACGCCGGCGCGTTCGCCGAGCGCGACCGACAGCGTCGGGTAGGCGCCGCCACGGCCGATCAGCAGCGTGGTGGCCTCTCCGACCGGATCGATGTCCGACATGGCGATCGGTACCGGAGGCACCAGGCGGCGCATCACGGTGGCATGCAGCGCACGAACCCGTAAGGACGCGTTGAGCCGGGCGACCAGGCGGTCCGGCAGGCCCTTTCGCTGGAAAAATGCGATCACGGTATCGGGCAGGGTGGTCGCGGGATCGACCGCAATCAGCGGCAGATAGGGAGCGCGGGCGGCGGCGCGCTTGGCCAGACCCGACAGGGTGACGAAGTCGACGCCCTCGGTGGCCGCGATGATCGCCGCCGGCTTGACCTGCTCGATCGCCCGTCCGACCTCGTTCCAGTCGGTGACCACGACCGGGAACAGCTTTGTCTCATCGAGAACCGCGGCGAACGGCGGCTTTGCCGACGCCGATACGATGAGGACCGGACCTTGTTGAGACATTCGAACGCTCGAAACCAATGCTTAGGAACAGCAACGGCTGCGATGCTAGTTCGCATGGCTTAATGCGGCGTCAACACAATGATAAGACTAACGCAATGATAAGATTTTAACTCATCCCGGCGCCGCCGCGGTCGCGAAAAGCTTCGACCATCAACGGGTTAAGCCCAAGTTCTGTGAGCGCGTCGCGGGCCCGCGCGTTGTCCTGCGCCCGTCCGGCCAGCCGGTGGCCGCTGAGGCGGTCCGGCAATGCAGTCAACAGCGCCCCCTGGCCGAGGCGGCGCGACCACTCCTGCAGCTCCTGGGCAAGGAAGCGGTAGCCGCCGACGGTCATGACCCCGGAAGGCGGGGCGGTGATGTTGATCGCGCCGGTCGCGCGATCGAGCCGCGCGGCGTATTCGGTGTCGACGAAATCGCGCGGCGGCGGCGCGATCAGGGTATCGCCCGGAGGCGGCGGAGGCGCATAGGCGGCGACCGGCACCATGGGCCCGCGCAGGCCGAGCGTACCCTTCGGGGTCAGCAGGATCTCGCCGGCGATCGATGCACCCGGTGCTTCGCGCGGCGCGCTGTGCGGCCCGGGCTTGATCGGGGCCGGCGCGCCGTCCTCGGCGTTGCGGCGGGCGCCGAACAGGCCGGCCTCGCCGAACAGATAGACGTCAGTCATGGTCACCCGTCGCGACGTCCAGTGCGCACTGGAGGCGACCTGCTCCGGCGTCCGCCAAAGGCCGATCACTTTGCGCAGGGTGGGCAGCCGCTCCGACAGGCCGCGCTCGTCGAGCCGCAGCGCGAGCTGCGCCGGCGCGATCAGCGTGTCGCAGGCGTGATCGCTGAACTGGGTTTCGAAAGACTCCTCGTCGAACGGGTGATGCATGACGAGCGTTCCGCCCGACAGCAGCCAGGTCACCAGCGACGAGCAGATGCCGGCAAACGACATCGGGGCGAATGCCGACATGATGGTGGCGCCTTGTGCGAGGTCGCTCTCCAGCGACATCGCGAGCCCGCCGGCGATCAGGCCGAAATGGGCGCGCGGCACCGGACGAAAACCTTCGCTGGTGACGTCGAAGGAGATCAGCGCCGGCTTGCGGCCGTCCTCGATCATGCGGCGCGTGGTCCGGGAGTCCTGCAGGATCGCCTGATCGAGCGACGCCATGCATTCGGGCAGATCGGTCCCGAAGCCGCAGACGTGGCGGATCGAGAACGCTTCCGCGGCGGCGTTCATGGCGATGTCGGCATAGGAGACGCCGTCGATCCTGGCGCACGTCACGATCGCCCGTGCCGCGGTGCGGTTGAGCACCGAGGTCAGTTCGGCCTGCCGCCACAGCAGCGGCAACGGCACCACCACCAGGCCGACCCGATGGGCGGCAAGCACCGTCAGGGCAAATTCGACCGTGCTCGGAAGCTGGACCGCGATCACCGTATTGGCCGGCAATCCGCTCTCGACGAAATGGGCCGCGATCGCCGAGATCGCGCGGTCGGCCTGCGCATAGGTCAGGCGCTTGCGGGTTTGGCCGGTGATGCGCTGCTTGTTGAGCGGGTCGACCAGCGCCAGCGCTTCGGGTTGCCGCGCCAGCGTGCGCTTGAACAGGGTGTCGAGCGTCGGCGAGGTGATCGACTGGTTCACAGGTTCAACGTCGGTTGCATCGCTTCGATCAGACCAGATCATACGGCGTCCGCTCGCATCATCTGGCAGGTCACTTGGCAGGCTACTTGGATTGCGCGGCGGGCTTCTGCCACCAGGTCTCCGGCAGGTAACCCGTCAACGCCGTGGTCGAAGGCCGTTCTATCCGATTCCAGCGCGCGATCCATTGCTCTCCCAAGTTAAATAGGGGGATAGCGTAGAAGCCCGACATCAAGGACCGGTCCAGCGCGCGCACTGCCGAAACGAAGGCCGGTCGCTCCCGCGCCGCCAGCAGCGCCGCGATCATGGCGTCGATCGCCGGATCCCTGGCGCCCATGTAATTGCGGGTGCCCGGCACGTCGGCGGCTTGGCTACCCCAGTAAAACCACTGCTCGTTGCCCGGCGACAGCGACTGGTCCCAGCGAATGGGGATCATGTCGAAGTCATAGGCGACTCGGCGCTGCTCGAACTGCACCGCGTCGACCACCCGCACGGCGGCCTCGATGCCGGCACGCTTGAGGTCGCGCTGGTAGGCGAGGGCGATCCGCTCATGCTCGCGTGTCGTCACCAGGATCTCGATCCGGAGTGGCGTTCCGGTCGAGCGCTGCTTCAACACCGTGCCGTCGAGCGCGTAGCCCGCCTCCGACAACAGCGCGAGCGCGTTGCGCAGGATGGTGCGGTCGCGTCCCGAGCCGTCGGTGACGGGGAGACGATAGCGGCCCTCGAGGATGTCGGGCGGGATATGCGACAGGTAGGGCTTCAGCAGTTCGCGCTCACGATCGTCGGCGGGGCGCCCGTAGGCGGACAGGTCCGAGCCGGCGAAGTAACCGCCTGCACGCGAGAACAGCCCGAAATAATAATTGCGGTTGACCCATTCGAAATCGAACAGCATCGCCAGCGCCTGTCGCACCCTGACGTCGGCGAATTTCGGCCGCCGGCTGTTGAACACCAGGAATTCGGATGGTCGCGGCGTGCCGATCTTGATGACGTCGCGGATCACCTCGCCGTTGCGCGCCGCCGGGAAGTCATAGCCTTCGTGCCAGCGCAGCGGTTCGGTCTCGGTCCGGAAATCATACAGGCCGCGCTTGAAGGCCTCGAACATGCCGTTGGCCTCGCGGTAGTAGTCGAGCCGGATCTCGTCGAAGTTCCAGAGGCCGCGGTTCACCGGCAGATCGCGGCCCCAATAATTCGGATCGCGCGTGAAGGTCACGCTGGCGCCGGGTTTGACCGCCGTCACGCGATAGGGACCGGACCCGGTCGGTGGCGCCAGCGTGGTTTCCTCGAATTTTTCGGGGTCGATGGCGTGCCGCGGCAGAATCGGCATCAGGCCGAGGATCAGCGGCAGTTCACGATCTGCGACACCGCCGAAATCGAACCGGACCGTCAGCGGGTCGATCGCTTCGGCCTTTGCGACTTTCGAATAATACTGGTGGTGCATCGGACGGCCGTGATCGCGCAACAGTGCCAGCGAGAACAGCACGTCGTCGGCGAGCACGGGCTGCCCGTCGGAGAAGCGGGCGCGCGGATCGATGTGGAACGTCACATGGCTTCTGGCGTCGTCGGTCTCGACGCTGCGCGCGAGCAGGCCGTACAGGGTGAAGGGCTCATCATTGCCGCGCGCCATCAGGCTTTCGTAGACATAGCCGCGCTCATAGCCGTAGCCCCGGACCTGCTGGACCGGAACGCCCCTGATGATCAGCGGGTTGAGGCTATCGAAGGTACCGATCACGCCCTGGACCAGGCGGCCGCCCTTGGGGGCGTCCGGATTGGCATAGGGCAGGTGGGTAAAATCGGCAGGCAATGCCGGGGCGCCGTGCATCGCAATCGCATGGCTCTCGGCAGCGGTTGCAGGAGCAAACCCGCTCACCGGCAGGGCCACAACAAATGCCAGGACGACTGCCAAGGCGAGCCGGACGGTCGCCAATGCGGCGCACCTAACGTGCCCGGGAACACCTGCGTGAGGTGCCGGATTTGATTCGCGAAACGTCACATCGGGAGGTTTATCACAGGCCGCTGAAACTCGCCGTCGCATGGGCGCAAATACGCTTGTCGGCATTGATCTTTCCGCGCGCCGCTGTATTGAAGGCGTGCAATTGGAGGGCGGGAACGCCTGTCACGTATCCGCCCCAATTCACTAGGAGACAGCCGCCCAAACGGCTATGTGTCGGCGCCTGCAGCGGTTTCGGGCGCTGCCGTTCAGAAAGGGTTTTCCGCAATGAATTTCCGTATCTTGGCCGCCCCGGTCCGGCCGCATGGGCGAGTTATCGCCCTGATGGCGGCAACGGCTCTGTATGCAGCGCTCCTGGTTCCTGCCGCTCAGGCCCAGCAGCCGGCAGCGCCTGCGGCACCGAAGGCTGCGCCCAAGGCGGCACCCAAGGCAGCTCCGAAGGCGCCGGCTCCGGCACCCCAGGCACCGGCAGCCCAAGCACCGGCCGCAGGCCAGCCGCCCGCTGCGGCCGGCCAGCAGGCGCCCCAGGATCAGCAGATCCAGCTCATCTACGCCCCCTGGACCAAGTTCTGCCTGAAGGGCCAGGAAGCCAACGCCAAGCAGGTTTGCTTCACCGGCAAGGACGGCCGCATCGAGTCCGGTCAGCCCGTCATCGCCGCCGTGATCATCGAGCCGGAAGGCGAGCCCAAGAAGATCCTGCGCGTCACGCTGCCGCTCGGCATGCAGCTCGTGCACGGCACCCGCATCATCGTCGACGGCAACCCGCCGCAGCAGGCGCCCTACGTGATCTGCTTCCAGAACGGCTGCATGTCCGACTATGAGGCAACCCCCGAGCTGATCGCCAACATGAAGAAGGGCCAGAACCTCGTTGTTCAGGCGATCAATTCCAACGGCGCGCCGCTGACGCTGCCGCTGCCGCTCAACACCGAATTCGCCAAGGCCTATGACGGCCCGCCGACCGATCCGAAGGTGTTCGAGGAAAACTCGAAGAAGCTGCAGGAAGAGTTGCAGAAGCGCGCCGAAGAGCAGCGCAAGAAGCTGGAAGGCGCGGGCGGCGGCGCTGCGCAGGCTCCGGCGCCGGCCAACCCGGCGGCCAAGTAAAGCGTTCAAGTCGAACGTTTCAAGACACCGCGAGATCATCGCAAGCAGAAGGCGCCCGGAAGGGCGCCTTTTTCGTCATGCGAAACAGACTGGCTGATGGCAGCCTGCCGCGCTGGTGATCATGCAAATCGTGTGCAATGTTTGTTGGAGAGGACTGCGATTGCGAGCGCGCATCGTCAGCGCCTTGTCCGGACAAGTCCGGCGTCGAAGCACAATCAAAAATCCGATACGGGAGGCCAGGCGAAAGCGCGGACAGCGCCTTCGATGCGCGAATGCGCGCGTGGTTCTCCGCGACCCTTGGCCGCCGCTCGCAGTCATGGAAGTCGCCGAATGTCCCAGCAAGTCAGCACGCAGCGGCGGGAACCACGCTCCCGGCCCAGTAACGAGGATTTGCAGCAACCGACCGGCGATGCTGCGGTCGAAGCCGGCATCCGCGTCGACCAGGACAACATCCCCGGTGCCTTTCATCCGGGCATCGTCCATCTCGCGCTGGCGATGGGCGGCTTTGCGATCGGCATCGCCGAATTCGCGACCATGAGCCTGCTGCCGTTCTTCGCCCACGACCTCAACGTCAGCGAGCCCCAGGCCGGTCACGCCATCAGCGCCTACGCGCTCGGCGTCGTGGTAGGCGCGCCTGTGATCGCGGTGCTGTCGGCGCGCATGACGCGGCGGACGCTCCTGATCGCGCTGATGGGCTTCTTCGCGCTGATGAACGGCCTTTCGGGGCTCGCGCCCGACTACCACACCATGCTGGTGTTGCGCTTCCTCGCCGGGCTGCCGCACGGCGCCTATTTCGGCATCGCCATGCTGGTCGCGGCCTCGCTCGTGCCGATGGACAAGCGCACGGCCGCCGTCGGCCGCGTCCTGCTCGGCCTCACCATCGCGACCACCATCGGCGTGCCGCTCGCCAACGGCGTGGGGCAGGCGATCGGCTGGCGCTGGGCGTTCGCGATCGTTGCCGGCCTGGCGCTCCTGACCGCCATCCTGGTCCTGGTCTTCGCGCCGCGTGACGCCGCCAGCAGCAATGCGAGCCCGCTGCGCGAGCTCTCGGCGCTCGGGCGCAAGCATGTCTGGTTGACGCTCGCGATCGGCGCGATCGGGTTCGGCGGGCTGTTCTCGGTCTACACCTATCTTGCCTCGACCATGCTGGCGGTGACGCACACATCGCCGGCGCTGGTGCCGGTGACGCTGTGCGTGTTCGGCGCCGGCCTCACCGCCGGCAACATCATCGTGCCGCGCTTTGCCGACCGCGCGCTGATGGCGACCGCGGGCGGCCTGCTACTGTGGTCGGCGGCGACGCTGGCGCTGTATCCGCTGGCGGCGATGAATGTCTGGACGCTGAGCGCCGACGTGTTCCTGATCGGGCTCGGCGGGGCGCTCGCGACCGTGCTGCAGACCCGGCTGATGGATGTCGCGGGCGAGGCGCAGAGCCTCGCTGCGGCGCTGAACCATTCCGCCTTCAACGTCGCCAATGCGCTGGGGCCGTGGCTCGGCGGCATGGCGGTCGCGGCGGGCTACGGCTGGACGTCGACCGGTCTGGTCGGTGCGGGACTGGCGCTGGCGGGCTTTGTCGTCTGGGCGATCGCGGCGGTGCTGGCCAAGCGCGAGGGCGTATGAGCAGGCAAGGCGCCGTCAGACGCCGAGGATCAGTTCAGCGACGGATTGCGCGGACGGTAGCCGCCCGATTTGTCCTTGATGAAGATCTCGGCGACCTGCGAATGGCGGATCGGCTCGCCGGAATCGTCGGGCAACAGGTTCTGCTCCGAGACATAGGCGACGTACTCGGTCTCCGAGTTTTCCGCCAGCAGGTGGTAGAACGGCTGGTCCTTGTGCGGCCGCATGTCCTCGGGAATCGACAGCCACCATTCCTCGGTGTTGTTGAACTCCGGGTCGATATCAAAAATCACGCCCCGGAAGGAGAACACCCGGTGACGGACGATCTGCCCGATCTGGAATTTGGCGGTGCGCGCTTTGATCATGGTTCGTCGATAGACCAACATTGTGGCCGATGCTAGGGGCAAGGAAGCGAATTAACCCCCCGGTTTACCGATTCTGGCCGGACCAAAACAACCCCAAACCCGGCCGAGAAACTACTTTCAGAATGATCGATATCCTCAATTTGGCGTTGCCGTATTTCGGCTTGATCTTCATTGGCTATGCGTGCGGAAAGGCCAAGGGTTTGCCCGAGAGCGGGCTCGCCTGGATGAATTTCTTCCTGCTTTACGTTTCGTTGCCGGCGCTGCTGTTCGGGATCATGTCCAAGACGCCGTTCGCGGAGCTGAACAACCCGCCGTTCCTGATCGCCACCACGCTCGGAACCGTGATCGCGTTCTTCCTGGCGATGGTCGCGGGCAAGCTGATGGGAGGGCTGACGCTGCGCGAGGCGACGCTCGCCGGCCTGTCGGGCGCCTACGGCAATATCGGCTACATGGGTCCGGGACTGGCGCTCGCCGTGCTCGGCGCCAAGGCGGCGGCGCCGACCGCGCTGATCTTCTGCTGCGACAGCATCTTCCTGTTCTCGATCGTGCCATTGCTGATCGAGCTGACCGACCGCGACCATCCCTCGCTGCTGCACGCCTTCGGCGTGGTGCTGAAGCAGATCGTGCAGAACCCGCTGATCATGTCGGCCGTGTTCGGCGCGCTGGTCGCGGCGTTTCACATTCCGCTGCCGACAGCGCTCGACCACACCATCCAGTTCCTGCAGAACGCCGCGGCACCGATGGCGCTGTTCGTGCTCGGCGTCACCGTGGCGCTGCGGCCGTTCGAGCGGGTGCCGTGGGAGGTGCCGGGCGTGGTCGCGATCAAGCTCCTGATCCATCCGCTGCTGGCGCTCGGACTGATGCTGCTGTTCGGGCCGTTCGCGCAGCCATGGGCGGCGACCGCGGTGCTGATGGCCTCGCTGCCGCCGGCGCTCAACGTGTTCGTGATCGCGCGGCAGAACGACACCTGGATCGAGCCGGCGTCGGTTGCGGTCTTGATCGGCACCTTCGCCTCGGTGGTCACGCTGACCAGCGTGATGTGGTTCATCCAGAGCGGACGGCTGGTGTTTCCGTAGAGGAAGGGTTCTTAGTTGACGCGCTTTCTTAGCGCGAACCGGTACCCACTTCGCTCGAAAACGCTTTGGTTACCGCCGCCAGGACGGCGAAAGACCCTCGCGCATCGCAAGCCGCCGCAGCGGGCCGAAGGCGCCGAGCAGGTGCAGGCCGGCGGCACGCGCCGTCTGCACGCCGAGGAAATCGCTGAGCAGCGAGCGGTTGGCGATGTCGATCGCCCAGGTCCGGCTGGCGACATCGGGCCGCCGTACCGCCCGGTAGCGTGACAGCACATTCGGTGCGCCGGGATCCTCGCCGCGGCCGATCGCCTGGCCCGCGATCTCGGCGATATCGGCGGCGTCGCGCAGCCCCATGTTGAGGCCCTGCGCCCCGATCGGCGGCAGCACATGGGCGGATTCCCCGACCAGCGCGATGCGGTCTTTTGCAAACTGCCGGGGCCGCTCGATCGCGAGCGGAAACACGTGACGGCCGCCCTGGACCTCGACGCGGCCGAGGATCGAATGCGCCTGGCGCTCCGCCGCATCAGACAATTCGGCGTCGCCGAGCGCCATCAGCCGCTCGGCCTCCCTGGGCGACGAGACCCAGACCACGCTGCTGCGGTTGCCGCTGAGCGGCACGAACACGCAGGGGCCGTGCTCGGTATGAAATTCGGTCGAGATGTTCTGGTGCGGGCGGCTGTGGGCGATGTTGAAGGTGAGGGCGGATTGCCCGAGCTCGCGGCTGACCACCTCGATGCCGGCAGCCTCGCGGGACAATGAATTGCGCCCATCGGCGCCGACCACGAGCCGGGCCCGGAGCGGCTGGCCCCGCCGCGTCGTCACGGTGACGCCAGCATCGTCCGGTTGCACCGAGGCGGCCTCGTCGTCGAACCGGGTCAGCGCGGCCAGTTCGACGGCGCGGTCCTCGAGCGCTGCAACCAGCGCGCGATTGTCGATGTTGAAGCCGAACTGCGCGCGGCCAATCTCGTCGGAGGAGAACCGCACTTCCGGCGCGCGGATCAGGCGGCCGGTGTCGTCGACCAGCCGCATCGTCTTGAGCGCCGCCGCCTTGTCGCTGCAGCGCCGCCAGACGTCGAGCCGCTCCAGGATCTCGGTGGAGGCGCCGAGCAGCGCGGTGGTCCGGTTGTCGGCATAGGGCACGCGGCGCGCCAGCAGCGCGGTCCGCGCGCCGGCATCCGCAAGCGCGATCGCAGCCGTCAATCCGGCCGGGCCGCCGCCTATTACGATAACGTCATAATCCTGCACGCTGTCGGTCATATCAGGACATTTGACATGGCTGGCCGGATTTTCAAGCCATCGGTAACTACCAGAAGTTTCCGGCGATTTGCGCGGCGGAACGCCGCAAGACCGCATATGCAAAGTGGGCCGATTCCTGATAGCACTCGGCCGATGGAGCACTCGAGCCAGCCGGATGCGCTGCCAGAACGGATGCGGACCGCCGCATTCTCCGTTCATATTTTCACGGCGCTCGGCGCCGGGGTGGCGCTGCTGGCGATGCTGGAGGCCGTGCGCGAGCACTGGGCCAACATGTTCGCCTGGCTCGGGGTGGCGCTGATCATCGACGGGATCGACGGCCCGCTGGCGCGCCGGCTCGACGTGGTGCGGCTGCAGCCGAACTGGTCGGGCGAGGTGCTCGACCTGGTGGTTGATTTCGTCACCTATGTGTTCGTGCCGGCCTATGCGATCACCGCGAGCGGCATGCTGTTGCCGCTGGCGGCGCCGATCCTCGGCATCGGCATAGTTGTCTCCAGCGCGCTGTATTTTGCCGACCGCCGCATGAAGGCCGACGACAACCATTTCCGCGGCTTCCCGGCGCTCTGGAATGCAGCGGCGTTCTATCTGTTCCTGCTGCATCTGCCGCCGGTCATGTCGACGATCGCGGTCGCGGCCCTGATCGCGCTGACCTTTGCCCCGTTCCACGTGCTGCATCCGCTCCGCGTGGTGCGGTTGCGCTGGCTGACGCTGTGGCTGCTTGGCGCCTGGGCGCTGCTCGGCATGTACACGCTCGCCAACGATTTCGTGGTCGGAGCCCCGATCACCTTCGGTCTCTGCGCCATCGCCGTTTATATCATCGGCAGCGATACCGTGATCCGCCGGATGAAAGCCTTCAGAGCATGATGCAATTGATCACCAGCCCGGAAGCCTGGGCGGCGCTGTTGACCCTGACTGCGCTCGAAATCGTGCTCGGCATCGACAACGTCATCTTCCTCTCGGTGATCGTATCGCGGATCCCGCCCGCGCAGGCCAAACGCGCCCGGCAGATCGGCCTGATCCTCGCGCTGGTGTTCCGCATCATCCTGCTGAGCATCCTGGTCTGGCTGATCGGGCTGACGCAGCCGGTGATCACCGTCAGGGACGTCGCGCTGTCCTGGCGCGACATCATCCTGATCGGCGGCGGCCTGTTCCTGATCGCCAAGGCGACCCACGAGATCCATGGCGAGGTCGAGGCGCGCGAGGCGGAGGCCGACGACAGGCCGAGCGCCGGCGCGTTCTTCTGGGTGATCGTGCAGATCATCATCATCGACCTGGTGTTCTCGCTGGATTCGATCATCACCGCGATCGGCATGGCGCAGGACATCGAGATCATGATCGCGGCGGTCGTGATCGCCTGCGCGATCATGTACATCTCGTCGGGGCCGGTGGCGCGGTTCGTCGCGGAGCATCCGACCACCAAGATGCTGGCGCTGGCCTTCCTGGTGCTGATCGGCGTGGCGCTGGTGGCGGACGGATTCAGTTTCCACATTCCGCGCGGCTACATCTATTTCGCGATCGCATTCTCGGCCGCGGTCGAGGCGTTCAACGTCATGGCCAAGCGCAACCGCAGGAAGCCGGCGCGATAACCCGGGTTCCGGGCCGCTCGGTTGACAAGGCGGGCCCGATGGCATTCGCTCGTTTGACGCGAGTTTTCTGAGGGGAGCGACGACATGACCAAGGCTGTGCGCGTGCACAAGGTTGGGGGCCCGGAAGTCCTGACCTATGAGGACGTCGAGGTGGGCCCGCCGGGGAACGGCGAGGTCCGCATCCGCCAGCACGCGGTCGGGCTGAACTTCATCGACGTCTACTTCCGCACCGGCCTTTACAAGGCGCCCGGCCTGCCGTTCATCGCCGGCAACGAGGCCGCGGGCGAGGTTTTGGCTGTCGGTCCGGGAGTGACCAATTTCCACCCCGGCGATCGCGTCGCCTACTACTACAACCTTGGCGGTTATGCCTCCGAGCGCGTCATTCCGGCGGACAAACTTGTAAAACTGCCCGACCACATCACCTACGAGCAGGGCGCGGTGCTGATGCTCAAGGGGCTCACGGTCTGGTACCTGCTGCACAAGACCTTCAAGGTCGAGCAGGGCCACCGCGTGCTGATCCATGCTGCCGCCGGCGGCATCGGGCTGCTCGCCTGCCAGTGGGCGCGGGCGCTCGGCGCGCATGTCATCGGCACGGTCGGCTCGAAGGCCAAGGCCGACCTCGCGCTCGCCAATGGCTGCGATCACGTCATCCTCTACAACGAGGAAAACTTCGTCGAACGCGTCAAGCAGATCAGCCGCGGCGAGCTCTGCGACGTGGTCTATGACGGCGTCGGCAAGACCACCTTCCCGGGCTCGCTGTCCTGCCTCAGGCCGCGCGGCCTGTTCGTCAGCTTCGGCAACGCATCGGGCCCGGTGCCGCCGTTCCCGCTCGCCGAGCTCAACAACCACGGCTCGCTGTTCGCGACGCGGCCCAAGCTCAACGACTATGTCGGCACCCGAAAGGAATTGCTCGAAGGCGCCGACACGCTGTTCGCCGCCGTGATCAACGGCAAGCTGCACGTGCCGATCAACCACGCCTATGCGCTGAAGGATGTGGCGAAGGCGCATATCGATCTGGAGAGCCGGGCGACCACGGGCGCCGCGATTCTGCGGCCGTAGCTCTCGGCGTCATTGCGAGGAGCGAAGCGACGAAGCAATCCATTGTCCCGCATATGCGGAGAGGTGGATTGCTTCGCTTCGCTCGCAATGACGGACGTGGTGGCTGTTATGCCACCCGTCGCGCTGCCCCGACCTTGGTCAGCACCGTGTCCAGGCAATCGATGACGGCGGATATCTCCTCGCGCCTGACGTTGAGCGCCGGCATGAAGCGCAGCGTGTCAGGCTGCGGCGAGTTGATCAGCACGCCGGCCGCAAGCGCCTCGGCGACGACTGCTGCGCCGATCGGCATCTTGAGATCGAGCGCGAGCAGCAGGCCACGGCCCCTGATCTCGCCGAGCCCGTGCCGGGCCGACAACCGCTGCAATTCGCGCTCGAGCAGCAACCCGGTGTCGGTGACCGATTTCAGGAAATCGGGCCGGCCGATCTGATCGAGCACGACGATCCCTGCGGCGCACATCAGCGGATTGCCGTTGAAGGTGCCGCCCTGGTCGCCGTGATCGAAGCACGAGGCATGCTCGGTCGCGAGCAGCGCCGCGAGCGGCACGCCGCCGCCGATGCCCTTGCCGAGCGTCATGATGTCGGGCTCGATCCCGGCATGTTGGTAGCCGAACAGCTTTCCGGTCCGGCCCATGCCGGTCTGGATCTCGTCGACGATCAGGAGCAGGCCGCGCTGCTGGGTCAGCGCGCGCAACTCCCTGAGGAATTCATCGGTCGCGGGCCACACGCCGGCTTCGCCCTGGATCGGCTCCAGCATGACCGCGACCGTCGACGGCGTGATCAGGCGCCGCACCGATTCGATGTCGTTCAGCTTGGCCTTTCGGAACCCCGGGACCTTCGGCTCGAACAGCGGCTCGAACGCCTTCTTGCCCGAGGCCGACATGGTCGCGAGCGTGCGCCCGTGGAAGCCGCCCTCGAAGGTGATGATCTCGTGCGCGCCGTTCTTGTATTTCGCGCCGTATTTGCGCGCGAGCTTGATCGCGCCCTCATTGGCCTCCGCGCCGGAATTGGCGAAGAACACCTGATCGAAGCAGCTTCCGTCGACCAGCATCTTCGCCAGCTTCAGGCTCTGCTCGTTGTAGAAGGCCGGGCTTGGCGTCAGCAGCCGCCTGGCCTGCGCGGCCAGCGCGTCGGCCACGATGACCGGCGAGTGGCCGAGCGGGTTCACCGCCCAGCCCTGCACGAAATCGAGATAGCGGTTGCGGTTGCTGTCCCACAGATACGAATCGGCGCCGCGCACGAACACGACCTCGGGGCGGGCGGTGATGTCCATCAGCGCGTCGAACGGATGGGTAGCGTCTGTCATGTCGATCTCCTCTGGGGTCGGTGTCGGGAAAGGGCGGGCCGAAAAGCGAGAAGGCCGCGCCTTGGGGGCGCGGCCTTCTCGAAAACCCTGGCTGATTCTAGCTAATCAGCGATGGCGTCGGACACGGCGCAGCCCAGCATCGTCGCGGGTGCGACGACGGCAGATGGCGCGGCGGTGGGTCCGGTTCAATTTCATGGCGCAGGGCGATACAGCCGAAGGCCCGGCGCTGTCAAGGGAGCAAATTCAAGCGGCAGGCCGCAACTTGCCGATCACCGCCGATATGGCGTTCCGAATCCAAGAAATATCGGGAGCGCGTCAGTTGGCGCGCAGCAAGTCGCTCTGCGATCTTGATGACGGCATAAGCCCGCCGCTTCAGCCGCTACTGGTCAGCGAAACGCGCGGCGGGTTGTCGCTGCGGCGACTCCGGATATCACGCGCGTTCCGAGCAGTTGCCGGCGCCCGGCAACGAGCCAAGAGCCAAGGACTAATTAGTGGTCTCGGGGGCCAGCTGAACCGTCTGGCGTCCGCCGTTCATGGCCTTGAGCTGATTCACGTATTCCTCAGGCTTCTGCAAATGGAACGGGGTCTTCAATCCCATGAAATTCGCGATCTGACCGATGAAGGCGGTGCAGTTCGTGGTCTCGGCATTCCATACCGGTGAAGTCGCTTGAAGATGCTTGATGTAAGCGAAGACCTTCTTGGCGTCTGGTTCGCTCAGATAGACGCGATAGTTTGCGGTGAGGTACTGCTCGTCGAGATCACCGTAGCTCGCACCCGTCTCCGAAGGCACAAACATGAGGTGCCCGAGCACGTAGGGCATGGTGTCGCCCGCGGGGTGCAGGCCGGCAACTTCGACCGCCTTCTGACTGGTCTTGCCGTACCACACGAAGGCATGGCCATACGATGCTGCCGTGCGGGCGCGGAAATCCACGTAGTAAGGACCCTTGCCCGCAGTGGTCCTGCGAATTGGTTTCGGATCTGCCGTCGGTGATTCGCTCAGCGCGGCGTTCGCCGTCATCAAACGGGGCTTTGCCGCCGGCTTGCGCGGAGTGTCGCGTTGCTGCTGGGGATCAGGGTTTGCCGCCACCTGTTGGGCGCTGCTGCTCGCAACTCCCAGGCCCAGATAGGCTGAGAGGAAGCTCGCTCCAACCAAAGCCCACAGAGCGGGCGGTCTCCGTTTCGCTTGCGCCACTATCAGACTCCCATCAACCCAATTTAATCGACCAAATTTAAGTCGTTTGCCGTTGATTTGACGACTGCGCCTCCGGCCCTAAGGCCGAAGGCGCGTCGCTGTCGAGTGGTCCCAGAATCAACCCTTGGTCACGACCGCCGGAGCGGTCGGGTACTTACCAACGGGGGACTTACCAACGGGGTACTTGCCAACCGGGTACTTGCCGACGGGATACTTACCGATCGGTCCCGACTGCACGACCGGCTGCGGACGAGGGAGGTCCGCCGCTACGGCGGTTCCAACGAACGCGAAGAGCGCGGCCCCAACGATTACTGACTTCAACATAGGAATCTCCTGCTGCCATCCATCGACGCCAAAGTAACTTGACGTTTGCTAAGGGCCAATAAACCAGTGCAGCAAACCGGCTGTTTCGAGGTCGTTTTTCGACGAACGTTGCAAAAATGGCACGGGGAGGTTGCGCCCCTCAACGAGCCGTTGCAGAGCGCCACTTTAGAAGATTGAGGGGAAAATGCGGCCTGTTCGCGCCATATACGCGCGGTAGCTGTCGCCGAAGGTCTCCAGCATCATGCGCTCTTCCCTTCCGACGCGGCCAAAGAACAAAGTTCCAAAGCCGATCAGGCCGGAGAAGCCGGCAACCCAGTTCGGCAACAGCAACGCCTGAGCGACGGCCCAGAGCCAGAATGCCGAATACATGGGGTGCCTGATTCGCTGATAGATGCCCGCCGTGACGAGTTCGTGCTGTTCTCGCACGTCGAGGCTGACCGACCAGTTTCGTCCGAGTGCGCGATGCGTCAGATGAAACATGACCAGCGCCGCAACGGCTGCGAAAACGCCGAGCCAGGCCTGGACGGGATGGAAGTCGTAAGCTGCGAAACGGGGAATGCCGGTCGCAACGTAGAACAGCGGCAGAATGCCGAGACCGGTGAGGGATATGAGCAACAGCGCCGTTTCGCGTGGACCGCGGTCGCTCCGCTGAACCTTTTCGCGCCGGGAGCGGCGCGCATATTCGTACCGAATGAGGTACCAACCGATCGCCAGCATGACGAATACGAACTTGGAGAGCGCCGGCGTCATCGTGGACCAGCCCGCCGCGCCGGCTCAGCCGACGGCTCGTCACAGGCGGGCAGCGCGCCGCTGAGCGCTCCGTCCTTCTCGATCATCGAAACGGCGCCGTCTGAAGCGATCGTTTGCGATCTGGCCGATGCCGGGCCGCATGTCAGCATGAAGTAGTCGTACGATGCGCGCTTGTCGTTTCCGCTGATGAACTGGCAGTGCAACCGGTAGAATCTCAACCGAATGCGCCGGTATATTTCACGCTCGAGCATTCGACCGATTTCGACCAGCCTGACGACGGGGCCGTCTTCCGCAGGCAACGCCAACCAGACCATCGGGTTGATGTTGTAGAAGTTCATGATGTCGACGCGAGCCTGGTAATCGCCCCAGAAGATGCCGGGCGACTGCGCGACACGGCCCACTGCTGCGCGCAAGCGGGTCGCCCCGCTGTGCAGTCCGATCTTGAGTATCGAGGACCCGATCGTGAGGAACGTGACCGGATCTTCGCGCGTACCGAGTGCGGGGTCCAGCGCCAACGCTCGATCAAGAAGATGCACCGTAAGTACGGCGCCGAGACTGTGTCCGATGACCAGCACTTCATCCACGTCACGGTCTTTGGCCGCTGCAACGACCTCCGTGGCAAGTCTGTCCAGTCGCTCCTCGAGGGTGGGATTACCGTTTCGAATGTATTCGTGAGAAAAAATCCAATCGTCGAACAGAGCGTCCAGGTGCAACCAGCGCCAGGGGCCGACCAGAAGCGCCGCGAACAGCAGGACACTCGCGACGATCCCGGCAATGATCGATGCGCTCGTCTTTGCGGCCAGCACGCCGATCAGCAACGCGGCGAGGACGAAGACCGCGAGCATGACGAACGGAAACAGAAAGAAGACGGCGTAGTGCCAATTGGTCCGCAAATAGCCCCAGAGCGCGCCGGACACGATGAAATCCAGAAAGGCGACGACACCGCGCAGAATGCGCGAGAAAATCGTTTGACGGCCGTAGGCCTGGATCACGTCGTCCCAGCGAACGAGACGATAGTCGGTTTCGACCTGCCAATTCGGACCAGTCGTCGTCACGCGCCATTTCGAGTAGTCGGCACCATCATGCAGACCGTCGATGGAGGCCTTCACCGACCATGTCGTCTGAAACCGGCCTAGCTCACGCACAAAGCGCCGTTGCGCACCGGCATACGGCGTGATTGGATCGTAGCCGCCCACATGGAGCACCAGCCTCTTGGCGATGCCGGTTTTTGCCATTCTTCCACCTACGCATTCTTCGAATGACCGTCGTGTTCGGACCGAGCATCTTTCGCTAGATCAACAGTTGCAATCACTGCCACCTGAGCGTCTAGCGGCAATAGCTGTCAATAGAAATTCGGCCAAATCACAGAGGAAACCCGGATCGGGCTATTTCGCCCTTGTTCTGTGGACGGTTAGCGGCATTTTATCTCATGCCGTCAGAGCTGGCATAATGGCGTCGGTCGGCGCGGCGATGCTTGCCGCGATGTCGGGCGAAGCTTGTTCCCAGGAACAAGCGACCGTGCCGACCGCCGAAAGGTGCCTTGCGGCAAATCCGAACCTCTCGCTGGGCGCACGCTTGCCCCGCACGGCTGCCCGTCTGAAGTCCAATCAGCCGCTGACGATCGTAGCCGTCGGCTCATCCTCGACCGTCGGCCTCTGGGTGCTCACATCGGCGGCGACATATCCCGAGGTGATGCGCCGAGAGCTCATGAGGTTGAGATCGAACGCGACCATCAATGTCATCAACAGCGGTCGGGTCGGCGACACGGTCGGGGCCAACGTCGCGCGGTTCGAGCGCGACGTTCTCGCCCACAATCCCGATCTCGTCGTATGGCAGCTCGGCACCAATGACGTGGTTTGGGGTGGCCGGCCGGACCAGCATCTCAAGGACATGGTTGTCGACGGCGTCAAGGCGCTCAAGGCCGCGTCGATCGACGTCGTGCTGATGGATCTGCAGTATGCGCCGATGGTGCTCGGTTCAGCTCACTACACGACGGCACAGGCCATCATCGCCGATGTCGCAAGGCAGGAGCGCGTCGGGTTGTTTTCTCGTTTCGTTCTGATGCAGAAATCGATCGACGCCGGCGTCACGCAAGGTGCGCTCGTGTCCTGGGATGGGCTGCACAATACGGCCGAAGGTTATGATTGCATCGGCCGCGCCCTTGCCCGGGCGATAGCGAACAGTTCCCGCTAGCACGATAGAGGGCGCGGGCAGGTCGTGGCGTGCGCGGGTCAGAAGCCCGCGACGCTGCCGTGCAGGTCGTATTGGTCGGAGCGCTCGATCTTGGCGGTGACGATCTCGCCGACCTTGAGCGGGCGCCGGCTGGTGAGGTAGACGGCGCCGTCGATGTCAGGCGCATCGGCCTTTGACCGGCCCTTCGCCACCGTCGGACCGACCTCGTCGATGATCACCTGCTGGCGGGTGCCGACCTTGCGCTTGAGGCGTCGCGCCGAGATCTTCTGCTGTCGCGCCATCAGCGCATTCCAGCGCTCCTGCTTGACCTCGTCGGGCACGGCATTGGGAATCGCGTTCGACGCGGCGCCGGCGACCGGCTCGTACTTGAAGCAGCCGAGACGGTCGATCCCGGCTTCATCGAGCCAGTCGAGCAGATAGGCGAAATCGGCATCGGTCTCGCCGGGGAAGCCGACGATGAAGGTCGAGCGCAGCGTCAGCTCCGGGCACGCTTCACGCCATTTCTGGATGCGTGCCAGCGTCTTCTCCTGCGCGGCCGGGCGCTTCATCGCGCGCAGCACGTCCGGGCTCGCATGCTGGAACGGGATGTCGAGATAGGGCAGCACCTTGCCCTCGGTCATCAGGCCGATGACCTCGTCGACATGCGGATAGGGGTAGACATACTGCAGCCGCACCCAGGCGCCGAGCTCGCCGAGCTCCTTGGCGAGGTCGAAGAACTTGGCGCGCACGCTGCGGTCCTGCCACGGGCTCTCGGCATATTTCAGGTCGACGCCGTAAGCCGAGGTGTCCTGCGAGATGACCAGCAATTCCTTGACGCCGGCCTTCACCAGTCTCTCGGCCTCCCGCAGCACGTCATTGGCCGGCCGGGACACCAAATCGCCGCGTAGCTTCGGGATGATGCAGAAGCTGCAGCGGTTGTTGCAGCCTTCGGAGATCTTCAGATAGGCATAGTGGCGCGGCGTCAGCTTGACGCCCTGCGGCGGCACCAGGTCGATATGCGGATTGTGCGCCGGCGGCAACGCGCGGTGCACGGCGTCCAGCACGCTCTCATATTGCTGCGGCCCGGTGATCGAGAGCACGCCGGGATAGGCGCTCTCGATCTGCTCCGGTTCGGCGCCCATGCAGCCGGTAACGATGACCTTGCCGTTCTCGGCCATCGCCTCGCCGATCGCGGCGAGCGATTCCTGCTTGGCGCTGTCGAGGAAGCCGCAGGTGTTGACGATGACGATGTCGGCGCCGTCATGCTTGCGCGCCAGCTCATAGCCCTCCGCGCGCAGCCGGGTGATGATGCGCTCGGAATCGACCAGCGCCTTGGGGCAACCCAAGGACACAAAGCTCACTTTCGGCGCGGCGGCCTCTTGCATATCTTCCCAAATCTGCCTGATTGATGGGCAGGAGCTAGTCCCAATTGCCGAGAATTACAACCCTTTCCGAGCGCTCCCGGCGTGATATGGATGCATCTTGCCGGGCCTTAAGAGTTGTCGATGAGCGCTGAATCGTCTCCCAAGATCGTCATTGTCGACGAGAGCCCGATCCGTGCGGCCATCCTGGAGGAGGGACTGCGGGAGGCCGGCTATACCGACGTTGCCCATATCAGCGAGATGCAGAGCCTGCTCTCGCGGATCTATGCGCTCGATCCCGAGATCATCGTCATCGACCTCGAGAACCCCAGCCGCGACGTGCTGGAACAAATGTTCCAGGTCAGCCGCGCGGTGCGCCGGCCGATCGCGATGTTCGTCGACCAGAGCGACGCCGCCTCGATCCAGGCCTCGGTGGAGGCGGGCGTCTCGGCCTACATCGTCGACGGCCTCAAGAAGGAGCGCATTAAACCGATCCTGGATCTCTGCGTGTCGCGCTTCAATGCCTTCGCCAAGCTGCAGGACGAGCTCGACCGCACCAAGCATGCGCTGGAGGAGCGCAAGGTGATCGACCGTGCCAAGGGCATCCTGATGAAGGTGAAGGGGCTGACCGAGGAGGAGGCCTACGTGCTGATGCGTTCGACCGCGATGCGAGAGAAGAAGAAGATCGGCGAGATCGCGCAATCGATCCTGACGGCATCGGAGCTCCTGAAATGACCACACCGTTGCGCATCGGGTTCATTCCGCTGGTCGACGCCGCCGCATTGATCGTCGCCGCAGACAAGGGCTTTGCCGCGGCTGAGGGCCTCGGCGTCACGCTGGTCCGTGAAGTGTCGTGGTCGAACGTCCGCGACAAGCTCAATATCGGCCTGTTCGACGCGGCCCACCTGCTGGCGCCGGTCGCGATCGCCTCACACCTCGGGCTCGGCCACGTCAAGGTGCCGATCGCGGCGCCCTTCAACCTCGGGCTCAACGGCAACGCCATCACGGTATCGCCCGCGCTGCACGCCGCGCTGATGGAGGAGGTCGACGGCGACCGCTTCGATCCGATGGTCACCTCGCACGCGCTCGCCCGTGTGGTCGCCAAACGGCGGAAGAGCGGGGCGGAGCCGCTCACCTTCGGCATGACCTTCCCGTTCTCGACCCACAATTATCAATTGCGGTTCTGGATGGCTGCAGGCGGTGTCGATCCCGACGAGGACGTCCAGCTCGTGGTGCTGCCGCCGCCCTACATGGTCGACAGTCTCGCCAACGGGCATGTCGACGCGTTCTGTGTCGGAGCGCCCTGGAATTCGATCGCGGTCGATCTCGGCATCGGCCACATCCTGCATTTCGTCTCCGACATCCTGCTCAGCGCGGTGGAAAAGGTGCTCGCCGTACGCCAGACCTGGTCGGAGAAGCATCCCGAAACCGTGGCCGCGCTGGTGCGCGCACATCTGCGCGCCGCGGAGTTCATCGAGCAGCCCGAGAACCGGGGCGAGGTCGCGCGCATCCTCAGCTCACCCGAACGGCTCGGCGTCGATGCCGGCGTCATCCAGCGCACGCTCGACGGCCGGCTGAAGATCTCGCCCGACGGCGCCATGCGCGAAAGCGATCGCTATTTGCTGGTCGGACGCGAAGCGGCCGCGCGACCGGACCCGGGGCAGGCGGCCTGGCTCTACGCCCAGATGGTTCGCTGGGGCCAGACGCCGTACCGGCCGGAGGCGCTGAAGGCCGCCATGGCCGTGTTCCGGCCCGACCTCTACGACGCCGCGTCAGGGCATCCGCCTGGTGCCTCCAACGCCATCGGCGCGTTCGCCGGTCCGCCGTTCGATCCGAGCGACGTTCCGGGCCACCTTGCGGCATTCAAGATCGGGCGCTGGAAGCCCTGAATGCGACGCACCGGCCGCCGCCGGCTCCTTTGCATGGGGTTGTTTTCGAGATTTTCGATTGTTGCGGGACCGGCGCGGGTTCCCGACGCCTCGAATTGCAACGAATAAGATTCTCGGCCCCGTGCCTGAGAAGGAATATTCCTCTCGGAACCGAGTTCCCGGAGGCGGCGGCATCACTATTTTTGCTGCCCGCTTGAAACTGCGCGCCAACGATATTCCATATGGCCAAGAATGGGGCGTTGGAGATCGACCATGCGCGAGCTATCGGCGGAAGCCCGCCTGCACCTTTATGCGCGACAAATTTCAAGGAAATCCGGGACCGGAATTCAGACTGCGGCGCTCTACAGCGCCTTTGCAGTGATCGCGGCCATCGTGTTCGGCACGCTGTCCGTCCACCCGTTCTGACGTCTTCAGAAAATTCAAAAGCCGCCGTCTGATGTCCTCAGGCGGCGGCTTTGTGTTGGCTGGATGCTGACGGCTCAGTAGCCGTAACCGTATCCATAGCTGTAACCGCCGCCGCAGGTGTTGCAGGTCGGCTGGACCGGCGCGTAGTAGGAATAGCCCGGCGAGACCATTTGGGTACGCGCCTGCGTCGCGAATTGCGGCGGGATGCGCTCATAGGCGACGCCTTCGGGCGCGACCATCACGGTCCTCGGCACCATCACGGTGCGATACTGCGCCGGCGTGCGATGCGCGACGACGCGGCCCGGCGACACCATCACGGTTTCCTGCACCGTGCGATATTGCGGCGGCACAGTCTGCACCTGATAGCAGGTCGTGCAGGGCTGGGGCGGCGGCGCATAGCAGCCGTAGCAGCCGGCGGATGCCGCGCTGGTGAGGGCGGTCGTGGCAACCGCTGCAATTGCGAGGGAGAGGCTGGTGCGGAACATGCTTTCGTACCCAATTTCCTGAGAGGATAATCAAAGGCTCGGAAGCTGCACCTAGCAATCAAACGGCAAGTTTGGGTTTAAGAAGACTCTTAACGGAATCTAAAGGGGCGGCGCGATCGCCGGCCCTTCCGAATCGATGTGTTCGCGGCTCAATGCGCGGTCTTGAACGGCGCAACGGTGATGCCCGCCTGCTTCAGCGCTGCGCGCAGATCGCGCGCAATCTCCACGGCGCCATGGGTGTCGCCGTGGATGCAAACGGTATCGGTCTGCATCTTGATCACCTTGCCGGTGACCGAGACGACCGCGCCATCCTGCACCATCCGCACCACGCGCTCGGCGATCGCCTTGGGATCGTGCAGCACCGCGCCGGGCTTCTTGCGCGACACCAGATTGCCGTCGTCCTCATAGGCGCGGTCGGCGAACACTTCATGCGCCATCCGCAGATTGGCGGCTTCGCCGGCGCGCACCAGCTTCGAGTTGGCGAGCACCACAAAGACTAGGGTTGGATCGACGGCCTTGATCGCATTGGCGATCGCCCGCGCCGTCATGTCGTCCTCGCAGGCGACGTTGGAGATCGCGCCATGGGCCTTCACATGGGTCACCTTGTGGCCGGCCGCGGTCGCGATCGCCTGCAACGCGCCGATCTGGTAGGCGATCAGGTTCTCGATCTCTGAAGAAGTGAGCCCCGGCATCGGGCGGCGGCCAAAGCCGTGCAGGTCGCGATAACCCGGATGCGCGCCGACGCTGACGCCGCGCGCCTTCGCGAGCTCGACCGTCTTGCGCATGATGTCGGCATCGCCGGCATGGAAGCCGCAGGCGACGTTGACCGAGGTCGCAAGCTCGATCATCGCCGCGTCATTGCCCATTTCCCAGGGGCCGAAGCTTTCGCCGAGATCGCAATTGAGGTCGATGGTTGAGGTCATGACGATCGATCCGTTTGTTGTTGCTGTTGGCTCTCTTGATTGCCCATCATCTTATCTCGTAGAGCATCGTCGTATCGGAAAACCGCTTCGCACTTTTCCCGACGATGCTCTAGGGTACCGCAACCTGCCAGGTCGTCACATCGACGGCGCTGACGGCCTGACCCGCGACATTCGCATCCCGCAGCGCCTCGATGTTGAGGCCGAAATCCTCGATGCCGCGGAGGCGGTCGGGCAGGGAATGCAGCAGCGCGTGGAACTTGATCGCCTCGGCCTGCGCTTCCGCCATCGTCGCCGCCTTGAAGCGGAACGGCCGGCCGGCGGAGATCTGCGCGAAGCGGCCGAAATCGGCCGTGATCACGGTCGCGATCTTCGGATAGCCGCCGCTGGTGCCGCGATCCGGCATCAGCACGATCGGCTGGCCGTTGCCGGGCACCTGGATGCTGCCGTTCACGGTGCCGTCGGAGACGATGTTGTGGCCGTCGAGGTGCTTGATGACAGGCCCTTCGAGGCGGTAGCCCATGCGGTCGCTGGTGGCCGAGATCTTCCACTCGCTGTCGAGGAACAGCTTCTTGTTGTCCTCGGCGAACTCGTCGTCCTGCGGGCCGAATACGATGCGGATCGGCGCATCCGTCGCGGCCGGCAATTCGATGCGGCGCTCGGGTGCGGTTCTGGCGGCCTGCGTCTTCAACTCGTCGCCGCTTTGCAGCGGGCGCGGGTAGGGGCTGCCGAGCCCGGCGCGCGCATTGACGGCGAGGCTGCCGAACATCGGCTCGCCTTCGATGCCGTGCTCGATTGCGAGATAGCTGAACGATCCGCCGCGCGCGAAGCCGAGATTGAGCGTCTCGCCTTCGGCAAGCGTCGCCGAGCTGTCGAACGCGACCGGACGGCCGCCGATATCTGCGCTGCGCGGCGCGCCGGCGAGGCCTATGCGCACGGTGCCGCCGCGCGCGGTGAAGCTGGCGCCGAACGGGCCGATCTCGACGGCCGCGGCGAGCGGCGCGTTGCCGACCAGCGTATTGGCAGCCGCCAGCGAAAGCCGGTCCATCGCACCGCTCGGCACCAAGCCGTAGCGCTGCGAGCCCGGACGCCCGCCATCCTGCACCGAGCTCGCCGGGCCGATCGAGGTAACGACGAGCTTGCTCATGGCGTCACCAGTTCTGCGACGAGCGCGCCGGCCTCGGCGGCGCGGTCCTGTTCGGCAAACGTCTTGGCGTCGACCGCCGTGAAGGTGATGGCGTCGCCGGGCTCCAGCAGGAAGGTGGGATCGCGATGCAATTGATAGGTTCGTACCGGGGTGCGGCCGAGCAGGTGCCAGCCGCTCGGGCCAGCGAGGCACTGCACGCCGGTCTGGATGCCGCCGATCGAGACCGTGCCGGCCGGGGTCAAGAGCCGCGGATCCTTGCGCCGGGGCATGTGCAGGAACTTCTCCAGCCCGCTGAGATAGGACCAGCCCGGCGTGAAGCCGATCATGGCGACGCGATAGTCGCCGGCGACATGGCGAGCGACGATTTCATCTGGCGTGGTTCCGAGCGCCTTTGCGACATCCTCGAGATCGATGCCATGCTCGCCGCCATAGGTGACGGGGATGCGCCAGCGCCGCGTTCCGGTCTCGGACGGCGGCGCCTTTGCGGCGCGCGAAAGCAGCTGCTCGCCGAGCGCGTCGAAGGTGACCTGCATCGGGTCGTAATGCACCAGCAGCGAGCGGTAGGTCGGCACGGTCTCGGTGATGCCGGCGATCGGTTCGGCGGCGATCACGCGGTCGAGCGCAAGCACCCGCCGGTTGGCGGCGTCGTCGATGGTGCGGCTGAATTCCACCGTGATGGCGCTGTCGCCACTCGGCAAAAGGCGGGGAGGACTTAAGGTTTCGGCCATTGGATCAAGCGGACTTGGGTCGCCATCAAGCTAGCGTGTTTCGGCGCCAAACGGAATTCGCTTCGTACAAAAAGATACAGCAACTTCAATAAATTAATCGGCATGCCGGCGATAAGTTTGGATGATCGGAGGATTCTTTCGCAGCCCTTGACGCACGGCCGTTGCCCGGCAACATGCGGCGGTCTTTTCCTCCCATCGGAGCAAGCTTTCCAGATGTCACTGTCCACTGATGCGATCGCAACGCTGTCGCACGTCTCAACCGCCACCATCACCACCGTCCTGCTCAAGAAGGGCCTGCGCAACATCTGGATGCGCGGCACCAAGCCGCTGAAGCCTGGGCAGAAGCGGCTGGTCGGCCCGGCCTTCACGCTGCGCTTCGTGCCGGCGCGCGAGGACCTGGCGACGCCGGAATCCTGGTCGTCGCCGATCTCGACCCGCACCGCGATCGAGGCGATGCCGGCGGGCTGCATCGCCGTGGTCGACGCCATGGGCATCACCGACGCCGGCATTTTCGGCGACATCCTCTGCGCGCGCATGGTCAAGCGCGGCGTGACGGCGCTGATCACCGACGGCGTGGTGCGCGACGTCGAGGGCGTGCTCGGCACCGGCCTGCCGGTCTGGTGCGACGGCTATGCCGCGCCGCCGTCGGTTGCAGGTCTGACCTTCGTCGGCTGGGGCGAACCGATCGGCTGCGGCGGCGTTGCCGTGTTTCCGAACGACGTGGTGGTGGCCGATCAGGACGGCGCGGTGCTGATCCCGCAGGCATTCCTCGACCACGTGCTGGCCGAAGGGCCCGAGCAGGAACGGATGGAAGCCTGGATCGTCAACGAGGTGAACAATGGCGCCCAGCTGCCCGGCCTGTATCCGATGAATGCCGAGACCAAGGCGCGCTACGCCGCAACCAAGAAATAACGTCAAGAGAGGGAGGTAACCCCATGGATATCCACGTTTCCGGCTCGCGGCCGACCCGCCGCGCGCCGAAGGAGAATTTTACCGGCAGCGTGCTGCAGGACCCAATCAACATGGCGCCGGCGCCGGCGCGGCTGAACGCCTCGCGCGTGTCGTTCGAGCCCGGCGCGCGCACCGCCTGGCACACCCATCCGCTCGGACAGACGCTGTACGTGATCTCGGGCATTGGCCGCGTGCAGGCCAAGGGCGGCCCGATCCGGGAAATCCGCCCCGGCGACGTGGTCTGGATTCCGCCGAACGAGAAGCACTGGCACGGCGCCTCGCCTGACAACAGCATGACCCATATCGCCATGCAGGAGGCACTCGACGGCGTGTTCTCGACCTGGATGGAGCACGTCACCGACGAGGAATACAACGGCAAGGTCGGCTGACGCCGCGGCTGCGAGCCAATAAGAAGCCCCGCACGCCGCGGGGCTTTTTTGTGTGTAGCCCGGATGGAGCGAAGCGCAATCCGGGGCAATCTCTCCCGCGGCGAAGATCCCGAATTTCGCTGCGCTTCATCCGGGCTACGTGGTCCGCGTCAATTCACCCGCGTCCAGGTCTGGCCGCCGCAGAACATGCCGCCGAACGCACAGCCCTGGACGCGCAGCGTGTCCGGGCTCTTCATCGCGATGGTGGAATCATAGGTGCTGCCGCTGTTCGGATCGAAGATGCGGCCGCTCCACTTGTCCTTGCCTGGTTTCATGTTGATCAGAACCTGCTCGCCATTGCCGTTCGATTTCTTGTTGACGGCGTAGCCGCAGAGATTGGCGCCGCATTGCTCGATGCGGACCTTGCCTTCCTCTTCTTCAGTGAGCCAGACGCCGAGTGGCGAGTTCGCTGCTTGCACGGGGTTCGCGGCCTGCTTCTGCACGGGAGCGGCGGGAGGCGGTGCGGCGCCGACCGTTGCCGCAGGGGCGGGCTTTGCCTCGGGTGCAGCGCTCTGCTGCACAACTGGCGGCGGCGTCGCCGTCGTAGCCGCAGGCGGCGTAACCGCGACGCTTGGATTGGCAGGCTCTGTCGTTGTCGCCGGCGCTGTCGGGGCAGCAGCCTGATCAGCGGCAGTCGGGGCGGCCGGTGCGCCGGGCGCAGCTTGCGAGTCCGTCTTAGCAGAGCCCGTCTTGGCGTCCTTCGAAGCCGGCTTGCGCTTCTGTTCGGCGTTCTCGCGCCTGTTGCGATGTCCGGTGTTATCGTAGACGCCGGGGATCGAAACCGTTCCGCGATCCGGATCGATGCGGATGGTGCGGCCGCCGTAATCGAACGTGTACTGCGCCTGTGCTGCGGCCGTGCTCGCCAGCACGAGCGTGGCGATGGCCAGAAGCTTTCTCATCATAACCTCCGGTGCAGGGAACCCCGTTCGCAAGGCTAGCTGGTGACCGCCTTGTTGAACGTGTCCCAAATCACGGTCAGAACATGAGTCGTGCCCTTGCGGCTTAGGTTCAAATCACGGATTGCGGTTTGGTTTCAGGCCGTGCCTGTCAATTTATCTGCGCGCGCGTTCGACGCAGGCTATTCGAACCACGCAGCATAGATCTTCGCGTAGCTGCCATCTTCGTGCGTGATGTGAAGCCACTGGTCGACGAACGCCTTCAAGGCGACGTCGCGCTGCATCCAGTAGGCTTTCTCGGCGAAGTCGAACGGCCGGTCGGGATGCACGGCGCAGAGCACGCCGGGGTGCAGCTTCTGCTGATAGCGCGTCTCGGACGCATCGGTCATCATCAGGTCGGCGTCGCCCTTGGCGATCTCGTCGAAGATTTTTGTGTTGTCGTTGAAGACACGGATGTCGGCGGTCTTCACATTGGCCCGCGCGAAACGTTCATTGGTGCCGCCGGGATTGACGATGACGCGGGTGCCGGGCTTGTCGATCTCGGCGAGCGTGTCGTACTTGCGCTTGTCGGCGCAGCGCGCGATCGGCGTCTTGCCCTCGCGCATGATCGGCGTAGAGAACAGGCCCTTCTTCTGCCGGTCGAAGGTGATGGAGATGCCGCCCATCGCGATGTCGAAATCGTCGGCCTCGAAATCTTTCATCATCTGCGGCCACGAGGTCGGCACGAACTCGACCTTGACGCCGAGCGCCTTGCCGAGCGACTGCGCCATGTCGACGTCGAAACCGCGGAACGTTTTCGTCTCCTTGTCGAGTGCGGTGAAGGGCAGGTAGTCGCCGGTCATGCCGACGCGCAGCGTGCCGCGCTTGACGATCTCGTCGAGCCGGGACGGTGCTGACTGCGCATGCGCGGCGGACAGAAGCAAAGCGAGAGCGAGGCCGGCCAGCGCGCGAAACATTCGATTTCTCCGTCAATCCCGGTGACATGTCGTTGCGGAGCGTTTAGACCAGATGGAACGATCGAGCCAGCATGGCGGGCGCAAAAGTGACCATCTCGCTCCACGAAGCATCTGTCGGCGTCTATGTGCCGTATCTGCGCAATCTGTCCGCGTTGCTCGATCATGCGGAGGCCCACGCGAGAGCTCGCAAGATCGATCCTGACGTGCTGCTCGGAATACGGCTCGCTCCGAACATGTACAGCCTGCGCCAGCAGGTCGGTGAAGCGAACCGGCATGTCGTGCTGAGCTGTGCCTTGCTGGCGGGATGCGCGCCGCTGGCGTTCGCGGTGGCAGAGCCCGGCATTGCCGAACTGAAGGCGCGGATTGCCGCCACGATCGACTTTGCGCAGGGCCTGCCGCAAGCCGTGATCGACGCGGCCAGCGACAAGGATGTCGTCTTCACCTTTCGGAGCGGCGCAACCAGGCCATTCACCGGCAAGTCGCTGATCCTGACCTTCAGCGTTCCGCAGTTCTTCTTCCATGTCGCAACGGCCTACGACATCCTGCGTCACGCCGGCGTCGATCTCGCCAAGAAGGATTTTCTGGGACCGCCTCGGCCGCCACAGGGCTAGGCCTCGTCGCCGTCCTTGGCCGCCTCAATCGCGGTCGCCGCGCGGCTGAGCATCTCGTGCTTGAAATGCTCGAAGCGTTGCCGCGCCTCGGCCTCGCGCGCATCGACGAATTTGATCGCTGCGTCGCCGTCCATGGGGCCGCTGACGAGCGGGGTCGATCCCTCACCGACGGTCTCGTCGACATAGTATTGGGCGCCGTCCTGGCGCACCGTCCAGCGGAAGCGAAGCGCAGCCATTGGACCCGGGCCGGACTTGGAGTAGCCGTTAGCCTCGACCAGTTGAGGTGGCTGAGCGGGCTCCGGCTCGCTCGGTTCAGGCTCAACCGGTTCGGCTTCGATTGGCTCAGGCTCTTCGATCGGAGGCGGTTCGACCGCCGCCGGCTCGGCGGGCGCGCTCTCGACAGACACGGCTTCGATGGACGCGACTGTGGCGGAAAGAGGCAGGGGCGGTGGCATCGCTATCGAGACCGGCGGCGCCTCGACGTCCTCAGATGCCTTGTCTGCGGGCTTGTCGGATGACTTGTCCGTCTCCGAAGACTTATCCTTCTCGGAAGACTTGGCCGTATCGGGAGGTGTCGTCGTCTGATCGAGAATGCTCGCGATCGCGGCAAGCGCATTGTCGGTCGGGTCACTCACGGTTCGGTCTCCCAGGCATGACGCCGTCGGAATCGCGCCGACGTCCTTCCTATCTACCTGATCTGACTACCCTTTGTCAGCTACGCGCAAACCGGCGGGCGGCGGTCCTTCCAGGGACGGACCTGCTCGAGCTGGCCGGCCAGGCGGAACAGGCGGCCTTCGTCGCCGAGCTTGGCCGCGAACATCATGCCGAGCGGCAATCCGGCCTTGTTCCAGGCCAGCGGCACCGACATTGCCGGCTGGCCGGACATGTTGAACATCGAGGTGCCCGGCATGTAGCGGCGCAGCACCGGCGCGATATGGCTGAGGTCCTCCGACATCGTGTTCAACTCGCCCAGACGAAGCGGCGGCGCGCACAGCGTCGGGCTGAGAAAGATGTCGCAGCCTTCGAAGAAGGTCGCGAGCGCGCGCGAGATCTGGAACGCCGCAAGCTGCGCGGCGACATAGTCGGCCGGGTTCATCTTGGCCGAGTTCTGGCCGCTGGCGAGCGTCAACCGTTCGACATCGTCCGAAGTCAGCGTGCGCCCGACGCGCTGCTCGAGCGTACGGATCGTCAGCGCGGTGTTACCGCCGACGATCGTTGTCATGACCGCGGCGGGATCGGCGGCAAGCGGCGGCGCGCGTTCCTCGACGTGATGGCCGAGGCTAGCCAGCAGCCTGGCAACGTCGCGGACTGCTTCCGCGATCTCGGGATCGATCGCATCGCCATAGGGCGACTTGTCGGTGAAGCTGATGCGCAGATGACCGGGATCGCGGCCGACCTCCTGGGAAAACGGCCGCTCCGGCGGCGGCGCGACGTAGAGGCTCGACGGCTCCGGACCATGGATCGCATCCATCATGACCGCGCTGTCGCGGACGCTGATGCTCAGCACGTGGCCGACGGAGAAACCGCCCCAGCCTTCTCCGCGGTCAGGTCCACAGGGGTTGCGGGCGCGCGTCGGCTTCATGCCGAACACGCCGGAGGCGGACGCCGGAATGCGGATCGAGCCGCCGCCGTCGCTGGCATGCGCGACGGGCAGGACGCGGGCTGCGACCGCGGCACCGGCGCCGCCGGACGAGCCGCCGGAGGAATGATCGAGATTCCAGGGATTGCGGGTCGGGCCGAACAGGCGGGATTCGGTCGTCGGCATCAGGCCGAATTCCGGGCTCGCGCTCTTGCCGAAGATCGCAAGACCGGCGTCGAGGAAGCGCTGGGTCAGCGTGCCATTGTGGTCGGCGACGAAATCCTTCAGCAGGCTGGCGCCCGAGGTGGTGCGGGTGCCCTCGAGCAGATCGAGATCCTTCAGCAGGAACGGCACGCCGGTAAAGGGTCCGTCGGGCAACCCGTTGGCGATCTGGCGCTCGGCATAGTCGTAATGCTTGACGACAACGGCGTTGATCTTCGGGTCGACCGCGGCCGTGCGCGCGATCGCCTCGTCGAGCAGCTCCTTTGGCGTCACGTCCTTGTTGCGGACGAGCTCGGCGAGACCGACCGCATCGTAATTGCCGAATTCCTTGAAGGCCATGTGCATGCTCCGCATCGCCGGGCCGACCTCGCAAGGTCGGCCGCGGCGCGACTAGAGCACGATCCGGAAAAGTGTGACGCGGTTTTTCCGAAAAGCTCGTGCTCAAACGACAAACTCAAGCGCGACGACCTCATCGCGCTTTTGGGAAGGCTGAAGCTCAGCCGAGAACGTCCTGGTTGATCACGTTCTGGCGCAGCGGATCGCCGTCCAGCACGCTCAGGATATTGCGCGCGGTCTGCTCGCTCATGCGGTCGACGGCCTCGACGGTCACGCCGGCGACATGCGGTGCCATGATCACGTTCGGCAGAGCGTGCAGGGGCTGGCCGACCGGCGGCGGTTCGACCTCGAATACGTCGAGGCCGGCGCCGGCGAGCTTGCCGGACACCAGCGCATCGTGCAGCGCCTTCTCATCGACGATGCCGCCGCGGGCGGTGTTGATGAGATAGGCGGTCGGCTTCATCAGCCTGATCCGCGCCGCGTTGAACAGGCCGACCGTCTCCGAACTCTTCGGGCAGTGGATGGTGACGAAATCCGCCCGCGGCAGCGCCGCTTCGAGGCTCGGCACGGCCTCGCAGCCGGCCGCGGTGATCTCGCTGGCAGGCTTGTAGGGATCGTAGACCAGCACGTTCATTTCCATCGCAAGGCAGCGCTTCGCGGTGCGGGTGCCGATGCGGCCGAAGCCCACGATCAGGACGGTCTTGCCGTAGAGGTCGAACGGCAGCACGCCGAGCCGGCTCGCCCAGGTGCCGTCCTTGACCATCGCATGCATTTCCTGCGCGCGCTTGGCCAGCGTCAGCATCATGAACAGGGCTTGTTCGGCAACCGACGGTGAGTTCGCGGTGCCTGCGACCATAAGCGGCACCTTGCGGCGGGACAGCGCCGGCACGTCGACGGCGTCATAACCGACGCCGATCCGGGTCACCACCAGCATGTCCTTGGATGCTTCCAGCTCCGCCTCGCCGAAACGGGTCGCGCCGAGCGCCACGCCATGGACCGGCGCATGCTGTGCCAGCATCGCCTGGAAGTCCGTGGCCGAGATCAGGTTGGGAAATTCGATGAGTTCGACGTCGTCCCGCTCGTTGAGGAGTGCCCGTGCTCCCGGAGACAGAGTCTGGGTGACGAAAATCTTCTTCTTGTTGGTGGCCATTTCCTGCCCTTGAGGTTTCTTGTGCGCCGTCAAAGGACGGCGCCGGTCACCTCGTTTAGCAAATGCATATTGTTGAGGTCCACAGCCAATCGGAGCGGGCTGCCATCCTGCGCGCCGGCATTGGGGTTGACCCTGCCGCAGACCTGGGTGCCTTCGAGCGTGAAATAGACCAGGGTCTCCATCCCCATCGGCTCAGTGACGTCGAGCACCGTGTCGAACGGCTCGACGCCGGGTTCGGCATGCGGCCGGGCCTCCATGACATGCTCGGGGCGGATGCCCAGCAGCAGCTTGTCGGCGCGGGAGAGAGCCTGGTAGCGGGCGGCCCGCGCCGGCGGCAGCGCGAAGGCGAGGCGATCGGTCAGCCGCACGTTGAGCTTGCCGCCGACGTCTTCCAGCCGGCACGGCACGAAGTTCATCGCGGGCGAGCCGATGAAGCTTGCGACGAACCGCGTCGCCGGCATGTGATAGAGCTCGTTGGGCGTGCCGATCTGCTCGATCCTGCCGTGGTTCATCACCACGACGCGGTCGGCCAGCGTCATCGCCTCGACCTGGTCGTGGGTGACGTAAACGGTCGTGGTGCGGACCTTCTGATGCACCTTCTTGATCTCGATCCGCATCTGCACGCGGAGCTTGGCATCGAGGTTGGACAGCGGCTCGTCGAACAGGAACACCTTCGGGTTACGCACGATCGCGCGTCCCATCGCGACGCGCTGGCGCTGGCCGCCGGAGAGCTGCTTCGGCTTGCGGTCGATCAGGTCGGTGATGTCGAGCATCCGGGCGGCCTCCGTGACCCGGCTCTTGATCTCGGCCTTGGGATAGTTCTTCAGCCGCAGCCCGAACGACATGTTCTCGGCGACGGTCATGTGCGGATAGAGCGCGTAGTTCTGGAACACCATCGCGATGTCGCGGTCCTTCGGCGGCACGTCGTTGACGACGTCGCCGCCGATCATGATGTCGCCGTCGGAAATGTCCTCGAGACCCGCGATCATCCGCAGCGTCGTCGACTTGCCGCAGCCGCTCGGCCCAACCAGCACCACGAACTCATGGTCGGCGATATCGAGGTCGATGCCGCGCACCGCTTCGACCTCGTCGTAACGTTTCACCACCTTGCGCAAACTGACGTCGGCCATGAATCCTACCTTTGTCGCGTTCAACCCTTTGTCGCACCGGCGGTCAGGCCGGCAATGTAGTAGTCCATCAGGAAGGCGTAGATGATCAGTGGCGGCGCGGCGCCGAGCAGGGCGCCGGTCATGATCTGTCCCCAGTTGAAAACGTCGCCCTTGATCAGGGTCGTGATGATGCCGACCGGCAGCACGAGCTGGTCGGTCGATGTGGTGAACACCAGCGGATAGAGGAACTGGGCCCAGGAGACGGTGAAGGCGAAGATCGTCGCCGCGATCAGGCCGGGCAGGGCGACCGGGATGAAAATGCGCGTCAGCGTCTGGAACCAGCTCGCGCCGTCGATGATCGCGGCCTCGTCGAGCTCCTTCGGGATCGAGGCGAAATAGCCGATCATGATCCAGGTGCAGAACGGCACCGTCAGCGTCGGATAGATGAACAGCAGCACATACCAGCGATTGACCAGCTGGACGCCGGTCCAGTCGCCGAACACGGCGAACATCTTGAACAGCGGAATGAACAGCAGTGAATCCGGGATGAGATAGGTGAGGAATACCCCGGTCGCGAGCGTCGCCGAACCCCAGAACTTCATCCGCGCCAGCGCAAACGCCGCTGGCACGCTGATCAGCATCGTGATGGTGACCACGATGATCGAGACCCAGGCCGAATTCCAGAAGAAGCGCAGGAACTGGTTCGAGGTCAGAAGCTGGATGTAGTTCTCGAGTGTCGGGTGGTATACCCACCACGGATTGGTCGCTGCCGAGATCTCCGCGCTGCTCTTCAGCGAGGTGATCAGCATGTAGAGCGGCGGCGTCAGCGAGAAGATCGCAAACAGGATCAGGAAGAAATAGGACCAGCGCAGCGCCCAGGTCCGATCGCGGCTCATGCTGCCGTACTTGACCTTACGGCTCGGTCCGGACTTGTCGATCGTCATCGTGCTCATCAGGCTTCGTTCCCGCGTTTGGTGATGTCGCGCAGGATGAAGATCGCGGCGACCGCGAGGATCGGCACCATGAACAGCGAGACGCTGGCGCCGAGCGGAATGTCGCTGCCCTCGATGCCGACGCGGAATGCCCATGTCGCGAAGATGTGGGTGTGGTCGAGCGGCCCGCCCGCGGTCAGGATGCGCACGATGTCGAAATTGGCGAAGGTGACGATCAGCGAGAACAGCGTGGTGATCGCGATGATGTTGCGCATCATCGGCAAGGTCACGTACCAGATGCGCTGCCACCAATTGGCGCCGTCGATCGCGGCCGCCTCATAGAGCTGCTCGGGCACCGATTTCAGCGCCGCCAGATACATGATCATGAAGAACGGCGCGCCGTACCAGACGTTGACCAGGATCACCGAGAAGCGCGCCCACATCGCATCGCCGGTCCACGGGATCGGCCCGATGCCGAAGAAGGACAGCGTGTAGTTGAAGGCGCTGTAGGACGGGTCAAACAGCCACAGCCAGGCCAGCGTGCTCATGGCCGGCGGGATCACCCATGGCACCAGCAGCATGCCCCGCCACTTGCGCTGCTTGTTGGCAGGTACGTTGTGGACGAAATGCGCGACGATGAAGCCGATCAGCGCTTTGAAGACCACGGCCGAGATCGCGAAAATGCAGGACTGCTTGACCACGAGCCAGAAGGTCTCGCGCTTGAACAGGAACTCGAAATTGCCGAAGCCGACGAACTTCGTCATCGCCTTGTTCAGCGTCGCGAGGTGCAGGGAATAGATCGCCGGATAGATCACCAGCACGGCGATGAGGAGGATCAGCGGCAGCGTCATCAGGAACGCCGACATCGACTTGCGCCGCAGCGCGTTGCGCAGGCCGACGCGCCTTCGCCCCGTCTGGGCCGCAGCTGCGCGGTTGGATTGGAATGCGACATCAACCATAACGCAGGTCCCTCGCGCGGGTTGGTTGCACGGCTCGCCGGTTCGGCGGCCGGATACGAAGACGAAACCTCGCGCGGCCACCGCCGTGGATGGCCAGCGCGAGAGCCCGCTTGTCGTCAGCTTCGCATGAAGCCTTCACACTCGCCCTCGGCCCAGGCGAGCGTCTTTTCCATGCTTTCACCCTGGTAGTATCGCAGGCACATCTTGGTCAGCGTGGCCTGGAAGTAGATCTGCTGCGCGACCTTGGGCGGCGCAGGTGAGGCCGCAATCGACAGTGTCTGGTGCTTGAAGGGATTCGGGTAGTGATAGAGCGTGCCCTTCGGCGGCCCGATCTCCTCCCAGACCTTCAATGTCGTGAGCTTTTCGTAGGCCGGCAGGTCATAGCCGCCGCTCGCGACCACCATCTTCTCGATCGATGCGGGTTGCGACAAATGGGACAGCAGGCTCTTCGCCGCTTCCTTGTTCTTCGAGAACGACCAGATCGACCAGAAGAACGGCAGATAGGGCGCGAAGCGTCCCTTCGGTCCGGCCGGGAACCCGTGCGTCCAGCATTGCTCCGCGACCTGCGGGGCGTCGCGCTTGGCGACCGCCCATGCACTTGGCGGGTTCATGATCATCGCGCCCTTGCCCGCGACCAGCCACTTGTTGTTGGAGGCGTCATCCCAGGCTGAAACATCGGGCGGCAGGAAGGCGAGCAGCTTCTTGTAGAACTCGAGCGACTGGCGCACCGCGTCGGTCTTGACGGTGAGGTTGCCCTTGGCGTCCACCAGCTGCGCGCCGAACGACTGGAAGATGGCGCCGGCGGTGTCGACATTGTCGCTGGTTTCGCCGAGACCGATGCCGAACGGGAAGCCGGCCTTGTGGCAGGCTTCAGCCGCCTTGAGGAACGTATCGAGGGTCCAGTTGTCAGCCTTCGGCGGGCTGCCGGCCGGATACATCTCCTGCACGTCGATGCCGGCATACTTCTTCATCAGGTCGATGCGGGAGCAGGGACCCTTGATCTGGCTGCCGACGCTGGCGGGAACGCCGAGCCATTTGCCGTCGGTCTGGCCAAGATATTTCACCGTGCCGTTGACCTCGCCATTCAGCTTGATGAGCGGGTCCATGATGTCGTTGACCGGCTCGAGCAGTTCGGCATTGGCCTGCGGCCACCAGGTCGGCATCTGGAAGATATCGTGACCGGATTTCGCCTGCGCTTCGGCGGCGATGGTGACGATGTTCTTGTTGCCCTGGCTGGTGATGTAGTCGATCTGGACCTCGACCTTCTCCTTGGCGGCCCACTCGTTGACCAGCTCGGTCGACGCACTGTTTGCGCCCGGAACCCAGTGATCCCAGAAGCCCATCGAGAGCTTTCCGGCTGCGTATGCGCCACGTACGTAGGGGGCTGTAATCAGCGCGGCCGATGACAGCGCTGTCGCTGCAACGAATTCTCGGCGTGAAAGCTTCTTCCGTGACATGGCGATCCCTCCCTGGCAGCCGACGGACTAAGACTTTGCATCCCGTTGTTGTTTTGTGCGCCGCGTTCGCGCGACGTCGCGGGATCTCGTTGGCGCCGATCAGAACAGAATTGCCGGCTGCTGTCGAGAAACGAGATGGCTGTCCCACGTAGTACTAACGTTGTGGTCAAATTGCAGGCAGTGTCGTCGGCGTCATTGCAGTTGCAGACGGTTTGCTGTGCTTCGCACGATCATGCTGCGACGCACGCAACGTCTGACGCCGACGCGTTCACAGCCGGTGCGCGGTTGAGCCGCAGGTTTCCGGTCGAGCCGGCGGGCCGTGTTCCGTCATGTTGATGCCCCGCGCGGCCGATAGACTTGCCGAAGCCGGAAACGATAGAGTCGGGATTCTCGGACCTACCCCCCGCATCAAATCTGCAATCCACCATCGATCACGGAGACCCGATCATGCTCAACCCGGTAGCGAAGCTGCGAGCACGCTGGAGATTGTGCGTCGCGGTTGGGGCCGCCACCATCACGCTGCTGGCTGTGCCTCATATGGTCGATGCGCAGATTGTGCAGGGCGTTCAAAACGGCGCGCGCGAAGGCAACAAGGCGGCCGGACCGGTTGGCGGCGTGCTGGGCGGAGCGATCGGTGGCGTTGTCGGGGTGGTGACCGGCGTGACCGGGGTGTTCACCGGCAACAATGCCAATAGTGCCAGCCCCAATGCCGGCAACGGCAAGAACGCACAGGCCCCCGGCGAAAAGGGCGCCAAGGCCAGCAAGTCGGCCAAGGCCGCCAAGGACAAGGCGGCGAAGCAGGCGCCGACGGTGCTGACCCAGGCTGGTGCACCGGAGCTCACCGCGGAACAGATTGTCGCCAACAGCGACGCCAACATCGAGCGAATCAAGAAGGAGCTCAACCTGACGCCGGAGCAGGAGAAGAACTGGGCCGGCTTCAACAGTGCGATGCACTATCTCGGCCATAACGGCGCCGACCGTCTCAACCTGCGCATTGCGCGCGCGCAGCGCGATCCGCCTGACGACATCATCGAGCAGATGCGTAACGAGGCCCAGTTCCTCAATGACCGCGCGGTCGATCAGCGCGGCGTCGCCGATGCCGCCGAGCCGCTCTTCGCGAGCCTCGACGACAAGCAGAAACAAACCTTCATCAACGAAATGGTCCGCCTCAGCCATGAACGCGGGCTCGATTAGAGCCATTCCGCTCTGGTGAAATCGGAACGGGGCTCTGGATTCCGGATCTGACGCGTTTCTTCACGTGAACCGGCACCCACTTCGCTTGAAAACGCTCCGTCGCAGGCGAAGTGGGGACGAATAGCCGGGCCACCAGGCCCTGGGGTAGGTTAAAGGCGCAGCACCCGGCTATTCTGCCGCAGCGGCGCGGCCCGGCTAATTCGTCATTCAATGTTGAAGAAAAACGGACCGGATCACGCCCGACTAATGGCCGAGTCTGGGCCTTGTCGGGAACCATCCACAGGGGGCACCGCGATCCGAAGGATGCCGCGCTCAGCTCTTCGTGAAGTTCAGCTCCACGCCGACCCCGTCGGGATCGTAGAGGAATATCTGGGTGTCGCCGGTGCGCGGCACGATCTGCTCGCGGAAGGTGACGTTCTTGGCCTGCAGGCGCTTGCGCACGGCATCGACGTCGGTAGCGGCAAAGGCGATGTGGTCGAGGCGGCCAGTGTCGTCGTATTTCTTCGCGGTGCCGCGCACGACGATGCCGTCGCGCGGCTTGCGGGTGCCCATTAAATGGACAGTGGCCTGGCCGCCGGAATAGAGCCAGTAGCCGGGGAAATCGAGCGGCGGCCGGTCGCCGTTCTCGAGCCCGAGCACCTCGCAATAGAACTCCTTGGTGCGCTCGAGATCCTGCGGTTCGATGGTGTAATGCTGTAGTCCGCCCAATGGCATGGTTCTTCTCCTTGAGAATTCAGATTAGACGAAGCTGAGGTCGGCATCGGCGCCCAGCATCCAGGCGCCGACGGTTTCGAAATGGCTGAAGCGCCCCTGCAATTGCTGGGTCACGGTGTGGATGTCGCGGAAGCGCCGCTCCAGCGGATGGCCGTCGAAGATCGCGGTGGCGCCGGCCGTGTTATACGCGAAATCCACAGCCTCCCGCGCCTTGTGGATAGCGTGGGTTGCCGCCATCCGGATCGTCATGCGCTGCGCGACCGTGATCCTGTGGCCCGCAACCAGATCCTTCCAGATGTCGGCCATCGACTGCAGCAGGAAGGCGCGGGCGGCGCGCAGATTGACGTCCGCCTGGGCGAGGCCGGACTGTACCACCGCATTGTCGCGAAGCGTCTTCTTCATGCCGCGCGGCACCTTGTTGCGGGCGACGTCGACGAAATTGTCGAGCGCGCTGCGGGCAATGCCGCAGGCGACCCCGGCAAAGCCGATCTGATAGCAGGTGTGGTTGCTCATCCGGTACAGCGGCCCGTCCTCGCGACACTCGCGGTCGAACTCGCGGGTGATCGAATGGTCCGATCGGACGAAGACGTCCTTCAGCGCGAACTGGTCGCTGGCGGTGCCGCGCAGCCCGACCGTGTTCCAGATGTCGGTCCATTCAACGTCCTCGGTGCGCACCAGCATGGTGCGTTCGAGCTGCTCGCCATTGGCGTCGCGGCGCGGCGAGCCGTCCGCGGCATAGATCGGGCAGTGCGCGCCGAGCCAGGTGGCGTTGCCGTCCGCCTGAGGCAAACGACCAGATCCCGGTGACGCGGTAGCCGCCCTCGCATTCGATCGCCTTGACCTTGGGGCCGGGCCCCCAGGCGAGCACAGCGCGCGGGTCGGCAAACACCTCCTGCGCGACCGGCAGGTCGAGATAGGCGGCCGACATCGCGCAGCCGCCGGCCTGGCTCAGGCACCACGCCGTCGAGGCATCGGCCTTGGCGATGGTCTCGATGGCGTGGAAGAAGGTGACGGGATCGGTCTCGATCCCATCGGCCGAGCGCGGCAGCAGCAGGCGGAACAGCCGCGCCTCGTGCAGCCGGTCGAGCAAATCGGACGGCAGCCGGCGCGTCGTTTCGATGTCGTCGGAGGCGGCCGCAACCGCGTCCCGGATTGCCTCGGCGCGGGCGATCACGTTGGGATCGCCGGCAAGATCGGCTGAAGTCACGTTCATGTCCGCCTCCCTCAGGCGCGCCGGATCTTGGCCGAGGCCGCGACGTCAGCCGTCGCGTTGAGCTCCTTGTCGATCTGCTCGATCGACTTGCCCCGGGTCTCAAGCCCGAAGAAAAGATAGACCGCGCCCGCCATCAGGAACCAGCAGCCGAGATAGACGAAGGCGGTCGGGATCTGGGTCAGCGGCACGTCCGGCTTGAGGTAGTTGTTCGAGCCGACGATCACGGCAAGGCCGACCGGCCCGAGGATCTTGCCGATGCCGCCGAAGCCGTAGGCCGAGCCCATGCCGGTGGTGCGCAGATGTGATGGCCAGACCTCCGCGGCATAGGGCCCGACGATCGCAAAGCCGCCGTCGGCGAAGAAGAAGGCGGCGGCGAGCAGCAGCCAGAACGCCGACATGCCGAACAGCGTCGTATCGTAGTGATAGCCGGCAATGATCGTCAGCGCGCCGGCGCCGAAGCCGAGCAGGCCGCCGGCAACGCGCCGTCCCATCAGCTCGGAAAAATAAGAGAAGGACACGCGGCCGATGAAACCGGTGATGCTGAGCAGGATCATCATCTTGGCGGCCTGTTGCGGCGTGACCTTCAGGAGCAGCACGAACAGTGCGGGTGCCCAGAGCGTGATGCCGTAGACGCCGGTCTGGGCGCCGGCATTGCCGAGCCAGGAGACGATCAGGCTGCGCGGATATTTGAACAGGTCGAACCAGCTGGTCGTGACGACCGGACCTGCGTCGGCCGCGCTCGGCAACGGCAGTTCGGACGGCGGCACCTGCAGGGCCCAGGCGAGCGACTTGCGGGCTTCGTCATAGCGGCCCTGCCGGCATAGCCAGCGCGGCGATTCCGGAACCCAGAGCCGGACCAGCAGCACCAGCACCGACGGCAGCACGCCGATCGCAAACAGGAGCCGCCACTGATCGGTGCCCATGACGGCCCCAAGCACCGCGCCAAGGCCGACGCCGAGCGGGATCACGCAGGTAACGAGCCCGCCGATCCAGCCGCGCTTGTGCGAGGGCATGAACTCCTGCACCAGCGGCAGGTCGACACAATAGAGTCCGCCGACGCCGGTGCCGACGAAGAAGCGCAGGATCGCGAGGTAAACCCAGCCATTGTCGGGCGTGAAATAGAGCAGGCCGGTCGCGATCGAGAAGTTCAGCACCGTGCCGATGAAGACGATGCGGCGCCCGATACGGTCGGCGAGCCAGCCCCAGAGATAGGCGCCCAGGATGGCGCCGATGCCGGAGCTCATCAGCACCGTGGCCGACTGGCCAAAGGTGAGTTTCCAGGGCCCGATCAGAAACGCGAGCACAAAGCCGATCAGGAAGTAGTCGAAGAATTCCAGCGCATCGCCGATGATGGCCGCCGCAAGGATCTTGATCTGGTTGCCGGTCAGAGTCGTCCGGCGATCGAGAATCTCGAACATGGCGCGTCTCCCCATGGCGCCTGTTCGTTGTTTTCGGGAGCGTGCGTTGCGCCAGCGCATCGCTCATGGGATGAGGCTATCCTCGCGCCGTCGCGAACGGCAAGCCCGCGTCGACGCGGGGCTCATCTGCAGGGACGCGATAAGCAATTCGGCTTACTGCTGCGCACAAATCATGGTGCGAAAGCCCGCAGTGAGGTGCGGGAGCCGTTGACTTCTGCAACGCCGATCGCCCACGTTCGCCCCGGGGGAAACGCTGAAGGGCAGGCCGGATGGAGGAAAAGCGCAGGCATCCGCGAACGGAGGTCAATGAACCCGGCTATGTTTCGTCGGGCGGTTCGGTCATGCGTTGCACGATCGTGAACATATCCCCGGACGGGGCCGCCATCGAGGTCGAGAATCCCGCCTTCGTCCCGCACAGCTTCCGTCTGGTGATGGCCAACGACCCCTCGGTTGTCTACGAATGCCAGGTGATCTGGAGCAAGAAGACGCGGATTGGACTGAGTTTCGTGACGACCGCCTGAGCGCGGCAATCTCGGTTGGGGACGCCCGTGAACCTGCGTGAGAGGGTGGATCAGTTTCGTCGCTGGAACAGCGGACGATCGGGCCGACGACTCCGGAACCTGCAACGATCTGCCTCGGCTGCTGGCAAGCCTGTGCATATGCCGATCCCGTTGCGCGGCCGCCTGTCGGCGCCGTTCCGCCTGTTCGGAGTCCGGCCGAGCCGCATGAACCCGAACACCTGCACGATCTGCAAAATGGCCTTCTCGAAGATCATGAACGCGCGCGCCCAGGCGATCGCGAAGTCCGGCGAGATCCTGGTCACATCAGCCGTGCGCGATCGAAACCGCGACATGATCACGGCAGCCGGTTCCGACCACGCGCTGAAGGGCTTCGACCAGCCCGTGACATTGTTTCCTGCGTGATTGACGTGGCGCAAAAAAAGACGGCTCCAGCGCAATACTGCGCCGAAGCCGTCTGGGATGGTCGTTTGCCGATTACGAACATCTCGCCAACGCGGGGTCGGCAGCCTTGTTCCTGGCCGTTGGAATTTTTCTTTTTGGGGAGCCGGGCGTCAGCGCCACATGCCGCGCATCCGGGCGCCGATATCGATCGGCGGTGCGCGGCTGGCGGTCGAGGCCCTGCGCGGCGGAGGCGGACGGCCATGCGGTTCGCTCGAACATCGGCAGCAGCCGTTCCGGGATGAAACGGGTGCGCGAGGCGTACATGTGGCGGTCGCCCTTGGCGACCTGGCCATGGACGAAAAAACGCTGCGGCACCATGAGGTGCAGATCGTCCTTGGCGCGCGTCATGGCGACATAGAGCAGGCGGCGCTCCTCCTCGAGTTCCGCCGACGTGCCGGCGCCGAGATCGGAGGGCATGCAGCCGTCGACGACGTTGAGCACGTAGACGGATTTCCACTCCTGCCCCTTGGCGGAGTGGATCGTCGACAGGATCAGGTAATCCTCGTCGAGCAGGGGGACGCCGGCCTGGTCGCTGGTGGCGTCGGGCGGATCGAGCGTGAGTTCGGTGAGAAAGCGCTCGCGTGACGGGTAGCCGGCGGCAATCTGCTCGAGCTGAATGAGGTCGGCGCGGCGGACCTCGCTGTCCTCGTGAATGCGATCGAGATGCGGCTCGTACCAGAGCCGCGCGCGCTCGATGTCGACCGGCCATTCCGAGTAGCGGAGGTTCTCGATGGTCTCGACGAACAGCCGCCAGTCGGCGCCGGCGCGGGGTGGGGCGGGCAGCGCGACGAGCGCGGCGATCGGGTCGGCGGCCTCGGCCATGCGGTCGAGCACGCGCTGTGCCGAGGCCGGCCCGACGCCGGGCAACAGATGCAGGATACGAAAGCCGGCAACCCGATCGCGCGGATTGGCGGTGAAGCGCAGCAGCGCCAGCAAATCCTTGACGTGCGCGGCGTCGAGGAATTTGAGGCCGCCGAATTTCACGAAGGGGATGTTGCGGCGGGTCAGTTCTACTTCCAGGGGACCGCTGTGCGAGGAGGTGCGGAACAGCACCGCTTGGTGTTTCAGCAACGTGCCTTCCTCGCGGTTGGCCAGCACCTGCTCGACGATGTAGCGCGCCTGATCGGCCTCATCTCGGATGGTGACGAGCAACGGCTTGCGGGTCGAGGTCCGGTCGGTCCACAGGTTCTTGGTGAAGCGTTCCTTGGCGAGCGAGATCACGCCATTGGCCGCCGACAGGATCGGCTGCGTCGAGCGATAGTTGCGGTCGAGCGTGACGATCTCGGCCGCCGGGCTGAACTGGGACGGGAAGTCGAGGATGTTGCGCACGGTGGCGGCGCGGAACGAATAGATCGACTGCGCATCGTCGCCGACCACGGTGAGCCCGCGCCCCATCGGCTTGAGCGCGAGCAGGATCGAGGACTGCAGGCGGTTGGTGTCCTGATATTCGTCGACCATGACATGGTCGAAGCGGCCGCCGATCTCCTCGGCGAGCGCCGTGTCCGTCACCATCTGCGCCCAGTAGAGCAGGAGGTCGTCGTAGTCGAGCACGTTCTGCCGCTGCTTGGCTTCGACATATTCCGCGAACAACTGCTTCAGCTCGCCGGCCCAGCCGGAGCACCAGGGGAAGAACTGGCCGAGCACGGCCTCGATCGGCATCTCCGCGTTCACGCAGCGGGAATAGATCGCAAGGCAGGTCCCCTTGGTCGGGAACCGGCTTTCGGTGCGGGAGAAACCGAGGTCGTGGCGGACCAGGTTCATCAGGTCGGCGGAGTCCTCACGGTCATGGATCGTGAACGCCGGCTCGAGGGCGATGCGCTCCGCGAATTCGCGCAACAGCCGCGCGCCGATGCCGTGGAACGTGCCGGCCCAGTTCAGTGCGTCGGTCATGATCGAGGCGCGATCGCCGAGCACGCGCCGTGCGATGCGCTCGACGCGGCCGGCCATCTCGGCGGCGGCACGCCGCGAAAAGGTCATCAACAGGATGCGGCGCGGATCGGCGCCGGCGACGATCAGGTGCGCGACGCGATGCGCAAGCGTGTTGGTCTTGCCGGATCCCGCGCCCGCGATCACCAGCAGCGGCGCGCCCACGATGCAATCCTTGCCGACCCCGTGCTCGACGGCGCGGCGCTGCTCGGAATTGAGCGCATCGAGATAGGCCGTGTTGGCAAGATCAGGCACGAATCACCCCCACCAAACGCTAACAGACATTGCGATTCAGTGGAGCCGACGCGCCGGGGCGCGAGCCGAGAAATTAGATTGACATTAACGCCGCGCGGCGCACAACCGCGCCATGGGAGACGTATCCAAATCCGACACGCCGCTGAAGGCGACATTCAAGGTGCGGCTGAACGGCGAGACGGTGACGCTCGCGACCGTCGGTCAGGCTTATAGCTTCATCAGCAATCTCAGCGCCGTCGAATGGATGGAGTTCCGCTCACTGCACGACGATGCCGTGCTTGCGCTGGAACGAGCGGCCGGGAACGGCATGCTGACGGTGCAGGCAACCAACGCGCTGCGGACGCTGTTCGTCCGCGCAAGATTGCTCTGAAAAGGATCTGAAAAAGAAATGGGCCGCCTTGGCCCTCCGAGGCGGCCCGAGAGTCCGGCCGAAGCGCGTTGCGCGTCCGGCCGTCGCGTGTACCGCCGTTACCTTGTTTGCGGCCATAACGAGCAGGCCTTACGAAACGACCGTCGATTCGGCTGTAGCTGCGGCACCACAATCAGGGGCGGGCGTCGTCGACGAGGCGGTCATACACAAGCGCGGACCGGATGTTCATGGTTGCGATCCTCAGATAGCTCGGTTCGCGCATGGCATTGTTGAACATCATGATCGCCGTCTTCCAGTAGCCGCGCTCGCGCTGATCAATATTCAACGTGGACAGGTAGTCGGCGGCGTCACCAACGGTCGCGAGCGTTCGGCCGTCCTTCAGCGTGATCGGGAACGCAAGCGGCGACCGCATCTCCAGCTCCGGCACGTAAGGCTCCCCCAAGGCAAAGCAGCGACAACCAGCAATAGCAGGAACAGCACTAGCTGCGCCGCTATATCAAAGCCTTAAGGGGGTGTCCGGCTGGAGTGGGCGCCTCAGAAAGAGTCCGCGAGCGCGATCTCCGCCTTCAGGGCATCGATGCGCCGTTCGGCTTCCTCGGACGTCAGGTCACGCGCGTACTGGTTCGGTTGGTAGGCCTCCTCGGCAAGGTTCCTCAAGCGCAGCGCCTGGGCACGGGTCATCAGCCCGCCAAGGCGCTCCGCAACCCCGCCAAATCTCACCGCTGCCATGCTCATCGCTCACCTCGCTTGCTGGATCGTGACTTGACAATATGTTCTATTTTTGTTCTAACAAGCCATGGACAATAAAATTAATGAAATTCGTCGGAAGATCAGCATCTTGCGGGCCGAGATGAGCCTGATCGAGGCGTCGATCCGCGACCAGGTCAACCGCGATCTCGATTGCAGCGAAGCGTCGTACCGGCTGATGGCGATGCGCGCCGAAGTGGCCGAACTGATCGGCCGCTGGAAAGCCGCCGGCGGCGGCGAACGTCTGCCGACGGTCCGGGAGCGGCTGAGCCGAAGCTACGGAGATCGCCCGGTCGCGGCCGGCAAGTCGACCCCCGTCAAGTCGGACAAGGCCAGGCCCAAGCCGAGCCACAGTGCGGGGCCGCGGTAACGCCAAGGTGTGATCAGGTCGCCCGACGGACTTGATAAACTATCGTGAGCGCAAATCGGGTTTCGGGGCAGGAACCCGAGCCGCGGGATCGGCATTTTCTTGTGGTGAGAGCCAATACCATAGCATCGCCCAGCGCCATGATCGCCGATCCGACCGCGCCACCGCGGGCATCGATGAATGACGATCGCAGCCCGCTGCTGACGCTGATCTCCTGCGTCAGCTGCATCAGGACGATGCGTCTCGAGAGCAGCTCTCCGGGCAGCGAGGGCAGGGATATTCTTCAGTACCGCTGCGAACAATGCAGCCGCATCGAGCGGGTCCAGTTGGTGCGGCGAAGCTGGCCCGCGGAACGCTAGCACCGTTTCGCGAAAAACTTTCATTCTTGGTTGGAACTTTTGGTTCCATTCACCATTAAGCCACTCGGTTTGCGTCACAAATCGGGGTTATTGCGTTTTCCCGCTTGAATAGATCACGGGCAGTCACTCTTATGGTCACACTGGCGTTTCCGAGTCCGTGGATTCGTGGCCAGCGCGTAGGGGAATTTACATGACCGATCTCGGTTCGTCGCCTCGTCCCCGTGCTGATACACGCCGCGCCCAGTCATCGAACGGAAGCCTCGATTCCTCGCACGATCTGCTGCAGTCCTTGCAGGCGATGCGCGGCGGCGATTTCTCGGTTCGCATGCGTGGCGACTATCTCGGTATCGACGGCAAGATCGCGGACGCCTTCAACGAAATCGCAGCCGCCAACGAGCGCATGGCGCAGCAATTGGCGCGCGTCGGACAGGTCGTCGGCCGCGAGGGACAGACCCGCCAGCGCGTCAATTTCGGCCTCGCCAGCGGCGCCTGGGCCGACATGGAGAGCTCGGTCAACACGCTGATCGACGATCTGCTGTGGCCGACCCGCGAAGTCACCCGCGCCGTCGCCGCGGTGGCGCAGGGCGACCTGCTGCAGACCGTGCAGCTCGACGTCGAGGGCAGGCCGCTGCGCGGCGAATTCCTGCAATCGGCGAACATCGTCAACACGATGATCAAGCAGCTCTCGGTGTTCACCTCCGAGGTCACGCGCGTCGCCCGCGAAGTCGGCACCGAGGGCAAGCTCGGCGGCCAGGCCCAGGTGCCGGAAGTGACCGGCGTCTGGAAGGACCTGACCGAGAGCGTCAACTCGATGGCCAACAATTTGACCGGCCAGGTCCGCAACATCGCCGAGGTGACGATCGCGGTCGCCAACGGCGACCTGTCCAAGAAGATCACGGTCGACGTCCGCGGCGAGATCCTGCAGCTCAAGGAGGCCATCAACACGATGGTCGACCAGCTGCGCTCATTCGCCTCGGAAGTGACGCGCGTCGCCCGCGAGGTCGGCACCGACGGCAAGCTCGGCGGCCAGGCGATCGTTCCCGGCGTCGCCGGCACCTGGAAGGACCTGACCGACTCGGTGAACGCGATGTGCGGCAACCTGACCGCCCAGGTCCGCAACATCGCCAACGTGACCACGGCGGTGGCGCGCGGCGACCTATCGCGCAAGATCACGGTCGACGTCAGCGGCGAAATCCTCGAGCTGAAGGACACCATCAACACGATGGTGGACCAGCTCAACTCGTTTGCCTCGGAAGTGACGCGCGTGGCGCGCGAGGTCGGCACCGAAGGCAAGCTCGGCGGCCAGGCCCAGGTGCCCGGCGTCGCCGGCACCTGGAAGGATTTGACCGACAACGTCAACTTCATGGCGTCGAACCTGACCGCCCAGGTCCGCAACATCGCCGACGTCGCGACCGCAATCGCCGGCGGCGACCTGTCGAAGAAGATCACGGTGAACGTGTCGGGCGAGATCCTTCAGCTGAAGGAAACGCTCAATACGATGGTCGACCAGCTCAACGCCTTCGCGTCGGAAGTGACGCGCGTGGCGCGCGAGGTCGGCACCGAAGGCAAGCTCGGCGGCCAGGCCAACGTGCTCGGCGTCGCCGGCACCTGGAAGGACCTGACCGACAACGTCAACTTCATGGCCTCGAACCTGACCGCCCAGGTCCGCAACATCGCCGGCGTCACCACCGCGGTCGCCAATGGCGACCTGTCGAAGAAGATCACGGTGGACGTGCGCGGCGAGATCTTGGAGCTGAAGGACACCATCAACACGATGGTCGACCAGCTCAACGCCTTCGCCGGCGAAGTGACCCGCGTTGCGCGCGAGGTCGGCACCGAAGGCAAGCTCGGCGGCCAGGCTGAGGTGCGCGGCGTCGCCGGTACGTGGAAAGACCTGACCGACAGCGTCAACTCGATGGCCTCGAACCTGACGGCGCAAGTCCGCAACATCGCCGAGGTCGCGACTGCGGTGGCGAAGGGCGACCTGTCGAAGAAGATCACCGTGAACGTGTCGGGCGAAATCCTTCAACTGAAGGAAACGCTGAACACGATGGTGGACCAGCTCAACGCATTCGCGGGCGAAGTGACGCGCGTGGCGCGCGAGGTCGGCACCGACGGCAAGCTCGGCGGCCAGGCCGAGGTGCCCGGCGTCGCCGGCACCTGGAAGGACCTGACCGACAGCGTCAACTCGATGGCCGGCAATCTCACTGCGCAGGTCCGCAACATCGCCGAAGTCGCGACCGCGATCGCCGGCGGCGACCTGTCGCGCAAGATCACGGTCGACGTGCGCGGCGAGATCCTTCAGCTGAAGGAAACGCTGAACACGATGGTCGACCAGCTCAACCGCTTCGCGGGCGAGGTGACCCGCGTGGCGCGCGAGGTCGGCACCGACGGCAGCTTGGGCGGCCAGGCCAACGTGCCCGGCGTTGCCGGCACCTGGAAGGATCTGACCGACAACGTCAACTCGATGGCCGGCAACCTGACGGCCCAGGTCCGCAACATCGCGGAAGTCACCACCGCCGTGGCGCGCGGCGACCTGTCGCGCAAGATCACGGTCGATGTGAAGGGCGAAATCCTCGAGCTGAAGAACACCATCAACACGATGGTGGACCAGCTCAACGCCTTCGCGGGCGAGGTGACCCGCGTGGCGCGCGAGGTCGGTACCGAAGGCAAGCTCGGCGGCCAGGCCGAAGTGCCCGGCGTCGCCGGCACCTGGAAGGATTTGACCGACAACGTCAACTTCATGGCGTCGAACCTGACCGCGCAGGTCCGCAACATCGCCGAGGTGGCGAGCGCGATCGCCGGCGGCGATCTGTCGAAGAAGATCACGGTGGACGTGCGCGGCGAGATCCTGCTGCTCAAGGACACCCTGAACACAATGGTCGAGCAGCTGCGCTCGTTCGCCGCCGAAGTGACGCGCGTGGCGCGCGAGGTCGGCACCGAGGGCCGACTGGGCGGCCAGGCCGTGGTGCCCGGCGTCGGCGGCACCTGGAAGGACCTGACCGACAACGTCAACCTCTTGGCCGCGAACCTGACGACTCAGGTCCGCAACATCGCAGAAGTCACCACCGCGGTGGCGCGCGGCGACCTGTCGCGCAAGATCACGGTCGACGTGAAGGGCGAAATCCTCGAGCTGAAGAACACCATCAACACGATGGTGGACCAGCTCAACGCGTTCGCTGGCGAGGTGACGCGCGTGGCGCGCGAGGTCGGCACCGAAGGCAAGCTCGGCGGCCAGGCCGAGGTGCGCGGCGTGGCCGGCACCTGGAAGGACCTCACCGACACCGTCAACGTCATGGCGGCGAACCTGACCGAGCAGGTGCGCGGCATCGTCAAGGTGGTGACCGCGGTCGCCAACGGCGACCTAAAGCAAAATCTCACGGTGAAGTCGAAGGGCGAGGTGGCGGCGCTCGCGGACACCATCAACAACATGACCGAGACGCTAGCGACCTTCGCCGAGCAGGTCACCAGCGTGGCGCGCGAGGTCGGCGTCGAGGGACGGCTCGGCGGTCAGGCCAACGTGCCCGGCACCGCCGGTACCTGGAAGGACCTCACCGGCAACGTCAACCTGCTGGCGGCCAACCTGACCTCCCAGGTGCGCGCGATCGCGGAAGTCGCGACCGCCGTGACCAAGGGCGACCTGACGCGCTCGATCCAGGTCGACGTGCGCGGCGAGGTCGCGGAGCTGAAAGACAATATCAACACGATGATCGGCAACCTCCGTCTCACGACGGAGCGCAACACCGAGCAGGACTGGCTGAAGACCAATCTGGCGCGTTTCACCAACATGCTGCAGGGCCAGCGCGACCTCGCGACCGTCGGCCGCCTGCTGCTGACCGAGCTTGCGCCGCTGATCAACGCGCATATGGGCGTGATTTACCAGGTCGACAATCCCGAGAATGCGCAGCTGCGCCTGCTGTCTGCCTATGCCAGCGACAGCAGCAATCCGCATCCGCAGATCGTGCAGTTCGGCGAGGGACTGATCGGGCAATGTGCACTCGACAAGCGCCAGCGCCTGGTCTCGGACATTCCGGGTGATGCGGTGCCGATCAATTCGGCGCTGATGCGGATCATGCCGAAGAATCTCGTCGTATTTCCGGTGCAGTTCGAGAACCAGGTCAAGGCGGTGATCGAGCTGTCCTCGATATCGTCGTTCACGACGTCGCAGATCAGCTTCCTCGAACAATTGACCGACAGCATCGGCATCGTGCTCAACAGTATCGAGGCGACGATGCAGACCGAGGCGCTGCTCAAGCAGTCGCAACAGCTCGCCGGCGAATTGCAGACCCAGCAGAAAGAATTGCAGCAGACCAACGACCAGCTCGAGCAGAAGGCCCAGCAGCTCGCCGAGCGCAACGTCGACGTCGAGCGCAAGAACCAGGAAATCGAGCAGGCGCGGCGCGCGCTGGAAGAGAAGGCGACCGAGCTGTCGCTGACCTCGAAGTACAAGTCCGAATTTCTCGCCAACATGTCGCACGAATTGCGGACGCCGCTCAACTCGATCCTGATCCTCGGCCAGCAGCTCACGGAGAATCCCGACGGCAATCTGTCCGGCAAGCAGGTCGAGTTCGCCCGCACCATTCACGGTGCCGGCACCGACCTGTTGAACCTGATCAGCGACATTCTCGATCTGTCCAAGATCGAGTCCGGCACCGTGACGGTGGATGCCGAGGAGATCCTGACCTCGAGCCTGCTTGAGACGGTCGGACGGCCGTTCCGGCACGAGGCCGAGAACCGGCATCTCTCCTTCAGCATCGATGTCGACGCCAACCTCGCGCGCAGCATGGTTACCGACTCCAAGCGGTTGCAGCAGGTGCTGAAGAACCTGCTGTCGAACGCGTTCAAGTTCACCGCAGAAGGCGGCGTCAGCCTGACCGTGTCGGCCGCGCTCGGCGGCTGGAGCGTGGAGCATCAGATCCTCAACGCCGCCCCCGCCGTCGTTGCGTTCGAGGTGTCGGATACCGGCATCGGCATTCCCCAGGACAAGCAGAAGCTGATCTTCGAGGCGTTCCAGCAGGCCGACGCCGGCACCAGCCGCAAATATGGCGGCACCGGTCTTGGACTCGCGATCAGCCGCGAGCTCGCGAGCCTGCTCGGCGGCGAGATTCATCTGCGCAGCGCGCCTGGCAAGGGCTCGACCTTCACGCTCTATCTGCCGCTGAAATATGCCGGACCATCGGTGGCGTTGCGGCCGCAGGGGCAGCCGATACCGATGCCGCACACGCCGGCGCCGTCGCTGCAGGCAACGGGCGCGCAGGAGCGCACGATCGAGCAGTTGCCGGACGACCGGCTCAATCTCGAGCCCGGCGACACCATCCTCTTGATCGTCGAGGACGACCCGCATTACGCGCGGGTGCTGATCGATCTGGCACGCGACAAGGGCTTCAAGGTTCTGGTCGCAAGCCGCGGCGCCGAGGCGCTCGATCTCGCCAAGCAGTTCCAGCCAAGCGCGGTTTCGCTCGACGTCTTCCTGCCCGACATGCTCGGCTGGACCGTGCTGAGCCAGCTCAAGCACAATCCGTTGACCCGTCACATTCCGGTCCAGATCATTACGCTCGACGAGGACCGGCAGCACGCGCTGGCACGCGGAGCGTTCTCCTTCGTCAACAAGCCGACCACGACCGAGGGTGTCAGCGCGGCGCTGTCGCAGATCAAGGAATATGCGCGACCGCGTCGCAAGCGCTTGCTGATCGTGGAGGACAATGCGGCGGAGCAGCTCAGCATCACCGAGTTGCTCGGGCACGAGGACATCGAGATCGTCACCAGCGGCACCGGAGCAGGGGCGCTGTCGATGCTGCGCGAGAATCCGTGCGACTGCGTCGTGCTCGATCTGCGGTTGCCCGACATGAGCGGATTCGAGGTGCTGGATCAGATCCGCAAGGACGAGACGCTCTCCAATATTCCCGTTGTCGTGTTCACGGGCCGGGAACTCTCGGCAGAAGAGGACGCGGAACTGCACACGATGGCGCGCAGCATCGTCGTCAAAGGCGTGGAGTCGCCGGAGCGTCTGCTCGACGAAACGTCATTGTTCCTGCACCGTGTGATCACGGAATTGCCCGTCGAAAAACAGAGGATGCTGGAGAAGCTCAATAGTTCCGACGAGGATCTGATTGGCAAGACCGCGCTTCTGGTCGACGACGACGCCCGCAACATCTTCGCCCTGTCGAGCGTGCTGGAGCGGCGAGGTATGAAGGTGTTGACTGCGACAACGGGTCACGAGGCGATCTCGCTGGTCGAGTCAAATCCGAAGATCGCGATCGTGCTGATGGACATCATGATGCCGCAGATGGACGGTTACCAGACCATCGGCGCCATCAGGCAAAATCCCGCCTTCGCGCGGCTGCCGATCATCGCGCTGACCGCGAAGGCGATGAAAGGCGACCGTGAGAAATGCCTGGAAGCAGGCGCGTCCGACTATCTGGCGAAACCCGTGAACACCGAGCAACTGCTGCTGGCGATCCGCATGTGGCTGCACCGCTGATCGGCGATCGAACATGATGGACCATGAAAAGGTAAACATCCTTCTGGTCGATGACCAGCCGGCGAAGCTGCTCGCCTATGAGGTCATCCTGAAGGAGCTCGGGGAGACGCTGGTTGCCGCATCGTCGGGCCGCGAGGCGCTCGAGTTCCTGCTCAAGAACGAAGTCGCGGTGATCCTGGTCGACGTCTGCATGCCCGAGCTCGACGGCTTCGAGCTCGCGGCGATGATCCGCGAGCACCCGCGCTTCCAGAAGACCGCGATGATCTTCATCTCGGCCATCCAGGTCAGCGATATCGACCGGCTGCGCGGCTACGAGATGGGCGCGGTCGACTACGTCCCGGTGCCGGTCGTGCCGGAAGTATTGCGCGCAAAAATCCGCGTGTTCGCCGAGCTCTATCGCAAGACCCGGCAGCTTGAACGCCTCAACGCCGAGCTCGAGGACAGGGTGCGCGCGCGCACCGCCGAGCTCGAGCAGTCGACCACGCGGCTGGTCGAGAGCGAGGCGCGCCGCAGCATGGCGATCGCCGCCGGCAAGATGGGCTCGTGGGACTGGGATTGGGTCAACGGCGACTGGATGTGGGACGAGGGGCAGTACAAGATATTTGGCGTCGACCCAAACACCTTCGCGCTGACGTCGGACAATATTCAGGCGCTGTTTCACCCCGACGATGTCGAGGAACTCCGGCAGGCCTGGACCGGGTTCGGCAATGGCCGGACATCGTATGAAGCGGAATTCCGTGTCGTGCGGCCGGACGGTGAACTACGCTGGTGTGTCGGCACCGCCGCCGCCACCAGCGACAGGAACGGCAGGGTGGTGCGGGTGAGCGGCGTCACCGTCGACATCACCGATCGCAAGAAGGCGGAGGAACGGCAGAGCCTGTTGACCCGCGAGGTCGACCATCGCGCCAAGAATGCACTTGCGCTGGCGCAATCGATCGTGCGGCTGACGCGCGCGCAGAACGTGACCGCCTATGTGCGCGCGGTCGAGGGCCGCATCACCGCGCTGGCGCGCGTCCACACCGTGCTGTCGCTGTCGAGCTGGCAGGGCGCCGAAATCCGCCGGCTGGTGACCGAGGAGATCGCGCCGTATTCCGAGGCCGGGCAGATCCAGATCGAGGGCGCGGAGGTGCAGTTGCAGCCCGCGACCGCCCAGACGCTGGCGCTGGCGCTGCATGAACTCGTCACCAATTCCGCGAAATACGGCAGCCTGTCGGTGCTGTCGGGCCGGCTCGCGATCACCTGGGAAGTGCAGGATGACACGCTGATCCTGGCCTGGGTCGAATCCGGCGGGCCTCCGGTAACCAAGCCGAAGCAGAAGGGCTTTGGTACCAGAAGCGTGATCGCCAGCATCGAGACCCAGCTTGGTGGACGGGCCGACTTCGATTGGCGCGCCGAGGGCCTGATCTGCCGGCTCACGGTTCCTCTCAAGGCGCTTGTCGGAGATGCGGCGGCTTACCGCGAACCATCGCCGGCCGAAAGCAAGCCGATGGTCAGTTCCAGGGCGGTGTAGCGCATCCCAGGAAACAGGAACCATGCAGCGGAGCCTGCGGTTAACGAGGGCTGATCGCTCCCGTTCGTGGCTTGAGGTGCTGCCGTGGATGCCCAAACCCGAGAGCGCGGGCCGTCCGTGGAAGAACCGCGGCAGCCTGAGCGCGCCCCCAAGCAGAAATCGCGGCCTGACCGCGCGTCCTCGCCGCAGCAGGAGACCGACCGCAAGCCGTCGATGCGCGATCGGCTGCGCGAGCACTGGATGCTTGCGGCCGCCGTCGCTTGTCTGCTCCTGCTCGCGATCATCGGTGGCGCGAGCTACTGGCTCAATATTCGTCACTATGAATCGACCGATGACGCCTTCGTGGCTGCGCGCAGCTTTGCCGTGGCTGCAAAGGTCGGCGGCTATGTCGTCGAGGTCCCCGTCACCGACAACCAGCACGTCAATGCCGGCGATCTGCTCGCAAGGATCGACGAGCGCGACTACAAGATCGCGGTCGATCAGGCCAGCGCCCAGGTTGCGATCGCCGAAGCGAATATCAGCAACGTCCAGGCGCAGATCGACAGCCAGCAGGAGCAGATCAAGGAAGCCAAGGCGCAGGAACAACAGGCCGAAGCGCAACTGAAATTTGCTGAGCAAGAGGCCGCCCGCGCGCAAGACCTCGTCGAGAAGGGCGCAGGCACCGTGCAGCGCCAGCAGCAGACGCGCTCCGACCTCGACGCGCAGCAGGCCAATGCCAGCCGCACGCGGACGGCGGTGACCGCGGCCGAGCTCGGCGTCAAGACGCTCGAGGCTCAGCTCAAGAGCAGCAAGGCATCGCTGGAGCAGGCGCAGACGCAGCTCGATCAGGCCAGGCTGAACCTGCAATATACCCGCATCGTCGCGGCGCAGTCCGGACGGGTCGTCAAATTGAGCGGCGCGGTCGGGACCTTCGTCGCGCCGGCGCAGAGCGTCATGATGCTCGTGCCCGACGAGGTCTGGATCACCGCCAATTACAAGGAGACGCAGCTGACCGACATGCGTCCGGGCCAGCCGGTCGAGATCAGGATCGATGCATACCCGGACCGCAAGCTCACCGGCCGCGTGGCGTCGGTTCAGCCGGGCTCGGGCACCGCGTTCAGCCTGCTGCCGGCCGAGAACGCGACCGGCAATTTCGTCAAGGTCGTGCAGCGTGTTCCCGTGAAGATCGTGGTCGACAACTGGCCGGCGGATGTGCCGGTCGGGCCGGGCATGTCGGTCGTGCCCTGGACCAGGGTGCGATGAGTGACGTTGCGGCAGGCGGCGGCGCGGCCTGGTCGCCGGAGCGTTCGGCAGCCGGTGGACACAATCCGTACCTGATTGCCTTCGTCGTCTCGATCGCGACGTTCATGGAGGTGCTGGACACCACGATCGCGAACGTCGCCTTGCGCCATATCGCGGGCGGGTTGGCCGTCGGCCTCGACGAAAGCACCTATGTCATCACCAGCTATCTCGTCGCCAACGCCATCGTGCTGTCGATCTCGGGCTGGCTCTCGACCGTGATCGGCCGCAAGCGCTTCTACATGATCTGCGTCGGCACGTTCGCATTTGCCTCGCTGCTGTGTGGGCTCGCCTGGAGCCTCGAGGCGCTGGTCCTGTTCCGGATCATCCAGGGCCTTGGCGGCGGCGGAATGGCGACGAGCGAGCAGGCAATCCTGGCCGACTCCTTTCCGCCGGCCAAGCGTGGCCAGGCCTTTGCGATCTACGGCGTCGCGGTGGTGGTGGCCCCCGTGATCGGGCCGACGCTCGGCGGCTGGATCACCGACACCTATAGCTGGCACTGGATTTTTCTGATCAATGTGCCGATGGGCTTGCTCTCGCTGTTCCTGGTCGGGGCGCTGGTCAAGGAGCCGTCAGGAGCCGAAGAGGAGCGCAAGGAATTGCTCAAGGACGGCCTGCGCGTCGACTATATCGGCTTCGTGCTGGTCGCGATCGGACTCGGCTCGCTCGAATTCGTGCTCGACGAGGGCCAGCGCAAGGACTGGTTCGGGTCCGACATGATCACGGGCTTCGCACTGGCCTCGGCGGTTTGCTTGATCACCCTGATCCCCTGGGAGCTGACGCGCAAGGACCCGATCGTTGACCTCCGCCTGCTGGGGCGCCGCCAGTTCGGAGCGTGCTTTCTGGTGATGCTGTGCACCGGCGCGGTCCTGATCTCATCGACGCAGATTTTGCCGCAGCTGCTGCAGACCGAGCTGAACTATACCGCACTGCTTGCGGGGCTCGCGCTGTCCCCCGGCGGCATCGTTACGCTGATCCTGATGCCAGTGGTCGGCAATCTCGTCAGCCGCGTCCAGCCGAAATACCTGATCGCGGTCGGAGGCTGCATCGTCGCATTCTCGATGTGGCATCTGACCGGACTGAACGGCGACATCACCTATGGCTACGCCGCGCTCGCCCGCATCTTCCTCTCCGCCGGGCTTCCGTTCCTGTTTCTGCCGGTCACGACCGCATCGTATGACGGCGTGCCGCCGGACAAGACCAACCAGGCCTCGGCGCTGATCAACGTCGCGCGCAATATCGGAGGTTCGGTGGGCGTCGCGCTGGCCCAGACGGCGCTGGCGCAACGCCAGCAATTCCACCAGAGTCGGCTCATCGAGCACGCCGCACCGTCCGATCTCGGGTATCAGCAGACCATCGACACCATGACGCGCTACTTCCAGTCGCAGGGGTCGAATGCTTCGGACGCGGCGGCCCAGGCGATCGCCTGGGTCGGCCAGACCTTGCAGCGGCAGGTCGATCTGCTTGCCTACATCGACGTGTTCTGGATGCTCTCGATCATCGGCCTGGTGATGATCCCGCTCGCGCTGATCATCAAGCCGGTCGATCTGACGGCGCCGTCCAAGGGACATTAGAGCCGACGACATTGTGAACGCCGCCGGCGGTTGAACCACGCTATGAATTGCGTGCCTGAACGGACATCAGGCGAGGAGTCTTATGCTGAAGACAAATCTTGCCGCCGGCGTGAGCGTGAGTCTGTCTGTCGTTTTCCTCGTAGCGACCAGCGTCACGCGGTCTGGTGCCGAGCCGGTGCTGAAAGGCGCGGCGGCGTTCGGCGACTGGCAGCGCGACAGACCGGGCACGGTGCGACTGATCACACCGCACGACTTGCCAAGGCCAGGGGCGACGCCCTCCAGCAGCAATATGTCGCGCGTCATGAAGCGACCTGCGTCTGCGGTGCCGCAGGTGCCGGCCGGGTTCAAGATCGAGCTGTTTGCGAGCGGGCTGAGCGGGCCGCGGATCATCCGGGCTGCGCCCAATGGCGATGTCTTCGTCGCGGAGAGCGGCTCTGGCCGCATCCGTGTCCTGCGCAGCGCCGACGGGGCGGCCAAGCCTGCGACCAACGAGGTCTATGCGTCCGGATTGAAGGAGCCGTTCGGCATCGCGTTCTTCCCGAGCGGCGACCACCCGCAATGGCTCTATGTTGCCAACACCGACAGCGTGGTGCGCTTTGCCTACCGCAACGGCGATCGCAAGTCATCGGGCAAGCCCAAGACCATCGTCGCCCGGCTGCCGCACGGCTACGGTCATTCCACCCGCGACATCGTGTTCACATCCGACGACAAGCGGATGCTGGTGTCGGTCGGCTCGGCCGGCAACGCAGGTGAGGGCCTTGGCCGGCCGCCGGATGGCATCGAGGCCTGGAGCCGCAACCATGCACTTGGCGCTGCCTGGGGCGACGAGACCGACCGCGCCGCCGTGCTCGCCTTCGATCCCGACGGCAAGAACCAGAAGCTGTTTGCCACCGGGATCCGCAATTGTGTGGGACTGGCGATCCAGCCCGGCAGCGGCACGCCATGGTGCTCGACCAACGAGCGCGATGGCCGCGGCGACAACCTGGTGCCTGACTATGTGACGCGAATTCGCGAAGGCGCGTTCTACGGCTGGCCCTGGTACTACATCGGCGCCAACGAAGACCCCGCACATGCCGGCGCGCGGCCCGATCTCAAGGACAAGGTGACTGTACCCGACGTGCTGTTGCAGGCGCACTCGGCCTCGCTCGGCCTGACCTTCTACACCGGCAGCAGCTTTCCGGCCGAGTATCGCGGCGACGCCTTTGCTGCCGAACATGGTTCGTGGAATCGGTCGAAGCGCACCGGCTACAAGGTCATTCGCATCCGGCTGAAAGACGGCATGCCGACCGGCGAGTATGAGGATTTCGTCACCGGCTTTGTCGTCGGTGACAATGAGGTCTGGGGCCGCCCGGTCGGCGTGGCCGTGGCGCGCGACGGCGCCCTGCTGGTGTCCGAAGACGGCAACGGCACGATCTGGCGCGTGAGCCACGACTAGAAGTTCGGTAGGTGGCTGCAGCTATCCAAGTCCGTCCTTGAGGCCGTATTCCTCGTAGATGGTGAGGGGATTGGTATCGGGAAACAAGCGGCACTTGGCCTGCGCAAGATGCAGCGTCACGGCGCCTGCCTCGCATCTCGCGGTCAGGATCTTTCGGACGTCCTCCATATGCGCGCGCGGCTGATGCTTCGACGGCAACTGTTCGAGCGCGACAAGCGCCGTGGCCAGGGCCTCTGTGACCACCCAATCGTCGTGTCCGGTAATTCCCTTTCGCGGCATCACCAAAACCCTCCGTACCACCGGCTGCGACATTGTAACGCGAGATGGGTGGGGGCTGTCATCAGCCAACATGGGCAGGGTGCGCAATTCCGGTTGGCGCTGTGCTGCCACCAAGCGCCGCAGGGAACCCAGCATGGCAACGCGGGCAGGCGATGATTAGAACGGTGGTCACCCGCGTTGTCGTCCGTCAGTCCCAGCCATGTTCGAACCGTATCTGTCAGCCTGGAACCTCGCCCCCGACGGCAATCCGATCATGACGCACGCAGCAAGGCTGCTGCCGGTGCGGCGGCACGGCGAGCCTGCAATGCTGAAACTCTCGCACGAGCCGGACGAACGGCTCGGCGCAATCGTCATGGAGTGGTGGGACGGCGACGGCGCGGCCCGCGTTCTTGCCCGCGACGGCGATGCACTCCTGCTCGAAAGGGCGATGGGTTCGGCCTCGCTCAGCGAGATGGCGCGCACCGGCCGGGACGACGAGGCCTGCAGGATTCTCTGCGCTACGGCCGATCGGCTTCACGCTGAACGCGCCAATCCGCGGCCGAATCTGACGCCGCTGACGTACTGGTTTCGCGAGCTCTGGCCCGCGGCGCGGGCCCATGGCGGCATCCTGCACCGGTCCGCATTCGTCGCCGAAGCTCTGCTGGGCGATCAGCGCGAGATCGTGGTCCTGCATGGCGACCTGCACCACGACAACGTGCTCGACTTCGGCGCGCGCGGCTGGCTCGCGATCGATCCAAAGCATCTCGTCGGCGAGCGTGGCTTCGACTTCGCCAACATCTTCACCAATCCGGACCTTGCGGACCCGACGCGGCCGGTCGCGACCGAACCCGGGCGCTTTGCGCGGCGTCTCGACATTGTCGTTGAAGCGGCGCGGCTCGATCGCCGGCGCCTGCTGTCATGGATCGTCGCCTGGACCGGCTTGTCGGCGGCCTGGTTTCTGGGGGACGGCGATCCGCTCGCCGAGATCGATCTGCGGATTGCAAGCCTTGCCGCGGCCGAGCTCGACCGGATGGCGTAGGGCGCGCAGCGACTATGCCGCCGCGGCACTGGCCCCGCTCGGCGACACGCTCAAAATCCGCCACTTCGAGATGTCGAAGAAGTAGGCGGCCTTGATGCGCGCGGATGCGGGATCCGGCGCCTGAATCGCCGTGTGGAATTGCCGCGTCCCATCGCTCAGCGAAATCCGGAATGTCTGCATTGGTTGAACCTCCACGCAGCGGATGCTGTGGCAAGGCGGGTTAACATCCGGTTGCGGGTGGCAGCGTTCGCGCGACGCGCTCGCTTCTCACATGGTCCCTTTCTCAGATGAAGCCGATGGCAGCCGCACCATCGTGTCTTCCGCACCCACGACGCGTCCGTCTTGGGCGCGCAATTCAAGCCGCCGCACCGGCAGGCCATTCTTGCGGTCGACCAGGAGCACATGCGCCTCGTCGGGCTCGAAGAAGAAATCCTCCCCCCACTGCCGGAGCGCGACGAGGAGAGGGAAGAGGCCGCGGCCCTTTTCGGTCAGCACATATTCCTGGTAGGCGCTGCCGTCCGTTGCGGGCACGGTCTCCATGATGCCGTGCGCCAGCAGATTGCGGAGCCGTGCCGAGAGGATGTTCTTGGCGAGCCCGAGGCTCTTCTGAAACTCGCCGAACCGGCGCAGCCCATCGAACGCATCGCGGACGATCAACAGCGACCACCAGTCGCCGATCGCATCCAGCGGCCGGGCCACGCCGCACATCGAATCCCTGTGGCTCACTCTCTTGGCCATCGCTTCTCATCTCGCGTCTCGATCGACCCCATGGTGCGGCGGCCGGAGGGATCCGCCACCACCATCGCGAGCTCGATATATCGGTTGCAAGGTGAAACCTCAAGCGATAGAGGATGGTTGCAGATTAAAACCAATCGAGGTTTGCCATGGTCCACTCCGACACCACGTTCGACGGCACCTTTCCTTTCGCCCCGCATTTCAGCGCGGCCCCAGGTTTTCAGATGCACTATGTTGACGAGGGTCCGCGGGACGGGGAGGTGGCGCTTTGCCTGCACGGCGAGCCGACCTGGGGCTATCTGTTCCGTCGCCTTGTGCCGGCCCTGAGCGCGACGCACCGCGTGATCGTTCCGGATCACATGGGTTTTGGAAAAAGTTCGACGCCCGCGCAGCGCAGCTATTGGCTGCAGGACCACGTCGACAATCTCGAGGCGCTGATCCTGGCACTCGATCTCGGCAACATCACGCTGGTGATGCATGATTTCGGCGGTCCGGTCGGCATGGGCCTCGCAGCCCGGCGTCCGGATCGCATCCGCCGGATCATCTCCGCCAACGGACCGACGCCGTTCGGGCAGGCCGATCTGTTCGAGCGCGTCACCGCAAATGCGCTGGCGTCGCCCTGGTTTCAATGGATCGCCAGGGCTGAGGCGAGCGGCGAGCTCGAGCCGGTTCTCGAACAACTCGGCTTCAACATCCTGAGCACGCTCAAGCTCAACGGCTTCGAGAACCACGCCGTCATCACCGATGCATGGCTCGCGGCTTACGGCGCGCCCTTCGCACGTCCCGCCGACTGCCTCGGCGCGATCGGATGGGCCAAGGGCTTTGCCACCGGCGCGCATCACTTCGCGATACCCGATCTCGCGGCCGACCGCGCGATCCGCAGCAAGCCTGCGCTCGCGATCTGGGGTGAGGCGGACCGCACGCTGCACGCGGATCATTTCCTGCCGCTGTTTGCCGCGATCTGGTGCGCATTCCGATGAAGTCGGCCGTGGATTCCGAGCGAAGCCGGCCGCCTGTACCGATGGAAGCCGGCCGGGGATTCCGATGATCCCGGCCGCCTGCCGAGGCGGGCTCTCGCGACGACGTCGTCATCAGGTCAGTTGGCGGCCTCGTCGTCAAGCGTCTGACGCTTGGCGGCGGCTTTGCGCAGGCTCTCGCCCTTGAGGGTGAGCCTGTGGGCGTTGTGCACGAGGCGATCGAGGATGGCGTCGGCAATGGTTGGGTTGCCGATGAGTTCATGCCAATGCTCGACCGGGAGCTGGCTTGTCACCACGGTTGAGCCGCGGCCATGGCGATCCTCCATCATCTCCAGCAGGTCGCGTTGTTGCTCGGCCGTCATCGAGGCAAGCCCCCAGTCGTCAAGGATCAGGAGTTCCACGCGCGCCAGGGTCCTGAGGAGGCGAGCATGGCGGCCGTCGCCCCGCGCGAGGGCGAGCGCCTCAAACAGCCGCGGCAGCCGTTGATAGAGCACGGAGCGGTTGTCCCGGCAGGCCTTGTGGCCCAAGGCGCAAGCAATCCAGCTCTTGCCGACGCCGGTCGGGCCGATGATGAGCAGGTTTTGATGCCGGTCGATCCACTCGCCGGCGACGAGCTTTTGGAACAGCGGCTTGTCGAGTCCGCGCGGCGCCTTCATGTCGATATCCTCGACGACGGCGTTTTGCCGGAGGCTTGCGAACCGCAACCGGGCGACCAGGCGCTTGTTCTCGCGCTCGGTCGCCTCGCGGTCGACGAGCAGCGCGAGGCGCTCCTCGAAGGCCAGCGCGGCGATGTCAGGCTGTCGTTGCTGTTCGTCGAGGGCCTTCGCCATGCCATTGAGCCCGAGCGCGACGAGGCGCTCGTGAGTGGGATGTGTCAACATCGTCTCTCCTTTCTTCAGTGGTAGTAATCGGTGCCGCGGATGTTGCCGTGTCGGATTGGTGGCCCGTCCGGCGGCTGTTCATTCGCGTAGGCGCGATCGAGCCCGTGCTGCAGGATCGACTTGATCGAGCCGTAGGTGGTCGCGCCGATGTCGTTGCCGCGCTGGCAGGCGGCCTCGATGCGGGCCGAGCCGTAGCTGCGTGCGAGCCGCAGAATGCCGAGACAAGCCCGGAAGCCCTGCTCGGGGTGTGGCTTGGCTCTCATGATCGCCTCGACGAGAGCGATCGTGGCGGGGCCGATCTTGGCGGCTTCTCGTTTGATCCGCGCCGGCGTCCATTCGGCATAGCGCCGGTGCGCGCTCGGCATGTGCTCCGGGATCGTGGTGTGGCGATGGGGCACGTCAGAGCGGGCGTGGCTGGCCACCCGGATGCCCTTGTGCAGGATCTCGATCGTCCTGTCGGTTATGCGCGCCTCGAGCTCTTCGCGGATCAGACGTGAGGGCACCGAGTAGTAGTGACCGGCGAGCTCGACGTGATAGTCGGGCGCGACCCGGCACTTCTTCCACTCGGCATACTGATACGGCATCGGCGGTAGGGCTTTGAGCGCCGGCTTGTCGATCTGCGCGAACAGCTCATTGCGGCTCACGCCGAGCTTGCGCATGATCTTGGCGTTGAGGTCGGCGATCGCCTCGCGGATTGCCGCGTTGAGTTCGTCAAGCGAGAAGAAGCGCTGGTTCCGCAGCCTCGCCAGCACAAACCGCTGGACGATTTGCACCGCCACTTCCACCTTCGCCTTGTCGCGCGGCTTGCGCGGACGCGTGGGCAGGATCGCGGTGCCGTAATGCTGGGCCAGCTCCTGGTAGGTGCGGTTGATGCCCGGCTCATAGCGACAGGTGGCGGTGACGCCGGATTTCAGATTGTCGCAGACGATCGCCTTCGGCACGCCGCCGATCGCCCGCAAAGCATTGACGTGCACCGCAATCCAGTCAGCCAACCCCTCCGACCAGCGCGCCTCGGCAAAGGTGTAGTTGGATGCTCCCAGCACGGCGACAAAGACATGGGCCAGCCGCTGCGCGCCGGTAGCGGCGTCGAACACCGGCACCGTGTCGCCCGCGAAGTCGACGAACAGCTTCTCTCCAGGCCCATGCGCCTGCCGCATGGTCGGCGAGATCGTCTCGCTCCATTTCCGGTAGAGATCGCAGAACCGGCTGTAGCCATAGCCGTCCGCGTGCTCCGCGCGATATTCCTCCCACAGCAAGAGCAGCGTCACGCTGCGCCGCTTCAGCTCCCGGTGCACCGCCGTCCAGTCGGGCAACGGCCGCGCCGGCTTCTCCTCGAATGTCGGCGGCGTGAACAGCCGGCGCTCGAGCTCGCCGTCGTCCATCCCTTCCGGCACCGGCCAGGTGATGCCGATCACGGCAGCCCGCCGCAGATACTCGCCAACCGTCGATCGGCTGATGCCGACGGTGACGGCGATCTGCCGCTCGCTCACGCCAAGGGCGTGCCGCAGTCTCAAAACTTCTCGAACCTTCCGCATCGGCGCTCTCTCGGCGGGCATCAGACCTCCCCTTGCTCGGCCGCAAAGGGGGGCTGGTCCGCGATTCGATCGCCGTCTTCGAGAGCGTCAGGCCGGTCTCAACAGGGTGGCCGGCTTCGATCGGAATCGGTGGCCGACTTCCGTCGGAATCGGTGGCCGGGTTGCGTCGGAATCAGTGGCCGGCTTGCTTCGGATTACGCAATCTGGCCCGCGGCGCCGATCAAGCGCCTTGCCGGCGTCGGGCATTACTGCTTCGAGGATACGCCGCAGGAAATCGCCGGCCTGATTACGGAGTTCATCCGGCAGACCTGACCGCGTGTCCGATCGATTGCGTGGGCACGGTGCGCCGGTTCGGCCCGCGCATATCACATCGTGCATTCCGCCGAGATCGCCGTCTCGAGTGCCGCAGATCGGGAGCCGTTGGAAAGATACCCGACTGCTGTTTGCCAGCCGGGCTGCAGGCGCATGACGATAAACACAAGGACAGCCATGGTCCTCGTAGAACTCCTCGGCAGCTGCAGCCGGCGCAATTGAGCCGGTAGCTGCTTCCGACAGTATCGCAGGCTGACTGGATGTCCGGTTGAACGGACAGGGGCCGGTCGAACCAACCTGCGAGTCAGAGAAATACGTCAGAGTCTGGTCGATCCAGCGGCCGTTGCCGGTGCCGAACGGCGACCGGTCCAGTAGGACCATCCGAAGAGCGCCGTTGCAACACCCCTCGCAACTGCGACGGCTCGCGCGCCCAGATCGCAACAGGCATCATGTGATGGAAGCGACCTGCGTTGAACATTTGGAAGCCCGGTTGATCGCGCTAGAGTTGCCTTTCCGCGGCTTCCCGTCGGGCTCCGTTGCGAACTGCAGCAATCCAATCGGCGAGATTGACCGGATGGAAGAGGAATTTCGCCCAACGATTTCTTGGACAAAGTTCGGCGACGAAGACGAGCGATCAGAGTGCATCCGCGCGTTGGTCGTCGCGACGATCGACAAGAACTTCAAGGCGGTGCGAACTCGCGCGCTGCGACACGTTGAAATCGAAGCTGCCAGCAAGACGAGGAACTAATTCCTTGTATCGACAGAACCGCGTGTCTTGAGCGCATCAGTCATGGACAACAAGCAACCTTAATGACGAAAATCTTTTGACTGATCGCGGGCTAGACGTTTCCGTGCAGTCCATGTTTAACGTCATACTTGCGCTTTTGATTATTGTGAGCGTCGGCGTTTTGATTGCCCACGCCATCGATGCTTTACGGTCCTAGGACTCTCGACCTGGGTCTCAGTCGGGCCATGGACTTTGGAATGAAGAGAATTCGCCCTGACTGGATCACCGTCGCGGGATGCCTGGTAATCTTATTGGCTTCATTGGCGATCATCGCCATGTTCGTTTTTTGAGCCACCCACGTCGAGCGCGCCCGATCACCGCATCAACTGGAACATATCACCGAAACAGTTTCCTTAGCCCGACAAGTGGACGTCGGAGCAGGTACTTGAAAGCGAGGCCGAGGCAAACAACCGATAACAGGATCGGCCAGTAGGCGAAAATCGCAAGAGCGCCCACCCATTCCGGGCTGTTCTGTCCACGCCGATAGCATACCGACGCTGCGACGAAGTGTGCGGCGCATGCTGTGGCCCAGATGGCGAGCGCGATGATGACTGGTTCGCCGAGCGCCAACGCTTCCAACATGGTCCCGCCCGTTGAAAGCGTGCTTTCGCTTTTCATGGCTTGCCGACCTCCCTCCGACTGCAACCCCTGCAGTGGCGGGATATTCCCGAACAGCTCCATCGGATGCGGATGGGCTTAGATACTCTCAGCCCGAGACTCCCTTCGGGAAGTCGATCACCTCGTCCGTGAGAGATGTGTGCACGCGAGAGAGGCGTCAGGCATGCCATCTGCCCATTGACGAGCGGCGCGCGCATGCCGTTTTTTGATGAGGATCCGTTGCCCGAACGGGCTCGCGCCGTGCTGGGTTCGCTCAAGATAGACAGGATAACAGCAGATCGTAAACAAACCACGCCGCCGGGCTCGAAATCTAGCGTGGCGGCGGCGGTCTGCTATTTCCAGCGCTGCATTCGGCGACTGACCACGACGACCAGGTCTGGCCGCTCAAGCACCTCGACAAGCCTGTCGAGGATCATCCGCTCGTTGGAGCGCGGCCTAGGCTCCAGGTATTCCTCGAGTATTTCCTGTGCGGCGCTCACCGCCTGGAGAGCGAGATCTTCGTCCGACATACGTTGGACTCCGAGTAAGCTTTTCGCACAATTATTCTAAAATCATATGGTTCCTAAACCCTGAAGAAATCGGCATCGGTTTTCGGCGAGCCAGGGCAGGTCGTTCGTCATTGTGCAGCGAATTGTACGCACGATCCGCAACAAGAACATATCAGTAAATTCAATGAGTTGTGGCGGAAGGGGTGGGATTCGAACCCACGGTACCCTTGCGGGCACGCCGGTTTTCAAGACCGGTGCCTTAAACCACTCGGCCACCCTTCCAAACCAATAATTTCAAGTGCTTAGCGGTATGGTCGTAGAGAACGAACCGCGAAATTTGGCACCCGATTGGCACCTAACGCGCCAGCGCCGCATTGATCGGCGCCTCCGCCTTGCCATCGTCGTTCCTAAACAAGTGGGCGCAGACGCGCAAGGTGATGTCCGGCTTTGCGTGCCCGAGCCGCTTCGAGCCGGCATGCTTTTCCGATGGAGCCGCAGGAGCGGGGTAGAAACCGTGCCCCAAAACCGGAAAGTTTGGCGAGCGATCGACCAGACAGCGGGCACCTTCAACATTTCAACTTAGTCGGTCCAAGTTCGGTCTCCGCATCGCTCGCATTCAAACGTATGAATGACGACCCCGCTTTCAGATTCCATAATCGTTCTGACGAGGGTGAGCTTCACTCCGCAAAAGCGGCAGTCATGATGTGATCGATCGGGGACAGTTGCGATCTTCTCAGCTCGAAATAGATCCACGGTGCCGCGCAATCGGTTTTGGAAATGATGGCTGCTCTTGCATTCGCGAAACCGGAATGCGTCGTATTTGCAATTGTCAGGCGGGTGCTCGATCAGCGCCGGCTGCCCATGTGTAAGCCATCAAAGGATAGCTGCCAGTCGCGACGGGTTCGAGACCCAGGGAGTAAAGTACTCCTGAAGCTTAGGGTACGGCGATTCACGCCCGCGCGGTGTGGCGTAATCCACACTGTGGACAACAATGCACTTCGGGTTGTTCAAGGGGCTATCCCAAACGGGTTATGCGGCCGTCATAAGAATGCCCCGGTCTTGAGCAAAGTCAGGGTGACAAGGCAGGCGTCGTATTATCTTGGTTGAGCGGCCCCAGCGCTCAATCAGCAGAGCGGAATCGCTCCGAGGTCACAGAAGTGTGTCGCGTTCACAACGTCACAACTGTTCCCTTTGTGGATAGGCCTCTCTTGACTTCACGGAATTGCAAATCCATCGTTTAAGAAAGTCGGACCTGCGGCGGCGATTTTTATTTCCAAGACATTCATTTTTAGATCGGGTCCAAGAGGTCGCTGTCGGCGGCCAGCGGCCTCTTCATTTTTTGCAGAGGCGCGTCGACACGGCAGTTGCCTGTCAATCTGATTACATTAGGTCATGAGGACAAAATGATTGAAGGACTCAAACCTTACGTGGCATTCGGCGTCGATCCTGCGGGCATCGCGCGCGCAACCTACGAATTTCGTTGCAACGACGACGAAGAAGCGAAGCGTCGAGCCAAGGATTATCTGGATGAGCACGAGTTCATTGAATTGTGGATCGATTACAGGCGGATTGCCCGGCTGAAGCGCGGCTCGGAGAGAGCGTAGACGCGGCATCAAATTCCGAACGAATGCCTCATCTGAACCGCCATGCGCCGGACGGCATCAGTGTGTCGACCTTGAGCAAATTGCTGGTCACCTATGTAAAGGACCAGAATGACGCCGATAGCGATCAATAGCCCCTTCACTGGAAACGCTCCCTACCATCCATAGGCGCGAATTATTCGCTTAACGTCTGTTGCCTAGTGCACCAGTTTAGGAAGAAGAGCTGGCGCCAGGGCCGGCACGCCAGCTCTTCCCGAAACGGTCCGCGATATGTCCCCACGGTCCCGTCCCATAGAGAAGCGTGCGCCGACCTAGTTGCTGGTTTGCTAACGGCTCGCTTTCGTCGACAGGAGATCGGCCGAACCTCTCATGAAATCGACAGCGGTTTTCGGCAAACCAGGCGGTAGTAGTAATTCCTAATGGCACTCCGCGGATTTGAAACGAGGGACATAATTCTAGCTCTTTAGCTCTGCTCCCGGCTCTCGATCCCCAAACCCGGCCGGAAGCCAGAATGGCGACCCCGGGCGTGCCGCCCACACCGGGGTCGCTCTGCATTTGGATGACATAACGAAATGCCGGGGCACGTCCCGGTCGAACTCTTTTTGGCACCGGAATTGGCACCCAACGTGAAGGGGCGGGCCGATATCAGCCTGTACAGGTGCTGCATCGGCAATCCACAATCACCAACAAAATAGGACGTTTGCGGATTGACGATGACGGGGAGGGATGACCGAACTGTATTTCGGTGCCTTAAACTACTCGGCCACCCTTCCGGTTCAGTCGGATCGGGCCCTTAGCGTAGGCGGCGCCGAACGCAACGCGAACTTGGCGGCGAAACCGACGGCGGCCGGTCACTGGCGGGCCGACGCGCCGAAACGGGGCTGATTTGATCGCGGTGCCGGCCTCGTATTCTGCCGGTGCCGTCAGCTCCGCGCCGCGGATCAATCGCGCATGCACGCGACGCCGTTGACCGCAAGGGCCGAGGCTGGCCATCATGACGGCCATGAAACATGTTCTCTTCCTTTGCACCGGCAACTACTACCGAAGCCGTTATGCAGAAGAGCTGTTCAATCATCTTGCAAGGGCAGAACAGCTGGCGTGGCGCGCGTCCTCCAGAGGCGCGGCCGAACGAGGCTCGCCCGACAATGTCGGGCCGATGTCAGTCCTCGCTGCTGATCGTCTGCGCGCAACGGGCATCGCTCCGGAGGGGGCCGCGCGCTACCCGCAGCCGTGTTCGTTGGCCGACTTCGACGACGCAGACCTCGTGATCGCGCTCAAGGAGGCCGAACATCGTCCGCTGATCGAGCGCCGGTTCCCGGAGGTTGCCGACAGGATCACCTATTGGCACGTGGACGATATCGACGTGGCGCATCCGTCCGTGGCGCTGGCAATGCTCGACGATCGCGTCCGCGAGCTGGTCTCGTCGCTCAGGTAATCGGTTCGCGCTTCAGGAAGATCTCCAGTGCATACGCCGCGGGGCGGGCGAGCTTGCCGCTGATACGTTCGAGATTATTGATGGCGACGATCTCGAGACGGCCTTCCGTCACGGTCAACTGATCGATCGGCACGTCTCGCGCCAGGAACACCTCGCCGTGCAGGGTGCCGTTTGGCGTCAAGTGATCCATTCCAGAATATTGGCCGATCAGCTCAAAGCGCTCGGGGGGCAGATAGTAGCCGATCTCCTCGTGGATTTCGCGAACGACGCACTCAAGGAAGGACTCGGTTCCCTCTCGCCGGCCGCCAAATAGACTGATCTTCCCGGGATCCGACACATGGGGAAGGTTGTCGCGCAGCTGCATGAGCAAGCGGCCATCGGTGCTGATGAGAAGCGCAGATGTTCCTTCTCTGACACGGTCGCCCATCAGTGATCCCCCTTCCTCGGATCCGTGTGACCTTGCGGTCACGGTGCTGCTCGGTCCGGCCTCGTTGCCGTCATTCACGGCCAGCCCAAGCTGGAAAGTCCGGGGCAATACTGTCAAGATGGGCGACGCGAACATGGCCAGAATCGACAATCGTCGATGAGAACATGCATCTTGCAGTGATTGTATGCATTGATTGATCGGATGCGTCTCTTGGCATCGATGGGGGGATCCCTCAAGCCACGGGGCATCATTGAGCCAAGGGCAATAATTTAGATGACCGACTACGTTCTCGAAGGCTTCAAATGGGGCTCCAGCGCACTTGGCACCCCCTCCGGTGAGATCGATTGGAGCTTCGCAACAGCGAACCTCACTGGTCAATTCTTTCAGTTCGATAGCTTCCTGACCGGAATGTTCCAGACCGAGATCAGGGAGGCATTCGACAGGTGGGAGTCGGTGGCCAACATCGACTTTCACGAAGTCTCCGACGCCGCCAGCAATCAAATACGCCTTGGGCTGAGCCACATAGATGGCCTGAACAACGTCGTTGGCGAGGAACAGAGCTCGTATTGGGGCGGCACGGAGATTGCCGCCGATATCACGTTCGACCTGGACGAGGGCTGGCACCTGGTCAATGGCCAGCTTGTCAGCAACGGCGGCGTCTCATTCTACATCGTTGCGCTCCACGAGATCGGGCATAGCCTGGGGCTGGACCACTACAATGTCAGTCCGGCGATCATGAACGCGGTCATCAATCCCGCGGTCACGGATCTCACCCAATCCGACATCGACGGTGTGCGGGCACTTTACGGCGTGCTTCCCGGTGTCGCGGTTTCGACCGCTGGCCAGCTCGCCGATGGACGGCTGGATTTCCTGCAATACGACACGTCCGGACACCTCACGAGTTCATTCCTGACGCAGCAGTCATTCTGGAAGGTCGTAGGCAACGTCGATTTTGCATCCAACGGAAACCCTAGCCTGATTAGCCAGTCCAATGGCCAGATCGACCTGCTCAACTTCAGTGGAGGTCAGCTGACGGGCTCGCTGCTGATGACGGGGAGCTATTGGGACGTCAAGGGCGCCGGCTCGTTCAGCGGAGCCACGAATGCCGAATTCGTCACTCAGTCGTCCAACGGGCAGATTGACTTCCTGGGTTTCAGCGGCGCGGGCAAGCTCACCACGAGCCTGCTAACCAGTCAGGCGTTCTGGAATGTCGTCGGGGTTGCAGACGTCAACGGAGACGGGCACGCCGACGTCGTAACGCAGTCGTCGTCGGGCGCGATCAATCTGCTCTACTTTGACAATTTCAAGTTCGTTGCAAGCAACCTGCTACCGGGCAACTACGATCCCGTTGTCGACGTCGCCGACATGAAGAACGGTTCAGCGGTTCTTTTGACCGAGAGCGCCTCGGGAATACAGACCGAGCTGGTGTTCGACGGCACCCACGTCACAAGCACACATGCGCTGGACGCTGTCGGCCTTTCGCTTGTTCATGCGGCAAACGCCGCCGGCCATTTATTCGCTTGAGAGTTCGCGGGCGGCCTTACGGGATGCAGGGCCGAGCGCCGACTCGATAAGGTTCAGCCGAAAGCGAACGCCAGCAGGCTCGAGCACAGCAGCACGAGGCTTGCCGCGGTCAGGGTTAGAAACCCGTCGGAGACCAAATCGTGATTACGCATGATACACCTGCCTTCAACCGATGCTCATCCGAATTGATTAAAGCTTTCCGAACATTCTCTCCTGGAAAGAGGTGACGCGTCTTTCCGCCTTCAACGGACCGTCAGGCCCGGTACCGGTAGCCTTCCACGGCATGCGCCAAGAAGATCGCCGCACTCACCAGGCCCATCACCGCTGTAACCGTCTCGATCATCGCAAACTTCCTTTGCGCCCCACGCGGATGAGAGAACGATTGCAGCCTTGCACAGTCAAAAAGATTCAATTGTTTGAATCCAAGATGCCCCCCGACTGATGATTTGCTGCAACAGTGTGTCTGATAGCGGGACAGGCGAGGGGCGTCTTGCGGAGGCAAAGCTCCGTAGAACAACTGAGGCGGCGCAACAGGCGGTTTACCAAGGTGCCATAGCGTTAAGCCTCTCCCCATTTCCGCCGTGTTCCGGTTGCGATATCGTCAAGCTCTGGTGCGGAGGTGGGCCGCACAGTGACGGAAACGATCCAGACGTCTCGGAGTAGGCGCGGATCCGGCAGAATGGTACTTGGGGCAGATGGGGACTAGACGGCCAGATTCGATGATCCGGACGGCGCGCGGCGCCGTCGCGGTGGCGACGTGCCTCGTCCTCGCCAATTGCGCCTCTTCCAACAAGTTTGCCAGCCGCGTCGATCCCAGATACGGCGTGTCGTCGAGCCCGCGCGTCGTGGCGCTGGGCGACCCCGTGCCGAAGGGCGGCGGCACCTACCGCATCGGCAAGCCCTATGTCGTTGGCGGCCGCACCTACGTGCCGGAGGAGAACGAGAATTACCGCGCCGAGGGCACGGCGTCCTGGTATGGCGACGATTTCCATGGCCGCCTGACCGCCAATGGCGAGGTGTTCGACATGGGCTCGCTGACGGCCGCCCATCCGACCCTGCCGATGCCGAGCTACGCGCGCGTAACCAATCTGAGCAACGGCCGGTCGCTCATCGTCCGCGTCAATGACCGCGGTCCGTACCACGGCAACCGCCTCATAGACGTCTCGAACAAAGCCGCCGAACTGCTTGAATTCAAAGGTAATGGCGTGGCCCGCGTCCGCGTCGAGTATGTCGGCCGGGCGCCGCTCGAAGGGTCCGACGACCGCCAGCTGATGGCGACCTTGCGGACCGGGACGCCAGCACCGTCCCCGTCGATGGTGCGGGTCGCCTCGGCACGGTCGTTCGTGCCGGAGATGCCGTCCTCGGCGGGCCGGATCCGCGGCGATGTTCCGCTGCCCGAGGGACGCCCCTACAGCCTCGGCAACACCCAGGCCGACTATGCTTCGGTCAGCGCCACCTCCGAAATGTCGGCCTCGAGCCGGTCGCACCGCCGCGCCCCGAACAATCCGCGCGAAGTCTCCTACGAGGGTGACTCGCGCTACGCCGCAACCCCGAGCCCCGCGGCAGCCTATGTGCCGATCGACGCGCGCGGGCCGGCCGAAGTCCTGAGCGGGCGCGGGCTCTACTGAATCAAGCTTTCGATCAAGCGCTTGGCCTGATCATCTCAGAAACGCGATCAGCGCCGCGTTGACCTCGTCGGGGCGCTCCTGCTGGATCCAGTGGCCGGCGCCCTCGATGATCAGCTTCTGTTTCAGGTTCGGCAGCACGCGCTCCATGTCCGCCACCCGCTTGGCGCCGATCAGCCCGGTGATCACCGAGTCGTTCGAGCCGGCGATGAACAGCGACGGCTGATGGATCTGGGCATCCTGCCAGGGCGCGGTCAGCTCCCAGTTGCGGTCGAGATTGCGGTACCAGTTCAGCCCGCCGCGGAAGCCGGACTGCCGGTAGCCCTCGGCGAATTCGGCGATGTCTGCCTCGGTGATCCAGGCCGGCAGCGGCGTTCCGGACGGCAGCTTGCCGAGGAAGCCCTTGGCCTCGTCGACGAACATCGAGCTCGGATCGGAGACGCCGCGTCCGAGCACCAGCCGCATGGTGTGGGCGATGTCGCGCTCGAACTCGGCCTCCGCGACGCCGGGCGGCTGAAAATATTGCCAATAGAAATTGGTGATGCCGCTCTCGCGCAGCGTTTCGAGGGGCCGCCCGCGGCCGCGGAACGGCGGCGGCACGCTGAGGCCGGCGACCTTCGTGAAGACGTCGGGACGGAACAGGGCGGCGTGCCAAGCCACCGGCGCTCCCCAATCGTGACCGACGATGACAGCCCTCTTCTCGCCGAGCGCGGCCACCAGCGCGACAATGTCGCCGACAGTGTCGAAGATCGTGTAGGCGCTGACGTCGGCCGGCGCGGTGGTGCGGCCGAAGCCGCGCATATCGGGGGCTACGACACGGAAGCCCGCCGCGGCCAGCGCTGCGATCTGGTGCCGCCACGAGTAGGACAGTTCCGGCCAGCCATGGCAGAGCACGACCAGCGGGCCTTGGCCGGCCTCGCGCACGAACATGTCGATGCCGTTGGCGGAAATGGTGCGGGAGGATGACATTCGCGTTTCCGCCTTGTTTGCCGGTTCTGCTGTCGCTAGCCGGTTCCAAGGATACGGACGTTCGACGCCGCCGGCAATCCAGCCGGCGGTGTACAAGCGCGGAAACCTCAGTTGTTTGCGATACTTCCAACTGTTAGAACGCTGTCTTTCAGGACATCGCCGATGCCAGCCCAGACCGCAGTTCCCAGCACGTTGTTAGCTCGCGCCGGGCGTTGCTGGCGTGGCCTGGTCGCGGCCACGGTTGCGCTGGCTATCGGCTGCGGCGGGGTGGTCTATGCCGCCAACAACAGCATCCAGGGCGCCAAGAAGGAAGAGGGCGGGTTCGACGGCGATGCACCGACCGCGATCCTGGTCGAGGCTTCCAGCGGCAGCGTGCTGTTCGAGAAGAACGCCGACGAGCTGCGCGCGCCCTCGAGCATGATGAAACTGATGACGGCCGAGGTGGTGTTCGACGCCATCAAGAAGGGCGACATCAAGCTGTCAGACGAATACCGGATCAGCGAGAATGCCTGGCGGCGGGGCGGCGCGCCGTCCGGGACCTCCACGATGTTCGCCGCCATCAACAGCAAGGTCTCGGTCGACGACCTCCTGCACGGCGCCATCATCCCGAGCGGCAATGACGCCTGCATCGCGCTTGCCGAGGGCATTGCCGGCAACGAGCATGCCTTTGCGACCGACTTCATGACCAAGCGCGCCCGCGAGCTCGGCATGACCAAGTCGACGTTCGGCAATTCCAACGGGCTGCCCGACCCGAGCAACAAGATGACGGTGCGGGAACTCGCGATCCTGGCGCGCCACATCATCCTGACCTATCCCGACCGGTACAAGCTGTTCGGCGAGAAGGAATTCACCTGGAACAAGATCCGCCAGCAGAACCGCAATCCGTTGCTGAATGCCTTGCCCGGCGCCGACGGGTTGAAGACCGGTTACACCAAGGAGGGCGGCTACGGCATGGTCGGCTCCGCCGTGCAGAACGACACGCGTCTGATCGTGGTGATCAACGGGCTGGAAGATTCCGAGGACCGCGCGACCGAAGCGAAGAAGATGCTGGAATGGGGGTTCCGCAGCTTCGAGACCCGGGTCCTGATCGCGGCCAACCAGCCGGTCGGTTATGCGCGGGTGTTCGGTGGCGAGACCCGCGCGGTCAAGCTGGTCAGCCCCGATCCCATCAAGGTGATGGTGTCGAAGAACGGCAACGACAAGCTGCTGGCGCGCGTGATCTATAGCGGCCCGGTCAAGGCGCCGATCACCGCCGGCCAGCAGATCGGCGTGGTGCGCGTTTGGCGCGGCGGCAATGTCGCGATGGAGGCGCCGGTGTTCGCGGCGGATGCGGTCGGGACCGGATCGACGATGCGCCGCGCGCTCGACGGCGCCCAGGAGCTTGTCATCGGCATGATCCGCGCCGGGGTTGGAAAGCTCTGAAATGGCGGAAACAGCAGTCCAACGGCCGAGCTTGCGCGGTCGCTTCATCACCTTTGAGGGCGGCGAGGGGTCGGGAAAATCGACCCAGATCCGCAAGCTCGCCGAACGGCTCGACGCCGCCAAGTTGCGCGCGATCGTCACCCGCGAGCCGGGCGGATCGCCAGGGGCGGAGATCATCCGTCACCTCGTACTGTCCGGGATGGGGAAATTGCTCGGGCCGGAGGCCGAGACGCTGCTGTTTGCCGCCGCGCGCGACGACCATGTCCGCACCGTGATCCTGCCGGCGCTCAACCAGGGCATCTGGGTGCTATGCGATCGCTTCTTCGATTCCACGCGCGCCTATCAGGGCCAGCTCGGGCAGGTGTCGCCCGAACTCGTCAACGCCATGCAGCGCGTGACCATCGGCGATCTCAAGCCCGATCTGACCTTCATCCTCGATGTGCCGGTCGAGGTCGGGCTGCAACGCGCCGCCGCGCGACGCGGCGACGCCACGGCCGATCGCTTCGAGGCCGAGGGCATCAAATTCCATCAGGATCTGCGTGACGCCTACCGCCGGATCGCGGCCGAAGATCCTGAGCGTTGCGTATTGGTCGACGCCACGGCCGACCAGGACACGGTCACGGCCAGGATATGGGCCGCGCTGCGCGAACATCTGCGTGCAACGCTGACGGCGGACAGTCTTGCATGAGCGCGCGCAAGGTCGAACAGGAAAGCGCCGCTCGCCATCCGCGCGAAACGCCCGATCTGTTCGGGCATCGCGAGGCGGAGACCGCCTTGCTCGATGCCTACCGCAGCGGGCGCATTCCGCATGCCTGGCTGATCGGCGGCGCGCAAGGCATCGGCAAGGCGACGCTGGCCTACCGCATGGCGCGCTTCGTGCTGGCGTTCCGCAATCCGAAATCGTCCCAGGTCCAGCAGGCGCCGGCGCTGCGCGTCGATCCGTCCGATCCGGTGGCGCGGCAAATCACGGCGGGCGCCCATGGCGGGCTGCTGGTCTTGGAACGCGGCCTCAACGACCGCGGCGTGATGCGGACCGTGATCACGGTCGACGAGACGCGCGAGACGATCTCGTTCTTCGGCTCGACGGCCGCGGTCGACGGCTGGCGCGTTTGCATCGTCGACACCGTCGACGAGCTCAATCCCAACGCCGCGAACGCGCTGCTGAAGATCCTCGAGGAGCCGCCGCAGCAGTCGCTGTTCCTGCTGGTCAGCCACGCGCCGTCGCGGGTACTGCCGACCATCCTGTCCCGCTGCCGCAAATTGCTGCTGCGGCCGCTGGAGACGAGCGATGTGGTGCGCGCAGCCGCGGCCGCAACCGATATCGATGCCGACGATCCGGCGCTGGCTGAAGCCGCGGCAGCTTCCGAGGGCAGCGTTGGGCGGGCATTGTCGCTGCTTGGCGGCGATGCGCTGAAGCTGCAGCAGCGGACAGCCGCGCTGCTGGCGACGCTTCCGAGCGTCGATCCGCGTGAACTGCATGCGTTGGGCGATGCGCTCGGCACCAGCGACCGCGTCGCGCTCGCCGCTTTCATCGACGGCATCGATCGCTGGATGAGCGAGCGCATGCGCAGCGGCGACGCCAATGCCAATCTGCCGCGCCTTGCACGGCTGGCGGAGGTATGGGAAAAGATCGTCCGCGCCGCGCGCGATACCGAAGCCTACAATCTGGAGCGCAAGCCGCTGGTTTTCTCGGTGTTTTCGATGCTCGCGGATGCGACCCGATAGACGCCAAATCTGAAAACAATCTGTCCGACAACACTCCCGACAATCCCGTTTCGGTCTGCAAAGGATTTTGTGGTGGCCAAGAAGGCTAAGAAATCGTCCAAGAAAGCGGACAAGAAAGCGAAGAAAGCCAAGAAGGACGCTGCAAAGCAGGCGGCCGCCAAGACGCGCGCGACCAAATCCAAGGGCGCCGCGAAGAAGGCGGGCAAGAAAGCTGCCAAAGAAGCTGCGAAGAAATCGGGCAAGAAATCGGGCAAGAAATCCGGCAAGAGATCGGGCAGGAAAGCCGCGGCAAAAAAGGCCGGCCGCAAGGTCGCCAAGAAGGTGACGAAGAAAGCGGCCAAGAAGGGCTCGGCGAAGAAGGCGACGGCCAAGACCAGCGCCAAGACCAGCGCGCCGGTCGCGAAGGCGGCGGTCGCCGAGATGGCTCCGTCTCCCAAAAAGGCTCCCAAGGCTCCGGCTGCAAAGCCGGCGACGCCGAAGCAGCCCAAGCCTGCTGCGGCTGCTCCTGCGCCCGTTTCGGCACCTGCCGCGGATCGTGGCAACATCTACTACATCACGACCGCTATCGCTTATCCGAACGGCCAGCCGCATATCGGCCACGCCTATGAGGCGATCGCGACCGATGCGCTGGCGCGCTTCCAGCGCCTCGACGGCAAGGATGTGTTTTTCCTGACCGGCACCGACGAGCACGGCCAGAAGATGATCCAGACCGCACAGGGCGAGGGGATGACGCCGTACGATCTCGCGACCCGCAACGCCGCGCGCTTCAAGGAGATGGACGAGCGCCTCAACGTCTCGTTCGACCGCTTCATCCGCACCTCGGAGCCTGCGCACCACGAGTCGGTGCAGGCGATCTGGCGCCGCATGCAGGATAACGGCGACATCTACATCGACACCTATGCGGGCTGGTACTCGGTGCGCGACGAGGCCTATTACGCCGAGGATGAAACCACGGTCGGCGAGGACAACGTCCGCCGCGGCCCGCAGGGCACGCCGGTCGAGTGGGTCGAGGAGAAGAGCTATTTCTTCAAGCTCTCGGCCTACCAGGAGAAGCTCCTGCACCTCTATGAAAGCCAGCCCGATTTCATCGGCCCGGATTCGCGCCGCAACGAGGTGATGAGCTTCGTGCGCGGCGGACTGAAGGACCTCTCGATCTCGCGCACCACGTTCGACTGGGGCGTCAAGGTGCCCGACGATCCAGAGCACGTGATGTATGTCTGGGTCGACGCGCTGACCAACTACATCACCGGCGTGGGCTATCCCGACGAGGGCGACGAGCGCTGGCGCTACTGGCCGGCCGACGTGCACATCATCGGCAAGGACATCATCCGCTTCCACGCGGTGTACTGGCCGGCCTTCCTGATGTCGGCCGGCATCCCCTTGCAGAGGCGGGTCTACGCGCACGGCTTCCTGTTCAACAGGGGCGAGAAGATGTCGAAGTCGGTCGGCAACGTCGTCGATCCTTTCAACCTGGCCAACCAGTACGGCGTCGACCAGGTGCGTTACTTCTTCCTCCGCGAAGTGCCGTTCGGCCAGGACGGCAACTACAACCACGAGGCCATCGTCGCGCGCATCAATGCCGACCTCGCCAACGATTTCGGCAATCTCGCGCAGCGTTCGCTGTCGATGATCGCCAAGCAGCTCGGCGGCGTGCTGCCGGAGCCCGGCGAGTTCAGTGAGAATGACCGGGCGATCCTGGCGCAGGCCGACGCCATGCTGGAGACGTCGCGGACCGCGATGGCGACGCAGCAGATCCATCAATGGCTCAATACGGTCTGGGCCGTGGTCGCCGAGGCCAACCGCTACTTTGCCGGCGAGGCGCCGTGGGCGCTGGCGAAGACCGATCCGGAGCGTCAGAAGACGGTGCTGTACGTCACCGCCGAAGTCGTGCGGCAGATCGCAATCATGGCGCAGGCCGTGATGCCGGAGTCCTGCGCCAAGATGCTCGACAGCCTCGGCATATCAGCGGATGCACGCGGCTTTGCTGCAATCGCCGAGCGGATCAAGCCAGGATCAATTCTTCCTGCACCCGTTGGCGTGTTTCCACGCTACGTGGAACCGAAAGCCGAGTGAGCGGTTCGAAATTCATGCTGGTCGACAGTCACTGCCACCTCGATTTTCCTGATTTCGCCGACGATCTCGACGGCATCGTCGGCCGTGCCGAAGCGGCCGGCATCGGCCGCATGGTCACGATCTCGACGCGGGTGAGGCGGCTCGGCGGCCTGCTTGCGATCACGGAGCGTTTCCCGGACGTCTACTGCTCGGTCGGCACCCATCCGCATCACGCCGATGAAGAGGACGGCATTCCGGCCGGTGAGCTGATCGAGCTGACGAAGCATCCGAAGGTCGTGGCGCTCGGCGAAGCGGGGCTCGACTATTTCTACGAGCACGGTTCGCGCGAAGCCCAGGAGCGCGGCTTCCGCGCCCACATCGCGGCGGCGCGCGAAACCGGCCTGCCGCTCGTCATCCACACAAGGGAGGCCGACGAGGATTGCGGCCGCATCCTGGAGGACGAGGTCGCGAAGGGGCCTTTCAAGGCCGTCCTGCATTGCTACACCGGCGGCCGCGAGCTCGCGATGAGGGCGATCGCGCTCGGTCTGTCGATCTCGTTCACGGGCATCCTGACCTTCAAGAAGTCGGATGCCCTGCGCGCGCTGGCCGCCGAATTGCCGGCCGACCGCATCATGGTCGAGACCGACGCGCCGTATCTTGCGCCCGGCAAATTCCGCGGCAAGCGCAACGAGCCGTCCTACGTCGTCGAGGTCGCCCAGGTGCTCGCGGAAACCCGCGGCGTCTCGCTGGAGGAGATCTCGCGGCAGACCACCGAAAACTTCTTCCGGCTGTTCTCCAAGGTGCCGGCGCCGAAGGCTGCTGCATGACGCTGACACTGACAATCCTGGGCTGCGGCTCATCCGCCGGCGTGCCGCGCCCGGCGCTCGGCTGGGGCGCCTGCGATCCGAACAATCCGAAAAACCGACGCCGCCGCTGTTCGATCATGGCCGAGCGCACCATGGAGCACGGCACCACGCGGGTCGTGATCGACACCGCGCCCGACCTGCGCGAGCAGTTGATCGACGCCAATGTCGAGCATATCGACGCGGTGTTCCTGACGCATGAGCATGCCGACCAGACCCACGGCATCGACGATCTGCGCTCGGTCGTGCTGCACCAGCGCCGCCGCATCCCGGTCTACTTCAACCAGTCGACCGCCAAGGACATCATGGCGCGGTTCTCCTATTGCTTCATCTCGCCGGAAGGCAGTGACTATCCGCCGATCCTGACAAGACATTCGATCGAGGCCGGCGAGAGCCACGCGGTTCAAGGGAAGGGCGGTCCGCTGAAGCTGGAGGCCTTCCTGGTGCAGCATGGCCAGATTCCGGCGCTAGGCTACCGCATCGGTGATGCCGCCTACACGCCCGATCTGCACGACATTCCCGAGCAGAGCTGGCCGGCACTTCAAGGCCTAGAGCTCTGGATCGTCGACGGCCTGCGCTATGCGCAGCATCCCAGTCACTTCAGCGTTGCGGACGCGCTGTCATGGATCGAGCGCTTCAAGCCGAAGCGCGCCGTCATCACCAACATGCATTCCGACCTCGACTACGAGGTGCTGCGGCAGAGCCTGCCGGCCGGCGTGATCCCGGCCTATGACGGCATGCGGCTGACGCTCGACCGGGCAGGCTAGTCTAGCGCGCGATGAGTTTTGGTTGAATCAGCTTGGCGCGGTCTTGGTTCACCACTCCCCGTTGGGGAGAGGTGAACTTTCGACGCCGTTCCAGCTCAACCTAACTTCATCCCGCTTTAGGCTGAGGCCTCAGGCCGAGATCGCCTTGGCCGAGCCGACCTCGTTGCGCAGCAGGAATTTCTGGATCTTGCCGGTCGAGGTCTTGGGGATCACGCCGAACACCACTGACTTCGGCGTCTTGAAGCCCGACATGTGCTCGCGGCAATAGGCGATGATCTCGGCCTCGGTCGCCTTGGCGCCGTCCTTGAGCTCGATGAAGGCGCAGGGCACTTCGCCCCATTTCGGATCGGGCTTGGCGACCACAGCGGCGAACAGCACGGCGGGGTGCTTGTAGAGGATGTCCTCGACCTCGACGGAGGAGACGTTCTCGCCGCCGGAGATGATGATGTCCTTGGAGCGGTCCTTGATGATGACGTAGCCGTGCTCGTCGAGCACGCCGAGATCGCCGGTGTGAAACCAGCCGCCGGCAAACGCTTCCTGCGTCGCCTTCTCGTTCTTCAGATAACCCTTCATCACGATGTTGCCGCGGAACATGACCTCGCCGATGGTCTCGCCGTCACGCGGCACCTCGCGCATGGTCTCGGGATCGAGCACCGTGACGCCTTCCTGCAGCGGATACGACACGCCCTGCCGCCGCTTGAGCTGCGCGCGCGCATCGGCCGACAACTCTTCCCAGCCCGGCTGCTCGGCGCAGACGGAGGCGGGGCCATAGACTTCGGTCAGCCCGTAGACATGCGTCAGCTTGACGCCGATGCGCTCGGCGCCCTCGAGCACCGCAACCGGCGGCGCAGCGCCCGCGATCAGGCCGATGACCGGCTTCGCCTTGCCACCCTTCGGCGCACCGGGCGCATTGATCAGCGTGTTGTAGACGATCGGCGCGCCGCACATGTGGGTGACGCCGTGCTTCGGGATCAGCTCGAAGATCTTGGCCGGATCGACCTTGCGCAGGCAGACATTGACGCCGGCGGTCGCTGCGATCGTCCAGGGGAAGCACCAGCCGTTGCAGTGGAACATCGGCAGCGTCCAGAGATAGACCGGATGCTGGCCGAGATTGCCGGCGAGAATGTTGCTGACCGCGTTGAGGTAGGCGCCGCGATGATGCGTCACCACGCCCTTGGGATTGCCCGTGGTACCGGACGTGTAGCTGAGCGCGATCGCATCCCATTCGTCGCCCAGTGGCCGCTCCACGAAAGCTGGATCGCCTTGCGCGACCGCCGCCTCATATTCGATCTCGCCGATCCGCTTGCCGCCGTTGAAGGCGGCATCGTCAACGTCGATCACGAACGGCTTTGCGCCCTTCATCAGGGTCAAGGCTTCCGCGATGACGCCGGAGAATTCGGGATCGACCAGGATGATCCTGGCGCCGCCATGATCGAGCTGGAACGCGATCGATGCCGCATCGAGCCGGATGTTCAGCGCATTCAGCACCGCGCCGGTCATCGGCACCGCAAAGTGCAGCTCGTTCATCGCCGGAATGTTCGGCAGCATCGCCGCGACCGTGTCGCCATGGCCGATGCCATGGCGCGCGAGATAGGACGCGAACCGCTTGCAGCGTTCGTAGGTCTCTCTCCAGGTGAAGCTGCGGCCCTCATAGACCGCGCTGATGTGGCCGGGATAGACGGCGGCCGAGCGCGCCAGGAAGCTCAGGGGCGTCAGCGGCACGTAGTTCGCGGGCGTCTTGTCCAGCCCGATCGAGTACTGGTTTTGAGCTGCACTCATGGCTCTATCCGATCCGCAAGGTGCTTAGAGGAAACCGATCGATATCCAGGGGAAGATGGCGACGATGATCAGGCCGATCAACAGCGCCAGCATGTACCCCCAGATCGGCCGGATACCCTCGGCCGGATCGACGCGCCCGATGGCGCAGGCGGCATAATAGCCGACGCCGAACGGCGGCGCGAACAATCCGATGCCCATCGCCAGGATGATGATCATGGCGTAGTGCACCTCGTGGACGCCGACCTGGTGCGCGATCGGAAACAGCAGCGGCCCGAACAGCACGATCGCCGGGATGCCCTCGAGCACGCTGCCGAGGATCACGAAGGCCAGGATCGAGACCGCGATGAAGGTCGCCGAACCGCCGGGCAGCCCGGTCATCGCCGCGGCCAGCGCCCGCGAGAAGCCGGACTGGGTCAGGCCCCAGGCCATGCCGGTCGCGGTACCGATGATGAACAGGATCGCGCCCGACAGGCAGGCCGTGTCGATCAGCATCGGCAACAGCCGCCGCCAGCTGAACTTGCGATAGATCAGGAGGCCAATGACGAAGGCGTAGACGATGCCGATGGTCGAGACTTCGGTCGCCGTCGCGATGCCTTCGACCACGGCGTAGCGGATCACGAAGGGCAGGGCCAATGCGGGCAGGGCGAACACGAACGCCTTGCCGATCTCGCTGCCGGTGGCGCGCTGGACGTGGCTCAGATCCTCGCCGCGGTAGCGCCACCACACCAGCCCCGACAGCGTGATCGCCAGCACCACACCCGGCAGCAGGCCGCCGGTGAACAACGCCGAGATCGAGACGCCGGTGACCGAGCCGATTGTGATCAGCACGAGGCTCGGCGGAATGGTTTCGGTCTGGGCGCCGGTCGCGGCGAGCAGGGCGACCAGGTCGCCCGGCTTGGCGCCGCGCTGCTTCATTTCCGGGAACAGCACCGGTGCGACGGCGGCCATGTCGGCGGCCTTCGATCCGGAAATGCCGGAGACCAGGTACATGGCGCCGACCAGCACGTAATGCAGGCCGCCCCGGACATGCCCGAGCAGGCTCGCCAGGAACGCGACCATCGCCCGCGCCATGCCGGTCATCTCGATCAGGAGCCCGAGGAAGACGAACAGCGGCACCGACAGCAGGATCAGATGGCTCATGCCCTCGTCCATCCGGCCGACCAGCACCATCAGCGGCGTCCGCGTCGTCAGCGCCAGATAGCCGAACACCGCCATGCCGAAGGCAAAGCCGATCGGCACGCCGGCGAACACGCAGAAGCCGACCACGCCGACGAAGAAGATGATCAGATTGAGGTTGCCGAGTGGCCGGAACAGTGGCTGCGCCAGCCAGAATGCGCCGATCAACGCGGCCACGGTGAACACGGCCAGCAGGAAGGTTTTGACATCGCCGACCCGCGCCAGCCGCAGCAGCGCGAACAGCGCCATCAAACAGGTGCCGACCGGCAGCGCGGCAGCACGCCAGGTGTTGGATATCTGCAACGCCGGCGTGGTGATGAAGCTTTCCTCGTAGGCATATTCATAGGCCGGCCGCACGATCAGGATCAGGAACGCCAGCGCGGCGCAGGTCGCGACCACGTCGAGATAGGCCCACAGCCTTGGTCCGGCGCTCGCGACCAGCGCCGTCATGCGCATGTGCTCACCGCGGCGGAACGCCACTGCCGAGCCGAGCATCGCGAGCCACAGGAACAGGATCGACGCCAGTTCGTCGGACCAGATCAACGGCGCGTGCAGCACGTAACGCGACACCACGCCGGCGAACAGGATCACGACCTCGGCGACGACCAGGATCGCCGCCGGGATCTCGACCAGCCATCCGAGCGCCGCGTCGATGGAACCGAGGACAGAGCGGCGGCGAGGGGACTGCGACGCCGCCTCGCCGGCCACGGCCGGCGTCATCTCGACATGAGCCATAGCAAATCTCCGCTGGCGAGCCTCCCGCTTGAACGATCAGGACAGTTTGCCGACGGACTTCTCGAGCAGATCCCAGGCCTTTTCGCCGTACTTGCCCTTCCATTCGGCGTAGAAGCCGGCGGCGCGCAGCTTGTCGCGGAACGGCCCGACCTCTGGCTGGTTGAACACCAGGCCCTTGCCGGTCAGTTCCTGCTTCACGCTGGCGTTCAGCTTCTCGGTGTCTTCGCGTTCCTTGACGGCGGCCGCGTTGACGTTCTTGGCGACGATGGCCTTGATATCGTCCGGCAGCGCCGCCCAGGCTCTGCGATTCATCAGGAACCAGAAGCCGTCCCACATGTGGTTGGTCATCGAGCAGTACTTCTGCACCTCGTACAGCTTCGCGGCCGAGATCAGCGCCAGCGGGTTTTCCTGGCCTTCGACGATCTTGGTCTGCAGCGCCGAATAGACCTCGCTGAAATTGATCGAGGCGGGCGAAGCATCGAACGCCTTCAACATCGAGGTCCACAACGGCGACACCGGCACGCGGATCTTGAAGCCCTTGAGGTCGTCCGGACCGGTGATCGGCTTGGTTGACGACGTGGTCTGGCGGAAGCCGTTGTCCCAGATCTTCTCCATGACCTCGAGGCCGGCCTTGTTGATCTCGCCGCGCACATAGGCGCCGAGTTCGCCGTCCATGGCCTTCCAGACCGTGGGATAATCAGGGAACGCAAAGCCGATGCCGTTGATCGAGGCGGCCGGCACCAGCGTTGCCAGGATCAGGCCGGATAGCGTGAAGAACTCGACGCCGCCGGAGCGCACCTGGCTCAACATGTCCGTATCGGAACCGAGCTGGCTGTTCGGGAACACCTGGAGGTCAAACCGGCCGTTTGTCTCGGTCTTGATCGCCGCGGCCATCTCCCGGGCGCGCGCCACGAACGGATGCGACTCCGGCAGGTTGTTGGCGAACTTGTAAGTGAATTCGGCCGACTGGGCGCGCGCCACATACGGCGCGCCAATTCCGCCCAGGACGGCGGAAGCGGCGGAGACCTTCAGTAGCGTGCGTCGTGAAAAGCTCATTGGTGTTGCTCCCTCGAGAGGCTTGTTGTTGTTCTGAGATGCCATCCTATACGGACCTGATGTCGCGGGGTCACCAGCGATCTCTGCACAGCTGGGGCTTATTGCAGCGTCCGTACGCCGCGGCAATATCGGCTTTCTGACGAGATGCTTGTGCGTGGATCGTTGCGCTCTCGGGACGAGCCCGGACCGGTGGTCGGGATCGGCCATGCTGCGGTCGGGTGCGAAGATTTCCCACTAAATATCTGATCCAATTGTAGATATAAATATTCCATAATATACCTTATGCGAATTACGGATATGGGCGTCCGGGCAACTTGACGCCCGGGTTCGCGGGTTGGCCTGATGGTCTGCCCTCGACTCAGGGACACCGCGTCGGGGCTTGATCCAAGGGCTAGCCAGGGCTTGGAGACCGATGGCACGACGAACCGGCAGCGCCGACCTGCCGCTTCATGGTGGACGCGTGCCGCCGTGGCTGGCGGAGCGCATGGCGACGCTGGGCGCCATCATCGCGCAGGCCGTGGTCCATCACTACGGCCGTGACGCGTTCCTGCAGCGGCTGTCGCATCCGTTCTGGTTCCAGTCGTTCGGTGCCGTGATGGGCATGGACTGGCATTCGTCGGGCATCACCACGAGCGTCATCGGCGCGCTCAAACGCGGGCTGGCGCCGCTGCAAGACGAACTGGGCATCTATGTCTGCGGCGGCCGCGGCAAGCATTCGCGACGGACGCCCGACGAGCTGACGGCGCTGGGCGAACGGACCGGTTTCGACGGCGTGGCCCTCACCCGTGCCAGCCGTCTGGTCGCCAAGGTCGACAGCGCCGCGGTCCAGGACGGTTTCGAACTCTATCTGCACGGCTTCTTCGTCACCGCGGACGGCAAATGGACCGTGGTCCAGCAAGGCATGAACGACCACAAGCGGCAAGCGCGGCGCTACCACTGGCATTCCGAGGGCCTGCGCAGCTTTGTCGACGAACCGCACAGCGCGATCGACGGACCGACGCAGGGCGAGATCGTCAATCTCACCGACCACCGCGCCGATGCCTCGCGCCAGGCGCAGCTCGATCTGCTCGCCGTGCTCGGTCCCGACGGCATTGCGCATGAATATGCCGAGCTGACCGAGAAGGTGGAGGCGCAGGGCGATCTCCTGCACCTGATCATGCCCGCGCATCACGATGTGCGCTCGAGCGACGTCTTCATCCGTCGCCTGCACGGCACCCTCGCCGCCGCCGCAGAGCGCGGGCCGCTGGATTTTCCGGAGCTGCTGCTGACGCCCGGCGTCGGCGCCCGTACCGTCGAGTCGCTCGCCATGGTCGCCGAGGTCGTCCACGGTACGCCGTACCGTTTCCGTGATCCGGCACGTTTCTCGCTCGCGCATGGCGGCAAGGACCGTCATCCGTTTCCGGTGCCGATCAAGGTTTATGATGAAACCATTGGCGTGCTGAAATCGGCGGTGCAGCAGGCGAAACTCGGCCGCGACGAGGAGATGCAGGCGTTGAAGCGGCTGGACGATCAGGCGCGCAGGCTTGAGCTGACCGCAACCGGCCCGTCCTTCGATGCTTTCGTTGCCAACGAGCGCGCCCGTTCGCCGGCCCTTGACGGCCGCTCGGTGTTCGGCTGGGAGGCCAACCTCTCCAGCAGCGATATCGCCAAACGCCGGTGACGCCCGTCAGCGGCCCCTGAAGCGCGGCTTCCGCCGTCCGAGGAAGGCCGCGACGCCTTCCTTGTGATCGTCGGTCAGGCTCGCCAGCGCGAACTGGTCGAGATCCATGTGGCTGGCGAGATCATCGAGCGCATGCGCCAGCCGGTTGACCGTCAGCTTGGTCATCGCCACTGAAATCGGCGGCTGGGCCGCGACCCTGGCTGCCAGCGCCATCGCGGCCTCGAATGATTTGCCTGTTGCAGTCACCTGCTCCACCAGGCCCCATTCATAGGCCTCCTCGGCCGAGATCCGGTCGTCGGCCAGGATCACCGCCTGCTTGGTGCGCGCCGGGCCGATCAGATGCAGCATGCGCGGCACGCTCTGCCAGCTCATGTTCATGCCGAGCGCGATCTCCGGCACCCGTAGATGCGCGTCGCGCGCCATGATGCGGAAATCCAGCGCGACCGCGAGCGCCACGCCGCCACCGACGCAAAAGCCCTCGATCGCGCCGATCGTGACCTGTTCCATCTCCTGCCAGGCGCGCGTCAGCCGCGGCCCGAGCTTCAGGTGCCGGCGCAGCGTGCCCATGTCCATGGTCTGGCGCGAACGGCCCTCGGCATCTTTCAAGTCGAAGCCGGCGCTGAACGATCTGGCGCCGCCGGTCAGCACCACCACCGAGGTGTCGCCGTCGTCCTCGAAACTGCGTGCCGCATCGGTCAGCTGCCGCAGCGCTTCCGGCGACAGCGCGTTGATCCCGTCTCCGCGGTCGAACCGCACCACCGCGATGCGGCCCTCCGGCCCGAGGCCCTTCTCGATCGTCACATGGTCAGCCACGCATACCTCCCTGCTCGCATTGTTGTGTACTGCTTGCCTCGACATAGCACGGCGGTTTCGCCTATTCTCTTGGCATGAGCGAACATGATCACCACCACCACGATCACGACCATTCCGAACTGTCGGAGACCGAACTGCGCGTCCGCGCGCTGGAATCGATCCTGACCGAGAAGGGCTATGTCGAGGCTGCCGCGCTCGACGCCATCGTGCAGGCCTATGAGACCAAGATCGGCCCGCACAACGGCGCACGTGTCGTCGCCAAGGCCTGGAGCGATCCCGCCTTCAAGCAGGCGCTGCTCGAGGACGCCAGCAAGGCGGTCGGCACCCTCGGCCATGTCAGCCGTGTCGGCGACCATCTGGTCGCGATCGAGAACACGCCTGGCCGCCACAACATGGTCGTCTGCACATTGTGCTCCTGTTACCCCTGGGAAATGCTCGGGCTGCCGCCGGTCTGGTACAAGGCCTCGCCGTATCGCTCGCGCGCGGTCAAGGATCCGCGCGGCGTGCTCGCCGATTTCGGCGTCAGCCTGCCGACGGAAACGGAAATCCGGGTCTGGGATTCGACGGCGGAGACGCGTTTCCTGGTGCTGCCGATGCGGCCCGCAGGCACCGAAGGCTGGAGCGAGGAACAGCTCGCCGAGCTTGTGACGCGTGATTCCATGATCGGTACCGGCTTCCCGAAGACGCCGGGAGCGCCGTCGTGAACGGCGTCCATGACATGGGCGGCATGGACGGGTTCGGCAAGGTCGAGCCCGAGCCGAACGAGCCGATGTTCCATACCGAATGGGAATCGCGGGTGCTGGCGATGGTCCGCGCGATGGGCGCGGCCGGCGCCTTCAACATCGACGCCTCGCGCTTCTATCGCGAGACCCTGCCCCCGCAGGTCTATCTGTCGAGCTCCTACTACAAGAAATGGTTCCTTGGGCTGGAAGCCCTGCTGCTCGACAGGGGCTACATCTCCAAGGACGACGTCGCCGCCGGACATGCCGTCGCGCCGGCGAAAGCGCTCAAGCACGGCAAGTTCTCGACCGCCGACATCGAGCGCATCATGGTGCGCGGCAGGTTCGGCCGCGCCGCGCCGGGACCGGCGAAATTCAAGGCCGGCGATCGGGTGCGGGGCGAAGAACATCCATCCCGCCACGCACACGCGGCTGCCGCGTTACGTGCGTGGTCATGTCGGCGTGGTCGAGCGCGATCATGGCTGTCACGTGTTCCCCGATACCGCGGCGAACGACGCCGGCGAGCATCCGCAATGGCTGTACACCGTCGTGTTCGACGGACGCGAATTGTGGGGACCGGATTCCGACCCGACCATCAAGGTCTCGATCGACGCGTTCGAGCCGTATCTGGAGGCCGTCTGATGGATGCCGGCGCCGCCGCGCGCGCGACCAGCGCCGTGTCCAGCATTCCCCGCGATCAGGACGGCCCAGTGTTCCGCGCGCCCTGGGAGGCGCAGGCGTTCGCGATGGCCTTGACGCTGCATGACCGTGGCGTGTTCACTTGGCCCGAATGGGCCGCGGCGCTTGCCGACCAGATCAAGCGTGCGCAGGCGGCTGGCGATCCCGACACCGGCGAGACCTATTACCAGCACTGGCTGGCGACGCTCGAACACCTCGTGGCCGCCAAGGGTGTCACGACGAAGGACGCGCTGCACCGCTACCGCGACGCCTGGGACCACGCCGCCGATCGCACCCCGCACGGCCAGCCGATCGTGCTGACGGCGAAGGATTTCGAGTAGCATTCACAGCTATCGGCGCTCCGAAAGCATAAGTTTTCGGCCACCTCCCGCAGCTTGGCGATTGCAGCGTGGCAAGGTTAGTTGCAGAACTCTGCAAATGCCATAGGCGGTAGCCCGGGCCGGGTGCGCGATTTCGGAATAATGGAAAAATACGGCTGATTTGCCCGACGTGTCAAGGGGGGCGTGTCGAACGCCGACAGCCGACGGCGACTTTGCATGGGGTTGTTTTCGAAATTTTGGCAGAGCGCCCTTGCGACGCGGCGTTGGATGCGATCGCCGCGGGAGCTTGCGCCGTTGGACAAATCAGTGACTGGCGCCACCACCCTGCGCGACATACTCCCGCCACCCCTTGGCGCGCAGGCTGCAGGCCGGGCATTCGCCGCAGCCGTAGCCCCAATCATGCTGCGCGCCGCGTTCGCCGAGATAGCAGGTGTGGGAGTGCTCGCGGATCAGGTCGACCAGCCCTGCCCCGCCGAGCTCGTGCGCGAGCCGCCAGGTCGCGGCCTTGTCGAGCCACATCAGCGGCGTGTGCAGCTCGAAGTCCTTGGCCATGCCGAGGTTGAGCGCGGACTGCAACGCCTTGATGGTCTCGTCGCGGCAATCCGGATAGCCGGAATAGTCGGTCTCGCACATGCCACCGATGATGTGGCGGATGCCGCGCCGATAGGCCAGCGCCGCGGCGAAGGTGAGGAACACGAGGTTGCGGCCGGGCACGAAGGTGTTGGGCAGACCGTCCACGCCCATTTCGATGGCGACGTCGCGGGTCAGCGCGGTGTCGGAGATGTCAGACAGCGTCGGGATCGCAAGCGTGTGGCTGTCGCCGAGCTTGGCCGCCCAGTCCGGCCGCAGCGTCTTGATGCCGGCCAACAGCCGATCGCGGCAATCGAGCTCGATCGAATGGCGCTGGCCATAGCTGAAGCCGAGCATCTCGACTCGCGCAAAACGCGACAAGGCCCAGGCAAGACACGTCGTGGAATCCTGGCCGCCGGAAAACAGCACCAGCGCGGTGTCGGAAGTGGTCTGATTGGTCATGGAACGCGCTTTACCACTCATTGGGTTCACCGCCAATTGGTGGACAGCGCCGCGATTTCGGCGCGTTTTGCTGGGATCGACAAGCCCGATTTGGCATAACGCGTTCTACCCTTCACAGTCCGGTGTCCCATGACCCCTTCCCGCGACATTTCCCGGCTGATCGAGATCATGGCTGCGTTGCGCACGCCGGTCACCGGCTGTCCGTGGGATCTCATTCAGAACTTCGAGACCATCGCGCCCTACACCATCGAGGAGGCCTATGAAGTCGCGGACGCGATCACGCGCGGCGATCTCGACGATCTGCGCGAGGAACTCGGCGACCTGCTGCTGCAGGTGGTCTATCACGCGAGGATGGCCGAGGAGCAGAACGCCTTTGCGTTCGGCGACGTAGTCGAGGCGATCACGCGGAAGATGATCCGCCGCCATCCGCATGTGTTTGCCGACAAGAACGGCAATATCCAGCCGGCCGGCGTCAAGAGCGCCTGGGAGCGCATCAAGGCCGAGGAGAAGGCCGAGCGCGCGGCGCGGCGGCCGCCGGAGGACGCCGCGCACAAATCGCTGCTGGCAAGCGTCAAGGCCGGCCTCCCTGCCCTGACCCGCGCGATGGAATTGCAGCGCAAGGCCTCCACCGTCGGCTTCGACTGGAACGACCCGCGCGCGGTGCTCGCCAAGATCCGCGAGGAGGCCGACGAGATCGAGGCAGCGCTCGACCGCAACGACAGGCAAGAGATCGCGGAGGAAACCGGCGACCTGATGTTCGCGCTGGTCAACCTCGCCCGCCACGTCGATGCCGATCCGGAAACCGCGCTGCGCGCGACCAACGCGAAATTCGAGCGGCGGTTTGCCTATATCGAGAAAGTGCTGGCGGCGAAGGGGCGCTCGCTCGATGACGCGACGCTGGAGGAGATGGACGCGTTGTGGAATGAAGCAAAATCCGCAAATGACGCTGTCGTCCCGGCGAAGGCCGGGACCCATACCGCGTGATCTGTCGATAGGCTGACGGTGGCAGTACCTCGCGACGGCCAGTCGCCGTTGCAACGCTAAACTTCGGCCGTGCTCAACAACGACGGCCGGTGGTTGATGGGGTGGACGGCCCCCTACGGCATCAGTGTGCCAGAATGAGGTTGTTGCAAATCTCAGACAAGGGAGCCGTCCGTGAGAGAGATTATCCGCATTGGAATGGATACGTCGAAGCATATTTTTGTGCTGCATGGGGTTGATGCGGCGGAGCAGGCGGTGTTGCGCAAGAAGCTGTCGCGCAAGCAGGTGCTGGAGTTCTTTGCCAAACTGCCGCCGACCGTGGTCGGGATGGAGGCGTGCGGTGCGGCCCATTACTGGGCTCGGGAGCTTGGCAAGCTCGGCCATGAGGTGAAGCTGATGGCGCCGCAGCTGGTGAAGCCGTATGTGGAACGCAACAAGAATGACGGGCGAGACGCGGACGGGCTGTGCGAAGCGATGAGCCGGCCGCGGATGCGGTTTGTGCCGGTGAAGAGCGCCGAGCAGCAGGCCGCGCTGATGCTGACGGGCGTCCGCGACGGGCTAATCGCCCGCCGCACCCAGCTCAGCAATGCGATCCGCGGCTATGCGGCGGAGTTTGGCCTGATCGCCGCCAAGGGACTGGACAAGATCGAGCCGCTGCTGGCACGGATTGCGCAGGACGAGAGCCTTCCGGCGCTGGCGCGTGAGCTGTTCGCCATGCAGGGCCGCGACTACACGCAGCTGCAGGGCGAACTGAAGACGATCGAGGCCAAGCTTTTGGCCTGGCACCGGGCCAACGCCACGAGCCGCCGTCTGGCCCAGATCCCCTCGGTCGGTCCGATCATTGCGACGGCGTTGGTGATGAAGACCCCCGACCCGCACGCGTTCCGCTCCGGCCGGTGGTTCGCGGCCTGGCTCGGCCTGACACCCAAAGACCATTCCACCGCCGGCAAGACCAGGCTCGGCAAGATCACCCGCGCCGGCGACGAGACCCTGCGTCGGCTGCTCGTGGCAGGAGCCACTGCGGTGATCCGGCAAGCAAGGCTCGGACGCGGCCAGCCCTCGCGCTGGCTCGTTGCGCTGCTCAAGCGTAAGCCGCCGAAGCTGGCGGCGGTGGCGCTCGCCAACAAGGTTGCCCGCATCGCCTGGAAGCTGATGGTCACGGGCGAGAACTACGACGCCGCACGGATCAATGCCGCGCCGGCAATCGTCACCTAAGAGTTTGGCCGGCCGGACGCTGCACTCGCCGGCCGAACCGGAGCTGCAAGAGCAGATGGAATGATCGATCGATCCAGCACGCGAGACAAGCCGCGGGACCCATTGGCCTTCAGAAGGTCGCCAGGTTGTTTGGCACTCGCGTCGCGGAAACCATCTTGGCCCAGCGGTCAATCCGACCGCATCAAACAGGCCGGACATATGGATGACAGCGATCCGACCAGTTCCAGAAACCTCTTGTGCCACGGGGGCCGTCCACATATGGGTCCCGGCCTTCGCCGGGACGACATCGAGTGTGTGGACACGGCCGCGTTAAAATACGCCGCCCCTCACCTCACAGCAGCGTCCCGCGCAGGATAACCGCGGCCACGCCGAAATAGATCACGAGACCGGTCACGTCGACCAGCGTCGCGACGAACGGCGCGGATGCGCTCGCCGGATCGAAGCCGATGCGCTTGAGGATGAACGGCAGCATCGAGCCGCACAGCGATCCGAAGGTGACGATGCCGACCAGCGCAGCGCCGACGGTGGCGGCCACCAGCACCCAATGCGGGCCGTAGTCGAACAGGCCGAGCGTCTGCCACAGCGTGATCCTGATGATGCCGATCAGGCCGAGAATGGCGCCGAGCACGATGCCGGTCGGCAGTTCACGCACGGCGACGCGCCACCAGTCGCGCAGCCGCACCTCGTGCAGCGCCAGCGAGCGGATCAAGAGCGAGGTCGCCTGCGAACCGGAGTTGCCGCCGGAGCTCATGATCAGCGGAATGAACAGCGTCAGCACGATCGCCTTCTCGAGCTCGCTCTGGTACGACTGCATCGCGGTCGCGGTCAGCATTTCCGACAGGAACAGCGCGCACAGCCAGCCGGCGCGCTTCTTGATCATCTCGCCGAAGCCGATCCGCAAGTATGGCTCGTCGATCGCTTCCATGCCGCCGAACTTCTGGGCGTCCTCGGTCGATTCCTCGACGATGGCGTCGATGACGTCGTCGACCGTGACGATGCCGAGGATATGCCCGGGGCCGTCGACGACGGCGACCGCGAGCAGGTCGTAGCGCGAGATCAGCCGCGCCGCCTCCATGCGGTCTGCTTCGGGGGCGATCATCAGCGGCTTCCGCGCCGGCGCCGCGGTCAGCACATTGGCGTGCGGATCGGCCGAGATCAGGCGGCGCAGCGGCACGGCCTGGATCAGGGTCTTCTTGGCCGGGTCGATCACGAAGATCGAATAGACGGTCTCGCGGGTGCGCTCGACCATCCGGATGTGATGCAGCACCTCGGCGATGGTCCAGGTCGAGGGCACGCTGACGAACTCGGTCGTCATGATGCTGCCGGCGCTGCGTTCGGGATATGCCAACAGCCCCGAGATGACGTTGCGGGTCTCCGGGTTGAGGCCGTTCAGCAGCGTCGTGCGCAACGGCTCGACCAGCTCCTTGAAGATGTCGGCGGCGCGGTCGTCGGAGACGCCTGACAGCAGCGACACCGCGGTGTCGGTCGGCAGCTCGGCCAGGATCTCGCAGGTGTTGTCGAGCCCGGGCAGGTCGAGCACCTCGATCGCCTTCTCGGCCGGCAGCGAGCGCAGCAGCTTTGCCGCATCCGCCGGCTCCTGGGCGTTGAGCGCATCGACGATCTCGGGGGCCCGCGCATGGGCGAGATCGCCGTGCTGGCCGGCGGGCGTCTCGTGGGTGATGGTCTCGGTGTCCTGCATCGATCGGCCTCGGCTTTGCGTCTCGCAGCGCAATGAACCAAGGCGGCGCAGATTTCAAACGGAAAGTGCGACCGCGCGTCGCAGGCGCGGGCGAGTGAGGCCCAGTCACGGCGTCGTCATATTTCGGGAGATTGCGAGGCGTCCGCCTGCCGCGTCTATGCCTCGTGGGGCACCGCGGCGAACCGGCTCACCACGATGTCGCGCTTGGTCTCGTCGACGCGCACCGTCATGTCGAAGCGCTCGCCATGCAGCTCCTTGTTCAGCACCTCGGCGTTGCGATGCAGCCAGCTGATGCCGGCGCCGTCGGAGGCGTCGATCGAAAGCTGCAGCGTCGAGCGCTTGGCCGCGAGCCGGTCCTCGATCGCGGTCAAAAGCGCGTCGATCCCCTCGCCGGTCACCGCGGAGACCAGGAAGCAGGGCCGCTCCGGCGGCCGGCGCGCGGCGATGTTGCGCAGATTGTCCCGCTCCTCGGGATCGAAGCGGTCGATCTTGTTCCAGACCTCGATGATGCGCTGGCCGCCGTCGGCGTCGGGATCGATGCCGAGTTGGCGCAGCACGCCCTCGACGTCACGCTCCTGCGCTTCCGCGTCCTCATGCGAGATGTCGCGGACATGCAGGATGATGTCGGCTTCCAAAACCTCCTCCAGTGTGGCGCGGAAGGCGGCCACGAGCTGGGTTGGCAGGTTGGAGATGAAGCCGACCGTGTCCGACAGCATCGCCTTGCCGCCATGCGGCAGGTTGAGCGCGCGCAAGGTCGGGTCGAGCGTCGCAAACAGCATGTCGGCGGCCTGCACGTCGGCCCGCGTCAGGCGGTTGAACAGGGTCGACTTGCCGGCATTGGTGTAGCCGACCAGCGCCACCACGCGGTACGGCACGCGCTGGCGTCCGGCGCGATGCAGCCGCCGCGTCGCCTGCACCTTCTTCAGTTCGCCCTCGAGCTTGGTGATGCGCTCGCTGATTAGGCGGCGGTCGGCCTCGATCTGGGTTTCGCCGGGACCGCCCATGAAGCCGAAGCCGCCGCGCTGCCGCTCGAGATGGGTCCATGACCGCACCAGGCGGCTGCGCTGGTAGTTGAGATGGGCGAGCTCGACCTGCAGCGCGCCTTCCTTGGTCTTGGCGCGGCGGCCGAAGATTTCCAGGATCAGGCCGGTGCGGTCGAGCACCTTGGTGCTCCAGGCCTTCTCGAGATTGCGCTGCTGGATCGGCGACAGCGCGCAATCCATCACCACGAGCTCGACCTGGTTGCTGGCGATGAGGCCGCTGATCTCCTCGACCTTGCCCTTGCCGAGATAGGTCGCGGGCCGGATCTGGCTGATCGGCGCGATGACGCTTTCCACCACGGTGAGGTCGATCGCACCGGCGAGGCCGGCGGCCTCCTCGATCCGCGCTTCATAGTCGCGGACAGAGGAATCCGTTTGCGCATCACCGTCGCCACGGCGCGTGCGCAGGTACGGGCCGATGACGATCACCCGCCCGGTGCTGCCGTTCCCCGCCGACCCGGGCTTAGACTTGGTCCGGTCGGCGCCCCCTTCACGATTGAAGGGTTCCAATCAGTTCACTCTCAAGCCGGTGCGTCCTCACCACCTTCGAACAACTGAATCGGAGCTCCGGGCATGATGGTCGAGATCGCGTGCTTGTAGACAAGCTGCGAATGTCCGTCGCGCCGCAGCAGCAAACAGAAGTTGTCGAACCATGTGACAATGCCCTGCAGCTTTACTCCGTTGACCAGAAATATCGTCAGTGGCGTCTTGGTTTTACGAACGTGATTAAGGAAGGTGTCTTGTAGATTTTGTGCGCGGTCTGCCGCCATTGTTTTTGTCCCGCAAGCTTGTGCTTCTTTTTATTGAACCGGTTGCGGCTCTCTGACGGAGCCTCCTCCGGCTGCCCACCTGCCCTGAGATCCCCCTCTGGCAGGCGTAGCGGTAGGATTAGAGGCTACGCGCGGTTTTTAGGCAAGCGGTTCGCGGTGCAGTCGGTAGGAACACGGTGGCAATTCTAAGAAACGGCGGGGAAAGAGACGAATATTCTCGTGGAGAGTGGATAAATCCCGGGTTGTACCGGCCCCATACTCGCCTCGCCGACCGTCCCGTCCCTGCCCGGACCTGAGAGCCGGGCCCCGACTCCCCGGCGGGTCGTCGCCGGGGCTGTGCCCCGGGCCTCCCGCCGGTCCGGGGTCAGCCGACCCCGAGCGCCTTTAGTTTGCGATGCAACGCCGAGCGCTCCATGCCGACGAACTCCGCGGTGCGCGAGATGTTGCCCGAGAAGCGGCTGATCTGGGCGATCAGATAGTCGCGTTCGAACACCTCGCGCGCCTCGCGCAGCGGCAGGCCCATGATGTGCTCGCCATTGTTGGAGGTCGGCATCGCCGGCACCATGGAGCCGACGTCCTGCGGCAGCATGTCGGCGGTGATGATCGCCTCCGGCCCGCCGCCGGCCAGGATCATCACGCGCTCGACGTTGTTGCGGAGCTGGCGGACATTGCCCGGCCAGACATGCGACTGCAGCACTGCCATCGCGTCCTGCCCGATCTGCCGCTTCGGCAGGCCGGTCGCGGCCGAGATCTGGTCCATGAAATAGTCGATCAGCTCGGGGATGTCCTCGCGGCGCTCCGACAGCGGCGGCACCCGGATCGGCACCACCGAGAGGCGATGATAGAGGTCCTCGCGGAAACGGCCCGCCGCGATCTCCTCCTCGAGGTTGCGCGCGGTCGAGGAGATGATGCGGACGTCGACATGCACCTTGCTGGTGCCGCCCTGGCGCTGGAAGGTCTGATCGACCAGCACGCGCAGGATCTTGTTCTGGGTCTCGCGCGGCATGTCCGCGATCTCGTCGATGAACAGCGTGCCGCTATGCGCTTCTTCCAGCGCGCCGGCCTTGCGCTGCTGCTCGCCGTTCGATCCCTCGACGCCGAACAGTTCGAGCTCCATGCGCTCCGGCGTGATCGCGGCCGCATTGATCACCACGAACGGCCCCTCGGCGCGCCCGGAGGCATGATGCAGCGTGCGCGCGGCAAGCTCCTTGCCGGCGCCGGACGGACCGACGATCAGGATGCGGCTGTTGGCCTTGGCGGCGCGGTCGATGGTCTGGCGCAGCTGGTTCATGCAGGCCGAGCGGCCGGTCAGGACGCTCGCCGCAGGCGCGAGCTGCTTGAGCTCCTTCACCTCGCGCTTGAGCCGCGAGGTCTCCAGCGCCCGGGTCGCGACCAGGATCAGCCGGTCCGACTTGAACGGCTTCTCGATGAAGTCGTAGGCGCCGCGCTTGATCGCGGCGACCGCCGTCTCGATGTTGCCGTGGCCGGAGATCATCACGACGGGCAGATCGGCATTGTCCTTCTTGATCTGCTCGAGCAGCTGCAGACCGTCGAGCTTGGAGCCCTGCAGCCAGATGTCGAGGAAGACCAGGTTCGGACGGCGGTTGGCGATTTCGGCGAGCGCCGAGTCGCTGTCGCGCGCGGTGCGCGTGGAAAAGCCCTCGTCGTCCAGAATACCCGCAACGAGGTCGCGAATGTCTGCTTCGTCGTCGACAATCAGAATGTCACTGGCCATGGGTTACACCTGCCTTGTCAGTCGCCCGTCGCGGTTTTGAATTTCGGCTCTTGGAATCTTGGCTCTTGGATCTTCGACTCTTGAGCATTTGGCTCTTGATTGCCTGGTTCTTGGTGATTTGGTTCTTGGACTGGTTCTTGGATTTTTGGTTCATTGTTGGTCGCCGGTGCCGGGCCGTTGGTCGGCTCTTGCGGCGGTTTTTTTTCGCTGTCGGGGCCGGTCGATTCCGGATTCACGTCCGGTTTCTGCTCCTTGCTCTCGGGCTTGGTCTCCGGCTTGGCCGCCTGGCCCGTGACGGCAAAGCGCAGCCGCATCCAAGCACCGCGCTGGCCCTCGCGGAAATCTGAGGCGTCCTTGAGCTCGATGCGGCCGCCATGGTCCTCCAGAACGCGGCCGACGATCGCAAGTCCCAGACCGGTGCCCTTGGCCCGCGTCGTGACATAGGGCTCGAGCAGGCGCGCGCGCGCGACCTTGGGCAGGCCGATGCCGTTGTCGACGACGTCGATCAGGATGTCGTCCTTCTCGCGCTGCGCGACGACGTCGATGCGGCCCTTGCCGAGCTCCTCCGGCGGCACCTGCTCGATCGCCTCGGTCGCGTTCTTGATGATGTTGGTCAGCGCCTGCGAGATCAGCCGGCGGTCGAACTGCGCCGGCAGCGGCGACTGCTTGATGTCCGCCTCGATGTCGAGATCGGGATGCGCGACCTTCATCAGGAACACCGCCTGGCGCACCACGTCGGCGACGTCCTCGCCTTCCATCACCGGCTTCGGCATCCGCGCAAAGCGCGAGAACTCGTCGACCATCCGCCTGATGTCGTCGACCTGGCGCACGATGGTGTCGGTGCACTGCTCGAAGATCGACTTGTCCTTCTGTTCAGTGATGGTCTTGCCGAACTTGCGGCGGATGCGCTCGGCGGAGAGCTGGATCGGGGTCAGCGGGTTCTTGATCTCGTGGGCGATACGGCGGGCGACGTCGCCCCAGGCCGAGGTGCGCTGCGCCGATACCAGCTCGGTGATGTCGTCGAGCGTGATGATGTAGCTGTCGCGTGACTGGCTGGTCTGCTCGGCCGAGACCCGGACCGACAGGTTGCGCTCATTGCCGTCGCGCAGGATCGTCACCTGCCCCTGCACCAGGCGCTGCGTGCCCTCGCGCGCGGTCTTCATCATCTCGTCGAGCTCGGGCAGCACGTCGGAGAGCGGATGGCCGAGCGTCTCCGACTCGGCATGCCCGATCAGCTTCTCGGCCGAGCGGTTGAGCACGCCGATGGTGCCTGACGCGTCGACCCCGATGATCCCGGCAGAGGCCGACGACAGCACCGCTTCGATGAAGCGGCGGCGGCTGTCGATGGTCTCGCTGGCGTCGACCAGCTCGTTGCGCTGGGTGCGCAGCTCCTGCGTCATCTTGTTGAAGATCTCGCCGAGCAGCGCGAGGTCGCTCTCCGATTTGTGGACCGGCACCTGGACGTTGAGATTGCCGGTCGAGACCTCGCTCGCCGCGCCCATCAGCTGGCGGATCGGCGATACCAGCCCGTTGGCGAAGTTCAGCCCGATCAGCACCGAGGCCATCAGGATGGTCAGCGCGATCACCGCGAACATCAGCGCGAACGCGACCTGGATGCCGAGCCTGCGGGTCTCGAGCTGGGCATATTCGGCGGCGCTGGTCTGGGTCTGCTTGAGCTGGGCGACCACGGCCGGATCGAGCAGCCGCGCGACATACAGGAACATGTCGTCATAGGCCCGCAGGCGGACCACGGAGGCGACGTAGTTTTCCGGGAACACCGAGATCTTCGGCTCGGTCTCGTTGATGTCCTTCAGGATGTCGGGCGGCGGCGCTTCATAGTTCAGGCGAACGCCGGTTTCCGCGCTGGCGACGATCTTGCCGTCCTTGTCCATCAGCACCGCGACCGGCAGGTTGCGCGACTCGGCGCCGGCCGTCATCAGCTGCAGGAACGTCATGCGATCCTGGTCGTACAGCGGCCGGGCATGGGCGAGGTCGTTGGCCATCGCCAGCGTGTCGCCGTTGATGAGCTGGGCGTGTTCCTGCATGTAGGCGCTGGCGATCGTCAGCGAGTTCTGGATCACTTGCTTGGTGGGACCCGAGAACAGCCGGTCGAGACCGCGCTCGATGGTGACGTTGGCGACGATCGACACCAGCACGGCCGGCAGCACCGCGATGACGGAGAACAGGCCGACGATCTGCACATGCAGCCGTGCCGCCGCCCGGCCCCGCCGCCTCGCCTGCACCATCTGCCAGACTTCCCGGACGATGATGCCGACCAGGAGCAGGATCGTGCCGGCGTTGATCATCAGGAAGGAGCGGACCACCTCGGAGGTGGGCTCGATCGGGGTCAGGCCGGTCAGAACCACGAAGGTCAGGAAGGCGGACAGCAGCGCGATCGCCACGGCGAACGGCGCCAGCCAGCGGCGCAAGGGGAAGCCCCGGGCCTCTGTATTGGGCTCGGCCGGTGACGCGTGGATCGTTGAAGCGGTCGTGTCTGCGCTGGTCATACCGGCAATTGAGCTGGGAGCGATCGCCCGCGGGAATTGCGAACTGATGCAATCATACCACAATGTTGCCGAATTGCGACATTTCCGCGGCGCAAACAGCGATGCGGCGACGTGTCCGCAAAACCATTTGTGACTACTCAATAACGGTGACCCGCTTAGGAGTTCCTGGAGCTTCGCTTCCGGTCAAGAACCGAAGCTCCAGCCCTTTGTTTCAACGCCCTCGGCTCGAGAACGCCTACCCGCCGCTGCGGTAGACCTGGATATCGAGGTCGCGGATCTTCTTGCGCAGGGTATTGCGGTTCAATCCGAGCAGGTCGGCGGCCCGGATCTGGTTGCCGCGGGTCGCCGCCAGCGCGGCGGTCAACAAAGGGATCTCGATCTCCTTGAGGATCCGGTGGTACAGCCCCGGCGGCGGCACGCCGTTCGGGAAGCCGGAGAAGTGCGAGGACAGATAAGCCTCGACCGCGCCGCCGAGATTGTCGACGCCGACCGTTGCGGTGCCACCCGAGGTGACCGCCGGCGGCGCCAGTTCGCCGTCGATGACCGAGGCCGTGATGACGTCCTGCGGGTAGAGCGCGGCGAGCCTGCGGGCGAGATTCTCCAGCTCGCGGACGTTACCCGGCCAGCGGTGCTGCTTGAGCCGCTCCAGCGCCTGGGTGTCGAGCTTCTTCGGCGGCAGGCCGTCCTTCTCGGCGAGCGAGAAGAAGTGCCTGATGAGGTCTGGCAGATCCTCGATGCGCTCGCGCAGCGGCGGCAGCCGCAGCGGCACCACGTTGAGGCGGAAGAACAGATCCTCCCGGAACAGGCCCTGCTGGATCAGGATGCGCAGGTCCTTGTTGGAGGCCGCGACGATGCGGACGTCGGTCTTGATCGGGGTGCGGCCGCCGACGGTGGTGTATTCGCCCTGCTGCAGGACGCGCAGCAGACGGGTCTGCGCCTCCATCGGCATGTCGCCGATCTCGTCGAGGAACAGCGTGCCGCCCTCGGCCTGCTCGAAGCGGCCGGAGGCGCGGGTGTTGGCGCCGGTGAACGCGCCGCGCTCATGGCCGAACAACTCCGATTCAATGAGGTCGCGCGGGATCGCCGCCATGTTGACGGCGACGAACGGGCCGTTGCGACGCCGGCCGTAATCGTGCAGCGCGCGGGCGACCAGCTCCTTGCCGGTGCCCGACTCGCCGGAGATCATCACGGTGAGATCGGTCTGCATCAGCCGCGCCAGCACGCGGTAGATTTCCTGCATCGCCGGCGAGCGGCCGACCAGCGGGATCGAGTCGAACTCGCCGTCGTCGGCCGGACTGGACACCCGTTCCTTCGGCTCGGCCAGCGCGCGGCCGACGATGGTGATCAGCTCCTTCAGGTCGAACGGCTTCGGCAGGTATTCGTAGGCGCCGCGCTCGGAGGCGCGGATCGCGGTCATGAAGGTGTTCTGCGCGCTCATCACGATGACCGGCAGATTGGGCCGCATCTTCTTGATCCGCGGCAAGAGGTCGAACGCGTTCTCGTCCGGCATCACCACGTCGGTGATGACGAGGTCGCCCTCGCCCTGGCTGACCCAGCGCCACAGCGTTGCGGCGTTGCCGGTGAGGCGCACCTCATACCCGGCGCGCGACAGCGCCTGGTTCAGGACGGTCCGGATGGCTGTGTCGTCGTCAGCGACAAGTATGCTACCTGCAGGCATTGGTGTTCCTCATCGTGCATCCTGAGAGGCAGGCGAGGACGTACCCGGAACGTCATCGCGGTTGCTTTGGTCGTGTTGCTTGGCGGCGCTGTACATCGGCATCAGCACGCGGAAGATGGTCTTGCGCGGCTGCGACTCGCATTCGATGATGCCGCCGTGATCGCCGACGATCTTGGCGACCAGCGCGAGGCCGAGCCCGCTGCCGGTCTGCTTGGTGGTGACGAAGGGATCGAACAGGTTCGGCAGCAGGTCTTCCGGCACGCCCGAGCCATTGTCCTTGACGCAGAACTCCAGGGGCAGCGAGACCCGCGATTTCTTGCCGGGCACCGACAGTCGCACGCCCGGCCGGAACGCCGTGGTAAGATGGATTTCCGCATCGGTGCCGAGATCGGCGACCGCTTCGGCTGCGTTCTTCACCAGATTGAGGAACACCTGGATCAGCTGGTCCTGGTTGGCGAGCACCGGCGGCAGCGACGGATCATAGTCCTCGATGAAACGGACATTGCGCGCGAAGCCGGACTGCGCCAGCCGCTTTACGTGATCGAGCACGGAATGGATGTTGACTGGGCCGCGCGCCACCGGGCGGTCGTCGCCGAACACTTCCATGCGGTCGACCAGCGTCACGATGCGGTCGGCCTCGTCGCAGATCAGCCGCGTCAGCAGCCGGTCCTCGGGGGACGCCTGCTGCTCCAGCAGCTGCGCGGCGCCGCGGATGCCCGACAGCGGATTCTTGATCTCGTGTGCGAGCATCGCGGCCAGCGCGATCACCGAACGTGCCGCGCTGCGATGCGTGAGCTGGCGATCCATCTTGTCGGCAATGGTGCGCTCTTGCAGCATCACCACGATGTGACCGGGCCGCTCGGTCAGCGGTGCGACGTGCAGGTCGACCTGGCGATCGCCGCCGATCCGCGGCGTGCCGAGATCGACCTTGTATTCATTGACCGGCGAGCCGCTCGCCCGCACCTGCTCGATCAGCGCGAGCAATGGGCTGCCGAACGGCACCAGTTCCTTCAGCGACTGCCGGCGCAGGAACTGCGCCGAGATCTCGAAGAAGGATTCCGCGGCAATGTTGGCATCGACGATCCGTCCGTCGGGTGCGACCAGCAGCACCGGATTGGGCAGCGCATTGAGGATGGCCTCGCCGTCGGTGGGCACGGGCCGGCGAAACTCCATGGCTGACGTCATGCGGCAGCACTCCAGGCAAAATCGTCGTAGGCGTCCTCGAGCGCGCGATGCACGCTGGACGGCTCCTCCGAGGTCAGGATCGTTTGCCGCCACGTCTTCAATGTCGCCGCCGGCGCGCAGCTATAGGCCGCCGCGGTCTCCAACGCCCAGCCGAGATGCTTGCGCGCATGCTTGAGCCCGATGCGCAGGCCATAATGGCTGCACACCTCGTCATAGAGCGCGCGAACATGCTTGAGCTGCTCGGCGAGCGACGGCGCGGCTTCGGCGACCCCGGTCTCCAGCCGCCGACCGATCTGGCCCGGCAGCCAGGGCTGCCCCTGCGCACCGCGGCCGATCATGACGGCGTCGGCGCCCGACTTCTCAAGCGCGCCGACAGCCTTGTCGAACGAGGTGATGTCGCCATTGACCACGACCGGAATCGTGACGGCGTCCTTGACCGCGCGCACCGCGTTCCAGTTCGCCTCGCCCTTGTAGAACTGGCAGCGGGTGCGGCCATGCACGGTGATCATCTGCACGCCCGCGGCCTCGGCACGGCGCGCCAAGTCGGGCGCATTGAGCGAGCGGTCGTCCCAGCCGAGCCGCATCTTCAGCGTCACCGGCACCTTGACAGCCGACAGCGTCGCCTCGATCAGCGTCACTGCGTGGTCGAGGTCGCGCATCAGCGCCGAGCCGGACTGGCCGCCGGTCACGTGGCGGGCCGGGCAGCCCATGTTGATGTCGATGATATCGGCGCCGGCGCCCGCGGCGATCCGGGCGCCCTCCGCCATCCAACGGGCCTCGCAGCCCGCAAGCTGAACCACATGCGGCCCGATCCCGGCTGCCTCGCAGCGCAGCTTCGACACCGGCTTGCCGTTCACCAGATCGTCGCTGGCGGTCATCTCGGAGACCACCAGCCCGGCGCCCAAACCGGCGGCGAGTCGCCGGAAAGGCGCGTCGGTGATGCCGGACATGGGCGCGAGGAGAACCCGGTTGGCGACAGCAATATCGCCGATCTTCAATGGGTTACGAGGAGTACTTTGCACGCCGGTCACAGCGGTCTCGTGGTTTTGTCAGCCACGCCATTGCAGCTGACATCGTCTATTCTGCGCACAATTCTTGTGCAGTCAAGGCTCATGCCTACGGTTTAGACATTTCTACCATTTGCGCAAGTGCACTGCAACAAAATCTGCTTTTCCCACAGTCATCGGCAAACGCTCTGTTTTTGCGCAGCGGTCATGCTAAGGGCTGTGCGCGGCGATATCAGCCGTCCCCCCCATCCCCGATTCGTCTGTCACTGGTTCAAAATGCCGAAGCCTGAGCGTACCGCAGCCATCCTTGTCGCAGCCGGCCGTGGACTGCGCGCCGGCGCAGGCGGACCAAAGCAATACCGGACGATCGGCGGACAGACGGTGATTTACCGCGCCATGGAGGCGTTCTCCGGACATCCGGATGTCTTCGCGGTGCAGCCGGTGGTCAATCCTGACGATGCCGCGCTGTTTCGCGAAGCCGTTGCCGGCTTGCGCCATCAGCCGCCGACGCCGGGCGGTGCGACCCGGCAGGCCTCGGTCCATGCCGGGCTCGAGGCACTTGCCGGCGAAAAGCCCGACATCGTGCTGATCCACGATGCCGCGCGGCCCTTCGTCACCGCAGCCGTGATCTCGCGTGCGATCGCTGCGGCCGGCCGGACCGGCGCTGCGATCCCCGTGATTCCCGTCACCGACACGATCAAGCTCACCGGCGATACCGGCGATGTCGAGGCGACGCCGGAGCGCGCGCGGCTAAGGATCGCGCAGACGCCGCAGGCATTTCGTTTCGACGTAATATTGGAGGCGCATCGTCGTGCCGCGCGCGAGGGCCGCAGCGATTTCACCGACGATGCCGCGCTTGCTGAATGGGCGGGATTGACGGTTGCGACGTTTGAGGGTGATCCTGCCAACATGAAACTCACAACACCCGAAGATTTCGTGCGCGAGGAAGCGCGGCTCGCAAGCCAGCTCGGCGACATCCGGACCGGCACCGGTTACGACGTGCACGCCTTTGGCGATGGCGACCATGTCATGATCTGCGGTGTGCGCGTGCCGCACACAAAGGGATTCCTGGCCCATTCCGACGGCGACGTCGGGCTGCATGCGCTGGTCGACGCCATCCTCGGCGCGCTGGCTGACGGCGACATCGGCTCGCATTTCCCGCCGAGCGACGCCAAGTGGAAGGGCGCCTCCTCCGACCAGTTCCTGAAATACGCCGTCGAGCGCGTCACCGCACGCGGCGGACGGATCGCCAATCTCGAGGTGACGCTGATCTGCGAGCGGCCGAAGATCGGCCCGCTGCGCGACACCATGCGGGCGAAGATCGCGGAGATCTCCGGCGTCCACATCTCGCGCGTGGCGGTCAAGGCCACCACCAGCGAGCGACTCGGCTTCACCGGCCGCGAGGAAGGCATCGCGGCGACCGCAAGCGCGACGGTCCGCCTGCCCTGGGATGAAAACGGCTGGAGTGCCTGACATGGGCGGCAGCGACGCTCGTGCCCTCTCCCGCTCGCTGCTCGACCTGTGCCGGATGCGCAAGCTAACCATCGCGACCGCGGAATCCTGCACCGGCGGCTTGGTCGCGGGCGCGCTCACCGATATCCCCGGCTCTTCCGACGTCATCGATCGCGGCTTCGTCACCTATTCGAATGAAGCCAAGCGGGTGATGCTCGGCGTCAAGGCGGCGACGCTGGAGACGTTCGGCGCGGTGAGCAAAGAAACCGCGACCGCGATGGCGATCGGCGCGCTGGAAAAGGCCGGCGTTGATCTTGCGGTCTCGATCACGGGCATTGCCGGCCCCGGCGGCGCGACGCCGGGCAAGCCGGTCGGCCTGGTACACTTCGCCGTCGCCGCGCGCGACGGCCGCATCCTGCATCGTGAGCAGCGCTTCGGCGCGATCGGCCGCAGCACCGTGCGTCAGCGCTCGGTCGTGGAAGCCCTGCGCATGCTGATGGAGCTGGCGCGGCCGCCGCAGGCCGCAAAGCCCCGCCGCGAGACCGCCACCCGGTTGCGGCCGAGGGTTGCCCGTTCGCCGCGAAGCCACGCCGCGAAACGGCGGCGGCCACCACGCGGATAGGTCGACTGAAGTCGAGTCGCATCAGGGCCCGACCTCGCGATACCCTCAAGTCAACTGCGACCCAGTGCCACCCATGTCAGGTGGAACCCTGACGTCGCTTCGCCACTTAATGTTGCTCCAACTCTGCCGTTTCAGCTGCTTCCTCAAACGGCAAAATCCCACAACAAGGAGAAAATGATGAAGTTGGGAACTTTGGTCGCGGCCGCAATCACCGCTGGCGCCATGACGCTGACGACTGCTGTCCCCTCGCTTGCCGCGCCGCTGGCGCCCGCCGCCCGCTTGCAGAACCAACCTACCTCCGTCGAGCATGTGCAATACCGTCACTGGCATGGTGGGCCGCGTTACGGCTATCGCGGCGGCTACGGCTATCGTGGCGGGTACGGTTACCGCGGTGGTTACTACCGTGACGGCGGAAACGGCGCTGCGGTCATCGGCGGCCTTGCGGCCGGTGCGATCATCGGTGGCGCGATCGCCGCGAGCCAGGCCAAGGCCAACAACGACGCCTATTGCTCCCAGCGTTTCCGCAGCTACGACCCGGCTTCGGGCACCTACATCGCGTCCGGCGGCGTGCGTCGTTCCTGCCCGTAACCCGACGACGCAACTCTCGGTTATGCCCGGCCCCGTGCCGGGCATCCACGTCTTTGTCGCCAATTGCACGAAAGACGTGGATGGCCGGGCCAAGCCCGGCCATGACGCGTGGAGAGATCGCCGGCCTTGGTCAATCCATCATCAGGTCGACAGTTGGGGCTTCCCGTACACCTGGTCCGCGCGCTTCTCGAACGCGTGGGCAAACCGCCCGAAAGCGGCGTCGAACATCGAGCCCATCAGCATCGCCAGCACCCGGCTCTTGAATTCGTAATTCAGGAAGAAGCCGACATCGCATTCGGTTTCCGATTTCGGCTCGAAGGTCCAGCGGTTCTCCAGGTTACTGAACGGACCGCGCAGATATTCGACCAGGATCTTCAGATTGGGCCGGTCGAGCGTCACCTTGCTGGTGAAGGTTTCGCGCACGAGCTTGAACGAGACCGTCATGTCGGCCACCACGACCTCGGTGCCGTCGTCGTTCGGCGTCCGCTGGCGGATCTTGAGCGCCTGGCACAGCGGCACGAATTCCGGATAGCGCTCGACGTCGGCGACCAGATCGAACATTTGAGGTGCGGTGTGGCGGACCCGCCGCTTGCTGGAGAATCGTGGCATCAGTGGATACTCGCACGGTTTCGCATGAGTGCGAGGCGCTTCAGATAAGCGTCCGCCTGGGCTCGAGCAGTAAAGCAGACCAGCGATTGATCCGGGCGCAATCCTGAAAAGTATTCGAGCAGTCTCGGCCGCTGCTGCTGGCGGTAGGTCCAGACATAACGGAAGAATTCCAGATCGATCTTCTCCGGGCAGCCTTCCGCCATCTCGGGGCGGACCTGACCATAGCTGCCGGCAATGCGCCCCAGGATTCCGAGCATGCAAGTCGATCGCGGCAGGTCGAACCAGATGATCGTATCGGACAGCTCGCGCCGCAGCTCACCTGCGCCGCTCTTGGTGTAGTTCCCATCCATGATCCAGCGCGGCTCTCGCGCGGCTGCGGTCATGCGGCGGTTGAATTCGTCCTTGTCGGACTCGACCCAGCCCGGCTTCCAGAACAGCGCGTCGATTGACACGGTCGGAATGCCCGTCATGGCGGACAGCCGGCGGGCAAAGGTCGACTTGCCGGATCCCGACGATCCCATCACCAGAACGCGCTGCATTGGTCCAGTCCAAGATTGGGTCAAGGTTCGGGCAAGGCCCGATCAGGCAACGGCGCGTGATGGCGCCGGCTTACCGCCGTTTACAAGATCTAGCGGCCGCGGGCCGTGCGTGCCGCCTGCAGTTTCGCAAAATCTTCGCCGGCATGATGCGACGAGCGTGTCAGCGGACTGGCCGACACCATCAGAAAGCCCTTGGTGTAGGCGACGCGCTCGTAGCCCGCAAATTCGTCCGGCGTCACGTAGCGCATCACGGCGTGATGCTTGCGGGTCGGCTGCAAATACTGCCCGATGGTCAGGAAGTCGACGTCGGCCGAGCGCAGGTCGTCCATCACCTGCAGCACCTCATGCCGCTCCTCGCCGAGGCCGACCATGATGCCCGACTTGGTGAAGATCGTCGGGTCCATCTCCTTGACCCGCTGCAGCAGCCGGATCGAATGGAAATAGCGGGCGCCGGGGCGCACCGTCAGATAGCGCGACGGCACGGTTTCCAGATTGTGGTTGAAGACGTCGGGCTTGGCCGCGACCACGCGTTCAAGCGCGCCGTCCTTGCGCAGGAAGTCTGGCGTCAGGATCTCGATCGTGGTGGTCGGGCAGCGCGCGCGGATGGCGCGGATCGTCTGCGCGAAATGCTCGGCGCCGCCGTCGGCGAGATCGTCGCGATCCACCGAGGTCACCACGACATGGGTGAGCCCGAGCTTCGCCGTCGCTTCGGCGACATAGTCCGGCTCGCTCGCCTCGAGCGCGCCGGGCATGCCGGTCTTGACGTTGCAGAACGCGCAGGCGCGCGTGCAAGTGTCGCCCATGATCATGAAGGTGGCGTGCTTCTTGTCCCAGCACTCACCGATATTGGGGCAGCCCGCCTCCTCGCACACCGTGACGAGCCCGTTCTCCTTCACGATCCGGCGCGTGTCGGCGTAACCGCGCGTGTTCGGCGCGCGGACCCGGATCCAGTCCGGCTTCGGCGGTGACACGGCATCGGGCCGGTTCACCTTTTCGGGGTGACGCGGGCGGAGTTGAGTGATGGAGATGGTGTCGACGATGGTGACCATAGGTGCCTGCAAGTCGCGAGAAACCATAGCTAATCGGTGTTGCCGCGGCTCGCAACCCGCTCCGCGACCCTAGCAGATCAGCCCATATATTGGCAGTGTTGCGGTCCGTTCCATGCCGATTCCCATCTCAAAATGGCTCAAAATCCCCGATCGACCCGTGCGACCGCGCGCGCGCCTCGGCAAGGCGCTGAAGCGCTCCTTCTTCGATCGCAGCGTCCATGAGGTCGCGCCCGAGCTGATCGGCGCGACCTTCCTGGTCGATGGCGTCGGCGGCATCATTACCGAGGTCGAGGCCTATCATCACACCGAACCGGCTGCCCACTCGTTCAACGGGCCGACGCCGCGCAACCAGGTGATGTTCGGCCCACCGGGCTTCTCCTATGTCTACCGCTCCTACGGCATCCATTGGTGCGTCAATTTCGTCTGCGAGAAGCCGGGCTCGGCCAGCGCCGTGCTGATCCGCGCGCTCGAGCCGACCCATGGGCTCGCCGCGATGCGGCGGCGACGCGGGCTGGAAGACGAGCGCGCATTGTGCTCGGGGCCCGGCAAGCTCTGTGAGGCGCTCGGCATCACCATCGCGCACAGCGAGCTGCCGCTCGACCGTCCCCCGATCGCGCTGCACGAGCGAACCGAGACGCCCGACATCGTCACCGGGATACGGATCGGCATCACCAAGGCCGTCGAACTGCCCTGGCGCTACGGCGTGAGGGGATCGAAATTCCTCAGCAAACGGTTTTGAGCGCCACGACGTTGCAAGAGCGTTTTCCGGTGAAATGGACGCCGGTTCGCTGAAGAAAACGTGTCAGAACAATCTAGAGCCCGTTCCGATTCAATCGGAACGGGGCTCTAACTATGACGCCTTCTTCAACCGCTCGATCGCCTCGAGGATCTTGGCTCTGCGCTCCTGCGCAGCCGCGCGCTTTTCCTTCTCTTCCTCGACGAGCTCTTCCGGCGCATTGGCCACGAACTTCTCGTTGGAGAGTTTGGCGTCGACCCGCTTGATGTCGGCGTCGGCCTTGCCGAGCTCCTTTTCCAGCCGCGTCCGTTCGGCCGCGAGATCGATCACGCCCTTCAGCGGTAGCGCGACCACTTCACCGCGCACCAGAAGCTGCATGGCGCCTTCCGGCGCGGCGTCCGCGAAGGAGATATCCGACAACCGCGCGAGGCGCTTGATGGTGTCGTTCCAGCGCTGCGCGCGGTCGCGCGTCTCGTCGGAAGAGGTCACGATCACCAGCGGCGTCAGCGTCGACGGCGGGATGTTCATCTCCGCCTTCACGGAGCGCATCGCGGTGACGAGATCGACCACCCAGCCGATTTCGGCCTCTGCCGCGGGATCGCTGAAATCGTCCGCGTCGAGCGCGGCAATGACGGGCGGAATGATCGGATCGACGACCGGCCCGGCGGTCGCGATCGCCGCGAGCTGCTCGCCGGTCACGCCCGACCTGCGCGGCCAGGGCGCCAGCACCAACAGGCCGTCGCGCTTTGCCGTCACGGCCCACAGCTCTTCCGTGATGAAGGGCATGAACGGATGCAGCAGCTTGAGGATCTCGTCGCGCGCCCAGGCGATCATAGCGCGAGTCTCGGCCTTGGCCGCGCCCTCCTCGCCCATCAGCACCGGCTTTGCGAGTTCGAGATACCAGTCGCAGAACACGTTCCAGACGAAGCGGTAGATCGCGCCCGCGGCATCGTTGAAGCGGTGGTCCTCGATCGTCTCGGTCACCTCGCGGGTGACGCGCGAGGTCTCGTGCGCGATCCAGCGGTTCAAGGTTTCCTTGGCGCCCTTCGGATCGAAACCGTCCGGCTTCACGCACTCGTTCATCTCGGCGAAGCGGCACGCGTTCCAGAACTTGGTCGCGAAATTGCGGTTGGTCTCGACCAGATGCGGCGACAGGCGGATGTCGTGGCCCTGCGCCGCCTCGCGGGTCAGCGCGAAGCGCAGCGCGTCGGCGCCGTACTCGTCGATCACGCCGAGCGGATCGATGACATTGCCCTTCGACTTCGACATCTTGGCGCCCTTCTCGTCGCGGACGAGACGGTGGATGTAGACGGTCGAGAACGGCGCCTGCTTCATGAAGTGGAGGCCCATCATCATCATGCGGGCGACCCAGAAGAAGATGATGTCGAAGCCCGTGACCAGCGTGTTGGTCGGGTAGTAGCGCGCGACCTCCGGCGTGTCGTCCGGCCAGCCCAGCGTCGAGAACGGCCACAGCGCCGACGAGAACCAGGTGTCGAGCACGTCCTCGTCGCGTGTGATGAAGCCCTCGCGCTTGGCGGGATCAGTGGCCATGTCGTGGCCCTGCTCCGGCGTGATGACTTCCTGCTCGACGTAATAGCCGAGCGCATTGCCGACCGCCTCTTCCTCGGTCTCGGCGACGAACACCTTGCCGTCAGGTCCATACCAGGCCGGGATCTGATGGCCCCACCAGAGCTGGCGCGAGATACACCAGGGCTGGATGTTCTCCATCCACTCGAAGTAGGTCTTTTCCCAGTTCTTCGGCACGAACGTCGTTTCGCCCGAGCGCACCGCCGCCATTGCCGGCTGCGCCAGCGTCTTGGCGTCGACATACCATTGGTCGGTGAGGTACGGCTCGATCACGACGCCTGAGCGGTCGCCATGCGGCACCATGTGGGTGTTGGGCTCGATCCGCTCGAGGAAGCCGAACTCCTCCAGCCGCGCCACGATCTTCTTGCGCGCGGCGAAGCGTTCGATCTTGTCGAACTCGGCGGCGAACTCGTCCGCGGCCATCGGCAGCCCGCGCAGATAGTCCTCGTTGCCGACCAGGCTGAGACAGCCTTCCTGGTCGAGCACGCTGATCTGCGGCAGGCCGTGGCGCTTGCCGATCTCGAAATCGTTGAAGTCATGCGCCGGCGTCACCTTGACCGCGCCCGAGCCCTTCTCCGGATCGGAATAGTCGTCGGCAACGATCGGAATCTTGCGGCCGACTAGCGGCAGGATGACATGCTGGCCGACCAGATCGGTGTAGCGCTCGTCGTCCGGATGCACCGCAACCGCGGTGTCGCCGAGCATCGTCTCGGGACGGGTGGTTGCGACCACGATGAACGACTTCGGATCGTCCGGGCTGAAGGTGCGGCCCTCGATCGGATAGCGCAGGTACCAGAGATGGCCCTTGACCTCGACCTGCTGCACCTCGAGGTCGGAGATCGCGGTGAGCAGCTTGGGGTCCCAGTTGACGAGGCGCTTGTCCTTGTAGATCAGGCCATCGCGATGCAGCTCGACGAACACCTTGACGACGGCGCGCGACAGGCCCTCGTCCATCGTGAAGCGCTCGCGCGACCAGTCGCAGGATGCGCCGAGGCGCTTGAGCTGGTTGACGATGGTGCCGCCGCTCTCGGCCTTCCACTGCCAGACCCGCTCGAGGAACTTGGCGCGGCCGATGTCGCGGCGGCCCGGTTCCTGCCGCTCCATCAATTGCCGTTCGACCACCATCTGGGTCGCGATGCCGGCATGATCGGTGCCGGGCTGCCACAGCACGTCGCGGCCACGCATCCGCTCGAAGCGGCACAGGATGTCCTGCAGCGTGTTGTTGAGCGCGTGGCCCATGTGCAGCGAGCCGGTCACATTCGGCGGCGGGATCACGATGGTGAAAGGTGCGGCATCCTTGCGCTCAGGCCGGCCGGCCTTGAACGCACCGCTCTCCTCCCAGATCTGGGCCATCCGGAGCTCGATATCGGCGGGCTGGTAGTTTTTCTCGATCATGACAATGCGCTGTGGGCCTCTGGGGAAACGTTAGAAAGCCGCCGGAGCGCACCAAGTCAACCGGACCGGCACGTCAAATCGGCGTGGCGAGCGTTTTCGAGCGAAGTGGACACCGGTTCGCGTGCAGAAAACGCGTCAAAACAAGAAACTCTGGCGCATTTGGGGGGCTGAGTGCGGGTTGCCAGGCCGTTGCGGCCGGAGCTAGTCCCCCGCGGCGGAGCTAGCGCCCGCGGGATACCCGCTCGATCTCGGCCTTGACGATGCGCTCGACCAGCCCCGGCAGGTTGTCGTCCAGCCAGGCCTTGAGCATCGGCCGCAGCATCTCCTTGACCAGATCCTCCAGCGTCCGAGCGTTGTTGCTCAGCACGGTGTTGGCCAGTGAGTTGAAGGCGGACTCGACCGCGCGCATCGTGGTTCCCGAGATGATCTGCTGCATCGGCGCGGACTCGATCGCCGGCGGCTCCCGCGTCGGTTCCGGCGCCCGGGACCGCGCTTCCGTGAACTCGACATCGTCCTGCGGCTCGACCTTGCGGAAGGACGGCGCGGCCGCCGCAGCGGAAGGCGGATCCGGCAGCGCCATGTCATCGGTGAGCTCGAACACGTCGGCTTCGGGCTGCGGCGACGGCCTGATCTCAGCCGCGGGCGTCGCCTCGTCGAGGCTGGCCAGCAGTGAATCGATGTCGTCCTGACTGTTGCCTGCTGCCGGTGCAGGTGATTTCGGCGCGGGTGCAACGGCCTTCACGGCCGGTGGCGCTGCAGGCGGTGGGCTCTTCACCGCTGGCTTGGCTGCTGGCGGCGGCTCGACCTTTGGCGGCTGTGGTGCAGCGGCAGCAGCAGGTTTCTCGGCCGCAGCCGGTTTTGCCTCGTCGTCGGCAATGATGCGACGGATCGACGCCAGAATCTCCTCCATCGAGGGCTCTTGGACCTTCGCAGGTTGCGTCATCTCCGACTCCACATCGAAACTATTTTACATCAAGCCCGAGAGGATTCGCCGGTTCCGATGATGCGAGCGGAGTTTTTCATTACTCCCGCCCGACTTGTCCCCAGATCAAGCCTGCCCAAGGCTATGTGCAAGCTTCGTGTCGCCCAATGCAGCGTGATCATAGGTGGCGTCGCACCTTCATCACGCTACTGCGGCGCGCCGCGAATCGCTTTGCTGCCCGACAAAACGGTATGTCAGGCCAATTATCGATTGCAAGCAAACGCGCCTGTTTGTGGTCCTGATTAACTCAGGACAACAAACATGGCGCGACAAGCGATGATGACGTGAAGATGATTAGCGGCCGTCGGGCGTGCGGACGCCGGCCCAGTTGTCACGAACCTGCTGGTAGTGAACGCTCGGATCGTAGACATTGGTCGAAAGGCCGAGCACCTGCGGCGACAGCCGGCCAACAGCACTCAGCACATTGTATGACGCGACGACGCGGTCGTGCTGCGCAGTCACCAGCGAGTTGCGGGCGTTGACGAGCGCCTGCTGCTGGTTGAGCACGTCGAGCGTGGTGCGTTGGCCGGCCTTGGCCTCTTCACGCACGCCGTTCAGCGCGATTTCGGCTGCGGCGACCTGAGCCTGTGCCGACGCCACCTGCGACTTGCCGGCGACCAGCTGGCCCCAGGCGGTAACAACGTTGGCGCGGGCCTGATCCCTGGTCTGTTCCAGCACTAGGCGCTGCTGCGCCAGCGATTCCTTGGACTGGCGGATCAGCGAATATTCAGCGCCGCCCTGATAGATCGGCACCGACACCTGAACCTGCGCCGCCGCATTGAAGAGCCGGTTCACCGACAATTGCTGCTGGTAGCCTTCGGTCACCGAAGCCTGCAGCCCAACGGTCGGCAGCAGCGCACCTTCGGCAACCTTGGTCTGCAGGAAATTGATGTCGACGCCGTACATCGCGGAGGTGACGGCCGGATTCTGGGTCAGGGAAAGCTCGACAGCGGCGGCAAGCGACGGCGGCAGGAAGCGATCGACCGGCGAGCCGGGTGCAAGATTCTGCGGCTCGTTGCCGATGATGCGGCGGAAATTCGATCGCGTCGTCGTCAGATTCGATTCCGCGGTGAGCTGCTGGGTTCGGCCGGCCGCAAGCTGCGCCTCGGATTGCGCGACGTCGGTGCGGGTGACCTCGCCGACATTGAAGCGGTCCTGGGTCTGCTTCAGCGTCTGTTCCAGCACCCGCGTGTTGCTGCGCTGGACCTCGACGATCGCCGAGTCGCGCAGATAGTCCATGTAAATCGTGGCCGCGTTCAGGATCACGGTCTGCTCGAGCACGCGCAGACCCTCGCGCGCAGACGACACCTGGCTTTCGGCCGCGCGCACCTTTGGCGCGGTCTGAGCGTTGTACAGCGACTGGTTCACCGTCAGGCCCGCACTGGCCGGGTTTTGGGTGCCATGGACCGCAGCGGTTCCCTGTCCCAATTGCGTGTCGGTGTATTGATAGCCGCCGCTCACCGTCAGCGCGGCCCTCGGACGATAACCCGACAGCGCCTGCGGAACGTTTTCGTCGGTCGCCCTCACCAGCGCGCGCTGCGCATTCAGCTGGGGATTGTTCTGGTAGGACCGCACCAGCGCGGCCTCGATAGTATCGGCAAGAGCTGGCACAGGGCCCACCTCAGCCAACAGAAGGACCGCAATCGCAGCCGCGGTGTTAACCTTCACCCCACGCATCCCCGGTAATCCAATCATTGTAGTCGCCGTCTCCACACGCATGTAAGTCCGGCGGTCGCTTCAGACGAAGTGAGTCCTGCCTCACCTTAATCTGCAGCTAGGGGCAACGGAACTACCCCGCAACGGAACACGGTCGAAACTCTTCACATGGGGCAAACGGGCCACACTTCTGATTCGGAACGGGATTTTATCAGCCGCTGTCCCGCGGCCGCCGTCAGAAGACGAAGGCGGGAAGCCGCTCGAATCCGGGCAAAACCGGGGCGGTGGCGTCGAATAGCTCGCGATGCCCGAAATCCCCGTGGGACTGCGACACCAGGGTGGCGCGCGGCGGAGGCGTCAGGCCGAACACCCCGACCAGCCGTCCCCCCTCCTTGAGCTGGCCGAACAGGCCGGTCGGGACGATTTCGGTCGCACCATTGAGCACAATGACATCAAACGGCGCGCCCGCGGCATCGCCATCGGCAGCCGCGGCGGTCCTGATGGTCACATTCTGGATGCCGAGCTGGGCGAACGCGGCGGTCGCCTTTGCGGCAAGCGCCGGATCGCTCTCGGTCGCGCTGACCTCGGCGGCGAAGCGCGCCACAATGGCGGCGGCGTAGCCGGTGGCGCAGCCGACCACCAGGACGCGGTCGGTGGCCTTGATCTCGGCGGCCTGGAGCATCCGGGCAAGCAGCGCGGGCGTGATCAGGCAGCGCTGCTTCGCCGCCCCGGCCTCGCTCACGTCGAGATCGAGGTCCAGATAGGCGAGTGCCTGCTTGCTGGCCGGCACGAACACTTCGCGCGGCACATTCAGCATGGCTTCGAGAATGCGATCATCGGTCACGTCGCTCGGACGCACCTGACCATCGACCATGTACTGGCGCGCGGTCGAAAAACCGGTCATTGGCGGGGACCCTGCAAGTGGCGGCATTGCCGCTGGGGAAGCTAGAACAGGGCCATCTTTTGGAACAAGCTCCGCCAAAACGCAACACGCCGTTGGCGGGCAAAACGCGCTCCGCGGCGCGGCCTATTCGATCGTGACAGCGAGCCGGCCGATCAGGCGGGCCACTTCATCGAGATGCTCGGAATCACGCTCCTCAACCGCCTTTGCGAGCCGGCGGACGCACTCATCATCGCTGATTTCGGGGGCATCATTCGGAACGAGCGTCGGCTGCGGCATCGACAGGTCGATCAGGTTAATGGTCATCAAAATCACCTCTCAAGACCCGACAGCGCAAGTGTCGAAGGCTATTGAGTCGATTTGACGACGTTTTTGGCCCAGACGCGGCGGACCACGGGCTTGTGATTGACAATTGATGGGACGTCGATGGGGCCAGAACGAGCTGGCTCCCCGGGCTGGATTCGAACCAGCGACCATTCGATTAACAGTCGAATGCTCTACCGCTGAGCTACCGAGGAATAGGCGAACATTCGTTCGCGAGCGGGCAGCGTATAACAAAGCCTTTCGAGCTTGCAAAGAACCAAATGGGCCCTCCGGCAAAACTTTAGCGCGGGACAGTAAACCTCTGCGGTGTAAGGGTTTGCCGGCATCCCAGGGCGATGCAGGGCTGTCCCGGCTGTCCCGCTATCGGCGCCGCCGGCCCGGCGCCGGGGATCGCAACCGGCGCGGCCATTGCGCTATGCCCTGCGATTCTAGCGCGGGCAAACGCCCGATCACGCAGCGATCGCGACGATGAACAGCGCGGTCGCCGCAAGCGAGGTGATGGTCCGCACGTGGTTCCAGAAGGTCCAGCCGGTCAGATAGCGCGCCCAGACCGGCGCGGCCGCGCTGCTCGCGGGGTCGGTGGCCGCAAGCTGATCGTTCAGCGGCACGTTGAAGACCATGGTGACGACGAACATGCCGAGCAAATAGAGGACGCCGCCGCAAACCATCGCAATCGCGCCGGGCTCCTGCCATCCGAGCCCGCCGAGCACCACCAGCACGGCGCAGGAGAATGTGGTGCCGAGGAAGACCGGCATGAACAGCGAGCGCACGATGTCGACACTGATCGCGTTCATCGCCGAGATGCCCGCGGCCTGATCGATACGGCCGAGCGAGGTCATCACGAACGCCGAGAACGCGAAATAGACGCCGGCCATCACGCCGCAGCCGAGCGCGGAAAACCACAGCATGCCCTGGGTGAGGATATTGCGCATCGTTCCGCTCCAAATGCGAGAAATACTCGTATTTGTAAAATGCGATAAACTCTCGTATTAGAAACGTCAACCCCGATTGCGGAGGAGAGAGATGGCGAGACGAAAGGCCGCGACCGGGGCAGCGGCAAGGGCCGCGCCCGGGGCGGACGCGCCCCTGCCCCGGGCTGGCGCGGCTTGCCCCGACGCAGCAGCGCAGCCGCGAGCGCTTCGAGCGCATCCTCGCCTGCGCGACCGAGATCATGGTGGAGAAAGGCCGCGAGGCCTTCCGCATGAGCGACATCGTCGAACGCAGCGGCGTCGCATTCGGCTCGCTCTACCAATATTTCCCGGACAAGGCCGCGATCATCGGCACGCTGGCGGAACGGCATAACGCCGTCGGGCGCGATTGCGTCAGGCGCGACCTCGCCGCGCTCAGGGCCGCGCGCGACCTGCACCCGGCGCTGTGCCGGATCGTCGACAGCTTCTACGAGATGTTCATGCGCGAGCCGGTCATGCGCGACATCTGGCAGGCGACGCAGGCCGACCGCGCCCTGCAAAAGCTCGATGCCGACGACATGGCGGTGCTCTCCGGCCTCTTGTCCGACGCGATCAGTCGGGTTGCGCCCACCATCCCGGCCGCGACGCTCTCGACATTCTCGGCACTGACGATGACGCTGATCGCCGCCGCGGTGCGCCACGCGATTACGCTGCCACCAAAGAAGGCGCGGCAGGCGCTGACTCAGTTCAAGACCATGCTGCCGCACGACCTCGCAGGGCTCGCATGACCGCGATCGCGCCAACGTCGGGAATTTCTCCTGCCCGGAAGCGATAAAGCATCCGACGACCGTCCTGCGATGCTTGGCGCTACTGTCACGGCTTCCTAAAATTCCTGCGATATTTGACCGCTATGAATTGCGCCGGAAAATCCGGCCGGAGTTTTTCGACAGATGTGATTTGTTTCACACGAGGTGCGGCCATGCCGACCTAGGTTCCCGAAAAGGGTTGTCGGCACTTTATTAACCAACGCGAGCGTCATCGTTCTTTTCATAAAATTCGAACGAATCGCTCAATCCGGACCGAAGACGGTTTTGCGACCATGGCGCTCTCGAACCTCGGAGAGCGCGATGAGCGAAGTCGAATTTGATCTGCTGCTGGACGCCGTGCGTACGGCGATCGCGCCTATTGCTCAGGAGGACTTCGTGGCTCAGCCCTCGCCCCGCATCCAGCCGCCGCCGCGCGCCGCCAATGACAACCAGGCGCCGTGGCCGCTGATTCCGTTTCCTGAAGGTTGGTTCGCCGCGAGCTAATGCGGCTTCTCATTTATTGGCTGCAAGCCATTGATAAGATGAGTGGAGGCCACGACCAGAATTGAACTGGTGTACACGGTTTTGCAGACCGTTGCGTAACCACTCCGCCACGTGGCCCCTTGCGGCGCACTTCATATACGCCCTCTCTCCGATAGGCAACCAAGCCAGTTAGCTCCGTCGGCGCCTCCGGAAATCCCGCTTCTTCGGTTTTGGCGCCAATTCCGGCATTTTGGCCTGCACTTCGCGGAATCTGGCCAGCATCCGCTCGAAACTAGCCGTTAACGTTGCGGCGATATCCGGCCGCTTCTCCAGCCCCGCCAGCAGGATCGCGGCCGCCTCGATCGTCGACAAACCGTCGCGCCGCGGTTCCCGGCGCAGCTTGCCGTAGAGCGACGGCCGTTTCGGTCCAAGAATCACCCTCTGGCACTTCAGCATCCAGGCGTTACGCCACCACAGCGCCTTGGCCTGGCTCCAGGTGCCGTCGAGCAGCACGATACCCTCGATGTCGGAGAGGATCGCGCGCTGATGCGGCTCCAGTTCGCCCTTGCGGTTGATCGCGACGATCTCGGCTTCGGTATCGAGGTCTTCGACCTTGGCCGAGCCGAGATAGAGCACCGCCCAGCGCGACGGATCGGGCACCGGCCGGCCCAGCGCCTTGGACAGGCTCGGCCACGACAATCCGATCCGCACCACGGCGTTCTCGAAATGTTGAGCCAACAGCCGCGCAGTGCCGAGCGCCCTGTCCTGCTCCTGTGGGTGGATCAGGATCAGGAGCTGGATGCGGCTCGCGATCGGTGTGACGCTGTCGCAGATGCAGAGCGGCAGCGGCTTGCCGCAATGCGGGCACTCCTCGATCTCGGCGACAACGTCGGTTTTTGCGTCGGTCGGTTCGGACATCGCTCCGCTATACGCTTGCATTGGCGCAATTCAAACTATTCCGCCGGGGCGTGCACGCCTGACGGCTCGCGGCGCTGGCGCAGCCGGTCGATCAAGAGATAGATCACCGGCGTGGTATAGAGCGTCAGGATCTGCGACACGAACAGGCCGCCGATGATGGTGATGCCGAGCGGCCGGCGCAGCTCGGTGCCCGGGCCGGTCGCGATCACCAGCGGGATGCCGGCGAACAGCGCCGCCATGGTCGTCATCAGGATCGGGCGAAAGCGCGCCCGGCAGGCCTCGAAGATCGCTTCCCGCGACGACAGGCCCTGATGCCGCTCGGCCTCGAGCGCGAAGTCGACCATCATGATCCCGTTCTTCTTGACGATGCCGATCAACAGGATGATGCCGACGAAGGCGATCACCGTCAGCGGCGTGTTGGTCACCTGCAACGCCAGCAAGGCGCCGAGGCCGGCCGACGGCAGCGTCGAGATGATCGTGATCGGATGCGCCAGGCTCTCATAGAGCACGCCGAGCACGATATACATCGCGATCAGCGCGCCGAGGATCAGCAGCGGCTGCCGCCCGCTGGTCTTGTTGAAGTCGCCGGCATTGCCGTCGAAGCTGCCGCGAATGCCCTCCGGCATGTGCAGCTCGTTGACCGCTTGCTGGATATTCGTCGTCGCGACCTCCAGCGGCACGTCCGGCAGCAGGTTGAACGACACCGTGGTCGAGGGGAAGCCGCCGGAATGGTAGACGGCGAGCGCCGACAGTCCGCGCTGGTAGTGCACCAGCGCCGAGAGCGGCACCTGTACGTCATTGGCCCCTGCGACATAGATGCGCTCGAGGTTCGACGGGTCGCTCTGGAATTTCGGATCGATCTCGAGCACCACCACGTACTGATTGCGCTGGGTGTAGATGTAAGAGATCTGCCGCTGCGAGAAGGCGTTGTTGAGCGCGTTATCGATGTCCTGGACTCGGACGCCGAGGCTCGAGGCGATCTTGCGGTCGATCACGAGGTTGAGCTGCAGGCCGCCGGGATCGCGGTCGGAGGAGACGTCGGTGATGCCCTCCACCGTCTCCATGCGTTTGGCGACCAGCGGCGCCCATTTCTGCAACAGGTCGAGGTCGGTCGAGGCAAGCGTGTACTGGTAGTCGGAATCGCTCTGCCGGCCGCCAGTGCGGATGTCCTGGGCGGCGAACATGAACAGGCGGATGCCGGGCACCATGAACAGATTGCGGCGCAGCCGGTCGATCACCTGCGCGGTCGACAGGCCTCCCCGCTCCTCCGGCGGCTTCAGGCTGATGTACATGATGCCGCGGTTCGAGGTGGCGCCTCCCGGGCCGCCGCCGGAGCCGACCGACGAACCGATGCCGGCGACCGCGGGGTCGGCCATCACGATGTCCGCGAGCCGCTGCTGCAGCTGCAGCATCGCCTGGAACGAGATATCCGCCGAGGCCCGCGTCGAGCCGATGACAAAACCGCTGTCGTCGGTCGGGAAATAGCCCTTCGGCGTCTTGATGTAGAGCGTCACCGTCAGCGCGACGGTGGCGAAGAACACCACCAGCGTCAGGAAGGGATAGCCGAGCACGATCCGCAGCGTCGACGTATAGAACGCCACGACCCGGGACAGCGTGCCCTCGATGGCGCGGTCGTACCAGGTGGCGTGCTCCGAGGTCGCCTCCTTGATGTAGTGCGCGCAGATCATCGGCGTGATCGTCACCGACACCAGGGTCGACACGATGATGGCAAACGTCAGGGTCAGCGAGAACTCCCGCAGCAGCCGGCCGACGATCCCGTCCATGAAGATCAGCGGCGTGAAGGCCGCGATCAGCGACAGCGAGATCGACAGCACCGTGAAGCCGATCTGCTTGGCGCCCTCGACCGCGGCCGGATACGGCGCCATGCCCTGCTCGAGATTGCGGTACATGTTCTCGATCATCACGATGGCGTCGTCGACCACGAAGCCGACCGAGATCGCGAGCGCCATCAGCGACAGATTGTCGATCGAGAAGCCGGCGAGCCACATCCCGGCGCAGGTGCCGGCCAGCGCCAAGGGCACCGAGACGCCGGCGGCGATCGTCGGCACGATCCGGCGCAGGAACACGAACACCACGACCATGACCAGCATGGCGGTCGCCAGCAGCGTGAACTGCATGTCCTCGACGCTGGCGCGGATCGTCCCGGTGCGATCGACCAGGGTCGATATCTCGACCCCGGCCGGGATCCACTTCTTCAGTTCCGGCAGCATCTGGCGAACGCCGTCGACGGTGTCGATGACGTTGGCGTCGCCCTGCTTGGTGATCTGGATCAGCACCGCCGGCTGCTTGTTGAACCAGGCGATCGAGCGCGAATTGCGCACGGAATCCTCGACCTCGGCGACGTCGGAGAGGCGGACGAAATTGCCGCTCGAGCTCTTGATGACGATGTCGCGGAACTCGGCCGCGGTGCGCATCTGCTTGTTGATCGAGAGCGTCTCGCTCAGCCGGTCGCCATTGAAGATGCCGACCGGGCCAAGCGGATTGGCATTGATGATCGCGAGCCGGACGTCGTCGGTCGCGATCCCGGCGTTGGCCAGCGACACCGGATTGAGCGCGATCCGCACGGCCGGCTGGTCAGCACCGCTGACGGTGACCTCGCCGACCCCCGGCACCTGCGAGATGCGCTGCGCCAGCACGGTGTCGGCGACGTCATACATCGCGCTGGTCGAGATCGTCTTCGAGGTCAGCGCCAGCACGAACACCGGTGACGCGGCCGGATTGGCCTTGCGGAACTTGGGCAGCGACGGCAGGTCGCTCGGCAGGTCGGCGAGCGAGGCGTTGATCGCGGCCTGCACGTCGCGCGCGGCGCGGTCGATGTTGCGGCCGATCGAGAACTGCACCTGGATGCTGGTGGTGCCGAGCGAGCTCGTCGAGGTGATCTGGTCGACGCCCGAGATGGTGCCGAGCTTGCGCTCCAGCGGCGCTGCGACGGTCGCGGCCATGACAGAGGGATCGGCGCCGGGCCTCGTCGCCGACACCCGGATGGTCGGGAAGTCGACATTCGGAACCGACGACACCGGCAGAAACTCGTAGGCGACGATTCCGACCAGGAACAGCCCGATCGCCAGCAGCGTGGTGCCCACCGGCCGGCGGATGAAGGGCTCCGAGATCGAGATCACTGCATGCCCTCGGTGGCACCGGCGATCGGCGGGCCGCTCGGGCCTGGCTCCGGCACGGCCCGCTCGATCCGGCGATTGAGCCGGTCGAGCGCGAGATAGATCACCGGGGTGGTGTAGAGCGTCAGCAGCTGGCTCAGCAGCAGGCCGCCGATGATCGAGATGCCGAGCGGGAAGCGCAGCTCGGCGCCGGTACCGCTTTCGATCGCGAGCGGCAGCGCGCCGAACAGCGCCGCCAGCGTCGTCATCATGATCGGCCGGAACCGCAGCAGGCAGGCCTGCACGATGGCGTCGTAGGACGACATGCCCTGATGCCGCTCGGCCTCCAGCGCGAAGTCGATCATCATGATCGCGTTCTTCTTGACGATGCCCATCAACAGGATGATGCCGATCAGCCCGATCACCGAAAGGTCCTGCCCGCACAGCATCAAGGCGAGGATGGCGCCGACGCCGGCCGAGGGCAGCGTCGAGAGAATGGTGATCGGATGGATGTAGCTCTCATAGAGCACGCCGAGCACGATGTAGATCGTGATGATCGCAGCCAGGATCAGCCAGGGCTGCCCGGCCAGCGAGCGCGCGAATTCGGCGGCGTCGCCCGAATAGATGCCGACGATGCTGCCGGGCATCCCGATCCTGGTCTCGATCGCCTTCACCGCCTCGACCGCGTCGCCGAGCGCCTCGCCGGGCGCCAGGTTGAAGCTGAGCGAGACCGACGGGAACTGGGCCTGGTGCGAGATCGCGAGCGGCGCGGTGGTGCGGACCAGCGTTGCCACCGCCGACAACGGTACCTGCGCGCCGTTCGCCCCGGGCAGATAGAGCTTGTCGAGGATCGACGGGTCGCGCTGGTACATCGGCAGCGCCTCCAGCACCACGCGGTACTGGTTGGCCTGGCCGTAGATCGTCGAGATCTGGCGCTGCGCGAAGGCATCGTTCAGCGTGTCGGTGACGCCCTGCAGATTGACGCCGAGCTGGCCCGCACGCTGGCGGTTGACATCGAGCGCCGCGCGCAGGCCGCCCTCCTGTGCCTCCGAGGAGACGTCGCGGAAGATCGGATCGCGCCGCATCTCGGCGACGAGCTTCTGCGCCCATTGCGAGACCTCGGCGGCATCGGTCGCGGTCAACGTGTACTGGTATTGCGAGCGGCTCGACTGGGTCGAGATCTGCACGTCCTGCACCGGCTGGAAGTAGACGGTCATGCCGGGCACCGCCGCGATCTTCTGCTTGAGGCGCTCGATCACCTTGACGACGCCGTCGCGCCGCTGGTCGAGCGGCTTCAGCGTCATCACCAGGCGGCCGACATTGGTGGTCGGATTGACCGATCCCGAGCCGATCACCGACACCACGCCGACCACGTCGGGATCGGCCTTGATGATGTCGGAGACCGCGCTCTGCCGCCGCTGCATCTCGGCGAACGAGACGTCGGGGCCGGCCTCGGTCACCGCCGTGATCGAGGACGTGTCCTGCAACGGCAGAAAGCCCTTCGGGGCCAGCACATACATGATCAGCGTCAGCGCGATGGTGGCGAACGTCACCAAGAGCGTCGCGCGCTGGCGCTGCAGCACCCAGAGCAGCGTGCGATGGTAGAACTCCACCATCCGGTCGATGAAGCGGCTGACCGCGGCCAGGCCCGGGACCGCCATCTCCTCATGGATGTTCTTGAGCAGCCGCGAACACATCATCGGCGTCAGCGTCAGCGAGACGATCGCCGAGGTCACGACAGCGATCGTGAGGGTCAGCGCGAACTCGCGGAACATGCGGCCGACCAGGCCCGACATGAACAGCAGCGGGATGAACACCGCGATCAGCGACACCGTCAGCGAGATCACGGTGAAGCCGATCTCGCTGGCGCCCTTCAGTGCGGCCTCCATCACCGTCTCGCCCTCTTCCATGTGGCGGACGATGTTCTCGATCATGACGATGGCGTCGTCGACCACGAAGCCGGTTCCGATGGTCAGCGCCATCAGCGACAGATTGTCGAGGCTGAAGCCGGCGAAATACATGATGCCGAAGCTCGTGATCAGCGACAGCGGCAGCGCCACGCCGGCGATCAGGGTCGCGCGTAGCGACCGCAGGAACAACAGCACCACCAGCGTCACCAGCACCACGCTGAGGATCAGCGTGAACTGCACGTCGTGGACCGAGGCACGGATTGTCACGGTGCGGTCGGAGACGACGGTCAGCTTGACGCCGGCCGGGACCGACCGCTGCAGCCGCGGGATCTCGGCGCGGATCTGCTTGACCACGTCGATGACGTTGGCGCCGGGCTGGCGCTGGATATCGATGATGACGGCCGGCGTGCCCTGGTACCAACCGCCGGTGCGGTCGTTTTCGAGCCCGTCGACGATCTGCGCGACGTCGCCGATCGTGACCGGCGAGCCGTTGCGATAGGCGATGATGATCGGCCGGTAGGCGTCGGCGGCGGCGATCTGGTCGTTGGCGGCGATGGTGTAGGATTGCTGGGCGCCGTCGAGCGAGCCCTTCGGCCCCGACACGTTGGCGCCGGCGATCGCGTTGCGCAGATCCTCCATCGCGATGCCATAGGCGGCAAGCCGGGCGAGATCCGCCTGCACACGCACTGCCGGCTTCAGGCCGCCGAGGATCGAGACTCGGCCGACGCCGGAAATCTGGCTCAGCCGCTGGCCCAGGATGGTATCGGCGAGATCGCTCATCGCCCGCAGCGAGATCGTGTCCGAGGTCAGCGCCAGCGTCATGACAGGCGCGTCCGCCGGGTTCACCTTGGCGTAGACCGGCGGGTACGGCAGCGTCTTCGGCAGGATACCGGCAGCGGCATTGATCGCGGCCTGCACGTCCTGGGTGGCCCCATCGATGTCGCGGTTGAGGTCGAACTGCAGCGAGATCTGGCTGACACCGAACGAGCTCGTCGAGTTCATCGAGGACAGCGACGGGATCTGGCCGAGCTGCCGCTCCAGCGGCGCCGTGATCAGCGAGGCCACCACATCGGGGCTCGCGCCCGGCAGCTGCGTCGTCACCTGCACGGTCGGGAAATCGACCTGCGGCAGCGCCGAGACCGGCAGCGCCCAGTAACCCAGCGCGCCGCCGATCATCAGCGCAATGCCGAGCAGCGAGGTGGCGATCGGCCGGCGGATGAACGGTTCGGAGACGCTCATGGCTGCGTGCTCACTGCAGGATCGGACATTACGAGGTCAGGATGTCGGTCATGGCTGCCCCTTCGGCGCGCCGCCCGACTGTTCGCCCCCTGCGGCCGGCGCGGGCGCCGGTCCGGTCTGCCCCTTCTGGTCGCCTTCGCTGTGCTCGTGCCGGCCGCGATGCTCGCCGTTATTGCCCTGCGAGTCCTTCTTGCCGTCCTTGCCTTGGCCCTCACCCTGCCCTGTGCGCTTGCCGTCGGGATTGCGGCTGCGCTTGCGCGGCGCGAGATCGACGGCCGGCGGTCCGTCGTCCTTGCCGACCACAACCTTTGCGCCATCGGAGAGATTGGCAAAGCCCGTCGTCACCACGCGGTCCGACGTGGTCAGGCCGCTGGCGATAACGGCCTCATGCTCGTTCTGCTGCGTGACCGTGACCGGCTTGGCGGTGACGACATTGTCCTCGCCGATCACATAGCTGAACGTGCCGGCGGGACCGCGCTGCACGGCCGAGGTCGGCACCACGATCGCCTGCGGCAGGGTCTCGACCTTGAGGCGTACATTGACGAACTGGCCGGGCCAGAGCTGATAGCTGGCATTCGGCAGTTCGGCCTTCAGCTTCAGCGTGCCGGTGGTCGGATCGACCTGGTTGTCGATGCCGGTCAGCCTGCCGGTGTCGATCACGGTGACGCCGTCATTGCCGAACACGTCGACCGCAAGCTGGCCCTTTGCAGCGGCGGCGTTCACCCGCATGATCTGCTGCTGCGGCAGGCTGAACCATACCGCGATCGGCTGCAGCTGGGTCAGGATCACGAGCCCGGTGGTGTCGGAGGCGTGGATGATGTTGCCCTGGTCGACCTGGCGCAAGCCGGCGCGTCCTGCAATGGGAGCAACGATCTTGGTGTAGCTCAGCGTCGCCGCCGCATTGTCGATTGCGGCCTGGTCGGCCTTGATCAGCGCCTCCTGCTGCGCGACCAGCGCACGCTGGGTGTCGGCCTGCTGCTTCGAGCCCGCATTGCTGGAAGCGAGCTGCTCATAGCGGATGAGGTCGAGCTTCTGGTTGGCAAGCAGAGCGACGTCCTGCGCCTTCTTGGCGACGGCCTGGTCGTACTGCGCCTGATAGATCGCGGGATCGATCTCGCCCAGCACGTCGTCCTTCTTGACGTCCTGGCCCTCGACGAAATTCACCTTGAGCAGCTTGCCGTCGACCTGCGAGCGCACGGTGACCGTGTTCAGTGCCTTCACCGAGCCGACGCCGTCGAGATAGACCGGCACGTCCTGCACATGCGGCATGGCTGCAAGCACCGGCACCGGCAAATCGGGCCGCGCGCCCGCGCCGCGTCCGCCGCCGCCATTTTGCTTGGGCTGGAAAGCGAGCCAGCCGAGATAGCCGAGCCCGCCGAGGATCACGAGCGTGATGAGCAGCGACACCATGCGCCCGAGCAGGCGCGAGACCAGGCTCCGCTTGCGCGGCGCAGTGCGTTTCTCGTCGTCCTTGCCGTTTTCCTTGGAGTCGGGCCTAAAGAGCATCGACCGGTCTTTCCATCTTCGGTTCCCAGCCGCCTCCCAAGGCCTGATACAGGCTCACGATCGCCAATAGCCGGGCCAGCTGGGCCTGGGAATGAGCATCTTCCGCCTGGAACAGGGTCAGCTGCGTGTTTAGCACAGTTACGATGTCGGCGGTGCCGGCCTTGAGCTGCTTCTCCGCCAGGTCGAAGGCGCGCCGCGACGACGACAGCACGTCGCGCTGCAGCTGCAGCCGCCGCGTGCTCTCACGGATCGCGACCAGCGCGTTGTCGACGTCGGTGAACGACTGCACGACCGTCTTGCGATAGGTCTGCAGCAACTCGTCCTGCCGCGCCTTCGCGTTTTCGAAATTGCCGAGGATCCGGCCGCCGTCAAAGATCGGCTGGGTCATGCCGCCGACCAGATTGAAGAAGGCGGCATGCGGCTGGAACAGCGAGACCAGCGCCTGGCTCTGGTAGCCGCCTGTCCCGGTCAGCTGGATGCTCGGGAAGAACTGCGCCCGCGCGCTGCCGACATTGGCGGTGGCGGATGCAAGCTGCGCCTCCTGCCGGCGGATGTCGGGACGCTGGGTCAGCAATTCGGACGGCAGGCCCGGCGTGACGCGCGGGATCGCAACGGAGTTGAGCGAGCCGCCGGCGACGCGCACGCTTTCCGGCGGCCGCGAAACCAGCACGGCGAGCGCGTTGATGTTCTGGTCGAGCGTCTGCCGTAGCGGCGGCACCAGCGCGCGCTGGTTCGCGAGCACGGTCTCCTGCTGCGCGACGTCGAGATCGGTGCCGGTGCCGGCCTTGAAGCGTTCGGTGATCGCATTGAGGATGCGCTCGGCGCTGGCGATGTTTCGCTGCGCGGTGCGCAGCCGGTCCTGGGTGGCGAGAACCGTGAAATAGGCATTGGCGACGCTCGCCAGCGTGGTCAGCGCGACCACCTCGCGGTCGAACCGGTCGGCAACGGCGGTCTCCTCCGCCGCCTGCGCGGCGTCGCGATTCTGGCCCCAGAAGTCGAGCTGGTAGCTGGCGCTCAGCGAGGCGCTGTAGTTCACCACCTCGCGCCCGCCATTGGTGAGGCCGCTGGCGCTGGAGCCCGAGGTGCGCGAGTAGGTTTCCGATCCATTGAGATTGAGGGTCGGCAGCAGCGCTGCGCCGGCCTGCCGCGCCAGCGCATCGGCCTGGCGGAAGCGCGCAACCGCCGCGGCGATGTCGAGGTTGACGGTCTGCGCCTCCTCCATCAGCTGCGTCAGCTCCTTGGAGCGGAAGCCTCGCCACCAATCGAGCGTGGGAAGCGCATCGCCCGGCCGGCCGAGCCGCGCGGCCTTGTAGCCCTGCGGCACGTCGAGCGCCGGATCGGGGATATCCTGGGTCAGGATGCAGCCGGCGGAGCCGGCAACCAGGCCGAACGCGACCAGAGACCGCCCCGCGAGCCGTCGCATGCGGACAGCGAGGCCGAACCGGCCTCCAGGTACCATCACGGACGCGGGCTGGGTCACACCCGTGCTCCGCCGCAGCCAGACTTCGCCCATGGCGCTCGAACGACGCGTTCAGCGATGGTCTGGGTGACGTTCACGAGATGATGCTTCCAATGGAACTTGCCTGTCCCATCCTACCCTTGGGACGATGGGGCGGACAGCCCTGTCACGATTGCACGACGTTGCACCGCAAGCGATTCGTGGCTACCCGAAATGCCGACTTTTCCCTATTTTTACTGCATTCCCGCACATTCCGGACCCGTGCCGGAAGTCACCATTCTTACGAAGATTTCATGGGGATTTCTCAGCTCCTGTTGCACCGAATCCGCAAGCTGCGTGCCGGAGCAACGGCGATCTCGGTTGCCGTCGGGTGCCGAATTGGTCTGCCGCGCACACCGACGCAAATCCGGCGGCTACAGGTGATTCTTGCCGGGCGACCCAGCCGCCGCAAAACACCGTTCTCCCACACCCCGCGACATCCGCACTCGCGAGGTAAAGCGTGATGAACCCGCCATTTGCCGCAGTGCAAAAGCCCTTCCCTTTTTCGATCAGCACACTAGGTTCGCGGCAAGCAAGACACAGCCGGGCAAAAGAAATTCCCTGACATGGCATTCAACCAAGACGTCATTCAAGCGATCGGCAACACGCCGCTGATCAAGCTGAAGCGCGCATCCGAACTGACCGGCTGCACCATCCTCGGCAAGGCCGAATTCATGAATCCGGGCCAGTCGGTGAAGGACCGCGCCGGCAAATGGATGATCCTGGAGGCCGAGAAGCGCGGCACGCTGAAGCCCGGCGGGCTCGTGGTCGAGTCGACCGCCGGCAATACCGGAATCGGGCTTGCGGTCGTGGCCAGCGCCCGCGGCTACCGCACCCTGATCGTGATCCCGGAGACCCAGAGCCAGGAGAAGAAGGACTTCCTGCGGCTGTGCGGGGCCGAGCTAGTCGAGGCGCCGGCGCTGCCGTTCTCCAACCCGAACAACTACCAGCATCTCGGCAAGCGGCTGGCCGACCAGCTGCGCAAGAGCGAGCCGAACGGCGTGCTGTTCGCAGACCAGTGGAACAACCTCGACAATGCCAAGGCGCATTACGAATCCACCGGCCCTGAAATCTGGGAGCAGACCGGCGGCAAGATCGACGGCTTCGTCTGCTCGGTCGGCACGGGCGGCACCTTGGCGGGCACCAGCCGCTACCTGAAGGAAAAGAACAACGGCGTCGTGGTCGCCTGCGCCGATCCGCATGGCTTCGCCATGTATGAACTGTTCAAGAATGGCGAACCCAAGCTGACGCCGGGCAACTCGATCACCGAAGGCATCGGGCTCGGCCGCGTCACCCCGGTGGTCGAGACCGCCAAGGTCGACACGGCGTTTTTGGTCTCGGATACGGATGCCGTGAGCGTGATCTACGAATTGCTCGAGCACGAAGGCCTGTGCCTCGGCGGCTCGACCGGCGTCAACATCGCCGGCGCGATCCAGCTCGCCAAGCAGCTCGGCCCCGGCAAGACGATCGTCACGATCCTCGCCGATTCCGGCAGCCGCTATCTGTCAAAGCTGTTCAATCCGGAGTTCATGCGCTCGAAGAACCTGCCGGAGCCGACCTGGCTCGAGAAGCGCAGCAAGATCGAGCTGCCGTTCGTCTAGCTAGAGCATGATCCGGAAAAGTGGAAACCGGTTTTCCGAAAAGATCATGCTCAAACAAAGAGATGAGATCGTGATGCGTTTCCGTGGAAACGCATTACGATCTAGGGAGCGAATAGCGAATGGTGCGTAGCGAATAGCGCAACTCTATTCGCCATTCGCTACTCCGTATTCGCTCAACGCAAGATCTGACTGAGGAACAGCTTCGACCGCGCATGCTGCGGGTTTGCGAAGAATTCCTGCGGCGTGTTCGACTCGATGATCTGGCCGGCGTCCATGAACACGACGCGGTTGGCGACCTCGCGCGCAAAGCCCATTTCATGGGTTACGACCAGCATGGTCATGCCTTCCCTCGCGAGATCGACCATGGTGTCGAGCACCTCCTTGACCATTTCCGGGTCGAGCGCCGAGGTCGGCTCGTCGAACAGCATCACCTTGGGATTCATGGTCAGCGCGCGGGCGATCGCGACGCGCTGCTGCTGACCGCCTGACATCTGGCCGGGAAACTTGTTGGCCTGATGCGGGATCTTGACGCGCTCGAGGAATTTCATCGCGGTCGCCTCGGCATCCTTCTTCGGGATGTTGCGCACCCAGATCGGCGCCAGCGTGCAATTGTCGAGTACGGTGAGATGCGGGAACAGGTTGAAGCTCTGGAACACCATGCCGACCTCGCGGCGAACCTCGTCGACGCGGCGCAGGTTGGGGCCGAGATCGATGCCGTCGACCACGATCTCACCCTCCTGGAACTCCTCCAGCGCGTTGATGCAGCGGATCAGGGTCGACTTGCCCGAGCCGGACGGGCCGCAGATCACGATGCGCTCGCCCTTGCCGACCGTAAGGTTGATGTCGCGCAACACATGGAAGTCGCCGTACCATTTGTTGAGGGCGGAGATGTTGACGATCGGGGTTGTGGACATGGTGACCTTGTTCAGTGGCGGCGGTGGGCGTTGAGCCGGTTTTCGACGAACAGCGAGTAACGCGACATTCCAAAGCAGAACGCAAAATAGATCATTCCCGCAAAAGCGAAGCCGGTAAAGGCGGTGGTCGGCGTCGACCAGTTCGGGTCCGCGAACGATGCCCGCAGCGAACCCAACAGATCGAACAGCGCCACGATCGACACCAGCGAGGTATCCTTGAACAGCGAGATGAAGCTGTTGACGATACCAGGAATGACGTAGCGCAGCGCCTGCGGCAGCACGATCAGCGACGTCGTCTTCCACCAGGACAGGCCGAGCGCCGACGCGGCCTCCGCCTGCCCGCGCGCCACCGCAGCCAGCCCGCCCCTGATCACCTCGGCCATATAGGCGCCGGTAAAGATCGCGACGCCGATCACGGCGCGCAGCAGGCCGTCGACGGCGAAGTTCCCCGGCACGAACAGCGGCAGCATGTAGGTGGCGAAGAACAGCACCGTGATCAACGGCACGCCGCGCCAGAATTCGATGAACGCGATCGAGAATATCCGGATCAGCGGGATGGTCGAGCGACGGCCGAGGGCGAGCGCAATCCCGATCGGCATCGAGGCGACGATGCCGGTGATCGCGATCACCAGCGTCACCAGGAGGCCGCCCCACAGCCGCGTGTCGACGATGGGAAAGCCGCCGCGATCGAGCCCCATCGCCTTGATGCCGACGGCGATCCCGGCAAAAGCCAGCAGGCTGCCGATCAACGCCCTGCGGCCGGTCCGCACGCCGCCTCCGAGCATGAACAGCACGGCGGAAACGATCACGGCGGTGACCAGGAAATCGCCCCACACCGGCAGCGACGAGAGCTGCAACTGATCGCGGAGCCAGGTCAGCGGAAAGATCAGCCAATGGATCAGAAGGCCGACCAGGACGAGCACCTTGCCCAGGACCCATAGCAGCGGGGCGATCGCCGAACTCTTGCTGAGATTGACCAGGAGATCGCCGGCGCCGCCAATGCTCTGCTCGAACAGCTGCAACAGGCGCGCCGTCCAGCTCACGCCGAATCCCGCGATGCCGCCGCCATGCAGCAGGAAGAACGCCACCACCGGAAACGCGAAGAAGAACAGGCCGGAGTTCAGGCCCTTGGCCGGCAGGCGCGGCATCAGCAGCGGCAGCAACAGCGCGGCGCCGAGCACATAGGTCAGATTGACGCGCCAGCGCTCGGCTTCCGGATAGAAGCCGTAGATCAGTTGCGTCAACTTGGCCTGAATGTAGGGCCAGCAGGCGCCGACCTCGTGCCCGGCCTTTTCGGCGAGGCAGGCGGTGCGATCCTTGCCGGCCCACACCGCGTCGACCAGCAGAAATTTGACGGTCGGGATCACGATGTACAAGGCCAGCAGCACCCCGACGACCGTGAGCAGGATATTGCCCGGCGAGTTGAACAGCCGCGTTCGCAGGAAGCCGACGAAGCCGGTGGTCGTCGCCGGCGCCGCACGCTCGGCGACCAGTTCCTGCCGGACAAAGGACGAGGCGGAGATGTTCGTCATGCCGTGATGCTCCGGTTGATGCGCCAGCCATAGACGCTCATCAGCGCGCTTGTCGTCAGCGAGAGCAGCAGGTAGACGCCCATCGTCATGGCGATGATCTCGATCGCCTGCCCGGTCTGGCTCACTGCGGTGCCGGCGAACACCGAGACGAGATCCGGATAGCCGATCGCCACCGCGAGCGACGAATTCTTGGTGAGATTGAGGTACTGGCTGGTCAGCGGCGGCACGATGACGCGCATCGCCTGCGGCACAACGATCAGCCGCAGCGTCGCGGCGCGGCTCAGGCCAAGCGACGAGCCCGCCTCCATCTGTCCCTTGTGGACCGACATGACACCGGCACGGACGATCTCGGCGATGAAGGCCCCCGTGTAGGTCGACAACGCGACCGTCAACGCAACGAATTCGGGGATGATCCGCGCACCGCCGGCGAAGTTGAAGCCTTTCAGCTGCGGCAGCTCGAACTTCAGCGGCCAGCCGAACATCAGCATCGAGAGCAGCGGCAGACCCACCAGGCAACCCAGCACATAGGGCCAGATCCGGATCATCTGCCCGCGCTGGAACAGTGCGCGTCGCGCGGTGCGCCGCAAGCCCAGCGCCACGACGATGCCGACCGCGAGCGCGGCCAGGAACGGATAGAGCCCCGGCTCGCTGACCGGCTGCGGCACGATCAGGCCGCGATTGTTGAGGAAGAACGCGCTGAAGATCGAGATGCTCTGCCGCGGCGCCGGCAGCGCTGCGAGCACCGCGAGATACCAGAACAGGATCTGGAACAGGAGCGGCAGGTTCCTGACGATCTCGACATAGATGCCGCCGATCCGCGACAGCAGCCAGTTCGGCGACAACCGGCACAGCGCCACGATGAAGCCGATCATGGTGGCGAACACGATGCCGATCACCGAGACCAGGATGGTATTCAACAAGCCGACGAAGAACACCCGCCAGTAGGTGTCGGAATTGTTGTAGGCGATCAGGCTCTGATTGACGTCAAAGCCCGCATTGTAATTGAGGAAGCCGAAGCCCGACGCAATGTGCTGGGTCTCCAGATTCGTGCGCGCATTGGCCACGATCTCGTAGGCGATCCAGGCCAGGATCGCGGCGAAAACAATCTGGGCGGCCAATCCGTTCCAGCCGGCCTTGCCGCCAAGCGCACGCTTCAGCCTGAGCGCGAATTGCAGCGGTGGTTTGCGGGGCGCGATGCTCATCGCCGCAACCGTCGGCGCGATCGATCAGCGGATCGGCGGCGCGTACTGGATACCGCCCTTGTTCCAGAGATTGTTGACGCCGCGGGCGATACCGAGCGGCGAGCCGGTGCCGACATTGCGCTCGAAGGTTTCGCCGTAATTGCCGACCGCCTTCACGATCCGCACCACCCAGTCCTTGGTGAGGCCGAGCTGTTCGCCGAGATTGCCGTCGGTGCCGAGCACCCGCTTCACCTCCGGCTTGTCCGATTTGAGCATCGTGTCGACGTTCTTCTGGGTGATGCCGAGTTCCTCGGCATTGATCATCGCAAACAGCGTCCACTTCACGATGTCGAACCACTGGTCGTCGCCGTGGCGCACCATCGGCCCCAGCGGCTCCTTGGAGATGATTTCCGGGAGCACGATATGATCGGCGGGGTTCGCAAGCTTCAGACGGCTGGAATAAAGCCCGGAGGCATCGTCGGTGAAGACGTCGCAGCGTCCGGACTCATAGGCCTTGACCGCTTCGTCAATGCTGCCGAACGCGATCACCTCGTACTTCATGTTGTTGCCCTTGAAGAAGTCGGCGAGGTTCTGCTCCGTGGTGGTGCCGGTCTGCACGCAGACCGAAGCGCTGTTCAGTTCGAGCGCCGAATTGACCTTGAGAGACTTCTTCACCATGAAGCCCTGCCCGTCATAATAGGTCACGCCGGTGAAATTGGCGCCGAGCGAGGTGTCGCGCGACACCGTCCAGGTGGTGTTGCGCGACAGCACGTCGATCTCGCCGGACTGCAGCGCGGTGAAGCGATCCTTGGCCGACAGCGGCACGAACTTGACCTTGGTCGGGTCGTCGAGCACCACGGCGGCAATGGCCCGGCAGACGTCGACGTCGATTCCGGTCCAGTTCCCCTTGTCGTCCGGCGACGAGAAGCCCGGCAGGCCCTGGCTGACGCCGCAGGACAGCTGGCCCCGGTCCTTGACCGTCTTGAGGGTTTGCGCCGACGCCGCCTGGACCGACAAGGCGGCGGCAGCGGCAAGGATGACAGCCAGGGATACGCGTTTCATGGGCAGGGGCCTTTCAGGGTCGTCCGTTGGACGTTTGCTTTGTGATCGCCTCGCGTTCACGGGCCATCCCAATGAACCGCTGCAGCACGAAAATGCTGATCGGACCGGCAGTTTGCATGAAAACCGGTCAGGCAACGGATCGTAGGTCGCGGCAGGCCCCTCAACGTGCGGCGACTGGTAGTTGCGCCGCATCACATAGCGACTGACGTGCCGGGTCAAGGGGTTGACGCATGTCTTCTACCTCTTGTTAGTAGCATCTCCCGGCGTAGCCCCCGGCTTCCCGACGCGGTACGGCCGCGGCAAAAAGTCTAAAGTCTAACGGCAGCGATCCATGACCTCCTCCGACGGCTCCACGCCCACCCACCCGCAAGACGCCGCGACCCGCCTGGTCACGGCCGGCCGCGACACCAAGGCTCAGAAGGGCTTCGTCAATCCGCCGGTATTTCACGGCTCGACCGTGCTCTATCCGACCGCGGAGGACCTCCACGCCCACCGCGCCGAATTCACCTACGGCCGCCACGGCAGCCCGACCACGCGGGCGCTGCAGGACGTGCTGATGGCGCTGGAAGGCCCGCAATGCGCCGGCGTCGGCCTCGCCCCGTCCGGACTGGCCGCGATCAGCACCACGCTGCTCGCGGTGCTGAAGGCCGGCGATCATCTGCTGGTGTGCGACAACGCCTACCGGCCGACCCGCAATTTCTGCGACAACATGCTCAAGCGCTACGGCATCGAGACCAGCTATTTCGATCCGCTGGTCGGCGCCGGTATCGAGGCGCTGTTCAAGCCGAACACCCGCGCGGTGCTGCTCGAGGCGCCGGGGTCGCAATCCTTCGAGATGCCCGACATACGAGCGATGGCGGCCGTGGCGCACGCCCGCGGTGCGTTCGTGATCGACGACAATACCTGGGCGACCGCGCTCTATCACCGCTCGCTGGAACAGGGCGTCGACATCAGCATGCAGGCCGGCACCAAATATATCGGCGGCCATTCCGATATCATGTTCGGCACCATCGCGGCCAACGCCAAGGCGTGGCCGCTGGTGCAGGAGGCGATCCGCCTGCTCGGCGTCTGCGCCGGCCCCGACGACGTGTATCTGGCGCTACGCGGCGTCCGTACCTTGTCGGTACGGCTTGCGCAGCATCACCGCTCCGGGCTCGAGATCGCGCGCTGGCTTGGCGCCCGGCCGGAGGTCGATCGCGTGCTGCACCCTGCCCTCGAAACCGATCCGGGGCACGCGATCTGGAAGCGCGACTTCACCGGCGCCTCCGGCCTGTTCAGCATCGTGCTGAAGCCGGTGCCGCAGAGCGCGGTCGATTCGATGCTCAACGCGCTCAGGCTGTTCGGCATGGGCTTTTCCTGGGGCGGCTTCGAGAGCCTCGCCATCCCGTTCGACTGCAGCGACTATCGTACCGCGACCAAATGGGCACCGGGCGGACCGACGCTGCGGCTGCATATCGGGCTCGAGAATCTCGACGACCTCAAGGCCGATCTCGATCGCGGGTTTGCGGCGCTGAAGGCTGCGCTCTGATCCTCGCGCGTCCCTGCGCGGCGGCTTGCGCATCAGACGACATTAACCACGACCGGTCGGCCGCGACGCCGCGTTGCGACCGACGTCGCACGCGCTAAGCACGCACGATCTCCGGGATTCTGCGGAGATGCGACGGCGCCGATAACTCGCCGTTCACCATCCCCACCAATCCCTTAATTGTCCGGACCTTCCATCAAGTTCCCTTATACTTTTGCGGCCGTAGTGATGCCCTCGGGAAGGGCTGTCAGTGCCGTAAGGACGTGACTGCCCTGTGTTAAGGGCATTCAGACAATCGCATGAAGACGGCACGCATCGTGGTCCTCGGCATCGCCGGCGTCGCAGGCCTCGCGGCCATGTATCTCGCGAGCGTCGGCGATCGCAAACCGGCGCCGGTCGCGCCGCCAGTGGCGCAACTTCCGACTGTCGAAGTGCTGGTGGCGAAAGCCGACATCGGGCTCGGTCAGTCGGTCAAACCCGAAGACGTGCAATGGCAGCGCTGGCCGGCTGAAACCGCAAGCAGCGCATTCATCCGCCACGATACCAATGCCGACGCCATGAACGACGTCATCGGTTCGATCGCGCGCGCTCCCTTCATCATCGGCGAACCGATCCGCGAGCAGAAGCTGGTCAAGGCCAACGGAAGCGGCTTCATGGCCGCGATCCTGCCGTCCGGTATGCGCGCGATCTCCACGGAAATCTCGCCGGAGACCGCCGCCGGCGGCTTCATCCTGCCGAACGACCGCGTCGACGTGATCCTGTCGCGCCGCGACAAGAATCCCGATCAGCAGCAAGGCGCCCGCGACGTCATCACGACCGAAATCGTGCTGTCCAACGTTCGCGTGCTGGCGATCGACCAGGCGCCAAAGGAGAAGGACGGCAACAACTCCCTCGTCGGCAAGACCGTGACCCTCGAGCTCAAGCCAGAACAGGCCGAGACGCTCGCGCGCGCACGGCAGAGCGGCACGCTGGCGCTGGCACTGCGCAGCATCGCCGACGTCAACGAGAAGACCGACGAGACCAGAGACCATGCCCCGAAGCGGGGCGAGAGCATCAGGGTGGTGCGCTTCGGCATCCCGAGCTCTCAGGTGACACAGAAGTGATGGGGGCTTCGATATGACAACCGGTGCAAAACAACTGACGCGGACCACGCTGGCCCGCTCACTGTCATTCTCGGCGGTCACCGCCCTGATGCTGATCCCTGCCCTCGCCAGCGCAGCCGATCCCGACAAGAACGCAGACGTCGCGGTAACGAGCAGCATCGCCGCCAAGACACGCTCCGTGTCGCTCGGCGTCGGCAAGTCGGTGGTGGTCGACCTGCCCCGCGAGGCCAAGGACGTCCTGGTCGCCGATCCCAAGATCGCCAACGCCGTGATTCGCTCGGCCCAGCGCGCCTACATCATCGGAGCGGCGGTCGGCCAGACCAACGTGGTGTTCTTCGACGCCGACGGCAACCAGGTCGCCTCCTACGACATCGCGATCAAGCGCGATCTCAACGGCATGCGCGCCGCGCTGAAGCAGATGCTGCCTGGAGTCCAGATCGAGGGCGTCGGAGAAAGCGTCGTGCTGACCGGCACGGTGGCGAGCCCGGTGGAAGCCCAGCAGGCCGGCGACATTGCCGCAAAGCTGGTCGGCAGCCCCGACAAGGTCGTCAACTCGATCGTGGTGCGCGGCCGCGACCAGGTAATGCTGAAGGTCACCGTCGCCGAGGTGCGCCGGGATGTCATCAAGCAGCTCGGTGTCGACCTCAGCGCCAACATGAACTACGGCACCGCCGCGGTGGTCTTCAACAACGCCAACGCCTTCACCGCCAACAACGGCGCGCTCGCCCCGGGCAACGGGCTGACCGGCGCGGCCCTGAACAAGCTCGGCGTGCCGACCGTCACCGCGACGCTGCGCGCGATGGAGAGCGCGGGCGTGGTCAAGACGCTGGCGGAACCCAATCTCACGGCGATCTCGGGCGAGTCGGCGACCTTCATTTCGGGCGGCGAGTTTCCAATTCCGACCGGCGTCACCTGTCAGACGACGACGTCGGGTACGATCGGCAATTGCGTCCAGACCGTCAGCTTCAAGAAATTCGGCATCTCGCTCAACTTCACCCCGGTGGTGCTGTCCGAGGGACGCATCAGCCTGAAGGTGATGACCGAGGTTTCCGAAGTCTCGATGGAGAACGCGCTGACCGGCGGCCAGAACGGCACGACGATTCCCTCGATCAAGACCCGCCGCGCCGACACCACGCTGGAGGTGCCCTCCGGCGGCTCGATCGCGATGGCCGGATTGATCCAGGAGCAGACCAAGCAGGCCATCAACGGCATGCCCGGTGTCGATCAGATCCCGGTGCTCGGGCAGCTGTTCAGGAGCCAGGACTTCGTCAACAACGAGACCGAGCTCATGGTCATCGTGACGCCCTATGTGGTGCGCGCGGTCGCGCAAAAGGAGCTGTCGCGTCCCGACGACGGGTTTGCTCCCGCCTCCGACGCGCAGTCGGCGCTGCTGGCACGGGTCAATCGCATCTACGGCGTTGCCGCCCGTGCCGAGCCGATCGGCGCCACGCCGGTGAATTTCGGCTTCATCATCGACTGAGGCGCGGACCTGAAGGGGTTGGGGGATCCTATGATGACACGCAACACACAAGCCGGTCATGCCAGGGCGCTGTCGCTGTTCGGCGCCCTCGTCACGTCAGCGATCGCGCTCGGCGGCTGCAACCTGACCGGCGATGTCGTCACCGGCACGGTGCCCGAAGACTACCGGCAACGGCATCCGATCGCGGTCACCGAGGGTGAGCAGTCGATCGTCGTGTTCGTGGGCCGCACCCGCGGCAATCTCACCGAGACGCAGCGCGACGACGTCATGGGGCTCGCCCGCAGCTGGCGCCGTGAAGGCACCGGCGCGATCGCGATCGACGTTCCGGCCGACACCTCGAATTCGCGCTCGGCGCAGGCGGTGTACCAGGAGATCCGCGGCGTGCTCGCGTCGATGGGCGTGCCCTCCCACGCCATCGCCAAGCGCGCGTATCACGTCGACGATCCGCGCGCGCTGCCGACCATCCGTCTCAGCTATCCGAAGATGGCCGCGGTCGCCGGCCCCTGCGGCCTGTGGCCGACCGATCTTGGCCCCTCGATCTACAATCCGAGCTACAACGAGAACAAGCAGTACGACAATTTCGGCTGCGCCACGCAGCGCAATCTCGCCGCGATGGTCGCCAATCCCTCCGACCTCGAGCAGCCGCGGACCGAGACCGCGGCCTACACACCGCGCCGCACGATCGCGTTCGAGAAATACCGCAAGGGTGAGACCACCGCGACAACCTACCCCGAAACCGATAAAGCCAAGCTGAGCGACGCCGCGAAATGACCGAACAACAAGACGAGCCGCAGCACGCCAACGACCACATCGCGCCGGCGCCGCGGATTTCGGTGCAGGCCTTCTGCGCCACGGTCGCGACCGCCGCGACGGCGCGCGCCGCCGCCGACGACCGCCGGCTCGCCAAGGCCCACCTTTCCGTCCATATGGGCGGCATCGCCGCGGCCATCGACGCCTATCACAAGGCGCCGACACCCAACGTCATCATGCTGGAGACCGAGCCGGACAGCGATTTGCTCGCCGGCCTCGACGAGCTCGCCACGGTCTGCGATCCCGGCACCCGCGTCGTCGTGCTCGGCTCGGCCGGCGAGACTGCGCCCTATCGCGAACTGGTCCGGCGCGGCGTCAACGACTACGTCATCGGGCCGGTCAAGGTGCTCGATGTCGTGCGCTCGATCTGCGGCCTGTTCTCGTCCTCGGAGGCTGTCTCGGTCGGCCGCCTGATCGCGGTGGCGGGCGCCAAGGGCGGCGTCGGTGCCTCGACCATCGCCCACAATGTCGCCTGGACCATCGCGCGCGACCTCGGGCTGGATTCGGTCGTCATCGATCTCGACCTCGCCTTCGGCACCGCCGGCCTCGACTACAACCAGGATCCGGTGCAGGGCATCGCCAACGCCGTGTTCTCGCCCGAACGTCCGGACAGCGCCTTCATGGACCGGCTGCTCGCAAGATGCGGCGATCATCTCAGCCTGCTGGCGGCGCCGGCCACGCTTGACCAGGTCTACGATTTCGGCGCCGAAGCCTTCGACGCCATCTTCGATACGATGCGGATGACCACGTCCTGCATCGTGCTCGACGTCCCGCATCAATGGACCGCCTGGACCAAGCGCGTGCTGGTCGGCGCCGACGACATCCTGATCGTCGCCGAACCCGACCTCGCCAACATGCGCAACACCAAGAACATGATGAACCTGCTGCGCACCGCGCGTCCGAACGACCGGCCGCCGCTCTACTGCCTGAACCAGGTCGGCATGTCGAAGCGTCCGGAGATCGAGGTCAAGGACTTCGCCAAGACGATCGAGAGCCAGCCGATCGCGGCCATCCCGTTCGATTGCAGGCTGTTCGGTGAAGCCGCCAACAACGGCCAGATGATCGCGGAGGTCTCCGCACGTCACCGCACCACGAGGACGTTCCTGCAGATCGCGCAACGCCTCACCGGCCGCCCCGATCTCGCCGAGACGCGTGAGTCGTTCCTGTCGCCGATCCTCAGGAAGCTGCAGTCGCGCCGCAACGATGGACGCCGCGCCGCCGGCTAGCGTCCCCGACGTCAGGATCCACGTCGCTTGAAAACACTCTTAGTCGCGACGGCTGGTCGCGACCGGGATCTTGTCCGTATCGGTCCGGCTCGCGTCCCTGCGCGCCAGGAGCCGCTTCAGCGCCGCGACATTGGCGGAGCCCTGCTCCGGCGGCAAATCGGTTTTCATGATGGTTTCGGCCTCGGACTGGCGGCCCTGCAGGCCGACCACGACGGCGAGATTGGTTCGCACCCGCATGTCGCCCGGTGCGCGTTCGCGGGCGCGGCGCAGCGTCTCCTCGGCCTTCGGCAGGTCTTTCGACAGCAGATAGGACAGGCCGAGATTGGAGAGCACCGACGGATCGTCGGGCACGATCTTCAGTGCGCTCGCGTAATATTGCCGAGCTTCGTCGTGGCGATCGAGCTGATCGAGCACGGCACCTTGCGCCGACAAGATGCGCCAGTCCGGATCTTCCGGGGTGTGGGCGCGCCCGAGCACGTCGAATGCCTGCTGGAAATTGCCGTTGTCGGCGAGCGCCCGACCGTAGCCGGCGAGCAGCGCCTTGTTGCTGGGCTGCGCCAGCACGGCCTGCTCCATGACCGCGACGGCCTGCGCCCGCTGGCCGGTGGCGCGCAGCGCCCGGGCGTATTTCAGGGCGGCGTCGATGTCTTTCGGGTTGGCGCGGACGCGCTCATGGTAGGTCGCGATGTCGCGCCGGGGATCGGCTGGGGCCGGCGTGGCCTCTGCCGTGTCGCCCAATGACCCAGTGATGTCGGATGGACCCGAGGTCTGGCAGGCGGACAGCCCGACCAGCAGAATTACAGCAGATACCGAGCCGGCAAGGCGGCGCGCACGGCCCAAAGGTCGGGGTAGTTTCTCAGACATCAACGGGACTCGGAACAGCGAAGGTTCCGGGATGCTCACAGCTTAACCCTAAGTTCCGGTTAAGGATGCCATCATCTCGCCCTCATCCGGCCCAGATGCAGGCCGGATGCGTCACGGGAAACCAGCCGGGCGGCTGGATCAGTCGACGAACTGGGCGCCGAATTCGTGCCCGATTTGCCAGGCCAGACGACATTGACGCGGACTGCCGGTCGACAGGATGATGGTGAATTCCGGCGGAATCTCCAGATATTCGGCGATCACCTTGACGCCGCCTGCGGAGATATCGGTGATCATGCAATCTCGCGGCAGCGACCCCGTACCCAACTGAATTTTAGCGACGCTCCGGCACGGGCGGCGTTCGCTCTTGCGGCGATTCATAAACATTCTGATCCCCAAGGCTTTCTTGACAGTCTTCTCGTTCGTACCGTCATAACCGGGAAAGATTGGGAACTGCCTAGTGGAACCAATCGCAATTGAGCGGACATTTTCGAGATTCGTTTACCGGGTACGCCCCGTGTCATCCGGAGGGAACCAAGGGGTTGGCCTGAGGTTATAGATGTCCGAGTCCGAAAGAGGTCGCCTCAATTGGCGGCCTCTTTCGTTACAGACCCTGCCCGCCAGCCGGTTCCAACGGGAACAAAAAGAGGTTGATTGCAGGTCATTTGGCGATAGCGTGCGCCCTTCGACTCGAATTTGCGGGATATCCAAGAAGTATGGGAAGCATTGTTCTGCTTGATCTGATGGGGGGCGTCGCTCTCCTGCTGTGGGGCCTGCACATGGTCCACAGCGGGATTCTGCGTGCCTTCGGGCCCGATCTGCGGCTGCTGCTGGCCAGGGCGCTGAACAACCGCTTCACCGCCCTTGGCGCCGGCCTCGGTCTGACCGCCCTGCTCCAGAGCTCGACCGCGACCGCCCTCATCACCAGTTCCTTCGCCGCCGAGGAGATCGTCAGCCTGGTTCCGGCGCTTGCGATCATGCTCGGCGCCAACATCGGCACCACGCTGATCGTGCAGGTGCTGTCGTTCAACGTCGCAGCCGTGGCCCCGGTGCTGTTCATCACCGGCCTCGTCGCGTTCCGCAGCGGACCGCGCTCCCGGATCAAGGATCTCGGCCGGGTCTCGATCGGCCTCGGCCTGATGCTGCTCGCGCTGCACATCCTGCTCGATACGATGGCGCCCGCCGAGAACGCCCCGGGCGTGCGCGTGTTCCTGGGCGCGATCACCGGGGATCCCGTGCTCTGCATCCTGATCGGCGCCGTCGTCACCTGGCTGGTCCATTCCAGCGTCGCCAGCGTGCTGCTGGTGATGTCGCTGGCCTATTCCCAGTTCATCTCGCCCTATGCCGCGTTCGCACTGGTGCTCGGTGCCAACCTCGGCAGCGCCGTCAATCCATTGCTGGAAGGCGCACGGCGCGACAATCCGGCGAGCTACCGGCTGCCGGTCGGCAACCTCGTCAACCGCCTTGTCGGCATCCTGCTGGTCACGCCGTTCCTGCGCCCGATCACCGAAACCATCTACGCCTGGCAGCCCGATCTCGCGAAGGCGACCGCGCTGTTCCACATCGCCTTCAACGTTGCGACCGCGCTGCTGTTCATCGGCGTGCTGGACCAGATGGCACGGCTGCTCGAGCGTCTGCTGCCGAAGCGGGCGCAGGAGAGCGATCCGTCGCGGCCGCGCTATCTCGACGAGAGCGCGCTGGAGACGCCGTCGCTTGCGCTGGCCGATGCCGCGCGCGAGGTGCTGCATATGGGCGATCACACCGAGGCGATGTTGCGCAAGGTGATGGCGGCGATGATGACCAACGATCGCGCTTTGGTCGACCAGGTCTCGAAGATGGACAACATCGTCGACCGGCTGAACGAGGCGATCAAGCTCTACGTCACCAAGCTCACCCGCGGCAGCCTGGACGAGCGCGAGGGGCAGCGCGCCATGGAGATCGTCGCGTTCGCGATCAATCTCGAGCATGTCGGCGACATCATCGACAAGAATCTGAGCGAGCTCGCGACCAAGAAGATCAAGCATCGCCTGCAGTTCTCGGCCGAAGGCGCCGAGGAACTGTCGGCGTTCCACAAGCGCACGATCGACTCACTGCGGATCGCGTTCGGCGTGTTCATGTCAGGCGACGCCGGCGAGGCGCGCAAGCTGCTCACCGAGAAGGCGGCGCTGCGCGCGGCCGAACTGGCCGCCGTCGAGCGCCATCTGGAGCGCCTGCGCGAAGGGCTGCCCAAGACCATCGAGACCACGTCGCTGCATCTCGACGTGCTGCGCGACCTGCGCCGCATCCACTCGCACATCTGCTCGGTCGCCTATCCCGTGCTCGACGCCGCCGGCGAGACCGCCGCCGATCGCGAGAAGGCGGTGGATGCAGCCGAACTTCCGGCGCCCGGGCGGCTTTGATCGAACGAGTTGCGCTACGTCGGCGGCCGGTGTTCGGCGCCGGGATTCCGCTGTGGAAACGCGGACGCGGCAGCAAGCTGATCGATGCTGTCGCGCTGGCGATCGAAGGCCCCGAGGAGCTCGCCCTGCAGCAGCCGGCCGCCTGACAATTTCATCCGAAGCGGATCGACATTGCGGCCGTTGATCCGCACCTCATAATAGAGATGCGGCCCCGTCGAGAGCCCGGTCGATCCGACATAGGCAATCGTCTCGCCCTGACGAACACGGTCTCCGATCTTCAGCCCGGGCGGGACGCTCGCGATGTGGGCATACGTCGTCTCGTAACCGCGATCGTGGCGTATGCGGACATATTTACCGTACCCGCGTTCGTATCCCTCGATCTCGACAACGCCGGCGCCGGCGGCCGCGACAGGCGAACCATAGGGCGCGGCGTAATCGACGCCCTCATGGAAGCGGCGGTCGCCAAGGATCGGATGAATGCGCCAGCCGAAACCATCGCCGAGACGCCCGCTGACGACCGGCTTGCGCAACAGGAATTTGGTGATGGACTGGCCGTCCTCATCATAGAAGTCGGAGCTGCCGTCATCCGGCGCCGTGAAGCGGTAGTACCGGCGCGTTTGCCCGCCCGCCGTCAGGTCGATGAAGACCAACTCCGGTTGGCCGATGTCGTTGGGAGCATAGATGATCTTGGCGGCATCGGTGTCGCCGAGCGGTCCGTCGAGGTCGAAATCGCGGCCGCAAAGGCGCAGAAGCTCCGCGACGATCCCCGCGTCGACATGACTGGAGCGTGCCAGCGCGTTAAGGCCGTCTCGCAGCGTTTCGCCGGGGACGGAGTGCGTGTCGATCGACTCACGCAGCAAGCTCGCGCTCCGCTGGGCGATGTCAGGCAGCTCAGGCACGATCGCCTGGTATTGGCCGCCGTCGGTGCGACCGACAGCCGACACGCTGGAGTCTGCCCGCTCGACCGACACTTTCGCGATATAGCTGCGAGGCGAGCCGGTGTCTCCGCTTCGTTCGACGATCGTGATCTTCTCGCCGCCGGACAGTGTCTGCCGACCGCCTGGCGACGGAAAAGCGGCAAGGATCGCCGGCGCGTCCGCCGCGGCCGCAGCCAACGCCTTCAGGATGGCGGACAGCGTGTCACCGCTCCTGGCGATGATCACGTGTCGGTGGTGATGAGGCGGCGAAGGCGACTTCCGAAGGCTGGTTACGTTGACGGCCTCGCCGATCGGCGACGGCAGATGCGGCACATCTTCGCCGTCAGCATAGGCGCTGGTGCCGCCTGGCAGCACCGGGCGTGATCGACCCGCCCGTATGATGGGCGGCAGCTCCGACGGCGGAGTGCTTTGCGCGTTCGCGCGCTGATCGTCCTTGCCGTCTCCCGAGGCTTCGAGACGATGATCCGGTTGCGGTTCGGGATCGATCTCCGCGAGGCGAGCCGACACGCGGGTGAATGGACGGACCGCGCCGGCATCGCTGAGCTGCTCGATCTTGAGCGCCGAGGGACTGTCCTGCGCGCCGGACCTGCGATCCAAACGGTCGCCGCGCCGCGCCTCGTCAACCACCTGCGCCGTCGAGCGCGGAAGTGAAACGACCGGCGATGCCGCAAATCGCGTGTGATCGCCGAGGGCTCCGCGAAGCGCACCACTGAGAAGAGCGAGAGCGGCGGTCCCGATCAGAACCGTCGCCGCCATCCAGCGGAAACTGACTGCACGCCGGTCCGGCAACGCGCGCTCGCCGGTCAATAGCGGCTCGTCAAGCAACGGGACATCGTGGACGCGCGATCGATGACCATCCGCCTTCGTCGCTTCGCCACGGCTGGTCATCAACGCCCCATATTCCCTTGGCGCACGGTCGAGGTCTGCCGCCACGCCCACGGCAGACCGTAGATGCCATACGCCTTGAGGCGATTGTTTGACCGTCGTTCAGATTCGGCCGCAATTGATGCGGAGCTCAGCTCGCCGCTGGAATCGGTCGAAACTGCTCGGGAAGCCCGCATACCCGCTCGCCGCATTTGACGAGCGCGAGAATCAGCTGTCGAGCGTCTTCGACGCGCTACCGCGGTTCTTCACGATCAGCATGATGTTGCGGATATAGATCAGCGTGGCGAGGCCCTGCCCGATGATGATGACAGGCTCGCGCTTGGCGAGCCCGTAGACCAGCGTCATCAGACCGCCGCCCATCGAGAAGAACCAGAACGCCATCGGCACCACGCTCTGGCCGGCGCGCTCGCTGGAAATCCACTGCACGAGAAATCGTGCGGTGAAGAACAATTGCGCGACGAGGCCGAACGCCAGCCAGAAGTCGAACTTGGCGACGAACACGTCGTAGAAGTAGGTGCCCAGCGCCTGGCCGTACTGAATCAGCATTATCTCACCTCGGTCCGGCCGGCACGTCAGCGACGACCGGCACTTCAGTGGCGACCGGCGTCGGCTTCTTGCGGCGGATCAGCCACCACACGCCGGCAAGATCCATGATCCCGATCCAGAGCCGGTCGAAGAATCCATAGTTCGACACGCCGGAATGGCGCGGGCGGTCGACGACATCGACATAGGCAATTGCAAATCCCTCGCGGCGAACCAGCGCCGGCAGGAAGCGATGCAGCCCGTCGAAATAAGGCATCGCCAGAAACACCTCGCGCGGAAATGCCTTCAGGCCGCATCCGGTGTCGCGGGTGCCGTCGCGCAGGATGATGCTGCGCACCGCGTTGGCGATGCGCGATTGCAGTTTCTTGAAACCGGTGTCCTTGCGCCCGACGCGCTGGCCGGCAGCCAGGCCGACGCGGCCATTGCCGCTCTCGATCGCCGCAATCAAATTGGGCAGGAACGCAGGATCGTTCTGGCCGTCCCCATCGAGCGTCGCCACGATCGCTCCCCGCGCGGCGCGGACGCCGCTGCGCACGGCGGCCGACTGGCCCGAAGAGGCCGCATGGCGGAGCTGTCGCAGGTTGGGCCGCTGCGCCATGATCGCGTTCAGGCGCTCGCCGGTGGCATCGGTCGAGCCGTCATTGACGTAGATGATCTCGTAGGCCCAACGCCCGTCGAGCGCGGCCGCGATCTCGGCGATCAGCGGCGCGATATTGTCCGCCTCGTTGCGCACAGGCACGACGATGGAAACGGCGACCGGCGTCTGGTCGGAAACAGGCAATTCGGCACTCGTGGTTGATATGGGGTTCGCGGCTGGGACCCACCCGATCCGGCCGCCGGGCGACCGCTTTTATGGGGCGAAAGCGCTCCTCGCAACCCTTTTGAGACGTCCTTCCGAGGGTCCCGACAGGGCCACGACCGTGCCATCGCGATCAATGGCGAAACCAAGGCGGCGGGCGGCGAACCAGTAGCGCACGGCCATTGCGCCGATCACGCCGACCAGCGCGCCGGCAGCCACGTCGCTCGGATGATGGGCCAGCAGCACCAGCCGCGTCGCGACGATGATCAGCGCATAGACCAGCATCGCAACCCGCGCGCGCGGCCAGACTGCCGACACGGCGAAGGCCAGCGCAAACGCCGTGATCGAATGTCCCGACGGAAAGCTCGCATAGGCCTCGGTGCCGGCGAAGTGCTGGAAATTGAACGCATTGGCCTTGCCGCCGACGAACGGTCGCCCGCGGCCAACCATCCACTTGATCACCTCTCCCACCGCCACCGACAGCGCGACCGACAGGAACAGGTATTGCAGCCTCGTTCCGAGGCCGAGCAAAGTCGCGCGCGGCACACCGCGCAGTGCAGGCGCCATCAATGCGACGGCAATCAACAGCACACCCAGCGCGCATAGCACGTACTCGTCCTTGCCGAAATCGGTGAGTATCTTCACCCACCAGAGGCTCGGCGTGCCGCGCGGCGGCATCAGGCTGATCTCGGCGACATCGATTGCATACATCAGCGTGATGATGACGGCGCCGACGATGACGAAGAGCAACAGCACGTGGCGCGCGGAGCGTCGCGCTGCCTCGGCCCGGCGGGAATGCGACGGCGCGCGCACGAGCTGGGCAAAGGACAGCCAGACCAGCGTCAGCAATCGTCCGAAATAGTTGGCGGATTCCGGGATGGCTGGCGGCGCCGACATGTCATTCCGTCCCTTCGGAACGGAAGATCGCGATCGAGACAGCCTTGCCCTGTGAGATGTTGTAACCCTCGATGCGCACCGGCGCGTTGTAGCGCAGGCCGATCGCCTCGGCGCGCTGCACGAAGGAGCGCTCGGAGCGCTGCTCGACCAGCGCGAAGCGGCAGGAGCCCTGCCCGAGGAAATCTGCGGCGCCGGATCCGTCGGTGAGCAGCGTCGAGGTGTCCGTCATGAACACGAGGCTCGGCTCGTGGAAGCCGGCGGCCGCGGCCTTCGGGCCGACGCAGGTCACGTTGCGCAATGCGCGTGCGACTTCCTGGCTCGGAAATACGGTGGTCAGCCGCGGCAACACCACGCCGTAGGTCGCGGCAGCCATCAGCGCCGCGGCGATCACCGCATTGAGCAGCGAGCGCTCGGCGCGGCTGTCCTCGAACATCCACCACGCGACCAGGCCGAACACCATCGCCACCGCAAACAGCGGCCAGGCCGGAAACACCGGCTGATGGATCGCCTTGATCGCACCGACGATCACCAGCACTGCGCCGAACGCGGGGATCGCGAACCACCAGGCGGCACCGCGCAACAGCCAGGGCGAGCGCGACAGCACGCGCCGCTCCAGTGCACCGACCGTCAGGATCGCGATCGCCGGATAGAGCGGCAGCACGTAATGCGGTAGCTTGGTCAGCACGGCCTCGAACACGATCCAGGACGGAATCAGCCAGGCCAGCAGGAACTGTGCGCCGGGCTCGCGCCGCGCGCGCCAGATCGCCGGCGCCGCCATGCCGGCAAGCGGAGCGCCGGGCCAGAACGTGATCCAGAACAGCAGCAGATAGAGCCCGGGCGGCGCGCCGTGGGATTCCTGTGCACCGAGCTTGCTCAGCATGTCGCCGCCGACCGAGTCGGCAAAGAAGGTCTCGCCGGCGCGCAGGAAGATCAGGACGAACCACGGCAGCACCAGCACCAGGGTCCACATCAGGCCCCAGACCGGGCGCATGCGCCAGAACCAGGCCGCCGAACGATCGAGTATGGCAAGCCCGGCCATCGCGAGACCGACGAACATCAGGATCAGCGGTCCCTTGAGCAGGATGCCGACTGCCAACGCCGTCCAGAAGACCGCGGGCGGCCCCCAGGACGGATGCGCCGGATCCTCGCCACGCTGCCAGGACAGATAGACCCTCGCCATCGCGCCCATCGCCGCGGTGACCGTGAACAGCAGCATCGCGTCGGTCTTGGCGAGACGCGCTTCAATCCCGAGCAGAACACAACTCGCCATCATCAAGGCGGCGAGCACGGCGCCCTGTCGCGTCACGAAGGCCAGTGCCGTCCAATAGGTCAGCAGCACCGCGCCGATGGCGCCGATCAAGGACGGCAGGCGATAAACCCAGATGCGGACCTGGGCGCGCGGCACGCCGAGCGCCGAGATGGTCTTCAGCGCCGCCGCCTGCATCCAGTAGATGCCGACCGGCTTCTTGTAGCGGACGTCGTCCTGGAAGCGGATGTCGACGAAGTCGCCGCTCTCGACCATCTGCTTGGTCGCCTGGGCAAAGCGCACCTCGTCGCGGTCGATCGGCGGGATGGTGAAGAAGCCCGGCAGGAAGAGAACCAGGCAGGTCAGCGTCAGGAACAGGATCGAACGCCATTGGCTGGCCGTTGCGAACTCGAACGCCATGAACAGCCTGCGGCTCGAATGCGCAGGTTTTACAGACTGTTGCCCTGCTCCGAAGCGCCGGGGTTGGAGGCTATCCACCATGGGTTTCGCATACGATGAAACCGCACCGCAAACAACCGTGCTGTTCCGCTTTCCAACCGCGCCGCTTCGCTTTCCCACGCGATCATTGCACGCGGATCACAACGGTATCCGCGGCCCCTGTGGCGTCGATCACGGTAAGCCGCGCGAAGCCCGGCCCGGGCGGCTCGATCAGGCGCTGGCGCCGGCTGTCGATGTCCCCGGCTGAGACACCATTGACAAGAACCGTCAGCGGCAGCACCCCGCCGGCGACCTTGACAGGCAGCGCGGCATTGCGGCCGCCCTCGGATTGATCGACGTCGATGCGCGAGCCGTTCAGCGGAAACTGGATGTGCGGCGCCTGGTCGCTGCCGCTGCGGACCAGTTCGCCGAGCGGCCGAAAGCGGCGCAGCGGCGGCGGCAGCTTAGCGTTGGAGGCGACCAGCACGCCCCGCGGCGGCTTCGGCAACGCCGCCGGCATTTTTCCGGTGCGCGCGAAGGCGTCGAACAGGATCGGCGCCGCCGCCGTGCGACCGACCAGACCCGGCACCGGCGCACCATCGGGACGGCCGACCCAGACGCCGATCGTGATGCGGCCGTCGAAGCCGACCGACCAGGCATCGCGATAGCCGTAGCTGGTGCCGGTCTTGAACGCGATCCGGTTATGCACGCCGTTCTCCGGTGGCGGCGTGCCGAGCAGGACGTTGCCGACCTGCCAGGCCGCGGCCTGATCCATCAGCCGCATCGTGTCGCGGCGATCATTCTCCTGCATGATCTCGCGCAGCGGCTTGGTGGCGCCGAGCCGCGCCAGGCCCGAATAGAGCTGGGCGAGATCCTGCAGCGTGACGCCGACGCCGCCGAGACCCATCGCAAGGCCCGGTGCCTCGTCCTTGGGCAGCACGAGACTGGTGCCGGCCTGCTTCAGCCGCGACGACAACCGGCTCGCGCCGACCCGGTCGAGCAGCGCGATCGCCGGCACGTTCAGCGACAATTGCAGCGCCTTGCGGATCGGCACCGTGCCCTGGAACGTCATGTCGAAATTTTCCGGCGCATAGCTGCCGAAGCGGATCGGCCGGTCCTCGATCAGGCTGTCGGGATGGACAAAGCCATCCTCGAAAGCGAGGCCGTAGATAAATGGCTTCAGCGTCGAGCCCGGCGAGCGCACCGCGCGCGTCATGTCGACCTGCCCGGCCCGCCGCTCGTCGAAATAATCCGCCGAACCGACCCGCGCGAGCACGTCGCCGGTTTCATTGTCGACCACGACGATCGCAACCGAAACGTCTGGCCCCTGCGCGATGGCGCGGTCGCGCGCCAGCGCCTCCAGGTTCCGTTGCAGCGTGGCGTCCAGCGTCAGCTTGATGACCGGGGTGTCCTTCATCGTCGCGATCGCCTGATCCGACGAATGCGGCGCCAGGATCGGGATCTGCTTGCGCATCTTCGGCACTGCCGTCGCGGTGGCCTGCGCGGCATCGTCCTTTGACACCACGCCGTCCTCGACCATGCGGTCGAGCACGCGGTCGCGCGCGGCATGGGCGGCGTCCGGGTAACGGTCGAGCCGCCGCCGCTCCGGCGATTGCGGCAAAGCCACCAAGAGCGCCGCTTCGGCGAGCGAGAGCCGCTTCGGCTCCTTGCCGAAATAGGCGATTGAGGCGGCGCGCACGCCCTCGAGATTGCCGCCGAACGGCGCCAGCGCAAGATAGAGGTCGAGGATCTGCTCCTTCGAGAGCTGCCGCTCGAGTTCAACCGCGCGCACCATCTGCCGGAGCTTTGCGTAGACCGAGCGCTGGTGCCGCGGCTCGATCAGCCGTGCCAGCTGCATCGTGATGGTCGAACCGCCCGAGACGATATGGCCGCTGGTGAGCAGCTGGAATGCTGCGCGCGACAGCGCCAGCGGATCGATGCCGTGATGCTCGTAAAAGCGCTTGTCCTCATAGGCGAACAACAGCTTCAGATAACCGGGATCGACTGACGTCCTTGCGTCGACCGGCAACCGCCAGCGTCCGTCCGCCATCGCATAGGCACGCAACAGCTTTCCATTGCGATCGACGACTGTTGTCGAGACCTGCTGCGCCTTGTCGAGCGGCAGCGGCCCGAGCGACACGACCCAGGCGGCGAACGCGCCGGTGATCGCGACGAGCACGACGGCGATTGCAGCGGCGACGCGAAGCGCCAACCGCCGCCGACGCTTGTCATGCCCGGGCTTGACCCGGGCATCCACGTCTTTCACCCCAATGGACGCGTCCGTGGATGGCCGGGTCAAGCCTGGCCATGACGGGGACAGTTTTGGGCGTCCTTCCTTGCTCATTTCGCCGGCTTCACCTCGACCGCGCCGGTGCCGCTGCGGCCGTAGCGCGAAGGATTGTACATGTCCTCGACATAGGCCTGCGGCAGCACGTATTTGCCGGGCGACACCGCGCGCACGACATAGGCGACCGTGAACACCGACTTGTCGTTGGCGCCCCGGTCGATGGCCGCGGTGAAGCGGTCGTCGCGGAACTCGGTGTTCTTCGGCTCGACACCGTCCTCGATCCACCCGAGCGTGCCGGAATCCCCTGATGACACCAGGTTCGGGTTGTCGATCTCGAGCCCGGCCGGCAGATAGTCGGCCACCATGATGTGCCCAAACTCCGGTTTGGCTTCCGTGACCTTCAGGACAACCGCGAAGCGGTCATTCTGTTTCGCCTTGGTGACATCGGCCGGCTTGCCGTCGAGCGTGAAGTAGCTGCGTTCGATCTTAAAGCCGTTGGAGGCCGCCGGTTCCGGCGTTACCGGCGAACCCGACACCGAGATCACCGCCTGCACCGGCGCGTCGCCGGTATTGGTGATCTTGAGCGGCTGGCCCGTCATCTCCTCGGTCTTGTAGCTGCGATAGACCGCGGTCTTGACTGGCTGGCCGTTTATGTCGAGCGCCAGCGTCTCCTTGGCGAGCGCGCGCGCCGCCAGGACCATCCACGCATTCTCCTGCGTCGAGGTGTAGGGCGACAGCCCTCGCGCCGCCTCGACCCGCAGCACCGCCTGCGTCAGCGTGGTGCGCGGCGCATTGCCCTCGCCCGCGAGCGAGACCAGCGCGGCGGCATCGCGCAGCGCCGAGCCGTAATCGACCCGGCCGAACTCGATCACCGGTTTGGGGTTCAGCGCGTCGAGCGCGGCACCATAGACCCGCTCGGCCCTCGCTCTGTCGCCGACCAAGGCCAGCGACGCGGCAAGCTGCGCCTTCGAGATCGGCGTCGCCAGATTGTTCAGCTTGGTATCGGCGAGATAGCGCAGGTCGCCGATCGGCGCGGCGGCGTTGCGCGCAAGCACGTAGAGGCCATAGGCCAGATCGCGGCCGCCGTCCTTCTCCGGCTCGTTGGCATTAACCACCGAGTTCCTGACGCGGTCGAGCGCGCTCTTGAACAGCACGTCCGGCACCGCAAAGCCCTTTTCGCGAGCCCGGGTCAGGAAATCAGTGACGTAGGCGTCGAGCCAGGCGTCGTCGCCGCCCGCCGACCACAGGCCGAACGAACCGTTGGACCCTTGTCGAGCGAGGAGCCGCTCGATCGCGTCGCGGATGCGCTGGTCGACCGCGGTATCCATCGCGAGATGGGCGCCGGCGGCGAGATCGTTGACATAGAGCAGCGGCAGCGCGCGGCTCGTGATCTGCTCGGAACAGCCATACGGGTAGCGATCGAGCGCCTTCAGGATGCTCGCGGCATCGAGCGCGGTCGACAGGCTCGCCGAGATCGAGACGCTGCCGGTGCCCGGCACGAGATCGGAGAACATGTCCGAGGTCAGCGTCAGGCTCTCGCCCTTCGCCAGTGTGCGGATCGAGCGGCGCGCCAGCACTTGCGTGGCCGGCTTGACGTCGAGCGCGTAGTGCCGCACCAGCGTCAGCCCGTTCGGCCCGGAGATGTCGACGTCGAAATCGGCGCGCCCGGCTCCCCCCGCCTCGAGACCGAGCGACAGCGAGTTGCGCTGCTTGGCGGCGAGCTTCACGGTGGTGGTCGAGTTGCCCGAGGCCTTGATCGGGCCACTCGACTTGACGCTGATTTTGTAATCGCCAGCGGCGCCTTCGACATTGTCGATATCCATGCTGATGGTGCCCTTGTCACCGGTCAGCAGGAAGCGCGGCAATGTCGCGGTCAGCACCACGGGATCGCGCACGATCACGTCGACATTGGCGCGGCCGACTTTGGTGGCGCTCCATGCCACCGCCATCACCCGCGCGGTGCCGGCGAATTCAGGGATGTCGAAGCTCACTTCGGCGGTGCCGTCAGGGCCGACCGTGACGATGCCGGAATACAGCGCGAGCGGCTTCTGGGTCGGCGGCGAGCCCTGCAGCTCGGCGCCGGCGGAATCGCCGCCGCTGCGGATCTGGCCGCGGGTGCCCTGCATGCCGTCGATCAGCTGGCCGTAGAGGTCGCGGATCTCGGCGGTCAGACGGCGCTGGCCGAGATAGTAGTCGTCCGGCGCCGGCGGCTTGTAGTTGGTCAGGTTGAGAATGCCGACGTCGACAGCGGCCAGCACCACCTTGGCGTCCTCGCCAGGGTTGAGCCCGCCGAGCTTGACCGGGATCTTCAGCGTCGAGCCGGGCCGCACCAAGGCGGGCGGCGACAGCTCGACGGCAAGCGTGCGCGCCTTCTTGTCGATGCCGAACCATTTCAGCCCGATCGCGCGGCCGGGCATGCGCCCGGCGGCGGCATCGAGCGGACGGCGCAGCGTCGTCATGACGTAGGCGCCGGTGCCCCAGTCCTTGCCGACCGGCAGCTTGACCTGCTGGGTGCCCTCCGTGACGTCGACGCTCTGGGTCGTCAGCAGGCGGTCGCCGAGCACATAGACCGTGAGCTTGCCGGCGGTGCGCGCGTTGACCGACACCGTCATGGTGTCGCCTGAGGCATATTCCGGCCTGTCGATCGAGGTCTCCAACAGATCGGGCGTGTCGGCGCTGCCGTCGGAATACCAGCCGACGTCGAACTGCACCGAGGTCACGGGACCGTCGGCGTCGGTCGATTTCACGTCGAGCCGGTAGCGGCCGGGCTGCGGCTGGAAAGTCAGGCGCATCGGCTTGTCGGCCGCGAGGTTGACGTCGCCATCGGACACGCGGCGGGTCGATTTGACCGGCTCATACTGCCAGGACGAATTCTGCCGGTACCACTGATAGCGAGACTCCAGCTTCAGCAACTCGTAGCGCAGCCCGTTGCGCGGCAGCTGCTTGCCGTCGGGCGCGACGAACACGACGTCGAACTCGGCCTTGTCGCCCTCGGCGACGCTCTTGTCGCCGAACAGCGGCTTGACGCCGATCAGCGAGGCGCCAGGGGCCACCGGCAGCACGATCTTGCGCTCGACCGAGCGACCGCCGGTCTCCGCCATGCGGATGAAGATCTGGGCTTCCTGCGGCCGGGTCGAGGCCGGCACCTTGTCGAGCTTCACCGGGAAGGTCGCCGCGCCATTGGCATCGGCCTCCGGCAGGTCCTCGATCGGGGTCCGCTCGTTACTCGCAGTCTGCTCGTCGTCGACGCCGAACTGGTAGCCGGCATAGCCAGGACGCCCGTTCGCCGCAGGCGCGACCAGCATGTCGCCCTCGAGCTGCAGGCCCGAGGCCGGCGCGCCGTAGAGGAAGTGGCCGGAGACCTGAAGTTCCACTGGAACTTCAGCTTTGATCACCTTCTCCTTGCTGGTCAGATCGAATTCGACCCGTTCAGGGATATAATCCTCGACCATGAAGGTGGTCTCTCCGACCGAAGAGCCCTTCGGGTCAGTAAAGACGCGGGCGCGCCAGGTGCCGGTCGGCACCGCCGAATTGAGCACCACCGCCAGCATCCGGCCGCCGGCGCCCTGGTCGGGCAGCACGGCGCGGCGGAATTCGACACCGTCGGGGCGCTCGATCACCATGATCAGCGGCGTCCCGGTCAGGGCGTTGCCCTGCCCGTCGCGCAGCAGCGCGGTGAGATAGACAGTCTCGTTGGAGCGGTAGACGCCGCGCTCGGCATAGACGAAGGCGTCGGCGCCGGCCGGGATGGCGCGGCCGGCGACGCCGCGATCGGTCAGGTCGAAGGCGTTGGTCTTCAGGCTCAGGAAGGCGTAGTCAGCCTTCTCCCCCATCACCGTGAGCAACGCCGGCGACAGGCCGCCCTCGCCGCGCGCCAGCCCCTGCTCGAACAGCACATGGCCGGCGGCATCGGTCTTGCGGGTGGCCAGGATCTCGTTGTTGCGGGCGACCAGCTTCACCTCGGCATTGGCGACCGGCTCGGTCGAGGCCAGCGAGTTGACGAAGACGTGGATACCGTCATTGCCGGAGAAGGCCGACAGGCCCATGTCCGAGACGATGAACCATTGCGTCGCCAGCGTGCCGTCATCATCGGTGCCCGGACCCTTGGCCGCGGCGGTCATGACATAGATACCCGGCTGCAGGTCGCCCAGCGCCTGGTCGACCGGAAATGCCGTGACGACGTCCTGGTTCAGTGTGGTCGCCGTCGCAAGCTCGCCGGACCACACCTTGACGCCGCGCTGGTCGCCGAGGTCGGAGAGCTGGTAGCGGCTCAGCGTGCTCTGAAAGTCAGAATCGATCACCGTGTTGATCAGATTGCGGTCGCCGATCCGGAAGACGTCGACCGTGACGGCGGGCGTGTTGACGCTGACCACCGGGATACCGCGCTGGCCGGTCCGCGGCAGCACATAGGCCCGCCCGGTAAAGCGCACGAACGGCTTGCGGTCGCGGACATAGATGTTGAACTCGGCCGACTTCGGCAGGGTCTCCTTGACGGTCGACGGCAGGCCGGCGCGCAGGTTGATGTTGTAGCGTTCGCCGTGCTTGAGCCCGTCGACGCAGAGCTGTTGGCCTTCCGCCGACAGGGCCGGCTTGTCGGTGCCGGCCAGCGCCAAAAACGGCGCGAAGTCGACGCGCTTGGCCAATTCCTCGGAGAACTGGAAGCAGGCTCGCGGCGAGGCTGCATCGGAATCGACGGTATAATCGAGCAGCCGGAAGCCGTGCTCGTCGCGCATCTTCTCATACTGGCCCCGGACATCGGCGACCTCGCGCAGGTCGAGCGACAGCCGCAAGCTATCGAGCGCCGGACGCCATAGCTTGCGCTCGGCGAGCGCCCTGCCGAGCACCGCCAGCGCGTCGGCCTCCTCGCCCGCATTGCCGGCGCGCTGGTAGGCGATGTAGGCGGCGGTGGAGGCGCGCTCCATCAGAAAGGTCTGTTCGCTGGAGCTCGCCGACCGGATCTGGAAGACGGTTTTGGCAAGCCGCAGCCAGTTCGCGCCGTCCTCGGGCGCGGTCGCCGCGATCTGGCCGAGGATCGTCAGCCCGCCGCGGAAATCATTGCGCCTGAAGGCGGCGTCCGCGTCGGTGCGCAGGGTCGCGGCCGACTTGTTGACCGCGCCGGCCTCGCTCTTGATCTGGGCCTCCAGCTTGATCGCGGAATCGGCGAGATCGTCGCGCTTGAAGGCCTTGTCCGCGGCCTGGGCGCTCACCAGGGCGAGTGCCAGCGTGGCGCAAATTGCGGCGGCACGGACCAATCCGATCATGATGGAGCTCCTGAACGCCCCGCGGTCGAACGCCGCGCTGGGGCTAAAAAATGCGCGAAAGGTGACGGAGTGAAGGCGCGGACATGAACGGACGAAAACGTCGCAGATCGCATTGCCAACATTCCTTTGACCAGCCCCGGCGGCAGCGTCGGGCCGGCTCGGCGGACTGGGCAGGCCAACGCAGGGCGGGACCCCTGCTCGCCTTTGTCGTCCGACCACAAAAATCGGTTCGGGCGGACTTGGCGGAAAAGCGGATTTTTCATATTGGCGGTGCTACAAGGCGGCCGACGGTCCCGTAGCTCAACTGGATAGAGTAGCGGATTTCTACTCCGCGGGTTGCAGGTTCGAATCCTGCCGGGATCGCCACGCCACTCCCCTCAACGAAACCATTTTCCAGAACGCGCGAAGCCGGGCGGAAACAGACCCGGCGTAGCATCTCAACATTGGACCAAAAGGGGATTCGGTCATGTGGGATTTCATCAACGAATTGTATCGCGATTTCTGCCTGGCTCGCCTGCAGGAAATGCGGAAGCTCGAGCATCACATCTGATCGGGCGGAGCGCGGTCGACGACCGCCCTTGGCCGGCCTCCGGGCAAATTTCCTGCGCACAGGAAGGTCAGCGACCAGCCCCTAATCTATCGCCGGACGCCGGCGCCCGTATCACTACGGTGGCTTCGAACCTTGGCGCCGTTTTTGCAAACAGAACATCACTGGGATTGCGGGCCCAGATTGGAACAGGGCGCCGCCGGGACAATGCATTTCGAGCCCGGCGGCGTAGTTTTCCGGGACAGGCAAACTGTCGCTGATGCGAACGGCCTGGTGTCCATGCCAGAACGGGTGGCGCCTTTTGTCCGCGGCAACCAACTCCGGATTCTAAGCCTCCCTTAACCACACGCGAAGGCCGTGCACGAGGTCGTGGGCCGATTGCGTCCCTCTGCGCGTTGTACGGCACCATGCGCACAACGGGCCATTGGATCGTCTCTGCTGTGTGTGGCGCAGCGGTACTCGTGGCGCCCATTTCAACCTCCGACGCACAGCAGGTGCAGGCCGGAACGCTCGAGTGTCGTGGCGGCCCCGATACCGGTTTCATTGTGGGCCCGGTGACCAATCTCGATTGCGTGCTGCACGTCGATAGCGCGCCGGACAGTCGCTACGTCGCGGCCATTCGCAACTTCGGTATTTTCATCGGAGATGAGGAATTCGCCGTGACCTGGAAGGTGATGGCGGCGGTGCCGTGGCTCGGGCTCGACGGCCTCACCGGCGGTTACAGCCATGCCGGCGGCGCCGGCGCCAATGTGCTCGTCGGCGGCGCCAATGCTCCAATCACGTTGCGTCCGCCGGACGAGCAGAACGAGGCCTCAACCCCGCCCGTGAAAATCGACAACCTCGAGCTTCGGCCGGTGGATCGCTGACACCGGCCAAAATGCACAACGCCGCCCGCTTGAAATAAATGCGGACGGCGTCGGCCCTAGCCCCAGGAAGGTGATGCAAAATCCTGACGGTTCCAAATATGTACACTTTGTGCCCAAGGCGCATGTCCCAAATTGGCTATCACGCGCGACGCGAACTGTCCGGACTGGAACTCGTTTTCCGCAGAATGCAGCGCTCGCCATTCTGCCCGGTTGCACACGCTGCCGGTCAGCGATCTTCGTGGTCCTGTGAGGGGATTCACAGGAGCATCGCAAACCAGGTGGTATACTGCGAGCATTCCTATAGTCATTTTTGCCGACGAATTTCCATGATCAAGCTTTTGACGGTCACCGTAGCGGTGTTCACTGTTCTTGCGATGCTGCGCGGTCAACCGCGCGCGTTTGCTCCGCTGCCGACGAGGCCGATGCCCGGCGTTCTCGTTCCGTGACGTCATGGGCAATGCTGAACAAGCATTCTGTGGCTGCCTCGCCGCGTGTCTCGTCTCGGCCTTCTACGAGATCGCGCTATGGCAAGACCGGCACGGTCAACGCGCCGATCTCGTGCGCAACGCGATGAAGCTCGTCGTGCCGCATTCCAGGAAACGCTGATAGCGGCGCCATTTGCTCATCGAGATTGCGCGCATGAAAACGCAACGCCGCCCGCTTGAAATAGATGCGGACGGCGTTGGCTCTAGCCCCAGGAAGGTGGTGCAACATCCTGACGACTCCGAGTCTGCACGTGCGCCGCCAACGAGCATGGCCCAAATGGGCTATTTGCGAAGACAGAAACGAAGGTAGGTTAACTGCGGGGCGCCGGCGACGGTGCCTCACGACCAAAGTGTCAACTTGGCCTCAGCGTGGCCCACGCGCTGAGGCCTCTCTTTTCGATGCTCACGGTCTGCTCTGAGGTCACGGACCGTTCTTTCTCATTCAGCGCACGATTCCCTCCGTAGTTCTCCGTGCGTGAACAAAGTTCCGCCGGCCATTGATAACACCGGCAGCTCGGTTCGCGAGGTTCTCACCGCGCACGCTTACTCGGCCGATGCGCCATTCCCATGTAAATCCCGCCTGCCTTCAATTCCGCGAGCATCTGGTCGATCCGCTTGCGCTTCGTTGCAGCTCGCACGCTGCGGTCGATCCAGTGCAGATAGTCGTTGCGTTGATAGGGCGGGCGCTCCTTGAACGCCTGCATCACGCCGGCATTGTCGAGTTCGCGACGAAGGCTCGCCGGCATCGTCGCGCGGGGTCGTTTCAATGTCACGCCGGCCCCAGTCGACGGATCAGGACCGCGACCTGGCTTCGACGTAGCGCTTGAAATTGTCCAGGATCGCCTGCCAGCCGCCGCGCTGTTGCTCGACCGAATGGGTGTCCTCGCTGTCGAAGGAGACCTGCACCCTGACGCCGCGGGCCTCCGGCGTGAACGCGACCTGCGCGGCGCGATCGCCGAACGAGTATTCGAGCAGCCGGGGCTCCTCGACCTTGGTGTAGGTGCCGGCGAAATCGAACCCCATGCTGCCGTCCTTGGCTTCCATCCGCGACGAGAAGGCGCCGCCGGCGCGCAGGTCGACGGTCGCGGCGGTTGTGTGCCAATCGTCGGAAGCCGCATTCCACTGCTTGATGTCGTCGGGCGTGGTGTAGGCGCGCCAAACATCCGCGATCGGCGCGGCAACGGTCGTTTCGACGACTATCTTCATGTGCGTTCCTTCGTTGTGATGTGAAGCTGATGCTCCCCTGGAGCTCTGCCGGGGCGCGAGCGCTGTCACTCTACTAGGGCCATGCGCCGTGATCCACAAACCGCTCCGGCAGATGACACCACATGCCACAACACCTGCGCGGGCCGCCGGGAACATGAGGGGAACCGGAGACGCCATGCAACGAGCCAGACGGTGTATGACCACCCCACAAGAATTTCGTCAGGAATGACCGTGTATGGAAGACGGGTCCAACGCCCGGAGGGGACGTCATGCGGAACCTGAACACTGTCCTGAGCAAGCTGAACGACCGCCTGCTGCGGCTGGAGGGCGAGTTGTTCGTGCTGCGATCGATCGCCCGCGCCGCCCTCACCGCCGGCGACGAGTCCGCCATCCGCACCCGCAAGCTGCTCGAAGGCGCCAGGCTCGCGCTGTCGGACGAAGCCGAACGGCCGCTGGACGCCGCGACCGAGAAATATGTCGCGGCCGCGATCGCCATGGTCGAGGAACTGCTCGAGAGCCCCCGCGAGGCGGCGCCGCTGTTCAGGGTGATCGACGGCGGCAAGCGCGACGATTAGCGCGCGGTCAAAGGTTGGGCATCGAACCTAGCCTGCCTGCACGGCCCTGTCATATGCCTCGATCGTCACCTGTGCCCTGACAGCAATATCGGTGGCCGTCATGCCAGGCTTGTAGAGGCTGCTGCCGAGACCGAAGGCGCGAATGCCTGCCTTGACGTACTCGGCGAAATTCTGGTCCGAGACTCCGCCGACTGCGGCGATCATCACATCAGGCGGCAGCACGGCGCGGATCGCAGTGATGCCGGCGGCGCCGAGCACGCTCGCCGGAAAAAACTTCAGGCTCGACGCGCCCGCGCGTGCGGCGAGCAGCGCTTCGGTCGGCGAGAACACGCCGGGCATCGTGACCATCGCATGATCCCGCGCGCGCGCCAGCACATCGACATCGACATTGGGCGAGACCATGAGGCGGCCGCCGGCGTCATGGAGACGATCGACGTCGGCCGCTGACAGCACCGTGCCGGCGCCGATCAGCACCCCGGCAGGCGCACGCTTCGCCGCGATCTCGATCGAACGGAACGGCTCGGGCGAGTTCAGCGGAATCTCGATCGCGGTCATATCAGCCTCGATCAACGTGCTGACGATGGCAGAGGTTTCGTCCGGCCTGATGCCGCGCAGGATCGCGACCAGCGGACGCTTCATCGGTGGAAACGGAATGCTCATGCGTTGATCCCTCAATTGTTCCAGATCGCCGCCGCCGCACTGGCGAGGCCGCGGCGAACCGCCTCCTCCGCGTCCATGACATTGAACGGGATCGAAAGGCGTCCGAGTGCGATCTGATAGAGCCGCTGCAGCCGGCCCGACGCGATCAGCGTCACCGGCGCTGCCTGCTCCCGCCCGGCAAGCCCCGCTGCCAGCTCGCCGCCAATGAGCGTGCCCGAGATCGTCTCGCGCGCGGCCTGCGCGCTGCCGCCGAACAGCAACTGCCGCGAGCGCACACGAAACAGCAGGTTGGCCGAGAGCGCCGGCGCGGCGAACGCTCCCGCGACGGCCGCGCCGAACGCGTCGGCATCGACCGCCTCTTCCGCGCCGGCGACGGCGTGCGACAGGATGGTGTCGCGCGCTACCGCGCTGAACAGCTCTCCGGTCATGAATGTCGCAAAGCGTTCGACCGTTCCGCCGCGGACGCGCACCCATTTGGAATGCGTTCCCGGCATGCAAACGAGAGCCTCACCCGGCGCGTCCAGACCGAGCGCGCCGAGCAACTGGGTCTCCTCGCCGCGCATCACATCGGGTGCCGCAGCATCGCGTTGTGCGATTCCAGGCAGGATCCGGATGTCGCGCGCCTGCCCGCTGACCACGACGGCGCCCTTGAGGATGTCGAAGAGATGCGCGGGTGTGTCGATATAGCCGGCCTCGACCCACCCCTGCCGCGCGCCAGCCATGCCGCAGATCACGACCGGTAGATCGGCCGCCACGCCGAGCGCGTCGAGATGCGATTGCAGCACCGGCGCAAAGCCGGCCCTCGCGGCCACGGTCATGCCCTGGTCGCTGCGGCGTTCACCGAGCACCTGGCCGCCGGCGTTCATCAGCCAGAGCCGGAAGCTGCTGGTGCCCCAATCGACCGCGACATAGCAGGGCCCGCTCATCGCGCTCCGTTCCACGCTCTCGGTTTCCGGCGCGACGAACCGCGCCGCTTCCCGGACGCGATAACGGCGTTCAACGCGCCGCGCAAGCCACGCCGCCGCCAGGTTCGCTCGCCTCAGTGCATCCGCGGATCGATTACCGCGCGCCCTTCAGCGTGCAGGAGGTGGTGCAGGTCGTGACGTTGCCGCGCTCACACTTGATGCACGCATTGACGCACTGGTCCATGACCTTGGGATTGTACTGGCTATACAGATTGGCCACGCAGCTGTTGGTCGATCCCGTGACCTCCGGGTCGGACCAGCAACCGGACAGTAAAAATGCTGCGGCACTCAAAATGGCGACCTTGCGCATAAGGCCTCCTGGCGCGCGTAAACCTCAGTAACCTTGATGGGTTAGGTTAAATTCCGGTTTCAATTGCGACCTTATCCGGAAGCAGTATTGCTTATCCACCGGACATTTCCCCAAGGTCCGGGCCCACACCGGCAAGGCCGTCAGGCGACCCCGCCTGGCGGCTTTGTTGCCCAGCAATGTACAAGGATACCAACAAGATGGCCCGAAAGCCGCGGTGGTCGTTCAAGGAGGACCGACGACTGATGGAACTGGCACGCTCCTCAAAGACGCTTGAGGAGGTCGTGAAGGCGACCGGGCGCTCGCCGGAGCGAATCAAGAAGATGGCCATGCGGCTCGGTCTGTCGATCAAGCCGCGCAGCGCCACCAAGAAATAACCTGAAATACAGCCGCTGCGGCGGTCTCGCCGGCCCAAATGGGCACTGGTTGGCGTAGAGTAAACGCACCAGAAGCGAGATCTAGGGTTCGGGCGGACAATCGTCCTTTGCACGCACCGGGATCGCCTTGGCCTCACCCTCAGTCTTGACCTCGCGTTCAGCCTTGACCTCGCGTTCAGCCTTGACCTCGCGTTCAGCCCTGGCCGCGCGTTCAGCCTTGGCCAAGCCGTCAGCCTCGGTCGACCGGGTGCACGTTGTCAGCACGAGAGCCATCCGGCTGCATTGCCAGTCCGGCCCGAGCGCCGCGCTGGTCACCGGCTCAGGCGACGCCAGCGTCAGGGATAGATACGCAACCAAAACGGCACCCGCCGCACCTGCGGCAGCCAGCGCCGCGCCCTTTACGGACCACAGCTTGGACATCATGGCCTTGGTTCCCGCCGATTTCTGGGAATAGCAAAGGCGACCCGTCCGCCCGCGTGTGACCGAAATCACAACCGGGATCAAACAGTTCAGCCCGAGTCTTTGCGCGAGATGTGGGATCGATATTGCATTGCCGCAAGGCGAGGTCAGCGTGCCGGCTCGATCACATTACAGTTGGTTCGGCCCGACATCAGGCAGTCCTGCATCTTGCTCGCCGCCGTCAGGTCATGCGCAAGCCAAAGACCGACCGCGAGCATGATCGCCGCGACCAGCAGTCCGATCAGCGCGCCGCGGCGGTTGCCGCCGTCTTCGGATTCGTTCATGCCCGCTTCGGTTCCCGATTGCCACAGCCCGCATCATGACCGTTTGCACGGTTGCGTGCGATCAATTCTGCAACAGTCGCGCAATGAAACGCGAGCCCTCAGCCATGGGCGTCGCAATTCCGTTGCGGGTTTCCGCGAGTCGCGGAAAACTGCTCGCCGAAGTGGAGCGCGTGTGCGGAGCGTGCCAGTGAGCGAGCAAGAAGCGACCTACGACCATCAGCGTTACAGGCAACTGCTTTCGGAAGCTGTCGACGAGACAAGCAGGCTGCGGCTGATCAGTCTGCTGATCAGCGAAAAGGCGCGCGACAGGCTGGAGGCCCAGCGCACCTCGGACCGGAGCGCAATGACTGCCGAGACGGTCGCCAAGGTCCTGGGCACCAAGGTCCTGAGCGACAGGCGGCGCGAGCCGCTGCTGCGCGGTTAGGCTCGTCGGCAGATCCCAGGCTTGCCGGCAGATTCGGTGACCAACCACTCACCACGCCGGCGGCCGGGCGCGGGCAAGCATCGCCATCGGCCATTTGCTGTGCGCTCATATCTCCCTTGCTCCACAGCCCTCCGTTCGCCACTGGCATTTTCGCCGCCGTTCACTTATTGAAACGCCGAACCAACCCCATCCATCACCCGAACAGAAAGCAGCAAGGCTTCCTCTATGAGTGGCTTCAAGGAACCGGGTTTTGCCGACCGCCAAAAGGCGGCCCTGCAGGCACGGCAAAACCTCCTCAACAAGTTTCGCGCCCAGCCGGGAGCTGACGATCCCGCTGTGAAGGCACGTGCCGACGAGCGCGCGGCGATCGCCGAACGCCGCACCAAGGCCAAGGAAGCCCGTGAGGCCGAGAAGGCCGAGCAGAAGCGAATTGCGGAAGAAGCCGAAGCAGCCGAGGCTGCCCGCATCGCGCGCGAGAAGGAAGAGGCGGCCGCCCGCGAGGAGGCGCTGCTCGCCGAGCAGAAGGCCAAGCGCGACGCCCGCTACGCGGCGCGCAAGGAACGCGGAAAGAAGAAGCGGTGAGGCGCAACCAGGCCCGCCGCAACGGCGGGCCTGCGGACGATGAGCGATGACGGCAGTCAGTTCTTCTTCATGCCGTCGTCTTTCTTCATCATCGCGCCGCCGTCCTTCTTCATGGCGTCATCCTTCTTCATGCCGTCGTCCTTCTTCATGGCATCCTTGGACATCGCATCCTTGGACATCGAGTCCTTCTTCATCGCGTCGTCCTTGCCCATCTTGTCCTGAGCAAAGGCGGCGGGCGCCAGCGCCAGGCTGAACGAGAGCAGCGCGGCGGAAAGGCCGAGGCGGGTCTTGGTGGTCATGATGATGATCCCTTGTGTGGTCGAGTTGTGAGCGCGACGACTTGCCGCTCTCTACTCGACGCAGTTGCGCCGCCCGTTGTTACCTCCAATAACAAATTCTTGAGGCGTGCCACCGCCCCGACGGCTGCTCGCGCGAGGGTTGCGCACTGTGCCGGTGCAGTGTGCGCCGCAGCAACGGCAGGACTTCAACACCAGGACTTGCAGCCGCGTAGCGGCTCGCACTATCAGGGCGCCTCGAACTATCAGACTAGAGAATATTCACGCGAAGTCCGGCTAAGCTAAGGCTCAGCGCCGGCCTAACAGCCACCCAAGAAGCTCTCAGGGGAGAACAATGCTCACACGCCGCCACGTCCTCGCTTCCGCCCTCGCCGCACCCGCCGTCCTGCGGATGGGCATCGGGACCGCGCATGCCGCGACCACGCTGAAGATCTCGCACCAGTTCCCCGGCGGCACCGTCGACAAAGGCGACTTCCGCGACCGGCTATGCCGGATGTTCGCGGCCGAGGTCGCCAAGCGCTCGGGCGGCGACCTCACTGCCGAGGTCTATCCGAACTCGTCGCTGATCAAGACCAACGCGCAGTTCTCGGCGATGCGCAAGGGCGCGCTCGACCTTAGCCTCTACCCGATGCCCTATGCCGGCGGCGAGTTGCCGGAGACCAATATCGGCCTGATGCCGGGCCTAGTCACGACCTACGACCAGGGCCTGCGCTGGAAGAAGGAGCCGGTCGGCAAGGCCTTGAGCGACTTCCTCGCCGACAAAGGCATCCTGCTGATCTCCTGGGTCTGGCAGGCCGGCGGTGTCGCCAGCCGCTCCAAGGCGATCGTGGCGCCCGAAGATGCCAAGGGCCTTAAGGTACGCGGCGGGTCGCGCGAGATGGACATGGTGCTGCAGACCGCCGGTGCCGCCGTGCTGTCGGTGCCGTCCAACGAGATCTACGCCGCGATGCAGACCGGCGCCTGCGATGCCGGCATTACCTCCTCCACCAGCCTGATCTCGTTCCGCCTCGAGGAGGTCGCGAAGTCGCTGACCTCCGGCGCCGGCGCCTCCTACTGGTTCATGCTGGAGCCGCTGATGATGTCGAAGGCGATCTTCGACAAGCTGCCGAAGAACCAGCAGGACATCATCCTCGCGGTCGGCACCGAGCTCGAGGCCTTCGGCCGCAAGGGCGCGCAGGACGACGATGCCGAGGTCGCCAAGGTCTATGAGAAGGCCGGCGCCAAGGTCAGCGCGCTCGACGCCGCCACCGTCGGCAAGTGGCGCGACATCGCGCGCGACACCGCCTGGAAGGACTATGGTGCCAAGACGGCGACCGCAGCCAATCTGCTGAAGCTCGCAAGCGACGTCGCCGCATGATGCATGGTCCGGTCGCGGATCAAGCCGAAAGCGCAAGCATCGCCACGGGCAATTCGCCTGTGGCCTTGCTTGGGCGCGCGCTGTCCGTCTGCAACAACATCATCGTGGTGTTCGCCGCGGTCGCGCTGATCGCGGCCTGCGTGATCCTGAGCTACAGCGTGCTCGGCCGCGCCCTGTTCCACAGCCCGAACTACTGGCAGGACGAGGCCGCCGTGTTCCTCTTGGTCGGCGCGACCTTCATGACCTCGGCCTATGTGCAGAGCCAGCGTGGCCATGTCAGCATCGAAGCGTTCGTCGGCCTGCTCTCGCCGCGCGCCAACAGCATCAGGCTGTGGCTGGTCGACCTCGCGAGCTTCGCGTTCTGCACCTTCTTCGCCTGGAAGTCGTGGACCCTGGCGCACGAGGCCTATGTCGACGGCCAGGTGTCGAACTCGATGTGGTCGCCGCCGCTCGCCATCCCCTACGGGCTGATGGCGCTCGGCATGACGCTGCTCTGCGTCCAGCTGCTTTTGCAGATCATCATTCCGCTGACCGGTGGCGCGCGCCGATGACCGTGTTTGGTATTGGCATCTCCTACGGGCTTGCCACCCTGTTTGCGATGTTCTCCGGCATGCCGATCGCGTTCGCGCTTGGCGCCGTCGCCGTCGTGTTCATGGCGATCTACATGCCGGCGGCCTCGCTCGATACCGTGACGCAAAACGTCTACGAGGAGATGGCCTCGATCACGCTGCTGTCGATCCCGCTGTTCATCCTCAAGGGTGCAGCAATCGGCAAATCGCGCGCCGGCCAGGATCTCTATTCGGCGCTGCATGCCTGGCTGCACCGCGTGCCCGGCGGCCTCGGCGTCGCCAACGTATTCGCCTGCGCACTGTTCGCGGCGATGGCCGGCTCCTCGCCCGCAACCTGCTCGGCGATCGGCTCGGCCGGGATTCCGGAGATGCGCAAGCGCGGCTATTCCGGCGGCTTTGCCGCGGGGATCATCGCCGCCGGCGGCACGCTCGGCATCCTGCTGCCGCCCTCGATCACGATGATCCTGTTCGCGGTCGCAGCCGAGAAATCGCTCGGGCGGCTGTTCCTCGCCGGCATCGGCCCGGGCCTGCTGCTGGTGTCGTTGTTCGGATTCTACGCGGTGTTCCGCTTCCGCAAGGAATACGCCATGGCCAAGGCCGCCTATGACGCGACCGGCAAGGATGCGGCGATCCTGCAGCGCGACGAGTTCACCATGGCCGAACGTTTCAGCGCGCTGCCGCGGGTGATCCCGTTCGTGCTGCTGCTCACCGGCGTGATGATCGCGCTCTATGGCGGCTATGCCACGCCGTCGGAGACCGCGGGTCTCGGCGGCCTGCTGGCGCTCGGGCTGATCGCCGTGATCTACAGCGTGTGGAAACCCAGCGACCTGTCGCCGATCCTGAAGTCGACCATCCGCGAATCCACCATGCTGATGCTGATCATCGGCATGTCGCTGCTGTATTCCTACGTGATGAGCTATTTGCACATCTCGCAGTCGGCAGCCGAAGCGATCGTCGCGATGCATTTGCCGCGCTGGGAGCTGTTGTTTGCGATCCTCGTGATGGTGATCGTGCTCGGCTTCTTCCTGCCGCCAGTCTCGATCATCCTGATGACCGCGCCGATCATCCTGCCGCCGCTTAGGGCGGCCGAGTTCGACATCATCTGGTTTGGCGTCGTCATGACCATCGTGATGGAGATGGGCCTGATCCACCCGCCGGTCGGACTGAACATCTTCGTCATCCGCAATGTCGCGCCCGACATCCCGCTGAGCGAGGTGATCTGGGGCACGCTGCCGTTCGTGCTGCTGATGATGTTCGCAGTACTGATGCTCTGCTTCTTCCCGGAGATCTCGACCGCGCTGCCAAATCTGGTGATGGGGCCGGACGGCGGGCGCTAGCGCATCTCGAGCGAGGCGGCGGGGCGTCAGGCCGCCTCCTGCTCCCTCGCCGCCAGCGCCTTCTCGATCCGGCGGATCATCAATTCCGTCGGACGGCCCTCGCGCTGCAGCCGGCGCAGCTCATTCCACAGCCTGATGATTTCGCGGTCTCGCTCGGCGTCCATGGCGGCATTCTCCCAGGACGCGCCAATATGAACGAAACAAGAACAACATTCAAGACCCCAAGCTGCCGTAGCATGCGCTGGAACCAGACTGGCGCGGCCGGATTTGCTCTTTCATGAAAATGGCCAAGGCAATTCGCAAGCAGGCGCAGACCGCGGAGCGAGTGGCGACAACGACGGCCGACGCCGTGGTCGCCAACCAGATGCGCTCCCTCGCCCGCGCCTTCAGGAGCCAGGCCGAGATCCTGAAGAAGAAAGAGAAGCGGAGGAAGAAAGAACCTGCCAAGTAGCCTTCAAGTAGCCTTGGCTCTCTCACGTCGCATTGGCTCCCTGGGCGCGGCTCAGGGATAGCCGTCACCCGGCGTATCGACCTCGACCGCATCGATCCGCGACACCGATTTGCCCTTCCGCAGGTCTTCGTAGGACGTCTCTGCGCTCAGGCAGAACAGCGTCCTGCGCTCCGGGCCACCAAGCGCACAGGCGAGCGCGCGGCGGCCGTGCAAGGTGATGCGCTCGCGCTCCACACCAGTGCGATCGATCCGCACAAAAGCATCTTCGGTGAACGACGCGACCCAGGCCGCCCCGTCGCGATCGAGGCAGATGCCATCGGGATCATTGACGTGGCCGAACCGCCCCCGCAGGCTCAGGCCGCCGTCCGGTGCGATGTCGTAGCCGGCAAGACCAGCGCCATCCATCTCGGCGACGACGAGCCGGCGATGGTCTGAGGAGACGGCAATGCCGTTGGGAAAGCGCAGGCCCTCCGCGACGACGCGGGCGCCGCCGTCGGGCATCACGAGGATAATGCGGCCGACTGCGCCGCGGCCCTCCGGCGGCGGCAGATTGAAGCCGAGATCGCCGACATAGGCGCGCCCCTGTCCGTCGACGATCATGTCGTCGATCGTGCCGATCGCGACGCTGGAGAGGTCGGCATAGAGCGATAGCGCCCCATCGGAAAACCGCAGCAGCCGCTTCCTGAACATCGTCAGCACGACGATATGGCCGTCAGGCAGCACGCCGAGCCCATACGGCGTGTCGTCCGTCACAACAGCATGCTCCAGCAATTCGCCCGATGCGCTGATGCTGAGCAGCGTCCGCGCCATGCAGTCGACGAACCAGAGCCGCCCGCGATGCCAGCGCGGGCCCTCGAAATAGCGGCCGCCGTTGAGGATGGTTCTGAGGCGGCCTGTCATGACGCCCCGTCTGGCAAAAACTGATCCGTCAGCGACATTGTCAGGCCCCGCGGTGCACCTTCAACGACACTACATCGCAGAAGGAACCGAGCAAGGTGCCGAGCCTGCTTGTCTTTTTCCGCCCGTAAAAACCCCGGTTCCCGCGGGTTCCGCACGTCACATTCTATATTTCGCCGTGTTTTCCCTGTTGAGTTGCAGGCAGCATTAACACTCGAGAATCGAGGGTAGTGGTAATCTGCGGTGGTTGTGCCGCCGTATGACGCGTTCTGTTGTGCCTCATGGTTTCTCAGGGGGGACCAGGGAATGAACCGTTGCCTACGTCCGCTGGCGTGCTTCGCCACCGCCGCAGCGCTCGCGCTGCTTCCCGTCCAGGTGACCGCCAAGTCGCATCACCAGCACCAGGCCAAGAGCGGCCACGGGGATAAGAAGGCGCATGGTGCCAAGTCCAGTGCCAAGTCCGGCACCAAATCCGCGCGCGACAACGCCTCCGGCAAGCGCAGGCATGCCAAGGGCGCGGACAAACGGAAATCCGCGAAATCCAAATCCGTTCCATCCAAATCCACTGAAACCACGAAGGCCGCCGAGCCGGAGAAGCCCGCCGGGCCGCAATTGTCCGGCGATCTCGCCACGATCAGGGACGCGATCCTTGCCGCACGCAGAGGCAGGACCAACGACGCGACCGACATCCAGGCGAAGATCACCGACCCGGTCGGGCGGAAACTCGTCGAATGGTACCTGCTGCGCCACTCGGAATCGAATGCGCCGTTCAGCCGCTATGCGGCGTTCATCACAGCCAACCCGGACTGGCCCAGCGTCACGCTGTTGCGCAAACGGGCCGAGGCGCGGATATGGCAGGAGCGCAGCGATGCGGCCACGGTGCATGGCTTCACGCTCGACCAGCCGATCAGCGCCAAGGGCAAGTTCGCGCTCGCCCGCACGCTGCTGGTCGAAGGCGACCGCGACGGCGCCAGGCGGCTGGTGCGCGAGGCCTGGCGCTCGGACGAACTGCTGGACCGTACCGAGAGCGACGCTTACGACGCATTCAAGGACCTGCTGACGCGCGACGACCACCGCGCACGCATGGACAAGCGGATCGGCGCCAAGGATCTCGCCGGCGCAAGGCGCGCGGCGCAGCACCTCGGCAGCGACGATCTGGCCATCGTGAAGGCCTGCGCCGCGGTCCGCGGACAATCCAGCAAGGCGGAGGACGCGCTCAACGACGTGCCTTCCGATGCCCGCGGCGATCTCGGCTACACGCTGTGCCGGATCCAGTGGCTGCTCGCGAAGAACAGGATCGACGATGCGGCGCGTGTGACGATTGCGGCCGCGCCCGAGACGATGGCGCAGCAGGACACCGACCAATGGTGGCGCGAGCGCCGCATCCTCTCGCGCAAGCTGCTCGATCAGGGTGAGTACCAGGCCGCCTATGACGTGATCCGGCCCGCGGCGGCGCCGGACAATCCCTATTACCGCTCCGACATGCACTTCATGCGCGGCTGGATCGCGCTGCGCTATCTCAACGACACCAAGACCGCCGCGGCGCATTTCTCCCACATCGACGAGGGCCAGACCAATCCGACCGTGCTGGCGCGCGCCGCCTATTGGCGCGGCCGCGCCGCCGAGGCGCTCGGCAATTCTGCCGAGATGCGGGCCGACTACCAGGCCGCTGCACGCTACCCGACCGCCTATTACGGCCAGCTCGCGCTGGCCAAGCTCGGCCGTGACGGCGTTGAGCTGCGCGGGCCTTCGCCGGCTGCGAACGGCGGCAGTACGGCCACTGACGAGCGGGTCCGCGCCGCAGACATGCTCTATGCGATCGGCGAGCCCGACATCGTGCTCTATTTCGTCGCCGATCTCGCCGAGGAGAGCGTCGATGTCGGCATGCTCGAGGCGCTCGGCGAGCTCACCGGCCGCCGCAACGATGCCCGCGCCATGCTGCAGATCGGCAAGATCGCGCTCGCTCGTGGCTTTGCCCTCGACCACTACGCCTTCCCGGTCATCGGCATTCCCAAGCACACCCCGATCGCACCCGACATCGGGCGCAGCATGACCTATTCGATTGCGCGCACCGAAAGCGCCTTCGACCAGCGCGACAAGTCGCCGGCCAACGCCGTCGGCCTGATGCAGGTGACGCCCGAAGCCGGCCGCGACACCGCCAAGCGCTTCGGCGTCAGCTATGACTGGAGCCGGATGGTGTCCGATCCCGTCTACAACACCCAGATGGGCGCAGCCGAGCTCAGCGCGCTGCTGTCGGAATACCGCAACTGCCACATCATGACGTTTGCCGGCTACAACGCCGGCCGCGGCCGCGTTCGCGACTGGGTCAAGGCTTACGGCGATCCGCGTGACCCCAAGGTCGATCCGGTCGACTGGGTCGAGCGGATCCCGATCTCGGAGACCCGCAACTACGTGCAGCGCGTGATGGAGAATTTCGCGGTCTATCAGGCCCGCTTCGAGGACGCTGGCACCGCGATGGCAAAGGACGGCGGGCGCGTCGTGACGCAGGAAAGCAACGCGGCGCCGGGTGAGACCACACCGCCGCAGTAATGCAGTGTCGTCCCGGCGTTCGCCGGGACGACACTGAGACTTAATCCACCTTCACATTGGCGGCCTTGATCATCGGCCACCATTTTGCGATTTCGAACTTCTGCCAGGTGCCGAGGGCTTCGGGCGTCAACTGGTCCTTCGGCGGCATCTGCAAGCCTAAATTCTCGAGCTGCTTCTGCACGGCCGGATCGGCCATCGCCTGGACCGCCGCGGCGTTGAGCTTGGCCACGATCTCCTTCGGGGTGCCCTTCGGCACCCAGAGGCCGGACCACAGCGTCATGTGGAAGCCCGGCAGGCCGGCCTCGTCGACCGTCGGGACCTCGGGCGCGTTCGCGACCCGCTTGGAATCGGTGACGGCATAGGCGCGGATATTGCCGGCGCGGACCTGGTTGATCGAATTCGAGGTCTGGTCGACGATGATGTCGATCTGGCCGGCAACCAGGTCGTTCAGCGCCGGCCCGGTGCCGCGATACGGCACGTATTGCAGCTTGATGCCGGAGACGTTCTCGAAATACAGCCCGGCGATGTGGCTGCCGCTGCCGGCGCCGGCGGTGCCCGCGGTCGGCGGCTGAGGCCGCGACTTCAGCCACTCCAGGAGTTCCTTCAACGATTTCGCCGGCACGGCGTTCTTGCTGACGATGATCATCGGATTGCTCGGCAGCAGCACCACCGGCTCGAGGTCGGCGACGAGGTCGTAGCCGAGCTTGTAGATCGCGCCGTTCGCGACATGGGTGCCGAGATGGCCGAACGAGATGGTGTAGCCGTCGGGCGCCGCGCGCACCGCGCGGCCGACGCCGATCGAACCGCCCGCCCCGGTCACGTTCTCGATCAGCAGCACTTCGCCGAGCGACTGCTTCATCCGCTCGCCGAGGATGCGCGCCATTGCATCCGAGGGGCCGCCGGCGGCGAACGGGACCACGATGGTGATGGGGTGCGCGGGATAGGTTTCCGCTGACACGGTCCCCGTGAACGCCAATATCGCCAGCACGGCCAGCATCAGCTTCCGCATCACGCTCTCCCTCGATCTTCTTGTTTCTGATTATTTTTGAAGGGCCATCTCTCGACAAGATGGCCCTTCGGATGAGGCATCAGAACTGCGTGAAATCGATCGGCTTGTGCCGGTCGAGCGCACGGGTCACCGGCGGCAGCGGATATTTCAGGCCGCTGGCGCAATTGAACAGCATCACGCGGTCGGTCTTGCTGACGCGGCCGTCGGCGAGGCTCTCCTTGTAGGCGGCGTAGGTCGCGGCCCCCTCGGGACACAGCAACAGCCCCTCCTCGCGCGCGACCTCGTTGAGGGCAGCGCTGATCTTGTCGTCATCGACCGCGATCGCAAACCCGTTGCTCTCGCGCACCGCGCGCAGGATGAGGAAGTCGCCGATCGCCTGCGGCACGCGGATGCCCGAGGCGATGGTGTGGGCGTCCTCCCAGCGCGCCGCATGCTCGGTGCCGGCCTCATACGCCCGCACCATCGGCGCGCAGCCTGCGGCCTGCACGGCGACCATGCGCGGGCGCTTGGAGCCGATGAAGCCGATCTTCTCGAGCTCGTCGAACGCCTTCCACATGCCGATCAGGCCGGTGCCGCCGCCGGTCGGATAGAAGATCACGTCGGGCACGTCCCAGCCGAGCTGCTCGGCGAGCTCGAGGCCCATCGTCTTCTTGCCCTCGATCCGGTACGGCTCCTTGAGGGTCGAGGTATCGAACCAGCCGACCTTGGCCTTGCCCTCGCCGACGATCTTGCCGCAATCATCGATATAGCCGTTGACGCGATAGACGGTGGCGCCCTGCAGCTCGATCTCGCTGACATTCACCTCCGGCGTATCGGCCGGGCAGAAGATCGTGGTCTTGATGCCGCACGAGGTCGCATACGCCGCGAGCGCAGCACCAGCATTGCCGTTGGTCGGCATCGCCATGTGCTTGATGCCGAGCGCCTTGCCCATCGACACCGCCATCACGAGGCCGCGCGCCTTGAACGAGCCGGTCGGCAGCCGCCCCTCGTCCTTGACGATGATCTCGCCGCCGCCGAGCCTGGCGCCGAGCCGCGGCAGCCGGATCAGCGGCGTCGTGACCTCGCCGAGGCTGACGATATCCTTGCATTTGCGCACCGGCAGCAGCTCGCGATAGCGCCACAGGTCGGCCGGGCGCTGGGCCAGCGCGTCCTTCGTCAGCGCCTTCTTCACCCCGGCGAGGTCGTAGCGCACCAGCAGCGGCTTGCCGGCCTTGGAGAGGTTGTACACTTGGTCGGCCGGATAATGATCGCCCTCCATCGCGCATTCGAGGTGGGTGACGAAGGTCGGGCGTTCGATGGTCAGGTTGTCGTTGTCTTTCACGAGGCGTTCTCTTTCTTGCTCTTCATTTTCACCAAGTATCAGACCCGTCACCCTGAGGAGGCCGCGAAGCGGCCGTCTCGAAGGGCGACAGGCCCCGCTGCTCGATCCGGGCCGTGCATCCTTCGAGACGCGCTCCGCGCTCCTCAGGATGAGGGACCGTGACCGCCGTCCGTGGTCTCAAATATTCAGCACCCGCCCGTAGGCGTCGAGCACCGCTTCCTTCATCATTTCGGATAGCGTCGGATGCGGGAACACGGTGTGCATCAGTTCCTCTTCCGTGGTCTCCAGATTCATCGCCACGACATAGCCCTGGATCAGCTCGGTGACCTCGGCGCCGATCATGTGCGCGCCGAGCAGCTGCCCGGTCTTCTTGTCGAACACAACCTTGACGAGGCCCTGATCCTCGCCGAGCGCGATCGCCTTGCCGTTGCCGACGAACGGGAAGCGGCCGACGCGGATCTCGCGGCCGCCTTCCTTGGCCTTGGCCTCGGTGAGGCCGACGGAGGCGACCTGCGGGTTGCAGTAGGTGCAGCCGGGGATCATCAGCTTGTCCATCGGATGCGGATGCAGGCCCTTGATCGCCTCGATGCAGATCACGCCCTCATGCTCGGCCTTGTGCGCGAGCATCGGCGGTCCCGCGACGTCGCCGATCGCGTAGATGCCGGGGACGTTGGTCTTGCCGAGGCCGTCGATCACGATGCAGCCGCGGTCGGTTTTGACGCCGAGCTTTTCCAGCCCGAGCCCCTCGATGTTGCCGACCACACCGACCGCCGAAATCACCCGCTCGAATTCCTTGGTCTGCGGCTGGCCCTTGCCGTCATCGATGGTCGCAACCACGCTGTCGGCCTTCTTCTCCAGCTTCGTCACCTTGGTCGAGGACATGATCTTGATGCCCATCTTCTCGAAGCGCTTTCGCGCGAGACCGGCGATCTCCGCGTCTTCCACAGGGAGGATCTGCGGCAGCACCTCGACCACGGTGACGTCGGCGCCCATGGTGTGGAAGAACGACGCGAACTCGATACCGATCGCGCCGGAGCCGACCACCAGCAGCGACTTCGGCATCCGCTCCGGCACCATCGCCTCGAAATAGGTCCAGATCAGCTTCTTGTCGGGCTCGAGCCCGGGCAACAGGCGCGGCCGCGCGCCGGTCGCAATGATGATGTGCTTGGCCTGGTAGGTGCCCTCGCCGCTCGCGCCCTTCGGCGCCTCGACCGCCGACTTCTTCACCGTGATCTTGCCGGGCGCATCGATCGTGGCCTCGCCCCAGATCACCGTGACCTTGTTCTTCTTCATCAGGAAGCCGACGCCGTCATTGAGGCGCTTCGAGACGCCGCGCGAGCGCTGCACCACGGCCTTCGGATCGAACGAGACATTGTCCGCCGACAGCCCGTAGTCCTTGGCGTGCTGCATGTAGTGATAGATCTCGGCCGAGCGCAGCAGCGCCTTGGTCGGGATGCAGCCCCAGTTCAGGCAGATGCCGCCGAGATAGGACTTCTCGACGATCGCGGTCTTGAAGCCGAGCTGCGCGGCGCGGATCGCGGTCACGTAGCCGCCGGGGCCGGAGCCGATGATGATGACGTCAAAAGATGTGTCGGCCATGGCGGCTCCCATTCAACTCAATCTGTGACGCCGCGGTCGCGGCGTCTTGCGATCAACGACCTGACCAGCCATTCGAGCCCGATCACCACGGCCATGGTGGCCAGGGCCGTCAGCACGATCGGCTGGGCAATGTTCCGCGCCAGCTGTTCGCCGGCGAAGAACGCGGAGTGCAGAAGATCCAACCCGACCGGGTTGAGCACCAGCACGGCCGACAGCAAGAGCGAGATCCATGGCCAGCGCGTGCGGGCCGTGCCGGCCATTCATCGGTACTCCTGCCATACCGCGCCGAGGAATACGGTCCACGCCAGCGCCAACACACCGGCGCCGATCATCATGATCCGGAACTGGACCGTCGATATCAGGTCGCGGTTGACCGCGACGAGCAGCGCAACGGCGATGGCGGCGAGCAGAACGTACGGACCTGACATCGCGTACATGGCTGATGCCCGTCACACCATCATCATGACAGGGTTTTCGATCAGCTGCTTGAAGGCGCCGATCAGCTCCGCGCCGAGCGCGCCGTCGATCGCGCGGTGATCGCATGACAGCGTCACGCTCATCATGTGCGCGATCTCGATCTTGCCACCGCGCACCACCGGACGTTCCTCCGAGGTGCCGACCGCGAGGATCGAGGCGTGCGGCGGATTGATCACGGCGGTGAAGTGATTGATGCCGTACATGCCGAGATTGGAGACCGCCGTGGTGCCGCCCTGATATTCCTCCGGCTTCAGCTTGCGGGCGCGGGCGCGCGCGGCAAAATCCTTCATCTCGTTGGAGATGGTCGACAGCGTCTTGGTCTCGGCCTTGCGGATGATCGGCGTGATCAGGCCGCCCGGCATCGCCACCGCGACGCCGACGTCGGAATGCTTGTGCTTGAGCATGCCGCCTTCGGTCCAGCTGACGTTGCAGTTCGGAATCTTCTGCAACGCGACCGCCATCGCCTTGATGACGAAGTCGTTGACCGAGATCTTGTAGAGCGGCTTCTTCTCCTTGTCCTTCGGCGCCGACGCGTTGATCTCCTCGCGCGCGGCGAGCAGCTTGCCGATGTCGCAGTCGATCGTCAGGTAGAAGTGCGGGACGTTCTGCACCGAGGCGGTGAGACGCTGCGCGATGGTGCGGCGCATGCCGTCATGCGGCACCACTTCGTAGGAGCCCGGCTCGAACAGCGCGAGGATCTGCTTGTCCGACATCGAGGGCGCGATGCTCGGCCCCGCGGCGGGCGCGGCCGCCGGCGCCTTCAGGCCCTTGCCGGACTTGGCGTCGTCGACGTCGCGCGCGATGACGCGGCCGTGCGGGCCGGTGCCGGTGATGCGAGAGAGATCGATGCCGGCTTCCTTTGCCAATCGGCGCGCCAGCGGCGACGAGAAGACGCGGGCGTGGCCGTTGGCTTGCGCAGCGGGCGCCGCAGCAGGCTGAGGCGCCGGCGCTGCGGCCGGCACCGGTGCGGGCGCAGCCGCTGGCGCGGGTGCAGCAGCAGGCGCGGCCTGCGCGGCCGGCTTCGGCGCCTCGGCGGGCTTGGCCGCGGGTGCGGCGCCTGCTCCGGCGCTGGCAGCGGCCTTCACATCCTCGCCATCGCCGGCCATGACCGCGATGACGTCATTGACCGGCACGTCCTGGGTGCCCTCGGGCACCAGGATCTTGGCGATCGTGCCCTCGTCGACCGCCTCGACTTCCATCGTCGCCTTGTCGGTCTCGATCTCCGCGATCACGTCGCCGGACTTGACCTTGTCGCCCTCTTTCTTGAGCCACTTGGCGAGGTTGCCCTTTTCCATCGTCGGCGACAGCGCGGGCATGAGAATATTGATCGGCATTGTCAGTGACCTTGTTGCGACCGCGGTTTGGTTTGGCCCATGTCGGTCGGCCGGGCGATTTCGGCTTCGAACATCTCGACGATGCGCGCCAGCGCCTCGTCCTCGGTGTATTCGCTCTCGCGTGAATAGGCGCGCGCGGCATGGCGGGCGATGTCGACGAGCATCAGCCCCCACATGTCCGGCTCCTCGAAGGCGCGCTGGAACGCGATCGACAGGCCGCCGTCGACGACGAAGGCACGCAGCACCTCGATAGCGTCGTCGCGGCCCAGCACGTCGGGCGGCAGCGGCTGCTCCTTGGGACCGGCCATCGGCGTTACCGGTAGGACACGGCCTTGGCGGCCGCGACCACCTCGGCGACGGAGGGAAGAGCGAGCTTTTCGAGGTTCGCGGCATAGGGCATCGGCACGTCCTTTCCGGAGACGCGCGCGACCGGCGCATCGAGATAGTCGAAGGCATGCTCCATGATGCGCGCGGCGACCTCGGAGCCGACGCCGCTCTGCTGCCAGCCCTCCTCCACCGTCACCGCGCGGCCGGTCTTCTTCACCGAGTTGATGATGGTCTCGGTGTCCATCGGACGGATGGTGCGGAGATCGACGACTTCGGCCTCGATGCCTTCCTTGGCAAGTTCATCGGCGGCCTTCAGCGCATAGGACATGCCCATCGCCCAGGAGACGATGGTGACGTCCTTGCCGGCGCGCGCAATCCGCGCCTTGCCGATCGGCAGCACGAAATCGGGCAGCTTCGGCACCTCGCCGGTGTGGCCGTACAGCACCTCGTTCTCGAGGAAGATCACCGGATTGGGATCGCGGATCGCAGCCTTGAGCAGGCCCTTGTAGTCGGCGGCCGAGTACGGCGCGATCACCTTGAGGCCCGGGATCTGCGAATACCAGGCGGCGTAGTCCTGGCTATGCTGCGCAGCGACGCGCGCGGCGGCGCCGTTCGGGCCGCGGAACACGATCGAGCAGCCCATCTGGCCGCCGGACATATAGAGCGTCTTGGCAGCGGAGTTGATGATCTGGTCGATCGCCTGCATCGCGAAATTCCAGGTCATGAACTCGACGATCGGCTTCAGCCCGGCCATCGCCGCGCCGACGCCGACGCCGGCAAAGCCGTGCTCGGTGATCGGCGTATCGATCACGCGGCGGGCGCCGAACTCCTGCAACAGGCCCTGCGTCACCTTGTAGGCGCCCTGATACTCCGCGACCTCCTCGCCCATGATGAAGACGTCGCCGTCGCGGCGCATCTCCTCGGCCATCGCATCGCGCAGCGCCTCGCGGATGGTCTGCGTAACCATCTCGGTACCCGCCGGAATCTCCGGATCGGGCAGCGGCTCGGTCGCAGGCGCGGCTGGAGCCTTGGCTGCGGGCTGCGGCGCTTCCGCCTTTGCATCGGCCTTGGCTTCGGCAGGCGCCGCTTCCGCGGCCTTCGGCTGCGGCGTCGGCGCGGCCGGCGCCTTGGCGAGGTCGGCGGCGCTTTCACCGTCGGCCAGGATGGTGGCGATCGGCGTGTTTACCAGGACGTCGGTGGTGCCTTCCGGAATCAGGATCTTGCCAAGCGTGCCCTCGTCGGTCGCCTCGACCTCCATCGTCGCCTTGTCGGTTTCGATCTCGGCGATCACGTCACCGGACTTGATGGTCTCGCCTTCCTTTTTCAGCCATTTGGCGAGGTTGCCCTTCTCCATGGTGGGCGACAGCGCAGGCATCAGCACTTGAATGGGCATATCGGCTCCCGAAATCGGTCTTGAAATTTGTCTGCGCGGTGGGATCAGCGGTAAATGTCGGTGTAGAGATCGGACGCATCGGGCTCCGGATCGTGCTGCGCGAAGTCGGCGGCTTCGTTGACGATCTCGCGCACCTCGGCGTCGATCGCCTTCAGATCCTGCTCGCTGACGCCCGACGCCAGCAAGCGGTTGCGCACCTGCTCGATCGGGTCCTGGTCGTGGCGAACCTTCTCGACTTCCTCGCGCGTGCGGTACTTGGCGGGATCTGACATCGAGTGGCCGCGGTAACGGTAGGTCTGCATTTCGAGGATGATCGGACCATTGCCGCCGCGGCACCAGGCCACGGCCTCATCGGCGGCGGCCTTGACCGCGCGCACATCCATGCCGTCGACCTGCTTGCCGGGAATGTTGAAGGACGCACCGCGCTTGGAAAAATCCTGCTGCGCGGACGCACGCGACACCGAGGTGCCCATGGCGTAGCGGTTGTTCTCGATGACGTAGATCACCGGCAGCTTCCACAGCTCGGCCATGTTGAAGCTTTCGTAGACCTGGCCCTGGTTGGCCGCGCCGTCGCCGAAATAGGTCACGCTGACGTTATCGTTGCCGCGATAGCGGTTGGCGAACGCAAGGCCGGTGCCGAGCGACACCTGCGCGCCCACGATTCCGTGACCGCCGTAGAAATGCTTCTCCTTGCTGAACATGTGCATGGAGCCGCCCTTGCCGCGGGAATAGCCGCCGCGGCGGCCGGTCAGTTCGGCCATCACGCCCCTGGCTTCCATGTCGCAGGCGAGCATGTGGCCGTGGTCGCGGTAGCCCGTTATGACCTCGTCGCCCAGCTTCAGCGCCATCTGCATGCCGACCACGACCGCTTCCTGGCCGATATAAAGATGGCAGAAGCCGCCGATCGCACCCATGCCGTAGAGCTGACCGGCCTTCTCCTCGAAGCGCCGGATCAGGAGCATGTCGCGCAGTGCCTTGAGCTCCTGCTCCTTGGAGAATTCGGGGGGAGAACCAGCCTTCTCCGGCCCTGATTCTTTTGCGACGGTTTTCTTGGGTGTGGCCATGGCAATTCCGGGTGAGAGAAGTCGAAGAACCCTCTCTAACCTAACTCAAATCGCCTTGGAAGGATTGCGTTCGCCCGATGGAATTTTGCTATGCCGCAGTGCAGCGCGGCGCGACACTTTTGTGATATCGCGCGAATGTTTTTGAAATTTGAGAACGCGTCAGTTCGACTTGTTGATCCGGATGAGATCACGCGGGTTGGCATAGTCGAGCTGGAAGCGCGCGCGCTCGTCCAGCATGTCGGGATCGACCCGGTCCGACCGCAGCAGTGACACCCGCTGCTCGCCCTCGGCCCGCTCCTTCTTCAAGCGCGCCAGCTCCGAGGTCAGCGCGATGATTTCCTGATCGAGCTCCTGCCGCGCGTTCAGGCCGTATTTGCCGGTGTAGGCGTTGACGCCGAAATAGCCGACCATCAGCGCCGCCAGCGTGTAAAGGGCGAGCCCGGTCAGAATCGATTTGAGGCGTGTGCGGGAAACCATGGCCGCGAAGATGCGGCCATGGGGGTTAACGGAGTGCTAAAGCGCTATTGTTTGAGCATGATCCTGTCCGGAAAACCGCTGCGCACTTTTCCGGATCATGCTGTCAGCGGTTCTGCTTTTCGATGAAGGCCGCAAACGCGTCGAGGTACTGCTGCAACACGCCCTTGAGCGACTCCTTGGTCAGTTCGCCGTTGTCGTCGAAGGCATCGCCGACGCCGTTGAGATAGGTCTCCGGCTGACCGAGGATCGGGCCGGCAATGCCCGGCAGGATGTTCTGCAGATGCTTCACCGCGCTGACGCCGCCGAGCGGCCCGGGCGAATTGCCGATGATGCCGACCGGCTTGCCGATGAACGAGCTCTTGCCGTAGGGCCGCGAAGCGACGTCGATGGCGTTCTTCAGCACGCCCGGGATCGAGCGGTTGTACTCGGGGGTCACGAACAGAACGCCGTTCGACTTCTGCAGCTTCTCGCGCAAGGCGAGCCAGTCCGCCGGCGGCGCCGCCTCGAGGTCCTGGTTGAAGAAGGAAATGCCTTGAAGCGTCGTCACATCGAGCTTCAGCGATGTCGGCGCGAGCTTGGCCAACGCATTTGCAATCCTGAGCGAGAAGCTCTGTTTGCGGATGCTGCCGACGATCGTGACGATGTTATAGGCCATAGCAATTTCCCCTCGGGTTGCGCGTGAAACGCGTGCACCTCACCTACCGGCGCGGCAAGAAAGATGCAAGTGCATGGATCGCCCAATTCCGGAAACGCAGCGTTCACGAAATTTGACCGAACGGCCGTGAGGCGGCCCTCAAGCGTCGGCAGCTCGGCGCCGGAAGGAAAGCCCCATCGGGCACGACCCTGGGGCCAATTGTCGACAACTTCCTCCAACCATACTGTGCGCTGATTCCACGCACCACCCAGCCGGGCGAAGAGCAGGTAATGGCAGAGCGCAAGACACGGGTTGCAATCCTGTTCGGCGGGCGATCGGCCGAACACGACGTTTCGCGGGCGTCGGCGGCAAACGTGCTTCGCTCGCTCGACCCGGATCGCTACGACGCCGCGGTAATCGGCATCACCCGGGACGGCCGCTGGATCGTCGCCGATGCGGGAAACGGCACCGGCGCGGGTGGCGGGGCGCTCACCATTCCGGACCATGGACCACAACTCGCCTTGCTGCCGGGAGGACAGGGCCGCGTCGTGGTGCTTCCGGGACCTGAGGCAGTGCCTGCGGAATTGCCGGCCTTCGATGTCGTCTTCCCGGTCCTGCATGGCCCCAATGGCGAGGACGGCACGGTGCAGGGTGCGCTGGAATTGTCCGACGTGGCCTATGTCGGCTCGCGCGTAATGGGCTCGGCGGCTGGCATGGACAAGGACATCGCCAAGCGCCTGCTGCGCGAGGCCGGATTGCCGATCGTCCCCTTTGTCGCGATGTCGGCTGCGGCTCCCGTCAGCTATCACGACGCGATCGGCGCCCTCGGCTCTGACGAGGTCTTTATCAAGCCCGCCAACATGGGATCATCGGTCGGCGTGTCGAAGGCGCGCAACGCGGAGGAGTTCGAGGCCGGTTGCAGATTGGCGCTCCGCTTCGACACCAAGATCCTGATCGAGCGCTGTGTCGCGCCGATCCGGGAGGTCGAGTGCTCGGTGCTCGAGGATGCCGAGGGTCGCATCCGCGCCTCCGAGCTCGGCGAGATCGTGCCGTCCGACAAGCACGGCTTCTACTCCTACGACGCGAAATATCTCGATGCCGAAGGCGCCCTGCTTCAGGTGCCCGCCGGCGTCCCGCCTGCCGTCGCCGATCGCATCAGGGAGCTCGCGATCAGGACGTTCGGCGTGCTGGGCTGCGAAGGCATGGCGCGGATCGACTTCTTCCTGCACGGCGAACAGGCATTCGTGAATGAGGCAAACACCCTGCCCGGCTTCACCAACATCAGCATGTATCCGCGGCTGTGGGAGGCCAGCGGCCTGCCGCAATCCGAGCTGATGGATGTCCTGATCGAGCATGCCCTGGAGCGTCACAGGCGCTCCAGGAGCCTGGCGTTTGACCGCGAGTAGCGGGGCTTCCGGTGCCTTGCGCCGTCAGGCACCCTTGCTCGGGTTGATCAGGAATTTCTCGCCGGTGGCGCGCTTGTTGTAGACGACGATGTTGTCGAGCTGCAGGGTCTCCTGCAACGAGACCACCTTGGTGTAGTGGCTGGCGAAGGTCGTCTTCAGCTCGGCCACCACGCGCTGGCGCAGCTTGTTGCCGGCCTCCGGGCCGATCTTCATCAGGAACGGGAACAAGAGCCAGCCGCCGACGCCCCAGGCCATGCCGAAGCCGCGCGGCAGCTCGATCGAGCGGGTGTCGAGGCTGCCATAGACATAGACCTGCTTGTGCACGTTCGAGCCGTAGCGGCTATAGGCCTTGGCGGTCTTGTTGATCGCGGTCTCCATCGCGACCAGGATCTGGCCTGCGAGCTTGCCGCCGCCAATCGCATCGAAGGCGATGGTCGCGCCGGTCTCGACCAGCGCGCCGGTGAGCTTGTCCATGAAATCGGGCGAGCTGGAATCGACGACATGCCTGGCGCCGATCTTGTGCAGGATGTCGGCCTGCTCCTTGTTGCGCACGATGTTGACGAGGCCGATGCCGTCCTTGAGGCAGATCTTGTTGAGCATCTGGCCGAGATTGGACGCTGCCGCGGTGTGCACCAGCGCCTTGTGTCCCTCGCGCCGCATCGTCTCGGTCATGCCGAGCGCGGTCAGCGGATTGACGAAGCAGGACGCGCCTTCCGCCGGCGTGGTGCCCTCGGGCAGCGGCAGGCATTCGGTGACCCGCAACGTGCGGTATTGCGCATACATCGCGCCGCCGATCATCGCGACGGTGCGGCCCATCAGCGCCTTCGCGGCATCCGATGAACCGGTCCTGACCACGACGCCGGCGCCTTCATTGCCGACCGGCATCGACTCGTCGAGCCGCGCGGCGAGACCCGGCAACGCCGCTTCCGGCACGCGCGCGGTCACCACTGGCAATTCCCTGCTGCCGGTGACCTTGGCGGCCGACATGTCGGCCGGACCGATCAACAGGCCGAGGTCGGACGGATTGATCGGGGCGGCCTCGACCCGGACCACGACTTCGTCGGGGCCGGGCTCGGGGGTCGGGACATTGACTAGCGACAGTTCGAGTTCGCCATCCTTCTTGAGCAGCGAACGCAGTTGCAGACCGCTCTTGCCGTCGCTCATCCCGACCTCCCATTTTGCGTTTGTTGGTTCCGATCAGTTGGGGCGTTACGCCAGGGCCTTCAAGGCCGTCCTGCCCGCGTATTTCGCCTGGGTGCCGAGTTGCTGCTCGATGCGCAGCAGCTGGTTGTACTTGGCGGTACGGTCGGAGCGCGCCAGCGAGCCGGTCTTGATCTGCCCGCAATTGGTGGCGACCGCGAGATCGGCGATCGTGGAGTCCTCGGTCTCGCCCGAGCGGTGCGACATCACGGCGGTGTAGCCGGCCTTGTAGGCCATCTCGATCGCCGCAAGCGTCTCGGTCAGCGTGCCGATCTGGTTGACCTTGACCAGGATCGAGTTGGCGCGGCCGTGCTTGATGCCGTCGGCGAGCCGCGTGACGTTGGTGACGAACAAATCGTCGCCGACCAGCTGGCACTTGTTGCCGATCGCATCCGTCAGTTCCTTCCAGCCGTCCATGTCGTCCTCCGACATGCCGTCCTCGATCGTCACGATCGGATAGCGGCCGACCAGATCGGCGAGATACTTCACCTGCTCCGAACGCGAGCGGGTCTTGTTCTCGCCGCCGTAGACGTAAGAGCCTTCCTTGAAGAATTCGGTCGAGGCGCAGTCGAGGCCGAGCACGACGTCGTCGCCTGCCTTGTAGCCGGCCTTGCCGATCGCGTTCATCACGAAGTCGAGCGCGGCATCGGCCGACGGCAGGTTCGGCGCGAAGCCGCCCTCGTCGCCGACATTGGTGTTATGGCCGGCCTTCTTCAGTTCGCCGCGCAGCGTGTGGAAGATTTCCGAACCGCAACGCAGCGCTTCGGCGAACGAATTGGCGCCGACCGGCAGGATCATGAATTCCTGGAAGTCGATCGGGTTGTCGGCATGCACGCCACCGTTGATGATGTTCATCATCGGCACCGGCAACGTCCGCGCCGAGGTGCCGCCGACATAGCGATACAGCGGCATGTCGAAGGATTCCGCGGCGGCCTTGGCGCAGGCCAGCGAGACGCCGAGGATGGCGTTGGCCCCGAGCCGGCTCTTGTTCGGCGTGCCGTCGAGCTCGATCATGATCTGGTCGATCGCGACCTGCTCCTCGACGGCTTGGTCGCTCAGCGCCTCGAAGATCTCGCCGTTGATGGCGGCAACCGCCTTCTCGACGCCCTTGCCGAGATAGCGCGACTTGTCGCCGTCGCGCAGTTCCACCGCCTCATGGGCGCCGGTGGAGGCGCCCGACGGCACCGCCGCGCGACCGATTGACCCATCCTCCAGCACGACATCGACCTCGACGGTGGGGTTGCCGCGGCTGTCCAGGATTTCGCGGCCGATGATGTCGACGATGTCAGTCATGAGAACCTCTTATGGCAGTGAGGGGGGCAGATGGCGGTGCTTCTACCGCAATGCATCGAGGGGGAAAAGGCCGGGTGACGGGCCCCCCCGCATGGCCTTCCTTTGCATGGGGTTGTTTTGCAGGAAAACCGGTTTCCACTTTTCCGGATCATGCTCTATGAGACCCAAACGGAGATCCCAATGGCAAAGAAATCCAGCAAATCAACGACCTCCCCCGGCCTGCAACTCGGCCGTGCAGTGGAATGGCCCGACGCGCCGGAAAAGGCGCAGCTCGACCGCGTGCCCAACCCGCAGGCTGGTACCGATTATCTGGTGCGCTTCACGGTACCGGAATTCACCTCGATCTGCCCGGTGACGGGCCAACCGGACTTCGCGCATCTGGTAATCGACTATGTGCCGGGCCGCTGGCTTCTGGAATCCAAATCGCTGAAACTGTTCGCCGCGAGCTTCCGCAACCACGGCGCATTCCATGAGGATTGCACGGTCATGATCGGCAAGCGGATCACGGACGAGATCAAGCCGAAATGGCTGCGCATCGGCGGCTACTGGTATCCGCGCGGCGGCATCCCGATCGACGTATTCTTCCAGACCGGCCGCCTGCCGAAGGGCCTCTGGGTTCCCGATCAGGGCGTCGCGACGTACCGCGGGCGGGGGTAATAGCTTCGTCCCTTAAGCCTCGACGTCCGGCCGCGCGGCGGCATCCGCCGGCCGAGTCTGCTTCAGGAATCTCGCGCAGATGAAGCCGAGCACCACCATCACGGCAGCGGCCGAGACCAGCGTCGCCGTCTTGCCGGCGCGTTGCAGGCCGAAGCCGTAGGCGATCGGGCCGACGGTCTGGCCCATGAAAAAGAAGAACGAATGCAGCGACAGCGCGGTGGCGCGCGCCTCGACCGACAGCTCGCTGGCGAACACCTGCAGGCAGCCGTGGATCATGTAGAAGCCGAGGCCCATCACCAGGAGGCCCGCCATCTGCAGCTTCCAGTGCGGCCCGAACGCGACGCCGACCAGCTGGATGGCGACCAGCGTCGCGCCTGTGATCATCATGCCCCGTACGCCCATCCACGGCAGCAGGCGCGACACCGTCAGCGTGTAAATCAATCCGCCGATCGCAAAGCCCGCGATCACGATGCCGGCGATCGACAGCGAGGTCTCGCCGAGCTCGAACAGGAACGAGGCGATGAAGGGAAACAGCCCGAGCACGCAGCAGCCTTCGATGAAGACCGCCGAATAGCAGATGCGCGCGTTCGGATTGGTGAAGATGGTGCGATAGCCGTGGCGCAGCGCCTTCAGGCTGGTGCGCGGCGGACGGTTCAGCGCCGCGCCGCGGAAGCCGGCCGCGACCGCCAGCGCGACGATGATCACGAGGCCGCCGAGCACCGCGAGCACGCCGCGCCAGCCGAGGAAATCGCCGATCAGACCGGAGGCCGTGGCGCCGAGCAGATTGCCGGTCATCGAGCCCGCAAGCGTTCGCCCGATCGCGAGCTGCCGCTTGTCAGGGCCGACCAGATCGCTGGTCAGCGACAGCGCCACCGGAAACACGCCGCCCGAACCGATGCCGGCGAGCACGCGGGTCACGAACAGCATCGGGAACGAGGTCGAGAGCGCGCCGAGAATGTTGGCGACGCCGAGCAGCCCGAGGCAGATCGTCATCAGCCGCGCCTTGCCGAACAGATCGGCGGCGGCGCCGATCGCCGGCTGGACCGCGGCGAAGGTGAAGGCGAATACCGCGGCAAAGCTCGCCGCGGTCGCGATGCTGACGCCGAAATCATCAGCGACATGCGGCAGCACCGGATCGAGCGCCCTCACCGACAGGCTCGCCGCAAAGGTCGCCAGCGTGATGACGTTGAGGGCCGGCGGCATGCCGCTGGTTGCGGTCATGTCGTCGTCACTCCCGTCAGGCTGCGGTCTTGGCCAGCGCGTCGAACTGCATCAGCCGCTTGACGAGGGATTCGAAGTCGCGGAGCGGCACCATGTTGGGGCCGTCGGACGGTGCATGATCCGGATCGGGATGGGTCTCGATGAACACGCCGGCGACGCCGACCGCGACCGCGGCGCGCGCCAGCACCGGCACGAATTCACGCTCGCCGCCTGACGAGGTGCCCTTGCCGCCCGGCTGCTGCACCGAATGGGTGGCGTCGAAGATGACAGGCGCGCCGGTGGTGCGCGCCAGGATCGGCAGCGCGCGCATGTCTGACACCAGCGTGTTGTAGCCGAACGATGCGCCGCGCTCGGTGACCAGCACATTGGCGTTGCCGGCACCGGTGATCTTGCTGACCACATTCGTCATATCCCACGGTGCTAGGAACTGGCCTTTCTTGACGTTGACGACCTTGCCGGTCGCGGCCGCGGCCAGCAGGAGATCGGTCTGCCGGCACAGGAACGCCGGGATTTGCAGCACATCGACGGCCTCTGCCGCCCCAGCGCACTGGTCGGGCTCATGCACGTCGGTCAGCACCGGCAGCCCCAGCGAGGAACGGATCTCGGCGAAGATCGGCAGCGCCTGTTTCAGCCCGACGCCGCGCGCGGCCGACGCGCTGGTGCGGTTCGCCTTGTCGAACGAGGTCTTGTACACCAGACCGATTTTGAGCCGGGCCGCGATCTCCTTCAGCGCGGAGGCCACTTCAAGCGCATGCGCGCGGCTCTCAAGCTGGCAGGGACCGGCGATGATCGAGATAGGCAAGGCATTGCCGAACTTGGCCGATCCGACGGCAACGATCGGCGCAGCGGCTTGCGCGGAAACCTGATTGGTCAAAATGCTGCATCCTTTTGCCGGCGACCATGCAATCCCGCGCGGGAGGGATCAAGCCATCCCGCACGATTAAGGGGGTTGCGCTGACGCCGTGGGTGCGTCGTGCTATCACAATCCCGCCCTAACCGCTCCTATAGACTGGCACGGAACAGATTCCCAATGAGGAACGACATGCGCATTTCGATGGTGATCGGAGCCTTGGCCGCCCTGTCGGCGATGTCGGGTCTGGCCTATGGCCAGGCCAGCAGCCAGCCCGGAGTCGTCACCAGCGGCGCCGCCGGCGTCACTGTCAACGGCAAGCCGGCGGCGCGCAGCGGCGACACCACCAGCAATGGCGGTCCGCTGGTTGAGGGCGTGCCCAACGTCCTGATCAACGGCAAGCCGGCGGTGGTCATGGGCGATCGCACGCATTGCGGCGGCAAGACGACCTCCGGCAGCCACGGCGTCTTCATCAACGGCAAACCGATGGTCCGCGAAGGCGATCAGACCTCCGGCTGCGCGCAATAACCGATACGCTCCTCATATCCCAATTGCCGTCATGCCCGGGCTTGTCCCGGGCATGACGAAAGGTGATGCACTATTTCACCGACGAGAACGACGTCGGCACCAGCAGCTGGTTGACGATGTTGAGAACGATCTGGCCGTCCTCCTCGGTCTTGGCGCGCGCGGCGATCCATTCCGGATCGGTCGCGAACGCAGTCCACTTCTTCTCGCGCTCGGCGAGCGATTCCCAGGCGAGCAGATAGGTCAGTTCCTGGTTGGATTCGCCGACCAGCGTCGTGAAGAAGCCGGCCTGCCTGATGCCGTGCTTGTCCCAGAGCTTCAGTGTGATGGTCTCGAAGCGCTTGAGCAGCGCCGGCAACCGGCCCGGCAGGCAGCGATAGACGCGGGTCTCGTAGATCATTGGCAGTCCTCCCAGATTTGTGTGCGGGCGGTTATAGCCAGCGCCTTGCGGACTGTCTTGAGGGGGTGACAACATGGCACCCCTGCTGATCGGGAGCCGCCATTTCCGCAATGTTGTTGCAATGTTACTTGCTCAAAGCATGATCCGGAAAAGCGCGAAGCGGTTTTCCGAAAACATCATGCTCAATCAAAAGGCTAAAGCGCGCCTGATCGCGCTTTAGTACCGGCGCCGTTCGGGACCTGGACCCAAGAGGACATGCGGATACTGCTGGTTGAAGACGAGGCCGAAATGGCGGCGGCGCTGTCGCAGGCGCTGAAGGGCTACGACATGGTGGTCGACCATGTGCCGACCCTTGCCGAGGCCGAGGAAGCGATCTGCGCCGACGTGCATGGCGCAGTCCTGCTCGACCGTCAGCTTCCCGACGGCGACGGCCTCACGCTGATCCCGAAACTGCGCGCCAAGGCGGACGGCGTTCCGATCATCGTGCTGACCGCGCGCGGCGACCTCGCCGACCGCATCACCGGGCTCGACCGCGGCGCCGACGACTATCTGGCAAAACCCTTCGCCGTCGAGGAGCTGCTGGCGCGGCTGCGCGCGGTGTTGCGCCGTCCCGCCGGTTTGCAGCTCGAGATCATCAAGGCAGGCCGCGTGGCGTTCGATTGCGGCCATCGCGAAGCCAGCGTCGACGGCCATCCGCTCGAGCTGCCGCGGCGCGAGCTGCTGGTGCTGGAGACCTTGCTGCGCCGTATGGGCCGCACCGTGCTGCGCGCGACGCTGGAAGAAGCCGTCTACAATTTCGAGGATGAGATCCAGTCCAACGCGCTCGATGCCCACGTCTCGCGGCTGCGGCGCAAGCTCGCGGACAGCGATGCCGGCGTCGAGATCCACAGCATCCGCGGCGTCGGCTATCTCCTGAAGCAGACCTCATGAGCGAACAAGCCGATCACTATTGCCTGCGCTCGAAACTGAGCTGGCGACTGGTGACCCTTCAGGCGTTGCTGCTTGCCATGCTGATCGTTTGCCTGATCAGCGCGTTGTGCGCCACCGGTTTCCTGATCGTTCCGCGCGACGAGGATCACGTCATTTCCATCGTGCAGGGCGCGGTCGCGCGCGGCGGCAAAGGCGACCTGATCTTGCGCCCGACGGCCGAACTCAAGCAACTTCGCGACACAACGCCCGACCTCTGGTTCCTGGTGCGCGACCGGCAAGGCCATTCGCTGTCGGAAGGCGCGGTGCCGGCCGAATTTGCCAGGATCGGCGATGCACTCGATCAGATCAGCCAGGCGAGGCTCGGCTGGCAGATGTTCGAGGACGATCCGCGCAAGGCGCCGGCGCGATTGAAGCGCGTCACTTCAGACGCCGGCCCCGTGCAGGTGCTCACAGCCACGCAGGGGCCGACGTCGAGCGTCAAGACCGCACTCGCCACCACGCTGGCATTCCTCGCCATTGCCCTGCCCGGCCTGCTTCTGATGGCATGCGCCACGTTCATCGCGACGCCGATGGTGGTCAAGCGTGCCTTCGCCGGCCTCGACACCGCGGCCGACGAGGCGCGCCGGATCGACTTCCGCCAGCGCGGCAGCCGGCTGTCGGCCGACCATCTGCCGCTCGAAGTCGCGCCGCTGGTGACCGCCGTCAACGATGCGCTGACGCGGCTCGACGACGGCTATTCGCGCCACCAGCGCTTCGTCGCCGACGCCGCGCACGAATTGCGCACCCCGATCGCAATCCTCAACACGCGGCTGGAGTCGTTGCCCGCGGGCCCAGAGAGAACCCGCCTGCTCGAGGATTCAGCACGGCTTGCGACCTTGGCCGAGCAGCTGCTCGACATCCAGCGCTTCGACCAGTGCCGTAATCCGTTCGGGCGCGTCGATCTCGTCGCGGTCGCGCGCAGCGTCGCCGCCGACCTTGCGCCGCTCGCGATCGCGGCCGGCTACGAACTCTCGCTCGATACCGCCACCGATCGCGTCGAAACGCTCGGCGACCGCGCCGCGCTGGAGCGCGCGCTGACCAATCTCGTGCAGAATGCGATCCAGCATGGCGGCCGTCGCGGCACCATCACGATCCATGTCGGCAGCGCCGCGACCATCGATGTGACCGACGAAGGCGACGGCATTCCGCAGGACCAGCGCGCGCGGATCTTCGATCCGTTCTACCGGCTCGCGCCGCTCGATCGCGGCGCCGGCCTCGGTCTCAACATGGTCCGCGAGATCGCAAGGCTGCACGGCGGTCACGTCTCCGTGCTCGACGGACCGAAGGGCGGCGCATGCTTCCGCCTCACATTACCGCCGGCGCCATTTGCATCGTAACGCGCGCAACATCGCGCAATGTTGTCGCAATGCGGGTCCCGCAAACAAGGCATCACGCTTCGCAATCGAGTCGAAGCGCTGCGACACCTTGCTGGGAATCCCAATGTCAAATGACCTCCTCTCTTTCTTCACGGCGTGGATGGCAGCCCCCGGCCGCGTCGGTGCCATCGCGCCGTCGGGCGCGGCGCTCGCCGAACTGATCACGCGCGACATCAGCGCCAATACCGGTCCGGTGCTGGAGCTCGGTCCGGGCACGGGCGCATTCACCTATCAGCTGCTGAAGCGCGGCGTGCGCCAGCAGGACCTCACGCTGATCGAGTACGGTTCGGACTTCATGCGGCTGTTGCAGCTGCGATTTCCCGGCGCGCGCGTGCTGTGGATGGACGCGGCGCGGCTGGCCTCGGAACGGCTCTACGATGGCGCACCGGTCGGCGCCGTCGTCAGCGGACTGCCGCTGCTCAACATGTCGCCGCGCAAGGTGATCTCGATCGTCAGCGGCGCGTTCAGTTACATGCGTCCCGGCGGCGCGTTCTATCAATTCACCTACGGCATGCGCTGCCCGGTGCCGCGGCCGATCCTCGACCGGCTCGGCCTGCGCGCCACCTTGGTCGATCGCGCGATCATGAACGTGCCGCCCGCCGCGGTCTACCGACTGACACGACGCCCGCAATACAAGCTGATCACGCGTGACGCCGCGCCGGCGGCCGATGCAGGCGTTGCACAAGTGAAGAAAGAACGCCGGGCGAGCGAGGACTGCGCCGCCGTGTGACGGCGCAGCGGATGCTGGCTACACCAGCCGGCTCTGCACGACCGCGGCCTGGATGAAGGACGCAAACAGCGGATGCGGCTCGAACGGCCGCGACTTCAGTTCGGGGTGGAACTGGACCCCGATGAACCAGGGATGGTCCTCGTATTCCACGATCTCCGGCAGCACGCCGTCGGGCGACATGCCGGAGAAGCGCAGGCCGTGCTGCTCGAGCCGATCCTTGTAGGCGGTGTTGACCTCGTAGCGGTGGCGATGCCGCTCGGATATCTCGGTCGCGCCGCCATAGACCTGCGAGACGCGGCTGCCGCGGTTCAGCGCCGCGGGATAGGCGCCGAGCCGCATGGTGCCGCCGAGGTCGCCGCTCTGCGAGCGCTTCTCGAGCTCGTTGCCGCGCAGCCATTCGGTCATCAGGCCAACCAGCGGCTCCTTGGTCGGGCCGAACTCGGTGGAGTTGGCCTCCTCGATGCCGACCAGATTGCGCGCCGCCTCGATCACGGCCATCTGCATGCCGAAGCAGATGCCGAAATACGGCACGTCGCGCTCGCGCGCGAACTGCGCCGCGCGGATCTTGCCCTCGGCGCCGCGCTGGCCGAAGCCGCCGGGCACCAGGATGCCGTTGACGTGCTCGAGGAACGGCGCCGGGTCCTCGTTCTCGAACACCTCGCTCTCGATCCAGTCGAGATTGACCTTCACCTTGTTGGCGATGCCGCCATGCGACAGCGCCTCTATCAGCGATTTGTAGGCGTCCTTCATGCCGGTGTACTTGCCGACGATCGCGATCGTCACCGCGCCTTCCGGATTGCGGACGCGCTCGTTGATCACGTTCCAGCTCTGCAGCGCCGGCGGGATCTTCGCCGTGATGCCGAACGCGGCCAGCACCTCGTCGTCGAGCCCGGCGGCGTGATAGGCCTCTGGCACGGCGTAGATGTTGTCGACGTCGCGCGCCTCGATCACGGCGCTTTCGCGCACGTTGCAGAACAGGCCGAGCTTGCGCCGCTCTTCCTTCGGGATTTCGCGGTCGGTGCGACACAGCAGGATGTCCGGCTGGATGCCGATCGAGCGCAGCTCCTTCACCGAATGCTGCGTCGGCTTTGTCTTGAGTTCACCGGCACTTGGAATGTACGGCAAAAGTGTCAGGTGAATATAGACGGCGTGATCGCGCGGCAGCTCGTTCTTGAGCTGGCGGATCGCCTCGAAGAACGGCAGGCCCTCGATGTCGCCGACCGTGCCGCCGATCTCGACCAGCACGAAATCGTACTCGTCGTTACCCTCGAGCACGAATTCCTTGATCGCGTTGGTGACGTGCGGGACCACCTGGATGGTGGCGCCGAGATAATCGCCGCGGCGCTCCTTGGTGATGATGTCCTGATAGATCCGCCCGGTCGTGATGTTGTCGGCCTTGGTGGCCGGACGGCCGGTGAAACGCTCGTAATGGCCGAGATCGAGATCGGTCTCGGCGCCGTCGTCGGTCACAAACACTTCGCCGTGCTGATACGGCGACATCGTTCCGGGATCGAGGTTGAGATAGGGATCGAGCTTGCGAAGGCGGACTTTGTAGCCCCGGGCCTGCAGCAGAGCGCCGAGCGCCGCCGATGCCAGACCCTTTCCGAGCGAGGAGACCACGCCGCCGGTGATGAAGATGTACCGCGCCATGGGACTTTACCTTTAAGCCGCTTCCTGCGATTCGCAAAACGAATCGGCTGTTCCCGGCAAACAAATCACCGGGCTGTGGGTTACGTTAAATTGAGAGCGATTTCAGAATATTAATGGGGGTTCCTGATACAGGACGCCAGCCGGGCATCCTGCATGGCCACCCTGCTTTATTGCGACCGTGGCGCCTGCGGGCCGCTCGGGGCCTGCTGGCCCTGCTGCTCGTCGGCCTTCTTCAGCGAATCGAGGATGCCGCCCGAGGTCGGCGCATTCATCGGCGTACCACCGGCAGGCTGGGTCTGCGCCGGTGCGCCGGTGCCGATGATCGAGCTCGGCTTGCGGTCGTAGCCCGCGTACCAGGACAAGAACAGGCTGGTCACAAAGAAGCCGACCGCGAGGATCGCGGTGGTCCGCGTCAGCAGATTCGCGGTGCCGCGGCTCGACATGAAGCCGGCGCCGCCGCCCATGCCGAGGCCGCCGCCTTCGGATTTCTGCAGCAGCACGGCGCCGATCATGACGGCGACAATCATGAGATGAATAATGATAACGACAGTCTGCATCGCAAGCCTTCCGTCACAAGCCGCCAAGCGGCCAGACAAACGGCGCTATCGGGCTTTGCGGGTTTTCGTGAAGTCGCGCCCTGTTACACGATTGGACCGGGCGTTGTCACCCCCGAGATAGTCGCAATGGCGATGACCTCAAGCAGCGTCGGCTGCGCGCATCCGGGCCTTGATCGGAATCGGTATTTTCCATTATAATTGACAAATGGACACTTTGGTGGACGATCTGAGCCAGCGGCTGGCGCAGCGAATCCGGCTCGAGCGCGACGGCCGGGGCTGGTCGCTGGCCGACCTTGCCGAACGCGCCGGCGTCTCCAAGGCGACGATCAGCAAGATCGAGCGCGCCGAGGTCAGTCCTACCGCGGTCGTGCTGGTGCGCCTCGCCTCGGCTTTCGACCTCACCTTGGCTGGCCTTATGCTGCGCGCCGAGGGCGAGGGCGAACGGCTGTCGCGCGCCGCCGCGCAACCGATCTGGCGTGATCCGGAAACCGGCTACCTGCGCCGTCAGGTATTCAGCCGTCCCGATCATCCGGTCGAACTGGTGCGGGTCGAGCTGCCGCCCAAGCAGACCGTGACCCTGCCCGCCTCCTCCTACGCCCATATCCGCCAACTGGTCTGGGTGCTAAGCGGCAGCCTGGTCATCACCGAAGGCGGCGCACGCCATGTGCTTAGCTCCGGCGATTGCCTCGGCTTCGGCCCGCCGGCGGACACGACCTTCGCCAACGAAGCCGGCGCCGCCTGCACCTACGTGGTCACGTTGGCCCGGAGCTGACGCATGTCGCACTTTGCCATCAAGCCGCTCGAAGATAGGCCCGAGATTCGCCGCGCACTCAGCGAGCTGTTGATCGAGACCGTCGCCAGCGGCGGCTCGGTCAGCTTCATGCATCCGCTGGCGCGCGTTGACGCCGACGCGTTCTGGCAGGACTCGCTCGGGGCCGCCGCACGCGGCGAGCGCATCGTGCTCGGCGCGTTCGACGGCAATGACCTGATCGGCACCGTGACGCTGCTCTTGAAGCTGCCGCCGAACCAGCCGCATCGCGCGGAAATTGCAAAAATGATGACGCGTGTCGCGCACCGCCATCGCGGCGCGGCGACAGCCTTGATGCGCGAAGCCGAGCAGCTTGCGATCGCGCATGGTCGCACGCTGCTGGTGCTCGACACCGCCGAACAGGACGGTGCCGCTCCGCTTTATGAAAGGCTGGGCTTCCAACTCACCGGCCTGATCCCGGATTACGCGCTGAAGCCGCATGGCGGCCTCACCGGGACGTTGATCTACTGGAAGCGGATCGGCGCCGCTGCAGTGCCAATCCCGTCATCCTGAGGAGCACGCTCTTGCGCGCGTCTCGAAGGATCGACGGGCCACCAGCCGGGCCGTCGATCCTTCGAGACGGCCGCTACGCGGCCTCCTCAGGATGACGGTGAAAGGTCAGCGGACGCCCCCTCAGCAGCCCGCGGCGATCGCCAGGAAATCGGACGCCTTCAGGCTGGCGCCGCCGACCAGCGCGCCGTTGACGTTGGCGACGGCCATCAGCTCGGCTGCGTTCGACGGCTTCACCGAGCCGCCATAGAGGATCCTGATCCGGTTTCCCTCGCCCTTGAAGCGATCGGTGAGCTGTCCCCGGATAAACCTGTGAACTTCCTCGACATCCCCAGCGGTCGGGGTCAGGCCGGTGCCGATCGCCCAGACCGGCTCATAGGCCACCACGAGGTTCGTTGCGGTCGAGCCATCGGGCAGCGAGCCCGCAAGCTGGGTGCCGCAGACATCGAGCGTCTTGCCGGCGTCGCGTTGCTCGCGCGTCTCGCCGATGCAGACGATCGCGGTCAGCCCGGCACGCCAGACCGCCTCCGCCTTCTGCCGAATCAAGGTGTCGGTCTCGCCATGGTCGGCGCGCCGCTCGGAGTGGCCGACGATGATGGCGACCGCGCCGAGGTCTTTGAACATTTCCGCCGACAGGTCGCCGGTGTGGGCGCCCGATGCCTTCGGATGGCAGTCCTGGGCACCGACCGCGACCTTCGAGCCGCGCGCCTTGTCGGCAAAGGGCCCGACCAGTGTCGCCGGCGGACAGACCAAGAGATCGGCCTTCCCGGCGACACCGCCGGCACCCGCCAGCATCGCGTCGAACTCGGCAAAAGAGGATTTCAGGCCGTTCATTTTCCAGTTGCCGGCGATCAGCGGCCGGATGGCATTGGTCATGTCAGGATTCCCATCAATCGAGCGTTGTCCTGCGCTATCAGAGCCGGACCGCGACTTCCAGAGCACGGGTTCGCGTCCACCGTGCGACGCTTCCGCCCGCGCGGCCAAGGTTGCGGGGGGACCCGAGCCACTTTATAAGCGTTTTCAATTCGGTGACGCCCCGCTGCCGGACAAAAAGTCCCGACTTTTAGTCCCATTTGGGCACGACCCGGTTCCCCTCCTGTAAAACAAGTTGGACCCATGCTTCGAGGAATGCGGAAAGCCTCATCAAACTGGCTCGGCAAGACGATTATGGCCGTTGTGATGGGCGTTTTGATCGTCAGTTTCGGAATTTGGGGCATTGCCGACATTTTCAAGGGATTTGGCCAGTCGACCTTCGCCAAGGTCGGCGGGACCGAGATTTCGGCCGAGCAGTTCCGCCAGATCTATACCGACCGGTTGCAGCAGCTCGGCCGCCAGTTCGGCCGTCCGCTGACGCCCGAGCAGGCGCGCACCTTCGGGATCGACCGCCAGGTGCTGCAGCAGACCCTGGCGGAAGCCGCGATGGACGAGGAAGCGCGCCGCATGGGCCTCAACGTGTCCGACGCCGAGGTGCTGCGCGCGATCTACAACGATCCGAACTTCAAGGGCCTCAACGGCCAGTTCGACGCCCAGCGCTTCCAGGCCGTGATCCGCAACTATGGCTACACCGAAGGCCGCTACATCGCCGAGCAGCGCCGCGTGGGCCTCAGGCGGCAGATCGCCGGCACCATCTCGTCAGGCATCGAGCCGCCGAAATCGATGGTCGAGGCGCTGACCCGTTTCCAGAACGAGCAGCGCTCGATCGACTACGTCACGCTCGGCGCGGCGCAGGCCGGCACCATCGATCCGCCCTCGCCCGAGGCGCTCGCCGCCTATTTCGAGGACCACAAGGTCCAGTTCCGCGCGCCCGAATACCGCAAGATCTCCTTCGTCGCGATCACGCCCGAGGAAATCGGCAAGTGGGAAACCGTGTCGGACGAGGATGCCAGGAAGGCCTTCGACGCGCAGAAGGACCGGCTCAGCACGCCGGAGAAGCGCGAGGTCTCGCAGATCGTGTTTCCTGACGCCGGCGAGGCCCAGGCGGCCCGCGCCCGCATCACCTCGGGCACCTCGTTCGATGACATCGCCAAGGAGCGCAAGCTCAACCTGGCCGACGTCAATCTCGGCCTGGTCGCGAAGTCGGCGATCCTCGATCCGGCCGTCGGCGATGCCGCCTTCTCGCTGCCCTCGGGCGAAGTCAGCCAGCCGGTCCAAGGCCGCTTCGGCGTCGCGCTGGTCAAGGTCGGCAAGATCGAGCCCGGCGTGACCCCGAGCTATGAGAGCTTCGCGGCGCGGGTGAAGAGCGACCTCGCGACCGAGCGCGCCCGCGCCAAGGTCGCGGAGCTGCGCGACAAGATGGAAGACGAGCGCGGCGGCGGCTCCAGCGTGATCGATGCGGCGCAGAAGCTGAAATTGACCGCCGTCACGATCGACGCGGTCGATCGCTCGGGGCGTCTGCCGAACGGCCAGGTCGCCAGCAATATTCCGCGCGGTCTCGACGTGGTGTCGCAGGCCTTCAACAGCGACGTCGGCGTCGACAACGACCCGATCCAGTTCAACAACGGCTATGTCTGGTACGATGTGCTCGGCATAACGCCGTCGCGCGAACGCACGCTCGACGAGGTCCGCGACCAGGTCGAGGCGAAGTGGCGCGAGGACCAGATCTCGGCCAAGCTGCGCGCCAAGGCGACCGAGATCGTCCAGAAGCTCGACAGCGGCGCCAAGCTCGCCGACGAGGCCGCTGCTGCCGGCGTGAAGGTCGAGACTGCCGCGAACTTCAACCGCGAGGCCACGCCGCCCGGCGTGCCGGCTGGCGTGGCCGCAGCGGCGTTCCGCACCGCCAAGGATGGCGACGGACAGACGTCGGTCGCCGGCGGCAGCCAGTGGGTGGTCTTCCGCGTCACCGACGTGACGGTGCCGCCGGTCGACTTCGCCTCCGACGCCGCCAAGCAGCTCACCGAGGCGCTGCGGCGCTCGCTGAGCGACGAGCAGGTCGCGCAATATGTCACCAAGATCGAGTCCGACATCGGCGTGACCGTCAACCAGGCAGCCTTCGCACAGGTGACAGGCGCGAATAATTGAGCATCATCCGGAGGGCGCGGTAACGTGCCGTCCGGAACCAAGCTCCAACAACAGACCCTGAGCCAGCGAATGGACGACCTGAAATCGATCATCGGAAAAGTCGCCACCGGCGCCACGCTGACGCGTGAAGAAGCGGCGTCCGCCTTCGACAGCATGATGTCGGGCGAGGCCACGCCCTCGCAGATGGGCGGGCTGTTGATGGCGCTGCGGGTGCGCGGGGAGACCGTCGAGGAGATCACCGGCGCGGTCACCGCGATGCGCGGCAAGATGCTGCCGGTCACGGCGCCGGCGGAGGCCGTCGACATCGTCGGCACCGGCGGCGACGGCTCGGGCTCGGTCAACGTCTCGACCTGCGCCGCCTTCATCGTGGCCGGCGCCGGCGTGCCCGTCGCCAAGCACGGCAACCGCGCGCTGTCGTCGCGTTCGGGAGCGGCCGACGTGCTGGCCTCGCTCGGGGTCAAGCTCGATCTGACGCCGGCGCAGGTCGGACGCTGCGTCTCGGAGGCCGGCATCGGCTTCATGTTCGCGCCCGCTCATCATCCGGCGATGAAGAATGTCGGTCCGACCCGGGTCGAGCTCGCCACCCGCACCATCTTCAACCTGCTCGGCCCGCTGTCGAACCCGGCCGGCGTCAAGCGCCAGATGGTCGGCGTGTTCTCGCGGCAGTGGGTGCAGCCGCTGGCGCAGGTGCTGAAGAACCTCGGCTCGGACAAGGTCTGGGTCGTGCACGGCTCCGACGGCCTCGACGAGATCACCCTGACCGGCCCGACCTTCGTTGCCACGCTGGAGAACGGCGAGATCAGGACATCAGAGGTGACGCCGGAAGATGCCGGCCTCGGCCGCGTCGGCGGCGAGGCGCTGAAGGGCGGCGATGCCGACGCCAATGCGGTCGCGCTCTCCAGCGTGCTTCAGGGCAAGCCGAGCGCCTATCGCGACGTCGCTTTGCTGAACGCTGCTGCCGCCCTGATGGTGGCGGGCCGCGCCAAGGATCTGAAGGAAGGCGTTGCGATCGGCGCCCAGTCGCTCGACAGCGGCGCCGCCGCGGCGCGGCTCAAGCATCTGGTTGCGGTTTCCAACGGTTGAGAGTGCAGAGATGTCCGACATCCTGACCAAGATCGAGGCTTACAAGCGCGAGGAGATCGCCGCTGCGAAACGCGCGCGTTCGCTCGCCGACGTCGAGGCGCAGGCGAAATCGGCCTCGCCGCCGCGCGGCTTCGTTCGCGCGCTCAGGAACAAGCACGCACGCGGCGATTACGCGCTGATCGCTGAAGTGAAGAAGGCCTCGCCCTCGAAGGGGCTGATCCGCTCCGACTTCGATCCGCCCGTGCTGGCAAAAGCCTATGAGGCCGGCGGCGCGGCGTGCCTGTCGGTGCTGACCGATGCGCCCTCCTTCCAGGGCCATCTCGACTACATGGTCGCGGCCCGCGCGGCGACCAGCCTGCCGGTGCTGCGCAAGGATTTCATGTTCGACACCTATCAGGTGGCGGAAGCGCGCGCCCATGGCGCCGACTGCATCCTGATCATCATGGCCGCGCTCGATGACGCAGCGGCCAGCGAGATCGAGGACGCGGCGCTCGGCTACGGCATGGACGTGCTGGTCGAGATCCACGACCGTGCCGAGCTCGACCGTGCACTGAAACTTCGCTCGCCGATGATCGGCGTCAACAACCGCAATCTGCGCAGCTTCGAGACCACGCTTGCGACCAGCGAGGCGCTGGCGCCGCTGATCCCGCGCGACCGCCTGATGGTCGGCGAGAGCGGCATCTTCACGCCTGACGATCTCGCCCGGCTCGAGCGCGTCGGCATGTCGACCTTCCTGGTCGGCGAGAGCCTGATGCGGCAGCAGGACGTCACCGCGGCGACCCGCACCTTGCTGACGCGGCAGGCCTCGCCGCGCGCCACCGCAACGCGCTGACGCAATGGCGCGGAAGTCCAAAGCCGAGACCAAGACCAAGGGGGAGCCATCCGGCCCCGCCCTCACCCACATCGACGCCAAGGGCGACGCGCGCATGGTCGACGTCTCGGCCAAGCCCGCGACCGAACGGACCGCCGTCGCCGAAGGCCGCGTGCTGATGAGCAAGGCCACGCTCGCGCTGATCGAAACCGGCCAGGCCAAGAAGGGCGACGTGCTGGCGACCGCGCGGATCGCCGGCATCATGGCCGCGAAGCGGGCCTCCGAGCTGATCCCGCTCTGCCATCCGCTGGCGCTGACCAAGGTTACGGTCGACATCGCAACCGAGGCCGAGCTGCCCGGCTGCGTCGTTCGCGCCAGCGTCAAGGTGACGGGGCCGACCGGCGTCGAGATGGAGGCGCTGACCGCGGTTTCGGTCGCGTGCCTGACGATCTACGACATGATCAAGGCGGTCGAGCGCGGCGTGCGCATCGAAGGCATTCATCTCGTCGAGAAGATCGGCGGCAAGTCCGGGCACTATCGCGCCGGCGCATGATCGCGATCGATGCGCAGCCGACGCAAGATTTGGCTGATTGCAATCCTGGCGGCGCTGGTCTGGCCGGCATGGACCGCGTGGCGGTGGCAGGCCGCTTCGCGATCGGGCTTTCGCGGATGCCCGCAACGCTTCGTTAACCAACCTCGCTAACCGCTGCTCCATCTCGTTTCGATACGACTTTCGCGGGCCGGAGGTACACCAAAGCTACTTCCGGGCGAAACGCGGGGATGCGATTGCGACAGATGAATCCAAACGGCGGCACCTCGTTCAACATCACCTCGGTGATCGGCAGCGGTCCGATCCGCTGGCTGATCCTCGGCGGCGCCGTGCTGATGGCCGCGATCGCGATCGGCGCGACCCTGATGGCCGAGAATTTCCGCGAGCGCGCCCTGCACAACAGCGAGCGCGAGCTCGAGAACACCGTGCTGCTGCTGGCGCGGCATTTCGACCAGCAGCTCGACGATCTCGAAGTCGTCCAGCGCGACCTGATCGCGTTCATGCGCGACAACGGCATCGCGACCCAGGAGAATTACAAGCGCCGGATGTCGGCCGCCGACATCCATGCCATGCTCAAGTCCAAGATGGACGCGCTGTCCAATGTCGGCAGCCTCAACGTGTTCGACGCCGAGGGCGTCTTGATCAACAGCTCCGGTGCCTGGCCGCTGCCGCAGGTCAGCATCGCCGATCGCAGCTATTTCCAGATCTTCAAATCGAGCCCCTACTCGCCCGACATGCAGGTCGCGCCGGTGGTCAGCCGCATCAACGGCGGCTGGACCACCATCATTGTCCGCAAGGTCACCGGCCCGTATGGCGAGTTCCTCGGCGTGGTCGGCCGCGGCATCGAGCCGGCGACCTTCGAGAAATTCTTCTCCACCGTCGCGCTCGGCGAAGGCGCCGCGATCTCGATGCACCATCGCGACGGCACGCTGCTGGCGCGCTATCCCCATGTCGAGGAGCTGATCGGGAAGAATTTCCGCAGCGGCCCGGCCAATCAGCAGCAGGTGTTCGAATTGCCGCAGAGCACCACCCGACTGGCCAGCCCGGTCGACGGCAAGGACCGCCTGGTGTCGTCGCGGGCGCTGACCAAATTCCCGATCGTCGTCGTCGCCACGACGACCACCGAAGCGGCGCTCGCCATCTGGCGCGAGCAGATGGGCATCCTGATCGCGGTGACCGCGGTATCGGTGCTGGCGATCGCGATCCTGCTGACGCTCGTGGTGCGCAAGCTGGTGCAGCAGCATCGCGCCCAGCAGCAGCGCCTGACGCTGGAGAAGCTCCGGCTCGACACCGCCGTCAACAACATGACGCAGGGGCTGTTGCTGTTCGATGCCGCGCAGCGCCTGGTGATCTGCAACAAGCGCTACATCGAGATGCACGGCCTGTCGGCCGACGTCATCAAGCCCGGCTGCAGCTTCCGCGACGTCATCGCGCATCGCCAGCAGACCGGCTCGTTCCAGGGCGACGTCGATCGCTACGTCAACCTCGTGCTCCGCGACGTCGGCATCCGCAACACCATGGTGATCACGACGCCCGACGGCCGCTCGATCCAGGTCGTCAACGAGCCGCTGGCCGACGGCGGCTGGCTTGCGACCCACGAGGACGTCACCGAGCGCCGCCGCGCCGAGGAACGCATCACGCATCTCGCCCACTACGACGCTCTGACCGACCTGCCGAACCGCGCGCTGTTCCACGAGGAGATCAAGCGCGAGCTGCTGCATGTTGCGCCCGACAGCCAGCTTGCGGTGCTCTATATCGACATCGACGAATTCAAGGGCGTCAACGACTCGCTCGGCCACATGGTCGGCGATGAGCTGCTGAAATCGGTCGCCAGGACCCTGAGCGGAGTGATCCGCGACGGCGATTTCGTCGCCCGGCTCGGCGGCGACGAATTCGCGATCGTGCAGACCGGCGTGAAGAGCGAGGACGAGGTCACCGACCTCGTCGGGCGCATCTACGAGGTGATCCGCTCGCCCTATCAATGCCTCGGCCACCAGGTCACGACCGACGCCAGCATCGGCATCGCGCTGGTGCCGAAGGACGGCACCGATCTCGACCAGATCATGAAGAACGCCGACCTTGCGATGTATGCGGCGAAATCGGCCGGCCGGCGCGTCTCGCGCTTCTTCGAGCCTTCGATGGACGCCGACGCCCGTGCCCGCCGCGAGCTCGAGACGGAGCTGCGGCAAACGATCTCGACCGGCAGCGGGCTCGAAGTGCATTATCAGCCCTGCGTCGACCTACGCAGCAACGAGATCACCGGCTGCGAGGCGCTGGTGCGCTGGCGCCATCCCGTGCGCGGCATGATCTCGCCGGCCGAGTTCGTGCCGATCGCCGAGGAGACCGGACTGATCAACCAGCTCGGCGAATGGGTGCTGATGACGGCCTGCAAGGAGGCCGTGAACTGGCCCGACCATGTCAGGCTCGCCGTCAACGTCTCGCCGGTCCAGTTCCGCAGCGGCACGCTGGCGCTCAAGGTGATCGCGGCGCTCGCGGCATCGGGACTGTCGGCGAGCCGGCTCGAGCTCGAGATCACCGAGGCCGTGCTGATCCGCGACGACGAGACCGCGCTCGCCGCGCTGCATCAGCTCCGCGCCATCGGCATCCGGATCGCGCTCGACGATTTCGGCACCGGCTATTCGTCGCTGAGCTATCTGAAGCGCTTCCCGTTCGACAAGATCAAGATCGACCGCTGCTTCGTTACCGACATCGCCGATCCGCACGGCTCGGCCGGCATCGTCGAGGCCGTCGTCAACATCGCTGCCGAGCGCAGCATGACGACGACAGCGGAAGGCGTCGAGACCGCGCAGCAGCAGCAATTGCTGCGTGAGCTCGGCTGTTCGGAGATGCAGGGCTATCTGTTCAGCGCGCCGAAGCCGGCCGCCCAGATCCGCGAACTCCTGGCCGGGCATCGCCGCGGGCCCGCTGCGGGTACGGCCGCCACGCGCCGGCGCAAGCCGGTCGCCGGCGCGGCGTGATCATGCCCGATACGACGGTCTGTAGATCGCGTCCGAAGCGCGATGAGATCAGGTTGAACTGGAGCGGCGGCAGGGTTTCACCTCTCCCTTGGGAGAGGTCGGCGCGGAGCGCCGGGTGAGGGATTACGGTCTCTCGTTAGCGCCGCGGCCCCTCACCCGATTTGCTGCGCAAATCGACCTCTCCCCGCTGGGGAGAGGTGAAACGAAGCCGTTGCCGAACCAAGTCGATCCAAATTCATCGTGCTCTAGGCGCTGAAATCCGTGGAGCCACCGGAAGATTGATGCGGGGCTGAATAGCCCGCGGACCGCGACGCAATGGCCTTCTGACCTTCCGCAATCATGGCCTGGAACGCGGCGTCCAGTTGCTCGCGCGTGTAGTTCTGCGAAATGCTCTGGCGCGGCGTCCATTGCGACTGCGTGATCGCGGTGGACGCCTTCTCAATCGTCCCTCCGATGGCCTTCGCAATATATTCCGCGCGCGACTGCGCCAGGTTTGGGCCACCGTCCGGACCCGGCTCCGGCAGGTCTCCGACCCTTGCAGCAGCCTCGCCGCTCATCGCCGAAGAGCCGCCATTATAGAGGGTCGCAACGACTCGGCCGTCAACCTTGACGGTCGCATAGATGTTTTGCGGTGCGTTGTCCGGAACGTCGGTGGCAGTGGCAGCTGCGGCAGAGTGCATGTTCAGCCACGCCGATGCCATCCTGTCGCGAAGCTCGGGGTTGTCGCTGACCGAGATGAACTTCAATCGCGAAGTGTCGAGCTGTCTCAGAGTCGAAACCGGAATCCCCTGCTGCCCACTTCCGACCGCTTTTGCATCTGCGCCGGCAGCCACCGGCGATGCGTCCGCCGGCGTCAATGTCGCCGCCGATGGGTAGGATTGCGCAGCACGCTGGTAACTCCCGGTGCTGCCATACTCGTAATCATGGTGTCCCTCGCGCTCTGAAGCACGCGCGAGCAATCACCGTGCCAGGATGCAAGCGATTGATAGGGCTGATATTCCGTTTTCGCCGATCGCAATGCGGGCGGAAAATCTTGCCGCCGGCGGCAGAACTTTCCAGGGGGCATAGCCCGGATTTCGCGTCATCCGGGCTACGCGTGTCAGGTCCTAGTTCGGCACCGGCCGCTTCTGCGCGGCCTTGTCGGCGTTCTTGGCGTCGGCGTTGACGGTGACGCCGCGTAACTGGTTGAACGCCGCGGCCAGAGCCTTGTCGTTCTTCTCGTCCGGCGGGACATAGGATTGCGAGCCGGTCTGCTCGGCGCCCTCGGCTGCGAGATGGCCGCGCATCTTGGCCTCGCTCATGATCTCGGAGCGGGTCTTGAACTCGTCCGGCACGTCCTGCAGCACCTCGATGTCGGGCTTGATGCCCAGGGCCTGGATCGAATGGCCCGACGGCGTGAAGTAACGCGCCGTGGTCAGCGCCAGCGCGCCATTGCCGGTGCCGAGCGGAATGATGGTCTGCACCGAGCCCTTGCCGAACGAGCGGGTGCCGATCAGGGTCGCGCGCTTGTGGTCATGCAGCGCGCCGGCAACGATCTCGGAGGCAGAGGCCGACCCGCCATTGATCAGCACGACGAGCGGCTTGCCCTTGGTCATGTCGCCGCCATGGGCGGTGAAGCGCTGGGTCTCTTCAGGATTGCGGCCGCGGGTCGAGACCACCTCGCCCCGCTGCATCAGGGTCGAGGTCACCGACACCGCCTGGTCGAGCAGGCCGCCCGGATTGTTGCGGAGGTCGACGACATAGCCGGCGAGCTTGTCCTGCGGGACCTGCTTCTGGATATCGCCGATCGCCTTGCGCAGCCCCTCGGTGGTCTGCTCGTTGAACGAGGTGATCCTGATATAGCCGATATCGCCTCCCTCGACGTGATACTTCACCGGGCGGACGCGGATGATCTCGCGGGTGATCGAGAGCTCGATCGGCTTGTCGGCGTCCTTGCGGATGATCTTCAGCCGGATCGAACTGTTGGGTGCGCCCTTCATTTTGTTGACGGCCTGGTCGAGCGTCATGCCCTGGATCTGGTCGTCGTCGATCGAGGTGATCACGTCGCCCGACATGATGCCGGCGCGCGAGGCCGGCGTATCGTCGATCGGCGCCACCACCTTGACGAAGCCGTCTTCCATCGTGACCTCGATGCCAAGCCCGCCGAACTCGCCGTGCGTGGTCTCCTGCATCTCCGTCCAGCCCTTCTCGTTCATGTAACGAGAGTGCGGATCGAGCGAGGAGATCATGCCGTTGATCGCCCCTTCGACGAGCTTGGAGTCCTCGGGCTTCTCGACGTAGTCGCTCTTGACCTTCTCGAACACCTCGCCGAACAGGTTGAGCTGCGAATAGGTGTTGCTGTTATCGGAATGCGCGGCGGCATTGGCGACGGCGAACAGATGCGCCCCCTGCGGCGAGGCCACGAGCAGGGTGAGACACGCTCCCGCAACCGTTCCGAGGAAGAAGCCAACATGTTTGCGCATTATCCGCGATCCTTTTCCCTAGCGGCCGGCAACGTTTGGCAACATTCGGCCCGCCTCACCCCGACGCGGGGCACCACACAACGGCTTTTTGGTCGGATCAAGGCCATGGCGTCACCGGACCATTACGGTCCCGTTACAATGTACCGGCCAGCCCGAAATCAGCATCTAGTCGTTCCCAAGCCGTTTCAAAGTCAGCCTCACGTCAGCTCCCGGTCGGCCTCTGGCCCAGCCTCCCGCAAACCGTTCTGCCAGGTCGACGGCTGGGTCCCGAATCCGCGCTTGGCCCGCGTGCCCAGCCAATAGCCAAACTGCGGAGGAACATTACGAAATGGCCCTTCAACCCCGAGTTTCAACGCGGCGTCCATCGGCCAGTTGGGGTTATTGAGGATTTCCCGGCCGACCGCGATCAAATCTGCTTGTTTGTCACGCAGGATCTGTTCGGCCTGGTCTCCGTGAATGATTAAGCCGACCGCCATGGTCATGATATCGGCATGGGAGCGGACATATTCCGCAAGCGGCACCTGATAGTTGTATTTGATCTCCTTGCCCAGGATCGGCGCCATCTCGCTGATTCCGCCCGACGAGCAGTCGATCACGTCGACGCCCTTCGCCTTCAGGATCACAGCCAGCCGCGCGCTCTGCTCCGGACCCCAGCCGGCATTGTCTTCGACCGACAGACGCACGAACAAGGGCTTGTGATCCGGCCAGTGCGCGCGCACGGCCTCGGTCACCTCGATCAGGAAGCGCATCCGGTTGGCTTCCGAGCCGCCATATTCGTCGCTGCGCTGGTTGGAGCGCCCCGAGAGGAATTCGTGCACGAGATAGCCGTGGGCACCGTGCAGTTCCAGTACCTCGAATCCCGCTTGGTGCGCGCGCCGCGCCGCCTGCCCCCAGGCGGCGACGAGATCCTTCACCTCGTGCGTCTCCAGCGCCCGCGGCACCGGCCAGCGCTCGCTATGGGCGATCGCGCTCGGCGCCACCGGCGTCCAGGCATCCCAATCCTCAATCTCATGCGTGCGCTGAAGCGGGCGATCGCCCTCCCAGGGCCTGCTCGCACGCGCCTTGCGGCCGGAATGGCCGAGCTGGATGCCGGCCACCGCGTTCTGCTGCTTGATGAAGCCGACCAAACGGCTGAGCGGCGCGATGAACTTATCGTCCCAGATGCCGAGATCGCCGATTGTCCCGCAGCCGCGCCGCTCGACCTTGGTCGATTCGACGATCACGAGGCCGGCGCCGCCGGCAGCGAACTTGCCGGCATTCATCAGATGCCAGTCGGTCGGAAAACCCTTCTCGGCGGAATACTGGTGCATCGGCGGCACCACGATGCGGTTCTTCAGCGTGACGCCGCGGATGGTCATCGGCGAAAACAGCAGTCTGTCGGACATCGCTTCCTCATTTGACGTCGTTACCCGGCGTGCGCGGGCCGATCTTGTGTTTGGTGTCGACGATATACGCCCCGCGCAATGGCCGATAGAGGCGCGCGCTCGGCGCGCCTGTTCCCGCGCAGCAAATTTTTGCGGACCTAGGAAATCATGATCGCGCTGCGTGTTGTCCTGGGTGATCTTTGAGGAGGACACTCATGAGGAACCGCACAATCGCACTGCTTATCGCCGGTGCTATGGCAACCGGCCCGATCCTGGTTCAACATGCGGCCGCCCAGAACCTGCAAAACGAGGCCGACAAGGGCGCGAAGACGCGCAACTCCGGCGAATCCGGCTATGTCGGAGACCAGCAGAGGCCCGGCGCGGCCGCAACGGCCCCGGGACGCCCTGATACCGCCGCCGGGTCCACGGATGCTGCGACATCGCCGAGTGCACAAAATTCTGGAACCGGGATCGCCGGCGCGCCGGGCAACAAGAACGGGCCGGCTGCAAAGCAAGGAACGGTGGGTTCAAACTCGCAAAACCAGCATGTCCGGCAACAGGATTCGTCAAACATCAAGGGACTGCCCGGCAACAAGAGCGGTCCGCCTGAAAAGCGTTAGCATTGCGCCATTGCTGATCGGATACGCGTGAAGCGAGACAGCGCCGGCGGAACGCGCCAGGCCGGATCGGCGCAGTTTCGCACGCGCGATTGATCGGAGTTGCTCTCATCCTATTGCGCGGGCTTGCGGCTGGCCGACAAGTCGGTCGGGCAGTTTGTTCCACATTCAATCGACTTCTTCTGGTCGGCGACACGCCACACCAGCAGCGCGACCAGGACAATGATGGTGACGGTGAGCTTGGCCAATGCGTCGTGATTCAATGTCAGCTCCGAACAACACTCGGCATCAGCGGGGGAAATCAGGTCAAGCAGAATGCGGCCCCTGAGGACCTTCGAGTCGAGATGGCCGGCAACATCATGGTACGGTCTGGGTGCAGCCTGCAACCTTTTCGATCTGCATGGCAGAACGGCACCCGCTGGCCGCGCCGGCGGGAACCGCGCGCCCGATGACGTGGCGTCTGCGCACTAGCCCATATGGGCTACATCCGCATGACGGCCCTCATGTCCGCGCGAGACTGGCCGCACCCGCGGCGATCACGTCGTTGAAACTCGTGTCCCAGAATTTTCCGACCTCCGTGCGCCGCGTCGAGCACGCCGAGCTTGAGGAAGGTGTCGGCGACCTTCTGATGCGTCTCCGGCACATCTGATGTCACGCCGGCGAGCGAGAAATCGTCGCTGCGACGGGCGAACTGGTCGAGGATGTCCCGCAACGGCAGATGGGTTTCGGCCACCTGCGCGGCCGCATAGATCGCGACAATGATGGTCTCGAAGGTCCGGCCCTTCAGATCGAAGTCGCGCATGTCGAGTTCGACAAGATCGAGAGCGACGGCCTCGGCCCGGGCGCGGCGGCGTGCGTGCTGCAACATCTCGGCGGATAGATCGCCGCCGGTCGCCTGCAAACCGGCCCGGGCGAGTGGCACGGTAAGACGACCGCTCCCACAGGCGAGGTCCAGAACCCGACCGCCTCGTTCGCGAGCCAACTCGACGTAGAAGTGTTCAAGCACCGGATCGTGCGGCGCCATCACGTCATACAAATCGGGGCGGCTGTAGAGGCTGTTCTGTCCCATGCGAATGATCGTATCGGACGTCACACGACAAGACCAGATTGCCGCAGCGGAAGCTACAACAGGCCATTGCCGCGCTATTTCGCGACCTCGTAGACGTCAGGATCAAAGCTCGAGCTCGGGTGAGCGAACGCGTTGCGCAGCGCCGCCGACATCGGAACGTTGTAATTGATGCCTTTCGGCGGGGTCGGCGCTTCCAGCCACTTCCTGTACATCACCTCGATCTCCGGGCTCCGGTAGAGCTCCGCCGTGGCGCGGTCGGCGAGCGCCTTGAACGGCGCGTCCTCCCGGCGCAGCATGACGCCAAACGGCTCCGCTTTCGAGAACGCCTCATCGCTGATCATGTAGAGCGAAGGCTCCTTCGATCGCGCGATCGCGACGGCGAGCTGGACGTCGTCGAGCGCGTAGGCCTGGGCGCGATCGGTCTCCAGCATCAGGAACGCCTCGGCCTGGTCCTTGGCCGGGAGGACGTTGATGCCGAGCTTGCGCTCGGTATTGACCTTGATCAGCTGCGTGAGGTTCACCGAGCCTGCAACGGCGGTGACCGACTTGCCCTTCAGGTCGTCGATCGCATTGATGCCGAGGGATCTCTTGGCGGCGAACCGTGTTGCGCTCAGGAAGTGCGTGTTGGTGAAGGTCACCTGCTTCTGGCGGTCGGCGCTGTTGGTGGTCGCCGAGCAGTGCAGATCGATCGTGCCGTTGACCATCAGGGGGATGCGGTTCGACGAGGTCACGGGAAGGTAGTCGACGACGATATCAGGCAGGCCGAGCTCCTTCTTCACCGCATCGACGATCTTGAGGCAGATGTCGAGCGCGAATCCGATCGGCCGCTGGCTATCGTCGAGATAGCTGAAGGGAACGGAGGCTTCCTGAAAGCCGAGCGTGACCTTCTTCGTCTCCTTGATCTTCTGCAACGTGCCCGACAGCTCTTCGGCCGCCGCAGGGCCTGCGGCGAGCGTGAAAGCGAAAAGGACGGCGGGCAAACGCATCGGCGGCTCCTGTGCGGTGATCAGCCGACGTGATAGCCCACACGTGAGCCCGGCGATAGCTGACGGTGTGTCTAGCAGCTATCGCGCTTTGCTATGGTGCGACTACCGCTGCGTCCCGTCCTCGAGGAGGCGGTCGCCGACCAGGCGGACCGCGCCGCGGGTCCAGGAATAATCGGCGCCCATCCGCAGGCCGCTGTCGCCGCGCGCGACGACCGCGCCGCTGCGCGCGTCGCGGACCTGGAAGCCGATCGTGTACTCGGTCCGGCTGACCCGCCTGATCACGCCGATCAGCGATTGATCTGCGCCGAGCTTCTGCGCAATCGCGGCCTCGCAGCCGTCGCAATCGCGCAGCGCGTGCGCCTTGACCGGCTCCGTGATCGCGCTGCCGATATCGACCAGGCGGTAGCGGCCCGACTGCGCAAGCCGGTCTCGCACGCCCTTGGTCACGTCGGCCAGAGTGACGGCGTCGGAGCCGTTAGCGCCTGCCCCCGGTGCCGCTGAGTTATCCTCGAGCTCGAACTCGAACACCGCAAGCCCGGTCGGCTCTGAGGCTGCGGTCTGTGCCTGCGGCAGCGCGGCCGCAAGCGCGCCACGCACCTCGCGCGACACGAATATCCGCGCATGGTCCCATGCCTCGTCATTGTCACCGCGAAACGTGTAGAGCTTCTCGTACAGGACCCGGCTCGCGCCGACGTCGATCACCGCCACCTTGGCCCACTGAACCAGCGTGCTCATCTTCTGCACGCCGCCGACCACCTTGATCTGGGCCTCGTCTGCGGGCGAGACCAGCCGATAGCGCGGCTCCGCGGCAACATCGGCGCGCAGGGCATGCGTGAACGCATCGAGCCGCTTCCGATGTGCAGCGGTCTGGTCGATCGCCTCGCCCGAGGTGTCGAGATAGCTGAAATCCTCGATGCTGACGCTGAGCGGGGGTGCCGCCGCCGCGCCGGTTTCCGCGCGTAGCGGAACGATTCCGATCAGGAGGCCGCTCAAAGCGACGGCGAGCAAGACGAGACGGGAGCGCATGATCGGGGCCTTTCGAGTTCTGGTGCGGACAAGTCGGTCGTAGTCCGGCGGGCGCCGCGGCCGCAGCGGAGCGCCTCCCGGCCGGTGCCGGGAAAATTTCACGACAGCGGTCCGCACCCAAAGAACGCCCAAGGCGGCGCTTCTCGACCCGTCCGTTCTGCCGTTTAATGCGCGCGACGGCCCTGCCCGCAACCGGGCGCAAGGCCCGTCTGCGACCTCAAGGATACGCCAATGTGGAATTGGTCCGGACGCGATCTGAAACTACGGCTGACGCTGCGCGTGGCCGCCGTGTCGACGCTCTGCTTTGCAGCCATCGCCGGCTACTTCCTGATCGACGCCGACCGCGCGGTGCGCGCCAGGATCGCTGCCGTTGCCGATGTCGCCGCCAGGACGCTGGAGCTGCAGCAGAGCAAGACCCAATGGCTGAACAATGCGCGCGCCGAATTCCCCAATCTCGAGGGCGTCGCGGCCTCGGCGATGGCGCCGGGGCTGTGCCTCGCATTTCGCAGCACTGGCGGCGAGATCAGCCAGCGCTTCTGCGGCGGCGCGCAGACCGATACGGCCGCGCCGCCGCAGGCCTTTGCGGCGCTCTATCGCCGCCTGTTCGATCCCGGCCGCGAGGCCGTGCGCCCGGTGGTTGCGCGCGGGCAGGCGATCGGCGAGGCCGTGGTCTGGGTCGATCCGGCGGTGCTGACCGCCGAAGCCTGGCACGACGCCGGCCGGCTGATGGCCGTGCTCATGATTGCGCTGCCGCTGCTCTGTGCAATGGTTTACGCGGCGCTGTCGCGCGCGCTGCGTCCGACGCGTCTGATCCGCGACGGGTTGGAGCGGATCGCCGCAGGCGACCTCGCCGCGCGCCTGCCGCCGTTCGATCTCGCCGAACTGTCGGCGATCGGCAGTGTCTTCAACCAGCTCGCCGAGCACCTCGCCACCGCGCTCTCCGAGCGCAACGCATTGACGCAAAAACTGATCCTGGTGCAGGACGAGGAGCGGGCGCATCTCGCGCGCGAGCTGCATGACGAGTTCGGGCAGTCGCTGGCCGCCATCCGCGCCCTCGCCGCCTCGGCGCGCCTGACCGCGGCCGAGGATTGCCCGCCCCTGCTCGCCGAATGCGACGGCATCGCGCGGACCGCGACCGACATGATGGAGACGTTGCGCGGCGCCCTCTTCCGGTTGCGTCCGCCCGATGTCGACGAACTCGGACTTGCGGCCAGCCTGGAAGGGCTGATCGCCGGCTGGAACGGCCGCAGCCGGGGACATCAGCGATTCGAGATCAGTACATCGGGATCGTTCGCGCACCTTCCCTCCTCGGTCAGCGCCAATCTCTACCGCATCGTGCAGGAGGCGCTCACCAACGCGGCCAAACATGCCGGCGCCACGCGCGTGCTGCTGCGGCTTCAGATGCGCGAAGCGGCTTCCGATGGCGGCGACGGCGAAATCGTGCTCGCGATCGACGATGATGGCAGGCTTGGCGATTCCTCCGGCGATCCCCTGTTCAAGTCCGGCATGGGCTTGCTCGGCATGCGCGAGCGAGTCGCGGCGCTGGGCGGGCGGCTGAGCTTCGAGGCCGGACAGCCCAACGGCGCTTCGCTCCGCGTCGTCGTCCCCGTCGCTGCCAGCTCAAATGCCGACACCGTGGAGCGCGCGGCATGAGCAATGCAGCGCGAACCATCATGCTGGTCGACGACCACGCCGTCGTTCGCGAGGGCTACCGGTCGATGCTGCAGAAGCAGCCGGGCCTCTCGGTCATCGCCGAAGCCTCCGACGGCGTCGAGGCATACCGGCTCTACAAGGAGACCGGGCCCGACCTCGTCATCATGGACCTGTCGATGCCCGGCATCGGCGGCATCGAGGCCATCCGGCGCCTCAGGCAATGGGACAAGCGCGCAAAGATCCTGGTGTTCACCATGCACCAGAACGCGGCCTTCGCCGTGCAGGCGATCCGCGCCGGCGCCAGCGGCTATGTCACCAAGACCAGCCCGCCGGAGACGCTGGTGCATGCCGTGATGGATGCGCTGTCAGGCAAGATCGCGATCAGCCCGGATATCGGCCACGAACTCGCGCTCAGCCACCTCGCCGGCGAGGCCGCAGCCGCAGACCTCCTGACCGCGCGGGAGTTCGAGGTGCTGCGTATGCTGCTCGCGGAAAACACCACCGACGAGATTGCCGAGACGCTGCACCTTAGTCCCAAGACGGTCGCGAACCTGCACTCCATGATCAAGGACAAGCTCGGCGTCGGCACGGATATCGAGCTGGTCCGCCTCGCGCTCCGACAGGGCATCTTGACGCAGATCGATCTGGGCGAACGGTGATCCCGCGGCAACGCCACCCGGCGATGTTCGTCGTCGCCCATCGACATCGGCGTCCCAAAGAAAGGCCCCAGCGAGGGGGCACACGCTGAGGCCAAAGCAACTTGGTTACGCCATCCTAGACCTTGCTCCGACAGATGGCTCGGCTCCTTTGGAGTACCGGAGTCATACGGGTCGAAGTCGTGAACCCCGTTGCCCTCATACATCCGTACAGGTCAGGTTTTTGCCATCCCTCTGGGGCCAGAGCCAACGCCGTCCGCCGTATCTCAATGCGACCGATGTTGCTCATTTCGGGACTCGACGTGCCCGCAAGGCTGATGGACATGTTCCCGGACAGGAACCGGAACGGATGCTAACCCACGTTAGTTGGATAGAATGATTTACGAAGATGGAGCGTCATCGCCGTGACCCGGAAAACCTTGCAGGCACGCTCGGAGCAAGCGCTGGTCGTCATCGTTCTCAGCACCGGCGCGCTGATCGCTTATTTCGGTCTGGCGCTGTCCCGGATGTAGAACGCCGGCCCGTCAAGTCACCAACTCGCCTGGTGCGCCAACGCCCGAATGGCCAATCACTGATTTGCTCGGCGGCGCAAGCCCCCGCAGTAGAAATACTTCGCTTTATCAGAAGCGTCACTCAATGCCATAAATCCGAAATCTCACCCGATCGAGGGGCGGATCGCGATCGTCACGGACGCGGGTCGAGATGCGGTGAACGCCGATTGCGCAACATAACGACTGCCTCTGGAATACTGTATCACCCGCTTTCGCGAAAGCGGTGATGACACCGATTGTTTGACATCTTGAATCGAGAACCATCCACCGCCGTCGTCCTGGCGAAGGCCAGGACCCATTACCCGAGCTGTACATTGTCGTGCGACGCTGGGACCACAGCTCACTTCAACAACTGGACCTGGTTATGGGTCCAGGGCTTCGCCAGGACGACGAACGGAGAGACCCGCCTGCATGTCAGCCGCGCCGTACAGGTCCTTTCGCAGGATGGCGGGAGGTTGGTCGCATGCGTATGGTCGCGTGACTGCTGCACAAATCGGGGACATTGCCGCCTGCCCGCAATTCTCGTACACCGTTTCATGCAATGACCTCGCAACTCTCCCCCAATTCCGTCGACGCGCTGCTGTTCGATATCGGCCGCGTCGTGCTCGACATCGACTTCGGGAAGGTGATGGCGCACTGGGCGCGGCATGCCGGCTGCGCGCCGGCCGAGCTCGCCACGCGCTTTGTCGTCGACGACAGCTACAGGCATCACGAGATCGGCCGGATCGACGATGCGGCGTTCTTCGAAAACCTGCGCCGGACGCTCGGCATCGACATCACCGATGCCGAGTTCCTCGAAGGCTGGAACGCGATCTTCGCCGGCGAGATGCCCGGCATCGCCCCGCTGCTTGCGGCGGCAGCCAAACGAATGCCGCTCTACGCCTTCTCCAACACCAATCCGGCCCACGTCGCGCATTTCTCGGTCATCCATGCCGAGCTGCTCAGCCATTTCCGGACCGTCTTCCTGTCCTCGAGCATCGGCTTCCGGAAACCGGACGCCGAGGCCTACGATCATGTGGTAAAAGCCATCGGCGTGCCGGCGTCGCGGATCCTGTTCTTCGACGATCTGGCGGCCAATATCGAAGGCGCGCGGGCGCGCGGCCTTCATGCCATCCACGTGACATCGACGGATGACGTGGCGAGGGCTCTCACTGCACTTGGGATTTGAACACTGCGAATGAAGGAGCTCCGAGCGTGGCCTTGATGCCGGTTGCCGATGCCCTGTCCGCCGTCCTCGCCGGTGCCGCGCCGCTGCCGGAGGAGATGGTCGCGCTTGATGCCGCCTACCACCGCACCCTGGCGCGGGACCTCGCCGCGCTGCGCACCCAGCCGCCGCAGCCGATGTCGGCGATGGACGGCTACGCGGTGCGTGCCGCCGATGCGGCTGACCTAAAGGCCCGGCTCAGGGTGATCGGCGAGGTCGCCGCCGGCCGGCCGTTCGAACGGACGGTCGGCGCCGGCGAAGCGGTGCGGATCTTCACCGGTGGCGTGATCCCCGATGGCGCCGACGCCGTCATCATCCAGGAAGACACCCGGACTGACGGCGACCACATCGCAATCACCGAGACGGCAACCGCCGGACGGCACATCCGCCCCGCCGGAGTCGACTTCCGTGAGGGCGACGTGCTGCTCGCCGCCGGCAGCCGCCTCTCCGACCGCGCGCTGTCGCTGGCGGCCGCCATGAACTATCCGGAGCTTGCGGTGCACCGCCGTCCGAAGGTCGCGGTGCTGGCGACCGGCGACGAGCTGGTGATGCCGGGATCAAGGCCCGGTCCCGGCCAGATCGTCTATTCCAACGGCTATGCGCTGCGGGCGCTGGCCCGCGCCGAAGGGGCCGAGACCGTCGATCTCGGGGTTGCCGCCGACACCGTGGACGCGACCACCGCCGGCATCCGCCGGGCCCGCGAGACCGGCGCCGACATCCTGATCACGACCGGCGGCGCCTCGGTAGGCGACCACGACCTGGTCAAGCAGTCGCTGGAGGCCGAGGGCGTCGAGATGGCGTTCTGGCGGATCGCGATGCGTCCGGGCAAACCGATGATGCACGGCCGGCTCGGCGCCATGCGGGTGATCGGCCTGCCCGGCAATCCGGTGTCCTCCTATGTGTGCGCCTTCCTGTTTCTGGCGCCGTTGATTCGGGCACTGAGCGGTCGAAAAACGATTCATCACGCACGCGCGGCCGCGCTGCTCGGCCGCGACCTCGCCGCCAACGACCAGCGCGAGGACTATCTGCGGGCGCGTCTCGAGGCGCGCGAGGACGGCACGTTGATCGCCACGCCCGTGATGCAGCAGGACTCATCGCTGCTCGGGAATCTCGCTGCGGCACGGGCACTTCTCGTGCGTCCGCCGTTTGCGCCGGCCGCGGTCAAAGGATCTGAATGCGAGATCCTGACACTGCCTGAATGAGGCTCTCGCGGGCGCGCCGATTGCGCATCGCCGAACACGTTCACCGGAAATTAAGTGGTTGCGGAACACATATCGAACATATAGTGTCCGTTCATGATTTGTTTCGAGTACTGGTGTCTACAAACGGGAGGCCGCCAGGGAGCGCTTGCAACAAGCACAATGCTCCTGAGGTCAGGCCCGGCCTGCAGGCCCCACTGAAGAGTCTCGGAATCGAACGACGCTATCAACCGGGGGAATACTCGAGATGCTCACGCGCAAACAGTACGAACTTCTGCGTTTCATCAATGAACGTCTGAAAGAGGCCGGCGTACCGCCCTCCTTCGACGAGATGAAGGATGCGCTCGACCTGCGCTCGAAGTCCGGTATCCACCGCCTGATCACTGCGCTGGAGGAGCGCGGTTTCATCCGCCGCCTGCCCAACCGCGCCCGCGCCATCGAGGTCATCAAGCTGCCCGAGCTCTCGGCCGGCGGCGGTAACGGCCGCCGCGGCTTCACGCCGAGCGTCATCGAAGGCACCCTCGGCAAGCGCCCCTCGACGCCGCCGATCGCCGAGGACGACGGCAACCGTCCGGTCGCGGTCCCCGTGATGGGCCGGATCGCCGCCGGTACGCCGATCGAGGCGCTGCAGACCCGCAGCCACACCATCAGCGTGCCGCCCGACATGCTCGGCGCTGGCGAGCACTACGCGCTGGAGGTGCGCGGCGACTCGATGGTCGATGCCGGCATCCTCGACGGCGACATGGCGCTGATCCAGCGCAACGACGTCGCCAACACCGGCGACATCGTGGTGGCGCTGATCGACGAGGAGGAAGCCACCCTGAAGCGCTTCCGCCGCCGCGGTGCATCGATCGCGCTCGAGCCGGCCAACACCGCCTATGAGGTGCGCATCCTGCCGCCGAACCGGGTCCGCATCCAGGGCAAGCTGATCGGCCTTTATCGCAAATACTGAATAGCAAATACTTGCGGCGGCGAGGAACGAGCGAGAGGTCGGATCGTTCCTTTGGAGGATAGCGCAGCAAGCGGCCTGCCCGGTGCGGTCCGATACCTCTCGCGCAGCGTCGCGTGTTTGTGATCGGAGCTGTCTCGGACCAGTCGTACAATCGCCCAGAAACGAGCAGACACTCGTTCGCTATCGTCCACTCTGGTAGAGGCCAATGCCTCAAGGAGAGGCACGGGTCGCTACCTCCAATGAGGAGCCATCCGATGTGTGACTATAGTCTGCACGCCGTGGCATCGCGCCCCGCCATTGTTGGAGAGACGCTGATCACGACGACCTTCCGCGGAACGTCGACCCGCGGCTTTGCTTCGGAGAACGATCCTACTGTCGCGGTCTGCATGCTGCCGGGCACCGAGCTCGCTTTCGCCGAGAACGTTCGCTACGACAGCCGCTGGATCTGGACCAAGACGATGAACTTCCGCGTCGGCGTGTTCAACGAAGTCGAGCCCGACGTTCCTGATCGCCATCACGACGCGGTGGAATTCCCCGACGGCAGCCATGTGCTGGTGACCCAGCTCGTCGAGGGACAGCGCGTCAGCGTGCTGCAATTGCCGGCCCTGCACCCGCCGGTCGAGCAGAAGCCGAAGGTCGTGGAGCGGCGGCCCTCCGCATTCGCGTCGCTGTTTTTGGGTTGAACGCATCGTCGCCGTGGAATGAGCCATTCGGCGGCGAGTGACCTAAGCGATTTCGAGCGACCCCGGACATCCGGTTCCGGGGCGCAGAAGGAGATTTGCGTCGGCGGGCGCCTTGGCGCATCATCGTGCACGGAGGACGTGCGCGGTGGTCGATAAGGTCACATGGCAAAAGGCTGGACGCGTCACGGAACCGGGCCGCTACATGTTCCGGTTCGGCTGGCTGACGGTCACGGCTGACGACCTGAAGGTCTGGGAGCAGTTTCCCGAGGCGGCCTTCACCCTCGTCAAGAAGTCCGACGGCGGCCCAGACTCCGACGAATACCATCTCGGCCTGTTCGAGCTGCCCACGGGCCCCTCACCCGACAACGCCTAATCCTCGCCCTGCAGATCGCTCTCGGCCGGCGTCGCATCGACGGCCGGTCGCGGCGCGGTGGCGGGCACGCGCAACGTGGTCTCGGCCTCGCCGTCGCCGGGAACCGCCGGCGACCACGGCCGGTCGATCCCGCCGGGCTTCACCGCATCGATGGTGTAGCCGTCCCTGCTCCGCCGCAGCACCAGCGCCCCGTGGCGCCGCAGCCGCTCGGCATCGATCACCGAGGCCGCGCAGCCCCGCGGCGCCGGCCGCGCCGTTATGATCAAGCCTGCGCGCTCGCAATCGTCGGCCAGCGCCTCCGGCCGTGTCGCCAGCGCGATGAAGCCGCCGCCGGACCCTTGCGTCACGCAGCCGCTCGGATCGCAGGAGACGCCTTCGCTCAGCGACGCATCGGTGGCGGTCCGCGCATCGGCGTCGGCCGCCAGCCACTCCTTGACCAGGAAAGCATCCTTGGCGCTGTGCATCAGGTGCAGCCGCCCGTCGCCGCCGCGCACCGCGACGTTCCGGCCGTCGGCGGAGATCAGCACGTCCGGCAGCGGCACCCGCACTGCCCAGACCGAGGCCACCGCCAGCAGCATCGCCCCCGACCAGCGTAGCGGCGTGCGCAACAGGCCGAGCAGGATGATGCCGGTGCTCGCCGCGATCAGCGGCCCGACACCGAACGCCGCCATCCGCCCGACTGCGCCCGGCAACGCGGCGACCCATTGCGTCACCAGGATCATCCAGTCGATGCCGAACCCCATGATCGCCCAGAACACGCCGTCGAATCCGAACGGCATGGCGACGAGCCCGAGCAGGCCGGCGGGCATCACGACCGCCGACACCACCGGCATCGCCGCGAGGTTCGCGAGCAGCCCGTAGGGCGTCACGCGGTGGAAATGGAACGCGGCGTAGGGCGTCGTCGCCAGCCCCGCCACCAGCGAGGCCAGCATCAGCATCGTGAGCTCACGCCCGCCCCACAGCGCAACGCGCGCAGTCGCCGAATGGTCGGGCGACGCCAGCAGGTTCGGCAGTCCGATCTGCACCAGCGCCACCAGCCCGAGCGTCGCGGCGAACGACATTTGAAAGCTGGGGTGGACCAGCGCCTCCGGCGCGATCGCGAGCACGATCAGCGCCGCCACCGCCAGCGTGCGGAAGGTGATCGCGCGGCGGTCGACGATCACGGCGATCAGCACCACCGCCGTCATGAAGAAGGATCGCTGCGTCGCGACCTCGGCTCCCGACAGCAGCAGATAGAACGCCGCAGCGATGAGCGCGGCCGCTGCCGCCCATTTCTTGATCGGATGTCCCGCCGTCAGCGTAGGAAACAGCGCAAGCAGCGCGCGGATCGTGAAGAACACGACGCCGGCGACAACAGCCATGTGGTAGCCGGAGATCGACAGCACATGGCCGAGCCCCGAGATGAACATCGCATCGTTGACCGGCGTCGTGATCGCATCGCGCCGGCCGGTGAGCAGTGCGGTTGCGATTGCGCGCTGATCGCCGTCGAGCGCGGTGCGGATGCGTGCATCGATCGCATCGCGCAGGCCCTGCATGAAAGCGGCATAGCGCAGCGCAAAGCCGCCGGCCGCGGGTGGCTCCTTCGTCCTGACCGCGCCCATCACGAAGCCGGAGGCGCCGATGCCCTGGAAATAGAGGTCACGGCCGAAATCATAGGAGCCCGGACGCTGCGGCCCGAGCGGCGGCATCAGCCGTGCCTTCAATTCGACGAAGCTACCGACCTCGGGCGCGGTACCCTTCTTCACCGAGAGCCTGACCCGCTCCAACTTGGTGTTGTCGCGCGGACTCTCGATCGAGACCACGCGCAGCACGAAGCGATCGGTCTTCTCCCTGATGTCCCGCGTCTCGACGAAGCCCGTCAGCGCCACCGAGAACATCGGCCGCGCCAGCACGCCATGGGCGATCCGCGCCGTCTTCCAGGTCGCCGTCGCAAAGCCCGCCGCGACCGCAGCCAGCATCACGATGACGGGAAATACCCCGTGCCGGCGCAACAGCAGCGCGAGCAGGCAGAGCACGATCGCGACGGCAGCCGCGACCGACAGCACCGGCTCGTGCTCAGCCGCGAAATAGAACGCGATGCCGGTGCCGAACGCGACCGGCACCCACGGCAGCAGCCGGCCAGCGCCTGCCTCCGCGCGCGCCCATTGCCGCAGCGTCTCGACGAACGGCTGCCAGATGCTGACCCGCACCGGGGCATAGCCACCGGCTGGCGCAGCCGCGCGGGGCGGCCACGTCCCCGCATAGCCCCGTTTGCCGCCCGGCGTCGTGCCCTGCTCCGCCATCTCTCGCCTTGCGATCGCTGTCGGGGCGCAAAGCTACCGGACGTAGCCATCCGTGGGATAGCGGAACAGATGCAGAATGCGGCGGAAACTGCGCCTTCGCCGCCATCCGCGTTGATTGCGCCGAAAGTCGCATAATGCGGCGATCCGTTGGGGATTAGACTGTCGCTGTACGTCTGTTCCCCGACGTCGGATGACAGACACAATTTGTCGGCTCGCGGCAGGAAAATCCGCTGGAGCTCTTCTCAGGTGGCTTTGAACATCCCTGAGACCAGGTGTTGCGCACGCAACTCGCAGTCACGCCGGTAGCGTCGCGCATCAAGCGCCTTTCGCGAGCGAATTGATCGCTGAAACGCGAGGAGATTCTTTGAATTGATAGGAGCAGCAAATGGCAATGCAAATTCCGCATGATTTTCGCCGCGTGATTATCGCTGCGTCGGTCGGAAACATCATCGAATGGTATGATTTCTATATCTTTGGCAGCCTGGCCGCAGTTCTGTCGGTCAAGTTTTTCGAGCAATCCCACCCGGTCGCCGCTCTGTTGAGCACGATCGCGCTGTTCACGGCAGGCTTCCTGATCCGTCCTTTGGGAGCCTTCCTGTTTGGATGGATGGGCGATCGGGTTGGTCGCAAATACACCTTTCTCATCACGCTGACCGGAATGGGATTAGGCACGGGGGCCATCGGATTGATTCCAACGTACCAATCGATCGGCCTCTCCGCCGCGTTCGTTCTGTTCGGCCTGCGCATGATCCAGGGCCTGTGCCTGGGCGGCGAATATGGCGGCGCCATCACCTATGTTGCCGAGCATGTGCCGGACGATCGGCGTGGCTACTACACCGGTTGGCTGCAGACATCGCCGACGCTGGGCATCGTGGTGTCGCTCGCCGTGATCGTCCTGACTCGGACATGGTTCGGCAACAAGGCGTTCGATGAATGGGCCTGGCGAGTTCCGTTCCTGCTGTCGTTCCTGCTGGTGGCCATCGCCATTTACATCCGCCTCCAGCTCCAGGAGACGCCAATCTTCCAGGAGATCAAGGCGCGCGGTCAGATGACCAGGAATCCCTGGAAGGAAGCGTTCTTGAGCTCGAACCTGAAATACATCCTGATCGCGATCGTCGTCCTGATCGGACAAGGCGTGGTCTGGTACAGCGGGCAATTCTGGGCGCTGTACTTCCTGCAGCAGGTCTCCAAGGTCGATCCTGTCACCTCGGCCTACATCGTGGGAGCGGCATTGCTGATTGCGACACCGAGCCTGATCTTCTTTGGCTGGCTGTCGGACCAGATCGGCCGCAAGCCGGTGATCCTTGGCGGCATGCTGCTCGCCGCGATCACCTACTATCCGCTGTATCTGTGGCTCGGAACGGTCACCCAGCCCGGGAGCATCAATTATCCGGCCGCGATCTTCATCGTCTTCATCCTGGTTTGCTACGTCGGGATGGTCTACGGGCCGGTCGGTGCGTTCCTGGCGGAATTCTTTCCCGGCAGGATCAGATACACATCAGTCTCGGTGCCCTATCACATCGGCAACGGCTGGGGCGGTGGCCTGGTGCCGTTTGTCACGTCGGCGGCATTCGCGGCAACCGGCAGTGTCGGGTATGCGTTGATTTACCCGATTGCTGTGCCAGCGGCCTGCTTCGTGCTCGCCGTGTTCCTGATGCCGGAGACGCGCAAGATCAGCATCTGGCAACCGATCGAGCCGAGAACGGCATCGTCAGGCTAACAAATTGCTGCAGGGCCGTCAGGTCCCGCGGCAACGCATGAAGTCATCCGTCGGCAAACATACGGTGCTGCGGGCGCCATCCCATTGCGCGCCGCGGGATCGCGGTGTGCGCGAAACAGCATCCCCGGCTCCGGCCGCCATGCAATAGCGGCCCGGATATGATTGCCCGGCGCGGATCCTTCAGCCGGCTCGGTGGTGCCAGCGGTCGTGCCACCACGTGGTGAAGTCACGATCCGTCGTCAGCTCCCAGCCAGCAAGCAGGATCACCAGTATGCCCGACACGACACTGTTTGCCGTCGTCGAGACGTGCTCGTAGCCGATCGTCCAAGGGACCAGCACGAGAGCCAGGCCGATCAGCATCTCTCCCCATTCCTCCAGATAGGATGGAATGACGAATGCCTCGACGGAAAACAGGATAACGCCCAGCCCTAGCGCGATAGTCAGCCAGACGGCCGCTCCGGAGAATCCAAGGATCAGCGGCGACACGACCAGCCACACACCCACCAACAGACTGGCAACGTCCTGCCAGTGTTGAATGCGCATAATGCTCACCTCCCTCTGTTCCTCGATATGGTGAGCCGCTGCGGGAAAGGGATACCTCCGGCCTGCGATGTGTTGCCGCTGGCAAGGCGCCCAGACGCCATCCCGGCGGGCCCTCATCCGTCGCGCGCCAGCGCGGCGCCGCCTAGATCAATGGCGTCTGCGACGAGACGTGATGACAGACGATCTTCCAGTCGCCGTCCTCGCGCGCGATCACCCAGGTGATCTTGACTATGAGCGAAGGCGCATCGCCGTCGAGGAAGAAGGATACGATAGCCGCCATGTTGACGAGACCGTCGTTGATGCGCTCCGTCCGGACTTCGCTGAACTGAGCGCGCGGCGCGGGCCAACGCGGCAGGCCATCGAAGTAGGCTTTGACGCCGTCGCGGCCGCGATACAGCGTCGGGTTGGAGCCGAAGAAGAACGCGCTCTTCGAATAGAGCGCGGCGAGCGCGTTCGCGTCGAGCTTGCCGAAACCCGCTGACCATCTTGCGATGATGGCGGAGGCGATATCGTGGGCTTCGTCAGGCATCGATCGCCTCCGTCTGTTGTCCGCGCCTGACGACGCTAGCCCTTGCCACCGACTTCCTTGGCGAAGGTGTCGCGCAGGCCGATGGTGCGATTGAAGACCAGCTTCTCCGGCGTCGAATCCGCATCGCGCACGAAATAGCCCTGACGCTCGAACTGCATCGCGTCGGGCGAATTGCTCTCGGCGATCGCCGGCTCGACCCGCGCGTCCGTCAGCACTTCCAGCGACTGCGGGTTGAGGTCGGCGGCGAAATCGGCCGCGTTCGGGCTCGGATTGGCGAACAGCTGATTGTAGATGCGGATCTCCGCCGGCTTCGACTGCGCCGCCGGCAACCAGTGCATCGTCGCCTTCACCTTGCGGCCATCGGGCGCGTTGCCGCCCTTGGTCAGGGGATCGTAGGTCGCGCGGAGCTCTGTGATCTCGCCGGCGTCGTTCTTGATCACGCCGGTGCACTTGATGAAGTAGGCATAGCGCAGCCGCACCTCGTTGCCGGGCGAAAGACGGAAGAACTTCTTCGGCGGGTTCTCCATGAAGTCGTCCCGCTCGATATAGAGCTCGCGGCCGAACGCGATCTTGCGGGTGCCGGCTTCCGGATTGTCGGGATGGTTGATCGCTTCGATCTCCTCGACCTGCCCTTCCGGATAATTCTCGATCACCACCTTGAGCGGGCGCAGCACCGCCATGCGGCGCAGCGCCGTGCGGTTCAGCTCCTCGCGAATGCAGAATTCGAGCATGCCGACATCGACCACGCTGTTGGCCTTGGCGACGCCGATGCGCTTGATGAATTCGCGCACCGCGGCCGGCGGCACGCCGCGCCGCTTCAGCCCGGCGACGGTCGGCATCCGCGGATCGTCCCAGCCCGAGACATGCCCGTCACGGACGAGCTGGGTCAGCACGCGCTTGGACAGCAGCGTGTAGGTCAGGTTCAGCCGCGCCATTTCGTACTGGCGCGGCTTCGACGGCACCGGCAGCTTGTCGAGCAGCCATTCATAGAGCGGACGGTGATCCTCGAACTCCAGCGTGCAGATCGAATGGGTGATGCCCTCGATCGCGTCCGACTGGCCGTGCGCGTAGTCGTAGCTCGGATAGATCGACCACTTGTCGCCCGTGCGCGGATGGTGGGCGTGCAGGATGCGGTACAGCACGGGATCGCGCAGGTTGATGTTGCCGGCTGCCATGTCGATCTTGGCGCGCAGCACGCGGGCGCCGTTGGAGAACTCCCCGGCCTTCATGCGGCGGAACAGGTCGAGGTTCTCCTCGACCGAACGGTCGCGGAACGGCGAATTCTTGCCGGGCTCGGTCAGGGTGCCGCGGGAAGCGCGGATCTCCTCCTGCGACTGGTCGTCGACATAGGCATGGCCCGCCTTGATCAGGCCCTCGGCCCAATCATAGAGGCGCTCGAAATAATCCGACGCAAAGAACAGGTTCTTGCCCCAGTCGTAGCCGAGCCAATGGACATCGGCCTGGATGGAGTCGATGTACTCCTGCTCCTCCTTGGTCGGATTGGTGTCGTCGAAGCGCAGATTGCACTGTCCGCCGAACTCCTGCGCGATGCCGAAATTCAGGGCGATCGACTTGGCGTGGCCGATATGCAGGTAGCCGTTCGGCTCCGGCGGAAAGCGGGTCACGATCCGGTCGTGCTTGTGGGAGGAGAGATCGGCCTGGACGATGTCGCGGATGAAATCGCGCCCTGCCTCTGCCGTCGTGTCGGTCGTCATCAAAGGGTTCCCTGGAGGATTAAGCTCAACCTTCTGCCAAATTCGCGCCGCTCGGCCAAGTCCGGTTTGAAGTCCGGTTTGAAGTCCGGTTTCAGGCCTGGTTTGGCGGGCAAAAGGTCAACCGAGGCTTTAGTTATGTCCGGTTCCTGCTATACACCACCGCCGTCCCAGCATACGTCTCGCTCGATCATGACCAATTCCGTCGTTACCCGCTTCGCCCCCTCACCGACCGGCTTCCTCCATATCGGAGGTGCCCGTACCGCGCTGTTCAACTGGCTCTATGCCAGGAAGCTCGGCGGCAAGATGCTGCTCCGGATCGAGGACACCGACCGCGAACGCTCCACCAAGGAGGCGATCGACGCCATCCTGGACGGCCTGAAATGGCTCGAGCTCGATTGGGACGGCGACGTCACCTACCAGTTCAGCCGTGCCGCGCGCCATCGCGAGGTCGCCGAGGGCCTGCTCGCCGCCGGGCGCGCCTACTATTGCTACGCTACGCCGGAGGAGCTCACAGCGATGCGCGAGAAGGCGCGCGCCGAGGGCCGCACCCGCCTCTACGACGGCATGTGGCGCGACCGCGATCCGGCGACGGCGCCTGCGGGCGTCAAGCCGACCATTCGCCTGAAGGCGCCGCAGACCGGCGAGACCGTGATCGAGGACCAGGTCCAGGGCCGCGTGGTCTGGCAGAACGAGAACCTCGACGACCTCGTCCTGCTGCGCGGCGACGGCACGCCGACCTACATGCTCGCGGTCGTGGTCGACGACCACGATATGGGCGTCACCCACATCATCCGCGGCGACGACCATCTGATCAACGCCGCGCGTCAGAAGCAGATCTACGACGCGCTGGAGTGGGAGCTGCCGAGCATGTCCCACATTCCGCTGATCCACGGTCCCGATGGTTCGAAACTGTCGAAGCGCCACGGCGCGCTCGGCGTCGATGCCTACCGCGCGCTCGGCTATCTGCCGGCCGCCTTGCGCAATTACCTGGTCCGGCTCGGCTGGAGCCATGGCGATCAGGAGATCTTCTCGACCCAGGAGATGATCGATGCGTTCGACCTCCCGGGCATCGGCCGCTCGGCGGCACGGTTCGATTTCGCCAAGCTGGAGAACCTCAACGGTCATTATATCCGGCAGAGCGACAATCAATCCCTCGTGACCCAGTTCGAGAGCGTGCTGGATTATGTTCCCGAAGGCGCCGCGCTGAAGGCCAAGCTCAACGACACCACCCGCGCGCAATTGCTGCGGGCGATGCCGAGCCTGAAGGAGCGCGCCAAAACGCTGATCGAGCTGATCTCGGCCGCCTACTTCATCTTCGCCGATCGGCCACTGGAGCTCGATCCGAAAGCCCTTGCGGTGCTGACGCCCGAAACGCGTGCATTGATAGGCCGGCTGCGCACAGCGCTGGAAGCCGTGAACGACTGGACGGCGGAAACCACCGAGACCGCCATGCGGAATTTCGCCGAGCAGAACGGCCTTAAACTCGGTGCCGTCGCCCAGCCGCTGCGGGTGGCGCTGACGGGACGCACCACGTCGCCGGGGATTTTCGACGTGCTGGCCGTCCTGGGACGCCGGGAGTGTCTGGCCCGTCTCGCCGATCAGGCGGCGTGATCGTGCATGGACCCCCTCCAGGGTCCATCTTGCAGCGCACATGGCAATGAGCTACCCAATCCCGGACGCTTTCTCCACAAGCCGTTCCGCCCCGCCATGGGCCGCAAATTAGCGACTGTGCATGGTCGGTTTTCGCAACGAATTCATCGGGGATATCACGATGGACGCAAAATCCAGCAAGACAGCCACACTCACCATCGGCAACAAGAACTACGATTTCCCGATCCTGAGCGGCACGGTTGGGCCTGATGTCATCGACATCGCCAAGCTCTACGGCCAGGCCGGGGTGTTCACCTACGACCCGGGCTTCACCTCGACCGGCAGCTGCCAGTCGAAGATCACCTACATCGACGGCGACGCCGGCGTTCTCGAATACCGCGGCTACCCGATCGAGCAGCTCGCCGAGCACGGCGACTTCCTCGAGACCTGCTACCTCCTGCTCTACGGGGAGCTTCCGACCCCGGCGCAGAAGAAGAATTTCGACTACACCGTCACGCACCACACCATGGTGCACGAGCAGATGGCCCGCTTCTTCCAGGGCTTCCGCCGCGACGCTCACCCGATGGCGATCATGGTTGCCGCGGTCGGCGCGCTCGCCGCGTTCTATCACGACTCCACCGACATCAACGATGCGAAGCAGCGCGAGATCGCTTCGATCCGCATGATCGCGAAGATCCCGACCTTGGCGGCGATGGCCTACAAGTACACGGTCGGCCAGCCCTTCGTGTATCCGAAGAACTCGCTCTCGTTTGCCGAGAACTTCCTCAACATGTGCTTCGCGGTGCCCTGCGAGGACTACAAGATCAATCCGGTGCTCGCTGACGCGCTGGACAAGATCCTGATCCTGCACGCCGACCACGAACAGAACGCATCGACCTCGACCGTGCGGATCGCCGGCTCGTCGGGCGCCAACCCGTTCGCCTGCATCGCGGCCGGCATCGCCTGCCTGTGGGGCCCGGCGCATGGCGGCGCCAACGAAGCCGCGCTCAACATGCTCTACGGCATCGGCAAGGTCGAAAACATTCCGGACTTCATCGCCAAGGTGAAGGACAAGAACAGCGAAGTCCGCCTGATGGGCTTCGGTCACCGGGTCTACAAGAACTACGATCCGCGCGCCAAGATCATGCAGAAGATGTGTCACGCGGTGCTCAAGGAGACCGGCCACGGCGACGATCCGATGCTCAAGGTCGCGCTGGAGCTCGAGAAGATCGCGCTCAACGACCCCTACTTCATCGACCGCAAGCTCTACCCGAACGTCGACTTCTATTCGGGCATCACGCTGAAGGCGATGGGCCTTCCGGTGTCGATGTTCACCGTGCTGTTCGCGGTCGCCCGCACCGTCGGCTGGATCAGCCAGTGGAGCGAGATGATCGAGGATCCGCAGCAGAAGATCGGCCGTCCGCGCCAGCTCTACACCGGCGTCGCGCGCCGCGACTATGTCGCGATCGACAAGCGCAAGTAAGCTTCGTCCTCAAGAGAATCCAGACGGCGCCGTCATTCCTGACGGCGCCGTTTTCGTTTGCCCCGCGCGACTTCGGTCGCCAGCGCATCGAGACGCGGCAGCCAGAATGCCCGGAACCGGTCGAGCCAGTCGTCGACCTCGCGCAGCCGCGCGGGCTCCACGGAATAGATGCGGCGCGTGCCGTCGGCCCGCACCGACGCGAAGCCGGCCTCCCGCAGGATCCCGAGCTGCTGCGAGACCGCCGATTGGGTAATGCCGAATTCGCGGTGCACGACCGTAACGACGTCGCCAGAACTGTGCTCGCCGGTCGCCAGCAGCTCCAGGATACGCCGGCGGACGGGGTCGCCCAGGATGTCGAAAGCGTGCACGCTCGCTAGCCTCCGCTCCCCGGCTCAGGCTCGCCGCAATAGGCTGCCGTGGCATTTGCAGCCGATCGCCTCGCCGCAGCCTCCTCGGTGCCCGCCGCGATCGAGGCCCTGCACCAGGCTTCGCTGGTGCGGCGGATGAAATCCTTGCCGTCGTTGGTGGCTGGCCACGCCGACGCGGCGGCGCGGTCGAATTCCTCGCCGGGGGTCATGGCCAGATAGAGCGAGAGCCCGAGCAGCGCGAGATCCCAGCCAAGACCGACCGCGCCTGCTCCGTAGCGGTCCCAGAAGTCGCCCTCGATCACCGAGAGGTGTTCCAATTCCAGGCGTGTGGAGTTAGGGCCATTCTCGGCCAGCGTCACGGTAACCCAGCTGACCGTGCCCATCGACTCCCACGTGACGGCAAGCCGGCGCGGCGGCTCGCACGCTGTGATTTCGCCGCCCGCATGGCCCTTGAACTGATAGCGGCCGCCAAGCCTCAGGTCGCCTGAGACGGGCAAGAACCAGCGCGGGATACGCTCGGGATTGGTCAGCACGTCCCAGAGGTCGGCGATGTCGGTGTCGTAGCTGCGGGTCGCGATCACCGCCCGCGCCGGTTTGCCATCGCGTTCCCGGACGGCGACTTCGCGAATGACGGCTCCGACATAGGCGACGGGATCGATCTTCATGGAGGGCTCCGCATCTATATTAGATATTGCTAATATTAGCGACATCTAACACTTCAAGGCAAGCGGAACCGTTGCGGCCGTATGTCGCCGCTGAGCGAGGGCATCATCGATTGGCTAGGTCGAACGCCGGTCCAGTTCCGCCAGCACGATCTCGGCGGCGCGGACGCTCGGCGGCTTGTCGCCGGTCGACATCTTGCCGTCCATCGTGGCGAACGCCACGAGCTGCCGCAGACGCTCCGGGGTATCCGCAAGCACCTCGCTCAACGCCGGCGCGAGCTTGTCCGGCGTGCAGTTCTCCTGCAGGAACTCCGGGATGATATCGCTACCGATCACGAGGTTGGCGAGGATCACCGACGACACCCGGATCGCGCGGCGCAGGATGAAGGCCTCGGCCGCGCCGACGCGATAGGCCGTCACCATCGGAATGCCCGACAACGCGAGCTCCAGCGTCACGGTGCCCGACTTTGCCAGCGCCGCGCGCGCCACGCGGAACGCCGCGCGTTTCTCCGTTTCGCCGATCGCGAGCCGCGGCACCACCGGCCACGACGCGACGCCGTCGCGCACCATCGTCTCGAGATGCGGCATGGTGGGAAGCACGAGCTCGAACGGCGTTTGCTGGTTGAGCTGGCCGAGCGCCGCGCCGAACAGCGCCAGATGATGCCCGATCTCGCTGCGTCGGCTTCCGGGCAGGACCAGCAGCACCGGCGGCTGCGCATCGCGCCGCTTCTGCTCATCCTCGTTCGGCCGCAGCGAGCCGAGCTGCTCGGTCAGGGGATGGCCGACATAGCTGCACGGGGGCCCCTGCAGCTTGCGATATTCCTCAGGCTCGAACGGCAGCAGCGCGAGCACGTGATCGACATAGCGCCGCATCGCGCGCGCCCTGCCCGGCCGCCAGGCCCACACCGACGGCGACACATAGTCGATAATCGGAATGTCCGGATTGCGCGCGCGAACACGGCGAGCAACGCGATGCGTGAAATCGGGGCTGTCGATGATGACGAGCATGTCGGGCGCGTCGGCGAGCACGGCATCGGCGGTGCGGCGGATCAATTGCAGGATCTTCGGCAACTGCTTCACGACGGCGGCAAAGCCCATGATCGAGAGTTCTTCGATCGGAAACAGCGGCGCGATGCCCTCGCCGGTCATCGCCCGGCCGCCGACGCCGGAGAATTGCACGGCGTCGCCGAGCCGCTCTCGCAGCACCTTCATCAGTGCCGCACCAAGGCGGTCGCCGGATTCCTCGGTCGCGATGAGGAAGATCTTGCGGCGGCGGCTGGGACTGGGCGCCTGCATCAGTCCGCCAATCCGATCACGAACAGCCCCTTGGCGTCGGCAGTCTCGACCAGGGCCTGCGGATCGGCGGCCAGCGTGTTGCCGGCGATCACGGCGATCCCGGCGATGCCCGCCGCCGCCGCGCCTTCGACCGTCCGCGGACCGATGGTCGGCAGATCGAAGCGCAGATCCTGCCTGCTCTTCGGTGCCTTCACCAGCACCCCGCGGCCCGCCTTGGTGCGAATGCGGCCCCCGGCGCGCAGCCGCGCCACGCGCGCGAGCAGGCCGTCGGTGCCTTCGATATCCTCGACCGCAACCACGTGGCCGTCGATCACCACCGCGGCCTGGCCGATGTCGAACGGGCCGAGCGCATCGAGCACCCCGCGGCCGCGCGCGATATCGGCGAGCGCCGCGCTGTCCGGCGTCGTGCGCGTCACGGTGCCTTCCGGCATCAGGAGGTCGGGCGCGACATCCTTGATCCCGACCATGCGAAATCCCTCTTGCTCGAGGATGCGGCCGACGCTCGACAGCAAATGATCGTCGCCGCCGCGAAACGCGCGCACGACATGGCCGAGCAGCCGCAGCGTGCCCCAGTCGAGCCGGATCTCCGACAATGCGGGACGCACCAGCGTACCGATGAAGATCAGGTCGCGGCAGCCTTCATCGCGGAACAGCCGGGTCGCCCGGCCAAGCTGGCCGACCGAGATCCAGCGGTGACGAAACCGCTGTGCGCGCGCGGGATCGCAGGCGCCGCGCAGCGCGAACAGCACCGGCGTGATGCCGCGCGCGGTGAGCGAGTCCGCGACCGCGAACGGCATGGCACCGCCGCCGGCGATCACGCCGACCGGCGAGGAAAGCGAGGGCGCCGCTGACGTCATGCTGGCGGCCATCCCCTGCTCATTTGGTATCGGCGGGAAGACAGAGCGGCCGCAGCTTGCCGCCCTCGATGAAGGCGAGGATTTCTGCGATCGCGGGATCCTCGCCCGCGAGCGGCTGCACCGCGGCGAGACGCTCGGCGAAGACGCCGGGACCGTGGAACAGCTTCTGATAGAACGCACGCACCGTCGCCAGCCGCGCCTTGGTGAACTGGCGGCGCCGCATGCCGATGATGTTGAGTCCTTCGAGCACCGCGTACTGGCCGTTGGCAAGCCCGAACGGGATGATGTCGCCGCGCACGCCGCAGACGCCGCCGATCATCACCTGCGAACCGACGCGGGTGAACTGGTGCACCGCCGACAGGCCGCCGATATAGACGAAGTCGCCGATCTCGCAGTGGCCGCCGAGCGTCGCCGACGTCGCGAAGATCACGCCGTTGCCGACCATGCAGTCATGGCCGACATGGCTGTTGTTCATGAAGAAGCCGCGATCGCCGACGCGGGTGAGCCCGCCGCCCTTGACCGTGCCGACGTTCATCGTCACGCCCTCGCGGATCGTGCAGGCCTCGCCGACTTCGAGACGCGTCGGCTCGCCGCGATAGCTGAGATCCTGCGGCGGCCCGCCGAGTGCGGCAAACGGCGAGATGATGCAGCCGGCGCCGATCTTCGTGTGCCCGCTGATCGTGACATGCGCGATCAGCTTGCAGTTCTCGCCGAGCACGACATTGGGGCCGATGATGCAGTACGGACCGATCTCGGTGCCGGCCCCGATCACAGCGCCATCCGCAATCCGCGCAGTGGGGTCGATCATGCTCATGAAGTTTCGATCCGGAACTCGTTAATGGCACCAAAGCACTATGCTGTCGATTGGGGCGGTCGTTAGCGCGACTTTGACCGTCCTGTCCAGTGACGTATCATGACCGCCTGTTGCAAACGAGAAGGTCGCAACCGATCGATGGTCCGGGCCGCCGCGCTGATCCTCAGCCTGCTCTCTGTGCCGATCCGCCCGGAGACGGTCGATCTTGGCAACAGCACGACCGTCGATCTCTCGACCTTCGACTGCCGCGACGTCAATCGCAGCACGATCGTCCAGCGGGTCTGCTACAGCGCCGGCGAGCGCAGGCTGCTGGTCGCGGTCAGGGGCAGCTACCAGCACTATTGCGGCGTCCCAGCCGAGACCTTCGACGCACTGATGATCGCGCCGTCGATGGGCATCTATCTCAACCGCGTGTTGCGGATCGCAGGTGCGGACGGCCGATACGCCTGCCGCGCGTCCTGACCTCCGCGTTTCGAAAACGCTCTAGTCGGTCAGCATCGCGCCGACATCGGCCTCGGCGACGACCTGGCCGTTGACCTTGGCATCGCCGTGAAACCACCACATCGTCTTGCGGCGGCCGAGCGAACGCATGTGGTATTCGATGGTGTCGCCGGGCATCACCGGCTTCCTGAACTTGCACTTGTCGATGGTGAGGAAATACACCGCGCGCGGCTTCTCGGTGCCTTCGACCGACTTGATGCCGATCACGCCGGCGGTCTGGGCCATCGCCTCGATCATCATGACGCCGGGGTAGACCGGACGTTCCGGGAAATGCCCCTGGAACGGCGGCTCGTTGAAGGTGACGTTCTTGATGCCGATGCCGCTGTAATCGGTGCGGATATTGATCACCCGGTCGATCAGCAACATCGGAAAGCGATGCGGGAGCGTCTTCAGGATATCGTTGATATCCACGAGCTCGAATTTGACCGGTGCCTCCTCCATCACTCCTGTTCCTTGCCTTTGCCTTCGTTGTCGCGCACCAGGCGCTCCACCGCGAGAATTTCCCTGAACCACTGCTTGGTCGGCTTGGCGAAATGCCCGCCCCAGCGGCCGTTCGCAGGGATGTCGTCCTTGACCGCGCTCATCGCCGTCACCTGGGCGCCGTCGCCGATCTTGAGATGGTTGTTGATGCCCACCTTGGCGCCGAGCGCGACATTGTCGCCGATCGTCAGGCTGCCGGCGAGCCCGATCTGGGCCGCGAGCAGGCAGTGCCGGCCGATCGTCACATTGTGGCCGATCTGGACCTGATTGTCGATTTTGGTGCCCTCGCCGATCACGGTGTCGCGCAGGGAACCGCGGTCGATGGTCGAGGCCGCGCCGACCTCGACATTGTTCTGGATCACCACGCGGCCGGTCTGCGGCACCTTCACGTGCCCGGCCGGGCCGAAGAAGATGAAGCCGTAGCCGTCCTGGCCGATGTTGCAGCCGGGATGGATCAGCACGTTGTTGCCGATCAGCGCGAACTGAATGGTGGTCTTGGCGCCGACATTGCAGTCGCGGCCGATCTTCACGTCGGCACCGATGACCGCGCCGGCGCCGATGATGGTGCCCGAGCCGATCTCGACCCGCGGGCCGATCACGACCAGCGGATCGACGATGACGCCGTCCTCGAGGCGCGCGGTGGGATCGATGATCGCCGACGGCGCGATGCCCTCGGTGTCGAACCAGGACTGCGGCCGCAGCGCGTCGGCGTGCCATTCGCGGGCGAGCTCGACGAACACCTGGAACGGCTTCGCCGCGCGCAGCACGGCGGTGCCCTTCGGCACCTGCGCCTCGAAACGCGGGCTGACCAGGCAGGCGCCGGCCTTGGTCGCGGCGAGCTGGTCGGCATATTTGAGATTGTCGAAAAAGGCGAGATGCATCGGACCGGCCTCGTCGAGCGAGGCCAGCCCCCTGATCTGAAGCGCGCCCCTTTCGGGGTCGACCAGTTGCGCCTTCGTCAGCGCGGCTATTTCAGCCAGCGATGACGAAGGAGGTCTCTTGAAGAAGATCGGCTGCGCCATTCCATCCGTCGCAGTCCGGTCGGGTCGCGGACTTAGAAAGTCGTACCGCCGCCAAACCGGAATTCTTGCACGCGGTCATACGCACCCTTGGTCAGCGGTACGGCGTAGTCGAAGCGCAGCGGACCAAACGGCGACTGCCAGATCAGACCAACACCGACCGAGGTACGGACAACCTTGCTGTCGTCATAACTCAAACCAAGGCAGGTGCCCGGGGACGGCGGATTGTTGGTCGGCTTGATACAGCCGGGCTGGTTGACTTCGCCGGTCGCCGCCCACGAGGTCGGGCCCTTGTAGTCGTAGAGGCCGCCGGCGTCGGCATAGACCGCGCCCTTGAGCCCGACTTCCTTCGGCAGGAACCAGAACGGCATCTGCAGTTCCGCCGACACGCCCCAGTACTTGGTACCGCCGACGGCGTCCATGGTGCCGTAGGGGTTGATGTCACGCGGACCGATACCGTTCGGCGCGAAGCCGCGGACCAGATTCGGGCCCATCTGGAAGTGATCAAGCATGCGCAGATCGTCGCTCCCGAGCTTGTTCAGGATGCCGCCCTGCGCATGGATCACGCCGACGATGTCGGAGACCAGCGGGGTGTAGTACTTCGCGTCGATTGCGCTCTTGATATAGCTGACGTCGCCGCCGACGCCGGCGAAGTCCTGCTTGAAGTCGACGATCAGACCGTCGGTCGGGTTCTTGTTGTTGTCGAGGGTGTTGTAGTTCAGCGTGTAGCCCAGCGCCGAGGTCAGGGTCTTGCCGCCCGCCAGTTCCTTGCGGACCGGTAGCGAGGCTTCGCCGTCGAAGAAGCAGCCGAGACCGTTGGTCGACACCAAGCTGATCCCGTTCAGGTTGGCATAGGCCGGGCTCGGATTGAACGCGGGATTGGGGACCACGGTACCGTCCGCCAAGGTCATAGTTGGCACGTTGTTACAGTTGTTGAGCGCCGACGGCAGGGTGATTTCCTGCTGATAGATCGAGTAGCGCAACTGCAGCGAGAGATCTTCCCGCAGGCTGAAGCCGAGGCGCGGGCTGAAACCCAGCGTCTTGGTGCCGTAGGCGATGTAGCTGTTGGACAGCTGCTGGCGCTGATAGAGGTCGAGACCGAGTGCGACGCGGTAGTCGAGCAGATAGGGTTCGACGAACGATAGCGAATAGCCGCGGGCATACTGGCCGTAGGTGACCGACGCCTTCGCGAACAGGCCGCGGCCGAGCAGGTTGCGTTCGGAGACGCTGACTTCGGCCAGCGCGCCGTCGGTGGTCGAATAGCCGCCCGACACCGAGAAGTCGCCGGTGGACTTCTCCTCGAGATCGACGATCAGGATGACGCGATCGCTGGAGGAACCCGGCTCCGTGGTGATCTTCACCGTCTTGAAGAAGTCGAGGTTCTTCAGCCGGCGTTCGGCACGGTCGACCAACGCGCGGTTGTAGGCGTCGCCTTCGGAGATATCGAATTCGCGGCGGATGACGTAGTCGCGCGTGCGACTGTTGCCGCGGATGTTGATGCGCTCGATATAGGTGCGCGGACCTTCGTCGATCGCAAAGGTGATCGACACCGTGTGATTGTCGAAATTGCGATCGCCGCGCGGCCGGACCACCGCGAACGCGTAGCCGCGGCGGGACGCCTCGATCTGCATCTCTTCGACCGACTTCTCCAGCGCCTCGGCGTTGTAGAGCGAGCCGACATTGACGCGCGAGTACGAACGCAGCGCTTCCGGATTAAGCGTTGCGATCGACGAGGTGTAGTTGACGGACGCGACGCGGTACTGCTGGCCCTCTTCGATCTTGAAGGTGACCAGGAAGCCCTTCTTGTCGGGATCGTATTCGGTCAGCGCGGCCACCACCTGGACGTCGGCATAACCGTTCTTGAGGTAGAAGCGGCGCAGCAGGTCACGGTCGGCCTCGACCCGGTCCGGGTCGTAGACGTCGTTGCCGCCGAGGAAGCTCAGGATGTTCGATTCGCGGGTCTTGATGACGTCGCGCAGACGGGACGCCGAATAGGCATTGTTGCCGATGAACTCGATCGACCGCACGCCGGTCTTCACGCCTTCATTGACCTCGAAGATCAGGTCGACGCGGTTGTTCGGCTGCTCGATGATCTGCGGATTGACCCGCACGTCATAGCGGCCGGAGCGGCGGTAGATTTCGGCGATGCGCAGCGCATCCGATTGGACCATCGGGCGCGAGAACGTGCCGCGCGGCTTGGACTGGACTTCGGCGGTGAGCTGCTCGTCCTTGACCTTCTTGTTGCCTTCGAAGGCAACGCGGCCGATCACCGGGTTCTCGACCACGACCACGACGAGGCGCCCGCCCCGTTGGTCGATGTGGACGTCCTGAAACAGGCCGGTTTCGATCAGCGCTTTCAGACCGTCGTCGATCTGCGCCTGACCCAGCCGACCGCCCGGTCCGGGATGGAAGTAGGAGCGGATGGTTTCGATTTCAACGCGGCGGTTCCCCTCCACCGTGATCGAATCAACGGTCTGCGCATACGCAGGCGCAGAGACAGCTACGGCCGCCAAGGTGGCAGCCACCGGCACGGCGAACATGACCAAGGCGGCGAACAGGCCCCCCCTCACTCGCATTCCAAACATCATGCGCAACGCGCCCTTATCTTAACGATGCCGGATCGTTCCCCAACGACCCGACAGATTCCCAACCTGCCGCTCAGCTTGTAACCAAATTTGCCTAGGGGGCAAACTTACTACAGCTGAACATTTCCATTTTCGTTCCAAGACGTTGCCCATCGGCAACGCCACAAAAAAGCCCCGTTTCAGGACCCGGCGATCCTGAGGATGTCGTTATACGTCGCAAACACCATCAACATCAGAACCAAACCCAGCCCGATTCGGAAACCCACCTCTTGCGTCCGCTCCGAAAGCGGACGGCCACGGAGCGCCTCCGCGCTGTAGAACAGCAGGTGCCCACCATCCAGAAGCGGGATCGGGAACAGGTTCAAGAGGCCGATCGAGACCGACAGGATGGCGCAAAGGTTGACCACGAACTGGAACCCGGCGCTCGCGGCCTGCCCCGACAGCTTGGCGATTCCGATGACCCCGCTCACCTCTCCCGGATTGCCGGTTCCAACGAACAGCGACCCAAGGAACTTGAACGTGCTGGCAATGATGTACCAAACCTGCTCGACGCCGATCTTCATGGCCTCCAGCACGCCGACCGAGGCGCTGGTGGCTTCACCGACCTGAGCCTTGTGCTCGATGCCGAGCACGCCGATCTTGTGTGCGTTGCCGAAGGGGTCCTTGACCTCCCTCAGCGCCGGCGTCGCCTTCAGCGAGACGACCGCGCCATCCCGTTTCACCTTGAAGCCAAGCTCTGAGCCAGCATTCGAAGCTACGATCCGCTGCATGTCGGCGAAGCTCTGGATCGCGCTGCCGTCGATATCCACGACGACGTCGCCGACCTTGAAGCCGGCATTCGCGGCGACGCTTTCGGCGACCAGGCCGTCGACCCGGGCAATCGTGCTCGGCTTGCCGTAATAGAGCGCCATCCCCGCGAAGATCAAGGCGCCGAGGATGAAGTTCGCGATCGGGCCAGCCGCCACGATGGCGGTGCGCTTTCCGACCGACTTGTGATGGAAACTGCCTTCGCGCTCTTCCGCCGTCATGGCGGCGAGCGACTCCGTGGACGGCGTCGATGCCTCGCTGTCGTCGCCGAAGAACTTGACGTAGCCGCCGAGCGGAATCGCCGAGATCTTCCACCGCGTGCCGTGCCGGTCGTTGAAGCCGGCAAGCTCCGGCCCGAAGCCGAGCGAGAATGTCAGCACCTTCACGCCGGCCCAGCGCGCAACCAGGAAGTGGCCGAGCTCGTGAAAGAAGACAACGATGGTCAGGACGAATAGGAAGGGAATGATATAGCCGAGGAGCCCATGGCTCAACGCATTGATACTATGAAGAAAATACTCGGGCATTCGTTTTCCCTCGACAAGAGCCTAAAGGCTCCGTCCCCAACCCTCTAGGTTGCCTTTAAGGCAATTTGAGGCAATAGGGCGGCAGCTTTATTTCGCGCGATATGGTCAACGGAAATCGCATCATCCGCCGAGTGCAGTGGTGGCTGATTCCCGGACTTGATCCAATCGTTCATCGTCGCCTCGACCAGCCGGGCGATGGCCCCGAACTTGATCTTGCCAGCAATAAACGCGGCAACCGCGATCTCGTTCGCGGCGTTGTAGACCGTCGTGGCGCCGTGCCCCATGCGCAGCGCCTCGTAAGCCAGCCGCAGCCCCGGGAAGCGCTCGAAGTCCGGCGCCTCGAAGGTGAGCTGTCCGATCTTGGCGAGATCGAGCTTGGCCGACGGGCCGACGACGCGGTCGGGCCAGCCCAGGCAATGCGCGATCGGAATTCGCATGTCGGGCGTGCCGAGCTGGGCGACCACCGAGCGGTCGGAGAACTCGACCATGCCGTGGATGATCGACTGCGGGTGCACCAGCACGTCGATCTCGTCCGGCGTCAGCGCGAACAAATAGGACGCCTCGATCACCTCGAGACCCTTGTTCATCATCGACGCGGAATCGATCGTGATCTTCTGCCCCATGCTCCAGTTGGGATGCTTCAGCGCCTGTTCCAGCGTCGCCTGCTCGATGTCGGCGGGGGCCCAGGTGCGGAACGGCCCGCCGGATGCGGTGATGATCACCCGCGTCAGTTCCTCGCGATTGCCTGATGCCAGCGCCTGGAACAGCGCGTTGTGCTCGGAGTCCGCCGGCAGGATGCAGGCGCCGGCCTTCTTGGCGCGCTCCATGAAAATGTCGCCGGCGCAGACCAGGCACTCCTTGTTGGCAAGTGCCACCGTGGCGCCGCGATCGACCGCGGCAAGCGCGGGCTTCAGTCCGGCGGCGCCGCTGACCGCCGCCATCACCCAATCCGCCGGCCGCGCGGCGGCCTCGATGATCGCGTTCTCCCCGGCCCCGCATTCGATCCGGGTTCCGGCCAGCGCGTCCTTCAGGTCCGAAAGCTTCGTCGGATCGGCAATGGCGGCGAATCGCGCGCCGAACTCCCTGGCGAGCTTGGCGAGACCCTCGACATTGCTGTTCGCGGTGAGCGCCTCGACCCGGTAACGGTCACGCGCGCCACGCAGCAGATCCATCGTGCTGTCGCCGATTGAGCCGGTGGCACCGAGGACGGTCACGGTCCGCACGGCGGATGCCGCCGGGGCCTTGTTGTTACGCAACGGAACTGCGCTCATCTCATCACCAAACCATAAGACCGCGTCCAACGCCATCGGCGCCACCACGGAGAAAGCCGAAAATCGCCGCCACAATGACGGCTGCGACAAATCCGTCCAGGCGGTCCAGAAGGCCGCCATGGCCGGGAATGATGTGACTTGAATCCTTCACCCCGAACCGCCGCTTCACTGCGGATTCGAAGAGATCGCCAAGTTGCGAGACCACCGACAACACGGCGCCGAGCAGCAACAGCGGCCCGGTCGTCCCGATTTCGAAGGCGGCAAAGCCGGCCGCAACAAGCAGGCTCGCCACGAAGCCGCCGACCGCGCCGGCCCACGTCTTCTTCGGACTGACCCGCACCCAGAGCTTCGGCCCGCCGATGCTGCGCCCTGCAAAATAGCCGCCGATGTCGGTGACCCAGACGATCAGCAACACGAACATCAGCGCGGCAAAGCCCTTCGCCGTATCGAGGCGCAGCACGACCGCTGCGATTTCGGCCGCGGCCGCATAGAGCAATCCCGCAACGGCCCAGTTGCGCCGCGCGCCCGACGTCAGCGCCACCGCGACCACACCAACCACGAGCACGTCCAGGGCCGCATCGATACGGCCCGCCATCAGGCAAAATCCGATCAGCAGCAGTGCGACGGCGCCGGGCACCACGACGCGGAGTTCGCGTCCGAACCCGGTGACGACAACCCATTCCGCGAACAGCCCGACCGCCGCCAGCGTCACCAGCAGCGACCAGGCGAAGCCGCCCAGATAGGCCAGTGCGATCGCGACCGGCGCCAGGACCAGCGCTGCGACCACGCGCGTCACGAGGTTGCGCGACCCCTGCTCGCTTGCTGCCGGCGGCTGCTCGCTTGCTGCCGGCGGCTGCTCGCTTGCTGCAGGCGGTTGCTCGCTTGCTGCCGCCGGCGCGGCTTCGCCCTCGGTCACGAGCCGGTTTTCACGGCGAGACCGCCGAACCGGCGCTCGCGCTTGCCGTATTCCGCAATCGCGCCTTCGAGCGCCGCCTTGTCGAAATCCGGCCAGTGAATCGGCACGAACACCAGTTCGCTATAGGCGGCCTGCCACATCAGGAAGTTCGACAGGCGCTGCTCGCCGCTGGTGCGGATGATCAGATCGGGATCCGGAATGTCCGGCGCATCGAGATGCTGACCGAGCGTGTCGGCATCGATGGAGTTGGCGTCGCGCTTGCCTTCGGCGACCTCGCGCGCAAGGCGCCGCGCGGCCGCGGCGATCTCGGCTCGCGAACCGTAGTTGAAGGCGACCACGAGGTTGAGCTTGTCGTTGTTCTTCGTCAGCTCCTCGGCCTCGTTGAGCAGCGCGCAGATGTCGCTGTCGAGCCCGTCACGCTCGCCGATCACGCGCACCCGCACCCCGTCACGATGCAGCGTCGCCAGATCGTTGCGGATGAAGCGGCGCAGCAGGCCGAACAGATCGCCGATCTCGCTCGCGGGTCGCGACCAGTTTTCCGAGCTGAACGAAAAGATCGTGAGGTAGACGATGCCGAGCTCATGGGCCGCACGCACCACGCGGCGGAGCGCCTCGACGCCGCGGCGATGGCCCTCGACGCGCGGCAGGCCGCGCGAAGCGGCCCAGCGCCCGTTGCCGTCCATGATGATCGCCACATGCAACGGACTGCCGGAGCGATCCGGTCCGTCGGTTGCTGGGGCGGCGGCGTTCGACATCGGCTGTTCCTGTACCGTCTTAGACCGTCAGGATTTCCTTTTCCTTGGCGGCAAGCAGCTGATCAATTTCGACGATCATGCCGTCGGTCGCCTTCTGCACCTCGTTCGACAGGCGCTCCTGATCGTCCTCGGAGATCTCGTGATTCTTCTCGAGCTTCTTGATCACGTCGAGGCCGTCGCGGCGGACATGGCGCACTGCGACCTTGGCCGCTTCGGCGTATTTGTGCGCGACCTTGACGAGCTCCTTGCGGCGCTCCTCGTTGAGCTCGGGAATGCGCAGCCCGCAGCACCTGGCCTTCGGTCGCCGGCGACAGGCCGAGATTGGAATCGACGATCGCCTTTTCGACCGCCTTCACCATCGTCTTGTCCCAGACCTGCACCGAGAGCAGGCGCGGCTCGGGCACGCTGATGGTCGCAACCTGGTTGAGCGGCATATGCGAGCCGTAAGCCTCGACCTGGACCGGCTCCAGCATGGAGGCCGCCGCGCGGCCGGTGCGCAGACCGCCGAGCTCGTGCTTGAGCGATTGTGTGGCGCCCTGCATGCGGCGCTTCACGTCGTTAATGTCAAAACCAGGTGCGGCCATGACGTTCTCCCTTCACTAGAAACCGGCTGTCGACGCCCTCGGGTCCAAAGTCCGGACCCGGAGGCGCGGCAATCAGCCTGCGACGACCGTGCCGTGTCCGATACCGCGCAGAATCGCGCCGATCGAACCGGGCTCTGCGATCGAGAACACGATGATAGGCAGCGACGTCTCGCGGGCAAGCGCGAAAGCGGTCGCGTCCATGACCTTATAACCGCCCTCGATCGCCTGCGAATGGGTCAGGCGGTCGAAGCGCTTGGCTTTGGGGTCCTTCTTCGGATCGGCGTTGTAGACGCCGTCCACATTGGTGGCTTTCAGCACCGCCTGCGCACCGATCTCGGCCGCGCGGAGCACGGCGGTGGTATCGGTGGTGAAGAACGGGTTGCCGGTTCCACCGCCGAGCAGGACGATCCGTCCTTCGGCGAGATATTTGTGCGTCGCACTACGGGTAAACAGCTCGGAGATCTCCGGCATCACGAATGCCGACAGGGTACGCGCCGGGGTCCCCTTGCGCTCGATCGCGGCCTCGAGCGCGAGGCAGTTCATCATGGTCGCAAGCATGCCCATGGTGTCGCCGGTCGGCCGCGACACGCCGCGCGAGGAGACCTCGACGCCGCGGACGATGTTGCCGCCGCCGATCACGACGGCGACCTCGATACCGAGCTTGCGCGCCGCGATCAGATCGTCGGCGACGCGGTCGACCGTCGGTTGATCGATACCGAACCCATGGGAGCCGGCCAGATATTCGCCGGACAGCTTGATCACCACGCGACGATAGATCGGCTCAGCCATGATGCGATCGCTTTCTTATCCCGCGCAGGCAGGCCTCCGGCGCAAAGCGCCGGACGCCTGTGTCAGCGGTTACTTCTTGCCGCTGGCGGCCGCGACTTCGGCGGCGAAGTCGCTTTCCTGCTTCTCGATTCCCTCACCGAGAGCATAGTTCACAAAGCCAGCGATTTTGATCGGCCCGCCGACCTTACCCTCAGCTTCCTTCACCGCCTGGGCAACCGACTTGCCGCTGTCGTGGATGAAGGCCTGATCGAGCAGGCAGACCTCCTTGTAGTAGGTCTTCAGGCCGGAATCGACAATCTTCTCGATGACGTTCTCCGGCTTGCCCTGCTGGCGGTACTTGTCGGCCAGCACGTCCTTCTCGCGCTTGACGGTCTCCGGATCGAGCCCGGCCGGGTCGAGCGCCAGCGGCTTCGCGGCGGCGACGTGCATGGCGAGCTGACGGCCGAGCACTGCGAGCTCGTCGGTCTTGCCGGCGGACTCCAGCGCCACGATCACGCCGATCTTGCCGGCGCCCTCGATCACGGCGTTGTGGACGTAGCTCGACACAACGCCCTTGCTCACCTCGAGCGACGCCGCGCGGCGCAGCGACATGTTCTCGCCGATGGTGGCGATCGCGTCCGAGATCGCCCGCTCCACCGTGAAGTCGCCAACCTTGGCGGCCTTGATGGCCTCGACGTCGGAGCCGTGCTTCAGCGCGACCTGCGCGATCATCTTGACCAGGCCCTGGAACTGCTCGTTGCGCGCAACGAAGTCGGTCTCGGAATTGACCTCGACCAGCACGCCCTTGGTGCCCGAGGTCAGCGCGCCGATCAGGCCCTCGGCAGCGACGCGGCCGGCCTTCTTGGCGGCCTTGGAGAGGCCCTTCTTGCGCAGCCAATCCTGCGCCGCGGTCATGTCGCCGTCGGTCTCGGTCAGCGCCGCCTTGCAATCCATCATGCCCGCGCCGGTCGACTCGCGGAGTTCCTTGACCATCGCTGCAGAGATCGTTGCCATCGTTGAATGCCCTTCTTGCCTGTACAGAAACCGCGGCGCCCGATGGCGCCGCCGTCTGCAGCAGGGAAATCGTTGTTCGTGGAATAGAAGCGGCGGCCGGACGAGACCCGGCGACGCCGCGTAACTTTTATTCCGCTTCGGCGAGCGTCTTGGCCTGGGCAACCCAGGCGTCGGCACGGCTCGGCAGACCGACTTCTTCGCCGATCTTGTGCGCGGTGTCGTGGTCGAGCTCGGCGAGCTGCCAGTAGTGGAAGACGCCGAGGTCGTTGAGCTTCTTCTCGATCGCACCGGACACGCCGGTGAGCTTCTTGAGGTTGTCGGCGGTGCCGCGCGGGCCAGCCAGCCCCTGGAAGCCGGACGGCGCAGCCGCCGGGAGCTCTTCCTGCATCGGCGCAGCCGACGCACCGATATCGATTCCGGAATCGCCCTGCGCGCGCGAGATGCCGTCGATGGCGGCGCGCGCCACGAGATCGCAATACAGCGAGATCGCGCGGCCGGCGTCGTCATTGCCCGGCACCACATAGGTGATGCCCTTCGGGTCCGAGTTGGTGTCGACGATCGCCGCGACCGGGATGTTGAGCCGCTGGGCTTCCTGGATCGCGATGTCTTCCTTGTTGGTGTCGATCACGAAGATCATGTCGGGAAGACCGCCCATGTCCTTGATGCCGCCGAGCGAACGGTCGAGCTTGTCGCGCTCGCGCTGCAGCGTCAGCCGCTCCTTCTTGGTGTAGGAGTTGGCTTCGCCCGACGACAGCACGTCGTCGAGATGACGCAGGCGCTTGATCGAGGCCGAGATCGTCTTCCAGTTGGTCAGCGTGCCGCCGAGCCAGCGCGAATTGACGAAGTACTGCGCAGAACGCTTCGCGGCATCGGCAACGCCGTCCTGGGCTGAGCGCTTGGTGCCGACGAACAGGATGCGGCCGCCCTTGGCGACGGTATCGCTGACCGCCTGCAGGGCACGGTGCAGCATCGGCACGGTCTGCGCGAGGTCGATGATGTGGATGTTGTTGCGGGCGCCGAAGATGTAATCCTGCATCTTCGGGTTCCAGCGGTGGGCCTGGTGGCCAAAGTGAACGCCAGCTTCCAAAAGCTGACGCATGTTGAATTCGGGCAGCGACATAGATCTAATTCTCCGGTTGGTTCCTCCGGAAACGTGTGAGCAAACGCGCCTGAATGGCCCGGTTGCCACCGGACGGCCTTGAGAGCCATGTTTCCGTGTGAGATGGCGCGCTATATAGCGCGATTTGCGCCAGAAGCAAGGAAATACGGCCGGTTACACCGGCCGGATGGGCCCAAATGGTGCCGAAATGGCCCTGTTTGGCGGCCCAAGGGCTATCGCAGGTGCGCGCGGCCAAAATATCGAAAACAACCCCATGCAAAGGAGCTGGCGGCGACCGGCGTTGGACGAGCAGCTTGACCCGTCGGGCAAATCAGGGATACATTTCCAATATTCCGAAATCGTGCAACCGCCCCTCGCCCTGCCCCTACAGGGTCTGGACGTCGACCACGCCCGCGACCGCCTTGATCGCGCCGGCGATCTGCGGCGAGACCTTGTAGCGGCCGGGCAGCTTCATCTCCACCTCGGTTTCGAGGTCCAGCATCATCACCAGCGAGACGTCGCCGTCGGCTGCACCTGCCGGCGGCGCGGCTGCAGGCGCGGGCCTGACCGCCGCCGGCGGCTTTGCAGCGCCGCCCGGCGCGGGTGCGGCGTCCGGCATGTTGAGGCGGCGGGCGATCGAATCCAGCGGCTTGGTGTCGCGCACGAAGATCCGCAGGCCCTTCTGCGTCTTGGCCGCGGCGTGGTCCAGCGGCTCGGCGTGCAGCACCCTCGCCCGCACGTCCTCGCCCTGCAGCTCGGCGCCGAGCTGCAACAGCACGGCCGCGCCCGGCTCGAGCACGTCGCGATACTGCGCAAGCCCTTCCGAGAACAGCACCGCCTCGAAATGCCCGGTCGGGTCCGACAGGCCCATGATGCCCATCTTGTTTCCGGTCTTGGTGCGCCGCTCCATGCGCGAGACCACGGTTGCCGCGACCTTGCCAGCCGTGGCGCCGGTCTTCACCGCGCGCGAGAATTCCGCCCATGACTGCACGCGCAGCCGCTTCAGCGCGGTGGCATAGTCGTCGAGCGGATGGCCCGACAGGAAGAAGCCGATCGCATCATATTCGCGCCGCAACCGATCCGCGGGCAGCCATGGCTCGACCTGCGGCAGCATGATGCTGGGCGCATCCGCCGCGCCGCCGAACATGTCGTTCTGTCCCGAGGTCGCCGCCTCGTGGCTGCGCTGGCAGGCCGCGAGGATGGAATCGGCGCCCGCGAAGACGCGCGCGCGATTGGATTCCAGCGTGTCGAAGGCGCCGGCTGCGGCGAGGCTCTCAATGATCCGCTTGTTGACGGCACGCGGGCTGACCCGCGCGGCGAAATCGGCGAGCGAGGTGAAGGCGCCCTTCTTGCGCTCCTCGATGATCTGCTCGACTGCCTGGATGCCGACGCCCTTCAGCGCGGCGAGCGCGTAGTAGATCGTGTTGTCAGAGACCTCGAAGGTCGCGCCGGAGCGATTGATGTTGGGCGCCTCGACCTTGATGCCGAGCCGCTGCGCCTCGGAACGGAATTCGGACAGCTTGTCCGTGTTGTTGAGTTCGAGCGTCATCGACGCCGCGAGGAACTCGACCGGATAATGCGCCTTCATGTAGGCGGTGTGGTACGACACCAGCGCGTAGGCCGCCGCGTGGCTCTTGTTGAAGCCGTAGTCGGCGAACTTGGCGAGCAGCTCGAAGATCGTCTCGGCCTGGCCCTTGGCCACGCCGTTCTTCATCGCGCCGGCGACGAAGATGTCGCGCTGCTTGTCCATCTCGGCGCGGATCTTCTTGCCCATCGCGCGGCGCAGCAGGTCGGCCTGGCCGAGCGAGTAGCCGGCCATCTGCTGCGCGATCTGCATCACCTGTTCCTGGTAGATGATGACGCCGAAGGTCTCCTTCAGGATCGGCTCCAGGATCGGATGCAGATATTCCGATTCCTCGTCGCCGTGCTTGCGCGCGCAATAGGTCGGAATGTTCGCCATCGGGCCTGGGCGATACAGCGCCACCAGCGCGATGATGTCCTCGAAGCGGTCCGGCCGCATGTCGATCAGCGCGCGACGCATGCCCTGGCTTTCCACCTGGAACACGCCGACCACGTCGCCGCGTGCCAGCATCTGATAACTCGGCGCGTCGTCGATCGGCAGCGTCGCGAGGTCGACATGGACGTCGCGCTGCTTGAGCAGCTTCACGGCGACGTCGAGCACCGTCAGCGTCTTCAGGCCGAGGAAGTCGAACTTCACGAGCCCCGCCGGCTCGACCCACTTCATGTTGAACTGGGTGACCGGCATGTCGGATTTCGGATCGCGATACATCGGCACCAGCTCGCTCAGCGGCCGGTCACCGATCACGATACCTGCGGCGTGGGTCGAGGCGTGGCGCGTCAGGCCTTCGAGGCGCTGCGCGATGTCGAACGCACGCGCCACCACCGGATCCTCGTCGCGGAACGCCTGCAGCTTGGGCTCGCCTTCAATCGCCTGCGCCAGCGTCACGGGAGCCGCGGGATTCTGCGGCACCAGCTTGGTCAATTTGTCGACCTGCCCGTACGGCATCTGCAGCACGCGCCCGACGTCGCGCAGCACGCCGCGCGCCTGCAGCGTACCGAAGGTAATGATCTGCGCCACCTGGTCGCGGCCGTAGCGCTCCTGCACATACTGGATCACCTCGCCGCGGCGGTCCTGGCAGAAGTCGATGTCGAAGTCCGGCATCGAGACGCGTTCCGGATTGAGGAAGCGCTCGAACAGCAGCGCAAACCGCATCGGATCGAGGTCGGTGATGGTCAGCACCCAGGCGACCAGCGAGCCGGCGCCGGAGCCGCGGCCCGGACCGACCGGAATGCCCTGCGCCTTCGCCCATTTGATGAAGTCCGACACGATCAGGAAGTAGCCCGCGTATTTCATGCGGGTGATGACGTCGAGCTCGAAGGCAAGCCGCTTGGCATAGTCCTCTTCGGTCATGCCCGGCGAGAGGCCGTGCACCCGCAGGCGGTTGGCGAGGCCCTCCTCGGCCTGGCGCTTCAGCTCGGCAGCCTCGTCGGCCGCAGCATCGGAACTCTGTGCGGCACCGACGGTGAAGAACGGCAGGATCGGCTTGCGGGTCTTCGGCCGGAACGAGCAGCGCTCGGCAATCTCCACCGTCGAGGCCAGCGCCTCCGGAATATCGGCGAACAGCACCGCCATCTCCGCGCGGGTCTTGAAGCGGTGATCCGGGGTCAATTGCTCGCGATTGGTCTCGGCGATCAGATGGCCGCCGGCGATGCACAGCAGCGCATCATGCGATTCGTAGTCGTCATTGCTGGCGAAATACGGCTCGTTGGTCGCAACCAGCGGCAGGCCCTTCGCATAGGCAAGATCGATCAGGCCGCCCTCGGTGCGGCGCTCCTTGTCGGCGCCGTGGCGCTGCAATTCGATGTAGAGGCGGTCGCCGAACAGGCCGGCCAGGCGTTCGCAGCGGGTGGCCGCCAGCGCCGCCTGCTCGGCGCGCAGCGCCAGCGCGATCGGCCCGTCGGGGCCGCCGGTCAGTGCGATCAAGTCCTCGGCGTTGTCGGCGAGCCAGTCGAACTTGATGTGCGGGGTCTGGTTGACCGGGGTCTCGAGGAACGCCCGCGAGTTCAGCCGCATCAGGTTCTGATAGCCGCGCTCGCGCGCCGCCAGCAGCACGATCCGCGCCGGTCCCGTCGTCGCCAGGATGCTGCGCGTATTCGGATCAACGTCGCCGAAATCCACCGCCAGCTCGCAGCCGACGATCGGCTGAATGCCGTAGCCGGCCATCTTGTCGGAGAATTCCAGCGCCCCGAACATGTTGTCGGTATCGGTGAGCGCCAGCGCCGGCTGGCGGTCGGCCTTCGCGAGCTCGCCGAGCTTGGCGATCTTGATCGAGCCCTTCAGCAGCGAATAGGCGGAGTGAACGTGAAGGTGAACGAATCCGGCATTCGGCATGGCTGCTTACGGGATCTCTTAGAGTCAGGGATGGAGCGAGCGCCGAGGCCGGAATCCAAAAGCGTCAGACCCGACTCGCATCCCCATCGTGGGGCCTTCACCCGGCCAAGTCCACGCCGAACGCGGCGTGGCGGCAGGTCGTCCCGCTTTTCCCCAAGGGCTATCCCACCGCCCCCGCGGGCACATTTTCAGAACTGGGTGATCAGCTGGGCCCAAACCGCGATCATCCCGACGAACAGCGTGATCGATGCCAGCGCTGCAGCTTCCTGCACGAAAATCTTCAACATGGCCGCTCTCCCTGAACTGGAACGTATGCAGAACAATGTTCCTTTTTTGTTCTAGGAGTCAAGCAAGGGTAGTGGGTCAGTTTGAAAACTGAGCCTGAAAGAATGTCCTTGGTTAATTCCGGGGACGTTCGGGCCGGGACTCGCCCCGGATGGGAACCTGCGTCTAAGTTTGCCCGTTGCTTAGAAAAATTTGGTCGTTCATTTTGGACTTCTGGCGCGATGGCAGCGCCCTACTTGTTTGAGTTTTTGGACTTTCTGTCAGCTAATGCGAACAGCGGAATTATTCACGTTATCCAAGGATACAAATCTCAGGTGGTTGATTGGCCGGGAATGTTCAAAAACGCTGGCGATTATTACTTGACGATCTCGGTTTCTGCGAAAGAAGCCCGAGCCGCGGCAATAAAGATCAAGTTCAAGTGGGCGTTGGACCCGACAACATCAGAGCTTACTGCGATTGCTTAGCAGCCATGCCTGCGACTTCTCCCTGATCCATTCCAGGCATCATGCTCGCTGGCAAATCCAGAGATGCTGTCCACCTCGCCGCCGCGCCACAGGACACTAACCGAGTGACCCTTGCCGATGGCATATTGCCGGACCACGAATTGATATTCGGGTTTGAAGTTCGCCAGCTCCCACTGCTGGGTCTCTGGGGCGTTTTGGGGTCATTTGTATGCTACGATTTGTGCGCCATAGCGGCTTGGACGACATCGTCGTCATCGGCATCATCCAAGTAGCCAATGACCACCCATCCGGCGCACAGGCCGAAAATGATCAACGCCACTTTTAGCCACTGTCCCATGAAAGCAAATATGTCCCCAGAGTCGGTTATTTACCACCCCCGCCGACCGCCATAATCAAACTTGAGCGGTCGCGCGGCGCCTCACCCGCAGCAATTTCCGGCCTGCATTGGCGGACACTGGACCGTTCCGTATGAGCAGTAAACGCAGCAATCGCCTGCCTTCGGCTTCAGCCGGATGCCGCAGCCCTTGCAGTCATAGAAGAACTGGCAGGCATCGGTCGGCATGGTCTCGGCAGCGACGTGGCCGCAGGATGGGCAGGTCAGCTCCGAGATCAGGCGGGGTTCGGTCATGCCCTGAATATGCGGCGTCGACCGCCGGTTGGAAACCCCTGCCCCGGTCGGCGGCGCGGCGAACCGAGCCAGGGAAGCCGGCGTGACTTGCGTGGCCAATAGTCAATCGAGCTAACAAAAAACCCCGGGCCAAGGCCCGGGGTTTTCGACGCTGCTTGCGTGAAGCGAGCGATCAGTAGCGCGCCACCATCGGGCCACCGAACTTGTAGTTCAGACGGCCGAGAACCATGTCGGTGTCGCCACCGGTGTGGAAGCCAGCCACGGCAACGCCAGCCGGGGTGACGAAGGTCGCGCCATGCGTGTCTTCGAAGATGTGGTTGTATTCGACGCCGAGCGACCAGCCCTGCGAGAAGGCGAATTCGAGGCCAACACCGACCGTCGGGCTCCAACGGGTGTCGAAGCCGGTCTCGGAAGCGAGCGCGCCGCCCGGAGCCAGGAACTGGTAGTTGCGATCGGTGACCGCAGCACCGCCCTTGGCGTAGAGCAGGACGTTGTTCCAGGCGTAGCCGATCTGGCCGGTGAACAGGCCGAACGCATCGGTCTTCGAACGGACGACGCCGCCGGCGACGAAGTTGTTCGAGGCGTTGCCGGTCAGGTCAGCCCAGTTGCCCTGAGCTTCCAGACCGAACACCCAGCCGCCGGCCTGCCAGCGGTAGCCGATCTGACCACCGACGGTGCCGCCGTTGGCATCGTAGCTGGCGGCCTGGCCGAGACCGTCGACCGAACGGTTGTCGTGGCTCTGGCCCCAACCACCGTTGATACCGATGTAGAAGCCGGTCCAATCATAAACAGCGGCAACCATGGGCGGCGGAGCCTTGGTGTAAGGGCGAGCCGCGAGGTCAGCCGCAGAGGCAGCCGTCGCGCTGAGCGCGATCATGCTGGCGGTGACAAGCAAAATCTTTTTCATTTTCCCGTTCCAACTTTTTCTACAGGCCCCCAAGGCCGCGAGACACTGTCATAGCAGCCCACGTCGGAATTGCTGTAACTTCGCTGCAACAGACAGGGCCAAACGACTTCGCTCAAATTTGAAGTTAATACTGTATTACAAGGCACTTCTTGGAACTTTTGCCACATAGTTGCCGCACAATTTTCACAATTGAGATCGGCCTGCGCGGTTGCCCGTAGGATCGTGTTGACCGGAACCGGCTTGTCCGATTTGGATCCTCGCCGAGATCGAATCTTCGCGAGCCAAAAGGAATGCATGCGCATTCCGATGAAGTCGGCCGTGGATTCCGAGCGAAGCCGGCCGCCTGTACCGATGGAAGCCGGCCGGGGATTCCGATGATCCCGGCCGCCTGCCGAGGCGGGCTCTCGCGACGACGTCGTCATCAGGTCAGTTGGCGGCCTCGTCGTCAAGCGTCTGACGCTTGGCGGCGGCTTTGCGCAGGCTCTCGCCCTTGAGGGTGAGCCTGTGGGCGTTGTGCACGAGGCGATCGAGGATGGCGTCGGCAATGGTTGGGTTGCCGATGAGTTCATGCCAATGCTCGACCGGGAGCTGGCTTGTCACCACGGTTGAGCCGCGGCCATGGCGATCCTCCATCATCTCCAGCAGGTCGCGTTGTTGCTCGGCCGTCATCGAGGCAAGCCCCCAGTCGTCAAGGATCAGGAGTTCCACGCGCGCCAGGGTCCTGAGGAGGCGAGCATGGCGGCCGTCGCCCCGCGCGAGGGCGAGCGCCTCAAACAGCCGCGGCAGCCGTTGATAGAGCACGGAGCGGTTGTCCCGGCAGGCCTTGTGGCCCAAGGCGCAAGCAATCCAGCTCTTGCCGACGCCGGTCGGGCCGATGATGAGCAGGTTTTGATGCCGGTCGATCCACTCGCCGGCGACGAGCTTTTGGAACAGCGGCTTGTCGAGTCCGCGCGGCGCCTTCATGTCGATATCCTCGACGACGGCGTTTTGCCGGAGGCTTGCGAACCGCAACCGGGCGACCAGGCGCTTGTTCTCGCGCTCGGTCGCCTCGCGGTCGACGAGCAGCGCGAGGCGCTCCTCGAAGGCCAGCGCGGCGATGTCAGGCTGTCGTTGCTGTTCGTCGAGGGCCTTCGCCATGCCATTGAGCCCGAGCGCGACGAGGCGCTCGTGAGTGGGATGTGTCAACATCGTCTCTCCTTTCTTCAGTGGTAGTAATCGGTGCCGCGGATGTTGCCGTGTCGGATTGGTGGCCCGTCCGGCGGCTGTTCATTCGCGTAGGCGCGATCGAGCCCGTGCTGCAGGATCGACTTGATCGAGCCGTAGGTGGTCGCGCCGATGTCGTTGCCGCGCTGGCAGGCGGCCTCGATGCGGGCCGAGCCGTAGCTGCGTGCGAGCCGCAGAATGCCGAGACAAGCCCGGAAGCCCTGCTCGGGGTGTGGCTTGGCTCTCATGATCGCCTCGACGAGAGCGATCGTGGCGGGGCCGATCTTGGCGGCTTCTCGTTTGATCCGCGCCGGCGTCCATTCGGCATAGCGCCGGTGCGCGCTCGGCATGTGCTCCGGGATCGTGGTGTGGCGATGGGGCACGTCAGAGCGGGCGTGGCTGGCCACCCGGATGCCCTTGTGCAGGATCTCGATCGTCCTGTCGGTTATGCGCGCCTCGAGCTCTTCGCGGATCAGACGTGAGGGCACCGAGTAGTAGTGACCGGCGAGCTCGACGTGATAGTCGGGCGCGACCCGGCACTTCTTCCACTCGGCATACTGATACGGCATCGGCGGTAGGGCTTTGAGCGCCGGCTTGTCGATCTGCGCGAACAGCTCATTGCGGCTCACGCCGAGCTTGCGCATGATCTTGGCGTTGAGGTCGGCGATCGCCTCGCGGATTGCCGCGTTGAGTTCGTCAAGCGAGAAGAAGCGCTGGTTCCGCAGCCTCGCCAGCACAAACCGCTGGACGATTTGCACCGCCACTTCCACCTTCGCCTTGTCGCGCGGCTTGCGCGGACGCGTGGGCAGGATCGCGGTGCCGTAATGCTGGGCCAGCTCCTGGTAGGTGCGGTTGATGCCCGGCTCATAGCGACAGGTGGCGGTGACGCCGGATTTCAGATTGTCGCAGACGATCGCCTTCGGCACGCCGCCGATCGCCCGCAAAGCATTGACGTGCACCGCAATCCAGTCAGCCAACCCCTCCGACCAGCGCGCCTCGGCAAAGGTGTAGTTGGATGCTCCCAGCACGGCGACAAAGACATGGGCCAGCCGCTGCGCGCCGGTAGCGGCGTCGAACACCGGCACCGTGTCGCCCGCGAAGTCGACGAACAGCTTCTCTCCAGGCCCATGCGCCTGCCGCATGGTCGGCGAGATCGTCTCGCTCCATTTCCGGTAGAGATCGCAGAACCGGCTGTAGCCATAGCCGTCCGCGTGCTCCGCGCGATATTCCTCCCACAGCAAGAGCAGCGTCACGCTGCGCCGCTTCAGCTCCCGGTGCACCGCCGTCCAGTCGGGCAACGGCCGCGCCGGCTTCTCCTCGAATGTCGGCGGCGTGAACAGCCGGCGCTCGAGCTCGCCGTCGTCCATCCCTTCCGGCACCGGCCAGGTGATGCCGATCACGGCAGCCCGCCGCAGATACTCGCCAACCGTCGATCGGCTGATGCCGACGGTGACGGCGATCTGCCGCTCGCTCACGCCAAGGGCGTGCCGCAGTCTCAAAACTTCTCGAACCTTCCGCATCGGCGCTCTCTCGGCGGGCATCAGACCTCCCCTTGCTCGGCCGCAAAGGGGGGCTGGTCCGCGATTCGATCGCCGTCTTCGAGAGCGTCAGGCCGGTCTCAACAGGGTGGCCGGCTTCGATCGGAATCGGTGGCCGACTTCCGTCGGAATCGGTGGCCGGGTTGCGTCGGAATCAGTGGCCGGCTTGCTTCGGATTACGCAGGAATGCACATGCGGACGATGATTCTTGCTGCTGCGGCGTCCGCGGTCGCATTCGCAACGCTGGGTATTGAGTCCGCGCAGGCGGTCGGTGTGCGCTACCCGTTCTGCATTCAGGGCGATCGATATCCCGGCCTGAGCAACTGCTCCTATCCGTCGTATGAGGCGTGCCTGGCCACCGCTTCGGGCATCGGTCAGAGTTGCATCGCCAACCCCTATTATGCCGGCGACAACGACCCGCGCTCCTATCTGAACGTTCCGCCGCGGGATCGTCGCGAGGGCAATTTCTTCGACCTGTTCATCCACTGACAAGCCGACGGCGCGGGAATGTGAGTTGATGCGCGCCGAGGCAGATGCCTATTCACGCGCACGCTCAAGCATGAACGTTGCGAGCGTCTGATCGACTGGAGATTTTCTGATGCGCAGCCTGATTCTGGTCCTGTTGGCTCTAGGGGCTGTCGCGATCGCGTCAGCCAACGCCCAGAAATACGATTCGACGTCGCCGGTTTGCAAAACCAACTACCGATGGGGCGGCGAGGATACCGACTGCGGCTACACGTCGATCGCGCAGTGCCAGGCCTCGGCGTCCGGCCTGGCCGCGATTTGCAGCAACAACCCCTACTATGCGGGGCCTCCGATCGACCATCGGCCGAGGGAGCCCGGCAGGCGGCGCCATCCGGCCTATTGAGCGCTCAAGCCCTTTCCGTCCCGATCGAAGCTGAACGGAAAGGGCTTTAGTTTCCTGGCTTTAGCGCGCGTTCTTCACGCTAGCCGTTACCCACTTCGCTCGACAATGCACTATTCGAGCTCGACGATCTGACCGTTCGAGAGCGAGACCCGACGATCCATCCGGGCGGCGAGATCCAGATTATGCGTTGCGATCAGCATCGCGACGCGGGTCGCCTTCACGAGTTGCATCAGCGCGCTGAAGACGTGGTCGGCCGTACCGGGATCAAGATTGCCGGTCGGCTCGTCCGCAAGCAGCACCCGCGGCGCGTTGGCGACCGCGCGCGCGATCGCCACGCGCTGCTGCTCGCCGCCCGAAAGCTCGGCCGGACGATGGGTGATGCGGTCACCGAGACCGAGATAGGAGAGGATCTCGGTCGACCGTTTCACGGTCTCGGAGCGTTTGAGGCCGCGAATCATTTGCGGCAGCATGACGTTCTCGAGCGCCGAGAACTCCGGCAGCAGCCGGTGCGACTGATAGACGAAGCCGATATCGGAACGGCGGATCTGCGTGCGGTCGACGTCGGACATCTGCGACGTCGGCGTGCCCGCGACATAGACCTCGCCGTCATCGGGGCTTTCCAGCAGGCCCGCGATGTGCAGCAGCGTCGACTTGCCCGAGCCCGACGGCGCCACCAGCGCCACCGACTGACCAGGCCACAGCGCGAGCTTGGCGCCGTTCAGGACCGTCAGGGTCGCTTCGCCCTGTCGGTATTCCCGCTTGATATCATGAAGATAGACGACCGGTACGTCTTCCGCCCCCTCCGCCATGTGGGCTCCTTATTCGTACCGGAGCGCATCGACCGGATCGAGGCGCGCGGCGCGCCACGACGGGTAGAGCGTCGCGAGGAAGGACAGCGTCAGCGCCATGATCACGACGGCGAGCGTCTCGCCGAAATCGACCTCGGCCGGAAGCTTGGAGAGGAAGTACAATTCGGGCGAGAACAGCTCGGTGTTGGTGAGCCATGACAGGAACTGCCTGATCGATTCGATGTTCAGGCAGATCAGCATGCCGACCGCAAAGCCGGTCAGCGTTCCGACCACGCCGATCGAGGCGCCGGTGATCAGGAAGATCCGCATGATCGAGCCCTGCGAGGCGCCCATGGTGCGCAGGATCGCGATGTCCTGGCCCTTGTCCTTCACCAGCATGATCAACCCGGAGACGATGTTGAGGGCTGCGACCAGCACGATCATGGTCAGGATCAGGAACATCACGTTGCGCTCGACCTGCAGCGCGTTGAAGAAGGTCGAGTTGCGCTGCCGCCAGTCGACCAGGAAGACCGGCCTCCCGGCCGCCTCCGTCACCAGCTTGCGGTAGGTGTCGATCTTGTCCGGATTGGTGGTGAACACCTCGATCGAGGACACGTCGTTGTTGCGGTTGAAATAGGCCTGCGCCTCGGCGAGCGGCATGAACACGAAGGTTGAATCGTATTCCGACATGCCGATCTCGAACACCGCTGATATCTTGTAGGGCTTGATGCGCGGCGTGGTGCCCATCGGCGTCACCGCGCCCTTCGGCGAGACCAGCGTGATCATGTCGCCGGCATGCAGCGAGAGCTGATCGGCAAGGCGGCGGCCGATCGCGACCCCCTGCCCCTCGTCAAAGCCCTCGAGCGTGCCCTGCTTGATGTTCTTGGCGATCGAGGTGAGGTTGTTGAGATCGTCGGCGCGGATGCCGCGGATGAAGACGCCGGCCGCATTGAACGGCGACGAACCGAGCCCCTGCCCGTCCACGACAGGCGCGGCCAGCCGGATGCCCTGGACCTGGCTGATGCGGTCAGCGACGTCCTTCCAGTCGGTCAGCGGCGATTCCAGCGGCTGCACCAGAAGATGGCCGTTGAGGCCGAGGATCTTGTCCAGCAGTTCCTTGCGGAAGCCGTTCATGACGGCCATCACCACGATCAGCGTGGCGACGCCGAGCATGATGCCGAGGAAGGAAAAGCCGGCGATGACCGAGATGAAGCCTTCCTTGCGGCGCGCGCGCAGATAGCGTCCGGACAGCAGCCATTCGAATGGCGCAAAAGGCGGGGTACGGACTGGCTCGCTCATGGTCTCATCCATCTCTCGATAATCCCATGATTCGGGCCAAATGTGGCCGGATTACCCCGCCGATAGCGCGGCGTGAATAAACTTTAACCCGCGAGCTTCGCGACCACGTCGGCGGGGCTCATATTGTCGCGTGAACCGTCGCTGCGACGCTTCACCTCGACCTTGCCTTCCGCGAGCCCCTTCGGCCCGACCAGAATCTGCCAGGGGATGCCGATCAGATCGGCTGCGGCGAACTTGGCGCCGGCACGCTGATCGGTGTCATCGTAGAGCACATCGACGCCCTTCGCCGTCAGCTCGCGATAGAGCTGCTCGCAGGCGCCATCGACCGCGGCATCGCCCTGCTTGAGGTTGAGGATCGCGGCGCGGAACGGCGCGACCGCCTCAGGCCATTTGATGCCGGCGTCATCGTGACAGGCCTCGATGATCGCGCCGACCAGACGCGACACGCCGACACCGTAGGAGCCGCCGTGGATCGGCACGTCGACACCGTCGGGCCCCGCCACCATCGCCTTCATGACGTCGGAATATTTGGTGCCGAAATAGAAGATCTGGCCGACTTCGATGCCGCGGGTGTTCAGCCGCTTTGCCTCGGGCACTTCCTGCTCGAAGCGCGCCGCCTCGTGGACATCCTCGGTCGCAGCATAGACCGAGGTCCACTGCTTGATGATCGGCGTGAGATCGCCGTCATAGTCGACGTCCTCGCCCGGCACCGGCAGGTCGAGCACGTCGCGGTTGATGAAGACGCCGGACTCGCCGGTCTCCGCGAGCACGATGAATTCGTGGCTGAGATCGCCGCCGATCGGGCCGGTCTCGGCTCGCATCGGGATCGCCTTCAGGCCCATCCGCGCAAAGGTGCGCAGATAGGCCACGAACATCTTGTTGTAGGAGCGCCGCGCGCCGGCCTCGTCGAGGTCGAACGAATAGGCGTCCTTCATCAGGAATTCGCGACCGCGCATCACGCCGAAGCGCGGACGCTGCTCATCGCGGAACTTCCACTGGATGTGGTAGAGGTTGAGCGGCAGGTTCTTGTAGGACTTGATGTAGGAGCGGAATATCTCCGTGATCATTTCCTCGTTTGTCGGCCCGTACAAAAGCTCGCGCTTGTGGCGATCGAGGATGCGCAGCATCTCAGGCCCATAGGCGTCGTAGCGGCCGCTTTCACGCCAGAGATCGGCAAGCTGCAGCGTCGGCATCAAGAGTTCGAGCGCGCCGGCACGATCCTGCTCCTCGCGCACGATCTGCTCGATCTTCTTCAGCACCCGGAAGCCGAGCGGCAGCCAGGCATAGATGCCGGCCGCCTCCTGCCGCATCATGCCCGCGCGCAGCATCAGCCGATGCGAGACGATCTCCGCCTCTTTCGGGTTTTCTTTCAGGATGGGCAGGAAAAACCGCGACAATCGCATGGCGTTACTCGGGAATCAGGAAAGCCTGGGAAGAGCTGCAGTGAAACCGGATCGGGTGTGAAAACACAAGGCCGACCAATAAGAAAAAGCCTTCAAATCAGCCGATTTTCGGCCATTTGAACGAATTGCGTCCCACCGAACTGCCATGTGCGCCGACGGCAGCGTCACTTGACCTCGAAATCGTCTTCCAGCGTCACCTTCTTGAAATCGCTCACCAGAGCATCGATCTGCATGTGCCAGCGGCCCGGGACCGGCAACGGCACCTTTTTCACGTGCCAGTAGCCGTCGGATCCGAGCGTGGCGCCGCGTTCCATCGGCTCAACGCCGCGCGCGGGCAGGCTCACCGTCAACGTCGCCTCCTTCGCCGTGAACGGGCTGGCATCGCCGTTCATCAGCTGCAGCACGAAATCGTTCTGCCCGACCTTGCCCGGTGCAATCAGCACCTGGAACATCGCGGCATCGGTGTGAATGTGAACCGCGAGCGGAACATCCTCCGACATCGCCAGCACGCGCGGCGGCGGCGTAAAGCGCCAGAGTGCGACGAGGCCGAGGATGGCGATCATCAGCACGAATTCGACCGCGATCGAACGCTGCAGCGGCCGCGTCCGGTGAAACTCGCGCGCGATGGCCGGCGTGAAGACCCAACGGTTCAGCGCGGCGAAGGCGAGCAGCAGCGCCACCAGCACGAGTTTCGCAACGAGAATGTTGCCGTATTCGGTGTCGATCAGGGCTCCGAAACTTTCGAGCTGGACGACGGCGAGCGCGAGACCCGACAAGGCGATCAATGCGACCACCGGCACCGCCAGCGTCGAAAAACGCCGCAGCACCCGCAGCAGCGAGTCCTTGCGCTGCCAGGCCAGCACCGCCAACGGCGCGAGCGCGCCCATCCAGAAGGCGAGGCCAACGCCATGGATGAACAGCGCGGTCCGCGTCAACCATTGCGGCGAGGCCGTGGCGGCGTGACCGCTGACCGCAAACGACAGCCCGACACAGATCATCGCGATCGCAGTGCGGCTGAAGGCTGCGCCGAACGATGGGCTCCGCCAGGCAATCGCTGCGATCAACATCGCGGCAATCGCGAGCAGCAGGGCAGGAAACAGGCTGGTGCCGGCGGCGCCGGACCATGCCGCCCATGTCAGGAGGCCCGCGAGCGGCAGGTTCAAGAGGTCGACGCCCTGCAAGCCAAGCGAGACGATCGCGCCGATGAGGCCGATCTTCAGCGACCACATGATCAGACGTTCGCCCGCCGGGCCTTGCCCGATCCAGGCGGCGAAGAACACGCCACCGACGCCGGCAAACAGCCCCAGATACAGCCCGAGCCGCGCCAGCCAGATCAGGGCATGGAGGACGCCGTCGCCGGATGGCACCGCCGAGCCCGTGACGACGCCGATCGAGAACAACACCGAACCCGCGACCGGATGGCCGTCCTGCGACACCACGCGATAGCTGACCACCTGCGTCCCTTGTGGCAGGCCTGCCGGCAGCGTCACGATCACCGACTGGTCGACGGCACGGATCGCGACGTCGCGCGGTTTGCCGGTCGCGTCGAGCAGGCTGACCGCCGTCGGCGCCACCGCTTCGTTGAAGCGGAGCACCATCGTCTTGGGTGCCTCCGCCAGCACGCTGCCGTCTGCGGGCTCAGTGCCGAGCAGGACGGCATGCGCTTGCGCCGCGGTCGCAAGGCACAGCGCCCAGAACACAGCCAGGAACAGCGCCGAGAGCAGCGCGGCAAGACTTGCTGCTACAAATCTTGCGACCGACCGCACGGCTTTAGGACTTCGGCAGCAGCTTGACGCCGGGCGCCGGTGTCTTGCTGCCATGGTCGTGCCCGCCGCCCTGCCCGTCAGGTGGGATATCGATCCAGCGGCTGACGCCCTGCTCGCATTCCTGCACGACAGGGAAATACAGCGTGGTGTTGGGCTTCAACGTGTCGGTGAGGAAGGTCTGCATCACGAACTCGTCGTAGTTCTGGTCCGCGAGCTTACCACCACTCCAGGCGACTTCCTTGACGCCTTCGGAGAGTTTGGCACCGTGATAATCGTACTGGGCGGCGTATTTGCCGGTCACCGTATCGAGCGTCCAGCCGGGCTTCGGCATCGGCTTCACCCCGATGACGCCTTCCGGAATCTGCACGCGGATCTTGGTCGTCGCGGATCCCGCGCAGCCATGCGGCACGGCGAACACCGCCTTGTAGTACGATCCGACCGGCGCCTGCTTTCCCTCCAGCGTGATGTGCGCGATTGCGGGCGCCGCTGCGAGCAGCGCCGCCGTGGCAATGAGCAGCATGTGTGACCGCATGTATGCCTCACATCTTCTTCATGTCCATGTGACCGGAATGGTCGCCATGACCGGAGTGACCGCCGCCACCCGGCGCCTGCGCACCGACCGCCTGCACGTCGAGCGAGACCGAGACCTTGCCGGCCTTCTCGAATTCGAGCGTGACCGGCACCTTGTCGCCCTGCTTCAGCGGCGCCTTCAGGTCGAACATCATCAAATGATAGCCGCCGGGCGCGAGCTTCACGGTCTTGCCCGGCTCGATGGTCAGGCCCTTGTCGAGCGCCCGCATCTTCATCACGCCATTGTCCATCGACATCTCGTGGACTTCGACCTTGCCGGCGACGTCGGCGGACCCTGACACCAGCCGGTCAGGCGTCGTCCCCTTGTTCTCGATCGTCAGATAGCCGCCGCCGATCTTGGCACCGTTCGGCGTTGCGCGCGTCCATGTCTGCGTGATCACGAGGTCGCCGGCCTTGACGTCCTCGGCGCGTACGGAGGTGGACGCGAGCGCTGCGGTCAGCGCCGCGAGAGCGAGGATGCGGGAGAGCGTTTTCATGGCGACGGATTCCTTTCAGGTTGAAGTCGTCGTGTTAGCGGGTTGCTGCGGCCTGGGCGTCAGACCATTTGTTGAGGTCGGCGATCTCGGCCGAGCCTTCGATCGTCGTGACGGTCCCGTCACGGGCAATCAGCATGGTTCGCGGGATATCGCCCTGCCAGGACGGATCGATCTCGAATCTCAATCGCTCGGCGAAACCGTCGTTGAAGATCCAGTTCTCGGCCGATCCGAGCCCGGCGCCGTTCAGCATAGACCGGGTTGCCTCCGGCAGGTTCGGGACGAGATCTGCACTGATGGTGACGACGTCGATGGCAGGATGATCCTTCATGAACTGCCCGAGCTGCGGCAGCTCGACCTTGCATGGTCCGCAGGTCACTCCCCAGAAGTGCACCAGTGTCGGATGGCCGGCATGCGCATGCAGGAGCTTCTGCCAGCTGCCGCGTTCGAACGGTTTTGGCGCGCCCGTTTCGGCCGCGAGTCCGGAGGGCAGCGTTGCGAGCAGGATCAGCGCAGCGAGGAAATGGCGTTTCATGGTTCGCCCTCGATCGCTTGAAAGCGGTAGCCGTCGGCCTTCGTCATCCACGACAGATAGGTTTGCCGGCGGTCGGTCACGAGCAGCGGATGGTCGGAGCTGTCGGCGGTGTCGGCGATCACGGTGGGTTTCGACCAGGTCGCGCCGTCATCGTGCGATGTCATCATGTTGATCGAGGTCTTCTGCCCATCGAACTCCTTCCAGGCCATCACAAGCCCCTGGGGGCCCGCGATGACCTGCGGCCGCGACGGGCTGCGGTTGAGCTGACCGACAGGAAGCGGATCGGAGAAGGTTTTGCCGCCATCGCGCGAGCGGGCGTAGAACAATCCCTTCCGCACCTTGCCGTTGGTGTACCACGTCACGTGATAGGTCCCCTCGGGCGAAATGGTCAGGCTGGGACCATGGTGCGGACATGCCGCGATCTGCCAGTCATCGCGGCTCACCCGGCGCACCTCGCCGGGCGTGGCCAGATCGGTGAACGTCACGATCGCATGGTCGCGCACGCCGCCTTCAAAGATGTTCCGAAACACCACCACCGGATGGCCGGCGCCGTCGAACGCCAGCGCGAGACGACAGCATTCGCAGGTGTTGTCAGCCACGAGCCGCGCATCCGAATAGGTCGCGCCGCCATCTTTCGACGACGCGAAGAACAATCCTGCACCGTCGTACTTCTCGCCGCGCTGCTGCGCCGGCACCCGGTTGCGCTTGTCGAGCCAGACCGCGAACGCGGCACCCGCCGGATCGAACCCGATCGCCTCGAACCGTTGGCTCTCGTTGTTTGCGGTGACCGGCTTCAGCGGATCGAAGCTGTTCCCGCCATCCGTCGAGCGCGTGGTCAGCACCTGACCGTTGAAGGCCTGATCGCGAAAGATCGAGAAGGCCAGCGCGATGTTCGCCTTGGCGTCGATCGCAAGTTTCGGCCGCGCATCCGGTCCCCAATCCAGGTTGAGCCGGTCCCGGGTCACTTGCACCGGCGCGGAAAAGCTCTTGCCCTGATCCTTCGAGTTCGCGACCGAGATCTGTCCTCCGGCCATCCACGCCAGCCATAGCGTCCCATCCGGCGCGAAGGCGGGCGTGACCTTGGTCGCGCAACGCAGGACGATTTCCTCGCACGCCGCTTCCGAGGCGTGGTGGTGGCTCATCTGCGCCCTGGCGAGGTTCGGCAAGGCCGCAAGCATGGCGGTCGCGAGCGCGACCCGAACAGCAGATTTGCGAGACGTCATCGATGCGCTCCTCATTTGAACGCGATCTTCATGCCCGCCACGAACGCCCGCGGCGATCCGGCATAGATCGAGCCGGTCGTATTCGCCAGTATGCTCGCAGGATTTTGAACGCCCGCCGCCGTCACCGAGTTCGCGATATTGTTCGCGGAAGCGACGTAGGTCCGGTCGAACACGTTCCGAACCTCGAAATACAGGTTCAGTGTCTTGAAGTAGTCGGAGATCAGATCCGTCTTGTAGTGCAGGTTGAGGTTGACGAGCTCATAACCCGGCGCCCGCAGCAGATTGGCGTTGTCCATGTAGAAGCCATCCTTCCACTGGACTTCGACGAACCCGCCGAGTCCCTGGAACGGCCCTGACGGCTCGTCATAGCCAAGCCGTGTCGTCAGCTCATTCGGCGAGACGCCGGGAATCTTGTTCCCGACCCGATTGAATGTGAAGCCGCTGATGCTTTCCGTGTAGTCGGTATATACCTCGTCTAGATAGGTGTAGGCCGCCGTGAGCTGCCACCCCCGATAAAAGCCCCATTGAGCGGCGAGTTCAACGCCGCGATGTTCCGAGCGCGGGGCGTTGAAGGTGTAGGTGATACCAGAGACTGGCGTGGCCTGGGAGACAAGTTCGTTTTTGAAGAATTCGTAGAAGGCGGTGGCGCTAACCTTCACGCTCTTGTTGGGCGACCAATCCGCGCCGAGGTCGTAGCCCAGGTTGGTCTGGGTTTTGAGCGATGTGTTGTTGCCCGATAGCCCACTCGGCAGAACGAACAGATTGCTGACTTGCGGCGTACCGTAGCCGGTCGCCACGCGAGCACGTAACTGCCATTCGTTATCCGGCTTGTAGACGAGCGCGAACTCCGGCGCGGTGTTGGTGAACACAGGCGCCGCTTGCGTCACGGTCGCTCCCACGATCGCGGGATTGTTGATGACCGGATAGGACAGCGCAGTGTTGACACCGTTCAGCGTGGTCGTTTCCCAGCCGACCCCGGCGACCGCCGTCACCGACGGAATCAGCTTGATTTCTTCCCGCGCCCGGACGCCGTAATTGGTTGTCGATTGATACAGCCTGCTCTGTGGCAGTCCGAGTGTCGCATTGCCCCCGGGCGCAACGTTCCAGGTCGTACCGGTCGTCGTGAGGGTGTTGTACCAACCCCCGACCATCGTGGTCGAATCCATTCCGAACAATTCGCCGCGCTTGGTCAAATCGCTCATGAAGTTGTACGAGGGATAGTCACCCAACGCGCTGGTCGATCCCGTGGGCTGATTGATATTCCTGTCATCGAAGACGAATTGGTTGCGCCACGTCGTCGTGTTGTCGAAATCGTGTTCCCAACGGCCCCCAACGATCGTCCGGCGGTCATCCCGGCCGAGGCCAGCCTGAAGCGCGGTCTCTGTGGATTTGGTTCCATTGAAGCCGTTATTGAACAGAGACACTGTTCCGCAGCCGAGCCCGCCGGGTACGTTGCATCCGCTCTGGAAGGGATTCTGGTAGAACTGGTTGAGCGAAAGCCTGACCGGCAGTCGCGCGTCGAGGTCGTTGTTGATCAGCTTGAATGTGAAGCGATCGTCCGGAGTGGCCTGCAAGGTCGCAAGGAAGTTCACCGTCTGCGTGTTGAACCAACTATTCTGGATGAAGCCATCGCCACGCGCGTCGCTTGCGAATAGGGACGCTTCGAAATTGCCGACCTTCTTGCCTGCGGCCAGATAGTTGTTGAGATAGCCGAAGCTGCCGCCGTCGACGCCGTACTCGACACCGTCGATCGTCCCGCCGGGACGGGTCCGGAAATTCAACGCGCCGCCGGTCGCGTAATTGCCGTAGAGCGCCGATGACGGCCCGCGGACCACGTCGATCGCACCATAGGCGTGCGGATCGATCAGATCGCTGCGCGACAGGCCGTCCGGCTGGGTGACCGGGAAGCCGTCATCGAAGATGACCAGATTGCGGATGCCGAAGCCGTTGCGGGCGTTCGAGCCGCGGATCGAGATGCCGAAGTCGCGCGGGCCGTTGCCCTGCTTGATCGAGATGCCCGGGCTGTCACGCAACACATCGGCAACGGAGAATGCCGGCCGGTTATCGAACTGGCTGCGGTCGATGGTCGTCTGCGTCTGGCCGGCCGGCGCCCGGTTCAGGCCGTCCCGGGCCGCGCCTGCCGTCTCCCCGGGCCTCGGTCCGTGCGCGGCGTCCGCGGCAATCGACGGCGCCGCGCGCGGCCCGGCCGGTCGCCGGGCGGATGCCGCACGAACGCGCGGTTTGGGCGCCGCGGGCTTGGCACGGGTTGCCGTCCGGGGCGCCTCGACGGTGACGGAAGGCAGTGCGGTCTGGGCCTTCGCCCAGGACGCGATCGTGGCAAGGGCGGCGCCCAGCATCAGCGCGCTTGCCCCACCCCGCGGGTGTAACCGAAACATGGATGAATCCTGACACCGGCTCTCCGGCCGGCTTATTCAAGGGCACTCGCCGGCGCGGGATGCGCCGGCAGCGACGTCGTCGTCAGGAAAACAGCGGCGGCGCGCGGGCCTGCGCGGAGCGGCCAGCCGGCGAACGATCGAACTCGGCGGCAAAATCAAGCCAGGCGATCCGGCTCGGCAGGCGCTCGACGGCCCGCGCCGCGACTTGCGGACTATCAACGGGCGCACCGGTCTGCAGCACGCTGCACGCGGAGCAACAGCCGTCATGGGCATCATGACCGGTCTGGTCGCCATGCCCGGCCCCCAGGCCGGCATCGCCGTGGCAGATGGTGGCGGCCGCGAGCGGGTCCGACGCGGCAAGGCTCGCCGCCCAGCAGGCCCCGATCGGTGCAAAAATCTGCACCAGCAGGGCAACCAGGACTATGGGCAGAAAATTCTTCAGCCGCCGGCGCATCGCAAAACCCATCCGGGACGGAACTAACCACCACGGGCGTCGGAAGTCGAGGTCGCCGACGCGCCCGGTTTCTGCCAGCTGACGGAAATAGCCCGGCGTGGCCGTTGCGCCACGGCGTATCGGAAGCGGCCTTATCTCCTTACTTGATCACGTGTTTTCAAGTGGTTGTCACAACCGGCAGTGGCGCCATCCCAATCATTTCGCAAACTGCTCGAAATTTGAACAATCGTTGCCGAAAATGATGACAAGCCTGGAAAGATGGTCTACCAATTCGGGCTCAGGCCAGCCGCGAGGTGATGTCCTGGTGGTCCAAGTCTCGGGAGGAGCCCGACGCGCACAAGCAGCGTCACCCCATCAATCAAGATCAAATCGAATTTTTGGGGCAAATAGGGTCGACACAATTTTTGGAGCAGGGCTTTGAGCCCTGCTCTTTTTTTGTCTGGTGATCGCGATCCGCTATGACGTCATCGTCCAATCCAATCGAACGCAGCTTTGAACTCGCGGCAGCGGCTTGCGATGATCTGACGCCGCTCGTCTATGAGCGTCTGCATCGCGAGTATCCCGAGACAAGCGCGATGTTTCGCAGCGAAGGCAGCGCGTCGGTGAAAGGCGCGATGCTGCAGCTGACAATCGAAGCGATCCTTGATCTTGCCGGTGAGCGCAGTGGACGCTTCCGCTTGATCGAATGCGAAGTGTCGTCGCACGACGCGTACGGGACACCGCGCGAATTGTTCGCCGCGTTCTTCGGCGTGATCGCCGATACGCTCCACGAACTGCTCGGCACGCGATGGTCTACGGAGATCGATGCTGCATGGCACAAGCTGTTGCGGGACGTCGAGGCGATCGTGCTGCAACAGAAACATCTCGCGGATCAGAGGGCGTAGCGCCACCGTTCCGATTGTGACAAACTCCCTTCATCCGCGGCGCGTGCAACTGACGCCGAACGGTCAGAAAAATGAAGAGGGAGCAAGCAATGCCAGGGACCGACAAGGGGATGGACAAGGCGTCGACGACGCGTCGCGACCTTCTGCAGATGGCGGCGGCAGGTGGAGCTGCAGCCGGCCTGTTCGGCGGAATGGGCGTGACGTCCGCGCTCGCAGCCGAAATGGGACGCTCGGAAAAGCCGCTGAAGGCCGCATTCTCCAACGCCGGATTGCAGGCCACATGGTGCGCGCAGGGCAAGAAGGCCGCGGAGTTCTGGGGCAAGCTGTTCAACGTCGAGGTCACCTGGTTCGACGGCCAGCTCGATGCCGTCAAGCAGCGCGCCGCGATCGACAACATGGCGTCGCAGAAATGGGACTTCGTCGCGATCCAGGCGTTCGGCATCGGCACGCTGACCCAGCCGGTGCAGAAGATGATCGACGCCGGCACCCCCGTGATCGACATGGACACGCTGATTGCGCCGCTCGACCAGATCAACGTCCACTCGTTCCTGGCGCCCGACAACGAGTTCATGGGCGCTTCCGTGACCCAGGCGCTGTGCAACGCGATCGGCGGCAAGGGCAAGATGATCATGACCCAGGGCGCGCTCGGCCACACCGGCGCGCAGGGCCGCGCCAAGGGCTTCAACTCCGTGGTGAAGCAGTTCCCGAACATCGAGGTGCTGGACACCCAGCCCGCCGATTGGGACGTCTCCAAGACCGCCCGGCTCTGGGAGACTTATCTCACGAAATATCCGCAGATCGATGCCGCGTTCTTCCACAATGACGACATGGCGCTCGCAGCCTACAACATCATGAAGGCGCACAACCGCACCAACATCCTGATCGGCGGCGTCGATGCCATGCCGCCGGCGATCCAGGCAGTCAGCGAAGGCCGCATGTTCGCGACCGTCCGCAATCCGTCCTGCCGCATCCATGGCGGCGCGATCATCGCGGGCGTTGCCGCCGTGGTGAACGGCGAGAAGACCGGCCAGGGCATTCCGAAGAACGTCGTGACCGATGGTCCCGTCGTGACCAAGGCCAACGCCGCCGGCATGCAATGGATGGAGGATCACTTCCTGATCTGAGCGGTCCTCATGTCGCAGGGACGCTCCCCGATCCTCGAGTTGAACCAGATCACGAAGGCCTTCGGCGGTGTCGAAGCCCTTCGTGGGGTCGACTTCGCGCTTCACGCCGGCGAGATCCACGGTCTCGTCGGCGAGAACGGCGCCGGCAAAAGCACGCTGATGAAGATCATCGCCGGCGTGCACCCGGAGTTCTCCGGCCGCTTCATGCTTGATGGCAAGGAGACCCGCTTCCGCTCCACCCGCGACGCGCATGCCGCGGGCATCGGCATGGTGCATCAGGAGCTCAGCGTCGCGCCCGATCTCACCGTCGCCGAGAACGTCTTCCTCGGCAACCAGCCGACCAACCGCCTCGGCTTCGTGCAGTGGCGGCGGATGGCGCGCGAGGCCGGCGAGCAGCTCGCCCGCTTCGGCATCGACGTCGATCCGATGACGCGGCTCGGTGACCTGCCGATTGGGCTGCAGCAGCTGATCGAGATCGCCCGCGTGCTGTTCTCGGGCGCCCGCATCATCATCCTCGACGAGCCGACCTCCGCGCTCTCCCCGCCCGAGGTCGAACGCCTGTTCGCGACCCTGCACAAGCTCCGCGACGAAGGCACCAGCATCGTCTTCATCTCGCACTTCATCGAGGACATCCTGCGGGTCTCCGACCTCGTGACCGTGTTTCGCAACGGCCGGAAGATCGCCGAGACCGCGTCCAGAGACACCACCAAGGGTGCGCTGATCGAGGCCATGATCGGCCGCGGCGGCGAGGCGCTGGAACACAGCTATACCGACGACCTGATGCTGCCGCCATCGGGCGGCGGCCCGGCGGTGCTGAAGGTCGATCAGCTCTCGCTTCGCCGCAGCCTCCAGGACGTCTCGTTCGAGGCCCGTTCCGGCGAGGTGCTCGGCATCTACGGCTTCATGGGCTGCGGACAGTTGGAGCTGTCGCGCATCCTGTTCGGCAAGCTCCGGCCCGACGACGGCACGCTCGCGGTCGACGGCTCCGCAAAAACCTTCCGCAGCACCGCGGCGGCGCGGCGGGCCGGCGTTGCGCTGGTGCCGGAGAGCCGGCGCGCCATGCTGTTCCACCAGGAGCCGGTCTACAAGAACATCTCGATCAGCGTCCTCGAGCGGATCTCGGCACTGCTGCTCAAGCCGGCGCGCGAGCGCACCATCGCCCAGCGCCAGGTCGAGCAGCTGCAGATCAGGCCGCCGGTGGTCGGCCTCGACCTCGGTATGCTCTCCGGCGGCAACCAGCAGAAGGTGGCGCTGGCGAAATGGCTGACCTACCCGCCGCGCGTCCTGGTGCTGTGCGAACCGACCCGCGGCATGGATGTCGGCGCCAAGAACGACGTGATCAATATCGTGCGCGATCTCCGCGCCAAGGGACTGGCGATCATCGTGCTGTCGACCGAGCCGGAAACCGTGCTGTCGCTGGCCGACCGGATCCTGGTGCTGAAGCGCGGCGCGGTGGTGCGCGAATTCGCCGGCGAAGCAGTCAGCAAGGATCGGCTGCTGGAGGCGGCATGATGGAGCGGAATGATGACAAGCAGTGACAGCGCGACGGCGCGAACGGATCACCAGCGGTCGCGCGGGCTGGCGCCTTTCCTGCGCTCGCAGATGCGCAACATCGCGCCGTTCCTGACGCTGATCTTCCTCAGCGCCTTCTTCGCGATCGCGAGCCCGTCGTTTGCGACCATCGACAATGTCGGCAACATCCTGACCCAGGTGTCGGTCACCGGCATCATCGCCGTCGGCCTCACCTTCGTGATCCTGTGCGCCGAGATCGACCTGTCGATCGCCAGCATCGCCAACGTCACCGGCATTGCGGTGGCGTACTTCACGCTGCAGGAATCCTACGTCAACATCGCCAACGTCCCGATGCCGGGCTTTGCCGCGATCCTGCTGGCGCTGGCGCTGTGCGCGCTGCTCGGCGTCGTCAACGCGCTGGGGCTGACCGTGATCGGCATCCCCTCCTTCATCATGACGCTAGCCATGATGCAGATCGCGGCCGGCGTCTCCGCGCTCCTGGTGCGCGGCCAGATCGCTTACAAGGTGCCGGACCTGATCACGACGCTCGGCTCGGGCTCGATCGGCGGCATCCCCTGGATCGTGATCGTCGCGGCCGTGATGCTGCTCGGCGGCCATCTGGTGCTGACCTACACGCGGTTCGGCCGCTACGTCTACATGGTCGGCGGCAACCGCGAGGCCGCGGAATTTGCCGGACTCAACGTCAAGCTCATCCTCGGCAGCGTGATGGTGATCTCGGCGGTCTGCTCGGGGATCGGCGGCATGCTCGGCGTCGCCCATTTCGGCAGCGCGCAACAGAACGAGTTCGACACTTACCTGCTGGATTCGATCGCCGCCGTGGTGGTCGGCGGCACCAGCCTGTTCGGCGGCCGCGGCGGCATCGGCAACACCATCGTCGGCCTGTTCGTGCTTGGCGTGCTCAACAACGGCCTCGACCACGTCAATATCGACAGCTTCCTGAAGATCCTGATCCGCGGCCTGATCCTGCTCGCCGCGCTGATCATCAACGTCTATGCGCAGCGGCTGCGGGAGCAAGCGGCGGATTGAGGAGCTGGAGATGAGCTTGCAGCTCTCTCCGTTCGTCGTCCCTGCGAAAGCAGGGAGCCATACTCCGCGGCGAAAGTTGTGAACAAGACTCGTCGCTCCAGCATCGCTCAACAATAAATGCCTGTGGTTATGGGTCCCCTGCTTTCGTAGGGACGACGATGAAGATGGGTTTCTCGATTCAAGGTACAAGCACGCGGTGTCATCACCCGCGAATGCGGGTGATCCAGTATTCCAGAGACAGTAGTGCTTGGAGAGAGGCCGCGGCGTACTGGATCGCCCGGTCGAGCCAGGCGATGACAGCTGAGATGCCCTGCAGCAATTGCGTGAAAAATTTCTGAACAGGTCCGCCGAGCCGGCGCTAATCTCTGGCGGGCAGCGGAGGGTTGCGCCTTTGTCACCGTCAACAGCACATCGGGAGATGGGCGGAAGGTTCGGCAAGACGATCGCCGTTGCAGTCGGACTTACCCTGAGCCAGGCCGCGGGTGCAGCACCGCCCGACAACCCCAATCCCGCGCTTGCCCCATGGTTTGAGAGCCTGAAGCAACCGGGCACCGGTGCGTCGTGCTGCTCGATTGCGGATTGCCGAACGGTCGAATTTCGGCAGGACCGGGACGGCTACGAGGTGCTGATCGATGGTCGCTGGAAGCTGTCGTCTCCATTCTGGCTGCGGGTCCCGCCGAACAGGATCATCAACAGAACCGACAATCCGACGAACCGCGCCGTGGTCTGTTTCACGCCGGAGGCCGGCATTCTCTGTTTCGTGCGTCCGGCCGAAAGCTAATCATGCCGCTGTGGCTTACAGCCGGTCGGCAAGATCGAACAGCAGCGGGAGCCGTCGTACCGGGGCCGCGGGTCCGACCAGCGTCGCCCGTTTCTCGGCGAGCGCCTTGTCGATCGAGACGCGCTTGCCGACGATTTGCAGCACGGCGTCAAACGGAGCCTGTAGAACCGCCTTGCAGCCCGCCTCACCTCGCACAATGGTCGTTCCGAGGTCGCCGCCCGCAACCGTAAATCCCGCCGATTTCTTTCCGTGGGTGACCACCAGGCCGACCTTGATCGCCGGCACGGGGGTTCGCCGGGCAATCGCGTCCAGCCCCAGCAGCACCCAATCGGGCTCGAATTCGTCGTCGGCGCGCGGCGGGAACAGAAAGCGACCGCCCCATCGGATCAACTCCCGGATCGCCGGCTGGATCTCCCGGCCGGACTCCGTCAATTCGTAAAATTGCGCGGTCACCGGCCCCGGCCAGTCGATCTTCCTGACGACGCCGCTTTCGATCAACGCAGCAAGCCGCGACGTGAGCAATGTCGGGCTCATGCCGTTGAGGTGACCGAGCAGGTCGCTGAAGCGCTTTGGACCGATCAACAGCTCGCGGATGATCAACAACGTCCATCGCTCGCCCACGATCTCGGCCGCGCGAGCGAGCGCGCAAAATTGACGATAGGTCGTGCTACTCATCTCCAGATGATGACTGCGTCGGCCTGCAAGGTCAATTTCGGTATGCCAACGCGATCAAGGGACCAACGATCAGGAATTGCACAGCAGTGAAGCCGGTCTCGAGCAGCATGTAATCCGCAATCGAAGCGACGGGATGCTTGGCAGCGACTGCCAGCGTCGTGAATGACCACGACAGCAGCCCCATCGCGAGCCCGTACGACAGACCGGCCCAACCGCGGCGACCGGCATACAGACGCGGAAAAGCCCATGAGAAAATCACGGCCTGGATCGCCATGGAGGCGAGCCCCAATGGAATGATCGGATCGGATCGATAGATCGCCAGCGCGCTGTAGTGCCCCTCGAACCAGACCAGATGCCAGAAAAAACCTAGCGGGAATGTCGGAACAAGATAGGCGGCGACGCCGAGCCAGAAGCCGCGGCCCATTCCTGCCCTTTCTCCCGCGGCAACGATCGACATCGCCCGTCCTTCCGCTTACTACATTTTTTATAGTACACATAACAAAAACTGTAGTCAACGTGCGCCAAACCATTGGCGTGCGCGGTCGCGAGGTGTACGATGCGCGGCAAAGTCGATCGCCGACGGATCGGACGGAGGATGCGGTGAAGAGGTTTGTGTTCCTGACGTATGGATTCGATACCCCGACGCCGGAGATCATGGCAGCCTGGGGCAAATGGTTCGCATCAATCAAGAACAACATGGTCGAGATGGGGCGCCTCGCCGAGGGGCGCGAAATCTCGCGGGCCGGCACCGCCCATTTGCCGTTGGGACCTGAGTCGATAACCGGGTTCATCATCGTCGAGGCAGACAGCATCGACGAGGCCCAGCGGATGGCGGAAGGCAATCCCTACATCACCAGCATCAGGGTCTACGAAGCGATCTCGAAATAGGCCGGTCGGCCAGACCTACCTCGCAAAATCCGGCTGCCAGTGGCGCAGTTCGCGGGCGGCGTAGGTGACGGCGCCGATCGTCGTGTAGGACGGCGTCTCCAGCATCATGTTGCGCGCGAGCTTGAGGGCCCGCGCCTCGCAGATCGCGCGCTGTTTCTCGTCCGCGATCCACTCGAAATCGATGTTGTGCGCGAGGCCGAGGATGCGCCGGATGGTCTTGGCGGCGGCAAAGCCGACCGTGTCCTGGAACAGCCGCGCCATGTAGGCCTGTCGTTCCGCCTCCAGCCGCGCGGCGCCGGCTTCGCCCGCAAACAGCGACACCGGATAGCCGTCGCCCTTTGCGTCGCTGCGCCATAGCGCGAGAAATTTTTGCGAGAACCCGGTCCAGACACCCTCGATGGTTTCCAACAGCCACGCCTCGAACGATGCGCGCTCGCCCGGCGTGCGCTCGTGGCCGGCGGAGGCCAGATAAGCCATCAGGAGGTTGCCGATGACGGCGCCTATATCGAAGCCCATCGGGCCGTAGAAGGCGAACTCGGGATCGATCACCTTGGTCTCGCTCTCGGTGACCATGATCGATCCGGTGTGCAGATCGCCGTGCAGCAGCGCCTCCGGACTCGCCATGAATTTCAGCTTCTGCCTGCTAATCGCGACATGGAGATCGAGGTCTTCGCGGAACGCCGCCGCCGTCGCGTCGAGATACGGCGCGGTCCAGCGGTTCTGCTCGGCGACGCGATAGGGATCGGTGAAGATGAGATCCTCGGTGATCTTGCAGAGCGCATGGTTGCCGGCGAAGTCGGCGATGCCCTGCTTCTTCTCCGCGGCCGACAGCGCGAGGTCGGACGAGAAGAACAGCGTCTGCGCCAGGAAGGTCGAGATATCCTCGACAAAGCGCGGATAACGCACCGCCTCGATCAGGCCCTTGCGCATGATGATGTGCGGTTCGAGCAGCTCCATCGCGGTGAGCGCCAGCGACGCGTCGTGATGCAGCACCGCCGGCACGAGCTTGGGTGCCAGCCGCGCCTGATGCACCAGCGCCAGATGCTCGTAGTGCGCGCGCGACAGCGGCAGCGGCCAGCTTTCGCCGACCAGCCGCACATAGGGCAACGCCTGCTTGACGGCGATGCCGCCGCTGTTGCCCTTGACGATGAAGACGAGGTTGAGATTGCCATCGCCGACCTCGCTGATCGACCAGTCGGCCGGCGCTCCGCCAAGTTGCGTCACGATGGCAGGAAGGCCCGCGAGATAGTCGCGCAGATCGGCCTCCCGCAGGATTCGATATGCGCTCTGCCCGGAGGCTGGTTGCGCCTGCAGGTTCATCGGTGTCTCCTCCGCCTGGTCCCGAGGTGAGGTTATTCCTCACTCCCGCCGTGGGCCGATTCCCGGCCTTCTTAGTTGTGAAACTCCGGCACCCCCATCAGTCGCGACAGCCGCTCGACCGAGAGATAGCCGGCATAATAGGCCCACATCCCGATCGCGAAGAGTATGGCCGAGATCAGCGTGGTCCACAGCAGCTTGCGGCCCATCCGCGCCAGGATCGGCGCGCCGGGGTCGGTGCCGGGGGCGCCGACGCCATCCTCGTGCTGGCTGCGCACGCCGAACGGCAGCGTCAGGAACAGCACGAGCCACCAAAGCACGAAGTAGATCGCAAGCCCTGTGGAGATCTGGTACGCCATATGGTCTCAGGCCTGTTCGATCTCGACCAGTGCGCCGGAAAAGTCCTTGGGGTGGAAGAACAGCACCGGCTTGCCGTGCGCGCCGATCTTCGGCTGGCCGTCGCCCAGCACGCGGGCGCCCTCGGCGACCATGCGGTCGCGGGCCGCGATGATGTCGGGCACGTCGTAACAGACATGGTGGATGCCGCCGTCGGCGTTGCGCTCGACGAATTTCGCGATCGGCGAGGCGTCGCCGAGCGGCTCGATGAATTCGATCTTGGTGTTGGGCAGCGTCACGAACACGGTGATGACGCCGTGCTCCGGCAGCGGCACGGCGTCGGAAATCTCGGCGTTGAACGCGGTGCCGTAGATCTTCGCGGCGTGCTTGGCGTCCTTGACCGCGATGGCGACGTGATTGAGCCGGCCCAGCATGTTTCTCTCCCTTGTCTTTGTCCGGGTCTGAAATGCGCGCGTCAGACCGTCAGAACGTGCACGACGCAGATCGGCTTCTTGCCCCATTGCTCGCTCAGCGCGGCCCGCACCGCACGCCGGACGGATTCCCCGAGCGCGTCCGGATCGCGCCGCCGCGGCTTCGGCAGGCCCTCGATCGTCGATACCACCACGTCGAACACGATGTCGTCGAGCAGTTCGCCCGCCGCATTGTTCTCCGGCATGCCGACGAGATCAACCTCGGGATCGTCGACGAGCTCGCCCTGCGCGGTCATGGCGATGGCGACGAAGGCGCAGCCGGCAAAGGCCATTCTCCGCCGTTCCACCACGGCGCGCGACTTGGCATCCTCAAGGATGGTTCCGTCCTTGTAGAGCCGGCCCACCGGCACTTCGCCGACGATGCTGGGCTCGCCGGGCCCGAGCTTGACGAGGTCGCCGTTGCGGCAGGTCAGGACCTTGGGGACGCCGGCGGCGCGCGCCAGCTTGGCATGCTCGGCGAGATGCAGCGCCTCGCCATGCACGGGGATCAGGAGCTGCGGCCGGACCCAGGAAATCATGTCGCGCAGCTCGTCGCGGCGCGGATGGCCGGAGACGTGCACCAGGTGCTCGCGGTCGGTGATGATATCGACGCCCTGCGTCACCAAGCCGTTGATGATGCCGCCGACCGCCTTCTCGTTGCCGGGAATGGTGCGCGAGGAGAAGATCACGGTGTCGCCCTTGTTCAGGGTCACCTGCGGATGGTCGTTGTTGGCGATCCGCGCCAGCGCCGCGCGGGGCTCGCCCTGGCTGCCGGTGCACAGCGCGAGCACCTTGTCGGCCGGGAAATGGCCGTAATAGTCGGGGCTGCGGAACTTGTGCGAGCCGTCGAGATAGCCGCATTCGCGCGCCACCTGCACCACCCGCTCCATGGCCCGGCCGACCACCACGACCTCGCGGTCGGCGGCGTTGGCGGCGTCCACCACCGCCCTCACGCGGGCGACGTTCGAGGCGAAGGTCGTGACCGCGACCCGGCCCTTGGCCGCCTTGACCAGCTTCTTGATGGTAGCAGCAACCTCGGTCTCCGAGGGCGAACGGCCGTCGCGCACCGCGTTGGTGGAATCGCCGACCAGCGCCAGCACACCCTCGTCGCCGAGCTCGCGCAGCCGCCGCTCGTCGGTCGGCTGGCCGATCACCGGGGTCGGATCGATCTTCCAGTCGCCGGTGTGCAGCACGGTGCCGACATCGGTCCTGATCGCCAGCGCGTGCGATTCCGGAATCGAATGCGCGACCGGGATGAACTCGACATTGAACGGCCCGATGTCGACCCGCCCGCCCGACGGAATCACGGTGACCGGGATCTTTGGCGGATTGCGCTCGGCGGCGCATTTGGCCTCGAACAGCGCCGCGGAGAACTGCGTTGCGTAGATCTTGCAGCCGAGCTTGGGCCAGAGATCGATGATCGCGCCGAAATGGTCCTCATGGGCGTGGGTCAGCACGAGGCCCATCAGGTTGTTGCGCTCCTTCTCGAGGAAGCGGACGTCGGGCATGATCAGGTCGATGCCCGGCAGATGCTCCTCGTCGCCGAAGGAGACGCCGAGATCGACCGCGAGGAACGAGCGCTGGTGGCGGTTGCCGAGGCCATAGATCGACAGGTTCATGCCGATCTCGCCGACACCGCCGAGCGGTGCAAAGGTGAGCTCGTCGGGACGCGCCATCAGACTACCCTCACGGAGGCGGCGCTGCCGAAATAGACCTCGCCGGCGGTCACCGGCAGGCGCTCGCCGCTCGCGGTGCGGACGATCAGGCAGCCGGTGTCGTCGATCGTATCGAAGGTGCCTTCAAGCGTCGCCGTGCCGGTCTGGACCGCGACCCGCTCGCCGAGCCCGGCCGCGCGCTCCAGCCACAGCCGGCGGATCTCCGGGAAGCCGCGGCCATCGTCCCAGATGCCGCGAAACTCGACCCAGGCGTCCGACAATGCGGCAAACAGCTCTTCCGCCCCGATCTGGATGCCGAGCCCGGCGAGCGACACGGCGGGCGTCGGCGTCCCCTCGGGCGCTGCAACGACGTTGGTGCCGATGCCGACCACGACCGCCAGCCGGCTGCCGACCGCCTCGGCCTCCAGCAGGATGCCCGATAGTTTCTTGCCGTTGGCCAGCACGTCGTTCGGCCATTTCAGCGTGAACTTCGGGCTGTCCGGCCCGAGCCGCAGCGCCGCCTCGATCGAGACCTTCCGCAGCGCGGCCTCGAGCGACAGCCCGGCGGCAAAGCCGAGGGTGGCGGCGACCGCCGGCTGAACGTCCGTCACCTCGAGGATCGTGCTGGCGAGGTTGCCGCGCGGTGCGACCCAGACCCGCTGGCGGCGGCCGCGGCCTGCGGTCTGCTCCGGCGTCACGAACCACATCGGCCCCTGCTCGCCGTCGCGGGCGCGCAGCATCGCCTCGGCATTGGTCGAGCCGATCTGATCGAAGGCGGCGAGCTTGGTGCCCGCCGCAATGGCCCGGGGTCCGAGCGCGAACGTCATTTTGGGAGTTGGCACATGATCATTTCCGAAAGCCGGTCTCCTCGTTTCGGATCATGCGCGTCAGAATAACGACTTCGCCGCCGCCGTGGCTACACTTACCAGCGGGCCCGGATAGGCGAAGTAGAAAATGTTGAAGATGCCCGCGACCGCCAGCACCGTGCGCAGCTCGACCCGGACCGGGTCAAGCTTGCCGAGCGGCTGGTCGAAATACATCACCTTGACGATCGACAGGTAGTAGAACGCGCCCACCACAGAGGTCAGTACGCCGATCACGGCGAGCGTGAACAGGTTGGCCTTGATCGCGGCGACGAACACGTACCACTTGCCGAAGAAGCCGGCGAGCGGCGGGACGCCGGCCAGCGAGAACAGCAGCATCGCGAAGACGAAGGCGATCAGCGGGTTGGTGCGGGACAGGCCCGCGAAATCGCTGATCTGCTCCAGCGCCTGGCCGTTGCGCTTCATCGCCAGGATGATGCTGAAAGAACCGAGCGTCATCGCGACATAGATCGCGATGTAGATCAAGACGCCCTGCGCACCCTCGACCGTGCCGGAGGCCAGGCCGACCAGGGCGAAGCCCATATGGCCGATCGAGGAATAGGCCATCAGCCGCTTGATGTTGGTCTGGCCGATCGCGGCGAACGAGCCCAGCGCCATCGAGGCGATCGCCACGAACACCAGGATCTGCTGCCACTGGGTGACGATGCCTGGGAACGCGGTCAGCGTCGCGCGGGTGAACACGGCGAGCGCCGCGACCTTCGGGGCGGAGGCGAAGAACGCCGTCACCGGTGTCGGCGCACCCTCATAGACGTCGGGCGTCCACATGTGGAACGGCACCGCGGAGACCTTGAAGCAGAGGCCGGCGAGCAGGAACACCAGGCCGAACACGATGCCGATGCTGCCGGTGGTCGCGGCGGCCGCGATGCCGGCGAAGCTGACGGTGCCGGTGAAGCCGTAGATCAGCGAGGCGCCGTACAGCAGCATGCCCGACGACAGTGCGCCGAGCACGAAATACTTCAGGCCGGCCTCGCTCGACTTGGCATTGTCGCGCTGGCTGGCGGCGACGACGTAGAGCGCGAGGCTCATCAGCTCGAGGCCGAGATAGAGCGAGATCAGGTCGCCGGCCGAGATCAAGACCATCATGCCGAGCGTCGACAGCAGCACCAGGATCGAGAACTCGAAGTTGCGGCTCGACGGCTGCGACAGATACTCGGTCGACAGGATCAGCGTCGCTGCGGATGCGATCAGCGCAAGGATCTTCAGGAAGCGGGCGAAATCGTCGACGATGAAGCTGCCGCCGAAGGTCACGAGCTTGCCGGCCGGCAGCCAGAGCTCCAGCAAACCGGTCAAGACCAGCAGCAGCACGGCGAGCGCCGTGATCAGCCGCGTCGTCCCCTGTCCGCGATAGGCTCCGATCATCAACAGCACCATGGCGCCGACCGCGAGCACCAGCTCCGGCAGCACCGGCTGCAACTGATAACCTGCACTGGAAAAGCTCATGACGAGGGCCTTACTGGACGGTCAGCGCGGCTGCCTTCACGGCAGTCACGGCGGTTTGGTAATTGTTGACGAGCTGCTGCACCGAGGCGGCCGACATGTCGAGCACCGGCTTCGGATAGACGCCGAACAGGATGGTCAGCGCGATCAGCGGGAACAGCGTCACGCATTCGCGGAAGGTGAGATCCTTGATCGACATCAAGGACGGCTTGACCAGCGCGCCGAACACCACCTTGCGGTAGAGCCAGAGCGCGTAACAGGCCGACAGGATCACGCCGGTGGTGGCGAAGAACGCCGTCGGCAGCGAGATCTTGAAGGTGCCGAGCAGCGTCATGAACTCGCCGACGAAGCCGCTCGTGCCGGGCAGACCGACATTGGCCATGGTGAAGACCATGAAGGTCATCGCATAGAGCGGCATCCGGTTGACGAGGCCGCCATAGGCCGCGATCTCGCGGGTGTGCATGCGGTCGTAGACGATACCGACGCAGAGGAACAGCGCGCCCGAGACGATGCCGTGCGAGACCATCTGGAACATGCCGCCGGCGACGCCCTGGGTGGTCACCGCGAAGATACCCATGGTGACGAAGCCCATATGCGCGACCGAGGAGTACGCGATCAACTTCTTCATGTCCTCCTGCATCATCGCCACCAGCGAGGTGTAGATGATGGCGATGACCGACAGCGTGAACACGAACGGCGCGAAGTCGTGTGAGGCCAGCGGGAACATCGGCAGCGAGAAGCGCAGGAAACCGTAGCCGCCCATCTTCAGCAGGATCGCAGCCAGGATCACCGAGCCCGCCGTCGGCGCCTCGACATGCGCGTCAGGCAGCCAGGTGTGCACCGGCCACATCGGCATCTTCACCGCGAACGAGGCGAAGAAGGCTATCCACGCCCAGGTCTGCATGCCGCGCGGCACCGCGGTGTGCATCAGGGTCGGGATGTCGGTCGTGCCGGCGTTCCAGTACAGCGCCATGATGGCGAGCAGCATCAGCACCGAGCCGAGGAACGTGTAGAGGAAGAACTTGAACGACGCGTAGACCCGGCGCGGACCGCCCCAGACGCCGATGATCAGGAACATCGGGATCAGGCCGCCCTCGAAGAACAGATAGAACAGCACGAGGTCGAGCGCCGAGAAGGTGCCGATCATCAGCGTTTCCAGGATCAGGAACGCCATCATGTATTCGCCGACGCGCTGCGTCACCGACCTCCAGCTCGCGATGATGCAGAGCGGCATGATCGCGGTGGTCAGGATGAGCAGCGGCAGCGAGATGCCGTCGACGCCCATGTGATAGGTGATGCCGGTGGCGAGCCAGGAAGCCTTCTCGACGAACTGGAAGTCGGTCGAGGCGGGATCGAAACGCGCCACCAGGATCAGCGACACCGCGAAGGTGATCAGCGTGGTCCACAGCGCGATCCAGCGCGCCGTGCGGCTCGCGGTCTCGTCGCCGCCCCGCGCCAGCAGGTAAACCAGGATCGCGCCGACCGCCGGCAGGAAGGTCGTGACCGAAAGGATGGGCCAGGTTGTCATTTACTGGCCTCCCAAGCCGAACATGAACCAGGTGATCAATCCGGCGGCCCCGATCAGCATCGCGAATGCGTAGTGATAGAGGTAGCCGGTCTGCAATTTCACGACGTTGCGGGTGACGTCGAGCACGCGGGCCGAGACGCCGTCCGGACCGAAGCCGTCGATGATGAAGCCGTCGCCCTTCTTCCAGAGCGTGTAGCCGAGCCACTTCGCCGGGCGCACGAAGATCCAGTCGTACAGCTCGTCGAAGTACCATTTGTTGAGCAGGAACTGGTACAGCATCGGCTGCTGCTCGGCGAGCTCGACCGGCAGATACGGCCTGCGGATGTAGAACATATACGAGACGAACAGGCCGAGCGCCATCATCACGGTCGGCAGCGGCGCGAGCCAGCCCGGCATGTGCTCCATATTCTCGAGGATGTGCGGGTTCATCTTGACGGATTCGCGGAAGAACTCCTCGACGCCGTGCGGGCTGGCGAACAGCTCCTTGAACGGCAGGCCCGCCAGGATCGAGCCGGCGGCGAGCACGCCGATCGGCACCAGCATCCACACCGGGCTCTCATGCGCCGCTTCGTAGTGCTTCTGGTCGTGGGGTTCGCCGAAGAACGTCTTGAAGATCAGACGCCAGGAGTAGAACGAGGTCAGGCCGGCGGCCGCGATCGTCAAGAGATAGGCGTAGGTCGCGAACGGGTTGTGCGCGGCATAAGCCGACTCGATGATCGCGTCCTTGGAGAAATAGCCGGCGAACAGCGGGAAGCCGGTCAGCGCCAGCGTGCCGATGCACATCACCGCGAAGGTGTACGGGATCTTGCGCCACAGGCCGCCCATGTTGCGGATGTCCTGCTCGTGATGCATCGCATAGATCACCGAGCCGGAGCCCAAGAACAGCAACGCCTTGAAGAAGGCGTGCGTGAACAGGTGGAACATGCCGACCGAATAAGCCCCTGCTCCCATCGCCACGAACATGTAGCCGAGCTGCGAACAGGTCGAGTATGCGACGATGCGCTTGATGTCGTTCTGCACCAGGCCGATCGTGGCGGCGAAGAACGCCGTGGTGGCGCCGAAGAACATCACCACCGCCTGCGCGGTCGGCGACAGCTCGAACAGCGGCGACAGCCGCGCCACCATGAAGACGCCGGCGGTGACCATGGTCGCGGCGTGGATCAGCGCCGACACCGGCGTCGGGCCTTCCATCGCGTCCGGCAACCAGGTGTGCAGCAGGAACTGGGCCGATTTGCCCATCGCGCCCATGAACAGCAGCAGGCAGGTCAGCGTCAGCGCATCGGCCTGCCAGCCGAAGAAGTCGATGGTCTTGCCGGTCAGTCCGGGCGCGGCATGGAAGATGGTCTCGAAGTCGGTCGAGCCGACCAGCGCGAAGATCGAGAAGATGCCGAGCGCGAAGCCGAAGTCGCCGACGCGGTTGACCACGAAGGCCTTGATCGCCGCCGCGTTGGCCGACGGCTTCTGGTACCAGAACCCGATCAGGAGATAGCTCGCCAGACCGACTCCCTCCCAGCCGAAGAACAGCTGCACGAGGTTGTCCGACGTCACCAGCATCAGCATCGCGAAGGTGAACAGCGAGAGATAGCCGAAGAAGCGCGGCCGGTTCGGGTCCTCGTCCATGTAGCCGATGGAATAGAGGTGGACGAGCGCGGACACGGTGTTGACCACGACCAGCATCACGGCGGTCAGGGTGTCGACCCGCAGCGACCAGGCCACCTGCAGGTCGCCCGAGGTGATCCAGGGCAGCAGCACGACGCGCGCGTCGTGGTGCATGAAGCCGACGTCGACCAGCGTAAACCAGGACAGCGCCGCCGAGACGAACAGCAGGCCGGTGGTGATCAGCTCGGCCAGCCGGGAACCCGTGGCAGCCGGCTCGGAGACGTGGTGGTCATCGTGACCATGGTCGTCATGGCCGTGATCATCATGGGCCGTCGAAACATGGGCGTGGCCATGCGCGTCGTCGTGATGGTCGACGGTGTCGCCGCTCGGGCAGCGCGCATGCGCGCCCGTCAGCGCAATGATGCCTGCGAGAATGGCTCCCAGCAGAGGCAGGAAGACGATTGCCTGTATCATCGCCGGATCAGCCCTTCATCAGATTGACGTCTTCAACCGCGATCGAACCGCGGTTGCGGAAATACACCACCAGCACGGCGAGGCCGATCGCGGCCTCGGCGGCCGCCACCGTCAGCACCAGGAGCGCGAACACCTGGCCGACGATGTCGCCGAGGAAGGTCGAGAACGCCACCAGGTTGATGTTGACCGACAGCAAGATCAGCTCGATCGACATCAGGATGACGATGATGTTCTTGCGATTGAGGAAGATGCCGAGGATCCCGAGCGTGAACAGGATCGCGGCGACCGCCAGATAGTGCCCCAGCCCGATCGTCATTTCACCCACTCCGCCGCATCGGCGTCCTGCAGGCCCTGCCCCGACGCCACCTTGCGCATCGCCATCGCCATCTCGGGCGTGCGCGCGTTCTGCACGTTGATGTTCTGCCGCTTGACGTTGGCCTTGTGGCGCAGCGTCAGCACGATGGCGCCGATCATCGCGACCAGCAGCACCATGCCGGCGAGCTGGAAGTAATGGATGTACTTCGTATAGAGCACGAGGCCGAGCGCCTCGGTGTTGCTGACATTGGTCGGGATCGCCGCCGTGATCGTCTTGGTGACCTGCGGGTTGATCACCCAGGCGCCGACCACCAGCAAGAGCTCGAACATGAAGATGCCGCCGATCACGATGCCGATCGGCAGATACTGGATGAAGCCCTCGCGCAGCTCGACGAAGTCGACGTCGAGCATCATGATCACGAACAGGAACAGCACCGCGACCGCGCCGACATAGACCACGATCAGCATCATCCCGAGGAACTCGGCGCCCATCAGGATGAACAGCCCGGCCGCGTTGACGAAGGCCAGGATCAGGAACAGCACGGAGTGCACGGGATTGCGCGAGACGATCACCATGACCGCCGAGGCCACGCAGACCGCGGCAAACAGATAGAAGAACAGCGCCGGAAGGATCATGCCCTCACCTCACCGGTACGGCGCGTCGAGCGCGATCGACTTCGCAATCTCGCGCTCCCAGCGGTCGCCATTGGCGAGCAGCTTCGCCTTGTCATAGTAGAGTTCCTCGCGGGTCTCGGTCGCGAATTCGAAATTCGGTCCCTCGACGATGGCGTCGACCGGGCAGGCCTCCTGGCACAGGCCGCAATAGATGCACTTCACCATGTCGATGTCGTAGCGCACCGTGCGGCGGGTGCCGTCGTTGCGGCGCGGGCCGGCCTCGATGGTGATCGCCTGCGCCGGGCAGATCGCCTCGCACAGCTTGCAGGCGATGCAGCGTTCCTCGCCGTTCGGGTAGCGGCGCAGTGCATGCTCGCCACGGAAGCGCGGCGAGATCGGGCCCTTCTCGAAGGGATAGTTCAGCGTCGGCTTCGGCTGGAAGAAATAGCGCATCGCCAGGAAGAACGCCGAGACGAATTCCGAGAGCAGGAGCGAGCGGGCTGTTGCGTTGACATTGACACTCATGACGGCCTCACTTCGGCGCGATGCCGGCGAACTGCAGCACGCCGGCCACGATCACCACCATCGCCAGCGACAGCGGCAGGAACACCTTCCAGCCGAGCCGCATCAGTTGATCGTAGCGGTAGCGCGGCACGATCGCCTTCGCCATCGCGAACATGAAGAACATGAAGAACACCTTCAGGGCGAACCAGACGATGCCCGGAATCCAGGTGAACGGCGGCAGATTGACCGGCGGCAGCCAGCCGCCCAGGAACAGGATCGAAGCCAGCGCGCACATCGTGGTGATCGCGACATACTCGCCGAGCATGAACAGCAGATACGGGGTCGAGCCGTATTCGGTCATGAAGCCGGCCACGAGTTCGGATTCGGCCTCGACCAGGTCGAACGGCGGACGGTTGGTTTCCGCCAGCGCCGAGACGTAGAACACGACGAACATCGGGAACAGCGGCCACACATACCAGTTCAGGATGGTGAGCTGCGGCAGGCCGATCAGGTGCGCCAGCCCGCGAGTGTTCTGCGCCTCGACCACGGCCGAGAGATTCAGCGAGCCGACGCAGAGCAGCACGGTGATGATGACGAAGCCGATCGAAACCTCGTAGGACACCATCTGCGCCGCCGAGCGCAACGCCGCCAGGAACGGATATTTCGAGTTCGACGACCAGCCGGCCATGATGATGCCGTAGATCGACAGCGACGAGATCGCGAAGATGTAGAGGACGCCGACATTGATGTCGGAAATCACCCAGCCGAGATTGAACGGGATCACGGCCCAGGCGGCCAGCGCCAGCACGCACGAGACCAGCGGCGCCAGCAGGAACACGCCCTTGTTGGAGCCGGACGGAATCACCGGTTCCTTCAACACGAATTTCAAGAGGTCGGCGAAGGATTGCAGCAATCCGAATGGCCCGACCACGTTGGGGCCGCGGCGAATCTGCACCGCCGCCCAGATCTTGCGGTCGGCGAGCAGAATGTAGGCGATCGCGATCAGCAGCACGACAAGCAGCAACAGGCTCTCCGCGACCATGATGATCAGCGGCCAGAGGAAGCCGGTCCAGAACGAGCTTGCGAAGAATTCAGCCATCAGGTCACGCTCACTCCGCTGCCGTCAGCATTCGGCCCGACGCCAGCCGCGAGCATTCCGCCATCACGGCAGAGGCCCGCGCGATCGGGTTGGTCAGATAGAAGTCCTCGACGGTCGGCTTGAAGGCCGCCTTGTCGACGCTGCCGCCCTTGCCGGCCAGCGCCTTGACGTCGGAGGCCTTGCCGGCCTCGATCTGGTCGAGCCGCATCAGATGCGGATAGCTCTTGAACATCGCCTGCCGCAGCGCCTGCAGCGAGTCGAACGGCAGCTTCTTGCCGAGCACGTCGGACAGCGCACGGATGATCGCCCAGTCCTCGCGGGCTTCGCCCGGCGGGAACGCGGCGCGATTGGCGATCTGCGCCCGGCCCTCGGTGTTGACGTAGATGCCGGACTTCTCGGTGTAGGCCGCGCCGGGCAGGATGACGTCGGCGCGGTGCGCGCCCTGGTCGCCATGGGTGCCGATATAGACGACGAAGGTGCCGTCCGGCGCCTTGATCTCGTCGGCGCCGAGCAGGAACAGCACGTCGAGCGTGCCGAAGGTCGTCATCTGCGCGGTGGTCAGGCCACCGGCCGCCGGCGAGAAGCCGATATCGAGTGCGCCGGCCCGCGACGCCGTATCCTGCAACACGGCAAAGCCGTTCCAGCCGTCCTTCAGGGCGCCGACGTCGACGGCGAGCTTGGCCGCCTGCGCCAGCACCGCAGCACCGTCATGCCTGGTGTAGGCGCTGGCGCCGACCAGGATGATCGGATGCTGCGCGTTCTTCAGCACGTCGGCAAAGGAGTGCTTGCCTGCCACGAGGTCGGCGAGCGTGTCGGTGCCCGCGCCGAGATAGTCGTGGTCATAGGTGAAATCGGCCTTCGCGCCGATCATGCCGACCTTGAGCCCGCCGGTGCGCCAGCGCTTGCGGATCCGCGCGTTCAGCACCGCGGCTTCCTTGCGCGGATGCGAGCCGATGATCAGGATCGCATCGGCCTGGTCGATGCCGGCAATGGTGGGGTTGAAGATGTAGGAGCCGCGGCCTGCCTTGGCGTCGAAGGCGTCGCCGCCCTGCACCGCCAGATTGACCGAGCCGAACGCAGCCAGCAGCTCCTTCAGCGCGTACATTTCATCGACCGCGGCGAGATCGCCGGCGATCGCGCCAATCCGCTTGCCGTCGCTGCGGCCGGCCTTGGCGGCGATTGCGGCGAAGGCTTCCTGCCAGGTCGCGGGCCTGAGCTGGCCGTTCTCGCGCAGATAGGGCCGGTCGAGGCGCTGCGTGCGCAGGCCATCGACGACGTGGCGGGTCTTGTCGGAGATCCACTCCTCGTTCACAGCCTCGTTGATGCGCGGCAGGATACGCATCACCTCGCGGCCGCGGGTGTCGACGCGGATCGCAGATCCGACGCCGTCCATGACGTCGACCGACTGGGTCTTGCCGAGCTCCCACGGCCGCGCCGCGAACGCATAGGGCTTCGAGGTCAGCGCGCCGACCGGGCAGATGTCGACGAGATTGCCCTGCAGCTCTGAGCTCAGCGCCTGCTCGAGATAGGTGGTGATCTCCATGTCCTCGCCGCGACCGGTCGCGCCCATTTCCGGGACGCCGCAGACTTCGGCGGAGAAGCGGACGCAGCGCGTGCACTGGATGCAGCGGTTCATCGAGGTCTTGACCAGCGCGCCGAGATACTTGTCCTCGACCGCGCGCTTGTTCTCGGCGAAACGGCTGGTGTCGACGCCGTAGCCCATCGCCTGGTCCTGCAAATCGCACTCGCCGCCCTGGTCGCAGATCGGACAGTCCAGCGGATGGTTGATCAGCAGGAACTCCATCACGCCTTCGCGCGCCTTCTTCACCATCGGCGAACGGGTCGAGATCTCCGGCGGCTCGCCCTTCGGGCCCGGACGGCAGTCGCGCACGGCCCAGGCGCAGCTTGCGACCGGCTTCGGGCCGCCCTTCACCTCGACCAGGCACATCCGGCAATTGCCGGCGATCGACAGCCGCTCGTGATAGCAGAAGCGCGGAATCTCGGCGCCCGCCGCCTCGCACGCCTGCAACAGCGTGTACTCCGGCGGCACATCGATCTCTTTGCCATCGACGATGATCTTGCTCATGTCTCTTCTCTACTCCGCCGCGACCATATGGACGGGATCACGAACGCCCTGATCGTCGAGATCGGCCTTGTGCGAATACTGGTCGATGCGCTCTTCGATCTCGTGACGGAAGTGCGCAATCAGGCCCTGGATCGGCCACGCCGCGGCGTCGCCGAGCGCGCAGATCGTGTGACCTTCGACCTGCTTGGTGACCTCGAGCAGCATGTCGATCTCGCGCTTGTGGGCGCGGCCGTCGGCCATGCGGGTCAGCACGCGCCACATCCACCCTGTGCCCTCGCGGCACGGCGTGCACTGGCCGCAGCTCTCATGCTTGTAGAAATACGAGATCCGCGCGATCGCCCGGATCAGGTCGGTCGACTTGTCCATCACGATGACGGCCGCGGTGCCGAGGCCCGAGCGCAGCTTGCTCAGACTGTCGAAATCCATCGGCGTATCGATGATCTGCTCGGCCGGCACCATGCGCACCGACGAGCCGCCGGGGATGACGGCCTTCAGATTGTCCCAGCCGCCGCGGATGCCGCCGCAATGCTTCTCGATCAGCTCGCGGAACGGAATCCCCATCGCCTCTTCGACGTTGCATGGCCGCTCGACGTGACCGGACACGCAGAACAGCTTGGTGCCGACATTGTTCGGCCGGCCGATGGCGGCGAACCAGGCGGCGCCGCGGCGCAGGATGTCGGGCGCGACCGCGATCGACTCGACGTTGTTGACGGTGGTCGGGCAGCCATAGAGGCCGACATTGGCCGGGAATGGCGGCTTCAGCCGCGGCTGGCCCTTCTTGCCTTCGAGGCTCTCCAGCAGCGCGGTTTCCTCGCCGCAGATATAGGCGCCGGCGCCGTGCGCGACGTAGATGTCGAACGGCCAGCCGTTGGTGTTGTCCTTGCCGACCAGCTTGGCATCATAGGCCTGATCGATCGCGGCCTGCAGGTGCTCGCGCTCCCGGATGAACTCGCCGCGGACATAGATGTAGCAGGCATGCGCGCCCATCGCGAAGCTCGCGAGCAGGCAGCCCTCGATCAGGAGATGCGGATCATGCCGCATGATCTCGCGATCCTTGCAGGTGCCGGGCTCGGACTCGTCCGCGTTGACGACGAGGTAGCTCGGACGGCCGTCCTTGGATTCCTTCGGCATGAACGACCACTTCATGCCGGTCGGGAAGCCCGCACCGCCGCGGCCGCGCAGGCCCGACGCCTTCATCTCGTTGATGATCCAGTCGCGGCCCTTGTCGATGATCCCCTTGGTGCCATCCCAGGCGCCTCTGCGGCGCGCGCCCTCGAGGCCCCAATCATGGAGGCCGTAGAGGTTCTTGAAGATGCGGTCCTTGTCGTCGAGCATAACAAAAACTTTCCGAACATCACCGATTGGCTTGCGAATAAGCGAGCCCGGCGGCGCAGCCGCCGAACACGATTGCCCACAGCAGGCTGGATTCCAGCGTGGCGCTGAGGCCGTAACGTTGCAGCAGGAACATGAAGCCGGCCGCGACAACGGTATGCAGCGCGATCATGCGCCAGGCCTTCATCGAAGCCGCCCTCCCCGTCCCGTTCGTCTGCACCTGAATGCCCCCCATCAGGTGACTTCCTTCAGCGTGGTCGGCCCGCCTGCCGGGGCCGAGAACTGACGGTCGATCTGCGGGCCCGGCTTCGGCGGATTGCCGGCGGCAAAACCGTCAAGCACCTTGCCGAAGCTTTCCTTGGTCAGGTCCTCATAGGTGTCCTTCCAGATCAGCACCATCGGCGCGTTCACGCAGGCGCCGAGGCACTCGACCTCTTCCCAGGAGAAGTTGCCGTCCTTCGACAGCTGGAATGGATCGTGATGGATGCGATGCTGGCAGACCTCGATCAGGTCGGCGGCGCCGCGCAGCCGGCACGGCGTGGTGCCGCACACCTGCACGTGGGCCTTCTTGCCGACCGGCGAGAGCTGGAACATGGTGTAGAAGGTCGCGATCTCGAGCATGCGGATATGCGGCATCTCGAGCAGGTCGGCGACGGCGCGGATCGCCGCTTCCGAGACCCAGCCGTCATGCTGCTCCTGGACGCGCCACAGGATCGCGATCGCAGCCGACGCCTGGCGTCCCGGCGGATACTTTTCGATCTGCTTCTTGGCCCAGGCCAGATTCTCGTCCGTGAACGTGAAGCTCGCGGGCTGCAATTCCTTCGGGGCAAGGCGGCGGACGGACATCGATCAAACTCTCAATTAGCGCGCGGTGCGGATGCGGACATCATCACCGGTCGACCTCGCCGAACACGATGTCCAGCGAGCCAAGGATGGCGGAAACGTCGGCCAACAGATGGCCCTTGCAGATGTGATCCATCGCCTGCAGATGGGCGAAGCCTGGCGCGCGGATCTTGCACTTGTAGGGCTTGTTGGTGCCGTCGGCGACGAGATAGACGCCGAACTCGCCCTTCGGCGCCTCGACGGCGGCGTAGACCTCGCCGGCCGGCACGTGCACGCCTTCGGTGTAGAGCTTGAAGTGATGGATCAGCGCTTCCATCGAGCGCTTCATCTCGCCGCGGCGCGGCGGCGCGATCTTGTTGTCCTCGACCACGACCGGGCCCTGCCCGTCGGCCGCCTTCAGCTTCTGGACGCACTGCTTCATGATGCGCACCGACTGGCGCATCTCTTCCATGCGGATCAGGTAGCGGTCGTAGCAGTCGCCGTTCTTGCCGATCGGAATGTCGAAATCCATCTCGGCGTAGCACTCGTAGGGCTGCGACTTGCGCAGATCCCAGGCCGCGCCCGAGCCGCGCACCATCACGCCCGAGAAGCCCCACTCCCAGGCCTCCTTCAGCGGCACGATGCCGATATCGACGTTGCGCTGCTTGAAGATGCGGTTGCCGGTGAGCAGCCGATCGAGGTCGTCGACGACCTTGAGGAACGGATCGCACCACGCCTCGATATCGTCGATCAGCTTCGGCGGCAGGTCCTGATGCACGCCGCCGACGCGGAAGAACGCCGCGTGCATGCGCGAGCCCGAGGCGCGCTCGTAGAACACCATCAGCTTCTCGCGCTCTTCGAAGCCCCACAGCGGCGGGGTCAGCGCGCCGACGTCCATCGCCTGCGTGGTGACGTTGAGCAGATGCGACAGGATGCGGCCGATCTCGCAATACAGCACGCGGATCAGTTGGCCGCGGCGCGGCACGGTGATCCCGAGCAGCTTTTCCGCCGCGAGGCAGAACGCATGCTCCTGGTTCATCGGCGCGACGTAATCGAGCCGGTCGAAATACGGAATCGCCTGCAGATAGGTCTTGTGCTCGATCAGCTTCTCGGTGCCGCGGTGAAGCAGGCCGATATGCGGATCGACGCGCTCGACGACTTCGCCGTCCAATTCGAGCACGAGACGCAGAACGCCGTGAGCGGCCGGGTGCTGCGGTCCAAAGTTGATGGTGAAATTACGAAGATTCTGTTCGTTCATGATCAGGCCTTCGGTTCCGCCTTCGCCTTTTCGTCACCCGGCAAGGGGTAGTCAGCCCCCTCCCACGGAGACAGGAAATCGAACTTGCGGAATTCCTGGTTGAGCCGGACCGGCTCGTACAGCACTCGCTTCTCCTGGTCGTCGTAGCGAACCTCGACGAAGCCGGTGAGCGGGAAATCCTTGCGCAGCGGATGGCCGTCGAAGCCATAATCGGTCAGCAGGCGGCGCATGTCCGGGTGGCCGGTGAAGATCACGCCATAGAGGTCGTAGGTCTCGCGCTCGAACCAGTCGGCGCCCGGGAAGACGCCGATGATCGATGGCACCTGCGTGGTCTCGTCGGCCTGCCCGCGCAGCCGGATGCGCACATTCAGCGTCGGCGACAGCAGATGATAGACGACGTCGAAGCGCTTCTCGCGGCTCGGATGATCGACCGCCGTCACGTCGGTGATGTTGACGAAACGGCAGCCGGCATCGTCACGCAGAAAAGTGACGACGTCCACGATTCTGCCAATCTCGACGTCGATAGTGAGTTGATCGAACGCGACCGAGTGCGCCGTGGCGGCGCCCGGAAGCGCGCTCACGATCGTCTGCCCAAGGGCGTCGAGCTTGCCGTCGTCCATGACGTAAAAACCTTAGCGTTCGATAGTGCCGATACGGCGGATCTTCTTCTGCAGCAGCAGCACGCCGTAGAGCAGCGCTTCCGCCGTGGGCGGGCAGCCCGGCACGTAGATGTCGATCGGCACGATGCGGTCGCAGCCGCGCACCACCGAGTAGGAGTAGTGGTAGTAGCCGCCACCGTTGGCGCAGGAGCCCATCGAGATGACGTAGCGGGGCTCCGGCATCTGGTCGTAGACCTTGCGCAGCGCGGGCGCCATCTTGTTGGTCAGGGTGCCCGCAACGATCATCACGTCGGACTGCCTCGGCGACGCGCGCGGCGCAAAGCCGAAACGCTCGACGTCGTAGCGCGGCATCGAGACCTGCATCATCTCGACCGCACAGCAGGCGAGACCGAAGGTCATCCACATCAAGGAGCCGGTGCGCGCCCAGGTGATGAGATCATCGGCCGCGGCGACGAAGAAGCCCTTGTCGGACAGCTCGTGATTGACCTCGAGGAAAAACGGATCGTTGGCACCGACCGGCTTGCCGGTCGACGGATCGAGAATACCCTTCGGAGCCATTGCGATATCAGGTTTGGCAATCGCCGGCTGCGAGGATGCGGCGGTGGGGCTCAATCCCATTCGAGCGCACCTTTCTTCCATTCATATGCAAACCCGACCGTCAGCACGGCCAGGAACACCATCATCGACCAGAAGCCGGTCGCACCGAGCTTCCCGAATGCCACGGCCCACGGGAACAGGAACGCCACTTCGAGATCGAAGATGATGAAGAGGATCGCCACCAGATAGAAGCGGACGTCGAACTTCATGCGGGCGTCGTCAAAAGCGTTGAATCCGCATTCATAGGCGGACAGCTTTTCCGGATCCGGCGACTGGAACGCGACCAGGAACGGGGCGATCAGGAGCGCCAGACCGATCAGGCTGGCGACCCCGATAAAGACCACAAGTGGGAGATAATTCTGCAGGATGCCGGTCATCGGCGAGGCCTTCTTGCTGCGGTTTCGGACGTGCCGCAGATTCGTTGATTGGAATTGTTCTTGAGGCTTTAGCGCAGCGCAACAGGGGGCGCAAGACAAGCTATTTTGACGCTTTTACCGTCGATCCCGCGGGCTCTTCGCCTCGTCAGGCGGATGCGCTTGCCTCTTTGGGCAACGCCGCGGCGGCCATCCGGTGCCCTGCACGCTCCCCATATCAGCCCAGCTCCCGCTCGGCAGCGAGCATCTCGGCAGCGGTTGCGGTCAGCCGGTCGATGTGTCCGAGCAGCAGCTCAAGTTCCTGTGGATCAAGCTGTTCCAGCAGGCGCCGGTTTCGCTCCTGCGCACCGGCCACGATGGCGTCATGGGCGGCCAGGCCAGCCTTGGTCAGGGAGATCAGTGTCTCACGATTGTCACGCGGGTTGGCCGCCTTGGACACCAGCTTGCGTGCCACGAGCTCGGCGAGCGCCCGGCTGATCTGCCCCTTGTCCATGCCGACGGCTTCCGCAAGCCGCACCACGCTCATCGGCGGCCGCCGGCCGAGCGAGACCACCAGACCGAACTCGACCGACGACAGTCCGGTCAGGCGCTTGTAACGCAGCATCGCGCCGCGCCTCAGCAGATTGGCCAGCACCATCAGCCGCGACGACATCATCGCGGTGACCGGCGCCAGCTCGGCATCGGCGATCGCCTCCGGCGGCAAGGCCCTCTCAGTCCTGAGCTTCTCGGTCATCGCCAACCTCTGCCAACAAAGCCATTCGCTGCCAAGCTAATCGAAATCGTTGACATTGTCATCGATCTATCGTTGACTTCATCAACGATAGATCGGCCGCTGGCGCCAGATCAGCGACGAGGAGGAAACATGACGATCACCCAGCGGGACCGCGACCTCGGTACGGCCTATGCGATGAAGCCGTCCACCACCCGGACCGAGCTCACCTCGGTCGTCCGCGGCACGCCGATGGGCGAGCTGCTGCGCCGCTACTGGCACCCGATCGGCCTCGCCGGCGACGCCACCGATATCCCCAGAAAAGTCCGCGCGCTCGGCGAGGACCTGATCCTGTTTCGCGACCGGCAGGGCCGCGCCGGCCTGCTGCACGCGCGCTGCTGCCATCGCGGCACCACGCTCTATTATGGCAGGGTCGAGGACGACGGCATCCGCTGCTGCTATCACGGCTGGAAGTTCGACACCGAGGGCCACTGCCTCGAACAGCCCTGCGAGCCCGAAGGCGGCCTGTTCAAGGACAAGGTGCGCCAGCCCTGGTATCCGGTGCAGGAGCGCTACGGCCTGATCTTCGCCTACATGGGTCCGGCCGAGAAGCAGCCGGTGCTGCCGCGCTACGAGTGCCTGGAGACCATGGACGACGGCGAGTTCGTCGAGGCCGACGATTCCTCGATCGGCGGCGGCGGCCCGGCGGTGATCCCCTGCAACTGGCTGCAGCATTTCGAGAACGTCGCCGACCCCTACCATGTGCCGGTGCTGCACGGCTCGTTCTCAGGTCCGCAATTCACCACCATGATGGCCTCGATGCCCGAGGTGAAGTTCGAGATGTCACCACGCGGCGTCGCGGTGCGCTCGATCCGCAGGCAGGACGACGGCAAGGTGTTCTACCGCGTCACCGAGGCCGCCCTCCCCACGCTCCGCGTCGTGCCCAATCCACGCGTCGCGCAATTCGCCCGTGTCGAATCGATCGGCTGGACCTTGCCGATCGACGACACCTCGTTCCGCATCTATGTCGCCGGCCGGGTCAAGCAGTCGGGCGACATCGGCCGCATGCGCTCGAAGTTCAACGGCAAGTTCTGGTGGGACATGACGGAGCGCGAGCACCAGCAATTCCCCGGCGATTACGAGGCCCAGGTCGGCCAGGGACCGGTGACGATCCATTCTGAAGAGCACTTTGGCCAGAGCGACCGCGGCATCCTGATGATCCGCCGGATGCTCTCTGACCAGCTCGAGGCCTTGGCCGCCGGCCGCGACCCGATCGGCGTGTCGTACGATGCCGACGCAAGGCCAGTCGAGTTCGAGGCGGGGAATTACATCCGCGAGGCGTAAGGCCTGCGCGCAAACAAACAAAAAAGAAAGTCGGGGGAGGAAGTCATGGTCGATGTCGCACCGCAAGCGGCAGCGCAAACGCAGATTGGCGCCAGGCCTGCCGCGCGTCGCTACTATGGCTCGCCTTGCTCACGATCATCTACGCCCTGAATTTCCTCGACCGCACGATCTTCAACGTGCTGATCGAGCCCATCAAGAAGGAGTTCGCACTCAGCGACACCACGATGGGCCTGCTCGCCGGGTTCGGCTTCGTGCTGTTCTACTCGTTGCTCGGCATTCCCATCGCTCGGATGGCCGATCGTCTCAACCGCCGCAACATCGTCGCGGTCGCCTTCGCGTTCTGGAGCGCGATGACCTATCTGTGCGGCCTCGCCTCCAACGTCACGACACTGGCCCTCGCGCGGATCGGCGTCGGCATCGGGGAATCCGCCGGCACGCCGGCATCGCAATCGATGATCGCCGATCTCTTCGACAAGAACGAGCGGCCGCGCGCGCTCGGCATCTACGCGATCGGCACCTATCTCGGCGTCTTCCTCGGCTATTTCATCGGCGGCTATGTCAACCAGCACTATAGCTGGCGGATGGCGTTCTTCACCGCGGGCCTGCCCGGCATCGCGCTCGCGGCGATCCTGTGGCTGACGATTTCGGAGCCGAAGCGCGGCGCGATGGCCGAGACCTTCAAGGCTGAGCCGATCGGGCCGACGTTGCGCTTCCTGGCCTCGCAGCCGAGCTTCGTCATCGTGCTGGTCGGCTTTTGTCTAACGACCTACACCAACTACGCCACCGCGGTGTGGATCCCGCCGTTCCTGGCACGCATCCATCATCTGACCAGCGCCGAGATCGGTACCTACGCCGGCACCTTCAAGGGTCTCGCCGGCATGGCCGGAACGCTGATCGGCGGCCTCGTGGTGGCGCAGATCGGCCGCCGCGACGATCGCTGGAAGCTGTGGGCGCCCGCGATCATGTCGGGCCTCGCCGGGCCGGTGTTCGCGCTGTGCATGCTGACGCCAAGCTTCACGCTGATGGTCGCAACCCTGGCGCTGACGTCATTCATGGTCGGCTTCCATCTCGGCCCGATCTTCGCGATCGCCCAGACCGTGGCAAAACCCAGCATGCGGGCGCTGGCGTCGGCGATCGTGCTGCTCACCGCCACCTGCTTCGGCCAGGGTGTCGGCCCCCTCGCCGTCGGCATGATCAACGACGCGCTGAAGGGCGCGTACGGTGTCGACGCCGTTCGCTACTCGCTGCTGTCTGCGGCGGTGACGACGACGCTCGGCGCCCTGCTGTTCGTCTGGGCGGCGCGCTCGATCCGTGCCGATATCGCGCGCGCCAGCTAGCACCCGCCTCGGCCGGGCACACGCCTGACTCCGTTTGATCTCGGGATTGACGGCAGTGTATCCCCGTCATCGCGCGCAAAGCGTCACAAACGCTTACGTTAGCTTGCCCGTATACTTCTCGAGCGCCGCCCAGGCGTCCGCACCATAGGTCTTCTGCCACTGGGTGTAGAAGCCGGCCTTCACCAGCGCGGCCCTGAACTGGACGGGGTCGGGCTTGTTGAAGGTCATGCCCTTCTCGGTGAGCTCAGCCTGCAACGAGCGGTCCATCTCGACCAGATCGGCGCGCTCCTTCACGGCTGCGGCGTCAAACGCGGCATTGATGAGTTCGAGCAGATCGGGCGGCAGCCCCGCCATTGCGCGGCGGTTGCCGAGAATCCAGTAGCCGCTCCAGCAATGGTTCGACATCGCACAGTATTTCTGCACCTCGTAGAGCTTTCCGGTCGAGACCTGCGCCAGCGGGTTCTCCTGCCCTTCGACGATGTGGGTCTGCAGCGCCGAATAGAGCTCGCTGTAGGAGATGCTCGACGGCAGCGCACCGAGCCCCGAGAACAGCGAGGTCAGCAGCGCCGTCACCGGCACGCGGATCTTAAAGCCCTTGAGATCGTCGACACTATTGAGCTGCCGGCTCGACGACGAGGTGATCTGGCGGAATCCGTTGTCCCAGACCTTTCTCAGCGGCACGACGCCGGTCTTGGTGATCGCCTCGCGCACGATGTCGCCGACGCCGCCGTCCATCGCCGCCCAGACCTGGTCGTAGGACTGGAAGGCGAAGCCGATGCTGGGCAGCCCCGACAACGGCACCAGCGTCGACAGCGTCATGCTGGGCGCGGCCAAAAGCTCGATCCCGCCGGCCCGGACCTGCGACAGCATCTCCGGATCGCCGCCGAGCTGGCTGTTGGCGAACACGGTGATGTTGACCCGGCCGGACGACTGCGCGCCGACCGCCTTGGCGGCCTCGGCCAGACGCATTGTTAGCGGATGGGTTTCCGGAGTGTTGACGCCGAGCTTGAAGTCGAACTCGGCGGTGGCAAGGGCTGGCTTACCAAACATCGTGGCGGCCAGTGCAGCCGAACCAGTTCCCAGCACCCGGCGACGGGTCATCCTGATTGTTTTCATTATTGTTTTTCTCCCGAGCGCAGTCGGCGCCTAGGATCTGTTTTAGCCGTCCGCCTGTGTGACGCAAGGCACGGTGAAACCAATCCGCCCGTGGCACGAAACCATTTCCGGGAACTCACGAAACGATCCGGAAACAGATGCGGCTTACCAGTACCTGCCATAGACGGCGCACAGACGCCCGGAGGCGACGATGAACCACTCGATCCATTCAGCTGACCGCGCGACCCACCTCAAGATTGTGGTAGTCGCCCTCATTGCAGGTATCGGGATTGCGGCTTTCGGCATCTCGGCGCGGAACAACGCGGATTTCACCCAGACTGCCCAGACCAACCAGGTCATCAAGGCCGGCAAGCCGGTGGCGATCACCTCGTCGGGTGCCTCGACGGTCCGCTAGGATCTGTTCAGCCTTCGGCAGACAAAAAGGGCCGCCTTCGGGCGGCTTTTTTGTTGCGCGCAGCCGAACTGAAACAGCTGTCCCATTCCGGCGCAGACGGCGCAAAAGCGGATAGGAAGACCAAAGCGGCGGTGCCTGGCCTGCCCCAGCGGGGTGCCGGCCGAGCAAGCTGGAAACAGCGCCAACTCCATCCTCCGCTACCGGCGTTAACCGCGTTGCACGCCTGGCGCCTCGACCCGCGACGACTTCACGCGGCGCGGCATGATCGCTGCCCCTGCAGACCGCCTCCCCCCGCTCGCGCCCCGATGCGGGACAGGCAGAGTTTGGAGGATTGCGATGTCCGTCACCAACCACGCCCAGCCGGCCGCCGGCATCACCGACTACATTGCGATCGCGAGGCCCGACCACTGGATCAAGCATGTGCTGATCATCCCGGGCGTCGCGTTTGCGTTGATCATGTCGCAGACCGGGCCGATCGAGCTTGCGACGCTGGCCGAGCGCCTCATCATCTGCCTGTTCGCCGCGATGACGCTGTCATCGGCCAACTACACGATCAATGAATGGCTCGATGCCCCGTTCGACGCCATGCACCCGACCAAGCGCGCGCGCCCCGCGGTGCAGACTGCGATGTCGCCGACCATCGTGCTTGCGCAGTATGTTCTGCTGACCACCGTCGGCATCTGGGCGGCCAACCGGCTCGGCTACGCCTTCGCCTCGACCGCAACCGTATTCGCGGTGTTCGGCGTGATCTACAATGTGCGTCCGATCCGCGCCAAGGATCGCGCCTTCGTCGACGTCATCGTCGAGTCGCTCAACAATCCGCTGCGCTTCCTGTTCGGCTGGTTCGCGGTGGTGCCTAGCATCGCACCGCCGGTGTCGATCCTGCTCGCCTACTGGTTCGGCGGCGCCTTCCTGATGGCCGCCAAGCGCGTCTCCGAGCATCGTGCGATCGTCGAGGCCGGCGGCACTGCCAACCTCGCGGCCTATCGCCCCTCCTTCGCGGTCTATACCCATTCGAGCCTGGTCACGAGCTGCCTCGTCTATGCCCAGGGCTTCGCCTTCATGATGGCGATCTTCCTGCTGAAGTACCGCATCGAATATCTCGTCGTCGTGCCGATGCTGATCGCATTGTTCGCGGCCTATATGCGGCTCGCGCTGACACCGGATTCCGCCGCGGCACGGCCGGAAGAACTGATGCGGCAGCCGGCGATGCTGATCGCGGCCGCGGTCACCATGGCGCTGTTCGGCGTGCTGACCTTCGTCGACCTGCCCTGGCTGAACAGCCTCACGAGCTCGGACCTGATCCGTCTCGGCGGGATCCGCTGACATGTCGATCGCAACCCCGTTCGAGACGCCGAAGGCCAATCTCGGCGTCGTCGCCGTGGCGCTGCTGTTTGCCGCGCTGCTCGTGCTGCTGGACGGTCCGATCTGGCTGGTGAAGCTGGTGCCGACCCAGGACGGGCCGGTGCATCTGGCGCAGGCCGACCTGATCGCCCGCTTCGGCTGGGGCGGCACGCTGCAAGAACCGGCGGCGTCTTTCTATCAATGGAATCCGCGGATCGAGCCGAACTCGGCGATCTATCTCCTGCTCGCCGCGCTGATCCGGCTGACCGGCGACGCGCTCGTCGCCAACAGCCTGTTCCTCAGCCTCTATGGACTGGTCTGGATCGTGGCGGCCTTCGCTGCGAGCCGCGCGGAGACCGAGCGGCCCCTGCTGCCGGCACTATTGTTGTTGCCGATCGCCTTCGGCGTCTTCATCCATTGGGGCTTTTACAATTTCGCGCTCGGCATTCCGCTGTTCCTGTTGTTCGCGCGCTTCTGGCGCGGCCTCGACGGACGCCGCGACGTGCTGGCATTCATTTCGACGGCGCTGTTCCTGGCCGCGCTCTATCTCACCCATATCACCTCGGTCGTCGCGGCCTGCCTGCTGCTTGCCGCCGACGGCATTGCGCGCGCTGTTGCGGCATTCGAGCGGCAGGGTACCAAGGCCGCTGCGCAGCGCTTGCTGCGCGACGGTGCGTGGGCTGCCGCGGCGGCGCTGCCGGTCCTGTTGCTGATTGCAAGCTTCCTGCTCGCTTACCAGAACATTGCCGGAGAGACTGCCAGCACCGAGGGCGGCATCGCCCAGATCATCCGCCGCATCGTCGCGGCGACCTATCTGTTCACCTTCACCTGGTGGGAGGTCATTGCACTCGGCCCCGTGCTGGGCGCGATCGCACTCGCTGTCATCATCGCGCTGCGCCGCTTCCGTTCCGGCGACCTGCTGTGGCCGGTCTTCCTCGTCCTCGTAGTCGTGCTGTCGCTGCTCAATCTCAAGACCGGCTCGGCGCTGCTGTCGGAGCGCCTTGCGCCCTATAGCGGGATTGCGATCGTGCTCGCGATCGCAAGCCGCCAGCCCGCGCCGGCATTGGCACGCGTGCTCTGCATCGCCGCGCTGGCCGGCCTGATCGGACAGACCGCGGTCCGCGCGGTCGCCTACAAGAGCTGGGCGCCGACGCTGGAGAGCGAGCTCGCCGCCGGCCGCGACAATCCCGGCCAGAGCTTTGCCAATACCGACCTGATCGCCCAGCGCAACAGCCATCTGTTCGCCTGGCGCATCCGCCCGACCCTGCATGCCGCGCAAACCGCAGCCCTTGCAGGCCGCGGCGTCGGCCTGTCCTCGCCGCTGCCGTCGACGCGCTATTTCGGCTACTTCCCGCTGCAATATGTCGAGGCGCGCGATTTCATGCGCGCCACGCCGGATTGGCAGGATACGCCCGACGTCGCATCGGTCGCCAAGTTCCAAGCCGCCAATCACGGCGCACCGCAGGTCCTGATCGTCTCGAGTTCCGACCGAGATGGTGTGGCGTTTGCCGATGAGTTCGGTTACCGCGATTGCAGGACCACCGAGACCGGGGCACGCGAGATCGCCGTGTGCAAGGTCGCAACCCGGCTGAGCGCCGCGAATGACTGAGCCTCGCCTCTCCGGCGACACCAATCTGCAGAACGCTTCCGGTCCCGACGGGTCGCCTGCTCTGCTCGGGCTGCCAACATCGCTGCCGCTGGTGCTCGACCTCGACGGCACGCTGATCAAAGGCGATCTGCTATATCTGAGCTTCTTCTCGATCCTGCGCCGCAATCCGCTGATCGTCGTCTCATGCGCCGCGTGGCTGACGCGCGGCCGCGCTGCGCTGAAACGCCAGCTCGCGCTGCGCCAGCGTATCGACTGGGGCCGGATCGAACTCCACCAGGACGTCGTCGTGCTGGCCGAGCGCGAGAATGCCGCCGGCCGCCGCGTCGTGCTGGCGACCGCGGCCGACGCGCTGCTCGCGGACAGGCTGGCATCGCGGCTGCCCTGGATCGACCAGGTGCTCGCCTCCGACGGCGCACACAATCTCAAGGGCGCGAACAAGGCCGCTCTGCTGCGGAAGAACTTTCCCGCGGGCTTCATCTACGCCGGCGACAGCGCGTCCGATCTCCCGGTCTGGGCGCACGCCGCCGGCATCATCACCGTCAATGCCCGCGAGGCCGTCCGCGCCGCCGCGGCCGGGCTCGGCAGGCCGACGCTGCATCTGCCGGGCAGCACGGCGGAAAAATCTTAACCCCATCCTAACGCGGTCGTTCGATTGCAATTCGCTCCGCGACCCCAGCCTTAAAAATTGTTCGGTTAAGGTCGGCGTCAACAGAGGCGCAGGCCCACAATGAATTTGCAGCAGCAAGTAATTTCGACCGGTTTCAAGATCATCTGCACGGATTGCGGCAGCCTGGCGATCAAGATCGCCGATCCCGCGCACGCATCCGGCGACACCATCATCGAATGCCGCCGCTGTAACGCAGTGCGCGGCACGATGGCAGACCTCCACACCCTGGCGCGGCGCGGCCGCGACCTGTTCGAATTCTAACCCCGGCGCCGCCGATGCTGTCAGACCCGAATGCGACCATGCAGAACGACGTTCCGATGGAGACGGTCTGGTCGATCCTCGAAGCCGCCAACGAATTGGGCGATACAAACACGGTCGACGCCTGCCGCCGCGTGATCGACGCAAATTTGCGCGGCGAGGCTCCGGGGCAATCCGACTTGATCGCGGTCGCGGCATTCTTTGCCTGATCAAGACTATGTGTTGCCGTCACAACCTGTTGCTGTCGATGGCTTCAATATGGCGGCGCAGTGACAAATCGGCCGGCGGAAACATAACAACATAGACCGAGACGTCACTTCCGCCTGGCTTAACTTTGCTTAACTTGCGTCGTCCGAGGCCGGCTGGCTAGCTGCCATCCGGCTTTCGAATCGGACGATCCACGAAATTGATGCGCGATGACCTGGTTGTCGGAGCCACGATCCTCGGGTTCTTCGTCCTCAGTGTCGCCTCGATGATGGCCTGCGGGCAGGCGTTTCCGGCGATGCACTTCTGGCGAACCACCATTACGGCACGGGCCGTTTTCGGCACCGCCGTCATGGTCGTCTTCATTCCCGCGTTCGTTGCGGGACGATTCAGCTTCGGCTATCTGGTGGGCTTCTCGCTGCTGTCAGCCGTGTTCGGCTTCGTCTGGCTCAGCTATTTCAGCGCGTTCGATTATCCGCACGCCATCGCGCGCTGGGCCATGATCGCCGCGCTGGCCGCCGCGATCATCCCCCTCCTGTTCCAGAACAAGCCGCTTTGGCGACCCGACCTGCCGGAAGCAGCGATCGCGCGCGTCGCACTGCTGTTGCTGGTGGCGTCCTTCGCCGTGCTGATCGGCGACATCCGCTACGGGGCGAGCCTTGGCGATCCCTATGGCACAGCGCGCAACGCCGTCGTGCGGCCGGCGCTGCTGAACTATCTCACCGGAATCATGATCGGCGCGGTCCTGCCCTATCTGTTCGCGCATTTCGCATCGCGCCAGCGATCGATGGCGGCGGCAGGCGTGCTGCTGTTCGCGCTCTGCTTCTATCCGGTCGTCAACAACAAGACCGTGCTGTTGTTGCCGATCTGGCTGCCGTTTCTGCTCTGGCTGTTCGGCCGGTTCGACCCGCGGCTGGCCACGGTGCTCGCTTTTCTCATTCCGATGATCATCGGCCTGACGGCCTTCTTCGTTCTCGTCGCCGACAGGAACTACGTCCTGTTCAGTGCGATCAATCTGCGCTTCCTCGCAATCCCGTCACTCGCGCTCGATCAATATGCCGATTTCTTTGCGCATCGCGAGCTGACCTGGTTCTGCCAGATCACCGTCCTGCGACACATGACCGCCTGCCCGTATGGCGAACTCGGCCCGACGCTCGGCGCGATCTATCGGGACGGCAATTTCAACGCATCCTTCCTCGCCACCGAAGGCATCGCATCGGTCGGCCTCGTGCTCGCGCCGATTTCGGCGCTGGTGTGCGGCCTGGTCCTCTCGGTGGGATCGATGGTCTCGCGGCATCTCTCACCGCGCTTCATCGCGGTGTCGTCCGGGATCGCCGTTCAGGCGATCATGAACGTGCCGCTCACGACGAGCCTGTTGTCGAACGGGATTGCGCTGCTGTTCCTGCTCTGGTGGCTGACGCCGGAACAGCGCGCGGAATTATCCCGCAGTCCGGTGCAAGCCACCCAGCCGGTCGGCGTCATGGGCCTCGCGGCGTCCTGAATTATCGCAGCCCGCCGCGACGCGGCGGGCTGCGATGCCAGCCCCTGGGTGAGAGCGACCTGCTAATGCAGCCTCGCCTTCTTTCGAAGCACGATAAGGCTCTGATAGGGCGAAATCCCGTTCATGCCGACGTCGACGATGTCGAACCGGTCGGTCCAGTGCTCCTCGATGTAGCGCTTGGTGATGATCGTCTCGCCGTATGTCATTTCGCCGTCGACCGGATAGCTCAGCGGATAGAAATAGAAGCCGTCTCGCCGCACGGTTTCGGTGATCTTCTGCTGATCCCAGCCGGGCAATTTGGAAATCGGCTCATAGAATGCGTAGGCCGGCGGCCGAACTGTGAGCAGGAAAAGACCACGATCCTCCAGCGCAGCGTGCACCGCGGCCAAACATACGTCGCTCGCGATCGGCGAGAGATGCGTCCAGATCGACAGGGCGTAGGCGACATCGAATTTCTGGTTGAACGGAAGGCGTTGCGGCAGGCTGTCCGACAGCATGATCTTGGCATGAGGATTGGAGCGTTGGGCGACCTGGATGATGCCCTTGTGAGGATCACAGCCATGCAGATTGCGCAGTGGCACATCCTTCATGAAATATCTGAGCACGCTGCCCCAGCCGCAACCATAGTCCAGCACCGAGCACTCATCGAACGGCTTGTCCAGGTGCTGCCTTAGCTTGTCGTGCAAGAGCCGATAGGTTTCGATAACGGCTGCACCGAGCTCCATCCCGGCACGACCGCTCCAGTTCTTCTGGGTCCCGGCATCCGGCGGTTCGGGAATGGCGGCCTTGATCGCCGCAAAGCCTTCATATTTCTTCCAGAGCAGCACATTCCAAAGATAGGGATCGTCGATCCATTTGAATGCCTCGTAGACTGACTCTCCCCTTGCGCAGGCGGCATCCGTTCTTTCGAGTTCGTCCTTGTAGTATTCGTTCAGCCACAGGCTCCAGTTCATCCGCACTCCTTTTCTTATGCGCGCTTCATCAGCGCCCGCCGCGCCGGCGTCGTTTGTTCCGAGACTGTCTCTGGTATGTCCGGCAACTTTAAGACACATCAAAAGCGTGAGCGCCGGAACACGGGCGGAACCGCGAACGCCGTTCCTGCTCCAGAGACATGCGACCGCTGTCATCAACGCTGACACCGACAGACGACGTGCCGCAGCGCTTCGATATGTTCCGTCAACTTCCATCGCGCTGGACGCGAGTAAGCCTGGCGTCAGGCTGGCGCGTTACGCTGCGCACGTAAACCGAGACCTGCTCTGTTTCGGTTTCTCACTGCCCTGGGTGACGATCGTCACTACCGCGTTCGCCCGTATGATGCTCGCCTTGGGCGGGCGGCCTCCAGGAAGCATGTCGATGAAAGTCCGCGAACTCGTCAAAGCACTCCAGGCACTCCGGGATCAGGACGCAACCGTGGTCATCGGAGAAGGCGCGAAGCCGGACACGTGGCTGATCGTGTCAGGCGTGGCGGAGCGCCTGATCGCGCGCGTGAATGATGATCATGCGATTGCCGGAAGCGAACCAGCTATCGAGATTGTCTGAGAGATCCGGGAGCGCATCGGCGCGAGGCCGTTGTTGCGTCGCCCGGACGCGTGCAGGAGGCCCCGACGAAAGCGCGTTCAAAGGTGTCATCACGGCGCGCCGTTCGACACTTCTTAAATCTGGAACCTGGGCTAAGTGCTTGATAAGACTGGCGCGAGAGACGGGACTCGAACCCGCGGCCTCCGCCGTGACAGGGCGGCGCTCTAACCAACTGAGCTACTCCCGCGGATGCCGATCATCGGATTGATCCGCGCAGGACCGAGGGCATAAAGGCCCGCATCTGGATAGTCAAGCTCGTTGCGGATCCCTGCACAGCACAGGCGCTTTTGTGCCGAGGGCGCGAGTTGTAGCCTGTTTTCAGGCGAAACGGCGTAGTCAGCAAAGCCCCGAATCAAATAAGGCCTGATACGTCTGGGTTTCCTGTGGCTGGCCCGGCGCTGCCCGTTCCCAGAACCGGCGGTTTCAGGACTTTTCCGGACCGTTTTCCCGACGCGAACGGCACGCCATTCGCGCAAAGCAAGCAATCCAGCCATTCAGCAAAGAGGAGGGCCACACATGGCGAAGAAAGCAGCGACCCCGGCGACGATCACGCTGAAGCACCTCGCGGCGGCCATCGCCGAAGAGCAGGAGCTGTCCAAGAAGCAGGCCGAGGCGATCCTGACCGACATGGTCACAAGGATCACCAAGCACCTCAAGAAGGGCGAGCGCATCAGGATCGTCGGCCTCGGCATCCTCCAGGTCCGCAAGCGTGCCGCCCGCATGGGCCGCAACCCGGCGACCGGCGAGCAGATCCACATCAAGGCGAGCAAGAAGGTCGCCTTCCGCGCCGCCAAGGAGCTGAAGGAAGCCGTCTAAGACTTTACTTTCCGTTGATATCAAAGCGCCATTCCGGCTCGTGACGCGGCCCCGGAGTGGCGCTTTTCTGTTATAGAATTGTCTCTCGAGGCTCGCCTTGACGCGGCTCGCTCGCGCGAACCAACTTCGCCAAAGCGCTTTGTTCCTTTTCCTCAATTTAAAGCGGTCTTCATGCTGGCACCGGCTCTCGACTTCAAGCACACCGTCACCGAGCGCTTCCTGCGCTATGTCGTGATCGACACCCAGTCCGACCCGGATTCACCGACCTGCCCCTCCACCGAGAAGCAGAAGGATCTCGGCCGCCTACTGGTCGCCGAGTTGCAGGCGATGGGCATCTCCGACGCGCATCTCGATCCGCATGGCTACGTCTATGCGACGATCCCGGCCAACACCGACAAAAAGGTGCCGGTGATCTGTTTCTGCTCGCATATGGATACCTCGCCCGATTGCACCGGAAAGAACGTCAAGCCGCAGGTCGTGAAGAACTACCGCGGCGGCGACATCGTGCTGCCCGCCGATGCCTCGCAGGTGATCCGCGCCTCCGAGCACGAAGCGCTGGCCGACCAGATCGGCAACGACATCATCACGACTGACGGCACCACCCTGCTCGGTGCCGACAACAAGGCCGGCCTCGCCGAGATCATGGATGCCGCGCATTTCCTGGTCACCAACCCGCAGGTCAAGCACGGCACCATCAGGATCCTGTTCACGCCGGACGAGGAGATCGGCCGCGGCGTCGACAAGGTCGACATCAGGAAGCTCGGCGCCGATTTCGGCTACACCATGGACGGCGAGACCGCCGGCCATATCGAGGACGAGACCTTCTCGGCCGACGGCGCCAGCATCATCATCGGGGGCGTCGCGACCCATCCGGGTTTTGCGAAGGGCAAGATGGAGCACGCGATCAAGATCGCGGCCGCCATCGTCGACCGCCTGCCCAAGGACACCTGCTCGCCCGAAACCACCGAAGGCAAGGAGGGCTTCCTGCATCCGGTCGCGATCTCGGGTGCGCTGGAAAACGCGCGGATCGACTTCATCGTGCGCGACTTCACCGAGGCCGGCCTGAAGCAGAAGGAAGCGCTGCTCGAGGCGATCGTGAAGGATGTCATGAAGGGATATCCGCGCTCGACCTTCCGCATGGAGGTCAAGCAGCAATACCGCAACATGAAAGAGGTGATCGATCGCCACCCCCAGATCGTGGCCTATGCGATCGAGGCGATCGAGCGCGCGGGGCTGACGCCGGTGAAAACCTCGATCCGCGGCGGCACCGACGGTTCGCGGCTGTCCTTCATGGGACTGCCCTGCCCCAACATCTTCGCCGGCGAGCACGCGTTCCATTCGCGGCTCGAATGGGTCAGTCGGCAGGACATGGAAAAAGCCGTGCAGACCATCGTGCATCTGGCGATGATCTGGGAAGAGCGCGCTTAGGAGTCAGGATTTCTTACTTCCGTCATTGCGAGGAGCTCGCGACAAAATTGCAAAGCAATTTTGCGCTGAAGTAACCAGGCAATCCATGCTCCCGCCATATGCCGCGCGGTGGATTGCTTCGCTGACGCTCGCAATGACGGAGTGCGCTAAGCCCGCGCGGTCACGATCCAGATCGCACCGGGCAGCAGCACCGACTCGCCCTTGACGAACGGCGCCAGCGCCTCGCGCATCGACGCGATCGCGGCGGAGCGCACGTCGTCCGGATGGCCTTCCAGCGCGCGGCTGGCCGGCCCGATCTCGAGCGCGCCCTGGATCGCCGCATCGATGCCGCGCCCGGTTGCGACATCGAGCTCGACCTTGCACGGCTCCATGGCAATGCCGGAAAAGCCGGCCTGGCCCAGGATCCGCTTCACCCGGGCCTCGGAGGCAAACGAAAACGGCCCGGGATCCTCGGGGCCGAGCTGCGGCAGCTTCGGCACGTGCTTGTAGACCGCCTGCAACGGCGCCATGAAGAACGGATTTTCGCGCGGCTCCTGCCAGCAGGCGAAAGCAAGACGGCCCGCCGGCTTCATCGCCTTGCGCAAATTGGCAAAGGACGCCGCCGGATCGGCAAAGAACATCACGCCGAAGCGCGAGGCCAATAGATCAAAGCTGTCGCGCGCGAACGGATAGACGGTCGCGTCGGCAAGCGCGAACTCGACCGGCAATCCCTGCGGCGCGCTCTGCCGTGCCCGCGTCAGCATCGGCTCCGAGACGTCGACGCCAAGCACGTGGCCATCGGGCGCGACCTTGGCCGCCAGCGCAAACGTCGAGGCGCCGCTGCCGCAGCCGACATCGACGACGCGATCGCCGGCCTTGGGTGCCGCGCGATCGATCAGCAGATCGAGCACCGGCTGCAGCACGATATCCTGCGCGGCCTGCCGGCTAGCCCAGCGCTGGCCGCCCGGCCCGTTCCAATAGGCAATCTGATCGGCGTTCTGCGGATGGCCAGCGTTCATGCGATCGAACCTTGTTGCGAAATTTTGGCGACCCTAACAGGTCTCGCGGGTCGCAGCGCGCAACATCGGCGTGACCTGATAGCTGAATCCGGCATTGGCCCTGGTCACGGGATCGTTGGCGACGATCTCCTGCGGATCGGCATCGTCAGGCAGTTGCAGCACGCCGAGGCCCCAGACACCGGCGGGATCGGCCACCGGTCCGAAGATCAGCGCCTTGCCGGCCGTGAGCAATTCGCCGCAATAGGCGACATGCGCCTGCATGATTGCGGCTTCCTGCGGCGTCATGTCCTGCGGAAAGGTCGGGCGCGGTCCGGTCAATTTGCAAACGTAGTATTTCATCGACCGGGTCCGCGCTCGAGATTATTTGGCGGCCGCGCTCGCCGGCTTGGCCTGCTTGGGTTTGGCGGCATTCGCCTTGGGGGCCTGGCCTTCATTGGGACGCGCTATGCCCCACGGATCGGTCGGCTTCTGGTCCGGCACACCGCTCAGCGCGCGCTGATAAGCCCGCTGCGCCCGCGCCTCGTTGGCCGTATCAGCCGGCGACTTCTCGACCTCCTCGCGATAGCGCTGGACGTGATCCGACTCCGCGAATGCAGGTCCGGTCATCATGGCGAGAAGAAAAATCGCGGCGAGTTTGCGCATGTATCAAGTTCCCGGTGAGGCGGAGACAATAGCATTGCTACAGCGTCGGCGCCAAACCCCATCCGTATCGCGCCGACAGGAACCGGTCCCCGCGCGACGGCGAACGCGTGACTTTCGGCACCTTTCACGCCGTCAGGTATCGACTGACACTCGCCACACCAGCGCGGAGCAAGCGCGGTCCCGGCCACCCCATCCAGACCACGGCGGGATCGCGCCCTCTCCACGCGCTCACGGAGGGCCGAGCATGGTCTTACTACGCAGGGCTCTTCAACCAGAGGCGGCTTTGCAGCTCGTGAAACACCGCGCCACCGTCATCCTGCGCGAGCATGTGCAAGCGGAAGCCGAGCTTGTTGGAAGGGCCGCGGTCCTCACCGATGGGACTGCGGGGACCGTCGAGGGCGTGTTCCTGGACGAGTTGCATGGGTTGCGCATCTCGATCAGGGGGCACATCGGCAAGTGGCCGATCTCGACGATCAAGATGCTGCAAACCTGGGGCTGAATGCTGTGACGTCTTCCGTCCGCCTTCGCTCTGCGAGCTACGGCGCGACAGTCTTCGCCCTGCGGCACCGAACACACGGATAAGTTCATCCGCAAAGGCTGGCTTGCCAAGCCGTAGCCCGCTGGGCGAAGGCTGGTAGGCGGCGAGAGATTCGAACTCCCGACCCTCTCGGTGTAAACGAGATGCTCTAACCAGCTGAGCTAGCCGCCCTTACCTGCGCGCCTCTTTAGCCTCGCCTGCCCCCGAGGCGCAAGGTCGCAGAGCCTCAATCCATGGCCCGTGCCGACAATCCCTTGAGATCATTGATCCAGGATGCGGCGGAGCGGCACCAGACCTGGCGTCGCGGGATCAATTGACCGCGCTGGCGAATGCTGCCCCAGCGGATGCCAAAGTCGTCGGGACCGCCGTCCTCGCCGCTCGTGAACAGCGGGGAACCGCAATCGCCGCAAAAATGCTGGAAGCGAATCCGGCCGTTGTCGCCCCGCTTGCCGTAGATTTTCGGCGCACCTCCGGTCAGCCGGACCTGCTCGGCGGCGCAGATCACCGTGGCGCGATAGGGCGAGCCGGTCAGCGCCTGGCAGTCCGTGCAGTGGCAGACCGACACAAGCTCGGGATCGATCTCGGCCTGATAGGTCACCGCCCCGCAATGACATTGTCCGTCGATCTGCATGCCGCACTCTCCCGGTTCGGCCCGTCGAGCAAAGCTTGCGGCCGGGGCGTCGTTCCATCGCGCCACAGCAACGCATCCAGCCCGCCCCCCGATTGACATGTCAGGGAGCAACTCTGGTATCCCGTAGTGGCCTAGTTTGGGATACCAAATCGGGATACACAACCTCCATCCTGTGGCGCCCGTCGGGGCAAGCCGGAGACCCTCCATGTCGCAGATGCTCCAGATCCACGACCAGCTCAGGGAGATGATCCTCTCCCTCGACCTCGGCCCCGGCGAGCGGTTGACCGAGCGCTGGCTGGAGAGCCGCTTCGAGGGATCGCGCACGCCGATCCGCGCCGCGCTGGTGCGGCTCGAAGGCGAAGAGCTGGTGCGCCGCGACGGCCGCAACTGGATCGTCGCGCCGATCGACCTCGGCGAACTGGAGGCATTGGCCGAGTTCAGGATCCCGCTGGAGACGACGGCCGTCCGCCTCGCCTGCGCGCGGGCGAACGAGGCCGACATCGCCGCTGTCGAAGAGATGCTCGATGCCTGCCAGTCCGGCGCGCCGCGCGAGGAATGGCACCGTGTCGGCACCGATTTCCATGTCGAGATCGCGCGGCTCTCCGGCAACCCTTTCATCGTCAAGGCGATCGCCGGCGCCATGACCCGGCTGTCGCGGGCGCGCTGGCTCGAAGTGTGGACCGAACCGTCGCGCGAGCAGGCCTGGCGCGAGCACCGCCGCATCCTCGGCTTCATCAAGGCCAAGGATGCAGAGGCAGCCGCGCGCGAGGCCGCCGATCACATCACCGACACCCGCGATCGGCTGCTGCGTTCGCTCAACGAGGACCGTCGCGGCCTGCGGGCGCGCGGCTTCGCCGTCATCGGACTGCGCTGACATGAACATCGAAGTCGATCGCGAGGCCCTGCTCGACGCGGGCCCCTGGAAGCGCAATTTGATCGTCTGCGTGTTCGGCTCGTTCACGACCATCGTCGGGATGACGCTGCTGCTGCCATTCCTGCCGCTCTATGTCGAGCAGCTCGGCGTCACCGATCATGCCGCCATCGTGCAGTGGTCGGGCATCGCCTACGGCGCGACCTTCTTCAGCGCGGCGCTGACCGCGCCGCTGTGGGGACGGCTCGCCGACCGCTACGGCCGCAAGCTCATGCTGATCCGCGCAAGCCTCGGCATGGCGGTTGCCATGTCGTTGATCGGCATGGCGCACAATGTCTATGAGCTGGTCGGCTTGCGGCTATTGACCGGCCTGCTCGGCGGCTACGCGTCGGGTTCGACGGTGCTGGTCGCAGCGCAGACGCCGAAGGCGCGCTCCGGCTGGGCGATCGGCGTGCTGTCCGCCGGCATCATGGCCGGCAGCCTAGTCGGTCCCTTGATCGGCGGCGTGCTGCCCGGGCTGATCGGCATCCGCGAGTCCTTCTTCCTGATCGGCGGCGTCATCTTCATCACCTTCCTCGGCACCACGTTCCTGATCCGCGAGGGCGCACGGCCCAAGACGGCAGGCGGCAGCAAGTCGCGTGGCGGCTGGGCGCTGGTTCCGGACAAGCGCCCGGTGATCGCGATGTGGGGCACCGGCCTGCTGCTGATGATCGCCAACATGTCGATCGAACCGATCATCACGGTCTACGTCGCACAATTGGTCGAGGCGCCGCAGGTCACGTTCGTCGCCGGCCTCGTGATGTCGGCGGCGGCCTTCGGCAGCCTGCTGTCGTCGTCGCATCTCGGCAAGCTCGCCGATCGCGTCGGCCACTGGCGGATCATCACGATCTGCCTGGCAGCCTCCGCGCTGCTGCTGATCCCGCAAGCCTTCGTGGTCAGCGGCTGGCAGCTGATCCTGCTCCGCTTCCTGATGGGGCTGGCGCTCGGCGGCCTGCTGCCCTGCATTGCCAGCGTCATCCGGCACAACGTGCCTGATGCGGTCACCGGCAGCATGCTGGGCTATTCGATCTCGGCGCAATATGCCGGCCAGGTGATCGGCCCTCTCGCCGGCGGATTCATCGGCGGCCATATCGGCATGCGCGCGGTGTTCCTCGGCACCAGCGTGCTGATGGCGTTGGGCGCGATCGGCAATTTCGTGGTCGAGAAGAAGGAGAGGCGCCGCCCGGCCCCTGCCGCAGTCATCGAGTGACTGTGGAGACGAAGGAGTTCGGCCCCGCGCCTCACGCCCGGATCCCCAAACAAAAACGGCGCCCGAAGGCGCCGTTTGATGTTTCAGATTGAAGCCGCTTCAGTGCGCCGTCAGGCCGCCGGAGGCTTCGTCCGACGCGTCGGGCTTGACGTCGACCTTGCTGGTCTCCTCTTCCCAGACGATCGGCGCGGGCACGCGGACCAGCGCCTTGGCAACGACCTCATCCAGCCGGGAGACCGGGATGATCTCCATGCCGCCCTTGATCGCATCGGAAATCTCCGTGAGATCCTTGGCGTTGTCCTCCGGGATCAGCACCGTCTTGATGCCACCGCGGGCGGCAGCCAGGAGCTTCTCCTTCAGGCCGCCGATCGGCAGCACGCGGCCGCGCAGCGTGATCTCGCCGGTCATCGCGACATCGTGGCGGACCGGAATGCCGGTCATGACCGAGATGATCGCGGTGGCCATCGCGACACCGGCGGACGGACCGTCCTTCGGGGTTGCTCCCTCCGGCACGTGAACGTGGATGTCGCGCCGATCGAACATCGGCGGTTCGATGCCGTAGACGATCGCGCGCGAGCGGACGTAGGACGCCGCCGCCGAGATCGACTCCTTCATCACGTCGCGCAGATTGCCCGTGACGGTCATCTTGCCCTTGCCGGGCATCATGACGCCTTCAATGGTCAACAGCTCGCCGCCGACATCGGTCCACGCCAGGCCGGTGACGATACCGACCTGATCCTCGTCGTCGATCTCGCCGAAGCGATACTTCGGAACGCCGAGGAACTCTTCGATGTTCGCCTCGGTAACCTTCACCGACTTCTTCTTGGAGATCATCAGCTCTTTCACCGCCTTGCGGGCGAGTGTGGAGAGCTCACGCTCCAGGTTGCGCACGCCCGCTTCGCGGGTGTAGCGGCGGATCATCAAGAGCAAGGCCGCGTCGTCGATCGACCATTCCTTGGAGTCCAGACCGTGCTTGGAGAGCGCGCTCGGGATCAGATGCTTGCGCGCGATCTCGACCTTCTCGTTCTCCGTGTAACCGGCGATCCGGATGATCTCCATGCGGTCCATCAGCGGGCCCGGAATATTCAGCGTATTCGCGGTCGTGATGAACATCACGTTGGACAGGTCGTAATCGACCTCCAGGTAATGGTCGTTGAAGGTCGAGTTCTGCTCGGGGTCCAGGACCTCAAGCAGCGCCGACGACGGATCGCCGCGGAAATCGGCGCCCATCTTGTCGATCTCGTCCAGCAGGAACAGCGGGTTCGAGGTCTTCGCCTTCCGCATCGACTGGATGATCTTGCCGGGCATCGAACCGATATAGGTGCGGCGGTGACCGCGGATCTCGGCTTCGTCACGCACGCCGCCGAGCGACACGCGCACGAACTCACGGCCGGTCGCCTTGGCGATCGACTTGCCGAGCGAGGTCTTGCCGACGCCGGGAGGCCCGACCAGGCACAGGATCGGTCCGGTCAGCTTGTTGGCGCGCGACTGCACCGCGAGATACTCGACGATACGGTCCTTGACCTTCTCGAGCCCGTAGTGATCGGAGTCCAAGACCGCCTGCGCGGCCTCGAGGTCCTTCTTGACCTTGGACTTCTTGCCCCACGGGATCGACAGCAGCCAATCCAGGTAGTTGCGCACAACGGTCGCTTCCGCGGACATCGGCGACATCTGGCGCAGCTTCTTCAGCTCATGCTGCGCCTTCTCGCGCGCTTCCTTGCTGAGCTTGGTCTTGGAGATCTTCTCCTCCAGATCGGCCAGCTCGTCGCGACCTTCGTCGTCGCCGAGCTCCTTCTGGATCGCCTTCATCTGCTCGTTCAGGTAATACTCGCGCTGGGTCTTTTCCATCTGGCGCTTGACGCGCGAGCGGATGCGCTTCTCGACCTGCAACACCGAGATCTCGCTCTCCATCAGGCCCAGCACCTTCTCCAGGCGCTGCGTGACGGACAACGTCTCCAGGATCGCCTGCCGATCGGCAATCTTGACCGCGAGATGCGAGGCAACGGTATCGCCGAGCTTGGCGAAATCGGTGATCGCCTGAACCACGCCGACGACTTCGGCGGAGATCTTCTTGTTGAGCTTCACGTAGCTTTCGAAGTCGGACACGACCGACCGCGCCAGCGCCTCGGCTTCGACCGAGTTGGCGTCAGTGTCGGCGAGCGCAACCGCGGTCGCTTCGTAATATTCGCTGCGATCGGAATACTTCTCGACGCGCGCGCGCTCGAGGCCCTCGACCAGTACCTTCACGGTGCCGTCGGGAAGCTTCAGGAGCTGCAGGACGCTGGCGAGCGTACCGGTCTCGTAAATTGAATCGGGTGCCGGATCATCATCGGACGCGTTCTTCTGCGTCGCGAGCATGATCAGCGCGTCGTTCTTCATCACCTCTTCGAGGGCGCGGATCGATTTCTCGCGGCCGACGAACAGCGGCACGATCATGTGCGGGAAGACGACGATGTCGCGGAGCGGCAACACCGGATAGGAGTGGCTTTCGCCGTGGACGATCGTTGGCCGGGGTTTTGAGGTCGTCATGGCCTTATCCTTTTGTTTTGCCCCCTTGCTCGCAGTCCGCCTGCTTGCGCAACCGCCACAAGGTGCCTTGGTGATCCGGAAAAAGATTGCCGTCAGCAGCCGCTTATTCCGCATCGTAAAGCGACGAATCTCAACGCATGAGATCCCTCGCCGATAGCATTAGGTGGCTATCAGGCCGGGGGGTGTCAAGTCTGAGAAGTGCCCGGAAATTCAGGCTAAACAGGCATTTACTGCAATGCCAAAATGGTCGCTGTTGCTGCGCAACGGCGGCCGCCGGATCGCCCGGCAGCCGTGCAATTTTGACGGGTCGAGACGAGCGCGGTCAGGCGCTCGCGCTGCTCTCGACGGCGCGATCGGAACGATCCGCGTAGATATAGAGCGGACGCGCCGTTCCCTCGACAACTTCGCGCGAGATCACGACTTCCTCGACGCCTTCCAGGCCCGGAAGGTCGAACATGGTCTCGAGCAGGATGCTCTCCAGGATCGACCGCAGGCCGCGCGCGCCGGTCTTGCGCTCGATCGCCTTGCGGGCGACCGCGCCAAGCGCCTCGTCGGCGAAGGTGAGCTCGATGTTCTCCATCTCGAACAGCCGCTGGTACTGTTTCACCAGCGCGTTCTTCGGATCGGTCAGGATCTTCTTCAGCGAGGTCTCGTCGAGGTCCTCCAGCGTCGCAACGACGGGCAGACGGCCGACGAATTCCGGGATCAGGCCATACTTCAGCAGATCTTCCGGCTCGACGTGACGGAAGATCTCGCCGGTGCGGCGGTCCTCCGGCGCGAGCACCTGCGCCGCGAAGCCGATCGAGGTCGAGCGGCCGCGCGCGGAGATGATCTTCTCAAGGCCCGAGAAGGCGCCGCCGCAGATGAACAGGATGTTGGTGGTATCCACCTGCAGAAATTCCTGCTGCGGATGCTTGCGGCCGCCCTGCGGAGGGACCGAGGCCACCGTGCCTTCCATGATCTTCAGCAGCGCCTGCTGGACGCCCTCGCCCGACACATCACGGGTGATCGAGGGATTGTCCGACTTGCGGCTGATCTTGTCGATTTCGTCGATATAGACGATGCCGCGTTGCGCACGCTCGACGTTGTAGTCGGCGGCCTGCAGCAGCTTCAGGATGATGTTCTCGACGTCCTCGCCGACATAGCCGGCTTCGGTCAGCGTCGTCGCGTCAGCCATGGTGAAGGGAACGTCGAGGATGCGGGCCAGCGTCTGCGCGAGCAGCGTCTTGCCCGAACCGGTCGGACCGATCAGCAGGATGTTCGACTTCGCCAGTTCGACGTCGTTGTGCTTGGTCTGATGGTTAAGGCGCTTGTAGTGATTGTGGACGGCGACCGACAGCACCTTCTTGGCATGGCTCTGGCCGATCACGTAGTCGTCCAGGACCTTGCAGATTTCCTTCGGTGTCGGAATGCCGTCGCGCGACTTCACCAGCGAGGACTTGTTCTCCTCGCGAATGATGTCCATGCAGAGTTCGACACACTCGTCGCAAATGAAGACAGTCGGTCCGGCAATCAGCTTGCGAACTTCATGCTGGCTCTTGCCGCAGAACGAGCAATATAGCGTGTTCTTGGCGTCGCTCGTGCCGACCTTACTCATTCATTATCTCCGTCCGCCGTTCGATCTCGTTTGCCAGATCGACCCAATCCGGCACATAACCGGCGTATTGGGTAGATAGAGCAAATTCCGTACCAAAAAAGACCCTACGCAATACTGACCGTACCAATCACGGTTTATTCGAATCTCCGCGATCATAGCCGCTGCATCACAGCCAACCATGCTGGCACCCGACTATCAAGAATTCGCTAATCGGATGGCCGGCTCAAGACCGTGACAATACCGTGATTTTCAACGATCGCACGCGGAATACGCGTCGAAATCCACGGAACGTTGCGGGATTACCACGCCGGGCAATGAGCACGAAAGCGGAACTTTGCGCCCATGCGTATCCACTTGCGGGGTACTCCGCCGTCCTGCTTTTGCCGGTTATGTGAGGCGTCAATGTGGAGATCACACCGACGCCTGGGGAAGCCTGTGCAGATCAGGCAGCCCTGTTACGCGGCCTTGGCCGCAGCCGGGTCGTCCGGGCGCTTGTCGATCACCTTGTCGACGAGGCCGAACGCCTTGGCGTCCTCGGCGGTGAGGAACTTGTCGCGCTCGAGCGCGTCCTCGATCGCCTTGTAGGTCTGGCCGGTGTGCTTCACATAGATCTCGTTGAGGCGCTTCTTGAGATTCAGGATCTCCTGCGCGTGCAGCATGATGTCGGTGGCCTGGCCCTGGAAGCCGCCGGAGGGCTGGTGCACCATGATGCGGGAATTCGGCAGCGTGAAGCGCATGTCCTTCTCGCCGGCTGCCAGCAGCAGCGAGCCCATCGAGGCCGCCTGCCCCGTGCACAGCGTCGACACCGGCGGACGGATGAACTGCATCGTGTCGTAGATCGCAAGGCCCGACGTCACCACGCCGCCCGGCGAGTTGATGTACATCGAGATTTCCTTCTTCGGGTTCTCAGCCTCGAGGAACAAGAGCTGCGCGACGATCAGCGTCGACATGCCGTCTTCCACCGGGCCGGTGACGAAGATGATGCGCTCTTTCAGGAGGCGCGAGAAAATGTCGTAGGCGCGTTCGCCGCGATTGGTCTGCTCGACGACCATCGGCACGAGGTTCATGTAGGTTTCAACGGGATCGCGCATGAAAGAACCCAAGGGTTAGGGGTGATGCAGAACTTGGCTTAAGGCTTAACCCAGATATGGGCCAATTTCCGGCCGACAAGACCGGGCAACTGGCCGCACTACCCATCTGGGCAGGTCGCGGAAGTTCAAGCCGATTCGCGGCGGCGCGCCTAGCGACGGGGACCCGCGCCGGGCGCGCTTTCGCGGTTCATCATTAACGCGAGGTGCCGGAATTAAGCGGCAGTTTTCTCGCTGTCTTCATCCTTGAACAGCTCGTCCTTGGTGACCTTCTTCTCGGTCACGTTGGCGAGCTCGAGCACGAAGTCGACGACCTTGTCCTCGTAGATCGGGGCGCGGAGCTGGGCCAGCGCCTGGGCGTTGCTGCGGTAGTAGTCCCAGACTTCCTTCTCGCGGCCGGGCACCTGGCGGGCGCGCTCGATCACGGCGCGCGAGATCTCGTCGTCGGTCACGGTGATCTTGTTCTTCTCGCCGATCTCCGACAGCACGAGGCCGAGGCGGACGCGGCGGTCGGCGATCTTCTGGTACTCTTCCTTGGCCGCATCCTCGGTGGTGTTCTCGTCCGCGAACGTCTTGCCGGACGAGTCCATCTCGGCCTTGATCGAGTTCCACATCAGGTTGAACTCTTCGGCGACAAGCGACGGCGGCGCCTCGAATTTGTGGCTCTCGTCGAGCCGGTCGAGCAGCGCGCGCTTGACCTTCTGGCGGGTCGCGCCGGCGAACTCGGCCGTCAGGCGCTCGCGCGCGGCTTCCTTCAGCTTGTCGAGCGACTCGAGGCCGAGCGTCTTGGCGAACTCGTCGTCGATCGTAGTCTCACCGGGCGCCTCAATCAGCGTCGCGGTGGTCTCGAATTCGGCCGGCTGGCCGGCGAGCTTCTCATTCAGATAGTTCTTCGGGAACGAGACCTTCAGCGTGCGGGTCTCGGTCGAGCCGATGCCGATCAGCTGCTCCTCGAAGCCCGGGATGAACTGGCCGGCGCCGATCACGACCTGGATGCCCTCGCCGGTGCCGCCCTCGAAGGCCTCACCGTTGATGGTGCCCTTGAAGCTGATGGTGACGCGGTCGCCCTTCTCCGCCTTCGCACCCTCGGCCTTGGCATTGTACGGACGGCTGCCTTCGGCGATGCGCTTGATGGCATCGTCGACGTCGGCGTCGGAGACGTCGACCACCGGCTTCTCGACCGAGAACGACTTGAAGTCGGCGAGCTGGATCTGCGGCACGACTTCGATCGCGACGGTGTAGGTCAGGTCGGTCTTGCCCGAAAGCAGCTCCTCGACCTGGTCCTTCTCGGTCGGCATCGTGATCTTCGGCTCGCCGGCGAGGCGGAAGCCGCGATCCTCGAAGATCTGCTTGTTGGTGTCGCTGATGGTCTGGTCGATGGTCTCGGCCATCACCGAGCGGCCATAGATCTTCTTGAGATGCGCCACCGGCACCTTGCCGGGACGGAAGCCGTTGAGACGGACCTTGTCCTTGAGGTCGACCAGCTTGGCGTCCGCCTTGGCATCGAGATCGGATGCCGGGACGCTGATCTTGAACTCGTGCTTCAATCCCTCGTTGAGGGTTTCGGTGACCTGCATGGTATCAATCTTCTTCCGCTTTTGCCGCGGCCCGAGCGGCCGTGGCAGTGTTCAATCTGTTCGACGCTTAAGCCTTGCGGCCTGACGTCTGTGGGTTCGGCGAACCGTCATCCCCATCGGGGCCAAAGGTTCTCCAAGAATTCGTCATGCAAACGCTGTAAGCGCTTGGTGCGGGCGGAGGGACTCGAACCCCCACGACTTTCATCACCGGAACCTAAATCCGGCGCGTCTACCAGTTCCGCCACGCCCGCGCGAAAAGCATCCCAGTTCGGCCGCGATGCCGCGGGCGGCCGGGCTTATAACATGCGCCCACCGGTTCGCAGCAAAAAAATGGCCGCTGGAGAGCCCGCCCTGCGACCGATCGCGACTGGACAGGTACACTTGAAAATGGTCCGCATCGGCCGCATGGCAAGTCCCGTAACAAGCCCCCGATTTTCCCTCTCCCGGCGCGACCTGATGACCGCCCTCGGCACCGCGGCGCTTTGCCCCGTATGGCCGGCCGCCGGCGCCGCGCAGGGCCGGACGGCGGTCGCGCTCCAGGCCAAGGCGGACCGCGTCTCGCTTCGCCCGGGCGACGGACCGGGTGCTGGCGCACCGGAGACCCTGGTCTGGTCGCTCGGCAGCGGCAACCTCCACTTCAAGCGCGGCGAAATCCTCGACGTGACGTTCGGCAACGAACTGCCGGCCGCGGCCGCGCTGGATTGCCGCGGGCTCGACGGCATCCCGGCCGCCGAGCCATTCGCCTCCCGGGCGCCGCTGGCCACGGGGGCAAAGGATACCTTCCAGCTCCCGCTTCGGCACGCCGGCACCTTCCTGTGCGCCCCGCTGTTCGCCGACGGCGACACCGCGCCGGTCCGGCCGCGACCGCTGATCGTCACCGGCACCTCGCCGGTCGCAGTCGATCGCGACGAGGTGCTGCTGATCGAGGAGTGGCGCATGCGGCCGGACGGAACCGCGATCCCGCCTGGAATCGATCCAAAAGATTCGACGCCAATTCATACGATTAACGGCAAAACCTCATACGAAATCTCGGCACCGGCCAACGCCCGGCTCAGACTCCGCTTTATCAATGGCAGCCAGCGCAGCGTGCTGGCGGTCAAGCTGGAGACCCTCGACGTCAGGGTGATGGCCATCGACGGGCAGCCGGCCGAGCCGTTCCCGGCCCGCAACGGTGCGCTGATACTGGCTCCAGGCAGCCGCACGGATGTCTTCGTCGATGCGGCGGGGCCTGCCGGAACGGGCTTCGCGATGCTGCTGCACGACGGCAAGCAGGTCCGCCCGGTCGGCGGACTGGTCGTCTCGAACGAACCGCCGACCCGCACCGCGCCGTTCCCGCCGGCTCCGCCGCTTCCGGGCAACGACATGCCGGCCCAGCTCGATCTCAAGGGGGCGGCAAGATTCGACGTGGCGCTGGGCACACCGACCGACTGGTTCCGCCCGGCGGACTTCAAGCCGACGACGGCTCCGGCCTTTCAGGCCAAGGCCGGCCGGGCGGTCGTGCTGGCCCTGACCAACCGAGGCACGATCGCGAGCGTCTTTCATCTGCACGGCCATCACTTCCGTTTGCTCGACAAGCTCGACGACGGCTGGAAGCCGTTCTGGCTCGACACGCTCGCCGTCGAACCTGGCCAGACCCAGCGCATCGCCTTCCTCGCCGAATATCCAGGCCGCTATCTGATCGAGCAGGTCGCGACCGATTGGTCCGCGCCACAGCTCATCCGATGGTACAGTGTCCAATAACGAGAAGTGGAAACCGCAAGGAAACACCGATGAGCCAGCCAGTTGCAGCGATCCGCGGAGTAAAGGCACGAAGCGTCGTGGTGCCGCTCAAGCGTCCAGTAAAGAACGCCTTCGGCGTGATCGATTCCGGCCCGCTGGTCCTGATCGATGTCGAGACCGATCAGGGTGTTACTGGCCGCACCTACATTTTCGCCTACAGCAGGCTCACACTTCACCCGCTTTGTTATCTGATCGAAGAGATCGGCCGCGAGCTCGTCGGCAAGCCGGTCGCGCCGTTCGATCTGATCAAGGCGATGGACGCCAAATTCCGGCTGCTCGGCTGGCAGGGCCTGGTCGGCATGGCCGTGTCGGGTCTCGACATGGCCTATTGGGATGCACTCGGCCAGCTCGCCGGCCGGCCGCTGGTCGAACTGCTCGGCGGCTCGGTGAAACCGATCAAGGCCTATGACAGCTACGGCGTGGTCGATCCTGACGCGGATGAGCGCGCGCTGCGCCGCTCGCTCGACCAGGGTTTTCGGGGCATCAAGATCAAGGGCGGCGACGGCGATGCCGCCAATGACGAGCGCGTCGTGAAGGGCGTGCGCGCCCTGCTCGGCCCCGACATCGCACTGATGATCGACTTCAACCAGTCGCTCGATCCGGCGGAGGCGACCCGCCGCATTGCCCGCCTTGCGCCCTACGATTTGCACTGGATCGAGGAGCCGGTGCCGCAGGAGAGCCTGTCCGGCCACGCCAAGGTCCGCGAGACCTCGCCGACGCCGATCCAGGCCGGCGAGAACTGGTGGTTTCCGCGCGGCTTTGCCGAGGCCATCGCGGCCGGCGCATCCGACTTCATCATGCCCGACGTGATGAAGGTCGGCGGCGTCACCGGCTGGATGCAGGTCGCGGGACAGGCCGACGCCGCCTCGATCCCGATGTCGAGCCATCTGTTCGCGGAAGTCAGCGCACATCTGCTCGCAGTGACGCCGACCGCGCACTGGCTTGAGTTCCTCGACTTCGCCGGCGCGATCCTTGCCAAGCCTGCCGAGATCATCGACGGCGCCGTGACCGCCCACGGTCCCGGGCTCGGCATCGAGTGGAACGAGCCGGCGGTTGCAAAGTATCTCGTGAGCTAGCGGCGGACCGTGAACCGTAGGATGGGTTTCGCTTCGCTCTACCGATCCTACGAGTTCGATGGAGTGGTGGCTGCCCGCTTCACCTTTGCTGAGCATTCATGTAGTCCGTCAGGACATCGGAGCGCCCAATGCCCACCAACAACAAGCTGACGCTCAAATTCCGTTGTCCGACGGAGCTTGACGGACTGATACCGGCCCCCATAACGGCGGCGCAGGGCGTTCCCGACTGGCTCAAGGCCATGCCGGCGACGGCCTTCTCTTCGATCAACCTGCACGACGATGACACCATCAAGCGCTGCCCGCCGTTCCTGGACGCGATGACCTGCGGGTTTTTGCTGCCGCTGGTCTGCGACCTGAAAGTGGAGAACGGCGAAATCACCTGGGACCACGACCTGCCGCCTGGAGGCACGCCCGAATTTCCGCGCTCGCCGATCGGCTTCCACGATCCGGGCCAAGTCTCCGGCACCCCGCTGTTCGAAGAGGGCCGCTTCTTCCTCAAATTCCACAATCTGTGGACCGTCGAAGCCCCGGAGGGCTACGCGGTCTACTTCACGCATCCGGTCAACCGCTTCGACCTGCCCTTCACCACACTCAGCGGCCTGGTCAATTCCGACCTCTATACCGACAATTGGGTGCACTTCCCGGCGTATTGGCACGACAGGAATTTCAAAGGTGTCCTCCCCAAGGGGACGCCGATCGCGCAATGCATTCCGGTCAAGCGAGACAGCTGGACCGCGCAGGCGTCGCCGTTCACTGCTGAAGAAGCCAGGCGCGTCGGCGAATTCCGCGGTGAGCTCAAGCGGCAGCCCAACCTCTACCGGAGAAACTTCAGGGCTTAAGGCGCGACGAGATGTCGTCCGATACGCCAGCCTCACTACGCGCCGAGGAATTTTGCCGCGTCGCTCTGGGCGAAGAAGAAGCGACCGTGCGATCCTGAGGCCATCACGACGGCCGCGCGTCCCAGCAGCTTGGGGCTGACCGCGCGTGACGGCGCGCAGCGCCGCCTCCGCGGCGTCGCGCTCACCCTGCTCGAACAGGCACGTCGCGAGATGGGCGCGGGTCGGGCGATCGTCCGGAGACAGTGCGAGCACGCGGCACAGAGCATCCGCGGCTGCGGCGTAGTCGCCATGAAGGATCAGGACCCGCCCGAGCTGGTTGAGAACGTCGGGGCGTCCGGGCGCAGCATCGCGTGCGGCCGTCAGGACGCTCACGGCCCGCGCAATGTCATTGGTCTCATGCAACAGGCGCCCGAGGTCGAGCTTCAGATCGACGCTGTCGGGCGCGAGCTCAAGGCCGGCCTCTATCGTGCTGATCGCCTCGTCGTATTGGCCGGTCTTGGCGATCTGCCCGGCGAGTTCCTGGAAGGCAGGGAAATATGGCGGACGGCGCGCCGCCGTGCGCCGAAGCTGCGCGATGCCGTCCGTGGCGCGCCCGGCGCCGCACAGCAACGCGCCGAGCAAGGTCTCGACCTCGCCATCATCGCCGCGGCGTGCAACCCGCTCGAGCGGAGCGATCGCCTCCCCGCCCCGATTCTGCCCCATCAGCGAGTGCGCGAGCAGAAGCGCGGCATGTCTGTCCGTGCGGTTTGATTTCAGGATGCCTGTCGCGATCTGCTCTGCCTGAGCAAGCTGCCCCGACCGCAACGCCGATGCGCCTTGTTGCAGCGCCTGAGCGAGGAAATTGTTCTGCCTGCCACTCACGAGCGAGATTCACGGGATGCAAGGGGAATGTCGCTGGGCTTTAGCCCGCATCTCCCCATGCGTCCACCAAAAGTCTCGTGAAGCTCGACATACGCAGACGAGCCTTGGCCCGACGCGAAACGAAGCCAGTCGGGACAAGCCCGCGATTCATCCTGTATTGTCGGACCCGATCGGCGTGCCGCCGAACCAACCTGACACCAAGTGACCCGGATCGGAGAACAGGGATGGCACAGTGCATCGTTATCGTTCAATTCGATCTTCCGAAACGAACCGAAGAACAGGCCATCAAGGGCGGCACGGGCACCGCCCCCATTTACCGAAACCTCGCGACAAAGGGGCTGATCCGCAAGGACTACCTCAATGGCGATGCCGGCACTGGCGGCGTCTACGAAGCGGCCGAGGCGTGGTTCACCGAGGCCAAGCTGGCCGAGCTCACCGAACGGTTCGGAGCCCGGCCGCGGCTGACCTGGTACGACACCTACGTTGCCGTCGACAATCTCAAGGGTGAGACGCGGGTGAACCAGTCCGCGCTGATTTCCGCAGCGGAATGAAGCGGCTGAAGCTGGGCTTCCTGATGCGGGGCCTGCAAGGTATCGCGCCTATTTGATTACGGAAGGGTGCCCACTGCTCGTGCGAATGTCCGCCAGCGTCTCGAACGCGGCTCGGTCTCGGCTTTGGCCGGGGCTTGCGTTGGCGTGCCTGATCGGCTCGTGCTTCGCCGGACCTGCGTTCGGCGAAGCTGCCAACAGCGACGCGTCGCATGCGACAAATGCTCCGCCGAACATCTATCTCGATTTGCGAACCAGCTACGCGACGGTGCCGGCCGGCGCCTTGCCGATCGGCTTCGGCGGATCGGCCCTGTTTACCGCGCTCCAATCGCTGGCGCTGGCGAACGGCACCACGCTTCCGACGAGCGTCCCGCTGTCGTCCCGACAATCCCTCGCCGTCGATCTTCCGCTGACGGTGGATGTCACGGATACGGTCTCGCTCTATGCCGGAGTGTCGGGCACCACGACCAACGCGCAGACGCAGGGTTGGTCGTCGTTCGACATCACCAGCTGGAACGTCGGGTTCCAGGCCGATCTCTACAGCCAGAATGGCGGCTCGATTCCGACCATCACCTGGCAATCCACGATCACCCAGTCGATCCCCAATGGGCCGGCGGGAACCACGACGTTCAACAACCTTCTCGAGCTCGATTACGCCTTCGACGAGGACGAGACGCGCGGCGTGCTGGCCGGCATCCAGGACACCCGCGCCGAACTGGCGACCGCGCTTGCCCGCATCCATCCGAACATCATCGGCTATGTCGGCGGCTATTATCAGTGGCCCAACAACTGGAAGTTCACCGGCCGCGTCGGGGTCCAGCATTTCGGCGGCGCACAGCTCCTGAACCTGACGTCGGTTCAGTCCTTCACTCAACCCATCATCCGGCTTGACCTCGATCGGATGGACGACAACGACAATCGGCTGTTTGGGGTCACGGCCCAGATCATGTGGGTGCCGAAGCCGACCTATCAGCTGACCCTGAGGACGCCGCTCTACTTCACGCGCAATTCGACACCGTCGCCGTAGCGAAGCTCGGCCACGGATGTCCGCGTCACCGCGCGGACATCGCAGGGTCACACCGATTTCCGGGATGGCGCCTACTCCCCACCGGATACGCCGGCGCTCGGTTGCAGCCGCACCTGCGCACCTGATGCCTCGCCATCCATCGCCTCCGGCCGCAACGTCTCCAGCGGGCGCTTGCGGGTCTCGATGCCGAGCACCGCGACCGCGATCGCCTGCACCACCAGCAGCCCGGCCACCACAGAGACCACGCCGGTGACACCGAACCGGGTGAACAACTCGACCACGATGAACGGCGTCACGATCGACATCAGGCGCCCGGCGGTGTTGCAGATGCCGGACCCGCGCATCCTGAGCTCGGTCGGGAACAGCTCGGGGATGTAGAGGCCCCAGGCCAGCGCCAGCATCACCGCCACCGTGAACACCAAAAGGAAGCCGATCACGACGAAGGCGACGGGATTGATGAACATCGGATAGATCAGCCCGAGCCCGGCCGCCGCGAGCGACAGCACGATCAGCGACGGCTTGCGGTCGATCTTCTCGCCGATCCACATCCCGGACAGCGTGCCGAGCGGACTGCCGAGCGTCATCAGCATGGTGTAGCCGAGCGAGGACGACAGGTTGATGCCCTGCTTGACGAAGAACGTCGGGATCCAGGCGATGAAGCCGTAGACCGCGGTGTTGAGCCCGATCAGGATCAGGCAGCCGACGATGGTTCGCGCGATCAGCGCCCGCGAGAACAGCCGCGTGAAGCTCGTATCGGGCCGCACCGGAGCGGGCTGATAGGTCGGCGCCGGCAGCGTCCTGCCCTTGCCGACCTGCTGCTCGATTGCCGCCAGCACGGTCTCCGCTTCCGCGCTCTTGCCCTGTGTCTCCAGCCAGCGCGGCGATTCCGGCAGCGAGCGCCGCAGGAACCAGACGATCATCGCCCCGATGCCGCACAGCGCGAACATCCAGCGCCAGCCGAGATGCGGAATGACGGCCCAGCCCACCAGCGTCGCGACGAACAGCGCGCCGTTGGTGCAGGTCGCGAGCGCCGCGCCCCAGCGGCCGCGCTGCTGCGGCGGGATGAACTCGCTGAGCACGACATAGCCGACGACGATCTCGGCGCCGAGCCCGAGACCCATCACGAAGCGCGCCGCGATCAGCCAGTTCATCGACGGTGCGAGCGTCGCCGCCAACGCGCTGATGCCGAAGATCAGGAGGTTGGCCTGGTAGGCGAATTTGCGGCCGAAGCGGTCGCCGGCAATGCCGGCCAGCCAGGCGCCGATCAGCATTCCAACAAAGGTCGCGGAGATGAAGCGCGCATTCTGGGCGAGGTCCGAATATCCGGACTGAACCAGCGCACCAAGGATGCTGCCGGCAAGGAATATCTCGAAGCCGTCGACGAACAGCCCGGCTCCGATCAGCGCAAATATCCGGTAGTGAAATCCGCCGATCGGCAATCTGTCGAGCCGGCCCCCCGCGTTGACGCCTGTGGTGGTCAATTCAGCCTCCCTGATTTTGATTTTTGTTTTGATCGTTGTCTGCGCCGATTTCTTGCCGGCGTCATCCGGTCGAGACGCGTGCCTCCTCATCGGCGGCTGCATGCGCGGCTTGCGGCCGCGGCAGGCCGAGGTTCTCGCGCAAGGTGTCGCCCTCATACTCGCGCTGGAACAGGCCGCGTCGTTGCAGCTCGGGAACGACGAGGCGCACGAAGTCCTGATAGGTGCCGGGCACATGGGTGGCGGCGACGACGAAGCCGTCGCAGCCGCCCTCGGAGAACCAGCGCTCCATCTGATCGGCGACCGTCCTGGGCGAGCCGACGAAGGCCGGCAGTTCGGCAAGCGTCCCCCGGCCGCTGAACTGCACGAAATCGCGCGGGGTCGGATTGGGCTTGCCGCAGAGATTCATGACGCGGTCGCGGATCGCCTGCAGCCCGCTGATCGACGCCAGCTCGTCCGACGTGAACGGCTCGTCCATCGGCTTGGCCGCAAAGTCGTAGTTCAACACCTCCGACAGCAACGTCAGCGCATCGATCGGCTTGGCGAGGGCGTTGATCGCCGCGAACTTGTCCTCGGCCTCGGCCCGGGTCTCGGCGACGACAGGATAGACCGCCGGCGCGATGCTGATGTCCCTGCCCGTCTTCGCCAGCGTTCCCTTCAGATCGGCATATTGCTTCTTCGCGATATCGAGATTGGGATAGATCACGAAGATCAGCTCGCCCCAGCGCGCCGCGAACGTCTTGCCGCGGCCGCTCTGCCCGGCCTGGATGATCACCGGATGCCCCTGCGGCGAGCGCGGCACCGTGAACGGCCCGCGCGAGCGGAAGAACTGGCCGTGATGGTCGAGCCGGTGCACCTTGGTAGGATCCGCGAACAGGCCGCTCTCCCGGTCGAAGTGGACCGCGCCGTCCTCCCAGCTGTTCCAGTGGCCGAGCACGACCTCCATGAACTCGTCGGCGCGGTCGTAGCGCAGATCGTGGCTGAGATGCTGCGAGGCGCCGAAATTTGCTGCCTCGGAATCGTTCAGCGAGGTCACGACGTTCCAGGCCGCGCGGCCGTTCAGCAACAAATCCATGGTCGCGAACACCCGCGCGACATGGAACGGCTCGTAATAGGTGGTCGAATAGGTCACGCCGATGCCGAGCCGCTCGGTCGCCAATCCCATGGTGAGCGCAACCGAGACCGGATCGAGCTTGGCCGCGCGCACGCCGTGACGGATGGTCTCGCGGAAATCATCGCCGAAGCGATCGGGGATCGCGAGCCGGTCGTCGAAGAAGGCGAGATGGAACTTGCCGTGCTCCAGCGTGCGGCCGATCTCCTGATAATAGTCGCGCGAGAACCAGTTCGGCTTCGAGTCCGGATGACGCCAGGAGGCCGGATAGTTCGAGCAATTCTGGGCCTGCAGGAAGCCGATCAGTTTCATCTGTCTGGTCATGGCGTCGTTCCTTCGTGGCCGCGGGAGAATGGCTTCATGTCAGATCACCCCGTCGCGGCGCAGCGCGGCGAGTGCCGCCGCCGTTGCGCCCGCAAGCGAGCTCAATACTTCGTCGGTGTGCGCGCCGAGCGCGACGCCGGCATGTTTGAACTGCGGCGGCGTACGGGACATCTTCGGGATCGCGCTCGGCACCGCGATCGGCCCGGCGCGCGAAGCGACTTCGGCGATGTTGCCGCGGGCGCGGTATTGCGGATCGGCGAAGATGTCCGCAATGCTGTAGATCGGCCCGCAGGGCACGTCGTAGCGCTCGCACTCCGCAAGCGCCGTCTCGAGCGGCATGGCGCCGATCCAGCCGGCGACCAACGCGTTGACCTCCTCGCGCCGCTCCAGCCGGCCGGCCATGGCCGCGTAGCGCGGGTCGGTCGCGAGTTCGGGGCGCTGCATGGCCTGCGCCAGACGCTCGAACATCTTGTCGCTCGAACAGGCCAGCGCCACCCATCTGCCGTCGGCGGTCTGGTAGTGACTGTGCGGCACGACATTGACCGTGTCGGCGCCGAGCCGCTCGCGGACGAAGCCGGTCTTGGCGAACACCGTCGCCATCTCGTCGAGCAGACGGAAAACCGATTCATAGAGCCCGATGTCGACCACCTGGCCGTGCCCGGTGGCATCGGCATGGCGCAGCGCCAGCAGCACGCCGAGCGCGCCCCACAGGCCGGAGATGTAGTCGGCGAGCGAGGTCGAGCCCGGCATCACCGGCTGGCGCCCCGCCTCGCCCGCGAGGTAGGCGAGCCCGCTGAAGCCGTGTGCGATCCGGGCAAAGCCGGGCTTGTCGCGCAGCGGGCCGTCCTGTCCGTAGGCGCTGATGCGCAGCATCACGAGTTTTGGGTTGATCTCGCGCAGCGCCTCGAAGCCGAGCCCCCATTTCTCCAGCGTGCCCGGCCGGAAATTCTCCAGCACCACGTCCGACTGGCGAGCCAGCTCGCGGAACAGCGCAGCCCCCTGTTCGTTGCGCAGGTCGAGCGTGACCGACTTCTTGTTGCGGGCCTCGCTGAGCCAGACATAGGTGTCACCGCATTCGCTCGGCGTGCCGAAGCGGCGCAGCGGATCGCCTGTGCCCGGCTGCTCGATCTTGATCACCTCGGCGCCGAAATCGGACAGCACCGTCCCGCAGAACGGCGCCGCCACGAAGGTTGCGACGTCGAGCACGCGAATTCCGGCCAGCGGCGGCTCATGCGACATCGCGCGCTCCTGCCCTGCCCGCCCGATCGGCGATCGCCTCGTGACGGTCGATGATCGCCTGCGCGCGCTTCAGCACCGCCAGATCGATCAGCACGCCGTCCTGCCCGAAGGCGCCGTCGCCGCCCGCACTGGCGGATTGAATTTTGGCCGTGATCTCGCGCGCCCAGCCGATCTCCCGAGCGGTCGGCGAAAACACGTCGTTGGCGGTCTCGAGCTGCGACGGATGGATCGCCCATTTGCCTTCGAAGCCGAGCGCTGCCGCCCGCGCGGCGCTGGCGCGAAATCCCGCGGCATCGCCGAAATTGGCATAGGGGCCGTCGATCGCCCGCACGCCATGGGCGCGGCAGGCATTGGCGATGCGGGCGAGCGCGAAGTGCCACTGGTCGTTCCAGTGCACCTGCCGCGCACCGCCCTCGTCGGCATCGGTGAGAACAGCATAGCGCGGATCGGAGGCGCCGATGATCTCGCCGCAGGTGCGCAGGTCGATCGAGTAATCGCCGATGCCGAAGATGACAGCCTCCAGCCGCTCCGACGCCTGCACGATGTCCTCGACATTGGCGAGCCCGAGCGTGGTCTCGATCAGGATCTCGATACCGAGCGGCCTTGCGCGCGGGAACTCGCGCTCGAGCCCGGTCAGCAGCGCGTCGACGAAGCGGACGTCGAACGCGGTGCCGACCTTCGGCACCATGACGAGGTCGAGGCGCGGCGCGCGGCTGACGATCTCGATGATGTCGCGATGCGCCCATTCGGTGTCGAGGCCGTTGATCCGCACCGCCAGCGTCTTGCTGCCCCAGTCGATCCGGTTCAGCGCGTCGATCGCGATCTCGCGCGCTTCGGGCTTGCGAGGCGGCGCAACCGCGTCCTCCAGATCGAGAAAGACGAAATCGGCCGCGCTGTTTGCCGCCCGTTCGAAAAAATGGGTCGAGGTCGCGGGAACCGCGAGCTCGGAACGCTGGACGCGGCGCGTGCGCGGCTTGGTGACGGTGAAGGACATTGGAGCATCTTTTCTGCGGCGCGCCGCAGGATCGTCTCCCGCGGCCAATGCAATCATGCTAGATGTCCGACACTGATCTTTCTAACGAGATTATCTTAAGAACTGTTCAGTTCTTCCGATTAACCAGCGGACCGCCCGCGAGAGGCCAATCGATGTCGCAGATCAATTTCAAGCTGCTGCACATGTTCATCGCGGTGGCCGAGAACAAGAGCTTTCGCCAGGCCTCCGAGCAGCTCAACCGCTCGCAATCCGCGGTCAGCATGCAGATCAAGCTGCTGGAGGACCAGGTCGGCGCCGCCTTGTTTCACCGCACGACGCGCCGCGTCGAGTTGACCGCCGAGGGACTGCAGCTGCTCACACATGCACGGCGCGCACTCGGCGAATGGGAGAACGGGCTGCGCGAGATCCGCGAGGTGATCGACATCCAGCGCGGCACGCTGTCGCTCGCCTGCGTGCCGACCATTGCCGCGACGATCCTGCCGCAGGCGCTGCACGCCTTCCAGGCGAGCTATCCCGGCATCAATATCAATCTGCGCGAGCTTGCTGCGGAGGACATGCTGGACTGCCTGCGCCGCCGCGAGGCCGATTTCGGCATCGGCCCGGAGATGGACGGCTCAACCGAGTTTCAGTTCACGCCGCTGTTCAAGGATCCGATCTACGCATTGGCGACGCGAGCGTTTCCGTTCCGCAAGCGCAGCGCGGTCGACCTCACCGAGCTGTCCGCGTACCCGATCCTGCTCAACTCCAAGTCGGCGGCGCTGCGCTCGATGCTGGAGCGCGCGCTCGCCATGCGTAACCTGCAAATGAAGATCAAGTTCGAAGTCGAGCACAGCTATACGCTCGCCGCGCTGGCCGGCGCCGGCCTCGGCGTCGGCATCCTGCCCAAGGTCGCCCTGCCGCGGCCGGTCAGGAAGACCATGCAGGCGCTGCCGATCGTCAATCCGACGCTGGAGCGCACCGTCTGCATCGTCTCGCTGCGCGGACAATCGTTCTCGCCGGCCGCCAGCGCGCTGACGTCTGTGGTTCACAAGTTCCTCAAGCCGCGGCAATGAACCTGGTAGCCGTCAACTACCTCGCCGCGGCGAGCGCGCGGAACGCGCCGCCGAAATAGATCAACGGCGTCTCGCCCTCGCGGAGATGCATCGCGCGCACCGCGCCGACGAAGATCGAATGCGTGTCATGCGCATGCTCGTCGATCAGCTCGCAGTCGAGCCCGATCAGCGCGGCCTTCAGGATCGGCGCTCCCGTTGCAAGCGCCAGCCAGCCATCGCCTTCACTGAAGCGGTCGTCCCGCTCGATGCCGCGGCGGCCGGCGAACACGTTGGCCAGTTCCGCCTGGTCGGCGTGCAGCATGTTGACGCCGAACGCCGCCGTGCGCCGGATCAGGCCATGCGCGCTCGCCGAGCGGTTGACGCAGGCGATCAGCCGCGGCGGCGTATCGGACAGCGAGCACACCGATGTCGCCGTCATCCCGGTCCGGTCACCCGGCCTGCCTGCGGACAGGATCGTCACCGCACCGGCATGATGGCGCATGGCCGCACGATAGGACTCTGGGGTCCACGTCTTCGAGAGGCGGACCGGCGGTCCGTGAGCTGGTGGAGAGCTGGCTGCTCGGTGCGATCATCTGACGGTTCCGCGCTTGGAGACGATGCCGATGATATAGGCCAGCCGGACCGATCGCAGAAACGCAAATATCTAACCAGTTGTTCAGCTGACCCGATCAATCCGGATCAGCCGGCGGCCGTGCGGGTCCAGAGATAGCGCAGGTCCGGCTCCTTCTCCTCGTTACGGCTGCCGTCGGTCTCCTCGACCGGCACGAAGCCGTGCTTTTCGTAGAAGCCGCGCGCCCGCGCATTGCGCTGGAAGGTCCAGAGTTGCAGCCGGTCCGCACCCTGCTGCGCGATCGCAAGCAGTGCGCCGCCGATACCGCGGCCCTGCGCGGCCGGCAGCACGTAAAGCTGCTCGATCCAGACGTCGTGGAACGCGATCAGGCCAGCCATCGCCTCCCCGTCGAACGCACCCCACAGCGCGCAGGCGGCGAACATCCGCTCGCGGTAGAACCAGCGATCTTGGTCGGGCGTGTGCAGGCCGGTGAGCCAGGGCAGCGCATGATCGAACGCCGCGCGATGCACGCGCGCGGCGGCGTCCATGTCGGCAAGCGCGAGCCGCCTAATATTCAATCTCGAACTCGTCATAGAGCCGGCGGAACACGGCCGGCAGCACCTCGGTCAGATCCTCGGCGATCAGCCCGGGCCCCGCCTCGCTGGCGCCCTCGCCATGCAGCCACACGCCGATGCCGGCCGCCTCGAAAGCCGCGACGCCCTGCGCCAGGAAGCCGGCGATGATGCCGGACAGCACGTCGCCGGCGCCGGCGGTGGCAAGCCAAGGCGGCGCATTGCCGGCGATGATGGCGCGGCCGTCGGGAGAGGCGACCACCGTATCGGCGCCCTTCAGCAGCACCACCGCGCCGGAGCGCTCGGCCGCGGCGCGCACGCGCTCGAGCTTCGAGCGGCCGGGATGCTTGTTGGAGATGTCGCTGAACAGCCGCGGAAACTCGCCCTCATGCGGAGTGAGCACCACCTGCTGGCCGTCGGATGCCTTGATCGCCTCGAACAACCGGTCCGGCGTGCCGGCAAAACTGGTCAGCGCGTCGGCGTCGAGCACCAGGTGCCGCTGCGCCGACAGCGCGGTGTGGACGAAGTCGCGGGTGCGCGCACTGACCCCGGCGCCCGGACCGATCACGCAGGCATTGAGCCGCCGGTCGTCGAGCAGCTCGGCGAACTGGATCGGATTGTCGACCGCGCGCACCATCACCGCGGTCAGCGCCGCCGCGTTGACGGCGAGCGCATCGCGCGGCGAGGCCAGCGTCACGAGGCCGGCGCCGGCGCGCAGCGCCGCCCGCGCGGCGAGCCGCGCCGCCCCGGTCGAGGCGATGTCGCCCGAAACCACGACGGCGTGTCCCCTGGCATATTTGTGGCCATCGATCCGCGGCACCGGAAACGACAAGCGCCACGCCTGCGGCACGTTCTCCGCGGTCAGCGGCTTGATCTCGTCGAGCACCCGCGGATCGATGCCGATATCGGCGACCCGCACCCGGCCGCAATACATCCGGCCCGGCAGCAGCAGATGCGCGGGCTTCTTGCGGAAGAAGGTCACGGTCTCGGTGGCCTGCACGGCCGCCCCCATCACCGCGCCCGATGTGCCGTTGACGCCGCTCGGCAGGTCGACCGCCAGCACCGGCGTACCGTTGGCGTTGATGGCCGCGATCATGTCCAGCGGATCGCCCTTCACCGGCCGGTTGAGGCCTGCGCCGAACAGCGCGTCGATGATCAGCGCCGGCTTGCCGAGCGCCTGCGGGTTGAACGGCAGCACCGGATATTTCCAGCCCTTCGCCGCCAGCGCCGCGTCGCCCTGCAGGCTGTCGCGCTCGCAGAGCAGGATCACCGAGACCTCGCGGCCGCGCGCGGCGAGCTCGGCGGCGGCGACAAAGCCGTCGCCGCCATTGTTGCCGCGACCGGCGACCACGACGATCGGACCCTGCTCGACCAGGTCCATCGCCGCTTCGGCGACGGCCTGGCCGGCGCTCATCATCAGCGCGAAGCCCGGCGTGCCGGCTGCGATGGTCAGCCGGTCGGCGCGTTCCATCTCGGTGGTGGTCAGAACGTCCATGCCGAATCCTCAATCGCTTCGCCTTTTCGAGAGGCAATTCCTGTGACGTTCGCGGGGTTTCTACTGGCCGTTTGCATATAGATTGATCTATTTGCCTATTTGTTAGGCTTGGATATCATAGCCCATGTGGTTCGATATCAGCCGACTGCCTGTTAAAAGGCTGATAACATTCCGAAATCGGGGACCTTAACAACTTGGCATAGACCCTGCTTTTGAGGAAGCCGCGCGCAAGGCCGCTCCAAGCGACCATTGCGCGTGTTTCCGGCCGGTAGCCGGAAGGCTTAAGACAACCAGACTGCGCCCCACGCGCATCGAACTCGACCCTGCAATCTGCAATGCCCGGGAGGCGCTCAGTGAAGAAGATTGAAGCCATCATCAAGCCCTTCAAGCTCGACGAGGTGAAAGAAGCGCTCCAGGAAGTCGGACTGCAAGGCATCACCGTGACCGAGGCCAAGGGATTTGGCCGCCAGAAGGGCCACGCCGAACTCTATCGCGGTGCGGAATACATCGTCGACTTCCTGCCCAAGGTGAAGATCGAGATCGTGATCGGCGACGACCTGGTCGAGAAGGCGATCGACGCGATCCGCCGCGCGGCCCAGACCGGGCGGATCGGCGACGGCAAGATCTTCGTCTCCAACATCGAGGAAGCCATCCGCATCCGGACCGGCGAATCCGGGCTGGACGCTATTTAAGGGCGGTGCTATCCGGATTTTCTGACGGCAAAAGAGAAAAAAGGCTGCTTCGGCAGCCTGATTTCGTTTGAGCAGTCACACGAACCCGCCCAAAACGGGAATAACGTCGCCCACCGCCGGAAACACACCCGCACATCCATAAGGGGTATTCATGAAGACCGCCAAAGACGTCCTGAAATCGATCAAGGACAACGACGTCAAATACGTCGACCTGCGCTTCACCGATCCGCGCGGCAAGTGGCAGCACGTCACGTTCGACGTCAGCATGATCGACGATGACATCTTCGCCGAGGGAACGATGTTCGACGGCTCGTCGATCGCCGGCTGGAAGGCGATCAATGAATCCGACATGTGCCTGATGCCCGACCCGGTCACCGCGACGATCGACCCGTTCTTCGCCGAGACCACCATGGTCATCACCTGCGACGTGCTCGAGCCGACCACCGGCGAGCCCTACAACCGCGATCCCCGCGGCATCGCCAAGAAGGCCGAGGCGATGGTGAAGTCGATGGGCGTGGGCGACACCGTGTTCGTCGGCCCCGAGGCCGAGTTCTTCGTGTTCGACGACGTGCGCTACTCGGCCGACCCCTACAACACCGGCTTCCGCCTCGACTCCTCCGAGTTGCCGATCAACTCGTCGACCGAGTATGAAGGCGGCAACCTCGGTCACCGCATCCGTACCAAGGCCGGCTACTTCCCGGTGCCGCCGCAGGACTCGGTGCAGGACATGCGCTCCGAGATGCTCGGCGCGATGGCCAAGATGGGCGTCAAGGTAGAGAAGCATCACCACGAGGTCGCCTCGGCCCAGCACGAGCTCGGCATGAAGTTCGACACGCTGACGCTGATGGCCGACCAGATGCAGGTCTACAAGTACTGCATCCACCAGGTCGCCCACATCTACGGCAAGACCGCCACCTTCATGCCGAAGCCGGTCTACGGCGACAACGGCTCGGGCATGCACGTGCACCAGTCGATCTGGAAGGAAGGCAAGCCGACGTTCGCCGGCAACAAGTATGCCGACCTGTCGGAGACCTGCCTGCACTACATCGGCGGCATCATCAAGCACGCCAAGGCGATCAACGCCTTCACCAACCCGTCGACCAACTCCTACAAGCGTCTGGTCCCGGGCTATGAGGCGCCGGTGCTGCTCGCCTACTCCGCGCGCAACCGCTCGGCGTCCTGTCGCATCCCCTACACCGCGAACCCGAAGGCCAAGCGCGTCGAGGTGCGTTTCCCCGACCCGATGGCCAACCCGTATCTCGGCTTCGCGGCGATGCTGATGGCCGGCCTCGACGGCATCAAGAACAAGATCGATCCGGGTCCGGCGATGGACAAGGACCTCTACGATCTGCCGAAGGAAGAGCTGAAGCAGATCCCGACCGTCTGCGGCAGCTTGCGCGAGGCGCTCGAGAGCCTCGACAAGGATCGCGCGTTCCTCAAGAACGGCGGCGTGTTCGACGACGACTTCATCGACGCCTATATCGAGCTGAAGATGACCGAGGTCGCGCGTTTCGAAATGACCCCGCACCCGGTCGAGTTCGAGATGTACTACTCGCTGTAAGTTTTACGGCACCGACGAATTGCGAAAGGCGCTTCCGATGGAAGCGCCTTTCGTTTTTTGAGGTATCCGTCATTGCGAGGAGCGAAGCGACGAAGCAATCCACGCCTCCACGTGCTCCGAGATGGATTGCTTCGCTGCGCTCGCAATGACGCTGGGTTGGAACGCTGCTTACACCTTCGCCTTCGCGACCCGCCGGCCGCCGGCGTCGAGCGCGCCGAACTTGCTCGCGATCATGTCCGGCGTCGGCATCATGCCGCCGACCGACCAGCTCGCCGGCTCGCCCTCCTCGATCTTGACCCAGACGTTCCTGCGGAAGTCCGGGTCACCCTGCCCCTCGACCTCGACCATGAGATCGGTGACGCGCTCCAGCAGCGCCTTCTTCTGCGCGACATCGAAGATGCCGCGTACGGTGGAAATGGTGACGTAAGGCATGGTCTCTCTCCATTGCTGAGGGTGTGACAACGCAACGAAGATGCACCGGCGGCACGCCGCCAGGCAGTGGCCGATCAGACAGAGATCGGGCAATATCTGCCACCGCCTGATCGCGCCGGTCGGGTAGGATGACGGCAAAACTCCGGAGGTCCCATGAAGCTTGCGATCCTCGCGCTGGAAGGCTGCATGCAATCAGCGGTCGCCGGCATCGCCGACATCCTCACGCTCGGCAACCATGTGATGCAGCTCCGCGGCGGCAAGGCGCGCTTCAGCTGGCAGACACTCTCGCTCGACGGCAAGGCGGTGCGCGCCGGCGGCGGCAAGTTGCTCGCCGTCGATGGCGCCGTGACCAAGCGAGCGGCATTTGACGCGATCATCGTGCCGGGCAGCCTCGTCGACCATCTCACCGCCGAGCGCCTGCAACCGCAATATGACCGCGCCGGCGCCTGGCTGCGCCAGCAGCATGCCAGCGGCCGGTTGATCGGCGCCTTCTGCAGCGGCGTGCTGCTGCTCGCCAATGCCGGGCTGCTCGATGGGCGCCGCGCCACCATCACCTGGTGGCTGCAGAGCGAGCTCCGCCGCCGCCATCCCAGGATCGACCTCGCCAGCGACGCCGTCATCACGCAGGCCGATCGCCTGGTCTGCGCCGCCGGCCCGATGTCGTGGGTCGATCTGCTGCTGCGGCTGATCGAGCTCGTCGAAGGCCCCGAGGTCGCAAAGGTCTGCGCCGACTACGCCGTGATCGACACCGCGCAGCGCACGCAGGCGATCTTCATGCCGCTCGGCTACATGCTCGGACAGGACCCGCTGCTGATCAAGGCGGACATGCTGGTGCGCCGCACCGGCAAGGCGCCGATCACGGTGCGCGGCCTCGCCCACGCACTGGGCCTGAGCGAACGCACGCTGAACCGCCGCTTCCGCGAATTGACCCACGAGCCGCCGCAGGCCTTCATCACGCGCCGCCGCGTCGAGCACGCCCGCACGCTGCTGGAGACAACGGCGCAGCCGATCAAGGCGATCGCCCGCGCCACCGGCTATGAGGACGAGGGCAGCTTTCGCAAGGCTTTTCGCAAGCTCACCCTGCTGTCGCCGCAAGCCTACCGTGCGCAGCGATCGATGCGCGCGGCGTAGGCGCGGAACTTCCGGAAGATTACGGTCAGTAGCGCTGACAAACCCTCCGAAGTGGCGGGACGCCGCACGCAAGGCGCGATGTTCTGGATCGACAATATCCGAGGTCGGGTGTTCACTGGTCGTAAGGACCCGAAAGCGGCCCCCGATAAAACAATCACATTCATTCTTGCATTTGGGAGAAACGAGATGTCTTTCGTCGCACGACGAATGGCGGCGCTTTCGACTGCCGTCATCATCCTCGCTGCCGGTGCAGGCAGCGCCTCTGCCCAGAAGAAATACGACACGGGCGTATCCGATACTGAAATCAAGATCGGCAACATTATGCCCTACAGCGGGCCGGCATCGGCCTACGGCACCAACGGCCGCGCCCAGGCGGCCTATTTCCGTAAGGTCAATGCCGAGGGCGGCATCAATGGCCGCAAGATCAATTTCATCTCCTACGACGACAGCTACAGTCCGCCGAAAACGGTCGAGCAGGCGCGCAAGCTCGTCGAAGGCGACGAGGTCCTGCTGATCTTCGCCTCCCTCGGCACGGCATCCAACAGCGCCATCCAGAAGTACATGAACACGAAGAAGGTGCCGCAGCTGTTCATCCAGACCGGTGCGACCAAGTGGAACGATCCGCAGAACTTCCCGTGGACCATGGGCTGGCAGCCCAGCTATCAGGCCGAGGGCCGGATCTACGCCAAGCACATCCTGAAGGAAAAGCCGCATGGCAGAATCGCCGTGCTCTACCAGAACGACGATTACGGCAAGGACTATCTCAAGGGCCTGAAGGACGGCCTCGGCGACAAGGCGGCGTCGATGATCATCGCCGAGGATGCATATGAGGTGGCCGAGCCCACGATCGACACGCACATCGTCAAGATGAAATCGATGAATGCCGACGTCTTCGTCGACATTGCCACGCCGAAATTCGCGGCACAGGCCATCAAGAAGGTGGCGGAGATCGGCTGGAAGCCGCTGCACATCCTCAATTCGGTCGGCTCCTCGCTCGGCGCCGTGATCCAGCCTGCCGGCTTCGAGAACGCGCAGGGCATCGTTTCGGTGGCCTATCTGATGGATCCGCTCGATCCGCAGTGGAAGGACGACCCCGGCATGAAGGCGTTCGACGAGTATCTCGCCAAATATTTCCCCGAAGGCAATCGGGCCGACGGCCTGGTGATGACGGGCTATAACGTGGCGCAGACCCTGGTTCAGGTCCTGAAGCAGTGCGGCGACAATCTCACGCGCGAGAACGTGATGAAGCAGGCGGCGAACCTGAAGGGCTTCCGGACCAACAACCTGCTGCCCGGAATCACGATGAACACCAGCCCGATCGATTTCGCACCGATCAAGCAGATGCAGCTCAGACGACTGAAGGGCGAGAGATGGGAGCTGTTCGGGCCCATGCTCAGTGCGGAGGTAGGAGGGTAACTGACCTCGGCCACTCACTGCGCGGCCTAGGGCTGTCCGAGCACTGTCCCCGTCGTTGCGGGGAGCCAACGGGTCCGGCCTTTGGCCGGCCCGATGATAAACTCCGCGACGAAGCAATCCATGCATCCGCGCACGCGGAGAGATGGATTGCTTCGCGGAGCCTGTCATCCGGCGGCGCTCCGCGCCGACCGGTGGCTCGCAATGACGCTACTAGCTTTCGCTCGGCGAACGCCTACACCCGGAACAGCTTCGCGTAGCGCGCCTTGATCTCCTCGCTCTGCGCCTGCACCTGGGCCGGATCGGCCTTGAGCATCTTCAGCTTGTCCAGCGGCACGTGCCCGGCCTTTTCCTTCACCCTGCCGTGGAACGAGCGGTGCGCGAACTCGTCGGCCAGCATCTGCTGGGTCTCGGCGCTGAAGAAATAGCTCTGGAACAGCCGCGCCGCATTCGGGTTCGGCGCGCTCTTGAAGATGCCGCTCGGCACGATGATCAGCGGCGCGCCTTCAGTCGGATAGACCGCCTCGACCGGCTTGCCCTGATCCCTTGCGAGCACGAGATTGTAGTCGTTGCCGTCCGCCATCACGGCGCGCTCGCCGAGCAGGATCTTCTTCGGTGGATCGGCCGCGGACTGCACCTGCATCACCCGTTGCTGCGAAAGCTTTTCCAGATAGGGCCAGCCGAGATCGCGCGCCAGCACGAAGGTCGCGGTCATGATCGCGCCGGAATAGCTCGGGTGGCCCTTGACGATCTTGCCGCGCCACTTCGGATCGAGCAGGTCGGCGTAGCTCTTCGGCGCCTCCTCGCGCTTCACCTGCTCGGTGTTGTAGCCGATCACCTCGAACCAGGCGCAGGATGTCGCCGACGTGCCGTCGGGATCGATCTGGTCGACCGGAAAATGCTTTGCGACGTCCTCCGGGATGTAGGCGGCGAGCCAGTCGTTCTTCTTCCAGTCGAGGTAATGCGCGGGATCGGTCGAGTTGGCGACGTCGACGGCATTGATGCCGCTGCCCTGTTCCTGCGCGATGCGCTGGAAGATCCGCTCGGCGCCGGACCGCTCGACCCGGACGCTGATCCCGGGATATTTCTGCTCGAAGTCGCGCGCGAGGCGCTCGGCGGTGTTCAGTTCCAGCGCGCTGTAGAACGAGATCTTGCCCTCCTTCTTCGCCGCGGCGATCAGCTCCGGTGTCACGGCTTCCGCCGGCGGCGCCGCCGCTCGCAGCGGTTCGGCGAACACCATGCCGGTCGCGGCCGCCGCCGTCACCTTGAGCCAGTCGCGTCTCGACCATTTGCGGTCCTGCATCCATCCACTCCCTGAGATCGGGCCGTTGACCGGCCGCGCCATTGTCAAGGCAGCATAGCGCGCAGGATGGGTAGAGCGAAGCGATACCCATCAAAAAGCGGCCGCATGAGAGATGATGGGTTTCGCTCCGCTCCATGATCACCGCCAGCTTTGGCGCAACACCCGCATCCAGTTGTCAAAAGCGATCTTGCGCAGCGTGCTCTCATCGAAGCCGCGCTCGCGCAACGCCTGGATCAAATTCTGCAGATGGCTTGCGTCCCTGAGCGGAAGCGGCATCACCGCACCATCGAAGTCGGACCCAAGGGCGACGTGATCGTCACCCATCCGTTCGACCAGGTAGCCGAGGTGGTCGGCGACCGTCTCGATCGGAGCATCCGGGTCACGGTGCCCGTCCGGGCGCACTTCGGACACGCTGAAATTGAAGCCGACGACGCCGCCTGACGCCTTGATGGCGTCGAACTGCCGGTCGGTAAGGTTGCGGGTCGCGGGGCAAACCGCATGCGCGCAGGCGTGGGTGACCACGATGGGCGCGGTGCTCAGCGTCGCCAGATCCCAGAAGCCGCGCTCGTTGAGGTGGGCTGCGTCGACCATGATTCCGAGCTCGTTACAGGCCTTCACCAGCGCCTTCCCCGCATCCGTCAGACCGGGACCGGTGTCCGGCGAACGCGGATAGGCGAACGGCACGCCGTGGCCGAAGATATTGGGACGGCTCCAGACCGGACCGAGCGAACGCAGGCCGCGGGCGTAGAGCCGTGCCAGCCCGTCCAGATCGGCGTCGATCGCCTCAGCGCCCTCCAGGTGCAGTACGATTGAAAATGCCCCGTCCCGCCGTGCTGCCTCGATGTCATCCACGGTCGTCGCCCATCGGATTTGTCCGTCGGCGCGGCCCACCATGGCCTCGAGCCCACTCAACTGGGCTTCGATGGTACGGCGCGCATAGGCCGCATCGAGCGGTTCCGCGAGACGTACCTCGTATCCATCGGCGGTCCGCCTGAACGCGTCTGCCAGCGGTCGTTCGGCCTTGGCGTACATCGCGAACAGGCCGCCCACCATGCCGCCCTCCCGGGCGCGCGGCAGATCGAGATGGCCTTGCTCCGAGCGCACCAGGAAATCGCGTCCGTCTTCCCGATACTCAATGAGGTGCTGAGCCGCGTCGTTGTGGCCGTCGAAGATCGCGATCCTGCTGTGGTCCTGCACCGCTCTGCTCTCCTTCGCCGAGCCGCTGTGGGATGGGTGGAGCGAAGCGATACCCATCATACGGAACATCGCGCTGAATCAGGCGTCGCTGGCGACTTGCGGATTGTTGACCGCCAACTGAGCCGCGAAAGCGCGCCTGTAGGCGGGCCGCGCCTCACCGCGGGCGACATAGGCCGCCAGGACAGGATGTCCGTCGAGCATGCCCGAAGGCTTCAGCCGGAGCAGCACCGACACCATCATCAGGTCACCCGCGCTGAACGCACCGTCGAGCCAGTCGGCGTCGCCCAGACGATCCGACAGCTGATCCAGCCGCTGCCGGACACGATCCTTGACCAGCGGCAGGCGCGCCTCGTGCCACGGCTTGTCGCGCTCGAACAGCCACGCAGTTACGAATTCGAGGATCGGCGGCTCCACGGTATTGAGCGCAGCGAACATCCACGAAATTGCGCGCGCCCGGGCATTCGCGTCGTCAGGCAGCAAGCCGGCATGGCGCTCGGCGAGGTGGAGCACGATCGCCCCCGTCTCGAACAGGGCGAGACCGTCCGCTTCATAGGTTGGTATCTGGCCGAACGGATGCAGCCCCAGATGCGCGGGCTCCTTCATCGCCCGAAACGAAACCAGGCGAACCGCGTAGGGCTGCCCGACCTCTTCAAGCGCCCACCGCACCCGTGTATCCCGCGCCAGTCCCTTGCCGCCGTCCGGCGACCGCTCAAAGGCGGTAATCGTGATGTTCATTACAGGTCTCTCCCTGGCGCGCATTGGCTGCGCCACGGCTGGTGGATTTGCGGCGCGCGATGATCGCTGCGCCGCCGCGCTTGTCAGCGGGTCCCGATCCTAGCTTTTTTCCGGCGGATTCTCGCGCAAAAAGCGTTCGAGATCGGGCTGCACGGAGTAAGGCTGCGGAACCGGATCGCCCTGGAAGTCGACCTGAAGATCAAGGCAGCGCCGCAGCACCCGCGCCAGTTCGCTGCGCCGGTAGGGCTTGGTCAGCAGCGGAATGCCGTGGCCGCCGCGCCCCTGCTGGGCCGGCAGGACGCCATCGCTGTAGCCGGAAGTGAACAGCACCCGCAGCGCCGGGCGCCCCGCCATCAGCGTTTCCGCCAATTGCCGGCCGTTCATGCTGCCGGGCATCACGATGTCGGTGAACAGGAGATCGAACGCGGTGCCGCGGCCAACGATCGCGAGCGCCGCATCTGCGTTGGCCGCCGTCAGCACCTTGTAGCCGAGGCTTTCGAGCTGCCCCATGACGTAGTCACGGATCGTAGGATCATCCTCGACGCACAGGATGGTCTCGTCGCCGCCCCTGACCGGCAGATCGTCCTCCTCGGTCGCGCGCTGCGCGGTGCCGTCCGCCTTGGGCAGATAGATCCTGAAGATGGTGCCGCGCCCCTGCTCGCTCCTGACCTCGATGCCGCCGCTGCTTTGCTTGACGAAGCCGAACACCATGCTGAGCCCGAGCCCGGTGCCCTGCCCGACCTCCTTGGTGGAGAAGAAAGGATCGAAGATCTTCTCCAGATGCGTCGGCGAAATTCCGGTGCCGGTATCGGCCACCTCGATCACGAGATGGTCGCCGGCGCGCTCGACGCCGTGCGCCACGGCTTCGGGAATCCCGAGCTGGATATTGCGGGTCGCAAAGGTCAGCGTGCCGCCGTCCGGCATCGCGTCGCGCGCATTGATGCCGAGATTGACCAGCGCCGCGCCAAGCTGGCTGCGGTCGACAAAGGCGAGCCAGGCGTTGCGGGCAAGCTCCGTCCTGATCTCGGTCTGCGAGCCGAGCGTCTGCGACAGCAGCCGCACCACCTCGCCGATCAGGTCGTTGACGTCGGTCTCGGCGGGCTGCAACGGCTGCTTGCGCGCGAACGCCAAAAGGCTCGAGGTGAGCTGCGCGCCGCGATCGGCGGCATCGCTGATCAGCTTGGCGATCGCGGCAAGCTGCGGGTTGTCCTTGACCCCGTCGGCAAGGATCTCAACCGTGCCGGTGATCACCGTCAGCATGTTGTTGAAGTCGTGCGCGATGCCGCCGGTCAGCCGCCCGAGCGATTCCGTCTTCTGCGCCTGGATCAGCTGCTCCTCGGCGATCCGGCGCTGGGTGATGTCCCTCACAAAGGAATTGATGATCCAGCCATCGCCGCGGCGCAGCGCATTGAGCGACACCTCGACATGGAAACGGTGGCCGTCGCGATGCACGGAGGCGGTTTCATAGCGCATGCCCATGCCGCCGCCTGCGGCCTCCTGCAGGAAGCGGGTGATGCGCTGGCGATGCGCAACCCGAAGCTCTTCCGGGAATACCAGTTCGACCACGCGATAACCGACCGCCTCAGAGCGCGTCCAGCCGGTCAGCGCCTCGGCCTGCGGGCTCCAGTCGAGAATGATGCCGTCCTGGTCGGTCTGCACGAAGGCGTCGAGCGCGGTCCTGACGATCGCCTGCGCCATCTGCTCGCTCTCGACCAGCGCCTGATGCGCCCGCCGTTGCGCGGTGACGTCGTGCAGCACGGCGACCGCGCCGCGCAGATTGCCGGCCTCGTCACGCAGCGGCCGGGCGTTGACGACGAGGCAGACGGCCGGTTCCGGCTGGTGAGGCTTTACGATCAGCTCGAAATCGTCGACGTCACCGCCGCGCAGCGCACGCGCCATCGGCGTGTCCGAAATCGGCATCTCGGTCGTGCCGTCGGCATAATAGTTCTGGAACGCGCGAACGCCGGTCATGGTGTCAAAACCGGGCTCGACGCTGTACAGCCGCCGCGCGGCGGCGTTGACGATCACGACCATCCCGTGCTCATCGGCGACCACCACCGGATCGCGGATGCTCTCGACGGTTTTTTCCAGCAGGTGCTGCCTGCTGCCCAATTGCGCCGACAGCTCAGCGAGCGTGGCGGCGAGCTGGGTCGTCTCGTCATGGCCGGCGGTACCCGTCGCCGTCTGCTGGCTGCGCGACAGCGCCTCCCCCGCCCGCACCATCTGGGCGGGCTTCCCGGACAGCGACCTCGCAATCATCTCAGCAGTCATCAACACCACCGCAACCGCACCGCCCGCGAACAGAATGCCCGGCCAGGTGACGCCATGGATGAAGCCCAGCGCGAACAGGAGCGCGACGACGGGAAGCATCATTCCCATCGCCAGACGACCCGACAAATTCATCACGACCAACTCATCGTGTCGGCTGCACACGAAAATGAAAAAGGAAAAACAGTATTCGGACAGGTCGTCGTCTGTGCCGGAGCAATATCATTGTTGCTTATCCGAGTCCGGCCTGCCAATCCGCCACTTTCGTATCCGTATTAGTACGGAGAAGAAGCAGTTTCGGTGCGTGCCCGATGCCCGTATCCGCGGGTCCGGCCCGATCTCTCCGGCGCTTGGCGACGCTGTCGATGCAGGCGACCAGGAACCAGACCGTCGCGCTATCGTGGCGCCGCGAGGATCGGGGGCCTGTTCGGCGCCCGGGGGGTGCATGGGGCGCAAACAGCGTTCCCGATCGAACTGCCATCGCTCAAGCGCAATCATGCCGTAGCATTGCGGACCAGCAAGATCTCGGCCAAAATCCCGCACAATTCCGGCGGAGTGAATTAATAGGAAAAAGCCGATGTGACGTGCAGGCTGCATGCTCATCCTCGGGTAAGCTGCAAATGCCCCACCTGCGTGCCGTTAAATGTTAGCTCGCCGAAGAGCAGACCTGCGCTCATGGCGGGCGACGCGCATTTGATGCGGAGCACAAAATGGATTCCATGCTGGACGACAAGGTCGTGAAGGGGCGGCTCGCGAGCTTGGAAGAGCAGCTTGCGAATTTCGCGCGCGAAGCTGAAATCAGTCCTTCGGGCCGGCCGACCGGCGTGAACGCGTTTCGCGCGTGGCCAGCAACGTTCCTTCGATTGGCCGATTGGCGCCACTTTGCTGTTATCGGTTTTCTGTCGGCAGCATCCATTAGTGCCGCTGCCTGGTGGTGGTCGTCATCCGGTGAGACGGCGATCGTGGCTCCCGCCGGCCCCTCACCCGTTGCGCAAAGCACGCCGAAAGAGGTTGCACCGAAGGACGCTGCCCCTTCGTCCGACCTGGCTCAGCAGCACGCGTCGATGGCGCGCGATCTCGCCGCCTTGAGGCAAGCGGTCGTACAGCTTGAGGCAAGGCAGCAACAATTGGTCCGCGACAATGAAGACCTAGCAAGCCAACTCAAGACGAGCCAGGCGGAATTGACACGCAACAACACTGTCATCGACCAGATCAAGGCAAACCAGACTCAGATGGCACGCGAAAGCCAGGCGATCACCGACCGGCTCAATGCAAGCCAAGAGCAACTGGCCGGTGTCATCGCCAACGTGTCCGTGCCAAAGGTGATGCCCGAAGAGCCGAAGGTAAGCTCCGAACAGCCGAAAGTGAGTCCTGAACAGGCAACCGCAAACTCGGACATAGCAATACCACGCCCGCCAGTACCGCGCCCGCGGCCGTCGAGCAGTGTCGCCCAGACGCGCAAGCCGGCACCGCCCGCGGCGCGGCCGCGCCCCAACAACCCGCAACCGTCGCCATGGCCATGGTCGGCGCGTTGATGCAAGTTATGGTCGCTCTGCGATAGCTAAAGAGAATATGTGCACCTTGATCGGCTTGCCAACCAGCGAGCGCGCATGATCTCCGCCGCTTCAAAACATCACGCCGTTACCGCGTTAGCTGGGACCGAAAATCATATGGAGCAGCATCGCGCCGCCCGCGAGCAGAATGCCCGGCAAGGTGACGCCATGGATGAAGCCCGGCGCGAGCAGGAGAAGGAAAACAGTCGGAAAGGTATTGTTGGCGCCGGGCAATATCGGGTGGCTTTCCGCTGTTGCTTAGCCGAGTCCGGCACGGCAATCCGCCACTTTTCGTATCGCAATAAGTACGCCTCTTTCCCGGGGCCGATTGATCCGGGGCCGCCACGGGATAGTCCATGTCGGTCAGAACCGGTGTCCTTGGTTTCCCGGGACGGGTTCCCGCCCTGGCCTATCCCGTTCGGCAGCGGACAACTGCACCTTGCGTAATGTTCGTTAGGAACGGAACCGCGTGCTCGTCATTGGAAGACTGCATTCGCCAGAGGTCGGGAGTGTGATTGACGGATTCGACATGTCAGCCGAGCGGATCGAATACCAGGGCTACCAGCTAAAGATCGTCGAGCAGCGCGGCGGCGGTTATCTGGTCGAGATCGCGCCTCTTGCCGGAGGACCGTCGATCAGGACGCAAACCTACCCGAGCACTCAAGAGGCGATTGCAAAGGCCAAAACGACCATTGAGACGCATCCCGGCCGGTGACGGTGCGACAAAACAACCCGACGGCAAATCATGTCGCGAGAACGCGAAGCTGCATCCCCATCCACAGCCGTCTATCGCGTCCTCGCAATGACGAGGTTTAGTACCGCCGCAGCCCCTACGCCGCCCGCCGCTCGCGCAGCGCGTCGCCGAAGGCCTCGAACAGCGCGCGGTTGATCGGGTTGCGCTGCGGATCGTATTCGGCGTGCCATTGCACACCGAGCGCAAAGCCGGGCGCATCCGCAATGCGGATCGCCTCGATGGTGCCGTCCTCGGCGACGCCCTCGATCACGACGCGCTTGCCGGGCTCGAGGATGCCCTGGCCGTGCAACGAATTGACCCGAATGCTCTCGCAGCCGAGGATCTTTGCAAATGCGCCACCGGGCGTGAGCGCGACGTCGTGACGGTCGGCGAACACCACGGTGGGATCGGGATGGATTTCACCGTTCTCAAGCCGCGGCATCCGGTGGTTCATGCGGCCGGGAATCTCGCGGATCTCCGGATGCAGCGAGCCGCCGAACGCGACGTTCATCTCCTGCAGGCCGCGGCAGATGCCGAAGATCGGCACGCCGCGCGCCACGCAGGCCTCCGACAGCGCCAGCGCAACGTCGTCGCGGTGGATGTCGTAGGGCTCGTGCGCCGCGCAGGGTTCGGTATTGAAGCGGGTCGGATGAACGTTGGCGCGGGCTCCGGTCAGGACGACGCCGTCGACCACGTCGAGCAAGGCGCCCACCTCGGTGATCTCGGGACTGCCCGCGAACATCAGCGGCACGGCACCCGACACCTCGGCAACCGCGCGAAGGTTGCGCTCCCCGACCATCTGGACTGTGAAACGATTTTCTATGCGATGGGCGTTTCCGATCACGCCAACCACGGGCCGTCTCATTATCGAAGTCTCGCGCAATGTTTCTTCTAAGTTTGCGACGTTGCGGAGAGGATCATGCCTTCGAGTTCCCGCCGGATCAACTGTCTATATCTGCACAGGGGGGCTTGCAGTCCTGCACAGATTCGCAGGGCCAAGGGCCCCAAAACGAGCCGGAGGCCCGGCGGTCTTGCCCGGCGCCAGGGCCGTCAGCGGCAAACCGGCACGGCCTCGGCAACTTGATCCCGGCGGGATTTTCGCCAAAGACTGCTCCGGACACGTCGCGAAGGGGGAATCACCCGTGACAGACTCGGCTGACAATCGCCTGCAGGCCCGCAACGACTTGGCATGGGCGATCGCCGTCGGCGGCATCGGCGCCGTGCTGTTCGCTGCCCTCCTGAGCTTCGCCTGGCATTTCGCCGCGACCCTGTTCCTGCTGTTCGCGGGCATGCTGCTCGGGGTCGCCCTCAACGCCATGACCACCCTGCTCGGCCGGCTGACCGGGCTGCCGCACGCGTTGCGGCTTGCGATCGTCTGCCTGGCGATGGCCGGGCTATTGTCCGGCATCGTGTTCCTCGGCGGCACCACGATCGCCCAGCAGGCGACGGTCTTGAGCAACACGATCAAATCGCAGCTCGGCAGCGTCAAGGACTTCCTCGAGCAGCATGGCGTCGACACCAGCTATCTCGATTTCACCAACGCCGCCGGCGATGCCAAGGGCGAAGGCACCGCCGTGACGACCACGACGACGACGACGCCCGCAACGTCGCAGTCCCCGACGTCCCAGTCCCACGGCATCCCCGGCGCCAGCGCGCTGGCTTCGAGCGGCGGCGCCATCATCGGCCAGACGCTGAAGGTGCTGCTCGGCACCGTCAGTGTCGTCGGCAACTTCTTCATCGTGCTGTTCCTCGGGCTAGCCTTCGCGGCCCAGCCGAGCATCTACCGCGCCGGATTGCTGTTCATCGCGCCGGCCAAATGGCGCGCGCAGGTGACCATCATCGTCGACCGGATCGGCGAGACGTTGGAGCGCTGGCTGATCGCACAGATCATCACCATGGCCGCGGTGTTCCTCGTGACCTGGATCGGCCTTGCCGTCATCGGCATTCCGAGCTCGTTCATCCTCGGCATCCAGGCTGGCCTGCTCGCCTTCATCCCGACGGTCGGCGCGATCCTCGGCGGGCTGATCGTGGTGCTGGCGAGCCTCGCCACGGGGTGGATCGCGGCGCTGTCCGCCTTCGTCCTGTTCCTCGGCGTTCACGCGCTGGAAAGCTACGTGCTGACGCCGATCATCCAGCGCCAGGCGCTCGACATTCCGCCGGCAACGCTGTTCGCGTTCCAGATCCTGCTCGGCGTTGTGTTCGGCATCTGGGGGCTGGCGCTGGCCCTGCCGCTGATGGCGATCGCCAAGGTGATGATCGATCACTTCAAGGCGGAGGACCAAGCGCCTGCAAAGGCAGCGTAAACCAACCTCAAGTCGTCAGCACGGTCTCGGTGTGCTCGACCTCGGGCGCCGCCGCGAAATACGGGCCGACCAGCGCGCGCCAGGCGGTGAAATCCTCGGAGCCGCGGAAATCGACGGTGTGGTTCTCCAGCGTCTCCCACTTGGCCACCAGCCGGTAGCGCGACGGCTTCTCGATCGAGCGGTGCAGTTCGAACCCCTTGCCGCCCTTGGCGCGCAGGAACAGCGGGCGCGCCTTGGCCACCGCGGCCTCGAAATCCTTCTCGCTGCCGGGCTTGACGTCGATCTGTGCGATTTCCGTGATCATCGGGCCGTGGCCTCCCTTTTGGCATCCCTTGGGAAAGGCCCCGTCTCTAGCCCAGCCGGCCCAAAAGCAAAAGGCGCCCGCGCGGGCGCCTCCTCCGCCGATCTTGCAGCGGCTCAACGGAACAGCAGGACTGTACCGATGACCATCAGCATCACGCCGAGCAGCATCACGAGCGGCCACCGACTCTTCGGCGGTTCATACCGCCCCTGCGCACGCCGTTCGGCGATCAGCGCCGTCTCGTATTCATGCGAGTCCGCGAACAGGCATGCGAAGCCGCCGCGCGCCGAAACCGCGTCGGCTTCGAGCGACATCAGGGCGGATTGCGGATTGCGGGTGCTGATCGACTCCATGCCGAAAGCATGGGATCGAATGGTTAACCAGTCGTTACCGCTGTTATATCCGGGCGATCGCCGGCTTCTGCCGCTCCGATGCCGGCAGGCCCGCCGTCTTGCGCCGCCAGTTCTCCAGCGAGAGCGGCAATTCCTCCGCCGCCTCGACGCGGTTGCGGCCGCCGCGCTTGGCCTGGTAGAGCGCGGTATCGGCCGCGGCCAGCAGCACCTCGAGCTCGGTCCCGGCGGGTCCGCCGGCGACGCCGATGCTGACCGTGGTGTCGACCGCACCTTCCTCGCAGCTGATGTTGCTGTTCTCGAAGGCCTCGCGCACGCGCTCGGCGACCAGCACGCCCTCCTCCAGCGAGCACGGCAGCAGCGCCGCGAACTCCTCGCCGCCGATCCGGCCCGACAGATCGCTGATCCTGAGATTGTTGACCACCACGGCGGAGAACAGTTTCAGGATCTCGTCGCCCGCGGGATGGCCGAACCGGTCGTTGATCGACTTGAAGTGGTCGAGGTCGAAGATCATCACCGTGACCGGCCGGCCGCCGTCGGCCTCGCGCTCGATCACGCGCGCGCAGGCCTCGGAGAAGCCGCGGCGATTGAGCATGCCGCTCAAGGGATCGATCGACGCGGCGGTCTTGTGCACGGCCACCGCGCGGTCCGACACCATCATGAAGATCACGAACACCGTGCCGATCGCGTACAGCACGAGCTCGATCGAGAACAGCGTGACCCAGAAGCTGGAGACCAAATTCTGGCCGTTAAGTCGCAGCAGGTCGCCGATCAGGATCGGCAGCATCAGCACGCAGCCATGGGCGACCGGGATGACGATCGCAATCCAGCGCCTTTGCATTGCGCGGCGGCGCTCGCCCCAGAGTTCGGAGGCGGTCAGCGCGGCGTAGATCGCGACGATCGCGGCGCCGATCGTCAGGCGGAGAGCCGGATCTTCCACCGTCGTTACGGCACCGATCCACGCGACCGGGCCGAGCACGAGGCCCGGCAGATTGGCCTTGCGGCCGTGGAAGATGCGCGAGGCATTCCACACCATGCCGCAGGCGACGAAGCCGATCGCGTTGAGGCCCAGCAGGACGAGAGGATCGAGCATCGTGCTGCCGACCGTCCAGAGCGCGACCGACGTCGCGCCGAGCAGATAGGCGGTGCCCCACCATTTCAGCGCGGCAATGTTCTCCTGCCTGCCGAACAACCAGAGCATGGCGCCGAGCATGCCCGCGACCATGGTGGCGAACAAATACAGTGTCGATGGATCGAACGACATAAAGTCACCCCAGCCCGGTGATGCAACGTTCGCAGGCGCAATTAATACGGTGATGCAGCGCCAGTGCGAGATGTCACGCTAGAAGGCCCGAGTTCCAATTTCGTTTGCACGCACACGCAAGTTTTCATGAAAAACTGCGCTAATTCGTCGAAGCACACGCCGCCAGGCGCAGCAAAAAGGGCGCCTCGCGGCGCCCTCTGCAACTCGATGCGCGCGGCAATTGCCGCGAATTTTAGAACTCGAATTAGCGCTTCGAGAACTGGAAGGACTTGCGGGCCTTCGCCTTGCCGTACTTCTTGCGCTCGACCGAGCGGCTATCGCGGGTCAGGAAGCCGCCCTTCTTGAGGACGCCGCGCAGCTCGGGCTCGAAGTTGGTCAGCGCCTTCGAGATGCCGTGGCGAACCGCACCGGCCTGGCCGGACAGACCGCCGCCGGCGACGGTGCAGATCACGTCGTACTGGCCGTTACGCGCGGCCGCGACCAGCGGCTGCTGGATCATCATGCGCAGCACCGGGCGGGCGAAGTAGACTTCGAACTCGCGGGTGTTGACCGAGATCTTGCCCGAACCGGGCTTGACCCAGACGCGGGCGACCGCGTCCTTGCGCTTGCCGGTGGCGTAAGCGCGGTTGTACTTGTCGACCTTCTTGACGTACTTCGGCGCGTCGGGCGCCGCCGGCTTGACCTGCGAGAGCTGGTCGAGGGACTGCAACGTATCGGACATTATGCGGCCCTCGTGTTCTTGCGATTCAGGGAAGCGATATCGACCTTCTCGGGGCTCTGGGCTTCATGCGGATGCTCGGCACCCGGATAGACGCGCAGGTTGCCCATCTGCATGCGGCCGAGCGGGCCGCGCGGGATCATGCGCTCGATCGCCTTCTCGACGACGCGCTCGGGGAAGCGACCCTCGAGGATCTGCTTCGCGGTGCGCTCCTTGATGCCACCGATGAAGCCGGTGTGCTTGTAGTAGGTCTTCTGGTCGCGCTTGCGGCCGGTCAGCACCACATGCGCGGCGTTGACGATGATGACGTTGTCGCCGCAATCGACATGCGGGGTGTAGGTGGGCAGGTGTTTGCCGCGCAGGCGCATCGCGACGAGCGTGGCGAGACGACCGACGACCAGACCCTTGGCGTCGATCACAACCCACTTCTTCGTCACTTCGGCGGGCTTGGCCGAGAACGTGCTCATGTGTGAAATCCGTGAAAAGGAAATCGGCGCCGTATGCGCCGAACTGGCGGCTTTCTAGAGAAGCCGTAGCCGCGCGTCAACGTCGACACACCATAATTACATCAGAAAAAACAATGACTTAAAAATATGGTGCAATAATACCGCAAAAAAGACTATGGATTTGGAATGGAATAGGTCGCCGTAACATGCGCGATCGGATCGGGCGAAGTGCCGGACAGCAGGTTCACCTCGCCGACCGCAAGCCGCTTGCCGAGCTTGAGCAGTTTGGCGACCGCGAGCACGTCCTGGCCCGGCTGGCCCTTGCGCAGGAAATTGATGTTGAGGTTGGTGGTGACGGCGAGGCCGATCGGCCCGATCGCCGACAACAGCACCACATACATCGCGAAATCCGCCAGCCCCATCAGGGTCGGCCCGGACACGGTGCCGCCCGGGCGCAACATGCGCTCGCTGAAGCGCTGGCGCAGCAGGGCCGTCTCGCCGTCGGCGCTTTCGATCCTGATGTCGTCGTGGGTGAACGCCTGCGGAAATTCCTTGCGCAGGAACTCCTCCAGATCAGCCACGCTCATTTTCGCAATCGCCATGCGGTCCCTGCCCTCGCTTCAGCCTGCCTGTTACATTAAATTGTCACAGACACGATAGAGGAATTTCGTCATGTCCGCCCAGGCCGTCCGCGCGGAAGCGCCACAACACCAGCCGATCCTGCTGCGCGAAACCGTCGGCAGTATCGCGCTCCTGACGGTCAATCGCCCGGCGGCGCGCAACAGCCTCTCCGAAGGCCTGATCGGCGAGCTGCACGCTGCGCTGAACGATATCGGCGGCGACAAGCGCATTCGTGCCGTCGTGCTCGCCGCCAACGGTCCGGCGTTCTGCGCCGGCCACGACCTCAAGGAGCTCACCGCGCGCCGCACCGACGCCGATCGCGGCCGCGCTTATTTCGCGCAGATCATGAACGCCTGCAGCGCGATGATGCAGACGATCGTGCGCCTGCCGAAGCCGGTGGTCGCCTCCGTCCAGGGCGTCGCCACCGCCGCCGGCTGCCAGCTCGTCGCAAGCTGCGACCTCGCGGTCGCCTCCGATGCGGCGGCGTTCGCGACACCGGGCGTCGACATCGGGCTGTTCTGCTCGACCCCGATGGTGGCGCTGTCGCGCAACGTGCCGCGCAAGCAGGCGATGGAAATGCTGCTGACCGGTGAACCGGTCTCCGCGGCGACGGCGCAGAGCATCGGTCTCGTCAACCGCGTGGTGTCGGCAGGCACCGAACGCGACGCCGCGATCGCGCTGGCCGAGAAGGTCGCGCTGAAATCGGCCTACACCGTCAAGCTCGGCAAGGAGGCGTTCTATCGCCAGGCCGAGATGAACCTCGCCGACGCCTATCGTTTCGCCGCCGAGGTGATGACCGAAAACATGATGGCGCGCGACGCCGAGGAAGGTATCGGCGCCTTCATCGAGAAGCGTGATCCGAAGTGGCAGGATCGATAATCCTCATCCTGAGGAGCCGCGCCAGCGGCGTCTCGAAGGATGCAGGCCCGTATGTTGCCTCATGGTTCGAGACGCGCGTTCCGCGCTCCTCACCATGAGGATCTAAGGAAAGCAGATGAATCACGACGCCTACGACGACAACTACATCCGCAGCATCCTGAACAACGTCAAATCGATCGCGATGGTCGGCGCCTCGCCGGTCAACGTGCGGCCGAGCTATTTCGCCTTCAAATATCTGGCGCAGCGCGGCTACGACATGATCCCGGTCAACCCCGGCCATGTCGGCAAGGAGCTGATGGGCAAGCCGTTCGTCGCCTCGCTTGCCGATATCGGCCGCCCGATCGACATGATCGACATCTTCCGCAATTCGAGCCACATCATGCCTGTCGTCGAGGAGGCGCTGAAATTGTCACCGCTGCCGAAGGTGATCTGGATGCAGCTCGGCGCACGCGACGATGCCGCGGCCGAAAAGGCGGAGGCCGCCGGCCTCAAGGTGGTGATGAATCGCTGCCCGAAGATCGAGTATGGCCGGCTGTCGTCGGAGATCTCGTGGATGGGCGTCAATTCCCGCACGCTCAGTTCCAAGCGCGCGCCGATCCCGACCCAGGGCATGCGGTTGTCCCTCAACCGCACGAGCTTTGGCGGCGGCCAGACTGCGGCATCGGACCGCGCGGCGAAAAACAAAACCGAGACGCCCTGACGTTTCCGCGGAATAATCGTCGCGATCATCCGATCGAGCGCAGCATGCCCGTTTCAAGCCGCGGAGGGCGTACCGACGCGGCTTGACGGCGGGCGTGACCGCCATCAGCATGCCGCGCATTTCGACCAGGCCACAACAGGATACAAAAGAATGACCGATCGCCTTCCGGGATTTTCCACCCTCGCCGTGCATGCGGGCGCGCAGCCTGATCCCACCACCGGCGCGCGGGCGACGCCGATCTATCAGACCACGTCATTCGTCTTCAACGACGCCGACCATGCCGCCTCGCTGTTCGGCCTGCAGGCCTTCGGCAACATCTATACCCGCATCGGCAACCCGACCAACGCCGTGCTCGAGGAACGCGTCGCGGCGCTCGAAGGCGGCACGGCGGCGCTGGCGGTTGCCTCCGGCCACGCGGCGCAGCTCGTCGTGCTGCAGCAGCTCTTGAAACCCGGCGACGAGATCATCGCCGCGCGCAAGCTCTATGGCGGCTCGATCAACCAGTTCACCCACGCCTTCAAGGCGTTCGGCTGGAATGTGGCCTGGGCCGATCCGGACGAAATCGAAACCTTCGAACGCGCGGTGACGCCGCACACCAAGGCGATCTTCATCGAGTCGATCGCCAACCCGGCCGGCAGCATCACCGATATCGAGGCGATCGCGGCCGTCGCGCGCAAGGCCGGCGTGCCGCTGATCGTCGACAACACGCTGGCCTCGCCCTACCTGATCAAGCCGATCGATCACGGTGCCGACATCGTCGTGCACTCCCTGACCAAATTCCTCGGCGGCCACGGCAATTCGCTCGGCGGCATCATCGTCGATGCCGGTACCTTCGACTGGTCGAAGGACAACAAATATCCGATGCTGAGCGAGCCGCGCCCGGAATATCACGGCATCCGGATCCAGGAGACCTTCGGTAATTTCGCCTTCGCGATCGCCTGCCGCGTGCTCGGGTTGCGCGACCTCGGTCCCGCGCTGTCGCCGTTCAACGCCTTCATGATCCTCACGGGCATCGAGACGCTGCCGCTGCGCATGCAGAAGCACTGCGACAATGCCAAGGCGGTGGCGGAATTCCTCTCCACCCACCCCGCCGTCTCGGCGGTGAACTATGCCGGCCTGCCCGGCGACAGGTACAATGCCCTGCAGCGCAAATACGCGCCGAAGGGTGCCGGTGCGGTGTTCACCTTCAGCCTCAAGGGCGGCTATGACGCGGGCGTCAACCTGGTGTCGAACCTGAGACTGTTCTCGCATCTCGCCAATGTCGGCGACACCCGCTCGCTGGTGATCCATCCGGCCTCCACCACGCACAGCCAGCTCGACGACGCCGCCAAGGTGAAGTCGGGCGCGGCGCCCGAGGTGGTGCGGCTCTCGATCGGCATCGAGGACAAGGAAGATCTGATCGCGGACCTCGACCAGGCCCTGCGCGCCTGATCCGGCCGACGGTTCCGGAGCGGTGCGCCCGCATCGCTCCGGCAATTTTCCCCGACGATCTCGTTAACGCTTAATACCGACAGGTCTCTCGTTAACGTTCAATCCGGCTTAAAGTGGCAGTGATAGGCTCCGGATGATTCGGGAGACCATTGATGCTGCGCTGGATTTTGCCGCTCGCGATCGCGCTGTTTGCGCTTCCGCCCGCCGAGGCCGCCGACGCCCCTAAGCCCGCCACCGTCAAGGCTGCACGCCAGCTGCCGGCCGGCCTGCCGCGCCGGCACTACGCCTACCGCACCACCATTACGGGGCCGACCTATGTGCGGCGTGGGCGCCAGCTCGTGGTCGTCGAGCCCGTGGTCGTTGAGCCCGTGGTGATCCCGCTCAATTCTGAGCCGTATATCGTGTTCCCGCCTGGCGAACCGCTGCTGCCCGGATCGGCGGCACTACCCGGCTATTACGGCGACGCTCGCTCCTACAGCTATCTCGGCCCGTACTACGGCGGCGCCTATGTGACCTATTGGGACCGCTTGCCCTACGCCTGCGGCGTCTACGGCTACTGCTAGCGCGGAACCATCGCGTGGCCAGATCGCCGCAGAAATCCAGCGCACCGGCCTCGGGAAACGCTGTCACCGCCGACCTCGTCGCGGTGCTGGTCGCCGTCACCGACGGCACGCCGAAGACCATGACCATCGCCGGCGGCTCGGCGCTGCCGAGCGGTCCGTTCGAGTTCACCCACCGCTCGCTGCAGACCGCGCTGCGGGCCTGGGTCGAGGCCCAGACCGGCCATCCGCTCGGCTACGTCGAGCAGCTCTACACCTTCGCCGACCGCGGGCGCTCCGGCGACGTCAAGGGGCCGCATAGCGTCTCGATCAGCTATCTCGGCCTGACCCGCGAGGACCGGGTCGGCGAAGGCTTCGAGGCGCACTGGTCCGGCTGGTACGACTACTTCCCCTGGGAGGATCATCGCGCCGGCGCGCCGGCTTGCCTCGCCAAGACGATCGCGCCGAAGCTGAAAGCCTGGGCGAAGGCAGCGCCGTCACCGACCTTGCAGCGCGAGCGCTGGCAGCGCTGCGCCATCACCTTCGGTCTCGATGATCGCGACTGGAACGAAGAACTGGTGTTGCAGCGCTATGAGCTGCTCTGGGAGGCATCGCTGATCCCGGAAGCCAACTATTCGCGCGGCCGTGAAGCACCGGTCGTGCCGGGCAAGCCGATGACGGCGGATCATCGCCGCATCCTCGCAACCGGAATCGCGCGGCTGCGCGCCAAGATCAAATACCGTCCGGTGGTCTTCGAGCTGATGCCGGCCGAGTTCACCCTGCTGCAACTGCAACGCAGTGTTGAGGCGCTCGCAGGCCGACTGGTCCACAAGCAGAATTTCCGGCGGCTCATCGAGCAGCAGGAACTCGTTGAAGAGACTGGTGCAATGGCCGCCGATACCGTCGGACGGCCGGCCAAGCTGTTCCGCTTCCGCCACGCCGTTCTGGCCGAACGGGCCGCCGCCGGCACCAAGCTTCCGCTTTCGCGCACTTGACAGGTCTTATGCTCAGGATAAGTATAAGCCATCTTATGCTCACGGAGAGTATAAATGGCCTTGCTCGATACCGATCTTCTCACCCGCACCGCGCCGCTCTATGAGCGCGTCAAGCGCGTCATCCCGCCGTTCGAATGGGCGACCTTCGCCGAGGACGTCGATGCGATTCTGACGCTGAAACGTCGCCGCAATGCGGTGGTGCTCGCGCACAACTACCAGACGCCGGAGATCTTCCACGGCGTGGCCGATATCGTCGGCGACAGCCTCTTGCTCGCGCGTGAAGCGACCAAGGTCGACGCCGATGTCATCGTACTCGCGGGCGTGCACTTCATGGCCGAAACGGCGAAGCTGCTCAATCCGGCCAAGACCGTGCTGATCCCTGATCTTGCGGCCGGCTGCTCGCTGGCGGATTCCATCACGGCAGAGGACGTGCGGCTGATGCGCGCGCGCTATCCGGACGCGCCCGTCGTCGCCTATGTCAACACCTCGACCGCGGTCAAGGCGGAGTCCGACATCTGCTGCACCTCGGGCAATGCGCTGAAGGTCGTTGAATCGCTCGACGCCGAGCGCGTCATCATGCTGCCGGATGAATATCTGGCGCAGAACATCGCCAAGCAGACCAGCAAGAAGATCATTGCCTGGAAAGGCCATTGCGAGGTGCACGAGTTGTTCACCGCCGATGACGTGCGCCAGCTCCGCGAAAATCACCCTGACGTCACCATCCTGGCGCATCCGGAATGCCCTCCCGACGTCGTCGCCGAAGCGGACTTCGCGGGCTCGACGGCCGCGATGCAGTCGTTCGTCGAGACCAAGCGTCCGCCGCGGGTCGTGCTTCTGACGGAATGCTCGATGAGCGACAACATCGCGGCGCGCAATCCCGATGTCGACTTCATCCGCCCCTGCAATCTCTGTCCGCACATGAAGCGGATCACGCTGAAGAACATCCGTCACGCGCTGGAGACCAATCAGCACGAGGTCACGATCGACCCCGCAATCGCCGAGCGCGCGCGCAAGAGCGTCGAAAGGATGCTGGCGATATGAGTACCGATATTTCCGATCTCAACGGCCGCCCGGTCATCATCGGCGGCGGCGCCGCGGGGCTGATGACCGCGCTGCAACTCGCGCCCGAGCCGGTCGTGCTGCTGTCGAAATCGCCGCTCGGCGCGGAAGCCTCCAGCATGTGGGCGCAAGGCGGACTTGCCGCGCCCGTCGGCGCGGATGACAGCCCTGCCCTGCATCTCGCCGATACGCTTGCCGCCGGTGCCGGCCTGTGCGATGCGGCCTCGGCATCGCGGATCGTCCACGCCGCACCTGCCGCCGTCGAGCATCTCGCCGAGCTCGGCGTCGCCTTCGACCGCCGCGCCGACGGCAGCTGGCGCCTCGGGCTCGAGGCCGCGCACGGCCGCAACCGCATCGTGCACGCCACCGGCGACGGCACCGGCCGCGAGATCATGCGCGCGCTGATCGCGGCGGTGCGCCGGACGCCGTCGATCACATTGCTGGAAGGCGTCGAGGCGCGCCGGCTGCTGGTCGAGGACAATGCGGTCAGGGGCGTGCTCGCCGCCGGCGACCGCGGCCGGCTTACGATCGCCACCAACCGCGTCGTGATCGCGACCGGCGGCATCGGCGGCCTGTTTGCCGACAGCACCAATCCCGGCGGATGTTTCGGCCAGGGGCTGGCGCTCGCGGCACATGCCGGCGCAAAACTGTCGGACATCGAATTCGTCCAGTTTCACCCGACCGCCTTCGACGGGCCGTCGCGGCCGATGCCGCTGCTGACCGAAGCGATCCGCGGCGACGGCGCTTTCCTGATCGACGAGACCGGCCAACGCTTCATGGCCGACCAGCCCGGCGCCGAGCTTGCGCCGCGCGATATCGTGGCGCGCGCCGTGTGGCGCCACCGCGCCGCGAGACATCGCACCTTCCTCGACGCGCGCAAGCATCCGGGCGCGGAATTCGCGCAGCGCTATCCCGTGATCAGTGCATTCTGCAAGATGGCTGGCATCGATCCCGCCCATGATCCGATCCCGATCCGGCCCGCGGTCCACTACCACATGGGCGGCATCGCGGTTGACGGTTTTGGCCGCAGCACGGTGCAGGGCCTGTGGGCCTGCGGTGAAGCCGCGCGCACCGGCCTGCACGGCGCCAACCGGCTCGCCAGCAACTCGCTAATGGAAGCGATCGTCTGCGCGCGCTGGGTCGCCGAGAGCATCGAAGGCGTCAGCGCGGGTCCGCGCGCGATGCTGCGCGACGACGCGATGCCGCCGGCCTCCGATCCCTCCGCGGTGCGTCCGATCCTCACCCAGGGGCTCGGCGTGCTGCGCGACCGCGACGGGATCGAGCGCGCGATCCGCAGCCTCTATCCGCTCGCGCGCGGCCAGAGCGCAGCGTCCGACCCTGCGTTGATCGGATTGATGATGGCGGTTGCCGCGATCAGGCGTGAGGAAAGCCGGGGCGGCCATTTCCGCACCGATTTCCCGCACACCGCTCTGTCGGCGTCCCCATCCTCCCTCACCCGTGCCGAGGCGCTCGCCGCCGCGCGCGACATCGTTGAATCCGAGCTTTCAGCCAGGAGTGCCCTATCATGACCCTCAATCCCCTGTTGCCGCTGCTCTACGAGCCGATCGTGCAGACCGCCCTGCGCGAGGATCTCGGCCGCGCCGGCGATATCACGGCGGACGCGATCGTCCCGGCCGGCCAGCAGGCGCGGCTGGTGATGCGGGCGCGACAGCCTGGCGTGATCGCAGGCCTCGACGTCGCGCGCACCGCGTTCCAGATGGTTTCGCCAACGATCGAGTTGCGCGCCGAGCGGCCCGACGGCAGCGCGGTCGAGCCCGACGAAGTCATCGCGATCATCGACGGCCCGGCGCGCAGCCTGCTCACCGCGGAGCGCACCGCACTCAACTTCCTCTGCCATATGAGCGGCGTCGCGACCGCGACCGCCACGCTGGTGAAAGCGGTCGCGGGCACGCGCGCTCAGATCGTCGACATCCGCAAGACCACGCCGGGACTGCGGGCGCTGGAGAAATATGCGGTGCGCGCCGGCGGCGGCGGCAATCACCGTTTCGGGCTCGACGATGCGATGCTGATCAAGGACAACCACATCGCGCTCGCCGGCGGCATCCGCACCGCGATCGAGCGCGCCAAGGCCAATGCCGGACATCTCGTGAAGATCGAGGTCGAGGTCGACACGCTGTCGCAGCTCGAAGAAGCGCTGGCGCTCGGCGTCGACGCGGTGCTGCTCGACAACATGACGACCGAGCAGCTCAGCCAGGCGGTCGGTATGGCGCGCGGCAAGGCGATCACCGAGGCGTCCGGCCGCATCACCGCTGCGACCGCCGCGGCGATTGCCGCCACCGGCGTCGATCTGATCTCGGTCGGCTGGGTGACCCACAGCTCTGCCGCGCTCGATATCGGGCTCGATTATCTATCCTGATCGATCAGCCCGGTTGATGCATCAACCCGGTTGATTCATCAACCGGGTTGGCCGGCCGGAACCAGGTTCGGCTGGCCCTGTTCGGTGCGGCGCGCGGCGAAGCGCTCGGCCTGCAGAACCGCGAGCGTCAGCACGACGATCGCGACCGCCTGATGCGTCAGCGCCAGATCGATCGGCACCTGATGCAGCAGCGTCAGGATGCCGAGCGTCGCCTGCAGCGTGATCGCCGCAACCAGCCACCATGCACCCGCGATCACGCCACCGCCGGCGCGCGAGCGCACCGCATCGATCGCATGTGCGATCGCAAGCGCGAACAGCAGATAGGCGGTCATGCGATGCTCGAACTGCACCGTCAGCGTGTTGTCGAACAGATTGCGCCACCACGGCGTCTCGAACCACAGACGGTCAGCCGACGGGATGAAGCCGCCGTCGATGTCGGGCCAGGTGTTGTAGACCCTGCCCGCGCGCAGGCCCGCGACCAGCGCACCGAAATAGAGCTGCACGAAGGTCAGCAACAGCAGCACCGCACTCGTGATCTTCAGCCTGAGCGGCGCGATCACGGACGGGCGGTCCGTCAACCGCCGCAGCGTCCAGACGATCGCCGCGAAGATCAGCAGCGCCAGCACCAGATGCGTCGCCAGCCGATACTGCGACACCTCGACGCGCTCCGAGAGACCGGACGCCACCATCCACCAGCCGACGCCGCCTTGCAGCGCGCCGAGGCCGAAGATCACCCAGAGCCGCCGGCCGAGCTCGCCGCTCACCGTGCCGCGCCACAGGAAATACAGGAAGGGCAGCAGATAGGCGGCGCCGATCACGCGGCCGAGCAGCCGGTGGCTCCACTCCCACCAGAAGATCGTCTTGAACTCCGTAAGCGTCATCCCGGCGTTGAGCTCGCGATATTGCGGAATCTTCTGATAGCCCTCGAAGGCCTGGGTCCACTGCGCCTCGGTCAGCGGCGGCAGCGCGCCGGTCACCGGCTTCCATTCGACGATCGACAGGCCGGACTCGGTGAGCCGCGTGGCACCGCCGACCAGCACCATCAGCGCGATCAGGCCGGCGACCGCGAGCAGCCAGATCCGGACGGCACGAAGCTGCGATGTCTTTGCGGAAATACCGGCCATTTCGCCCTGACTTGATTGGATTTTCGAGCCCCTTATAGTCCGGCGCGCCCGCGGCGCAAGCGCCGCCTCAACGCGCTGGATCACGAGTCGCACATATCCGTCATGGCCATACGAACCCGCAAATTGCTCGGAACCATTTTCCTGCTCATTCTGGTGGTGGTGTGGTCGCTGCTTGGCATGACGGTCGCCCAGACGCCATGGCTCGCCAATTCCGGCCTGCTGCAGGCGATCTTCTACGTCGTCGCTGGCCTCGGCTGGGTGCTGCCGGCGATGCCGATCGTGGCCTGGATGTCGCGGCCCGACCGCGCCGAGGGCTGACTGCCGCTGTTCATCGCGACCAGCGCGCGATGTAGAGGCTCGTCGTCATGTTTCTGATCACCCGGCCGCCGAACTCATCGCGGGCGATGCGGCCGATCTCGGCTACAGCCGCTGGTCTGGCTCGACGACCGTCAGAGGATCGGCGCCGAGTCCGAGCAGGCGCCGGGTCGCCTTGCCGGTTCCTGCACCGATCTCGAACGTCGCGGTCTTTCGCCCCAGCCCGCATCGCGAACTGAGCGTATCGAGCACCCAGTCCGGATAGTCGGGCCGCGCCGCATCGTAGCCTGCGGGATCCGCTCCGAAGGCTTCCGGCCGAACTGCCGTTCAAGTTCAGGAGTTGGCATCATGCGCGCTCCTCGTCGGCCGCACCGGCGCGAACATCACGCCCGACAGCAGCACCCGCATCATCCGCAGCGAGCGCACGCGGCCGTCCCATGCGATGCGCGGCAGCACGTAAGGATTGGTGCGGCCCTGCGCCTCGACGACGCCGGAGATGGTCGACACCGCGCTGGCGAACCCAGCCTCCTCCGCCATGACCACATGCGGCCGGCGGAACGCGTCGCGGTCCCCGAACGGATACGCGAAATGCCTGATCGGCCGCCGCAGCGCGCTCTCGGCCACCGCCTTTCCCATCATGATCTCGCGCTGCGCGTCGGCGTCCCGGAGGCTCGACAGCGCCGGATGGTTCACGGTGGCGCTGCCGAACGTCACGTTCGGATCGGCCGCAAGCTTCGCCAGATCCGCCCAGTCGAGCGAGGCGCTGCGCGCCATCAGCGCCGCAGCGGCGGCATAACGCGTGCCGAGATCGCTGACCGCATAGGACAGCTCCGACGGCGGCAGCTTGCGGAGCCAGCCGGACAGGAAATCGAACAGCTCGTATTTGTCCGACAGTTGCGAGACCTCGAAGTGCCGCTCCCGGCCATCGATCATCAGGCTGATGCGGTTCTCGCGGGCGATGATGTCCTCGAGCGCCAGCCACCACGCCACACCCACACCGTCGGGAAAGGCCGTCGGCAAATAGACGGTGAAAGGCACGCGGTGCTTGGCGAGCACGGGATAGGCATGGGTGACGATGTCCTTGCTGACACCGTCGAAGGTCAGGCTGGCAAAGCGCCGGCGCTCCGGCAAGGTCACCGCGCGGCGGCAGGCCTCATCGATCCCCACGATGTCGTACCGCCAGCGCTTCAGCGCGCGGATGGTGCGATCGAGAAATGCCGGCGTGATCTCCTGCGACTTCAGCGGCTGAAATCGCGCCCGGTGTGCGGGGCGGACGCGCGCGAAGCGCAGGATCACCCCGGCGCCGCCGGCCTCGCGTTGCCGCAGCCGGAACGCGCCGCTGAAATATGCGAGCTCCATCCGGGCCCGCCGCAAAATCCCGTTATCCGGCACCAAGATCCCCGTCCCGTCCGGCGGTTCCCGCACACCGCCAAGAGACTGTTTATTACTCTTTGTTGACATTTCCCTGCGAAGGTCGGCCCTAGCCGAGAACTGTAAATTAATACCTTAAAAAATTTAGGTTCCGAGATGACCATGGCGGCGGCAATCGAAGGCCAGACGGTGGGGACGCGAACGTGGCCGAACGCAATCCGCGTTGCCGGCGTCGACATCTTTCATGATCTCGCTGCGGCCGAGGCAACCTGGCGCAGTTTCGAGACACCGCAACACTCCTACACGCCTTATCAGCGCTTCGACTTCCTCGCCAGCTGGCAGCGCCAGGTCGGCGAGCGCGAGGGCCTGCGGCCCTTCATCGTCGTCGCGCATGACAGCGAACGGCGGCTGCTGCTGCTGCTGCCGCTTGCGGTCGAGTCCCGCCTTGGAGCGACCTGCGCCGGCTTCATGGGCGGCAAGCATGCGACCTTCAACATGGCGCTGTGCGACAAGGATTTCGCGGCCAACGCGACCGAGGCCGACGTCGCAGCTTTGACCGGTTCAATCGCCGAACGCTCGCGCGTCGACGCGCTCGTGCTGTGTCAACAGCCGCTGCGCTGGCAGGATCTGCCGAATCCGCTGGCGCTGCTGCCGCGCCAGCCCTCGGTCAACGACTGCCCGCTGCTGGTGATCGAGCCCGGCGCGGCACCCGCGGCGCTGATCAGCAATTCGTTCCGCCGCCGTCTCAAGGGCAAGGAGCGCAAGCTGCAACCGTTGCCCGGCTACCGCTATCATGTCGCTGATAACAGCGCCGACGTCTGCCGCCTGCTCGACTGGTTCTTCCGCGTCAAGCCGCAGCGCATGGCCGAGCAGAAGCTGCCGAACGTGTTCGCCGAGCCGGACGTCGAGCAGTTCATCCGCAGCGCCTGCCTTGCGCCGCGCGCCGACGGCAGGGGCTATGCGATCGACATCCACGCGCTGGAATGCGACGAGGAAGTGATCGCGATCTTCGCCGGCGTGTCCGACGGTCATCGCTTCTCGATGATGTTCAACACCTATACGATGTCGGCCAATTCCAAGTTCAGCCCCGGCCTGATCCTGATGCGCGACATCATCGATCGTCATGCCGGCCTGAACTACCGCGCCTTCGACCTCGGCATCGGCTCGGACGAGTACAAGCGGCTGTTTTGCAAGGACGACGAGCCGATCGTCGACAGCTTCATTCCGCTCAGCCTGCGCGGCAAGCCCGCGGCCGGCGCGCTGGCGGCAATCAGCCGCGCCAAGCGCGCCGTGAAGCAGAATCCCGCGCTGTTCGAGATTGCGCAGAACCTGCGCAGCATGTTCCGCTGAGAGCCGCGGGCGGCGCTACGCGGACGGGTTATCGGATGCCGGCCGGCCGCTCGCGACGCCGAGCCGCATCATCGCGTCGAACACCAGCATCGCGGCCGGCGACAGTGCGCGCTTGCGCAGCTTGATCAGCCCGTAGCTCTCGAGCATCAGCTGGTCGCGGATGCGCAGCATCTTGAAGCGCTGCGGATCGACCAGATCGAACACCAGCATAGGCACCGGCACGATCGCGTCGATGCCCGCGGCAATTCCGAGCGAGGCAAAGAATGACTCGGTGTTGATCATGCGCCGGGGCGGCGCAATGCCCCGGCTGTAGAACAGCCGCTCGAGCCCCTGGCGCATGAAGGATTCCCGCGGCTGGGAGATCCATTGCAGGTCGACCGTGTCTTCCAGGTTGACGCTGTCGAGGGCCGCCAGCGGATGCTCGGCGCGAACCAGCAGGCCGGCCTGCTCGGCGCCGATCTCGTGATAGTCGAACTGTGCGGAATCGACGCCGGCCGGAATGCGCGCAACGACGAAGTCGAGCTCGAGCGCGAGCAGACGCGCAATCAGCGGCGGGCTGGTGCTGACATCGAGCGAAATGTTCACCCGGTGCAGCTTCTCGCCAAGATACTGCATGACGTCGACGACAAGATCGATGCTGGGCTTGGCGACCGTTCCGACCGACACCGTCCCGAGCTCGCCGGACCTGTAACCGGCGAACTCATCGGTGACCCGGTCGAGGTCGGCGAGCACGCTCCTGCCGCCACGGATCAGGATCGAGCCGTAGGCCGTCGGCTCGACGCCGCGCGCCGTTCGCTCGAACAGCGGAACCCGCGCCACGGCCTCGATCTCGGCGAGCATCTTCGATGCCGCAGACTGGGTGATGCTCAATCGTTCGGCCGCGAGCTGCAGTTTGCGCTCGGTGTCGAGCGCGACCAGCAGGCGCAACTGGCGCAATTTCAGATTATTGATCACGGCCTGCCACCATTCTGCCCGACTAGAGCCATTTCCGTTCCGATTAAATCGGCACGGACTCTAGTTTCTGCTGCGACGCGTTTTCGTTACGCGAACCGGTACCCATTTCGCGGGAAAACGCTTGGGGTTCCCGCGCTCATACCGCGGTGCATCATGACAGTTTCGCCGTGGCTCCATTCCCAAATGCCATTAGTCACGCGGCCATCCATTACACAACATTGAATGCAAGGCTTGCAAGGAGACTTGCAAGGGCAACCAGGGCACGGCGACGGATCGCTGCGGGCGCACCAGGTGACGCCCCGGACAGCGCTGTGGCCGTACGCCGAATCGAAAAACCAGAAGGGACGGGAATGATGAGCGACGATGTCGAGAAGCGCGCGGTTGGAAAGATGATGCGGCGGCTGATTCCGTTCCTCATCCTGTGTTACTTCGTGGCTTATCTCGATCGCGTCAATGTCGGCTTCGCCAAGCTGCACATGAATGAGGCGCTGGGCCTCAGTGAAGCCGCCTACGGGCTCGGCGCGGGTCTCTTCTTCGTCGGCTACTTCTTCTTCGAAGTGCCCTCCAACATCCTTCTGGAACGGTTCGGCGCGCGGCGCTGGATCGCCCGCATCATGATCAGCTGGGGCGTCGTCTCGGCGGCATTCGCATTCATCCCGCAGATGTCGGCTGCGAGCGGCATCTCGAACGAATGGATCTTCTACTTCCTGCGCCTGCTGCTCGGCGCCTGCGAGGCCGGCTTCTTCCCCGGCATCATCTTCTATCTGACGCTCTGGTTCCCGGCGATCTATCGCGCCCGCGTCATCAGCCTGTTCATGCTGGCGATCCCGATCTCCAGCATCATCGGGTCGCCGATCTCGGGCCTGCTGCTCAATTTGTCGGGAGCCGGTCTGACCGGATGGCAGTGGCTGTTCATCTGCGAAGCGCTGCCGTCCGTCCTGGTCGGCATCGCCGTGCTGGCCCTCCTGCCCGACTTCCCGCGCCAGGCGACCTGGTTGCAGCCCGACGAGATCAAGTGGGTCCAGACCACGCTCGATCTTGAGCGCCAGAAGACCGAAGCCGTGGAGCACATCTCGGTGCTGCAGTCGCTCACGGACTCGCGGGTGCTGGCCTGCGCGCTGGTGTATTTCTGCCTCAACGCGGCGAGCTACGGCGTCGCCTTCTTCCTGCCGACGATCATCAAGGCGTTCGGCGTCACCGACACCCAGACCGGCCTGATCGCAGCCCTGCCCTTCGTGTTCGGCGCGATCGGCATGGTGCTGCTCGGCCGCCATTCCGACAAGACCGGTGAACGGCGCTATCACGTCGCCGGCGCGCTGACGCTTGCAGCGGTCGGCATAGGCCTCGCCGGCGTCGTATCCAGTCCGGTGCTGATCGTCGCCTTGCTCTGCATCGCGCAGATCGGCGTGTCGGCGGTGCCGCCGATGTTCTGGCCGATGCCGGCCGGCATCCTGACCGGGGCCTCGGCGGCGGCGGGCATTGCCGCGATCAACTCGCTCGGCAACCTGTCAGGCTTCGCCGGCCCATTTGCCATGGGCTATCTGAAGGACCTGACCGGCGGCTTCACCGCAGGCCTGCTGCTGCTTGCGGCGGTGGGATTGATCGGCGCGCTGGTGACGATCAGGCTGCGGATCGATCCGGTCCTCGAGCGGGCCGCACGCGAGCCGATCATGGCGCACTAGATACCAGACACCTGTGCGAGCATAAAGGGCGCTCGCCAATTCATTCGCGAGCCGCCGTCCTGCTTGGTGCCAGCCTGGCGACCTCGCGGATGCAGGCGACGAACAGCTCCGCCGTCGGCCCCAACGTGCGGCCCTTCAGGGTGACGATCGCGGCCGAGACCGCGGCCGTTCGCGGAAGCCGAACCGGAAGGATGTTCAGCCCGAGATCGCGGCCGCCAAGCCGCGCGACGGACGCCGGCAGCAGGGTGATGAAGCGGCCGGTCGCCGCCAGCCGGCAGCACAAGTGAAGCGACAGTGTCGTGACCGGCGCGCCCGGCGTCACCATTCCATTCTCGCGAAACATGTCCATCACTGCGGAGCCTGGAAAGGTTTCGGGCGGAGGCAACACCCAGCGCTCGTTGGCGAGTTCGGCGAGGTCCAGCCTGGATGCGCGCGCCCATTTGCTTCTGCTCCCCGCGACCACGACGCGCGGATCATTCAGCAGCGGCTCGACCGCCAAATCCTTCTCGTCGAACGGCGTCGGCGTCCATCCCAGCAACAGATCGATGCTGCGCTCGCGCAATTCGTGGTAGCGCAAATTGCTGAGAACGGTTTGCGCGACATTGATGCGGATCCCGGGATGCTGCCCCGTGAACCGGTCGACCGCCACCGGCAGCAAGCCCGCCGCGATGCTTTCCGAACTGCCGATCCGCAACTCTCCGACGGTCGGATCGGCAAGAAACGCGAGTTCCTCGAGACCCTGGGTCAGCTCGTCGAAGATCGAGACCCCGCGCCTGACCAGAGCATGGCCATAGGTCGTCAGTTCGATGCCGCTGCGGCAGCGGTCGAACAGCCGGACGCCGAGCGCGTGCTCCATGTCGGCGACGGCGCGAGAAACCGCTGGCTGCGACATTGCGAGCTCGGCTGCGGCCTTTGCCATGCTGCCACGCTGCGCGACGACGAGCAGGATGTGCAGATCGCGCAGCTTGACCCGGCGCCGGGCACGCTCAATGTCCTGCATCGGCGATCCCCTACCAAAACGGTTATGGACGCCTCAGACACTAGCATTGGACGTTGGTCGCCGCCTCACGCATCCTCCGCGTGCGATGACGCAGATCGTCGCGCCCCCGGATGGCGCGGCTCTATGACCCCTGAGGCCCGCATGTTGACCCGTCGCGACATCATGACCGCATCAGCCGCCGGCATCGCCCTGGTGGCTACCGGCCAGACGATACGGCCACTCGCGGCCCAACCCCGCCTGAAGACCGCTCATATCCTGACCGGCTACAGCCCCGGATTACCGGACGCCGTGGCAAGACTCGTCGCCGGACAAATGAAGGACTATGCAGACTCGATCGTCGTTGAGACGCGCCCCGGCGCCAGTGGGCGTATCGCGATCGAAGCTGTGAGGAGCGCCGAGGCCGATGGATCGGTCATGTTGCTCGCGCCGCTCGGGTTCATCGCGCTGTTTCCGCACATCTACAAGACGCTCGGATACGCAGCCCAGGATTTCGCGCCTGTATCGACGGTCGGCTCGTTCGCGACCTTGCTGGCCGTGGGGCCGAGAGTCCCAAACGACGTCAGGAGCCTCGCCGACTTCGTCGCTTGGTGCCGTGCCAACCCGACGCAGGCGACCTACGGCACGCCGGGCGTCGGCACCACGCTGCATTTCATCGGTGCCATGCTCGGCCGGACCGCAGCCTTCGAGTATCTCCATGTCCCCTATCAGGGCAGAGGCGCGGTTCAGGATCTCTTGAAAGGCGAGATCGCATCGGCAGTGATGCCGGTCGACAGCCTGCTGGGCCAGGTTCAGTCCGGGCAGCTGCGCGCGCTGGCGACGACAGGTCCCCGTCGGCTCAACGCTCTTCCCGACGTGCCGACCGTGGCGGAAGCCGGCTACCCCGCGCTTCGGGACCTGACCTGGTTCGGCATCTTCCTGCCGGCGAGCACACCCCCGGCAATCGTTGCGCAACTCAACAACGCGATCCAGGCATCGCTTCGCACCGACGAGGTCAAATCCGGCATGGCCAAACTGTCCGTCGATGTCGACGCGATCGCGATGAATGATTTTGCCCGCCTGCTCGCCACAGAATCCGCGCGCTGGAAAGCGATCGTGGAGGCAACCGGATTTACCCCCGCCGGCTGACGGTGACGGTCAGGCCGCCACCACCCGCGGGCCCGGCGCGGCGGTCTCCGACGGCGCGCAGGGCTTGCTCAGCATCGTCACTTCGGAAAAGCCCACGGCCCTGAGCTGATCGACCATCGAGCGGCGCGCGTCCTGCGCCATGGCGGCATCGGGCACCACGACTGCCTGCGCCTTCGTGGTCAGCAGCTCGGCCGGCAGGTCGACGGCCGAGCCGGCATCTAGCAGCACGTGGTCGTAGACCCTGAGCAGCGCGTCGATCGCGAGCCCGAGCCGCGGCGACTGCAGATGCGAGCGGTCGAAGCCCGGACGCCCGGCGCTGACGATCTGCACGCGCGACTGCCGATCCTTGGTGATGATCTGCGCGAACGTCGCCTCGCCCTGCATCAGCTCGGCGAGGCCGGGCGCTGCGGGGTCGACGGTCGCCGCCGTCAACACCGGCGAGGACGCGACGAGATCGACCACCACGACCTTGGCCTGGCGCGCCATCAGACGCGCCAGCGTCAGCGCGGTCCACGTGACGCTCTCACCGGCCGCCGGGCCGAGGACCGTGACCTTGTGGGCGGCCGGACCTGCCGCGACGAGGCGCTCCGCGAGCTCGTCGATCTCATCGACGGCCTGGGCCGGCACGGGCTGCGGCTCGTCGATGGCAGGTTCATGCGCCACCGCGGGCTCCAGCGGCAGTTCAGGCTCCATCGCCGGCTTGGGTGCAACCGGCGCGGCGAAGGCGGGTTCAGGCGGCAGCCTCGGCTCCGGCTCGTCCTGGGCCGCGGTCTCCATGACCGGCTCGCGGCGCCGGATCACGGCGGCGGCCGGCGCGAAGGCACGGCCGACCGCACCGGGCGCGGAGATCCGCAGCAACTCGCCGGTGACGATGATGCCGGATGACAGCAGCAGCGTCGCCAGCGTCGCGATCAGCACGATCGGCAGCTTCTTCGGATAGGCCGGCGTGTTCGAGACGGTGGCGCGCGATATGATGCGGCCGTCGGTCGGCGCAGCCTCGATGTTCTCGCGTGCAGTCGCCTCGCGATACTTGGCGAGATAGGCTTCCAGCAGATCGCGCTGCGCCTTGGCCTCGCGCTCCAGCCCGCGCAGCTGCACGTCCTGACCGTTGCTCGAGGCCGCCTGCTTCTTCGACTGGTCGAGACTCACCGACAGCGCCATGACGCGGCCATCGGCAACGCGGGCGTCGTTGTCGAGCGAGCGCGAGATCTTGCCCGCCTCCTCGCGCAATTGACGGTCGAGATCGGCGATCTGCGCCTTCAATTCCTTGATGCGCGGATGGTTGTCGAGCAGCGTCGACGATTGCTCGGCGAGCTGTGCGCGCAGCGTGCCGCGCTGTTCGGCCAGCCTCCGGATCAGCTCGGAGTTGAGCACTTCCGACGCCTCGATCGGCTTGCCGCTCTGCAGCATCTCGCGGATCAGCCGCGCCTTGGTCTCGGCGTCCGCCTTCAGCGCGCGGGCATTGTTGAGCTGCGTGTTCAGCTCGCCCATCTGCTGGTTCGACAGCGGGATGTTGTTGGTGCCGACGAACAGGCTCGACTTCGAGCGGAATTCCTCGACACGCGAATCCGCGTCCGCAACCTTGGTGCGCAGCTTGTCGATCTCGCCGAGCAGCCAGGTGCTGGCGGATTTGGCCTGGTCCTGCCGCGCCGCCTGCTGCAGCACGAGATAGCCGTCGGCGATCGAGTTGGCGACGCGCGCGGCGAGATCGGGATCTTCCGACTGGAATTCGATCACGATGACGCGCGACTTGTCGACCGCAAAGGCCTGGAAGCGCTCGTAATATGCATCGAGCACCCGCTCTTCCGGGGTCAGGCTGAACGGATCGCGGCCGATGCCGAACAGCGCCAGCAGCGACTTCAGCGGGGAAAAGCCGCGCAGCACCGGATCGAACTCCGGACGCTCGGCAAGCTTGTTCTTCTTGATGATGTCGCGCGCGAGATCGCGGGACATCACGAGCTGCACCTGGCTCGTCACGGCCTCGGCGTCGAGCGAAGTGCGCTCAAGGTCGCGCTCGCCGTTCGGGCGCAGAAAGGCGTTCTCGCGATTGTCGATCAGGATCCGCGCTTCGGACTTGTAGCGCGGCGTCACGACGTTGACGACGGCAAGCGACAACGCAAACACCAGCACGGTCGGCACGATGATCCAGCCGCGCTTGCGCGCCAGCGCGCGTCCGAGCACATGCAGATCGAGATCAGCCGCCTCCGATAGAGGTGCCGGCTTATCAGGAATCGGTTTGGGCGAAGCCGGCTTCGCAATAGCTTCGTCGGCAACGGGCGCGGACTTCGGCAACGCCCGCTGCACGACGGCCTTTTCCTTGCCTCTACGCCAGAATGCAAAACGCATAACGAACTCCCGCGGACGCCGCGACTCCATCAATGCGGGCGATTACAGTCCATTAAGGTTGCTGCTGGGTTAATCGGCGGGGTTGACGGATACGCCGGTCACCACCCGGCCGTCATCGTTTGTTAACCATGAGTGCCGTTAATCGGGGCCGATATTATCTCGGGATTCCTCACATGCGCGATCTGCGCGCTGCCCTTGCTTGTCTGTTCGCTGCGCTCGCGCTGTCGGGCTGCATGGGACGGACGTCGCCGGTCGCCGGCGACCCCGCCCTCGACTCGATGGCCTATGGACAGCCGTCCCTCGCCATGTCCGTGGCCTATGCAGAGCCGGCCCCCTCGCGCGAGGCCTACAATCTCGGCCCCGGCGACAGGCTTCGCGTCGTGGTCTATGGCCAGGAAGGCCTCACCAACTCCTATGCGATCGATGCCGCCGGCGCGATCACCATGCCGCTGATCGGCTCGGTACCGGCGCGCGGCCGGACGCCGGCCAGGCTCGCCGCCGAGATCACCGCACGGCTGCGCAACGGCTTCATCCGCGAGCCTTCGGTCGCGGTCGAAATCGAGGCCTACCGGCCGTTCTTCATCCTCGGCGAAGTCCAGGCTCCCGGCCAGTATCCCTACGTGCCCAACATGACGGTCGAGAGCGCTGTGGCGATCGCCGGCGGCTTCTCGCCGCGCGCCAGGCGCGACCAGGTCACCCTCACCCACACCGATGCATCGGGCGCAGGCCGCTTCGTCGCCCCGCTGGGCACGCCGATCGGACCCGGCGACACCGTGTTCGTCAGCGAGCGCTGGTTCTGATCGATGGCGCAGCAGCAAGATCAGCAACAGCTACGCATCCTGCATGTCGTCCGCGCCCCGGTCGGCGGCATCATTCGTCACATCCTCGATGTCGCCAACGGCCAGGTCGAGCGCGGCCATCATGTCGGCATCGTCGCCGACAGCCTGACCGGCGGCGCGCGTGCCGACGCGGTGCTGGCCGAGATCGGGCCGCGCCTCAAGCTCGGCGTGCACCGGGTCGCGATCCGCCGCGAGCCGCGCTTCGCCGACTTCATGGTCTGGGCGCATATCGCCGGCCTGATCCGCAAGCTGCAACCCGATGTCGTGCACGGCCATGGCGCCAAGGCCGGCGCCTATGTCCGGCTGCGGCGGCGGTCGAACAAGGTGATCCGGGTCTACACGCCGCATGGCGGTTCGCTGCACTATCCGCTCGACACCTGGAAGGGCCGCTTCTACAGCCAGCTCGAGCGCACGCTGATGAACAGCACGGACCTGTTCCTGTTCGAGAGCGCATTTGCCCGCGACACCTATCAGCGTACCGTCGGCAAGCCCGCTGGCCTCGTCCGCTGCGTCTTCAACGGCGTCACGTCGGAGGAATTCGAGCCGGTCGCCAAGGCCGACGACGCCACCGACGTGGCCTATGTCGGCGAATTCCGCCGCATCAAGGGCGCCGACCTCTTGATCGACGCGGTCGCCAAGCTGCGCGCAGACGGCAATCCGGTGACACTGACGCTCGGCGGCGACGGCGAGGAGTTCGAGCGCCTCAAGGAACAGGTGAAGCGGCTGTCGCTCGGCGATGCCGTTCGCTTCATCGGCCACGTCAAGGCGCGTTACGGCTTCTCCAAGGGCAGCCTGCTGGTCGTCCCCTCGCGCGGCGATTCCATGCCTTATGTGGTGATCGAGGCGGGCGCGGCCGGCGTTCCGATGATCGCCGCCAATGTTGGCGGCATCCCGGAGATCTTCGATACCCACACCGACGCCCTGTTCGCGCCCAGCAATGCGGGGGCGATGGCCGACGCCATCAAGACCGCGCTCGACAATCCCACCGCGACCGCAGTTCGCGCCGGGAAACTGCGCGAGCGGATTTCCGAACATTTCTCGCAGAGCGCAATGGTCGAGGGCGTGCTGGCCGGCTATCGCGACGCATTTGCCAAACGTTAACCACTTCTTGCACACGTAACCGTTTCTTCCGATTTGTCCCCTTAAGTCACGTCCGGGGGAATTTCGCTGCTGCGCGCGGATGCCCATCTGCATGCGCAGGAATGGACGTGGACTCGTGGAACCGTTTAACGCACGCTCGATGCTGGATGCGGCTACGTCTGCGGCGGCCGCTCAGCCGCAGGTCGAACGCCGCCGCCGCCTGTCGCCGGCCGCACTCGCCGTCACCAATCAAAAAGTTCGCGGCGCCTATTCGCCGGTCGTGATCGCCGGCGCGGTGCGCCTCGCCGATTTCGTGCTGCTCAGCCTGGTCGGCGTCGCTCTCTATCTCGCCTATGTCAGGCCGCTCGCCGGCGGCGGCATCCATTGGGGATATATCACCTCGATCCTCGGCATGTCGGCCGCGGCCGTGGTCTGCTTCCAGGCGGCGGACATCTACCAGGTGCAGATCTTCCGCGGCCAGCTCCGCCAGATGACGCGGATGATCTCGTCATGGGCGTTCGTGTTCCTGCTGTTCATCGGCGTCTCCTTCCTGGTCAAGCTCGGCGGCGAGGTGTCGCGGGTCTGGCTGTCGTCGTTCTTCTGCGTCGGCCTTGCGGTCTTGATCGCCGAACGGTTGGCGCTGCGCTCGATGGTGCGCGCCTGGGCGCATGACGGCCGGCTCGACCGCCGCACCATCATCGTCGGCGCCGACCAGAACGGCGAGCAGCTGATCGAGGCGCTGAACGCCGAGGACGATTCCGACATCCACGTGCTCGGCGTGTTCGACGACCGCAATGACGCCCGCGCCATGGAGACCTGTGCCGGCTCGCCGAAGCTCGGCAAGGTCGACGACGTCGTCGAGTTCGCCCGCCGCACCCGCGTCGACCTCGTGCTGTTCGCGCTGCCGATCTCGGCGGAGACCCGCATCCTGGAAATGCTGAAGAAGCTGTGGGTGCTGCCGGTGGATATTCGCCTGTCGGCCCACACCAACAAGCTGCGCTTCCGCCCCCGCTCCTACTCCTATCTCGGCAAGGTGCCGACGCTCGACATGTTCGAGGCGCCGATCACCGATTGGGATCTGGTGCTGAAATGGCTGTTCGACCGCGTGGTCGGCGGCCTGGCCTTGATTGCGGCGCTGCCGGTGCTGGGACTGGTGGCGCTCGCGGTGAAGCTTGACAGCCCCGGCCCGGTGCTGTTCCGCCAGAAGCGCTTCGGCTTCAACAACGAGCGGATCGACGTCTACAAATTCCGCTCGCTGTACCACCACCAGGCAGATCCCACCGCCTCCAAGGTCGTGACCAGGAACGATCCGCGCGTCACCCGCGTCGGCCGCTTCATCCGCAAGACCTCGCTCGACGAATTGCCGCAGCTGTTCAACGTCGTGCTGAAGGGCAACCTCTCGCTGGTCGGCCCGCGTCCGCACGCCGTGCAGAGCAAGCTGGAGAACCGCCTGTTCGACGAGGCCGTCGACGGCTACTTCGCCCGCCACCGCGTCAAGCCCGGCATCACCGGCTGGGCCCAGATCAACGGCTGGCGCGGCGAGGTCGATACCGACGAGAAGATCCAGAAGCGCGTCGAATACGACCTCTATTACATCGAGAACTGGTCGGTGCTGTTCGACCTCTACATCCTGCTCAAGACCCCGTTCTCGCTGCTCACCAAGAGCGAGAACGCGTACTAGATTCGAGATTGACTGCCGTCATTGCGAGCGTAGCGAACCAATCCATGCTGCGACTCGGGGATGGGTGGATTGCTTCGTCGCTTCGCTCCTCGCAATGACGAAGCAGTGGACTGAGTGTTTGTATCGTGTTGCGTGAGTATCCGATGGCCTATGCGGCGACAGCCGGGACATCCCAATCGCTGACATCAGCGCCGTCAGGCGTGCTGGCGTTGCAGCGGGCGCTGGTGTGGCTGGCCGGCGCGTCGGTCGCCATCGTGTTCATCGAGCCGAGTCCGTATGAACTCGTCACACTGACCGCCTGCGTGCTGTTCTTCGCCACCGGCCTGCGGATGCGGCTGGTGTTCATGCCGCTGCTGTTCGCGCTGATCGTGCTCAATGTCGGCTACAGCATCGGCGCGGTGCCGTTCCTCGACAAGCCGGAGGTGGTGAACTGGGTGCTCACCTCCTGGTATATGGCCGTCACCGTAATCTTCTTCGCGATGGTGATGTCGGAGGATACCGGGGCGCGGCTCGACATGCTGCGCCGCGGCCTGATCGTCGGCGCGATGATCGCCTCGCTCGCAGGCATCGCCGGATACTTCCACCTGGTGCCCGGTGGCTACGACCTGCTGACGCTGTACGATCGCGCCCGCGGCACCTTCAAGGATCCCAATGTGCTCGGCGCGTTCCTGATCCTGCCCGCGCTGTTCACGCTGCAAAGCGTCGTGTCCGACCGTTTCGGCAAGGCGTTCCGCAACGCCATCGCGTTCGGCATCATCTCGCTTGCGATCCTGCTGTCGTTCTCCCGCGCCGCCTGGGGCGGCCTCGTGATCACCGCGGCCTTCATGCTGGCGCTGATGGTGTTCACCAGCCGCTCGCAGGCGCAGCGCTCGCGCATCATCGTGATGACCCTGATCGCGGCGATCCTGGCCGTTGCGCTGATTGCGGTACTGCTCTCGATCGGCTCGGTCGCCGACATGTTCAAGCAGCGCGCGAGCTTCGACCAGAGCTATGACGAAGGCCGCTTCGGCCGGTTCGGCCGCCATATCCTCGGCGCCCAGATGGCATTGGAACTGCCATTCGGCATCGGGCCGCTGCAATTCCACACCTACTTCCCCGAGGACACCCACAACTCCTTCCTCAACGCCTTCATGTCGGGCGGCTGGATCTCGGGCATCTGCTATCCGGCGCTGGTGTTCGTCAGCGCGATCATCGGCTTCCGCTACATCTACATGCGGGTGCCGTGGCAGCGCGACTATCTCGCGATCTTCTCGGCGTTCCTCGGCATCGTCGGCGAAAGCTTCATCATCGATACCGACCATTGGCGGCACTTCTGGATGATGCTGGGCACGATGTGGGGCATGTACGCGGCGGCCGAGCGCTACCGCGCGACCGCGATCGAAGTCAGCGACGAGACTTAGGCGGCATCTTGAGCTTGGCGCGCTGCTCCGGCGGCGTGTCGATCACGCTCTTCAGCGCGTTGGTCGCCTCCAGCACGCCCTTGTAGCCGTCATTGGCGAAGCGCAGCAGCAGCCGCAGTTCGTCGTCGGTGTAGCCGCTCCAGACCTTGAGCATCGCCTCCTGCATCGGCACGTAGAACTTGCCGATCTCGGCGGCCTTTTCCTCGATCACCGAGATGAAGACCTTGCGCCGGTCGCTCTCGTCCCGCTCGCGGCGCACATAGCCCGCCTTCTCCATCCGATCCACCACACCCGTGATGGCGCCGGTGGTCAGCCCGGTCACCTCGGCGAGGCGGCCGGCGGTGACGCGCCCCTCCAGCATCAGGATGTCCATGCACTCCATGTCGGAGTTCGAAATTCCGGCAACTTCTGCAACGGCTTGGCCGTACATTACACCCTGCGCCGACGACCGGCGCATCGCCTCCTCGAGTTCCTGCATCAGCGCTTGGCGCGACTTCGCACTTGACAAAGCTGCTCCTATATCTTACTCGCCTAATATCTTATAAACTAAGATAATTAGCAACTAACCTTTCGTAGCCCACACGGATGCATGGAGCAAGGCATGACCTCACGTCCCCGTAAAGCTCTGATCATTGGCGCCGGCATCGCAGGTCCGGTCACCGCGATGTTCCTGACCCGCGCCGGCATCGAAGCCGAGCTCTATGAAGCCTGGCCGTACTCCACCGGAATCGGCGGCGGGTTGCAGATCGCCCCCAACGGCATGCACGTGCTGGCGGAGCTCGGCCTTGCCGATGAACTGATCCGCAGCGGCTCGATCGCCGAATCCTTCGACTTCTATTCGCAGAGCGGCAAGAAGCTCGGCTCGCTGAACCAGAACATGCAGCAGCGCTTCGGCCAGCCCGCGGTGAACATGTGCCGCGCGACCCTGAACGAGACGCTGATCGACAAGGCCTGGGGCTCCAACGTCTCGGTGTTCTTCGAGAAGAAGCTGGTGAAGATCGAGGACCGCGGCGACCAGCCCGTCATCGCCTATTTCGCCGACGGCACCACCGCCGAGGGCGATTTCGTGATCGGCGCCGATGGTGTGCATTCGGCGGTGCGGCGGCATGTGATCCCTGACGGGCCGACGCCATTTGACACCGGGCTGATCGGTTTCGGCGGCTTCGTGCCGCGGGCGATGTTCGAGCGCCTGCCGATCGGCCGGAAGGTCGAGACCACATTCGGACAGAGCGGCTTCTTCGGCTACGGCCTGTGCAGCCCCGATCCGGACACAGGCGCGATGTGGTGGAGCACGCAGCCGTCGCACGGCATGACCGCGGCGGCCTGGCGGCAGCAAAGCCAGGACGCCATCAAGCAGCACGTGCGTGACTTCCACGCCGGCTGGCACGCGCCGATCCCCGAGATCATCGAGGCCGCCGAGAACATCGTGGTGACCGACACGCTCGACGTCGCGACGCTGCCGACCTGGTCGCGCAAGCGGACGCTCCTGATCGGCGACGCCGCCCACGCTACCAGCCCGCATGCCGGCCAGGGCGCGTCGCTCGCGCTCGAAGACGCGCTGCGGCTCGGCATGCTGATGCGCGACGGCCAGGAGCTCGGCATGACGTTCCAGGCCTTCGAGCACGAGCGACGCCCGCGCGCCGAGAAGATCGTGGCGATCGCCCGCCGCAACGGCAACAGCAAGCGCGAGTTCAGCCCGACCGGCGCCTGGCTGCGCGATCACATGCTGAAGCTGCTGCTGCCGGTGTCGTCCAAGGGCATGGATTTTATGTACGCGTATAATCCGCGGGCGACGGCGTAGCCTTGGCTGTCATCAGCCGCGAAAGCGAAAGCGGGTGATCCAGTATTCCCGAGACGGCCATGCTTGAGCCGAGAAGCCGCGGAGTACTGGATCGCCCGGTCGCGCCTTCGCCAAGGCTTCGACGAGGCCACGCATCCCCGGCGCGCCGAAGCTCGAGCGGAGGCGGCGAGCCGGACGATGACATCGAGAAAAGCTGCGAGAAGCTACTTCTCGATCTCGAACGTCAGCCCGGCGTGATCGACCAGGCGCTTGATGAGCTTGCCGCGCATCGCGGCGCCCGGCGTCCAGAAGCCGGCGGCAACGTCGGGCGTGTCGCGCAGCAGGCAGATCGCGCATTCCGAGATCATCTTTGAGGTCGAGCCGTAGCCGGGATCGCGATCGCCCTTGATGCCGGCGCGGACCATGCGGCCGTCGGGCGCGACCGCGAGATAGAGCAGGTCGTAGTGGCCGTTCTCGCGCTCTTCCTTTGACGGTCCCTCGCCCGGCTTCGGCGCGCTCGGGCCGGTCTTCTCGGCATTCAGCGCCATCACCTTCTTTGCATTGGCCTCGCCCTTCTCGCCCGGGCCGGTCAGGACCATCTCGTCGTAGACGAAGTCCCGGCCGTAGGGAAAGCCCATCAGCATGTTGGAGCGGTGGACGTTGCGGGTGTTGATCAGCGCCATCATGAACGGCGCGGTCCAGGAGTGCAGATCCTCTTCATAAGCCGGCTTGCTGCCGCGCGGCTGCTTCGCCCCCTCGAAGCCCGGGGTCAGCGCGAACGGATTGTTGAGGATCGCGACCAGGCTGAGATCCTTGGCGACCGCATCGAAGGTTGCCTTGGCGCTTGCGGCCGTGCCGCCGGACAGCGTGCCGCGCATGTCGCGCACGCGGCCCTTGACGCGCGGCGCGGTCGCGCCGAACACGCGCTTGGCCTCCTCCTGGACGAAGAACGCGCCGAGCTCGAACGGCACCGAGTCGAAGCCGCAGGAGAACACGATGCGCGCGCCGCTGGCCTTCGCCGCGGCCTCGTGCTTGTCGATCATCTGCCGCATCCAGACCGGCTCGCCGCAGAGATCGAAATAGTCGGAGCCGCTTTCCACGCAGGCCGCGATCAGCTCGTTGCCATAGAGCTGATACGGACCAACCGTCGAAATCACAGACTTGGTCTGTGCCAGCATCGCCTTCAGCGAAGCAGCATCGCTGGCGTCGGCAACGATCAAGGGCGTGTCGGCAGGCGCGCCGATCGCATCACGAACCGCGGCGAGCTTGTCCTTGCTGCGCCCGGCCATCGCCCATTTCAGGCTGCCGTCGCGATAATGCGCCGCGAGATATTCGGCGACGAGCTGACCGGTGAAGCCGGTCGCACCGTAGACGACGATATCGAGTTTCGACGAGGACATGGATCAGGCTCCTACACAACGAAATTTGCCCCGTTTTGTCATTGCGAGCGAAGCGAAGCAATCCATTTCACCGCGTGTGCGGAGCGATGGATTGCTTCTGCCTTCGCTAAGGCTTCGGCGGACAAGTCGTCGCCTCAGCGCAAAATTGCCTTGCAATTTTGTCGCGAGCTGCTCGCAATGACGCTTGCCCTACTTCTTGTACGACACGCCCATGCCGGCGCGCACGTCGGCCTGGATGCCGTAGGGTGCGATCGGATAGCGCAGGCCGTTCCTGGCGAGCTGCTTCATCCCCGCGATCGCCTTCACCAGATAGGCCGGCGGCAGCGCCATCAGCATCTCCTCGTCGGGCACGCCGCCGTAGCGGCGCTCGGCGAAGCACGGCAGCGACAGGCTCGGCTCGCCGGTCTTCAGCGCCCGCCCCCACGAGTCAGCGCAGGCGGTCTCGCCGACCACGCCCCACTCGAACTTCTTGTAGCCGGTGTACTGCAGCCCGTTGATCAGGATGATCATCTGGCCCGGCGTCGCATAGACGAGGCAGATGTCAGGCGGATTGAGACGGCCGCTGGTCAGCGGGCTCACCGCCATCGCCTGGTACTGGCCGTAAGGCACCACGTCGAGCGCCTCCTGGCGCTTGCGCGCGTCTTCGGCGGTGCCGTGCCAGACGCCGACATAGTTCTCGCCGGCGAGCCACTTCTCGTCCTGCGGCGCGAGCCCGATCACCGCGCGGCACTGCGCGCCGACCAGATCGTCACCGGTGATGCCGACGGTCCAGCCGAGCCGCGAGGCCATGCTGACGATCTGATCCGTGGTGTGCACCGCCGACGGGCGGCGGATCTTCGGGATCGCCTCCATCTCCTCGACGCGCGCAAACATCTTGATGCCGATGACCGTGGTCTTCAGCCGCAGCAGGTTGTTCAGATCGGAAACGAGCGCGCCGAGGTCGAACTGTTCCGGCGGTGTCTGCTGTTGCATGGCGTGAACTCCCGTGATCGCGGCTTGGCGCCGCCTGTTGCACCTATGTTAGCCGGATTGGTCGGACGACGCGACAAGTGCCTTACGCCTCAGCGCGGCGCCGGCCCCGGCAGCAGATCATCGGTCTTGCCGGCCAGATGATAGGCCACAAGCCCGATCCACTCCCGGGTGCCGAGATCGGTGCGCGACAGGCCCTCGATCGCGAGCGTCGCGAAGCTCATGACATTGCCGACGCGCCAATCGACCGGATAGGCCTCGACATTGAATCCCGTCTTGCGGAACAGCCCGACCGAGCGCGGCATGTGATAGGCCGAGGTCACGAGCAGCCAGCGTTCGCCCGGCTTGGGGTCGACCAGCGCCTTGGAGAACTCGGCGTTCTCCACCGTGTTGCGCGAGCGGCGCTCGATGGTCAATCGCGATCTGGGAATCCCGAGGCTCTCGAACATCTCGGCGGCGTAGTCGGCTTCGCGCGCATCGTTCGAGATCAGGTTTGCGCTGCCGCCGGTGAACACGAGCCGCGCGTTCGGGTATTTGCGCGCGAGCGCGGCCGCAGCGATCACGCGATCGGCCGCGCTGCGCACCACCGGCGTACCATGCGCGACCGACAGATCGGCATCGATCGAGCCGCCGAGCACGATGATGCCGTCGGGCGCGCCGCGCGAAGCGTCCCATGGCGGGAAGCGCTGTTCCAGAGTGGAGATCAGGACATTACCGAGCGGCGAGAAGCCGCAGATCGCAAGCAGCAGCAGCGATGCGACCATCAACCTGCGGCCGAAGCGGGCAAACCGCGTCAGCAGCAGGACGGCGCCGATCACGCCGATCCCGATCAGGAAATTGATCGGCAGCAGCATGATGCCGAGCGTCTTGGAGAGCACAAAAAACAAGGGAAGCCTCTGCGAAGTTCTGCTACAGCGTCATACGCTGCTGGGAAACCAATCAAAAGACGTCACATGACCCATCATCACCTGAAGTCCAGCCCCGAAACCTGCCATTGGGGCTTCTTTGAAGCCAAGCTGAAACCGGTTCTCACCGTCGCCAGTGGCGACGAGGTCACGATCGAGACCGTCAGCGGCGGCGCCGACGTGGTGCCCGACCGCAGCAACTTCCATGTCCCGCCCGAGCTCGACGCGATCCATGCGAAGAGCGAGCGGATGGTGCCCGGGCACATCCTGACCGGCCCGATCGCCGTGAGCGGCGCCGAACCTGGCGACGTGCTCGAGGTCGACATCCTCGACGTCCAGCTTCGCCAGGACTGGGGCTACAATCTGATCAAGCCGCTGTCCGGCACCCTGCCCGACGATTTCCACGAGACGCGCATTCTCAACATCCCGCTCGATCGCGCGCGCATGGTCGGCCGCATGCCATGGGGGCTCGACCTGCCCCTGAAGCCGTTCTTCGGCGTGATGGGCGTCTCACCGCCGCCGGCCTGGGGCCGCATCTCCTCGCTGATCCCGCGCGCGATGGGCGGCAATCTCGACAACAAGGAGCTCGGCGCCGGCGCCAAGCTCTATCTGCCGGTGTTCGTGCCGGGTGCGCTGTTCTCCTGCGGCGACGGCCATGGCGTGCAGGGTGACGGCGAGGTCTGCGTTACCGCGATCGAGACCGCGCTCACCGGGCGCTTCCGCCTGACCCTGCGCAAGGATATCAAGCTCGCCTACCCGCGCGCCGAGACATCAGACCATTACATGACCATGGCAATGGATCCCGACCTCGACCAATGCGTGGTGCGCGCGCTGCGCGACATGATCGTGCTGCTCGGCGAGAAGCGCAATCTGTCGCGCGAGGACGCCTACACGCTGTGCAGCCTGGCCGCCGACCTGCGCGTGACGCAGACGGTCAACGGCTCCAAGGGCATTCACTGCATGATCGCCAAATCGGTGGTTCACGGCTGACCGGCGGTCGATAAGCCGCACTTGTGTTCCGCAAGCGCGGCTCGATACAATCCCCCTCCCAACGAACAAGAATGGACGGGGACGGATATGCTGAAGGACAGGCTTTCGCCGGCCGACGAGGCCGTGCGCGACAAGGAGATGCAGGAGACGCTCGCCGCCTGCCCGCGCATCCTCGATCTCATTGCCCGCGGCCCGCAGGGCGCGCCGGACGCCGAAGCCGCGATCTATCTGCGCTCGCCGCTAGATCCCAACCCGGTCGTGATCTCGAACGATCGGTTGATGGGCTGCATCAAGGCCGCCGAAAACTATTTCCGCGGCCATGGCATCGGCAAGGACGATGCGGTCGCGATCCTGCTGCCGGCATGCCCGGCGACCGTGGTCGCGATCTTCGGCGCGGCAGCCTGCGGCGTCGCGGAGCCGCTGAACCTGCTGTTCACGCGGGAAGCGATCATCGCCCAGCTCAATGCGATCAACGCAAAACTGCTGCTGGCGCCGCCGCCCGGCATGCCGGCCGGCCTCTATGAGAGGGTCGAGGGCTTGCAGCGCGAGGTGCCGTCGCTCAAGCGCATCGTGATCGTGCCGCTCGACGGCAGCATTTCCTTCGACGGCGAAGTGCTGCGGCCTGATCCTGCCTGGCGCGACGACTACGGCAAGTCGACGGACATGAGCGAGGCCGACCGCGTCGCGGTGATGCTGCCGACCGGCGGCACCACCGGTCATCCCAAGGTGGCGCGGCTCACCAACCGCGCGATGGTCGCGTCCACCGTGTCTTCGCGCATGGCGCTCGACTTCCATCGCGGCGAGCGCGCGATGATCACGATGCCGCTGTTCCATGTCGGCGGCCTGTTCTGCACGACGGCCAATTGCCTGGCGGCCGGCACGACCATCTTCATCCCCGGCCCCGCCGGCGCGCGCGATCCCGCGCTGATCACGCATTTCTGGAAGATCATCGAGAAATACCGCGTCAACATTTCCGGCAACGTGCCGACCACGCTCGGGGCGCTGGCCGACATCCCGGTCGCGGACAGCGACATCTCGACCCTGCGCGTCACCGCCACCGGCGCCTCGATCTGCCCGCCGGAGATCGAGCGGCGCTATCTGGCGACCTGGGGCGGTGCCTGCATCCAGCAGCTCTACGGCATGACCGAGCTCGCCGGCGCCATCACCCATGACGTGCACGGCGTGAAGCCGCGCGCCGAGAGCGTCGGCACCCGCAATCCGCTGGTCGAGCTCGCGATCCTCGAGGGCGGCAGACTGCACACCGGGCCGTGGCCCTCGCCGGTCGGCGAGCTCCTGACCAGAGGCCCGCAGGTGTTCGCCGGGTATGTCGACAAGAAGCAGACCGAGGACGCGTTCCGGGACGGCTGGTTGCGCACCGGCGACATCTGCCGGATCGATGCCGATGGTTTCGTCTACATCATGGGCCGCGCCAAGGACGTCATCATCCGCGGCGGCCACAACATCGACCCGCGCGCGATCGAGGACGCCGCGTTGGCATTTCCGGGCGTCGCCTTGGCCGCGGCCGTCGGACGTCCGGACAGCTATGCCGGTGAAGTGCCGATGCTGTTCGTCTCGGCGCAGCCCGGCGTGCACCTCGATCCGCAGGCGCTCTCCGCCTTTGTGCAGGACAACATCCTGGAGCCGCCGGCACGGCCGCGCGTGGTGTCGGTGATTCCCGAGATGCCGGTCACCCCGGTCGGCAAGATCTTCAAGCCGAAGCTGCGCGAGATCGCCGCCGGCGAGGCCGCCCGCGAGCTGTTGGCACGGGAAGGATTGTCCGGCGAGGTGAGTGTCGACGCCATCACCGACCCGTCCCGTGGGCTGTACCTCAGCGTGAGTGCACCTCCGGAGAAGGCCGAAACGGCTGAGCGGCTTCTCAAGACGTTCCCGGTCAGGGTCGAGTTGCGGTCCTAACACCTTCATTATTCACAGTAATTTGACGAAAACGCCGCTCCGGAACCAGCTCCGGCGCGACCGGATTCGGTCGTCCGCTTTTTTCCGCCCACGGCTTGACGAACTGCCTTATCCCTAAATAGACTCTAAATAGATACTTTTCAGTACAACCGTTCAGGGTTAAGCGTCTCTTCATGGCTACGGAAAAGGCCGAAACCGACCGCGTCCCGGTCACGCTGGCGCTCTCGACGATTGGTTATCTCGAGAAGCTGGTGCGACAGGGCACACACGGTACGAGCGTCCCGGGCGTCGCACGGACACTGATCGAGGAAGGCATTCGGCTCGCCATCAAGGACGGGTTGCTTGCAATCCGCGACAACGGACGCACGCCTTGAGAGCATAATCCTCGCGACAAACGCACAGCGTTTGCGCGGAGCTCAAGAGCTAAGGGCGCATGTGCCGGCGCGGCGGTTCAACACAGAACGTGGAACCGTCAGATGATTGTCAACCAAGAGACCTGGACGCCGGAGCGCGTCGACCAACTCAAGATCTACTTCGAAGCCGGCCTCTCCTGCCGCGACATCGCCGTCAATATCGGCGTCAGCCGCAACGCGGTGATCGGCAAGCTGTCGCGGCTGAACCTCACGCGCACGACGCCGGACGAACGCCGGGCGCGGCGCAAGAAATCCGCCGCCCACGCCGCGCAACGGGCGACCGCCAAGCAGCAGCTCCGGTTGCTTCAGGCGGTCTACGAGCAAGAGCCCGTCGATGCGCCTGTTGTCAGCGCCAACAGCTGCTCGCTGTTCGAATTGAGCGAACAGCGCTGCCGCTGGCCGATCAGCAGCCCGGGCGCCGACGATTTCTGCTTCTGCGGCAACACGCCGCTCGGCGGCATGCCCTATTGCTCGGGGCACTACCGCCTCGCCTATCAGGCGGGGTCACGCCAGCGCACGATGCGCGGGTAGCTAACCCCGTCATCCTGAGGAGGCCGCAACGCGGCCGTCTCGAAGGATCGACGGCCACTAGCCGGGCCGTGCATGCTTCGAGACACGCGTTCCGCGGTCTCCTGTGACAACGGCAAAGCCGTTGCGCAGGCATGACGGATCTTATGGAGCACCGATCACCCGACCTTCCAGCCGGTCGCCGCCACGAGGTCCTGGTAGAATTCCGGCGTGTAGGCCTGCTCGGGTGTCTTGCGCACGCGCTCGTCGAGCATATGCGCATCGTCGCCGACCAGGATACGCCAGCGCTCGGCCTTGACGCCGTCGAGGATGATCCTGGCGGCGGCTGCCGCCGAGGTCGGTGCCTCGTCGTGGAAGATGCGGGCGCGGTCGAGCGCGATCTGCTGGATATCGGCATCCGACATCTTGGCGACATCGACGCCCTGCCCTTGCAGACGCTGGCGGGCCTGCTTGAGCTCGTCGGGATTGAGCTGGTCGGAGCCGTTCTGCACCTTGCGCGAGTTCGACACGATCGAGGTGCCGATATGGCCGGGCATCACGACCGAGCACTTCACATGCGGCGCGTTGAGGCGGAGATCGTTGATCATCGCCTCGGTGAAGCCTTTCACCGCGAACTTTGCCGCGCTGTAGGCGGTGTGCGACACGCCGAGCCCAACCGAGGCCCAGAAGCCGTTGACGCTCGAGGTGTTGACGATGTGCGCCTCGTCGGCCTTCACCAGCAGCGGCAGGAAGGTACGGACCCCGAGATAGACGCCGGCCCAGCAGATGTTGAAGGTGCGCTCCCACTGCTCGCGCGTATTGGTGAACAGGCTGCCGCCACCGCCGATGCCGGCATTGTTGAACAGCAGATGGATCTTGTCGGTCGCCTGCTGCTCGATCAGCTCGTCGCGGAAAAGCCTGTAGTGATCCTCGATCGAGACGTCGGCAACATGCGTGGTGATGCGCAGGCCCTGCGGCAGTTTCTCGACCTCGCACAGCCGCTTGGTCTCGGCCATCGCCTCGGCCGAGACGTCGCACATCGCGACATTGCAGCCCTCGGCAACAAGCTGCCGTGCGAGCTCGCGCCCCATGCCCGTGCCGCCACCGGTGATGACGGCAATCTTTCCGGCGAAATCCTTCATGTGAGATCCGTTCCTTCCCTGCTTCTTGTTTGTTTCGGCTGGGGCATGGATCGCTGTTCCAACCGCTTGGCTGCGGCACTCTACATCACCGAATTATCGCGCAGCAACGCCGCCCGCCCCTCACGCGCAAGTGAGCCGCGTGCAGCAGATTGAGGCAGCCGGCGGCGTAACGAAATCATTCCGCGTTGCGAACAATCCGACATCGACAATCGGAGACGATGATCGTGAACACCCTGAACAGACTGGTTGCGACAACGCTGATGGCGATTGCAGCCGGAATCTCCATTGCGGCCGCCGTCGAGGTAACGCCGCCGAAGCCGCGCGACGGGTCACGCTGATCAGCGACGTCGGACAGCGTGCCAAAGCGCGTGGACGTCGTATGATGATCGAACTTGACCCGAGCGACGTCCGCGGCTCTTCCATCCCGCGGGTTCGCGAACATCGATCACGCGTCGCGGCATGATCCGGCACTATTCGGCGGTCTCGATGTGCGCAGGCGCGCGCCGCCGCAGGATGCCGGTGCCGGCGCTCAGCGCGAGCTTGAACAAGCCGCGCCATGAGAAGTCGATCACCACCTCATGGTGCCGCAATCCCTTGCCGCCCTTAACCAGCCCGAGATCCCGTATCAGGCAGTAGTGGCCGCTGCTCATACGCGCCAGGCGGCTGTTCTTGAAGCGTCCCATGAACGACGAGAATGCACTGCGGATCGATTCCGTCAAATCTTGACGACATCGAATCAAAAACCTCCGGCAGGGCATTGCCGGAGGTTTGGGAGGCTTAGCATCAAGCTAAGAGCCATCATTCAATGTGTTGGCCACGCCGTATATAGTTTAGTAGATCAGGTAAGTAAATAAGTTTGCAGGCGAATGAATCGCATGGCTCGTCTTCGTTGTCCGCGTAGACCAGAATGACGCAGCCACAGCCTCTTTGACGCGTTTCTTCAACTGAGCCGGTATCCACTTCGCTCGAAGACGTTCCCGTCTCTTGCGGTCGATTTCTCTCGAAGAAAAACCCCGGCAGTCGCCTGCCGGGGTTCTGTTGGATCGTGATCAGATCAACCGGTATTACCAGTTGCGCTGAGCGCGGAAGAGCATCTGGACAGTGTCCTGATCCTTCAGCTCGTAGGTCGCGGTCGGCTTGCCGATACCGGTCGACGAGGTCGTGACCGTGCCGGCATACTTCTGATCGAGGTGGAGGTAGGTCACGTCGGCCGAGAAGGTCAGGTTCTTGACCGGGGTCCAACGGGTGATGATACCGATCTGCGAGATGTTGTAGTCGGGGTTGCAGCTGGTCACGCCGTTGCCGAAGGCCGTGCGGAACGTGCCGCCGACGCCGCCGATGCCGCAGATGAGCGACTTCGCCGTGTCGTTGTACATGACCGAAGCGAAGGCACCGTACAAGCTGGTGTTCCAGTAGGGATCCCAGTTGTGGGTGTACGCGCCACGGAAGCCCCAGGTCTTGATCGACTGCTGCTGACCGCCAGGGCCGAACACCGTGTCGGGTGCCGTGCCGAAGCCAACGCTCTGGTAGGCGCCGGCCAGGTTCGTACCGCCATAGATGGCGATCGAGCTGAGGTTGCTGGCCAGTTCCTGGATGTTGTAACGGGTCGCACCGTCGGTGTAGACGCCCTGGACGTTGATGGTGTCACCAGGTCCGGTCGGGATGTTCTTGATCGACAGGGCCAGTGCACCAGCCCAACCCCACTTGTCGTCGGGATGACCGGTCAACTCGGTGCCGCCGTAGTAGGCAGCATGGTTGTCATGCGCGGCCACCGACGCCTGGAAGATACCCCAAGCCTGGTCGACCTTGAGCGAAGCGACGAAGTCCGGCGCGATCGTGCCGGCGTAGTCGCTCGAACCGTAAGCACCACCGACGCCGAGGTTGTTCACGCCAGCCTGCATGTAGGCAACCTGGTCCTGCGCCGACAGAGCCAGCGACACGCCGTTGCCGAACTGCGCGGTGTAGGTGAACTGGTTGATGCCGTTGGTGGTGTTCACGCCACCGACGAGAGCGTCGTAGTTGTTGCCCGGATAGCCGTTCCAGGGAGCAGCGAACTGCGAGACCGCCTTACCGATGGTGAAGCCGGCGAACTGGATGAAGGCGTAGTAGACGCCGACCGAACCAGCAGCGACGTTGCCCGCACCAGCGTTGTTCGGAGCCGGAGAGCTGCCGATCGCCGAATAGACGGTCGAGCCGTTGCCCTGGCCGGTGTAGGTGTCGGAGGTCCAGGTGAACACCGCATCGAAATAGGTGCGGACCACGCCGTACTCGGTCGCGGTGCGCGTATCGATGTTCAGGTCTTCACGCGAACGCCAGGTGTAGCCGTTGGTGAAGCGGTTGTTGGCACCGCTGGCGCCGTTGACGTTCGGGCCGTACACGCTGTTGCCGTTGACCACAACGTCGGCACGGACGTAGCCGCCCAGCTTGATGCAGGTGTCGGTGCCGGGGATGTAGTAGAAGCCCGGACCGTAAAGGGAGCAAACCTTCACGTATTCGACCGCTTTGGCCTTTACGGGAAGATCGGCCGCCTGTGCCCCGCCGACCGCAACCAGCGCAGCCGTCGAGCCCAGGATAAGGCTCTTCAAATTCATTTTAAACCTCCAAGTTGCTCATATGCGGAGAGTCCGAGGCCGCGAGCGCCCCGTGATCCTCCCGCATTGTCCAAGACCGTTTTCCCCAAACCCCGCACCCTCAGATCAATCTGTGGTGTGCGACGGACTTGAACGATCACCGCAACGGGACGATCGAGATTCCCCTACCGCCGGGGTTCAATATGCATTGGCGAGTTCGCCAATCAAAATAGTTTATAAAGTCAGGAATGCGAATGGGGCCACACTGTGGCTCGCCGGCAACGCTGCCCGTAAGCCCCTTGCCCATATGAGGAAACTTGTCACACCCTAAATAGTCCAGTCGTCATACGACCGTTATAATTACTTTACGTTCACTTGCGTTCGTGGGCGGCTTACTAGAAAAATCCCGCTGCGGTGCGGGAAACAAGAAATAAATCAGCGCAAAGCTGAGTCGGCACCTGGGGAAGAGGAAGCTGTGTCAGTGACAAGGAAGGATACGACGCGCCAGCGCGCCATCGAACATCTCGACATCATCAAGCGATTTACCCTCGAGATTTCATCCATCAACTCGCATCTCGAGCGAGTCCGTCAGGTCTGGGGCAAGGCGCTTGGCGTCAGTGGTCCGCAGTGGATGATTCTCATTGCGATCTCGGATCTCGACAAGGATGACGGCGTGCCGATCAACGTGGTGTCGAAGCTGCTGCACGTCGATCCGTCGTTCGTGACCACGCAGTCCAAGCTGCTCGAGCAGAAGGAACTGCTGCGGCGCGCCCCCTCGCCTGCTGACGCACGCGTGGTCCGGCTGTCGCTGACCGACAAGACCCGAAAGCATCTGGCGAGCCTCGCCGAACAGCACAAGGCGTTCAAGAAAACCGTCTTCGAGGAGTTCAGCGAGCATGAGCTGGCCGAGTTCACGGCCAAGCTTGCGGTCCTCAACAACCGCCTCGAAAAGGCGTGCCTGATCGCCGCGATGGCATTCGAGACCTGAAGCCGGCGTTGGGTCCACCTGCCCCGACGAGCCGAAGGGAACCCAGGGGACGTGAACCCCGGGGTTTGCGTTGAATGCGGCTTGCCCCACGGCAATCCGGGCGGCGGGGATCTAGACGATGTGGAAGCTGCCCTGGTGCGCGAGCAGCTCTGCCGTCGTGACGTGCTGGAGCGTGATCGTGTCGTTCGCGGCATCGGTGATGACCGCGTTGCCGGATGCGTCGTCATGGGTGGCTGCGACCAGAGCGTTCTGGTCCGCAAACACGCTCTTGCTGAATTGCAGCGAATCGGTCGCGGGCGAAAAGTTCGCGAGGGTCACATGGCCGAAGTTTTCCGCGAACACGAATGTGTCCTGCGCTGCCGCATCGGAAAGCAGGTTGCCGCTTTGAGCCGGCGCCGCCGCCGCGACCACCAATGTTCCTCCATTCCCGTTATTGGCGAACTTGAAATCGTCCTGCGCATAGCCTCCGAGGAAATGGAGCGTGGCTGTGCTCACCGCATCGCTCACTGACAGCACCCCGGAGCCATCGTCGAAGCTGGAATGGACGCTGTTGAAATTGATGCCGTGCAGGTCGATCTGGTCGGCCCCCTCGCCGCCATCGCCGCTGAACCCGATCAACTGGCCGCTGAATGTGGACGGCCGTTGCAGGTCCAACGTCGTGCCGTCGAAGCTAGCCGATGCAGCGGCATTCGAAGCGGGGTCCGAAGGAACCACGTGAGCCTGCGCCGCTGACGCAAAGAACTGGTCGGACGCCGCGCCTGCCTGAATCAACGGAATCCCGGAAGATCCAACCGACGCAACCTGGGTGACGTGACTGCCGTCGAACGCGAGCTCGTTGACCTGACCGGCACCATTCTGGGTGATGAATTCTGCGATGCCCGCCGTCATGTCCTTGACGTCGTGAACCGGATCGTAGTTGCCCGGCAACAGATTGCTTCCGATCAGCTTGCCCTGGTCGAAGTACAGGATGTCGATCTGGCCGCCCGCGGATTGCGTGATGACGTCGGAACGACCGTCACCATTGACGTCTGCAACGCCAACGACGTTCCAGAACGCCTGGCTGGTGAGATAGCTTGCAGTCAGGTGGCCGGAGGAATTGAACCAGAGAAAGTCGATCTGGCCGCCGTTCACCTGAGTGACGAAGCCGGGGTTCGCCTGCCCGCTGAAGTGACCCGCGCCCTCGATGTCCGCATAGCTGCCGACCAGCAGAAGCGATGCAGAGAGCTTGCCTCCGGAAAACCAGAGCAGGTCGACCTGACCATTGGATTGCGTGACGAATTCGCCGCTGCCGGACGAGTCCAAATCAACGTTGCCGACGACTTTCCAGAAGCTCTGCGGGATGAGCGACGAGCCAATCAGATTGCCGGAGCTGTACTGCAAGAGGTCGATCTGACCGTCCGCAAGCTGCGCGGCAACATTGGTGGTCTGGATGGCCGCCGGTGCAGACGACGCCTTGATGTGAAACCCCAGCGAATCGAGCTGCTGCAGGTCGATCGCGGTGAGCGACTGCAACGTGCTGCCGGTGTAAAATTCGTTGAAGGGATCGTTTGCACCCTGCACGCCGCTGTTGAGGAAGTCGCTCGGATCCGAGCTCTGGCCGTAGTCCGCGAGCTTCGTGGCGCCTCCGTCCAGGGAGTAATAGGCCGCCGATGTCGGAATGTTGTCCGAGAGCAACCGGGCGCCGGAGCTGGTGAAGCGATCGAAATCGAAAATATCCGGCTGCGGTCCGTAGGGAACGCGGCCCATGGCGTGCGTGAGTTCGTGCAGCGCGACGCCGACCAGAAGGCCGGGACTGATGTCGGTGGCAAAGGTCAGGCTGCCGTCGTCGGTCGTTGTATCGTTCGCGCCGATCACCCCCCAGAGCTTCAGTTGCGCGTTCCACACCGCAACCGAAGACTGGCCCTGAATCGACGTGCCGGTCGGCAGCGCGTTGAAGGTCTTGTCACCCGGCGACGCGTTGTTCACCAGGTCAGCCCTGACCGTCGAATAGCTGAGCCACTGTCCACTGTCGGGGCCGCCCGCAGCGCCACCACCGGTGCCGCTGTAATCGACATTGAAATTGAGCGTGATCTTGTCGGTGATCGCCGCACTCAAAAGCGCTGCCGCCTGTTCGATACCTGTTCGGAAGCTGGCAGGCGCCGCCATCGCGGCGGCGTCGAAGATCAGGTTGATCGTGAGCCCGCCGGAGGTCTCCGCGACGACAGAACCGACGCCGCCCGAGCCGGAGCCGCTCACCGCAGCCTGTGCCTCGATCGATTCATCAGGAAGGACGACCGGCGTCGGTGGCGCGCTGTAAGGCGCCGGCGTCCCGCTGTCCTGATCCCTTTGCAATCCGGCCGTGGATGTCATCGCTCGTTCCAGCTTTGGATCGCCCATCGAAGCCCGATTTGACTTCCCGTCGCTCATGCACCGAAAGCGCGAGCGGAGGATGCGCAGTGATCCTTAACCAGATACTGAAGGAAATTGCGGTTTCCCAAGGGCAACGGTTCGTGCCCTCGTAGAAGTTTCGACGTCAACGTCTTGATTCGCCGAGCGGAATAGCCTCATTCGGCAGGCGCCCAACAAACCCGTAAAACTACCGCCGTGTTCGGGCGGCGGGACTTGGTGTCACGACCAAACGATCGATTTGGTCGGCCCGTCGGACATGCATGGATTCGCGGATGCAGCTGTGTCGCACATCAATTGCGGACGCGCTGCTTGATCCGGTCTGCTGAATGAAATCCGGACGCCCTGAAGTCCGGCCGAGTAATGGTCGGAGCGAGAGGATTCGAACCTCCGACCCCTAGTCTCCCAGACTAGTGCGCTAACCGGGCTGCGCCACGCTCCGATGCCGTTCCATTAGCCGCGATCCTGCGTTCGCGCAAGGCGGGGCAGGCCTTCAAAGGCTGCATTCCGGGCACCGGTTGGTTCCCCGGACTCAGCCGTCCTTCATCGCCGTGTCGATCATCTGCCGGCAGGCGACCAGCTCCTGCAGCACGCGCTCGAGCCGCTCCCGATCCGCTGACGGAACGGAGGGGCGCACCGGCGGCGCAGCGGACGCCTTGCCCGGCTGGGCATGCGCCTTGTAGGTCGACAGGATCGGGTCCTCGTCGGGATCGACGAATCGGTAGTCGATTCCCTGCTCGTCGCCGTCGCCCTCCTCGCCGTCGAAATCGAGGCCGTCATTGCCGTCGCGCTCGTCCAGCTCGGCCATGCTGTTGCCGACCGCCTCCTCGACCGCGCCGAACGAGACGGCCGCGCTCTGGTCGGCGATGCCCTGCACGGACTTGATGCCGTGCTCTTTCAGGATCCGCTGCACGCCGCGGATGGTGTAGCCCTCGCCATAGAGCAGCCGGCGGATGCCCTTGAGCAGATCGACATCGTCGGGGCGGTAGTAGCGGCGGCCGCCGCTACGCTTCATCGGCTTGATCTGCGCGAAGCGCGTTTCCCAGAACCTCAGCACATGCTGGGGAATATCGAGCTCGTCTGCGACTTCACTGATGGTACGGAACGCATCCGGCGCCTTGTCCAAATGCCCGCTCCTCTGGCTTCAATGCCTGGAGGCTCGTCCGCTCCGATTGAAGCGGAACCGGGCTCCAGATGCTGGTTTCGGCGCGCTTTCTTCACGCGAACCGGGAATCCACTTCGCTTGAAAACGCGCTACAGCATGATCCGGAAAAGTGCGAAGCGGTTTTCCGAAAAGATCACGCTCAAACAACAAGCTAAAGCGCGACCGCGCTTTAGTCGGCCTTGCTGCCATCGCCGTTGGTGACGGCGTGGCCATTGATCCGCTGCTTCAGGATCGCCGACGGCTTGAACACCATCACACGCCGCGGCGAGATCGGCACCTCGGTGCCGGTCTTCGGATTACGGCCGATACGCTGGCCCTTCTTGCGCACCATGAAGGAGCCGAACGAGGACAGCTTCACCGTCTCGCCCTTTTCCAGGCAATCGGTGATCTCCTTCAGCACCAACTCGACAAAAGCCGACGATTCCGTACGCGACAGGCCCACCTTTTGGTAGACCGCCTCACACAAATCGACGCGCGTAACTGTTTTTCCGGTTCCCGTGGTCATCGCCTGCCCCGCACTCTCGGCGAACAATTTCTTGACTGAAATTAAAAGCTTAGCGCGCAATGGTCAACAGCGACCAGCACCTGGACGCAGGAAAGATACCGGCAACCTGTCGGCACTGTTTGACGGCGCGCTACCAGCGCACGAGCGCCGAGCCCCAGGTGAAACCGCCGCCCATCGCCTCGAACAACACCAGATCGCCCTTCTTGACCCGCCCGTCCCTGACGGCAACCGTCAGGGCCAGCGGGATCGAGGCCGCCGAGGTGTTGCCGTGCTTGTCGACGGTCAGGACGACCTTCTGCGGCGCAATATGGAGCTTGTGCGCCGACGCATCGATGATTCGCTTGTTGGCCTGGTGCGGAATGAACCAGTTGATGTCCTCGGCGGTAAAGCCGGTGGCGTTGAACGCATCGACGATCACGTCCGTGATCATGCCGACGGCGTGCTTGAATACCTCCCGGCCCTCCATCCGGAGGTAGCCGACCGTCTTGGTCGAACCGGGACCGCCATCGACGTACAGCTTCGACTTGTGGCGCCCGTCGGAACGCAGATGCGTCGTCAGCACGCCGCGATCCTCGATCGTGCCGGACAGTTGCTGCGCCTCGAGCACGACGGCGCCGGCACCATCGCCGAACAGCACGCAGGTGCCGCGGTCGTTCCAATCGAGGATGCGCGAGAAGGTTTCGGCACCGATCACCAGCGCCCGCTTGTGATGGCCGGCGCGCAGGAAATTGTCGGCTGTGGTCAGCGCGAAGACGAAGCCGGAGCACACCGCCTGAAGGTCGAAGGCGACGCCGTGGTTGATGCCGAGCCCGTGCTGGACCGCGACCGCCGTGGCCGGGAAGGTGTTGTCGGGCGTCGAGGTCGCCAGCACGATCAGGTCGATCGACTGGGCGTCGATCCCGGCATCGGCGAGCGCGGCCTGCGCCGCCTTGATCGCCAGATGCGAGGTAAACTCGTCATCGGCTGCGATGTGGCGCTCACTGATGCCGGTGCGCTGCACGATCCAGTCATCAGATGTGTCAATTCGCGTCGCCAGTTCGGCATTGGTCAAAACCCGCTCCGGCAAATATGAGCCGCAGCCGAGCACTACCGAACGTATCGCAGTCACGAGACAGCCTCCTGCGCGGTCTGCGCCTGTCCCAGCGCGCTGCCGTCGCGATTAAGCATCTGATTGATCTTGGTGAGGAGATCGTAGTGGGCCATCTCATAGCCAACATCCACCGCATAGGCAAAGCCTTCCGCGTTGGTGCCGCCATGGCTCTTGACCACCACGCCTTTCAGGCCGAGCAGCACGCCGCCGTTCGACTTGTTGGGATCGAGCTTGTCGCGCAGCTTGCGGAACGCGCCACGAGCAAACAAATAGCCGATACGCGCCAGCCAGCTCGACGACATGGCCTCGCGCAGGAACTCGAACATCTGGCGGGCAGTTCCCTCGGCGGTCTTGAGCGCGATGTTGCCGCAGAAGCCTTCCGACACGATGACGTCGGCGGCGCCCTTGGCGATGCCGTCACCCTCGACGAAGCCGACATAGTTGAACTGGGACGCGTCCATCGCCCGCAGCATTCCGGCCGCCTCGCGGATCTCCTCGTGGCCCTTGATCTCCTCGGACCCGATATTGAGCAGGCCGACGGTCGGCCGCTCCAGATTGAACAGCACGCTGGCCATCGCACTGCCCATCACCGCCAGCGTGGTCAGGTGCCGGGCGTCGCCGCCGATCGTGGCGCCGAGGTCGAGCACCACCGAATCGCCGCGCAGCGTCGGCCACACCGCCGCGAGCGCCGGGCGGTCAACGCCGGGCAGCGTCCGCAGATTGAGCCCCCCCATCGCCATCAGCGCGCCGGTGTTGCCGGCGGAGACCGCGACATCGGCCTCGCCATGTTTCACGGCGTCGATCGCAAGCCACATCGAGGAGGCACGACGGGTCCGCCGCAGCGCCTGGCTTGGCTTCTCGTCATTTTTTACGGCGACGTCGGTATGAATCACCTTCGACACTGCCTTCAGTGCAGGATGCCTGGCGAGCTCCGGCTCGATCTGGGCTCGGTCTCCGACCAGCAGGAATTCGCTGTCGGGATGACGGCTCAACGAAATCGCGGCGCCGGGAATGACCACGGATGCGCCGACATCGCCCCCCATGGCGTCAAGCGCGATTCGAACCTTTTGAGGCATGAACGTCCCGGAAGCCTGCTCTCCCACAGCCCTTCAGACGAAGACCGCGAGCTTGAAGTCACCGCCATCTACGGCGCGCGGCGAAACACCAACTCGCGTCCCGGCCGGGCCGCGACAATAGCGTGTCCGCGGTCCGACACAACCTCTTGGCCGCAAACGATGGAGTGGCCGAACCGTCACGCAACACATCAGAATATATCAGAAATACATTGTATTTCAATGTATTGTGACACTTATTTGAAGTAGCTAAGGACACCGTTCGCGCGGGGGTGCAGGCAAGCCATCCCCGCAAATGTGACCTGAGCTGCCTTCGGTTGCCCTCAATTGCCCTTCTTGGGCTTCTTGCCGTCGGCCTTGTCCTTGAGCGCCTTCAGCGCCGCAAAAGGGTGACTTTCCGGATCAGGCGCTTCAACCGCCTGCTCAAAGACCGCATCCACCTTGCGCGGATAGGGGTCTACGCCGAGAAACAGCGCGTCGGTCGCGAGCCGGCCGATATCGATGAAGCCGCCGACGATCGGCTCCGGCGGATCCGGCGTTTCCTCATCGCTGTCCTCGGCGTCGTCGACCAGGTCCGCCATCTGCGGAATCTGCTCGGGCGGCGCGAACATCACATCGATCGACTCATCGATCTCGTTCTCGATCGGATCGAGCGTCACCACGCAGGTCTGTCCAATCCTCGCCTGCACCCGGCCGGTGACGTGATAGCTGCCGTCACGCTTGGGCTGCAGATCGAACGCCGCCTTCGCGGAAATGACTTCGCGCAACTCCGCGAGCTCGGCCATCGCCTTGCGCGCCGCCTCGTCGGCCGCGATCTCGCGATGCAGGCCGGTCTCGGGAATCTGCGCGACATTGACCAGCACGCGCCAGGGATCGCGGTCGGGTCGCCCCGTGGTGCCGCCGCTCATGCCGCACTCCCTGCTACCTGCGGGACAGGAAAGCGCCACGCACCCTTGGTCAACGTCGCGAGGTCGGCGCTCGCCAACGCCGCCATCGCCTCCCGGGCATAGGCGGCGAGTTCGCGGGCCTTGTCGATGTTCTGGCCATTGAGGATGTTCTTGCAGAACGACTGGGCCAAGGCCTCCTCGCTCTCGGTCAGCGCCAGATCATAGGCCGCGGTGCGACCGTAAAAGGCCTCGCCGAACGCCTGCATGCGTTTCGGCACCGTGAGGTCGCCGACTCCCATTTCCCGGAGATTGTCGTCCATGTCGATGCAGAAGTGATCGAACAGCGCCTGCGACAGCTCGGGCCCGCCCTCGAGGGGTTTGAGTCGCCGCAGCACCAGCCACAGATGCATCAGAAGCAGGTCAAAACGGCCATTAACCGTGTCCGGAACGCCCAAGTCACGGTAAAATAACGGTTCTCGCGCCTGCGTCACGATCATGCCATAGATGGTCTCAATGGTGCTGCGCGCGGGCACCCGGGGTCTTCTGAAGTGATTGAACGGCCAAAGCATGACGGGTTCCGGCTGCCGGTCCCCCAAAGGACGCCTGTTGAGGATTCGTCCATTGGAGTTCGGCATTATTGCAATCCATTGAGCTGCCCGGTACGTCAATGCCTCGGCCGATGCAAGGGGACGGATCAGTTCCGCCGATGAACCATACTCTTTCAAGACAGCCTCGCGCGGCTTCCGCGCGCAGGTTCTTTTCGCGCTTCCGCGCCTTCGCGGTCGTTGGCCTCGTCTGCACCGCCGCACTCGGCGGCTGCACCGGCGAACAATTCCAGAAGGGCTACATCCTGCCCGATGGGGCGCTCGAGCAGATTCCGATCGGAGCGAGCCAGGATCAGGTGCTGATCGTGCTCGGCACGCCCTCGACCGTCGCGACGCTGGATGGCGAGGTGTTTTATTACATCTCGCAGCGAACCTCGCGCCCGGTCGCCTTCATGAATCAGCGCGTGATCGACCAGCGCGTGATCGCGGTCTATTTCGACAAGAACCGCCAGGTGCGCCGGCTCGCCAATTACGGCCTGAAGGACGGCAAGATCTTCGACTTCGTCAGCCGCACGACGCCGACGTCGGGCCAGGAAATGTCCTACCTGACGCCGCTCTTCAAGCTGCTGAGCTTCAACTAGAGCATGATCCGGAAAAGTGCGAAGCGGTTTTCCGACAAGATCATGCTCAAAGGATAGGCCCTAAGCCGCTGCGCCAAGTTGTCGCGCTTGCCCGACGGGCAGGCGCTCCCCTAGGCTTGCTCGCAAACAAGAGCCTGACTAGGGGGATAAGCGCATGAGAACCAAGGGATTTTCCCGTCGTACGGTATTGTCGGGCGCGGCCGCAGTGACGGCCGCGTCGATCCTGCCGCGCACGAGCCTCGGCGCCGGCGACTGGCGCCCGACCGAGACGGTCCGGATCATCGTGCCGGCCGCGGCCGGCGGCTCGACCGACGTGATGGGGCGACTGCTGGCCGCGCATTTGCAGCCGCTCTGGGGTCAGTCGGTTGTCGTCGAGAATCGCTCCGGCGCCGGCGGCACCATCGGCACATCAGAGGTCGCGCGCGCCAAGGGCGACGGCCACACCATCCTGATCGGCAATCCCGGCCCCAACGCGATCGCCTACAGCATCTTCCGCAACCTGACCTACAAGGCCGACCAGTTGCAGGCGGTCTCCAACATGATCCGGATCCCGAACATCGTCTCGGCGCATCCGTCGACCGGCATCAAGTCGATCCCCGAATTGATCGCCTATCTGAAGAAAAACCCCGACAAGCTCACCTACGGTTCGTCCGGCACCGGACAGAGCCCTCACCTCACCGGCGCCTGGTTCCTGCAGCTCACTGGGCTGAAGATGACGCATGTGCCGTTCCGCGGTGCTGGCCCCGCATTGCAGGCCGGGCTCGCCGGCGACATCCAGATCCTGTTCGACAATCTCTATCCGTCGCTGCCGCAGGTGCAGGACGGCAAGCTCAACGGGCTCTGCGTCACCACGACCGAGCGCAGCGAGTCCGCGCCCAATCTGCCCACGATGCGCGAAGGCGCACCGGAGCTCGCCAAGTTCGACGTCGCGTCCTGGTTCGGCGTTTTCCTGCCGAAGACCGCGCCCGCGCCCGTGCTCGACGAGCTGAACCGCCAGGTCAAGGCGATGCTGGAGCGCGACGACGTCAGGAAGAACATCAGTGGCATGGGCGCCCGCGCCGACTACGGCACGCCGCAGCAATTCTCCGATTTCGTCGATGCCGAGACGAAGAAGTTCGCCGCGATCATCGAGAAGGAAGGACTCCAGATGGAGGTGAAATAACAATCACCGGAGCACGCTGCGGCTGATTTACGACGACTTGTTGACCTTCTTGACCTTGGCGTCGGTGGCTTCGATCGACATCGCCAGCTCCATGATCGCCTGCGACAGTAGCTCGATCGCCTCCTTCTGATCCTGCGACTTGGCGGCGCGGAGCGCATAGTTGCGTGCGGATGAGAGCGACATCGATCGATCTCCGTGTTGTTCGCGTCTGGTTCTTTCAGCAAAAACCCCGCGGCTTTCGCCGCGGGGTTTTGCATTCGTTCGTGTCGCGGCTCAGTGCGCCAGGATCGCAAGCAGGAGCAGTGCCACGATGTTGGTGATCTTGATCATCGGGTTCACCGCCGGGCCCGCCGTATCCTTGTAGGGATCGCCGACGGTGTCGCCGGTCACCGCGGACTTGTGGGCGTCAGAGCCCTTGCCGCCGTAGTGGCCGTCCTCGATGTACTTCTTGGCGTTGTCCCATGCGCCGCCGCCGGAGGTCATCGAGATCGCGACGAACAGGCCGGTGACGATGACGCCGAGCAGCATGGCGCCGACCGCGGAGAACGCTGCCGACTTGCCGGCCGCGCCGCCGCCCGCGATGAAGTAGATCAGGAAGTAGACCACGATCGGCGACAGCACCGGCAGCAGCGACGGGATGATCATCTCCTTGATCGCCGCACGGGTCAGCAGGTCGACCGCCTTGCCGTAGTCGGGCTTGTCGGTGCCCTGCATGATGCCGGGCTTCTCGCGGAACTGACGGCGCACCTCCTCGACGATCGCGCCTGCGGCGCGGCCGACCGCGGTCATGCCCATCGCACCGAACAGATACGGCAGCAGGCCGCCGAACAGCAGGCCGACCACGACGTACGGGTTGTTCAGGGAGAAGTCCGGGTTGACGCCCTTGAAGTAGGCATGGGCGTTGGCGTCGCTGATGAAGAATTTGAGGTCCTGGTTATAGGCCGCAAACAGCACCAGCGCACCGAGACCGGCGGAGCCGATCGCGTAGCCCTTGGTCACCGCCTTGGTGGTGTTGCCGACCGCGTCGAGCGCGTCGGTCGACTTGCGCACCTCCTTCGGCAGACCCGCCATCTCGGCGATGCCGCCGGCGTTGTCGGTGACCGGGCCGAAGGCGTCGAGCGCGACGATCATGCCGGCCAGCGCCAGCATGGTGGCGGTCGCGATCGCGATGCCGAACAGGCCGGCCAGGCTGTAGGTCACCAGGATGCCGGCGATGATGACGATCGCGGGCAGCGCGGTCGCTTCCATCGAGACCGCGAGACCCTGGATCACGTTGGTGCCGTGACCGGTGACCGAGGCGGAGGCGATCGACTTCACCGGGCGATAGTCGGTGCCGGTGTAGTATTCGGTGATCCAGATGATCAGGCCGGTGACGGCGAGGCCGACCACGCCGCACCAGAACAGCGCCATGCCGGTGAAGTCGACGCCGTCGAGCTTGCCGAAGCCGATCAGCCAGTTGATGACGGCGGCAACGCCGATCAGCGACAGGATGCCGGTGGCGATCAGGCCCTTGTACAGCGCGCCCATGATCGACTGGCTGGCACCGAGCTTGACGAAGAAGGTGCCGATGATCGAGGTGATGATGCAGATACCGCCGATCGCGAGCGGCAGCGTCATCATGTTCACCAGGATCGGGGTCTTGGCGAAGAAGATCGCCGCGAGCACCATGGTGGCGACCGCGGTCACCGCATAGGTCTCGAACAGGTCGGCGGCCATGCCGGCGCAGTCGCCGACATTGTCGCCGACGTTGTCGGCGATGGTGGCCGGGTTGCGCGGATCGTCCTCGGGGATGCCGGCCTCGACCTTGCCGACGAGGTCGCCGCCGACGTCAGCACCCTTGGTGAAGATGCCGCCGCCGAGACGGGCGAAGATCGAGATCAGCGAGGCGCCGAAGCCGAGCGCCACCATGGCGTCGACCACGGTGCGGCTGCCCGCTTCCAGACCCATGAACTTGACCAGGATCATGAAGTAGATGGTGACGCCGAGCAGCGCGAGACCGGCAACCAGCATGCCGGTGATCGCGCCGGCCTTGAACGCAAGCTCGAGGCCGCCGGCGAGCGAGGTGGTCGCCGCCTGCGCGGTGCGGACGTTGGCGCGCACCGAGACGTTCATGCCGATGAAGCCGGCCGCACCCGACAGGATGGCGCCGATCGCAAAGCCGATCGCCACCGGCAGGCCGAGGAAGTAGGCCAGCACCACGAAGATCACGATACCGACCATGCCGATCGTGGTGTACTGCCGCCGCAGATAGGCCTGTGCGCCCTCGCGCACCGCGGCCGCGATTTCCTGCATGCGGGCATTGCCCGCATCCGCGTTCAAGACCGACTGCGTCGCCCAGATCGCGTAGACGATGGAAAGCGCCCCGCAGAGCACAATCAACCATAAAGCTGTCATTGAATGTTGCCTCAGATCCTTGATGTAACCCCCGCGCCTTCTTGTGCCGCTAGGGGGCGGCAGGCGCTTATTTTGCGAGGACAATCCTCCCCAAAAACGGATTGCCTCAAATCGGGCGCGACCTTGCCAAAATCGTTACCGCTGCGCAACGCCACCTGTGGCCGAAACCGCCGATATCGGCAGCTATTTAGAGAGAAAATCGGCGCAGTCCGGCCGGGAATTCTAGAAATGGCTGTAGGACAGGCGCTGCAACTTCAGTTCCCTGCCCTGCCCGTCGAGAAAGCTTGGTGGTGACGAACCGGCAATGAGGCCGCCGATGGCGGTCACGGTGACCTTGGCCTGGCGTGCCTCTCGCAGGAAGGCGTCTGCGCGATCGCCAGGCACCGCGCAGAGAAGTTCGTAGTCGTCGCCGCCGGCGACCAGGATCTCGATCCCAACCGCCTTGCGTGCGACGAGCCCCGCGGCCGATGATGACAACGGGATGCTCGGCACGTTGATCACGGCCGTCACACCGCTGGCTGCACAAAGCTTGGCCAGATCGCCGGCGAGACCGTCGGACACATCCATCGCCGCGCTGGCGTGGGCACGGACGGCGCGGGCAAGCGCGTTGCGCGGCTGCGGAACACGGTAGCGGGCGGCAAGAAAATCCCGCGCGGCGGCATCGTCCGCCAGCGCCCCCGCGACCGGACCTCCTTGGAGCACATCGAGACCGAGCGCGGCATCGCCGATCGTGCCCGTGACGAACACGCGGTCGCCCGCTTGCGCGCCGGCGCGATGCACCATCTTGCCCTGCGGCAGCCGGCCGAATCCGGTGATCGAGATCATCAGCGGCCCCGGCGTGGAAACGGTATCGCCGCCGAGCAGCGGACAGCCAAAATCGGCCGCGTCCTCGCCAAGCGCCCGGGCGAACGGCTTCAACCAGCTCTCATCGACTTTGCGCACCGCCAGCGTCAGCACGAAGCCCGCCGGCTCCGCCCCCTTGGCCGCGATGTCGGAGAGGTTCACCCGCAGCGCCTTGCGCGCCAGCGTGTCGGGCGGATCGTTGCTGAGGAAATGCACGCCTTCGACGATGGCATCCGTGGTGACCACGATGTCCTCGCCGGCTGCCCTCAGCGCGGCGGCGTCGTCATCGAGACCGAACGCGCCCGGGTCCGTCGCGAGCGGCTTGAAATAGCGCGCGATCAGGGAGTCTTCGCCGGATACTCGTTTGTCGCTCTGCGTCACGATAGCAGACCCGTCATCCTGAGGTGCGAGCGGAGCGAGCCTCGAAGGATGCACGGCCCCAGCCGGGCCGTCGCCCTTCGAGACGGCCGCTGCGCGGCCTCCTCAGGGTGACGGTCAAACGATCATATGTCTCGATTCAGCTCCGCACAAATTCGTCGCCGCGGAACTGGCGCGCGATCTGGTCGAGCACGGCATTGACCATGCCGGTCTCGTCCTTTTCGACAAAGGCATGCGCGACGTCGACATATTCGGACACCACCACCCGGCCCGGTACGTCCTTGCGGTGCTCCAGCTCATAGGAGCCCGCTCGCAACACCGCGCGCAGGATCGCGTCGATCCGCTTCAGCGGCCAGCCCTTCGACAAGGCGTCGTCGATCAGGGGATCAAGCTTGGCCTGGTCGCGCACCACGCCGGAGACCACGTCGCGGAAAAACGCCGCTTCCGCCGGTAGATATTTGTCGCCCTCGACCTCGTTGCCGAGCCAGTGGCTCTCGAACTCGGCGAAGATGTCGTTGATGCCGGCGCCGCCGATGTCCATCTGGTAAAGCGCCTGCACGGCGGCGAGCCGAGCCGCGCCGCGCCGGTTGGCTTTCCTGTCAGCAGGTTTGCCGGGTTTGCTGTTGTCAGCCATGGTCAGGCCTTTGCCAGACGGCGTTTGATCCGCAGCATCGCGATCGCCGCACGCGCCGCGTCGCCGCCCTTGTTCAACTCGCTGGCGCGCGCCCGCGCCCAGGCCTGCGCCTCGGTGTTGACGGTGAGGATGCCGTTGCCGAGCGGGAATTTCCGGCTCACCGCCAGATCCATCAATCCGCGCGAGGACTCCTGCGAGACGATCTCGAAATGGATGGTGTCGCCGCGCACCACGCAGCCGAGCGCGATCGCCGCCTCATACGGCTTGCCGTTCGCTGCCGCGGCATCGATCGCAATCGCGATCGCGGCCGGAATCTCCAGCGCGCCCGGCACCGTGATCACGTCGTGGCTGGTGCCGGCCGTCCTCAGCTCGGCGAGCGCGCCTTCCAGCAGCGCATCCTGGATGTCGTCATAAAACCGGGCCTCGACGATCAGCACGCGTGCGCCTGATATGTCGGTCTGGTCCTTCAGAGGTGCGCGCCGCGCGTCAGCCATTGTGTTCGATCCGGTTGTTCCGCATGTTGACAATCAACGCCCAGGTAATTTGTCAACGCGCGTGTTTTAGTCGCCGCAATGCGGTATTCCAAGCACGAATGCGTCAGATATTGTCATTCCGGGGCGATGCGACAGCATCGAACCCGGAATCTCGAGATTCCGGGTCTGATGCTGACGCATCAGCCCGGAATGACGTCTGCGTATCGGCTATGCCGTCATTTCATCTCCGACAGCCGCGCGGCGTAGCGGGCCATCAGATCGACCTCGATATTGACCTCGCTGCCGGCCTTCCAGCCGCTCAGGGTCGTGACTTGAAGCGTGTGCGGGATGATCAGCACCGAAAAGGTGACGTCGTCGACCGTATTCACGGTCAGCGACACGCCGTCCAGCGTGACCGAGCCCTTTGCCGCGATGAAGCGCGCCAGTTCGCGGGTGGTTCTAAGCTCGAACCACGCCATGTCGGGCAGGTCGTCGCGCTTGACGATGGTGGCGATGCCGTCGGCATGTCCGGCCACGATGTGACCGCCGAGCTCGTCGCCGATCTTCAGCGCACGCTCGAGGTTGAGCCGGCCGCCCTGCGCCCAGTGCCTGGCGGTGGTCATGCCGAGCGTCTCGGCCGCGGCATCGACATCGAACCAGGTCTTGCCGTCAGCGGTGCCGGAGGCGACCACGGTGAGGCAGACGCCGTTGCAGGCAATCGAGGCGCCGTCGGCGATCGTGGTCTGGTCGTAGTCGCAGGCGATCCGCATCCGGTGCAACTGCCCCTGCGCCACAGGCTTCAGGCTTACGATCTCACCGATGTCGGTGACAATTCCGGTAAACATTACGCACGCTCGTAAATATTGAGACTGTCGTTGCCGAGGGTTTCGCTAGCACGAAGGGCGAGGGCGGGCGACTGCGTGATTGCGTCGAGCGGCATTGCGTCCAGCGCGGGAACGCCATCGGCACCGATCGCCTCAGGTCCGCGCAGCAGCCAGATTTCATCGACCAGACCGGCTGCCACGAAAGAATTTGCCACGCGCGCGCCGCCCTCGACCAAAAGCCGCGTGATCCCCTTCTCCGCCAGCGCATGCAGCACGGCCGACAACTCGAGCCCCGCGGGCGCGGAGGCAACGCGGATCACCTGCGCGCCGGCCGCGCCGAGCTTCACCGCGGCGGGCGCCTCGGCCATGTCTGAGGTCATCACCCAGAGCGGCGTCTCGCGCGCGGAATGCACTAGGCGGCTGTCGCCCGAGATCCGCAGCGCGCGGTCAAGCACCACGCGGACCGGCGAGCGCGCCGCCATGCCGGGCAACCGGCAGGTCAAGAGCGGATCGTCGGCCTTGACCGTGCCGATGCCGACCAGGATCGCGTCGCACTGCGCGCGCAGCAGGTGGACGCGGGTCCGCGCGGCCTCGCCTGATATCGCAACCGGCTTGTTGCCGTGGGCCGCGATCTTGTCGTCGGCGGAGACCGCGAGCTTGAGGATCACATGCGGGCGCTTGTCGCGGATGCGGCGGAAGTGTCCGGCGTGGTCGCGCGCGGCCTCCGCCTGGCACAGCCCGATATCGACCGCGATGCCGGCGGCGCGCAGCTTGGCATGCCCCTTCCCGCCGACTTCCGGATTGGGGTCCTCGATCGCCGAAACCACGCGGGCCAGCCCGGCCGCGACCACGGCGTCCGCACAGGGCGGCGAGCGGCCGAAATGCGAGCACGGTTCGAGCGTGACATAGAGCGTGGCCCCGCGCGCGGCGTCGCCCGCGCGCCGGAGCGCCTCGACCTCGGCATGCGGCCGGCCGCCTGCTTGCGTCCAGCCGCGGCCGACGATGACGCCGTCCTTGACGATGACCGCGCCGACCGCCGGATTGGGCCAGGTCCGCCCGAGCCCGCGCCGGCCAAGCGCCAGCGCAAGCTGCATGAAGCGCAGATCGGCGGCTTTGGCCTCTTTGGATTTCTGCGCGAACTGGTCTTCGAGAATGCGAAAGATCATTTTCGCAACGTTGCGAGCCGCGGATCCTCTTCGCCGGTCAACTCGTCGAGCACGGCCTCAAAGTCCTTGGCCTCGCGGAAATTGCGATAGACCGAGGCGAAGCGCACATAGGCGACGTCGTCGAGCTGGCGCAGATGCTCCATCACGATCTCGCCGATCGCCTCCGAGGAGACCTCGGCCTCGCCGCCGCTTTCGAGCTCGCGCACGATGGTGGAGACCATCTTCTCCACCCGCTCCGACTCCACCGGGCGCTTGCGCAGCGAGATCTGCAGCGAGCGCACCAGCTTGTCGCGGTCGAACGGCACGCGGCGGCCGTTGCGCTTGATGACAGTCAGCTCGCGCAGCTGCACCCGCTCGAACGTGGTGAAGCGGAAATTGCAGGCCATGCACACACGCCGCCTGCGAATGACCGCGGAGTCCTCGGTCGGACGCGAGTCCTTGACCTGCGTATCGAGAGAATTGCAGCTCGGGCAGCGCATCCGACGGGACCTCTGACAGCGACCCTGTATGTTACTGGTAGATCGGGAAGCGATCGGTCAGCGCCTTGACGCGCTCCTTGATCGCGGCCTCGACCAGCGGCGCCTTGCCATCGGGCGACTGCGCCAGCGCGTTCAGCACTTCCGCGATCATGCCGCCGACCTGCTTGAACTCGGCGACGCCGAAGCCGCGCGTGGTCGCAGCCGGCGTACCGAGACGCAGGCCCGAGGTGACGAACGGCTTTTCAGGATCGAACGGGATGCCGTTCTTGTTGCAGGTGATGGCGGCGCGCACCAGCGCCTTCTCCGAGACGTTGCCCTTCAGGCCCTTCGGCCGGAGGTCGACCAGCATCAGGTGGTTGTCGGTACCGCCGGAGACGATGTCGAGCCCGTGGCCGCGCAGCGTCTCGGCCAGCGCCTTGGCGTTCTCCACCACGTTCCTGGCGTAGACCTTGAAGTCCGGCCGCAGCGCTTCGCCGAACGCCACCGCCTTGGCCGCGATGACATGCATCAGCGGGCCGCCCTGCAGGCCCGGGAAGATCGCCGAGTTCAGCTTCTTGGCCAGCGTCTCGTCATTGGTGAGGATCAGGCCGCCGCGCGGACCGCGTAGCGACTTGTGCGTCGTGGTCGTGGTGACATGGGCGTGCGGCACCGGCGAGGCATGCACGCCGCCGGCGACGAGGCCCGCGAAGTGCGCCATGTCGACCAAGAGATACGCGCCGACCGAGTCCGCGATCTCGCGGAAGCGCTTGAAGTCCCAGGCGCGCGAATAGGCCGAGCCGCCGGCGATCATCAGCTTCGGCTTGACCTGCTCGGCCTGCTTCTGGACTTCGTCCATGTCGATGATCTGGTCCTCGCGGCGCACGGTGTAGTGCGCGGCCTTGAACCACTTGCCGGACATGTTGACCGGCGAGCCGTGGGTGAGATGACCGCCGGCGGCGAGATCGAGGCCCATGAAGGTGTCGCCGGGCTGCAGCAGCGCCAGGAACACCGCCTGGTTCATCTGGCTGCCGGAGTTCGGCTGGACGTTGGCGAAGCCGGCGCCGAACAGCTTCTTGGCGCGGTCGATCGCGAGATTCTCCGCGACGTCGACCCACTCGCAACCGCCGTAGTAGCGCGCGCCCGGATAACCTTCCGCGTATTTGTTGGTCATCACCGAGCCCTGCGCCTCCAGCACGGCGCGGCTGACGATGTTTTCCGAGGCGATCAGCTCGATCTCATGGCGCTGCCGGCCGAGTTCGCCCTTGATCGCTGCGGCGATCTCGGGATCGGCCTCGGCGAGGGTCGCCGTGAAGAAGGAATCGGGCGCGGAAGCGGTCTTGGAGGATGAGGTCATCGGCGAAATATCTCCACCGCCGCAAGCCCTTACTTGAGGATGCGGACGGTCACGAGTGGCGGTCGAAGCTGGTTTCAGAGCGTTATCACATCACCCCAAAATGGCCAAGCGGTTGCGGTCCCCGGCGGTCAATTATGCCAGATATGGTGGGGATGGCGGGAATGCCAGCGGTCCGGGGCCGGCCCTTGCCGTCCAGCCGCCGTTGCCCGGGTTCCAGCCGTCCGGCGCGGCATGGTACGGGCGACCGCCGGATGGAACGAGACGGCCCCCTGCCCGATCGCGCACACGCACGGACCGGGGACTGCACACGCACGGGCCGGAGATCGAGGCGTTCGTCCCCCGCTCACTTCGCAAGAACAGAACCGCAGCCTGCGAGGCTCTCGCGCGTGGCGCGCTCGATCGTGATGTATCGCGTCACGAGACGATGATCCGCGAGACGAATTTTGAATCGTTCGAATTTTGAATCGTTCAATACTGGATCGATTCAAAACTCTCACGCGATGCGTGCAACAACGCGACGTACTCCGTGGTCTCGCGGTCACACATGCGAGCTTAGCGCGCAGCTTCGACAGCTTCTAATCGCGCGCGGGCTGTCAACGAACATCACCGTGATAACGACGCCGAAGAAATTTCTCTTTTGGGGGCGTTGAATGTCGGACGGATGGAATCGGCCGCAGCGGATTGCTGCTTCGGCCTTGGTGGTGCTCTCGGTTGCTGGTGCGGAAGACGCCTTCGCGCAGACGCAATTGCCCTCCGTGACGGTCGATGCACCGCACCGGCAAACGGCACGATCGCAGCAGCCCTCGCAACGGACCGCGACGCGCGCCCGCAGTGCCTCCCGCCGCGCGACGGCCGCCCCGGTGGCCACGCCGCCACAGGCCGCACAGCAGGCCGCAGGGGCCGGCGGCGGACACGAGCGCGCCGACGGTCCGGTCACCGGCTATCTGGCGCGGCTGAGTTCCAGCGGCACCAAGACCAGCACGCCGATCATCCAGACCCCGCAATCGGTGACTGTCATCGGCGCCGAGCAGATCCGCGACCAGAAGATCGTCAGCAAGTTCGACGAGGTGCTGCGCTACTCGCCGGGCGTGATCGGCGGCACCTACGGCTCCGACTTCCGCAACGACTGGTTCCTGATCCGCGGTTTCCCGGCACAGAACGAGTCGCTGTTCCTCGACGGCCTGCAGCTGTTCTACACCTCCTATGCCAGCTGGAAGCTGCAGCCCTTCAACCTCGAGCGCGTCGAGGTGCTGCGCGGCCCCTCAAGCATCCTGTATGGCGGCTCGGCGCCGGGCGGCCTCGTCAACGCGGTGAGCAAGCTGCCGTTGGCCGAGCCCATTCGCTACATCGAGGCCGGCGTCAACAATTTCGGCAACGGCTACACTGCGTTCGACATCGGCGGCGTGGTCCCGCAGTCCGGCAACGGACAGGTGCTGTACCGCTTCGTCGGCCAGGCGCAGGGCGGCGGCACCCAGACCGACTACACCTACGACAACAATTTCTTCTTCGCCCCGTCGGTGACCTGGCGTGATGCCGACACCAGCGTCACCGTGTACGCCACCGCCGCGCACAACAACACGCGGGCGGAGAACTTCCTGCCCTATGTCGGCACCGTCACCAACGCGCCGTTCGGCCGCATCTCGACCAGCCTGTTCACCGGCGATCCCAGTGCCGACCAGTTCCGCCGCGAGCAGGAAACCGTCGGCTACAAGTTCGAGAAGAGTCTGACCGACAGCGTCGACTTCCGCCAGAACGCGCGCGCCGCGCATGTCGACGTGTACTACACCGGGCTCTACGGCCTCGGCTACGCGACGACGCCGGCCGCCGCCGAACTCGCCCGCGGCAATTTCTACGCCCGCGGCAACGCGCTGCAGTTCAACCTCGACAACCAGCTCGAGTACCGCTTCAACACCGGCATCCTCCAGCACACCGCCCTGCTCGGCGTCGATCTCAAGCATTACGGCATCGACGATCGCCAGGGCTTTGGCATGGGCACCAATCTCAACCTGCTCAATCCGGTCTACGGCACCAACTCGCCCTATAGCGGTCCGCTGTATCAGAACGCCTATCTCAACCAGGGCATGGCCGGGCTCTATCTGCAGGACCAGGTCAAGCTCGACCGGCTGACCGTGGTGCTGTCCGGACGTCAGGACTGGGTCGATCTCGTCAATCAGAACCGGATGGGGCCCGACCAGAGCCGCGAGGACAGCCAGTTCTCCGGCCGCGTCGGCGCGATCTACAATTTCGACAACGGCGTTGCGCCCTACGTCTCCTACATGACCGGCTACAACCCGATCATCGGGCTCAATGCGGCGAGCCAGCTGCTGCTGCCGGAGACCTCGGAACAGAGCGAGGTCGGCGTGAAGTACGAGCCGGTCGGGCTCAATGCACGGTTCAGCGTCGCGTATTTCGACTTGAAGCGGAAGAATGCGCTGACCACCGATCCGAACAACCCGATGTTCCAGACCCAGAACGGCGAGGTCACCTCGCGCGGCGTCGAGCTCGAGGCGGTCGCGAACATCACGCCCGACTTCAAGCTGGTGGCGAGCTACACCAACTACGACCTGTTCGTCAGCAAGGACCTCAATCCGGCGCTGATCGGCACCGTTCCGACCAATACGCCGCGCGACTTCGCCTCGGTCTGGACCGACTACACGTTCCGCGAAGGTCCGCTCGCCGGCTTCGGCCTCGGCGGCGGCGTGCGCTACGTCGGTTCGTCCTTTGCAGACCAGGCGAACACTGCGCGCGTCCCCGCCTTCGTGCTCGGCGATCTCGCTCTGCACTACGAGTGGGACAACCACTGGCGCGCGGCGCTCAACGTCGTGAACGTCACGGACAAGATCTACGTCGCAAGCTGCGCGGTGATCACCTCCTGCTACTACGGCGATCGCCGCCGCTTCACGGCAAGCCTCTCCTACAAATGGTGAGCTGACTGTCCGGTTCGCGAAAATACCGTTGAGAGAGGCGGCGTTCAGCCGCCTCTCTTTTTTGACCGCCGTAAGGGTGGTGTCAGCATGTCGCGTTAGGTTCGCGCCGCGGCAGCATTTTGCCGCGCCCAGACTGGCCCGCTCCGAAATGCGAGCCCCGGAGCGGGCCTTTTACGTGCCGAGGTTTTCCAAGGCAGAGGCCATCGCGGCAACCGTTGCGCGCCGTGTCGCCGCGCGATTTGCTCCTCGCGGACCATCGATATCGCAACCGACATAGATCGCCCTGCCCGTTCCCGGGCACGAACAGCGGCGATGCCACGACACGACATCAATCAGCCCGAGCGGTAGACTCGAAACGACGATTGCCCGACACTCGAGCATCGAGGGCAAGCGCATGATTTTCTGGATAGCAGGTTTGGTTGGATTGGCCGTTGCGTATCTCCTCGGCGCCACGCCCGCGGGCTATCTGGCAGGCAAACTGCTCAAAGGCATCGACATCCGCCAGCATGGCTCCAAATCCACCGGCGCAACGAACGTGTTGCGCACCCTGGGGAAGTGGCCTGCTCTGGTCGTCCTCCTGGTCGATGTGCTCAAAGGCTTGGCGGCGATCGCGTTTGCCCGCTGGTTCTATCCCTGGCTCGCGACATTGCCGTCGGTCACGCCACCGGCAGCGCTTGATCTCCAGACATCGCTGCCCTGGGTTGTCTGCCTGGCCGGACTTGCCGCCCTGCTGGGGCACAGCCGTTCGATCTGGCTGAACTTTACGGGCGGCAAATCCGCGGCAACGGGACTTGGCGTGTTGCTGGCGATGTCCTGGCCGGTCGGCCTTGGCGCCGCCCTAGCATTTGGCGTCGTGCTGGCGATCTCCCGGATCGTGTCGCTCAGTTCGATGCTGGCCGCGGTCACCGCGACCGCGCTGGTCTGTGGCCCGGAACAACCGTTGCCCTATCGGCTGCTGGTCATTGCAGGCAGCTTCTACGTCATCGCGCGCCATCGCGCGAACATTCAACGGCTGCTGGCCGGGACGGAGCCGCGCCTTGGGCAAGCATCGAACGCGGCGTAGCAAAGCTAGTGCCTGACTATGCCGCCTAGTCCTCGTTGGCGCTGAACCGCCCAAGCCCCTTCAGCACGAACGGCGCCAATAGCGCGATCAGCGCGATGCCGAGCAACGTCGCCGACATCGGGCTTTGCAGCAGCACCATGGGATCGCCGAGGCTGATCGCCAGCGCGCGGCGCAACTGGCTTTCGGCGATCGGCCCGAGGATCAGCCCGATCACGACGGGCGCGATCGGGAAATCGAACCGTCGCATCAGAAAGCCCATCACGCCGAATGCCGCCAGCATCGACAGTTCGACCACCGACGGCTTGGCCGCGATCGTGCCCATGGTCGCGAACACCAGGATGCCGGCATAGAGCCAGGGCTGCGGGATCGCGAGCAGCCTCACCCACAAGCCCACCAGCGGCAGGTTGAGCACCAGCAGCATGCCGTTGGCGATGAACAGGCTCGCGATCAGGCCCCACACCAGATCCGGCCGCTCCGCGAACAGCAGCGGCCCCGGATTCAGGCCGTATTGCTGGAAGCCCGCTAGCATCATCGCCGCGGTGGCCGAGGTCGGCAGCCCGAGCGTCAGCAGCGGCACCAGCGTGCCGGCGGCAGAGGCGTTGTTGGCGGCTTCGGGTCCGGCGACGCCCTCGATCGCGCCCTTGCCGAACTCCTCCGGATGCTTGGTCAGCCGCCGCTCGGTGGAATAGGACAGGAAGGTCGGGATCTCGGCGCCGCCGGCCGGCAGTGCACCGATCGGAAAGCCGAACAACGTGCCGCGCAGCCACGGCTTCCAGGAGCGCCGCCAATCCTCCCGCGTCATCCACAGCGAGCCGCGCACCGGCTCGAGCTTCTCCTCGGCATGATGGCGGCGCGAGGCGACATAGAGCGCCTCGCCCACCGCGAAGAGGCCGACCGCGAGCGTCGTCACCTCGACGCCGTCGAGCAGTTCGGGGATGCCGAACGCAAGCCGCGCCTGACCGGTGAGCTTGTCGATGCCGACCAGCCCGAGCGTGAGGCCGATGAAGAGACTCGTGAGGCCGCGGACCGGCGAGTCGCCGAAAGTGGCCGACACCGTGACGAAGGCGACGCACATCAGCGCGAAATAGTCCTCGGGACCAAAGCGCACCGCGACGTCGACCAGCCATGGCGCGAGGAATGCGAGGCCGATGGTGGCGATGGTGCCCGCCACGAACGAGCCGATCGCCGAGGTCGCCAGCGCCGGGCCGCCGCGGCCGGCCTTGGCCATCTTGTTGCCCTCGAGCGCGGTCGCCATTGACGCGCTCTCGCCCGGCGTGTTGATCAGGATCGCGGTGGTCGAGCCGCCATACATGCCGCCATAATAGATGCCGGCGAACATGATCAGCGAGCCGCCGGGATCGAGCTTGTAGGTCACCGGCAGCAGCAGCGCGACCGTCAACGCCGGACCGATGCCCGGCAACACGCCGACTGCGGTACCGAGGAACACGCCGATCAGGGCGTAAAGCAGGTTCATCGGCTGCATGGCGACCGCCATGCCATGCGCCAGCGCGGCGAACGTATCCATCACAGCAGTCGCTCCAGCGGGCCGGCGGGAAGGCTCAGCGTCAACAGTCTGTCGAACGCGAGGTAGATCAGGGTCGTGATGACAAGCGCGATGACGGTGTCGGCCAGCACGGCGCGGCGGCCGAACGCGGCCGACGTGGTGACGAACAGCGCCGAGGTCGCGAGGATGAAGCCGCCGCCGAAGCCGATGATGGCGATCAGGAGCGCCAGGCCGCCGATGATCAGCCACACCGGTTTCGGATCCATGCTCTCCCGCGGCGGCAGGTTGCCGCGCAGCGCGTCGATCAGGTTGCCGACCGCCAGAATGACGAGGCCGACCGCGATGACGATCGGCATCGCCTCCGGGCCCATTCCGTACATCGTGGTGGACGGCAGCTTGCTCGCGTCCCACACCAGCACCGCGGCGAGCACGGCGAGCGCCGCCGCGATCACGACGCCGGCGCGGTCGACCCGCCGCACCGGCTCGCGCGGAAGGTTTTCCGAAGCCGTGTCCGGCGTCATGACTTCACGAGACCGACGGACTTCAGCACCTCGGTGACGCGGGTGATCTCCTTCTTCAGGAAATCCGCGAACGCATCGCCGCCGAGATAGGCGTCATCCCAGCCCTTCTGCTTCAGGATCTCCTTCCAGGCGTCGGACTTGACCATCTTCTCGACGGCATCGCTCAGCACCTTGCGCTGCTCCGGCGTGATGCCTGGAGGTGCGACCACCGAGCGCCAATTGGCGAGCACGAGATCGATGCCCTGCTCCTTGAAGGTCGGGATATCGACGCCGGGCAAACGCTGCGCCGAGGTGACGCCGAGCGCGCGCAGCTTGCCGGCCTTGATCTGGCCCTCGTATTCGCTGAGCCCGGAAATGCCGGCCGTGACCTTGCCGCCGAGAATGGCGGCGAGCGACTCGCCGCCGCCCGAGAACGGAATGTAGTTGATCTTCTTGGCATCGGCGCCGACCGTCCCCGCGAACAGCGCCGCCATCACGTGGTCGACGCCGCCGGCCGAGCCGCCGGCAAAGGTCACCTTGGCGATATCGGCCTTGACCGCGGCGGCAAGATCCTGCGCCGTCTTGAGCGGCGAACTCGCCGGCACGACGATGACCTGAGTCTCCTCCGTCAGGCGCGCGATCGGCGTCACCTGCTCCAGCGTCACCGGCGACTTGTTCATGGCGAGCGCGCCGACCATGACGAAGCCGTTGACCATCATCTGGTTGCCGTCGCCCTTGGCGCCGTTGACGAACTGCGCGATGCCGACACTGCCGCCGGCGCCAGGAACGTTGGTGACCTGGACGCTGCGCGCAACACCGGCGGCGACCAGCGCCTGCTGCATCGAACGCGCGGTCTGATCCCAGCCGCCGCCGGGTGCCGCCGGCGCCATCAGCTTGAGCTCGAGTTGCTGCGCCGGCGCCGGACCACTCGCCCCAAGCAACAGCGCGACGACCGCGCCGAACAGGCGCATGTGGGACGAGATCATGGGCTTCCTCCTGGATTTTCAGACGCCGCCGATCGCTGGCCGCATCCGGTCATGTGGTCGCTTCGCCAATCGGAAAGCGCGGTCCCAGGATCAAAGGAATCGCTCGCCGGTCTCGCGTCTGCGTGTCCCTAGCGACCATTCGCCACAGCCTTCGGCAAGCCCGGCGGCGCAACTACCGCGTGCTGCAAATCGCCGCACCTCGCCTTCTGTTTTTCACTTGCTCTGATCCGGATACCGGTACGCCTTGGGACGTGGGTCAGCCGCCCAGCAAGCCGCCGGAGCGACGGGCATCAAAGCTAACGCCGCGAGATTTCCGTCTGGCCGAGTGACGCCGGTCCAAATGCGAAAGGCTCCCGACGCGAAGCCGAGAGCCTTTTGCAGTGCCTGACTGCAGCTTAAAAGCGCACCATTATTCCGACCGCCCCCAAACATTGCAAGACGTCTTGTGGTACGCACCGAACGAGCTGTTTGACATGTAAACCGAGCGATCCACGCGTCATTGCGAGCCGACGGGTCGCGCGAATGCGCGCCCGATGACAGGCTCCACGAAGCAGTCCATGGCTCCTCGCAATGACGCGGAGACAGTCTGCGAAACCCGGCGGACCGCTACAGCCCGGTGTACCCGGCCTTCACGTGGTCGGTGCTGCCGTCGAGCTGGCGCAGATAGGTCAGCCCGCACACCGTCAGCCGATGCGTGTCGGTCTCGCCGGCCTCGACCAGCGTCCGCACATATTCCGTCACCTTGGCGCGCGCTTCGTCGCTAGCTGCGGCCGTGCGGTTGAGCAGCAGATCATACGTCTGCATGATGCGATCGATCGCGGCTTCCATTGAAGTCTCCGGGTTGACGCTCAGGCGACCACCAGCGTCTCGGCTTCGAACTTCGCGATCGCCTTGTTGGCGAGGCGGAGCCGGTTCATCTCACCGCGCTGGAACAGCTTCACGATGATGCCCAGCAGGCGTTCATTGGTGGCGAAAGTGTCGGGAATAGTGCCGGATTTGCGCAGATAGTTCGAGGCGATCGCATAGGCGTCACCGACGATCTCGACGTTCAGCACCTCTATCTCGCGCTCGAGTAGCATATCCGGCCTCTCTGTTGGCCGAGGGATAAGCTCCGGAGAACGCCTTGGTTCCTCGCCAGGACCCATTTTTTCGCAGTTGCAGCATGAAAAACGCATCGGCCGGGCATGACCGATGCGTCAACTGGAGCAAGGCTGGACTTGAGGAAGGCTGCCGGTCTTCTCACGCGGCCGGCTTGGCCATCAGGCGAAGAGAGGAAGGCTCAGAGGCGGTACAGGATCTGGTCGGTCCAGAAGCGCTCGAGGCGATGCAGCGACTTGTTGAGGCTCGCGAACTCCTCGTTCGAGATGCCGCCGACCTGCTCCACCGTCTTGACGTGCTTCTGATAGAGCGCATCGACGATGCGGCGCACTTCCTGGCCCTGCGGGGTCAGGCGGATGCGGACCGAGCGGCGATCGACGCGCGAGCGCTGATGATCGAGGAAGCCGAGCTCGACGAGCTTCTTCAGATTGTAGGAGACGTTGGAGCCGAGATAGTAGCCGCGGGTGCGCAGCTCGCCGGCGGTCAGTTCCTTGTCACCGATGTTGTACAGGAGCAGTGCCTGCACCGAATTGATGTCGGCGCGCCCGCGACGATCGAATTCGTCCTTGATGACGTCCAGGAGCCGGCGATGCAGCCGCTCCACCAAAGTCAGGGCTTCGAGATAGAGCGGCTGCACCGGAGCTTGACCGGCAGCGCGATCAGCGGCATCCGCCGCCGTTGTCGCAACGGCTTTCATCATGACACTTCCCCTGTTTGTCGTTTTTATCGACTTTATTCGACGAAACTTGTGTCCCGCCTGATAGGTCCAACGTAAGGGGGCCGTTTGAATATCCGCTTAAATAAGAGAATAAAGAGATCATGAATTTAAGACAGTGAATCGTGGATTAAGCCCATCGATCAAGGACTTTCCGCAACTCTTCATTGACGGTGGCGGCCCCTTTGTTCACGCTTCGTCTGCCCGCCCTGTCACATTCGGAAACAGCATCGTCTGAATTCGAAACGACGGCGTAAGGTGTGTGAGGGAACCCTTTACGGTGACCGATCGGTTACCGGAAAATTCTTTGAAAACTTTATCGAGGTGCATCGGCACGGCGTGCGCGCGATGCGCGCAAGCGGCGCTCATTCATTGCGGCAGCCGGATATTGCGGCAGCCAGACCGGTTCCGCCGTCGGCCCGCGCAAAGCCGGCCGGCACACGCACCGAGATCCGGTGAAATGGATCCCGACGGCAGGTCCCGTGGAGATGCTCCGGAAACGGGGCGCCTCGAAGGGGATCCGATCTGTCGGCATCCACCTAGCAGAACCAGCGCCGCTGTCTTCTCGTTGCGCGCACCGCTGTCAAATATCGGCAGGCGCCGTCGGCTATTCGTCACGCTGTCGCAGCCGGGCAACACTGCAGCAGGCCATCGCTGCGCGCGAGCCTATGGTGGGCGTTCGCGCGCCGACATCCAGGCGAGCGCCAGATAGGCGGCAAGCATCACGGCCTCGAGCCCGACCACCGTGAGGCTGCCGCCGTAGATGCCCGGAAACATCAGCTCGATGACCGCCATCGACACCACGGTGGTCAGCCAGACCACGGCGCCCCACGGCGTCGCGAGCCAGAGCCCGACGGCGGCGACGAGTTCGATGACGGCGAAATAGATCGTGGCGGTCTGCCAGGCCATCGACTGGTTCTCGAAGGCCTCCTCCTCGCCGCCAACGAAGCCCGTCACCTGGGCCCAGTGATAGAGGCCCTTGGCGACCGAGACGACGGCCATGATGCGCAGGAAGATGACGAGGCGCCGCGTCCACGCATTGTCGTCCGGCTCGATCCGGTCGGACGAGATCGCGTTCACCGAGATGGCGTTGTCCCGCGCCTGATCGCGTGCAGAGGAGTCAGACATCCGAATCGCCGCGCAACGGCTGCAAAATGGGGTTCATGGCGCAGTCTTGGCCCGCCGGGGACGCAAAATCAATTGCCGTTGCGGCAAATCAAGGGCGCACAGGACGCAATGGCGGCGCAATGACGGCGCCCCTGCTAGGTGCTAGAACTCGACTTATATCAGGTCCAGACCAGCCGGCCGTCGAGGAGAACAAGACATGGCGATCAAATTCGGGCGCCCGATCGAATTGCGCGACACACCGCGGCGCCAGACCGATGCCCTCGCCTCCCCCTCGCTCGACCTCTCGATCCGGATGCGCCGCAACCGCAAGACGGAATGGGCCCGCCGCCTGGTGCGCGAGAACGTGCTGACCACCAATGATCTGATCTGGCCGATGTTCGTGGTCGATGGTCACAACGCCCGCACGCCGGTCGCCTCGATGCCCGGCGTGGAGCGGCTCACCGTCGACCAGATCGTCCGCGACGCCGAGCGCGCGGCAAAACTCAACATCCCCTGCATCGCGCTGTTCCCCTTCACCGAGCCGGGCCTCCGCGACGAGCAGGGATCGGAGGCGCTCAATCCCGACAACCTGGTCTGCCAGGCGGTGCGCGCGATCAAGAAGGAATTTCCCGACATCGGCGTGCTCTGCGACGTCGCGCTCGATCCCTTCACCAGCCACGGCCATGACGGGCTGATCGAAGGCGGCAAGATCCTCAACGACGAAACGGTTGCGGTGCTGGTCAAGCAGGCGCTAACCCAGGCCGAAGCCGGCTGCGACGTGATCGCGCCGTCGGACATGATGGACGGCCGGATCGGCGCGATCCGCGAGGCGCTGGACGACAACGGCTTCGGCGACGTGCAGATCATGTCCTATGCGGCGAAATACGCCTCCGCGTTCTACGGCCCGTTCCGCGACGCGATCGGCTCGGCCAAGACGCTGACCGGCGACAAGCGCACCTACCAGATGGACAGCGCCAATTCCGACGAGGCGCTGCGCGAGGTCGAACTCGACATCGCCGAGGGCGCCGACATGGTGATGGTGAAGCCGGGCATGCCCTATCTCGACATCGTGCGCCGCGTGAAGGACCATTTCGCGATGCCGACCTTTGTGTACCAGGTGTCCGGCGAATACGCGATGATCGCGGGCGCTGCCGCCAATGGCTGGATCGATGGCGAGCGAGCGATGATGGAAAGCCTGGTCGGCTTCAAGCGTGCCGGCGCCGACGGCATCCTGACCTATTTCGCGCCGAAGGCCGCCGAGAAGATCAAGGCGGAATCGTAGACTAGGTCTGGCCGGTGGCCTGCGCGGTCGGATGCGGGCCGCACAGCGGACGCAATGCGTCGCGCTGCTGTTGCGTCAGCACGGTCAGCGGATAGATCGGCTCGCCGGTCTCGCGCTGGAAGAACGGATGCGGCCACGCCTTTCCGCGCAAGCGCCAGCCCAGCACCTTGCCGATGGCGCGGGCGATCAGCGACAGGTTCAATCCGGTCGAGCCCTTCGGCGCCTCGCCAACCGCGTATTTCCCGAGGATCGCGCCGACCGGCTTGCCGAACGTTTCGTCGGCTCGCGGCGCGCCGCCGTCGAACGCCTGCGCGACAATTCCGACGAACGGGACCCGCGGCGTCAGCGTATTGCCGACCGGCGTTTTGCAGCAGGTCGTGTGCCAGCGGAACAGCCCCTTCGGCGTCAGCCGAACGCCTGCGATCTTGTCTTGCCCTTGCAAGAAGCCGAGCGACGACGGCGCGACCTGGACGATGTCGGTGCCGCCGTGTGCATCGAGCAGATCGGCGCGGCCGAGTTGATGAAGAAACGCCTGGCAGTCGTCGCAGTAACAGGTCACGCGATTGGCCGATTGGGGCGACGGGTTCGAGACGACACCGAAAACCTCTCCGCACCTGCAGCGCAGCCCGATCCGTGTGCTCATGGGTTCCTCTCGGCTTGCCGGACGTAACATACACGTTCCGCGACCGCCTATGGCCGCCGAATCGCCGGAATATTTCGGCTAGTTAATGTTCGCGCAGGCTTGGCAGACGCGTCTCCTGTTCCCATGTCCTGCGCGGGACTTTCATCGGAGGTTGGTCATGTCCTACGGCAATGACGGCGGCACTAGGCATAACGATGCCTGGCGCAACGATGGCGGCGTTCCTCCGCATGCGTTCGATCCAATGATGCAGCCGGAGCTGTTCCGCGGCGTGCTGACGCGGCGCGTGTTTGCATTCCTGATCGACCTCTTCGTGCTGTCGGTACCGGTGATCCTGGCAGTGATCTTCATTGCGATCTTCGGTGTCGTCACGCTCGGCCTCGGCTGGGCCCTGTTCTGGCTGGTGTCGCCGGCGTCGATCGTCTGGGCCATCGTCTATTACGGCGCCTCGATCGGCGGCCAGCACTCGGCCACCATTGGTATGCGCATGATGGATCTGGAACTGCGCACCTGGTACGGCGCGCGCGGCTATTTCGTGCTCGGCGCCACCCACGCGGTGCTGTTCTGGGTGACGATCTCGTTCCTGTCGCCGCTGGTGCTGCTGGTTGGGCTTCTGAACGGCCGTCGCCGGCTGCTGCACGACGTGATCCTCGGAACCGTTATTATCAATAGCTCGGTCCGGACCCAGGTATCCCCGGCCGCGCGGGCCTCTTATTAGGCCCGCCTAAACCAATTGACCGTTAGCCTCCGGGGGGCGATGCTAGCTCGGCTGCCTGTATTGTTTGTGGAGCCCGACGACCTGACGTGACCCAACACTCGCGTGATACCCCGCAGTTTTATCTGACGGCACCCTCGCCCTGCCCGTACCTCCCGGGCCGCCACGAGCGGAAAGTGTTCACGCATCTGGTCGGCGACAAAGCGGGCGATCTCAACGACTTGCTAACCCATGGCGGCTTCCGCCGCAGCCAGTCGATCGCCTACCGCCCGGCCTGCGACCAGTGCCGGGCCTGCGTCTCGGTCCGGGTGGTCGCCAACGAATTCCGTCCCTCCCGCAACTTCCGCAAGGTGCTGGCCCGCAACGCCGACATCATCGGCGAGCAGCGCACGGCGGTGCCGACCTCTGAGCAATATTCGGTCTTCCGGGCCTATCTCGACCGCCGCCACCGCAACGGCGGCATGGCCGACATGACCGTGCTGGACTACGCGATGATGGTCGAGGACAGCCATGTCGAGACCCGGATCATCGAGTACCGCAAGCGCAACGCCGACAGCGCCATCACCGGTCGCGGCGACGAGCTGATGGCGGTGGCGCTGACCGACGTGCTCAGCGACGGGCTGTCGATGGTCTATTCCTTCTTCGAGCCGGGGCTGGAGGCCCGCTCGCTCGGCACCTTCATGATCCTCGATCACATCGCCCGCGCCCGCCGGCTGGGCCTGCCTTACGTCTATCTCGGCTACTGGATCGAGGGCTCCAAGAAGATGGACTACAAGGGCCGCTTCCTGCCGCAGCAGCGGCTCGCGCCGTCGGGCTGGCTGCGCGTCGATGCCACCGGCGAAGTGCCGGCCGAGCCGCAGGACTAAGGCGCGCGCTCTAGAGCATGATCCGGAAAAGCGGAAACCGGTTTTCCGAAAAGATCATGCTCAAACAAAAAGATCATGCTCAAACAAAGAGACGAGATCGTGATGCGTTTCCGTGGAAACGCATTACGATTTAGGTCCCGAAGAACGTATCGATCAACAGCTTCACGTTCAGGATCACGATCAGGCCGGCGACGATCCACGCCGCCACCGCGACCGGCACCGAGATCGCGAAGGCGCCCATCTTGCGCTTGTCGGACACGAAGCGCACCAGCGGGATCACCGCGAACGGCAGCTGCATCGACAGCACGACCTGGCTGAACACCAGCAGTTGCGCGGTGCCGCTCTCGCCATAGAGCGCCGCAACCACGACGACCGGGACGATCGCGATGCCGCGCGTCACCAGCCGCTGCAGCCAGTCGGGCAGCCGCAGATCGAGGAAGCCCTGCATCACGATCTGCCCCGCCAGCGTCGCCGTCACCGTCGAGTTGAGGCCCGATGCCAGCAGCGCCACCGCAAACAGCGTCGAGGCGATGCCGAGGCCGAGCAGCGGCGACAACAGTTCGAAGGCCTGATCGATCTCCGCGACGTCGGAATGGCCGCTCTTGTGAAAGGTCGCAGCGGCCAGTACCAGGATCGCGGCGTTGACGAACAGTGCCAGCATCAGCGCGATGGTGGAATCCGTCGTCGCCCATTTGATCGCGTCGCGCCGGCCCTCCTCGGTGCGCGGATAGGCGCGGGTCTGCACGATCGAGGAGTGCAGGTAGAGGTTATGCGGCATCACGGTCGCGCCGATGATGCCGATCGCGATGTAGAGCATCTCCGGATTGGTGACGATCTCGCGCGAGGGCATGAAGCCGCCGAGCACGCCGGCAATCGGCGGCGCGGCGGCGGCGATCTGGACCACGAAGCAGACCGCGATGACGATCAACAGCGCGATCACGAAGGCTTCGAGGAAGCGGAAGCCGCGGTTCATCAGGAACAGCAGCAGGAAGGCATCGAGCGCCGCGAGCAGCGCGCCGCCGATCAGGGGAATGCCGAACAGGAGCTTCAGCGCAATCGCGGTGCCGATCACCTCGGCGAGGTCGCAGGCGATGATCGCCGCCTCGCAGGCGAGCCAGAGCAGCAGATTGACCGGCCGCGAATAGGTCGCGCGGCAGGCCTGCGCCAGGTCCCGGTCGGTGGCGATGCCGAGCCGCGCGGCGAGCGCCTGCAACAGGATCGCCATCAGGTTCGAGAGCAGGATGACCGACAGCAGCGTGTAGCCAAACTTCGATCCGCCCGCGAGGTCGGTGGCCCAGTTGCCGGGGTCCATGTAGCCGACCGAGACCAGATAGCCGGGTCCTGCGAAGGCCAGCAGCCGGCGCCACCACAGGCCGCCGGAGGGCACGGCGACGGTCGCGTTCACCTCCGGGAGGCTGCGGGCATGCCCGGCATCGTCCCGCCAGCCGCCTGGCACGGCGTGGGGAACGGAAACGGAAGACATTTCAGGGGTCCGGGCATCCATGCCGGCAGGATGGCTGATCTCTCCCGTTATTGCAACTCATTTGCAACTGCATCTAGCCTCACGATGGCGCGACCACTGCCTGCGTTGCTAGCGGGCGTGCCGCCGCAAGCCCGCTACCCTCGGTGCTGTCCCAATTCGGACACTGTCGAGTGGGAATTAGGCCACTTGTAAAGTGAGGTAATCCGGGAGGGCAGTCACGATTGCTGATGTTCCCGGTACAATGCCGCGGCCAGATCGTGCGTTAAGTATGCGCTCTGGAGTGTGACCACTACCCTGAAAGAGGCCCTGACGCGCTAGCCCCCGTCGGGGCTTCTTGCTGTTTGCAACAAACTCAGAATGCACAAACGCCGCCCGCTTAAAATACACGCGGGCGGCGTTCGCTCTAGCCCCAGGAAGGATTTGCAAAATCCTGGCAAGAGTTGGTCTGCACGAAGCATTAGAAGGTTTAATACCTCTGAAGGGGTAGAACACCGGCGCCCGACAACCGCGAAGCCGCTGACATCAGCCTTGCGGGCCGGAGGTAGACACCTCACAACACAACGCCGCCCGCATTGAAATTCGGCGGACGGCGTCGAGTTCTAGCCCCAGGAAGGAGTGCAAAATCCTGATGGGTAAAATCTGGCACAAATTGCATAGAGATGCATGCCCTAAACCGGGTTCCCTTGCCCGCAAGACTACGGCCCCGTTTGCGGGCTATGCGGGCCGTCCGGAATAGGAACGAGCGCGACGCGCGCTTGCTTGTCACACGTTCGGATGCTGTCCCTGCCGGCAGCATCGGGACGACCAAAGTGTAAACTTGCGGCCCCAGTCTGTGCCCACTCGCTGGGGCCGTTTCTTTCGGGGCCTCGCAGGTGTGTACCGTGCGAAGGCGCGTCATTGCATGGATCAGTTGAGCTTCTTCGGCTTGTTGGCCGCAATCAACTTGGGCAGGAATTGGGTGCTTCGCTGTCGCGGGGCCTAAAGTATTCGATGGCGCGGTTTGGCAGCTACTCTTCCTGAACTGGCGCCGGAAGTCAGCGAGCAACTGATCGGGGGGAGCCTTGGGCCAGACGCGCCTGCCATCCTCATAAGATAGGCAGGGAGAGCGTCGGTATCGATGCCGTGTTCGTCCCGGAGCCATTTGCAGAACATTTGCCGTGAGAGATATCCGGCAGCATGAGCTCCAATTTCACACGCGACAACATTCGCACGGCGAGGACGCACAGCGCGTTGTCGGGAAACGGGTGGGATCAAACGTCATCCAACCACACACTATGGCCAGATCGAATCTCCCAAGGATTTTGCCATGTCCGCCGATACGCCTCGCCTGCCGGCCACTTTCAATCGCCTGGCCTGGTCCAACCTCGCCGCGCAATCGGCCGAGCAGATCGCGCTTGCGGCTGCGCCCATCGTCGCCGTGCTGGTGCTTGGTGTCGGCGAAGGCCAGACCGGCCTGTTGCAGACTGCGCTGACGCTGCCCTTCATCCTGTTTGCGATCCCGGCGGGCCTGCTCGCCGACCGCGTGTCACGGCGCTGGGTGATGGCAGGCTCCGAAGCGTTGCGCGCCGCCGCGCTTGCCGCCATCCTGCTGCTGCTGTGGCTCGGCGCAATGACGCTGCCGTTGCTCGCGCTGCTCGGCTTCATCGCGGTTTGCGGCACGGTTGCCTATAGCGTCGCCGCACCCGCGCTGGTCCCCTCGCTGGTGACGTCACAGCAATTGCCGGCCGCGAACGCCCGCATCGAGTTGGCGCGTACCGTCGCTTTCGCCAGCGGGCCCGCGCTCGGCGGCGTGCTGGTCGGCTGGGTCGGCGCCGCGCCCGCGTTCGGCTTCGCCGCAGCGCTGTCGGCGATCGCGGTCGTGCTGCTCGCCGGCCTCTACGAACCGGCGCGCGCGCCCGCGCCGCGGCGTCACCCGTTGCAGGACATCAAGGAAGGCGCGGCCTTCGTGATGCACCACGCCTTGCTGCGGCCGGTGTTCATCACCCAGTTCATCTTCAACACCGCGTCGTTCCTGCTGCTCGCCGTGTTCGTACCCTATGCGGTGCGCCATCTCGGGCTCAGCGCGACCGGTGTCGGCACCACGCTCGCAATGTACGGCGTCGGCATGGTGGTCGGCGCGCTGTTCGCAACCCGCGTGATGAAGCGGCTGGCGTTCGGCACCGTGATCGGGCTCGGCCCGGTCACCGGTCTGGTCGCTTCCATCGTGATGGCGCTGACGACCTGGCTCGCGACGCCGTTGCTCGCCGGCCTCGGCTTCTTCCTGCTCGGCGTCGGCCCGATCCTGTGGGTGATCTCGACCACCACGCTGCGGCAATCGGTGACGCCGCCGTCGCTGCTCGGCCGCGTCTCGGCGATCAACATCATGAGCTACGGCGCCCGCCCGCTCGGCTCCGCGCTCGGCGCCGTCGTCGGCGGGCTCTACGGCGCCGAAGCCTGCCTCTATCTCGCGGCCGCGATCTTCGCCGCCCAGGCGCTGGTGATCCTGCTGTCGCCCGCGGTGTCGTTGACGCGGCAGCCCGACATGGTCGGCGAGCCCGCGCGCTGCTGATCCTGGGGTTTCTCAGCCGTCATTGCGAGCGGAGTGAAGCAATCCATTTTTCCGCATATGCGGGACGATGGATTGCTCCGTCGCTTCAGCGCAAAATTGCCTTGCAATTTTGTCGCGAGCTCCTCGCAATGACAAAGAAGGCCCTACCCGGCCAGGTAGCGCTCATATTTGCCGCCAACGACCTCGTCGGCGGCAACGGCCGGATCCAGCGTGTAGAGATCCTGCGCATGGCCGATGCCGCGCAGCACGAAGCGGCCGGTGGAGACCAGGTAGTTGCGGCCGGCGGCGTCGAGCCCGGCGCGGAACGCGGTCGAGGTCAGCAATTCGCGATCGACCGAGGCGCACATCGAGGCGATCCGGCTGACCTCGTTGACGGCAGGCCCGACCACCGTGAAGTCCAGCCGATCCTCGCTGCCGATATTGCCGTAAAACACTTCACCGACATGAAGGCCGACATAGGCTGTCGTCGTCGGCTGGCCGTCGGCGGCGCGGCGCTCGTTCAACGCATCCATGTTGCTGCGGAATTTGTGCTCGGCCCGCAGCGCCGCGCGCTTGGCGCCCGCCAAATTCTCGCCGGTGAACATCGCCAGCACGCCGTCGCCGATCAGCTTCAGCACCTCGCCGCCGGCATCATGGATCGCGTCGATCGAGGCCTGCGCATAGTCGTTGAGGAACGGGATGATCTCGTCCGGACCGATGCGTTCGCTGATCGCAGTCGACCCGCGGACGTCGGAGTACCACAGCACGGCCTTGATCTTCTCGGTGATGCCGCGCTGCATGCGCCCGCGCAGCACCTGCTCCGCCGTCTCGCGGCCGAGATAGACCCGCCCGAGCGTGCGGGCGATCTCGACCTGCGCGGCCGATTTGATCGCAAGCCCGAGCACCGGCACCAGATCGCGCAGCGCCGCCATGTGATGTTCGCCGAACCCGTCCGAATGCCGCGTGGTGTAGTAGGAATAGAAGCAGTCCATCTCGCCGATCGTGCCGGCCTCGCCGAAACGATGCACGAAGGCGGCGAAATGCTTGTGACCCTTTTCGGCCAGTTCGCCGATCATCGAGAAATCGTGCGTCCCGGCGAGATCGATCACCATCTCGTCATGACCGTTTTCGAGCATGTAGTGGAACGCCGACCGCCGCCAGTTCTGGTTGGCCTCGCCCGTGCTGGTCGAACCGTATTCGAAGATGTCGGCCTCGTTGCTCTCGCCATCATTCCAGCGGAAGCCGCGCCCTTCGAAGATCGGATGCAGGGTGTCGATGAAGACGATCGCACGCGACAGCGGCATGCCGGCGGCCCGGCAGCGCTCGCAGAAGCCGCGCAACAGGTCGTTTTCCGGCAGGCCGGTCAGACCCTGGCGGACCAGCCAATTCATGAGGCGCAAACGGGGCGTCAGTTCCATCAACGGATTATGCCGGGCAATTGGTGCGGGAGGAAGGGCTGGTTGTCGCGTCACAGATGCGGATGCCAATGCGGCATTGCAAGGCCGCCCGCCTCACCATATCGCGCGGAACACGGTCGCCGAAAGACGCCGATTCCGCTTCCTTTTGTCCACCCCTTCGCGCACAACAGCGCATGGACAACGACGCTGGCCCGCCAAACCCGATCCGACGCCTCATGCAATGGGCGATCACCCCGCCGCAATCCTATGGGGTCTATCTTGTCGGTCTTATCCTGGTGTTTGTTCTGTCGTTCTACGCCGGCACGCTGAAGCAGACGCACTCGCCTGCCCCATCGGTGACCACGCCGGCCGCCCCGCGCAGCTGATCAGGCCGATCTGCTCTCCGATGTCGCGATCCAGATCCCGGCGAAGACCGCGATCAGGCCGACGACCAGATTGGTCGTGATCGGCTCCCCGATCAGCTGCTTCGCGAGCAGCCCGGCGGCGATCGGATTGACCGTCATGGTATTGGCGACGCGGGTCGGTGAGGCCCGCTCCAGCGCCAGCACCCACAGGATGAAGGCCAGCGCGCCGCCGGCTATTCCGAGATAGAGCCCGGCGATCCACTGCGATGCGCCGAAATCGCGCAGCGTCGCCAGACTGCCGGTGAAGGTCCCGACCGCCACCAGGGCCGCCGCGCCCGCGCCCATGCCCACAGCGAGGAAGCCGAGCGCGCTGGAGCGGCGGATGAACGGTCGCGACAGCACGTTGTAGAACGCCATGCAGAGGACTGCGGCGGCCATGATCAGCTCGCCGCGCCACGCGCCCGATGGCGCCGCCGACAGCCCGGATGCCAACGCGGCCGCCACGCCGAGCACTGCAATCGAGACCCCGGCCGATTTGCGCATCGTCAACGGTTCGACCCCGAGCACGGCGCCGACCACCATGGTGGAGAGCGGCAGCGTTGCCAGCGCCAGGCTGGCGCGCGCCGCCGTCGTGTAGGACATCGCAATGTTGTAGAGCACGAAGAACACGCCGAAGAAGGCGATGCCAAGCGCGACGACCGCCGGCAGATCCTCGCGCCGCGGCCATTTGGCGCCGAGCAGGACCGCGGCGGGGAGCACGCAGAGGAAGCCGATCGCCCAGCGCAGGATCGCAAGCGTGATCGGATCGGCGTTACCGGCCAGGTAGCGCGTGATCGCGGCCGCCGTGCCGCCGAGGCAGCTCGAGACCAAGGCAATCGCAACGCCGATCCACTCGCCCATCCCGGTCCTCATGCGTTTCGCGTTCGTTTGTGGCATCTTGCCGAGCGCGATCATTCCGGCAACTACCTGGTAGGTATTCATGTCGCAGCAGCGCGATTTTGCAGCCAGCCTGCGCTGGTGGCGGCAACGCAAGGGCCACTCGCAACTCGAGCTCGCCGGACGTGCGGATATCTCGCAGCGCCATCTGAGCTTCCTCGAGCTCGGGCGGGCCACACCGAGCCGTGACATGGTGATCCGGCTCGCCACGGCACTCGACGTGCCGCTGCGCCAGCAGAACGCGCTCTTGGTCGCGGCCGGCTTCGCGCCGGTGTGGCGGCAAACCGATCTTGCCGCGCCCGAGCTCGCGCAAATCCGTCACGCGCTCGATTTCATATTGGCGCAGCAGGAGCCCTTCCCCGCGGTCGTGGTCGACCGGCACTGGAATCTGCTGCTCGCGAATTCAGGCGCCGGGCGGCTGGTGGAATTCCTGGTCGGGCCGCTGGTATCAGGCACGCCGGTCAATCTCGCCGACGCGCTGGTCGCGCCCGGCGTGCTGCGGCCCTACCTCACCAACTGGACCGAGGTGGCCGGCTATTTCATCCGCAGCGTCGAGGCCGATGCCGCGGCCGACGGCACCACAGCGACGGCGGAATTGCTCAAGCGCCTGCTGGCCTATGACGGCGTCGAGGCCGCCTTGGCGGCGCCGCCTCCGACATCCGGTCCGGTGCTGCCGATGCTGTTCCGCAAGGGCGACGTCCGATTGCAGCTATTCACCACGATCGCGACGTTGGGAACGCCGCAAGACGTCACCTTGCAGGAGCTGCGCATCGAGAGCTTCTTTCCGATGAATGAGGAGACCGCGCGGCTGTTTCGAAGCTGGTCGGAAGCGCGCGGCGCCGCGGGCTAGACCATTTCCGCGGGTGCCAGCCGGCAGGTCTCGCTGCTGATCTCGACCTGCAGCGTCGCGTGGTGAATGCTGAACCGCTCCGACAGTTCGGCGCAGACGTGATGCAGGAAGGCATCGTCATGGCCGCCCGGCCGCACCAGATGCGCGGTCAACGCGGTCTCACTGGTGCTCATCGCCCAGATATGCAGATCGTGCACCTCGGTGACGCCGTCGAGCGCGGCGAGATAGTCCCGCACCCGCTTGAGATCGATCCCCTTCGGCACCGCGTCGAGCGCGAGGTTGACGCTGTCGCGGGCAAGCTCCCAGCCGCTCAGCAGCACCACCACCGCGATGACCAGGCTGATCGCCGGATCGAGCCACTGCCAGCCGGTCGCCATGATCAGCAGCGCGGCGACCACGACGCCGAGCGAGACGCCGGCATCCGCCGCCATGTGCAAATAGGCGCCGCGCACGTTGAGGTCGCTGTCGCGGCCGCGCATGAACAACAGCGCCGTGCCGCCATTGATCAGGATGCCGAGCGCCGCGACCCAGACCACCGTCCAGCTCGCAACTTCCGCCGGCTCGCGGAAGCGGTTGATCGCCTCGACCGCGATGCCGCCGACCGCGATCAGGAGCAGCCCGGCATTGAACAGCGCCGCCAGGATCGAGGCACGGCGGTAGCCATAGGTGTGGGTGTCGGTCGGGCGCCGGCCGGCCAGCCACGCGCCGCACCAGGCCAGCAGCAGCGCGATGACGTCGGAGAGATTGTGAACGGCGTCGGAGACCAGGGCCAGCGAGTTGGCGGAATAGCCGAAGATCAGCTCCGCGACGACGAAGGCCGTGTTCAGCGACGCGCCGACCGCAAAGGCGGTACCAAAACTGTCGGGCGCATGGCTGTGCCCGGCATGGGAATGCCCCGCGTCGGAATGTCCGTGAGAATGACCGCTGTGATCGTGGTCGTGATCGTGCGCCATGGCAACCGTCGCCCGCTGGTGTCGGCGACGGTTATAGCGCGGCGAGATGTGGATACTATCACACCGCGCGGAGCAGACCCGTAGCCCGGATGGAGCGCAGCGTAATCCGGGACCACTCGGTCATTTGGCGTGAAATCCCGGATTTCGCTTCGCTCCATCCGGGCTACAGTTCAACTACTCCACGCCGCGATTGAACTTGTTCGACTTCGGCAGGCCGTGGGCGAGCCGGCCGGCATCGGCGCGGTTGCCGCGCCAATCGGCCAGTTCCTTCATGGTCATGCTGTGCTCGCGGCCGGCGGAATCCTTCCAGGTCAGGCCGGCCTTGGCATCGAACACCGCGACGTCCGAGAGCGACGCGCTGGTATATTTCTGCAACCGCACGCCGCGGCCGCGCGCCATCTCCGGCACCTGGTCGAGACCGAACAGCACCATCTTGTGGTTGGTGCCGATGACGGCGACGGTGTCGCCGTTCACGGTCGTGATCGCGCGGGCCTCGTTCGGCATCTCGACATTGAGCACCTGCTTGCCTTTGCGGGTGTTGCCGACGCAGTCCTCTTCCTTGACGACGAAGCCCTGCCCCTCGCTGCTCGCGATCAGGAACTTGCGCTCGCCCTTGTTGACGAACAGCGAGATGATCGCGGCGTCCTGCTCGAGATCGATGAACATGCGGATCGGCTCGCCATGGCCGCGGCCGCCCGGCAGCTTGGCCACGTCGAGCGAGTAGAACTTGCCGTTGGTGGCGAACAGCAGCAGCTTCGAGGTGGTCTCGGCAAAGAACGAGTGCTCGAGCTTGTCGTCGGTCTTGAAGGCCAGCCCCGAGAGATCCTCGACATGCCCCTTCAGCGTCCGCACCCAGCCCTTCTCCGAGATCACGACGGTGCACGGCTCGCGCTCGACGAGGGCTTCCTCGATCGCGGCGAGGTCGTGCTCGGGCGCATCGGCGAAGGTGGTACGGCGCTTGCCGAGCGGCGTCTTGGGCCCGAAGATGTCGCGGACCTTGCGCACCTGCTCGCCGACCTTGGCCCACTGCTCGGTCTCGGAGCCGAGCAGGCCCTCGATGCCCTTCAGCTCCTTGCGGAGGTCCTTGTCCTCGGTGCGGATCTCCATCTCCTCGAGCCGGCGCAGATTGCGCAGCCGCATGTTGAGGATGGCGTCGGCCTGGATCTCTGACAGCTTGAAGGTCTTCATCAAGACCGGCTTCGGCTCGTCCTCGGTGCGGATGATCTTGATCACCTTGTCGAGGTTCAGATAGGCGACGAGGTGGCCGCCGAGCACTTCCAGGCGGAGCTCGATCTTCGCCTTGCGGAAGTTGGAGCGGCGGATCAGCACGTCGCGCAGATGGTCGAGCCATTCGCGCAGGCACTCGGCAAGGCCGACGACCTTCGGGATCCGGCCCTTGATCAGCACGTTGAGGTTCAACGAGATCTTGCTTTCCAGCTCGGTCAGCCGGAACAGCGATTCCATCATGACGCTGGGATCGACCGTGCGCGACTTCGGTTCGATGACGAAGCGAATGTCTTCGGTCGATTCATCGCGGACGTCGCCGACCATCGGCAGCTTCTTCTGGTCGAGAAGCTCCGAGATCTTCTCGTGCAGGCGCGACTTCTGCACCAGCCACGGGATCTCGGTGACGACGACCACCCAGCTGCCGCGGGCGCCCTCTTCCACCGTCCAGCGCGCGCGGGTGCGGAACGAGCCGCGCCCCGTGGTGTAGGCCTCGATGATCGATTCCTTGGAATCGACGACGATGCCGCCGGTCGGGAAGTCCGGGCCTTTGACCCATTTCAGCAGCGCCTTCGACTTGGCGTCGGGCTTCTCGATCAGATGCAGCGCGGCGTCGCAGAGCTCGGCGGCATTGTGCGGCGGGATCGAGGTCGCCATGCCGACCGCGATGCCTTGCGCGCCATTGGCGAGCAGGTTCGGGAAGCCGCCCGGCAGCACGACAGGCTCCTTCGACTGGCCGTCATAGTTGAGGCGGAATTCGACGCCGTCCTCGTCGATGCCGTCGAGCAGCAGTCGCGCGACCTCGGTCATGCGCGCTTCGGTGTAGCGGTAGGCGGCCGGATTATCGCCGTCGATATTGCCGAAATTGCCCTGGCCGTCGACCAGCGGGTAGCGCGAGGAGAAGTCCTGCGCCAGACGCACCATGGCGTCGTAGATCGCCTGGTCGCCATGCGGATGGAACGAGCCCATCACGTCGCCGACGATCTTGGCCGACTTCTTGAATGCGGCGCGCGGGTCGAGCCCGAGCAGGTCCATGCCGTAGAGGATGCGCCGGTGCACCGGCTTCAGCCCATCGCGGGCGTCCGGCAGCGCGCGATGCATGATGGTCGAGAGCGCATAGGCGAGATAACGCTCCTCGAGCGCGTCACGCAGCGGCACCTCGTGAATTTCGGCCGGCTTTTCCGGCGGTATCTGTCGTTTTCCCATGGGGACGCGTTAAACCTTGGCGGTGAATCGGGCAAGCCGCGAATCAGCGGCAATTTAGGTCCCGAATCGGCCTTACGGAATGGCGGTCCGGCTCCGCCGCCTGGTTACGGCGTTGATAAATCCGTCGCGGGCGTCGGAATGGCCCTGGCCGCGCGGCTCCAGCACGTGGCGAAGCAGGAACAGGCCGGTGATCTGGAAGCCGTCGAGCAGGTCCTGGTCCGACCAGCTGTTGGCGCCACCCTCGCCTTCGCGCAGGAACGCCGGCAGCGGCAACAGCCGTTCACGCCACGGCTCGCCGGCCGAGCGGGACACGGCGCCGCCGGATTTCGGCGACACATAGACCAGGTCGGTGGTCTCGCCGGTGGCCGCGCAGTTTTCCAGATCGAGCCCGAAACCGAGCTCGGTCAGCATCGCGAGCTCGAACCGGACCATGTGCACGGCGGCGACGCCGGCGTCGTCGAAATCGTCGAGCGTCCCCTGCAGCATCTCGTAGATGTCTTCATGCGGATCGCGCTCCGGCAGCAGCCGGGCCAACGCGGCCAGATGCGTGACGCCGTAGACCGCATGCGACGAGGCGAGCAGCGTCGCCGCGCGCAGCCGCGTGCCCTCCAGCGCGTACATCCCGAGATGCTCGTCGAGCCGCGCCCTCCACACCGCGGTGACGCTGTTGCCGGGCTGCAGCAGCGGCCGCATCCGCGAGCTGGCGCCGCCGCGCACCAGGCCGAGATGGCGGCCGTGCTCGCGCGTCAGCAGCTCGACGATGGCGGAGGATTCGCCATGCCGCCGCACCCCCAGCACGATGCCTTCGTCGGTCCATTCCATGGTCCAAGTCTATCAGGATTCCGAGAATGAACGCAGCGATCTAGACACGTCATTCCGGGGCGCGTCGAAGATGCGAACCCGAAATCTCGAGATTCTCGGTGCGCAATTGCGCACCTGAGGGTTCGATGCTTCGCATCGCCCCGGAATGACGCGCGGGGGATGTACCTACGCGTTGAACCAGCCCTGCGCATCGCCGGTGAAGGAATAATACAGCCCGGCCGAGGTCAGGATGCAGGACACCACCTCGATGGCGCTGTCGATCTCCAGGCCCTTTTCGCCGATCACCTGCACCAGCGACAGCACCGACAACACCAGCATCGCAAGCAGCGCCCAGCGCGGCCAGTTCTTGCGGTGCTGCGCGGCGAGCCGGACGAAATACAATAGGAGCAGGATCATGCAGCCAGCCGTCAAGGTTTCGCCCATGATCATCTGCTCGGTCTTCTCGAAGGTCGGCGTGCGGTCCTGGAACGCCACCGACAACGCATCGAGCGTCAGCGACAGATAGAGCAGCACCTCAAACCACAGCACGTTTCTGGGCACGTTCATGCAAACGCCGGTTCTTATTCCTTGGGGAAGTCCAGTCCCATTTCCTTGTAGCGGTCGGGATCGTCGCCCCAGTTCTCGCGCACCTTGACGAACAGGAACAGATGCACCGGCACGCCCATGATCTCGGCGATCTCGGCGCGGGCCTGCGCGCCGATCGACTTGATGGTGGCGCCGCCCTTGCCGAGCACGATCTTGCGCTGGCTCTCGCGCTCGACAAAGATCGTCTGCTCGATCCGGATCGACTTGTCCTTGCGGTCGGTCCAGCTGTCGGTCTCGACCGTCGACTGGTACGGCAATTCCTGATGCAGGTGGCTGTAGATCTTCTCGCGGGTGATCTCGGCCGCCAGATGCCGCATCGGCGCATCCGACATCTGGTCCTCGGGATAGAGGAACGGTCCCGCCGGCACCATCTTCGCCAGCATCTCGCGCAAATCGGCGACGCCGTCGCCCGACAGCGCCGAGATCATGAAGGTGTGCTCGAAGCGCATCCGCTCGTTGGCGGCCTGCGCCAGCGCCAGCAGCTTCTCGCGCTGCACGAGGTCGACCTTGTTCAGCACCAGGATCTTCGGATGGGCGACCGACTCCAGCTTGGCCAGGATCGCACTGGCCTCCTCGTCGAGCCCCGACTTGGCGTCGAGCAGCACGCAGACCAGATCGGCGTCGTGGGCGCCGCTCCAGGCGGTCGACACCATGGCGCGGTCGAGCCGGCGCCGCGGCGCGAAGATGCCGGGCGTGTCGACCAGGATGATCTGCGCGTTGCCTTCGATGACGATGCCGCGGATCAGCGCGCGCGTGGTCTGCACCTTGCGCGACACGATGGTGACCTTGGAGCCCACCAGCGCGTTGACCAGCGTCGACTTGCCGACATTGGGCGCACCGATCAGCGCGACGAAGCCACAGCGCGTCGCGTCCCCCTGCCCTTTGGCCTCGTCAGTCATTGGTGCCGACGCCTTCACGCTCGATCATCGCGGATGCTGCTGCTTTCTCGGCCGCGCGCTTGTTGCCGCCGAGGCCTTCGGCGGAGGCCAGGCCCGGCAGATCAACCGCAACGCGGAATTGCGGATCGTGGTGCGGGCCGGTGCGCTCGACCTCGCGATAGACCGGCGTCGGCAATCCCTTGCCCTGCGCCCATTCCTGCAACACGGTCTTGGGATCGCGCAGCGGCCGGCGCAGCTTGTGCATCCGCTCGGTCCAGTTGCGCTCGACGAACTGACGCGCGGCCTCGTAGCCGCCGTCGAGGAAGATCGCGCCGATCACCGCCTCGCAGATGTCGCCGAGCACGGACTTGCGCAGCCGCGCGCCCTCCACCGCCTTGACCATGCCGAGCTTGATGTCCTCGAGCAGTCCGAGCGACTTGGCAACGTCGGCGCAGCTCTCCTTGCGCACGAGGTCGGCGAGCCGCTTCGACAACTCGCCCTCGTCGGCCTTCGGAAACGCCCGGAACAGCATGTCGGAGACGATCAGCCCGAGCACGTGGTCGCCGAGGAATTCCAGCCGCTGATAGCTGTCGGCGCGGTTGCGGGTGGCGGGCTTCAGCGCCGACACGTGGGTGAACGCGGTGGTCAGCAGCGCGGCGTCGGAGAATGTGTAGCCGATACGAGCCTCGGTGCCCGCGATCGCAGCCTTCGCTTCGGCGGCCTTGGCCGCCTTGCTGCGCCGCTTCTTCGGCGCGGCCGTGCTCTCGGCGGCAGGCGTCTGGCTTGGCTCGCCGTTGGGCGCCTGATCGTTGATGGCTGCGGTGTCGTCGATCATCGCACGATGGAGAATAGGCGATTCCACCGCACCGCGAACGGCCAGCGCCAGATCATCCAGGCCTGCTCACCCTCCGCGATCGAGAAGAAGATCATCTGGGCTCGCCCGATGATGTTCTCGAACGGAACGTAGCCGACCTGCGACAGGAAGCGGCTGTCGGTGGAATTGTCGCGGTTGTCGCCCATCATGAAGAAATGACCGGGCGGAACGGTGTAGACGATGGTGTTGTCCATGTAGCTGTTGTCTTGGCAGTCCAGCGTCTCATAGCTGACGCCGTTCGGCAGCGTCTCCTTCCAGCGCTTGACGCGGGCGGTGGCATCCGCCGAGCCGCAGGGATCCTCGCCGACGAAATCGCTCAGGCGCTCGCGCTTGATCGGCTCATCGTTGATGTAGAGGAGCCCGCTCTTGACCTCGATGCGGTCGCCGGGCAGCCCGATGACGCGCTTGATGTAGTCGGTGGAGTCGTCGCGCGGCAGGCGAAACACCACGATGTCGCCGCGGCTCGGCTCCGAGCCGAAGATGCGTCCCGAGAAGATGTTCGGCGAGAACGGGATCGAGTAGTGGCTGTAGCCGTAGGAATATTTCGAGACGAACAGATAGTCGCCGACCAGCAGCGTCGCCTTCATCGACCCCGACGGGATGTTGAAAGGCTGGAACAGGAAGGTGCGGATCACGAGCGCGATGAGGAGAGCATGGATGACGACGCGGATGGTCTCGCCCAAGCCGCTCTCAGATTTGGTCCCGGTGGTCACGCTCATTGCTTTCCCAATTCCCGTGGACTGAAGTCCACGCGGTGGCAGAACGTTCTCTTCGCGCGAAGCGTTCGACCCTCGCGTGAGGAAAATGGCCTTGATTCTGATCTTGAGGGCAAATTCCGGCCTGAACCCGGAATCCGCGTCTCGCTCGATATAAACCTGCGGCGTTTTAGACGGTTGTTCGCAGGGGCGCAATCAATCGCCGCCTCAAAACTTCGCAATTCATTGAAATATCAATGATTTTTTAGTTTGCTGAAGTTTTCCGGCGGATTCCGGCGCCGCGCGCTCATCTGGCCGGGGCAACCGCCGAAATTATGACGAAGGCCTGCGCCAGCGGCCAATCGTCGGTTATTGAAAGGTCGATCTGCGCCTGCATGCCCTCGGGCGTCAATTCCTGGAGCCTCGCCAGCGCCCCGCCGGTCAGCCGCATCGACGGCCGCCCGCCCGGCAGGTTCACCACGCCCATGTCCTTCCACCACACCCCGCGCCGGATACCGGTGCCGAGCGCCTTGGAGCAGGCCTCCTTCGCGGCGAATCGCTTGGCGTAGGTGGCGACCACCATCCTCTCGTTATTGGCGCGGCGCATCGCCTTGGCGCGCTCGGCGTCGGTGAAGATGCGATCGAGGAATCGCTCGCCGTGGCGCTCGATCACCTTCGCGACCCGGGTGATGTCGATCAGATCGGAGCCGATGCCGATGATCATGCGCTGACCTTGGCGCGGCCGCGGTCCATCGCCGCACGCATCTCGCGCACCGTCCCGGCGATGCCGACGAACAGCGCCTCGCCCATCATGAAATAGCCGATGTTGAGCTCGCGGATATCGGGCAGCGCGGAAATCGCCTCCGCCGTCTCATAGTCGAGCCCGTGGCCGGCATGGACCTCGAGCCCGGCCGCGTGCGCGAGCTTTGCGCCGGCGACGATGCGCGTCCATTCGGCGTCCGCCTTGTCCTTGTGGCCGTCGACCACGGCGTCGCACCATCCGCCGGTATGGATCTCGATCACCGGCGCCTTCAGCTGCGCGGCCATCTCGATCTGCCTGGGATCGGCGGCGATGAACAGCGAGACCCGGATGCCGGCATCGTTGAGCCGCGCAATGAACGGCGCCAGCGCATTGTGTTGGCCGACCACGTCGAGGCCGCCTTCGGTGGTGAGCTCCTGGCGCCGCTCGGGCACCAGGCAAACCGCGTGCGGTTTGGTGGCCAGCGAGATCCGCAGCATGTCGTCGGTTGCCGCCATCTCGAAATTCAAGGGCTTGGAGATCTCGGCCTTGAGCCGCGCCATGTCCTCGTCGCGGATGTGGCGGCGATCCTCGCGTAGATGCGCGGTGATGCCGTCGGCGCCGGCTTCGATCGCGGCAAGCGCCAGCCGCACCGGATCGGGCCGCGCCCCGCCCCGCGCATTGCGCAGCGTCGCGACGTGATCGACATTGATACCGAGACGCAGCGGAGGAGCGGACATCAAATCACTCTCTGACAAACCGGTTGAATGATCCCCTCATCCTGAGGAGCGGCGCCTTCGCCGCGTCTCGAAGGATGTGGCCCCGTCTCGGGCCACATGGTTCGAGACGGCGCGAAGCGCGCCTCCTCACCATGAGAGTCGGCAGCGTATGCGCGTCTACCCATTGACGCGCTCGACCCGTGCGACGACGGCCTTGGCGCGCAACTGCGCGATGATAGCGCTGAGATGCTTGAGGTCATAGACCTCAAGATCGATGGTCAGCTCCGTGAAATCAGGCGACTGGCGCGACATGTGGATGTTGTCGATATTGCCGTCGTGCTCGGCGATCACGGTCGCGATCTGGGCAAGGCTGCCCGGCTCGTTGACATTGTGGACCAGGATGCGCGCCGGGAAGCGCTGGGGCATGGTCTCGTCGATGTCCCAGCGCACGTCGAGCCAGCGCTCCGGCTCCTCCTCGAAATCCTTCAGTGCCGGCGACTGGATCGGGTAGATCGTGATCCCCTCGCCCGGCGTGACGATGCCGACGATCCGGTCGCCCGGCACCGCGCCGCCGTTCGGCGCGAACTTCACCGGCAGGTCGGAATTGATGCCGCGCACCGGGATCACCGAGGTGGCGCGCGCCGGGTGCGGCGGCGCCTGCGTCTTCAGCTTGGCGGCGAGCCCCTTCTTGGCGCCATAGCGCACCATCCGCTCTTCCTTGTAGTCGGGATACATCGCGCGCGCGACGTCGGAGGCCTTGATCTCGCCGCGTCCGACCGAGGCCATCACGTCCTCGATCGAGGTGCGCGCGAGCCGCGGTAGTGCACCCTTCAGCTTGTCGTCGGCATATTCGATCTTGGCGCGGGCAAACAGGCGGTCGACGATGCGGCGGCCGAGCCCGGCATACTGGTCGCGCACGGCATCGCGGGTGGCACGCCGGATCGCGGCACGCGCCTTGCCGGTGCGGGCGAGCGCTTCCCAGGCCGACGGCGGCGCCGACTGCGCCTTCGAGGTCAGCACCTCGACCTCGTCGCCGTTCTGCAGTTCGGAGGACAGCGGCGCGAACTTGCCGTTGATCTTGCAGCCGACCGCGCTGTTGCCGACGCCGGTGTGGACGGCATAGGCGAAATCGATCACGTTGGCGTTGCGCGGCAGCGCGATCAGCTTGCCTTTCGGCGTGAAGCAGAACACCTGGTCGTGGAACAGCTCGAGCTTGGTGTGCTCGAGGAATTCTTCCGGATTGGCGCTTTCCGAGAGGATGCCGATGGTGTGGCGCAGCCAGGCGAAGGCGTTGGACTCGTGCTTCAGCCGCTCGTGCGGCGAGCCCGCGCCCTCCTTGTAGAAGGCATGCGCGGCGATACCGAATTCGGCGATCTGGTTCATGTCCTCGGTGCGGATCTGCAGCTCGACGCGCTGCTTGCCCGGCCCGATCACCGTGGTGTGGATCGAGCGATAATCGTTCTGCTTCGGGGTCGAGATGTAGTCCTTGAAGCGGCCCGGCACGACCGGCCAGGTGGTGTGGACGATGCCGAGCGCACGGTAGCAGGCGCCGACATCGTCGAGGATGATGCGGAACCCGTAGATGTCGGACAGCTGCTCGAAGCCGACCGACTTGCGCTCCATCTTGGTCCAGATCGAAAACGGCTGCTTGCGGCGGCCGAACACCCGCGCGGTGATGCCGTTCTTCTGCAAATTCTTGGAGAGCTGGGTTTCGATCTCGCCGATCAAATTGCGGTTGCGCTCGGCCAGCGAATCGAGCCGCTGCTTGACCACGGCATAGGCCTCTGGATCGAGCACGAAGAACGACAGGTCTTCCAGTTCCTCGCGCATCTCGTGCATACCCATGCGGCCGGCCAGCGGCGCATAGATATCCAGCGTCTCCTCGGCGATGCGGCGGCGCGAGGCCGGCGGCACGAACTCCAGCGTGCGCATGTTGTGCAGCCGGTCGGCGAGCTTGATCAGCAGCACGCGGACGTCGTCGGCGATCGCCAGCAGCAGCTTGCGCAAATTCTCGGCCTGCTTGGCCTCGCGCGACACCAGTTCCAGCCGCTTCAGCTTGGTCAGGCCTTCGACCAGCGCGCCGATCTCGTGGCCGAACACGGTGTCGATCTCGGCCCGCGTCGCCTCGGTGTCCTCGATCGTGTCGTGCAGCAGTGCCGCCACGATGGTGGCATCGTCGAGCTTGAGGTTGGTGAGGATCGCGGCGACCTCGAGCGGGTGCGAGAAGTAGGGATCGCCGGAGGCACGCGTCTGCGTTCCATGCGCCTTCATGGCGTAGACATAGGCGCGGTTGAGCAGGTCCTCGTTGGTGTCGGGGTTATAGGAACGGACCCGCTCGACGAGGTCATATTGTCGCATCATGCGCGTCCGCGGCTTGGCCGGCCTCTCCGCGGTGGACGACGCCGGCGCCACCGCGACCGTTTCGGTTGCAGCCTGCATCTGCATGGAACTGCGGCGTCGATACGCCATGAACTCGTTGCCTCTCGCGCGGGACCGGAACGTCCCGCTTTCCTCAATCTAGTGCGCTTTCGAATGAAGCAGCACCCCGCGCGGGCTCCGGAACCATTCAATTTCCCGCGTCCGCATAGGACGCACCGTAACAGCAAAATTGTCAACAAAAGCAAAGGCCCGGAGCGATGTCCGGGCCTTCGTCAAATCCAGTCGAAACGGGGAGCTGCGCGACGCGCTTACTCGTCTTCCTCGGGCTGCTCTTCCGGGGGCGCGAGGCCCTCGAGGCCCTTCAGCAGTTCTTCCTCGGTCATCCGCTCGACCGCGACCTCGGTGTCGTCGGCGTCGACGCTGGCACCGGCGGAACCGATCAGCGGCACGGTGTCGGGCTCGGGCTCGTCGACCTCGACGAACTTCTGCAGGGAGTGCACGAGTTCCTCTTTGAGGTCTTCCGGCGAGATCGTCGAATCGGCGATCTCGCGCAGCGAGACGACCGGGTTCTTGTCGTTGTCGCGATCAACCGTGAGTTGCGAACCCGACGAGATCATCCGGGCGCGATGCGCGGCCAACAGGACGAGGTCGAAGCGATTGTCGACCTTATCAATGCAATCTTCGACGGTGACGCGAGCCATCTCGAGGCGCTCCGTGGTACAAGGGACCGAACATGTAGGTTATGAGGGTTAGTTATAGGGCTAGCCCCGGTTTCGCAAGGTAAAATTTGTGATTTGCCTTCCCGACAGGCTCTGATAACCCGGGAGACCGGGGGCCAGAAGGGCCGGAGCGTCTGACGACATGGCTAGGTTGCTGTCCCAGACAAGTAAATCTCTTCATTGCAATGTCAAAAGTCTAGGCTTTTTGCCCTCGCCTCACCATAATTGCGGTGGTGACTGTCGTGGGGAAAGATTCACAGAACTTTAGGCAGCAACGCTGGAAATTGCGCGCGGTCGATCGCCGCTGCGCTAAGAACACTAACAAACACGCGAGAACACTTTGATGTCGTCACCTGTTTCCAACAAGATCGCGCTCTTCATCGACGGAGCCAATCTTTATGCAACCGCAAAGACGCTGGGCTTCGACATCGACTACAAGCGCCTTCTCAAGGAATTCCAGAGTCGCGGTACGCTGCTCCGTGCGTTCTACTACACGGCGATCATCGAGGATCAGGAGTACTCGTCGATCCGTCCGCTGATCGACTGGCTCGACTACAACGGCTACACCGTCGTCACCAAGGCGACCAAGGAATTCATCGACGCCAGCGGCCGCCGCAAGGTGAAGGGCAACATGGACATCGAGCTCGCCGTCGATGCCATGGAACTGGCCGAGCACATCGACCAGATGATTCTGTTTTCAGGCGATGGCGACTTCCGCTCGCTGGTCGAGGCCGTGCAGCGCCGCGGTGTTCGCGTCACCGTCATCTCCACCATTGCCAGCCAGCCGCCGATGATCGCCGACGAGCTGCGCCGCCAGGCCGACGTCTTCACCGACCTCGTCGAGCTGCAATCCAAACTTGGCCGCGATCCGTCCGAACGTCCGGCCCCGCGCGAACCCCGCGAACCGCGTCACCACTCCCCGCAATTCCTGCAGCGCGCGACCACGATGGCCCCACGGGGAGCCGATGACGATTTCGACGAGTAATCTCGTCACTGCTGCGACGCGTCCCGACAGCAACTGTCAGCTCTGTCCAAGGCTGGCCGACTTCCGCGCAGAAGCCCGGGCGCGCAACCCGGACTGGTTCAACTCTCCGGTGGAATCGTTCGGCGACCCGAATGCGCGGTTGCTGATCGTTGGCCTCGCGCCGGGCATGCAGGGCGCCAACCGCACCGGCCGTCCCTTCACCGGCGACTACGCCGGCGACCTGCTCTACGCGACCCTGCTCGAATATGGCTTCGCCCGCGGCGTCTATCAGGCGCGGCCGGACGACGGCATGAAGCTGGTCGACGCCCGGATCAGCAACGCGGTGCGCTGCGTGCCGCCACAGAACAAGCCGCTGCCGGCCGAGATCAACACCTGCCGGCAATTCCTCCGCGCCACCATCGCCACGATGCCGAAGCTGCGCGCGGTCGTGTTGCTCGGGCGAATCGCCCACGAATCAACCTTGAAGGCGTTGGATGTTCGCCTGGCCGCGGCACCCTTTGTGCACGGCGCAGTGCATAGCGCAGGCAAATTCAAGCTCTACGACAGCTACCACTGCTCGCGCTACAACACGAACACCGGCGTGCTGACGACCGACATGTTCCGCAAGGTGTTCGCGACCGTACGCAAGGAGCTCGGCTAGTGCGCGCGCTCGCGGTATCCACTTTGCGAGCCGCTATCCGAAGCCCGCAGTGCCACAGCAAGCCCGCATCATTTCTGAATAAAAGAAAAATATCCCTGAGTTGCCCGACGTGTCAAGTCGCTTGGCCGAACGCCGGCGCCGCCGGCTGCTTTGCATGGGGTTGTTTTCGATATTTTGGCAGCGCCCCCTGCGACGGCGCTCCAGCTAGTTCCGTCGAGGATTGTCCTTCAGCCATTCCAGCACCTCACCGGCGTTCCGGTCAGGCGGGAACACCGGATAGAACACGTGGGTGATGCGCGCATCGTCGATCACGAGCGCGAGCCGCTTGATCAGCGTCAGGCCGGCCACCGACATCGTCGGCAATCTCAGCGTGTGGGTCAGCTCCAGCGCTTCGTCGGACAGCACCGGAAACGGCAAATGCAGCCGCGACGCCATCTCGGTCTGGTAGGCGTTGCTTTGCGTCGACAGCCCGAACACCTGGGCAGCACCGGCCGCCTTCAGTACGGCGAACAGGTCGCGGAACGCGCAGGTCTGCGGCGTACACCCGCGGGCTCCCGGGATCATGTCCCAATCATCGACCAGCCCGATCTTGCCGGGCTCGCCGGTTCGCGGATAGGCGAACACCACGGTGCGGCCCGTCAGCGCCGACAGCGCCACCGAGGTGTCGTTGGTGGCCCGCAAGGTCACCGGCGAGATCGTCATGCCGGTCAGATGCGCTGCGCCGCCATCATCGGTGGGCGCCGGGATCTTGCTCCAGTCGACATCGGTGAGGCTGCTCTGGGTCATCGGACCAATCTCCATCCGCCGCCGTCGCCATGACGGCGCTCCGCACACCGCGCGCTATCCCCGCGCCCGCATCAGGCGGCCCTTCTCGCGGCCCCAGTCGCGCTTCTTCACGGTCTCGCGCTTGTCGTGCAGCTTCTTGCCCTTGGCGACCGCGAGCAGCAGTTTGGCACGGCCGCGCTCGTTGAAGTAAAGTTTTAGCGGAATGAGCGTCATGCCCTCGCGGTCGACCGCACCGAGCAGCTTGTTGATCTGCTTGCGGTGCAGCAGCAGCTTCCGCGGCCGCTTCGGCTCGTGGTTGAAGCGATTGGCCTGGAGATATTCAGGGATATTGGCGTTGATCAGCCACAGCTCGCCGTTCTTGGAATCCGCATAGGATTCCGCGATCGTGCTCTTGCCGCTGCGGATTGATTTCACCTCGGTGCCGGTCAGCGAAATGCCGGCCTCGATCGTGTCCTCGATGGCGTAGTTGAAGCGGGCCTTTCGGTTTTCGGCGACAACCTTGATCGGGCGTTCGTTCTTCTCGGCCACTTTAGCTCTTCTTGAGGAGGTCGCGGATTTCCGTCAGCAGCACGACCTCGTCGGACGGCTTCGGCGGCTCGGCGGGTTTGGCCTCTTCCTTGCGCTTGAACTGGTTCATAGCGCGAATGACCAGGAACAGCACGAAGGCCACGATGAGGAAATTCACGATCAGCGTGATGAAGCTGCCGTAGGCCAGCACCGCGCCCTGCTTCTTGGCATCGGCAAGGTTGGTGGCCGTCACGTTCTTGGCAAGCGGGACGAAGTAGTTGGAGAAGTCGAGGCCGCCCAGCATGCCGATGATCGGCATGATGATGTCGTTCACAAGCGAGGTGACGATGCCGCCGAAGGCTGCGCCGATGATGACGCCGACGGCGAGGTCGACGACATTGCCCTTCATGGCGAATTCGCGGAATTCCTTCAGCATACCATCCCCTTCGGTTCGACGTTACCTACTGGATCGCGCGCGAGCGAGCGGCGAAACCGCGTTAGTTGATCAGGCCGGCATGCACCATGGCGCTGCGGACGGCCTGGCGGGTGGCTTCGGTCACCGGGACCATCGGCAGACGCAGCTTCTCGTCGAGCTTGCCGAGCAGCGACATCGCGTATTTCACCGGCGCCGGATTGCTCTCGATGAACAGGTTGGTGTGCAGCGGCATCAGCTTGTCATGGATCTTCAACGCGGTGGTGACGTCGCCCTTCTGCCAGGCGGTCTGGAACTCCGAGCACAGCCGCGGCGCGACGTTCGAGGTCACCGAGATGCAGCCATGGCCGCCATGCGCCATGTAGCCGATGATGGTGGCGTCCTCGCCGGACAGCTGGTTGAAGTCCTCGCCCATCGCGGCGCGCTGCTGCGAAACCCGCACCATGCTCGCGGTCGCGTCCTTGACGCCGGCGATGTTCTTCAGCTCGAACAGCCGCTTCATGGTGTCGACCGACATGTCGATCACCGAGCGCGGCGGGATGTTGTAGATGATGATCGGAATGCCGATCGCGTCGTTGATCGCCTTGAAGTGCTGATACATGCCTTCCTGGGTCGGCTTGTTGTAGTATGGCGTCACCACCAGCACCGCATTGGCGCCCGCCTTCTCGGCGTGCTCGGCGAGTTCGATCGCCTCCTTGGTCGAATTCGAGCCGGCGCCGGCGATCACGGGCACCCGGCCCTTGGCCTCCTCGATGCACCACTCGACCACCCGCTTGTGCTCGTCATGGCTGAGCGTCGGGCTTTCGCCGGTCGTGCCGACCGGCACCAGGCCGTGCGTTCCCTCGGCGATCTGCCAGCTCACGAGCCCGCGGAACGCCGCCTCATCGACCGCGCCGTTTTTGAAGGGCGTCACCAAGGCAGTGAATGATCCCCGGAATTTTGTCTTGGCTGCCATGGACTTCCTCCAAACGCTTCGGGCTAAAGGCTAGGTCGACGGACCTTGTTGTTGTCGTGCTCACGTCCGTGCAACCGGCACCCGGTTGATGCGAAACGCCATGAAAGGCAATTCATATCGGGTCTGGCGGACAGGTGAAAGGGCCGTACCGTACCTATTCCCAACGGTAATCTGCGGCGCGCAAAACCGCTTCCAGCCGCGATTTTGCCGTTGTGCCGGCGCAAACAGCCGCACCGGCAGGCTTCTTAGTATTTTGTCTACGTTTTCAATCAAATAAGAACCCATGGCCCAAACGACCAGATGATTCGGGGCCGCAGAGGACTTCTGTGATCCGTTCCGCCCGCGCAGGCACATTGCGATCGACGGCGCTGGCGACGAGCCTGGCGCTCGTTGTCGGTCTTGCCGCCATCACGGCCGATGCATGGGCCGCCGAGGATGTTCCAGCCGCCAAGCCGGCTGCCCAGGACACCTCCTCAAAGCCTGCTGCTTCGAAGACCGCCACGCCCAAATCCAATACTCCCAAATCCACTGCTCCCAAGGCGGCGGCTTCAAGATCAACGGCGACCAAGCCCAGCGCTGCCAAGACCGACGCAGCGAAGCCAACCGCGTCCAAGTCCAGTTCGGCCAAGACCGACGGAGCCAAGGCCGCTCCTGCCAAGACCGCTCCTGCCAAGACCGAGGGTCACAAAGCAGCGGCGCCGAAGACCACCGAATCCAAGACCACCACGTCCACGACGTCCAAGCACGCCTCGCCGGCTGCAACGGGAGGCCTGCCGACGAACAAGCCGGCACCCGCCCGCGCCGCGGCACCCGCGCTGGTTCCGGCGACCCGCCAGCATGCCGCACCGGTCGTGCGCAAGCCGGTGGTGCCGGCGGCAGTGGCCGCGACATCGTCGACGTCGCAGTCGGACAAGGAGGCACTCGCAAGCGTCGTCGAGCTGCTGCGCAAGCGCAGGCCGTCCGACGCCACCGAGGCAGAAGCTGCGATCTCCGATCCGGTCGCGCGCAAGCTGGCCGAATGGCTGATCCTGCGCAGCGAGGACAACGGCGCCTCGGTCGAGCGCTACCGCGCCTTCCTCGACGCCAACCCGAGCTGGCCGTCGCAGACCTTCCTGCGCCGCCGCATCGAGGCCTCGCTGTGGGACGACCATCGTGACGACACCACTGTCTGGGCCTGGTTCCAGAATGAATCGCCGGTCTCGGCCAAGGGCCGGCTCGCGCTCGCCAAGGTGATGATCGCGCGAGGCGACCGCGGCAATGCCGAACGCCTGGTGCGCGAGGCCTGGCGCAACGACGGGATGAGCGAGGATACCGAAACCACCGCGCTCGACCTGTTCGGCTCGTTCCTGACCGCCGGCGACCACAAGGCGCGCATGGACGCCATGCTCTACGGCACCGACAACGAGGCTGCCGGCATCCGCGAGGCCAAGCGTCTCGGCTCCGGCTATGTGGCGCTGGCGAAGGCGCGGATCGCCGCCAACCGCAAGGGCTCGAACCTGCGCGCGCTGCTCGAGGCGGTGCCGAGCGAACTGACCGGCGACACCGGTTATCTGTTCGCCAAGATCCAGCTGCTCCGCCGCGAGGAGAAGTTCGCTGAAGCCGCGCGGCTGATGCTGAGCGCGCCGAAGGACCCCGCGCGGCTCTACAACGTCGACGAATGGTGGGTCGAGCGCCGCCTGCTGGCGCGCAAGATGATCGACACCAACGAGTTTCGCACCGCCTATCTGATCGCGCGCGACGCGGCGCTGCCCGCGCGCGACATCTACAAGACCGAGCAGGAATTCACCTCGGGCTGGATCGCGCTGCGCTTTCTCGACGATCCCTCCCTCGCCGCCCAGCATTTCGCGCGGATCGGCGTCGGCAGCGCCAACCCGACTGCGCTGGCGCGTGCCGGCTATTGGCAGGGCCGCGCCGCGGAGGCCGCCGGCCGCGTCCAGGAAGCGCGCGCTGCCTATGCCCGCGCGGCCGAGCAGTCGACCAGCTATTACGGCCAGCTCGCGCGCGCCAAGCTCGGCCTGCCGCAGATCGAGCTGAACAGCGCGCCGCGCGGCCGCGGCGCCGACCGGCTGGAGATCGTGCGCGCGGTGGCGCTGCTCTATGAGATCGACGCGCGCGAACTTGCGATCCCGATCTTCGGCGATCTCGGCGACAATGGCGATCCCGAAGCGCTGGCCGGCCTCGGCGAGCTCACCGCGCGCCACGGCGATGCCCGCGGCATGCTGCTGATGGGCAAGGCCGCGCTCAATCGCGGCCTGCCGTTCGACCACTACGCCTATCCGGTGAACGGCATCCCGTCGTTCCGCCAGGTCGGGCCGGAAGTCGAGCAGAGCGTCGTCTACGCGATCGCGCGCCAGGAGAGCGCGTTCAATCCCGCGGTGGTGTCGCCGGCCCAGGCCTACGGCCTGATGCAGGTGACGCCGGACGCCGGACGCTATGTCTGCAAGCGCGCCGGCATCGGCTTCGACCTCAACCGGATGAAGACCGACCCGGTCTATAATGCGACGCTGGGCGCGGCCGAGCTCGGCGGCCTGCTCGAGGACTATCGCGGCTCCTACATCCTGACCTTCGCCGCCTACAATGCCGGCCGCGGCAGCGTGAGGAAGTGGATCGAGCGCTATGGCGACCCGCGCGACCCCAAGGTCGACGCGGTCGACTGGGTCGAGCTGATTCCGTTCTCGGAGACGCGGAACTACGTTCAGCGGATCATGGAGAACCTGCAGGTCTATCGCGCCCGCTTCGGTGGCGGGATGAGATTGCAGATCGAGGCCGACCTGCGGCGCGGCGCCAGCGTGGAATGAGCCGGCGCGGCCGGTTTTCAACGATCTTCGGACCGGCCGCCTCCGGCCCCGGCCTAATTCGTTGTTATAGCTTATATTTTTAGCATTCGCGCGAGCCGGCGTTTGCCGATCGGCGCGGTGTATAAAGGCTCGGCAGCCGTTCCCGCGCGGCCGGCGCCCGAGCTGCCACCAAATCACCTTGTCGCAATCTGAATCTGCCGCTTGCGGCTCAGCGCCCACTCGGGCATATCGGCGCCATTGGAGAGGTGGCCGAGTGGCTGAAGGCAACGCTTTGCTAAAGCGTCATACGGTCTCAAGCTGTATCGAGGGTTCGAATCCCTCCCTCTCCGCCAGCCGCACGACCGGCTGCCCAACGATGGTCCCTAAGTATCTCCGCGGAGAAATTTGGACTTCGGCCCGCCCGGTGTGAACCGGCAGTCACCTCCGCGTGAACGAAACATCATTGCCGGCGCCTCGAAGCGAGCGCGAAACAAACTGCGCCCAGCATCCCCGCATTGTTTTCTTTCACCTGAACATTTCCGGGGTAAGGCCATGCAGCACAACGATGGCGTTCAATTCCAGGATCTCGACCAGGTTTTGCGTAACGCGCAACTTCGCCGATCCGCCGACCTGGGGGCCTGGTTACGGCAGCGCTTCTCAGCCAAAGCAGGCCGGCTCGTCATCGCAACGTCGTTGGCTTGCGCGGTTGTTGTGCTGGCGGTGATTGCTGCCCCGCGGCCCGTCTCGAGCGCGGCGCTTGGCAGCGAGTGGCAATGCAGCAAGGCGGCGCTCGTGTTGACGACCTGCCGTCACGCCGACCCTGCGCACTCATAGCAGGCGGCCGCATCCCTTGAAGGAACGTTGCCGCCGGCCCGGCGTTGCGTAGGCGGCAACGGCACGCTCGCTAGACCAACCGGTCCCGTCGTCGAGCGATTGATGCCGACGCAATGCCGCAACATCGCGAGCAATATTCCTTTGTGAGCCAAGGTCCCATGAACAAACGCAGGCAAGCCTATTTTCGCAATTCGCTGGATCTGCGCGACAAGGTCCAGGTCAAGGTATTGAAGAAACGGCTAAGAGTCTCTGATCAACAGTTTGCTTCAATAGTCCGGAAATCGGGTCCCTCGATTGCGGCCATCACCAAGGAAGCCAAGGTGATCTGATCCAGCAGCCCGAGGGGTCGGACGTCGCGACGTCAATGGACCGGTGAAACCATTTGCCCGGCGACTCCGTAGCTGGAGCGCCGGCCCCTTTCTTCCGTTTTGGCACTACGGGTCGGCTGGGGCCGTTCGGTCTTTCCCAGTCACGAACGGCCTCACTTTTATCCATGAACTTCCCTTCGGCTTGATTATTTGGCATCAAATCATCATGAAGCCCCCGCACGAAGGAGCCGCCGGCCGGTCGAGATCGGGCTGAAGGCGAAGAAATGAGATGGATAGCCCAAGTCGCGGTCTCAGGTTAGCGATCTGCTTCGCACTGGTTCTTGTTCTGCCTGCCGCGCAGACGCCGCCGACAGTGCATTCGCAGGACGATCGGCGTGTGGTTGACAAGGAATGTCGCGATGTCTTGCCGCCGCAGGCAAAGATACGGGCATGCCTCAAGCTGCTGAGCGATCGGCGGCTCTCGACCGCCTCCACTGCGCCGATCAATGGCGAAATATCCAGCACGTTCCAGGGCCTGCGGGACTACGACAACGCCATCAAGTATAAGAAGATCGAAATCGAACGCGCAAACACCGCGGCGAAGCAGCCTTCGTCGGGCGAAGCACTTCCTGCAAGTCTTGGCGCGATGTCGCTGCGTTACATGGAGCTCGGCTCACTCCAGTCGCTCAATCGCCTCAGCAACTTCAACAGCCAGTCGGACGAAGCGCGCCGGATAGCCACTGAGGAGCAGGACAATTACAATCTGGCGCTTTCATACAACCCGATGAACTACAGGGCCTATCGATACCGGGCTGAAATTCGCAGCCTGTTCTGCGACGGCGCGTCCGCCGCCCAGGACATGGAGGCAGCGGTCAGGTTTGCTGAACAAGTTGGGGATCAGGGCGCCGCTCGAGACTACAAGCGCGTCACGCTGGGCGCATGCATACCGGCGTGGCAGCGAGAATAGTCAGCCGGACACATCACCCGTTGGCATATCCCGCGCCAGACCACCCCGACAGTATTCTTACGGACCCGCTCCTGGCAGGCAATTTGCCATGTACCAGTGAATAGTTCGGCGCCAGCTGTTCTCGGTGTGCCGAACTCAGACATTCGGAGCACGCAAATGAACATGCATCATCGTTTTGAGACAGCTCGCGGACGCACCGGACGAGAGTCGACGATCAGCAAGATGCTGTCCGATCTTGTCCTGGCCTGCCAGCAGATCGAAGCCGACATCGCGACCGAGGAAAAGCGCGCGGGAGTTTATGACCGATCGGACGCAAGGTATCCGATCCTGGCAAGGTCGCTCAATGAGCGGTACGCCAATCTCAAGGGAACCATCGCCACCCTCGAAAACCGGGTCTCCGAGAGATCTCAGCAGTTGGTCACCGGCGCAGCATAACGCGGTCCCTGGGACGCAAAGGGGCTCGCCAGAAGCAGGCCCCCCGCCCTGCGTCGGTGACCGACCTCAGCCGCTGCCGCGCGTTGATGGATCGAGATTCCGGTTCTCGCCGGGCGGGATCGGCCCGAAGCCCGGATATCTGTACCAGGTCGGGGGAGCCACCTGTTCGCTTGGTCCGATGATGAGGTGCTGCCGCACGCGCCGGTGATGTGCCGTTGCAGCGTCCGCTGGCGCGCCCCACAGGACCGCGAGGGGCAACGTCAGGGCCAAGGAAATACGCAAGGAAATGCGCAAGAAAGTACGCTGGCAAACACGCATCGCAATCACTCCGTTTCACCGAACAGGTGATCCCCGACCGTAGCGCTCTATTCTGCCTTGGCCTCTCACATGCGATCAAAACGGCGAGATCGCAATCCTTGGCATGCGAGCTACGGCGCAACGCGCACGGCCCTCAGCGGCCGCGGAAAGGCCTGGGCGCAGGCGACGCCGAGCAGCGCGAGACCGCCGCCGATGACGTGGAATGGCCTGACAGGCTCGCCCAGCATCACGATCGCGGCCGCGGCCGTCAGCACCGGCAGCAGGTTCATGAAGATCGCGCAGCGGTTCGGGCCGAGCTGGGCGACTCCGCGGATCCAGAGGAACGGCAACACCACCGAGGCCAGCGCGCCGGCATAGACGATCAGCGGCCAGGTTTCGGCGTTGACCTGACGCAGCGGCGCCGGCGTCGCGAGGTACGCGGGAAACATCACGGCGAGCGCGCACAGCGCCTGCATGTAGGTGGATTGCCATCCGCTGATCGGCAGATTCCAGCGCTTCAGCAGCACGCCGTAGAGCGCGTAGACCATCGCGGCCAGCAGCATCAGCGCGTCGCCCGCATGAACGCCACTGTGCAGCAGCGACGACAGATCGCCGCCGCTGACGAGATAGACGAGGCCCGCGAACGACAGCGGCGCGCCGCAAATCATGCCAAGCGTCGGCTGCTCGCCAAGCAGCGCGGCGCTGAGCGCAACCGTCAAGAGCGGCGTCAGCGCGGTGAACACCGCCATGTTGGTCGCAGTCGTGGTCTCGGCCGCCAGATACGACAGGCTCTGGAACAGGCACATCGCAAGGAAACCGAGGATTGCGAGCGGCCCGAGATGCGGCCAGATCGCGCGACGATTGCGCCAAGCGCCGCGCGCCACGAACGGCGACATCAGCAAGACCGCGACCAGCAGGCGATAGAAGGTGATCGCCTGCGGACCGATCGCATGCGCCGAGAGGCGGGAGACGATGACGTTGCCGGCCCACAGCACGATGGCAACGAAGGGATAGAGCAGTGCGGCTTTTGGCTTGAACATGACCTGGCAGCGCGTTGGTGGAGGACACACCAGCAACTACCAGTCGCGCAGAAGTCCGTCTCACGCTAGAATGACCTCACCTAGCGAGATTGGGACATTCGAGATGAAGACGTGCTGGACGAGCTGATCACACGGCACCTCGGCTATCACGCCACAGCACGGCCGACGGCGGCGATGGAGATCGACTATCCGAGCGGCGCGTCGACCGGCATGCATACGCATCCGCGCGGTCAGCTGCTCTACGCGATCGAAGGCGTGATGATCGTGCGCTGCGCCGAGGGCACGTGGGTGGTGCCGCCCAATCGTGCGGTGTGGCTGGTGGCCGATCTCGCGCACGAGGTCCGCATGTGCGGCGCGGTCAAAATCCGCACCGTGTTCGTCGATGCCGGCGCGGCGCCCGATCTCCCGCAGGCCAGCTGCGTGTTCGCGGTGTCGCCGCTGCTGCGCGAATTGTTCGTCGCCGCGATGCGCGTCCCGCTGGATTATGCGCCCGCAACCTCCGACGAGCGCCTGATGCACGTGCTGCTCGACCAGTTGCACGAGGTCGACGTGCTGCCGCTGCATCTGCCGATGCCGCGCGACGAACGGCTCGCGCGGATCTGCGAGGCGCTGGTGGCCCGCCCGGACGATGCCTCCACCGCCGAGCAATGGGCGCGAAGGCTGAAGCTGACGTCGAAGACGATCCATCGTCTGTTCGCCAGGGAAACCGGCATGACATTCGGCGAATGGCGCCAGCAGGCGCGCCTGCTGTTCGCGCTCGAACGCCTCGCGCGTGGCGCGCGGGTGGTCGACCTCGCGCTCGACGCCGGCTATGCCAGCCAGAGCGCCTTCACCGCGATGTTCCGCAGGCATTTTGGCGTGCCGCCCAACGCGTTCTATCGCTAGGCGGTCGTGGCCAAGACCTAGCGCTCATCAGGCGCCGACTGGGCCGCCGGTCCCAAAATCCATTCCCTGAACGCTGCGATCTTCGGAAGCCCCTGCCGGTTGTCGGGGCAGACGAGATAGTAGGCGAACTCCTCCATATGCGCGGTGTCCAAGAGCTGGATCAGCTCGCCGTTCTCGATCTCGTTTGCGACCATCGCCGCCGGCAGCAGCCCCGCGCCCTGCCCGGTCAGAACGGCTTTCAGGAGCAGGCCGCTGTCATCGAATGACGGGCCGCGCGGCGTGCGAACCTCGGCGATGCCGTTGGCTTGAAACCACAGGCTCCAGCCCTTGCGATCGGCGTCATGCACCTGCGGCCAACCTGCGAGTTCGCCGGGTGAAATCGGCCGCCCGAGACGCGTGACGAGCGATGGCGCTGCGACCGCCACCATCTCGACCGTGACGACGCGGTCGCTGCGCAGCCCCGGATAGCGGCCAAGGCCATGGCGCACCGCGACGTCGATGCCGCTGCGCGAGAAGTCGACCAGCGTGTTGCTGGTGACGATCTGCAGATCGATCTCGGGGTGCGCGTTCTGAAACGACGCCATGCGCGGCACCAGCCAGGCCGACGCAAAGAACGGCGTGACGCTCACCGTCAGCGAGCCGACATCAACCGATGCAGCGACGCGGCGCGAGGCTTCCGCGATCTGACGGAACGCGTTGCGGATCGACGGCAGATAGTCGCGGCCGGCGTCGGTGAGATAGATGCCGCGCGGCACCCGCTCGAACAGTTTCACGCCGAGATGGGCTTCCAGCGTCTTGAGCATCTGGCTGACCGCGCCCGGCGTCACATACAGCTCCTCGGCCGCGAGTTTCACCGAGAGATGGCGGGCGGCGGATTCGAACGCCTTGAGCGCGTTCAGGGGTGGAAGCCTGCTTTCCATGATTTAGATTTTCTAAGTCAATTTGCGCAGCAAATCTGGTTTGCCAATCCGGCACTCCGGGCGCCCTATCAGCCTAACTCAATGCCGGAAGCCGCGTCAACGCAGAGAAAGCGAAGCCAGAAAAGTTAGATTTTCTAATCTTACTTGACAGCCCCAAATGACGGTTTCCGGTTCCCTGATGGAGCCAAGACAGACATGACCGAGGTGCCAAATAAACTCGCCCTGCACGCGATCGGCGCAGACGGCGATGCCAACCAACTCGTCGATTGCATCAACGCATCGCAGGCCGGCAGCCTGCCCGGCTTGCTGGACTTTCAATGGCTCGAAGCCGGACGCGGTCTCATCCGCGGCCGCTTCGAGATTGCCGCGAAACACTTCTCGCCGCATGGGCTGTTGCACGGCGCCAGCATCGTCGCGCTGGCGGATACCGCATGCGGGTTCGGCTGCCTCGCCTCCTTGCCGGACGGCGCGATCGGCTTCGCCACCGGCGAGTTGAAGACGAATTTCATCGGCGCCGCGCGCGAAGGCGGCGTGAGCTGCGCGGCGCGCCTCGTGCACGCCGGCCGCACCACCCAGGTGTGGGATGCCGAGATCCGCAGCGACGTGACGGGCAAGACCATCGCACTGTTTCGCTGCACGCAGATGCTGCTCTATCCGCCGGCCAAGGCCGGCGCGCGCGCGACACAGGGAGAACGAACATGAGGAACGCCGTGATGCACGCCGGTTATCAACGCGCAAAGCCGTTCTACGGCTGGTATGTCGTCGCGGCGGCCTTCGTCGTGACGTTCATCGGTTTCGGCAGCGCCTATACATTCTCATCCTTCGTCGAGTCGTTGCAGCGGGAGTTCGGCGCCTCGCGCGGCTCGGTGTCGCTGGTGTTCTCCTTCGCGGGCTTCCTGTATTTCGGTCTCGGCATCATCTCCGGCCCGCTGGCCGATCGCTTTGGCGCGCGCAGGCTCGCCGCGATCGGAATGGCGCTGGTCGGTCTCGGCATGGTGCTGGCCGGACAAGCGCAGACCATCCTTCAGGTTTACGCCGCCTACAGCATCGGCATCGGCGCCGGCGTCGGTTGCGCTTACGTGCCGACCTTGGGCGCGGTGCAACGCTGGTTCGTCCGGCGGCGCGGCTTTGCGTCGGGCCTTGCCGTCAGCGGCATCGGGGTCGGAACATTGGTGATGCCGCCGCTCGCAACGTGGCTGATCACGAGCCTCGGCTGGCGCGATGCCTATGTCGTGCTGGGCGTCGTCGCCGCCGTCGCCGGGATCGGAGCATCGCTCCTGATCGCGGACGATCCGCGCCGCTACGGCACCGGACCGGACGGCGATCCGCTTGACGCGGTTTCAGGCACGCCGCTGCGCCAGGGCGTCTCGATCCACGCCGCGGTGCGGAGCGCCCGCTTCGCCGGGCTCTATGCGGCCTGCCTGATCAGCGCGTTCGGGGTGTTCGTGCCCTTCGTGCACCTGGTGCCGTTTGCCGTCGACCATCAGGTGGCGCCGGCGCTTGCCGTGCTGCTGCTCGGGATGATCGGCGTCGGCAGCACCGCCGGCCGGTTCTTCCTCGGCGGGATCGCCGACCGGGTCGGCCGCGATGCGTTCCTGATCGCGATGTATATCGGCATGGCCGTCTCGCTGGCGATCTGGGCAATCGCGGGCACCTTCTGGTCGCTCACGGTGTTCGCGCTGCTGTTCGGCGTGTTCTATGGCGGCTGGGTCGCGATCCTGCCCGCCGTGGTCACCGATCATTTCGGCGGCCGCAATGTCGGCGGCATCATCGGCATCCTCTACACCAGCGTCGCGTTTGGCACGCTGCTCGGCCCGAGCGCCGCCGGCTTCGCGTTCGACGTCAGTCACAGCTACTTCATTCCGGTCGCGATCAGCGCCGCCGCCAACCTCGTCGCCGCCCTCATCGCTGTCGCGACGATGCGAACCGCCTCGCCGATCGCCTCGGTCGCGCGGCCGTGAGGCCTCATGACGGTCGGTGATCTCCCGTGCTACGCTCGGGGATCACCGACCCCATCCGCTCGAGAGCTCCGCGATCACCCGGTTCGCCATGACCAATGCCTGGACATATCGGCGAACCGGCCGCGACGACATCGTCGAGTTGGCATCGTGGCGCGGTGCCGGCTCGCTCGGCCTCAGGCCGCACTTCCATGACGAGAGCCAGATCGTGCTGGTGCTCTCGGGGTCCCGCGCCTTTCGCATCGATGACGCGACCGTCACCGTGCCGGCAGGCCACGCCGCGCTCATTCCGGCTGGGATGCTGCATGCACCGATGCCGACCCGGGACGAGGAAACGATTTGCCTGAATGCCTATGTTCCCGCGAACCGAGCATGCTCATCGCTTCGGATCCCCAACGTCGGGGCTCGCTGGCGAAACGACGACGAGATATCGCCCGAGCACATCCTCGAGATCGCCGACGACACCCTGGCGCGCGAGCCGTCTCCATCGGCCGGGCGCACCGATCGGACGAAGCTCGGCACCGCCCTGACGGAGAGCGTGCAGCCGATCGGCGAGATTGCCGCAGGCTTCGGGCGAAGCCGCGAGGGCTTCAGCCGCATGGTGAGGCGTGAGCTCGGCGTCGCGCCGCATGCCTTCCGGCTGCTCGCCCGGCTCAACCTTGCCCGGACATTGCTGCGCGCCGGTGAGCCGATCGCAGCCGTTGCGGCCGATGCTGGGTTTGCCGACCAGAGCCACCTCACCCGCCTGTTCCGCCGTACCTTTGGCACGACGCCGGGCGTCTACTGGCGCGATTGAAGTGGTGTCACAGGCGTTCCAGACCGGCCGGCGCTCGGCCCGCTAGCTTGCTCACCCAGCGCAAGGGGTGAAGCATGGATGCTCAGATTGGTCTTTTGCTGCTCGCGGCCGGTGTCGCGGGAGGCATCATCAACGCATTGGCGGGTGGCGCGACGCTGATCACGTTTCCGGCGATGCTCGCGGCAGGCTTGCCAGCCGTCATCGCCAATGCGTCGAATGCGGTGGCGATCTCGCCCGGCCATCTGATCGCGGCGCTCGCCGACCGCGGCAAGCTGCCGCGGCCGACACGCCGCACGATCAGCTTCGGCGCCGTCTCCACGCTGGGCGGCGCAATCGGCGCCGGCGTCCTGCTGCTGCTTCCCGAGCGGCTGTTCGTGCTGCCGGTGCCGGGCCTGATCGCATTCGCAACGCTGCTGTTTGCCTTCGGGCCGCAGATCCAGGGACGGACCCACGGGCGGCAAACGGGCGCGGCGCTGCCCTCGACCGGTGCGAGCAGTGCCGCCCTGGGGTTGGCGTGCGTCTATGGAGGCTTTTTCGGCGCCGGACTCGGCGTCATCCTGACCGCGGTGCTGTCGATCACCGAGCCCAACGACCTCAGGGCGATCAAGGCGTTGAAGAACCTGCTCGCGACCTGCGTGTCACTCGCCGCCACCTTGATCTTCGTCGTGCAGGGAGCGGTGCGGTGGCCGGAGACGTTGGCGATGCTGCTCGGCGCGATGGTCGGCGGCTATGCCGGCGGCCATCTGATCCGGATTCTTCCCGCTCGCATCGTCCGGCAATTCGTCATCGTGGCCGGAGCGGTGATGACCGTGATCTACGCCGTGCGATACTGGTTCTAGATGGAGCGAGGGAGCCGGAGCTCCCAGCTCGATAATTTAGTGCGTCGTGATCCAGGCGCGGGCTTCGCGCTGGGCGGCCGCGATCTCGACATCGGACATCTGCTCGGCGACTTCGCGGCGGTGCGCGATCGCGTCGGTACGTCCCTTGAGCGCCGCCAAATTGAACCATTTGTGCGCCGCGACGAGATTGACCACGCCGGAGCGGCCGCTCGCCCAGTACATGCCGCGTTCGAACAGCACGTCCTGGATCGCAGTCGCAGCAACCGGGACCGCGCTTTCTTGATCGATGACCCCCTGAAACATTGTCGTCATTCCCCTTTTTGTTGTTGGCCGCCCTCCCCCGAGCGCGGCCCCCGTCCACTGTTGAACTACCCTGTCATTCCCGGGCTGATCTCTTGATCATGCCCCGCGCCGATCTTTTGGATCATGCGCCGCGCTGATCCTTTGGATCATGCGCTCGCCGTTTGCCGGCTTGTTGGGATGATCATGGCCCATCAAATTTGAAGAGCGGTTTAAGTATCGCGATGAACGGGATGTAAACCGGCGCCGCCGATGGCGTTTCGCGGAATCGCAGAAGTGCCTGTGCCGCAAGCACTTCTGTGCATTCGTGAACGCCGGTTTACCCTGGTATTTCGGACAACGATAACCATGGCGGACAATGCCGCGGGCCGCCCGCCGGTCTCGGCAGCCATCAGTCTCGAATTGATGGAGGGGTGGCACGTCCGGCGGCCGTTCCGCGGAACGGCGTGTTGGCGGGTCGATAGACCAATGCAACGCGAGGCCGTCAGGCCTAACGTCGGTCCAGAGCTGGGATGGGGAAAATGGCTGCCGGGGCGCGGACTGCGCGGGCCGCCGGAACGAGGGGGTCGGCGAACACGTCAGGACCAGATTTCAACTCGGCATTCTCGCCGGTGAAATTGCGGAACCAAGCGGGCTCCGCACCGAACGAAGAAATCTCTGTTTCTTCTGCCGGACCGGTTTTGGCAAGGTTGCCCTCTCCGAAATTCGATCCAGCCGTTTGACCTGATGTCTCGCCGACACCCTCTTTCGTCAGCCAGAGCCTTGGGATGGGATGTGCCTCTCAGCAGTCCGTCCGTGGCTCTCGCGACGTGCCGGCGTCAAGCCGCCGACAATCCTCTCAAGGCGAGAGGCTTACTTCTTCTTGGCGACCTTGCGGGTCTTCTTCGCAGTCTTCTTCACTGCGCTCTTCGCCTTCTTAACCTTCTTCGCCTTCTTAGCCTTCTTAGCCATGTTGCCCTCCAGTATGTGAGATGGCTCTACTTCGCTGCGTGCACTCGGGAATCGATATGCACTACTTCCCGAATACACCAACAGACCGAAAAAAACAGTGTCCCGCTTAAGGAAGTGTTGACGCAGCGGTGGCAGTGCGCACAGCGCGCGACGCGGTTCAAATCGCCAATCCATTCGCGTGCCGATGCAAGAAGTGCAACAGCGGCCGACATCGGCATTTGTCAACGTTGCAGGAAACGCCCGTATTGCAGGCACTTCTTGAATTCGCATTCAATCGTTCGACGCGCGATCGTGACTGCGTTGAGTCGCGAGCGAAGACAAAAAGCGGCGCGCCGCTGACGCCGAGTCGTAATTTTTGGCAACGAAAAAATTTTCGTGGGTAAGGTGGCTTTTGCCTCGTTTGAGCTCACCAAGACCGGATTCGCGAACGAATCGCAGCTTCGGCGATTCGGAGCCAATGGGCGTCAGCGCGCCCGTCGACGGAGGGTGTGAGCCAGGATCACGCCGCGTTCACGCACGCGCGACGACGCGAGAGGCGACCGCGCGAGAGCATGATCCGGCTCGATCACGCGCCAAGGACAACATCATTGTCCTGTCGGGTTCAGATGCCGAGCTTCGACTTCAGGAGGTCGTTGACCGCCTGTGGGTTCGCCTTGCCGCCCGACGACTTCATCACCTGACCGACGAACCAGCCGACCATTTGCGGCTTCGCCTTTGCTTGCTCGACCTTGTCAGGATTGGCCGCGATGATGTCGTCGACCACCTTCTCGATCGCGCCGAGGTCGGTGACCTGCTTCATGCCGCGCGCCTCGACGAGCGCGCGCGGATCGCCGCCTTCCTGCCATACGATCTCGAACAAGTCCTTGGCGATCTTGCCGGAAATCGTTCCCTCGCCGATCAGGTCGACGATCGCCGCGAGCTGCTGTGCCGACACCGGCGAGGCCGCGATCTCGACGCCCTCCTTGTTGAGACGGCCGAACAGTTCGTTGATCACCCAATTCGCGGCAAGCTTGCCGTCGCGCGCCTTGTCGGCAAGACCTGACAGCACCGTCTCGTAGAACTCCGCGCTCTCGCGCTCGGCGACCAGCACGCTCGCATCATAGGACGACAGACCAAAGCCCGTAATAAAACGGGACTTCTTCTCGTCCGGCAGTTCCGGCAGCTGCGCCTTAAGATCGTCGACGAAGGCCTGGCTGAACTCGAGCGGCAGGAGATCGGGATCCGGGAAGTAACGGTAGTCGTGCGCTTCTTCCTTGGAGCGCATCGAGCGCGTCTCGCCCTTGTTCGGGTCGAACAGCCGGGTCTCCTGGTCGATCGAGCCGCCGTCCTCGATGATCTCGATCTGACGCCGTGCCTCGTACTCGATCGCCTGGCCGATGAAGTTGACCGAGTTCATGTTCTTGATTTCACAGCGGGTGCCGAACGCGGTCTCGCCGTAGCGGCGCACCGAGACGTTGACATCGGCGCGCAAATTGCCCTTCTCCATGTCGCCGTCGCAGGTGCCGAGGTAGCGCAGGATCGAGCGCAGCTTGGTCACATAGGCCTTGGCCTGCTCGGCATCACGGATATCCGGCTTGGAGACGATCTCCATCAGCGCGACGCCGGAACGGTTGAGATCGACATAGGACATCGTCGGCGACTGATCGTGCAGCAACTTGCCGGCGTCCTGCTCCAGATGCAGCCGCTCGATCCCGATCGTCACGCTGCGGCCGCCGTCGAGCTCGAGCGACACCTCGCCCTCGCCCACGATCGGCGACTTGTACTGGCTGATCTGGTAGCCTTGCGGCAGATCCGGATAGAAATAGTTCTTGCGGTCGAACACCGAGCGCAGGTTGATCTTCGCATTCAGCCCGAGACCGGTGCGCACCGCCTGGCGGACGCACTCCTCGTTGATGACGGGCAGCATTCCCGGCATCGCGGCATCGACCAGCGAGACATGGGAGTTCGGCTCACCGCCGAACGCGGTCGATGCACCCGAGAACAGCTTTGCGTTCGAAGTGACCTGGGCATGGATCTCCATGCCGATCACGACCTCCCAATCGCCGGTGGCGCTCTTGATCAGTTTGTGCGGGGCGGCAGATGCAGTCATGGGTCTCGGTTTCCGGATAAGGCTATATCTGGGGTCGCTTGGGCTTCGCGCAACCAATCGCGCCAGTCAAGCCGCGTTGCAGCCCGCGCCGGCGCGTGAGCCCACGAAACGCCCTAACGCCTCATCCTGAGGAGCCCGCAAAGCGGGCGTCTCGAAGGATGTAGGCCACAGACGGGCCGCATGGTTCGAGACGCGCGTTCCGCGCTCCTCACCATGAGGGCTAACAAGATCACAGCCCGCGCCGGAACTGCTGATAGGCCTTGCTCGAACGCAGCGCGTCCGCGCCGCCCGCGATCAACTGGTCGACCTGCTCCGGCGGCAGCGAAAGCCGCGTCGGGATCGCGTTCAGGATGCCGGCACGGTCCGGTCCGAGCCGGTCGAAGCCGAGCCGCTCGACATAGATCGCGACGTCGCCGCATTTCCACCCCGTCCCGACGCCGAGCCGGGAGCGATCCGCCGCCGACAGGCCGCAACGCCAGCGCTTCAGCTTGCCCGCCCAGTCTTCGGCGAGCGCCGTGAAGGCCGCGTAGCTCGATCGCACGCTGGCATCGATCGCGGTGTCGGCGGCGGCCGACACCAGTTCGACACCATTCGGCCCCTCGAGTGTCTGCACGAAGTCGCCGGAGATGCCGCGGCCGGCATCGACCACCAGGAACAGGATACGCTTGAGCTTGGCCGCCTGCCGCTCGTTCAGCGGCTCGTAGGGACGCTGCGCGGCGAGCAAGCCGATGGTGAGCCCCGACAGCCCGTAATTGTCGACGAGGCCGCCATCGAGCAGCTTGACGTAGCGCATCGAGCCGTCGCGGTAGTGCGCCTGGGCCTCGGCATAGGAGCGCAGCAGCGGCTGCGCGTTCGGATCGTTGCGCACCCGCTCGAGCCAGGGCGGCAGCGGCGCCGCGCAGCCGCCGGGATAGGTTTGCAGCACGATCGGGGCGAACGCGAGCGGCACCGCGGCGGACGCCGCCACCGCTTCGGCGACACGATAGGAGCGGATGTCGCTGCATAGCGCGTCGAACGACGTCTTGCCGAACACGAAGGGCGTGCGGTTGTAGATGTCGGACGCGTTGATCCAGACCCGCGGCCGGTGGTCGTCGGGCAATGCCTCGAACCGCGCGCCGTCGAACAGGTTCTGATCGAGCCAGTCGGTGAACTGGCTGTCGTTGACGCCGCCGCCCAGCGCGCGCCCGATATTGCCGAGCGAGATCCGGGTCTTCAGTCCCTCCTCGGCATTGCGCAGCAGGAAGCGCTGGCGGAAATCATCGAGCGCGGCACGCCGCTTCAATCCGAAATAGGCCGCGGTGATCGAGCCGCCGGAGACGCCGGAGACGAAGTCGACGCGGTCGAGCAGCGTCTTGGTGCCGGCCACAGTCGATCGCGTGTGGTCGAGCTCCTCCAGCACGCCGAACGAAAACGCCGCAGCGCGGGTGCCGCCGCCGGAGAACGACAGCGCGAGCAGCAGATCATCCTCGTAGGTCGGATAGTCGCGGGCGCTGTTGTTGTCGGCGAGCGCAGCACCGAGCGGCAAATTGCCGGGGAGATTGTAGACGGACGCGCAGCCGGCAAGGCCCGCTCCCACCACGGCCACCAGCAGCGCTGACAGCCATCCCCCTATGCCCGACCCACGCACGACCACTCTCTTTTGCCGCTGGCCCCCGCCCCGGTTCCATTAGCCTATCACGGCCAATCTGGGCGTCGGCATGGCGGCCGAAACACGGTTAATCATCGCGGTGCCAAGACACCGGCAAGACACCGGCATCCTGCACCGTTCCTTCAGGCCAAAAGCGCCGAGACGATCCGCTCCCACTCGGCCTCGACGGTGTCCGTAGCAACCGGCTGGCCGGCGCGGCGATACCAGTAGCCGGCATTGCCGAGATCGCCCTCGACGCGATGCAGATAGGCATGCACCCAAGCCGAATTGGCGTCGCTCTCGTCCTGCACGATACGATGCGCCTGGTCCCAATCGCCCTTCCTCGCCCACCACAATGCGGCGAGCGGCGGCGACAGCGCCGCATCAGGCGCTGCGTCAGCGAGACTGGCGCGGAAATCCGCCATCGCTCACCACCATTTCGGCGCCGTGAACCGGCCGGCCGCCTGCTCGATCACCTCGCCGAGCGAGAACAGTGTCTCCTCGTCGAACGGGCGGCCGATCAGTTGCAGGCCGAGCGGCAGGCCCTGCGCGTCCTTGCCAGCGGGTACGGCGATGCCCGGCAAGCCCGCCATGTTCACGGTCACCGTGAAGATGTCGTTGAGATACATCTCGACCGGATCGGCGCCGCCCTTCTCGCCGATGCCGAACGCTGCCGACGGCGTCGCCGGCGTGAGGATCGCGTTCACGCCCTTGGCGAAGCAGTCCTCGAAATCCTTCTTGATCAGCGTCCGCACCTTTTGCGCACGCAGATAATAGGCATCGTAGTAGCCGGCCGAGAGCACATAGGTGCCGATCAGCACGCGGCGGCGCACCTCGGCGCCAAAGCCGTCGGCGCGGGTGTTCTCGTACATCTCGATGATGCTTTTGCCCGGATCGCGCAGGCCGTAGCGCACGCCGTCATAGCGCGCGAGGTTCGACGAAGCTTCCGCCGGCGCCACGATGTAATAGGCCGGCAGCGCGTATTTGGTGTGCGGCAGCGACACTTCGACAAGCTCGGCGCCGGCGGCCTTCAGCCACTGCGCGCCCTCGCTCCAGAGCTTCTCGATCTCGGCCGGCATGCCGTCGAGCCGATACTCCCGGGGGATGCCGATCTTCATGCCCTTCACGGACTTGCCGATCGCGGCTTCATAGTCGGGCACTGCGATGTCGACCGAGGTGGTGTCCTTGGGATCGTGCCCCGCCATCGAACGCATCAGGATGGCGGCGTCGCGCGTCGAGCGCGCGATCGGGCCGGCCTGGTCGAGCGAGGAGGCAAACGCCACGATGCCCCAGCGCGAGCAGCGGCCATAGGTCGGCTTGATGCCGACGGTCGCGGTGAACGCGGCGGGCTGGCGGATCGAGCCGCCGGTGTCGGTCGCGGTCGCGCCCATGCAGAGCTGCGCCGCCACCGCCGAGGCCGAGCCGCCGGACGAGCCGCCCGGCACCAGCGTGGTGTTGCTGCCGTCGCGCCGCCACGGATTGGTGACCGGGCCGAAGCAGGAGGTCTCGTTCGACGAGCCCATCGCGAACTCGTCATTGTTGAGCTTGCCGAGCAACACCGCGCCGTCGCGCCACAGCTGCGAGGTCACCGTCGACTCGTAGGGCGGAATGAAGTTGCCGAGGATCTTCGAGCACGCCGTGGTCCTGATGTCGCGCGTTGCGAACAGGTCCTTGATGCCGAGCGGAATGCCGGCGAGCGGTCCGCCCTCGCCCTTTGCAATCTTCTCGTCGGCGGCCTTGGCCATCTCGCGCGCGCGATCGGGCGCTTCGAGCACATAGGCGTTGAGCACGCGCGCCGCTTCGATGGCGGCGAGATGCGCGTCGGTCAGTTCGCGGGCGGTGAAAGACTTGCTCGCAAGGCCCTCGCGGGCCTCGGCGATCGTCAGCGATGTCAAATCGGTCATTTATTGATCGGGCTGCAGAAGAACGGAGACAAGGTCTTGTCGTTGGCGGGATCGTCCAGGCGGGCTTTGTTTACCCTGGAGTTTTCTTGGGCGCGCGCCGCGTCGAGCGCTTCGAGCTGGTCGAGCACGGCGTCGATCGCCTCGTTGGGATCGGCGACCTTCCCCTTGCGCTCCATCACATCGAGGAAATCCATGTAGGCCTTGTAGGCCTTCTCATCGTCGCAGAGCAGACACATTGGACCTTGTCGCTTTTGTTTGACGCGTTTCGTTCAGGCGAACCGGTATCCGTTACTCGACCACCTTCGGCACCAGGAAGAAGTCGTTCACGGTGTCGGGCGCATTGCGGACGATGACATCGGCGATCTCGCCGTCATTGACCACGTCCTTGCGCTTCTTCATCTCCATCGGCGTCACCGAGGTCATCGGCTCGACGCCGTCGATATTCACCTCCGACAGCTGCTCGACGAAGGCCAGCATCGCGTTCAGCTCGCCCTGGAGATGGGGAACTTCGGCGTCGCTGACCGCGATCCGCGCCAGATGCGCGATGCGGCGGACGGTCGTGGCGTCTACGGACATTATATATGGCCTCGGGGTGGACAGGCTGAAAGATCAGCTTGCCGTATAGCAGAGGCCGGTTTTGCGCCGCAACCGCGCTGCAAAACGGGGCGAAATCAGCCCCCGAGCTGCCCCATCCGCGCCAGCGCGGCGCCGGCCAGCGCCCGGGTCAGCTCGGCGGCGGGCATTTCCTTGCCCATCCGCACCGCCTGCCCGGCCCACAGGTTGGTGAAATCGACCTTGCCGTGCTTTTCGGCAGCCGCCTTCAGCGGCCCGAGGGCGGTTGCGGCATGCGGGAATGCCGGTGCATCGGGCGAGACCGGGCCGACCTCGCGCATCACGCGGTTGGCGACGCCGCGCGCCGGGCGGCCGGTCATGACATTGGTGATGACGGTCGATTCGTCGCTCGCCTGCGCCAGCGCGATCCGGCCCTGCGGGCTTACCTTGGATTCCGGGCAGCGCAGATAGGCGGTGCCGACCTGCACGCCGGAGGCGCCGAGCGCGAACGCCGCCGCGATCCCGCGCCCATCGGCGATGCCGCCGGCTGCGACGACCGGCACCTTCACCGCATCCACCACCTGCGGCAGCAGCGAGAACGTGCCGGGCTGCTCGGCGATGGTGTTGGTCAGGAACATGGCGCGATGGCCGCCGGCGTCGGCGCCTTGCGCGATAATGACGTCGGCGCCGTTCTCCTCCAGCCAGATCGCCTCCTTCACCGTCGTCGCCGACGACATCACGGTGGCACCCGTGCCCTTCACCCGCTGCAACAGTTGCGGCTCCGGCAGGCCGAAGTGGAAACTGACGACCTCGGGCTTCAATTCCTCGACCACCGCGCAGAACGCTGCGTCGAACGGCGCGCGGTTCGCCGCGTTGATCGGCGCATTCGGATCGAGGCCGTGCTCACGATAATAGGGCGCCAACCGCTGCCGCCAGATCGCCTCGCGCGCCGGATCGGCATCGACCGCCTTGTGGCAGAAGAAGTTGAGGTTGATCGGCGCAGAGACGCGCTGGCGGATGATGTTGACCTGCTCGCGCGCCTTCTCGGCCGACAGCATCGCGCATGGCAGCGAGCCGAGCCCGCCGCCCTGCGCCACCGCAATCACCAGCTCCGCATCCATCACGCCGGCCATCGGCGCCAGCACGATCGGGAATTCGGTCTTGAAGCGATCGATCAATCGACGGTCTGGCCACATGGCGCGCCTCTTTCCTGCTTGCTCGGAATTACCCTCTCCCCTTGTGGGAGAGGGTGGCTTCGATGCGGAAGCATCGAAGTCGGGTGAGGGGTTTCCCTCCGCGGAGACAGACCCTCATCCGGTGCGGATTGCATCCGCACCACCTTCTCCCACAAGGGGAGAAGGTGAAAAGTTGCGCCGGCCCTGCAGCGACTGCTCGGCCTCGGCGACGATGCGGCCGACGATCTCGGCCGCAGGAACGATATCATGGATCAGGCCGACGGACTCGCCGGCGAACACCGCGGCAATGTCGAAATTGCCCGCGGCCTTCGCGGCGGCGTATTCCACCGCGATCTCGTCCACACGCTGCATCAGTTCGATCTCGCGGCCAGACCAGCGCCGCAGATGATCGTTGGCAAGCGAACGCGCGGTGAATGGTGCCGGCCACATCAACTTGCGCGACCAGTCCATCACCACGCCGCGCACCGTCTCGCCGCTCTTCGCTGCACAGATCAGCTGCTTGGCCTGCTCGGGCGCGTCGGCCTCGACGCTGGCATAGAACCGTGTTCCGAGCAGCACACCGGATGCGCCGAGCATCATCATCGCAGCCAGGCCGCGTCCGTCAGCGATGCCGCCGGCCGCGACGACAGGCACGCGCCCGGCCGCGAAATCGATGATCGCCGGAACGATGTCCATCGTGGTGCGCGACGCGCCGTGACCGCCCGCCTCGGTGCCCTGCGCAATCAGGATATCGGCGCCGCAATCGAGCGCCTGCTGCGCGAGCTCTTCATTCTGCACCTGGCAGATCAGCAGCGCGCCCGCCGTCTTGATCTTGGGCGCGAACGGCGCGGGATCGCCGAACGACAGCATCACCGCGCGCGGCCTCGCCTGCAGCGCGATATCGATCAGCTCGGGCTGCTTGGCGAGACTCCAGGTGATGAAGCCGATGCCGAACGGACGGCCATACTTCCTGAGCTCGGCAACTTCCGCCTCGAGCCACGCTCTGTCGCCGTAACCACCGCCCAAGATACCGAAGCCGCCGGCGTCGCTCACCGCCTTGACGAGCCGGCTGCCGGTGATCATCGCCATCGGCGCCGCGAGGATCGGATGGTCGACGCCCAGACGCGCCGTCAATTCGGTGCTGACCGACATGCGCTCGCTCCCTATTGCGGACCTTGCTGGACTTCCAGCCTAAGCGGGACTACCATTCTCGGATAATGAATACTAGAGAACGCAGCCATCTCTAAATTGAAACGGTGGTCTCAGATGGAATTGACCGACCTGCTCACCTTTTCCACGGTCGCCCGGCTCGGCGGCATCACCCGCGCTGCGGACGAGCTGAATACCGTGCAGTCCAACGTCACCCAGCGCATCAAGGCGCTGGAGGCCGAGATCGGCACCGCGCTGTTCGAGCGTCACAGCCGCGGCATGTCGCTGACCGGCGCCGGCCGCCGCCTGCTGCCCTATGCGCAGCGCATGGCGGCGCTGTCGCGCGAGGCCGTGCTTGCAGCGCGCGACGACGGCGAGCCGAAGGGACCGCTGTCGATCGGCTCGATGGAGACCACCGCCGCGGTGCGGCTGCCGGCGCTGCTGGCCGAGTTTCATCGCCGCTATCCGGCGGTGCGCCTGACACTGCGCACCGCGCCGACCGCCGATCTCGTCGCCGCCGTGCTCGACGGCTCGCTCGACGGCGCCTTTGTCGCCGGTCCGATCGAGCACGGCGAGCTCATCGCGACATCAGCCTTCACGGAGGAACTGGTGCTCGTCAGCGCGCAGCGCTGGACATCGCTCGCGGCCTTGCGCGCCGGCACGCCGCAATCCGGCCCGACCGCGCTGGTGTTCCGCACCGGCTGCACCTACCGGCAGCGCCTCGAACAGGTGTTCACCGAGTTCGGGTGGCCATCGGCCGTCCGCTTCGAGTTCGGCACGCTCGACGGCATGGTCGGCTGCGTCGCCGCCGACATGGGCGTGACGCTGCTGCCGCGTGCGGTGGTCGAGCGCGATCACGTGCAGCGCGACGTCAATATCCACAAGCTCGGCCCGCAGCACGCGCTGGTCGAGACGCTGTTCATCCAGCGCCGCACCGCGCATCAGTACAGTCCGTTGCAGGGACTTACGGCGTGCCTTGGCGGCAACGATCGGGTGATCGCTGCCTGATCGGCGGGGCAATCGCATTTGGGCGATCGGCACGATCAGCGCCTCCACAAACTCGTCATGCCCGGGCTGGTCCTAACCGAGGCAGACATCTGTTGACCTTGGAGATTTGCCGCTCGTTCCGCGACCGGTCTTCACACAAACAGAACTACTGGAAGTCCCATTGAGGGGAGAATCCGTTGTCTCTGTGGATGAGCGCCTGAAAGGCGACGGGCACCAGCCGCTCCGCTCGCAGCCGGCTGCGGTGGCGCGCTCTTGTTCGTTGGGTCGCTAACTAATGTTGGCCTGCAGATGCCTTTCGACGATGCTTGGGATGTTCGTCGAGGCGATGGGTGAATTCACGAAGACAGCGATTAAAGTATCATTTGGCGCGAAGGTGACCGAACATTGTTGCGTTCGACTCATGCCATCTGACCAGTAACCGCTCTTCATGAAGCAGTCCTGTACGCCGTCCGAGAGCTGCCACTCTTTCGTGTCGTCAAGGCCGAAATTATAGCGAAGAGCTTGATGCGATGCGGACTTGCGAACAATCCCGTCACCGTCCCAATAAGCCGACATGATGTTAAGAATTTCATCGACAGAGAACCACCAGGCGTCGGTACCGGCACCCAACCAGGGGTCGGCTTTCCAGCCTGGCGCTCGAAGTGATGCGGAATAGGCTAGGCTGTCCTCGTCGCCGGGATGGATTTTTGCAGTGACGGAGGCGGGCCTCAGAATATTGCGGCTCACGTACTTGACGTAATCATCAACCGAGAGGGCGTCCCAAAGCGTATCATGTGCATCGGGGTCTTCTGGAACGCCAAACTCAGCATTAGGATCGATCATGCCTGACATGACGGCCATTGCGATCCGAAGACCGATGAAGTTGCCGTTATGATAGCTCCACTGACCGAAATTTGCCGGATCGACGCCGCGTTCGACGTACTGCTTGAAATCGTAATAAGTATAGCCGTCGTTTAGTCCTCCATATTGGACCTGACGAAAGCCTGAAGTCATGGTGAGCAGATGGCGGAGGGTGATCTGCCGCGAGGTCGGAGCAACCCGAAAATGGCGTGGCAGAAAATTTGTTATCGAGGTGTCGACATCGATACCCTTGTCGAGCAGGAGCTTCGTAACCGCCATCGACGTAACAAGCTTGCTGACGCTGGCTACGTGCATTTTGATAGTCGTGTCCCAGTTCTTTGCATCTGAGTCAGGCGAAATCCTCGCTGACCCGCCATTCAGGGTGAATACAGTTTGTCCGCGGCGACGCACGCGCATGGAGTACCCGGCAACGCCCAAGCCGCTCAGAGCCGTGCTCATGTCGGCCTCGAAATTGCTATCGTTGACGGTGCGCCGAGTCTTCGGATCGGTGTTAGCTCCGATGATCGGAAAGTCTGGTTCTTTGACGTTTGGCGGAGTGCTGACAATCGTCGCTGTATCGAACGTATCGCGCGCGTCTAGATAGCGATCGATGCCTTCTGGCGTTAGATGATGCTTAGAGAGAAACTTTGAGGCTTGCGCTGATCGGAAGGTTTTCTTCAATTCAGAGGATTTGCGGTTCTCAATCATTTTCACTCCTGCAAAATTACGTGCAAGGTTGCGATTGCTTCAGCACATGACTTGAACTTGGCGCGATCGCAGATCTGGCGTCAATCGCTTGATCGGACCATCACCGAGCCTGCGGTCGAGTTAATGAAACGACCGGCCGAAACGGGTCGATTGCTGCCCCCGGATCACAATTTGAAGTCATATCGTAACAGAAATTCACGCGTATCATGTGACTGCCCTCACAAACTGAACCACAATCACAACGACAATTTGCCGCAGCACGAACGCTTTGGGTGTATGCGGCCAAGCCGGTTGATGGGACCGTGGCCCGAGCCGGCCGCCGACTTACGCGGGCCGCCCGCTCTCCGCGCTGTGGCGTTTTCGCATGGAGGCCCGCCCGCCGCGGGCCTTTGCCTCGGCGCGCGGCCGCATGCTAAGCGCTAGCGCCATGCCCGCCCTCATCCTTCCCCTGATCGAAGCCGCGCCACACTGGCCCGAACGCGGCGCGCTTATCGGCCTCGACCTCGGCACCAAGACCATCGGCGTCGCCGTCTCCGATCCGGACCGGCGGCTCGCGACCGGCGTCGAGACCATCCAGCGCAAGCAGTTCAAGGTGGACGCAGCGCGGCTGCTCGCGATCGCGGCCGAGCGCAATGCCGCAGGCTTCGTGCTGGGCCTGCCGATCAACATGGACGGCAGCGAGGGCCCGCGCGCGCAATCGACCCGGGCCTTTGCGCGCAATCTCGCTGGCCTCACCGCGCTCGCGATCGGGCTGTGGGACGAGCGGCTGTCGACCGCGGCGGTCGAGCGCGAGCTGATCGGGATGGACGTCAGCCGCGCCCGCCGCGCCGAGGTGATCGACGAGCACGCCGCGATCTTCATCCTGCAAGGCGCGCTCGACCGGCTCGCGACACTGCGCGGAGAGCGCTGACGATGGCCGTGGTGATCGCGGCGCTGCTGCCGGTGTTCCTGCTGATCGTGCTCGGCTTCGTCCTGAAGCGCACGCTGATGCGGCTCGATAGCCAATGGCACGGGCTGGAGCAGCTCACTTACTACGTGCTGTTCCCGGTGTTGCTGGTGCAGACGCTGGTGAAGGCCGACCTGACCACGGTGCCGGTCGCGGGCGTCGGTGGCGCGCTGCTGCTGGCGGCGCTGGTGATGTCGCTGCTTTGTCTGGCGCTGCGCTCCCCGCTTGCCCGTGCCGGTGTCGACGGTCCCGCCTTCACCTCGATCTTCCAGGGGGCGACCCGCTGGCAGACCTATGTCGCGCTGTCGGTGTCGCGCAATCTCTACGGCAGCATGGGGCTTGCGCTCGCATCCGTTGCCATGGTCGCGATCATCCCGCTGGTCAACGTGTTCAGCGTCGCGGTGCTGGCGAAATATGCCTCGTCCGAGAAGCGTTCGGCGGGCGCCATCGTGATGACGATCGTCAAGAATCCGCTGATCTGGGCCTGCGTAATCGGGCTCGCCATCAATGTCGCGCACATCCCGCTGCCGCAGATCTGGTACGACGTCGCCGACGCGCTCGGCGGGTCGTCGCTGGCGATCGGCCTGCTCGTGACCGGGGCCGGGCTGCATCTGGAAGGCATCTTCCGCCCGAGCCTCGCCGCGAGTGTCGGGCTGGTCCTGAAGCTAATCCTGATGCCTGTGCTGACGGTCGCGCTCGCGGTGTGGTTCGGTGTCACCGGCGCCAATCTCGCCATCGTCGCGGCCTGCGCCGCGGTGCCGACCTCGCCGTCCGCCTATGTGCTGGCCCGCCAGATGGGCGGCGACGCGCCCCTGCTCGCCCAGATCATCACGCTGCAGACCATCCTGGCCGCGATCACGATGCCGGTCGTGATCGCCGCGGTTGGGCCGTAAGGCGCGTGGTCCATGCTCGTGCGCTGATCGCCGCTATTTTCCGGACGAACCGGTGAACGCCGTATCGAGCACATCGCCGATCGGCTGCCAGCCGCGGCCATCGAACTGAAGCAACCGCAACTGCTCGACCGGTCGGAAGCGACCGGTGTTGATCGTGATGCCCGGGAGCAAGCCGGATGCCTGATAGTCCCTGAGCGCCGCAGCCTGCTTCATGACGTTTTCTCGCGACAGATCGTTGCCGCATTGCCTGAGCACCTGGACCAGCGTCTCGGCAGCCGCATAGCCATAGACTGCGGCAGCGTCATCAGTGCCGCCGGCCTTGGTATACTTGTCGAGAAAACTGCGCCAGGCACCCTGCTCTTCCTTCCAGGCCGGATCATTCGCATCCTTCAGGAAAGCCGCGGTGACGACCCCCGTCGCATTCTCCGTGCCGGCCGGCTTGAGCACCGTCTCAATCGATGACGCCATCTGGTTCACGATGAACACCGGCCGCCAGTCGTGCTCGGCCGCAGCCCGGATTACCTTCGCGGCATTTTCCGGCACCCCGGCAAACACGAAGACCTCGGCGCCCGATTGCTTCAGGATCGATATGTGACCATCGAGATGCTGATCGTCGACATCATAGGCGATGTCGACCCTGAGGTTCTGGGCGACATTCCCCAGCCCTTGCTCCAATCCCTTGAACAATTCCCGCCCGAACTGGTCATTCTCCCAGAGCGCCACGATCTTCTTTCCGGGATAAACCGCCTGGATGTAATTGGCGTAGATGCGCCCTTCCTCGCGGTATGAGGGCTGCCAGCCCATGGTCCAGGGATAGATCGACGGCTCGCTGAGGTTCTGATCGCCGGAGGCCACAAAAAGCTGGGGGACCTGCCGTTCGTTGAGATACTTCCGCACGGCGAGATTGCCCGGCGATCCGAACGAACCGAACATCAGGAGCACATTGTCGGTCTCGACGAGAATCCGCGTGAGGTCCGTGGCGTTGGAAGCGTCGGACAGATCATCGTAGGACATGAAGCGGATCTTGCGGCCGTTGATGCCGCCGCGCTCGTTGATCATCTCGAAATAGGCGGCTTCCGCCTTGCCGATCTGGCCGAAAACGTCCAGCGTGCCGCTATATGGCATGACGTTGCCAATCCGGATTTCGGTATCGGTAACGCCGAGGTCGCGCACCCGCTGCGTGATGGCGCCCAAGGATGCCAGCGCGACGACGCTGGCCAGAAGAATTCGGATCAACGTAGCCATGGGAAGAGCTCGCACGACGGCAGCCGCCGCTGCCTGGTTTCGATCCAGCCCGCGCTCGTTCATTGATCCAGATCATAGCACTGTGATGGGGGTGCTGGCATCCCCTCTGTCAGGTTCCGACGAGCGGTGACGCGCCGCTGCTCGCCCAGATCAGGACGCTCGCTGCCGCAAATTAGGACGCGCGCAAGTTCATCGCGCTGCAGACGGCCTTGGCCGCTATCACCGTGGCGATCGTGATTGCAACGGGCGCTTCAAGGCACACAGCGTGCATCAAGCCTTTTGCCAGCAGACGAATTCAAGTCGTTCGCCAATGTTGAAAGAAGTATGCGATCGCCTTATAACACTGCTCCAGATCGATGCACCAAGAGAGCGGATGCTCATTAAGCTCTCCGTTTGCCAAGCAATATCCGACCATCTGCCCGCTATTGTCTTCGCCTTTGGTGACAAAACCGTCGTCACCGTTGAAGCGAAGATACATGAGCCAAGCATGCTCTCCATTGCGAAGCATCGCGATGGCTTGGCCGATTGGGGTTGATAGCCACAATTCGAACTGCTGCTGCTCGTGGAACCGATCTAGCTCAAGACCGAGTTGCTCGACAGAGCCAACTTCAGAGTCGATCCCGTTAAAGGATAAGTTCATGGAATGCCTGCGATGTAGCTCACCCCGCCAGCCACCAGGTCTGGATCGTCGCCGCAAAATTGTTCAGCCCGTGCAGCAGGATGGTCAGCCAGGTCGAACCGGTGCGAAAGCGCAAATAGCCGAACAGAAGCCCGATCGTCAGCACCTGGCAGAGGAAGAACCAGTCGTATTGCAGGTGCATCACGGTCCAGACGATCGACGACAGCAGGATCGCGCCGGCGGGACCGAGCCTCGATTCCGACCAGCCGCGATAGAGCCAGCCGCGCGCGAACAGTTCCTCCCAGAGCGGTGCGGCCACCGCGAACGCGATCACCAGCAGCCACAGCGCGCTGTGCTCCTGCGCCGATTTCAGCACGTCGCCCATGAAGCCCGGCGTCACCTCGCGGCCGGCGGCGCGGGACACCATGTCCCAGACCCCGACCAGCATGATGAGCGCGACCACGCCGATGATGACGTTCTTCCACGACGTCCAGTGCAGCCCGAGATAATCGGCGAACGGGATCCGGGTCCGGCGGATCGCGAACCACAGCACCAGGAGCACCATCGGCAGGCCGGCGAGGACCGAGAGCGAGATCGTCAGACCGTCGGCCACCACATGTGTGATCCCGGCCGCCGACAACTCCCCGCCCTGCGCGATGATGCGCCAGATGATGACCCCGAGCTGGCCGAGGAACATCGCGGCGAAGATCAAAAGGCCCCACAGCGCGGTGCCCCAGAACTTCCAGACCCGCGGGGGGCGTGGCGCAGGATCGATCGAGGCAGGCGATGTATCGGGATTGAGAGCGTCCATCAGCAAACCTTCATGGCAGCGCCCGCGACAGCAGCGCGCGCTGATCGGTATCGGAGAGGTCCACCGCGCCGTACATGCCGGCGTGGCGTTCGGCAAGCCGGGTCGCCGCGAACAGTTCGGCATTTTTTCGGGGAGACCTGGTTGAGCGCGGCGGCTGCCGCCAGCAGCGCCAGCTGCTCGACCGCAAGCCGCGCGACACGTTCGCTATCCGGCCGGCGGAACGATCGTCCGATCGATGCGACAGCCTCTGCTGCGCCCGGCAGGCCCTTGGTCTCGTCGGCGAGAGCGCGCAGCACGGCAAGCGCGGCATCGGCTTCGCGGCCGAGCGCGCGCAGCACGTCGAGGCACATCACGTTGCCTGAGCCCTCCCAGATCGCATTCACGGGCGATTCCCGGTAGTGACGCGCCAGAATGCCTTCCTCGACATAGCCGTTGCCGCCGAGGCACTCCATCGCCTCGTAAAGGAAGCCGGGTGCACTCTTGCAGGTCCAGTATTTGATCGCCGGCGTCAGCAGCCGCATGTACGCCGCCTCGTCCGCATCGGTTGGCGCGCGATCGAAGGCGCGGCACAGCCGCATCACCAGCGCCACCGACGCTTCGACATGCAGCGCCATGTCCGAGAGCACCGCCTGCATCAGCGGCTGATCGGCGAGATGCTTCTGGAACACGCTGCGATGCCGCGCGTGATTGAGCGCATGCGCCAGCCCCGAGCGCATCAGGCCTGCGGATGCGATCGCGCAGTCCTGCCGCGTCAGCTGCACCATCTGGATGATGGTGCGGATGCCCTTGCCCTCCTCGCCGATCAGTTCGGCATGAGCGCCGTGGAATTCCACCTCCGACGAGGCATTGGAGCGGTTGCCGAGCTTGTCCTTCAGGCGCTGGAAGTGGATGGCGTTGACAGCGCCGTCGGGCGCAAAGCGCGGCATGAAGAAGCAGCTCAGGCCGCCGTCCGTCTGCGCCAACACCAGGAACGCGTCGCACATAGGCGCCGACATGAACCATTTGTGCCCGGTGATGCGCCAGGCGTCGCCAGCACGCTCGGCACGCGTCATGTTGGCGCGCACATCGGTGCCGCCCTGCTTCTCCGTCATGCCCATGCCGAGCGTCATGCCGCGCTTGGTCCACCACGGCGCAAAGCTCGGGTCATAGGCGCGCGTGCCGATGACGGGCATCGTCTTCGCCAGGATGTCCAGCTGCGAGGCCAGCGCCGCCACCGAGGCGCGCGTCATCGTGATCGGGCAGAGATGGCCGGTCTCGACCTGGGACGCGATATAGAACCTTGCCGCGCGCACCACTTCGGCCGCGCCGCCGGTCGGCCTGCCTTGGGCATTCCAGGTTGAGTTGTGCACGCCGGCATGCGCCGAGTGCGCCATCAATTCGTGATAGGCTGGATGAAACTCGACCTCGTCGCGGCGATTGCCCCTGGCATCGAACAAACGCAGCTTCGGCGTATTCTCGTTGGCGACGCGGCCACGCTCCGCCATCGCTTCCGATCCCCAATGCTTGCCGAAATCGGACAGCTCGACGGTCGCGCCTGCCCCGCCATTGGCGGCAACGGCCGCAGCGAGCGGCGCGTCCACCGTGAACAGGTCGACATTTTCGAACGGCGGCGACTGGTTCAGCACGTCGTGGGTGGCGAACGGTGCCTGCGTCATGGTCTCCTCGGGGATCGGTCATTCTGCGCGCATGCGGCCCGGACGGCCGGGCCAACCGTGGCGCAGTGGAATCGAGGGATCATAAGCCTGCGAGCCGGTGCCGGGCAGCGAAAAATGCGCCGTCAAATGCTTCCATGCCGCGGCGCATGGCGGCCGAGCCGCCGGTCCAGCCAGTCGCTGGCCCGGGTCTTGTTGGCTTCCTTCCGGGACGCTTGGACAGGAAAGATGTCGCCCGCGTGCAGCGGCCGGTCGTCGGGATATGCCGCCATCTGCAGGTTCGACTCGTGCGCAGCCCCGTCGACCGGCGAGATGTAGGCAAACCGGATCTCGATCTTGTGCCTGATGTCGTAGCCCTGCCATTTCGGATGGCTGCGGGTCAGAAGCTCGGTCAGTTCGCAAGGCAGGAGATCGGAGCTCGAGCTCCGATTGCCTTCCGTCTTTTCCATGTAGCACTGCTCCTTGACGCTGCTGACGCGCGCGTCGATCGGCCGGAAGTTCACCCGCTTGTCGAACTCATTGTAGGCATAGAAGCCGACGACGCCGACTGCGATCACCCCGTAGAGGCCGAGACGCATGGTTGGACTCCCATCCTGCCGAACCGCCGTGACGGTCAGATCGAGCGCGTCTTGTCCGCCTTGGTCTTGGACGCGAGCACCGGAAACAGGTCGCCGGCGCGCAGCGGCTTGCCGTTCGGGAAATAAGACATCTGCAGGCTCGACTGGTGCGAGACCCCGTCGACCGGCGAGACGTAGACCACGCGCACCTCGATCTTGTGCCTGAGGTCATAGCCCTGCCACTTCGGATGCTCCTTGCGCAGCAGCTCGGCCACTTCGCAGCGGGTCAGGTCGGAGGTCCACGTGGTCTTGGTGATGACGCCGCGCTCGACCTTTTCCAGATAGCATTGATCGCTGACGCCGCTGATGCGTGCATCGACGCGCTGATAATTCGCGCTCTTGTCGTACTGATCGTAAATCGCGATGCCGGCTGCACCGACCGCAACGATTGCAATGGCTGCTAGACGCATGTGTCGTGCTCCCGCAATGCCCGCACTTCATCCGGTCGCAATTAAGGAGTGTTGAACACGCGCTTCGCTACTTTTGCGATGGCAAGTTTTGTGTTGCCGAGGTGCTTCGAATTTGAAGGAAAATCCCGCGCTAGGCGGTGTGGACTCTAAGGATTCCCTTTTGAGGGCAAATCAGATTCAAGGCTTCTTTTGGGAGGCGGCCTTGGGTGTGATGGATCGTTTGGTGTTGAGCGACGCGGCTTGGGAGCGCATGGCGCCGCTCATCATCGGCCGGCCTGACCAGAAGGGTTCGACCGGACGCGACAACCGGATGTTCGTGGAAGGGGTGCTCTGGATCGTTCGCACCGGCTCTCCCTGGCGTGATCTTCCGGAGGCGTTTGGGGATTGGAACAGCGTGTTCCGGCGCTTCAGTCGATGGAGCACCAAGGGTGTCTGGTTGCGGATCTTCGAGGCGATGTCCGATGATCCGGACTTCGAATATCTGATCGTCGATTCCACCATCGTCCGGGCGCATCAGCACGCCGCCGGGGCGAAAAAAGGGGGTCTGAAGATCAGGCGATCGGCCGCTCGCGCGGCGGCTTGAGCACCAAGATACATATGGCCGTCCGAGGTTTGGGATGCCCCGTGCGGTTCACGCTCACCGCGGGCCAGAAGGGCGATGCACCGCAAGCCGCCACCTTGATTGAGGGATTGCCCGCCGAGGTGGTCATGGCCGATACGGCCTATGACGCCGATCACTTGCGCCAAGCCATCGCGGCCAAGGGCGCGCTCGCCGTCATCCCCAACAACCCGTCACGTGCACTCAAGCATCCGCTCGACAAGCATCTCTATGCCCAGCGGCATCTCGTCGAATGCTGCTTCAGCAAACTCAAGCAGTTCCGCCGCGTCGCAACGCGCTTCGAAAAGACAGCCCGAAATTACCGAGCCGTCGTCACTCTCGCTGCAATCGTCCTATGGACACGATAAGTGTCCACACCACCTAGCGCATCCGCGTGATCGGGAAGTCGTAGGCGGTCCCGCCCACTCCGGGCAGCGAGAAGTGCCACCATTCCTTTGAATAGTTCACGAACCCCTGCCGGGCCATCGCCGTGACCAGCGTGGTCCGCCAGCGCCGTTGCGCAGGCGTGATCGCGGCCGCCGCGGTATGGCCCTTCGCATCGGAACAGTCGTAGCCGGTACCCATGTCGACACTGCCTTCCGGCGCGCGGGCGCCGACCGGCGCGGTGCAGTCAGCGTAGGCACGCGCCGGATCGAATTTTGCCGAATTGTCCGCGGTCAGATCGACCAGCGTGAGATCGACCGCGGCACCGGTCGAATGGCCGGAATGGGTGGCGATATAGCCGAGGCGGAACAGGTCCGCTTTCGAGAAGGCCGGGTTGTAGCGCCGCTCGGCGACGGTCTCTGTGCCGTTCTTCGACCACGCCACCATATCGGCGACCGCGCGGGCCGGCCGGTAGCAATCGAACATCTTCAGCGACAGCTTTTGCCGGGCCAGTTCCTGCTGCACGGCCTTGAGGCGAAGCCCGACCGCCCGCTTCACCACGCATTCCGCCGCGCCATAGCCCGCGATCGGCCGGCCCAGGAAGTTATTGGACGTCGCGTAGCGGATGTCCTGGATGATGGTGGGATCGATGTCGCGGAGGAACGCGAAGTCGCCGGGGAGGTTTTGAGCGAAGGCAGGCGAGATCGCCCCCGAGACCAACTCGACGGCCAGCAATGCGATCACGGCAAGTTTCACGAGTTCTCGCTCCGCTGTCCTGGCTGCACGGCCGTCCGAGGGACGGCCCCGCCTCCGCTCGGCCTGAGCCCGACCGTCGACGTCTTGTTCCGGAAACACCTGCAAAAGCAAGGCGCGGATGCCCCGGTGGAAGCCCCAGTATGACAGCGGAGAAACCCGGCCGCATCTTACTCGGGGAAAACTCCTCCGGGCCCTCTTCGCGCTTGCCCCACCGGCCATCCGCGCCTATAGCTCTGGCTTTAATGACCCCATCATTGAAATCGACTTTTGTCCTCGGTCACCGGCATCTGCTGGGCATCGAGGGCCTTTCCGCTGACGACATCACGGGCCTGCTCGACCTCTCCGAGGAGTATGTCGAGCTCAACCGCCAGGTCGACAAGAAACGCGCAAGTCTGCGCGGCCGCACCCAGGTCAACCTGTTCTTCGAGGCCTCGACCCGGACCCAGTCCTCGTTCGAGATCGCCGGAAAACGCCTGGGCGCCGACGTCATGAACATGTCGGTGTCGTCGATGTCGACCCGCAAGGGCGAGACCTTGATGGACACCGCAGTGACGCTGAACGCGATGCACCCCGACATCCTGGTGGTGCGCCACCACGCCTCCGGTGCGGTCGAGCTGCTCGCGCGCAAGGTTGACGGTTCCGTGATCAATGCCGGCGACGGCAGCCACGAGCACCCGACCCAGGCGCTGCTCGACGCGCTGACCATCCGCCGCAACAAGGGACGACTCGAGGGGCTCACGATCGCGATTTGCGGCGACGTGCTGCATTCGCGCGTCGCGCGTTCCAACATCTTCCTGCTCAACACGATGGGTGCCCGCGTCCGCGTGGTGGCCCCCTCCACGCTGCTGCCGCCCGGCATCGAGCGGATGGGCGTCGAGGTCGCACGCGACATGCGCGAGGGGCTGAACGGCGCCGACATCGTGATGATGCTGCGGCTGCAGCGCGAACGCATGAACGGCTCGTTCGTGCCGTCGACAGGCGAATATTTCCACTATTTCGGCCTCGACCAGAAGAAGCTCGGCTACGCCAAGCCGGACGCGCTTGTGATGCATCCGGGCCCGATGAACCGCGGGGTCGAGATCGACACCTTCGTCGCCGACGGCGCGCAGTCGCTGATCCGTGAACAAGTTGAAATGGGTGTGGCGGTGCGCATGGCGGTGCTCGAAGCGCTCGCCCGCAACCTGCCGAACGCGTGAGACCAATGCTGACCGATCGCCGCCCCATCCTGCTCGCCAACGCCCGCGTCATCGATCCCTCGCGTGATTTCGACGGTCCGGGCGATGTCCTGATCGCCGACGGCGTGATCCGTGACGCCAAGCGCGGCATCGGCGCCGCCGGCGTCCCCGAAGGCACCGACATCGTCAATTGCGCCGGCAAGATCGTCGCCCCCGGCCTGATCGACATGCGCGCCTTCGTCGGCGAACCCGGCGCCAGCCACCGCGAGACCTTCGCCTCCGCCAGCCAGGCCGCGGCCGCCGGCGGCATCACCACCATCGTCTGCCAGCCCGACACCTCGCCGGTGATCGACAATTCGGCGACCGTCGACTTCGTGCTGCGCCGCGCCCGCGACACCGCGATCGTTAACATCCATCCGATGGCCGCTCTGACCAAGGGCATGCAGGGCCAGGAGATGACCGAGATCGGCCTGTTGAAGGCCGCCGGCGCGGTCGCCTTCACCGATGGCGACCGCAGCGTCACCAATGCCCAGGTGATGCGGCGCGCGCTGACCTATGCCCGGGATTTCGACGCCCTGATCGTGCATCACACCGAGGATCCGAACCTGGTCGGCGAAGGCGTGATGAATGAAGGCGAATTCGCCACAAGGCTCGGCCTGGCCGGAATTCCGACCGCCGCCGAGTCGATCATGCTCGAGCGCGATATGCGGCTCGCGGGCCTGACCGGCGGGCGCTATCACGCGGCCTCGCTGACCTCGATGGAGTCGCTGGAAATCCTCAAGCGGGCCCGCGATGCCGGCCACACCGTCTCGGCCTCGGTCTCGATCAACCACGTGACCTTGAACGAGAACGACATCGGGCCCTACCGCACCTTCCTGAAGCTCGCGCCGCCGCTGCGCACCGAGGAAGACCGCAAGGCGCTGGTCGCCGCACTTGCGTCCGGGCTGATCGACGTCGTGATGAGCGATCACAATCCGCAGGACGTCGAGGTCAAGCGGCTGCCGTTCGCGGAGGCGGCGAGCGGCGCGGTCGGCCTGCAGACCATGCTGCCGGCGGCGCTACGGCTGATCCACAATGGCGAGATGGACTTCAAGACGCTGATCCGGGCAATGTCGACACGGCCTGCGGAACTGCTCGGCCTGCCCGGCGGCACGCTGCGCGCGGGCGCTCCGGCCGACGTGATCGTGATCGACGCCGACACGCCCTGGGTGCTCGACCGCGACGAGCTCAAATCGCTGTGCAAGAATACGCCGTTCGATGACGCCCGCTTCTCGGGCCGCGTGACGCGGACGATCGTCGGCGGACGGACGGTGTACGAGCACGTCTAAAGCATGATCCGGAAAAGTGGAAACCGGTTTTCCCTCGCGACAAACGCCAAAGGCGTTTGCGCGGAGATCATGCCCGATCGGAGTGGAACTCAGTGCGCCGCAAATTGTGACATCGCTTCCATCGTCGTCCCGACGACGATGGCCGCGACGTAAAACACAAAGAAAAGCTGCTCCAGCCGCCTGCGAACGGAAGCCATGATAAGCTCCTTCATTACCGGCGCCATGGTGCGGATTGATGGTTAATATTTCATTGACGGAATTGACCGAAATGGACCGAACCAACCCTCCAGGGGACCACCGCGATGGCTGCTGACGCGTTCCTGCTGGTCGCCATTCTGATCGGCTATCTCCTGGGCTCGATCCCGTTCGGCATGATCCTCACCAGGCTCGCCGGCACGCAGGATCTGCGCACCATCGGCTCGGGCAATATCGGCGCCACCAACGTGCTGCGCACCGGCCGCAAGGGCCTCGCCGCGGCGACGCTGCTCGGCGACATGCTGAAGGGCACGGTCGCCGTGATCATCGCGGGTTCGATCGACGGCCCGAACGCCGCGATGCTGGCCGCGCTGGGCGCGTTCCTCGGCCACCTCTTCCCGGTCTGGCTCAATTTTCGCGGCGGCAAGGGCGTCGCGACCTATCTCGGCGTGCTGCTCGGCCTGTTCTGGCCGGCGGCGCTGATCTTCGCCGCGATCTGGCTCGGCACCGCCTACACCACGCGCTACTCGTCGCTCTCGGCGCTGATCGCCGCGTTCGTAACGCCGCTGTTCCTGTGGTGGTTCGGCCACAACGCGCTCGCCTCGCTGTTCGTCGTGCTGACGCTTCTGCTGTTCTACATGCACCGCGAGAACATCAAGCGCCTGCAGGCCGGCACCGAAGGCAAGATCGGCGAGAAGAGGTAGGACAGCGTCATTCCGGGGCGCGCGAAGCGCGAACCTCAGATGCGCAATTGCGCATCGGGGAATCTCGAGGTTCCGGGTTCGCTTCGCGCCCCGGAACGACGGTGATCATTTCCTCAGCGCGTCCTCGACGAAGCTCGCCGCCGCCAGCGCCCGCGCGTCATCACCGAAGCCCGCGATCACGGTCACACCGACCGGCAATCCGCCCTCAGCCGTCAGCGTCGGCACATTGACGCAGGGCACGCCCATCAAGGTCCACAGTCGGTTGTAACGGGGGTCGCCGGTCGATGCCAGGCCGCTCGGCGCAGCCCCCGGTGCCGACAGCGTCAGCAGCACGTCGACTTCGCCGAGGATCGCGGCCAGCGCCTGCCGCGCGCGGAGCGTGACGTCCATCGCGGCGTCATATTCCGCCGGCGTACCGCCCTTGCTCTCGTCGAGCCGGCCGCGCAGCAGCGGCGGCATCGCATCGTAGTTCTGCCCGTATTCCCAGGCGAACGATTGATGCGCCTCGAACTCCTGCACCACCGGATGGATCCGCCAGGCGTCCGCAACGATCTCGGGCATCGCGAGCTCGCGCACGGTTGCGCCCGCCTGCTCCGCGGCCCGTGCGGCCGTCTGCAACGCCTCCGCGCCGGAAGGTTCAGGCGCGCCGGCGAAGGCCTGCGTCACCACGCCGATGCGGGGCGCGGCCGTTTTCGACGGCACCACCAGCTCTGCCCGCTTGGTCATCGCCGCCAGCCCCAACGCGACGTCGCGCACGCCGGCGCCGAACAGCCCGACGGTATCGAGCGTCCACGAAAAGCACTTCACGCCGACGGTCGGCAGCAGCCGGTAGCTCGGCTTGATCGCGGCGACGCCGCAAAACGACGCCGGCCGGATCACCGAACCGCCGGTCTGGGTGCCGAGCGCCAGCGGGATCATCCCGGCCGCGACCGCGGCCGCCGAGCCCGACGACGAGCCGCCCGGCGTATGCGCGTGATTATGCGGATTGAGCGTTGCGGTCGGATCGTTGGCCGCAAACGCGGTCGTCGTGGTCTTGCCGATGACGGTGGCGCCGGCCTGCTTCAGCGCCATCACGACCGGCGCATCGGCGCGCGGCTGATGCCCGCGGTAGATCGCAGCGCCCATCTCGGTCGGGAAATCGGCGGTATCGATGATGTCCTTGATGCCGACCGCAATGCCGCGCAGTGGCCCGGCGCTTTGCGCGCGCGCCGCAGCGTCATGGCGGACGAAGGCGCCGATCGCCTTGTCCAGCGCTGCGATCGCCTGCAGCGATTGGCCGATGGCGGCATCGGGCGACAGCGCGCCCTGCTCGATACGCGCTTTGAGGTCGGCAAGTGAGATCATGGCGGCTTCCCTGGCTTTGGCGGCCGCTTTTAGCGCGTCACGCGCCGCTGCGCCAATGTCGCAGTTGATCGCAATCTCAGGTTGGGCGAAGCTGCACCCCGCATGCATGACCGGTCCCCTGACGCAGCAAAACTCACCGACACCGAGCGGCTCAACCGGCTGCGGCTGATCCGCTCCGACAATGTCGGCCCGCGCACCTTTGCATCGCTGCTCCGCCATTTTGGCGATGCGACGCACGCGCTGGAGCGCCTGCCCGATCTCGCCCGCCGCGGCGGCGCAGCGGGCCCCGGGCGGATCTGCAGCGCGGCCGACGCCACAGCCGAGCTCGCCGCCTGCCGCAAGTTCGGCGTCGACCTCGTCGCGCCGGAAGAGGCCCATTATCCGGCGCGGCTTGCCACCATCGACGACGCGCCGCCGCTGCTCGGCGTGCGCGGCGCGCGCGACACAATGATGCGGCCGATGATCGCGATCGTCGGCTCGCGCAATGCCTCCGGCGCCGGGCTGAAATTCGCAGGTCAACTCGCGCGCGATCTCGGTGATGCCGGTTTTGTCGTGATCTCCGGCCTTGCCCGCGGCATCGATGCGGCGGCGCATCGCGCGACTGTCGCAAGCGGCACGGTCGCTGTGCTCGCCGGCGGCCACGACAAGATCTACCCGCCGGAGCATGAGGATCTGCTGGCCGCCCTGCTCGAGCGGGGCGCGGCGATTTCGGAGATGCCGCTCGGCCACGTGCCGCGGGCACGCGACTTCCCCCGCCGCAACCGGCTGATCTCGGGGGCATCGCTCGGCGTCGTGGTGGTGGAAGCCGCGCACCGCTCGGGCTCGCTGATCACTGCGCGGATGGCGGCCGAACAGGGTCGCGAGGTATTCGCGGTGCCGGGTTCGCCGATCGATCCGCGCGCCGCCGGCGCCAACGATTTGATCAAGCAAGGCGCCACGCTGGTCACCGAGGCCGCCGACATCATCAGCGCGGTCACGCCGATCATGGAGCGGCCGATCATGCTCGGCGTACGCGAGGAAGATGAGCCGCTGGATTTCGCCACAGATAGCGGCGATCGCGCCCGCATCATCAATCTGCTCGGCCCGAGCCCGATCAGCCTCGACGATCTGATCCGGATGGCCGATGTCTCGCCCGCTGTCGTCCGTGCGGTGCTGCTGGAGCTCGAGCTCGCCGGCAGGCTCGAGCGTCACGGCGGCGGACTGGTGTCGATGATTTAGGGCGGGCTTTACCCGTCGTCATTGCGAGGAGCGATGGCGACGAAGCAATCCATTCCTCCCGTTGCGGCGCGATGGATTGTTTCGCTCCGCTCGCAATGACGTGGAAGGAACTGAGTACTCAATCGTCGCTATTCCGCGCGTCGAATCTGCTGCGTGCGCCCTCGATTTCCGGCAGATGCGCAAAGGCCCATTCGCCGAGCGCCATGACAGGCACGGCGAGCCCGCGGCCAAGATCGGTCAGCTCGTAGTCGACCCGCGGCGGAATGGTCGGGAACACCGTGCGCGTCACCAGCCCATCGCGCTCCAGCCCGCGCAGGGTCAACGTCAGCATCCGCTGCGAGATGCCGTTGATCATCCGCTTCAGCTCGTTGAAACGCCGCGGTCCGTCGCGCAGCAGCATGATGACCAGCACGCTCCATTTGTCGCCGACGCGCGACAGCACGGAGGCCACGCCGCGGCAGTCCTGATGCTCCGCCGGATTGAGCGGCGGGTCGGTTACATGCATGTGCTCGGGTCTCATCGGTGTGCTCGGGTTTCAAAAATGTGCGTTCTTGCGCACATTTAGGGCGGTCACTCATATAGCGCCAGTTACAAACCTATACCAAAGGTGACCTCAGCCATGAAACTTCTGCACCTCGATTCCTCGGTCCTCGGCCCCCATTCGGTCAGCCGCCAGGTCTCCTCCGCCGCCGTCGAGCGGCTGCGCCAGGCCAATCCCGGCCTCGTCGTGAGCTACCGCGACCTCACCCAGACCCCGCTCGCCCACCTCTCCGGCCTGCACCTCGCTGCCAGCCATGGCGCGGCGCCGGACCCGTCGGTGCGCGACGACATCGCAACCGGCCAGACGGTTCTGGACGAATTCCTCGCCGCCGACATCGTCGTGATCGGTGCGCCCATGTACAATTTCACCATTCCCTCCCAGCTCAAGGCCTGGATCGATCGCATCCTGGTCGCGGGCAAGACCTTCAAGTACGGCGCCGGCGGCGTCGAGGGACTGGCGGGCAACAAGCGCGTCATCATCGCGATCTCGCGCGGCGGCTATTACGGCGCCGACACGCCGATGGCGGCGCTCGAGCACCTCGAGACCTATCTGCGCGCGGTGTTCGGCTTCATCGGCGTCAGGAATGTTGAGTTCATCCCCGCCGACGGCATCCAGGTTGGCCCCGAGCATCGCGAGAAGGCAGTCGCGGGCGCGCTACAGGCCGCGGGCAGCCTGAACGCGGCCTGATGTGATGGAGCAACTGCCGTCGCCCCTGGCGGCGGCAGGCCATTCAGTGGATGGAACTCAGAACCAGACGCCCTGAATGCCGAGGATGACGGCGACCAGCGAAATCAGCAGGCCAATGCCGGAAAACAGCGCGACCGTCACGAGCTGCGTCGTATCTGAACTTTCGGATGCGGACGAAACCGGGATCGGCGTCGAAATGCGGGCTGCTGCTTTCGGCATGACGGCACTCCAAATGATTCCGTGGTGAAAAAATTCCCCGCCCTTTTCAGGAGTCCCGGGAATACGTCAAAGGTTCAAGCATGGTCCGGAAAAGTGCGAAGCGGTTTTCCGAGGAGATCATGCTTCGACAACGAAGCGATGATAGTCGCGTACGACATCGGCCGGTGTGAAGCGCTTCACACCGGCCGATCGCGACAATGAGAAACAAATTAGCCGCGATAGATCGGCGCGCCGGCGGGCGACGCCGTCGAACCGCCATCGATGAACAGTTCCTGGCCCTGCACATGCGCAGCGTCGTCGGAGGCCAGGAACAGCACGGTCTTCGAGATGTGATCAGGCTCGCCGATTCGCCCGAGTGGGGTCGTCATGCCGATCCGCTTTTCGAAGGCCTTCTCGGCTTCCGGCGTTGCGATCGCCGCGCCCCAGATCGGGGTACGCACCGCGCCCGGCGCCACCACGTTGACGCGGATGTTGCGCGGCGACAATTCTGACGCCATCACGCGTGCCATCGCGCGCACGCCGGCCTTGCTCGCGGCATAGGCCGAGTAGCCGGGATTACCGAGCACCGAAATCACCGAGCCGTTGAGAATGATCGAGGCGCCATCGTTGAGATAGGGCGCGGCCGCCTGCACGGTGAAGAACACGCCGGTGAGATTGGTGCGGATCACATTCTCGAATGCGGCGAGTGTTGTGCCGCCAACCGGCGTCTGGCCGGGAATGCCGGCGTTGGCAAACAGCACGTCGTATTTGCCGAACTTCTCGGCGCCCTGCTTCACTGCGGCTTCCAGCGCCGCGACGTCGGTGGCATCGGCCACCACCGCGAGCGCGTTCGGCCCGAACTCCCTGGCCGCCGCCGCAAGCGTCTCCTTGTTGCGCCCGGTGATGACGACCTTGGCGCCCTCCGCCATGAACAGCTTTGCCGTCGCAAGCCCGATGCCGCTGTTGCCGCCGGTGATCAATGCCGTCTTGTTTGCCAGTCTCATGGTCCGCCTCCAATGTGGTTGCATTATTAAACTTCGTTGCCTAGCTAGAGCATCAGGTTTAATATTGCAACCACACAAGATCGTGATGGCCGAAATTCCCGGAGACAGCCGTGAAACGAACCAGCCTTGCAGGCGATAGCTGCCCGGTGGCGCGCGCGCTCGACGTGTTTGGCGACTGGTGGTCGCTCCTGATCATCCGCGACGCCAGCCTCGGCCGGCGCCGCTTCGGCGAATTCCAGGCAAGCCTCGGGCTCGCCAAGAACATCCTCGCCACACGGCTGCGCACGCTGGTCGACCGCGGCATTCTGAAGACGATCCCCGCCTCCGACGGCAGCGCCTACCAGGAATATGTGCTGACGCCGAAGGGCCACGGCATCTTTCCGATCCTGGTCGCGCTCCGGCAATGGAGCGAGGAATTCGACGAGCATCCGGACGAAATCGCGACCATCATGGTCGACCGCGACAAGGGCAAGCCGGTGAAGAATCTCGCACTCTATTCGCAGGACGGACGCGTGCTGGGTGCGGCGGACACCACGCTGAAGCCGCGGCCGGTGAAGAAGACGGCCCGGCGCGTGTCGGCCTAATCGTCATTCCGGGGCGTGCGAAGCACGCGCCTGGAATCCATTCATCCACTTGTTGCACAGCTCAATGGATTCCGGGCTCAGCCCTTCGGGCTGCCCCGGAATGACGGATGGAGAGAGGGCCGCCGCGCAGGCAGCGCCACACACATATTCGATGTCGTCCTGGCGAGAGCCAGGACGACGAGTGGACCTCACGACAGCTTCCGCCGGCTGCGCGCCCGCAGCTGCTAGTCGGCCTCCAGCCGGGTCATCGCGAGCAGACGGTCGAGGACGTCGAGTTTGTGGCGCTGGGCAAGTTTGGCGAGTTCGGTCGCGGCCGCTGCGATCAGGAGCAAGGCGTCATCCGGGCTTCCGGCCGCCCCCTGTCGTGCTCAAGGCCCAATCCGATTCCCGCCCTATATATAAAGAGGTACGCCCTTTCCGGCCGCAACTCTAGGACGCATTTTTCAACCTTTGGGATAGGAACTCCACAGCTGCGGCTCTCCCTTCAATATCAGGCGATTTGACACCGACCGCCCCAACACCCATGTTCGCCCCGACATGGCGGGCCGCGAGTCTAGCGGAACCCACCTTCAAGTTTTCCCGTAAGCTATTGGAATGACATGAATATCGTCATTGTGGAGTCGCCGGCCAAGGCCAAGACGATCAATAAGTATCTGGGGTCCTCCTACGAGGTCCTGGCGTCGTTCGGCCATGTCCGCGACCTCCCGGCCAAGAACGGTTCGGTCGATCCGGACGCCAATTTCCAGATGATTTGGGAGGTCGATGCCAAGGCGGCGAGCCGGCTGAACGACATTGCCAAGGCGCTCAAGGGGGCCGACCGCCTGATCCTCGCAACCGACCCTGATCGCGAGGGCGAGGCGATCTCCTGGCACGTGCTCGAAGTGATGAAGGAGAAGCGCGCGCTGAAGGACCAGAAGGTCGAGCGCGTGGTGTTCAACGCCATCACCAAGCAGGCCGTCTCCGATGCCATGAAGGCACCGCGCCAGATCGATGGCGCGCTGGTCGACGCCTATATGGCGCGCCGTGCGCTGGATTATCTGGTCGGCTTCACCCTCTCTCCCGTGCTGTGGCGCAAGCTGCCCGGCGCCCGCTCGGCCGGCCGCGTGCAGTCGGTCGCGCTGCGGCTGGTGTGCGACCGCGAGCTCGAGATCGAGAAGTTCGTCCCCCGAGAGTACTGGTCGCTGGTCGCCACCCTGCTGACGCCGCGCGGCGAAGCCTTCGAGGCGCGGCTGGTCGGCGCCGACGGCAAGAAGATCGCGCGGCTCGACATCGGCTCCGGCGCGGAAGCCGAGGACTTCAAGAAGGCGATCGAGGCCGCGCTGTTCAAGGTCGCGACCGTCGAGGCCAAGCCGGCGCGGCGCAATCCGCAGGCGCCCTTCACCACCTCGACCCTGCAGCAGGAAGCAAGCCGCAAGCTCGGCTTTGCACCCGCTCACACCATGCGCATCGCGCAGCGGCTTTATGAAGGCATCGACATCGGCGGCGAGACCACCGGCCTCATCACCTATATGCGAACCGACGGCGTGCAGATCGCGCCCGAGGCGATTACCCAGGCGCGCAAGGTGATCGGCGAGGATTACGGCAACGCCTATGTGCCCGACAATGCGCGGCAGTATCAGGCCAAGGCCAAGAACGCGCAGGAAGCGCACGAAGCCATCCGCCCGACCGATCTCTCCCGTCGTCCCGCAACGATCGGCCGCAGGCTCGATGCCGACCAGGCGCGGCTCTATGAACTGATCTGGAAGCGCACCATCGCGAGCCAGATGGAATCGGCCGAGCTCGAGCGCACCACGGTCGACATCGAAGCCAAGGCCGGCGCCCGCGTACTCGAGCTGCGCGCCTCCGGCCAGGTCATCAAGTTCGACGGCTTCCTCGCGCTCTACCAGGAGAGTCGCGACGACGAGGAGGACGAGGATTCGCGCCGCCTGCCCGCGATGAGCGAGGGCGAGGCCGTGAAGCGCCAGAGCCTCGCCGTCACCCAGCATTTCACTGAGCCGCCGCCGCGCTTCTCCGAAGCATCGTTGGTGAAGCGGATGGAAGAGCTCGGCATCGGCCGTCCCTCGACCTACGCCTCGATCCTGCAGGTGCTGAAGGACCGCGGCTACGTCAAGCTGGAGAAGAAGCGGCTGCACGGCGAGGACAAGGGCCGCGTCGTGGTCGCGTTCCTGGAGAACTTCTTCTCACGCTACGTCGAATACGACTTCACCGCCGATCTCGAGGAACAGCTCGACCGCATCTCCAACAACGAGATCGCCTGGCAGCAGGTGTTGCAGGATTTCTGGCGCGGCTTCATCGGCGCGGTCAACGACATCAAGGACCTGCGGGTCGCCGAGGTGCTCGATGCGCTCGACGAGATGCTCGGCCCGCACATCTATCCGCCGCGCGCCGATGGCGGCGACGTCAGGCAATGCCCGACCTGCGGCACCGGCCGGCTCAACCTGAAGGCCGGCAAGTTCGGCGCGTTCGTCGGCTGCTCGAACTATCCGGAATGCCGCTACACCCGCCCGCTCGCGGCCGACAGCGCCGAGAGCGCCGATCGTGTGCTCGGCACCGATCCCGACACCGGGTTCGACGTCACGGTGAAGGCCGGCCGCTTCGGCCCCTACATCCAGCTCGGCGAGCAGAAGGACTACGCCGAAGGCGAGAAGCCGAAGCGCGCGGGCATTCCGAAGGCCACCTCGCCTGCCGATGTCGATCTCGAACTGGCGCTGAAGCTGTTGTCGCTGCCGCGCGAGATCGGCAAGCATCCGGAAACCGGGCAGCCGATCACCGCCGGCCTCGGCCGGTTCGGGCCGTTCGTGAAGCACGAGAAGACCTATGCCAGCCTGGAGGCCGGCGACGAGGTATTCGACATCGGGCTGAACCGCGCCGTCACGCTGATCGCGGAGAAGATCGCGAAGGGCCCGAGCGGCCGCCGCTTCGGCGCCGATCCCGGCAAGCCGCTCGGCGATCACCCGACGCTCGGCGCGGTCGCGCTGAAGAATGGCCGTTACGGCGCCTATGTCGCAGCCGGCGGCGTCAACGCGACGATCCCGAGCGACCGCACGCCCGACGAGGTCACGCTTGCCGAGGCGATCGCGCTGATCGACGAGCGCGCGGCCAAGGGCGGCGGCAAGAAGGTCAAGAAGGCGAAGGCGGAAAAGCCTGGCAAGGCAGCCAAAACAAGATCTGAAAAGGCCAAGGCCGAAGCGGCCGACACTGACGACGCCGAGGCCAAGCCCGCCAAGAAGGCAGCGAAGAAGGCCGCCGCGAAACCGAAATTGGATGCGACCAGCAAGGCGCGCGCGCCGGTCGCATCAGGGGCTAAGACATCGCCTGCAAAGTCATCGACGTCAGCGAAAGCGCCCGCGAAGAAAAGCGCCGGCAAGGCACGAGGATAAGTGAAACGAAAACCCGACCATGGCTTTCCGGGCCGGGACGCCATCGTCGCCTTCATCCGCGCCAATCCAGGCAAGGTCGGCACCCGCGAGATCGCGCGCGAGTTCGGCCTGAAGAACGCCGACCGCATCGAGCTGAAGCGGATGCTCCGCGATCTCGCCGACGACGGCACAATTGCAAAACGCGGCCGCAAGATCCACGAGCCGGCGGCGCTGCCGCCGACCGTGCTTGCCGACATCACCGGCCGTGACAGCGACGGCGAATTGCTCGCCACGCCCGCCGAGTGGGACAGCGAAGAGAACGGCACCGCCCCGAAAATCCGCATCGAGACGCCGCGGCGGCCGAAGCCCGGTACTACCGCCGGCGTCGGCGACCGCGCGCTGCTGCGGGTCGAGGTGACCGACGAGCAAGACGGCACGCCCTATCGCGGCCGCGTCATCAAGGTGATCGATCGCGGCCGCACTCGGATCCTCGGCATCTTCCGCCGCAATCCCGATGGCGGCGGCCGCCTGATCCCGGTCGACAAGAAGCAAGCCGGCCGCGAGCTCAACATCGCCAAGCCAGATACCGGCGGCGCCGAGGACGGCGACCTCATCAGCGTCGACCTGATCCGCACCCGCAGCTTTGGGCTCGCCTCCGCCCGCGTCAAGGAGCGGCTCGGCTCGATCGCGAGCGAAAAGGCGATCAGCCTGATCGCGATCAACACCCACGACATCCCGCAGGTGTTTTCATCTTCTGCGCTCCGCGAGGCCGAAGAGGCAAAACCTGCGACCCTGCAGGGCCGCGAGGACTGGCGCGACGTGCCGCTCGTCACCATCGATCCGCCCGACGCGAAAGATCACGACGACGCCGTGCATGCGGAGGTCGACACCGATCCGAACAATGCGGGCGGCTTCATCGTCCATGTCGCAATCGCCGACGTCGCCTTCTATGTGCGGCCCGGCTCGGCGCTCGACCGCGACGCGCTCCAGCGCGGTAACTCGGTGTATTTCCCCGATCGCGTGGTGCCGATGCTGCCCGAGCAAATCTCCAACAATCTCTGCTCGCTGGTGCCGGGCGAGCCGCGCGGCGCGCTCGCGGTGCGCATGGTGATCGGCGCCGACGGCCGCAAGCGCTCGCATACCTTCCACCGCGTGCTGATGCGCTCGGCCGCAAAGCTCGCTTACGCGCAGGCGCAGGCCGCGATCGACGGCAGGCCGGATGACACGACGGGCCCCATCCTCGATCCGATCCTGAAGCCGCTGTGGGCGGCCTATGAACTGGTCAAGCTCGCGCGCAACGAGCGGGACCCGCTCGATCTCGATCTGCCCGAGCGCAAGATCCTGCTGAAGCCGGACGGCACCGTCGATCGGGTGATCGTGCCGCAGCGGCTCGACGCACATCGGCTGATCGAGGAGTTCATGATCCTGGCCAACGTCGCCGCGGCCGAGATGCTGGAGAAGAAGGCGCTGCCGCTGATCTATCGCGTGCATGACGAGCCCAGCCAGGAGAAGGTGCACAACCTCCAGGAATTCCTCAAGACGCTCGACCTGCCCTTCACCAAGCAGGGCGCGCTGCGTCCCGCGCAATTCAACCGCGTGCTGGCGCAGGTTGCGGGCGAGGATTACGAGCCGCTGGTCAACGAGGTGGTGCTGCGCTCGCAGGCGCAGGCCGAATATTCCGCCGAGAACTACGGCCATTTCGGCTTGAACCTGCGCCGCTATGCGCACTTCACCTCGCCGATCCGCCGCTACGCCGATCTGATCGTGCATCGCGCGCTGATCCGTGCGCTCGGCCTTGGCGAAGGCGCGCTGCCGACGGATGAGAGCGTGGAGACGCTGGCCGAAATCGCCGCGCAGATCTCCGTCACCGAGCGCCGCGCAATGAAGGCGGAGCGCGAGACCACCGACCGGCTGATCGCGCATTTCCTCGCCGATAAGGTCGGCGCCTCGTTCCAGGGCCGCATTTCCGGCGTGACACGGTCCGGCCTGTTCGTGAAGCTCGACGACACCGGCGCCGACGGCCTGATCCCGATCCGCACCATCGGCAGCGAATATTTCAACTACGACGAAACCCGCCACGCCCTGATCGGCTCGCGCAGCGGAACCATGTATCGGCTCGGCGACGTCGTCGACGTGCGGCTGGTCGAAGCCGCGCCGGTGGCGGGCGCACTGCGCTTTGAGCTAATGTCCGACGGCCAAACGATTCCGCGTGACAGAAAACGTGACGGCAAGAGAACCGAGCGCCGCTCCGCAGGATTTAGCAAGGGCCCGAAGGGATCCGGCAAGAAGGCGCACAAGGAACGGAAAGCGCGCAGCAAGAAGGACCGCAAGCCGGCGAAACAAAAGTCCGGCAAATCGAAGCGAGGCAAGTCATGGAAGTGACACCGCCGACAGTGGTCTGGACTCGCGACGCAGCCGATCCCGAGAAGCGCGACGTGTGGAGCGCGATGAAGCGCGGGTTCCGCAGTCGTTGTCCGCGCTGCGGAAAAGGCAGACTGTTCCGCAAGTTTCTGAAATGCGATGGCCATTGCCCGGTCTGCGATCTCGATTTCTCACCGCATCGCGCCGACGATCTCCCCGCCTATCTCGTCATCGTCATTGTCGGCCATATCGTGGTACCGACCGCTCTGTGGATCGAGACCAACTATTCGCCGCCGGCGTGGCTGCAGCTTGCGATCTATCTGCCGCTCACGCTGTTCGCATCGCTGGCACTGTTGCAGCCGGTGAAGGGAGCCGTGATCGGATTGCAATGGGCCCTGCGCATGCATGGCTTTGACGAGAATCCCCCTAGCGACATCCCGCCGGTCTAGCTAAACCGGGCCGCAAAGAAGAAATGGAAGGGATGAAATGACTGACGCTGCCGCACCCGCCGCTGTGGTCCACCAGGGCGAGAAAGAAGCCGATCATCATGCGTATTTCCGGCCCAAGGATGCGGCGACGCTGATCCTGATCGATCGCTCCGGCACCAAGCCGAAAGTGCTGGTCGGCAAGCGCCACGACAAGGTGGTGTTCATGCCGGGCAAATTCGTCTTCCCCGGCGGCCGCGTCGACAAGGCCGACAATCGCGTGCCGGTCGCAGCACCGATCACGCCGGAGCTCGAAGCCAATCTCCTGAAAGGCAGCCCGAAGATCACGCCCGGCCGCGCGCGCGCACTCGCCAACGCGGCGATCCGCGAAGCCTGCGAAGAGACCGGGCTCTGCCTCGGCCGCAAGGTCGAGAAGACAGCAAGGCTCGACGGCCCCTGGGCGCCTTTCGCCGACGCGGGTCTCTTGCCCGATCCGTCCGGCCTGTTCCTGATCGCGCGCGCGATCACCCCGCCCGGCCGCGTCCGCCGCTTCGACACGCGCTTCTTCACCGCCGATGCCTCGACGATCGCGCATCGCGTGGAAGGCGTGGTGCATGCCGATGCCGAACTGGTCGAGCTGGTGTGGGTCGAGATCGGCTCCGAGCCGCTCGCCGACGCGCATGCCATGACCAAGAACGTGCTCGCCGAGCTCGACCGCCGCCTCGCCACCGGCCCGCTCCGTCATGACGCGCCGGTGCCGTTCTTCCACTTCTACGGCGGCAAGATGCAGAAGGACGTGTTGGGCGCATAGCCCTGCCTGCAGTCATTGCGAGCGCAGCGAAGCAATCCATTTCTCCACATGCTGAACCGTGGATTGCTTCGTCGCTATCGCTCCTCGCAATGACGACCGTTGAGCGACGGTCGAAATATCCTCCTGCCATCGCTCAAATTGTTAAATTCTTCTGCTGCCGTCGGGATGGCGCGCCGCAAAACGCCTCCCTATCTGTTCCGCTAACGACATCAAGGACGGAACGGGGCTATGGCGAAGCATCAACTCAAGCTCGGCGCGTTCATGCGGCCGATCAGCATCCACACCGGCGCCTGGCGCTACCCCGGGGCCTGGCCCGACGCCAATTTCAACTTCGACCACATCAAGACGCTGATCCGCAAGCTCGAGGCCGGCAAGTTCGACGCCTTCTTCATGGCCGACCATCTGGCCGTGCTGAACATGCCGATCAACGCGCTGAAGCGCAGCCACACCGTGACCTCGTTCGAGCCGTTCACGCTGCTGTCGGCACTCGCGGCGGTCACCGAGAATATCGGCCTGATCGCGACCGGCTCGACCACCTTCGACGAACCCTATCACGTCGCCCGCCGCTTCGCATCACTCGATCATATCTCCGGCGGCCGGGCGGGGTGGAATATCGTCACCACGTCCAATCCGGACGCGGCGCTCAATTTCGGCCTCGACGATCACATGGAGCACGGCGAGCGCTACAAGCGCGCCCGCGAGTTCTACGACGTCGTCACCGGCCTCTGGGATTCCTTCGCTGACGATGCGTTCGTGCGCGATGTCGAGTCCGGCCTGTTCGTCGATCCCGACAAGATGCATGTGCTCAATCACAAGGGCAAATATCTCTCGGTGCGTGGGCCCCTCAACATCGCCCGTCCCGTGCAGGGCTGGCCGGTGATCGTGCAGGCCGGCGCGTCCGACGACGGCCGGCAGCTTGCCGCCGAGACGGCGGAAGCCGTGTTCACCGGCGGCGGCAGCCTTGCCGATGGACAGAAGCTGTATGCCGACATCAAGGGTCGCATGGAGAAGGTCGGCCGCGATCCCGAGCATCTGAAGATCCTGCCCGGCGCCTTCGTGGTGGTCGGCGACAGCGTCGAGGAAGCCAAGGAGAAGCGCGCGCTGCTCGACAGCCGCGTGCATTACGACAGCGCGATCGCTTCGCTGTCGGTGATCCTCGGCACCGATGCGTCCGGCTTCGATCCCGACGGGCAGTTGCCGCCGATCCCGGAAACCAATGCCAGCAAGAGCGGCCGGCAGCGCCTCGTCGATGTCGCGGCGCGCGACAAGCTCACCGTGCGCCAGCTCGCCCAGCGCGTCGGCGGCTATGGCGGGCTCGCCTTCGTCGGCACGCCGCAGACCATCGCCGACCAGATGGAGGAATGGTTGACCGGCCGCGGCAGCGACGGCTTCAACATCATGTTCCCCTATCTGCCGCAGGGCTTGTTCGAGTTCGTCGACAAGGTCGTCCCGGAACTGCAAAAGCGCGGAATCTTCCGGACCGAGTACGAAGGACGGACCTTGCGGGAGAATTTGGGCCTGCCACGGCCCAAAAATCAGTTCTTCGAGGGGTAATCGGCCGGAATCGGGATGGTTTGGGGTCAGAAATCCTTGACTTTGGGCGGTTTGTGGCTAGTTTCCCGGCCAAACGCGGGCCGATTTGGCCGGCTCCCGATATCCCTGCATTTTCGAGGTTTTGCACATGGCCAAGGCGGTCACCATCAAGGTCAAGCTCGTGTCGACGGCCGATACCGGCTTCTATTACGTCGCCAAGAAGAATTCGCGCACCATGACCGACAAGCTGGTCAAGAAGAAGTACGACCCGGTCGCGCGCAAGCACGTCGAGTTCAAGGAAGCCAAGATCAAGTAAGATCGCCTGCTTCCAACGTTCAAACGGGGCCCCTTGGGCCCCGTTTTGCATTTCTAGAGCGTCTTCTAGGCGGTTCTCAACAGCGGCGGTTGCGCCGGCCGGATCAGCGCGAATGCGAGCTGGATGATGCCGCCAGCAAGGCCCAGCGCCACGCCGATGCGCCACGCCATCGTGTAGGAGCCGAGCGAGTCGTAGATCAGCCCTCCGCCATAGGCGCCGAGGAAGCTGCCGACCTGGTGGCTCATGAAGGCGAGGCCCTGGATCATCGCCTGCCAGCGCAGCCCGAACATCTCGGCCACCGCGCCCGCGACCAGCGGGCCGACGCCCATCCAGAGGAAGCCCATGATGGCACCGAACAGCAGCGTCGAGGCAGGCGTCGCCGGCAGCATGAAGTACCAGGCAAGCGCCAGCGAACGCAGGATGTAGATCCCGCCGAGCAGCGCGAGCTTGTTCCAGCGCTGGCCGGCCCAGCCGAAGAACAGCGAGCCCAGCACGTTGAAGCCGCCGATCATGCCGAGCGTCTGCGCGCTCAGCATCGGATCAAGCCCGCAGATCGCCAGATACGACGGCAGATGCGTGGTGAGGAAGACGAGCTGCATGCCGCAGACCATGTAGGCGCAGGTCATCACCACAAAGGAGGCGTTGCCGAACGCGGTCTTCGCCGCGGTCGCCGCCGTGGCGTTGCCGATATCATCGGCCGTTGGCTTCGGCAGCGGAATTTTGTCGACGCGCCCGGCATACAATGCGGCCGGGATCATCCCGATCGACAGGATGACAAAACCGGCAAGCCCGACGCGCCAGCCAAAACCTTCATTGAGCATCTGGCCGATCGGCGCCGACAGCAGCGCGCCGAGCGAGCCCGCGGCCGAGACCATGCCGAGCACGGTCGAGCGAACCGTCTCGGACACCGCGCGCGCCGCGACCGACATCGCGATCGCATTCGCGGTGCAGGCAAGCGAAATGCCGATCAGCACACCGGCACCGATCATGATGCTGACGAGCCCATGCGCCGTCGTCATCAGCACGAGGCCCGCGATATAGGCCAGCGCGCCGACCACCATGATCGGGCGGAAGCCGTAACGCACGGTCATCGCGCCCGCGACCGGCTGCAGGAAGCCCCAGGCGAGGTTCTGCACCGCCAGCGCCAGCGTGAAGTGGGACACCGACATGCCGATGTCGTGCGTCAGCGGCTGCATGAAGATGCCGAGGCTCTGCCGCAGCCCCATGCTCAGCGTGAGCATGATGGAGGCACCGATCAGAATGGGAAGCGTGGGACGCAGGACCTGCAACAGGGGCATTGTTCTTGTTCTCCCAAATGGGCGCGGCACGATAGCCGCAGCCTGCGATTCCCGCTTATTTTAGGTACACAGACCTGTGTAATTAGGCTATACAGAGGCGCTGCTGTCAAGCGACGAGGATCACGGCCGGCGCATGGCTTCCCCGCCTCCAAAACAGACCATGAAAGAGCGGATCCTCGAGACCGCCGACAAACTGTTCTACCTGCAGGGCATTCGCGCCATCGGCGTCGACACCATCGCGGCCGAGATCGGCATCAGCAAGCGCACGCTCTACAATCACTTCCCGTCGAAGGACGCGCTGATCGAGGCCTATCTGCAGCGCCGCTTCGTGCAGCCCCGCCCCTCCGACAAGCCGCCGGCCGAGCAGATTCTCGCGACCTTCGATTCGCTGGAGCGGCGCTTCTCGGCGAAGGATTTCCGCGGCTGCCCGTTCGTGAATGCGGTGGCCGAGCTTGGCCCTGATGACGAGGACCGCACCTTCAGAAACATCGCAATTGCCTTCAAGGAAAGCCGCCGGATCTGGTTTCGCGATCTGCTGCGGCAGCTCGGCGTCGCCGATGCCGAGGGGCTTGCGACCCAGCTCACGCTCCTGGTCGACGGCTCGATCGCGCAGGACCTGGTGCGGGACGATCCGGCGATGGCGCGCGCGGCCAGGGAGGCCGCCCGCGTGCTGCTGGCGAATGCCGGGGTCAAGGTCGCATGCGCCGCGCCCGCGGACAAGAAACGCGGCGGATAAATCCGGTTGCGCAAACGGGTTCCGTTTGGTTGGTAGCGTCGACCACGCGCGATGGCCCGACGGGATATTCCGTCGCGCGACATTGTCGACGACCGCGCGAACAGCGCGGCACAACTGGGGAGCGACCATGGAAGATCTGAAGGTAACGGCCACCGGCTACGATTTCGCGCCGGCGCGCGCCGCCATGCAGCGCTACATCGACAATGACCTCCTGTCCGGCATCTCCTGGACGGTTCTGGTTGGACGCGACATCGCTGACACGGGCTGCGTCGGTTGGGCCGACAAGGAAACGCAGATCCCGCTGCGCACCGACCATATCTTCCGGGTGTTCTCCAACACCAAGCTGATCACCTCCTGCGCCGCGCTGCTGCTGTTCGAGGACGGCCGATTCCGGCTCGATGATCCGATCGAGACCTTCATCCCGCAACTCGGAAACCGGAAAGTGCTGCGGCCGGGCGCGACCTCGATCGACGACACCGAACCCGCGCAGAGCTCGATCACCATCCGCCAATTGCTGAGCCACAGCGCCGGTTTGAGCTACGGCTTCTTCGATCCCGGCACCGTCATCTTCAAGGCGCTCAACGAGCGCGGCGTGCACAATCCCAATACGACCTTGGCCCAGATGGCCGATGTGCTGGCCGGCCTGCCGCTGATCTATCAGCCGGGCACCTCGTGGGAATACTCGCTCGCGATCGACGTGGTCGCGCGCCTGGTGGAAGTCGTCAGCGGCCAGAGCTTCGACGCGTTCATCAAAGCGCGCATCCTCGATCCGCTCGGCATGGTCGATACCGGCTTCGTCGTTCCGCAACAGGATCAGGGTCGCCTCGTCGCCTACTACGCCGGTGCCGATCTGATGGACCCGATGAAGCCAGGCCTCACCCGCACCGACAACGCGCCCTTCCCCGGCGCCTATCTGCGCCCGGTGGCGAGGCTCAATGGCGGCGGCGGCCTGGTATCGACGCTGCCTGACATGGTGGCGCTGATCCGCAGCCTGCTGCCGGGCGGACCGACACTGCTGAAGCCGGACACGATCGCGGCGATGACGTCCAACCAGTTGCCCGAAGGCCAATGGATCCGCTTCGCGATGCTGGGCGAGCAGCCCGGCAAGGCGCATGGGCTCGCCGGCGGCCTGATCCTCAACCCCTCACCGATCGATCATCCCGATGCGGCCGGCGAATTCTACTGGGGCGGCGTCGCGGGCACGCAGTGGTGGATCTCGCCCAAAACGGGCGTCGCCGGCGTGATGATGGCACAGCGCCAGATGGCGTTCGTCCACCCGTTCTCGTTCGAGTTCAAGCGGCTGGCCTATGACGCGGTGAAGCGCGGGCGCTAACGGTGCTTCGTAGCCCGGATGGAGCGCAGCGAAATCCGGGACGGTTGTACAAGTGGCAAGAGAGCCCGGATTGCGCTTCGCCCCATCCGGGCTACGAGAATCTGATTAAGCCGCCGCCGAAACCACGCGGTTGCGGCCGTCGTGCTTGGCGCGATAGAGCGCGGTGTCGGCGCGCTTGAGCACGTCGGCGACCTGCTCGCCCTTGCGCTCGAGCGTGGTGAGCCCGATCGAGATCGTGACCGTGATCCGCTTGCCGCCCTTGTCGACGGCAAACGGCTCGCCCGCGATCGAGCGGCGCAGCCGCTCGGCGACCATGCCGGCGACGTGCAAATCAGTCTCCGGCATCACGATCACGAACTCCTCGCCGCCATAGCGGCAGGCGAGATCGATGCCGCGGATCGACTTGCGGATGCGAACGGCGAATTCGCGCAGCACGTCGTCGCCCGCATCGTGGCCGTAGGTGTCGTTGATCGCCTTGAAGTAGTCGATGTCGAGGATCATCAGCGCCAGCGGCTTGCCGCGGATCGAAGCCTGTTCGGCGAGGGTCGCGAGGTGGCTCTCCATGTAGCGCCGGTTATTGAGGCCGGTCAGCGCATCCGTGATCGCCATCTCGATCGAGTTCTGCACATTGTCGCGCAGGTGATCGGTGTAGCGGCGGCGGCGGATCTGGGTGCGCGCACGTGCCAAGAGCTCGTTCTTGTCGACCGGACGCAGCAGATAGTCGTTGACGCCGATCTCAAGCCCGCGCATCAGCCGCGTGTTGTTGTCGGCATCGGAGATCGCGAGGATCGGCACCTGACGCGTGCGCTCCAGCGAGCGGGCCTGGCTGCACAGCCGCAGGCCGTCGAAATTATCGAGGCTGAGCGACACGATCAGGAGATCGTAATTGCCCTCGGCGGCATGGAACAACGCTTCCGACGGATTGGTCTCGACATCGACGGTGTGCTCGGCGGACAGGATCGGCGCCAGCTTCTCGTACGACGACGGCCGGTCGTCGACCAGGAGGATGCGGCCGCCGGTGCCGCGATCCGCGATCGCACTGCGCTCGGGCGCCTGCATGCCGATCTCGAGCGAGGTGATGGCGCGCATCCGCAGCTCATCGGTCATCATCTTCAGCCGCGTCAGCGAGCGCACGCGCGCGATCAGCACGACGTCGGACACCGGCTTGGTCAGGAAGTCATCGGCGCCGGCTTCGAGCCCGCGCACGCGGTCGGCCGGGCTGTCGAGCGCGGTGACGATGACCACGGGAATGAAATGGGTCGCCGGATTCGACTTCAACCGGCGGCAGACTTCGAAGCCATCCATGTCAGGCATCATGACGTCGAGCAGGATGATGTCGCACTCGGCGCGCGCGCAGATTTCCAGCGCCTCGGTCCCGTTGGAAGCGGTCAGCACATCGAAATATTCGGCTGACAGACGGGCTTCCAACAGCTTGACGTTCGCCGGAACGTCGTCGACGACGAGGATACGCGCGGACATTGCACCACAACTCCCCTATCCGATAAAGCGTCGGACAGTCTCAATGAATTTTCCGACCGAGATCGGCTTGGACAAATAGGCTTCGCAGCCGCCCTCGCGGATGCGTTCTTCGTCGCCCTTCATTGCGAAGGCAGTGACCGCCACCACCGGGATCGTGCGCAGATCGGGATCGTCCTTGATCCAGCGCGTGACCTCGAGGCCGGAAACCTGGGGCAGTTGAATATCCATCAAGATGAGGTCGGGGCGCAGTTTGCGGGCGAGGTCGAGCGCTTCGAAGCCATTGCTGGTGCCCGAAGTCTGATAGCCATGCGCTTCCAACAGATCGCGAAAGAGCTTCATGTTGAGCTCATTGTCCTCCACGATCAGGACGGTTTTGGCCATCCCGTCCCTCCCAAACCCAGGAGACGGGCCCGGCTGCGGCACCTCACGCGCCGCGCTCGGGACGCGTCGAAAATGTGAATTCAAACTAGCGCCAGAATCGCTCTAACCCGTTAACCCGAAGTCCAACTCCCGCGGCGTGGTTTCCGTTGCTTGAACACTCGCGGAAGACTCGGGCATGATGGGCCTCTCAATAGAGACCATAAGTTAACGGAAAGGCAAACCGGCGCGTTGAAAAAGCCTGTTCACAACCCTCGGGAAGTTGCTGAAATCGTTGCGATTCAGGCGCTCGGCTTCATTGCCGGCGATCCCGAACGGCTGGGTCTGTTCCTGGCCGAAACCGGAATCGGCCCGGAGACGCTGCGGAACGCTGCATCCGATCCTCAATTTCTTGCGAGCGTGCTCGATTTCGTGATGCGTGACGATGCCACAGTGAAGGCATTCGCCGCCGCCTCCGAGCTGCATCCGACCAACATTGCAGCCGCGCGTCAGGTGCTTGGCGACCCGAAATGGGAGCGCGACGTGCCGTGACGACGGCGGCGGCAGCTCCCGACGACCCCCTCAGTTTCTGCCGAGACTGCCTCGGCGATCTCGATATCAAGGTGAAGCGATGCAGCCATTGCGGCTCGCCGCGGCTGGTGCGTCATCGCGCCCTGACCGCGCTTTCGCTGGCGCATATCGACTGCGACGCGTTCTATGCAACCGTCGAGAAGCGCGACAATCCTGAGATCGCCGACCGCCCCGTCATCATCGGCGGCGGCAAGCGCGGCGTGGTGTCGGCCGCCTGCTACATCGCCCGCACCTACGGCGTCCGCTCGGCGATGCCGATGTTCAAGGCGCTGGAACTCTGCCCGGATGCGACCGTGATCCCGCCCGACATGGCGAAATATGTCCGGGTCGGGCGCGAGGTGCGCCACGCGATGCAGGCGCTGACGCCGCTGGTCGAGCCGCTGTCGATCGACGAGGCGTTCCTCGATCTCGCCGGCACGCAGCGCGTCCACGGCATGATCCCTGCCAAGGTGCTCGCCAAATTCGCCCGCGAGGTCGAGCGCGACATCGGCATCACGGTGTCGGTCGGGCTGTCCTGCAACAAGTTCCTCGCCAAGATCGCCTCCGACCTCGACAAGCCCAGGGGTTTTGCCACGCTCGACCAGGACGAGGCGCGCGAGATGCTGGCCAGCAAGCCGGTCGGGTTCATCTACGGCGTTGGCCCTGCGACGCAGGAAAAGCTCGTGCAGCGCGGCTTCCGAATCATCGCCGATTTGCAGCGCGCCGACGAGAACGAACTGATGAAGCAGTTCGCCAGCGAAGGCCGCAGGCTGTGGCGGCTGGCGCGCGGCATCGACGACCGGACCGTGGTGGCCGATCGCGGCGCCAAGACGATCTCGAGCGAGACCACCTTCGAGACCGACATCCGTGACTTCGCAACGCTGGAAAAACTGCTCTGGAAACTGTCCGAGAAGGTCTCGGCGCGGCTGAAGACCAGCGAGCTCTCCGGCTGCACCATCACGCTGAAGCTGAAGACCGCGGACTTCCGCCAGCGCACCCGCTCGCAATCGATCCAGACCCCGACCCAGCTTGCCGCCAAGATCTTTGCGGTCTCGCGCGAGATGCTGGCGAAAGAGATCGACGGCACCGCCTTCCGCCTGATGGGCACCGGCGTCAGCGCGCTGCGCCCGGGCGCGCAAGCGGGCGATTCCGACATGCTCGACCGCCGCTCGGCGCACGCCGAACGCGCGATGGACAATCTGCGCAAGAAGTTCGGCAATGCCGCCGTGATCCGGGGCATTGCCTATGAGGGGCCGCAGAAGAGCGCGGAAGAGTAGCAGGTCGTGATGGCCGCTTGGCCAGGCCCGGCATTCGTCATTGCAAGCGAAGCAATCCATGCTTCAGCGTATGTGGAACGATGGATTGCTTCGTCGCTGCGCTCCTCGCAATGACGGAGAAAGACTGCCCTCAATCAGCGACCGCAACCGCCTCGATCTCGATCATCCATTCCGGCGCCGCCAGCGCCGTCACGCCGACGAGCGTAGAGGCCGGCGGCTCCATGCCCTCGAAGAACGCCGAGCGCGCCTTGCCGATGATCGGGCGCAGCTCCGGCTTGTAGCCGACCACGAAGGTCGTGATCTTGACGATGTCGCGGTAGCTCGCGCCGGCGGCCTTCAGCGCCATGCCGAGGTTCTGCATCACCTGCGTCGTCTGCGCAGCGAGATCGCCGGCTCCGACCACGCGGCCCTCCTCATCGACCGACACCTGTCCCGAAATGTAGATCGTGCGCGCGCCCGAGGCGACGACGACGTGCGAGTAAGCCGGATTGTGATGCAGGCCGCTGGGGCGAAGATGATCGATCTTGCTCATGATGTGCCTCCCTGACACGCATGTTTTGGGAAGCGTACTCGGGTCCGGCGCATTCGACCAGAGCGGTCCACCGGCTCCTTCCAATGCGTCCCGGCGAAAGCCGGGATCCATAACCACAGGGTTCAGCTGTTGAGGGAAGCTGTGGCCCCAGCGTCGCGCAAAACCCACCTTCGGTGGTTATGGGTCCCGGCTTTCGCCGGGACGACACTGAATGTGGGCTATCGCCAGCCCCTCACTTACAAGGCTTGGAATCCCGGACGTCGAACTTGTCAAGCGCGCCGGAGATCACGAAATCGTTGTAATCAAGTACCAGCGCGCGGGAGACGCCGTTCTCGTAGAGCTCGAACGACATCGCATAGACCGGCGTCTGCTCGCCGTCCTTCGCGCGCGCGTCGCTGTCGTAATAGCTCACCGTCACCGGCCAGCGCGTCATAGTCTTCATCGCACCGCTCGCGGTCGACGGATCGGGCGATGACGGCGCGCGGTCGCCCGCGATCGGCCGGCCGATCACGGTCAGCGTGTTGTAGACCTTCTCGCCATTGTCGGAGCCGTCATAGACGGTCTGCTCGAGCACCGATTTGCCATCGCGGGCGGCGGCGATGATGTGCTGGATCTGCTCGGTCGGGAACACGATCTTGCCGTCGATGTTGAACGTCTTCTTCACCGGCTGGGTCAATTTCACCGTGATATGATCGCCCACGCGTTCGGCGATGCCGTCGACCGGCGACGATTCACTGTCGTTCATCCGCGTGTCGATCTTGAAGCGGTAGCTCTTGCCCGCCGCGTCCTCCCAGGAGCTGGAACGGAGGTCCGACAGCGTCACCTTGCCCTCGCCGCTGTCGAGTTCGGACACCTGGCGGAATTCGGAGGTGTAGCCTTCGCAGGAGCTGCCGGAGAAATTGTAGAGGATGCGCCCGCGCGCATCGCTGACCGAATTGGAGCCGCGCGATTTCACCAGGCTGAGATCGTACAGCGCCTGATGCGCGAGAAACGGCCCGCCGGCCGCAGCGGCGGCGGGCCCTTGAACCAGACCGGATCCTGCGGCAACGGCGATCGTCAGCACCAGGGCACGCGACGGATTCCGAAACGGAAGGTTCATGTGTTGTCCTCGAGCAGGCAGGGATTCGCCACAATAGTGACGGTGGTATTGCGCCGCAACTGGGGCAAGTCTGACAAAATGGCAATGTGCCGAGCGAAATCGCCGTCATTTTCGGCAATATTCCCTGCGATTCCGTACGTCACGGCAGCGTTACACGTCCCCTTACAGTCGCTTGCAACCGGCGGCACGATGCGCGAAACAATCGAAACAAACTTGGCCCTGACCGCGTTTCAGGCTTCGTGCAATCCAATTGGGGGATAAAAGATGGCGGGTACCGTCGAACAAAAACTGGCGTCACAGGGCATCACACTTCCCGAGCCGACCTCCCCGGTCGCAAACTATGTCCCCTTCGTCCGCAGCGGGAACCTGCTGTTCGTCTCGGGCCAGGTCTGCTTCAACGCCGAAGGCAAGCTGATCGCCAAGGGCAAGCTCGGCGCCGGCGTCACGGTCGAACAAGGCGTCGCCGCCGCGCAAGGCTGTGCGATCAACCTGCTGGCCCAGATCAAGGCCGCGCTCGGCGATCTCGACAAGGTCGTGCGCGTGGTGCGATTGGGCGGCTTCATCAATTCCGCGCCTGATTTCTTCGACGGGCCGAAGGTCCTGAACGGCGCTTCCGACCTGATGGTCGCTGCCTTCGGTGACAAGGGCCGCCATGCCCGCACCACCGTCGGCGTCGCCTCGCTGCCCGCCGACGCCGCAGTCGAAGTCGAAGGCATCTTCGAAGTCTCCTGATCGATGCGCGCCCCCGATTGGCTGACGAAACGGCCGGTCGCCCATCGCGGCCTGCACGATGCCGCACGCGGCATCATCGAGAACATGCCGGCCGCGGCCAGCGCCGCGGTATCAGGCAATTTCGCGATCGAGTGCGATATCCAGCTCACCGCCGACGGCGAGGCGATGGTGCATCACGATGATGCCCTCGGCCGCCTCACCGAGGGCTCGGGCCTGCTGGCGACCAAGACGGCCGCCGAGCTGAAGGCGGTCAAGTTCAAGGACACCGCCGAGCAGATGATGACGCTCGGCGATCTCTGCACGCTGGTCGCCGGCCGCGTCCCGCTGGTGGTCGAGGTGAAGAGCCATTTCGACGGCGACCGCAGACTGGTAGCCCGGATGGCCGAGGTGCTGTCGTCCTATTCCGGCCCGGTGGTCGGCATGTCCTTTGATCCCGACCAGGTGCTGGCGCTGCGCGAGATCATGCCGAACCTGCCGCGCGGCATCACCGCCCAGCGCAGCTATGACGACGGCTATTGGGACAAGCTGCCCCCGGCAAAGCGCGACGGCATGCTGTATCTGCGCCACGGCTTCACGACCGAGCCGCATTTCGTCGCCTTCTGGGTCAACCAGCTACCGGCGCCGGCGCCCTGGATCGCCCGCAACGTGTTCGGCTGCCCGCTGCTGGCCTGGACGGTGCGGACAGCGGAACAGCGCGAACGCGCGGCGCGCTACGCCGACCAGATCATTTTCGAAGGGTTTGTGCCGGGAACCTGACATGTGACCGGCAGTCTTGAACTCGTCGCTGCGACGCACGATGTTGACAGGGGCTGGTCAAGGGTTGGTCAAGCGTTTGGTCGTCATCGGCGATGGCGGAATGCGGAGCATGATCCGGAAGTGGAGCCAGCTGTTCCGGAAAGATCATGCTCAAACGAGGCACCGGTCTTCATTCTCGATGGCGTCTTCTGAAATCACCCTAGAGGCTGTAGCGGACATCGGCGCCATTCCGGCGGCCGAATGGGATGCCTGCGCCAATCCGAAGGCGGGCGCGGACAGCGTCCATGACCTCGAGATTCTGGCCTCGCCCGGTTCCGCAGGCGATTGCCAGACCGCCGCAGGTTCGAGCTATAACCCCTTCGTTTCCCACGCCTTTTTTGCCGCCGCCGAAGCCTCCAATTCGGCCTGCCCGCGGACCGGTTGGGGACCGAGGCATCTGATTGCGAAGCTCGATGGCCGGATCGTCGGCGTCGTGCCCTGCTATCTGAAATCGCACTCGCAGGGCGAATACGTGTTCGACCGCGGCTGGGCCGAGGCCTATCACCGCGCCGGCGGCAGCTACTATCCGAAGCTCCAGGTTTCAGTTCCCTTCACGCCCGCGACCGGGCCGCGGCTGCTGATCCGCGATGGCGTCGACCGCGAGGTCATCGGCTCCGCGCTGGCACGGGGCCTGCGCGCGCTCTGCAACGCCACCGAGGCCTCCTCCGTGCACGTGACATTCGCTCGCGAGGACGAGGCAAAATTCCTCGGCGCGCACGGTTTCCTGCAGCGGACCGACCAGCAATTCCACTGGCACAATGAGGGCTACAAGACCTTCGACGATTTCCTGGGATCGCTGAACTCGCGCCACCGCAAGGGCATCAAGCGCGAGCGGCGCGAGGCTGTTGCCGCTGGGATCACCATCCACAGGCTGACCGGCTCCGACATCACCGAGGATGCATGGGACGCGTTCTTCGAGTTCTACATGGAGACCGGCTCGCGCAAATGGGGCCGGCCGTATCTGACCCGGCAGTTCTTCTCGCTGATCGGCGAGACCATGAGCCGCGACGTGCTGCTCGTCATGGCCAAGCGCAACGGGCGCTGGATCGCGGGCGCCATCAACTTCATCGGCTCGGACACGCTGTTCGGCCGAAACTGGGGCGCGATCGAGCACCACCCGTTCCTGCATTTCGAGGTCTGCTACTACCAGGCGATCGACTTCGCGGTTCAGCGCGGCCTCAAGGTGGTCGAGGCCGGTGCCCAGGGCGAGCACAAGCTGGCGCGCGGCTACCTGCCGCAGACGACATACTCGGCGCATTTCATCGCCGATCCCGGACTGCGCCGCGCCATCGCCGATTACCTCAAGCGCGAGCGCGATTACGTCGCCGAAGTCGGCCGCGAGCTCAGCGAGGCCGGGCCGTTCCGGAAGACCGCCGACGACGACGCTTGACGTTTTCGCCACGACCGCGAAATTACCGCTGCAAAGTTTGAGGAGCCGCCGCCATGTCCGCCTACGACAACAACAACCCCTTCGCAAAAATCCTGCGCGGCGAGTTTCCGTCCTACAAGGTCTACGAGAACGAGCACGTGCTCGCCTTCCTCGACATCATGCCGCGCTCGCCCGGCCATACGCTTGTCATCCCGAAGGCCCCTGCCCGCAACATCCTCGACATCTCGCCGGATGACTACGCTCACGTCGCGCGCGCCGCCCACAAGATCGCCGCCGCCGGAATGAAGGCGTTTGAAGCCGACGGCATCACCGTGCAGCAATTCAATCGAGCCCGCCGGCGGCCAGGTCGTCTTCCATCTCCACATGCACGTGATGCCGCGCAAGGACGGTGTCGCCCTGTTGCCGCCCGCGAGCCGCAAGGAAGACGGCAAGGTGCTCGAGGCGCATGCCGCGAAGTTGGTTGCGGCGTTGAAATAGCGACGCACACGCGAGACTGTGTAGCCCGGATGAAGCGTAGCGCAATCCAGGACTCTTTGCCGCGTGGCAAGACCGCCCCGGATTTCGCTTCGCTTCATCCGGGCTACGGCATCGCGGCTCTCACTCCGTCTCGAAATCCCCGGCCTGCGGCGGGGCCAGCGGGGTGAACTCGCAGCGGTCGGGCTTGACGTCGATCAGCGGCGTCTCGTCGAGGCAGTCGAGGCCGCGCACCAGGATGACGTTGCCCTCAACACCGACCAGCTTGACGATCGAGGTGCCGATCGGGTTGGGACGTACCGGCGAGCGCAGCGAGAAGGTGCCGCGGGTGTTGCCGTTGTTCTTCGGGCTTTGCAGCACGATGTCGCGGCGCGACCGATGCAGCCAGTACAGCACTTCGAGATTGCTGTAGAAATCGACGCCCTTGATCGCGGCGACCCAGGGCTCGAAGATCTCGAGCCGGCACACCGGGCCGTCATGCCGCCCCTGCCGCGGCGTCGCCAGCCGCGAGGTCCAGGGCGTGCGGATGCGGCCGATGAAGACGAGCCCGGCATCGCGCGCCGAAGGCATGTCGACCGCGACCTCGCCCTGGCGCAATTCCATTTCACGTACCATGTGTCAATCCAGCGATATGTTCAGCGCCTTGACCACGCCGGCCCACCGCGCGCGATCGGTGTCCACGAATTTGTCGATCTCGGCCTGGCTCTTCGCGCGCAGCGGCGGAAAACCGATCTTGACCAGCGAAGCGCGGAACGCCTCGTCGTTCAAGGCCCGGTCGAGGCTCGCCTTGATCTTGCCGGCGATCTCGTCAGGCACTTTCGACGGCGCTGCAATACCATACCAGACGCTGACCGCATAATCCGGATAGCCGCTCTCGGCGATCGTCGGCAGATCGGGCAAATCCGCGATGCGCTCGGTCGAGCTGACGCCGAGCGCGCGCAGCATGCCAGATTTGACCGGCGGCAGCGCGGTGCCGAGCGTATCGAACATCAGCTGGATATTGCCTGACAGCAAATCCTGCAGCGCGGGTCCGGCGCCCTTGTAGGGCACGTGGGTCATCTCGACGCCTGCCATCTGCTTGAACATCTCTCCGGCGAGATGCACCGTGCCGCCGGTGCCGGCCGATCCGAAATTGAGCTTGCCGGGATTCTTCTTCGCGTAGGCGACGAACTCCGCGATCGTCTTTGCCGGCACCGACGGATGCACCTCCATGATCATCGGCGCATCCGTGACCACCGACAGCAGGCGGAAATCCCTGGCCGGATCGTAGGGCAGCTTCTTGTAGAGCAGCGGATTGAGCACGAAGATCGAGGCCGCTGTCACGAACAGCGTGTAGCCGTCGGGATCGGAGCGCGCCACCGCCTCGGCGCCGATCGCGCCCTGCGCGCCGGCCTTGTTCTCGACCACCACCACCTGCTTGAGATCGCGCCCGAGATATTCGCCGACGATGCGGCCGAGCACATCGGTCGGCCCGCCCGCGGCATAGGGCACCACGAGTTTGATCGGACGCGTCGGATAGTCGGCCGCGCGCGCCGGCAGCGCCGCCAGCAGCGCCGTCAGAGCAACAATGAATAGCGATGATGCGCGCCGCTGCATGCCGTTTCCCCCGTTGTCTTGTTGTTGGGGAGCGAGAGTAGCGGATAATGCGGTCGCCGCAATCAGCCGAGCCAGTATTTGCCCGCGATCATGACGAGTTCGCCTACGATGACGCCGGCGAAGATCGATTTCCGCGCCAGCATGAACGCGACAAAGCCGGCGGCGACCGAACCGTAACGCAGCCAGTCCGGCACGCTGGCGAGCGCGCCCGGCGGCTGTACCACGATCTGCGCGATGATCCCGGCGAGGATCGCGGTGGCGACCGCCCTCACCCAGACCAGGAGTTCGGAATTCTCGTCGATACCGCCGCCGAACCACAGGCCGAGCATGCGCCAGATCTGGTTGGGGATCACGCCTGCCACGAACAGGATCGCGAGCGCGTGCCAATCGCCGATGAAGGTGCTCATGCCCGTGCTTTCACCGTGCCCGCCCGCACGCGGTGCACGCCATAGGCGATGGTTCCCGCGACGACTCCGCTGACCAGGATGTCGACGCCGCTGTTCAGCATCGCCGCCAGCGGGAACAGCAAGAGCCCAAGCACCAGCGCGATGACGTCGGCAAGCTCGCGGCAGTTGCGCGCGGTGGAGAACAGGAAGGCCAGCGGCGTCAGCATCAGCATGCCCGCGGCCAATAGCGGCGTGAGATTGGCCGCGAGCGTGTAGCCGATCGTGTTGGCGACCAGGCAGACCGAGACCAGCCCCAGGCCGAGCCCGTGGATGAAGGCGATCCGGCGGTTGCGCGGCACATGCGGCAGGAAGCGGTAGCATTCGACCCACAGCGTCACGGCCGTGAGATGCGCCACCAGGATCAGATGCTGGCGCTTGGTCCGTTCGGTGCGCATCAACGGCAACACCGAGACCACCATCGGGAACAGCCTGATCGCGCTGACCGTGACCGCGATCGCCGATTGCAGCACGGTGGCCCCGGAGCCGAGCGTCGTGATCACGATGATCTGCGCAGGTCCCGCCCAGACGAACGCGGTGCTCGCCAGGGTCCAACCGAGCGAGAAGCCTGAATCATGCGCCAGCGCGCCGATGCCGAGATAGGTCGCAAACAGCACCAGCGTCAGCACGGTGGCGCCGATCGACCGCGCGCCCCACAGGAAGGCGCGGAACGAGGTCTGCCATTGCGGGGATTCGAGCGGAGGAAGCGCCACGGTGAACCGGATGGTTTTGCAATCGCGGCGGATTAGGGCGATGACAACGCAGGGTCAAGCAAGTGACGACACAGGGCCGGTATGCAGTAGCCCGGATGGAGCGAAGCGCAATCCGGGGACCATCGCGACGCGCACATCCCGGATTTCGCTTCGCTCCGTCCGGGCTACAAATTCACGCTCGGTTCTTCAGCACGAAGCACGCCCCGCCCGCCTTGCGGATGCGGTTGCAGAGGCCGTCGGCCTCGGAGCGCGTGTCGGCGCCGATCCGCACCTGGTAGAACGTCGCGCTGCCGCGAGTGCGCAGCCGCGAGCTGAGCAGGCTCGGGTCCTGGTCGCCGATCACGTTCGACAGCCGCTTCATCGCGCGGGCATACATCGCGAGCGCCTTGTCGCGGCTGAAGCCGGCGGCGAGCTGCACGCCCCAGACCTTCGCCGCCGACAGCGTGATGTGCTGCTCGAGCCCGGCCACGAACGGATTGGGCGCACGCTTCAACAGCGCCATCAGCTCGCGGCAGCTCTTGGCCGGCGCGCGCTCCGGCATCTTGCCGTTGCGGCCGGCCGCGGCCCAGTCGTCGACGCTTGAGCCGGTGATCGCCGAGACGTAGTTGCGCGTCTCCTGCGGCATGTAACCGGAGCCGGCGAGCCAGTCCTGCACCCGGCGCGGGCCGGCATTGTAGGCGGCGGCCGCGAGGCCGAGATTGCCGAACTGGTTGCGCAGCTCGCTGAGGAATTCGGCCGACTTCGGCAGCGCCTGCACCGGATTGAAGGGATCAAGCAGCCCACGCGCGTTGGCGGTGCCCGGCATGAACTGCGCGATGCCCTGTGCGCGCTGGCCGTTGCGGGTCATCGGGCCAATCGCGTCGGCCTGAAAGCGGCTCTCCTGCCAGATCACGCGCGCGAAGAATTCGAGCGGCAGATCGTTCGCCCGCGCCGCCGACTCGATCATCAGGCACATCGCCTCGCGGGTGTCGGTCTCGCGCGCGTCGTCGGCGGGCTTGTCGGTCGCGGCCGCCGGCTTCTCGGGCGTATCGCCCGGTGCCGCAGCAGGCTTGTCGGCAGGCGCCGCGGGGGTATCCGCTGGGGGTGCAGCAGGTTTCTCGGCCTGCGTACCCGGAGGCGTCGCGGGCTGCTCCGCAGGCGGTGCCGCGGGCTCTTCGGCCGGCGCAGCGGGCTTGTCCGCAGGCGGTGTTGCCGGCGGCTCGGCGGCCGGCGGCGTCGCTGGGGCTGCGGCAGGCGCGTCCTCCGCGCCGGCGCCGGGCGTCGGTACCAGCATCACAAGCAGGACCAATGCGGCGCAAAGACCTGTTCGCATGGCAAATCTGTTCCCGCGGAACGCGGCTTGACACCGCAAGCTCGTGGTCTAGCTATGGACTGAAATGATGGCGCGCAAAAGGGAGCGCAAAATGGCCGCAGCGTCGGACGATCAAACAGGCTTTGCCCCCGACGACGACGCCCCGATCGGCTACATGAAGCGGACCCGCGACTATTACGCGGCCATCGGCTACACCACCCCCTACCGCTGGGCGCACTACACCTCCGCCCCGTTCCAGCCGCTGAAGAAGCCGCTGAACCAGTCCCGCATCGCCATCATCACGACGGCGGGCGCCATTCGATCCCGCCCGAGGCGACCAGGGTCCGGGCGCGAAATACAATGGCGGGGCCAAGTTCTATTCGGTCTATGACGGCGACACGTCAGCGCAGCACGATCTGCGGATTTCGCACATCGCCTATGACCGTACCCACACCGCGGCGACCGACAGCCGCACCTGGTTCCCGCTGGCGCAGCTCAAGCGCCTCGCCCCATCAGGCGCGATCGGCGACGTCGCGCCGCGCTTCTTCGGCGCCCCGACCAACCGCAGCCATCGCGCCACCATCGAGACCGACGCGCCTGAAATCCTCCGGCGCTGCCGTGACGACAATGTCGATGCCGCGGTGCTGGTGCCGAACTGCCCGGTCTGCCACCAGACCGTCAGCCTGGTCGCGCGGCATCTCGAGGCCAACGGCATCCCGACCGTCGTGATGGGCTGCGCCAAGGACATCGTCGAGCACGCCGCGGTGCCGCGCTTCCTGTTCTCCGACTTCCCGCTCGGCAACTCCGCCGGCAAGCCGCATGACGAGGCCTCGCAGGCCCTCACGCTGGAGCTCGCGCTGCGCGTGCTGGAGTCCGCCCCCGGTCCGCAGACCACCGTGCAGTCGCCGCTGCGCTGGAGCGAGGATCATTCCTGGAAGCGCGACTACAGCAACGCCGATGCGCTGAGTGCCGAGGAGCTGGCGCGCCTGCGCCGCGAGTTCGACGCGCAGAAGGAAATCGCGAAGGGGCTGCGGGTCGCGTAGCGTCAGGCCGAGAGTTCAGAGACACCAGCCGGTAGCGGAAAGGCCGCGGCGTACCGGGTCCCGGTCCCGTCTTCGCCACGGCTGCGACAAGGCCAAGAGTCGCGGGCGCGCCGAGGCTTTAGCGGAGGCGGCAAGCCGGGGGACGACAGCAGAGGGCGAAATGCCTACGCGTGCGCCGGGACGGCGTCGTTTGACGTCCCCTCCTCGTTGCTTGCATAACGCCGCGCCAGCGCTGCGCAGGTCATCAGCTGGATCTGATGAAACAGCATCAGCGGCAGCACGATCAGGCCGACCGACTGTCCGGCAAGCAGCACGCTCGCCATCGGCAGCCCGCTCGCAAGGCTCTTCTTCGAGCCACAGAACATGATCGCTATGCGGTCGGCGCGCGAGAAGCCGAGCAGCCGGCTGCCGAAACTGGTGATCAGCAGCACGGTCGCCAGCAGCACCGCATCGAGGCCGAGCACGATGGCCATCTGCGTCGCGTTGACCTGGTGCCAGATGCCGTGACTGACACCATCGCTGAACGCGGTGTAGACGATCAGGAGGATCGAGCCGCGGTCGACCAGGCCGAGCATCGCATGGTGCCTCGCAACCCAGCCGCCGATCAGCGGCCGCGACAACTGTCCCGCCACGAACGGCAGCAAGAGCTGCACGACGATGTCGAGCGCGGCATTGCCGGAGAACCCGCCATGGCTGGAGAGCAGCACGCCCGCGAGCAGCGGCGTCGCGACGATGCCGAGCAGATTGGAGGCGGTCGCCGAGCACAGCGCTGCAGACACGTTGCCGTGCGCGATCGAGGTGAAGGCGACCGACGACTGCACGGTCGACGGCAGGATGCAGATCAGGATCACTCCCGTCCACAGCGCCGGCGTCAGCAGATGCGGCGCCAGCGCATGCGCCGCGAGCCCGAGCAGCGGGAACAGGGCAAAGGTCGACAGAAAGATCACGAGATGCAGCTTCCAGTGCCGGGCGCCGACCAGCGCCTCCGTGGTCGACAGCCGGGCGCCGTGCAGGAAGAACAGCAGCGCGATCGCGGCATCGGTGGCGTAGCCGCCGATCACGGTGCCCTGCCCGTGCAGCGGCAGCAGCGTGGCGAGGCCGACCATCCCGACGATGGCGGCGATGTAGGGGTCGACAGGCACGAATGATCGCAGGCGGCTGGTGGTCATGGTGGCGTCCTTTCCTTGACTGGAAGGTGCGCCTTCCCATGCCGATTGTGAACCGCACTTACCGATGTTATTGTCATTACGGTATGTAATGACGGATCATCGCGCATGCTCGACCCGACCCAGCTCGAAACCTTCCTGACCGTCGTGCAAACCCAGAACTTCACCGAGGCCGGCCGCCGGCTCGGCCTGAAGCAGTCGACGGTGAGCCAGCACATCCGCAAGCTCGAGGCCGCCGCCGGCCGCCGCCTGTTCGTGCGCGACACCCATTCGGTCGTGCTCACCGCCGACGGCGAGGCCATGACCGGCTTCGCGCGCCCGATCCTCGACGCCAATGCGCGCGCCCGCGATTACTTCGCGGGATCGCAGGTGCGCGGCAAGGTCCGGTTCGGCGCCGCGGAGGATTTTGCCAGTTCCCGCCTGCCCGATCTGCTGCGCGACTTCGTCCGCCGCCACCCGCAGGTCGATCTCGAGCTGACCATCGGCCTCAGCGCCGTGCTGTACCAGCAGCTCGACGCCGGCGAGCTCGACCTGGTGCTCGGCAAGCGCCGGCCCGGCGATGCGCCGGGGCAATTGGTATGGCAGGACCGCCTGGTGTGGGCCGGCGCACCCGGCATGCGGCTCGATCCCGGGCAGCCGCTGCCATTGATCCTCTATGCACCGCCGAGCGTCAGCCGCAGCGTGGTGCTGGAGGCGATGGAGCGGTTCGGACGGCCCTGGCGCATCGTCTGCTCCAGCGGCAGCCTCAGCGGGCTGCGCGCCGCCGCGCTCGCCGGTCTCGGCATCACGCCGCAGGCGCAGGGCCTGATCCCGGACGGACTGGAAGCGATGCCGGCGTCGGGACTGCCGCCGCTCGGTAGCGTCGAGTTCGTGGTCCGCACCGCGCGCCGGACCAGACGCGGTCCGGCCACAGAGCTGGCGCAGGCCATCACGACGCATGCCGGCCGACTGCGCCCGTAGCTCGCGCGTCAGGCGACTGGCGCCGCCGCGACCTCGACCGCGTTGAGCATGCCGGTCCGCTCGTGGCAGCCGAGATATTCGAAGAACTGCTCGTCGGCGGCCGCGACCGTGACCTCGTGATACAGCCGGAGCTTCGCGCTCGGCCCCAGGGTCGAGAGGTACTTCATCGCCGCACCGAAGATCCTGACATGGGTCGGATGCGATTCCGCCCAGCGCTCCAGCGCCGCCAGACTCTTCCACCAGCTCTGGCCGTAGGATTTTTCTGTCGGCCGTCCCTCGGCATCGACCACGCGCATGTAGCGGTTGGCGTAGCAGCCGATCGGCACGCCGTCGTCGCGCAGGAAATCCATGCCCTCGCGCAGCACCGGCTCGACGTCGTCGAGATACATCTTGCGCTCAGACGCCTCGGTGTCGCTCCAGTCCTGACCGGAGCGGATCAGGCAGAGATTGTCATGCGCGACCACGCGGATGCGCGTGCCGTCGCGGATCATGCGCGGCTCGCCGCCCGGCGTCATCGCGTCGGTCTGCGACAGCGGAATGCGGTCGCGCATGCCGCCCCAATAGGCGTGCTCCTGCACCTCTCCGCTCATGCCGTCGGCGAGCACAGCGACGCCCTCGGGACGGCCGACGGACGAGAACAGCGTCTCGTAGCGCGCAACATGCGGCCGCAGCACCTCGATGAAACGGCCGACGCCGTCCCCGGCGCTGCCGCCGGTCCAGGCCTCGCGCGCGCGGTCGAACCAGGCGTCGAAACGCCCGGCATCGTCCCAATAGGCGACCGAGACGACGTTGGTGAAACCGGCCTGGTCGACATATTGCGCGCGGTCCCAATGCGTCGGCCCGTTCTCCGTGGCGAAGCGCTCTGCGATCTGCGTCAGCGCCTCGTTCGCGGCGGCGCTCGGATCGCCACGATGCTGCACCCCGAAATAGGCCATGATGACACTTGCGACCGCGGGCTTGTGGCGCGCGACGAAGGACGGATAAGGCGGCGCATAGTCGTCGGGCACGCGACGATGACGGGACCGCTCTGTCTGCAAATGAGGGGGAATCGCGGATTCCATGGCAGTCGCCTCCGGTTGGTGTTGCCTCAGCTTGCGGCTGCGTCGATCTCCTCGATGTCGAGCGGCAGCGCGAAATGCTCGACGCGCTTCGAGGGCTTCCTGTTCAGCAGCAGGCGCGTGACATCGGGCCGCGAATAGTGCCCGGCCGGATCGGCGGCATTCTTGGCGATCCCGATCGCGCCGAGATCGATGTCGGCGAGCAACAGACCTTCCTGATCGGGCGGCAGTTTCTCGGCGATCGAGCTGCCGTCCGGCCCGTAGATTGCGGCGTGTCCGCCGCCGACATGCAGCAGCGCGTGCTTGTCGTCGCGGTCGCACATCTCGTCGACCATCGCCTGCGAGACCGTGGCGCAGGGCGCCAGCACGAAACAGGAGCCCTCGACCGCATAGACGCGCGAGGCCGCGTTGTTGACCTCCCAGCCGAGCGCCGGCGCGAACGGGTCGTACAGCGAGAAGCTCGGCCAGGCCGCGACATGCACCTGCTCGTTCTGGGCATACATCGCGTATTTCGACAGCGGCTGCAGGTGCTCCCAGCAGCACAGCGCGCCGAGCCGGCCGATGCCGGGGCGGTCATGCACCGCGAGGTCGCTGCCGTCGCCCTCGCCATAGACGGTGCGCTCGGCATGGGTCGGCCGCAGCTTGCGCCGCTTCGCAATGGTCTCACCGTCGGGCCCGATCAGCCATTGCGCGAGATAGAGGCTGCCGCCGTCGCGCTCGGACAGGCCGAGCACCGCGGTCATGCCGGCCTTCTTCACCGCGAGCCGCAGCTTCTCGGCCTGCGGGCTGTCATAGCTCAAGGAGTTGTCGAAGTAGCGCTGCACGAAGCCGCGCCCGATCGCCCAGGCCGGCGAGTCCAGCCAGATGTACCAGGGATAGCCCGGGATGAAGGCCTCAGGGAACGCGATCAGTTTTGCCCCCTTGGCGGCGGCCTCCTCGATCAAGGCGATGGACTTGTCGATGGAGGCGTCGAGATCCAGCCAGCTAGGGGCCGCCTGCACCACCGCAACGCGATATTTCGGATGTTCGATGCCCATGATGTCCTCCTCGCGGCCGGCGCTGCCGGCCGGTTCGTGCTTGATCGGCGCTAGCGGCTTCTGACATCATGCTGCCCCGGAACCGGGACCACCGTTCGACCAGGACGGAAGGAAAATTCGACTGCGGAGGAGATTCTCCCAGCGGCCCTCGGTACGGAGCTTGCTTGTTTGCGTGGCCAGCGTTTGCACTCGTGAAGGGAGGAAATCATGCCGGCCCTGTTCACCACGGAAGACGCGCCCACGCATCGGCGCCTGGCGCTCTGGCGCGATATCGTCTGCGACGTGTTCGTGCAGCTCGACTGCAAGTCCGACCTCGGCACCGCCTTCCACGGCGCCATCACCAGCACGCAACTCGGCGCGGTGAAATGCTCCGTCGTCTCGTCGAGCCAGCAGCGCGTGCTGCGCACGCCGTCGCGGATCGCGCGCACCAGCGAGGATTTTGTTCTGTTCGCGCTCGGCCAGCGTGGCTGTGGCGCCGTGCTGCAGGACGACCGCGAGACCGTGATCCAGCCGGGCGAGTTCGCGTTCTACGACACAACGAGGCCCTACGAGCTGCGCTTCGACGACGACTTCACGCAGACCATCTTCCAGGTGCCGCGCGCGATGCTGCACCGGCGCTTTGCCGGCACCCAGGGCCTGACGGCGACGACGTTCACATCGGATCGTCCGGTACAGCGGCTCGCCTGGCAGTTCGTCACCGGGCTTTCTGATATCGCCGACAAGCTCGATTCTGACAACGCGATCCGCCTCGCCGATCAGGCCGCCGATCTGCTGGCGATGGCGATGAGCGAGCGCATCGGCGGCGGCGCGCTGCCGGCCTCGACCCATCGCTCGGCCCTGCTCTACCGGCTGAAGGCGCATGTGCTCGCCCATCTGCCGAACCCCGAGCTTAGCCTCACCGAAACCGCGGCCGCGCTCGGCATCTCGCCGCGCTATGTCAACAGCCTGCTCGCCGACGAGGACACCTCGTTCCAGCGCTTCGTGCTGGCGCAGCGGCTGGAGCGCTGCAAGCGCGACCTCGCCTCGCCGGCACACGCGCATCGCCACGTCAGCGAGATCGCGTTCGCCTGGGGCTTCAACGATCTTTCGCATTTCGGCCGCGTGTTCCGCGACCATTACGGCCTGTCGCCGCGCGATTGGCGGCACAGCCGGCTGCCGAACTAAAGCGTTTTCGAGCCAAGCCTGTCCCGCACTCGATGCGGGATGGATGCCGGTTCGCGCAAGGAGAGCGTGTCAAAAGAAGGATTGGGCGCCGGGAGCCCCTTTGCGGCGCAAAAAGTAGCCGTGAATCCGGACCATCACAGATGCAAACAATTTACACTAACTCCAACGGGTTCCCCCGGCGCCCTTCTTTTCGCTGATGCCGACCGGTACAGTCCTGCCGTTCATTTGAGGAGGATTTCCCGTGCAGGACCGGCGCCAGAGCCCACGCGACAAGGTGTTTTACGGTGCGGTTGCGGAGATCAATGAACGCGGCTCGACGATGGATTGCGTCGTCCGCAATATCAGCGAAGGCGGCGCCTGCGTTGAATTCGGCGACGCCACCCGTTTACCCGAAGAGGTGAATCTTAACATCGCGCGCAAGGGCCGCTCGTTCCTGGCGCGCCTGATCTGGCGCCAAGCCAACAGGGTCGGCCTCGCCTTCCGGATCATGACCTCGGACACGCCGGTCAGCGATCTCGACGAGCGGGTCCGCCGCAGCGAGATCAAGAAGTGGCAATTGCAGCGTCGCATCAAGGAACTGCTCGGCCAAGGTTGAGCTTTTTCGCGTTCGCCAGCCTCGTTTCGGTGTACCCCGGGGCGGACATTTCGGGGGTTGCAAAGGTCAGGTTAATCCAGCATCCGGTAAGCCCGCCAAGCTGGAACCGAAAGCAACCTCACGACATGTCGTCCGCGATTACTGAGCATCCCGACGGGCTGCCGCAGCCGCAGCGCAATTGGGCCATTCTCACGATCGCGCTCGGCCTTGTGATGGCCGTCGTCGACGGCTCGATCGCCAACGTGGCGCTGCCGACCATCGCCCGGGATCTTGACGCCAGCCCGGCATTCTCGATCTGGATCGTCAACGGCTATCAGCTGGCGATCACGATCTCGCTGCTGCCGCTAGCCTCGCTCGGCGAGATTATCGGCTATCGCCGCGTCTATCTGGCAGGCCTGTTGCTGTTCACGCTGGCGTCGCTGTTCTGCGCGCTTTCGCATACGCTGCCGCTGCTGACGATCGCCCGTATCCTGCAAGGGTTTGGCGCCGCCGGAATCCTCAGCGTCAACACCGCGCTGGTGCGCTTCATCTATCCGCATTCGCAGCTCGGCCGCGGCATCGGCGTCAACGCGCTGGTGGTCGCGATCTCGGCCGCGGTCGGCCCGACCATCGCCTCGTTCATCCTGGCGGTCGGCACCTGGCCCTATCTGTTCGCGATCAACGTCCCGCTCGGCATCGTCACGCTGGCATTGGGCTGGCGCTTCCTGCCGCACACCAGGCCCGCGGTTCACGCCTTCGACTGGCAGAGCGCAGGGATGAGCGCGATCGCGTTCGGATTCGGCATCAGCGCAATCGACAGCGCTGGCCATGGCGAGGCGCTGTATGTCTGCGCATTGGAATTCGCGGTAGCTGCGGTCGCATCGCATTTGCTGTACCGGCGGCAGCAGCATCTGCCCTCGCCGCTGCTGCCGGTCGACCTCTTGCGGATTCCGATCTTCGCGCTCTCGATCGGCACCTCGATCGCCTCGTTCTGCGGCCAGATGCTGGCCTTCGTCGCGATGCCGTTTTATCTGGAAAACCATTTCGGCTATTCGGCGGTGCAGATCGGCCTGTTGATCACGCCGTGGCCGATCGCGGTCGCGTTCGCCGCCCCGCTCGCCGGCTGGCTGGTCGAGCGCTATCCGGCCGGGCTGCTCGGCGGCATCGGCCTGCTGATTTTCGCGACGGGACTGGGCTCGCTGGCGCTGATGCCGGCCCATGCGGCACCGATCGACGTGATCTGGCGCATGGCGCTCGCCGGCGCCGGCTTCGGCCTGTTCCAGACGCCGAACAACCGCACCATGATCGCCGCCGCCCCGCGCGAGCGCTCGGGCGGCGCCAGCGGCATGCTGGGCACCGCGCGCCTGCTCGGACAGACTATCGGCGCCGCGCTGGTGGCGCTGCTGCTGGCGCGCTATCCGGCCGACGGCACGCGGATCGCGCTGATGGTCGGCGTCGGCTTCGCCGTCGTGGGCGCGCTGCTGAGCACACTGAGGCTATCCTCGGCCGGCAGCCGTGGCGCCGACCAGGTGCGGGTCCATGAGGGCCAGCGGCTGAAGGGCGAGTGACGCCGCGACGCGTCCTCACCATCGCAAAAACAAAAAGGCCGGCTGTTTGAGCCGGCCTTTTCAATTTGTGTTCGCTCGCGCCTCAGACCTTGACCATCGGTCCCTTCGAGACCGGCCCCTTGGTGCCGCCTCCGCCGCCGTTGTTCGGGCCACCCTTCGGTGGCTTGCGCTTGCGCGGCGGCAGGTTCTCGGGCTTCGGCGTGACCGGGCCCTCGACATATTCGAAGCCGATCTTGTCCTTGGCGGTCGCCTCGTCCTTGACCAGGATGACGCGGACATGTCCGCCGCCCTTGAGCTGGCCGAACAGCACCTCATCCGCGAGCGGCTTCTTGATGTGCTCCTGGATGATGCGCGCCATCGGACGCGCGCCCATCTGCTCGTCATAGCCGTGCTCGATCAGCCAGGCCTTGGCGGGCTCGGACAATTCGATCGTGACGTCGCGGTCGGCGAGTTGCGCCTCGAGCTGCAGCACGAACTTCTCGACCACCATGCCGATCACGTCGCCATTGAGGTGTGCGAAGGAGACGATCGCATCCAGCCGGTTGCGGAATTCCGGCGCGAACTGCCGGTTGATCGCCTCGTGATCGTCGCCTTCCCGCTTCGAGCGGGTGAAGCCGAACGCCTGGCGAGCGAGATCCTGCGCGCCCGCATTCGTGGTCATGATCAGGATCACATTGCGGAAGTTGACCTGCTTGCCGTTGTGGTCGGTGAGCCGGCCATGATCCATGATCTGCAGCAGCACGTTGTACAGATCCGGATGCGCCTTCTCGATCTCATCGAGCAGCACCACGCAATGCGGATGCTGGTCGACGCCATCGGTGAGCAGACCACCCTGGTCGAAGCCGACATAGCCGGGAGGCGCGCCGATCAGACGCGACACGGTGTGCCGCTCCATGTATTCGGACATGTCGAAGCGCAGCAACTCGACGCCGAGCGAGGCCGCGAGTTGCTTCGCCACCTCGGTCTTGCCGACGCCGGTCGGGCCCGAGAACAGGTAGCAGCCGATCGGCTTCTCCGGCTCGCGCAAGCCGGCGCGTGCCAGCTTGATCGACGCCGACAGCGACTCGATCGCCTTGTCCTGGCCGAACACCGTGCGCTTCAGGGTCTGCTCGAGATGCTTCAGCACCTCGGCATCGTCCTTCGACACGCTCTTCGGTGGGATCCGCGCCATGGTCGCGATCGTGGTCTCGATCTCCTTGATGCCGATCGTCTTCTTGCGCTTGCTCTCGGCGACCAGCATCTGCGCCGCGCCGGACTCGTCGATCACGTCGATCGCCTTGTCCGGCAGCTTGCGGTCGTGGATGTAGCGCGACGACAGCTGAACCGCCGCCTCGATCGCCTCATTGGTGTATTTCAGCCGATGGTAATCCTCGAAATAGGGCTTCAGGCCCTTGAGGATCGCGATAGCGTCTTCCACCGTCGGCTCGTTGACGTCGATCTTCTGGAAGCGCCGCACCAGCGCGCGGTCCTTCTCGAAGTGCTGACGGTATTCCTTGTAGGTGGTCGAGCCCATGCAGCGGATCGTGCCCGAAGCCAGTGCCGGCTTCAGCAGGTTGGACGCGTCCATCGCGCCGCCCGAGGTGGCGCCGGCGCCGATCACGGTGTGGATCTCGTCGATGAACAGAATGGCGTTCGGATGCGCCTCCAGCTCCTTCAGGACCTGCTTCAACCGCTCCTCGAAATCGCCGCGGTAGCGGGTGCCCGCCAGCAGCGTGCCCATGTCGAGCGAGAACACGGTCGCAGCCGCCAGCACGTCTGGCACGTCGCTGTCGACGATGCGCTTGGCGAGGCCCTCGGCGATCGCGGTCTTTCCGACGCCGGCTTCGCCGACGAACAGCGGGTTGTTCTTCTGGCGGCGGCACAGCACCTGGATCGCACGGTTGATCTCGGCATTGCGGCCGATCACCGGATCGATCTTGCCGTCACGCGCCTTCTTGTTGAGGTTGACGCAGTAGGTCTCGAGCGCCTCGCCCTTCTTCTTGGCGTCCTCGTTGCCCTTGGTCTCGGTTTCCTCGTCGACGCCGCGCACCGGCCGCGCCTCGGAGACGCCGGGCCGCTTGGCGATGCCGTGGCTGATGTAGTTGACGGCATCGTAGCGCGTCATGTCCTGCTCCTGCAGGAAATACGCGGCGTGGCTCTCGCGCTCGGCGAAGATCGCGATCAGGACGTTGGCGCCGGTCACCTCCTCGCGACCGGACGACTGGACGTGAATCACCGCGCGCTGGATCACGCGCTGGAACCCGGCGGTCGGCTTCGCGTCATCCGCGCCATCAGTCACCAGGTTTTCGAATTCGGTCTCGAGATAGTTGACGAGGCTCGTCCTCAGCTTGTCGAGGTCGACGCTGCAGGCCCGCATCACAGCCGCCGCATCCGAGTCATCGATCAGCGACAGCAACAGATGTTCGAGCGTCGCGTACTGATGATGACGCTCGTTCGCGATCGCCAATGCACGGTGCAGCGATTGTTCAAGGCTTTGAGAAAAAGTTGGCATTCGCGTCCTCTATGGCCCCCTGCCATCATGATCGCCATTACCGGGTCAGGCAATAACAACCTTCGTGATCGCCATTGATATAGTTACGACGGATCGTGGCGAAAGGCCGGTCCCGCGGTGATGGTTTTCTTCTAAATTCGGGGCGCCGGAACGTCGCGCAGCGGCGCCCCGTGATCATACGGGAACGCCGTTCGCTGCCGTCACAAAACGCGATGCAAGACCCGTTCCGCTCCCGCGGCGGGTCAACCGTTCCCGCGAACTATTTCTTTTCCATCACACATTGCAGTGGATGCTGGTGCTTTCGCGCGAAGTCCATGACTTGCGTCACCTTGGTCTCGGCGATCTCGTAGGTAAACACGCCGCACTCGCCGATCCCGTGATGGTGGACGTGCAGCATGATCTTGGTCGCCGCTTCGGCGTCCTTGTTGAAAAATCGTTCCAGCACGTGAACGACGAATTCCATCGGCGTGTAATCGTCGTTCAGGATCAGGACGCGATACAGGTTCGGACGCTTGGTCTTCGGCTTGACCTTGGTGATGACCGAGGTCGACGGGCCGCTGCCCGTACCATTGCGGTTGTCATCATTGCTCATTTTCGGCGCCGGCACGGCGGGCACCGCCGGCATGGACAAAACCGGCTCGGAGATCAGGGCTGTCAACGTGGATCGCAACATGGCTCAGGCGTTCGAATTCCCCATGGGAGGCCGGCGGGAAACCGGATGGCAATTGGAAGGTGGTCGCGATTGCCGCAAGACCAATCGCGGAACCCCAGCAATGCTTTCCAGATTGCCGCTCCCGGTCCGATCCGGCGGCCGGATCGACCTCCCGAATATGGGCCTCGCGAGGCCCTGCCGCAAGCGCAGACCCGTCGCGGTCCACCGGTCCGACTCCCGGCGCGGCAACCCTTGGAAGGTTAATCATTTCTGCCCGCTTTGACAAAGGATCAGGGCACCCAATTTAGAGGACATTCAGGATAGCGCACACTTTTGCCCTGCTTTTGATCCGTCCGCCGGGCCACCTGCCGGGTTTCCCTGGCCCGATTCACCATCTGTTTAGCCGTGCACGTCGAGATGGCCGCGCAATCCATTTCGATGAGAGCGCCATGCTTGGTTCAGCCATTTTCAATCGCGGCCGCGCGGCTGCCCGCCGATTTTCCCGGGCAACCGACGGCAATATCGCGGTGATCTTCACGCTCGCGGCGATTCCGGTGCTCCTCTTCGTGGGCGCTGCAGTCGACTACACGCGCGCCAGCAACGCCCGCACCGCGATGCAGTCGGCGCTCGATTCGACGGCGCTGATGCTGTCCAAGGACCTGACCATGGGCAGCATCACGGCCGCGCAGATCCCAAGCAAGGCACAGAGCTATTTCAGCGCCCTCTACACCAACAAGGACGGCCAAGGCGTTTCCGTCTCGGCCACCTACACGACCCCGACCACCAACTCTGCGGCGACCATTCTCCTGACCGGGTCCGGCTACATCAAATATGATTTTATGCAACTCGTGAGGCTCCTTCCTGGTGGCGGCAACGCGCCGACCACGCTGAATTTCGGCGCCTCGACGACGACCACCTGGGGCAACGTCAAGATGCGCGTCGCGCTCGCGCTCGATAACACCGGATCGATGGCCCAGGACGGCAAGATCACGGCGTTGCGCAACGCGGTGGCGGGAACCGGCGGCCTGATCGACCAGCTCAGCGCGCTGAGCAAGAACAACGGCGACGTCTACATCTCCGTCATCCCGTTCGCCAAGGTCGTCAATGTCGGCACCAGCAATCTCACCAAGAACTGGATCGACTGGACCGACTGGCTCAATCCGCCGACCACGCAGCCCAACAACGGCAGCATGGGAACGGGCAGCCCGAGCTTGCAGGCGACGCTGCCCATGAACTGGCATGCGGTGGGACCAGGTGCACGATGCCCCTGGACCAACAGCAACGGCGGCTTTACCTGCGTGAAGAACCCGACCAGCACGTCGAACACCACATACATCCCGTCAAGCGGAACGTATTCGGGCTACATTTGCCCGAGTGTCGACTACAATTCCCACTCGCGTTACAACGGCTGCTGGGTGAGCACGGCGGCAGGCACCGGCGTATTTTGCTCGGGGTCGTCGTCCTGCGCTTGTCCTACGGACTCCACCGGCGGCGCTGTGTCAGGCTGCAGTTGCTCCGGCAGCGGTAGCTCCAAGTCGTGCACCGGCAATCTGTACACCCACGACTGGACCCAGCCGGGCCCCAACGACCTTACTCACAACTTGATGCAGCCTCGCGTGAGCGCCGTGGTGGGCTGGACCAGCAACAAGTGGACCTCGACCAATCAGACCCCGACGGTCCAGAACAACTGGCAGCAGGCATCCACCAATCCGATCGGCAATTGGACCGGCTGCATCACCGACCGTACGCAGCCGAACGATGCGAGCGGCGTGCTGCCGGCGACGTCCGATGTGACGACGATGTTCCCGGCCAACGAGTACTACGAGAACAGCACGTACTACTGCAACAGCGCTGTCTCGACACCGCTGGAGCCGATCATTCCGCTCAGCTACGACTGGAGCGCGCTCAAGACGGCGGTCAACGCCATGCAGCCGACCGGTGGTACCAACCAGTCGGTCGGCCTGGCCTGGGCGTGGCAGTCGCTGCTGGTGGGCGGCCCGCTGGACACGCCGGCAGAGGACTCCAACACGACCTACAACCGGGTCATCATCCTGCTGTCCGACGGTCTGAACACCGAGGACCGCTGGCCGGTCTACGGTGACGGCAGCTCGCAGGCCTCCGGCAATCCGATCGATGCCAGGCAGGCGCTGCAGTGCCAGAACCTGCAGGCGGCGAAGGATTCCAACGGCGCACCGATGTTCACCATCTACACGATCCAGGTGAACACCAGCTCGCCCGCCGATCCGACCTCGACCGTGCTGAAGAACTGCGCCAGCAGCCCCGACAAGTTCTTCATGCTGACGAGCTCGACCCAGATCCTGACGACGTTCAACACGATCGGAACGGCCCTGAGCAAGCTGCGGCTGGCGAAATAACCGCCCGCTTCGGACCCAACAAAAAAGCCCGGCCGAAGCGGCCGGGCTTTTCGTTTGGCTCATTGCCTTGGTCGGCGGCGCTTACTGAGCAGCGGGCGCGAACTTGGAGACCAGGCCCTCATAGGGCTTGAAGGTCTGCTTGGCGCAGTCGCTGTACAGGCCGGCGATCTTCTGCGATTCCGCAACGAAGGTCTCGTAGGACGAGCGCAGGTACTCGGTCTGCGCCTCGAGCGCCTTGTCCAGCGACTTCACGCCCGACAGCTTCTCGACGAACGACTTGGTGTCCTCGAAGGACTTCTTGGCATAATCGCCATAGGCGGTGGCGATCGCCTGGACGCCGCTCTGCAGGTTGTTCGCAGACGCAGTGACCGACTCGAAGTGCTCTTTGCCGTAGTTCTGAATGTCTTCGATCTTGACCATAGGTTGGAATTCCTTTTCCCAGACTTGAAGGCGCAAATTCCCATTGCCGGGAAGCTCCCGGCCCCCTGACTTGATTAGAATACCGCATCGCACAATAGAGTCAACGAATATTGTGCAACGCACAATCACGCACCGATCACACAGAGCGAATCTGCAGCATTTGCGATAAAGCCCGGGGGACTACGCAACGGTTGCTTAATCTTTTGGAAACTCGGGCCGCCTAACTTGATTCCCGGACTTTGTTCGCCTTCCGACAGGCAGCCTCGAAAGCTGTTTGTGAACAACACCTTAGCTAGAAGAGCGACCTGAGCCGCCACGCGGGCCGATGGTTCTGCCCGAAGTGGTCTGTTGCGCAGGCAAGGATCGATGGCCGCCGGGCACAATTTCGCCTCACGAGCCGGTGATCTAGATAGAAATTGGGACGGGGAAGTAGATGCTTCGTACAACCTTTGCCTCCTCGCGGGCGCTGCGAGTTGGCGTTCTTGGGCTCGTAACCGTCACGACGGCGATCCTGATCACCAGCGACAGCGCCGAGGCGCGCCGTCACCGTCGCCATGTCGCTCGTCACCACCACAGCGAGGAAGCGCGCGAAAGCTACAGCCCGCAATTCGCATCGATCATCGTCGACGGCAATACCGGTTCGGTGCTGACATCCAACAGCCCGGACGGCCTGCGCCACCCCGCCTCGCTCACCAAGATCATGACGCTCTATCTGCTGTTCGAGCGCCTCGATTCCGGGAGGATGAAGCTCGACACCGAAATGCCGGTGTCCGAGCACGCCTCCGAACAGGACCCGACCAAGCTCGGCCTGCGGCCCGGCCAGACCATCAGGGTCGAAGACGCCATCAAGGGCCTCGTCACCCGCTCCGCCAATGACGCCGCAGTCGTGATCGCCGAGGCGATCGGCGGCAGCGAAGAGGACTTCGCGCGGATGATGACCCGCAAGGCCCGTGCGCTCGGCATGAGCCGGACCGTCTATCGCAACGCCTCCGGCCTGCCCAACGACGAGCAGGTCACCACGGCGCGCGATCAATCGACCCTCGGCCGCGCCATCCAGGATCGCTTCCCGCGCTACTATCGCTACTTCTCGACGACGGCGTTCAATTTCCGCGGCCACACCATCACCGGTCACAATCGGCTGCTCGGCAGCGTCGAGGGCGTCGACGGCATCAAGACCGGCTACACCCGCGCCTCCGGCTTCAACCTCGTGACCTCGATCCACCGCGGCAATCGCTTCCTGGTCGGCGTAGTGCTCGGCGGCCGCAGCGGCGGCTCCCGCGACGCCATCATGCGCAACCTGCTGGCCGAGAACATCGGCAGGGGCGCCACCACCCGCACCGCTGCAGCGATCACCGAGCGCAACCCGGCCGAAGCCAATGTCGAGGTTGCCGATGCCGACAATGCGCGCGCAGCGGCGGACAGCTCGCCGGTTACGGCATCGGAGCCCGCCGCGGCTGCCGCGATGCAGGCGCCGCGCCCGGCCAGCAAGCCTTCGCTGATCGCTGCGGCCGCCGCCGCGCTGCCGCCGCCCCCGGCAAAGCCGGAGCCGCAGGCCAAGCCCGAGCCGGCGCCGCTCACCTCAGGCGTGATCCAGACCCAGCAGCTCGCCGCGATCCCGGGCTCGGCTGAACCGATGAAGCCGGTCAAGGTGAAGACCGTGCAGGTCAAGGCAGGCCAGATCAAGCTCGCCGCCGCCGGCCCGGCGCAGTCGGCGCCCCCGATCACCAGCACGATCCCCTCGCGTGGCGAGATCCCCGAGACCTCGAATGCCATGATGGCGCGGGCCGCCGAGACCGGCCGCCCCGAAATGCCGCCGCAGCCGGCCAATTTCGGCACCGGCAACGGCATCCTCGGCGTGCTGCCGGCTTCGGCCGTCCATGCGCCCGCTCCTGCGGCGCCGCAGGCCGTGGCATCGACCGAACCCACCCGCAGCCTGCAGGCCGCCCCGCAGACCAGCGCGGTCAAGCCGGGCGCCGCGCACACCGGCTGGATCATCCAGGTCGGCGCGCTGGAGTCCGAGGGCGAGGCCAACAAGCGCATCGATCTCGCGCGCAGCTCGGCCCGCGGCCTGCTGAGCAAGGCGGATCCTTTCACCGAGGTCGTCGCCAAGGACAATCGCAAGCTCTATCGCGCCCGCTTTGCCGGTCTGGAGCGCGATCAGGCCGAAGCGGCCTGCAAGACGCTGAAGCGCGCCGAGATCTCCTGCATCACCGTTCGCAACTGATCGACGCTGAAGCGCGCTTCAGCCTTGTTATCTGAGCATGGTCTGATCGGAAAACCGCTTCGCACTTTTCCGGTCCATGCATCTGCTGATCGCAAAGGGCCGGCGCCGCAAGCGCCGGCCCTTTTTGCTTTTGCCTGCGGCCGCGAGAACGAATGGCCGCGCTCAGCGCAACCATGAAACTTCTCGTCAAGATTTTACGGTTAAGTTTTTCCGAAAGAACGATCGGCCACGCCGGACAGCGGCGGGCCAGACGGGGCGCATCAATCAGAAGCGGAAGACAGCTCTCGGCCGTGGCGTCAGTTGCGTAGCCGGAGTTCAGAGATGCGTGCGAAGCAGAGTATCCTTGGCCTCGTTCACACGGGCAGCGAGGTACGTCGAGCCCCCCTGGTCGGGATGGAGTTTCTTCATCAGGCTGCGGTGAGCCCGGCCGATATCGTCACGCGACGCTCCCGGCTGCAGGCCAAGGATCTGGTAGGCCTCCTCGTTCGTCATTTTGCCGCCCGCCGCCGCGCGGCCCTGCCCCCCTGCCCGGTCGCCCTGTGCGTCCTGACGCCAGGCGGGAAAGCGGCGGTCCAGATAGCTTTCAAGTAGCGCGACGCTTTCGGCGTCGAAGCTCGGAACCATCGCCAGCAGCTGCGACAGGTCGAACTCGTCGAGCATGCGGCCGGCCTGCGGTCCGGCCACGATCCGTCCCGTGAGCACGCCGCTGCCGTGATCGAGGCTCATATCGAGATATTGCGAGCGCACCCGCGAGCTTTGTCCCCGCGTGCGCGCACCGCCGAACATGCCGCCGAAATTGGGAAGGCCGGTCGTTCCGAACGGCGACCAGCCGAGCAGTCCGGCGCCGAAAATGCCGAGCGGAATGGCGACCGCCAGTTCGCCCCGCACGCCGGTGAAGGCCGCAACCGCAAGCGCGAGCACCCCGCCCCCGATCTTGATCGCGCGCGCGAGCACGGCGGGATTGGCCGCACGGAACATCTGCAGCGCGGAATAAAGGACGACAACGGCAACGATGCCGGCGATCAGGGTTGGCATGCGCGGAATATAAGCGGCCCCGAAGCAAAAAGCATGCAAAGCTTCATCTCACCGGAGCGTGAAGCGCACCCGCGTGGCGCTGCTTTCCGCGATTGGGTAACTTGCGGCAACCGCACCGAAGGAAACTTGATGGCGAGTGACGGACTGATCAGCCTGCGCAGCAATGTCGGACCGAAGGAAACCGCCGACCGGCTCAAGGCCGAACTTCAGGCGAGCGGCCTGACACTGTTTGCCCAGATCGATCATGCCGCGGGTGCCGCCGCCGCCGGTCTTGCGCTCCGCCCGACCGAACTCTTCGTCTTCGGCAATGCCAAGGGCGGCACGCCCCTGATGCAGGCGGCGCAGACGATCGGGATCGATCTGCCGCTCAAGGCGCTGGTCTGGCAGGACGAGGCCGGCGACTGCTGGCTCTCCTACAACGATCCGGCCTGGCTCGCGGAACGGCACGGCATTGCGGAAGCGACCAGGCAGGTCACGGCCAACATGTCGACGCTGCTCGGCACAATTGCCAAAGTCGCGACGTCGGGCAAAGCCTGACGCGTCGCCGCGCTATTTCATCTGGCCGATCAGCCGCGCCGCGCCGCTCGTGGTCTTCGCCAATTGCAGCAGCGCCTCGCGGCCGCCGGCCGCGTAGGCCGCGGCGGCACGCAGCAACTCGCGGAGCTGCGCGGCCGCGCCGGGATCGAACCTGCACCATGCGCCGCCGGTCAGCCGCGCGATCTCGCGAAACGTCTGCTCGGCAGTTGCATCCGCGCCCTCCTGGAACATGAAGACCGGAACCTTGAGCAGGCCGAGCTCGCCGGCCTTGGCGCAGAGCTCGTCGGCGCTCTCCTCCATCGCGTCGCCGACGAACACCAGCGCACGCACGCCGGAGGCGACCGCCTCGCGGCGCGTCTCCGACAGCACCTTGGCGATCTGGGTATTGCCGCCCTGGCAATCGATCTTGCTCATCAACCGCGCGAGCTGCGCGCTGTCGGAGATCCAGCCCGTGGCCCGGCACTCATGGAAGCCGCGATAATAGACCAGGCGGATATCGAGGCTGCCGAGAGCGCCGGCTTCGCGGAACATGTCCGCCTGCAGCGTGCACGCCATGTCCCAGGTCGGCTGGCGGCTCATCGTGGCATCGAGCGCGAACACCAGCCTGCCGCGCGCGCCGGCGCGATGCGGCGACATCGCGCGCGCCTTCGCCACGAACGCGGCGATGTCGTTCGCGCTCGACGTCGGTACGTCGGGCGTATCGGCCCGACGTACGTCGCCTCCGGATGTCGGTTTGATCGTCTTGCCGGCCATCAGCGCTTGCCTCGTACAGCAAACACTATGTGGGCCGCCGTGTCGGATTGGTCAACGTGACCGGCCCGGCTGGATCCCGGGCAGCTCCGTCAATTCGTGATCGACGGATCCTTCTTGGTCTCGGTCCTGGTCAGCGAGAGCGACTTCCTGAGCTTCTCGGTGAACGTCTGAGAGGGCTTCTCGACCGGCACGTAGAGGGAGACCGGACCGGGCTCCAGGATCTTCGGCGGCGCATTCCTGGTGTCGACCGGCGCGACAGCGCTGTCGGTATCGGCCAGGAATTTATCGAGCATGGCCTGGATCGAGTCCTTGGCCTTCTCGGGTCCGGTGTCGCGCATGTCGTTGTGCTGGAAGTTGGTGTTCACGACGGTGATGCCGGCCTTCTCGCACTGCTCCTCGTCCGGCACCACGCCGGGATCGGGCTTGAACTGCTGATCATGCGAGCGGAACGACAGAATCTTGAACTTGCCGTCGGTCATGAACGGCACGCGCAGATTATCCAGCGTGACGACCTTCTTGATCTCGTCCGGATACTGCTTGGCGAAATACATCGCGATGTCGCCGCCATTGGAATGGCCGACCATCGTCAGCTTGCTGTAGTCCGCGTTCGGCTGACGCTTCTTCATCTCCTCGATCGCGAATTTGATGTTGGTGATGCCGCGCTGATACTGCGGTAGCCGTCCGACATAGAGCTCGCCGACCTTGGTCACCATCGGTCCGTCCGACGGCAGGTCGTTCTGAATGCTGATGGTCAGATAGCCGCGCGCCGCGAACACGTTCGCGAGGAAGGAATATTCGGTGAATTTGACGGTATTGCCATGATTGAGGATCGCAACCGGCAGCGTGATCATGCCAGCGTCGGCCTGCATCTCCTTGTCGAAGCGCACGGCAACGTCGACCGCGACCGGCCGCTCATCGCGCGTCGGATCCTTGAACATGAGGGTTTCGTGACGGATGGCCCACTTGCTCGCAGTAAAGTAAGCGCCCGTGATCACCACGGAGAGCGAAAGCAGAACGAGAATTCCACGCTTCATGACGTCCTCGAGGTGCCCGCCTTTTACAGGCGATTTTTGGCCGGAGGCTCTTCGGCCTCGTTTTAAGAATATATGTCACAGCGCCGTGACAGGAAGTCCAAATGTTGTGGCTTCAGTGGCATAACGTTGTGCGCCGCACCTATAGTTTGTGCAGGTGCACAGGACCCACGCGACGGCTCGTGCACTCCTGTTACCCTAAGACGTTGCATTGCCAAAGTTCCGCTCGAGCTTTGGACAGATGTTTAGGGAAACCGGATGCCGGCTCCTTTGTTCCGGCTTTTTGGCCGTGCTGTGACGAAAACCTCCGGAAAAACACGGAATTCAACCGATTTCGGTGTAAATGCTCAGCTTCAGGCCCGGATCGTCGTTGGCCTGGAAGCTGGCGTACTCAAAACTGAGCCGGCCGCGCTTGGGGTGTCTGAGCACCTTCCGTCCGGCGACGCTGCTGCCGACGTCATGGGTTCCCCACCAGGCGTCGAATTCGGGACAGCCCTGGCGGAGCCTGGCCAGCAGGTCGACGAAGGCGGGATCGCCAGCCCAGAGGTCGTGTGTCCTGCGGAACTGCGCCACCATTCTCTGCGCCTCCACGGCCCAGCCGGCGCCGAACAGCCCACGGGTCTCGGGATTGGTCAGCACGCAGATCAGGGTGTTGCGCTCGCCCTCGGGCAGCCGGCCGAACGCGAAGATGTCCTCGGCCGCAGCATTCCACGCCAGCACGTCCCATCGCCGTCCCGTCACATAGGCCGGCAGGTTCAGGCCTTCGACCGCGCGCCGGATCTCCGGCGGGACGGTCTCCGGCACGAACAGCCGCCGGTCTCCGTCCTTGGCGAGCGCGCGCAAATGCGTGTGCTCGGCCTTGCTCAGCCGCAGGGCTCGCGCCAGCGCATCGATCGTCGCCGTTGACGGGCTCACCGAGCGGCCCTGCTCGAGGCGCACATACCAGTCGACCCCGATGCCGGCGAGTTCGGCCACCTCCTCGCGGCGCAGGCCGGGCGTCCGTCGACGCCGCCCGGCCGGGATGCCGACCAGTTTTGGCGTGAGCTTCTGCCGACGCGATCGCAGGAAATCTCCAAGCTCGCTTTGCCGCGGACTGGCCATCACCGGGCCTCCTGAGGGGGTCTGATAATCCTAGGATAATACCAGGTCTTGTTGGCCGCAGCGAGCGCGCTGATCATCCCGGTCTCAACCAGAGACACGACCAGATGAAAGCAGCAATCCTGAAATCGTTCGGCTCGCCGCTCGCGATCGAGGAGATCCCCGCACCGGTGATGGGCACGGGTGAAGTCCTCGTCGACGTGGTCGCGACGCGCGTGCTGTCCTGCGCCAACGAGGTCTTCAGCGGCGCGCGCAACTACCTGCTCGAGTTGCCGGCCGTTCCGGGACTCGGCGCCATCGGACGGGTTCGCGCGGTCGGGCCGGACGCGACCCACCTCGCCGCCGGCGATTGGGTGTACTGCGATCCGACCTTCCGCTCGCGCGACGACAGCATCTCGCCGGACATCACCTTGCAGGGCTGGAGCGCGCGCGGCGAAGGCGGGCTGCGCCTGCAGCGGCATTTCCGTCACGGCACGTTTGCGGAGCAGACGCTGGTGCCGACCGAGAACGCCAAGCGGATTGGCGCGATCGATCCGGCCGATGCGCCGTCATGGTGCGCGCTCGGCACCTGCCTCGTGCCCTATGGCGGATTCCTGGCGGCGCGCCTGCAGCCGGGCGAGACCGTGCTGGTGAGCGGCGCGACCGGCAATTTCGGCAGCGCCGCGGTCGCGGTCGCGCTCGCAATGGGCGCGGCCTGCGTGGTCGCCCCCGGCCGCAACGAAAAGGTGCTGTCCGATCTGGTCCGCAGGTTCGGACCGCGCGTGCGCACCGTGACGCTCAGCGGCAACGAGGACGACGATCGCGAGCGGATGCGGCGCGCCGCGCCCGGTCCGATCGACTGCATGCTCGACCTGATGCCGCCATCGGTGACGACCCCGACCGTGCGCGCCGCGATCATGTCGGTGCGTCCCTATGGCCGGGTCGTGCTGATGGGCGGCGTCGGGATGCTGGGCGGACCGGGGCTCGACCTGCCCTACCCCTGGATCATGCGCCAATGCATCAGCATTCACGGCGTCTGGATGTATCCGCCGGAAGCCGCATTCGGCCTCGTCAATCTGGCCCGTGCCGGGCTGCTGCGGCTCGATCAGTTCGAGATCACGACCTTCGATCTCGATCACGCCAACGATGCAGTCACGCACGCGGCGGCCAATTCCGGGCCGTTCAGGATGACGGTGCTGACGTCGAGCTAGCGCCTCCGGTCTCAGGCCGGAGGCGAGATCGCCCGCAAGACGTCCCTGAAGACGCCATACTGCGCTTTGAACGCTTGCGGGCTGTAGTCTTGATAGTATCCCGCAGTCACCACGACGACGAGGTCGAGCTCCGGGACGATGCGGATCGACTGCCCGCCGCGCCCCAGCGCGCCAACCCACTGGATGGCACGCCCGTTGAACTGGGAGCGGCCGAGCCACCAGAGGTATCCATACGACTGGTTGTCCGTCGTCTTGAGCTTCGCTGCCGTCGAGCTCTCGATCCATGCCTTTGGGACGATCTGGCGGCCGTTCCAGCGGCCGCCCGCGAGGACAAGCTGGCCGATCTTTGCCATGTCGCGCGGGCGCAGGCGCAATCCGCCACCGGCGTCGCTATCCCCTTTGAACCGGCTCCATTCGAACGCCGTGATGCCCAAAAGGCTCGAACAACGCGGTGCGCGCAAATTCGTCGAGCGGATGTCCGGTCGCCTTGCGGACGATGGCCGACACCAGCGCGAGCGCGCCGGTGTTGTAGAAGAACGTTTCGCCCGGCGCGGCCGTTGCCGGAAGACCGAGGACGTAACGGCACGCATCCGGCGCCAGATGCATGCGCACCTCGTCGTTGTCGTCTCCGGTCGCGGGTGTTGCCTCCACCCACCTCAATCCCATCGACATGGTGAGGGCGTGCACGAGCTGGATGCGGTCCTTTCCGGAGGATCGCAGGTCGGACAATTCGGGGAAGAAGCTGAGGATCGGCTCGTTGATGCTGCGTATCAGCCCGCGGTCGATCGCGATCCCGACGGCGAGCGACGCAACGCTCTTCGAGACCGACTTCAAATTGTGCAACGTATCGGCATTGAACGTCACGTCTTCGACCCGGCTGCCGTAAAAGCGGCCGGGTACCTCATCGGCCCCCTTGAAGTACCGCTCGAACACCAGCCTGCCGCCGCGGACGGCCAGCACGGAATGGAAGTTGGCCTCGCTCGAGGCGGCGAGCCGATCGGCCATGCTGCACAGCGCAGGGCGGTCGATGAGCTTGTCCTCGGTCACGGAGGCTATGGACCAGCCGTCGTCCCGACCAACCGGAACACCACAGCCGTCGGATGGGTCCGCGCGCACCGGCGATGTGGCGAGCGGTGCCAACGCGGCCCCCCCGAGAAGCGAAATAAACTGGCGCCGTTCCATTCGATCCTCCGGCTTTGCGACCACCCGAACCGATCGCTCGGAGAAACTGTCCGAAATTTTCGGCAAGCGCTTGCCGGATTCAGAACTCGGCTGGCCGAATCCTCAGTCCGGCTGGCCGATTGCTTGGTCGTCACCCGGTTTGAGCGAAGCGCGCGCGTACCCTGCCAGTGCAAGCCGCCTGAATTCGGTCGGCGTCAGGTCGGTTGCCGCCCTGAAGGCCCGGTTGAACGGGCCGATCGATTGGAAGCCGGCGTCCATGGCGATGGTCAGCACAGGCACTTGCTTCTGGGTGGGATCGGCCAGGGCGCTCCTGGCGTCCTCGAGCCGGTAGTGATTGAGGAAGGCATTGAAATTGCGGTACCCCAAGCCCTCGTTGATCAACTGCCGCAACCGATACTCCTGAACGCCGAGCTCGGCGGACAGCGAGCCGATCGTCAATCCCTCGCGCCGATAGGCGCGTTGCACGGTCATCAGTTGCTGCAACCGGCGCAGCAGTCCCGGGTCGACCGCGAGCGGCCTGTCCTCCGGTGCAGGCGGCGCGTCATTGATATTGCCCGGAATGTGACGCGCGGCAGGCAGCGCTCCGGAGGCTTGCTGCATTTCGGCCGCCCGAAACCGGCTCCATGCGGTGAGCCCAAGCAGCAGGCACGTCACAACCGGGCTGGCAACGTTCCAGACAGAGAGACCGGCAACCGAGGCCGGCCAAACCTGGTGGAAGAAAACCGCGACGCTCCAGGCCACCGCGCCGAGCAGAACGAGTACCCGTAACCGCCGCCGTCCCGCCATCAGGTCCGCCCGCCATGTCGCGAGCGTCTGCGCCGCCGCCAGCACAGCGAGGCCGAGATAGATAAATGCCATGGTTTGATCGAGATCGCCCCTGCGCTCGCCGCGTGTCGGCCAGACGTCGAACAATTGCGTGCCGACGACGGCGGCCAGCACGGCGCCGTGCCAGGGCCGGAGCTCGAAATCGTCATCGAACGTCGCGCGCGCCCAGAACCAGAACAGGACCGCCCCGCTGCTCGACAACGCCAGCAGGATCAGGGCCCAATACGGCCAAGGCCGAGGAAATCCCGGCGTATCCGAGATCGCGGAGGCCGCCACCGCAACCAACAGAGCGACGCCAAGACGCGCCGACGTGTCGCGGCGGTCGCGCAGCAGCACGGCTGCGATCAGCAACGACAGGCCGACGACGGCGCCCCGACACCCCAGCTCGATCGCCGTCAACGCACTGCTGCTCACGATCGGGACCGCTCCCTCCGGCTTCTAGGGTGGAGGCTTACAGGGGAACAGTTCCGTGCATCAAGGGCCCGCACAATCAGCGCTCGGGACGAGCGCGCAATTTCGGAATATTGGAAAAATACCGGTGAGTTGCCCGACGTGTCAAGTAGCCTGGTCGAACGCTGGCCACCACCGGCTGCTTTGCATGGGGTTGTTTTCGATATTTTGGCCACGCGCCTCTCGCGCGAGCGATCCTGGAAGCGGACCCTATGAATTCACGACGGCTAGCTGCCGATGATGTCGTCGACTTCGAGCGGCTTGTCGACCTGGCTGAACCATTCGGCCCGGTTGGCGGCCCGGCGGCGGCCGCGCTCGTCGAGCGGCAGCTTGAGCTGGCGCAGCAGGCTCGTCACCTCCTCGCGCGCGGTGACGTGCCCAAGGCTCGGGCGGGTGCCGAGCGTCGCCTCGTCGATGTCGTCGAGCGCGGTCAGCCCGCGCGGGAAGAATTCGCGATAGACCACCCGCTCGGCAAAGCCGTCGACCGCTCGGAACCCGAGCCGCAGCGACAGCTGCTTCAAGCCGTCGGCGACCAGCTGCTTGTTGCGCGAGCCGAGCATCGACAGCCGGTTGCGCACCACGATCCAGTCGGTCGAGGCGCCGTCGAGCTGGCGGCGCTTGCGTCTGACGTCGCGCACCATCTCCGCGTAATGGCTCTCGCCGGTCACCGAATAGGTCGCGGGATCGACGGTGCCCAGCACGTCGAAATCGAGGAAGCTGTCGTTGATCGGCGTCACCAGCGTGTCGGCCATCGAATGCGCGAGCCGCATCAGGTAGCTGTCCGAGCCCGGGGTATCGATGACGATGAAATCATAGGCGCGTTCCACCGCGCTCACCGCTTCCATGAACTGCTGGAACTCGGCGTTCTCGTTCTCCTCGATCTGCATCGTCTCGCCGTACCTGATGCAGTGGTGCGTGGGGAGTTCGAGGTCGAGTCCGGTGCGCCGTGCCCAGGCCCGGCGATTGCCGATATAGCGGGTGAAGCTTTGCTGGCGGCAGTCGAGATCGATGCTGGCGACGCGCTGTCCGGCCTTCATGAGCGCGACGGCGATATGCAGGGCGGTGGTCGACTTGCCCGAACCACCCTTCTCGTTGCCCAGCACAACGACATGTGCGGAGCCGGATTGACCCTGACTAGCCTGCACCAACATGATTCAAACCCCGGCAATGATCTTCAAATCGAGCACGGCTGCGGTCAAGTGAAATGCATGACAGAAAGCAGAAATCGAGCGCGATGTCGCTTAATCATGAATCGTCGAACCAGCACGGCTGCGTCAATCGGGGCAACTTGGCGCAGGTCCGCGCGCAACTGACGCTCAGTCGTACCGTCGCAGCAGTTTGCCGACCGCGCTTCAGTCTTGGTAAGCTCGGACGACCCGCCGAATGCCAGTCACCTCGCCCGAACCACTTCACCAACTCGCCTCAGCCGAAAATCCGCACCAAGAGATCAAAGACCAGATGCCGAGAAATCCCGCCGTCGTCCGCACCGTCCCTGCCCTTCGTCGCGCCGTCGACACCTTGCGCGCCAAGAAGGCGACCATCGCGCTGGTCCCGACCATGGGTGCCCTCCATGACGGCCATGTGTCGCTGGTGCGGCTCGCCAAGCGCCGGGCGAAGCGGGTCGTCGTCTCGATCTTCGTCAACCCGACTCAGTTTGCACCGACCGAAGATTTCGGTTCGTATCCGCGCACCTGGAAGGCCGACATCGCCAAGCTCGCCGCCGAAGGCGTCGACCTGGTCTGGCACCCCGAGGTGAAGGCGATGTATCCGGACGGCTTCGCCACCCGGATCGTGCCGGAAGGGCCGGCCACCGCCGGGCTCGAGGATCGCTTCCGGCCGCATTTCTTCGGCGGCGTCGCCACCGTAGTCGGCAAGCTGTTCACGCAGGTCCGGCCCGATGTCGCGATCTTCGGCGAAAAGGACTTTCAGCAGCTCCGGGTCGTGACCCAGATGGCCGCGGACCTCGACCTCGGCGTCAAGGTGATCGGATCCAGGACGGTGCGCGAACGCGATGGCCTCGCGATGTCCTCGCGCAACGTCTACCTCTCGCCTGAGGAACGGCGCGCCGCCCCCGAACTCAACCGCGTGATGAAGGAAGCGGCCGGCCGCCTGCGTGCCGGCGAGGACACCGCAACCGTCATGGCCGCGGGCGCCGCTGACATCACCAAGGCCGGCTTCGTGCTCGACTATCTCGAGGTTCGCCACGCCGCCTCCCTGGCGCCGATCGGCTCGCCCAAGGACGGCCCGATGCGAATGCTGGTGGCGGCACGGATCGGCACCACGCGGCTGATCGATAACATCGCGGTCTGAGCGGCATCCGGAAAGTGTGATGCCGTTCATGCGCAGATGCGATGCGAGCGGGTAATGAGGGCCCGGCCTCATCCATGCGGCCGGGTCGTGCTTGCGCCGCGCCCGTGACGCACGGATGATCGCGGCCTTCAGAGGCGATCGGGCCCGCTGGACGCGAAGGAAAAGCCCTCCGATGTTCCCTGCGAGCTTGCCTGTGTGCTGATGCTGGCGGGCGGTGTCCAACGCAGCCTGCCGCCCGGCAATCGCGTCGTCCTGACCGCCAGCATGGAGATCTACAACCGGCTCGCGCCCAACGTCTCGACCGAGCACCGCGACAGCCTGACCTCGATCTTCACCGATCAGTTCCGCCGCTATCTCGGCGAGATGGGGATCGACCACGAGCTGCTCGACGTCACCGTCAACAAGGCGGGCGGCCGCTATGTCGAGATCCCGGCGTCCGAATGGGGCCGGCTGCATCTCGTCACCCAGTGATCGGCGGCAACGGCCGCGCGATCGATCGCGGCAGTCCGATTGCTCACAGCAATCCGAGGTCGCGCAACTCGCGGCGCATCGGCTCGGGCATCGACGCGACGCTGGCCGCGCTCGATTTGGTGAGATCGGCCGGCGCGGAATCCGCGGTCAGGTAGCGCCAGCCCTGGAACGGCCGCATCGGGCGCGGCGAGACGGCGATCACCTTGGGCTGCATCACGATGCGGCAGCGCCCGATGCCGTCCTTGTCGCGGAACGGTTCGATCGCGACGATCTTCTCGCGCGCGGCGATCTCGCCACGGATCACCCAATACAGCGAGCCGCCGGCAAGGATCTCCTCGTCGCGCTTCGGCGTCATCCGCGTGATGTGGACGTGGCGGAGCGGCAGGCCCTTTTTCTTCGCGGTCGCCATCCGTTCGGCGACCCAGCCCTTGAGTTCCTTGACGGAGTCGCAACCGACGGCGAGCTTGATGAGATGAAGCGGCATACCGCGGATGTAGCGGCCGGCGCGGGCTTTGAAAAGGGAGCGATGAAAGCGGCAGTGGATATCGGGATTACCGCGCGGAACGGGTGCGATGACGACGGCTCACGCCGCCGTCATCGCGCTCATTCCTGGTTCGCGGCCGCCGGTGCACTCGCGGCAGGCGGCGGCGCCGCAGCCGGCGCGGGGGCCGGCGCGATCTGGACCGGACGTTTCGCGGCAGGAGCCCGTTTCGGCGCCGCGGCGGGCGCGGCAGCGCGCGCGGGCGGCGGCGCCGCTGCGGCCGGCTTCGCCGGTTCGGGCGTCATGATGCTGACCGGCGGCGTGTTCGCTGAACTCGGAAACTCCGCATTGGTCGGCTTGCCGGTCGGCATCGACGGCGGCAGCCCTGCAACCAGACCGACGGCCGACGGCTGGGCAGCGCCGGCCGGCGCATTCCACGACGCTGCGTAGCGCGTGATCAGGTTCTCGTAGGTCCGCTCGTTCATGTTGGCGATGATCTGATGGTTGTCGCCGAGCGAGCGGAACGCCGGGCACGCGGTCGGCGTGCAGTGATCGCGCGCCATCAGCGCATAGGCCATCAGGCCGTAGCGGTCATGCTCGATGGCGCGGCGCAGCGCCTGCACCTCGGTGGTCGAATTGCGCTCCGCGGTCGCGAGGTCGCCGAGCGCGGTCAGGCGCGAGATCTGCGCCGCCGCATAGCTGACCGCGGCTGCTGCGGTATCAGATGAACCGAACAGCACCTTCTCGCAGGCGTTGAGAACGGCATCTCCGGCGAGGTCATCGACGCAGGCCAGCGCCGGCGCCGACTGGCCGGTCGATTGCGCCGTGCGCGTTTCGGCCGGCGCCGCCTGCCCGGCCGGCCCAAAGCCGCGGATCGTCGCAGCGACCGCAACCGCGATCGACAACAGCGTGATGACGGTCAGTGCGCCGTTGGCGACGGATTTTTCCGCACGCAGCAGCGTGACCAGAACGACGATCCCAAAGAACCCCGCCGCGGCCAAGGTCAGCCACATCGGGAAGGTCGGTGAGCGCCAGATCTGATCCAGCGAGGAAGCCCAGTTCATGCGCGATGTCCCTCAACGCAGCGTAAGCACAATCGGCGGCGGCGAACGCCGCCACCCCGGCGTCCAACCTTCAGCACAATGGTTCTGCGAACAGGGCCTTTTGACGGCGGCGGTGCGGAACCCGCTCCAGCCACCGGCTTGCGCATAACTCGTTCAGGTCAGCGCCAGCTGACTCTCCTTGGCCACCCGTTCGAAAGCTTCGGTCGAGCTCTTGATGCGATACTGGCAGTCGTCACCTTCGGTCGGCAGCAGGCGGATCACTTGATAGGTGCCGCTCGCGGCGGGGCGCGCCACGTTGCTGGCCGTGAAATAGACGGTCTCGCCAATCGAGTACTTGTGCTTCAACGCCCTCTCCATTTTCTTAGAGATTGCTGGCTGAGCTGACAGTCCCGATAGCTCAAGCCGGCATTTTGAGAACCCTGCGGCAAGCTAGCACATCGCCCTGCCCCAAATCCAGCAGGATTGGGGCATGGCGAAGGTGCGATTTTTGCAGGTTTTTCAGGGCGATAGGCAGCAATTTGCGTGCCAACTGGAAAATGCCCGCCAGGCTCCTCCGGAACCCGGTTCCATGCGCTCAGGCGGTATGCGGCAGCTTGCCGTTCGGGCTCGCGCTATCGACCGCACCCGGAAGTTGCTGGGCGAGCACCTGGGACAGCTGGTCCACCGGAATGTTGAACCTGGCGGCGAGCTGCTTGACCGTGTCGCTGCCCAGTACCTGCTGGAGCTGGTCGGCCGTGATCGGCAGGTTCTGGCCGGTGCCGATCCAGGATTTGACCTGCTCGCCGAGCCCTGCCTGCTCGAGCTTGGCGACGATCGCGGACAGGCCGCCCTGCCCGCCATTGCCCATCACCTCGCCGAGCACGACGGGGATCACCGCCGCCCCGAGCTGCCCAAGCATGCCTTTCAGCTCCGGCGAATTCTCCAGGGAATCGAGAATGCCCATGGTGTAAGTCCTTTCACGACTTGCAAAACCAGCCGTTCGGATTCGACGCCTTCGGCCCCGCGGCGTCAAGCTGCGATCTTTGCGGCTGCTGTCACAGTTCGGAAGTGCAAGAAGTGTTTTCGAGCGAAGCGGACACCGGTTCACGTGAAGAAAACGCGTCAAAACAAGAAGCTCGGTCAGACGTCCTCGAACCGCTCGATCCGCAGCGTCTCGGCGACGCCGTCCCGGGTCCATTCCTGAAATGCCGGCAGCCCCATCATGGCATCGAAATAATGCTTCGCCTCGGGCTTCACCGGGATCGCGTAGGTGCGGAATCGATGCACCACCGGGGCATACATCGCGTCCGCCGCGGAGAATGTCCCGAACAGGAACGGCCCCTGCTTGCCGTAACGCGCGTAGCAGGCGGCCCAGATCTCCTCGATGCGCGCGACATTGGCCCGCGCATCGTCCGACAGCGCGATGGCGCGGATCGGCCGGTGCAGGTTCATGCCGCATTCGCTGCGCAGCGGCACGAAGCCAGAGTGCATCTCCGCCGAGATCGCGCGGGCGTGTGCGCGCGCGGCACGATCCGACGGCCACAGCTTCGCCTCGGGAAATTTCTCGGCGAGATATTCGATGATCGCAAGCGAGTCCCACACGGTGACGTCGCCGTCGATCAGCGTCGGCACCTTGCCGGCCTTGCTGAAGGCGAGGATGCGGTCCTTGTCGGCCTGGTCCGTATAGAGCGGAATGAAGACCTCTTCGAACGGGATGTCGTTGGCACGCAGCGCCAGCCACGGCCGCATCGACCATGACGAATAGTTCTTGTTGCCGATGACGAGCTTGAGCATTGGTCGGGGAATCCTGTTGCCACGCCAGTTTGCCATAGTGCATTGCACGCGTTCAACCTGTACATGACGCAGGATGCGGCGCGGACCAGCAGCCGCGCATTCACGAAGGAAGGCACCATGACCGGCTATTGGGTCGACATCCTAGCCGTCAGCTTCTTCGCGCTGGAATGGCTGATCTACGCCATCACGCTGGAGCACACGGCCTACGGCCGCGACAGCCTGTCGGCGCGGATGCATGTCTATCGCGAGATCTGGGTCAGGAACCTGCTCCACCGCGATGCGCGGATGGTCGACATGCAGATCATGGCGAGCTTGCAGAACGGCACCGCGTTCTTCGCCTCCACCAGCCTGATCGCGATCGGCGGTGCGCTGGCGCTGTTGCGCGCGACCAATGACGCGCTCGCCGTGCTCGGTGCGCTACCGGTCAACCTGACGCCCTCGCCCGCGCTGTGGGAGGTCAAGTGCATCGGGCTGATCCTGATTTTCATCTACACCTTCTTCAAATTCGCCTGGGCCTATCGCCTGTTCAACTATGTCGCGATCCTGTTCGGCGCGATGCCGCCGGCCGGCCAGCGCGATACGCCCGAGGCGGAAGCCCATGTGATCCGCACCACCCGCCTGTTCGAGACCGCGGGCCGGCACTTCAACCGCGGCCAGCGCGCGTTCTTCTTTGCGCTCGGCTATCTCGGCTGGTTCGTCAGCCCCTGGGTGCTGTTCGCCACGACAGCCGCGGTCGTGATCGTGATCTGGCGCCGGCAGTTCGCCTCGAACGCCTGGCAGGCAATGGGAAGTTGACGTTTGCCACGCCTCACGACGCGAAATCGCGAGGGCTGAAGTCGAGGTCGAGCACCTTCCATTCGCCGTAACGATCCCGCGGCAGCATCGCATAGGGCTGGCAGGCCTGCAGCGCTTCGGTGGCGCTCTTGAGCAGCAGCGGCCCCTTTTCGGATGCAGTGGCTTCGATCAGCTGGGGCGATGAAGCGAGCTTGCCGTCGGGCTTCATGAACACCCTGAGCTTGATCTTGACGTCATCGCTCGTGCTCACCGTCGGCGGCAGCTTCAGGCAGGTCTTCAGATGGCGGCGGAATTCGGCCGCCACGCTGGAGCCGACGTCGGCCTGTTCGGTGGCCGCGGCGTCGAAATTGTCCTTGCCGGGACCGGGACCGGACGGCGCGTCGGCGGGCGGCTTCACGGAGATGTCCGGCGGCAGGCCAAGCATGACATTGTATTTGACCGACAGGTCAGGCTCCGGCTGTGTATAGGCAGGCGCCGCCGCCTGTGCCTGTTGCTGCGGCATCGGCTGGGGCATCGGCGGCGTCTGAGCCGCCGGCTGCGCGGCCGCGGCCTGTTGGGGTGTTGGGCTGGGCTTGGGCGCCGGCGGCGTCGCCTGCTTCTGTGCCGGCTGTGGTGCCGCCTGCTGCTTCTCTGGCGCGGGCGCCTGCGCTGACGGTTCGGGCTTGGCTGAGTCCACCGGCTTGTCGAGCGACGGCAATTGCAGTTCGGGGGTCGGCGACGGACTCGGCGCCGGGTCGGGCGTTACCTCCGACTTGGCGACCTCCTGCGGCGTCACAATCTCGACCGGCACCGTGTCAGCGGCGACGGGATCGAACTGATGCACCTCCGAATAAAGGAAAATCAGCGCGAGCAGCATCAGGTGCACGAACACCGATGCCAGCAGATCCGCGTTTGGCCGAAACTTCATCCCACCCGATCACATCAGTGATGTCTCCCCCGCCGGCAATAATACCGGCCGGAACCCGCCTGCCTCAATCCCCATTCGGGCCAAGGCCGCAACCGGCCAGCGGGCAATAGCATGATCCGGATCGGCGCCCAGCCATTTTTCCTGGACTTGCCCCTTAGGCGACGCCCCGATGCGCCACCGGGCCGATCATCGCGCCCCGGCGCTGCCGAGCGCCGAAATCTCGCGCATGTCCTCATCCGACAGCTCGAAATCGAAGATATCGATGTTTTCCTGGAGCCGCTCGAGCTTCGAGGTGCGCGGGATCGCGGAGACGTTCTGTTGCACCAGCCAGCGCAGGCAGATTTGGGCAGCCGTCTTGCGATAGCGGTCGCCGATCCGCGCCAGCGCGCGGTCGTTCTTGACCCGCCCTTTCGCGATCGGGCTGTAGGCGACGAACGCCATGCCATGGCGCGCGCAGGCCGCGATCACATCGGTCTGGTCCAGATAAGGATGGTACTCGACCTGGTCGCAGGCGAGCGGTTCGGGGCATTCCGCCACCGCCTCCTCGATCAGTGCCACGTTGAAGTTCGAGACGCCGATGTGCCGCGCCAGGCCGGCTTGCCTGACGCGCGCCAGCGCGCCGAGCGTCTCGGCCAGCGGCACCTGCGGATTGGGCCAGTGCAGCAGCAGCAGATCGACCTCGGTGAGACGGAGCCGTGCCAGGCTTTCCTTGGCGGACCGTTCGAGATCCTTCGCCATGAAATGCGTGGTCCAGACCTTGGTGGTGACGAACACGTCGTCACGCTTGATGCCGGAGGCGCGCAGCCCCTCGCCGACCTCGCGCTCATTGTCGTAGATCTGGGCGGTGTCGATGTGCCGGTAACCGAGCCGCAACGCCTGCTCGACGATGCGCGCGCAGGTCCGCCCGCGCAACTCCCATGTCCCGAGCCCGATCGCGGGGATCTTGGCGCCGTTGCCTTCGACGACATTCATGCGTCCATTATGCGCGCATGACGAGGACCTGCCAACTCACCTATCGGTTCCGCGATGGGCCGCCGCGACGGCTCACCGCTCCGGCTGGTAACCGTCGGTCAGCGTCTTCAGGAACGCGATGATGTCGGCCTTGTCCTGCGCCGTCATCGCCGGCGTGTCGCCCCGATGGCGCTCGAAGGGCGGATCGGCGACGTCGACATTGCCGTGATACCTTTCCGGCAGGTCGTCGTATTTCCGCACCGTTCCGTCGGCGGCACGCGGGAACACCTTCTCCGGATTGGTATCGCGGAAATTATAGAAATCGAGCACCTGCTCGAGGCTGGTGAAGACGCCGTTGTGGAAGAACACGCGGCGTGTGGCCGTGTTGCGCAAGGTCGGTGTCAGAAACATCCCGCAATATTGCGTCTGCTCGGCAATGTCGGTGCGATACGGCCCACAGACCCCGAGATCGAAATGATCGGGATCGCCGTTGCCGGCGAGCGCGGTGTTGCGCGGCGCACCGAGCGCCTCATACTGATGGTCGGTGAACAGTGGCGGCAGGCCGTCGCGGGTCGGCTGCGAGGTATGACAACCGCCGCAATTGGCCTTCTCCGGATCATTGAACAATTGCAGGCCGCGCAACTCGCTCTCGTTCAGCCGCGCCCTGCCCTCCAGCCAGTAGTCGAACTTGCTGTTGTAGGGATGGAAGCTCGGCTCCTCCACCTGATAGCGCGCGACCGCGAACATCGCTTCCGCGACCAGCAGCCGCGTATTGTCGAAGACACCAGCGCCGAACAGTTCGGCAAAGCGCGGGGCATAGCTCGCCTGGCGCAGCTTCTGCGCCACCACCTCGATGCTACCGCCATCCATCTCATTGGGATCGAGCAGCGGGAAGATCGCCTGGTCCTGCAGCGTATCGGCGCGGCCGTCCCAGAACAGGCCGCCCTGCGGCACGATGTTGACCGCGGACGCGGCCGTGCCGGTCGCGACCTTCTTCGCCCGCACCGCCTGCTGGCCTGCCGCGGCCAGTTGCGCGAAGTCGACGACGTTGTCGTCCTCGTCCTTCTCGGGCCCGATGCTGAAATTCGGCTGCCGCTCGAGATAGGTCAGGCCAGGTACGGCGCGCGTCCCTTGCCGGGACTGCGTGCGCCCGCCGAGCATCACCGGCCCGTCATTGGGCGGGCCATAGGCGTGGTCCGGACTGTGACAGGATGCGCATGACAATGCGCCCGACGACGACAGCGACGCATCGAAGAAGATCTTCTGGCCGAGCTGGGCCATCGCGGACAGCGGAGCGACAGGCGGACGCCTGAGATGCACCGGGTTCGGATTGGTTCCCGGAAGCTGCCTTACATCCGGAAGCTGCTGCGTTTCGACTGCCGCAACGGCGCCGGCCATGCAGAGCAGGCCGGCGCCGAGAAGCCACAGAGTGCGGCGGATCATATGACGTCCAGTGATCCCAGAGCGTTAGTGGTGGTGATGCTCGTCCGGCGGGCTGACAATCACCGTGCCGGCGGTCGGATCGAGGAACAGCGTGTCCTGACGGTACTCGTGGTCCTGACCATGGCCGCGTTCGAAGTCGAACATGTCAGCGATCGATTCGACCTTCTCGTCGAACGAGCCGCCGCCGAGACGCTGGCCGTGCAGCCAGTTGTCCTCGATGAAGCGCACCACGGAGGCCTGCGAAATCATCGTGTGGCTGACGTAGTTCCGCTTCGCGAAGGGCGAGATCACCAGGAACGGCGTGCGCGTGCCGGGACCGCAGCGGCCGTTCACCGGCTTGCCTTCGAGGCCCTTCGGCTGCGTCTGCTTGCCGATGCCGCGGCCGCACTGGCCGGGACCGTTGACCTGGTCAGCGGTGGGATCATACGAGGCGGTGATCGGTGCGAGGTACTGGTGGTCGTACCAGCCGTCGGAGTCGTCATAGGTGACGATGACGGCGGTCTCGCCCCACTCCTTCTGCTTCTGCAGGAAGTTGATCAGCTCGACATTGCCCGCCTGCTCGTCGAGCGGATCGGAGTTGCCGGGATGACCGTCCTGATAGGCCGGCATCTTGATGTAGGACACGGCCGGGAAGTTGCCGGCCTTCACCGAAGCGTAGAAGTCCTCGAGGTCGTAGGCATGATTGGCCGGATCGACCGTCTTGCTGCCGGGCAGGTAGGTGTGGCCGATCGCATTCACCGAGCTCGGACGCGCATGGGTCGGGTTGGCGGTCGACTTGTAGTATTGGAACCAGGCGTGGTGCGGAATGTAGTCCACGATGGTGCCGTTGACGTTGCTCGAGAACGTGCTGCGGCCGCAATTGGTGGTGCCGTTGCTGTTCTTGAGCGTCAGGTCGAAGCCGCCCATGAAGCTGCCCCAGCTGATCTGCTCGGCGTTGAGCAGATCGCCGATGTTCTTGCTGGTCATCAGGACCTGGCTGGTCGTGCTCGAGCAGGAGTCGTAGGCAGGGTCGGTATCGCCGATCAGCGTCAGCCCGCCCTGGCCGTCGGCGATCGACGACGACGTGCCGACGATGTTCTGCGCACCGTTGGTCTGGCCGGAAACCACCTCGATCGCGCCGGGCGTCGACGGACCGAAGGTGTCGGTCCAGCTATTGTCGCTCATCGCGAAGTTCTGGGCGTAATTCCAGAACGCGGTGACGGTGTTGCCGTCGAAATAGCCCATCACCTGCCCGTTGGTGCCGAAGGCGCCGACGCCGCCCGCGGTGCCGCGACCGGTGAATTCCGGAAACAGGTCTTCCTTGCCGTTGTCGACCGCCTGCTGCTCGGGCGTGTAGGCGTGGTTCTGCGACTTGGTGTTGGCCTGCGTGCGGTCGAGACGGAACGGATTGGTCGCGCCGGTGCCGTTGGCCGGATTGAGGTTCGGGTTGTTGGTCAGCAGATTGGCGTTGGCCAGGTTGTTCACCTTCGGCGTATGCGGCTTCGGATTGAATGGGATCGAGCCGGTCGGATTGGCTGCGTTCGGGTAGGTCGCGAAATAATGATCGAACGAGCGGTTCTCGTTGAAGATCACGACAAGATGCTTGATCGGCGTTGCCGTGTGGATGTCGTGCGGATGACGATGATCGTGATCCTTGTCGTCCTGAGCGGCGGCGCTGCACGCAATCGCAGCAGCGGCGACCAGACAGACTCCGACCGTCGAAAGAAATTTGGCTTTCACCGTAGTGCCCCTTGATTTTACAGATTTATGACGTCGACGTGCGACAAGTTATCCATCGCCGATGACAGCCCTGTGTAAGTTTTGTGCGAGCAACACATCGTCACAACGATTCATCATCGCGCGTTTTGATTCCCGCGCCGGTTGCAGCAGATGCGAACGATGTTGGATTGATCGCTATCTCGATGACGCGGTCGCGTGCGTCATGAGTCGATCTGCTGCCGCGCATATTGCGCCGGCGACAGTCCGACATGGCAGGTGAACGCGCCGCTGAACGCGCTTGCGGGGCCGTAGCCGACGTGTGTTGCGCACGACGACGCGACACTGCGACGATCTCGTCGCCCCAGCAGCGCGAGCGCAAGCCGGACCAGGTTGGTCCGGCCGCCCGTGATCTCGAATTGGCGAAAGGAGAGTTAGTCCGGCAATGCAGACATTCCGGATGACCTAGCAGACCCTCACGCTTTGCTGAACGTATGCGCTGCCGTTCCACACGGTTCTGGTCTGATAGCAGGAGTTATAAGCCGTTGCGGCGCCGATCGCCGCGCCCGTTGCCAGGCCGGCTGCGGCAGCGCCCCAACCTCCTCCATAATAACCACCGCCACGATAGTAACCACCGCCACGGTAATAACGGCCGCCGCCGGCCCAGCGCGCGCCTCCTCCGTGCCAGCGCGCACCTCCGCCGGCATGCCATCGCGTGCCGCCACCATGCCAGCCAGGCCGCATTCCGCCGCCGTGAAAGTGAGCCGCTCCGCCACCGAAGCGGCGAGCCTGTACGTCATAGGGAAGCATCGTTGCTGCAGCAGCGACGAAGCTGAGCACCAGGAAGGCTTTGGTTGGTCGCATGTCCGAGCTCCTTGCAAGGGTGTTCGGATCAATTCCTCAGCAACGGTCCTCGTTCCGGTATTTCAGGGATGTACGCACTCTGGCACGATCTGCATATACGCGCGTCGCGGTCGCGGCATGCTCGCGCATGTTGGGCTTTCTCCCGGATCGTGAGATCGCGAACGCGCCCCTGCGTGTCCGGGATCATTGCCGTGCGCGCGAACGGACCGGTGACAGCCTGCCCTAGTCCTTCATTCCCGTGATCGACGCACTGACGGCGCGGGGATCACGCTGCGGCCAGCGGCCGCTTTCGACCTGGGCCAGGAAATTGCCGACGATCCGGTTGTATTCGTCGGGCTCCTCGATGTTGATGGCGTGGCCGCAGTTCGGCATCACCGCGAGCGCGGCCGACGGGATGCTCTGCTTCATCAGGATGCCCGGCAGCAGGCACGGCCAATCCTCGTCGCCGGTGATGATCAAGGTCGGCACATCGATGCGCTTCATCTCGTCGACCAGGGTGTAGAGCGAGGGCCGCTCCTTCTGCACGCCCTGCTGGGTGTTGGCCGATCCCACCGCCGAATGCTCGGCCAGCATGCGCTTGAACTCGGAATGGCCGCGCGGATCCTTGTTCTCATACTGCACGCGGGTTGGCCCGTAGGCATAGCGTTCGGCGAAGGCCGGCATGCCCTCCTTGCGGATCATGCCGGCGATCACGTCGGCCTCGGCGCGGAACGTCTCGCGCTTGTCGAGCTCGGCGCCGTAGCCGCAGCCGCCGATGCACAGCGACAGCGCCCGCGCCGGGTGACGGAGCCCGAAATGCAGCGTCGCGAAGCCGCCCATCGACAGGCCGACGATATGCGCCTTCGGTGCGCCGATGTGATCGAGCACCGCCAGGATGTCGTCGGCGGCGCGCGCCTGCGAATAGGACGACACCTGATCCGGCACATCGGACGGCGGGAAACCGCGCGCATTGTAGGCGATGGTGCGGAAGCGCTTGCCGAAATGCCGCATCTGCGGCTCGTAGCTGCGCAGGTCGCCGGCGAATTCGTGCACCAAAATCACCGGATGACCCGACCCGGTTTCCTCGAAATAGAGCCGTACGCCGTCATCTGTTGTCGCATAGGGCATGGTGGTCTCCTGCCTTCTTGTTGCACGGGTTACGGGATGGTCGCCCCTATTGGCGGCTTGGCGCGCGCAAGGTACGTGCCGTGCTCCTTGCTGCCGACCAGGGTGCCGTCGTCGACGACCACCTTGCCGCGCACCATCGTCAGCACCGGCCAGCCCGTCACCTCGAGGCCTTCATAGGGCGTGTAGTCGGAGCCGTCATGGATCAGCTCGTGGCGGATCGTCACCTTGCGCTTCGGGTCCCACAGCGCGATGTCGGCATCGGAGCCGACCGCGATGGTGCCCTTGCGCGGATAGAGGCCGTAGATCTTGGCGTGGTTGGTGGCGCTGAAGGCAACGAAGCTGTTGAGGTCGATGCGCCCCTTAACAACGCCCTCCGAGAACAGGATCGGCAGCCGCGTCGCGACGCCAGGGATGCCGTTCGGCACCCAGCGGAAGCTGGTGCGGCCCCTGGACGCGAGCTTGCCCTGCGGGTCGTCGTAGCGGAACGGGCAATGGTCCGACGAGAACACCGAAAACACCTTCTGTTGCAGCCCCTCCCAGCACGCCTGCTGGCTGGCGACGTCGCGCGGCGGCGGCGAGCAGACGTATTTGGCGCCTTCCATGTTGAGCTGATCGAGATCCTTCTCGGTCAGCATCAGATACTGCGGGCAGGTCTCGCCCATCACGCGGAGCCCGCGCTGCTGGGCGCGCCGGATCTCCTCCATCGCCTCGCGGTTCGAGACATGCACGATCATGATCGGCACGTCGACGAGTTCCGACAGCGAAATGGCGCGATGGGTGGCCTCACGCTCGACCGGGATCGGCCGCGAGGTCGCGTGAAAGCGCGGCGCCGTATTGCCGGCACGTTCCAACCGATCGGTGAGGAAACGGATGGCGTCGAAATTCTCCGCATGCACCATCAGCATCGCGCCGGTCTCGCGCGCGACCGACATGGTCTCGAGCAGTTCGCGGTCCGACAGCGCGAGCCCCTCATAGGTCATGAAGACCTTCAGCGATGTGTAGCCGTCCTCGACCAGCGCTGGCAGCTCCTGGCCCAGCACATGCTCGGTCGGATCGGTGACGATGAGATGGAAGGCGACGTCGACATGGCACTCGCCTTCGGCCAGCGAATGGTAATGCTTGAGCGCCTCGCGCAGCGTCTGGCCCTTCTCCTGCAGGCAGAACGGCAGCACGGTGGTGTTGCCGCCGAACGCCGCCGAGCGGGTGCCGGAGGCAAAGCCGTCGGCCATCACGATGCCGTCGCCCGACGGCTGGGCGAAATGAACGTGGCTGTCGATGCCGCCGGGCAGCACCAGCCGGCCGGTGGCGTCGATGATCGTGGTCGCGCTGCCGAGATCGTGGCCGAGCGCCGTGATCTTGCCGTCGCGGATCCCGACGTCGCAGGCAAAGGTATCGGCAGCGGTGACGACGGTGCCGCCACGGATGATGGTGTCGAACGACATCAGCGGGTCTCCTGCTTCGGTGAGCGATGTTCGATGATGGCGGCAAGCGGCTCGGCGAGCCCGCTTGTCGGCTTCGGATCGGGACGGCGGAAAGTGCCGGCGACCGCCTTGCGCGGCTTGAGCACGGCAAGCGTCTCCGCCTGGCGCACCGCCGCCGCGACCGGATCGACCACCGGCACCGGAATGCGGTCGCGGACTTTTGCGGCGAGCCCGGCGAGCGGCGCGCCGGACAGGATGACGATGTCGGCGCCATCCTGCTCGACCGCGCGGTTGGCGAGCGCGACCAACAGCTCCTCCTTCTCGGCCTGCACCTCCGAGATCGACCGGAAGCTGCCGTCGAGCGTGCGGATGCCGGCGCAGCGCGAACTCAGCCCGTGCATCGCGACGCATTCCTCGTACCAGGGCGCCAGCGCGCCGGCGAAGGTCACGATCGAAAACCGTCGCCCAAGCATGCAGGCGGTCAGCATGGCGGCCTCGGCCAATCCCACGACGGGATACGCGAACAGCTCGCGCGCGCCGAACAGGCCGGGATCGCCGAACGCGGCGATGATGGCGGCATCGATGCCGGAGCCGGCCTCGGCCAGCATCTCGAGTGCGATCGCGCCCCCGATCTGCGCCTCGGCGCGGGTCGCAATATAGGGCACGCCGCGCGTCGCCGTCGCTGGCACCAGTTCGGTGCCGGACGACGCCACCTTGCTGCCGGCGGCATGCAGCAGATCCGTCACATCAGCCGTCGTGTTGGGATTGAGCAGCAGGATCTTCATGGCGCAACTTTCCTCGTCTTGCGACCGCGCGGCGTGGCGTTCAGCTGCGCTGCCGCGGCGTCATCCGCATCGGCATCCGGCGTCCTGGCATCCAGCGTCTCGGCGACGATCTCGCCGGTGCGGCGCACATGCTGGGCCAGCATTTGACCGGCACGGGCTGCATCCCGGCGCTTGAGCGCGGCCAGAATGTCCTGGTGCTCGCGCACCGATTCATCCCAGCGCCCGAGCACCGAGAGCGCGAAGAAGCGCGCGCGCTCGGCCCGCGCCAGCAGCGCCTCATGCGTCGCCTTCAGCACCGCGTTGCGCGCAAAGCCCACGATCGCCGAGTGGATCAGCTGGTTAACTTGAAAATAGTCGCGCAGCTCGCCGCGGCCGTGGTGCCATTCGATCTTGTCTTGCAGCGCCTCGAGCCGCTCGAAGTCGGCATCCTCCATGCGGAGCGCGGCAAGCTCGGCGGCGCAGCGCTCGATGCCGCTGACCGCCTCGAACAATTCGGTGAGCTCGGCGCGGCGGAACGGCGCCACCACGGCGCTATGGTTCAGCCTGAGCTCGATCAGGCCTTCGCTCGCCAATTGCTTCAGCGCCTCGCGCAGCGGGGTGCGCGAAATGCCGAGCGCGTCGGACAGATCCGCCTCGCCCAGCGATTGTCCGGGCGCCAGATCGCCGCGCACGATCATGGTGCGCAGCCGCGCAGCCGCCTGCTCGTGCAGCCCGACCCGGGGCACGCGCAAACGACGCCGTTGCAGCGCTGTCATCGCGCGCTTGGGGTCCTTGCTGCGTCTGGTCGCTCGGGCTTCAGTCACGGCTCGCCCTCTTTGTCATGATTGGATCGCGGCAGCCGCGCGCAGATCGGGGTTCGTGAACAGGTTGCCCCAGCCGTGCACGCGCGACGGATCGCAGCCGGCCGCGACCAGGCACGCCCACAGCGTCACCGCAATCGAATCCAGCACCGGCACGGCAAATTGCCGCTCCAGCCGTTCGGCCGCGCCCGCGCCGCGCATGTTGGTGCAGAGCACGACGGCGGCATCGCAGCCCTCGCGCACGACGTCCTCGATCATCCCTGCGACCTCGGCCTCGCTGACCTCGGCAAAGGAGAAATTGTCCTGCAGCGCGAGATGCCGCTCGGCAAAACAATGGAGCCCTTCCGAATTCCAGTTGGCGATGATCCGCTCCTGCACGTCCTCACGATACGGCGTCACCAGCCCGATCCGTTTGGCCCCGATCCGCCGCAGCAGGTCGCGATAGGCCAACACCGTGGTGCAGGCCTTGATCCCGGTCGCCGCCGTGATCTGCTCGCAAAGGCTCTCGTCGCGATCGAAGCCGAGCCAGCTCGCCGAGGTGCCGTTCCAGGCGATCACGTCGACCTTGGCATGGGCGAGCAATTCAGCTGCGCGCAAGATCTCGCTGGCGTCGAACTGGCGCAGCGCCTGCTCCGACAGCGCGATCTCCGTCACCTTGAAGCGCGAGAAATGCGCCGAGACGCCGTCGACGCCTGCCAGCATCGCGCAGGTGATCGGCTCGAGTGCGGTATTCGACGACGGCGTCAGCATGCCGAGCCGGACGGGACGTGTCATTGGCCGCTTCCGTTCTAGACCGGGAGCTTGCGGCTGTAATCGATCAGGGTCGAGCAGATCAACAGCGCAATGCCTGCGGCGGCGAAATACATCAGGGCCAGGAAATAGGAGCCGGTGGCCTGCACGATGAAGCCGACGATCAGGGGCGTCGTGATGCCTGCGATATTGCCGCCGAGATTCATGCAGCCGCCGAGGAAGCCGGACTTGCCGCGGCCCGCCAGCGCCGAGGGGATCGCCCAATACATGCCACACCAGCGCAGGAAGAACAGCGTCGTCGACAGCAGCACCACGACCGCAACCGCATTGGTGACATAGGCGACGAGGAAGATCGAGATCGTCGCCATGATCGCCGCGATGCCGAACAGGGTACGGAACACGGTGTTCGGCGCCCCGCCCCGCTCGCGCCAGCTATCGCCGATCCAGCCGCCGACCAGTTCGCCGACGAAGCCCGCGAAGAAGATGATGAAGGATGCGCCGCCGAGCGCCTTGATGTCGAAGCCGTGCACCTTGAACAAATAGGTCGGCATCCAGGTCAACAGGCCATAGAACGTGGTGTTGAAGAACATCCACCCCAGGCACATGCACCACACCGAGCGAAAGCGGAAATAGGCCATCCAGCTTGCGCCCGAGGACGGCGGCGTCGCCGCGTCCTCGATCGCATGCGCCTCCTCGAGATAGCGCGCCTCGGCCTCGTTGACCGACGGATGCTCGCGCGGCACGTTGCGGATGTAATACCAGGCCCACAGCCCGCACAGCATGGTGCCGACGCCGGCGACGACGAAGGCGACGCGCCAGGAGCTGAACGCCGCCATCAGCCAGGCGATCACGATCGAGCCGAGCGCGGCACCAAGCGGCGCGCCGCCGTCCAGCAGCGTGGCGCCGCGGCCGCGTTCGGTCTGCGTCATCCAGATCGCATTGAGCTTGCCGCCGGCCGGATAGATCGGCGCTTCCGACGCGCCGAGCCCGAGCCGGGTCATCAGCAGCAGCATCCAGCTGGTGGACAGCGCCGCCAGCGCCTGGAAGAAGCCCCAGAACAGCGTCGCCAGCGCGATCACGATGCGCGGCTTGAAGCGGTCGGCGAGCATGCCGCCCGGCACCTGCATCAGCGCATAGGTCCAGAAGAACGAGCTCAGGATCAGCCCCTGCATCGCCGGGTCGATGTCGAACTCCTTGGCGATGACGGGCATCGCGACCGACAGCGAGGCGCGATCGATATAGTTGATCGAGATCAGGAACAGCATCAGCAGGAAGATCTTCCAGCGTACGCCGGAAGGCTTCGCCGCATCTGCCATTGCGATGGTGGACACCTGATCGCTCATTGCACGCTCCTCTCCCGGCAGATTTTTGTCCCTGGCGCGACCCTCGTCATCGAAGATCATCGGCCTCTCCTGCCCGGCGCAAAGTCTGCTTCAACCGGCGCGAGGCGACAAGCACATTTTGTATTCTGCATGCAACTTATTGCATACTATTGATATTACGTCATATTTTTCTGGTGCAGCATCGTTATTAGTCAGCCGTGATGAGCGATTGGGCGTCAGGTCACCGCCTGGAGCCGGCGATCTCGGCAAGTCGCCGGCGGCTGCGGCGATTGCGTGCAGCGGCGTTTTGCTCACCCCGAAAGCAGTCGGTCCGCGCTTCCAGGGAAGCGCGGACCGATCGCGAGCAGTGATTTCGACCGCTGGTCAGCGGCGGATGAACGCTGCCACCACCGCGCTCGACGTCGCGCAGACCGCGACCACCAGGAACACAAGCGACGTCTGGTTATGCTTGTCCATGAAGTGGCCGATCATCGGCTCGCCGAGACCGGCGAACAGATAGGCGAAGAAGTTCATCACGCCGGTTGCAGTCCCTGCCCGCTTGTGCCCGACCAGATCCGGGCACAATGCCCAGAACGAGGATTGCGGGCCGTAGGTGAAGAAGCCGCACAGGAACAGTACCGTCATGCCGAGATAGACGTCGGTAGTCGGGATCGCATACATGCAGAGCGCGGTGACCGCGGCGAGCACCATGTAGAGCACGATCGCGAGGTAGCGGCGTGAGCCGAACACCTTGTCCGAGATCCAGCCATTACTGAACGCACCCACCGCCATGCCGACCGGCAGCGCGATGCTGATCCAGCGCGGATCGACCACCGAGCTCGCGCCCGCCTTGGCCCAGTTGCTGCCGAGGAAGTGCACAGGGACCCACACCAGCAAGCCATAGCGCGCCGCGTTCTGGAAGCCGATCGAGACGCCGGCGACCAGCAGCCGCCAGTTCGACAGCACCGCCTTGTAGCGCGCCAGCGAGCCCTCATTGGCGCTGACCGCGGCGTCCGTTACCGCGACGTCGTCGGCCTCGTCATGCGGCGAGGCAAAGCCCATGTCCTCGGGTTTCTCGCGCGCGATCAGATAGAATGCGATGCCGCCGAGCAGCAGCAGCACCACCGGGATGCGGAAGATCCAGCGCCAGTCGAGCTGGAAATAGCCGACCACGACCAGCGAGGTGACGAACGACAGCACCGAGGCGAGCCCGGCCGCGAACGTATAGAGCCCGTAGACCGTGCCGCGCTCGTGCCGGCCCCACCAGTTCGACAGCAGCCGGCTGCCCGGCGCCCATCCCATCGACTGGAAATAGCCGTTGATGCCCCAGAACGCGGTCAGGCTGACGATCCCGGTCGAAAGGCTGGTCGCCCAGTTCATGATGAAGGAGAGGATCGCGCCCGCGCTCATCACGCGGCGGCCGCCGAACTTGTCGCCGAGATTGCCGTTGATGGCCTGCCCGACCGCGTAGCACCACAGCAGCGCCGCGCTGGCCCAGCCCAGAGCCTCCTTGGTGACGCCGAACTCGGCCTGGATGCCGGGAATCGCGAAGCCGAAGGTTTGCCGCCCGGTGTAGAAGAACAGATAGCAGAACATCGCCGCGAACAGCATCCGCCACTGCGCGCGGCGGAACGATGTCGCAAGCTCCGGATTCTGCACTCCGACCGAGCCGACGCTCGACGGACTGAACGTGATCGACATTGAGGCCTCCCCTTTGTTTGATTGATTCTGCCGGCCGCCGCGATGTTGTTGTTCTGCGCGTGCGGCCCCTCGTCGGCGCTGCTCTAGACCGGCCAGGGCAGCGAGTAGGTCTTGACGTTGGTGAAGCTCTTGATCGCCTCCTGCACGCCTTCCTTGTAGCCGAGGCCGGAATCCTTGATCCCGCCGAACGGCGACATCTCGATCCGGTAGCCCGGCACTTCCCACACATTCACGGTGCCGACATCGAGCTCGTTGACGAACCGGGTGATGTAGTCGAGCCGGTTGGTGCAGACGCCGGACGACAGACCGAATGCGGTCGAATTCGAAATCCGGATCACGCTGTCGATGTCGTTGGGCACGCGGACGATCGGGATGACCGGCCCGAAGGTCTCCTGCATCACGAGCTCGCTGGTGTAGGGAATCCGGTCGACCACCGTCGGCGGATACAGCGCGCCCTCGCGACCGTTGCCGTGCAGGAGCTCGGCGCCGTCGGCGACGGCGGCATTGACGCGGCGCTCGAACTCCTTCGCCGCGCCCTCATGGATGACGGTGCCGACGTCGACCGTCGGGTCCATCGGATCGCCGCACTTCAGCTTGCGCGCCTTCTTCAGCACCAGATCAGCGAAATCGTCGGCCACCGCTTCGACGCAGAGGATGCGCTTGACCGCCGTGCAGCGCTGGCCGGAGTTCTTGGTGGCGCCGGTGACCGCAAGCTCCGCCGCCTTCTCGAGATCGGCGTCCTCCATCACGATCAGGGGGTCGTTGCCGCCGAGCTCGAGCACCAGGCGCTTGTAGCCAGCCTTGGCGGCGATGTGCTTGCCGACCCTGACCGACCCCGTGAAGGTGACGAGATCGGCCTCCGGATCGGTGATCATCGCATCGCCCATCGAATGCGGATTGCCCGTGACTACCGACAGCATTTCGGGCGGCAGCCCGGCTTCATACAGCACATCGGCGAGCGCGAGCGCGGTCAGCGGCGTCAGCTCGGTCGGCTTCAGCACCACGCGGTTGTTGCTCGCGATCGCGGGCGCGATCTTGTGGCTCACCATGTTGAGCGGATGATTGAACGGCGTGATCGCCGAGATCGCGCCAAGCAGCGGCGTGCGCGTCGTGAAGATCTTGCGCGCCTTGCCCTGCGGGCTGATGTCGCAGGAGAAGGTCTCCCCGTCGTCCTTGATCGCGAGCTGGCCGGCAAAGGAATAGACGTCGTAGGCGCGGCCGGCCTCGTAGAGCGAGTCCTTCCAGCACAGCCCGGACTCGGCGGTGATCAGCCGCGCGAATTCCTCCTTGCGGCCGGCGAGGATCTCCGCAGTGCGCAGCAGGATGCGCTGGCGCTCGTAGCGGGTCAGCTTCGGCTTGAACGCAGCCGCCTTGGCGAACGCGCTGCGCACATGCTCCGGCCGTGCCGCCGGCACCGTACCCACCACCTTGTTGGTGTAGGGATTGAAGACCTCGACATGCTCGTCGGTGTCGACGAGGCTGCCTGCGATCCGCATCTGCTCGTGGCGAACGGCGGGACTCTGGATGTTCATGGCAATGTCCTTAACCAGCGCGTTACTGGATGCGATTGAGCGCGACGTCGAAGGCGTCGAAATTGCGCAGGGCGCGACCGGCGGGCAGCGCGATCCTGCGGTTGGCGATCAGCGGCACCCGCTCCTCGGTCAGCCCGCCATGCGAGCGCAGCGGCTCGGTCAGGCCCGACAGATCGTGACGCGACTCGCTGGTGCCGAGCACCTTGTGCCTGGTCGAGATCACGACGATGTCGCCGATCCGGTCCGGCGGCAGCTCGAACCTGGCGCAGGCCTCGTTGCGCGTCAGCGCCACCTCGATGCCTCCGGTCGCACGCAGCCGCGACAGCAGCGCGTCGACGTCGGCGCCCTCCGGCGTGTAGATGGTCGCGAACGAGCCGAGCGAGCCGTGATGGGCAACATAGGGATCGGTGATCGGCAGGATCACGCGTGCGGCGCCCGTACCCGTCCAGTCGTCCATGACGTCCTGGAGGTAGATCACGTCGGGCTTGCCGTCAGGCAAGAACTTGTCGTTCATGCCGTGGTCGGCGGTCGCCACGATGTTGCAACCGAGCGCATCGAGCTTCGCAAGATAATCGTCGATCATCGCGTAGAAGTCGTTGGCGATCTTGGTGCCGAGCCCGACCTTGTGCTGGATGTAGTCGGTGGTCGACAGGTACATCAGATCGGGACGGTGCCGTTCGACCAGCTTGACGCCGGCCGCGAACACGAAGCGCGACAGATCGGCTGAGTAGACCTCGGGCAGCGGCAGGCCGACGAAGTCGAGCACATTGTCGATGCCGTTGGCGGCCTTGGTGGCCTGGTCGGCCTTCTCCGACGAGAAGGCGATGGCGCGGCCGCTGGAATAGTCCAGACCGTACGCAAGCAAGGTACGCAGCTTGTCCTTGGCGGTGACGGCGGCAACCTTGTAGCCGGCGTCATGGACCCCAGCGAGGATGGTCGGTGCGCGCAAGAATTTCGGATCGTTCATCATGACTTCGGCGTTGTTTGCCGTGTCATAGAAGTAGTTGCCGGCAATGCCGTGCACCGCGGGCGGCCGCCCGGTGATGATCGAAAGGTTGTTCGGATTGGTGAAGCTCGGGATCACACTGGCGGCATGGACATGCGCGCCCTCATTCATGAAGCGCGCGAAGGTCGGCGCGACGCCGGCCTCGATCGCCTGCTCGATATAGCCGGGCTCCGATCCGTCCAGGCAGATCACGACGGTCGGCCGCGTCGGCGCGGCGTAATCGCGCCCGTTGACGGTGATGGTCTTGCGATTGTCTTGGTCGTTCTCTTGCATGATGTCTCTCCTTGTCACCGCGCCGCCGTCACGCGCTCACCGCGCTCGGCATGCGCTGGGTCTGCGAAGCCTCGATCAGCCGCTCCTTCGACCCCAGGAAGTTGCGGCCGCGCTCGCCTTCGAGCGAATCCGCGATCAGCGCGTGCCATTCGGCGCGCTCGATCCTGTAGGCGGCCGGATTGCAGGCGATGCCGAGCCGCGCCATGAAGTCTTCGAGATCATCGGCCGCGCGCGCCAGGTCGGCGCCAAAGATCTGCCCGAGGCTGTCCTCGCAGAGCCCGCCCGCCCCCTTCACGCTGCGCAACACCATCGGCAGCGAGAACGAGCAGGCAATGCCGTGCTGCACGCCGTGCCGCAGCGTGATCGGATAGGACAGCGAATGTGCGATCGCGGTCTTGGTGTTGGAGAATGCCAGTCCGGCGAACAGCGCCGCCTGCGCCATGCGGCTGCGCAGCTCGAGATTGCCGAGATCGCTCGCAAGCTGCGGCAGCACGTCGAGGATGCTGCGCGCCGCTGCAATCGCGTGGTTGGCGGACACCGGGTTGTTGTTGACGTTCCAGATGCTCTCCAGCGCATGCGACAGCGCATCGAGCCCGGTGCTGATGGTGAGCAGCCGCGGCTTGCCGAGCATCAGGCGCGGATCGATCACCGCATGGGTCGGATAGAGTGACGGCCGCGCCAGCGAGTATTTCTTGCCGTTGGCCTCGTCCCACACCGTGCCCCAGCATGTCACCTCGCTGCCGGTACCGGCGGTGGTGGGCACCGCGATGATCGGGATCGCCGCGAGGCGCTCGGCGCCCTGCTGGGTCTCCAGATAGGTTTGGACGGTCGCGAAGTCGCCGCCGGCCGCCGCGAACACCTTTGCGGAGTCGATCACCGAGCCGCCGCCGAGCGCGACGATCACCTCGGGCTGCTTTGCGAGCCCGGCAAAGCGCGCGGTCTGCTCGGTGAGCAGCCGGTAGTCCGGATTGGGCGCGACGTCGCGGATGGTCAGGACGGACGGACCCGCGGCAGCGCGCAGCCGCCGCTCCAGTTCGGCAAAGACCGGCTCGCCATAGGTCACGAGCGCATAGGCGCGCTTGCCGATAAGCGCCGGCAGCTTTTCGAAGCTGTCGGCTCCGAATTCGATTCTCACCGGGTTGGAATAAGTCCAGGCCATCCACGCGTCCTCCGTTTGACGCGAAGGTACGGCGTCGGCTGCTATTGACAAATTCATTCTAAGGATGCGTTCTATTGATTATGTCAATAGTTTTCAGCCAGCTGCGCGCCTTCCACGCGGTCGCCGCCCATGGCGGCTTCACCGCGGCGTCGCGCGTGCTCAATGTCGGACAGCCGACGCTGACCATCCAGGTCAAGGAGCTGGAGGAGACCTACGGCGTCGAGCTGCTGATCCGGAAGCCCAGGCACACCGAGCTGACCGAAGCCGGCGCCGCGCTGTTCGAGATCACCCGCGGCATCATGACATTCTGCGACGAGGCGCACGAGCTGTTGGCCGCGCACGGCAAGGCCACCAAGGGCCATCTGCGGGTGGCGACGGTGGGGCCGTTTCATGCCACCGAGATCATTGCCGCCTTCAAGCGCGATCATCCCCAGGTGCAGATCTCGACCCTGCTCGGCAATTCCGAACGCACCTTCCGTCACATCGTCGACTTCGAGGCCGACGTCGCGATCCTGGCGGAGGTGCCGGAAGATCCGCGCGTCACCATGATCCCCTACCGCACCCATCGCGTGATCGTGTTCGTCAACCGCGATCATCCCTGGTTCAAGCGCAAGTCGGTCAGGCTGCGCGAGCTGGCTGACCAGCCGATCGTGCTGCGCGAGCGCGGCTCGACCACGCGGCGCGCCTTCGAGGCGACGATGCAGGCCGAGGGCATCCGGATCGAGCCGGTATTCGAGATCGAAAGCCGCGAGGGCGTCTGGAAGGCGGTGGAGCGCGGGCTCGGCATCAGCGTCGTCGCCGATTTCGAATTCGTGCCGCACCCGAACCTGCGCGCGCTCGAGATCAGCGACTGCACCATCAAGACCCAGTACAGCATCGCCCATCACAGCGGCCGCGGCCACTCCCCGATCATCAAGGCGTTCATCGAGACGGTTCGGCGGATGAAGGGCCGTGATGCTACTGCACGGGGGTCTTCGGGTCGGCCCTGAGTGCAAGCAGCGCAAAAAGCGCGGCCAGACTGAGTGCCGACGTGACCGCGAGCGTATAGCCGCCGAGCGGTGAAATCAGGAATCCGAATACCAAGGGCGCGATGGCTTGAGACAGCCGCGACGGTGCGCCGAGCAGTCCCAGGCGATAGCCGAAATCCTTTGGACCGAATATCGCCAGCGGCAGCGTGCCGCGCGCAATCGTCAGGATGCCGTTTCCCGCTCCGTGCAACAGCGCGAAGATGCCGGCGAAGCTACCGCCAAACAGGCCGATGATGCAGGCGCCAAGAGGGTGCGTGATGCAGGCCAATCGCGCCGACCATAGCGGATGGAAACGCTTCAGCAGGCTCGCCTCGACAATTCGCGCCGCCACCTGTGCCGGGCCGATCAGAGCGCCGGCGGCGATCGCCTGCGTTTGCGTCGCACCGAGCGCCTCCAGGATTCGCGGCAAATGAACCGCCATCGCCGACGTGACGCTCCAGGCGGCCGCGAAGGCAAAGGCGAGCAACACCATCGCGCGGTCGATCGGAATATGCGGCTTCGGCGCGTCAGCCGTGATCCGGTGCTCGCGCTTCAGCTTGGGGATTAGCAAGCCGTTGAGCGGCAGGCAGATCAGAATATGCGCGGCGGCCCAGCCGAAGCAGGTCCAGCGCCAACCGATGGTTGACAGTCCCCACGCACTGAGCGGCCAGCCGATCGTGCTGGCAAACCCGGCGATCAAGGTAATGCCGGTGATGGAGCGCCGGGCGGCGTCGCCATAGATGCGCCCGAGTGCCGCAAAGGCAGCATCATAAAGGCCAAGGCCCATGCCGGCGCCGAGCAATAGCCAGCTCACCGCCATCAGGCCGCCCCCCTGCGCAAGCCCGAGCAGGATCAGACCCGACGCCAGAATGAGATTGGACGCGCACAGCACCTCGCGCCCGCCCATTCGGTCGATCTGGCGGCCGACGCGTGGGCCGAGCAATCCGGAAATCACCAGCGCCATCGAAAAAGCGGCGAACAGCCAGTTCGTCGATATGCCGAGGTCCCGCGCAATCGGGTCCGCGAGAATGGCGGGCAGATAATAGCTCGACGCCCAGGCAAGGGTTTGCGTGGTGCCGAGCGCGACGATCAGGGCGTTGTCAGCACGGCGGCTCATTCAGCGCGCGAACCCGCCGTCCGGGGCGAAATCACTTCGCCGTCTTCCTTGACGAATGGGCCGATGTCGGTGGCAAGCAGGTCAAGCACAGCCTCGGACGGCCGGCACAGTTTGACGCCCTTTGGCGAGACCACGATCGGCCGGTTGATCAGGATCGGATGCGCCATCATGAAATCGATCAGCTCGTCGTCGCTCCATTTCGGGTTGGCAAGGTCGAGCGCCGCATAAGGCGTGCCCTTCTCGCGGAGCAACGCGCGCGGCGCGATGCCCATGGCAGCGATCAGCGAGACAAGCGTGTCACGCGAGGGAGGATTCTTGAGATATTCAACGATCTCGGGCTCCTCCCCGCTCTGGCGGATCATCGCCAGAGTGTTACGCGAGGTCCCGCAACCGGGATTGTGATAGATCGTGATCGTCATCGGATCGCCTCCTTTGTGGTTTCCGCGCCCCGCAGCAGCCAGGTCATGAATGCCAATGCGACAATGGCTCCCAAAATTTCGGCGACGATGAATCCCGGCAGATCCTGCGCGCGGATGCCGGAAAACGTGTCGGTGAATGATCGCGCGATGGCGACCGCCGGATTGGCGAAAGATGTCGATGCGGTGAACCAGTACGCGGCCGTGATGTAGAGCCCGACCAGCCACGGAATCGCAGCCTCACGAAACCGGAGGCCGCCGATGATCGTTGCGACCAGTCCGAACGCGGCAACGAATTCCGCAAACCACTGCGGCAGTCCGGTCCTTGCCTTTGCGGAGAACTCCAGAAGCGGCAAGCCAAACATCGCATGCGCAACCATTGCACCCAGGATTCCCCCAACCACCTGCGCTGCGATGTACTGCGCGGCATGCGGCGGTCGGAGTTCGCCGTTGAGCGTGAATACCAGCGTGACCGCCGGATTGAAATGCGCGCCGGAAATGGGTCCGATGATCGTGATCAGGACGACCAGAATGGCGCCGGTCGGCAGCGTGTTGCCAAGCAGCGCCAGCGCCACGTCCTTGGTCAAGGTCTCGGCCATGATGCCGGAGCCGACGACAGTCGCCACCAGAAGCAGCGTACCAAAACCCTCGGCCACAAGGCGCCTCGGCAGATCGAAGCCGCGCATCAGGCACGCACCTTCTTCTTGGCCGCAGAGGGCCTGCACTGTGCATCGGCGAGCGCCGGCGCACAGATTTCCGGGTGGCCCGCGCAGCAATCCTTCATCAGGAAGGCGATGAGATCACTCAGGCCGGTGAAATCCGCCGAGTAGATGATCGAACGCGCTTCGCGACGCGGCACGACCATGCGCGCGTGCTCGAGGTCCTTCAGATGGAAGGACACGTTGGACGGCGAGACTTCAACCGCCTCGGCGATCGCCCCCGCTGCCATTCCATCGGGACCGGCCTGTACCAGCAACCGCACAATGCGCAGCCGCGTCTCCTGAGACAGCGCGCCGAAGGCGGTTCGGGCTTGACGCTCGTCCATCTTTCGATAATCCTACAATTCAATAATCATTGAAATAAGGATAGCAGCCGTGAACACGCTTGCCAATACCCGTTCGCTCGTCGGCGCCCTGCTCCCGGTGGAAGAACTGTCGTCCGCAGCGCTCCTTTCCAGCCTTGAGGCGCACAAGGAGAAGCCGCTGATCTTCAGCTACGAAGGCCGGGACGTCCGCCCCAGCTACCACGTGACCGAAGTCAAAACCGGTTCATTCAGAGGGCTCGATTGCGGCGCAAACCCCGAGAGCTGGAGCGAGACCTTCATTCAGCTCTGGGACATCGAGGAGGAAAACCGCGGCCACATGCCTGCAGGCAAATTCCTCGCAATCATCCGTAAGGTCGAGGAGGCGGTCGGCTTCGATCGGCAGGCCAGGCTGACCTTCGAGGTGAGCGACGGCGTACGGCCGATGCAAATCTATCGTGCGGAGCGCATGGATGCCGGCGACGCCGCGATCCGGGTCTACCTCTCGGCGCGTCCGTCGAGTTGCAAGCCGCGCGACCGCTGGCTGCAGGAACAGCAATCCTGCTGCGCGCCGAAAGCCAAGCAGCCCTGCTGCGGCTGATTGCTACTGAACGACTTCGGTCAAAGGCTTGCCCTTGTCGACCACGAAGACGTTGATCAGCTTCAGCGTCTTGTCGCCGCCGATCTTGAAGCCCGCATGCGGCACGCCGCGCTGGTTGATCACGCCGGCGCCGGTGGGCAATTCTCTTTGCGAACCATCCGGCAGCAGCAAGGTCGCCCCCTGAATGACGTAGACGATCTCTTCGCCATGATGCGTGTGGCGCGGGAGACTTTCCCCCGGCGGGACCTCAAGATAGACCTCGATGGCTTCCATGTTGGTCCCGGCCACGTCGGCGCGCTTCAATTCCTTGCGGACGATCTCAGCGTGAGCTGTGGTGGCGGAAGCGAGCAAAAGCAGTACGGCAATACGCAGCATGGCAATGTCCTCCGATTTAAAATGTCACCGCGGGCCGGCGCGCCAAAAAACGATAACCGGCCAGCCTCACGCCGCGGTCGCAGCTAAGCGTCCTCATCGAAGCGAGCCAAGGCTGCCTCGATGAGCTCGATCTCCTCGCGGAGGATGTCATTCACGACCGACGGTTTGAAACCGGGGACGCTGTATGCTCGAACACCGTCCAACAGCCGTTGGCGATGGTCCCTGAGTTCTTCCAGCCTGTGACGGTCCTTCAGCGACACATAGCCGGCAATGATCTGCTCGATGGCATTCATGGGAAAAATCCACGCTTGGAAATAAAAAATTACTGCAATGGTCCGATTAAAGCGGCCGAACCGCCTTCCTGGCAAGCCCTATGGTGCTGTCCCGGGAGCGCCAAGGCTGCGGCCGGCTCTCCCAGCGCCCTCTGTTCAAGAGAGGGCGGAACGAAAACTCTGACGATTCATGTCGCGAGAAGGCGAAGCTGCGCCCCACCCACATCTGCCATCGCCCGGTCGAGCCGGGCGATGACGCCGGAGTTGGGGAGGCAGTGATGGCGCGTCGTATCGTGCGAGAACCATCCCCATCGTCGTCCCGGCGAAAGCCAGGACCCATTACCCCAAATGTCGGTTGTCGAGCGACGCTGGGGCCGCCGTCCCGCTCATCAGCAACTGCGGTGGTTATGGGTCCTGGCTTTCGCCAGGACGACGGCAGCGGATACAGCGTGAAAGCTTGATCCATCGGTGGACAGTGCCGGCGAAGACCGCCGTATCAGCTCACGCCGCCGTCGGCTCGCTCGACAGCGCGGCAAACACCGTCTCCGGCGAATGGGCGATCACCGCGAGCAGCGCGCGGGCGGGTCCGCGCGGCGCGCGCTTGCCCTGCTCCCAGTTGCGGATGGTTTCCACGGGCACGCCGAGCTTGGCGGCGAATTCGAGCTGGGTGAGTTGGGCGCGGCGGCGCAGATCGCGCACGGCCGGCTGCGTGGCCGGAGGCGCCAGCGCCGCCGGATGCGCGGGCACGAGCGGGATTTCCTGCCCGTCGCGCAATTCGACGATCCGTCCGTCCGCCTTGAGCCGCAAGCGCTGCATGATGGCCCCCATCGACTCCCCTTTGGAGATGGCAGCATCATCCGCCAACCCCGTTAAGGCGCGATTAACGATAAACCGGCGCGCAGGTGTGGGGCTACTTCAGCCCAAACCACAGCGTGGCGATACCAAGGAACGAGAAGAAGCCGACCACGTCGGTGACGGTCGTCACGAAGGTGCCCGAGGCAACCGCGGGATCGGCCCGCACCCGCTCCAGCACCATCGGGATCAGGATGCCGCCGAGCGCGCCGGCGACCAGATTGCAGATGATCGCAAGCCCGATCACGATGCCGAGGCCGGGGATCTTGAACCAGGCCACCGCGGCGATACCGGTGATGATGGCAAAGGCGATGCCGTTGACGAGCCCGACCATGGTCTCGCGCAGCACCACCCGCATCGCGTTGAACGCGCCGAGCTCGCGGGTGGCGAGCGCGCGGACTGCGACCGTCATGGTCTGGGTCGCGGCATTGCCGCCCTGGCTCGCCACGATCGGCGCCAGCACCGCGAGCGCCACCATCTTCTCGAGCTGGCCCTCGAACAGGCCGAGCACCGACGAGGCCAGGAACGCAGTCGCGAGATTGACCAGGAGCCAGTTGAAGCGGCCGCGGGCGATGGTCCAGACCGTGTCGGACAGCTCTTCGGGATGGGTGACGCCGCCCAGCGCCTTGAGATCCTCGTCGGCCTCCTCCTCGATCACGTCGACGACGTCGTCGATGGTGATCACGCCGACCAGCCGGTCGATGGTGTCGACCACGGGAGCTGCGACCAGGTTGTACTTGCCGAACATCCGCGCGACCTGTTCCTGGTCCTCCAGCGCGGAGACCCGGCGGCGGTCCTCGTTGATCAGATCCATGATCGGAACCAGGCGGCGCGTACGCAGCAGCACGTCGAGCGGCACCGCGCCCAGCAAGTGCCTGTCGGCGTCGACCACGTAGATCTCGTAGAATCGGTCCGGCAGATCGGGCGTGTCGCGCATGTAGTCGATCGCCTGCCCGACATTCCAGTCCGGCGTCACCGCGATGAACTCGGTCTGCATCCGCCGGCCGGCGGAATTCTCCGGATACAGCAGGCTGCGCTCGATGTCCTCGCGCTCGGCGGCCGGCAGCTTCTCGAGGATCTCGTCCTGGTCCTCCTCGTCGAGGCTTTCCAACAGTTCGACGGCGTCGTCGGATTCGAGCTCGCGGACGCCCTCCGCCACCGTCTCCGGCTCGAGTTCCTCGAGGATCTCCTCGCGGACCGTCTCGTCGACCTCATTGAGCGCCGAGAAGTCGAAATCCGCGCCGGTGATCTCGACCAGGGTGACGCGGTCATCCGGCTCCAGCGCCGCGATCAGGTCGCCGAGATCGGCCTCGTGCAGTTCCGCCACCACCTCGCACAGCAGCGGCCGGTCGGCGGCGTGGATGGCGCGGGTGATGCCAGCGACGAATTCGGGGCGGAGCTGGCCCTCCTCATCCCGCATCGGCATCCGGGCAAGCGGGTCCGCCTGGGCAGGTTCGGCAACGTCGAAATTCTCGGCCATGCCGTGATTCGCCGGTTTCACAGAAGGGGAAAAACTGGTTGGATGAGTGCGGAACGGATTACCTAATCGGCGGGGGCCAGTGCAATGAGAAATATGTCGAGCGCGCCGCGACCGATCCTGCGCGTCGTCGCGACGCTGATCTCGATCGCGCCGCTTGCTGCGCTCGCGCCTCTTGCGCTGATCGGCTCGGCGCAGGCCGCCGAGTGTCCGCGCAAGGACGCGCTCGGCACATCGCGTGTGCTCGAGGTCGATCCCGCGACCTATCCGCGCGTCGGGCTCAAGAGCTTTCCGCAAACCCTGCCGCTACGGGATGGCGAGTTCGTGCTGACCTTCGACGACGGGCCGACGCCCGGCGTTACCGACAAGGTGCTGACGGCGCTCGCGACCGAATGCGTGCAGGCCACCTTCTTCATGGTCGGCCGCAACGCGGCGGACCATCCCGACATGGTCCGCAAGATCGCGCGCCTCGGTCACACCATCGGCTATCACAGCTGGGACCACGCGCATCTCAACAAGGTCCCGACGGATCAGGCCGAGGCCAACATCAATCTGGGGATCGAAGCGGTCCAGAAGGCCTTGCGGGGAACCGTGAGCACAATCCCGAGCACGCCCTTCTTCCGGTTCCCTTATTTCGAGTCGACGCCCACCCTGCTGGGCCATCTGGAAAAGCGCGGTATCGCGGTGTTCGGAGCCGATTTCTGGGCCAGCGATTGGAACAAGATGACGCCTGAGGAGGAACTCAAGCTGCTCACCGGACGGCTCGAAGGCCACCGCAAGGGAATTATCCTGCTGCATGACCCGCAAATGCGAACAGCCGAGATGCTGCCGGCCTTTTTAAGGTATATGCAGGAGCATAATTTCCGCGTCGTTCACATCGTCCCGGCGGCGATGAAGACCATGTCCGACCGGACAAATTGAACCCGGCGTCCTGGCTGGACTACAGACTGTTAAGGCGGCGTTCATGGCGCCGCACCTAAGGATTCGCCAGTGCGTTTGGACTGCAGCCGAGATTCGATGATTGCAAACGTCCTGGTGATGATCCGGAAGCGGTCGCGGACCGTGGTCGGCGCGGCGCTGCTGGGCTGCTGCTCCATGACGCCGCACGCAGCCCTCGCCGCCGATTGCCCTAACCCCAATGCGCTCGGCACCTCGCGGACCCTCGTCGTCGATCCCAGGGAGCATCCGCGGATCGGCACCATGCAGTATCCGGAGACCTTGCCCCTCGCCGACCACGAGGTGGTGCTGACCTTCGACGACGGGCCGCTGCCGAAATACAGCAACCAGGTGCTGGCCATCCTCGCCAGCCAGTGCGTCAAGGCGACCTTCTTCACCATCGGCTCGCAGGCCCGGTTCAATCCGGAGGGCGTGCGCAAGCTGGTCGCGGCCGGGCATACCGTCGGCACGCACAGCCAGAACCATCCGCTGACGATGAACAAGATGCCGCTCGAGAAGGTGCAAAAGGAGGTCGACGACGGCATCGCCTCGACGCTCGCAGCCCTCAACGGCGACAAGAGCAAGCTGGCGCCGTTCTTCCGGATTCCCGGCCTGATGCGCGCCGAGATCCCTGAAGCCTATCTGGCGTCGCAGGGCATCCAGGTCTGGAGCGCCGACTTCCCGGCCGACGACTGGCGCCACATCTCGCCGCAGCGGGTCTACGATCTCGCGATCCAGCGCATCGAGGCCAGGCACAAGGGCATCCTGCTGCTGCACGACATCCAACCGCGCACCGTCGCGGCGTTGCCGCGCATCCTCAACACGCTGAAGGAGCGCGGCTATCGCATCGTCCATGTGGTGCCCGCGACGCCGGATCGCCCGGCGACGCCGACCCAGCCGCAGCAATGGTTCCTGCACCCGCCGACCGAGACGGTGGCGATCTCGCGCTGGCCGAAAATTCCGAGCTTCGTCTACACCGCAACGCGGACATTACCGGCGCCTGTCTTTGCCGACATGGACTGGCGCGATGCCGACATCGTCGACCACGCGCAACGCGCGCGCGTCGGCGCGCCCGTCCGCACGCTGTGGCCGCAGCCGCAGCTCATGCAGCTCGCATCCGTCCCAATATTGCCTGTTCCGGCGGCCGACGTGTTTCGCATGCCCGAAGCGCTGGACCTGACCCTGATCGCCGCCCGCTCGGCGGCCAATCGCCGCCTCGCACAGCGGGCGATCGGTGCCGGCGCGCCGCGGGTGCAGGCGATCTCCGCGCGCCAGGCCAGGCATCCGAAGCAGGCCGCGCATCAGGTGCCGGCCGCAACTCACGGCCGAGGCCCGCATGCCATGCCGCCCAATGCGAGCAATGCTACGGTCCACGTCGCCAAACGCACCCCTCGCGCCGAAGCCTCGGCAGCAAGCAAGCGCGTGCCGGATTGAGGCGATCTAGCTCGTCACGATCTTGGCGACGCAGAGCAGGATCACCAGCGCCAGGAAGAAGATGTCGATATAGGATTTGATCTCGCCGGCATGCCTGAGCTCGGTGACGTCGGCGACGATCTGCTTGCGCGAGGCAGCTGCATTGGGCCCCTCGCCGGCCGCAGCCGCGAGCCGCCGCGCCTCACCTTCCAGGCGCTCGATGCGCTGGAAGAAATAGAACGAGCGCAGCCCGGACACGGCATGCATCGCCGCATAGACCAGGATCAGGATCGCGACCGTCGCGCGCTGCTCGTATTTCTCCAGAAGGTTCAGCGTGAAATAGACCAGCCCCAGGAAGACGAAATTGGAAACGGCACGGTAGACGTAGCTGGCAAGGATCATCAGGCGCTCCGGTGGGGCAGGCTTGCGGCCGCGCGACCGGGAGAAGCAGCGGCCTCCGGACGGCAGTTCCGAACCGGCAGGGCGATGCCTCCCGCGAAACTACGCGAGCCGTGTTACAGGATCGCAGCGTCCGGCACCTCCACTTCAACAATTTGCCTGGATTGGCAACAGGCAATGTGCATCACGAAGGAGGCCCACCCTGCGCCTCAACCGGTTGCGATCACATGAAGCCCGGATTGCGCGGCAGGTACTGGGCCCAGTTGCCGAATTCCCGCGACGACATCAGCAGCATCGGAAACCTGATCCGCATGCCGTGCGCCATCGCGACGTTGAGCGCCGCCTCGGCTGCGCCAGGCAGGAACGCCGAGACCTGCGACGAGCCGCTCTCGGCCGCAACGTGCAGCGCGGTTCGCAAGGCGGGAGCGACGGCGGCGGGCTCCATGACCGCGAGCGGTCCGATATGTCCGCCGGCGTCCACATAGGCGTAACCGACCCAATCGATTCCGTCATGGAGATTGAACCCTCTCGCCCCGCCCTCATTGATCAGATAGCGATGGTGCTTCTCGCGCGAGGCGCCAAGGACGCGCTGGTCCGCCTGCGCGAGGCGGCGCAGGGTTGAAGCATCATCTTTGATCGGCGTGACGTCGTATCGCGATCCGCGCAAATTGCCGATCAATTGCTCGCGCGATACGCTGACGCTGTAGATCGGAAATCGCGGCAGCAGTCCGTGGCGGATGTAGAGCCCCTGCGAGACCGTGTTGAAGCTGAAGGTGATGAGCACCCTGTTGGAGGCGCCCGATATCTCGGCGTGATCGAGCGTCCGCTTGATCAGCTCGTTGCCGACGCTCCGCCCCTGCTGATCGGGTGATACGAACAGCTGCGCCAGGAACCACATGTCGTCGCAGACCCAACTCCAGGCGAAGCCGAGCATCCGCTCGCCCTCCTCCGCGACCCAGAGACCGCGGGCATCGTCCTGCAAGGAAAATAGCTGAAATTTGGGAGGCGAGCGGACGGCCATGGGCCCGAAGCCATGCCGCTGTGTGAGATCGTTGATGCTGGCAACGACGAGGCTGTCGGCAACTTCCAGATCCCGCGCACGCGCTGGCCGGCAGATCACAGACATCGGACAACTCCCTTGGACGGTCGCGTTACGTCAGAATCTCGCGCCGGGTTCGAGCCCGAGTGCGAGCCGGCCGGCGATGACGTAGTTGTTCGGACTCATCGCGACATGCTTCGCCGCGGCGCGGACATCGCGGACCGCACGCTCCAGCGCGCAGGTCTCGAAGATCGCGGCCGCGCCGGCGCTTGCGGCCAGCATGTCGGTGACGGATATCGCAGTCTCCGCCGCATGTGCGTTGGCGATCCGAATGTCGGCGCGTGCCTGCACCAGCAGTTGGCCGCCGACATCGGTGGCGGCCATCAATCCGCTCATGGCGTCGACCAGGAAGGCGCGGGCCGCGCGAAGCATCGCCCTCGTCCGCCCGACCATCGCCTGAACGGTCTCGCGATCACGCAGCAGCGCCCGGGTGCCCGGACGGCCCTTCCCGCAGGCAAGCTCCGCGAACGAGGCAATGGCGCCGGACGCGATGCCGAGCGGCATCCCGCAGATGCTCCACGCGAACACCGACGAAGGCGGCATGCGGTAGAGCAGTCCCGGTTGGGTCGGCTGCAATCCGAGAAACCGATGGACGTGAGCGGCCGGCACGAAAACGTCCCGCACCTCGAAATCGCAACTGCCGGTGCCGCGCAGTCCGGACACATGCCAGTTGTCGATGATGGTCACATCTGCCCGGTCGAGATAGCAGCACAGCAGCGGAGACGCCGGATCGTCGGGCCTGACGCTCGCCAGCGCCATAAAGCGCGTGGCGTGATGCGCGCCGCTGCCGAACGGCCAACGCCCGGAAACGCGATAGCCGCCTGCGACGACGGTCGCCGTGCCGACCGCACCGGTCGCGCTTGCGACAAAGGCGTGCGGGTCGGCATACCACTCACGCGCGACGGCCTCGTCGAGATAGCCCCCGATCCGGCTCATGCCGGCGCCGTTGCCAACCAGCCAGCCGACCGAGCCGTCGAGCGCCGAGGCGGCTTCGACGACGCGCATGAAGTCGAACGGAGACAGCTCGGGCCCGCCGAGCGCTTGCGGCAGCCACAGGCGGAACAGACCCGCATCGGCCATCGCCGCAAAAACCGCATCCGGCAATCGCCGGCCACCGTCGAATTCGTCGCGCTGTTCGGCGACCAGCGGGGCCAGCGCCTCGACGGTCTCGAGCAGCTGGCAAAGCCGGTTCGGCGCATCGGAGATTACCGCCGGAGCCCTCGGATCGTTCGTCTCCGCCGCATGGTATGGATCGCGCATCGGGCAGTCCTCCGGTTTGTCAGCCCGCAGCATGTTCGCCGGCCTCCCGGAGGTCCTGAATCCGTTCCGAAAAAGTTGCGAAAAATGTAGTCTGCGGGCCATGGCGACGATCCACGAATTCGGTCCCTACCGCCTCGACGCAAAGGCCGAGATGCTGTTTCGAGCGTCCGAGCCGGTCGCGCTCGGACGGCGCGCGGTGTTGCTGCTTCGGCTGCTCGTCGAGCGAGCCGGAGCGCCGGTGTCCAAGGACGCGTTGGTGGAAGCGGCCTGGCCCGGACTTGCGATCGAGGAGAGCAATCTGACGGTGCAGATCGCCGCGCTGCGGCGGGCATTCGCCGACACCGACGGCGGCGCGAGCTGGATCGAGACGCTGCCGCGCCGCGGCTATCGCTATGTCGGCCCGCCGGTTGCGACCTTATCCGAGTCGGGCTCGCCCGCATCACCCGCGCCGGCGATGTCCGACAAGCCGTCGCTCGCGGTGCTTCCGCTGTCGAATCTGAGCGGCGATCCCGCGCAGGATTATTTCTCCGACGGGATCACGGGAGACATCATCGCCGAACTGTCGCGGTTCAAGTCATTGTTCGTCGTCGCCCGTCACTCCAGTTTCGCCTACCGCGGCAAGACGGCCGAAATCAAACGCGTCGGCCGCGAGCTAGGCGTCCGCTACGTTGCCGAAGGCAGTGTGCGCACGATCGGGAGCCGCGTGCGGGTGACGATCCAGCTGCTCGATGCCGCGAGCGGCTACAATCTCTGGACCGAGCGCTACGACCGCGACCTCGAGGACATCTTCGCGCTGCAGGACGAGATTGTCCGGGCGATCGTTGCGGCCCTGCCGGGCCGTCTGGAGGACGCCGGTCGCGAGATCGCCAGGCGCAAGCCGACCTCCAGCATTACCGCCTACGATCTGGTGCTGCTCGGAAACGAGCGCTGGCGTCAGCTGACCGCGAAGGCCATGGCGCAGGCCAGGGACTATTTTCGAAGCGCCGTCGCGCTCGACCCGCAATATGCCCGCGCCCACGTCAACATCGCCTGGACCATCGTGTGTGACGTGTTTCTCGAATCGCCTACCACTGCGACGTTGGACGAGGCGCTGCACGAGATCGAGACCGCGCTCGATATCGAGGACGGCGACGCCTGGACTCATGGCGTCTTCGCCCAGCTGCTGTTTCTGCGGCAGGATGACGCGAAGGCTGAAATCCATTTCAGCCGCGCGCTGGCGCTCAATCCGAACGATGCCGATGTCGCCGCCGTCTTCGCCAACATCCTGGTCTACTGGGGACGCTGGCGCGAGGCGCTGATTTGGATCGGCACAGCCAAGCGGCTCAATCCCTTTCCGCCCAATTTGTACCATTGGTATCACGCGCTCGCCCTTTATTCGGGGCGCGAATACGAACTGGCGGTCAAAGCGGTGATGGAGGCGCGATCGTTTGACAGGTGGTCGCATGGCCTGCTCGCGGCCTGCTATGCGCAGATGGGGCGGCTCGGCGAGGCGCAGTCCGAGGCTGACGCGTTCGTCAGCCAGCGACGCCGCGAACTCGACGCGAATGGCGAGGCCGTGCCCGCGAAGACCCTCGACCTCGCCCGGGTCAGGGCCGAACGATATCGCGATCCCGCGGACCGCGAGCACTTCCTCGATGGATTGCGCAAGGCGGGTCTGACCGTTTGACGGCGCGCAGCCGTTCGCTCCTGATCAAGCCAAGTTCGACAATGGGGGACCACGAAAGGTCTTGTCGCATCAACGACTTATGAGAGGTGGTGCGCTCGGAGGGACTCGAACCCCCACGGTGTTACCCACTGCCACCTCAAGGCAGCGCGTCTACCAATTCCGCCACGAGCGCTAAGGATGTCGGATGGAACCCTAAGGCGCCGCCGCATCGACGGGGCCATGTAACAAATCACGGATGCAGGGACAAGGCGATTAATGCGCGAATTAACTGCGAACGCCGGGAGATTTCGGCAGCATCTGCTTGACCTCGACCGCAATCCGGTTGCGGTCGACCAGAACCACGCCGCTGGCCACCGGCAGGTTGTTGGCGAGGATCTTGACCTCGTCGGCCTCGGTGGCATCCAGTTCGATGATGGCGCCACGGGATAGCCGCATGACCTGGTGAATCGGCATGGTGGTGGTGCCGAGCACCACCATGAGATCGACGCTGACTTTATCGAGAGTGGGCACTTCTGAACCGCCGAACGGGAACTAAATTGTGGGATCACCTGACCACGTTAGGGTTAGCTAATGGTTAACGACCGCCAAAGCCTCGATTTGACGACCTTTGCCTGCCCTTCAGGCGGCGAAGCAGTCGAATGGCGGATTTCGGATCGTCCGGTGCCCTACCCCGATTCTCTCGCCGCGATGGATACCCGGGTGGCGGCGATCGCTGCGGGCGAGGCCGCGGAGCTGGTGTGGCTGCTGGAGCACCCGCCGCTCTATACCTCCGGCACCAGCGGCAAGGCCGACGACCTGCTCGACCCGCGCTTCCCGACCTTCCAGAGCGGCCGCGGCGGCCAGGTCACCTATCACGGCCCGGGCCAGCGCGTGGCCTATGTGATGCTGGACCTCAAGCGGCGCCGGCCGGATGTGCGCGCCTATGTCGCCTCGCTGGAAGAATGGATCATCCGCACCCTTGCGGCCTTCAATGTCCGCGGCGAGCGCCGCGAGGACCGCGTCGGGGTCTGGGTGAAACGCCCGGACAAGGGCCCGGGCTTCGAGGACAAGATCGCCGCGATCGGCGTGCGGCTGCGCCGCTGGGTCTCGTTCCACGGCATCGCGATCAATGTCGAGCCCGAGCTCGCGCACTTCCAGGCGATCGTGCCCTGCGGCGTGGTCGATCCGCGCTACGGCGTCACCTCGCTGGTCGATCTCGGATTGCCTGTCACGATGGCCGACGTCGACATCGCGCTCCGGCAGGCCTTTGCCGAGGTGTTCGGCGACACCGCGGCACACCTGCCGGAAACGACGGCGTAGGATTTACGCCGCCTTCTGCGGCGCCACCTCGAGCTTGCCCGCGATATAGCGACGCTCCTGGGTCAGGCCGCCGAAGCCGTAGGCATCGCCCTTCACCTCGTCGACATGGGCATAGCTCTCGGTGTGCAGCGGCCCGAGCAGTTCGGCCATCCGCTTGAACAGCGCGGCGAGATAGGCCGCCTTCTCGTCCTTGGTGTTGGTGCCTTCGCTGACATGGACGTCGAGCCAGTAGCTCGCGAGCCCCTGCTCGGCGAGCGATCTGCCGCCGGCGAACCAGTCAGCGGCGTCGGCGGACTTCACGATGATGGCGGTGACCTTGGGGTCCTTGTGCAGAATCCGTGCGGTCAGGTCCGACACTGCAGCAGCGATGTCGGACTTCAGCGACGGCTTCTCGCGCGAGGTCGCGTAGGTGACGGTGACGAGCGGCATGATCTGTCTCCTTGAATTCGGTTGGCGCGGGTCAATCGCGCCTCCCCTAGCTAGACCTTTCCGCATCATCTTGGTATCTTATGCATATTGATAGCAATGATAACTATTGTTGATGATGACCGCCACGCTGGATATCGATACGGTGCAGGCCTTCCTCCTGGTCGCCGGGCTGCAGGGCTTCACTCGCGCCGCCGAGGCGCTCGGCACCACGCAGGCCGCGATCAGCATGAAGTTGCAGCGGCTCGAAACCGTGCTCGGCAAGCGGCTGGTCGAGCGCTCACCGCGCGCGGTGCGGCTCACCGCCGACGGCGCGGCGTTCCTGCACCACGCGCGCGCACTGATCGAGGTGCATGACCGCGCGCTGTCCGGTGAAAAGCCTGCGCGGCAGCAGCTCACGCTCGGGATCAGCGATCATGCCGCCGGCCCCGAGCTGGTGCCACTGCTGGAGCGGCTGCACGCGATGGCCTCCCAGCTCGCGCTCTCCGTCACCATCGGCTTCTCGCGCGAGATGCTCGATGCCTACGATGCCGGCGAGCTCGACGCCGTGATCGTGCGCCAGGAGGGCAGCCGGCGCGGCGGCGAGAAATTGACCGAGGACGAATTCGGCTGGTTCGCGGCGAAGCGCTTCGTCTGGCCGCGCGGCGATGCCTTGCCGCTCGCGACACTCGCGCCGCCCTGCGGGGTGCGCGCCCTTGCCGTGCGCGCGCTCGACAAGGCAGGCATCGCCTGGACCGAAAGCTTCGTCGGTGGCGGCGTCACCGCGGTAGCCGCTGCCGCACTTGCCGGCCTTGCGGTCGCGCCCCTCGTCCGCCGCATCGCGCCGCCGGGCCTGATCGATATCGGACCCGCGCACAGACTGCCGCGGCTCGGCTCATCAAAGGTGATGCTGCATTCGAAGGTCAGCGATCCCACGAAGCTGGCGGCCTTGCGGACGCTGGCGGCGACGTTTCGCAGCGTGGCCGCGGCAGCTTAGCGAGAGCGGGCGTAACCGAGATCTTCTCTCGTAACGGCCCAGTAAGTCGCGCCCGCGACGAACCCGGCCACGACGAAGAGTTCTCCCAGGCCGGCCATCCAGATCGCGCCGGACGGTGCCAGCAGGCTGATGCACAACGCGCCGACCGCGGCGCCGGCACAGCCAAAGAACACGACGGATTGCGCATGAAGCAGTTCGGCGAGCCGAATGACTATCAGAGCCGGAATTGCGGTCAGGAAGCACATGGTGATGAAAGTCAGGAACGAGAGCGGCAGAAGGGCAACGATCGTTCCTGCGAGCCGTGCGATGTCGCCGCCGGACCCAATCATCAGGAAAGTCTGGACAACGCTCGCGAGAACCGCGGTCGCGGCGCCGCAGCCCGCGAGCCAGCCACCGAACGCACGACAACACGTGCTGGACATATACGCCTCCTCACAAGATCGCGTCGAACGCGCTGCGCAGGGTTTCATGCCGGAACACGAAGCCGTTGCTCAGCGCCTTGTTCGGCAGCACGCGCTGACCGCCGAGCAGCAGCTCCTCGGCGAAGTCGCCGCCGACCGCGCGGAGCAGCGCGGCGGGCACGCGGAAGATCGCCGGCCGGTGCAGGCGGCGGCCCAGCTCCTCGGTGAATTTGGTGTTGGTCACCGGTATCGGCGCGGTCGCGTTGACGGGACCGGACAGTTCGGGCTTCGCGATCACGTGCGCGATCAGGCGCACGAGGTCGTCGCGCTCGATCCATGACATCCACTGCTTGCCCGAGCCGAGCGGGCCGCCGAGACCGAATTCGAACGGGGTCAGCATCCGCGTGATGAAGCCGCCATCGGTGCCGACCACGAGACCGATCCGCAAATACGCTACGCGCACGCCGTGATCGGCGGCGGGCTTGGCCGCATTCTCCCAGGCCTCGCACAGTTCATGACTGAAGCAGGCGTGGGATTTTGCCGATTCCGTCAGCACCTGGTCCTGCCAGAGCCCGTACCAGCCGATCGCGGAGCCACTCACCAGCACCGACGGCTTGCACTCGAGCCGCGCGATCAGCTTGACCACCTCTGCCGTCATGTCGATGCGGGAGGCGATGATCCTGCGACGCTTGGCCTCGGTCCACAGGCCGTTGCCGATCGGCTCGCCCGCGAGATTGACGATAGCGTCGATCGCGGTGTCGGCGGGCAACTGGTCGAGGCTCGTGATCAGCATCACCGGCGGCGGCAGCATCTCGGCCTTCGCCGGATTGCGGATCAGCGCGATCACCTGATGGCCCGATGCAGTGAGGCTCGCGACCAGGCGGCTGCCGATGAAGCCGGTCGCGCCGGTGACCAGCACGGTCTGCCGCGCGGGCAATTTCTCGACCAGGGTCGCGGCCGGCACGCTCGCTATCCGCCCGAGGCGTCTTGCGGCGGCAAAGTCCCGCGCGCCGAACAGCGCGGCACCGAGGGCTGCGGCGGTCGCGAAGACGCTGAGGAGGCCCGCATAGGCTGGTGCAACAGCGGTCGGCAGCATCGCCCAGTCGATCAGCACCGGCACCAGCAGCACGAGGATGGCGCCGTAGTTGATCGCCAGCAGCGTGTGATTGATCCGCTCGCTCGCCGGCAGCTTGCGGCTCAGATCCTCCTCGACGAAGTCCATCAACGTGATGACGATTTCGACGACCAGCACCGCTAGGATGGCAATCGCAAGAATGCCGTGCACCTCCAGCCAACCGAGCACCAGGAACAGCAGCGCATAGAGCATGTTGCGCACGCTGTGCAGCTGAAGCTCATGACGTTGCGATGGACGCCAGGCCAGCCGTTCGGTGAACTCGTGGTGATAGAAGGTGTCGAATGCGCCCATCGCGATCTGGATGGCGACCAGGGTCCACAGCAGCGGCGTCATGACGAGGCCTCCCTGAACACGGCGGACTGACGGATCAGCCGGCCGAAACGCGGGTGGATGATCTCCAGCGTGAAACGGAAGTCGCCGCAGCCGAGATCGGAATGGGTCACGGTGAGAGCGCCGGGTGTAAGCCATTCGGGCAACGGCAGGCGAAACGGACCGAGTTGCAGCGAATAGCCGACGCTGCGAAACACCAGCGTCTCGTGCTCGACCGCGATCTTGAGCGCCATGCTGACGCCGAAACCGACATACTCCTCGAGCCCGGTCGGGCCAGCAAAGCGCTTGGCGGAATGGATCACCTGCGGAAAACCGTCGCGGCGCGCGCAGATGCGGGTCCAGACCTGGCCGCCGCTCGCGGCGTCCTCGGTGACGGTGACGATCATCGGCACCCGCGTCTCGGTGCCGGTCGGCAGCGGCCCGCCGATCAGCCGTGCGACCTGCGCCAGCCACCAGCCGGCGCGGCTGCTCGAGGCCTCCTCGACCTCGCCGACATAGACGACGGTGTTGCCGTCCTCGAACCGCTTCGAGAAGCGCCGCCAGATCGCAACCGGCAGCCGGCCCCAATCCTTATCCGACAGCAATGCGCGGAAGCGGTGATCGTCGAGCAGTTTCGTATCGGAAGCCGGCGCTGTCTTTAAGGTCGATATCCTTGCTGACGCCATCGCACACTCCCGTTACGCCGCCGCCCCTATTTGGCTCTGCCTGCGGGCAGGAAACTCACGATCTTCTCGCCGAGCTTGATCAGCGCGACCAAGCGCGGCCGCGGCACGTTCAGCATCTGCGAGTACCAGCGGTCGACCAGCTCGGTGAATGTCAGCATCTCCTTCAGCCGCTTGCTGGCGAGCGGGCTGATGGCCGGATCGTCGGCCGCGTCGGAGACGCAGGCGCGCAGCGCCGCCAGCGCGGGATCGATCTCGCGCTCCTTGCGACCTGCCGCGATCTTGGCCGCGACCTCCCAGATGTCGGTCTCGGCCTCGAAGTGGTCGCGGCGGTCGCCGAGGATCGGCACCCGCCGGATCAACCCCCAGGACAAGAGCTCCTTGATCGAGTTGGAGACGTTGGAGCGCGCCATGCCGAGCGTGTCGGCGATGTCCTCCGCCGTCATCGGGGCTTCGGCGAGATAGAGCAGCCCGTGGATCTGGCTGACCGAGCGGTTGACGCCCCATTCGTCGCCCATGTCGCCCCAGTGCAGGATGAAGCGCTCGACGATAGCGGGGAGTTTTTTCTTGGCGGTTATTTCTGTCATGACAGAAATATCAGACCATTCGGAGCGAAAGTCAAGGCCGCAGAAGACCGCTTTCGAGCCTCGCGATACGGCGGTCACGCCGGTGACCTGTGTGACGAGAGTTTGAGCTCGACCCATCGCAGGCAGCTTTTTCTTCGCAAAGAGCGAACCTTCGACCCGCCTGATGGGACAGAAAACTCTAGGGCTGCGCTCCGAAGTGTGGGACGCATAGTCCATTGCCGTGAGGAGGATCAGCGATGACAGCGTCCGACAAGGAGTTCGTCGGTTCTATTCCAGAACTATACGACCGGCTCCTCGTGCCGATGATCTTTGAACCCTACGCACGCGATCTGGCGCAACGCGCCAAGGCACTTGGCCCGCGCGACCTGCTTGAGACGGCCACAGGCACCGGCGCCGTCACCCGCGCGTTGTCGTCAGCGCTCGGCCGCGACACAAGGATCGTGGCGACCGACCTGAATGAACCGATGCTCGACCGCGCGAAGTCGCAGATGCCGGGCGGCACCGACATCACCTGGCGGCAAGCCGATGCACTCAACCTGCCGTTCGACAATGCGAGCTTCGACGTCGTCGCCTGCCAATTCGGCGCGATGTTCTTCCCCGACAAGGCCAAGGGTTACTCGGAGGCTCGCCGTGTCCTGAAGCCCGGCGGCCGTTTCCTGTTCAACATGTGGGGTCGCATCGAGGACAACGAATTTGCCGACGTGGTGACCCAGGCATTGGCAGAGGTCTTTCCAGCCGATCCGCCGCGATTCCTGGCGCGCACTCCTTATGGGCACCACGCGGCCGGCCCGATCCGGGCCGATCTTCAAGCCGCCGGCTTCAGCAAGATCGAGATCGACGACGTCCGGCTGCAGAGCCGGGCGAAGGCGCCTCATGATCCCGCGATCGGCTTTTGCCAGGGCTCGCCGCTGCGCGGCGAGATCGAGGCGCGCGGCGGCATCGGCCTCGACGCGGCGACGGAGCACGCCGCAGCGGCTCTCGCGCGCCGCTTCGGCAACGGGGCCATCGAAGGCCGTATTCAGGCGCTGGTGATCTCGGCGGTCGCGTGACGACGCAGGTCAGAGCGTTGGCAGGAACGCGAACCGCTCCCCTGCCCCGCGCAGGTTCAGCTGGTCGGATGTGCCGGCGTCTGCCTGCACGCTGTCGACGCGCGCCGAGATCGGACCGCGGCGGCAGGCTGCAATCATGTCGGCGACGACGTCGTCCGCTCCGGCGAACACCGCCTCGACACTGCCGTCGCGACGGTTGCGGACCCAGCCTTCGAGGCCGCGCGCGTTGGCCTGCTCGTCGACCCAGGCGCGATAGCCGACGCCCTGGACGCGGCCTTTGATGGTGACGTGGCAGATCACGCCGCTCACTTTTTCAGGCCGAGGAATTCGCCGCTGCGCGCCTTGGTCTCCGCCTCGCGCATCACGCGGCCGGTCAGTTCGGACGAGGCGATACCTTTCAGGTTCCTCGGCGAAGTACCTTCGCGCAACGCCTTCAGCGTCTCGTAGACGGCCTGGGTTGCGGCCGCGAACGGCGCGTGACCTTGCAACGCGATCCTGACGCGTTGGCTTGCCAGATAGTCCAGCGCGGTCATCTCCTCCGGCGCGCCGCCGAGCACGATCGGCAGCGTCGTCGCGGCCGAAAGCGCCTCCAGCTCGCCGCGCGATTTGATGCCGGTGAAGAACAGCCCATCGACGCCGACCGCCTCATAGGCCCTGGCGCGCACGATCGCATCGTCGAGATCAGTGATCGAGACGGCACCGGTCCGGCCGAGGATGACAAGCGAAGGATCGCTGCGCCCGTCGAGCGCGGCCTTCATCTTACCGACGCCCTCCTCCAGCGAGATCAGCTGCGTCTTGGCCTGGCCGAACGCCTGCGGCAGTAGCGTATCCTCGATGGTGAGACCGGCGGCACCGGCGGCTTCCACTTCCTGAACCGTGCGGCGGACATTGAGCGCATTGCCGTAACCATGATCCGCATCAACGAGTACCGGCAGGGTCGAGGCCCGCGACATCCGGCGGATCTGCTCGGCAAACTCCGTCAGCGTGATCAGCGCAATGTCGGGATCGCCGAGCACGGCGAGCGAGGCGACCGAGCCGCCGAACATGCCGAGCTCGAAGCCGAGATCTTCCGCGATCCGGACCGAGGTCGCGTCATAGACCGAGCCCGGGCGAATGCAGGTTGATCCGGTGAGGATCGATCGCAGTGCTTCGCGGCGTTTGCGGAAGGCCATGTGCTTTGTCCCACTTCTTCGTCATTCCGGGATGGTGCGAAGCACCCGACCCGGAATCTCGAGATTCTCGGTGCGCAATTGCGCACCTGAGGGTTCGATGCTTCGCATCGCCCCGGAATGACAGCTTCAAGCAAACTCCAGGATCAGCGCGTCGACCGCGAGCGTGGCACCGGCGGCGGCGTGGATCTTCTTGACCATGCCGTCACGCTCGGCGCGCAGTACGTTCTGCATCTTCATGGCTTCGACGACCGCCAAGGTCTCGCCGGCCTTGACCTCCTGGCCTTCGGTCACCGCGATCGACACCACGAGACCGGGCATCGGGCACAGCAGCTTCTTGCCGGTGTCGGCGGCCGAGACCACCGGCATCAGCCGCGCCGAGATCGCCTCGGTCTCGGTGAAGACATAGACCGGCACCTCAAAGCCCTGATGCGCGAGGCGGAAGCCGTTGTTGATCGCGCGCACCTGCACGGCGACGAAATTGCCGTCGATGGTGCCCTGCCAGACCGGCTCGCCCGGCGCCCAGCTCGACACCAGATTGTGCGGATTGCCGGGCAGCCCGTCGTCGCCGATGAAGCGCACCGTGATGGCGTCGGCCTCGCGCGCGACGTCGAGCGCGATCTCGGCGCGGTCGAGCCACACCGCGCGGCGGCGCTCGCGCAGCACCACGCGCCCGCCCATCTGGCCGGAGATCTGCCGCTTGCGCTCGCCCAGTACGTGATCGATGGCGGCGCCCACTGCCGCGAGCCGCCGCGCGATCTCGCCCTCAGGGGCACGCGCGGAGAATCCCTTGGGGAATTCTTCCGCAATGAAGCCGGTCGAAAGCCTGCCCTCGCGCCAGCGCGGATGATTCATCAGCGCCGACAGAAACGGGATGTTGTGCCTGATGCCGTCGACATAGAACGCATCGAGCGCGGTCGCCTGCGCCTCGATGGCGGCGGCGCGCGACGGCGCGTGGGTGACGAGCTTGGCGATCATCGGATCGTAGTGGATCGAGATCTCACCGCCCTCCTGCACGCCGGTGTCGTTGCGGATCGTGATGCCGTCATGGCTGGCTTCGGCCGGCGGACGGTATTTCACCAGGCGGCCGATCGAGGGCAGGAAGTTGCGGAACGGATCCTCGGCATAGACGCGAGATTCCACCGCCCAGCCGGTCAGCGTCACGTCCTTCTGCGCGATCGCAAGCTTCTCGCCGGCGGCGACGCGGATCATCTGCTCGACGAGGTCGATGCCGGTGATCAGCTCGGTGACGGGATGCTCGACCTGCAGACGGGTGTTCATCTCCAGGAAGTAGAAGCTCTTGTCCTGGCCGGCGACGAATTCCACGGTGCCGGCGGAATCGTAGTTCACGGCCTTGGCCAGCGCGACGGCCTGCTCGCCCATCTTGCGGCGGGTTTGCTCGTCGAGCAGCGGCGATGGCGCCTCCTCGATGACCTTCTGGTTGCGGCGCTGGATCGAACATTCGCGCTCGCCGAGATAGATCACATTGCCATGCTTGTCGCCGAGCACCTGGATCTCGATGTGCCGGGGATCGACGATGAACTTCTCGATGAAGACGCGGTCGTCGCCGAACGACGACTTCGCCTCGGCCTTGGCAAGGTTGAAGCCCTCGGCGACCTCCGCCCTCGAATGGGCGATGCGCATGCCCTTGCCGCCACCGCCGGCGGAGGCCTTGATCATCACGGGGTAGCCGATCTCATCGGCGATCTGGACGGCATGCTTGTCGTCCTCGATGACGCCGAGATGACCCGGCACGGTCGAGACCTTCGCCTTCGCGGCGGCCTTCTTGGATTCGATCTTGTCGCCCATCGCGGCGATGGCGCCGGGGTTCGGGCCGATGAAGACGATGCCGGCGGCTTGAAGCGCGCGCGGAAACGCCTCGCGCTCGGACAGGAAGCCGTAGCCGGGATGCACCGCCTGCGCGCCGGTCTTGCGGCAGGCCTCGACGATCTTGTCGATCAAGAGATAGCTCTCGGCCGCGGCGGGCGGCCCGATCAGCACGGCCTCGTCCGCCATCTCGACATGCAGCGCGTCGCGGTCGGCCTCGGAGTAGACGGCGACCGTCTCAATCCCCATACGGCGCGCAGTCTTGATGACCCGGCAGGCGATCTCGCCGCGGTTGGCGATCAGAATTCGTTTGAACATGCTCTTCTTGGGCTTTTTAGCACTTGGGCTTTTGGCAGGATTCCTCCCCGCGCAATCCGGCACGGGCGATTGGGCGTAACCACTCCGTTGGTACAGCAAATTGCCCCGGAGGCAACGGTCTAATGCAGACCCCTGCCCCGACCCTGACGGTCGCCGAGCGGTATTTCAGCCCGAATAGGTCTTGAAGCGGCCGCGGGCATGGGCCTTCGCGACGGCTTTCATCAGCTCGCTGACCTCATTCTCCAGGAATTCATTGGCCACGATCAGCGCCCGGATGGTCGCCCGCATGTTGCCTCCGCAGGCGGAAATGGCCTGATCGACAGCCGCTTCCAGCCCGTCATCGTCGTCAGATTCGGGCCGTGCAGACATCATGGGTATCCGGAATTCGGGTGACGCATCATGTTCCTATTTTGTTCTCGCCAAGTCAATCGGATCTTTGATCGGAAGCTGCTTCCTGCGCCGGCTTTTTCTTCTGCCGCCAGCGTGCGAGGCATTGCAGGGTCCAGATGTCGGTGACGACGTCGACCAGCACGTTGATGATGAACTCGGCCATACCAGCATCCCTTCAATGGCAATGTCCGGCCGTTCTACGTCGCGGAATGCCGATCGGGATGTGACGGCGCGCACGCGACGCGAGCAGCCCTTGGTTGGATCGTACCTGCGTGTGCTAGAAGTCCAGCTGCCCGCCAAAGATCTGAAGTGAGAAAATGTGGTTTCGAAATCCGGTCATCACGACGCTTCTCCTGACCTGCCTGTCCACGAGCCCTGCTCTGTCCGCGACCGCCGGCGCCTCCGCCACGGCGATCATCAAGGACGCCGGCACCATTCAGCTCGGCAACGCGACCTATCGGCTCGACGGCATCGACGCGCCGGCGCTCGATCAGCTGTGCATCGACGAGCATGCCGACGTCTGGACCTGCGGGGTCGAAGCGCGCGACCAGCTGACCAAGCTGATCGGCGGCAAGCCGATTCATTGCGACGACATCGGCGTCGATCCGACCTTCAAGAAGCGCCGCCTCGGCGTCTGCAAGATCGAGGGCGATCCGACCAGTCTCAGCCAGGTGCTGGTCCAGAACGGCTACGCCCTCAATGTCGAGGGGTCGGCCACTGGCCGATTCAAGCCGGATGAAGCCACCGCCAAGGACAATCGCACCGGGCTGTGGAAGGGCTGTTTCGTGGCGCCGCGCGATTTTCGCACCGCCAAGAAGGATGGCGCCCTGCTCGGCAACGCCTGCCCGGCCGGTCGCGACACGCAGATCCGCGACGCGCTCTTCCCCGCCGACCTGCCGATGCCGGCAAGCTGCAACATCAAGGGCAAGTACGCCGTGCGCGCCCGCGTCACGGGCAATATCGGCATCTATCATTTGCAGGCATGCCGCAGTTACCCGGGCCTCGGCAATCCGGATCGCTGGTTCTGCTCCGAGGACGACGCCCAGGCCGCCGGGTTCCGCCGGGCCTATAATTGCCGTCCGCCCAAGAGCAAGTGAACAGCAAGTGAAGATCAGTGAAGGGCAAGCGACCGCCGCAAATCTAGCTGGCAAAGCCGCCTCGTCCTGTGTGAGACTGCGCCAAGAGGTTGCCGGCGCGTATGACCCCACCCGATCCCTCTGATGTGCTCCCCGAAACTGCGGCAGCCGAACGGCTGCGGCAGCACCTTGAGGAGATCGCGCGCGAACGCGATCGCGCCCATCGTGAGCTTCAGGAGCGCGAGGCGGAGCTGGCGCGGATCCAGCGCATCGCGCGGGTCGGCGGGCTCGAGATCGACTTCCGCGACGGCGTGCGCAACCGCCGCTCTCCCGAATATCTGCTGGTGCACGGCCTCCCGGCCGAGGAGGTCAACGAGACCTACGAGAACTGGGTCGCGCGCATCCATCCCGACGACCGCGAACGGACCATCAGGCATCTATTCGGCGTGCTCAAGGCCGGCGGCGAGGACTACACGGCCGAATACCGCATCATCCGTCCGAATGACGGCGAGAGCCGCTGGATCCGCGTCGTCGCCAAGATCGAGCGCGATCGCAACGGCCGTGCGCTGCGGCTGGTCGGCGCCGATCTCGACGTCACCGACCAGATGCTGGCGCAGGAGACCCTGCGCGAGAGCGAGGAACGCTTCCGCCTGATCGCCGACAGCGCACCGGTCCCGATCTGGGTGACCAAGCTCGACCGCACCCGCTCCTTCGCCAACCAAGCCTATCTCGACTTCCTCGGGCTGCCGTTCGAGGAAGCGATCGTGTTCGACTGGCGCAAGGCGCTGCATCCGGACGATCTGCCCCAGATCCTGCAGGAGCAGATCACCGGCGAGCTCTCGCTCAAGCCGTTCGTGCTCGAGGCGCGCTACCGGAACGCCAAGGGCGATTGGCGCTGGCTGCGCTCGGAGTCGCAACCGCGCTGGGACCCGAACGGCAAGCATATCGGCTTCATCGGGGTCGCCCACGACGTCACGGCGGCCAAGGAAGCCGAGATCGAGCTGCGCAAGCTCAACGAGTCGCTGGAGCGGCGCATCCTGGAGCGCACCGCGCAGCTCGAATCCCGCGAGGCCCAGACGCGCGCGATCCTCGAAACCAGCCATCAATACCAGATGCTGCTCAACCGCGACGGCGACCTGCTCTACACCAACCAGACCGCGCTCGCCGGTATCCGCACCGAAGCCGCCGATGTCGTCGGCAAGCCGTTCTGGGACACGCCGTGGTTCGCGGTAACCGACGGCATGCCGCGCGTGATCAAGAATGCCTTCGCGGACGCGATGCGCGGCGAAGACGTCAAGATCGAGCTGCAACTGCAGCTGCCGATCGGCGAGCGCTATTTCGATTTCGCGATGCGGCCGCTGCGGGACCAGCACGGCACGATCGTCGGCGCGGTGCCGGAGGCCGTCGACATTACCGAGCGGCGCCGCGGCGAGGAAGCGTTGCGGCAATCGCAGAAGATGGAAGCCGTCGGCCAGCTCACCGGCGGCGTCGCGCACGACTTCAACAATCTGCTCACCATCATCCGCTCCGCGACCGACTTCCTGCGCCGCCGCGACCTGCCGGATGAACGGCGCCGCCGCTACATCGACGCGATCTCCGAGACCGTGGAGCGCGCCTCCAAGCTCACCGCGCAGCTATTGGCATTCGCGCGCCGGCAACCGCTCAATCCCGAAGTGTTCAATGTCGGAACCCAGGTCGATAGCGTGACGCAGCTGATCCGTCCGCTGGTCGGCGCACGGATCCACATCGAGGTCAGGATCGAGGACCCCGACTGCTTTGCGATCGCCGATATCGGCCAGTTCGAGACCGCGCTGATCAATCTAGCGGTCAACGCCCGCGACGCCATGAACGGCGAAGGCCAGCTGACGATCGGCGTCAGGAAGGTCAAGCACATCCCTGCCCTGCGCGCCCAGGCTTCGCGCAGCGGCGATTTCGTCACGGTTTCGATCCAAGACACCGGCACCGGCATCTCGCCGGAAAATCTCGACGCGATCTTCGAGCCATTCTTCACGACCAAGGAGGTCGGCAAGGGAACGGGTCTCGGATTGAGCCAGGCTTTCGGCTTCGTCAAGCAATCCGATGGCGACATCGAGGTCACCAGCACTCTCGGGCACGGCGCGACCTTCACCATCTATCTGCCGCAGGCGATGCGCCCCGTGGACACCAAGGTTGCGACCAGCGCGGGCACCGAGCAGACCTCGATCGGCCGCGGCTATCGCGTCCTCGTGGTGGAGGACAATGATGATGTCGGCCAGTTCTCCACCGAACTGCTCGAGGATCTCGGCTACTCGGTCAAGCGCGCGGCGAATGCCAGCGCTGCGCTCGCGATCCTCTCGGAGAACGAGTTCGCCGCAGACCTCGTGTTCTCCGACGTGATCATGCCGGGCATGAACGGGGTCGAGCTCGCCGGCGTCATCCGCGACCGCTTTCCCGGCCTGCCGGTGGTGCTGACCAGCGGCTACAGCAACGTGCTCGCCGAGAATGCGCACAGCGGCTTCGAGCTGATCCAGAAGCCCTATTCGGTCGAAGCGTTGTCGCGCACGCTCCGCAAGGCGATCGCCGAGCAACGGGCGACCGCTCCGAACTCCTGACCGCGCCGGCTACGCCCTACTGGACCTCCACATGCGCGACGCCGAGCTGAAGGATACCGAGCGCGCGGGCCGCGGTGGTCGAGACATCGATGATCCGTCCGCGAATGAACGGGCCGCGGTCGTTGACCCGGCAGCGGATCGCCTTCCCGCGATAGGACACGGTGACCATGCTGCCGAACGGCCGCCTGCGATGCGCGCAGGTCATCTCGCCACTCTTGCCGATGCCATGATAATAGGACGCAAGGCCACTCTCTGCGTTTGCCATGCACGAGGCAAAAAGCAGCATGGCCGCGGACGTTGCTGCGGTTTTCATTGATTGCCTGCCGGTCGAGCCCCGCAAGGGAACGCAGTTCCACGGTTTCGGTTCCGCGTCCGGCGTGCCGGCAGATCGATTTTTTGGAACTTTTCGGCGGCAAGCGTATGGCGGTCGATTTCCCTGCAGCGGAACCGCCGTCCGCTCAGGCGGCGTCCTCGACGCTGTCGGCCGCCAGCAGCGTCCGGACGTCCTGCGCAGGAACCGGCTTGCTGAAGAGATAGCCCTGCATCTGGGTGCAGCCGAGCATTTGCACGGTGTCGCGCTGCTGATCGGTCTCGACGCCCTCGGCGGTCGTGATCATGTTGCGGTCGGCGGCAATCGAGACCACCGCGCGGATGATCGAGGCCGAGCCTGAGTTGCGGGTCACTTCCTTGACGAAGCTGCGATCGATCTTGATCTTGTCGAACGGGAAGCGTTGCAGATATTGCAGCGACGAGTATCCGGTGCCGAAATCGTCGAGCGCGATGTGGACCCCGAGCGCGCGGAGCTGGCCGAGCGTCACCAGCGCAGCATCGTCATCGGCGATCAGCACGGCCTCGGTGATCTCGAGCTCGAGCCGGCGCGGGTCGAGCCCGCTCTCGGCAAGCGCATTCGCAACCTTCAGCGCCAGCGTCTCCGACTTGAACTGGATCGGCGAGACGTTGACCGCGACGCGGACATGCGCCGGCCACGCCGCCGCCTCGATGCAGGCGGTGCGCAACACCCACTGCCCGATCTCCTCGATCAGTCCGGTCTCCTCGGCGACCGGGATGAACTCCACAGGCGAGATCATGCCGCGCACCGGATGGCGCCAGCGCAGCAGCGCTTCGCAGCCGGTCACCTCGTCGCTGCGCAGGTCGACCAGCGGCTGATAGTGCAGCTCGAAGCTGCCCTCCGCCAGAGCCGTTCGCAGGTCGGCCTCCAGCGCGCGGCGCAGATTGGCGTGCTTCTCCATCGCCGGATCGAAGAAGCGATAGGTCCTGCGGCCGGCCGCCTTGGCGGCGTACATCGCAAGATCGGCGCATTTGAGCAGGCCGAACAGATCGGAGCCGTGGCGCGGCGCAATCGCAATGCCGATGCTGGCATCGCTCGCCAAATGATGCCCGAGGCAGTCGAACGGCGTGCGCAGCGACTGATAGATGCGTGCCACCAGGCCGCTGACATCGTCGTCCGAGGTGACGTCGTGCTGGACGATCGCGAACTCGTCGCCGCCCAGCCGCGCGATGAAGTCGTTCGACCCGACCGACTGGCGCAGCTTCTCGGCCACGCGGCGGAGGAATTCGTCACCGATCAGATGGCCGAGCGTGTCGTTGATCCGCTTGAACTCGTCGATATCGATGTAGTGGATCGCGAACTCGCGCGCGGCAGGCTCGAGCAGCAGCCCTTCGGCGTGACGCTGGAACAGCGTCCGGTTCGGCAGGCTGGTCAGCGCGTCGTAGTGCGCGAGATACTCGATCCGCGCCTGCGCGCGCCGTCCGTCGGTGACATCCTCGAGCGTGGTGGCCCAGCCGCCGTCCGGTGCGCGCTTGTAGATCAGGCGGATGCTGCGGCCGTCGGGCGTCATGATCACGGAGTCCCGGACCTCGTCACCCCTGGGATTGGTGAAGCGGGCGCAATACTCATCGACGTCGCCGACGAACGAACCGATCGCCTGGCGATGCAGGATCAGGTCGCGCAGATGGCAGCCGGGCCTCACGATTTCGGGCGACAGGCCGAACATGTCGAGATATTGCTGGTTGCAGATCACGAGCCGCGCCGAGGCATCGAACAGCAAGAGCCCCTGGGTCATGGTGTTGATCGCGGTGTCGAGATGCTGGCTCTTCTCGGACAGCCGGCGTTGTGCGGCATCGTGCTGCCGCTGCAACTGGCGAACGATCAGGAAGATCGTCATGACGACGATCAGCACCGCGAGCACCGCGGCGCAGAATTGCAGCTTGGTCTGGGCGCGCCAGTCCTCCAGCACGCTGGCGGTCCTGGTGGTGGCAAGGATCAGGATCGGAAAATGCGACAGCGATCTCACCGCGCCGACATTCTCCTCGCCGGACGCGCCGACGAACCGCCCCGACGTGTTGCCACCCAGGCCGATGACCTTCCGGAACAGCGACTGGTCACTGATGTTGCGGCCGACCATGCCGGCATCCTGCGGATAGCGTGCGATGACGGTACCGTCGCGGTGGATCATCGAAATCACGGTGTCGCCGTTCAGCGCCAGCGAGGCCACGAAGTCCTCGAAATGGCTGGGCTCGACGCCACGGCTGGCAAAGCCGATAATCTCGCCATTGCGCCCGGTGATCTTGCGCGCGAAGATCGTGGTCCAGTTGCCGCTCACCTTGCTCATCGCCGGCTCGACAATGACCGGCGACGTCGGCCGTCCCGACGTAAACTCCTGGAAATAACGCCGGTCCGCGATGCTGATGTCGGGCACCGGCCACATCTCGGACGAGTTGATCAGCCATCCCTTGGCGTTGAACAGATTGAGCCCGCCGACATGCGGCAGCGCCGCGAGCCGCGTGCGCAGCATCTCGTGCGCACTCAGGAGCGACATGTTCTTTTCGAACTGATCGGCGGTCTCGACCTGCTCCGACCGCAGATAGTTCACGATGTCGTCGTGGACATGCTGGAGGTCGCTGAGCTGCTGGTCGAAATGCCGCGACAGCAGCAGCGCGGTGTTGTTGAGCTCGCGCTCGGACATCTCCAGCGTGCGCTCGCGAAACTGCAGCGCCAGATAGCCGGTGCCAACCGTGATCGCGAGCACCAGCAGCGCGGCACTCAAGACGAGCCACTGAAGGGCGCCCAGCCTGATAGCGCGCAACACACCTTTGATCGACAGCAGCCGGTGTTCCGGCATCATGCTGTTGGTTGAGATAACCGACATTTTTCCTGCCCCTGCGGGTGCCCTTCTACGGGAACACAACCCAAGGGGTCGTTAGGAAAATCAGTTATCGGACGGTTAAGGCGGATGCCGACATGAGGCGATCGGCGGGAAATTCGTCAGGACGCGGCCGCAGCCGCCGCCTCCTTCAGGCTGCACTCGATCAGCGCGCCTTCGATGGTGAATTTCGAGAATGGTGAGAGCGGCGTCACGGCCTTGAGTGCCGCGAAGAATTGCGAGTCGCCCGGGCTCTTCAGGAGAAACCGGATGTGGTTGGCCGACAGCGCGTCACGCGACAGCCAGACGACGCCGGAGAACAGCGCCACAAGCATCTGCGCATAATCGCCGCTACCCGCGACGCCGAGATCGTAGATCGGAGACACATTGACGAAACGCGCGCTGAGGGCCGGCGCCGAATACCGGCTCATCAGGAGACGCCTGACCTGGCAGACCGCATGAACCCGTTCCCCGTCGGTCAGGTGATACAGTCCCTGACCGTCACCTTCCCTGGCCGTCAACGCTTCAAAGGCCCCGATCCCGCCGAAGGTGGCCAAATCCTCGCCGACGCCTTCAGCGTCCTTCTTCCATTGTGCCTTGATATGACGCCAGGACCGCTCAGGATCCTTGAGTGGCAAAAGCCGCATGGTTGAGGGGCTGCTAGCACGGAGGGGAATAGTCGCCTGGATCATATGTCGCAGGCATTAAGCCTTTGCTTACGGCGGTAACCGGCTGCGTCGGCGCGATAGCTGCCGCGGCGATGGAGTAGCCCGGATGAAGCGAAGCGCAATCCGGGGACCAGTATCAGCGGTCGGCGTGAACTGCACCCCTGATGTGAGACACGATAATCAGGGACAGGTGCCAACCGCCTGGTGCGGCTGGGCGGGTTGATGGGTTAGGGCCGCGACGCGGGGCTGCTGCGCAGCAGCCCCGCGTCGCGGTAGGTTTGCTTCGAACTCGGCCGGCGGCCGGTAGGCCAGGGCCGAGTGCAGCCGTTGACGATTGTACACGTCTTCGATGAAGGCGCCGATCGCATTTCTGGCATGCTGCGCATCGCGGTAGGTCTGACCGTTGACCTCCTCCTGTTTGAGGGTCTTCATGAAGCTCTCCGCCCTGGCGTTGTCATAGGGATTGCCGACCCGGCTCATGCTGGGAGCAATGTCGCGCTGCTGGAGCAGTTCGGTGTAGTTGCCGCAGGCGTATTGGATCCCGCGGTCGGAGTGGTGGATCAGGCTGCCGGGCGTCGGTTGGCGCGCCGCCAGCGCCATCGAGAGCGCGGCAACCGCCAGACGAGCTTCCAGATGCGTCTCCAGGGCCCAGCCGACCACGCGCCGGCTGAAGGCATCGAGCACGATGGCGAGATAGGCGAACTCCTCCCGCAGACGAATGTAAGTGATGTCCGCCACCCAGAGCTGGTCGAGGCCATCAGGCACCATGCCGCGGGCCAGGTTCGGGACCACCCGCCACGGATGGCGCGAGTCCGTCGTAACCGGCACGAACGGCCGCTGCCGCAAACACAGCAGATTATCCTCGCGCATCAGGCGCAGCACGCGTTTGTGGTTCACCGCAAAGCCCTCGCGGCGCAACTGCGCGGCGATCCGCCGATAGCCGTAATGCCTGTAAGAAAGCGCCAGCCGCTGGATCGCGTCCCGCACGCCAACCTCTTCGGCACGTGGCGCGGAAGCCGCCCAGTGCCGGTAATAGCCGGCCCGGCTGACACCAGCCAACCGGCACATCCGTTCGATCGTCAGTTCGCCTTGCTGCGAGGGGACCGTCATCGCTTGGATGACCGCGTAGACCCCGTCACGCCAGGCTCGCTGCTCGGCCGGCGTGCTTCCTTGACCCGCCGCAAGGCTTGCCGAAAAAAATCCAGTTCAATCTGCTGCTGGCCGATCTTGCGCTCAAGTTCCGCAATCCGCTCCGGCGCACCAGGGTCAGCAGCCGCGACTTCGCGCGCCCGCACCCTCACTCTCGGCGCAACGGCATCGCTCTTGCGCGGCCGACCGATCGGTCGCAGGGCTTCCGCCCCGCCCGCACGAAACAGATCGCGCCACGCGTACAGATCCTTGCGCAGCACCTTCAGCTCTTGCGAAAGCGCCCTGATGCGCTCCCCCGCCAGAATGCGGCGGACTGCCTCGAGCTTGAACTCGCGGCTGAAAACACGGGGTGATTTGTTGGGCATCCGTTCTCCGTTAGAGAACTGTCCCTAATTTCCCGTGTCTCACTTTTGGGGTGCACTCCAGGCGCGCTCCCGGATTTTGCTTCGCTTCATCCGGGCTACAAGGGCTTCGACCCTTGGTACGCGCGATCGCCCCGAGCTCACGATCTGCAGCAAGCCGAAGCCTCCGGCGTTGCCGCCTGTGCCTGTGGAGCGCAATATGCACTTTGCTTTCCGTCCTGCTTCTCGTGCGCGACGCGCGCGGTCCGCTCGCCGGTGCCGTCGCCATAGACGATGCTCTCACCGGTCGTATGGAAGGTCTCCCACGCAATCCTCGCGGGATCGTCGATCCACGACTTCTCGGACTTGGCATGGCAGCACACCGTCTGGCCTTGCTCGATGATCTCGCCGCCTGCCTTGCGCAGCCGTCCGTAGACCTCGCCGAGCTCTTCAGCGCTTTCGACCTGAATGCCGAGATGATCGAGGCCCGGCTCGCGGCCTCGGGTCGAGATCGCGAAGTTGACGCGGGGATCGTCGAGCATCCATTTGGCATAGTCGGATTTCACGACCGTCGGCTCGGCCCCGAACAGCGCCGAGTAGAAGCCGACCGAATGCGGGATGTCCTTGACGGCGACGTGAACATGCATGCGCTTCATGGGGCAGTCCTTTCGGGCGGCGACGCTGGATGGATATTCCATCCCAAGCATGCTCAGATATCAACCGCGTTACAACAGGAGTTCTGCTGCGGAATGGATGCGCTGACGCTGTTCGGATTGTTCGCCGTGACCATGATGCTCGTCTGCTATGCGGCCGAAGATCGCAGCCCCTGGTTCATCCTGGCCTTCGCCGTCTCCTGCGCGCTCGGCTCGGCCTACGGCTTCCTGCAGGGCGCCTGGCCGTTCGGCCTCGTCGAAGCGATCTGGGCCGTCGTCGCGGCGCGTCGATGGCTGCTGCGCCGAGCCGCAGAAGGCGTGTAACGTTATAGTATCCACGGCCAATCTGTCGCGGGCTTGAACTTGAATGCGCGCGGTCACGGCGCTAATGAGGGCGCATGGACGCGACGGGCACCATGATTCAGTCCTCTTCTCGTGCAACGGGATCGCGCCGCTGGCGCAGCCTGCTTGCGGGACTGATTTCGCTTGCGCTGGTGCTGTCGTTCTTCCACGGCTGGGCCTTCGACGGCGATGACGATGCTGTTCCCGGCTTCGCGATCGCACAGTCGATCAACGACACCGGCGGCAAGGCTCCTGCGCATCCGGCCTCCCTGCATGGCGATCACTGCCTGACGCACGTCGCCTCCGTCGCTCCGCAGGAGACGGCGTTCCCGATTGCCTACGCGCCGCATAGCTACGGCGACAGCAGCATCGAGCTGCCGGCATCGGCCGACCGCCTCTCTCCCTTCAAACCACCCCGCGCCTGATCCGGTCGACATGACCGGCCGTGTGCCGCTGCCGTTCGGCCGCGCGCACGCTTCCGCACAGATCGACGTCGCGACGACGCATGGCCACCGGCCTGCGCCGCGGAGAAGCGCATATGAAACGGGTTGTTCTATTCTTCGCCGGCGTGGCCGCCGGCATTGCACTGGTTGTTCTCGCGGCCGGATGGATCGGCTGGCCGGTCAAGCTCCCGGACGCGGCGCCGGAAGCTGCGTCCGCGAGCCAACACAAAGCCGAGGCCAAGCATGAGGCCCCCGGACATGTCGAACTGAGCGAGGACCAGATTCGCGAAGCCGGCATCACCCTCGCGCAAACCGGCGGCGGCATGCTGAAGCGGCACTTCCTCGCGCCGGGATCGTTGATCCCGGATGCCGACCATATCGGCCGCGTCTCGGTGCGCGTGCTCGCAACTGTCACCGAACTGCGCAAGCGTCTCGGCGACGTCGTCGAGAAGGGCGAGATCGTCGCCGCGATCGAAAGCCGCGAGGTCGCTGATGCGAAGAGCGAATACCTCGCCGCCCGGCTGACCAACGATCTGCAACAGACCCTCTATGCGCGACAGAAGACGCTGGTCGAGACCCGCATCGTGTCGGAAAACGAATTCCTGCGCACGCGGCTCACGGCGAACGACGCCCAGATCAAGCTCGACGGCGCACGGCAGAAGCTGTTCGCGCTGGGCCTGTCGGAGAGCGAGATCGCCGACCTGCCCAACAAGCCCCCGGAGAGCCTGCGGACCCAGTTCCTACGGGCGCCGATCAGCGGCCGGGTCTCCGAGCGGCGCGTCGATCTCGGCGGATTGATCGGGCGCGAGGGCCAGGAAAGCGAGCTCTACGTCATCGTCAATCTCGACGATATCTGGGTCGACCTCGCAGTCTCGCCGGAGGACATCGGCGCAGTCCGCGAGGGTGTTTCGGTGAAGATCCGCGCGATCGGCACTGAGGACGAAGCCAGCGCCGGCGTGATCTTCGTCAGCCCCCTGCTCGACCGCGAGACCCGCAACGCCCGGGTGATCGCGACCATGCCCAACAAGGATCACCGCTGGAAGCCGGGCACCTTCGTCACCGCGGAGGTCCCGCTCTCAGGCGCGCCGTCGACCGTCATAGTCTCGAAGAAGGCCATTCAAACCATCAAGGGGACGCCGACCGTGTTCGTGCGCGATGCCGACGGATTCGAGGCACGATCCGTGCGCACCGGCCGCGAGGACGACGACGATATCGAGATCGTCGCGGGTCTTTCAGCGGGCGAGACCATCGCGGTGCAGAACACCTTCACGCTGAAGGCGGAGGTCGAAAAGGACGAGGCGGAGCACGGCCATGATTGAGCGCATCATCGGTCTCGCGATCCAGCGGCGCTGGGTCGTCGTCACCCTCGCGGCGATCCTGATGGTCCTCGGCGGCGTCGCGCTGACAAAACTGCCGATCGACGCGGTGCCCGACATCACCAACAAGCAGGTGCAGATCAACACCGTGGCTCCGGCGCTGTCGCCTGCGGAGATCGAGAAGCAGATCACCTTCCCGATCGAGACGGCGCTGGCCGGCGCGCCGGGACTGGAGAGCACGCGCTCGCTGTCCCGCAACGGCTTCTCACAGATCACGGCGGTGTTCAGCGAAGCCACCGACATCTATTTCGCCCGCCAGCAAGTCGGCGAGCGCCTGACCGAAGTGCGCGCGCGCCTGCCCCAAGGCATCGAGCCGCGGATCGGCCCGACCTCGACCGGCCTTGGCGAGATCTACATGTGGACCGTCCATTACTCCGGACAGAAGGTGACCGACGGCGCGCCCGGCCTGCAGAGCGACGGCCGCTTCCTCACGGCGGACGGCCAGGTGCTGCAAAGCGAGGTCGAGAAGGACGCCTATCTGCGCACGGTGCAGGACTGGATCATCAAGCCGCAGATCAAGATGGTGCCGGGTGTCGCCGGCGTCGATTCGATCGGCGGCTACCTCAAGCAGTACCAGGTCCACCCCGATGCGGCGAAGCTGATCGCGCTCGGCCTCACCTTTGCCGACGTCGCCAAGGCGATCGAAAGCAACAATGTCAGCCGCGGGGCGCGCTATATCGAGCGCAATGGCGAAGGATTCGTAGTGCGGTCCGGCGGTCGCCTCGATAACATCGAGGAGCTTGGCGCCGTCGTCGTCACCACGCGCGGCGGTGTCCCGGTCCGGATCCGCGACCTCGCGACGCTCTCGATCGGCGGCGAGACGCGCACCGGCAGCGCCAGCGAGAACGGCCGCGAGGTCGTGGTCGGCACGGCGCTGATGCTGATCGGCGCCAACAGCCGCACGGTGTCGGCCGCGGTCGACGCCAAGCTGCGGGCGATCACGCCGTCGCTGCCGGCGGGCGTCGAGGTCGAGACGGTGCTCGATCGCACCCAGCTGGTCGACGCGACGATCGGCACCGTGGCGCGCAACCTCTCCGAAGGCGCGCTGCTGGTGATCGCGGTGCTGTTCGTGCTGCTCGGCAATTTCCGGGCGGCGCTGATCACGGCGCTGGTGATCCCGATCGCGATGCTGATGACGGCCATCGGCATGTGGCAGGGCCGCATCAGCGCCAATCTGATGAGCCTCGGTGCGCTGGATTTCGGCCTGATCGTCGACGGCGCCGTCATCATCACCGACAACAGCCTGCGTCACCTCGCCGAGAAACAGCACGCGCTCGGCCGCGTGCTGACGCGCGACGAACGGCTGGCGACTGTGCGTGCTTCCGCCGTGGAAATGGTTCAACCGAGCCTGTACGGCCAGGCGATCATCCTGCTGGTCTATGTCCCGCTGCTTGCCTTCACCGGCGTCGAAGGCAAGATGTTCGAGCCGATGGCGCTGACCGTGATCCTCGCACTCGCTGCCGCCTTCGTGCTGTCGCTGACGCTGGTGCCGGCGCTGATCGCGATCGGCATCACCGGCCGCGTACAGGAGAAGGAAAACTGGCTCGTCGCCACACTGAAGCGCTGGTATAGCCCGCTGCTGCGGCGTGCGATTGCGACGCCCGTTCTCGTCATCGCCGCGGCGGTCCTGCTGTTCGCAACCGCGCTGTTCGGGTTCTTCCGGCTCGGCCAGGAGTTCATCCCCTCGCTCGACGAGAAGAACATCGCCATGCATGCGCTCAGGATTCCGAGCACGGCGCTGTCGCAGTCGCAGGCGATGCAGCTCTCGGTCGAAAAGGCCGTCAGTCGCTTCCCGCAGGTGTCGTTCGTCTTCTCCAAGACCGGCACCGCGGAGGTGGCGAGCGATCCGATGCCGCCGAACGCGTCCGACACCTTCATCATCCTGAAGCCGCGCGCGCAGTGGCCGGATCCGTCGCTGACCAAGGAGCAGTTGATCGAGGAGATCTCGAAGGCGGTCGGCCGGCTGCCCGGCAACGTCTACGAATTCACCCAGCCGATCCAGATGCGCTTCAACGAACTGCTGGCCGGCGTTCGCGGCAACATCGCGGTCAAGGTGTTCGGCGACGAGTTCGGGCCGATGCAGAAGGCCGCCAACCAGATCGCTGCCGCGCTGCGCGGCGTGCGCGGTGCGACCGACGTCAAGGTCGAACAGGCCGGCGGCCTGCCCGTGCTCGAGATCAAGGTCGACAAGGCGGCGATCGCCCGGCGCGGCCTCAGCGTCTCCGCGGTCCAGGACGTGATCGGCGCCGCGGTCGGCGGTCAGGATGCCGGTGTCGTCTACGAAGGCGATCGCAGCTTCGACATCGTGGTGCGTTTGCCGGAGAGCGTGCGCTCCGATCTCGAGGCGCTGAGCAATCTGCCGGTCGCATTGCCGAAGGCAACGCCGAGCTCGCCGGTGCAGAGCCTGCCGCTCAACCGCGTCGCGCAGTTCTCCTTCACCGAAGGGCCGAACCAGATCAGCCGCGAAAACGGCAAGCGCCGCATCGTGGTGACGGCCAATGTCCGCGGCCGCGATCTCGGTTCGGTGGTCGAGGAAGCGCAGACAAAGGTCGCGCAATCGGTGCGGCTGCCGCCCGGCTACTGGATGACCTGGGGCGGCCAGTCGGAGAATCTCGCTGCGGCGCGCCAGCGCCTTGCCGTCGTCGTACCGGCCTGTTTTGCGATGATCTTCCTGCTGCTGCTCGCGGCGATGGGATCGGCACGCGATGCGCTGCTGGTGTTCAGCGCGGTGCCGCTGGCGCTCACCGGCGGCATCGCGGCGCTGTGGCTGCGCGGCATGCCGTTCTCGATCTCGGCGGCGGTCGGCTTCATCGCGCTGTCGGGCGTTGCGGTATTGAACGGACTGGTGATGCTGAGCTTCGTCCGCCAATTGCGCGAACGCGGGGTGCCGATGGGCGAGGCCATCGAGCAAGGCGCCCTCACCCGTTTCCGGCCCGTGGTGATGACCGCGCTGGTGGCCTCGCTCGGCTTCGTGCCGATGGCGTTCGCCACCGGCACCGGCGCCGAGGTGCAAAAGCCGCTCGCCACCGTCGTGATCGGCGGCCTGATCAGCGCGACCCTGCTGACATTGGCTGTGCTGCCCGCGCTCTATGCACGGTACGGGCATGCCGGCAGCGCTGCGCGCAATGAGGCGACCGCGATTCAGCCCGCGGAATGACGGCCTGTTGACCGGCATTCCGCGGCAGAGCCTGACTGTATTGACTGGGAGAAATCACTGTAACAATTCTGTCATATGACAAAACTAAACGAAGGCAGGCGGCGGGCTGCCGCGGGGCTTCATCAGGGGGAATAAGAAATGCGTCGAGCCATCACACTGTTGTCCGCGAGCATGATCGCGCTTTCGGCGGGCGCCGCTTCCGCGCAGAACGCAAAACCCCGCAACCTGATCCTCTTCGTGCCCGATGGTCTGCGCGGCGGGATCGTGACGCCGGAGACGGCTCCGGCGATGGCCGAGATCCGCGACAAGGGCGTCAACTTCAAGAATTCGCACTCGCTGTTCCCGACCTTCACGATGGCAAACAGCTCGGCGCTGTCGACCGGCCATTATCTCGGCGACACCGGCACCTTCTCCAACACCATCTATACCGGCTACACCTCGGTGCCGGCCGGCGACACCGTGGTGCCGTTCATCGAGAACGACGCCGTGCTCGCCGATGTCGACGATCACTTTAACGGCGACTACCTCAACGAGGAGACGCTGCTGAAGATGGCCCGCGGCCAGGGTTTCAGCACCGCCGCCATCGGCAAGGTCGGTCCGACCCTGCTGTTCGACCACACCGATCGCGGCAAGAACACGATCGTGGTCGACGACTCCACTGGCGGCAAAACCGGCGTGCCGCTCTCCGACGAGATGAAGGAGGCGCTGACAAAGGCGGGCCTGCCGCTCGCCACCCCGAGCCGCGGCGACAACGCCAAGGCGGGTGACGCCAAGACGCCCGGCACCACGGTCGCCAACATCGCGCAGCAGGCCTACATGGCGGACGTCGCGACCAAAGTCGTGCTGCCGATGTTCAAGGCGCGCAACAAGCCGTTCGTGCTGGTGTTCTGGTCGCGCGATCCGGACGGCAGCCAGCACAACACCGGCGACAGCCTCAACACCATCACCCCCGGCATCAACGGCCCGACCTCGATGGCCGGCATCAAAAATGCCGACAACAACCTCGCCCAGCTCCGCAAGGCGCTCGACGAGCTCGGCCTGTCCGCCAACACCAACATCATGGTCTCCTCCGACCACGGCTTCTCGACGATCTCGAAGGAGAGCAAGACCAGCCCCTCGGCCAAGATCGCCTACGACGACACGCCGAAGGATTTCCTGCCGATGGGCTTTTTGGCGATCGATCTCGCCAAGGCGCTCAACCTGCCGCTGTTCGACCCCAACGACAAGAACGCCAAGGTCGCCGACAACGCCCACCCGAAGGCCGGCAACGGCGTGCTCGGCCAGGACCCGGCCAAGCCCGACGTCGTGATCGCGACCAATGGCGGCTCGGACCTGGTCTATCTGCCGAACCGCGACAAGAAGCTCGCCGACCGCGTCGTCAAGGCGCTGCTCGAGCAGGACTATGTCAGCGGGCTATTCGTCGATGACAAGCTCGGCAATTTCCCCGGCACGCTACCGATGTCGAACCTCAACCTGAAGGGCAAGGCGGTGACGCCGAACCCGTCGATCGTCGTCAACTTCCGCTCCTGGTCGAGCGGCTGCGCGATCCCGACCAACTGCTCGGTGCAGATCGCCGACACCGTGCTGCGCCAGGGCCAAGGCATGCACGGCAGCTTCAGCCGCGGCGACACCTTCAACTTCACCGCAGCGATCGGCCCCGACTTCAAGGCGGGCTATGTCGATGCGCTGCCGGTCAGCAACGCCGATGTCGGCATGACCGCGGCCCAGCTGCTCGGCCTGCGCACCCCGAACAATGGCGGGCTGATCGGCCGGGTGACGTCGGAGGCGCTGCCGAACGGCATCGTGCCGAAGATGGCCGAAGGCACCATCATGTCGAAGAAGCCGTCGGCCAACGGTCTGCGCACCGTGCTGAAATTCCAGCGCGTGCTCTCGACCCGGTATTTCGACGTCGCCGGGTTCCCGGGGCGGACGCTCGGGCTCGAGGAGACCAGCGGCAAACAGAAAACGGCGGGGAAATGATCCCCGCCGCTGTCGCTTGAAAACCCGTTCATTCGGGATGATGCAAGCATCATCCCGAACGATCACATCATCCCGATGTCGAACACGTTGGGCAGCTGCGTCGCGAGCGGCAGCGCGGCGGCGCCGACCAGCGTCGCCACCATCGCCGCGAGCGCGCGGCCGGAGCGGCGTTTGCCGCGCATCTGACCCGCGATCCACTCCAGAACCTTGGTGTCGATCTTCGTACCCTGCGTCGGCGCCCAGCGATCGATCTCGGTGTCGGGCGACAGCGCCACGGTGCGCGGCGGCACCGGCAGGCCGGACTCGGACGCGGCATGATGGGCGATCGCCTTGGCGAGTAGATCGTCGAACCGGCCGCCATCGCTGCGCTCGGCAGCGGCCTCGTTGATCGCGAACAGCGCCTCGATCTCGGCTCGGCTGACCGGCTGATGCTCGACCGCGGCCGCCGTCAGGATGCGCGCGCACCAGGCAGCGTCATCGGCATCGAGTGACCGGGAGAAATGGATACGGCCCTTGGTGGTCGGGCCTTCGCCGGTGATGACGCCGTCGCGCACGATGGTCAGCGCATGGGCGGCGGTCTTGCGGCAGGATGGGGACAACGCACCGCTGAGATCCTCAGCGGTCTTGGTACTTGGGGCAGACATTGTTGGAGCTTTCAATTCCTATCTCAGGCCAGCTTTTCCATGCCGGCGTAAACGAGTGGTTACCGATTCGGAACTTGGGTTCCGAGATTTTTAGATGGTTGCTATTTGGTCGCCTTGGAAGCCGTTATGGTTCAGTCCTATAGCAGCCGGGGCCGGCGTGATGACGGCGATAAGCGGCATTATCTGGGCATTTCCAGGCTTTTGTGCCGCAGCTGATATTTCGCCGCAGGGATACGGATCAAAACAAGTTGCTTGGAATTCCACCCTCAAGGAGAAATGTTTCACCTTTTTTCAGAACCCGTTCACTTAAGCCGTTCTGCGTCCTATACTGGAACAGACCACCTCAAATACAAATTTGGCCGCAACTTCAAAGAGATGAGGTAAAATCATGGCACTTCAGATTGGCGCCGTCGCCCCCGACTTCGAAGCCGAGACCACCGAAGGGAAGATCAAGTTCCACGATTGGATCGGCAGCAGCTGGGCGCTTTTATTCTCCCATCCCAAGGACTTCACCCCGGTCTGCACCACCGAGCTCGGCGCGCTCGCCCGCCTGAAGCCGGAATTCGACAAGCGCGGCGTCAAGCTGATGGGCCTGTCGGTCGACCCGGTCGACCGCCACGCCAAATGGTCGGAGGACATCAAGGAGACCCAGGGCGCGGCGCCGAACTATCCGATGATCGGCGACACCGACTTCAACGTGTCGAAGCTCTACGACATGCTGCCGGCCTCGACCTCGGGCGATCCCCTCACCCGCACCGCCGCCGACAACCAGACCGTCCGCAACGTGTTCGTGATCGGGCCGGACAAGAAGATCAAGCTCGTGATGGTCTATCCGATGACCACGGGCCGGAATTTTCAGGAGATCCTGCGCTCGATCGACTCGTTGCAGATGACCGCCAAGCATCGCGTCGCCACCCCCGCCGACTGGAAGCAGGGTGAGGACGTGATCATCGCGGGCTCGGTCAGCGACGACGAGGCCAAGACGATCTACCCGCAAGGCTGGAAGGCGCCGAAGCCCTACATCCGCATCGTGCCGCAGCCGAAGTAACTGTTGGTACGCAACGTCCGGGTGGCCTGCGCACAGCCTGTTATCGTCTGGTTCCGCGACGACCCTGCACGAAGCAGCCAGCCGCGGCGCGCCCGTGGTTGGCCTCTATGTTCGCGACGAAGCAAGCCTTGCCCTGAAACCTCCAGCCGCGCGCCCCCTCGGGGGCGCGACGCGCTGGTGGCTGGCGCAATCACTGCGCGCGCTTCGCAAGAGCCTTGAGGCGATCGGCGGAAGGCTGGTGCTGCGGTCGGGACCGGCCGCTGACGTGATCGCCACGCTAGCGCGCGAAACCGATGCGAGCGCGTGCTCTGGAACGACATTGCGCAGGCGCCGCATCAAGCGATTGCCGGGGACGTTGAATCCGCGCTCGCAAGTGACGGCATCGACTCGCAAATTTTCCCGGGCGACCTGCTGGTCGACCCCAAGGCGATCCGCAACAAGGATAACCGCGGGCTGCGCGTCTTCACGCCATTCTGGCGGTTCGTGCAAGCGCTCGGCGATCCGCCAGGGCCGTTGCCGGCACCGTACAAGCTCACCTCGGTTGGCGGTATCGCGAGTGAGTCCCTTGACGGCTGGAAGCTCGAGCCAAGCAAGCCGGACTGGGCCGGCGGCCTGCGCGAGAGCTGGACACCGGGCGAAGCAGGCGCGCGGGCGCGGCTGAGGGCGTTCCTCGACGACCGCATCAAGGGCTACGCCGGAGACCGCGACCGCCCCGACCGCGACGGCACCTCGCGCCTGTCGCCGCATCTGCGCTTCGGCGAGATCAGCCCGCGGCAGTTCTGGTACGCGGCCCGCTTCGCCGCCGCCGAGCACCCGCGCCTGGCCGGCGACATCGACAAGTTCCTGAGCGAACTCGGCTGGCGCGAGTTCTGCCGCCATCTGCTGTTCGACGTCCCCGCCCTCGCAGAGCAGAATTTGCAGCAGCAGTTCGATGCCTTTCCGTGGAAACGCGACGCGCGCGCGTTGAAGGCCTGGCAGCGCGGCCTGACCGGCTATCCGATCGTCGATGCCGGCATGCGCGAGCTCTGGCACACCGGCGTGATGCACAACCGGGTGCGCATGGTCGTCGCCTCGTTCCTGGTGAAGCATCTCCTGATCGGCTGGCGCGCCGGCGAACAATGGTTCTGGGATACGCTGGTCGACGCCGATGCCGGCTCCAACCCGGCGAACTGGCAATGGGTCGCCGGCTGCGGCGCCGATGCCGCGCCCTATTTCCGCGTGTTCAATCCGATCCTCCAGGGCGAGAAGTTCGATCCTGATGGCGCCTATGTCCGGCGCTGGGTGCCGGAACTGGCGCGCCTGCCCGACGACCTGATCCATCAGCCGTGGACCGCAACGCCGATCGAACTCGCCAGCGCCGGCGTCGAGCTCGGCAAGAGCTATCCGCAACCGATCATCGATCACAAGCAGGGCCGCGAACGCGCGCTTGCGGCCTATGCGAGAGTCCGTGGCAAGGATTAAGCGCGGCGATTGACCAGCAGCACGGCCGCGGCGCAGGCGGCCATGCCGGCGATCGCGACATAATCCAGCCGCTCGCCGAACAGAATATAGGCCATCAGCGCGGTCACCGCCGGCACCAGATAGAACAGGCTCGCGACCGAGGTCGCTGCATGGTGACGGATCAGCCAGTACAGCAGCCCGATCGAGCCGATCGACAGCGCGAACACCAGCCAGGCGATCGCCAGCACGAACTCGGTGGTCCAGTGCACGACATTGGTCTCGAACAGATAGGCGCCGATGCCGAAGAAGATCGTGACCGCGATGTACTGCACCAGATTGCCGGCGCGCCAGTCGATCCGGTTGCAGTAGCGGCGCTGATAGAGCGTGCCGAGCGTGATGCTGATCAGCGAGACGCCGGAGGCGAGCCAGCCCCACCCCGCTTCGCCGGTCATCGGCCGGTTGTGCAGGATCAGCACGACGCCGGCGAGACCGAGCACCAGCCCGCCCCATTGCAGCGGCGTGACACGCTCCCCTAACCAACGGTTGGCGATCGTCGAGGTCAGGATCGGTTGCAGCCCCGGGATCAATGCCGAAAGGCCGGCCGGAATCGCATGCGCGATCGCAATCGCGGTGCCGCCGAGATAGAAGCCGTGCACCAGGATGCCGGCGACCGCGCTGTGGAAGACGCCTGTGCGGTCCGGCCATTTCGGCCGCGCGATCGCGGCGATCACAGCCATCACCACCACCACGAACGCCATCCGGATCGCCAGATAGGTCAGCGGCTCCGCATTGTTGATGACGTATTTGGTGCCGATAAATCCGGTGCTCCACAGCACGACAAAGATCGCCGGCGCCAGACGAGCGGCAGTTTCCTCGAAGCTCTTGTTCATTGCAGGCCGTCATTGCCTGAAGATGAGGCAACCGGCAATCGCGAATTTTCAACGGGGGTTGGTGGCCCCGGGCCCGTGCACACCGTCGTCCTGCGCAAGGCAATGTTGTCGGAGCAATCGCATCGGCGGTATCATCACCCGCGAAAGCCCGCAGGTGTAACCGGAGCAATCCGGCTTTCCCTGCGCGATGGGCTACGGCATATACGCGCTCTCTCCGGCGAGACTGGGCTTCCTCCGCAAAAGCGCTGCGCGCACCCGCGCGCTCGTGCGGACGAATTTCTGTCATCCTTTCGGATGACCGCGTATCGGCATGGGGGCGGACGAGAATGTTGGCGCCGTCAACGGCCGGGAAGCTGGCAGCTCGCCTGGAACCGGGTCCGACGACCGGCCCGGCGCCTTTACCGGCGTCGCGCACCATCAGACGGTCATCTGAGGTGATACTTTCTGCCGTTGGTATTCGGGTCGGAATTATCGCTTGTCGAGAGCAGCAGGACCGGGCCGAAAAAGTTGGTGTTGTCTCGGAAAAATTGGAAGCGGCCGGCGCCCTTGGTGATGATCTCTTCCCGATCGCTGTTTGCCGGGCCGAGAAGCTTGTCATCTTCATACAATTGGGCGGCGCTGAGCTCGCCGTTCAGATACTTGACGGGAATTTGGTACGCATGCCCCTTGAAGAAGTAGAAGGTACCGCGGACCAGGTTTCTGTCGATCGGGCTCGGAGGAAGCACATAGAGGAGAGCGCTCGCCGCCAGGGCAAACAGCGTCGATCCGACTACAATACGCGGATTGCCAAATATCCTGGACGAGGCTTTCCCGGAGTCTTGCTTACCGGGCCCCGCTTCCTGCGAGGGGCGCGGCTTCGTCGCGTAGAGCTGGTAGGAATCGGTCAAGCCTTGCTCGTGTCCGTCACGAAAGCCGATCTGATAGAACACGCGCCCGCACAAGGCAAACAGCAGAATCAAACCTGAAGCGATGAGGAGCGCGGTCAGCATGGGGGACGCCAATAACTATGACGACATGGATCGTCAACTTGCGTAGCGGTTGAGCAGATCGATAGACGTCCCCCCGCGCGGCGCCCGTTGCCGAGGAGCTGCATCTATTCGAACCAATGCGGCATCCTCGTGGAGAGCGCGAGAATTTCCAACCCGCCTTGAACGCGGCTCCCGGTACTCCGGACAGCCTTGGCTCACCTCTACGGCCGGCACGTGACGTTATCGTTTCCGGCCAAGCACTGCCCCGTCAAATTCCCCTGCTCCGTGACGACGGCGGCGCGGCGCCGCCGAAATTAGGAACGCCTGCCAGGCACAGGCGTTTTCGAGCTGTCGGGCGCGCCGGATGCAAGCCGCCCGCACCCAGCCCGTGCTCAAGGACGAGAGATGCCCTACGCGCTGTTTGATCGCGACCAACAGATCGGCGGGGACTTTCCGACGGAGAAGCAGGCCTGGGAACACGGGCTGGTCTCCGGGTTGATCTTCGACGCACCGGTCTCCGGCGAGGCGCCGGGCCAGCAGCTCCCGGCCGGGTATCACATGAAGGAAATTCCCGGCGACGTCTTCGAACCGGCATCCAGGCGGAAACTGCCGAACGAAATTTCGTGATCGGCCGACGGCGGGCTGACCGATTGCGATCACGACGTCGCGCGATAAGTAACGCCCAACCAGACCAACAATTCAGGATGAGCGCATGGCCGAAACCGGCAGGATTTTTCGCGTTCGCTGCGTCGACAATACGTTGCAGCGGGACACGCTCTCGCTCGGGCGCGTCTACGAAGTGACGCGGGAAAGCGAACGTGACGGCTATTACGAGCTCAGCGGATTGGGCCGCTTCAGCCGGTCCAGATTCGAGGTCGTCGAGCCGAACGATGACGAGGCGGAGGGTCAACCACCCTGATCGAAGTAGCCAGGGAGGTCCGCGCGCACCGTCATATGCCTGCTGGAAGGAATACCGGACGCTGCGCCTCGCAAATGCGTGATCGGGCGTCACCACGGTTGCCTTCATTTGGGCACCTATCGGGAACAGGCTGCCAGGCTGGAAAAGCAAAGGCGGCCGCCGCAGGGGGTGCCTGCATTGACGTATCGATCCCACAGCAGCTGGCAGGACGTGGATCTGCGCAATCTCGTCCGGGTCATCTCGGCCTGTACCCTTGGGCTCTGGGCATTTGCGGCCGGCCTGCTGATCGGCACCTTCCTGCTATGAACGTACCGTCGGGGCTGGCGCCCCACCTGCCCTAGCCTCCGCTCAGATGGTGGGCGGCGACGAACAGGGCGAGCGCGCTCAGCACCAACGCTGACGTGGCGCCGGCAACGTTGCGCGCGAGCTCGGCCTTCGAAAGATTTCTGGTTGCCATCGCAGCCTCCTGTGCGCGCGAGCCGAGGGTGAGCCATGACGCAACCGCTCCGGGGGTCAGGCTCGCTCATGTCAGTCTCGCTGGAGACAATCGCATCATGCGCATGAACGCAGCATGAGTGGAAACGAACGGCGCGGGCCGCGGTTCCAAAATCTGACCGCCGTGGATCGCTTTCGGAACCCGGGCGTTGACCGCCTGCGGCAAACGGACCGAGCCGCGCGGGAATTTAGGAATCGGAGACGCGATGGTGATCCGCCGGGGGCGGCTTCAACCGACGATCTGGGCGGCGATCATCCTGCTTGCGACCGTCACGGCGGCCGATGCCGCCGGCGACAGAGCGAACAAACCTTCCGAATTCATCCTGCTCGCCCAGATCACGCTGCTGATTGCGGTCGGGCGCGGCCTCGGCGAACTGATGCAGCGGATCGGCCAGCCCTCCGTGATCGGCGAACTGCTCGGCGGCCTGGTGCTCGGCCCTTCGCTGTTCGGCTGGCTGTGGCCGTCGGCGCATGACGTCGTGTTTCCGCCGTCCGGCGAGCAGAAGGCGCTGATCGACGGCATCGCGCAGTTCGGCATCCTGCTGCTGCTCCTGCTGACCGGCATGGAGACTGACCTCAAGCTGGTGCGCAAGGTCGGCCGCGCCGCGACGACGATCTCGGTCGCGGGCATCACGGTGCCGTTCGTCTGCGGCTTCGTGCTCGGCGAATTTCTCCCGGACAGCCTGTTGCCGCATCCCGAGGCACGGCTGATCGCCTCGCTGTTCCTCGGCACTGCGCTGTCGATCTCGTCGGTGAAGATCGTCGCCGTCGTGGTGCGCGAGATGAACTTCATGCGCCGCAATGTCGGTCAGATCATCGTCGCGAGCACAATCATCGACGACACCATCGGCTGGATCATCATCGCCATGATCTTCAGCCTCGCCTCGCACGGCAGCCTCGATCTGCCGTCGATTGCGCAGGCGGTCTTCGGCACGCTGGCCTTCCTCGCCGTCAGCTTCACGATCGGCCGCCGGCTGGTGTTCCGGCTGATCCGCTGGGCCAACGACAATCTGGTCTCATCGGCGGCGGTCATCACCGTGATCCTGCTGCTGATGAGCGTGATGGCGATGATCACGCATCTGATCGGCGTGCATACCGTGCTCGGCGCCTTCATCGCCGGCGTGCTGGTCGGGGAATCCCCGATCCTGACCAAGCAGATCGACGAGCGGCTGCGCGGGCTGATCTCGAGCCTGTTCATGCCGGTGTTCTTCGGCCTCGCTGGCCTCAGCGCCGACCTCACCGTGCTGAAGGACCCTTCGCTCCTGCTGCTGACCGCCGCCCTGATCCTGATCGCGAGCATCGGCAAGTTCGGCGGCGCCTTCGTCGGCGGCGCGCTGGGCGGGCTGACGCGGCAGGAATCCTACGCGCTGGCGAGTGGCATGAACGCGCGCGGCTCGACCGAGGTGATCATCGCCACCATCGGCCTGTCGATGGGCGTGCTGAGCCAGACCATGTTCTCGATGATCGTGACCATGGCGATCCTGACCACGATGGCGATGCCGCCGATGCTGCGCAGCGCGCTGGCGCGGCTGCCGCTCGGCAAGGACGAGAAGGAACGGCTGGAGCGCGAGGAATATGAGCAGCGCGGCTTCGTCGCCAATCTGGAGCGGCTGCTGCTCGCGGTCGACGAAAGCAGCAATGCGAAATTCGCAGCGCATCTCGCAGGCCTGCTCGCCGGCGGGCGCGGCCTGCCGATCACGGTGCTGCATGTCGGCGCCCATGCCAAGCTGCAGGAGAAGAACCGTGACGACGAGGCGAGCCCGGAGGCGGCGGTCATCAATGCGGCCAAGGCCAGCGCCGAGGCCGGTGCCGAGGGCGATGGCGGCGGCGGCAATCTCGACGTCATCAGCCGCGCCCGCGAGGAGACCACAGCGGAGGCGATCGCCGAGGAAGCCAAGAAGGGCTTTGACCTGCTGGTGGTCGGCATGGACGAGGTCGCAGGCCCCCACGGCTCCTTCGACCGGCGGATCGACGACCTCGCCTCCGGCTTCGACGGCCCGCTGGCGATCGCAGCCGCCAGAGGCCTGCACGAGACCGAGCCGACGGCCAATGCGCGGAAAATCCTGGTGCCCGTGTCGGGCAGCAACGTCTCGCGGCGCGGTGCCGAGGTCGCGATCGCGCTGGCCCGCCTCAGCGCCGAGCCGCTGCAGGTGGTCTATGTCTCGACCACGCGCGACAAGGGCGCCCGCCGCACCAGCCCGAGCATGTCGCTGGCCCCGGAGGAAGCGATCCTGAAGGAGATCGCGGCGACCGCTGCGCGCTACGACATCAACGTCGCAACACGGCTGCGCGCCAGCACCGCGCCCGAGGTCGCGATCCTGCAGGAGATCACGGCAAGCCGGGCCGACCTCGTCGTGATCGGCGTCGACCGCATCCAGGGCGACCGGCTGAATTTCGGCAGCGTCGCGGCCGCCGTGCTCGGCAAGTCGAAGGCATCAGTGCTGCTGGTGTCGGATGGTGACGTCAGGCCCAAGACCTGAAGACAAGACCCGAAGCGGAAGCGACTCGCCTACCACTCTTCCGGACAGGGATCGACGATCTTCCAGAGATCGATCCCGTTCTTGATCTTCTTCATCTCGGTGGTGAGCCCGCCATTGCGGCGGATCCAGTCCTTCACCGTATCGGGGTAGTAGGACATCAGGTCCGAGGTGCCCTCGAGGCTGGTGACCTTGATGCCGAAGGTGAAGGCCTTGTCGTAATAGGCTTGGTGGAAGCCGATGCTGGCCCTCGGCGTCACGCAGATCTTGTTCAGCGGCACGATGCCGAACACCAGCGTGCAGGCCGAGTTGCAGATGCCGTCGATGACGACCCGCTCGCGGCGCTCGCGGATCAGCTTGTACTTGGCCTTGTACTCCTCGACATAGCCGCCGTGATCACGCGTGATGTGCAGAACGGCTCGCGCTGGCGTGACCGCCAGAACCGAGAGCAGCAAGGCGACAAGGGGCGTGATGCGCATAAAATGTTCTAAACCGAGGGAAACACGGCCGGGGCGGACCTGACCGCAAGACTCTGGCCGGACTGTGTTGGCAATCCGTTAAGCATCCGCAAAGAGGCAAAATTTGGCGCGCTGTGGCTGATTTCCCGCAGCTTTTGGCCGGATTCCGGGTTAAATGAACCGCTAAGTGGATTCTGGACCGGCCAACGAGGCCGATTCCAGCATGAATGCCCGGAGGCCGCCGATGACCAAGACCAAGCTTTTCGCCGCGTTAGCCTTGACTGTTTCCCTCGCCGTTCCGGCCCTGACCCCGGCGGCCGCGGCTGACATGACGGCCTACCCGCACCACCGGCATCACCATCACCGGCACGCTTATTGGGGCCTGCCCTATCACATCAGCTATCTGCACAATTACGGCCCCGGCCTGTCCCCGGGCACTTTCGCCTATTACGACGGCTCGGCGCGCAACAAGTGCTACCAGAGCGCGGCCGCCTATATCGGCCAGGACCACCGCCGGCATCCCTGCTTCTGAGGTCGGCGGATGGCCGGCACGCGCGGACACCGCGCCGTCCCGGCTGGCCCCGAAAGCCCAAGTCTGATAATCGACCCGCAACGCGCTCGTAGCTCAGCTGGATAGAGCATCGGATTTCGATTCCGAGGGTCGGGAGTTCGAATCTCTCCGAGCGCGCCATTTCGATCTCGCACGATGTCCCCACCCACCGTTCGCATCCGCCGCATCAGGCCGCCAATGGTCGCATGATCCGCGACTTGCGGGATGACGCGCCCGCGGCCCGGCTGTTCTGATTGAAGAAATCGCCTATACTGACCTCGACCTCCCAATTGGCCCAACCTTCGGCGGGGCAGGCGCGGGTTAGATCGGAGCCGGTTTTGACCAAGCGACAAATGGCACTGGTCGCCCCATGGCTGGCGTCCACTTTCGTTTTTCTCGCTTCGGTGGTGGCATCGGCCCACGATTCGCTCGTCTCCGTCGGCAGCGACAGGCTCCACGTTGACGTGATCGGCGAGTCCGGCCCCACAGCCGTCTTCGAAGCGGGCCTTGGCAACGATTCCACGACCTGGAAATCGGTCGCCGACCCGATCTCAGCCTTCGCGCGTGTCGTGCTCTACGATCGCGTCGGGCTCGGTCAGAGCTCGCAGCTCACGGACACCAGCGCCGCAATTACCGCCGACGCGGTCGCTCGTAGGCTGCATACGCTGCTCGCTGCGGCCGACACCCGCCCGCCCTATATTCTGGTCGGGCATTCGCTGGGCGGTCTCTATATGCAGATGTTCGCGCGAAAGTACCCGACCGAAGTGTCTGGCGTCGTCTTGCTGGAATCCTCCAGCACCGAGGCACCCAGCGAGTTGAAGACGCGTGCGAAGCTTGTGCCGGGAACAGCGGCCTATTTGGAGGAGGAGGGTGTTGCCGAGAGCAACCAGCAGGTCAGGAATGCCGGTCCGTTTCCGGATGTGCCGCTCGCCGTGATCGCTGCGACCGATCATGGCCCCCACTTCAGGGAATGGGAGCCGACCTTGATGCGGCTTCAGCAGCAACTCGCCACCCTTTCTCCGCAGGGCAGTTTGATTGTCGCGCAAGGCAGCGGCCACGATGTTCAGCTGGACCGTCCGGAGACCGTGATTGACGCTGTCAGGCGAATGGCGGCCGCCGTGCAAGTGAAGCGGTAGTTGAAAATCTGCACACGGTCTTGGCTCCCGGGAATGACGCCGCGAGCGCTATTCGAGCAGACCGACAGCCGAGGCTGGCTAGCTTGGCTGACGTAGCACAAGATCGCAGGCAATCGCGGTCCTTCGTATTGGAGCCGAGAGCAGGGTTCGACATAATAGCGCCACGGCGAAGCAGTAAGTGCCCATCTTCATCGGCCGCGGCGCGCCAGCGTTTAGCCGCCTCTCTCCGGCTCCCTGCACCGCTCAAAGCCCCGAAAGGGCCCGCCAGAGCGAGACGCCCAGGGGCAGCGACGAAACCATTTTCCTCAGCGCACGAAACCCTGCCGAAACATTTGGGCGGTAGCATCTACCCAATTAACAAGGGGAAGTGTCATGATGGAAGCGATGATCGTCGCGTTGCTGTGCGTCAGTGCCATCGTCTTTGCGGCCCACGCCTACGACGCCCTGCATACGCATTGATGGCATGAGCACGAGCGCCCTCGTGACAATATCGCGGGCGACAACGCAAAATTGAGCGACGTCCAAACCGGACATGATCGCCACCGATGCCAGCCGGCAGGCGTTTGGCCTGAATCTCCCGGCCTCAACGTTCACTTACGCAGCACCCGCCTGCGGCAACCAGGTGAGCGTAACCTATCAGTTCAGTTTCCCCAATTGCTCAACCTGGCGCCACTTACGCTGACTACGGCAGCCTGCTTTCCGGCTTGAACGAGCCGGTGCACAGTTGTACAATCCTCAGTTGCAATATATTGTAATCTCTACGCTACAAAGACGCAGCGTTTCGAGAGGTACAGCCATGGCGGTTACCGATGCCCTCTCAAATCATCGCGGCAAGCTGTTTGTCACCGCGCTGATCTGCGCTGGTCTATTTGTCTTGTTCACGATTGTCGGGAGCAGCGGACCGCATCTTCGTGCAGGTCCTGGTGCCGCCGTCTCCAGTCCCGCCGATGCGCTCGGAAAGCTTACAGCCGCGATTGGCGCGATAACGGGCCTGCTCGCGGGGATCGGACAGCTCGTGAAGACATTTCGAGGTGACGATGCCGAAAAAGGGAGCAAACCACCGCCTCCTCCGACGCAGCCGTTCCGACGAGAACAAATCATCGGCTATCAGGGGGATTGGATCGACATCGATCTGTTGGAGTTTGATGGCACCACGTGGCGCATCATCGATCGCTATCGAAAGCATCGAAGCCAACCCAAGCCAGCATATCTTGGGTAACGGGCTCGTTCTGGTCGTCAGCCGAACCGGCCAACACCCGCTCAACCCCGTCCGCTCTTCTCCCCAAACCAGCGCCTGCAAGCGCGGCTGAAGCTCGTTGCATCGGTATAGCCCAGCGCAGCCGCCATCTCATCGCGCGATTGCTTGCCCGCCGCGAGCATCGTCCGCGCGCGCTCGCGCAACACGCCGTCGAGCAGCGGGCGAAAGGCGATGCCCGCCTCCGCCAGCCGCCGCACCAATGTCCGCCGCGAGGTGCCGACCAGGCGTGCGGCTTCCTCCTCTGCCAGACGCTGCGGCAGGCGCGCCGCGATCAGACTCACGACCATCCGCGCCAGCGCCGCGGTGTCCGGGCGCGGCTGCTCGGTCGCTTCCAAGGCTTCGATGGCCTTGGCGTGCAGCTCCGGATCGGCAAACGGCGACGGCCGCGCGCACAGCTCTGTCGGCACGTCGAAGATGAAGGCAGCCGCGTTGAATTTCACCGCGCAGGAATAATGCTGCATGAGCCGCTCCGCGCCCGCGGGCGGCGGCCAGGGAAATTGCAACGTCGCCTGCCCGATCGCATCCTCGAGCAACTGCTCATAGGCCGCGTGGATGTTGAGGCTGACGGCCAGCGCCACGGCGCGCCAGAGCGGGCCATCCATCTGCACCGCAGGAGAGATTTCAATCTGCACCGAGCGCGCGGTCTTGCGCAGCCGGTTGCGGAGAAACGGCGCGCGGGTCGACCCGAAGCGGGCGCCGGTGCCCAACGCATCCGCGATGGTCGGCGCCGTTCTGGTCGCGACGTCGAGCGCCCCTTGCAGCGATGTCGACCAGACCGCCGCGGCCGACAGCGGCCACAGTTCGCCATGCCTGCGGGTGATGTTGGCGGCGAGGATCACCAGCGCGGAGACCGGCATGTGGGCACCCGGCTGGTCGAGCAGCTCCTGCTCGACGCCGGTGCCCTTCAACAGCTCGTCGCGCTCGCCCCGCGTCTTGCCGAACGCCCGCACCAGCGCCCGCGCATAGCTCGCGGACACCGGGGTGCGAAGGGCATCCGCCTGCGATCCCTGCATTGCGTTGGCGCCCCTCCCTCCGCGAACGTCCAGCCGAACAGGTTGGCGCAAAATGCCACAAAATTGGCCTGTTGTGAACTGGCGGCGCAACCCCGCCTCGCGGCATGCTTACCTCAACAACGGCGAATGCCGACTCGAGAGAGATGCTGGAGGGAATACGATGATCTTCACGGGCACCGATGCCGCTGGCGAAACGATCACCTACAAGGACGGCAAACGCTATCTGTGGATGCTCTCGTTCATTCCGCCGCTGATCCCGCTGTTGTCCTACTGGTGGTTCCTGCAGACGCACAATCCGCTGGTGACGCTGATCCCCTTCGTCTTCATCTTCGTCCTGATCCCGGTGCTCGATATGCTGATCGGTGAGGACACCCACAATCCGCCGGCGGAAGTGGTCGAGGCGATGGAGGCCGATCCCTATTACCTACGGCTCGCGCGCATCACCGTGGTGTTTCCCTGGATCAACTACGTCGCGCTGATCGCCTTCTTCGGCACCCAGGAGCTGCCATGGTGGTCTTATGTCGCCCTGCTGCTCGGCGTCGGCACCATCAATGGCGGCGCGCTGCTGATCGGGCACGAACTCGGCCACAAGCCTGACCGGCTCAACATCTTGTTCGGCATGCTCGCCAATTGCGCGGTGGGCTACGCGCATTTCCGCATCGAGCACAATCGCGGTCACCACACTTGGGTCGCAACGCCCGAAGACCCTGCCAGCGCACGGTTCGGTGAATCGATCTATGCGTTCGCAGCGCGCGAACTGCCTGGCGCGTTCAAGCGCGGCTGGCGCAACGAGGCCGAACGACTGACCCGGCGCGGCGAGCCGGTCTGGTCGGTCAACAACGAGATCTTGCAGGGTTTTGCGCTGACGCTCGTCGTCGCCGCCATCCTGATTGCGCTGTTCGGCTGGAAGGTCGCGCCGTTCATCGTCGCGCATCATTTCCTCGGCTGGTACGCACTGACCCAGGCCAACTATGTCGAGCACTACGGCCTGTTGCGCGAGAAGCTGCCGAACGGCCGCTACCAGGCAGTTGAGCCGCGCCACTCCTGGAACACCAACCACATCGTCTCGAACCTGATGACGTTCCATCTGCAACGTCATTCGGACCACCATGCCAACCCGATGCGCCCCTACCAGTCGCTGCGCGATTTCGACGACATTCCGCGGCTGCCGAACGGCTATACCGGCATGTTCGGGCTGGCTGCGATCCCACCGCTCTGGTTCCGCGTGATGGATCCGAAGACGCTGGCCTGGGCTGGCGGCGACAAGAGCAAGCTGAACCTGGGGGACCGGCTAGCGACGACGTGATTGCGCAGGTCGACCGGCTCCACGTCCTACGTCCGCACCGACCGCCGCTTCATCGCGCCGATGCCGAGAAACGCGCCGTTGACGGAGGGATACTGGCGGGTGAATTCGAACGTGTCGAAGCTCGGCGCCTCGAATTCCCTGAGCGCCTTCCAGAGGAAGGTCGTATCCGGACAGGCCTGGGAGTGGATGTCGTGATGCACGATGATGCTGGCGTGGGCACGCACCAGGAGATGGTCCTGCATCGCGCCGCGCAGACTGTGATCGCCGTCGATAAAGACGAAGTCGGGCTTCAGCCGGTCGACATGCGCGCCGACCAGCGGTGACGTCGAATAGTCCTGCATGTAAATCGGCTCGATATCGGCCTGCTGCTGGAGCAGATCGAAATAGGTCGAGATGAACGGCGTCGGCGCGATCGGATCGAGCGCGATCACGGTCTTGAGCTCGGCACCGCTGTTCCTGAGCCATTCCGCGACCAGGATGAACATGCCGCCCCAGCGGCAGCCGATCTCCATGTAGGAAGTGATGCCGGACGCGTTGCGCGACAGCCAGGCCAGATACGGCGCAAGCTGGTTCGGATACTGCCAGAGGTGAAGGCCCCTACCGAAACTCGGCGCCAGTTCCGGCGGCTGCTCATGCAGCAGTTCGTCATTGAGCCCGAGCGCCGGGATGAACTCCCGTTCGAGGAAGTCGACATCCAGCCGCTGAGCCGGGGTCAATGCGGCAATGATGTCGATCGCGTCTCGAACGAACGGCGCAAGATCGGCGAAACGCTGGTATCGGTCGGCTGGAGCCTGCTGGACGTTGAGCATCGGTGCAATCAGCCGGTGGGTTGGACACGCAGGAGACCGCCGGCTCTCAGTGTCCCCGCTCCTTCAACGGCGCAAGCGCCCGTCTCGGGCGGAGAATCTTGCATCCCGCCGCTGATCGCGTCTGTCCGCGGCACATCCTTCGTCCGCCCGCCTAGCTGCTCGGGATCTTGCGCCGCACCGCTTCCACGCCGGCGTCGGTGACGCGATATCTGCGTCCCATTTCCGGGATGATCCAGCCCTTCTCGATCATTCCGGCAATGGTGCTCGGGCCGACACCGGCGGGAAACGGACGGCGGCCGCGGATCGCATCGATCGCGACCCTTTCGAGATGGGTAGCGACATGCGACGGGCGCGCGCGAAACGCCTTCGCCATGATGAGGACCGACAGGACCTCGGCGCGCCGGCGCACGGCGGACGCGCTGCGGGTCAATTCGTTGCTGATCTCGAGAGCGTTCTTGCCGGCCCTGGCGAGTTCTCTGAGCTTCTCGTCCTCGTCAGAGCTCCAGCGCCGCACGATCCCCATCTGCTCCTCACCGCCTGGATACCCACCTCAAGCAGATGCATACGCAGGCGGCGCTGATTTGCCATGTGACTTTCGGCACCTCTTGATGCGACGTTGGGGGCCATCGCCATCGAGAGAGGCCGATCGCCTTACTGAGCGATACGGCAATCAGGGCATGATCCGATCGAGCCGGATCATGCTCTTGATCCCCTTGTCTGGTCGCATTCCCCGAGCGAACTGGTACCCACTTCGCTCGAAAACGCTTCAGTGCTTGCTGGGCTCAAGCGCGATGAGCACGCCGGTCGGCTCGGGCTCGTGCGGCCGAAGCGACGTCAGCTCCGGATCGCTCCATTCGGCGAGGCTCACCACCTCGCCCGTCTGCCCCGGCATGTCGGAGGTCTGGGCGGGTTCGAGGACCTTGAGTCCGCTGGTGTCGACGAAGAATGTGTGCTCGCCGAACACGCTGTTCAGTTGCGCCACCGCCGGATGATCGTCCGGAAGCACCTGGGCATTCAATTGCGTCATGGTCTGTTTGACCTGCGTGGCATTAAGCTTCATCCGCTGCTCCTTCTCATTGGTTCCGGCCTGTGTTTCCGTGACAGGTTTCCTTGACGGGTTTCCTTGGCTGGTTCCTCCCCCGCCCGCACCCCTCATCGGGGGCTTCGAAGTCTCGAACCGATCAGGCCACGAAACGTTCCGCACGCGCGACGCATTGACCGCACGCGCGCGGGTTCCTTGCCCATCAATGTGCGAAGTGCGGCGCGACGTCACGCCACCCGCCGCTTACGACGCGGAAGGCTTCTTGCTGCCGAGACCTTCCTGATGCACGCGGCGCACGGCGGATTTGCGTGCGCGCTCCCTGCTGCGGCAGGCCCGGCAACGCACCGCCTTGGTGAATACGTCGCCCTTGGCGGTCTCGTACCACCATTTCTGCTGTAACGGCGTCCAGACGTCGGCGACGCCGCAGTCCCTGCAGACGAACGGCTCGGGTCGATAGGTTCCGCGTTCGACGAAATCGGGAGTCGAATAGCTGTTGGATGGCGCGAGTTCGCTCGTCACCACGGCAACCTCGTCGCGCGCCAGCGCGATCTTGTAGTCGCGGAGCCGTTGCTTTTCGGCAGCCTTATCGGTTTGCAGGCGACGCCATTCGTCGGCCTCGCGCCGCCTGGCTTCGATCTCGCCACGCGTCTGCTTGCTGCGCTTCACGTCCGCACACCCGCCGGGCCAACGCCTTTCGGCGCATGGCTGAACCAAATGCTGGGCAGCACGACCGCCGTCATCGATACGCTGCAGTTCGGCCGCAGGCTTGCCATAGTAGCCGGAGCAATGCGCGGCGACCAGATCGAGCCCCGCGCGAGCCTATCTCCGCTGTTGCTCCCCTGGCCGCATGTGGATCAGCGCGTCGAGCACGAGGACCAGCACCGGGCGCTGCTCGTCGTTGACGAGTTCGGTCTTGAAGATCACGACGGCGTCGCGCCGCTCCGGCCGGATAGTGATCTTCTGGATCTCCGATTGGCCGGTCAGCGTGGCGCCCGGGCGGACCGGGCTCGGCAGACGGATCTCGAAGCTACGCCCGACGATGCCCGCCACCTTGCTCCAGATCGCCTCCACGACGAGCCGCTGATAGATCGCGATGGTGTTGAAGCCGCTCGCGATCAGGCCACCGAACGGGCCGGCCGCCGCCGCGACCGGATCGGTATGGATCGGCACCGGATCATATTTCCCGGCAAACTCCAGGATCTCGGCCTCGCCGATCGTGTAGCTGCCGAGCTTGAAGGTCTGGCCCTCGGTGAGATCTTCCGCATACAGCATCGCGCGCCTCCATCTGTCTTGCGACGATAGCCGAACGCTGCGGGCTTTCCATTACCTCTGAGGTCATCAACTTCGCGCACGGCACGCGAGCGACACCGCCGCTCGCGCCTCGCCCTCGCACCCCGCGCTATTGCAGCCGCGCCGCTCTCGCCTTTGCGGCCTTCACCGTGTTCTCCATCAGGCAGGCGATCGTCATCGGGCCGACACCGCGCGGCACCGGCGTGATCGCGCCCGCGACCTGCACCGCCTCGTCGAAGGAGACGTCGCCGCACACCGCGTAGCCGCCGTCCGGCTTCTCGACGCGCGTGGTGCCGACGTCGATGACGATGGCCTGCGGCTTGATCCAGTCGCCGCGCACGAGGCCGGCCTTGCCCACCGCGCTCACCAGGATATCGGCCTGGCGGCAGATGTTGTTGATGCCGCGGGTGTGGATGTGGGTCTGCGTCACGGTCGCCTGCTCCTGCAGCAGCAGCGCGGCCATCGGCTTGCCGACGATGTTGGAGTTGCCGATCACCACGGCATGAGCGCCGGTGAGATCAGGCCGGATCGACTTGATCAGCCTGAGACAGCCGAGCGGCGTGCACGGCACCAGCGCATCGTCGCCGTGAAACAGCCGGCCGGCATTGAGCGCGTGCAGGCCGTCGACATCCTTCGCGGGATCGACCGCCGCCATCACGCGCAAGGCGTCGATATGCGCCGGCAGCGGCAGCTGGACCAGGATGCCGTCGATATCGTCGCGCGCGTTGAGCGCCTCGACCGTCGCTAGCAGATCGGCCTCGCCGGCATCATCCGGCAGGCGTTCGACCTCGCCGCGCAGGCCGAGCCGCTCGGCCATTCTGACCTTGCTCTGGACATAGATCCGGCTTGCCGGGTCGCAGCCGACCAGCACGACCGCGAGCCCGGGCGCGCGGCGCAGCCGGTCCAGTTCGTATGCAACGTTGTCGATGACAATCTGGGCATGCGCATGCCCATCGAGAATGTTCGCCGTCATGGCACCTCCGTTTCGAAGCGGTGCCCAGGCGCGCGGCGTTCAGTCTCTGCGCTCCCCGATGGTGATCCATCCAAGCGCCAGTCGCGCAGATGCCGTCGTCATAGCCGCCCGGTCTGGCAAAGGCAAATCACGCTCCGCCGGGCGGTCAAGCGGCGAGGAATTGCCCTCCCTTTTGCCGGTGGATCGGTGCCGGGTAGCCCAACCGAGGGGTAGGATTCGGGCCAGAGTTGCGATAAGCCTCGGCGCTTGCCGGGCTTTTCCGATCCCCGGCGCCATCCTTCCGGTCATCACGCCATTTCGGACATTTTCGACATGAGACATATCATCCTCGCGCTGGCGCTCCTGTGCCCGGCCGCGGCGCTTGCTCAAGGCACCACCACCCCTCCTCCCCCAACCCCCGCCGACAAGCCGGCGGCGACCCCGCAACCGATGGTCGGCGACAAGCCGCTGGTCCAGGTCGGCAAGAAGTCGGCGGCCAAGAAGGGCGAGAAGGCAGCCGCGCCGGGCAAGCCGCAGTCGGTCGCCCAGAAGCTTCAGGCCTGTCAGGACATCGACGACGCCACCAAGGAGCGGCTGACCTGCTACGACGAGATATTCAAGCCGCAGCCCAAGCCGAAGGCCGCCCCGGCCAAGGGCGTCAACGAATGCCGGTTCGTGAAGGAAGAGGACGAGCGGCTGACCTGCTACAACGGCTTCGCCGACAAGATTCCGCGCCTGCCGCGCTAATCACACCGGCCGGCCCGGATGCCGATCTGAATCCGGTCGCCCGCTCGTCATCCCGGACATGAAAATGCCGCCGCAAGTGCTTGCGGCGGCGGATCGATTGTCGGCGGCGGCGGCGGCGGCGCCCTGCCTACCAGGTGCCGAAGCCACCCCAGAAGCCCATCCGCGGCTGCTGCTGGGCGACCCGGTAGGGCTGATACATTCCGGGCTGGGCGAACCGCATCGGCTGCTGGGCATGGGGATGGTAGCGCGCAACCTTACGCTTCTTCGGTGCAGGGGCCGGCGGCTCAGCCGGTTTAGCCTCGGCCACGACCGCAGCCTTGCGCGCGTCAGCCTTCTCCGGCGGAATGAACTGGGCGAAGGTATCGCGGACGCGGGACTGTGCCGATTCGCGGGGAGCCAGCGGCGTCGCCGCGGCAACGGCGTTCACCTGCGCCGGAACGATGGTCGGCAGGCTGGTGTCGTACACCACGCGCTCCGGCAATTTCTGGGTCGACCTGATGCGCACCATGGTCTTGTCGACACCCGGCGACGAGATGGCGCTCTGGCCTTGGCCAGGGACCACGGTCTCCTGCGGGACGATGACGTTGACGACGAAGAGCAGCGCGAGCAGCACTCCACCAACGAACAGAAAATAACGCGCTACAGGCATTCTGTTAGCTCCCCCCGCGCTACGGGCGCGGTTCATCTCAGCACGACGACATCAGTCATCGCGCGGCGAATTCATCGTCTGCGCATGATCACCCGGAGAGTCGCCATCCGCGCTCCCGGGTCGTTCTCTAACGGTCCGCTTATTAGTTAGTTCCTGCCCTGCCGTTACGGTTCACCCGGCAAGTCAATTCCCGCTCACTTTTTCGAGATGCAGGGTTTACGGGATGCCGCGTTCAGACGCGGCTGGCGGTCACGACCGTACATTTCGCCTTGTTTGCGTTAACATTTACAAACCCGATGAGCATCCGCGAATAGGTCTTGCGGCTCTTCATGGCGATGGTGTCGGGAAGCAGGCGCTTGCGCTCGGTCACCGGGCTACCGTCGCGGCGGATGAAGGCGCAGGCGATCTCGATGTCCTTCACCGCGAAATCATTGGCATTGCGCAGCGTCAGGGTGACCAGCGCCTTCGATCCGAGCCCGCCGCGCTGCCACGATTGCGAGGCGATCCGCAGCTTGTCCGGCGGCAACCTTTCCGAGCCCGCCTCCGACGGCCTGGCCTCGTCCGACACCTGCGGGGCGGTGGCCATCGCGACGGTAGCCGGCTCGTCTGCCGGTACGGCCGGCGCATCCTTTGCCGTCTGGGCGGGTTGCTCCACGGTGGCGTTCTGGGCGGCGCGGGTCACGACGGTGGACACCGGCCAGACGTCCTGGTCGCCGGCATCGCTGGGCTCGGGGAGCATGAACCACGCGCCGATCCCGACGATCGCGATCATCGACAATAGCAGGCTGGCGTAGAAGCCGCCCTCAACGAGACGCCCGGCGGCAACCTTTCGAAACGACGCCAAGCCGATCCGCATCGTCGTGCCCTCACCCTCGACGCCCGATCAAGCCGCCCCACAAGCCACGCGGGCATCGCACCATGCGGCAGCCGGGGACGGCCGCAGGTCGAGCGGCCACGCGAAAACAATCACTGACGGCCGGAATGGTTTCATTCCGCGACGACAATCTTGCGGCTGACATTCGCGGAGGGATGGCATCCCAGCCGACCGCTCGCTAAGTTCGCGCCGCCCGAGAGCGAGCGTCGCACACCCGAGCGGCGCGAGACCAACAAGGAGATCGCCATGCCTGTCGTCACCTGGGACCACGTTCATCTGCGCAGTCCCGATCCCGAGGCCACCGCGACCTGGCTGCGCGACATTCTCGGCGGCGAGATCATCCGCGGCCCCGGCCGCATCGACGTCCAGCTCGGCGGTGCCAAGGTGTTCATCGCGGAGGTGACGCAAGGCGACGGCGTCAACGCCCCGCCGGTGACGCCATATCAGGGGCTCGATCATTTCGGGCTGACGGTGAAGGACATCGACGCGGTCGCAGCCGAGATCAAGGCCAAGGGCGTCGAGTTCATCAAGGAGCCGACCACGATCCGCCCCGGCGTGCGGATCTGCTTCATCCGCGGCCCGCAGGGCATCTCGATCGAATTGCTCGAGCGCGACAAGAAGTACGCGTGCGCCTGACGACGGCGCTACGTCATGCTGCCGGGCATGAAGCAGCGGATCGTCACACCCATGTAGCTGCGGATCGGCCACACCATCGCGCGGCCGGCCCGGTTGGGCTCGGTGACCACGGCCTCGTCGGGCACGTCGATCCACGTCCCGTCGAGGCGCACGCGATAGTGCCCGTCCTTCGATTCCCAATCGACGTCGCTGACCGCGCTGCCGTCGGCATCCGAGCAGCACGGCCCCTTGCCGCTGCGCAGACCGTCGAACCATTCCTTGAGCGGCGAATTGGCGTAGCGACCGTCGGGGTCGCGCGCCTGCGCAAGCTGCACAGCCGCCACCGACAAGAGCGCGACGAGACCAAGCGGCAGAGACACCCGTATCCGGCCGCGACGACGGGCCAAGGTTCCGGGATCGTCATCGGGGCGTGCCGAACGGCCGCCGGCTTCCAACCAGTCTGTCATGTATGTTGCTCCAGCACTCGCCGGCCAGTGCAACCAGAGCCATGCATTTCGCGGGCCAGTTCGATTCGCGCGCACGGTCCGCTGTCATCGCGCCGTCACACCGCCTGGCAGGAACCGAGGGTTCACGGCCACTCCGGACACCCGGAATCAACCTGCCGCATTGCACGAGGTTGCGCGCTTTGGCATAAAAAACCAATCTGGATTGCTGCGGGCGCAGCAGCCCGTACATGGGACGTTATGAAGAACGGGCTGTACTCAATCCACGTCACCCTGCTGGACGGACGCGTCGGCAAGGGCAGCGGTGTGATTCTCTTCCGCGACGGGCAGATTCTCGGCGGCGACGCCTATCTCTATTACACCGGCAGCTACACGGTGAAGGGCGACAGCTTCAAGGGCGAGGTGCTGGTCCAGCGCCACACGACGCCGCGCGACACCGACAACCCGCTGTTCGGCGGGCCCGCACCGGTCGGCATCGGCGTCTCCGGCACCTTCACCGACACCCGCGGCAACATGAGCGGGACCGCGCTGGTCGGCAAGGCGAGCCTGATCTTCGGCGCCACGCTGCACAAGCTCGCAGACATCAATTAGGGGCTATCAGACCCGTCATCCAGTACAAGGTGCGAGCGCAGCGAGTCTCGAAGGATGAATCGGCCACAGTGGGGCCGCGCATCCTTCGAGGCTCGCCCAGCGGCGCAATTGCGCCGCAAGGCTCGCACCTCCAGCGACAAAGGCGAAGCCTTTGCGCGGGGATGACGGGGCGCGCAGCTCCATCCGCGTCATTGCGAGCGAAGCGAAGCAATCCATCGCGCGGCATACGCGGAAGCATGGATTGCTTCGTCGCTATCGCTCCTCGCAATGACGGGGTGAATAGCTTCTCAAGCTCTCAGGATGACGGGGACAGAGGTACGTGCCAGTAGCTCTTCTCGCTAGCTCTCCCTCACGTCGCGCCGTGCGCCTCGACATGGAGCGCGTAGATCGAATGGCAGGCCGCCATGTAGAGGCGGTTGTTCTTGGGGCCACCGAAGGTCAGGTTCTCGCAGCGCTCCGGCAGGCGGATGAAGGCGAGCGGCTTGCCCTGCGCGCTGAACACCATCACACCGGCGCCGATCCGGAACACGTTGGTGTTGTCCTGCTCACGCTTGGCCTTGAAGCCTTCCCACTCGCTGGCGATGCCGAACACCGGATCGGTGAACCAGATCGTGTCGTCGGACTTCACCACAATGAGGCGCGCCTGGCGGCCGCAACACCACCGTCTCGAGGGATCGACAGCCGCCGTCGGGGCCATTGATCCCTCGAGGCTCGCTTCGCCAGCGCCGCAGCAGACGCTGATGCCGCCCGGCTATCCGGGCTGCTGGTTCCGTCTCACGATCTTGAGCACCAGCAAGACGGCACCAAGCACCAGAAGCAGGATGCCGACAACCGTCGTATCGGTGGACTCAAACGTCACACCGATGGCTGTCAGTAGGCATCCGGCAATGATCGCGAACAGGCCGCCAAGCTTCTTGAACAGGAACAGATGTCCGTCACTCGTTTGCGCCACCATGGTAGATCTCATTTCTACGGTTGTTGCCCCGCGCCTCCCACACTCGGCTCGCACGCACGCGCACCGCAATCGTACTCCCTCAAACGAAAACGTTGCAATCGGTCGTTGATTGCGCACCGCACCGATGTCCGCCGTTTGATTCAAACTGAAGCGACCGCGAATGCGTCGGCGGTTGCAAAGCAATTGCGTCAACCTCACTGACTTGAACATTACCTCAAGTGGAATCTTGGCAAATGTTGATGGCTGCGTTGCAGAACCGGGCCATGGTTGTACGTTGACTCGACTAAAACTTCGGCGCTCACTGCCCGAACGCATCGTGTTCCAGAATGGAACCGGTCACGGTTGGATCCGTTCGGACGGAGTGATGCGATGGCGGCGCTTTCTGTTGATCAACGAGAGCAGGCCTACATCTCCACCGGTCATTTGCCGGGGCCCGAGATGGTGCAGACGCTTGTGGAAGACGCGCACCGGCGCTTCAAGTCAAACACCGATGGAACCACGTCGCAGGTCTACCCGGCACTCGCCCGGGTTCCGGCTGAGCTGTTCGGTGTTTGTGTGGTTGGAACCGGCGGTCGTGTCTACGGCGCTGGAGACGTCGACCACGAATTCTCCATCATGAGCGTCTCGAAGCCGTTCCTGTTTGCGCTGATCTGCGAGACGATCGGGCCCGAAGCGGCACGCGACAAGCTCGGTGCCAACGCCACCGGTCTTCCCTTCAACTCGCTCGCTGCGATCGAGCAGGGAAACGGGCGCACCAACCCGATGGTCAACGCCGGCGCCATCGCGACGACCAGCCTCGCGCCGGGAAAGTCCGTCGAGGAACGCTGGCAGTTCATCCAGGACGGGTTGTCGCGCTTCGCCGGCCGGCCTCTCTCGCTCAACGAGGAGGTCTATGCGTCCGCCTCCGAGACCAATTTCCGCAATCGAAGCATCGCGCGTTTGCTCGAGAGCTACGAGCGGATCTACAGCGACGCCAGGCAGGCGACCGATCTCTATACCAGGCAATGTTCGCTAAACGTCAGCGCCAGGGATCTGGCCGTGATGGGCGCGACCCTGGCCGACGGCGGAGTGAACCCGGTGACCAGGCAACGCGTGGTCGACGCAGCCGTATGCCACTACGCCCTGGCAGTGATGGTCACCGCCGGATTGTACGAGACGTCGGGCGATTGGCTCTACGATATCGGCCTGCCCGGAAAGAGCGGCATCGGCGGCGGCATCGTCGCGGTCTCCCCCGGCAAAGGCGGCTTCGGCACGTTCGCCCCGCCGCTGGATGCGGCCGGCAACAGCGTGAGGGGCCAGCTCGCCGCAAAATTCCTGTCGCAGCGACTCGGGATGGATCTGCTCGTGTCGCAACCGGACGGCTGAGCAGTCGTCACAACATCGGCATTCCCACGGTCGGGCTGATCGCAGAAGCCGAGAAGATCGGAGGACGCCATGGCGCAGACAATATCGATCGGCGGCATCCACCAGGAAGAGCGCGCATCATGGGTTCCGATGATCGCGATTGCGCTCGGCCAGATGATCATGTCGTACAACGTCGCATCGCTCCCGGTTGCTATGGGCGGCATGGTGGCAAGCTTCGGCGTGCCCCCAACCACGGTGGCGACCGGAATCGTGGCCTATTCCATGCTTGTGGCCGGCTTCGTCATGCTTGGCGCGAAACTCGCGCAAAGATTTGGCGCGCTGCAGGTGTTCCGCATCGCGGTCGTCCTGTTCTGCGTATCGCAGCTCCTGATGACGTTCAGCCCCACGGCCACCACCATGATCTCGGCACAGGCGCTTTGCGGTGCCGCCGGAGCGGTGATCGTGCCTTCGCTGGTCGCCCTGATCGCCGAGAATTATGCAGGGCGCCAGCAGGCCACCGCCCTCGGCGCGCTTGGCTCGGCGCGTGCGGCCGCCGGCGTACTCGCATTCGTGATCGGCGGCGTGCTCGGAACTTATATCGGCTGGCGGCCGACGTTTGGAATCCTGATCGCGGCGTCGGCGATTGTCTTCCTGCTGAGCTTCCGCTTGAAGCCCGACCGCGGCCGCCCCGACGTCGAAATCGATCTGGTTGGCGTCGCTCTTGCTGCAAGCGCGATCATTCTGATCAGCTTCGGATTCAACAATCTCAACGGCTGGGGGCTGGCGCTCGCCCGTCCCAACGCGCCGTTCGATGTGCTGGGCGTCTCGCCGGCGCCGATCATGATCGTGATCGGCATCGTGCTCGGGCAGGCATTTCTGAGCTGGACGCACCGGCAGCAGGCCGCGGGTAAAACCCCGCTGCTGGCGCTGGAGGTGATCGACTCGCCCGAGGAGCGCTGCGCGGTCTATGCATTGTTCGCGGTGGTCGCGCTGGAGGCTTCACTGAACTTCACGGTGCCGCTTTATATCCAGATCGTGCAGGGACGTTCGCCGATCGCCACCGCGATCGCGATGATGCCGTTCAACCTTACGGTCTTCTTCTCGGCGATGCTGATCGTCAATCTCTACGACAGATTGACACCGCGCCAGATCGGACGTTTCGGCTTTGCGCTCTGCACCATCGCCTTGCTCTGGCTCGCATTCGTCGTGCGCAACGACTGGAGCGAGATTCCCGTTCTGCTTGGTCTCGTCCTGTTCGGCATCGGCCAGGGCTCCCTGGTGACACTGCTGTTCAACGTCCTGGTGACAGCCTCGCCCAAGGCACTGGCGGGAGACGTCGGGTCCTTGCGCGGAACCACGCAAAACCTCGCGGCCGCGGTGGGTACGGCGGTCGCCGGCGCGCTTCTCGTTGGTCTGCTGAGCACGATCGCGCTCGGCAAGATCACGGCCAGTCCGGTACTGACGAAGGAGCTTCAAAGCCAGGTTGACCTCAACAACATCACCTTCGTCAGCAATGACCGGCTGCGCAGCGTGCTCGAAGCGACGAGCGGCACGCCACAGCAAGTCGAGGAAGCGGTCCGGGTCAACACCGAAGCACGGCTGCGGGCGTTGAAGATCGGGCTTTTGATCATGGCGGGCCTCGCCCTCCTCGCAATCATTCCGGCGGGGCAGTTGCCGAACTACCGGCCGGGAGAGATTCCGGATGACAACGCGGCGGACAACCGCGAACGAGCCAGCTGATCCGGCCTGACCGGCAGACCCGTGCACACCATCCGGTGGAGCAAGACAATGACGTCTCGGCAACAACGGAAGGTGCAGACCATGAATGACATCGATCGCAGGACGGCACTGCGGTGCATGCTCGGCGGTGTCGTTGCCGCGGGCATTGGTACAATCCTGTTGGCGGAAACCGCGGAGGCGCTGCCGCTCGCGCTGGAAAAGGATTTCGGCGCCAAGGCGGACGATGCCGGTCCGCCGGTTCATGCGGTTGCCACCACCAGCCGGCGGCCACGGCCACCCCCGCGACGACCGCGCCGCCATTGGCATCGCCGGCGACGCTGGTCGTGCTGGTGGCACCGCGGCCGACGTCGCTGCGGATGGCGCTGGTGATCCCAGGCGCGGCTCCCTGCTCCGCTCGAACGCGCGGATTGCCCACCGGCAATCCGCGACGCACTTCTTTGCCCAGGAATTGAGGAGGATGACATGGCGACCACTGACAACAGTTCCGCGTTGGGTCTCACTGGCATCGCGCCACCGCCCATGTGGATGTGCGTCCTGCTCGGGATCGCCATGATCGTCGCGGGCCTCCTCGTCCTCGGCGATGTCGCGCTCTTCACCGTGGTCAGCGCGATCTTCATCGGCTGGACGGCGATTTTCGCAGGCGGCTTCGAGATCGTGCACGCTTTCTGGACCAAGGGTTGGGGAGGCTTCCTGTGGCAGCTGCTGCTCGGAGCTCTCTATGTTGCATCCGGGATCGTGCTGCTGAGCCAGCCGGTGACCGGCGCGCTGATCCTGACCTACGTCCTCGGCCTGATACTCCTGGTCTCCGGGTTCGTCCGCGTGACGATCGGCATCGGCCATTGGCGGCAGTCCGGCTGGGTCCTGGCGGCCTCCGGGGTGTTCGGCATCATTGCGGGCCTCATCATCCTGAGCGGATTTCCGGCAACCGGGCTCTGGGTGCTTGGATTGTTACTGGGCATCGATCTGATGTCTCACGGCATCGGCTGGTTGACCTATGCCTTGCGGCCCGCCGGCCGACCGGCTTAGCATCATTCCGGCGGAGGTCGATCGTGTCAGGTGTGAGAATGCAGAGCGGGATTGCCCGCGTTTCCGTGCTGCTGGCGGCGATCGGCATCAGCCTCGGCGCCCTTCCGGCCGCGCAGGCGCAGAATTCCGCGGTCCTGTTCCAGAACGTCCGCATCTTCGACGGCAACAATGCCACACTCTCCGCGCCATCGAATGTGCTGGTCCGCAACAACAAGATCGAGAAGATCTCGATCTCGGCGATCACGGCCGATGCCCAGGTGATCAACGGCGGCGAGCGCGTCCTGATGCCAGGGCTGATCGACGCACATTGGCATGCGATGCTGGTGCGCCCGACGCCGGCGGCAGCGATCGCGGGCGACGTCGGCTACAACAATCTGCTTGCTGCGGCGGAAGCGACCGACACATTGATGCGGGGCTTCACCACCGTTCGCGACATGGGCGGGCCGACCTTCGGGCTCAAGCGTGCCATCGACGACGAGCTCGTGGCCGGGCCGCGCATCTACCCGTCAGGCGCGATAATCACCATCACGGGCGGCCATGGCGATTTCCGGCAGCTGTCCGATCTGCCGCGAACGATCGGCGGCATGCTCAGCCGCATGGAAAGAATCGGCGGCAGCATGATCGCGGACAGCCCGGATGAGGTCCGCGTGCGCGCGCGCGAGCAGCTCATGCAAGGGGCCTCGCAGGTCAAGCTCACCGCGGGTGGCGGCGTCGCATCGCCGTTCAGTCCGCTCGACGTATCGACATTCACCGAACCGGAGCTGCGTGCCTCGGTCGAAGCCGCCGCGAACTGGGGTACCTACGTTGCCGTGCACGCTTATACGCCGGTTGCGATCCAGCGGTCGATCGCGGCGGGCGTCAAGTGTATCGAGCACGGTCACCTCATGGACGACGCGACCGCTCGCCTGATGGCCGAGAAGGGAATTTGGCTGAGCACGCAGCCCTTCCTCGATCTGGCGGGCGCCGCCGCATTGGGGCCTGCTGAGCAGGACAAGATGCGGCAAGTGGTTGCCGGGACCGAACGGGTCTATGCGCTGGCAAAGAAGTACCGGATCAAGACGGCATTCGGTACCGATGTCCTGTTCTCGAAGGCGTTGGCCGACCGGCAAGGCACCATGCTGGCCGACCTCACCCGCTGGTACACGCCGGCCGAGGCGCTGACGATGGCGACATCGACCAACGCTGAACTACTCAGCCTGTCCGGGCTGCGAAATCCATATCCCGGTAAGCTTGGCGTGGTCCAGGAAGGCGCGCTGGCCGACCTGCTGCTGGTCGACGGCAATCCGATCGACAACATCAGGCTAGTTGAAGATCCCGCAAAGAACTTCCTGGTCATTATGAAGAACGGCAAGGTCTACAAGAACCTGCTGGCCGGCGGCGAGACAAAGAAATAGCGGCTGTCCGCACGCTGACGCATGACGCAGTTGGAGCCGGAGCCGCCTACTCGGCGGCCTGCTCCAGCGGCGCAACGCGCGGCAGGATCATCTGGATCCGGGTGCCGTTGCCCGGCGCGGAATCCAGCGAGAGCCGCCCGCCGAGGCGCGTGGTGACGATGCTGTAGACGATGTGCAGGCCGAGCCCGGTGCCGCCCTGATCGCGCCGTGTCGTGAAGAACGGATCGAAGGCGCGGCGGCGCACGTCGAGGCTCATGCCGCAGCCATTGTCGGCGAAGATCACCTCGACATTGTCGCCGCCGGACGCCTGGACCCGGACCTCGACCTCGCCGGCCTTGCCGTCCGGAAACGCATGCGCGACCGCGTTGAGGAACAGATTGGTCAGCACCTGGCCATACGGTCCAGGATAGGAATTCATGATCAGGTTCGGTTCGCAATCGATGTTGAGCGTCAGATTGTGCTTGCGCAGCCCGGGCCGCAAACTCATCACCACCTGCTCGGTGAGATCGCCGAGATCGAAGGTGCGCTGGTCGGAGTAATTGCGGTCGGCGGCGACCTGCTTGAACGACTGGATCAGCTCGGCGGCGCGGTTGAGATTGGCGACGAGCTGCGACGACGCATCCCGCGCCGTGTTCAGGAAATCGTTGAGGCTGGAGCGGCGCAGGTCGCCGCGCTCGATCTGGGTCGCGAAATTCGCCGTCTTGCGCTCCAGCGCGGAGGCCACCGTCAGGCTGATGCCGACGGGGTTGTTGACCTCGTGGGCGACGCCGGCCACCAGCCGGCCGAGCGCGGCGAGCTTCTCGGCCTCGATCAGCGAATTCTGGGTTTCCCGCAGATTGCGCAGCGCGGCCTCCGCGGAATCCCTCGCCTTGCGCATCTCCTGCTCGGAGCGCTTGCGCTCGCCGATATCGAGCGCAACCGTGACGATGTTCTCGATCTCACCATGCGCATCGAGGATCGGCAGCTTGTTGACCAGCCATTGCCGCATGTTGCCGGCGGCATCCTTGTATTCTTCCTCATAAAAGCCAAGCTCGCGGCGCGCCGACAGCACCCGCTTGTCGTTCTCATCGGTCTTGGCCGCGCCATAGCGCGACATCAGCTCGGCGGTGGTCTGGCCGATCGCATCCTGCGGCTCGATGCCGAAGATTCCCGCCATGTAGCGGTTCATCAGCACGTAGCGCAGGTTGCGCTCCTTGACGTTGATGACCGCGGGCACCGTGTCGATGACCATCTGCAGCATGCGGCGGCCTTCGGCGATCGCATCTTCGGCGCGCTTCTGGTCGGTGATATCGCGCACCGTGCCCTCGTAGCGGATCACCTCGCCCTCGTCGTTGCGCACGACGGTCGCCGAATCCGAGAGCCACAGCACGGTGCCGTCGCTTGAACGCACCTGGTATTCGTAATCGCGCACCGTGCCGTCGCGCTGCATCAGCCGCTGATACTGCTCGCGTGCCGCCGGATCGACATAGACGGTGGTGGCGATGTCGTCGATGCCGTTGATCAGGTCCTGCGGCGTGGCGTAGCCCATCATCCGCGCCAGCGCCGGATTGGCGTTGAGCAGCGTGCCGCCCGGCGTCGTGACATAGATGCCCTCCACCGACGCCTCGAACAGCTTGTGGTAGCTTTCCTCGGCGAGACGCTGCTCGGCGAGCGCGCGCAGCGCGGCCTCGCGCGCGCTGTCGGCGTCGACCAGGGTCTGGCGGAACACTTCGGCGGCGCGCGCAATGTCGCCGATTTCGTTGTCGAGATCGGCGCCGGGAATGAACGCGCTCTTTTCGCCGCCCGCGACCTTGCGGATCGAGCCGGCGATCCTGGCGAGCGGCCGGACGGTGCGGCGAACCACCAGCACCGAAGCAAACAGGCCGATCAGCACACCGGCCGTCCCAAGCACGATGCTCTGCCACTTGGCTTCAGCCAGCGTCCGCGCGAAATCGCGCGACAGCACATGGCCGCGACGCGAGCTGAGCTCGCGCAGCAGCTCGGTGACCTTCTGGATCAGGCGGCCTTCGGCGCCGAGCACCTCGCGGTCGATGTCGGCGATCTGGCCCTCGCGCACCGAGATCGCGCTGATCGCCTCGGCATAATTGTCGACCGCGCTGCGCAGCGCGGGATCGGTGATGTTCATCGTCCGCATGCCTTGCGCGGCGTGCTCGGCGGCGGAGGTGTTGTGCGCCAGCAGCGCGGTCGCAATGCGGCTCTGGATCTGCGACAGCGTATTGGCCAGCGCCGCGTCATTGCTGTCGACGACCGCCTTGTCGAAGGCCTCGCGCAGCGGCGGCAGCCCGGCGACGATCTCGGCGCGGCGGCTGAGCAACGCCGAGATGCGCTCGATCCCGCCGCGATAGGTCGCCAGCCGCTGGGTGACGCCGTCGATCATGTCCTGCTGCTCGGGCGCCAGCTCGATCCGGGTCTTTTTCAGGATTTCGCTCAGCGACTGGGCCGCCTGGGCGACTTGGGCCGACTGGTTGCCGGGCTCGGTGACGAAGTCCCGCGCCGCCAGCCGCAGTTCGTTGGTCCGGCGGTCGATGTCCTCGGCGATGTCGCCGACGCTTTGCAGCCGCTGCAGCTCGGCGAAGGTCGTATCGATGTGGCGGATCGCGATCACGCTGGCCGTGGATGTGATGATGATCACAGCCAGCACCAGCAGGAAGCTGCCGAACGTGAGCTGGCCAATCGACAGGGAGAACGCACGCGGCGCTTGCGAATTCGGCGGCAATTCAGCGGTCATGTCATCAAGGCCGGGGTCCAATGCGCCCCAATATACGGGAAATTACGGGCTTTGGGGAAACATGCTGAAGGACATGCTGAATGACTTGGCGGCCGGCGGTGTGACCTGAATCACCCGGACGGGGCCGCCGGCGGCTGCTTCCGGTACAGGGAAGCGGGCTCAGTCCGGCGGGATGCCGGCCTCCTTGACCACCCTGGCCCAGAGCGCGACGTCCGCCTTGATGATGTCGGCGAAGTGCCCGAGCGGCGCGCTCCTGGCGTCGCAGCCGGCGACGTCGAGCTTCGTCCGCACCTCGGCGGAGGCGAGCGCCTTCTCCAGCGCCGCGCTGATGCGTTCGACCACCGGCTGGGGCGTGCCTGACGGGACCACGAAGCCGAACCAAGGCGTCACCTGCGCCTCGGCAAAGCCCTGTTCGCCCATGGTCGGCACCTCGGGGAAGTATTTCGAGCGGCCGTCGCTGATCGCGGCGATGATCCGGATGCTGCCGGACTGCACCTGGGCCAGCGCCTGGTTGGCCGACAGGAAGCTCGAGGTGATCAGCCCGCTCGCGATATCGGGCACCATCTGCGGATAGCCGCGATAGCCGATCGCGGTGACGTCGATCCCGGCGAGCCGCTTGAACAGTTCGAAGCCGAGATGGCCGGTCGAGCCTTTGCCGGGATGGCTGTAGTTCAGCGTGCCCGGCTTGGCCTTGGCGAGCGCGACATAGTCGGCGACGGACTTCACCGGCAGCGACGTCGGCACGATGAAAAAGTTCGGGGCAAGACAGATCTGGCCGACCGGTGCGAAATCCCTGACCGGATCCCAGCGCAGCTCTTTGTTCAGCGCCGGGCTGGCGGTGAAGAAGGTCGTCACCAGCAGCCACGTGTAGCCGTCGGGAGCGGCGCGCGCGACCTCCTCGGCGGCGATCGAGCCGTTGGCGCCGGATTTGGCCTCGACGACGATCGTGCCCTTCCACTGCTCCTGCACGTCCTGCGCCATGATGCGCGCGAACACGTCGGCGACGCTGCCGGGCGCATAGGGAATCACGATGCGGATCGGCCGGCTCGGAAAGTCCTGCGCTCGCACCGCGCCCGCCATCGCCAGCAACACCATGCACGCACCGGCAATGAGGCTGATCCGCCGCAGCATCGTCCTGTTCCCGCCCTGTGACTTTGTTGGGGACAGGATGCAGGGATTGGCCGGCGGCAGCAAGCCGCCGGTTTCGGAAGACGAAACTTCAGGACGTTGCTGTTTTCCGCGCCGGGATCGTCATCGCGGCGATGACCTCATGCAGTGGCGATCCTTCGTGCAGGAATCGTCATCGCGGCGACGCCGACGACGACGCAGGCGAGCCCGATCCAGGCCGTCGGGCTCAGCCGTTCGCCCAAAAATACGACGCTCAGCGCAACCCCGATCGGCACCCGCAGATAGGCCTGCGCGGTGGTGCCGACCGAGCCGAGGGTCTGGATCAGGCGGAAGTAGATCGCGAAGGCGATCGCGGTCGAGAACACCGCAAGCGCCAGCAGTGCGCCGAGCGAGCTGGTCGACGGCGTCAGCGTCCAGGGCCGTTCGACGGCGAGGCCGAGCGGAATCAGGATCGCGGCGCCCGCGAGCAGCGAGCCGGCCGCCGGCGCCATCGGATCGAGCCCCTTGAAGCCGCGGCTGAAGATCGCGGCGCAAGCGTAGCAGATGGTGGCGGCCACGATCGCGATCTCGGCCACGATCCCCTGCCCGAGATCGCGGAACGCGTCGACGCCGACGATCAGGCAGATGCCGGCCATGCCGGCGACCACCCCGAACAGCTTGCGCGGGCTCGCGGCCTCGTGGCGGGTGATCGCGGCGGTGAACAGGAAGGTGAAGATCGGCGAGGCCGAATTGAGGATGGTGGCGAGCCCGGCATCGACGAAGCGCTCGCCCCAGGCGATCAGCGTCCACGGGATCACGCTGTTGAGGCAGGCCTGGAAGATGAAGCGGCGCCAGGTCGCGCCATCGGTCGGCATCGCCACGCCGCGCATCCGCATGATGACGACGAGCAACAGCCCCGCGATCGCGGTGCGCGCCGCGATCAGCGTGATCGGCGGGATGGTCGCGACGCCGAGCTTGATGAAGGTATAGGAACCGCCCCAGAGGGTGGCGAGCGCGAGCAGCAGACCCAGCTCGAGGCCCATCTGAGACTGTCGTGGGATGGAGGTCATGGGCTGAGGATTCCGACTCGATGGTGGAGACGGAATCTACAGTGATGCGAGGTGACAATCCTTCGGTTCAGACCGAAGTGTGAATCCCATCATCGTCCCGGCGAAAGCCGGGACCCATAACCACCGATCTTCATTGTTACGCGACGCTGCGGCTACACGCTTTTCCAACAACACAACCCTGTGGCTATGGGTCCCGGCGTTCGCCGGGACGACACCGAATGTGTTGCGCCGCTCGTGAAAGCCTACCCCAGCGCGCCGACGTCGAACACCTCGCCGTCGTAACCCGCTTCCTTGGGGATGCGGAGCTGGCGGCCGGTGGCGGTCTTGGTCATCACGGGCGTCACCGTGACGATCGACTTGCCACGGCTGTCGGCGAGCGCGGCGCCGACATTCGGCTGCTTGCCGAGCCGGATCAGATTGCGCGTGGTCGGGAACGGCAGCTTGAAGCGGCCGGTCTCGCCGCCCTCCAGCGCCTCGCGCGTCGACACCCAGATCGAGTCGGTCGATTCCTTGCCGTCATGGGCGCCGAGCTGCTCGGGCGGCGCGGCGGCGAGGAAAAACCAGGTGTCGAAGCGCTTCGGCATGCCCTCCGGCGTGATCCAGTGCGCATACGGCACGAGCTCGTCGAGCGCGAGCACCATGCCATTGTCAGTCAGCACCTTGAGGAAGCTGATCTTGCCTTCGTTCAACGCCGCGCGATGCGCGGCCGCGATCTCGTTCGCACGCTTCGCATCGACCAGGTCCTTCGACCCCTGCGGCCGCGCCAGCAGGATGCCGCTCTCCTCGAAGGTTTCGCGGATCGCCGCGATCCGGAAGCCGAGCGCGTCGCCGTCGAGCCCTTCCGCGCCCGAGTAGAGCGCCGGATTGGCGGCGATCTCCTTGTCGTTCTTGTCGACGCTGCCGCCGGGAAAGACCAGCGCGCCCGAGTTGAACTCGATCTGGTGATGGCGGACCATCATGAAGACTTCGATCTCGCTGCTGCCGCCGTCACGGAGCAGCAGCACGGTCGAGGCAAAGCGCGGGGCAACGATTTCGGTCACGAATTTTACTCCTCAGGACCTCATCCTGAGGAGCGGCCGCAGGCCGCGTCTCGAAGGATGGACGGCAGGATCGGGCCTCATGGTTCACCTGGCGAGCGAAGCATCGTCCAGAGACGGCGCTTCGCGCCTCCTCACCATGAGGAGTGACAGACTAACCCGCGGCACTGGATTGCGGTTGCAGATTGGCGCGGCGGTCGACCCGCGCCACGCGGGACAGGAGATAGTCGACTTCTGCCCTCGCCTGCGCCGTGATCACCGCACCCGGCTTGCGCTGCGCGCTGGACGAGATGATGCCGCGCTTCTGCAGCACGTATTTGCGCACGGTGAGGCCGACGCCGGGCTGCTGCTCGTAGCGGATCAGCGGCAGGTGTGCGTCGAACAGGTCATGCGCGGCGTCGCGCTTGCCGGCCTTCGACAGATTGACGACATCGATCAGGAGTTCCGGGAAGGCATAGCCCGTCATCGCGCCGTCGGCGCCGCGCTCCATCTCGAAATCGAGGAACAGGCCGCCATTGCCGACCAGGATCGACAGCGGCCGCAGCGAACCGTCCTTCTGGAAGTTGCGCAGCGTCGAGATCTTCTCCAGACCCGGCCAGTCCTCGTGCTTGAGCATCACGCAGGACGGCGAATCCATCACGATCTTGCGGATCACCGCGGGGGTGAACACGACGGTCAGCGTCAACGGATAGTCCTGCAGCACCCAGGGAATATCGTCGCCGATCGCTTCCTGCGCCTGCTTGAAATAGCCAATGATCTGGTCGTCAGTGCGCAGATGCGGCGGCGGTGCGATCATGACGCCGGCGGCCCCCGCGTCCATCGACTTCTTCGCCAGCGAGCGCATCGTCGCGAACCCCGGCGCCGAGACGCCGACGATCACCTGCAGCTTCTTGGCGCGCTTGACGAAGCGCAGCGCGACCTGCTCCGCCTCGGCGGCATCGAGCTTCGGCGCCTCGCCCAGGATACCCAGCACCGTGACGCCGTCGCAGCCGACCTCGGTGTAGAAATCGGTCAGCCGGTCGATCGATGCCTCGTCGATGCGGCCGTCGTCATGGAACGGGGTCGGCGCGATCGCAAAGGTTCCTGCGGCCTGGGCGGTGAGTTTGGTCATGGCTATCCTCTTATCCGTCATTCCGGGACGATGCGTCAGCATCGAACCTCAGGTGCGCAATTGCGCACCGGGGAATCTCGTCGTTCCGGGTTCGTCCTGCGGACGCCCCGGAACGACAGGTAGCATCAGAACCGCCGCGCGCCCATCTTGATCTGCTCCTCGGAGAAGAAGATCTCCTTGGCATGGGTGGCGATGTCTTCGGCCTTCCAGCCCGTAAAGGGCGGCTTCCAGCCCTCCATTTCCATCATCCGCATCTCGCGGACCCCGCGCGGGCCCGAAACGCCGAGCACCTTGCCGGTCTGGTCGCCCGACAGATCGCTGACCATGTAAAGCACCGCCGGCGCGATGCCGTCAGGACCGAGCGCCGCACCCGGGTTCTCCTTGTAGCGGGGCAGGTCTGCGGTCATTCGGGTCAAGGCGCCCGGCGCCAGCGTCCAGATCCGGATGTTGTACTTGCGGCCCTCGATCGCCAGCACGTTGGAAAGGCCCCAGATGCCGCCCTTGGCGGCGCCGTAATTGGTCTGACCGAAATTACCGATCAGGCCCGAGGTCGAGGACGTGTTGACGATGACGCCGCCGCCATTGTCGCGCATCCATTTGAACACCGGCTGGGTGCAGCAGAAAGTGCCCTTCAGATGCACCTTCATCACCTTGTCCCAGTTCGCTTCCTTGGCCTTGTGGAAGGTCTCGTCGAGCAGGATGCCGGCGTTGTTGACCAGGATGTCGGCGCGGCCGAAATGCTTGATGGCGTCGTCGAACACCGATTGGCCGCCGGCGAGCGTCGAGATGTCGGCCCCGTTGGCGACCGCGTGGCCGCCCTCGGCCTTGATCGCGTCGACCACCTTGTCGGCCATCGACTTGTCGGAGCCCGAGCCGTCGCGGGGGCCGCCGAGATCGTTGACCACGACGGCCGCGCCCTCGCGCGCAAACAGTTTTGCGTAGGCTTCACCAAGTCCGCCGCCCGCGCCCGTGATCAGCGCCACCTTGCCGTCGAGTAATCCCATGGTTTCTTCTCCCTTGTTTTCTATCGTGTCCCGGACGCGATGCAGCGTGAAACGCTGCTTCGCAGTGCCGGGACCCATGCCCGGCCCGCGTAGGCCCCGGCTCTGCATCGCACCGCTTGCGCGCTGCGCTGCGTCCGGGGCACGAGAGCTAACCCAGCACCGTCCTGCCGCTCCTGATCACGGTGACGCCGCGCGATTTCACCTTGGCCTCGAACGACACCACGTTGCCGTCCTTCCACAGCTCCATGGTCACGGTCTCGCCGGGAAACACCGGCGAGGAGAACCGCGCCGCGTGCTGCTTGAAGGCCGACGGATCATAGTCGGCATAGGTCTGCAGCACGCCGCGGCAGGTGATGCCGTAGGTGCACATGCCGTGCAGGATCGGCCGCGGGAAGCCGGCCTTCTTCGCGAACTCGGGATCTGAGTGCAGCGGGTTGCGGTCGCCGCAGAGACGGTAGACCAGCGCCTGGTCCGGCCGTGTCGCGATGTCGACGACCTTGTCCGGCGCGCGCTCCGGCACCTTGTGCGGCTCGGGCTGGCCGTCGGACGGGCCGCCGAAGCCGCCGTCGCCGCGGGCGAAGCGCGAGGCCACCAGCGTGGCGAGCTTCTCGCCCTTCTCGTCCTTCAGCACGGTCTGGTGGCGGATCACCGCACCCTTGTCCTTGCCCTTGTCGAACACGTCGAGCACGGTCGAGTCGGCCGTGATGTGGGCTGCGGTCGCGAACGGCTTGTGGAAGGTGATGTCGCGCTCGCCGTCGACCACCATTACGCGATTGAGGTTCATCTCGCCGGGACCGGCGCCCCAGGCTGCGACCGACGCGAAGGTCGGCACCACCTTCAAGGGACGCGGCGTCAGCACGCCCTCATTGACGAAGGCGAGTTCCTTCTCGTCCATCGGATCGGCACCGAGACCGATGCCGTAGGCGTAAAGCATCACGTCGCGATCGCTGTAGCTGTATTTCTGGCCGAGATTCTTCAGGGCCATCAGCTGTTCGTACACGATTGGCATTGTTGTCTTCTCCCCGAACTCTTCTTGCTTCAGCGCTGCCCATTATTGCGCCCTCTCCCCTTGCGGGAGAGGGCCGCACCGGCATCAAACGCAAACTCGTTTAGGAGAGGGGTTGCCTCCACGGATTCATTTCTCACGTGGAGAGGACCCCTCTTCCGGCAGCTTCGCTGCCACCTTCCCCCGCAAGGGGGGAAGGTACCTTTTAGGCCGGCGTGAAGAACGGCAGCGGGGCGCCGTCGGTCGGCTTCCACACCACCTTGACCTTCTGGCCGATCTTCACCTGCTCCAGATCGCAATCGACGATATTGGTCTGCAGCGATGGACCTTCCTTCAGCGTCACATAGGCGATCGCATAGGGACCGGTCGGCGACTTCCGCATCAGGCTGTAGGTGTAGACCGTGGCCTCGCCGCTCGACTCTTCCCACACCGTCTTGTCGGAGAAGCAGAACGGGCAGATCGCGCGCGGGAAGTAATGCGCCTCGCCGCAGGTGTTGCAGCGCTTGATCATGAACTTGCCTGCCTTCGCCGCTTCCCAGAACGGCGCGGTCTCCGGATTGGTCACCGGGGCATTGTACTTCTTCGCTTCAGACATCACGCACGCTCCAGAATGCAGGTTGAGGCGGCGTGGCGAACGCCGAGCAGACCGCCGGTGCCGTGGGCGATCGCGAGGTCGCAGTTCTTCACCTGCACCTTCGGATGCGCCTCGCCGCGCAGCTGGCGCACAGCCTCGAGAATCTTGGTCATGCCGCCGCGATTGACGGGATGGTTGCTGCACAGGCCGCCGCCATCGGTGTTGAACGGCAGCTTGCCGACGCCCGAGATCAAGTTGCCGTCGGCGACGAACTTGCCGCCCTCGCCCTTCTTGCAGAAGCCGAGGTCCTCGAGCTGCATCAGCACCGTGATGGTGAAGCTGTCATAGATCGAGGCGTACTTGATATCGTTCGGCGTCACGCCCGCCTCCTCGAAGGCGCGCGGACCGGACCACACGCCGGCGGAATAAGTCAGGTCGAGATCCTTGCCGCCGCGCGGTCCCTTCATCGCCTCGCCATGGCCGATCAGCCGCACCAGCGGCTTCTTCAGGCCCTTCGCGATCTCCGGCGTGGTGACGATCATCGCGCCGCCGCCGTCGGTGACGACGCAGCAATCCATCCGGTGCAGCGGATCCGAGATCATCGGCGAGTTCAGCACGTCCTCGACGGTGACGACCTCCTTCAGCATCGCATGCGGATTGTATTGCGCGTGATGCGAGGCCGCGACCTTGATCCAGGCGAGTTGCTCGGAGGTGGTGCCATAGTCGTGCATATGGCGCATGGCACACATGCCATAGGCATTGTGCGTGGTAGCCCCGTAGGCCAACTCGAAATCGGCCTCGGCGCCGGAGGCGCGCGGCGGCATCGGACCGGTGCGCGGCTTGCCCGCCAGCGTGACGAGCGCGACCGAGCACTTGCCCGCGGCGATCGCCTCAGCGGCGTGGCCGAGATGGATCAGATAGGAACAGCCGCCGGTCTCGGTGGAATCGACGTGACGCAGCTTCCTGGTGTTGAGGCCAAGGTAATCGACCATCGGCCACAGCCCGCCCGGCGCGTCACCGGCGCAGAAATAGCCGTCGATGTCGTCCTTGGTGAGCCCGGCATCCTCGATCGCGCCCTTGGCGACCTCGGCGTGTAGCTGTGCTGTTGATTTATCGGGTGCGTGCCGGGTGGGATGTTCATAGATCCCGGCAATGTAGGCCTTGCCCTTGATGGTCAAATCGCTCTCCGCTGGCGTTTTTCATCTTCAGCGTTTTTCTGAACCGACGTAGCGGCGTTGGCAAGCGCGGAAATATTCCGTCAGGCGAGACTGTATCTGCAACTCAATCGTCGTCCCGGCGAAAGCCGGGACCCATAACCACAGGTGTGTGTGGTGGGAGTGAGCTGTGGCCTCAACGTCGCGCCACAACGAAGTGCGATGATTATGGGTCCCGGCTTTCGCCGGGACGACGTCGAATTTGCGACCACCCCTACTCCGCCGCCATCTGCCGCGGCGCGGGTGGCGGGTTGGCGAGGTCGGCGGCGAGTTGCGCGTAGCGAACCTTTGCCTCCCTGATCGCCTTCTCCTTCACCGGGCCGTAACCGCGAATGCGATCGGGCAGCGACAGCAGTTCGACCGCGATGTCGTGATTGAGCGGCGACAGCAGGTTGAGCACGGTGGCGACATCCTTTTCGTAGCCCGCGATCAGATCGCGCTCGAGCTTGCGGTCGGCGTTGTAGCCGAAGATGTCGAGCGGCGTGCCGCGCAGGAAGCGGAAGCGCGCCAGCACCCTGAAGGCCGACATCATCCACGAGCCGAACGCGCGCTTCTTCGGGCGGCCCTGCGCGTCGAGCCCGCCGCCGAGGATCGGCGGCGCCAGATTGAAGTTGAACTTGAAATCGCCCTCGAACTGCTCGCGGAGCTGCTTCTCGAAGCGGCCGTCGGTGAACAGCCGCGCCACCTCATACTCGTCCTTGTAGGCGAGCAGCTTGGCGTAGTTGATCGCGACCGCGCGCGGCAGCACCTCGCCATAGCCGCCCTTGCTGGCGGCGTCGCGGACCTGGTCGACCAGCTTGCGGTAGCGCTTTGCCAGACGCGCGTTCTGGTAGTCGGTCAGCAGCGCCGTGCGATGGGCGATGATCTCGTCGAGCGACATCGCATCCAGCGTCTTGACCGGGGCTGCGTCGTCGTCCTGCCCCTTCATCATCGCGGCGAGCCGTGCCGGATCGGCCGCAGCCAGGCGACCGAGCTGGAACGCCTGGGTGTTCATCTTGATCGAGACGCCGTTGACCTCGATCGCCTGCAGGATCGATTCCGCCGACAGCGGCAGCAGCCCGCGCTGATAGGCAAAGCCCATCATCATGATGTTGGTGGCGATGGAGTCGCCGAGCAACGCCTCGGCCGGCTTGGTGAAGTCGAAGAAGGCGGAGTCCTTGCGCAGCTCGGTCTCCAGCACGCCGGTGACCTTGCGGCTCTGGAAATTGAAGTCGCGGTTGAGGATGAAATCCGCGGTCGGGATGATGTGGCTGTTGATGATGCCCACCGTGCGGCTCGGCTCGCACAGCGTGATGGTGTCCTTCGACACCGCCACGACTTCATCGGCCGCGAGCACCAGGTCGGCCGTGCCGGTCACGATCCGCGAGCAGGTCACGTCGGCGGTGTGCTCGGAGAGCCGCACGTGGCTCAGCACCGCGCCGCCCTTCTGGGCAAGACCGGACATGTCGAGGATCATCGAGGCCTTGCCCTCGATGTGGGCGGCCATGCCGAGCAGCGCACCGATGGTCAAGACGCCGGTGCCGCCGACCCCGCCGACCGCGATGTTGTAGGGCCGATCGAGCGCGGGCTTCGAGGCCGGCTCCGGCAGGGCGCCGATATCGCCAAGCTCGGTGGGCGCGCGCCGCTTCAGAGTGCCGCCATCGACCGTGACGAAGGACGGGCAAAAACCCTTCACGCAGGAATAATCCTTGTTGCAGGTCGACTGGTTGATGGCGCGCTTGCGCCCCAGCTCCGTCTCCAGCGGTTCGACCGAGATGCAGTTCGACTGCACCGAGCAGTCGCCGCAGCCTTCGCAGACCTCCGGATTGATCAGCACGCGGCGCGCCGGATCCTCCATCGTGCCGCGCTTGCGGCGGCGGCGCTTTTCGGCGGCACAGGTCTGCACGAACACGATCGCCGAGGTGCCCTTGGTGTCGCGGCACATCTTCTGGACGTTCTCGAGCTCGTCGCGGTGGAACAGCTTGACGCCGGGCGCGATGGTATCGGCCGGATAGGCGTCGGGATTTTCCGAGACCAGGTAGATTTCGCGGATGCCTTCGGCGTGCAGCTGGAAGGTGATCTGTTGCGGCGACAGGTCGCCGTCATGGCGCTGGCCGCCGGTCATCGCGACCGCGTCGTTGTACAGGATCTTGTAGGTGATGTTGGCCTTGGAGGCGATCGACTGGCGGATCGCGAGAATGCCGGAATGGAAATAGGTGCCGTCGCCGAGATTGGCGAAGATGTGGTTCTCGTTGGTGAACGGCGCGATGCCGACCCACGGCACGCCCTCGCCGCCCATATGGGTGAAGGTCTCGGTCGAGCGGTTCATCCACAGCGCCATGAAGTGGCAGCCGATGCCGCCGAGCGCACGGCTGCCTTCCGGCACCTTGGTCGACGTGTTGTGCGGGCAGCCCGAGCAGAAATACGGCGTGCGGCTGACCGGTGCGGTCGCCTGCATTTGCGTCGACTGGCGGCCGTTGAACCAGTCGGCCTTGGCGCGCAGCATCTCGGCGATTTCAGGATTGAGATTAAGTCGAAGCAGCCGTTCGGTCAGCGAGCTCGCAAGCGACGCCACGGAAAGCTCGGCGGCGAAGGTCAGGAAGCGTTTGTCGTGATCGTCCATCTTGCCGACGATGCGCGGACGCACGTCGTCGCGCCAGTTGAACAGCTCCTGCTTGACCTGGTTCTCGACGATCTCGCGGCGCTCCTCGACGATGAAGATCTCCTCGAGGCCGACGGCGAAATTGCGCACGCCTTCCGGCTCCAGCGGCCACGGCATGCCGATCTTGTAGAGGCGGATGCCGATCTTGGCGGCGATCTCGGGCGTGATGCCGAGCTCGCGCAGCGCCTGGCGGATGTCCTCGTAGCTCTTGCCCGAGGCCATGATGCCGTAGCGCGCGTTCGGCGAATCCATGGTGATGCGGTTGACCTTGTTGGCACGGGCAAAGGCGATCGCGGCAAAGCCCTTGTAGTCCTGCAACCTGCGGTCCTGCTCGAAGCGGTCGTCGGGCCAGCGGATGTTCAGCCCGCCCGGCGGCAGCTCGAAATCGGTCGGGATGATGAACGGCGTCATCTCGTCGGTGAGGTCGATCTCGGCCGTGGTCTCGACCGTCTCGGTGATCACCTTCATGCCGACCCAGCAGCCCGAGTAGCGCGACATCGCGATACCCAGCAGGCCCATCTCGATCATTTCGTGGATGCTGGAGGGGTAGAGGTAGGGCATCAGCGCGGAGATGAAGGCGTGGTCGGACTGATGCGGAACGGTGGAGGACTTTGCGCCATGGTCGTCGCCGGCAAGGCAGAGCACGCCGCCATGCTTGGCGGAGCCCGCCGCATTGCCGTGGCGGAACACGTCGCCGCAGCGGTCGACGCCAGGGCCCTTGCCGTACCAGATGCCGACCGCGCCATCATATTTGGCGCCGGACGACAGGCCGAGCTGCTGCGAGCCCCAGATCGCGGTGGCCGCGAGGTCCTCGTTCACGCCAGGCTGGAATTTGATGTTGTACTGTTCGAGATGCTTGCCGGCAGCGAACAGCTGCTGGTCGTAGCCGCCGAGGGGGGAACCGCGATAGCCGGAGATGAAGCCTGCCGTATTGAGACCTGCGGCGCGGTCGCGTCTGATCTGCGCCATCGGCAGGCGGACCAGCGCCTGGATCCCGGTCATGAAGACGTGGCCGGTACCTTGGGTGTATTTCTGGTCGAGGCTGATAGGCCCTTGGTTGATTCCCATTTAGCCCTCTTTGCGCTGGTCGCGACGACTGCTTTTTAGCTAGTCATCCGAGCTTGTTAGAACCAGTCTATGTCGGATTTTCCGGCCCGCGCAGCACAATTCTGGGCGCCAAAGCCCGCTGCGCAAAAATCGCAATTTCGTGCCGGGAATATCGGAGGGCCGTTTCGGTTTCTGTCACTGGACAGGCCCGCGGCGAAATGGCGTAACGCGTCTTGTGGACCGGAAGGTGATTGGATGCGGCGACAGCGTCGAACGACGGGTGCGATTCTGGCCGGTGCGCTGTTGTGCAGTGCGTTCACGGCCCGCGAAGTTGCCGCCGCTCCGACCGATGACGTCGTCGCCCGCGGCAAGGCGCTTGCGATTGCCGGCAACTGCGCGAGCTGCCACACGGCGGACCCGGCAAAGCCGTTCGCCGGTGGCAAGCGGATCGACACGCCGTTCGGTGCGGTATTCTCTGCGAATCTCACCCCCGATCGCGATACCGGCATCGGCGGCTGGAGCGACGACGATTTCCTCCGCGCGCTGCGCACCGGCGTCGCGCCGAACGGGAAGCATTATTATCCCGCCTTCCCCTACCCGTATTTCACGAAACTGATTCGCGACGACATCCTGGCGATCCGCGCCTATCTCGCGACGCTCGCGCCGGTCAGCAACAGGGCGCCATCGCCTCAGTTGCGCTGGCCGTATTGCTACCGCGTCCTGATGCGGGCCTGGAACGCGCTGTTCTTCACGCCGGGCATCATCCAGCCGGACCAGAGCAAGGGTGTCGACTGGAATCGCGGCCGCTATCTGGTCGAGGCCCTCGCCCATTGCGGCGCCTGCCACACGCCGAAGAATGCCTTCGGCGCCGACAAGCGCGACCAGGCGCTCAGTGGCGGCATGGTCCAGGGCATGTTCGCACCGAGGCTCGACGGCGCCGAGCGCAGCGGGCTGAAGTCGTGGAGCGCGGCCGACATCGCCGAATATCTGCAGAGCGGCCGCAACGGGCACAGCCATGCCGGCCCCCTGATGTCCGAGGTGGTGGCCAATTCGACCTCGAAGATGAGCGACGCCGATGTGCGGGCGATCGCGGTCTATTTGAAGAGCCTGCCCGCCGGCGCGCCGGAGCCGCAGGTCACGCCGCCCTCGCCGGTGCAGATGAGCAACGGCGAGCGCATCTACCGTGGCGCCTGCGTCGCCTGTCATGAGTTCGACGGCTCCGGCGCCCCGCGGATCTATCCGCCGCTGCCCGGCAACGCCAATCTGCAATCGGCCAATCCGGCGAGCACGCTGCGCATCATTCTCGACGGCGCGCAAACCATGACCACGCCGCGCGCGCCCAACTCAGGCTCGATGCCGGCCTATCCGAAGCTCAGCGACCAGGAGGTCGCGGACGTCGCGACCTACATCCGCAATTCCTGGGGCAACGCGGCGCCGGCGGTGACGGCCAACGACGTCGCGAAGGCGCGGACGGCGAAATAGCGGCTCACCGCTCCTCGTCGCTGAAGACGAATTTCGGCATCTCCCATTTGTAGCGGATCGCGAGCAGCCGGAAGCTCAGGCCGAGCGCGAAGGTCAGCACGGTCCAGGCCGGCGGGTTGAGGTTCAGTCCGAACGCGGTCGCATAGAACAGCCCCGTCACCACGGAGACGCTGGCGTAGAGCTCGCTGCGAAACAGCAGCGGCACCTCGTTGCAGAGGATGTCGCGCAGCACGCCGCCGGCACAGCCGGTGATCATGCCGGAAACGATCACGATCGGCAGCGAGGCGTCGACCTGCCAGGCCACGTCGCAGCCGGCCATGGTGAACACCACGAGCCCGATCGCATCGAGCACCAGGAACGCGAGATTGAGCCGGTGCACCAGCCGCGCCAGCAGGATGGTGGCGAAGGCGCCGGCCGCCGCCACCGCCAGGTAGATCGGGTGCGCGACCCAGACCAGCGGATAATGCCCGAGCAGTACGTCGCGAATGGTGCCGCCGCCGAGCGCAGTGATCGCGCCCAGCATGCAGACGCCCGCCCAATCCATGCTGCGCCTGCCGGCCGCGAGCGCCGCCGTCATCGACTGCGCCGCAACCGCAATGAACGAGAGCACGTGCAGCACCGAATCGGTGGGCGGCATGGTCCACATTGAAAAGGCCTCATGGAACGAATTTGGAACCCAAGGAATCGACGGTTCCTGCATGAACAGGTTGCAACATTGGCGCGGAACATCCTCACGCGCCAGCCATTGTCCTCTGCGTCTAGCTTAGAGGTGCTAACGGAGGAACTTTGCAATGGCTTACAACCCTGACGATCCGTATCGCGCCAACCTGACCGATGACGAAATCCGCCGTCAGGCGCGCTTCAACAGCCTGGACAACGAGTTGCAGCCGGATCCGGAACTCCGGGAGGGACCGGCCAGCAGCACCAAGATCGCAATGTTCGCAGTTGCGGTGGCCGTGGTGCTCGGCGCGCTGTTCTACGGGTTGAACAATACGTCGGTGCACGAGGCAGGCACGACGCCGTCGACGCAGACCGCGCAGCAACAGCCGGCCAATCCGGCCGCGCCGCCTCCCGGCATGCGCGACGTGACGCCGAAGCCGAACACGCAGCCCGGCACGACCACGGGCGCTGCGCCGGCAAGCCCCGCTGCACCGGCCAGCCCGCCGTCCGACATGAACAAGTCTGACATGAACAAGTCTGACATGAACAAGTCTGACATGAGCAAGCCGGCTGCTCCGCCGGCCGGGACTTCGAAATAACGACTGACGACAATGACCAGGCGCGAGCGGCGGGCCCAAACGGCCCGCCGCTTTTTTGCGCGAGGCTACTTGAACATCTTGTTGAGCTCGCCGCCGGGATAGCCGTTGGCGAATTCGGTGAAGGTACCCTTCTCGGCCATCTCCTTGGCGGCCTTCATCACGCCGGTCCACGCCATCCGCGCCAGCGCCCCGCCGACGCTGATCCGGCGCACGCCGAGATCGGCAACCGCTTGCAGCGAAAGGTCGGACGCGCCGCCGATCAGCAGGTTGACCGGCTTCGGCGCCACCGCCTTCACGACCGCGGTAATCTCCTCCTTGGTCGAGATGCCCGGCGCATACAAGACGTCCGCGCCGGCCTCCGAATAGGCCTGCAGCCGCTCGATCACCAGATTGAGATCCTTCTTGCCCCACAGGAACGCCTCGCAGCGGCCGGTGAGCAGCACGCCGCTGTTGTCGGTATCGATCGCCTTGCGCGCCGCCCTGATGCGCTCGACCGCGAGCTTGTGCTCGTACAACACGTTGGCGGCGTCGCCCGTGGAGTCCTCGATCGAGAGCCCGGCGACGCCGGTCTTGACGCCGCGCGCGACGTTGACCGCAACCTTCTCGGGCTCGACGGCGAAGCCGCCCTCGAAGTCGGCATTGACGGGAATATCGACGGCCGCGCACACCGCGGTCAGGTGATTGCAGACGTCGTCGATGGTGACGCGGTTGTCGGCCTTGGCGATGGTCCAGGCAAAGCCCGCGCTGGTCGACGCCAGCGCCTTGAAGCCGAGATGTTGCAATGCGCGGGCGCTGCCGGCATCGAACGGATTCGGGATGATGAAGCAGCCGCTCTCGTGCAGCTTCTTGAAGGCGGCGCGTTTGTCAGCAGTTGTCAGTGGCATTGGTCGCTCCCTGGAGTCGTTGGCCGCGCACAGATAGGCATGCGGCGTTCGCGCTGCTAGTGCGCTCCATGTGCCGCGCGGCTGTCCGTCGGCGCCTCGTCGCGTTCGTTCAAGCCGTAGTCGCGCATCACGCTCGCGACGCGCAGACGATAATTGTCAAAGATCCGCGCGCGGCCCTTTGCCTGGGTGCGGCGGTGCTCGATGGTGTTGCGCCAGGCTTCCACCGCAGCCTCGTCGCGGAAGAATGACAGCGACACGAACTTGCCGGGCTCGGTGATGCTCTCGAATCGCTCGACCGAGATGAAGCCGTCGATCTCCTGCAGGATCGGCTTCAATTCGGCAGCGAGGTCGAAATAGCGATTCCGCTGTTCCGGCTTCGGCCAGACTTCGAAGATCACGGCGATCATGGGCGCCTCCGCATTTGTTGTTGCCGCACCACTATAGCTCGACCTTGCGCAGAAATGTTCGCTCCTCGGCGAGGATGAAGCGGTTTTCTTCCGCGAAGTTGAAGTTCGCCACGCCCTCCCTTTCCTGGCGCAGCCGCGCACGATAGGCCTCGTAGGCGGCGAGGTTTTCGAACGAGATCAGCGCCGAGGCGACGTTGTTGGTGCCCTCGTGCGGCATCCAGTAGCCGACGAGATCGCCGCCGCAGCGCGGGATGATCGTGAGCCAGTTCCGCGCATACTCCTCGAACATCGCCCGCTTGAACGGATCGAGCTGGTAGCGGATGAAGACGGTGATGGTCATTGATGGTCTCCCGGTGGTTCCGTCAGTGCGGGCGATCGCAATGACGGCACGGTGAAGACTACCGCCTTGCCCGGCCGCGATGCTTCGGCTATCATCGAACTATGAAAGCAGGACCCGACATTTCCCGGATCGCCGCTCTGGTCGGCGACCCCGCACGCTGCAACATGTTGACCGCGCTGATGACCGGCCGCGCGCTGACCGCGAGCGAACTGGCGCAGGAGGCCGGCATCACCCCGCAGACGGCGAGCTCGCATCTCGCCAAGCTCGAGGCCGGCGGGCTGATCGAGCCCGAGAAGCAAGGGCGCCACCGCTATTATCGCCTCAGCGATCCCGATGTCGCCGACGTGCTCGAAGGCCTGCAGGGCATCGCCGCCCGCGCCGGCCACATGCGCGTGCGCACCGGGCCGAAGGATCCGGCGTTGCGCCGCGCCCGCATCTGCTACGACCATCTCGCCGGCGATCTCGGCGTGCAGATGCTCGACAGCATGAAGCGGCAGAAGCTGGTCCGCCAGAGCAAGCAGGCGATCGAGCTCACCGGCGAAGGGAGGCGCTTCATGGCCGAGGAGCTGCAGATCGACGCCGACGCGCTGACGCACCCGCGCCGTCCGGTGTGCAAGGCCTGCCTCGACTGGAGCGAGCGGCGGCACCATCTCGCCGGCACGCTGGGCGCTGCGATGATGGACCGATTCACGGAACTGAAGTGGGCCGCGCGCGACACGGCGCCGGGCAGCCGCGTGGTCAATTTTTCGCGGAACGGCGAGAAGCGCTTCGCGGCGCTGTTCGGCGCGGGCGAGTAACGTCGCGTTTGTCTCGCTCTCCGATACATTCGCGGCCTCGCCGTTCTGCGCGCCATTGCGCCCGCGCCTGCAAATTGTTTCGCATTGATGCTGGCGTGGTTGCGGCGCCCTGACGCAGTTTTGACCTGCAACATTCATGTCGCATTCAGCCCACAACATTATGGTCGGCGACATCGGGCACGGCTTCTGCAATGATCCGGCCGGGCGAATCGGTAGGCGAAAAGTTTGTTGCGGTGCCGCAGCGCGGCCCACATAAAAAGGAGAAGACATGAAGTATCTTTTTGCAGCAGCAGTTTTGGTGACGACCGCATTCGCCGGCATCAGCGCCGCTGAAGCGGCCGGCGGCTGTGGACCCGGCTGGCACCGCGGTCCCTACGGCGGCTGCGTCCGCAATCGCGGCGTCGTCGTCGCTCCGGGCGCCGTCGTCGTCGCGCCCGGCCCCGTCGTGGTGGCGCCGCGTGTCCGCGCCTGCCCCTACGGTTTCGTCTGGCGCTACGGCCGTTGCCGCCCGATCTGATCGCGGCAGACCTGCGCAAACAAAACCCCGCCTCGCGCGGGGTTTTTCTTTTGTGATGAGCGCGGCACGCGCCGCCAATCCTGCCCGCGATCAAACGCCTACCAGTTGCGGAAACAGCGGCGGCCGAACGGGCCCGAATGCCAGCCGGGTGGGCAATTATACATCGGGCGACAGCCGCCATAGGGACCGCGATGCCAACGCGCCCCGCAGCCGCCGGCAACGCGAATGGTGTCGGACGCAGCCTCGGCCTGGTCGAGCGGCGCCACCGGCATCGCGTGCGATGGCGACATCGCCGTCAGAGCGAGACCGAACGCGAGCACGGAAGCAGCAATGATTTTCATGAACAGTCCTTTCCGTTGAACAGATCGCACTCGACAGTAGGTCTTACTCGAACGGCAGACGGTTCAATCACCAGCGGCGCCAGTGATGATGGTGCCAGTGATGGTGGCGCCAGCCCCAGTGCCTGTGGTGCCAATGCCCGTGGTGCCAATGCCGATGATGCCAACCGCGATGGCCATGATGCCAGCGCACCTGCTCGGGCTTCAGGCGACCGACCTCGTCACCCGTGGAGACGGCCGGATGCGCATCGCCGCCAGCGGCCGGACGTGCATCCTGGTTGAGAGGGAGCGGTGCCAGCGGCGCCGCTTGGGCCGTCGCCGTAAACGTCGCGGCTGCAACGGCGACACCGAAGGCCATCTTCAGAATATCCCGGCGTTCCATGATGGTTTCCCTTTGTTGCTGAATTGGATCAACTGCATGCGCGATCTTTTTCGCCGCGACCTGAATGGCCGCTGAACCGCGCATTCATGGAACTGGATGCGTTGCGACGATGTTCGCCGCGTTGTGACGTCACACAATCATCCTGCCGTCACCTCCGGCCAGTCGCGGTTGAAATCGGCGGCCAGCCGCTTCATGTCATCGCTGTTCACCGCGCGCTCGAGCGCCGCCTGGTCGGCAAACCGATAGGTCGCCTGATGCAGCGACGGATCGCTCAGGCTCCAGCATCGCCATACCCGCTCCGCGCCGAACGATTTCATTGCGTCGGGCAGATGCTCGCGCGAATACCACGCGTCGAAGGCGGCGCGCTTCGTGGCATCGGCGACGGTGGCGCGAACGATGAAATAGGCTGCCGGCATTGGTTCCTCCAGGTCTTCTTGTCGGGCGGGTTAGCGCTGGCGTTACCCGCCCTACGCACGCTATCGCGTCCTACCCGCCATGCCCATTCCGGCCGTTTCACGAATGCCCGGACAGGACTAGCATCGCGCCACAACAACGACATCGCCGGAGGCCGCCATGAAGTCAGGACAACCGCTCAAGGACGCCAGCCACCTCTACGAAGTCGAGCGCCGCGCCCAGCACGCCGCCCGCCCCGGCTTCCGCATCATGGAGTTGCAGCTGTCGCCGACCCAGAAGGTGCCATGGCACACCCACAGCAACATCTCCGACACGTTCTATGTGCTGGAAGGCCAGATGCGCTTGTTCCTGCAGGAGCCGAAAGAGGAAGTGAACCTGAAGGTCGGCGAGGTCTATGCCGTGAGGCCGACCCGCCCTCACCTCGTCACCAACGCCGGCACGACGTCGCTCACCTTCCTGATCCTGCAAGGCGTCGGGGAATACGACTACGTGCCGCTGGCGTCGAAGTAAGCGCGCGCGCCGATTTCTCCGCTCGTCGTCCCTGCGAAGGCAGGATCGTCGCTCCAGCGTCGTGCAACAATCGGCAATTGGGGTGATGGGTCCTGGCTTTCGCCAGGACGACGAGGAGGATGGTTCTCGATTCAAGTTGTCAAACAGCGCGGTGCCATCACCGGCGAAAGCAGGCGATCCAGTATTCCAGAGGCGGCCGTGCTTGAGCCGAGAGGCCGCCCGCCCCCCAATCAGCGCACGGCTGAACCTTCACATCAGCTTCAGTGGCGCATCGTGCACCAGGCGCAGGTCGATGTTGCCGATCAGCCGCGCGCGGCGCGCCTCGGCGGTGCTGATGGCGGCCTCGGTCTGCCGCAGCGTGCTGACATTCGATCCAAGCGACACGATGCCGCCGAGCACCAGCGCAATCGATCCGAGTGCCGCGACCTGCCCCGATCCGAACAGGCCGAGCAGCGCGATGATCAGCAACGCGAAGCCACCTGCGATTGCGACCTTCGAGCCGAGAATGATCCGCCGCGATCGCTCGGCGCTCTCGGCAAGCTCCTCGATCTGCGCCTCGATCTCGGAGATCTCGTCGATCGGCTCGTCTTCGGTCATGAGACTGAAACCTGTAGGGCGGGTTGGACGACTGCGTCCGCCGTAGCTCGGCGAGCGAAAGTGGAAGCCGTAACCCGCCGCCGATCATGCCGAACGAAGATGGTGGGCTACGCTTGCGCTAACCCACCCTACGCTCCCATCACAACGGCAGATTGTCGTGCTTCTTCGCGGGGATCTCGACCTTCTTGTCCTTCAGCATCGCGAGTGCCCGCGCGATCCGCCGCCTGGTCGAATGCGGCATGATGACGTCGTCGATGTAGCCGCGCTCGGCGGCGATGAAGGGGGACAGGAAGCGGTCTTCGTATTCCTTGGTTCGCGCCGCGATCTTGTCGGGATCACCGATGTCACTGCGGAAGATGATCTCCACCGCGCCCTTGGCGCCCATCACGGCGATCTGGGCGGTCGGCCAGGCGTAGTTCATGTCGGCGCCGATTTCCTTCGAGGCCATGACGTCGAAGGCGCCGCCATAGGCCTTGCGGGTGATGATGGTGACGAGCGGCACCGTGCACTGCGAATAGGCGAACAGCAGCTTTGCGCCGTGCTTGATCAGGCCGCCATATTCCTGGCTCGTGCCCGGCAGGAAGCCCGGCACGTCGACGAAGGTCACGATCGGGATGTTGAAGGCATCACAAAACCGCACGAAACGCGCGGCCTTGCGCGAGGCATCCGAGTCGAGCACGCCCGCCAGCACCATCGGCTGGTTGGCGACGAAGCCCACGGTGCGGCCGGCAATGCGGCCGAAGCCGGTGACGATGTTCCTGGCGAAGGTCTCCGAGATCTCGAAGAAATCGCCCTCGTCGACGACCTTCAGGATCAGCTCCTTCATGTCGTAGGGCTTGTTCGGGTTGTCGGGGATCAGCGTATCCAACGACATGTCGACCCGCCCGATGTCGTCGAAGCTCGGCCATTCCGGCACGCCGTCGGTGTTGTTCGACGGCAGGAAGTCGATCAGGCGGCGCATCTGCAGCAGCGCATCGACGTCGTTCTCGAACGCGCCGTCGGCGATCGACGAGCGCGTCGCGTGCACCGAGGCGCCGCCGAGTTCCTCGGCGGTCACCACCTCGTTGGTGACGGTCTTGACCACGTCGGGACCGGTGACGAACATGTAGCTCGTGTTCTTCACCATGAAGATGAAATCGGTCATCGCGGGCGAATAGACGTCGCCGCCGGCGCAGGGGCCCATGATGACGGAGATCTGCGGGATCACGCCGGACGCAATGACGTTGCGGCGGAACACATAGGAATAGCCCGCGAGCGCCGCCACGCCCTCCTGGATGCGCGCGCCGCCGGCGTCATAGAGGCCGATGATCGGCGCCCTCGCCTTCATCGCCATGTCCTGAAGTTTTGTGATTTTCAGCGCATGGGTTTCCGACAGCGAGCCGCCGAACACGGTGAAGTCCTTGGCAAAGACGAACGTTTTGCGGCCGTTGACCGTGCCCCAGCCGGTGACGACGCCGTCGCCGGGGATCTTGCTCTTCTCCATGCCGAATTCGATCGAGCGATGCTCGACGAACATGTCGAATTCCTCGAACGAGCCCTTGTCCAGCAAAAGCTCGATCCGCTCGCGGGCGGTCAGCTTGCCGCGCGCGTGCTGCGCCTCGATGCGCTTTTCGCCGCCGCCCAGCTTGGCGCCGGCGCGCCGCTCTTCGAGGGTGTCGAGGATATCTTTCATTTGTTTCCGCCCATGTTAGCTACAGTCCGCGTCCCGGCGCGAACCGGTATCCGCTTCGTTCGGAATGGCTTTAGCACGGCCATTTCGGAACCGGAAAGCCGCTTGTAGGCGGGTTCGGGCGCAAAAACGGTAGGATTTTCCAACATCTGGGGGGAGACAACGATGACCGACACCAACACGGCCGAGACCGGCGCCGCGACCGGCGGGGTGCGCACCCTGCTCCGGCTGGAGGGGCTGGTGCTGTTCCTCGGGATGACCGTGCTCTATTACAAGTGGGAGGGCTCCTGGCTGGTCTATGCCCTGCTGTTCCTGGTGCCGGACTTGAGCTTTGCCGCCTACCTGATCAGCCCGCGGGCCGGCGCCATCACCTACAACGCCGCCCACACCTATCTGGCGCCGGTCGCGCTGATGACGCTGGGTTTTGCCGGCGAAGGACCGCTGGTGCTCTCGATCGCGATGATCTGGCTTGCCCATATCGGGATCGACCGCGCGCTCGGCTACGGGCTGAAATACGCGAAGGGGTTCGGCTACACCCATCTCGGGCGGATCGGCGAGCTCAGCTGAACGCGACCCCGATCCGGCCTTTCCTGCGCCAGACCACGCGGCAGCGCCGTTCGGTCGCTTCCATCTCCAGCACGAGACGGAAACTGTCGGGGATCTCAGCCGGATTGCTTGCCTCGACCGCAGCGCCCGTCGCGGAGAGGTTGCGGACGATGCAGGTCATGCTGCGCCGGGCGAAGCTGATCCGCGCCGCCCGCGCGACATTGCGCCGGGAAGCCCTGCGCTGGTCGCCGGCGGCAGCTTCTGTCACGACCGCGGAGAAGCCGGAACGGATCCTTCCCCGCAGCCGCAGGTCCGCCTGCATGTCGAAATGCTTGACGATGCGAGGCCGGCTTGCGACCGCCGTCAATTGCAGGGAGGCGAGCAGATGCTGGACCTTCGCGCCGTTGCCGAACGGCAGCAGCAGCCGCTCGCAATCGACCTGCTGATCGTTGGCGTCGATGGTGGAGAACACCATGTAGACCGCGCAGCCGCTTGCGGCGCAATCCTTCGCCGGCGTCAGCGTGATACGCCGGAGCGACATCGGGACCACCTGCTCCATGGTCTTCCCGGCCCAGGCCGAATTGAACGCCTCGGCGACATTCTCGCCCTGATACATCGCGCGAAACTTGCGCAGGCGGCCTTCGCCTTCGACCGCCCATGCAACGAGTTGCCGGGGATCATGGATCGCCGGATCCGGCTTCAGTTCGGCGAAGGCGGGAAATGGCCGGCCGGCGGCCAGTTGATCCCACTGCACCAACAGTGCACGCTGGCTTGCCGACCTGATCGCGTCAGGCGCAATGAACCTGAAGGTCATCTGCCCCTCTGATGTCGCGTCAGCGCGCAAGGTGGGCGGTTCGGCTTAAGGATCACTGAAACCCGATCCGCAACAATGCGGGGCCGCGCGGCCGGCGCCATGAATTACCACTTGGCATGGTTAGCGCGCGCTTTACACTTCGGCGAGGTCACAGGGGGAAATCATGCTCAGCTACGGTCGCCTGGCCGCCATTGGCGCGGTGCTTCTCAGCGCCCTCCTGTTCGCCTGTATCGAGACCAGCGCGCAGCAGATCCCGAAGGAGATCGCGGCGCGCACCGAAATCTACGGCATCCCCTCGCTGACGATCTCCGACCACCAGTTCCTGACCGGCGATCCCAACGGCAAGGCGGTGACGGTCGGCGGCGAATTCCGGATCGCGCAAGGCACCGGCCGGCTGCCGGTCGTGGTGCTGATGCACGGCTCGAGCGGCGTCGGCGCCGGCATGGACGGCTGGGTGCGCCACTTCAACGGCATGGGCATCTCGACCTTCGTGATCGACGGCTTCTCCGGCCGCGGCCTGACCGCGACCGGGCCGAACCAGGCCCTGCTCGGCCGGCTCAATTTCATCGTCGACATCTACCATTCGCTGGAGATCCTCGCCAAACATCCAAGGGTCGATCCCGAGCGCATCGTGCTGATGGGATTCTCGCGCGGCGGCCAGGCCACGCTCTATGCGAGCCTCGATCGCTTCAACAAGCTGTGGAACAAGTCCGGCGTACAGTTCGCGGCCTACATCCCGTTCTACCCGGATTGCTCGACCAGCTACCTCACCGATACCCAGGTCGCGGCACAGCCGATCCGGATCTTCCACGGCACGCCTGATGATTATAACCCGGTGGCGAGTTGCAAGGCCTATGTCGCGCGCCTGCAAGAGGCCAAGCGCGACGTGGTGCTGACCGAATATCCCGACTCCGCGCATGGCTTCGACGCCGGCCTGATCGGCAACAACACCGTGGTGGAGGCGACGGGATCGCAGACCGTACGCCACTGCACCATCAAGGAAGGCGAAGGCGGCGTGCTGATGAACGCGTCGACGCAGGCGCCGTTCAGCTACAAGGATGCCTGCGTCGAGTTCGGTCCGCATGTCGGCGGCAACCCGACCACCGCGATCGAAGCCCGCAAGGCGGTCAGCGATTTCCTGCAGGCGCTGTTCAAGCTGGGCTAGCCGCGGTCAAGCGAAGCGGCGTGCGAACACGACGCAGGCGACGACGAGCATGGTCGCCGCGATCATCGACCAGGCGACCGGCTCATGCAGCAACAGCCCGGCCAGCGCCAGGCCGAAGAACGGTTGCAGCAGCTGCAACTGGCCGACGCTCGCGATGCCGCCGATCGCAAGGCCGCGATACCAGAACACGAAGGCCGACCAGCATGCTGAAGACAGAGACATAGGCGAGCCCGAGCCAGGCCGGCGCGCCGATGCCCTGCCAGCTCGGCGGCAGCGTCATGATCGTCATCAGCAGCACCACCGGCGCCGAGAGCACCAGAGCCCAGGAGATCACCTGCCAGCCGCCGAGCCGGCGCGACAGCGCTGCACCCTCGGCATAGCCGAGGCCGCAGACGATGATGGCGGCGACCATCAGGAGGTCGCCGGTCAGCGACGCCGATCCGTCGCCCGACAAGGCGAATGCCCCGACCGTCGCGCTGCCGATGCAGGAGAACAGCCAGAACAGCGGCTTCGGCCGCTCGCCGCCGCGCAGCACGCCGAATATAGCGGTCGACAGCGGCAACAGCCCGATGAACACGATCGAATGCGCCGAGGTGATGTGCTGGAGCGCCAGCGCGGTCAGCAGCGGAAAGCCGATCACGACGCCGAGCGCCACGATGGTCAGTGACACCAGGTCCCTGCGCTGCGGCCAGGGCTGCCGCAGCACCGCAAGCAGTGCAGCACCAAGCAGCGCCGCGATCGCCGCCCGCGCCGAGGTCAGGAACAGCGGCGAGAACCCGGCCACGGCCACCCGTGTCGCCGGCAGCGAGCCGCTGAAGATAATCACGCCGAGCAGGCCGCTGCCCCAGCCGTCGATCGAAGCCTTGTCCATTGCACCGTACCTTGCCTTCCGAACGCGGAGCATAGCGATCGGAGGCTCGCCAAGGCAGCTACAGATCAGTACAATACTGCCAAACTGTATGGGCAAAGGTAGGCATACACTTGCAACAGCAATCCGATCCGCCGAAAGCCAAGCGGACCGCGGACGTGATGAACGCGATCCGCGCCAAGGTTGCGAGCCGTGCGCTGGTGGCCGACGACCGCCTGCCCTCGATCCGCGGCCTTGCCGCCACCATGGGCGTCTCGCCCTCCACCGTCGTCGAAGCCTATGACCGGCTGGTGGCCGAGGGCCTGATCCGCCCCCGCCCCGGCTCCGGCTTCTATGTCTCTTCGACCGCGCTGCCGCCGCTCGCGCTGGCAAAAGACCAGCCGCAGCGCGATCGCGCCGTCGATCCGTTCTGGGTGTCGCGGCAATCACTCGATGCCGAGGCCGGCGCGCTGAAGCCGGGCTGCGGCTGGCTGCCGGCCGAGTGGATGCCGACCGAGGCGCTGCGGCGCGCGTTGCGTGGCCTGGCGCGCGCCGATGATGCCGTGCTCTCGGACTATGGCGCGACGCGCGGCTCGCTCGCGCTGCGCCGGATCCTGATGGCGCGGTTCGCCGACGAGGGCCTCGAGGTGCCACCCGAGCAGCTGCTGCTGACCGCGTCCGGCACCCAGGCGATCGACCTGATCTGCCGCTTCCTGCTGCGGCCCGGCGACACCGTGCTGGTCGATGATCCCTGCTACTTCAATTTCCGGGCACTGCTGCGCGCGCATCAGGTTCGCATTGTGAGCGTACCGTACACGGCGTCGGGGCCCGACGTCGCAAGCTTCGAGGCGGTGCTGGCCGCCGAGCGGCCGCGGCTCTACGTCACCAATTCGGCGCTGCATAATCCGACCGGCGCGACGCTGTCGCCGCAGACCGCGCATCGCGTGCTGAACGCCGCCGCAGCGCATGACCTCACCATCGTCGAGGACGACATCTTCGCCGACTTCGAGCCGGAGGCGTCGGCGCGGCTTGCCGCGCTCGACGGGCTCAACCGCGTGATCCGGATCGGCAGCTTCTCCAAGACGCTGTCGGCCTCGGTGCGCTGCGGCTTCATCGCCGCGCGCGCCGACTGGATCGAGGATCTCGTCGATCTCCAGGTCGCGACCGGTTTCGGCGGCCCCAGCGCGGTCGCGACCGAAATCATCGCGAGCGTGCTGTCGAGCGGTTTCTATCGCAAGCATGTCGAGGAGCTGCGCCGACGCCTCGCCCGCGCCCGCCGCGATGTCGGCGACAGGCTGCAGCGTATCGGCATCGAGCCCTGGCTGATGCCGCGCGGCGGCTTCTATCTGTGGTGCCAACTGCCCGACGGGTGCGACTCCGCCGACGTGGCGCGCCTGGCGCTCGCGGACAATGTCGTGCTGGCGCCGGGGAATGTGTTCAGCGCCTCGCAGACAGTCGCCGCCTTCATGCGCTTCAACGTCGCGCAATGCCGGGACCCGAAGCTGATGCCGGCGTTGCAGCGGGCGATCGGGCGCTGAGGCGCGATGACATCAGGTTGTCATCGCGCCCTGACCTTGTTTTTTGAGCATGATCTTACTCGGAAACCCGCTTCGCACTTTTCCGGATCATGCTACTTCTCGCCGACCTTGAACGGCTCCTCCTTGCCCGGCGGCACGGTCTCCTCCGCCATCGCCAGGATCATCGCGACCATCACGTAATTGCCGGCAACCGCCGTGAGATCGACGATCTGCTGATCGTTGAAGATCTTCTTGGCCCGCGCATAGGTCTCGTCGGAGACCTTCCTCGTCGTGGTCAGCTCGGTGACGAAGTCGTAGACGACGGCCTCGTCGTCGGCCATTTTCGACGGACGGTTGCCGGCCTTGAGATCGGCGATGACGTCAGCCGACAGCCCGGCCTTGGCCGCGAGCGGCGCATGCGCGAACCACTCGACCTGCGACCGCCACTGCCGTCCGATGATCAGGATCGCGAATTCGTTGAGCCTGGTCGGCACCGAGGTCTGCCAGCGCAGGTAATAGAACAGATCGTAGAGGCGCTGGCCGAGCACCGGGCTGCGAATCATCGGATTATAGGGACCGCCGATGCCGACGCTCGACACCCTCATGATCTGCTCGCCGAGCGGCTTCTGCAGGTCGTTGAGCTGCTCCATGGTGAGCTGCGGGAAGCGCGGCTCCTTGCTGGTGGCCGGCGCCGAAAACACCGTGGCGGCGAGCCAGCCGCCGGCCGCGGCCAGCGTGAGCGACGAGAGCCAGACTGTTGCTGAATGCATGATTCCTCCGTTTCTTGCTTTTGACGCAGGCATGCTAGTCGAGCGGCGCGGCGGTCACCAGCCGCTACGCGCGCGCGGCAAACGCAAAGCGTATGCGCGGAAGTCAGGTCATCACAGCGCGACGATATCGGTGAGGCATTGCTGCGTGACGCTCATCCGCGCGTCGATCTGCGCCGGGGTCTTGCAGTCCATGTTCATCGCGAACACCGTGATATCGCTGCCCTTCTCCGACCAGCCGACCAGCCAGCCGAGCGAGCCGTGCTCCTTGTCGGTCAATCCGGTCTTGGCGCGAATGACGGCGTCCCCGACCTTGGTCACCGGAAGGATGTCGCACACCAACTGCTGGCTGCGCTTACCGACCGGCAGCACGCCGCGGCGCAGCCGGTCGAGGAAATCGATCTGCTGTACCGGATCGATCCGCAAGTTCCCGGAAACCCAGAACTGATCGATGCCGCCGCCGATGTCGCGGTTGCCGTAGTCGATGATGTCGAGATACTTCTTCATCCGCTCTTCGCCGATCCGGCGCGCGATCTCCTGGAACACCGGAAAGGCCGACACCGCAATCGCCGAGCGCAGCGTGTGATTCTTGTTCCAGGCCTCGATGCTGCGGGTAACGCCGTCCCATTTGAAGACGTCCTTGTCCGGGCCCTGCACCACGCCGGTCTCGAGCGCGATCAGCGCGTTCGGGATCTTGAAGGTCGAGGCCGGCAGCCTGCCCTCGCCGGAGCGCACCTTGTCGCTCGCGATGATCAGATAGTCGTCGACCTTGTAGCCGACGAAGGTACCCTCGGTGCCGAGATCGAAGAACCGCTTTTGCAGGCCGTCGCGAAACTCGCTGCGCTGGTAGGATACGTTGGCAAAGCTGCGCTGTGGCAGGATGCAAGCGGCAGCAAACAGACCGAGCGCATGGCGGCGATGGATCACGGGGGACCTTGGGTTGGTTCGGGTAACGACGATGGTGGATGGCATCTTGGTGAAAGGATGGCAACAAGCGTCTTCGATTGAAAACGCTACCGCGCCCGACCCGACATCCGCAGCACGAACACCAAGACCTCGGCGACCGCCTTGTAGAGCCCGGCCGGGATCTCGTCGCCGAGTTCGACATTGGAGAGCGCGCCGGCCAAGACCTCGTTCTCCTCGATCGGGATGTCGTTGGCCTTGGCGACCTCAATGATCTTGGCACCGATCGCGCCCTTGCCTTTCGCCACCACGCGCGGCGCGCCGACGTGGTCGTAATGCAAGGCGACCGCAAGCTGGTTCTTCGCGTCGCTCATGATGCGCGGTCCAGGAAATGACCGGCGCGTGCGGGTACCGGTTGGGGCGGGCTGCCGTCGCGGATCTCGATCTCGCCAGGCACGAGCTCGGCCCTGCTCAGCGCCTGGCTCAGCTCGGAGGCGCCGGCGCGCAATTGCGTGGCGGTCGAGGGACGCTCGGCCCACATCCGCACCGAGGTGCGTTCGCCGTTCAGCGAGACCAGCGCGTGCACCGGACCGGCCGGCTCGACGTCGAGCGTGAAGCGCGCCCGCCACACCCGCTTGGCCGCTTCGACTTCGCTCCCCCCGCTACCGTCGCGGGAGATCTCGAACTGCGCCATCGCCGTGCCCTGCTGGGTCAGGAACGGGATCTCGAAATTCCAGCGCGGCACCATCGCATCGAGCTGCGGACGCGCAGCATCGGCGCGGTCTGGCAGCGAGGCGACTTGCAGCAGCGTCTGCCGCGCCAGCGCCGCGTCGGTGTTTTCCAAGAGACGATGCGCAGCGGTTGCGAGCGGTGCTCCCTGCGCAATCGACGGTTCCGCAATGGCCTGGGCCGATGGCAGCGCGCCGTGGAACGGCGGCGGCGGCGTGTTGCTGCGCACGGTCACGTCGCCGGGCAGCATCTCCCTCGGCGCGGCGCCCTGCCGTGCGGGGTTGCCGAGTTCGTGCAACGCTTCCTGAATGAGATTGAGCGCACCGCCCGAGGACGGCCCGGCATCGAGCGCTTCCGCGAGCGCCCCGGCAAGCCCGGTGGCGCCGCGGGTCACGTCTTCGGCGACCGGCACGCGGGCCTGCGGCAGCAGGATCTCCAGAACTTCGAGATCTTGCGTGCCTGACGGCACGAGGCCCGGCGCCGTGCCGGCGCCCGGCAGCGACGGTTGCTGCGGCGGCGTGGACGCAGACCCTGCGGCATCTCCGGCGCCGAGCGAGGTCAGCGCCTGGCGCAGCACGATCAGCGCGGCCTTCAGATCGGGCGCGCCTCCGCTCGCGGGCGTGACGCCCGCTGCGAGCGTCGCCTCGAACAGCAGGCCGGACTTCTGGAAGCCGCTCTTGACCGCATCGCCGCTCAAATTCTCGTCGAGGCCGGTCTGCTGCGCCAGCACCTGCGCGATCGCGGCCTGCAGCTTTGGCGGCAGATTGGCGGAGGCGATCGCCGCAAGATTGGCAAACAGCGGCGCCTGGCTGCCCTGCACCGCCGCCGCATGCTGCGCCGTCGCCGTGATGGTGACGCGCTCCAGCGGCGTCAGCACGGCCTTCGGTGCCGCATCGACCGGCTGCGCAGCATCGGTGACGTTGGCGGCGGCCGGCGACAGCCGCACGGCATCGCCGCTGTCCGCGCCCGATCCAACCAGTTGCAGGCGGATGCCGTCATTGCTCTGCGAGACCGCAAGCTGCAGGTTCTGGCCTTGCTGCAGCGGCACCTCGGTCTGGACATCGATCGACAAGCTCGCGATCGCGATCCGTACCAGATCGGCGGACAGCACCTTCAGCACCTGCGCATTGACGACGCTGCCCGCCTCGAGCGTGAGGTCCGGCGCGACGCTGTCCGCCTCCTTCGAGGCGAGCACCGGCAGCACGGGATTGACGGCGATAGCCATGTCGGAGATCTCGGCCAGGCACGAGGGATGTGCCGCAGGCTAGCCCGGCGCCGTAAAGGTCTCGTTAACCCGGCCTGAACTCCCTGAGGACGCCGGCGGCGGCCTTGAAATCGGCCTGCCGGGCGGCGCGGCGCGCGGCGACCTCCTCGTCGACGCCCCATTTCTCGATGTTCCAGTCCTCGTCGACATGCGCGGCGGCCCAGACCTGGTCCGCATCGCGAACACCATGCGCCAGTGCCAGCGCCAGCAGCGCCGAACCGGTCAGCGTCGTCACCACATGGAGCGCCGCGACCGACCAGGGATCGGCCGGGAACGCGGCGCGCGCCGCCTTGATCGCGGGCTCGGGTTGGCCGACATGCATGACCCCCTCGGCCATCACGAAATGAGCTCCTAGCGCGTCCGCCGCCCAGAACAGGATCGGATCCCAATGCTGGGCCTCGCGCGCCACCAGCGTCTCGGGATGGCCGGCGCGGTAGAACAACAGATCGCTGCCGAGGAACTTTGCCGCGTCGTCGGCGACCTCGTCGACGCGATCGATCACCCCCTCGATCACGCTGTTGGCGAGCCGCGTCAGCGGCATGGTCACAGGGTCGATGGTCTCGCCCTGCGCATTCCATTCCGCCGCGACCGCATCCGCAATGGCGCGCGTCGGCACCACGATCGGCTTGCCGGAGGGCGAACGGACCTGCTTGCCGTCGAGCGTGATCGCAAATCCGCCATCGGCGTCAGCGACGCCGGCGCTGGTGTAGAAGCGCTTGCGCTGGGGTGTGCGGATGTGGCGCCGCACCGCCTCCTGCGGATCGAGCGGAGCTTGTTCAGGGATATCGTCGAAGAGTTCGCGCATCGCGCCGGCCGGCTTTCGTTTCGAAGGATTTCCCTGCAAGATATGTCAGCGGCAACGGCAAATAAAGCTGATGGGACGCGGCAAATTCCTCGCGGGTTTTTCGCTGGTTGCGGCGGTTCTCGCAGCCGCCACAGCCTGTGCCGGGTTCCGTACACCGGAATCCCTGATCCGCAATGTCTACGCCCATTATGGGCGAGGCAGCGCCGAATTCTCGAATGGCCTGCCGCGTGACGAGGAGACGGCCCGGCGGTTCTTCGATCCCACCCTGCGCGGCGCCTGGACCGCCCTGCATGACGCACCCTACGATTTCCTGGTGCAGAGCCCGAGCTGGCGGCTCGGCCCGATCTCGATCGCAGTCCCGCGCCGGCAGTTCGACAAGACCGATGTCACGGTCACTTTCGACAATGAGGGCCGCGCGGTCACGCTCAACTTCATCGTCGTCAACGGCCCCGACGGCTGGGTGATTGCGGATGTCGAGAGCCCGCACGATTCCTTGCGGATGTTTCTCGCGCAGTTCAGACGGTAGGCCGAAGCGATCCGCGACCGGGTCGCGAACCGGAAGGAGCCTTTCCGTTTGTGTTGCTGTAAAAAGCATTGGACGAGATCGACGCAGAGGATTGGGTCGTGGCCAACGAAGCTGACAGTTCCAACGACGGACCGCTGGATCGGGCGATCGCGATCCTGACCTTCGTTGCCGAGCAGAAGAAGGCCCTGTCGGTCGCCGAGATCGCCGCCGCGCTTTCCTTGCCGCTTCCGACCGCGCATCGCCTCATCGGCAATCTCGAAGCCCGGGGCCTGATCCAGAAGGCGCTCGGCACCAAGCGCTATGTGGTGGGAAGCAAGCTCGTCACGCTCGCGGCCAAGACCATCGGCGCGGCGTTCCGGACCGTGCGCCGGCACGCCGTGCTGAGCGCGGTGGCCGACCGTATCGGCGAACAGTGCGAGATCGGCGTCGTCCGCGACAACGTCGTGGTCTATGTCGACAGCGTTCGCTCCAAGCAGCAGCAGGCGCTGCAGTTCAATCCGGGCGAAGCGGCACCGCTCCACTGCACGTCGACCGGCAAGATCTACATGAGCCGTCTGCCCGCCAAGGTCCGCCAGCGGCTGGTCCATTCGCTCCGCCTCGTCCGCTACACCCCGACCACGATCGCCGACCCCGACGCGTTGCTGGCCTTGCTCGAGGAGACGCGGCGCCGGGGCTGGGCGAAGACCAACGAGGAATTCGTTCGCGGCGTTGTCGGTTGCGCCGTGCCGATCGTCTCGCCGGCCGGCGATCTGATCGCATGCCTGGGCGTTTCGGTGCCCGCGGCGCGGGTCGGCTTCGCAGGCCTCGACGCCTTCATTGCCCCCTTGCAGGAGGCAGCGACGCTGCTGTCCGAGACCATTTTACAGGATCATGAAGAGGATTTGTTAGATTCTCATTTTTCGGAATAAATACTCTCATTTTATGAATGAAATCTCGATCTAACGCCAATCCTGTGTATCCTTGCGGCAGATGATTGGGCTGACCACGATCTAGGCAGTTCTTTCCAAGTCAACTTCAAGTCCACTTCGACGTCACCAGAACTGACCACCGCCGGTCCGTCCGGCGGGACGCCTTGCCGTGCCCGAGCCACCGGAGTGATCATGCGCCAGCACTACGACGTATCAGCCGTCCGCAAGGACTTTCCCGCCGCCGAGCACGTGGTCTACCTCGACAGCGGTTTTCAGACGCCGCTCTCCCGCCCGGTGAAGGAGGCCTTCGAACGCTTTCTCTGGGAAGGCTTCGAAAACGCCGGCCCCAAGCAGATCTGGCTCAACCGCCTCGAAGAGACCCGCGCCAAGGTCGCTGATTTCCTCGGGGTCAAGCCGCACGAGATCGCCTTCACCAAGAACACCTCCGAGAGCATGAACATCGCGGCCAACGCGCTGCCGCTCCGTGCAGGCGACAAGGTTCTGATGATCCATGGCGATCATCCCAACAACGCCTACGCCTTCCTCAATCTGCGCAAGAAGGGCGTCGAGATCGTCTTCATCCCGATGACCGAAGTGGTCGATGCGGAGAGCTTCCGGCCGCATATCGACGAGCGAACGCGCGCGATCTCGATGTCGCAGGTCACCTTCCACGCCGGCCATCGCTTCGACGTGGAAAGCGTGGGCGAACTCTGTGCACAGCATTCGCTCTACTTCGTCGTCGACGTGATGCAGGGCATCGGCGTGGTCCCGATCGACGCCAAAGCCATCAAGGCCACGTTCATCGGCTCGGGCACGCACAAGGGCCTTCTGGTGCCGCAAGGGCTCGGCCTGCTCTACTGGGACGCGACGCGCACCGAGCTGGAGCCGGCCTACCTCGCGGCCGCCAGCCTTGCCGAACCGCCGCACGACTTCATCGCGAGGCCGGACAACATGGCCCTGCCCGCGACCGCAGGCCGCTTCGAGCTCGGCAATTTCAACCTTCCGGCAGTCCAGGCCTTGGGCGCGGCGATCGATCTCATCAACCAGATCGGAATCGAGAACATCCAGCAGCATTGCTTCGACCTCGGCGATTACCTGATCGAGCGCCTCGACCGGCTCGATGTCGGACTGGTCGGACCGCGCGAGCGGCAGCACCGCGCGCCGCACATCTATGTCATCGCGCTGCCGGCTACCGAGTGGCTGGATTACTTCACGCAGAACGGCATCCGTGTCTCGCCGGAGCGCGACGGCATCCGCGTTTCGCTCGGCATGTTCAACACCACCGACGATATCGACCGCCTCGTCGAGGCGATCCGCGCCCGCAACGCGCCGTCAATACAGGCTCGTACGGCGGTCCTGTCCAAGCTCGGTTAGCCGGAGTGGCTCACCGTTCGAACTCTCTTTTTTGAGCATGATGTTGTCGGAAAACCGGTATCCGCTTTTCCGGATCATGCTCTAGCGGCACTCCGAGACGCCAGTCAGGCGCGCCACAGCTCGGATGCCGCAACTCTCCGGTGGCGAAGGATCACGTCATGCAGGCAGGCAGCAGAGTCCAGACTTCGAGCAAGCTCACTACCTACATCATGGTGAGCCTGTTTCTCGGCATCGCCGTGGGTTACGCGTGCAACACACTTGCGAGCCCGGAACAAGCCAAGGCGATCGCGGGCTATTTCGCCATCCTGTCGGATATCTTCCTTCGCATGATCAAGATGATCATCGCGCCGCTGGTGTTCGCCACCATCGTGTCGGGGATTTCCAGTCTCGGCGCAAGCGGCGGTGCCGTCGCGCGCATTGCCGTCAAGTCGCTGGCCTGGTTCATCACCGCGTCGGTGATATCGCTCGCGGTCGGGCTCGTGCTCGCAAACCTGCTGCAACCGGGGCACGGTCTCGGTCTCGCGCTTCCCGACGCCAATGCCTCGGCCAACGTTCAAACCAGCAGCCTGAACGTCAAGGATTTCGCCGCCCACGTCTTCCCGATCAGCGTCGTGCAGGCGATGGCCGGCAACGAGGTGCTGCAAATCCTCGTCTTCGCGATGTTCTTCGGCTTTGCGCTGAGCGCGGTCAAAGGCACGCTTGCCCCCGACATCGCGCGGTCGATCGATCAGATCGTTCCGGTCATGCTGAAGCTCACCGACTACGTCATGCGCTTTGCGCCGGTTGGCGTGTTCGCGGCCATGGCCGCCGTCATCACCACGCAGGGGCTTGGGGTCCTCGTCACCTATGGAAAGTTCGTCAGCGCGTTCTATTTCGGGCTGCTGGTGCTTTGGGTGATTATCATCGGCGCAGGCAGCGTCGTGCTCGGCGGCTCGATCAGGAACCTGCTGCGCCTGCTCCGGCAACCGATGATGATCGCCTTCTCGACGTCCAGCAGCGAGGCAGCCTTCCCGAAGATGATCGAGCAGTTGATGAAGTTCGGCGTATCGGAGCGCATCACCGGCTTCGTCCTGCCGCTCGGCTACTCATTCAATCTCGACGGCTCGATGATGTATCAGACCTTCGCCGCGCTGTTCGTCGCCCAGGCCTTCAACATCGAGATGCCGATCACGACCCAGATCGCGATGCTGCTGCTTCTGATGATCACCAGCAAGGGTATCGCCGGCGTGCCGCGCGCGTCGCTTGTGGTCGCCGCCGCGACCCTGCCCACCTTCGGTCTGCCGGCCGGCGGCCTCGTGTTGCTGATCGGAATCGACGCCTTCCTCGACATGGGACGGACGATGACCAATGTCATCGGCAACGGCGTCGCAACCGCCGTGGTTGCAAAATGGGAGAACGAACTGGGCGAGCCTGCCGAAGCGGACGCCAAGTTCCTTCCGAGCGCCGTCGCGGGGTAGCAAGCAATCTGCGAATCGCGTGCCACGATCGTGTCGGCCGCGAAACAATTCGCTGGAACCAAACGGCCGCGATCGACTTCACATGACAGGAACAGCGACACCGAAAAAATTTCTGCCGATTGCCTGCGCGTCTCCGTATCTCCGCAATTGAGTCCGTGAATGCTTCATCCGATTGATCGCTCAACAGGTTTGAACGTCGCGCGCAGTTCTGCGTCGAAGTGCCGCAAGTTTCTGTCATCTGCGTGTTAAAAACCTGCCAGATTTCGGCAACAACGCGCCGCTAGCCTTCCCATACCAAACAGAAGCATTTGTCGACCATTGCGGTCGCAAGACGTGGACTGGCGTCACGCATGGCGCCGGTAGCGCGTTTGCGCGCCGATGGCGACGTATTGGCAGGGCGGCGTGGCACGACGACTTTCGACCGCATGTTGTGTCATCGCCGCGGCTTGCCTCGGGCTTGCCGCGAGCGGCGCGACGGCCTGGCTCGCCGCAGCGGGCGTGCAGGATGCGCCGCGAACGCAACAGGACGTTTGTGCGAGACCCGAGCCCGGAAGCCCGATCGCGGAGCCCGGCGAATTACGCAGCCGCGACGGCGTGCTCGAAACCGACCTCAGCATCCACGACGAGAAACTGCCGGATGGAACGAGCCGCTATTGCTATTCGACACCCGACGGCAAGCCCTCGCCGACCCTGCGGCTGAAGCCGGGCGATCAGCTCGTCATCCATTTCAAGAACGACCTCGTCGACCTCGACACGGCAACGCCTGCGATCGACCGCCCCCTCGCCGGTGCACCGATCTGCACAACGAGACCGAAAGTCGACGCTTGCGCGAGCGGCGCGATGACGCCGGTCTCGACCAATCTGCACTTCCACGGGCTGACCGTGCCGCCGGTCTGCCACCAGGATGAAGTGCTGAAGACCTCGATCCAGCCCGACGACGCGCCGTTCGAATATCGTCTACGCATTCCCGACGACGCGCCGCCCGGGCTCTATTGGTATCACCCGCATCTGCACGGCCTGAGCAAGACGCAAGTGCTCGGCGGCGCTTCCGGCGCCATCATCATCGAGGGCATCGAGCGCACCGATCCACAGCTCGCCGGCCTGCCCGAGCGTGTGCTGGTGATCCGCGACCAGGACCTCGTCAATCCCGACGCACCGCCGTCGAAATTCGAGCCGGTCATGACCAAGAGCCAGCTCGACAATGATGGCGACGTCGCCAATTCCGGCACCGGCTTCGGCAAGCCGTCGAAGGATCTCTCCGTCAACTTCGTGCCGGTGCCCTACCCGAACTATCCGCCGGCGAGGCTGACGATGAAGCCCGGCGAGCGACAGCTGTGGCGCGTGCTGAACGCGTCCGCGATCACCTATCTCAACCTCGCTTTGCTGGTCGGCCGCGCGCCGCAGCAGATCGGCATCGTCGGGCTCGACGGCGTGCCGTTGCAGTTCCAGGGCAGCCCGTCGCCGTCGGTGCAATGGGTCAACCATATCGGCCTGCCGCCGGGCTCCCGCGCCGAGTTCATCGTCGAAGGCCCGCCCCCCGGCGCCTCGGCCCTGCTGGTGACGCGCGCGGTCGACGCCGGACCCGCCGGCGAGAACGACCCCAACCGCGCCCTGGTCGCGATCACTGCCTCAGCCGATGCAAGCGAACCGCAGGCCGCGCTGCCCGCGCGCGCCGAGCCGCTGCCACGCGCCGAGCGGCCGTGGGTCGGCAACGTCGCACCGGTGCGCGTCAGGAAACTGTTCTTCTCCGAGCAGCCGGAGAATCCGAACGATCCGAACAGCCCGACCAAGTTCTTCATGACCCTCGACGGCGAGACCCCGAAGCCGTTCGATCCGCAGTCGGACGTGCCCGACATCACCGTGCGGCAAGGCGACGTCGAGGACTGGATCATCGAGAACCGCTCGATGGAGCTGCATGACTTCCACATCCACCAGCTTCACTTCCAGCTGCTCGACTGGTCCGGCGTCGCAGTCAACGAGCCGTTCCTGCGCGATACCGTCAACGTGCCCTACTACAACGGACGGATGCTGAAATATCCGAGCGTGCGCCTGCGCATGGATTTCCGCGATCCCAACATCGTCGGCACCTTCGTCTACCACTGCCACGTCCTGGAGCATGAGGACGGCGGCATGATGGGGCGGATCAAGGTCGTGCCGCGCGACACCGCAAGTTCCACCAAGCCGCTCAATCAGCAAAAAGGAGAGCTTTAATGCGCGACAGGCACAAGTCACGTTGGCTGCAGGGTTGCCGCCTCACCCTCAGCGCGCTTGCGCTAGGTCAATTCACCGCCGGCCCGGTGCTCGCGGAGGATTGGAATCACCACGGTGGACACGAGACCCGGTCGCCGATCAAGCACGTGATCGTCATCATCGGCGAAAACCGCAGCTTCGACCACGTGTTCGCGACCTACGTGCCGCAGCGTTCCGGCGAAAGCGTGTTCAACCTGCTGTCGCAGGGCATCGTCAAGCTCGACGCCAACAAGAACGCGATCCCCGGGCCCAACTTCGAAAAGGCGCATCAACAGGCGGCCATGGATAACGGCCCGAACGATGCCTTCCTGCTGAGCCCGCCGAAGCAGAACTTCCCGAAGGATCAGCTGCCGTCTCCGCTGGTCGGCGGCCCCAAGGTCTCCTACATCCCGAACAAGTGCGGCAGCTCGCCGATCACCACCTGCGAGGCGTCGCTTGCGCTGGCGCAGCAGTCGGAATCCGGCCTGCCGTCCGAGTACTACCAGTACCTGCTCTCAGGCGGCACCGGTCAGACCTCGCAGACCCCCGACCAGCGCATCACCAATGTCAGCGCGCTGCCGGCCGGTCCGTTCCAGCTCACCAACAGCGATGCGATGCCCTACGACTCGTATTCGGCGAGCCCGGTGCATCGCTTCTACCAGATGTGGCAGCAGCTGAACTGCAACCACTCGGCGGCCAGCCGCGACAATCCGTCGGGCTGCGGCGGCAATCTGTTCGCCTGGGTCGAAGTGACCGTCGGCGCCGGCGCCAACGGCGCAGCGCAACCCTCCAACTTCTCCACTGAGTACTCGCCGACCGCCACGACCACGGGTGAAGGTTCGACCGCGCTCGGCTTCTACAACGTGCAGAAGGGCGACGTGCCCTACTTCACCTCGCTCGCGCAGAAATACGCGATGAGCGACAACTTCCACCAGTCCGTCAACGGCGGCACCGGTGCCAACCACATCATGTTCGGTCATGCCGACATGCTCTACTTCAGCGACGCCTACGGCAACGCCGCGGTGCCGCCGAACGGCACCCAGGTGTTCGGCGGCACGCCCGACGCCGGCATCGTCCATATGATCGAGAATCCGAACCCGGCCACGGGCACCAACAACTGGTACACCGAGGACGGCTACGGCGCCGGCGGCAATGGCGGCTTCGCGCCGCCCTACCAGACGAGCCCGGTGTCCGGCGGCGGCTCCTACAGCGACTGCTCGGATGCGACCCAGCCCGGCGTCAAGCCGATCCTGGACTATCTGAAGAACATCCGGATCAACGCGAATTGCGAACCGGGCCACTATTATCTGTTGAACAACTACAATCCCGGTTATTTCGGCAACGGCAAGAACGCCTACACCGACACCAATCCCTCCAACACGCCGTTCACGATCCCGCCGTCGACCCGCAAGAGCATCGGCGACAGCCTGAACGAGCGCAACATCTCCTGGAAGTATTACGGCGACCAGTGGAACAACTACGTCAACGATCCCTATCAGCTGAACTGGGGCGTGGCTGGTCCGACCGCCGACGAGTACTGCAACATCTGCAATCCGTTCCAGTACGACACCTCGATCATGTCGCACCCCGAGCAGGTCGCAGCCCATATCAAGGACTCGGCTGATCTGTACTCCGACCTCTCCAAGCACACGCTGCCGGCAGTCTCGATCGTCAAGCCGAGCGGCTTCACCGACGGCCATCCGTCGTCGTCCAAGCTCAACCTGTTCGAAGGCTTCACCAAGAAGATCGTCGACCAGGTCGAGGGCTCCGACTACGCCAAGGACACCGCGATCTTCATCACTTTCGATGAAGGCGGCGGCTACTTCGACTCGGGCTATGTGCAGCCGCTCGACTATTTCGGCGACGGCACCCGCATTCCGCTGATCGTGGTGTCGCCGCTGGCGCGCCAGGGCCACATCTCGCATGAATATGCCGATCACGTCTCGATCATCAAATTCATCGAGCGGAATTGGCGCCTCGAGCCGATCACCCATCGCAGCCGCGACAACTACCCGAACCCGGTTGCCGCGCCCGGCAATCCCTATGTTCCGGTCAACAGCCCGGCGCTCAGCGACCTGTTCGACTTCTTCGATTTCGACGGCGGCGGCCATCACCATGGTGATGATAACGACCAGGGCGGCAACTGGAACAACTGACGCCCGCTTTTCATCACGCAACGATCCGCCGGCCCGAAAGGCCGGCGGATTTCGTTTGCGCAAACACCGGAACGGTGCGTGTCGCGTGATCACAAGGTCTCGATGCGATGTGGCCGGACGCTTGTGGTGCGGCGCGAACTTCACCAATCTCCGCGATGATCGGAACGACACCGGAGCCGACGCATGCGGCGCTTCCTTCTTCCGACGGCCTTGCTCACCGCCATCTGGCTCCTGCTGGCGCAAGGCGCCGAGGTGATCGTGCACTCGACCATGCATCCCATCATGGGTCCGGACCGCGACAGCGGCATGCCGCTTCCGCTCTTCCACCGCCAGAGCCTGACGCCGGACCTCGGCGCCATGGCGAAGCGCACCGGCGCCAAATACCTGATGCTGACCCACCTTGCGCCCCAGGTCGGGGCGACGCATCACGGCCCGTACAAGGTGCCCGGCGGTGCGCTGACCGAAGCGGATTATCGCACCGCCGCCGAGGCAGGCGGCTTCACGGGCGCGACGATCGTTGGCTCCGACCTCGCCACATTGCGCATTCCCGCCAAATAGACCGAAGCCTGCATCCCGGGACTTTCGCCCGTCAGTCGCGGGTGTTGGCGCAGGAGCGCGAATAGGCCGAGCGCTGGGACTGAGTCAGGCCGGCGGCCGCAGCCTCGTCCAGGCATCGGCTGATGCGGTCGCCGAACGATGTCCGCGGCGGGGACCGGAGGCTCGGCTGCGGCGGCGCGTCCATCTTCGGAATCGGCGGCACCTCGATCTTCGGCTGCGGCAGCGGCGGCGGCAACGGCGCATTGTTGATCGAGCCGCCGGGCAGGATGATCTGCGCGGAGGCGATCGGCGCGCCCGCGGCCCAGAGCAAGGTGCAGGCAACAATCAGGGATCGCTTCATGGCCTCTATTTCGTGACGCGATGTCCATGGTTCAAGTGATTACAGCATGCGTCAGCACGGGCCTTGAGGACAAGCCTGCCGGCCGTCACGGCTTCTGATAGATCACGTGACCCGCCCGGATGGTGGTATTCACCTTCGCGAGATTGGCGACGTCGCTGAGCGGATCGCCGTCGAGCACCACGAGATCGGCGTCGAAACCCTGCTCCACTCTGCCCTTCTTCACCGCCTTGAAGAAGCGCGCCGGGTTGGTCGTCAGCGAGGCCAGCACCTGGCGCTCCGACAGCGCGCGGTGCATCAGCTGAAATTCCTGCATGGTGTCGTACAGCTTGGTGAAGCCGACATCGGTGCCGAACAGCACCGGCCCGCCATTGTCCGCGAACTGCTTGAGCTGGTTGACGGTTGCGGTCAGCAGCCGGCTTGTCACGGCGGGGTCGAGGACGACGGTCGTGAACAGCGACAGCGTCGGGATCAGTGCAATGCCCTGCGCCTTGAACCGCGCCAGCTGCTCCGGCGTATAGCCGCTTTCGCTCGGGTCGGTATGCGCCATGATATCGACGCCGGCCGCAATCACCGTCTCGACGCCGGTCTTGTTTTGCGGGTGGGCAAACACCGGCTTTCCCTGCGCATGCGCCACGTCGACCGCGGCCCCGGCGATCGCCGGGTCCATGTTCACGACCGGCTTGCTTCCCTTGAAGACACCGGTGAACAGCTTCACGCCATCGAGGTGGAGGTCCATGTAGCTGCGCGCCAGTTGGGTGGCCTCGTCCGGCGTCGATGCCTCGGGCAACTGCATGTCGGCGGGCAGATAGGCCGGATGGCCGTCCTTCGGGAAAATACTGCCGGCGAGGAAGATGTTGGGACCGGCGACTTCGCCGGCGGCAATGCGCTTGCGCAGCGGCAGTGTGTCCCTCGGATCCGAGCCCAGATCCCACACCGTCGTGAAGCCCCAGCGCGTCAACATCTCCTGCATATGCTCTGTCAACGGCGCCGCCGGCGCCTCGCCGGCGTTGTGCCAGGCACTCTCGGTGAAATGCACGTGGCTGTTCCAGAACCCGGCAACCACGGTCTTGCCGGTGCAATCGATCACGCGCGCATCCGTGGGCAGGTGAACATCGCCTGACTTGCCGACCGCGCTGATGACGCCGTCGGTCATCACGATCACCGCATCCGGCAGCGCCGCCGCATCCGCCGATGCGTACAGCGTACCACCACGGAGCACCACGGTCTCGGCATGTGCCGCCACCGAAGCGATAGCCGATCCAATGAGGAAAAGCGCTAAGCGCAGCCAGATCCCGGCCATGGACAACCTCCTTGACGATTGCATGCCGGCGCTGCCCGGCGCGCGGCAACATAGCCGCAGCGCATGAGGTCGCTTTGATCGTTCTTGCTGTCCGCGACGGATATCGCCAGGCAGCGTCCGCCCGTCACTCCTCGGGCGCGTTCTCGATCGGGTCGAACCGGTCGGCCTCGAGCCCGAGCAGATTCCAGGATTGCAGCATGTGCGGCGGCAGCGGCGCGGTCGCATCGATCACGCCGCCGCGCGGATGCGGAATCACGATGCGGCGGGCGAGCAGATGCAGCCGGTTCTGCAGGCCGCCCGGCAGCTGCCAGTTCTCCTTGTTGAAATATTTGGGATCGCCGACGATCGCGTGATCGATATGCGCCATGTGGGCGCGCAATTGATGGGTGCGGCCGGTCACCGGCTTGAGCGAGACCCAGGCGAGCTTGGTCGCGGAGGTCTCGACCACCGCATAATAGGTCACGGCGTGGCTCGCGCCCTCGTCGCCATGCTCCGCGATCCGCATGATGCTGTCCTCCTCGCTCTCCTCCTTGGCGAGATAGGTCGAGATGCGGCCCTGCTTCGGCTTCGGCACGCCGGCGACCAGCGCCCAGTAGATCTTGCGCGCGGAACGATGGCGGAATGCGCCGGTGAGATGCGTGGCGGCAAACCGCGTCTTGGCGACCAGCAGGCAGCCCGAGGTCTCGCGATCGAGCCTGTGCACCAGCCGCGGTTTCTGCCCCTTGGCGTCGCGCATCACCTCGAGCATCTGGTCGACATGGCGCGTCATGCCGGAGCCGCCCTGCACGGCAAGGCCGGCCGGCTTGTTCAGCACCAGCACGTCGTCGTCCTCGTACAGCGTCATGTCCTTCAGCGCCTGCAGCGTCTTCGCCTCGGCATCCGAGAGCGCACCGGCCGTCTTCGGCGTGTCGAGCCGCAGCGGCGGGATGCGCACGCTCTGGCCTTCCTCCAGCCGGTCCTTGGAATCGGCGCGCTTGCCGTTGACCCTGAGCTCGCCCTTTCGGACGATGCGCTGGATATGGGAGAACGACAGGCCGGGAAACCGCGCCTCGAGGAAGCGGTCGACGCGCATGCCGTTCTCGTCGGCGCTGACGACGACGGTCTGCACCTTGGTCGGCAATGGCTGCTCGGCCGCTGGCTTCGCCGCGGCGGGCTCCGGCCGGTCGCGGCGTGGCTCGGCGAAGCGCGGGGGCTTGGCGGCCGCACGGTGCGCGAACGGACGATCGCCGGTCTTGCGATCACCGGACTTGCGGTCATCAAACTTGCGATCGTCCGGCTTGTGGCCGCGTTGCGCCGATCCGCCTTTGCCACGATCGTTGGCGCGGTCCCTGTCACGGCCCTTGTCGCGCCCTTTGGCGCGATCGCCCGGCGATGTGGTTCTCTTGATGCGGCGGCTCATGGCGGTGTTTCGGCTCCAGACCTGCATTGTGCCTAGCGCAAATGCCGCGAATCGTCACGGCGAAATCGGTGTGAATCCGGCGCAGCATCGGCCATGTTCGGCCGCATTCGGCAGGCGGCGGGAAGGCTTGGAAGGAGCGTGGGAATGAGACTGGCGATATCGGCTTTGGCCACGGCCCTGATGCTGTCAGGCCCCGCGCTGGCCCAGCAGAGCCCGGCAGCCCCTATGCCCGAAGATTTGGCCTGGAAGCTGCTGGAACTCGGCCGCGTCGTCGACCCGCCGAAGACCGCTGCGCTCTACGCACCGCTGCAACAGAAGGAGCCCTATCAGGGCGTCAAGGTCGAGCGCGACGTCAAATACGGCTCCGCCGACCGCCATCTGCTCGACGTCTTCACGCCGGACACCGCGGCGCCGCCGCGGCCGGTGTTGATCTACATCCATGGCGGCGGCTTCGTCGCCGGCAACAAGCGCGCTCCCGGCAGCCCGTTCTACGACAACATCATGCTGTGGGCCGCCAAGAGCGGCTTTGTCGGCGTCAATGCCACCTACCGCCTCGCGCCGGCCTTTCCGTGGCCGGCAGGCGCCGAAGACATCGGCGCGGTCGTGCAGTGGGTCACGGAGAATATCGCGCCGCGCGGCGGCGACCCCAAGCGCATCTTCCTGATGGGCCAGTCGGCCGGCGCGGTCCATGTCGCGAGCTATGTCTCGCATGGCGAATTCCACAAGGTGAAGGGCGGCGGCCTTGCCGCCGCGATCATGGTGTCGGGCATCTACGATCTGACGGCGTCGCCGGCCGGTGACGCCGAGCTCGCCTATTTCGGCTCCGACCCGTCGCGCTACGCCGAACGCTCCTCGCTGCAAGGCCTGGTCGCGAGCCCGATCCCGTTCCTGATCACCGCGGCCGAGCTCGATCCGCCGCGCTTCGTCGAGCAGTTCGAGCTGTTGAAGCAGGCCACCTGCAAGCGGCCAAGCGGCTGCGCCCGCAGCTTCATGCTGCCGCAGCACAGCCACATGTCGGAGGTCTATGCGATCAACACGCCGGACACGCGGCTGACGGATGAGATCCTGGAGTTTACGAAAAGCGTGAAATGACGGGGCTTGGTCGAAGAGCGCCATCGCCGTCATTGCGAGGAGCTCGCGACAGAATTGCGAAGCAATTTTGCGCTGAAGCGACGAAGCAATCCATCGTTCCGCATATGCGGCTAGTTGGATTGCTTCGCTTCGCTCGCAATGACAGGCTCTTTTAGCCGCCCCGCTCCTTGCGCAGCCTGTTCCAGTAATCCAGCCGCTTGCGGATCTCGCGCTCGAAGCCGCGATCAGGCGGATCGTAGAAGGTCTGGCGGCCCAGCGCTTCCGGGAAATAGTCCTGGCCGGAGAACGCGTCCGGCATGTCGTGATCGTACTGATAGCCGGAGCCATAGCCCTCCGACTTCATCAGCCTGGTCGGCGAGTTCAGGATGTGCTTCGGCGGCAGCAGCGAGCCGCCCTGCTTTGCGGTCTGCATCGCAGCGCCGAACGCGGTGTAGACCGCGTTCGATTTCGGCGCGGTGGCGAGATAGACCACGGCCTGCGCGATCGCGAGTTCGCCCTCGGGCGAACCCAGGAAATCATAGGCATCCTTGGCGGCGTTGCAGACCGCCAGCGCCTGCGGATCGGCCAGCCCGATGTCCTCGACCGCCATGCGCACCACGCGCCGCGCCAGGAACAGCGGGTCCTCGCCGGCGTCGAACATGCGCGCGAGATAATACAGCGCCGCATCCGGATCGGAGCCCCGCACGGACTTGTGCAGCGCCGAGATCAGGTTGTAGTGGCCGTCGGCCGACTTGTCGTAGATCGGCGCACGGCGCTGCAGGATCGCCTGCAACTGCTCCGCGTTGAACACCTCGCCCTTGCGCGCGGCGCGCCAGACCTCCTCGGCCAATGTCAGCGAGGCACGGCCGTCGCCGTCGGCCATCCGCACCAGCACGGCGCGCGCTTCCGCATCGAGCGGCAGGTTCTTGCCCTCGATCTTCTCGGCATTGGCAAACAGCTTCTCGATCGCGGCCGTATCGAGCGAGTGAAACACCAGCACGCGGGCGCGCGACAGCAGCGCGGCGTTGAGCTCGAAGGACGGGTTCTCCGTGGTGGCGCCGACCAGCACCACCGTGCCGTCCTCCATCACGGGCAGGAAGGAATCCTGCTGCGCGCGGTTGAACCTGTGCACCTCGTCGACGAACAGCAGCGTGCCCTTGCCGGTCTCACGGCGGGCACGGGCGGCGTCGAACGCCTTCTTGAGATCGGCGACGCCGGAGAACACCGCGGAGATCTGCTCGAAATGCAGCTCGGTGGCGTCGGCCAGAAGCCGCGCCACCGTGGTCTTGCCGGTGCCGGGCGGTCCCCAGAACACCAGCGAGCCCAGCGTGCGCGTTTCCAGCATGCGGGTCAGCGCGCCGTCGGGTCCGAGGATGTGGTCCTGCCCGACCACGTCGGCCAGCGTGCGCGGACGCAGCCGGTCCGGCAGCGGGTGTGGCGCATCCTGCTCCATCCCCGCCGCAGCGAACAGATTGCCGGCCTCCCTCGGTTGTTTGGGGCTCATCCGCCGAGCGTCACGTTGATCTGCTGGCCGCCGCGCACCAGCGTGATGCGCCAGACCCGCGTCCCCGACTTCGACGCTTTCTCGAGGTCGCCGGTGCGCGCGATCTTCTCGTTGTTGACCGCCAGGATGATGTCGCCCTTCTGGAAGCCGACATTGGCCGCCGTGCCGTCATCGGCGAGCTCAGTCACGACGACGCCCTCGGCGCCGGCATCGAGATGCAGCTCATCGGCCAGCGCTGGCGAGATGTTGGCGACCCTGGCGCCCTGGAACGGCGAACGCGCGGTCAGCACGATCTCGTCGCGGTTGCTATCGGGCGCAGTCTCCAGCGGCACGGTGAGCTTCACCGGCTTGCCGCCGCGCTGCACCTCGATCTCCGCATTGCCGCCGAGCGGACGGGTCGCGAAGCGGTAGTCGAACGCGTTGGGATCGTCGATCGGCGTGCCGTCGATCCCGACGATCAGGTCGGACAGCTTCAGCCCGGCCTTCGCTGCGGGGCTGTTCGGCGCAACATTGGCGACCAGCGCGCCGGTCGGCAGCTTCAGCCCGAGCGTCTCCGCAATCTCCGGCGTGACCGCCTGCAAGCGCGCGCCGAGCCACGGCCGCTTCACCGCCTTGCCGCCGCTCTTGGCGGAGGCCACCACCACGCGCACCATGTTGGCAGGGATCGCAAAGCCGATACCCTGCGAGCCGCCGGAGCGCGAGAAGATCGCGGTGTTGATGCCTGCGAGCCGCCCGGTCATGTCGACCAGCGCGCCACCCGAATTGCCGGGATTGATCGCGGCATCGGTCTGAATGAAGAATTGATAATCCGTGATCCCGACTTGAGTGCGCGCCAGCGCCGAGATGATGCCGTGCGTCACGGTCTGGCCGACGCCGAACGGATTGCCGATCGCGAGCACGACGTCACCGACCTGCAGCTGGTCGGAATTGGCGAAGTCGAGCGTGGCGAATTTCTCCTTGCTGGTATTCTTCAGCCGCAGCACGGCGAGGTCGGTACGGCTGTCCTTCAGCACGATCTCCGCCTCGTATTCGCGCTTGTCGGCGAGCGAGACCTTCACCTGGTCGGCGCCCTCGATCACGTGATTGTTTGTGACCACGAGGCCGGAGCCGTCGACCATCACGCCGGAGCCGAGCGAGCGCTGCATCTGCTCGGGCTGCTGCCCCGGCACGCCGAAGAAGCGGCGGAAGATCGGGTCGTCCAGGAACGGATTGCGGTTCTGCACCGTCTTGGCGGCATAGACATTGACCACCGCCGGCTGCACCCGCTGCACTATCGGCGCATAGGACAGCTGCAGCTCGGCCTGCGAGGACGGCACCCGGCGGTCCTGGGCCGCGGCCGGGCCGAGATTCCCCATCAAAACCAACGTGCACAGCGCGGATAGAGCAGCAAAGCGGACAGGTCGGAGCATTCTCACCTCTCGTGGAAAACGCCGGAATATAGGCGCGTTCGCGGGGCAATTGAAGGGCGCCCGGCCGGATAACTGGCCCCCGCCGGACCGGTGCAAAACCCGCAGCAGTCGCGTTGAAGCGCGCCGCCAAGCTTCTATGATGCCTGTCATCTCACTGCGCCGCTCCGCTTGTTGCCTGCGGACAACAAGCGGAACTGCGATGCCAGAAAGCGCTGTCGTGCGTCAGTCACGTTCAGCTCCTAGGACCGTTCAGTGAGTGAGTGAGGACTTCAAACACAACAGGGGTGCACAATGGGTGCGACAAAAGTTGGTGCAATCGCCATAGGACTTGCAGGGGCGCTCGCCGCCTCGCCGGCCTATTCGCAATCGGCCGGAGGCGGCAGCGACGCGGAGATCGCGCTGCTGAAGCAGCAGCTCAAGATGCTCGAGCAGAAGCTCGACAAGTTGCAGAAGCAGACCAACGCCAATACCGCATCTGCGGCCAGCGCAAACGCCAATGCGAAGGCGGCGGACGCCAGAGCCTCGCGCGTCGCAAGCGCCAACGCCGCGATCCCGGTCAAGGGCCCGGTCGCGCCGTCGGGCGTCGTGGTGACGATGCCGAACAACCGGCCGACGATCTGCACCGCGGACGAACAGAACTGCGTCGCGATCACGAGTCGCATCCACTGGGACGTCGGCGGCTACGACTATCGTCCGAACACGGCCGGCACCTCGCCGCAGAAGCTCGACAGCGGCGAGAATCTCCGCCGCGCGCGCATCGGCATCGTCGGCAAGTTCTTCGGCGACTGGAATTACGCGCTGATCTACGACTTCGGCGGCTCGTCCGACGGCTTCGGCGGCGCGGCCCCGGGCTCGCTGCCCGGCGGCGGCACTTCCGGCGTCGAGAATGCCTATCTGAGCTACACCGGTTTCAAGCCATTCGGCGGCAAGATGGCGATCGAAGGCGGCATCATGGACATCCCGTGGACGCTGGACGAAGCGACCAGCTCCAACGACATCCTGTTCATGGAGCGCGCCTCGGTCGGCATCATCGCGCAGAACATCGCGGCCGGTGACTTCCGTTCGGGCGCCGGCACGCGCTGGTGGAACGACCAGCTCTGGATCGGCGGCTACGTCACCGGACCGACGACGGGCGCGATCCACTCCGCCTCCTCGACCGCGCCGGCCGGGACGTCGGAGCAATATGGCGGTGTCGTCCGCATCGCCGGCAATCCGATCAGCGGCAAGAACTACTCGGTGCATATCGGTGCCGATGCGGAATGGCTGGTGCAGCCGCCGCGCAACCAGCTGACGCAGGCGCAGACGCTCACGCTCAGCGACCGGCCCGAGCTGCGCATCGATCCGACCACGCTGATCTCGACCGGCGCGATCGCCAACGTCTCCAGCGCGCAGGTCTACGGCGTCGAGGCCGCAGCGACCTACGGGCCGTTCATCGCGCAGGGCGAATATTACTGGTTCAATGTCGACCGCTCCGCGAATACCGGGCTGCCGCCGTTCGGCGCGCCGAGCCTGAAATTCGACGGCGGTTACGCGCAGGTCGGCTACGTGCTGACCGGCGAGAACCACGCCTACAATCCGGCGACGGCCTCCTATAGCGGGATCAAGCCGCATGATCCGTTCTCGCTCGCCGGCGGCGGCTGGGGCGCCTGGGAAATCGCCGGCCGCGTCAGCACGATGGATCTGAACGATCAGATCGCGCAGGCGGTCGGCGTCGCGGGTGGACGGCAGACCGTCTACACCGCCGCGCTGAACTGGTACGTCAACAACAACGTCCGCTTCATGCTGAACTATCTGCACGGCGACATCGCCAAGCAGGCCTCGGCGACCTCGCCTGCGGATGTCGGCTCGAAGTTCGACGCGGTCGCGCTGCGCACGCAGGTGGCGTTCTGAGCTGATCTGCGCAGCCGCCAAGAGCAACGGCCGGGAGCGACACCGCTCCCGGCAGGTACGCGCCGCCGAAATATCGAAAACAACCCCATGCAAAGGAGCCGGCGGCCGCGGCGCTCGACAGAGCGACTTGACACGTCGGGCAACTCAAAGGTAGATTTCCAATATTCCGAAATTGTGCAAACGCCCGCGAATGCGGGACTATCGATCTTTCCATCGGGGAGAGGTGAATTGGATCCGGCCCGATTCAATTCAAACTGATCTTGAGCTACGCCGCGCGCTTCGGCTTTTTCACGACAACCTCCGGCGCGGGCGCGCAGGACAGCCGCTCCTGATGGCCCTCGCCCCAGGCTTTCAGGATATCGATCACCGGGCGCAGGCTCTCGCCGAGTTCGGACAGCGTGTATTCGACCCGCGGCGGCACTTCGGCATAGACCTTGCGGATCACGAGGCCGTCGTCCTCGAGCGCGCGCAGCTGCTTGGTCAGCATGCGCTGGGTGATGCCGGGCATCCGCCGCCGCAACTCGCCGAAGCGCTGGGTGCCGGCCTGCAAATGGTACAGGATCACGCCCTTCCATTTGCCGTCGATCAGGTCCAGCGCGGCCTCGACCGCACAGCCCGGACGGCGCGCAAAGTTCTTCCGTTTCATGGGATTTTTCCCAATAGTATACAAACAGGGACTAGTTCCCTGTTTGTACAGTACTTGCCAAAAGGACGCCAGCGCGACAGTTAAACGGCAGGCAATCGCCCACCACGGAGACCAGCCATGAAGGCCGTCGGATACCAAAAGTCGCTGCCGATCGAGGCGGCAGATTCACTCGTCGATTTCGAGATCGCCAAGCCCGAACCGAAGGGGCGCGACATCCGCGTCGCGGTGAAGGCCATCTCGGCCAACCCGGTCGACTACAAGGTGCGCAAGCGCGCGGCACCGACGGACGGCGGCTACAAGATCCTCGGCTTCGACGCGGCCGGCGTGGTCGATGCCGTCGGGCCCGAGGTGTCGCTGTTCAAGCCCGGCGACGAGGTGTTCTACGCAGGCTCCATCCTGCGCCAGGGCACCAATTCGGAGTTTCATCTGGTCGACGAGCGCATCGTCGGCAACAAGCCCACCTCGCTGTCGTTCGCGCAGGCCGCCGCGCTGCCCCTGACCTCGATCACCGCATGGGAGCTGTTGTTCGACCGGCTCGGCGCGGTGCCGGGCAAGAGCCTCGATCCGCGCACGCTTCTGATCACCGGTGGCGCCGGCGGCGTCGGTTCGATCCTGATCCAGCTTGCGCGCCGCCTCACCGGCCTGACCGTGGTTGCGACCGCGACGCGGCCGGAGTCGCAGAAATGGTGCCGCGACCTCGGCGCGCATGCGGTGATCGATCACTCGCAGCCGATGAAGGAGCAGATCGAAAAGTTGAAGCTGCCGCCGGTCGGCCTCGTCGCCAGCCTCACCTTCACCGACCAGCACTACAAGTCGATCGCCGACTTCATCGCGCCGCAGGGCAAGTTCGGCCTGATCGACGATCCGCCGGAATTCAACGTCGCCGCGTTCAAGGGCAAGGCGGTGTCGGTGCACTGGGAATCGATGTTCACGCGGTCGTCGTTCCAGACGCCCGACATGATCGCGCAGCATCATCTGCTGAACGACGTGGCCGACCTGATCGACAAGGGCGTGCTGCGCACCACGCTCGACCAGACTTTCGGCACCATCAACGCCGCGAACCTCAAGCGCGCCCACGCGCTGCTGGAAAGCGGCAAGTCGCGGGGCAAGATCGTGCTGGAGGGGTGGTAGGAAGATTCGGATGAATGCGTAGGGCGGGCGCGACTGCGTCAGAAGGCGCCCTGTCCCCTCATCCTGAGGAGCCCGCAGAGCGGGCGTCTCGAAGGATGTAGGCCACAGAGCGGGCCTCATGGTTCGAGACGCGCTTCGCGCTCCTCACCATGAGGGGCCTGTGACGCAGTAGTATTAACCAAAGCCGTAAGGTCGTAACCTTCCCGACGCACCTCCCAAGATATCCCCACAGGCCGGCCGGTGGCTTTTGCCAAAACCACCATCGCCTGTATGATTTGCGCAACGATCGCCCCGTCCTCAATCCGGTTGCGCAAGACGCGGCTGGAGCGGTGGTGACGTGCACGGGGATGGGAGGAAACCGATGAGTTTGCTCACGGCCGATCCGTCGCGGATCGATCCGGAGTGGATGACGCGGGCGCTACGCGAAGCCGGCCTGATCGACCAGGCCAGGGTCACCGATCTCGCCTGCACGCCGGTCGGCAACGGCCTCGTCGGCGACAGCTATCGCTTTCGTTTGAGCTATGACGGCGACGAGCCGAGCGCACCCGCGAGCGTCGTCGGCAAATTCCCGGCCGCAGATCCCGACAGCCGCCGTTCCGGTTCCGCGCACACGCTCTATGTCCGCGAGGTCGCGTTCTATCGCGAGCTGGCGGCGACCGTCGCCATTCACACCCCGCGGCCGATCCTCGCCGAGATCGATCCGGCGACCGACGACTTCACGCTGATCCTGGAAGACCTGGCCCCCGCACGCCCGGGCGACCAGCTCGCCGGATGCGCGATCGAGGATTGCCTGACAGCCATGACCGAGGCCGCCGCGTTGCATGCGCCGCGATGGAACGATCCGACGCTCGACGCCGTCCAATGCTTCCTGGTTGCCGCGAGCCGGCGCAGGGATTTGCGCGCGGTGCTGCCCGCCATCATCGATGCCTACAAGGAGCGTTATCGCGGCGTGATCGAGCCGGAATTCCTTGATTTGATCGACCGGCTTCCGGACGCGATATTGCGCTACCAGTCCGATCGATCGACGCCGCGAACGCTGCAGCATGCGGACTTCCGGCTCGACAACCTGCTGTTCGAGGTCCGCGGCAACACCCGTCCGATGGCGACGCTGGACTGGCAGACGCTGACGATCGGGCCAGGTATCGTCGACGTGGCCTACTTCCTGTCGGCCGGCATCGACCCGTCCGAACGGCGATTACATGAAATCGACCTGGTGCGGTTCTATCATTCCGAGCTGATCCGCCGCGGGGTGCGGGGCTATGGCTGGGATGACTGCTGGCGGGATTACCGGCGCTACACGCTGCATGGCATCATGATGGGCGTCGTCTCCGCACTGAGCGTCCAGCGCTCCGAGCGCGGCGATGCGCTGTTCCTGAAAATGACCCGCGGCGCCTGCGCGCAAGCCCTGGATCACGACAGTTTCTCATACTGGCAGGACTAGCAGCGAAAGGGATTTGCGTGCTCAACAAGCTTGACGACTTCCCCATCCACCAGACGCCGGAGCCGATCGCGGTTCCCTCGACCAGCGACCGCAACGTCTATGACCGGACCTGGTTCAACGGCTACACCGCCGACGGCGCGTATTATTTCGGGATCGGCATCGCGATCTACCCGCACCGCAAGATCCTCGACTGTGCCTTCAGCGTCGTGGAGCGCGGCGGACGGCAGCACTGCTTCTACGGGTCGCGGCGGGCGCCGATCGAGCGCACCGAGATGCAGGTCGGCCCGTTCAGGCTCGAGATCATCGAGCCGATGCTACGCACCCGTGTCATGCTCGACGACAATGCGACGGGCCTCGCCTGCGACCTCACCTTCTCGGCGCGCACGGCCGCGATCCAGGAAGCGCGGCAGACGCTGTGGTCGGGCGATCGCCGCGCCATGGATGCAACCCGATTCGACCAGTTCGGCCGCTGGAGCGGCGTAGTTCGTCACCCCGATGGCGAGATCAAGGTCGACGATCGCACCTGCTACGGTACCAAGGACCGCTCCTGGGGCGTGCGCAATGTCGGCGAACGCGATGTCGGCGGCGCGCCGATGCCGCCGCCGAGCGTGTTCTTCCTCTGGGCGCCGCTGGTGTGGGACGACCACATCTCGCACGCCATCTTCTTCGACGGCACGCATGGCGAGGCGCTGGTCCGCGAGGGCATCACCGCCCCGCTCTACCGGAGCGAGGCCGAAATTCCCGGCGTCGTCGACGGGCTCGACCGCCGCATGGCGACCGCGCGGCATCGTGTCAAATACGTGCCGAACAGCCGGCTGGCGCGGTCGGCCGAGATCGACCTTGTCGATATCGACGGCCACACCTCAACCATCGCGCTCGACCCGATCCTCAAATTCCAGATGAAGGGCCTCGGCTACGGCCATCCGCAATGGGGTCAGGGCATGTGGAAGGGAGAGCTGGAAATCGGCGGCGAGTCGTTCGATCCCGCCACGCTCGATCCGCTCGCCCGCGAGAACGTGCATGTGCAGCAGGTGGTCCGTGCCCGCCAGGGTGACCGAACGGGCATCGGCGTTCTGGAGCAGATATGCTTCGGCCCCTACCGTCCGGCCGGTTTCAGCGAGTTCCTTGATGGCGCGAAGGGATAGCTAGATCGGTGGCACGCCCTCGACGAACAACAGCCGCCGCTCCAGCGCGGTCGCGCGAAGCTTCAACGCTTCTGCGTATTCCGCTGACGCGTACCATTCGCGCAGGCGCGCCATCGTCGGAAATTCGACGATGACGATCGCGTCGGACGGCGGACCGCCCTCCACCACTTCCACGGCGCCGCCACGCACGATGTAGCGCCCGCCATACTGTTCGATGGTTTTCGCCGCCAGCGTTCGATAGGCATCGAACGCGGCAGCCTCCCGCACCTCGACCTCTGAAATCACGTAGGCCGCCATGCGGCCTCACGCGATCGTATTGACGATGCCGCCCTCGGCGCGCAGCGCGGCGCCATTGGTCGCAGACGCTTCCTTCGAGCAGGCATAGACAACCATGTTGGCGATCTCCCCGGTGCTGGCAAAGCGCTGCAGCAGCGAGGTCGGCCGGTGCTGCTTGACGAAGTTGGCGGCCGCCTCCTCGACCGACTGGCCGTTCTGCTTGGCGAGATCCTTGACGAAGGTCTCGACGCCTTCGGACATCGTCGGTCCGGGCAGCACGGAGTTGACGGTTACCGCGGTGCCGCGGGTCAGCTCGGCGAGCCCGCGCGCGATCGCAAGCTGCGCGGTCTTGGTCATGCCGTAATGGATCATCTCGGTCGGGATGTTGAGGCCGGATTCCGAGGAGATGAAGACGATGCGGCCCCAGTTGCGCTTCAGCATGCCCTGCATGTAGCCGCGCGACAGTCGAACGCCCGACATCACGTTGACTTCATAGAAGCGGCTCCAGTCCTCGTCGGGAATGTCGAAGAACGGCTTCGGTTCGAAGATCCCTGCATTGTTGACGAGGATGTCGACCTCGGGCAGCGCCGCGAGCAGCGCCTTGCAGCCGGTCGCGGTCGAGACGTCGGCAGCGATGCCGCGAACCTTCGCGCCCGATACCGCCTTCCCGATCGCCGCAACGGCCGCATCGACCTTGGCCTGACCGCGGCCATTGACCACGACTTCGGCGCCGGTCCCGGCCAGCCCCTTGGCTATGGCGTTGCCGATGCCCGCGGTCGAGCCGGTCACGAGCGCGGTCTTTCCGGAAAGGTCGATTTTCATGCGAGGTCTCCTGTCAGCCTGTCAGGCATATTTGGAATGCGCGCGCGCCGATGCAACCGGGGTTCGCGTACGGCAGATGCGCAAATTCACGGCAAGCGCCGGGTAGCATCCTAACACCGCCGGCCGCGGCCGACGCCAGCCATGTCGCGCGGATGACGCTGCAAGAACGCTACATATGTTCGCAGCGAGCCGAATTGCCACGCGCAATCTTGGTTGATGCATCGTCTCTCCGGCCTTCATCCAATCTTCATATGAAACATCGCGCGCACGCCGATTGCTTTCACACATTGTCAATTGGCCGCCGCTAAGCGTCGCCGCAAACAGCCCGGGCTGTTGTGTTGGCAACCGGACGCGCCCCTCTCTTCGATAACGACGTCCGGAGCTCTGCGACTGACAGGAATGCATCAGATGTTCGTTGTGTCCAGGATCAAGCCGTTCGCCGCTGCTGTCCTGAAGCGATTTCGTCCCAGCCTCAAAAGCCAGATCGCGATGCTCGGGATTGGCGGCGTCGCCATCGTCAGCGTCACCTGCCTCGGCGGCCTCGACTACGCCGCCAATGTTCAGCGCGAATCCGACGACAGCATGCGCTTCAGGGCGCAGCTGTCCGAGCTCTCGGACGGATTCCTGGAGACGCAGCAGATCGCGGCGCGTTTCCTGAAGTCGCGCGATGAGGGGCTGGCGAAGAAGCTGTCCGGGCGCGTTGCGGACGAGCTCGCTTTGCTCGACAAGCTCGAAGCCTTCGCTGCGACCGCGCCGGACGGCGATTCGATCCGGCAGGTCGGCTCGCTGCGGAGCGGAATCAACCTCTATGCGACGCGCTTCCAGAATATCGTCGGCGCCCAGCGCATCCTCGGCATGAACCCGAATGACGGCTTGCAGGGCAAGCTGCGCAATGCGGTCCAGCAATTCGAGACCAAGGTCGGACAGATCGATCAGCCGCGTTTGACTGTCCTGCTGCTGACGATGCGCCGGCTCGAGAAGGATTTTGCACTGAGCGGCGAGGAACGGTTCGGCGACCAGCTCAACGAACGCGAGGACGAATTCGAGACCGCGCTGGCGGCCACCTCGCTGTCGACGGACGCGAAGGCCGAGATCGTCGGCCTCGCCCGCGCCTACAAGCTCGCCTTCGCCGGCTTCCTCGTCTCGCGCCAGACGCTCGACGATCAGCTCGACGACCTGTCGCAGATTTTCGACCGCACCCGGCCGGCGCTGGTTAAAGTCGCCGATGCCGCCAACGCCCGCGCCGAGCTCGCGCAGCAAAAGGCCGACGCCTTCCGGCAGACCTTCACCTGGCTGATCGGGATCGTCGCCGTCGTGCTGACGCTGTTCGCCATCCTGTTCGGCCGGCGCGTCGCGGGCCTGATCAGCCGGATGAGCGCGGCGATGCGCCAGCTCGCCGACGGACATTTCGACGTCGTCCTGCCCGGCCTCGAGCGCAGCGACGAGATCGGCGGCATGGCGCGCGCGGTCGAGAGCTTCAAGACCAGGGCGCAGGACAAGGCGCGCGCCGAGCTCGACGCCCGGCTGGAGGAAGACCGCCGCGCGGCCGACCGGCACAAGGCCGAGCTGGCGCGGCTCGCGGCGGCATTCGAAGCCAGCGCCGGCAACGTCATCGCGACGGTATCGGCGGCCTCCGAGGAGCTTGCGGCTTCGGCCCGCGACCTGAGCGACACGGCCCATCACACCCAGGACCTGTCCGCCAATGTCGCGGCCGCCTCCGAGGAGGCCTCCGACAATGTCAGGCTGGTTGCGGCGGCGACCGAACGGATGATCGCGTCGGCTGCCGAGATCGGACGCCAGGTCGGCGAATCCGCCGGCTTCGCCAGCGGCGCCGTCGCCCAGGCGCAGCAGACCGACGAGCGGATGGCGCAGCTCGCCTCCGCCGCCGACCGCATCGGCAACGTGGTGCAGCTGATCGCTGCAATCGCACGGCAGACCAACCTGCTCGCGCTCAACGCGACGATCGAGGCCGCGCGCGCCGGCGCGGCAGGCTCGGGCTTCGCCGTGGTCGCGCAGGAGGTGAAAACGCTCGCCAGGCAGACCGCTGACGCCACCGAGGACATTCGCAGCCAGATCGCGGATATCCAGGCCGCGACGCGGCAGTCCGCCGGCGCGATCGGCGATATAGCCGGCATCATCCGGCGGATCGCGCAGATCGCCTCCGACGTGGCCAAGGCCATCGACGCGCAAGGCAGCGCGACGCGGAGCATCGCGGAAAACGTTCAGATCGCCTCGGAGCGGACCTCGCAGGTGGCCGTCAGCATCGGACAGGTGGCGAGCGGCGCCTCGCGGACCGGCAGCGCCTCGTCGCAGGTGCTGAGCTCCTCGCGGCTGCTGTCGGACGGCAACAGCCGCCTGAAGCAGGAGCTCGACAATTTCATCGCCACCATCCGCGCCGGGTGATTGCTTGACCCAGCCCCTTGGCCCGCAGGATGTAACACCCCCACTCGATCGTCATTGCGAGGAGCGATAGCGACGAAGCAATCCATGTCTCCGCTTGCGGCGCGATGGATTGCTTCGCTTCGCTCGCAATGACGTGGATAGAGCGGTGCGCACTGAATGCCGTTCCACGGCGCAAACAAAAACGGCGCCCGAGGGCGCCGCTTTCAAAACTTTCGCTCGAGACCGGCTTACGCCGCCTCGGCTTCGTTGCCCTGGGCGGGACCGGAGTCCTGGCCCTTGGCGTCGACGTCGCGGTCGACGAACTCGATCACGGCCATCGCCGCGTTGTCGCCGTAGCGGAAGCCGGCCTTGATGATGCGGGTGTAGCCGCCCTGGCGGTCCTTGTAGCGGGTCGCCAGCGTGTCGAACAGCTTCTTGACCTGATCGACGTCGCGCAGCTCGGAGATAGCCTGGCGGCGCAAGGCCAGCCCACCCTTCTTGCCGAGGGTAACGAGCTTCTCGACGATCGGCCGCAGCTCCTTGGCCTTCGGCAGCGTGGTGACGATCTGCTCGTGCTTGATCAGCGCTGCCGCCATGTTGGCGAACATCGCACGCCGGTGCTCGGCGGTGCGGTTGAGCTTCCGATGAACCTTGCCGTGACGCATTGACTTCTTCCTTCTTCATTCTGTCGCGGTGGTTCAGCGACAAGTGCAGGTGGGCATCCTGCGTTCGCCCGGTAGAATCATGGCCGGGACAGCCCGGCCATGATGATTGAAACGGATCAGTAGTGATCCTCGAAGCGCTTGGCGAGCTCGTCGATGTTCTCCGGCGGCCAGCCCGGCACTTCCATGCCGAGGTGCAGACCCATCTGGGCCAGCACTTCCTTGATCTCGTTCAGCGACTTGCGGCCGAAGTTCGGGGTGCGGAGCATTTCCGCTTCCGACTTCTGCACGAGGTCGCCGATGTAGACGATGTTGTCGTTCTTCAGGCAGTTTGCCGAACGCACCGACAGCTCGAGCTCGTCGACCTTCTTGAGGAACGCCGGGTTGAACGCGAGATCGGGGATGATCTCCTGCGTGACTTCCTTGCGCGGCTCTTCGAAGTTGACGAACACGTTGAGCTGATCCTGCAGGATGCGCGCGGCGTAGGCCACCGCGTCCTCCGGCGTGATCGCGCCGTTGGTCTCGATCGTCATGGTCAGCTTGTCGTAGTCGAGGATCTGGCCCTCACGGGTGTTCTCGACCTTGTAGGAGACCTTGCGGACCGGCGAGAACAGGCTGTCGACCGGGATCAGGCCGATCGGCGCATCCTCGGGCCGGTTGCGCTCGGCGGCGACATAGCCCTTGCCGGTCGTGACCGTGAACTCCATGCGGATCTCGGCGCCGTCGTCCAGCGTGCAGAGCTGCAGGTCGGGGTTGAGCACGGTGACGTCGCCGACGGTCTGGATGTCGCCGGCGGTGACGGCGCCCGGGCCCTGCTTCTTCACGACCATGCGCTTCGGGCCTTCGCCCTGCATCTTGATCGAGATGTCCTTGATGTTGAGCACGATGTCGGTGACGTCTTCACGGACACCGGCGATCGAGGAGAACTCGTGCAGCACGCCGTCGATGTGCACCGACTGCACCGCCGCGCCCTGCAGCGAGGACAGCAGGATGCGGCGCAGCGCATTGCCGAGCGTCTGGCCGAAGCCGCGCTCGAGCGGTTCGGCGACCACGGTGGCGAACCGGCTCGCGTCCGAGCCCGGCGTCACCTGCAGCTTGTTCGGTCGAATGAGTTCTTGCCAATTTTTCTGGATCGTCACTTTTTCACCCTTTGCCGGTCGTTCGGGCCACGCGAGTGGCCGAGCCTGGCGTTGGAGATCGCGGAACAGTCCGCGCGGTCAATTCCAAAAACCATCGCAGGCGGCCAGAGGCCGCCCGCGACTTACAGATCAAACGCGCCGACGCTTGCGCGGACGGCAGCCATTGTGCGGGATCGTGGTCACGTCGCGGATCGAGGTGACGGTGAAGCCCGCAGCCTGCAGCGCGCGAAGCGCCGACTCACGGCCCGAACCCGGGCCGGCCACTTCAACCTCCAGCGTGCGCATGCCGTGTTCCTGCGCCTTCTTGGAGACGTCTTCGGCCGCGACCTGCGCGGCATAGGGGGTCGACTTGCGCGAGCCCTTGAAACCCATCGTGCCGGCCGACGACCAGGCGATGGTGTTGCCCTGCGCGTCGGTGATGGTGATGGTCGTGTTGTTGAACGACGAATTCACGTGCGCGATGCCGGAGGCGATGTTCTTGCGTTCGCGGCGGCGTACGCGGGTGGCTTCCTTGCCCATTTCAAACCTTTCCTGTGATCTCAACGCCGCCGTAGTGCCAGCGGCTACACCTCAAAACGCAAATGGCGAGTAGCGAATTTCGATTCGCTACTCCCCACCTGCAATTCGCAAAACTTACTTCTTCTTGCCGGCGATCGCCTTGGCCGGCCCCTTGCGCGTGCGCGCATTGGTGTGGGTGCGCTGGCCGCGCACCGGCAGTCCGCGGCGATGACGCAGGCCGCGATAGCAGCCGAGGTCCATCAGCCGCTTGATGTTGATGCCGACCTCGCGACGGAGGTCGCCCTCGACCAGATAGTCGCGGTCGATGACTTCGCGGATCTGGAGGACCTCCTGGTCGGTCAACTGGTTGACGCGACGATCCACCGGGATCTTCACCTTCTCCATGATGTCGGCCGCGTTCTTCTGGCCGATGCCATGGATGTACTGAAGCGCGATCAGGACGCGCTTGTTGGTCGGAATGTTGACGCCGGCAATACGGGCCACGGACTTCTCTCCTGTCGCCGCTCCATCACGGATACGGGCTTCTCAAGTTCTTGCTACTTGCGGGCTTGTGTCCACAAACGCGAACACGACGCCCACCCCTCGTGTCCTTTGGGGCCCGGCATCGTCATAAAACTATCCAACTTGGATGCGGGGCTTATTAAAGGATTCATGTCGGTTTCGTCAACCGCTCCTAGCGTTTAGCTCGCTTTTTCGTGAGCTTTTTTGCGGCCTTTTTGGTGGTCTTGGCTCCCTTGCGGGCACTCACGGCGCGGGCGGCCTTCTTGACAGCCTTCCGGGCCCCTTTGGCCCTGGCGGGTGCCTTGGCGGCCTTCCGGGCGGGTTTGGCGGGCTTTTTGGCCGCTTTGGTTGCCTTCTTGGCCGGTTTCCTGGTGGTCTTCTTCGTCGACTTGGTGGTCTTTTTGGCCGCCTTGGCGACGATCTTGGCTTCCTCGTGCTCCTTCGGTTCCAGCGCGCCGAGCGCGGTCAGGATCCGGTTGATCTCGCGGGTGACGTGCTCGATGGTCATCATGCCGTCGACCGTCAGCAGCTTCCGCCGCTCCGAATAGTAGTGAATCAGCGGTTCCGTCAGGGAACGGTACTGCGCCAGGCGCTTGGTCAGCACCTCCGGCGTGTCGTCGAGGCGCACTTCCTCGCCGCGCGCGCGGGTTTCCTCGGCGCGCTTCTCGACGCGGGCGAGCAGCGCGCTCTCGTTGACGCGCAGTTCGACGACGGCGTCGAGCTTGAGGTGTTTTTTCCGGAGCAGTTCGTCCAGTGCCTCGGCCTGCGGCACGGTGCGCGGGAAGCCGTCGAGAATGAAGCCCTTCTTGGCGTCCGGTTCCTCGATCCGGTCGGCGATGATTCCCACCACGACCTCGTCGGGAACCAGGCCGCCATTGGCCATGATCTCCTTGGCCTGCAGGCCGACCGGGGTGCCCGCAGCAACCGCCGCGCGCAGCATCTCGCCGGTCGAGAGCTGAACGATGCCGTGCCGATGCACCAGCCGCTGCGCCTGGGTTCCCTTGCCCGAGCCCGGCGGCCCCAAAAGGATCAATCTCATATCTGTTTCGCCCCCCGGCTAGGTGGGCGACGTCCGCACACCTGTGTTTTGAGTTCGAAGCCGCGCCGCGATCAGCGGCGGCGGCCTCCCCTGAGCTTCGACTTCCTGATCAGCCCTTCATACTGATGAGCGAGCAGATAGCCCTGCACCTGCGACACCGTATCCATCGTCACGCTGACGACGATCAGAAGCGAGGTGCCACCAAAGTAGAACGGGACCGAGGCATAAGAAATCAGAATTTCCGGAATCAGGCAGACGATCGCCAGATAGATCGCGCCGAGCACCGTGATGCGCGACAGCACATAGTCGATGTACTCGGCGGTGCGCTCGCCGGGCCGGATGCCCGGGATGAAGCCGCCATGCTTCTTCAGATTGTCCGCGGTCTCGGTCGGGTTGAACACGATCGCGGTGTAGAAGAAGGCGAAGAACACGATCAGCGCCAGATAGAGCAGCAGGAACAGCGGGCGGCCGTGGCTGAGCTGGGTGGTGAGCCACTGGAACCATTCCGGCCCCTTGCCGGCGTTGAAGTTCGCAACCGTGGTCGGCAGCAGCAGCAGCGACGAGGCGAAGATCGGCGGAATCACGCCCGAGGTGTTGAGCTTGAGCGGCAGATGCGAGGACTGGCCCTCGAACATCTTGTTGCCGACCTGCCGCTTCGGATACTGGATCAGCAGCCGGCGCTGGGCACGCTCCATGAACACGATGAAGGCGATCACGGCGACCGCCATCACGATGACGATCAGGATCAGGCCGGTCGACATCGCGCCCTGCCGGCCGAGTTCCAGCATGTTGGCGAGCGCCGACGGCAGCTCGGCGACGATGCCGGACAGGATGATCAGCGAGATACCGTTGCCGATGCCGCGCGAGGTGATCTGCTCGCCGAGCCACATCAGGAACATGGTGCCGCCGGTCAGCGTGATCGCGGTCGAAATCCGGAAGAACATGCCGGGGTCGCTGACGACATTGCCGGCGCCTTCGAGGCCGATCGCGATGCCGTAGGACTGGAACAGCGCCAGGATCACCGTCAGATAGCGGGTGTGTACTGGTTCAGCGTCTTGCGGCCCGCCTCGCCTTCCTTCTTGAGCGCCTCGAGCTGCGGCGACACGGTGGTCAAGAGCTGCACGATGATCGATGCCGAGATGTACGGCATGATGTTCAGCGCGAAGATCGCCATGCGGTGGATGCCGCCGCCGGCGAACATGTTGAACATGCCGAGGATCCCGCCGGACTGGCTGCGGAACACCTGCTCCCAGATGTTGGGGTCGATGCCGGGCAGCGGGATGTAGGTGCCGAGCCGATAAACAAGCAGCGCACCCAGGGTGAACCAGATGCGCTTCTTGAGCTCGTCGGCCTTCGCCAGCGATCCGAAATTGAGATTGGCGGCAAGTTGTTCGGCTGCTGAGACCATGTTTCGGCTTTCTTCCCGGAGCCCCTTTCGCCGGCGCCCCCGTTTGGGCAGCCGGCAGACACCAGCCATTATCTGGTGCTCGGCCTCGATAAGTCCATCATTCGATCGGCGGATTGCCCGCGTGGCCAGCGGGCAATGACGCAGATGTTACGCCGCCTCGCCTTCGTCCTTGGCGGGGGCCAGGATCTTGACCGAGCCGCCGGCCTTCTCGACCGCGGCAATGGCCGGCTTGGAAGCGCCGTGCGCTTCGATTGTCAGCTTGGTCTTGATCTCGCCGCGGCCGAGCAGCCGCAGGCCGTCCTTGGCGCGGCGCAGCACGCCGGCCTTGACCAGCGACTCGACGGTCACGGTCTCGCTGGCGTTGACCAGCTTGTTGTCGATCGCTTCCTGCAGACGGTCGAGATTGATCTCGGCGAAGTCGAGCCGGAAGATGTTGTTGAAGCCGCGCTTCGGCAGACGGCGATGCATCGGCATCTGGCCGCCTTCGAAACCCTTGATGCGGACGCCCGAACGCGCGGTCTGGCCCTTGCCGCCGCGGCCCGAGGTCTTGCCCTTGCCGGAACCGATGCCACGGCCGACACGCATGCGCTTCTTGCGCGAGCCGGCGTTGTCGGCGATATCGCTGAGCTTCATCGCCCTTCTCCTTATCTCTGCTTACTCGCCGACGACGCGGACGAGATGCTGAACCTTGCTGATCATGCCGCGAACTTCAGGGGTGTCCTGCAGCTCGGCAACCCGGCCGATCTTGTTGAGCTTGAGGCCGATCAGCGTCGAACGCTGCGAGTGATGGCGGCGGATTGCGCTGCCGATCTGCTCGACCTTGATGGTCTTGCTGGCCTGATTGTTGGCCTTGGCCATGACAGTAACTCCGAATAGCGCTTCGAGAGGCGCGCGTTGTTATTCCGCCACCACTTCGGCGTCGCCGCCGACGCGGCGCGACTGCAGGGTGGAGACCTTGATGTTGCGGCGGGCGGCCACCGAGCGCGGCGAATCCTGATGCTTCAGCGCGTCGAAGGTCGCGCGAACCATGTTGTAGGGGTTCGACGAGCCGATCGACTTAGCCACCACGTCCTGGACACCAAGCGTCTCGAACACGGCGCGCATCGGGCCGCCGGCGATGATGCCGGTACCGGCCGGAGCGGCGCGCAGATAGACGCGACCGGCGCCGTGACGGCCGGCGATGTCGTGATGCAGCGTGCGGCCTTCGCGCAGCGCGACGCGGGTCAGATTGCGCTTCGCCGACTCTGTCGCCTTGCGGATCGCTTCCGGCACTTCGCGCGCCTTGCCGTGACCGAAACCGGCCCGGCCCTTCTGATCGCCGATCACGACCAGCGCCGCAAAGCCGAAGCGCTTGCCGCCCTTGACGACCTTCGCCACGCGATTGATGTGGACCAGCTTGTCGACGAACTCGCTGTCGCGCTCCTCGCGCTCCCTGCTCCGTTCGCGTCCGCGTTCACCTGCCATGGTGTTTTCCAATCTCTAGGAGGCTAGCGCCTCTTTCCTCGTAATCGTTCAAATTCGTTTAGAAGCTGAGCCCGCCTTCGCGCGCCGCATCGGCGAGCGCCTTGACGCGCCCGTGATAGATGTAGGCGCCGCGATCGAACACGACTTCCTTGACACCCTTCTGCGCCGCGCGCTCGGCGAGCAGCTTGCCGACGGCCTTCGCCGCATCGATGTCGGCGCCGGTCTTGCCGGCGTCGCGCATGGTCTTCTCCAGCGACGAGGCGGAAGCGAGCGTCTCGCCCTTCTGGTCGTCGATGACCTGGGCGTAGATGTGCTTGGACGAGCGGAACACCGACAGCCGCGGACGGCCGCCAGCCGAGCGACGAAGCGCAAGGCGCACGCGCTGCTTGCGCCGGGCATTCGTAACCTTGAGTGACATGACCGGCTCCGTTACTTCTTCTTGCCTTCCTTGCGGAAGATGAATTCGTTGGCGTACTTCACGCCCTTGCCCTTGTAGGGCTCCGGCGGACGGTAGGCGCGGATCTCGGCGGCGACCTGGCCGACGCGCTGCGGATCGTTGCCGGTGATCGTGATCTCGGTCGGCTTCGGCACCGCGATGGTGATGCCTTCCGGGATCGCGTAGACCACGTCGTGGCTGTAGCCGAGCGCGAGCTGCAGGTTCTTGCCCTGCATCGCGGCGCGATAGCCGACGCCGGTGATCTCGAGCTTCTTCTCGAAGCCCTTGGTGACGCCCTCGACGAGGTTGGCGACCTGCGCGCGCGCGGTGCCGTACATCGCCTGCGCGCGGTTGGTCTTGACGCGCGGAGCGACCTTGACCTGGCCGTTCTCGAACTTCACCTCGACGTCGTCATGCACGACGAACTGAAGCGCGCCCTTCGGCCCCTTCACCTTCACCGTCTGGCCCTCGACGGTCGCCGTCACACCCGACGGGATCGCCACCGGCCTTTTGCCGATACGTGACATCGCAATATCCTTCCTCAGAACACCGTGAAGAGAACTTCGCCGCCCACGTTGGCGTCGCGCGCCTCGTGGTCAGCCATGATTCCCTTCGGCGTCGACAACACCGAAATGCCGAGACCGTTGTTCACGCGCGGCAGGTTCTTCACCGAGGCGTAAACGCGGCGGCCGGGCTTCGACACCCGCTCGATCTCGCGGATGACGGGCTCGCCGTCGAAATACTTCAACTCGATCTCGAGCTCGCTGCGGCCCGAGGCGTGCTCGACGCTGGCGTAGCCGCGGATGTAGCCCTCGGTCTTCAGGACCTCGAGCACGTTGGCGCGCATCTTCGAGCCGGGGCTCGAGACCTTGGACTTCGAACGCATCTGCGCGTTGCGGATGCGGGTGATGAGATCGCTGATCGGATCGTGCGTAGACATTGTTCCGACCCTCCCTTACCAGCTCGACTTCACGAGGCCGGGAACCAGGCCCTTGGAGCCGAGTTCACGCAGCGCGATGCGCGACAGCTTGTTCTTGCGATAGTTCGAGCGCGGACGCCCGGTCAGCTCGCAACGATTGCGGATGCGCGTCGGCGACGAGTTGCGCGGCATCTCGGCGAGCTTCAGCGTCGCCGCGAAGCGCTCTTCCATCGGCTTGGTCTTGTCGGCGATGATCGCCTTCAGCTTCTCGCGGCGCGGGCCGGCGTTCTTCGCCATCCGCTTGCGCCGGTTGTTCTTCTCGACTGAACTCTTCTTTGCCATGCTTGGCTCCTGGGTATCCGCGTTTGAGTGGCTTTGGCTCAGCTACTCACTGCCGGAACGGGAAATTGAAAGCGGTCAACAAGGCGCGCGCCTCGTCGTCGGTCTTGGCGGTGGTGCAGACCGTGATGTCCATGCCACGCGCTTCCGAGACCTTGTCGAAGTCGATCTCGGGGAAAATGATGTGCTCCTTGATGCCGAGCGAGTAGTTGCCGCGGCCGTCGAAGCTCTTCGGGTTCAGGCCGCGGAAGTCGCGGACGCGGGGCAGCGCCACGTTCACCAGGCGGTCGATGAACTCGTACATATGGGTCTTGCGCAGCGTGACCTTGCAGCCGATCGGCTGGTTCTCACGCAGCTTGAAGGTCGCGATCGCGATCCGCGAATAGGTCACGATCGCCTTCTGGCCGGCGATCTGGGTCAGCTCGGCGGCGGCGGTCTCGGCCTTCTTGCGGTCGTTGACGGAATCGCCCACGCCCATGTTGAGCACGACCTTGTCGAGGCGCGGCACCTGCATCACGTTGGCATAACCGAACTTCTCGGTCATCATGCCGCGGATCTTCTTGTCGTATTCCGTGCGCAGACGCGGAATGTAAGCTGTATCAGCCATCGATCTCTGCTCCCGAGCTCTTGGCAACGCGAACCTTCTTGCCATCGGCCTGAATCTTGAACCCAACGCGGGTCGGCTTTCCGTCCTTGCCGACATACGCGATGTTGGACAGGTCGATCGGCATCTCCTTGGAGATGATGCCGCCTTCCTGGGTCTGGGTCTGCTTCTGGTGACGCTTCACCATGTTGATGCCGCGAACGAGAGCCTTGTTCTCGTCCGGACGCACCTCGAACACCTCGCCGGTGCGACCCTTGTCGCGGCCGGTGAGCACCATCACCTTGTCGCCCTTGCGGATCTTGGCAGCCATCACAGCACCTCCGGCGCGAGCGAAATGATCTTCATGTGGTTCTTGGCGCGCAGCTCGCGCGGCACCGGCCCGAAGATGCGGGTGCCAACCGGCTCGGACTGATTGTTGATCAGCACGGCGGCGTTGCGGTCGAAGCGGATGACCGAACCGTCGGCGCGGCGGATGTCCTTGCGGACCCGGACCACGACGGCCTTCATCACGTCGCCCTTCTTCACCTTGCCACGCGGAATGGCTTCCTTGATCGACACAACGATAACGTCGCCCACGGTGGCATAGCGGCGCTTGGAACCTCCAAGAACCTTGATGCACATGACACGGCGTGCGCCAGAATTATCGGCCACGTCGAGGTTGGTCTGCATCTGAATCATTGATGCACCTCGTCCTCTTTCTGCGCTTTAGCGCGCTCAAAATTTCCCTGAATGACTTCGGCCAGGCCGAGGTAATCAGGCCGTTTTCTTGTGTTCGCCCCGGACCACGGTCCAGCGCTTCAGCTTCGAGATCGGCTTCGATTCCTCGATCCAGACCATGTCGCCCGGCTTGAACTGGTTGTTCTCGTCGTGCGCGTGGTAGTTCTTGGAACGGCGGATCGTCTTCTTGTAGATCGGGTGGGTGAAGCGGCGATCGACGCGCACCACGATGGTCTTGGCTTGCTTGTCGCTGACGACCACGCCCTGCAGAGTACGTTTCGGCATAGCAGGCCCCTTACTTCTTCTTCGCGCGCAGCTGCGCGGCGATGGTCTTGATACGAGCGATATCGCGGCGAGCTTCCCGCATCCGCGAGGTGTTCTCCAGCTGCCCGGTGGCGCGCTGGAAACGCAGGTTGAAGCGTTCCTTCTTCAGGTTCAGGACCGCGTCGTCCCGCTGGTCGTCGCTCATCGCGCGAATGTCTTCAACTTTCATCTCGGCCATGGCGATTACTCCGCAATGCGCGCAACGAAGCGCGTCTTGATCGGCAGCTTGGCGGCGGCGAGCGACAGCGCTTCCTTCGCGGTCTGCACCGGCACGCCGTCGATCTCGAACATCATGCGGCCGGGCTTGATCCGGACCACCCACAATTCCGGCGCACCCTTGCCGGAGCCCATGCGGACTTCGGCGGGCTTCTTCGACACCGGCACGTCCGGGAACACTCGGATCCAGACGCGGCCGGCGCGCTTCATGTGACGGGTCAGCGCGCGGCGGGCGGCTTCGATCTGACGGGCGGTGACGCGCTCAGGCTCCATCGCCTTCAGGCCGAACTGGCCGAACGCCAACGTCGCGCCAGAGGTCGCAACGCCGTGGATACGGCCCTTATGCGCCTTCCGGAACTTCGTTTTCTTAGGTTGCATCATGGCTTTAAGCCCTCAAATTCCTGCTTTGCCTCAAGCGGCGTCGCGGCGCGAACGCGGCGTGTTGTCGCCCTCGGCCATCTTCTTGTCCTGGGCCATCGGATCGTGCTCGAGGATCTCGCCCTTGAAGATCCAGACCTTGACGCCGCAGGTGCCGAAGGTCGTGAACGCGGTAGCAACGCCGTAGTCGACGTCGGCGCGCAGCGTGTGCAGCGGCACGCGACCTTCGCGGTACCACTCCATGCGCGCGATTTCGGCGCCGCCGAGACGGCCCGAGCAGTTGATGCGGATGCCCTCGGCGCCGAGACGCATCGCCGACTGCACGGCGCGCTTCATGGCGCGGCGGAACGCGACGCGGCGCTCGAGCTGCTGGGCGATCGATTCAGCGACCAGGGTCGCGTCGAGCTCCGGCTTGCGGATTTCGACGATGTTGATCACGACGTCCGACGAGGTGATGTCGGCGACCTTCTTGCGCAGCTTGTCGATGTCGGCGCCCTTCTTGCCGATCACGACGCCCGGACGGGCCGAATGAATCGTCACGCGGCACTTCTTGTGCGGACGCTCGATCACGATGCGGGCGACGGCCGCCTGCTTGAGCTCCTTGTGCAGGATCTCGCGGATCTTGACGTCCTCGTGCAGGAGCTTGCCGTATTCCTGCTTGCCGGCGAACCAACGGGAGTCCCAGGTCCGGTTGATGCCGAGACGCAGCCCGATTGGATTGATCTTTTGACCCATCGTCTTCTCCTGCGCCCTTCTTAAGCGCTTGCCTCGGCCTCGACCTGACGAACCACGATGGTCAGGTGCGAGAACGGTTTGAACACACGGCCCGAACGGCCACGGCCGCGCGGAGCAAAACGCTTCATCACGATGCCGTTGCCGACATGCGCCTCGGCAACGACGAGATCGTCGACATCGAGGTCGTGGTTGTTCTCGGCGTTGGCGATCGCCGATTCCAGGCACTTCTTGACGTCGACCGCGATCCGCTTGCGCGAGAACTGCAGGTCGGCGAGCGCAGCAGACGCCTTGCGGCCGCGGATCAGCTGCGCCACCAGGTTGAGCTTCTGCGGGCTGACGCGCAGCATGCGGGCGACGGCCTTGGCCTCATTGTCCGCGAGGCTACGTTCGCGCTTTGGTTTGCTCATCGGTTAATCCTCAAGCCTTCTTGGCTTTCTTGTCGCCCGAATGGCCGTGGAAGGTACGGGTCGGCGAGAACTCGCCGAACTTGTGACCCACCATTTCCTCGTTGATAGCCACCGGCACATGCTTGTGGCCGTTGTAGACGCCGAACGTCAGGCCGACGAACTGCGGCAGGATGGTCGAGCGGCGGCTCCAGATCTTGATGACGTCGTGACGGCCGGACGCGCGGGCGGCATCTGCCTTCTTGAGCAGAGAACCCTCGACGAACGGGCCTTTCCAGACTGAACGAACCATGTCCGGCGTTCCTTACTTCTTCCGCTTGTGGCGGCTGAGGAGAATGAATTTGTTGGTCGACTTGTTGGTGCGGGTCTTCTTGCCCTTGGTCGGCTTGCCCCACGGAGTGACCGGGTGACGACCGCCCGAGGTACGACCTTCACCACCGCCGTGCGGGTGATCGATCGGGTTCATGACGACGCCGCGGTTGTGCGGACGCCAGCCGAGCCAGCGGGTACGACCGGCCTTGCCGATCGAGATGTTCATGTGATCCGGGTTCGAAACCGCGCCGATCGTGCCGCGGCAACGGCCGTGCACGAGACGCTGCTCGCCCGAGTTCAGGCGCATGATCACATAGTCCTGGTCGCGGCCGACGATCTGCGCATAGGTGCCGGCGGAGCGCGCCAGCTGGCCGCCCTTGCCGATCTTCAGCTCGATGTTGTGCACGATCGTGCCGACCGGCATGTTGCCGAGCGGCATGACGTTGCCCGGCTTCACGTCGACATAGTTGCCGGCGACGACGGTGTCGCCCGCCGCCAGACGCTGCGGCGCCAGAATGTAGGCGAGCTCACCGTCCTGGTACTTGATCAGCGCGATGAACGCGGTGCGGTTCGGATCGTACTCCAGCCGCTCCACGACCGCCGGCATGTCCACCTTGTCGCGGCGGAAGTCGACGGTACGGTATGCCTTCTTGTGGCCGCCGCCGCGGAAACGCACGGTGATGCGGCCGGTGTTGTTGCGACCGCCATTGCCGAGCTTGCCCTCGGTCAGGGTCTTCACCGGCTTGCCCTTGTAGAGCGCCGAACGATCGACCATGACCAGCTGGCGCTGGCCCGGCGTCGTGGGATTAAAGGTTTTCAATGCCATCGTCGTTGCGCCTTATAGTCCGGTAGTCACGTCGATGCGGTGACCCTCTTCCAGGGTCACGATCGCGCGCTTGGTGTCCGACTGCGAACCGAGATTGCCGCGGAACACCTTGGTCTTGCCCTTGCGAACGAGAGTGTTGACGCTCTTCACCTTGACGTCGAACAGCTTCTCGACCGCTTCCTTGATCTGCGGCTTGGTCGCCTTGCCGGCGACCTTGAACAGCACCTTGTTGTGCTCGGAGGCGAGCGTCGCCTTTTCCGTCACGACAGGCGAGATGATGACGTCGTAGTGGCGCGGATCGATGTTCTTCATTTGAAGCGCGCCTCCAGCGCATCAACCGCAGCCTTGGTCAGCACCAGCTTGTGGCGGCGGAGAATGTCGTAGACGTTGATGCCCTGGATCGGCAGCACGTCGATGTTCGGAATGTTGCGGGCCGCGGTCGCGAAACCGGCGTTCAACTCGGCACCGTCGATGATCAGCGCGTTGGTGAGCCCGAGGCCGGAGAAGTGACCGAGCAGCGCCTTGGTCTTGGCTTCCTTGACGGCAGCGGAGTCGATCACGACGAGCCCGCCGTCCTTGGCCTTGGCCGACAGCGCATGCTTCAGCGCGAGCGCACGCACCTTCTTTGGCAGGTCGGTCGCATGGGAGCGAACGACCGGACCGAACGCACGACCACCGCCGCGGAACTGCGGCACGCGGGCCGAGCCGTGACGGGCGCCGCCGGTGCCCTTCTGCTTGTACATCTTCTTGCCAGTGCGCCAGACGTCGGCGCGGCCCTGGGCCTTGTGCGTGCCGGCCTGACGCTTGTTCAGCTGCCACTGCACGCAGCGCTGAATGATGTCGGCGCGCGGCTCGAGACCGAAGATCGCGTCCGAGAGCTCGACGGATCCGGCGTCCTTGCCTTCAAGGGTGGTGACTTTCAGTTCCATCTCACACACCCTCCTTCTCGGCCACAGGCTCGGCAGCCTCGCCGCCGGCAACCTTGAACTTGCCGGGCTTCGGGGCTTCCTTCGGCAGCGGCTTCTTGACGGCGTCGCGCACCGAGATCCAGCCGCCCTTGGAGCCGGGAACGGCGCCTTCGACGAGGATCAGGCCGCGCTCGACGTCAGTCGAAACCACGCGCAGATTGAGCGTGGTGATGCGGTCGACACCCATGTGGCCGGGCATCTTCTTGTTCTTGAAGGTCTTGCCGGGGTCCTGACGACCACCGGTCGAACCGATCGAGCGGTGCGAGATCGAGACACCGTGGGTGGCGCGCAGACCGCCGAAATTCCAGCGCTTCATGCCGCCGGCGAAGCCCTTACCGATCGAGGTGCCGGTCACGTCGACAAACTGGCCGACCACGAAATGGTCCGCCTGGATTTCCGCGCCGACCGGGATCAGCGCGTCCTCGGACACGCGGAACTCGGCGACCTTGCGCTTCGGCTCGACCTTGGCGACCGCGAACTGGCCGCGTTCGGCCTTGGGCATGTACACGGTCTTGCGGGCGCCCGAACCGAGCTGCAGAGCGACATAGCCGTTCTTCTCGGTCGTGCGGTGGCCCAGCACCTGGCAATTGCCCAACTTCAGCACGGTCACAGGGATATGCTCGCCGGTCTCCGTAAAGACCCGCGTCATCCCGACCTTTTGTGCGATCACTCCGGAGCGCATCGGCGTGCTTCCTGTCTTTCTGTCCGCAAGCGGCGGACGTAAAAATCCAAAACCTTAGAGCTTGATCTCGACATCGACACCGGCGGCCAGGTCGAGCTTCATCAACGCATCGACGGTCTGCGGGGTCGGGTCGACAATGTCGAGGAGGCGCTTGTGAGTGCGCATCTCGAATTGCTCGCGGCTCTTCTTGTCAACGTGCGGCGAACGGTTGACGGTGAACTTCTCGATGCGGGTCGGCAGCGGAATCGGTCCGCGAACCTGCGCACCGGTGCGCTTCGCCGTGTTCACGATCTCACGGGTCGACGTATCGAGGATTCGATGGTCGAACGCCTTGAGACGGATGCGAATATTTTGGCCGTTCATTGCCGTATTCTTTCTTTAGTGAGTGGCGAGTAGCGAATAGCGAATGGATCGATCCACCCGCTACTCGCCATTCCCTATTCGCGTAGTTACTCGATGATGGCGGCGACGACGCCGGCACCGACGGTGCGGCCGCCTTCGCGGATCGCGAAGCGCAGCTTCTCTTCCATCGCGATCGGCACGATCAGGTGCACTTCCATCGCGATGTTGTCGCCCGGCATCACCATCTCGGTGCCTTCCGGCAGATGCACGACACCGGTCACGTCGGTGGTGCGGAAGTAGAACTGCGGACGGTAGTTGGTGAAGAACGGGGTGTGACGACCGCCCTCTTCCTTGGTCAGGATGTAGGCCTCAGCCTTGAACTTGGTGTGCGGCTTGACCGAACCGGGCTTGCACAGCACCTGGCCACGCTCGACTTCCTCGCGCTTGGTGCCGCGGAGCAGCGCACCGATGTTGTCGCCGGCCTGGCCCTGATCGAGCAGCTTGCGGAACATTTCGACGCCGGTGACGATGGTCTTCTGGGTGTCGCGGATACCGACGATTTCGATTTCCTCGCCGACCTTGATCACGCCGCGCTCGACACGGCCGGTGACGACGGTGCCGCGGCCCGAGATCGAGAATACGTCTTCGACCGGCATCAGGAACGGCTGGTCGATCGGACGCTCCGGCTGCGGGATGTACTCGTCGACATTGCGCATCAGCTCGAGGATCGCGTCGTGGCCGAGCTTCTTGTCCTTGTCTTCGAGGGCGGCGAGCGCCGAACCCTTGATGATCGGAATGTCATCGCCCGGGAATTCGTACTTCGAGAGCAGTTCGCGGACTTCCATCTCGACGAGCTCGAGCAGCTCCGGATCGTCGACCATGTCGCACTTGTTGAGGAACACGACGAGCGCGGGCACGCCGACCTGGCGGGCGAGCAGGATGTGCTCGCGGGTCTGCGGCATCGGGGCCGTCAGCAGCCGACACGACCAGGATCGCGCCGTCCATCTGGGCGGCGCCGGTGATCATGTTCTTCACGTAGTCGGCGTGGCCGGGGCAGTCGACGTGGGCATAGTGACGGTTGGTCGTCTCGTACTCGACGTGAGCGGTCGAGATCGTGATGCCGCGCGCCTTCTCTTCCGGCGCCTTGTCGATCTGGTCGTAGGCGGTGAACGTCGCGCCGCCGGTTTCTGCAAGCACCTTGGTGATCGCTGCGGTCAGCGAGGTCTTGCCATGGTCGACGTGACCGATGGTGCCGATGTTGCAGTGGGGCTTGTTACGCTCGAATTTTGCTTTGGCCATTTGACTCTCCGTTCAGTCGTTAGCTGCTAACCAACGACAATCAAGCAAACTTTTTCTGGACTTCAGCCGACACGTTCGCCGGAGCTTCGGCGTAGTGATCGAACTGCATGGTGAAGGTCGCGCGACCCTGGCTCATCGAGCGCAGGTTGTTCACGTAACCGAACATGTTCATGAGCGGCACCATCGCATTGATGACGTTGGCGTTGCCGCGCATGTCTTGGCCCTGGATCTGGCCGCGCCGGGAGTTCAGGTCGCCGATGACCGAACCGGTGTAGTCCTCCGGGGTCACCACCTCGACCTTCATGATCGGTTCGAGCAGAACGGACTTGCCCTTCGTCAGCGCTTCGCGGAACGCAGCCCGCGATGCGATTTCGAACGCCAGCGCCGACGAGTCGACGTCGTGGTACTTGCCGTCGACCAGCTGCACCTTGACGTCCACCACCGGAAAGCCGGCGACGACACCGGAACCCATCACGCTGTTGAGACCCTTTTCGACGCCTGGGATGTATTCCTTCGGCACCGCGCCGCCGACGATCTTGGATTCAAACTCGTAGCCCTTGCCGGGCTCATTCGGCTCGACCACGATCGACACTTCGGCGAACTGACCGGTACCGCCGGTCTGCTTCTTGTGCGTGTACTTGACTTCGGCCTTCTTGGTCACGCGCTCGCGGAACGCCACCTGCGGCGCGCCGATGTTGGCGTCGACCTTGTAGGTGCGCTTCAGGATGTCGACCTTGATGTCGAGATGGAGTTCGCCCATGCCCTTGAGGATGGTCTGGCCGGACTCCTGGTCGGTCGACACGCGGAAGGACGGATCCTCCGCGGCGAGCTTGGCCAGCGCGACGCCCAGCTTTTCCTGGTCGGCCTTCGACTTCGGCTCGATCGCGATCTCGATCACCGGCTCCGGGAATTCCATCTTCTCGAGGATGACAGGCTTGTCGGGATCGCACAGCGTGTCACCGGTGCGCGCTTCCTTCAGGCCAGCCAGCGCGACGATGTCGCCGGCATAGGCTTCCTTGATGTCTTCGCGGTTGTTCGCATGCATCAGCAGCATGCGGCCGATCCGCTCTTTCTTTTCGCGGGTCGAGTTCACCACGCCGGTACCCGACTGCAGGATGCCGGAGTAGATGCGGCAGAAGGTGATGGTGCCGACGAAGGGGTCGTCCATGATCTTGAACGCGAGCAGCGCCAGCGGCTCCTTGTCGTCCGCCTTGCGCACGACCTCGTTGCCGTCCTCATCGGTGCCCTTGATCGCGGGCACGTCGATCGGCGACGGCAGATAGTCGACGACGGCGTCGAGCAGCGGCTGCACGCCCTTGTTCTTGAACGCGGAGCCGCACAGCACCGGATAGAACGCGCCGGTCAACACGGCCTTGCGGATCAGGCGCTTCAGGGTCGCCTCGTCCGGCTCCTTGCCGTCGAGGTAGGCGGCCATGGCGTCGTCGTCGAGCTCGACGGCGGCTTCCACCATCTTCTCGCGATATTCCTTGGCCTGCTCGACCAGATCTTCCGGGATGTCGACATAGTCGAACTTCGCGCCGAGCGATTCATCGTTCCAGATGACGCCCTTCATCTTCACGAGGTCGACGAGACCCTTGAAGTTGTTCTCGGCGCCGATCGGAAGCTGGATCGCGATCGGCTTGGCGCCGAGGCGGTCGACGATGTCGGCCAGGCACTTGAAGAAGTCGGCGCCGGTCTTGTCCATCTTGTTGGCGAAGACGATGCGCGGAACCTTGTACTTGTCGCCCTGGCGCCAGACGGTCTCGGTCTGCGGCTCGACCCCCTGGTTGGAGTCGAGCACGCAAACGGCGCCGTCGAGCACGCGCAGCGAACGCTCGACTTCAATGGTGAAGTCGACGTGGCCGGGGGTGTCGATGATGTTCAGGCGCTTGCCGTTCCAGAACGCGGTGGTCGCAGCCGAGGTGATCGTGATGCCACGCTCCTGCTCCTGCTCCATCCAGTCCATCGTCGCGGCACCTTCGTGCACTTCGCCGATCTTGTGGCTCTTGCCGGTGTAATACAGGATGCGCTCGGTGGTCGTGGTCTTGCCGGCGTCGATATGCGCCATGATACCGAAGTTGCGGTAGTCCTCGATGGCATGTTGGCGGGGCATCAGACTGTTCCTTAAATTCCGTTGTTCGCCTTACCAGCGATAGTGCGAGAACGCGCGGTTGGCTTCCGCCATCCGGTGCACGTCTTCACGCTTCTTGACGGCGTTGCCGCGGTTGTTCGAGGCATCGAGCAGCTCCGCCGAGAGGCGCTCCGTCATGGTCTTCTCGTTGCGCTCACGGGCGGCCGAGATCAGCCAGCGGATGCCGAGCGCCTGACGGCGCACCGAACGCACTTCCACCGGAACCTGGTAGGTCGCGCCGCCGACGCGGCGGGAACGAACTTCGATGGTCGGCATCACGTTCTCGAGCGCCTGCTCGAACACGCCGAGCGGGTTCTGCTTGGTCTTGGCCTCGATCATGCCGAGCGCACCGTAGACGATGTTTTCGGCAACCGACTTCTTCCCGGCGTACATCACCGAGTTCATGAACTTCGTAATGATGATGTTCCCGAACTTCGGGTCCGGAAGAACTTCACGCTTCTCGGCAGAATGGCGACGCGACATCTGATCGTTTCCCGCTTACTTCGGACGCTTCGCGCCGTACTTCGAACGACGCTGCTTACGGTTCTTGACGCCCTGGGTATCCAGCACGCCGCGGAGGATGTGGTAGCGCACGCCGGGCAAGTCCTTGACGCGACCGCCGCGGATCATGACCACCGAGTGCTCCTGAAGGTTATGGCCCTCACCCGGGATGTAGCCGATCACCTCGAAGCCGTTGGTCAGGCGCACCTTGGCGACCTTACGAAGCGCCGAGTTCGGCTTCTTCGGGGTCGTGGTGTAGACGCGCGTGCACACGCCGCGCTTCTGCGGCGACTGCTGCAGCGCCGGCACCTTCTTACGCGACTTCTGTACTTCACGCGGATTCGCGATCAGCTGGTTGATCGTCGGCATGCAGCCTTCACCCTTTAGTTCGCGCGGAACCTTGAATGGCTCCGCCAATTCTTCGCGGGAACAGCCGTCCCGTACGGCCCGCTCGACACGGGAGAAATACCCGCGCAAAGCGAAATCGCGCCAACCACTCATCGCTGAGCGGAAAGCGCTTCGACGCCACAGAGGACCGCGATCCCGAGCCGATCAGCGTTCGCTGTTCGGTCCGCCACCGAGGTCATGCATCCGAATTCACTCTCAAGAGGACGTGCTCAAGAGAACTAGTATCGTCCTGGCATTGCCTAGCTATCATCGACAGCGTTTGAGCGGCATTCGTCGAGGTTGGTGCCCGTCCGGCTCCTGAAAAAGGACCTTCGGGTGTTCCGTTCCGACGCTGGCGTAGCTCACCGCCTGTCGTTAAGTGGGCGCCTTGTATAATCGAGAGATAGTGAAGTCAAGCAAAACGACAAGCCAAGAAACGCCTCTGGCAGTTGCGTAATTCGCATTTCGCCAACGCCCATCACGCGGCGAAATATGACAGCCGCCGGACCTCCCCTCGCCCATACCCGAATCTCCGGCGCGGCGGTGAGATCATTTTGTACCCGGGTAAAATAAGAATAGAAACAACTCTCCCCAACTTAGTCCTGAAGGCAAACTTCGAAACTAAGCCTTTATTTGCCATTCGCAGCGCAAAAATCGGGGTCTACGGCCACGGAAATCCTTCATGCGGTACACCGATATAGCGATCATCGGCGGAGGTCTTGCGGGTTCGACCGCGGCCGCCATGCTCGGTCGTGCCGGGATACCGAGCGTCCTGATCGATCCCCACCGGGTCTATCCGTTCGATTTCCGCGTCGAAAAGATCGGCGGCGACCTCCAGCTCGAGCGATTCGCCCGGACCGGTCTTGCCGAATCCGTGCTCCGTTCGGCGACGCTGGACGGCGAGAACTGGATCGCGCGATTCGGCCATCTGCTCGACCGGCAGCCCAGCCGGCAGTACGGCATCATGTACGACGCCCTGATCACCGCGATTCGAAACGAAATCGTGGGACCGGCGGAGTTCATCTGCGACAAGGTGGTCAATGTCGCGACCAGCTCCGAGCGGCAGCGGCTCGTGCTCTCCGGCGGCGAGGAGATCTCGGCGCGCCTCATCGTGCTCGCCAACGGCCTGAATGTCGGGCTGCGCCGGATGCTCGGCATCGAGCGGCTGGTCACCAGCGTCTGCCACTCGATCTCGATCGGCTTCGATTTCGTCCCCGTCGGCCGCCCCGCCTTCCCGTTTGCGGCCATGACCTATTTCTCGGAGCGGCCGAGCGACCGCATCCCCTACATCACGCTGTTTCCGGTCGAGAATCGGATGCGCGCCAACCTCTTCACCTACCGCCAGGCCGACGATCCCTGGCTGCGGACGATGCGCCGCAATCCGGTCGAGACGCTGAATGCCGCGCTGCCGCGGCTGCGCCGGCTGACCGGCGAATTCGACGTCGCCGGCGACATCAAGATCAGGCCCGCCGACGTCTATGTCAGCACCGGCTATCGGCAGGCCGGCGTCGTGCTGGTCGGTGATGCCTTCGCGAGCACCTGCCCGGTCACCGGCACCGGGACCGACAAGGTGTTCACCGACGTGGCCCAGCTCTGCAATGTCCACATCCCGGCCTGGCTTGCGACCGACGGCATGGGCGAAGAGAAGATCGCCGCGTTTTACGACGATCCGGTCAAGACCGAATGCGACGCCTGGTCGAACGCCAAGGCCTTCAACTTCCGCATGGTCTCGATCGGCAGCGGGCCCTATTGGCAAGCCCAGCGCTGGGCGCGCTTCCTCGGCTATCTCGGCCGGGGCTGGCTGCGCCGGCCACACCGCTCGCCGGCGACGCCGTCAACGACGCGGCCGGCCGGTCACTTCCGGCAGCGTCCGCAGGCGGCCGACAGGGCGTAAGGCGAGATCAGGCGAGGCTTGCGCGCGGCTATCGCCCGCGGCGCCTCACGCCTCCTCATCCTCGTCTTCGTCCTCATCCTCATCGCCTTCATCGTCGTCCGCGTCGTCGTCATCCTCGGCGTCGGCGTCGTGATGCAGGTGTCCCTGGTCGTCCCACAGCTTGCGGTAGACGCCATTCTTGGCCAGCAGCTCATCGTGCGAGCCGCGTTCGATCGCCCTGCCGCCGGAGATCACGATGATCTCGTCCATCTCGACCACCGAGGTCAGACGGTGCGTCGACCAGATCATGGTGCGGCCCGCGGCGACCTTGAGCAGCGTGCGATTGATCGCCGCCTCCGTGGTCTGGTCGAGCGCCGAGGTCGCCTCGTCGAGCAGCAGCACCGACGGGTTACGGATGATCGCGCGCGCGATCGCGATGCGCTGGCGCTGGCCGCCGGACAAGGTATCGCCGCGCTCGCCGACCGGCGTGTCGTATCGCTGCGGCAGGCTCATGATGTAGCGATGGATCTCGGCCTTCCTCGCGGCATCCTCGACCTCGGCATCGGTCGCGCCTTCCTTGCCGAGCCGGATGTTCTCGCGGATCGACATGTTGAACAGCATGTTCTCCTGGAACACGACCGCCATGTTCGCCCGCAGCGACTCGCGCGTCACCCGGCGGATGTCGACGCCGTCGATGGCGACCCGGCCCTCGTCCGGCACGTAGAGCCGCAGGATCAGGTTGATCAGCGTGCTCTTGCCGGAGCCGCTGGGGCCGACGATCGCAATGCTCTTGCCGGCATTGAGCTTGAGGCTGAGATTGTCGAGCACCGGCGTCTGCGCCCCGTCATACTGGAAGGTGACGCGCTCGAAGGCGATGTCGTTGGTGATGCGCGGCAGATCCGGCGCGCCGGGACGGTCGGCGCCGCGGGTCGGCTCGTCGAGCAGCTCCTGGATGTGCCGCACCGCCGCCGCCGACTGGATCGATACCGGAATGAAGTGCATCAGGTGGGCGATGTTGTACGACACCTCCCAGAATGCGCTCTCGAAGGTCACGAAGGTGCCGACCGTGATCTGCCCCTTGGTGGCGAGATAGGCGCCGATCGCCAGCACGACGAGGTGGAGCAGCAGCACCGCGATGGTGACGGTGCGCTCCACCATGGTCGACAGGAACATGGCCGATGCGGCCTTGGTCCGGACGTCGCGGTTGCGCAGCGTGAACCAGCCGAGCGCCCGGCGCTGCAGGTTGAACGCCTTCACCACTGCCTGCGCAGCGACATTCTCCTGCACGGTTCCGAGCAGCGCGGCCTCGTTCTGCTTCTGCTGGTAGTTGGCCTCCACCGCCTTCGGCGTCAGGATACGCGGCCCGATCAGCGTGATCGGAAACACCAGCAAGGCGACCACGGCGAGCTGCCAGTTCAGGAACAGCATCAGGATGATGCCGGCGATCAACTCGAGGCCCGGCAACGCTGCGCTGTTGGCGAAGGTCTTGACCGAGCCCTCGAAGGCCGAGAGATCGATCGAGAAGCGCGACAGGATCTCGCCGCGCTTGGTGCGCGCGAAATAGGCCGACGGCAGGTTCTGGACGTGCTCGAAGATGCGCGTCCGGACGTCGGCGATGATGCCGGCGCCAAGCCGCGCATCCCAGCGCTCGTACCAGACCGCGATGATCGAGGTGACGATGCCGGCGACCGCGAGCACGCCGAGGATCTTGTAGAGCGCCCCGAAGTCCTCCTCGCCGAGCGCGTCGTCGATCAGGAATTTCAGGCTGAGCGGCATGATGACGTTGAACAACGTCTCGACCAGCACACCGAAGGCGACACAGGCCAATGGCCGCTTGTAGTTCGCCAGGATCGGCTTGACGAAGCCGAAGATCGTGGACAGCGCGCCGGCGGCTTCCTTGGCGGTGAAGACGACGAGGTCCTCGTCATCATCGTCGTCGAGCTCGAACTCGTCGTCCTCTTCGTCGTCGTCGTCGTCAGCAGGAACCGCGGCTGGCTTCGCCGCAGGCGGGCCGGCAACAGGCGCGGACTTCTTCTTCAGCTCGAGTTCGTCGGCCGCCGCTCTCGTCGGATCGTCTGATGCAGGAGGTCTTGATGCAGGAGGTCTTGGCGCCATGAAACCAACCGATGCTCCACGGCCGGCATGACCGCAAATCGAAACCGCAGCCGATAGCACTGCGGCGGCGATCCTATGCGATCAGGATCAATTCGGCAAAGCGTTTGGAACGGGCGGCGCGGCGCCACACGATCCGGTTGACTAGGGATCACGGCGTCGCGGCCGCTTGACGTTTGGTTGACGCAAGGCGGATCGCCTTGCGCAAAGTGCCTGATCGTTGCCGCTAGTCGTCGAGGTCGGCGTCGACCTTGTCGAAGAAGGAATAACGCAGGCTGTCGGAGTCGGCGTACCACTGTCCCGGCCCCTTGTTGGCGGCCAGCGTCAGCGTCCACAGCGCATCGGTGCAGTCGCGGCGGTGCATCGACAGGTCGAAGCCGTTGCCGAAGAACAGTTCCGACCACTCCCACCAGGTGCCGAGCTTCTTCACCCCGCGCAGCAGGTCGTAGCGATCGATCACCGCCGGCGCCATGTCCGAGGTGACCGACGCGAACACGACGCCGGTCTTGACCACGCGGTTGAGCTCGCGCACGCCGCGCACCACCTGCTTCTCGCCGAGATGGCACAGCGAGGTCTCGAACACGAAGTCGAACTCCTCGTCCTTGAACGGCATGTCGGCGATCGAGCCGAGCTTGTTGTACTTCCTGAGCGCCTTCGGCGTCTTGCCGTGGATGTAGCGGTTGTTCTCGATGCCCCAGGCATCGATGCCCCGGTCGCGCAGCGCGCCGACCAATTCGCCGCTGGCCGAGCCGGCGATCAGCAGCTTGTAGCCCTTCGCCCTGCCCCAGACCGTCTTGATCAGGTCGGTCAGGTAGGCCGGGTCGGTGAAGTCGCGCCAGACCTCGCTGTAGGGGCCGGCGCCGCGGTAATTCTCGAAATAGCTGCGGTCGATCTTGTCCGACAGCGCGCCCTCGTCCTGGGCGCGGGCACGGCGCAGCCGCATCATCTCGGTGACGATGATGTCGGTCGCGGCATCGGAGGAATCGAGCAGTCCGTTCAGCGTCGAATCGAACAGATAGTCGCCGACCACCACGATGCCGGGGTGCTGCTTCGGCTCGGGGCGGTGATTGGTCATGACGTCGCGCACCGGCAGGCCGCCCGGCAGCGCGTTGACGGACGACAGCCAGCGATGGATCTTGCCTTCAAGGAAGTGCTCGCGGAGCATCGCCGAGCGAGGCCGGCAGCGACTTCAGCGCGGCGTCGAACAATTCCTGGTCGCTGAGATTGGCGAAGGCGAGCGCATCCGAGCCCGCGATCAGCCAGTTCAGCACGCCATGCTTGCCGACATCGTGGCGCGCGCCCTCGTTGTAGACGCAGCAGCCGCCGAACGCTTCCGACATGAACCAGGCGCCCGGGATCTTCTCGCCCCAGAACGGCTCGTCGAACAGGATCGAGACGCGCAGATAGTGCGCCGGCCGGTCGAAATAGGCGACGTGCTTGACCATCGACTTGCGCAGCGTCTCGCCGTCCCAGCGCATGGTCGCGAGCCAGGAGTGCGGCAGGCAGACCAGGACGAGGTCGAAGTCGCGCGTCTCCGGTCCCTTGCCGTTCATCATGTTGAGCTGATAGCGGCCGCTCTCGGTCTTGCCGACCTTGAGGACGCGATGGTTGAGCTGGATGTCGGCGTTGACCTCCGAGCGCAGACAGTCGATCAGCTGCTCGTTGCCGTTCTGGATCGAATACAGGCCGATATAGCCGTCGACGTCCATCACGTAGTTCTTCAGCGCGTTGAGGCCGTTGGTGTTGTGGCTCTCGGTCGCGATGTCGGAGCGCGCCATCACCTTGAAGAAACGCTTGGCGGTCTCGTCCTCGACCTCCTCGTCAAGGACCTGCTCGGCGGTCTTGTAGGCCCAGGGGTGTTCGTTGTCGTGGGCGCCGACGCCCTCGTAATACTCGATCGGCGACACCAGGTCGCTGCAGCGCTTGCGGAACGCCTCGATCGCGGCCGCGGTCTTCGCGCCGTATTTGCGGCGCATGCCCGGGACGTCGGCAAGCAGCTCGCCGTCGAGCTGCACCTGTTCGGCGTCCATCGGGATCGTCTGCAGGCCGAAATGCTGGATCAGCTCACGCAACGGGTCGGGTCCCGTCATCGAGTAATCGTAGATCTCGGCCACGCCCGCCTCGTACATCGCGGGCGCGGTGTCGAATTTGCGCGTGACGATCTTGCCGCCGAGGCGGTTCGAGGCCTCGAAGATGGTGATGCGGCAGAGGTCGCCGAGTTTGCGCTTCAAATACCAGGCGCTCATCAGCCCCCCGGGGCCGCCGCCTACAATAGCCAAGTCGAGCATATGGATTCCGTCGTCTCCGGCGCGAGCCAAACAGCCGGTCTAAGCCGCCCTAGCAAAAGCACTTTTTTGCCTGAAGGGAAGATGAACAAACTGCGTCCCTGCACCGCAGCAGGGAAAGAATGCAGCAAAAAGGCCGGCAAAACGCCGGCCTTCTCGCCATTACCGTAGTCTTGCGGAGGCCTATTCCGCGGGCGGCAGCGCCAGCGGCTCCGCTTCCGGAGCCGTCGGCACGATCGCCGCCTGCTTCTCGCGCTCGTCGAGGATCAGCTTGTCGCGCTTGACCGCGACCTCGCGGATCCGCGCCATCGAGGCGCCGGTGCCGGCCGGGATCAGGCGGCCGACGATGACGTTCTCCTTGAGGCCTTCGAGCGGGTCCACCTTGCCGTTGACGGCAGCTTCGGTGAGCACGCGCGTGGTCTCCTGGAACGACGCCGCCGAGAAGAAGGAGCGGGTCTGCAGGCTCGCCTTGGTGATGCCGAGCAGAACCGGCGTCCCCGTGGCGGGCTTCTTGCCCTCCTCCTTGGCCTTGGTGTTGAGCGCGTCGAACTCGATCTTGTCGACCTGCTCGCCCGAGATCATGTCGGTGTCGCCCTGGTCGGTGACCTCGACCTTCTGCAGCATCTGACGGACAATCACCTCGATGTGCTTGTCGTTGATGAGCACGCCCTGCAACCGGTAGACCTCCTGGATTTCGTTGACCAGATAGGCAGCGAGTTCCTCGATGCCCTTGATCGCCAGGATGTCGTGCGGCGCCGGATTGCCTTCGACGATGAAATCGCCCTTTTCGACGATGTCGCCGTCCTGAAGGTGGATGTGCTTGCCCTTCGGGATCAGGTACTCGCGCGGCTCCTCGGTCTTGTCCATCGGCTCGATCGAGATGCGGCGCTTGTTCTTGTAGTCGCGGCCGAAGCGGATCGTGCCCGCGGTCTCCGCGATGATCGCCGCGTCCTTCGGCTTGCGAGCCTCGAACAGTTCCGCCACCCGCGGCAGACCGCCGGTGATGTCACGCGTCTTGGCGCTCTCGGTCGAGATACGCGCCAGGATGTCGCCGGGCATCACCTTCGCGCCGACGTCGACCGACAGAATGCCGTCGACCGAAAGCATGTAGCGGGCATCGCCGCCACGCGCGAGCTTCAGCACCTTGCCGTCCTTGCCCTTGACCACGATGGCCGGGCGCAGGTCCGAACCGCCGCGCGTCGTGCGCCAGTCGATGACCACGCGCTTGGCGATACCGGTCGATTCGTCGAGCGTTTCCGAGATCGACTGGCCTTCGACCAGATCCTCGAACCCGATCGTGCCCTCGACTTCGGTGAGAACCGGGCGGGTATAAGGGTCCCACTCGGCGATGCGCTGGCCGCGCTTGACCATGTCGCCTTCGTCGACATGCATCTTCGAACCGTACTGAATACGGTGGGTTGCACGCTCGGTGCCGTCGGCATCGACGATCGCAACGACCATGTTGCGCACCATCGCGACCAGGCTGCCTTCGCTGTTGCGGGCGATGGCCTTGTTCTTGATCACGATCTTGCCGTCGAAGTTCGATTCGACGAACGACTGCTCGTTGAGCTGGGCGGCGCCGCCGATGTGGAACGTGCGCATCGTCAGCTGCGTGCCGGGCTCACCGATCGACTGCGCCGCGATGACGCCGACGGCCTCACCGTGGTTGACCGGAGTGCCGCGGGCCAGGTCGCGGCCGTAGCACTTGGCGCAGATGCCGTTGATCAGCTCGCAGGTCAGTGCCGAGCGGATCTTCACTTCCTGGATGCCGGCCTGCTGGATCGCGTCGACGTGGCTCTCCTCCATCAACGTGTCACGCTTGATGATGACCTCGTTGGTGGCGGGATCGCGCACGTCATCGCAGGCCACGCGGCCCAGGATGCGCGAGCCGAGCGAGGCCACCACGGTGCCGGCATCGACGATGGCGCGCATCTTGATGCCGAGCGTGGTGCCGCAATCGGTCTGCGTGATGATGCAGTCCTGCGCGACGTCGACCAGACGGCGGGTCAGGTAGCCCGAGTTCGCGGTCTTCAACGCGGTGTCCGCGAGGCCCTTGCGGGCGCCGTGGGTCGAGTTGAAGTACTCGAGCACCGACAGACCTTCCTTGAAGTTGGAAATGATCGGCGTCTCGATGATCTCGCCCGACGGCTTGGCCATCAGGCCGCGCATGCCGGCGAGCTGGCGCATCTGCGCCGGCGAACCACGCGCACCGGAGTGCGCCATCATGTAGATCGAGTTGATGTCGGCATCCGCGCCCGCCGCCGTCTTCTTGGTCGACGAGATCTCCTTCATCATCGCCTTGGCGACTTCTTCACCGGCCTTCGACCAGGCGTCGACGACCTTGTTGTACTTCTCGCCGTGGGTGATCAGGCCGTCATTGTACTGCTGCTCGAAATCCTTCGCCAGCGTACGGGTCTGGTCCACGATCTTCCACTTCGACGCCGGCACGACCATGTCGTCCTTGCCGAACGAGATGCCCGCCTTGAAGGCGTTGTAGAAGCCGAGCGCCATGATGCGGTCGCAGAAGATCACCGTCTCCTTCTGACCGCAGTGCCGGTAGACCTGGTCGATCACGCCTGAGATCTCGCGCTTGGTCATCAGCTTGTTGATGATCTCGTAGGAGATCTTCGGGTTCTTCGGCAGCAAATTGCCGAGCATGACGCGGCCGGCGGTGGTCTCGATCCAGCGCTTGGACTGCTTGCCTTCCTCGTCCATGCCTTCCCACCGGTACTTGATCTTGGTGTGGAGGTGGATGACCTTCGAATGCAGGGCGTGCTCGAGCTCGGCCATGTCGCCGAAGATCTTGCCCTCGCCGGGCAGGCCTTCGCGCATGATCGAGACGTAGTAGAGGCCGAGCACGATGTCCTGCGACGGCACGATGATCGGCTGGCCGTTCGCCGGATGCAGGATGTTGTTGGTCGACATCATCAGGACGCGCGCTTCCAACTGCGCTTCGAGCGACAGCGGAACGTGCACGGCCATCTGGTCGCCGTCGAAGTCGGCGTTGAAGGCGGCGCAGACCAGCGGATGCAGCTGGATCGCCTTGCCCTCGATCAGCACCGGCTCGAACGCCTGGATGCCCAGCCTGTGCAGCGTCGGCGCGCGGTTGAGCAGCACCGGATGCTCGCGGATCACCTCATCGAGGATATCCCAGACCTCCGGACGCTCCTTCTCGACCAGCTTCTTGGCCTGCTTCACCGTGGTGGACAGGCCCTTGGCGTCGAGCCGCGAGTAGATGAACGGCTTGAACAGCTCGAGCGCCATCTTCTTCGGCAGGCCGCACTGATGCAGGCGCAGCTCGGGACCGACCACGATTACCGAACGGCCCGAATAGTCGACGCGCTTGCCGAGCAGGTTCTGGCGGAACCGGCCCTGCTTGCCCTTCAGCATGTCGGCGAGCGACTTCAAGGGCCGCTTGTTGGCGCCGGTGATGACGCGGCCGCGGCGGCCGTTGTCGAACAGCGCGTCGACGGCCTCCTGCAGCATGCGCTTTTCGTTGCGGATGATGATGTCAGGCGCACGCAGCTCCATCAGCCGCTTCAGGCGGTTGTTGCGGTTGATGACGCGGCGATAGAGGTCGTTGAGGTCCGAGGTCGCGAACCGGCCGCCGTCGAGCGGCACCAGCGGACGCAGGTCCGGCGGAATCACCGGCACGACCGTCATGATCATCCATTCCGGCTTGTTGCCGGAGACGCGGAAGGCCTCGACGATCTTCAGACGCTTGGCGAGCTTCTTGTGCTTGATGTCGGAGTCGGTCTCCGCCATGTCGGCACGCAGCGTCGCCTCGAGCTTCTCGAGCTCGAGACCCTTGAGCAGCTCGCGGATCGCCTCGGCGCCGATCATGGCGGTAAAGGAATCCTGGCCGTACTCGTCCTGCGCCTTCAGATACTCGTCTTCCGACAGCAGCTGTCGGTCCTTCAGCGCGGTGAGACCCGGCTCGAGCACGACGTAGTATTCAAAGTACAGGATCCGCTCGAGATCCTTCAGCGTCATGTCGAGCAGAAGTCCGATGCGCGACGGCAGCGACTTCAGGAACCAGATGTGGGCGACCGGCGCCGCCAGCTCGATATGGCCCATGCGCTCGCGCCGGACGCGCGACAGCGTCACCTCGACCGAGCACTTTTCGCAGATGATGCCCTTGTACTTCATCCGCTTGTACTTGCCGCACAAGCACTCGTAGTCCTTGATCGGCCCGAAGATGCGCGCGCAGAACAGGCCGTCACGCTCCGGCTTGAAGGTGCGGTAGTTGATGGTCTCCGGCTTCTTGATCTCGCCGTACGACCAGGACAGAATCTTCTCCGGAGACGCGATCGAAATCCGGATCTGGTCGAAGACCTGGGCCGGGGTCGTCGGATTGAAAAGATTCATAATCTCTTGATTCATGGTCTTCTCCTCGCGTGCCGATCGTCACCGGCAGCAAATTCGAAACTTTTAGTCAGCGCGCGCCCTGCTCAACGTCCGAACGGAGCGCGAAGGCCCGGCGCCTCTACGCGAAGACGCGCTTCGCGCTTTTGGCGCCGGGCATCAATCACAGCGTTACTCGGCCGCTTCCGACGTCGGCGCCGGTCCCACCTTGGAATTGTGCAGGTCGACGTTGAGGCCGAGCGAGCGCATTTCCTTGACCAGCACGTTGAACGATTCCGGAATACCGGCCTCGAAGGTGTCGTCGCCGCGCACGATCGCCTCGTACACCTTGGTACGGCCGGCGACGTCGTCCGACTTCACGGTCAGCATCTCCTGCAGCGTGTAGGCGGCGCCGTAGGCTTCCAGCGCCCAGACCTCCATTTCGCCGAAGCGCTGGCCGCCGAACTGCGCCTTGCCGCCCAGCGGCTGCTGGGTGACGAGCGAGTACGGACCGATCGAACGCGCGTGGATCTTGTCGTCCACGAGATGGTGCAGCTTGAGCATGTAGATGTAGCCCATCGTCACCTTGCGATCGAACGCATCGCCGGTGCGACCGTCATAGACGGTCGACTGGCCGGAGGCGTCGAAGCCCGCGAGCTTCAGCATCTCCTCGATGTCGGCTTCCTTGGCGCCGTCGAACACCGGCGTCGCGATCGGCACGCCGTGGCTCAGGTTGCGGCCAAGCTCCACCAGCTCGTTGTCGTTCAGCGACCTGATGGTTTCATCCTCGCCGTAGATCTTCTTCAGGGTCTCGCGCAGCGGCTTGAGATCCTGCTTCTGATAATAGGCGTCGATGGTCTGGCCGATGCGCTTGCCGAGACCGGCGCAGGCCCAGCCGAGATGGGTCTCGAGGATCTGACCGACGTTCATGCGCGAAGGCACGCCGAGCGGGTTGAGCACGATGTCGGCGTGGGTACCGTCCTCGAGGAACGGCATGTCCTCGATCGGCACGATCTTCGACACCACACCCTTGTTGCCGTGACGGCCGGCCATCTTGTCGCCGGGCTGGATCTTGCGCTTCACCGCGACGAAGACCTTGACCATCTTCATCACGCCGGGCGGCAGCTCGTCGCCACGCTGCAGCTTCTCGACCTTGTCGAGGAAGCGCTGCTCGAGACCCTTCTTCGACTCGTCGTACTGCTTCCGCATGGCCTCGATCTCGGCCATCAGCTTGTCGTTCGGCGAGGCGAACAGCCACCACTGCGACTTCGGATACTCGTCGAGCACCGCGCGGGTGATCTTGGTATCCTTCTTGAAGCCCTTCGGACCCGCGATGCCCTGGCGGTTCTCCAGGAGCTCGGCGAGGCGGTTGTAGACGTTGCGGTCCAGGATCGCCTGCTCGTCGTCGCGGTCCTTGGCCAGGCGCTCGATCTCCTCGCGCTCGATCGCCAGAGCACGCTCGTCCTTGTCGACGCCGTGGCGGTTGAACACGCGGACTTCCACGATGGTGCCCTGCACGCCCGGAGGCACGCGCAGCGAGGTATCGCGGACGTCGGAGGCCTTCTCGCCGAAGATGGCGCGCAGCAGCTTCTCTTCCGGCGTCATCGGGCTCTCGCCCTTCGGCGTGATCTTGCCGACCAGGATGTCGCCGGCGCGGACTTCCGCGCCGATGTAGACGATACCGGCTTCGTCGAGGTTCTTCAGCGCTTCTTCCGACACGTTCGGAATGTCGCGGGTGATTTCCTCAGGGCCAAGCTTGGTGTCGCGGGCCATCACCTCGAACTCCTCGATGTGAATCGAGGTGAAGACGTCGTCCTTCACGATCCGCTCGGAGAGCAGGATCGAGTCTTCGAAGTTGTAGCCGTTCCACGGCATGAACGCGACCAGCACGTTGCGGCCGAGCGCGAGCTCGCCGAGATCGGTCGACGGGCCGTCGGCGATGATGTCGCCCTTCTTGACGATGTCGCCGACCTTCACCAGCGGACGCTGGTTGATGCAGGTCGACTGGTTCGAGCGCTGGTACTTCATCAGCCGGTAGATATCGACGCCCGACTTGGTCGGATCGAGATCCTCGGTGGCGCGGATCACGACGCGGGTGGCGTCGATCTGATCGATCACGCCCGAGCGGCGCGCGGCGATCGCCGCGCCCGAGTCACGGGCGACCACGCCCTCCATGCCGGTGCCGACGAACGGCGCCTCGGCGCGAACCAGCGGCACCGCCTGGCGCTGCATGTTCGAGCCCATCAGCGCGCGGTTGGCGTCGTCGTTCTCGAGGAACGGGATCAGCGCCGCGGCGACCGAGACCAGCTGCTTCGGCGACACGTCCATGTAGTCGACCTTGTCCGGCGTCACCGGCAGCACTTCGCCGGCGTGACGGCAGACCACCAGATCGTCGGTGAAGCGGCCCTTGGCATCGAGCGGCACGTTGGCCTGGGCGACGCGGTAGCGGCCCTCTTCCATCGCCGACAGGTAGACCACCTCATCGGTGACCCGGCCGTCCTTGATCTTGCGATAGGGCGTCTCGACGAAGCCGTACTTGTTGACGCGCGCGAACGTCGCCAGCGAGTTGATCAGGCCGATGTTCGGACCTTCCGGCGTTTCGATCGGGCAGATGCGGCCGTAATGCGTCGGATGCACGTCGCGGACTTCGAAGCCGGCGCGCTCGCGCGTCAGACCGCCCGGGCCAAGCGCCGACAGGCGCCGCTTGTGGGTGATCTCCGACAGCGGGTTGGTCTGGTCCATGAACTGCGAGAGCTGCGAGGAACCGAAGAACTCGCGCACCGCGGCGGCGGCGGGCTTGGCGTTGATCAGGTCCTGCGGCATCACGGTGTCGATATCGACGCTCGACATGCGCTCCTTGATGGCGCGCTCCATGCGGAGCAGGCCGATCCGGTACTGGTTCTCCATGAGCTCGCCGACCGAGCGCACCCGGCGGTTGCCGAGGTGGTCGATGTCGTCGATCTCGCCCTTGCCGTCGCGCAGGTCGACCAGCGTCTTGATGACCGCCAGGATGTCTTCCTTGCGCAGCGTGCGATGGGTGTCGGGCGCATCGAGCTCGAGGCGCATGTTCATCTTGACGCGGCCGACCGCGGAGAGGTCGTAGCGCTCGGCATCGAAGAACAGCGACTGGAACATGGCCTGCGCCGAATCCAGCGTCGGCGGCTCGCCCGGACGCATCACGCGGTAGATGTCGAACAGCGCGTCCTCACGCGTCATGTTCTTGTCCGCCGAGAGCGTGTTGCGGATGTAGGCGCCGACGTTGACGTGGTCGATGTCGAGCAGCGGCAGGTCCTTGTAGCCCTGCTCGTTCAGCACCTTGAGCGACTTCTCGGTGATCTCCTCGCCGGCTTCGGCGTAGATCTCACCGGTCTTCGGGTTGACCAGATCCTCGGCGAGATAGTTGCCGACGAGCTCGTCGTCCGACATGCGCAGCGCCTTGAGGCCCTTCTCCTGCAGTTGGCGGGCCTGGCGCACGGTCAGCTTCTTGCCGGCCTCGAGCACCACCTTGCCGGTGTCGGCGTCGATCAGGTCGTTGACGGTCGAATAGCCGCGGAAGCGGTTGGCGTCGAACGGCACGCGCCATCCGTCCTTGGTCCGCTTGTAGGTGATCTTCTTGTAGAAGGTCGACAGGATCTGCTCGCCGTCGAGACCGAGCGCGTACATCAGCGAGGTCACGGGCAGCTTGCGGCGGCGGTCGATGCGCGCGAACACGATGTCCTTGGCGTCGAATTCGATGTCGAGCCAGGAACCGCGATACGGAATCACGCGCGCGGCAAACAACAGCTTGCCGGACGAATGGGTCTTGCCCTTGTCGTGGTCGAAGAACACGCCGGGCGAACGGTGCATCTGCGAGACGATGACGCGCTCGGTGCCGTTGACGACGAAGGTGCCGTTCATCGTCATGAGCGGGATGTCGCCCATGTAGACGTCCTGCTCCTTGATGTCCTTCACCGACTTGGCGCCGGTTTCCTCGTCGATATCGAACACGATGAGGCGCAGCGTCACCTTGAGCGGCGCAGCGAAGGTCATGCCGCGCTGGCGGCACTCGTCGACGTCATATTTCGGCTGCTCGAACTCGTAGCGCACGAATTCAAGCATCGAGGTGCCGGAGAAATCCGAGATCGGGAACACCGAGCGGAACACCGCCTGCAGACCCTCGTCGAGGCGGCCTCCGGCCGGCTCGTCGACCATCAGGAACTGGTCATAAGACGCCTTCTGAACCTCGATGAGGTTCGGCATCTCGGCAACTTCCTTGATGTGACCGAAAAACTTGCGTACGCGTTTGCGACCGGTGAATGTCTGCTGCGCCATCGTGGCCTCTCATTTTCGTCGCCTTTGTGGGGCGAACCTTCCGGGACGCGACTGCCATCGGCCCCGGGTTGAATTTCGAATCGTCCCGAAGGAACGAAGCGCAAAGTCAGGAATTAAATCCCCGGCCCGGCCCCGATTGCCTCCAAAACGCAAAACGACGCGCGGGGCGCATCACTGCACCCGCTCGTCCAAACGCTCCGCTCTACGGACTGAAAAAGCCCCGAAATCTGACTGTCTCCCAACGGCTTCCGCCGGGTGCCCTGCCGCCCCCGCCGCCTACCGTGTTTTTCCGCTGCCAACCCGATATGGGACGGCAATAAAGGAGATTCGAGGGTTAAGTCCACGGATCCCCACACTTTTTTGTGTCCGGCGCGTTACGCGACAATCTGTCGCACGCCGTGTGCATGGCCCGGGAGCGCCGCGTGGCGCTCCCGGATCGCGCATTACTTGAGCTCGACCTTGGCGCCAGCCTTCTCGAGCTGGGCCTTGAGCTTGTCGGCTTCGTCCTTGTTGACGCCTTCCTTGACGGGCTTCGGAGCGCCTTCGACGAGGTCCTTGGCTTCCTTCAGGCCCAGGCCGGTGATGGCGCGGACTTCCTTGATGACTTCGATCTTCTTGTCGCCGGCGGCAGCCAGCACGACGGTGAAGTCGGTCTTCTCTTCAGCCGGAGCAGCGGCACCGCCACCACCAGCAGCCGGGCCGGCCACCGCAACGGCGGCAGCGGCGGACACGCCCCACTTTTCTTCGAGGAGCTTGGCGAGTTCGGCCGCTTCGAGCACGGTCAGGCTCGAGAGGTCGTCGACGATTTTCTGCAAGTCAGCCATTGATCTGTTTCCTTAAACGTTTGGTTCGAACCAGGTTTGAGATTAGCGAAGGGTCAGGCCGCTTCGCCCTTAGAGGCATGAGCCTGAATGACGCGTGCGAGCTTGGCCGCGGGCGCGTTGGACAGCTGAGCAAGCTTGGTCGCCGGCGCCACGAGGAGGCCAACGATCTTGCCGCGCAGTTCGTCGAGCGACGGCAGTGAGGCAAGCGCCTTCACGCTGTCGACATTCAGGACGGTTTTACCCATCGAACCGCCGAGGATGACGAACTTCTCGTTCGCTTTGGCGAATTCGATGGCAACCTTTGGCGCCGCAACCGGATCGTTCGAAGTAGCGATCACGGTCGGTCCCTTCAGCAGGGAGCCGATGGCAGCGACGTCAGTGCCTTCAAGAGCAATTTTGGCGAGACGGTTCTTCGAGACCTTCACCGACGCGCCCGCCTGCTTCATCTGCATGCGCAGCTTCTGCATCTGGGCCACGGTGAGGCCGGAATAGTGAGCAACGATCGCAACCGACGTGGTCTTGAAGACCTCGTTAAGTTGCTCGACCGACTCTTTTTTTGCCGCTCGTTCCACAGCAAGCTCTTTCCGGTTGGCGGCCTTTCCGCGAAGGCAGGACCGCCGGGTTGCACCCATCGTCCCGCCCTAAACCTGATCCGTCGGGCGCAAGGCCCTTCGGACATGCCGGGCAAGACGACATCTAGAAGCCTGCCCTCCCAGAGCCTTGCGGCCATGGGCTGTCGAGGTTCGAACCAAACCAGCCTCGCAAGCCGCGAACAGTCCGCAGCGTGGAGTGCAAAATCCGGTCTTCACCCGTCTATGCAGGCCATGCGATTAAGCCGTTGAAAACACGAAGTTCTCGCGGGCGCCTGCAGTCTTGGACAGGATCGAGGCACTTCAGCATGCTGAAGGCCCCTGCTCTCACTCCGTTCAGAGGCGACGGGTCCCCTTCCTTTCGAGCATCCTTGCGGGCATGCGGAAAGGAATGATCTCCTATCATCTCAGGTTTTCGGAATGCGAGCACGGACATGCCAGCAAGTGCCAGCACGCCCGGAAGGCGCTATGTAGCTGGTCCTGCCTCACTTGCCAAGAGCAAATTTCAGACCAATTCGGTGACCGGCCGAAGCCTGCAAAAAATTTCTCGCGAGCGCACGTCACGCGACGGCCGCGTCGCTCGTCTGGGCGCTGGAGGCTCGCATGAAACGATGGATTGCAGGAATTCTCGGTCTATTCAACCTCGGCAACGGGCTGTTGATGCTCACAGCCGGTTCCATCTGGTGGTCACTGGTTCCCGGTGCCGCCGATACCGGGCCATTCAACCCGCACTTCGTCGAGGACGTCGGCATTGCCTTCATGGCGGCGGGGCTCGGCCTGCTGGCGCGAGCCTTGCGGCCGGCCTGGTGGCCCGCGGCGATCGCGGGTGCCGCGTTTCTGGCCAGCCACGCCCTGCTGCATCTCTTGATGATCGCCGGCGGCCATAACCGCCACGCCGCATCGGACCTGGTCGCGGTCATCCTGCCCGCGGCGCTCGCGCTTTATTCCGCCCTGCCCAGTCAAGGAGAACAACATGCGTAGTTTCATCGCGCGCAGCATGCTGCGCGCCTACTCCAGGCGCTACGGTTACGACACCAGTTATCTCGAGATGATGTTGAAAGAGTCTCCCGCAACCTTCTTCAAGTTCGCAGGCGCGATGAAGGCGGCCGCCTGCCGCGAGGTCGCACCGGTCGAGGCCTTCTACGCCGCCAAGCTGACCGGCGCGCTGGCGGAAGATTGCGGTCCCTGCGCGCAACTGGTCGCCGACATGGCGGTCGAGGCCGGAATGGCGGAGCAGCAGGTCGCGGCGGTGCTACGGCGCGATGTTGCCGCGATGACCGCGGACACCGCGCTCGGCTTCCACTTCGCCGACGCGGTTCTGCAGCGCTCGGCCGACGATGATGCCTGCCGCGACGCGGTTCGCGCACGCTGGGGCGAAAAAGGCGTGATCGACCTCGCCATGGCCCTACAAATCGGCCGCATCTTCCCCATGATCAAGCTGGCGCTGGGATATGCCAGGGAGTGTCGCCGCGTGACCGTGGCCGGCCATCAGATCGATGTCATCAAGCAGGCCGCCTGAGAGCGACCCGCTGGGGCCGTATCGGGCGCGGCTGACCGGGCTCGCCTACCGCATGCTCGGCAGCCGCGGCGACGCTGACGACGTGGTGCAGGACGCCTATCTGCGCTTCGCCGCAGCCGACGACGTGCGCAATCCCGAGGCGTTCCTGGTCACGGTCGTGACCCGGCTCTGCCTCGACCGGCTGAAGAGCGCCCGCGCCCAGCGCGAGCTCTATGTTGGCGCCTGGCTGCCCGAGCCGGTCTTCGACGAGAGCCTGTCGGCCGAGGCGGCGACCGAGCTTGCCGACGACCTCTCCTTTGCGCTGATGCTGGTGCTCGACGCATTGACGCCGCTCGAGCGCGCCGCGTTCCTGCTGCACGACGTGTTCGACCGGCCGTTTGCGGAAGTTGCGCGCACGCTTGAGCGCAGCGAAGCGGCCTGCCGGCAGCTTGCCGCCCGCGCCCGCAAATCCGTCCGCGACAGCCGCCCGGCTCTGGTCGAGCCGCCCGAAGGCCATGCGAGGTTGCTGGCGGAGTTCTGCAAGGCTGCCGCCGGCGGCGATGTCTCCGCGCTGACCGAGCTGCTGCGTGAGGACGCCATCGCCATCACCGATGGCGGCGGCCGCAAGCTCGCGGCGCTGAACCCGATCAAGGGGGCCGAGAAGATCGTCCGCTTCGTGATCAGCATTGCCGGCAAGAACGCCGGCAGCGAGGTTCGCATCGAACCGATGATGGTCAATGGCAGCGCCGGCGCGCTGATCTTCCTCGATGGCGAGGTCGACCACACGCTGAGCATGGCGATCGACGGCGAGACCAACCGGATCGCGGCGATCTACGTCGTCCGCAACCCGGACAAGCTGCGCCACGCACCGCGCCCGAACTGAGGATCCGGTCAGGCCGCTGCCACTGGATAGGCGAGCGGTTTGCCGGCAAAGAATGCGTCGAGATTGGCGAACACGCAGTCCTGCATCGCGACGTGCGATTCCAGCGTATGGCCGCCGAGATGCGGCGACAGCACCACGTTCGGCAGCGCGGTCAGCGCATCCGGCGCATGCGGCTCCCTGGCGAAGACGTCGAGGCCGGCACCGGCAATCACGCCCTCGGTCAGCGCCGCGACCAGCGCGGTTTGATCGATCACCGAGCCGCGCGAAATGTTGACGACGAAGCCGTCGCTGCCGAGCCGGCGCAGGATGTCGGCGTTGATCACATGAGTATTGTCGGCGCCGGCACGGACTGCGATCACCAGCACGCTGCACCAGTCGGCGAGCGCCTCGAGGCTCGGCAGGTACTGATATGGCAGGTCGTATCTGGTGCGGCTGAAATAGCCGACCTCGGTTTCGAACGCGGCAACGCGGCTCGCGATCTTGCGGCCGATCTCGCCCATGCCGTAGACGCCGACCTTGCGGCCGCGCATGCCGGCCTGCGGCCGCATCATCGGTGACGGTTTTGCTCCGGCCCAGTCGCCGCTCCGGACATAATTGTCGGCCACCAGCAGGCGCCGTACCGACGCCAGCATCAAGGTCACCGCCGTGTCGGCAACCGACGCCGCATTGGCGCCCGGACTGTGGCCGACCGCGATGCCGCGCTTGGCGGCAGCGGTGAGATCGACGCCGTCATAGCCGGTGCCGTAGCAGACGATCGCGCCGAGCTTCGGCAGCCTGTCCATCGCATCGGCGCCGAGCGCCGTGCCGCCCGCGGTGATCATGGCGCGGATGGCGGCGAGCTCGGCCGCCGGAAACGCTTCGTCCAGCCGTTTGCCTGCGGCGTTCAACAGCTCATAGCGCTCGCCGAAGCGGATCAGCTGGGCCTTGGGAAAGCGCGAATAGACCAGAACCTTATCGGGCATCGTTATTGTTTCCCACGAGAGGCTTCACGCACAAAAACAGAAGGGCGGAACCGGTTGCCCGATCCCGCCCCTCTTTATCTCGTCACGGCCTTAAGACCTCAGCCGAGGATCGTGCCCGGCTCGACCTTCACGCCCGGGCCCATGGTGGAGGAAACCGCCACGCGCTGGATGTAGGTGCCCTTGGAACCCGCCGGCTTCGCCTTGGAGACCGCGTCGGCCAGCGCCTTGACGTTCTCGACCAGCTTGTCCTCGGAGAACGAGGCCTTGCCGATGCCGGCCTGCACGATGCCGGCCTTCTCGACGCGGAACTCGACCGAACCGCCCTTGGCGCCCTTCACGGCGCTGGTGACGTCCATGGTCACGGTGCCGATCTTCGGGTTCGGCATCATGCCGCGCGGACCGAGCACCTTACCGAGGCGGCCGACCAGCGGCATCATGTCGGGGGTGGCGATGCAGCGGTCGAAATCGATCGCACCGCCCTGCACCTTCTCGACCAGGTCTTCAGCACCGACGACGTCGGCACCGGCGGCCTTGGCTTCCTCGGCCTTGGCGCCGCGCGCGAACACGCCGACGCGCAGCGTGCGGCCGGTGCCGTTCGGCAGGTTGACGACGCCGCGGACCATCTGGTCGGCGTGGCGCGGGTCGACGCCGAGATTGATCGCGATCTCGATCGTCTCGTCGAACTTCGACTTGGCGCGCTCCTTGACCATCTTGATGGCGTCCGCGAGCGGATAGAGGTGCTCGCGATCGACGCCCTCGCGGGCCTTCTTCAAACGCTTTCCGATTGCCATGGCCCGTTACCCCGCAACTTCCAGACCCATCGAACGGGCAGAGCCCTCGACCATCTTCATGGCCGATTCAATGGTGTCGCAATTCAAGTCCTTCATCTTCTTCTCGGCGATCTCGCGCACCTGCGCCTTGGTCACCTGGCCGGCCTTGTCGCGGCCCGGCGCCTTCGAGCCGGACTGGATCTTGGCAGCCTGCTTGAGGAAGAACGACATCGGGGGGGTCTTCATCTCGAAGGTGAACGAACGATCTGCGTAGATCGTGATCACCACCGGGATCGGGGTGTTCTTCTCTTCCTTCTGGGTCTGCGCGTTGAACGCCTTGCAGAACTCCATGATGTTGAGACCGCGCTGACCAAGCGCGGGACCGATCGGGGGCGAAGGATTCGCCGCGCCGGCCGGGACCTGAAGCTTCAGGTATCCGGTCACTTTCTTTGCCATTTATCACTCCTGTTGTGCCGGACGGTGCCGGCGGTTTCAGGTTCCGTGGTTCGGTTGAAGGGGCTGGCGACCGCCTCCTCCCTCCCACGGCCTCACTTGACGCGGGGGATATACCCCGCGTCGTCCGGTCAGACCACCTTTTCGACCTGACCGAATTCCAGTTCCACGGGGGTCGCGCGGCCGAAGATCGACACCGCGACCTTCACGCGCGAGCGCGCCTCGTCGATTTCTTCCACCACGCCGGAGAACGAGGCGAACGGGCCGTCGGCCACGCGCACGTTCTCGCCGATTTCGAACGACACCGACGCCTTCGGACGCTCCACGCCCTCCTGCACCTGGTGCAGGATCCGCATCGCCTCGTTTTCCGAGATCGGCATCGGCTTGTTTTCCGCGCCGAGGAAGCCGGTCACCTTCGGGGTGTTCTTGATCAGATGGAACGCCTCGTCGGTCAGCTTCATCTTCACCAGCACGTAGCCCGGGAAGAACTTGCGCTCGGCGTCGATCTTGCGGCCGCGGCGCACTTCGGTGACCTTCTCGGTCGGCACCAGCACTTGCTCGAACAGCTCTTCCAGGCCGCGCTGCTTGGCCTGCTCGCGGATCGATTCCGCGACCTTCTTCTCGAAGTTCGAATAGGCGTGGACGATGTACCAGCGCTTGTCCATCAATTGAGTTCCCATGCTCATCAGTGGATGCCCAGTATCAGGGTGATGAGGTAGCGGATGATCTGATCCGCGGCGAAGAAGAAGATCGAGGCCAGCGCCACCATCACGAACACCATGATGGTGGTGATGGTCGTCTCGCGGCGCGTCGGCCAGGTGACCTTGGCGGTCTCCGAGCGCACTTCCTGCAGGAATTTGAACGGGCTGAAAGCCATCGTGAGATCCGCGTCCGTCTCCGGACGATTGCAACGTTTCAAGGAAACCGAACAGCCGACCTTGCGGACCCAGCCCTCGTTTGGAAGGTTGAGCCGATAAACGAGCTCGAATGTTCGGGGAATTAGGCCGCGCCGGATATCCGCCATCAAAGCGGGCCGGCTGCGAGTGTCGGGTATCTACTGCGAGAGCGGCCAAACGTCAAGGTCGGCGCCGTCGCGCCCCGCCCCGGCCCGGCCGGAACGGGCCACCTGAAATCAAGGACTTAGCCAAGGATACGGGCGAAAGCCGAGGCAAGCTAAACCCGAGCCTTTACGGCGATGGGGGTTAATTGGCCATCGGCGCCGGAAGCCCCGCAGGTCGCTCGTTGCCGCGCCGCCCCGCCTAGGCCAGCGCGGGCTGCGGCGGGAGCAGCATCGAGACCCGCAATCCGCCCGGCTCCCCCGCACTCAACTCGATGCGTCCCCCATGGCGCTTGGCAATATCCTGCGCAATCGACAGCCCCAATCCGAAGCCGCCGCTATCCTGCCGCGCGCTGTCGGCCTTGAAGAAGGGCTCGAACACCTTGTCGCGCAGCGCCAGCGGGATGCCGGGTCCGTCGTCTACCACCTCGATCGCAATGTGATCGGACGCCGCTGGCCGCAGCGCCACCGTGATCGTGCTGCCATGCTTGACCGCGTTCTCCACGATATTGGTGACGGCACGCGACAGCGCGCGAGGCCGGCAGGCGTAAGGCAACCGCGCCGGCCCGGCATAGGAAACCGCGTGGCCCGTATCGGCGAACTCTGAACAGATGGTCTGCAGGAAGCTCGGCAGGTCGATGCACGAGGCCGCCTCCGAGCGCGCATCCTCGCGAAGATACTCCAGCGTCTCGTTGATCATGCGCGTCATCTTGGCGATATCGCCCAGCATCGCCGGGCGCAGGGTGTCGTCGCCGACGCGCTCGGAGCGCAAGCGGAGCCGCGTCAGCGGTGTCCGCAGGTCATGGCTGATGGCAGCCAGCATGCGGGTGCGGTCGTCGAGCAACGCAGCGATGCGGGTGCGCATGTCGTTCAGCGCGTCGGCGACCTGGGCGATTTCGAGCGGACCGCGCCGGCGCAGCACCTCGGGAGCCCGCGGCGAGCGGCCGAACGAAGTCGCGGCCCGCGCGACGTCCGCCAGCGGTGCGATCATCCAGCGCACCGCATAGACCGACAGCAACAGCATGGAGATCAGCACGATGATCGCGCCGGCGGCCGCCGGGCGGAGCACAAAGGACCAGAAGCCTCCCTTGACCACAACGTCGGCCATCAATGCATGGCCGTCGTCGAGCTTCACGACCACCTGTGACGACGAGCCTGCCGGATGGCGGAGCTCCTCCAGCAACTCGATTCCAGGCTCGGCCGCCAGCTGCCGATACCCTCTCATGGAAAACGTTCGCATCTCTCCGGCCGTTCGGGGCACGAGTTCGCCAAGGGCGACGCGCCTGACGTCGAGACCGCCGCGCCTGGCTGCCGCCAGCAGTTCATCCGCATCGGTTGGCGTCTTCGCAAAACGCAGAAGTTGCGTGAGCTCCGCGACCCGGCCCGCAACAAACTTCTGTGTGTCATTGATCGAGGGAGAATCGAACAAAAGGATGATGATCGCAGCGGCGAGCGTGATGCCGATCAACTCCGAGAGCGCGACGAGGCTTATGAGTTGCGCGGCGATGCTGCGCGGCATCAGCCGCTGCGCCCATCCCATCAGATCTGCTCGACCGCAGGCGTGAACAAGTAGCCGCCGAGCCGCACCGTCTTGATCATCGAGCGGTCCTTTGGATCCGGCTCGATCTTCTGCCTGATGCGGCTGATATGGACGTCGACGCTGCGCTCGACCGATGCGATCAGGCCGCCGAAGGCCTGCTCGATCAGTTGCTCGCGCGACAGCACCTGTCCCGGATTGCGGCAGAATGCCAGCAGCAGATCGAACTCGGCCCCGGTCAGCGTGATGCGGACACCTGCGGGATCATGCAGTTCGCGGGTGGTGGGATTGATCCGCCAGCCGGCGAAGGTCAAAGGGCGCGGCCGGGAGCGCGACGCAGCGCCGCTCTCGACCCGGCGCAACAGCGCGCGGATGCGGGCCACCAGCTCGCGCGAATTGAACGGCTTGGTGACATAGTCGTCGGCGCCGAGCTCGAGGCCGAGGATACGGTCGATGTCCTCGCCGCGCGCGGTGACCATGATGATCGGAATCGACGACGACATGCGCAGGCGCCGGCAGATGCTCAGTCCATCCTCGCCCGGCAGCATCACGTCGAGCACGATGACGTCAAAACTTTCGCGCTTGAGCAGCGCATCCATCTCCACGGCAGAGCCGACCAGCACCGGCCTGAAGCCGCTATCGTCAAGCACCTCGGCCAGCATGCGCGCGATATCGCCATCGTCCTCGACGCAGAGGATGCGCGCGTTGGTGACGGGGAAAGCCACGAGGTCGTATTCCAGGATTTGCATCACGGCATTTTAGAGGCGTCTGCCGCGGATGCGCAGCGTGCAAATATAGCGTTTTGTTAAGCGTGCGCGGCCAAATGCGGCACAAATAGGTCGCACGGTTTCGCGCGCTACATCTGACTTAATATCTCTTAATCCCGATCTCGGCGGCCCCGCTCTATCGTTGGGACGCGATCGTTCTCGGGGTGAGCGGTCGTTCGAGGGCTGACATGAAAGTGGAGTTTCGACCCGGCGCTGCGGCAGATGCGCAGAGCACGGGACGGGCATGGCGTGATAGCCGGTGCAACCGGTCATGCTCGCTTGCCGGAGCTGTGGTCGCGGTCACGTTGCTGTCGGGTTGTGCCAGCGCGCCGTTGACCAGAGGTGGATCACTGGCCTCCTATGACAACCTGACGCGGTCCGACGGGCTGCTGGCGAAATCGCTGGTGCGCGTCAACAAGGACGACGTGCTTGCCGCGAAGACGGTACGGATCGTACCGACGACCTTCCCCCAAGCAGCGTCGCCGACGCTGTCGCAAGAGCAGCGAAGTCTGGTGGCAAATGCGATCAACCGTTCGCTCTGCATGGGCCTGAGCGAGCGGCTTCAGGTCGTCGGCTCCGATCAGCCCGCGGACCTGACCGCGCATGCGCTCGTCACCCAGGCGGCGCCGACCGACGAAGTCGCCGCGGGCGCCTCCAAGGTGGTCGGCATCCTGCCGACCGCGCTCGGCGCCGGTGCCCCCGTACCGGTGCCGCGCTTGCCGATCGGGCTCGGCAGCCTGACCGTCGAAGCCGAGGTGCGCGATCCGGCCAGCCGCCAGCAGGCGGCGATGGTGTGGGCCCGCGGCGCGAATTCATTCACCAACTCGCCGATGGTCTCCAGCGCCGGCGACCCGTACGATCTCGCCGCCTCCTTCAGCGACGACTTCAGCAAGCTTGTCGTCACCGGCAGCACACCGTTCGGAAAGGCGCCGGAGTTGCCATCGTTCGACAAGATGGCGGCGTCGCTTGGCGGCAAGCCGAAATATGCAGCCTGCGAGGCGTTCGGCCGCAGTCCCGGCCTGGTCGGCATGGCTGCCGGCAGGCTTGGCTTGCCGCCGGAATGGTCGGACAAGGCGCCGGCGGCAGCCGGTCAATAGCTGGCCTAGCCAGCAAAGCTCTTTTGCACCGCCTGATCCAGCGTGGCGCCGCCGACATAGCGCTGCCGCAGCTCGCGCTTGAGCAGCTTGCCGCTCGGGTTCTTCGGCAGGCTGTCGACGAAAATCACGCGCTTCGGCACCTTGAAATGGGCCATCGACGCCGCACAATGCCTGATGACGGCGTCGGCATCGAGGCTCTCGCCGGCCTTGACCACGACGATCGCCGTCACCGCCTCGATCCAGCGCGGATCGGGCAGCCCGACCACCGCGACCTCGGACACCGCCGGCAGCCGGTAGATCATCTCCTCGACCTCGCGGCTCGCGACATTCTCGCCGCCGCTCTTGATCATGTCCTTCACGCGGTCGACGACGGTGATGTAGCCGTCGACATCGACAACAGCGAGATCGCCGGAATGAAACCAGCCGCCGGCAAACGCGGCCGCGGTCTTGACCGGATCGTTGTAGTAGCCGGACAACAGATGCGGCGAGCGATGCACGATCTCGCCGACCTCCCCGACCCCAACGTCGGTCATGTCGGGCTTGACCACCCGGGTCTCGACATTGATCGCGGGCTTGCCCGCCGAGCCTGCCTTCGGCAGCTGGTCCTCCGGCGTCAGCACGGTCGCGAGCGGCGCGATCTCGGTCTGGCCGTAGAAGTTCCAGAACTTCACGTCGGGCAGCCGGCGCTGCAATTCGAGCAGCACCTCGACCGGCATGATCGAAGCCCCGTAGTAGCCCTTGCGCAGGGTCGACAAATCGGTGCGATCGAACGCGCCTGAGCGCAGCATCGCGATCCAGATCGTCGGCGGCGCGAAGAACGAGTTGATCTTGTGGGCTGCAATCAGCGCCAGGACGTTGTCGGGCACCGGCTTGCCGGTAACGAGACTGGTGGCGCCGAGATAGATCGCGGGCCCGAGGAAGACGTCGAGCTGCGCGCAATGATAGAGCGGCAGCGCGTGCAGCACGGTGTCGTCGGTCGCCATGCCGCCATCGATGATGCAGCTGACATACTGCCACATCACGGCCTCATGGGTGAGGATCGCGCCCTTCGGCAGCGACTCCGTGCCGCTGGTGTAGATGATCTGCGCGGGATCGCGGCTGTCGACCGAGGCGTCCGGCGCCGAGGCGTCGCTATGCAGCAGGCTGTCGAACGTGGTGATGCCGTCGGGCGCGGTGGCCGGATCCTCGCTCGGCAGCCAGATCAGGGTCTCGACCGCCGAGTCCTTGGCCGCAGCGTCATGTGCGGTCTCCACGAAATCGGGGCCGACCGCGAGCAGCTTCGCGCCGGAATTGGCGAGGATGAAGTTGATCTCGTCCGGATTGAGCATGAAGTTGATCGGCACCAGGATCGCGCCGATCCGCCCCACCGCGAAGCGCAGCGCGGCGAAGCCGTGCGAGTTGCGCGACAGCACCGCGACGCGGTCGCCCTTCGCAACGCCAAGGCCAAGCAAGCCGCGCCCGAGCCGGTTGCAGATCGCGTCCATCTCCGCGAAGCTCCAGCTCACCTCGCCGCAGATCAGCGCGGTCTTGGCTGGATAGCGCTTGGCCGACCGGCGCAACAGGTCGCCGATGCTGTGCTCGCGGGCGCGCTGGATGGTCGCTGCGATGTTGTCGCTCATGAAGTCCCTCCCGAATGTGCTTTTTGTCTGTCTTCGCCGCTCCGTCCCCTATTGGCGGGCGGCGTAGGCGTGTTCCATGTAGGTGTGCTCGACCGAGCGATCGAGCGAGGCGATCTTCTCGAAGCCGCGCCGCCAGTCCTGCAGATGCCGCCGCGTCCACAGCACGCCGGCTTCCCTGTCGCGCCGCTTGATCGCATTGAGGATGTGGCGATGCGCCTCGACGAGGCGCGCGCCGCCCTCGGGCACGCCGCCGACGATCATCTCGGTGGTCGGAAAGAACAGTTGCGCGGCGGGCTCGCGGGCGAGTTGCAGCACGCGGTTCTGCGAGGCCTTGGCCATCAGCACGTGGAATTCCGCGTCGAGCTCGGCGAGCCCGGCAGGATTGCCGACGACATCAGCGCTGCGCACGACATTGTCGGCAAGCTCAGCGACGTTCTCCTCGGTGGCGCGCTCGACCGCACCCTCGACGCTCGCGACCTCCAGCGTCATCGAGGTCTCGAACAATTCGCGGAACGTCACCTCATGCAGGATCAGCGCGCGCGACAGCCGCGTGGCGAGCTTGTTGTAGCGCGGCAGGCAGGCCTGCAGGCGGCGGCTGGAATCGCGGCGGATCAGCCCGCCCTCCTCGAGCACGCGAATGCCTTCGCGCACCGTCGAGCGATTGACGCCGAACTGCGCGACGAGCTGCTGCTCGGTGCCGATCGGCTCGCCCGGCTTGATCCGGCCGTTGATGATCTCGCGTTCGATCGCGTCCGCGACCTTCTGGTAGGCCGGCGCGACATCGATGCGCCGGAACAGCGGCGTGGCAGGCACCCTGAACTCCCGGTTGTCGTTTGTCCGACAAAGTGTAGGTGAAGCCTTTTGGAGCGTCAAATCGACCTTCTACGGCCGGATTGTCGCACCCATCCGGCCAAGAATTGACACCGGAACTGTCCGTAGCGGGTGAAGATGTCGTGTTTTTGTAGCTCGTGATCTGTCGCCTTCGTTTTGGAGTTTTAGGCGCCCCCGGAAGGCGTGGACGGGTGCGCCGAGTTTGTCATGCCATGGATAGAGGGGTCTGGTCAGCCCTGCGGGTCGGTTTCTTTGTTCGATTTGAAGCCCGTTTCTCCGTCCCGACCCGCGCTTTCTCGACGGCGGCGCGCGCAGGAGCGGTCAAGGACGCGCGCTTGCGCGCCCGCCAGGGCTTGTCCTTGACGGCTCCGAGCACGCTGCCAGGCTGAGGCGCGTCGGGGCTGAGCTGCTGTCCGTCAGGCGCAAACCTTGCCAATCGATGCGGGCCAAAGAACACGCTGAGGGTGCCATCGGGATACTCATGCACTCGCACCAAGGCCCTGACGAAGTGAGGCCTGAGCCGGCTCTGCGGCAGCTGCAGCCGCCGACCGTTCCATGCAACGGTATTGTCGTTGGCGACGGTTCGCTCCTCGATCACGCACAGCGCCTCGCGCCAGGCCTCGTGGCGGTCGGCCACGAAGGCGGTGCCTTGCTGTTCGGCCTTGATCGCAAATGCGGCGTTGTGCTCGGCGATGTAATGCGCCTTCAACCACGCATTGGCGGCTTCGACCGTCCTGATCCCGGCGAGCCGCAGCTCCTTTGGCAGGCGGTCCTGCAGCGTACCAAACAGCCGCTCGGAGCGCCCGCGCGCCTGCGGCGAATAGGCCGCAATATGCTCGATCCCAAGATGCGATAAAGCCCGTCCCACCTGGGTTTGTTGCGTCTTCGAGACCTTCTCGCCAGCTTTTGGGGTAAGGAAATAATGGCTGCCGCGATCGGTGTAGAGCGCACAGAACAAGCCACGCTCGCCAATCACTTCGCGCAAGGCCTGGAACGTCGAGGTCGTGCCTTCTTCCTCGACCAGCAGCATCGAGTAGACCTCACTGGTCGCATCGTCCATCGTCACGATCAGGTCCATCGCCGGCAGATCCTCGATCCAGACGTGGCGCGACCCGTCCTGGTGCAACAGCATCCCCGGCAGCGGCCGGCGTGGGCGCTTCTTGCGGTGCGCCGAACGCTTCGGCGCCTTCCGTACCAGGCCCGCCGCCTGCAGGGCGAGCTTCGTCACCGTATAGCCCAGCATATAGTCATGCCGCTTTTGCAGCTGCTCGTGGAAGTGCTTCACCGTGAAGTCCGCGTACTTGTCCCGGAACAGTCCCAGCATCCGCTCCAGTTCTTCCTCTGGAGCCCGCCGCGGCGATCGCCGTCCCATGCGTCGGTCGACCAGCCCCTCATCGCCCTCCGCCTCATAACGCTCCGCCCAGCGTTGGAAGGTCCGAACACTGATCCCGAGAACCTCCGCAGCAGCCTCCTGCGTCAGTTCCCTCGCCTCCGTCCGTTCCAGCAAATCTGAAAACCGCATCCGTCGTACACCCTCGTGAATGGATGCCGTGCCCATCGTGCCCCCCTCGTTCCGGGGCACCGAAAACACGACACTTCACGAGCTACAAACAGGCGACAGATCACGAGCTACTGACAGAATTGACACCGGAACTGGGCAAATCTAGCTTTGTCGGACAAACTGATAAGAACACCTGGGGAGGCACGTCACCATGAAATCCGTCGCCACGAGTCTGTCCGCCGCTGGCCTCTTCGCCGCAGTGCTGGCGGGCCCTGCGCTCGCGCAGCAGACGCCGCTCAAGATCGGCGTGCTGACCGATTTCCAGTCGGTCTATTCGGACATCGGCGGCGCCGGGAATGTCGAAGCCACCAAGATGGCGATCGAGGAGTTCGGCGGGTCGATGTTCGGCAAGCCGATCGAGCTCGTCACCGCCGATCCCCTCAACAAGGCCGACGTCGCCGCCACCATCACCCGCAAATGGTACGAGGCCGAAGGCGTCGACATGATCATCGACATGCCGACCTCGGCGACCGCGCTCGCCGGCATGGAGATGTCGAAGCAGTTCGAGAAGATCATGATCGTGACGGATGCGGCGAGCTCCGACATCACGGGCAAATCCTGCTCGCCCTACACGCTGCACTGGACCTACGACACCTACGCCAACGCCCACACCGTCGGCAGCGCGATCGTGAAGAACGGCGGCGACAGCTGGTTCTTCATCACCGCCGACTATCTGTTCGGCCACTCGATCGAGCGCGATACCGGCGACGTGGTCCGCGCGGCCGGCGGCAAGGTGATCGGCAGCGCCCGGCATCCGCTCAACACGCCGGACTTCTCGTCCTTCCTGCTGCAGGCCCAGGCCTCGAAGGCCAAGATCATCGGCATGGCCAATGGCGGTGCCGACACCATCAACACCATCAAGCAGGCCTCCGAATTCGGCATCGTCGCGGGCGGGCAGAATCTGGCGGGCATCGTGATGTTCATCTCGGACATCCACAGCCTCGGGCTGAAGCTCGCGCAGGGCCTGATCATCACCGAGGCCTACTACTGGGATCTCAACGACCGCACCCGCGCCTTCGGCAAGCGCTTCTTCGAGCGGATGAAGCGAATGCCTACCATGAACCAGGCCGCGACCTACAGCGCCACCCTGCACTACCTCAATGCCGTGAAGGCGGCCAGCACCAAGGAGACCAAGCCGGTGCTGGCGAAGATGCGCTCTACGCCGGTCCGCGACGCCTTCACCGACAATGGCGTGGTGCGCGAGGACGGCCGCATGGTGCACTCGATGTTCCTGTTCGAGGTCAAGAAGCCGGAGGAATCGAAGGCGCCGTGGGATTACTACAAGGTGCTCGCCGAGGTGCCCGGCGACCAGGCGTTCCGGCCGCTCAAGGACGGCGGCTGCCCGCTCGTCAAGTAGCCGAATATGATCATGGCCGGGGTCCAGGACCTCGGCCAACACATTCAAATGATTGGGTAAAAGCTGGCAGGAGTGGCAGGGCTCGAACCTGCGACCCCCGGTTTTGGAGACCGGTGCTCTACCAATTGAGCTACACTCCTGCAGGGAACCCGCGTCGCCGCCGGTTCGCGCCGTTTCAAGCACAGGGCATGGCCGGTTTGCAAGGGCGAAGCAGCGAAGCTTCTGTTCATTGCAAAACTTCTGCGCCAGACTTCCATCATCACCCATGCCGGCGCCCTCGCCGCAAGAATCAAGAACCAGGGAGAGACCATGAACGCCCAGACTGCCACCAAGCACGCCGCCAGCCAGACCACCCCGTCCCTCCCCCTCGCCAAGCCCGAATCGATCGGGCTGTCGAGCGCGCGGCTGCAGGCGTTGTCCGACACCTTCCGCCGCGAGGTCGACAAGGGAACCGCGCCCGGCTTCACGGTGCTGGTGGCGCGGCGCGGCCAGGTCGGCTGGTTCGACGCGATCGGCCGGCAAAGCCCGGCGGCCGCCGCGCCGATGACGCATGACACGATCTTCCGCATCTTCTCGATGACCAAGCCGATTGTCTCGGTCGGCATCATGCAGCTGCTGGAGGACGGCCACTTCCTGCTGAGCGATCCCGTCGCCAAGTTCATCCCCGAATTCGCCGAGACCAAGGTCGGCGTCGAGCGCGACGGCAAGCTCGAGCTGGTCCCCGTGCAGCGGCAGATGACGATCCAGGACCTGCTGCGGCACACGTCGGGTTTGACGTATGACCACACCGGCAACGGCCCGGTGCAGGAGCTCTACAAGCAGTCGCGGCTGCGCAGCCGCAAGATCACCAATGCCGAGCACGCCACCATGCTCGCGGGCATGCCGCTAGTCTGCCAGCCCGGCGCCGAGTGGAACTACAGCCGCTCCACCGACATCCTCGGCCGCATCATCGAGGTCGTCAGCGGCAAGACGCTCGGCGCGTACCTCACCGACCACATCCTCTCCCCGCTACAGATGAACGAGACCGCCTTCCACACTCCCGAAGCCAATGCCGGTCGGCTCGCCGAGGCCTTTGCCAACGATCCCTGGACCAATGAGAAGGTGCAGCTGTTCAACATGCTGGAGAAACCGGCGATGGAATCCGGCGGTGGCGGTCTGGTGTCGACCACGATGGACTATGCCCGCTTCGCGCAAATGCTGCTCAACGGCGGCTCGCTCGACGGCACCAGGATCATCGGCCGCAAGACGCTCGAATTCATGGCCTCGGACCACCTCGGCGCCGGCGTCAAGATCCAGGGTACGCTGGTGTCGCCCGGCCACAGTTTCGGCCTCGGCTTCGCCGTACGCACGCAGCAGGGCATCGCGCCGTTCTCCGGCTCGGTCGGCCAATATTTCTGGAGCGGCATGGCCGGCACGTTCTTCTGGATCGATCCGAGCGAAGACCTGATCACGGTCTTCATGATGCAGGGCCCGGGCCAACGTGAATATACCCGCTCGCTGGTGAGGAACGGGGTTTACGCGGCGGTGGAGTAAGCTGTCATTCCAGGGCAGCCCGCAGGGCTAAACCCGGAATCTTGCGCAACAATGTCGAGATCCCCCGATGTGCAGTTGCACATCTGAGGTTCGCGCTACGCGCGCCCCGGGATGACGCTTCGGGTCAGCTGATCGTCGCGCCGCCATCGATCACGATGGTCTGGCCGGTCATGAAGTCGCCGGCGCGCGAGCCCATCATCACGGCGGCGCCCGCGATCTCGTCCGGCACGCCGATCCGCAGCAGCGGCGAGCGCGCGGTCGAGGCCTTCAGATTGTCCGGGTTGTCCCACAGCGCCTTGGCGAAGTCGGTCTTGATCAGGCCCGGCGCGATGCAGTTCACGCGGATATTGTGCTTGCCGTATTCGCAGGCGAGGTTGCGCGCGAGTTGCATGTCGGCAGCCTTCGAGATCGCGTAGGCGCCGAGGATGGTCGAGCCCTTCAGGCCGCCGATCGAGGACACGATGATGATGGAGCCGTCCTTGCGCTCGATCATCTGCGGCACCACCATCGAGATCAGCCAGTTGTTGGCGACGATGTTGTTGTCGAGGATTTTCCTGAACTGATCGTCGGAGATGCCGGCGAGCGGACCGTAATACGGGTTCGACGCGGCGTTGCAGACCAGCACATCGATCTTGCCGAAGGCGCGGTTGCTCTCGTCGACCAGGTTCTGCAGATTTTCCTTCGAGGAGATGTTCGCCGCGATCGCGACCGCAGTGCCCTTGCCGTAGCTGTCATTGATCTCCTTCGCGACCTGCTCGCAGACATCGGCCTTGCGCGAGGAGATCACGACATTGGCGCCGTGCTCGGCCATCCGCTCGGCGATCGCGCGTCCGATGCCGCGCGTCGAGCCGGTAATGACGGCGACTTTTCCCTTCATGTCGAACAAGGTCATGCTTCTCTCCCGAGTCTGAGTTTTGAGTTTAAAGGTGTTTGAATTCTGCGATCAGCTTAAGCAGTGGTCCGGCGTTGCGATAGCAGCAATCACGCAAGCTTGCTGGCCGGCCGTACCTCAGGCCCGGCCGGCTGATGCATCGCGGCGTGGCGGGGATCGGCGATCCAGGGCTGCTGGTTCACCATCGGCAGCCGCCAGGTCGACAGACCATTGCTTGCGATATGATCGAGCCGCGTCACCGAGACGTTGTCGATGTCGAAGGACAGGCCCCGATCCGGCTGGCCGCCGAGCGCAAGTCCGACCGCGGCCTTGATCACGCCGCCATGGCCGGCGGCGATGATGTCGTTACCCGCCTCCGCCGCCGTGATCCGCACGATGGTGCGGCAAACGCGGGTGTAGAGATCCATGAAGCTTTCGCCGCCCGGCGCGGGCTCGTTGACGTCGGAGAACCAGGCGCTGCCCGGCGGACGGCTGGCGAGAATCGCCGCACGGTTCATGCCCTGCCACCGGCCGAGATGCTGCTCGGCGAAGTCGCGCTCATGCGTCATGCCGGCCGGCCTCGGATAACCGGCGGCCCAGATCGCTTCCGCGGTCTTGTGCGTGCGCTTCAGATTGCTCGAATACCACACCGCGTTGCGCGGCAGCATCTTGGCGACCGCCTCGAACACTTCGACGTCGCCGATGTCACAGTCGATGTCCTCCTGCCCGTAGATGTTGCCGCCATCGCTGCGCACCGGCGCGTGGCGAACCCACCACCAGCGCGTCACCGTCACGTTAGGCTTCTCTGGATTGGACATCGGATGAGCCCTTCAATAGTGTCCCGTCACGCTGTACGTCACACCGCACATCGTCTCAAGTGCTTCTGACGTTTGAAATTTTGTTTGAATTCCGTCGCGCGGCAGACGCGTTGCGGATCACGTGAACAGGGAGAAACCTATGGGCCGCCTCGAAGGCAAATCCGTCATCATCACCGGCGCGGGCAGCGGCATCGGCCGCGCAGCGTCGCTGCTGTTCGCCAGGGAAGGCGCCAGGCTGATCGCGGTCGATCGCACCGATGCCGTGAACGACACCGCCAAGCTGGTGCGCGATGCCGGCGGTACCGTCGAAGCCGTCACAGCTGACGCAGGCTCGGAGAGCGACGTGAAGGCGTTCATCGACAAGGCCGTCGCGAAATACGGTAAGCTCGATGCGATCTGGGCCAACGCCGGCGTCAGCGGCGGTCTCGTGCCGCTCGCCGACCAGACCGTCGAACATTGGCAGGAAGTGCTGCGCGTCAATCTGATCGGCCCGTTCCTCGCGATCAAGCATTCGATCCCGCACATGACGAAGCAAGGTTCCGGCTCGATCGTCTGCACCGCATCCGTCGCGGGCCTGAAGTCCGGCGCCAGCGGTCATCCCTACGGTGCGAGCAAGGCCGGCGTCATCAGCCTGGTGCAGACCACCGCCTACTCGCTTTCCGGCACCGGTGTGCGCATCAATGCGATCTGCCCGGGCCTGATCGAGACCGGCATGACCAAGCCGGTGTTCGATCGCGCCAAGGAGCGCGGCACCCAGGACAAGATTGGCCAGCTCAATCCGCTGAAGCGCCCCGGTCAGCCGCACGAACTCGCCGCGATGGGATTGTTCCTGGCGAGCGACGAGGCCTCCTACGTCAACGGCCAGGCCATCCCGGTCGACGGCGGCCTCACGGCGTCGATGCCGTATACGGGCAAGCCGATTTAGCACGGGCTATCTCGCCGTTCGCCGTGCCGGCGAGGTCCGGATGACGTGATAACGGCGCCACATTCACCACTGTCGTCCCGGCGCAGGCCGGGACCCATACGCCGCGGCACGCATGGTGAAAGGCACTCGTCGTTCCAGCATCGTTCAACAATACCCATCGGTGGTTATGGGTCCCGGCCTTCGCCGGGACGACGCACACTCTTTTGGCGCGGCTTGTGAGTCGTCCAGGCCGGACAACCCACTCAGCCGGGGCGGCGAGTTCTTTTCCCTTTCATGCTTTCATTGTTATGGTTCAGGGATCCATACCCACCAGTGACCCTATCCATGCAAAGCCCACGTCCCGACCGCATCCGCAGACTTCTGGCCGACCTCGTCGCCTTCGATACCGTCAGCGACCGCAGCAACCTGCCCCTGATCGACTACATCGAGCGCTATCTCGCCTCGCTCGGCGTCGGCGCACAGCGCATCGTCGATGATACCGGACAGAAGGCCTCGTTGTGGGTCACGGTCGGCCCCGAGGACAGAGCCGGGCTCGTGCTGTCGGGGCATACGGATGTCGTGCCGGTCGCCGGACAGAACTGGACCCACAACCCGTTCGAACTCGTCGAGCGCGACGGCCGGCTCTATGGCCGCGGCACCACCGACATGAAGGGCTTCGTCGCGGTCTGCCTCGCGATGGTTCCCGAGATGCTCGCAGCCGGTCTCAAGACGCCGATCAATCTCGCGATCTCCTATGACGAGGAGATCGGTTGCGTCGGCGTGCGGCCGATGCTGCGCGAGGTCGCGCGCAAGCCGGTGAAGCCGCTCGGCTGCTTCGTCGGCGAGCCGACCCAGATGCAGGTGATCACCGGCCACAAGGGCAAGCACGGTGTGCGCGCCACGTTCCGCGGGCTCGCGCGCCACTCCTCGATCGCGCCCGACGGGGTGAACGCGATCGAATATGCGGCCGAGCTTATCACGGAAATCCGCTGCCGCGCCGAACAGCTCGCGGCGAAACGCGAGCGCGACAGTCTCTACGACGTGCCGCATTCCACGCTGCTCACCAGCATCGTGCATGGCGGCGCGGCGCTGAACATCGTGCCCGACCATTGCACCGTGGAGTTCGAATGCCGCGGCATCGGGATCACCGAGTCCAGGCAAGTGACGGACGCGATCATCGCCTGGGCAAAGGCCGAGATCGAGCCCAGGATGCGCGAACGCGACGCGAACTGCGGCATCGATTTCGAGGAGATCCTCGACTACCCCGCGCTCGATACGGCGGCAGACGATCCAGTCGTCACGCTGGCCAAGCAGCTCGCCGGCCGCAACGATCACGCCAAGGTCGCCTTCGGCACCGAGGCTGGGCTGTTCGTCAGCATGGCGGACGTGCCCTCGGTCGTGGTCGGCCCCGGCGCGATCGCGCAGGCGCACACGCCGGATGAGTTCGTCGAGATGTCGCAGCTCGAGGCGTGCGGAGATTTCGTCGCACGGCTGATCGCGCATTGCGCGAAGTGATGCCGCAAATGGTTGCGTAGCAAGGATGGGTAGAGCGAAGCGAAACCCATCATCGGGCCGCGGACTCGGATCGATGGGTATCGCGGAGTTTATCATCGGGCCGCGCCTTGCGCGGACCCGTTGGCTCCACCTATCCTGCGGACCGTTATGCGTTACAACCCGTCCGGCGGCAGGCCGGGACCCGTCGCCGCCGGGCGGAGCTTGTCGCGCTTGCGCTCGCGGTAGAAGGCGTAGAGACCTGACGCCACGATGATTGCGGCGCCGGCGAGCATTGGGCCGTCGGGCTTGTGGCCGAAGGCGAGATAGCCGGTCAGCATCGCCCATGGCAGCGCGGTGTAGCGGAACGGCGCCACCGCCGAGATGTCGCCGGTGCGGAGCGACACGATGATACATTGATAGCCGATCAGGATCAGCACGGCGGCGAATGCGAGCAGGCCGAGCGCATGGCCGGACGGCGCCTTCCAGCCGCCGAGCGGGACCAGTACGGCAGCGCCGGCCGTCGTCACCGTCACGGTCGTGAGCAGCGTGATGAACACGGTCGGCAAGTGCTTCGGGATGCGGCGGGTTGCGAGGTCGCGGACCGCGCAGAAGCCGACCGACGCCAGCGCCAACAGCGCGGCCTGGCTAAATCCTTCCGCGCCGGGCCGGACGATGACCAGCACGCCGATGAAGCCGGCCGCGATCGCAAGCCAGCGCCGCCAGCCGACCGGCTCGCCGAACACCAGCGCCGCACCGAGCGTGATGACCAGCGGCAGCGCCTGGAAGATCGCCGACGCGTTGGCGAGCGGGATCTGCGAGATCGCTGAGAGATAAGTCAGTGTGCCGCCGATCTCGCCGACGACGCGCAGTCCGACCGGCCAGATCAGGAGAGCGCTGAAACTGCGCAGCGCATCGCGGTACCACGCGAGTGCCGCGACCAGCACGATCGCGACCAGGCCGCGAACCAGCAGGACCTCCCCGATATTGAGTTCCGCCGACACCGCCTTGGTGATGGTATCGTTGACCGTGAAGCTGGCCATGGCCGCAGCCATGAACAGGCTACCGCGAAGATTCGAGGAAAGGGGCAAAATGAAAGTGTCCGATCAGGACCAGGGCGCGAGCGTTGACTGGACTGACTTGCCAAAGCGGCGCTGCGAACTCAAGTCACAGATGGCTACAATGCGGAAACATGCCGCACCTCGCGGAAGCGGCGCGAACCATGAGGATCGCGCCGCGTTTCGTGTCAGATCGCGCCGGCCTTCTGCGCGTATTCCCATGACGCCTTCGACAGCGGCACGGTGCGCGCGGCCGACTCGAGGGCCTTGGCGTTCGCGGCGGTGCCGTCGCGGACCCGGCCCGCAATGCCCTGCGTGATGCCGGCGAGGCGGAACAGATTGTAGGAGAAGTACCAGTTCAGGTCCGGCACAGCCATGCCGGTGACGTTGCAGTAGATCTGTGCGGCCTCGTCCTGGCTCGGAATGTTCAACGCCTTGAGGTCGGCGTTGGCGAGGCCCGGCATGGTCCACTGCATCAACAGATAGGTGAAGTCGGCCATGGGATCGCCGAGCGTCGACAATTCCCAGTCGAGCACCGCCTGCACCCGCGGCTCGGTGGCGTGGAAGATCATGTTGTCGAGGCGATAGTCGCCATGCACGACCGAGACGCGCCTCTGCTCCGGCACCGTCTTCGGCAGCCACTCGGCGAGCTTCTCGAATTCGGGAATGTGCTGCGTCTCGGACGCGCGATACTGCTTGGTCCAGCGGTCGACCTGGCGCGCAAAATAGTTGCCGGGCTTGCCGAAATCGCCGAGGCCGATTGTTTCGGGATCGAGGATGTGCAGCTTGGCCAGCGTCTCGATCTTGCTGGTGAAGATTTTCCGCCGCGCGTCCGGCTCCTGGCTCGGCAGCGTCGGATCCCAGAACACCCGCCCCTCCTCCATCGACATGATGTAGAAGGCCGAGCCGATCACCGCGTCGTCGGTGCACAGCGCGTAGGCTTTTGCGACCGGGAAATTCTGCTTGCCGAGCGCCGCGATCACGCGGAACTCGCGATCCACCGCATGGGCCGACGGCAACAATTTACCGAACGGACGGCGGCGCATCACGTAATTGCGGCCGGGGGTCTCGAGCTTGTAGGTCGGATTGGACTGGCCGCCCTTGAACTGCAGGACCTTGAGCGGGCCCTGATAGCCCTCGACGTGTTCCTTCATCCAGGCGGCGAGATTGGCCTCGTTGATACGATGGCGCTCCTCGACTTCCCTTGTCCCGGAAAATTCCTCGTCTTTCCTGACGCCGTCCGCCACGATGACGCTCCCTCAACTCAGTTTTGTCGGGAGCGCCGCCCGGCGCTCCCATTTCTCTTTTTCATTCTGAGCACGATGTACGCGGGAACGCCATGCGTTCCGCATCATGCTCAGTGCGACGTGTTTGCATACTTCCGAAGTTCAAGCCTGGCAATGGCGCGATTGTGCACCTCGTCCGGACCGTCGGCCAGGCGCAGCGTGCGGATGTGGGCATAGGCCTTGGCGAGCCCGGCGTCGTCGGAAACACCACCGCCGCCAAACGCCTGGATCGCCTGGTCGATGATCTTCAGCGCCATGTTGGGCGCTGCGACCTTGATCATCGCGATCTCGGCCTGCGCGGTCTTGTTGCCGACCTTGTCCATCATGTCGGCGGCCTTGAGGCACAGCAGGCGATTCATCTCGATGTCGGTGCGGGCCTCGCCGATGCGCTGCTCCCAGACCGAGTGCTCGATGATCTTCTTGCCGAACGCGGTGCGCGAGGCGAGCCGCTTCACCATCTTCTCCAGCGCTTCCTCGGCCTGGCCGATGGTGCGCATGCAGTGATGGATGCGGCCCGGGCCGAGACGGCCCTGCGCGATCTCGAAGCCGCGGCCCTCGCCGAGCAGGATGTTTTCCTTCGGCACGCGGACGTTCTCGAGCAGCACCTGGGCGTGGCCGTGCGGTGCATCGTCGAAGCCGAACACCGGCAGCATCTTCTCGACCTTGATGCCGGGGGTGTCGAGCGGCACCAGGATCTGCGACTGCTGCTGATGCTTGGCGGCGTTGAAGTCGGTCTTGCCCATCAGGATCGCGATCTTGCAGCGGGGATCGCCGACGCCCGACGACCACCATTTGCGGCCGTTGATGACGTAGTGATCGCCGTCCTTCTCGATCCGCGTCTCGATGTTGGTGGCGTCGGACGACGCGACCGCAGGCTCGGTCATCAGGAAGGCGGAGCGGATCTCACCGTCCATCAGCGGGCGCAGCCATTTGCGCTTCTGCTCCTTGGTGCCGTAGCGGATGAACACTTCCATGTTGCCGGTATCGGGAGCGGAGCAGTTGAATACTTCCGACGCCCAGGAGATGTGGCCCATCTCTTCCGACAGCAGCGCGTATTCGAGGTTGGTCAATCCCGCGCCGTGGAATTCGTCGTCCTCATGCGAGGACGGCGGCATGAACATGTTCCAGAGGCCTTCGGCCTTCGCCTTCTTCTTCAGGTCCTCGAGGACCGGGATCACCTTCCAGCGCGGGCCTTCGGCGTCCTGCTTCTCGTAGATCGGCACCGCCGGGCGGACATGCGTTTTCATGAAAGCCTGAACGCGCTCCAGCCACTCCTTCTGCTTCGGCGACATCGTGAAATCCATGGGACGCTCCTCGTTTCCTAGACTTGGGCCTTTGCCTTCTGGACCTTGCCTTCAGGGCCTTGGCCGTTTGGACAACATTGTTGACCCCGCCTCCGCGGCTCGCAAGGGCGTTCGCGGGACAGGCGGCGGTGGTGTGCCAGAACGCCGCCCGCGATCAGCGGATTGACATTTCCGGCTCTTCAAACGATAGTTTCATACAAATGTTTGAAAAGCAACTCCCGGGCGTCGTCGTCATTCCGGGGCGGCACGTCAGCGCCGAACCCGAAATCCAGGAGTTGTGGCGCGAGATTCCGGGTTCGATGCTGCGCATCGCCCCGGAATGACCGGAGGTTCGAAGCCATGGCCAGCGACCAGACCCGATCCGCCATTCTCGCCGCCGCCGAGCGGCTCTATGCCGACCGCGGCTTCGGCGACGTCACGCTGCGCGACATCGTCGCGGAGGCGAACGTCAACCTCGCCGCGGTGAATTATCATTTCGGCTCCAAGGACGAATTGATCGCGGAGCTGTTCGTCACCCGCAGCATCCAGACCAACCGCGAGCGTCTCAATGAATTGCGGGCGGCGGAAGAAAAAGGCGGCGGACGCGCCGCGATCGAAGACATCATGCGCGCCCTCGTCGGCCCCACTCTGCGCGGCTGCCTCGGACCCGACCGCGAGGGCTCGACCGCGGCGCGCTTCATGATCCGCGCCTCGATCGAATCCGTGCCGCCGATCCGCCGCATCAAGAACCGCGAAGTCGACCATCTGCGCAAATTCGCCGCCGCGATGCGCCGCGCGATGCCCGGCCGGGACGACACCGAACTGTATTGGGGCCTGCACTTCGCGCTCGCGATGGCGCACCACACCATCCGCGAGAAGGAACGCCTGCTGCGGCTGTCGGAAGGCAAGTGCGACCTCGACGACGTCCGCGCCATCATCGATCGCGTGGTCACGGTCTCGGTGATGGCGCTGACGATGGGCGATGTGCCGAACAAGCCGGCCGCGCGGCCGGTCCTGGTGCACGGCCGGCTGACGCGCCAGGATTTGTGAAGGGCCCTGCCCTTACACCATCGCGATGCAGTCGATCTCGATGTCGAACGGGCCAGTCCATTCCGGGATGCAGACGAAGATCCGCGCCGGCAGGTCATCCGCGAAGTATTTCCGGTAGATCGTATTGAAGGTCGCGAAGTGTTTTGCCGAGGTGCAGAAGATGTTGCACTTCATCACGTTGTCGAACGAGGCGCCGGCGGCCTCCAAGCACCGCTTCAACTGCTCCATGACCAATTCGCTTTGCTGCTCGATCGGGGCGCCGGTAGCGATCTCGCCAGTTGCGGGATCGAACGGCGGCAGGCCGGAGACGAACACCATGTTGCCGGCGCGGGTGACTGCGGACGCCGGCGCCTTCCAGCGCTCCAGCCAGCTCGAGATCGGTTCGACGCGGACCACTTCCCGTTTCATGATTGGCACCTTCGATGAGGGATCGATGGCGCCAATCTAGCGGGCTGGTGTCAATGATGATTCGACATGGATCGAAGTGTGTTCGCCTTGTCATTGCGAGGAGCGATAGCGACGAAGCAATCCATGCCTCCGCATATGCGGGGCGATGGATTGCTTCGCTTCGCTCGCAATGACGTGGGGTTGGACTCGTGCCGCCCTCTCCTGTCCGGGTCGAGCGCGTCTACAGAATCCCCTGCGCCTTCAGCCCTTCGACCTTGGCGTCGTCATAGCCGATGCTCGCCAGCACATCCTTGGTGTCGGCCCCTAACAGCGGCGGGGCGCGGTACTCGGTGATCGGCGTGCCCGAGAAGGTCAGCGCGTTGCGGATCAGCGACAGGTTCGGCTCGAAGGGGTGATCGACCTTGACCCGCATGCCGCGCGACTGCACGTGCGGATCGCTGAACACCTGCTCGAAATTGTTGATCGGGCCGGACGGCACGCCGGCCTCCTCAAGCTTCTCCAGCCAGTAGGCGACTGGATGCTTCAGGAACAGCCCGGCGAAGATCGCCATGATCTCCTTGCCGTGCACCACGCGGTCGTTGTTCTTGACGAAGCGCTTGTCGTTGGCGAGCTCGGGCTCGCCGAGCACCGCGCAGGTGCGCTGGAACTGGCCGTCATTGCCGACCACCAGCATCAATTCGCCGTCGGTGCAGCGGAACACGCCGGCCGGCATGCCGCCATTGCCCCAGGTGCCGCGGCGCGGCGGCATCTTGCCGTTGACGAGGTAGATCTGCAGCCAGTGCGACAGCGAGGCGATCACGGTGTCGAACAGGCAGACGTCGATATGCTGCCCTTCCCCGTTGTTGGCATCGCGATGGTAGAGCGCGGAGAGGATGCCGATCGAGGTGTTCATGCCGGTCATGTAGTCGACAATCGAGGGGCCGACCTTCATCGGGCCCTCGCCGGGCTCGCCGTCGATATGGCCGGTGACGCTCATCAGGCCGCCCATTGCCTGCAGGATCGCGTCATAACCGGCGCGCGGCGCGTAAGGTCCGGTCTGGCCGAAACCGGTCACCGAGCAATAGATGATGCCGGGGTTGATCTTCTTGATGGTCTCGTAATCGAGGCCGTAGCGCTTGAGGTCGCCGACCTTGTAGTTCTCCATCATCACGTCGGCCGACTTGGCGAGCTCGCGGATGATCTCCTGCCCCTCGGGCTTGGCGATATTGACGGTGACCGACTTCTTGTTGCGGTTGGCGCAGAGGTAGAACGAGTTGTTGTTGTTCGCCTTGCCTTCGGGATCGGGAAGGTAGGGCGGGCCAAAGGCGCGCGCATCGTCGCCGCCGCCGGGCCGCTCGATCTTGATCACCTCGGCGCCGAGATCCGCCAGCATCTGGGCCGACAGCGGGCCCGCGAGCACCCGCGTCAAATCGAGGATCTTGATGCCCGAGAGTGGCAGAGCCGACATGAACCTTCCTCCGATATTTTGCAAATCTTGATTGTCCGGCGCGGGACGGGTGTCTTGCCCGTGTCCTGGACACGCCAGAGCCTGCCGATACACCATTTTGGTGCCGTGAGCACTGCATTGTCGGCATGAAGCCATCCCCGGACGGCCTATGTGCGGCGCGCCGGTGACCGCCGGGGGGAACCGGTCACCAGAATCGGGCCGCTTGCCGCCACGCGAAATTGTGAAGACGGCCGACACCGATTTGTCTCGGCGCCCACGCTATTCTGACGCGACGAGGAGGAAACCATGCGGACGTTCACGACGGCCGGGCTGCTGCTCACCCTGCTTGCGGCCGCAATGCCGCCGGCGGATGCACGCGGCGGCGGCCACGGCCACGGCGGCGGGCACAGTCACGGCATGCACGCCGGCGGCGCAGTCCACGGCGGCTTTGCTTCCGACAAGCGCCACGGCGACGACGCCTATGCCAAGGCAGCCTCCGACGAGGAGGACCGCCTGCTCAACAGCAAGCTGAAGAGCATCTGCAGAGGTTGCTGACTCGTTCGAGAGTCAGGACGCGATCGCCGCCTGCCGCGGCTGCGCGGTGGCGCCGATCAGCTTGCCGATCTCGGGCTTGCAGCCACCGCAATTGGTGCCGGCCTTCAGGCAGCGGCCGATCGCCTCAATGCTGGCGGCGCCCTTTTTGATCTCGGCGGTGATCTGATGCTGGCCGATGCTGAAGCAGGAGCAGACGATCGGGCCGATGTCCTCGCCCGCGCCGAACGGCCGCCCTGCCAGCAGCGCCATCCGCGCATTGGCCGACAATTGCTGTTCGGCGAACAGCCCGGTCAGCCAGGCCCGCGACGGCAGGGTGTGGTCGGGCGCGATGAACACGCAGCCCGCGAGCCGGCCGTCGCGCACCGCCGCGTAACGGAAGCGTCCGGCGGCCGGATCGCGGTAGGCGATCCATTCGATCTCGACGCCGTCGAGGCCGAGCTGCGCCCGCGCCCAGTCGCGCCAGCTCTCCGGGCGGACGTCGAGCGCGAGTTCGAGCCGCATGCAATCGCCGGCCTTGCCGTAAACCCAATAGCCGCTTGCCGGCCGCTTGATCGCGTCGCGGCTCAGGACAAAGGCGTGCCATTTCGGCGCGTAGGGATCGGCCTTGACCGGCGTGTGCTTGGATTCCGGCTGGCCGGACAGCGGATCGACCACCGGATTGACCAGCGCGTTGACGCGCCCCTCGCCGGCGAACTCCTCGTTCCAGTGCATCGGCACGAACACGCAGCCGCGACGCTGGTCGGCGCTGACCACGACGCGCGCGATCATCTCGCCCCAGTTGCTCGTCAGCCGCGCCAGTCCCTCGTTTTGCAGGCCGGCCTGCCGCGCGTCCTCGGGGTGGAATTCGGCATAGGGCTCGAAGACATGCGACAGCAGCCGCCCGGTCTTCCCGGTCCGCGTCATGGTGTGCCACTGATCGCGGACGCGGCCGGTGTTGAGCACCAGCGGATAGTCCCGGCTGGTGGCGTGGCGCGCCGCGCGCGGCGCGACCGGCACGAAGCGCGCCTTGCGGTCGGGCGTGAAGAATGTCTGGCTCTCGAACATCCGCGGCGTGCCGGCCGGATGCTCTGACGTCACCGGCCACTGCACCGGCGCCAGCGCGTCATAGGCGCCGTCGTCTAGCGCAGCCAGCGCCGAGATGTCGAAATCGCGCTGGCCACGATTTTCAAAGCCCGACAGTTCGGCGTGCTCGCGGAACACCTCGGCCGCCGAGGTATAGTCGAAGCCGGCATATCCCATCCGGGTGGCGACGTCGCAGATGATGCGCCAGTCGGCGCGCGCCTCGCCCGGCGCTGACAGGAACGGCCGCTGCCGCGAGATCCGGCGCTCGGAATTGGTGACGGTGCCGTCCTTCTCGCCCCAGGCCAGCGCCGGCAGCAGCACGTCGGCATGGCGCGTGGTGTCGGTGTCGCGCATGCAATCCGTCACCACGACGAGCTCGCAGGCCTCGAGCGCGGCCCGCGCGCGGTCGGCATCGGGCAGGCTCACCACCGGATTGGTCGAGATGATCCACACCGCCTTGATGCGGCCGTCAGCGATGGCGTCGAACATGTCGACCGCCTTCAACCCGCTTTTCTCCGCGATCACAGGCGCGCGCCAGAACCGCTGCACCAGCTCGCGATGCGCGGGATTCTCGATCTCCATATGCGCGGCAAGCTGGTTGGCAAGCCCGCCGACCTCGCGGCCGCCCATCGCGTTGGGCTGGCCGGTCAGCGAGAACGGCCCCATGCCGGGACGGCCGATGCGTCCGGTCAGGAGATGGCAATTGATGATGGCGTTGACCTTGTCGACGCCGCTCGACGACTGGTTGATGCCTTGCGAATACAGCGTGACGACGCGCTCGGTCCGGGTGAACCAGTCGAAGAACAGTCCGACCGCGCCTTCGGTCAGGCCGCAGGTTGCCGCGGTCTGCGCCACGGTCTGGCCGCCCACCTGCTTGAGCGCGTCGACGACCCCCGTCGTGCAATTGCCGACAAAGGCACGGTCGACCGCGTTGCTGCCGGCGAGGAATGCGAACAGCCCGTTGAACAGCACGCTGTCGCTGCCCGAGCGCAGCGGAAGATGCAGATCGGCGCCCTCGCAGGTCGCGGTGCGGCGCGGATCGATCACCACGATCTTGCACGCCGGGTTCTTCTCCTTTGCCGCCAGCATGCGCTGGTGCAGGATCGGATGACACCAGGCGGCGTTGGAGCCGACCAGCACCAGAAGGTCCGCCTGCTCGAGATCCTCGTAGCAGCCCGGCACGGTATCGCTGCCGAACGCGCGCTTGTGCCCGGCGACGCTGGAGGCCATGCACAGCCGCGAATTGGTGTCGATGTTGGCGGTGCCGACAAAGCCCTTGGCGAGCTTGTTGATGACGTAATAGTCCTCGGTCAGGAGCTGGCCGGAGACATAGAACGCGACCGCATCGGGCCCGTGCTCCCTGATAATCCGATTAAAGCCGTCGGCAACGCGACCGAGCGCGTCGTCCCACGTGGCCGGCGCACCATCGACGACAGGTTCGAGCAGACGTCCGTCGAGATCGATGGTCTCGGCGAGCGCCGAGCCCTTGCTGCACAGCCGGCCGAAATTGGCCGGATGCTGCTTGTCGCCTTCGACCCGGACCGCGCCCGCCGCGTCCTTCGACGCGATGACGCCACAGCCGACACCGCAATAGGGACACGTGGTCTTGACGGGCATTGCCTGACCGCTCAGCTCACCGCAGCCGCCTGCCGTACCGACAGCCAGACAACGCCGTTCTCGACCTTGGCCGGATGGGTATGCGTGCAGCCTTCGTCGGGCGCGACCGCCTGCCCGCTCGCAAGCTCGATGACGAAATTATGCAGCGGACAAGTCACGCGCTTGTTGTGCACGATGCCCTGCGACAGCGGCCCGCCCTTGTGCGGGCAGCGGTCGTCGAGCGCGAACACCTCGTCGCTCTCGGTGCGGAACACCGCGATGTTGCCGCCGGGCGTGCGCACCACGCGCGAGCCGAGCCGCGGAATGTCGGTCAATGCGCCGATCTCGATCCACTGGGTCATGCGAGCTCCAATTCGGCGAGAGGCGCGAACTCGTTGCGGTCGACGCCGCGGCTGGCGCGCTCGGCCCACGGGTCGGTCTGCGCGAACTGCTGCGAATAGGCAAAGCGGGCGAACAGCGCCTTGCGGTTCGCGATGTCATCGACCACCCGCTTCCTGATCTGCTCGAGACCGACGCGGTCGCACCATTTGTACATGCGCTCGAGATACCAGCCCTCCTCGCGATAGAGCTGGGTCAGCGCCACGATCACCTCGAGCGTCTCGTCCTCGGTCTCGACCTTGGTCAGGAACTCGGTGCCCTTGATGTGCAGGCCGGCGGCGCCGGCGAAATGAATCTCGTAGCCGGAATCGACGCAGACCACGCCGACGTCCTTGCAGGTCGCCTCCGCGCAGTTGCGCGGGCAGCCGGAGACGCCGAGCTTGACCTTGGCCGGCGTCCAGGAGCCCCACATGAACTTCTCGAGCTTGACGCCGAGGCCGGTGGAATCCTGGGTGCCGAAGCGGCACCATTCGGAACCGACGCAGGTCTTCACCGTGCGCAGGCCCTTGGCGTAGGCATGGCCCGACACCATGCCGGCGTCGTTGAGATCGGCCCACACCGCCGGCAGGTCCTCCTTCTTGACGCCGAGCAGGTCGATGCGCTGGCCGCCGGTGACCTTCACCGTCGGGATGTTGAACTTCTCGGCAACATCGGCGATGGCGCGCAGCTCGCTCGGCGTGGTGACGCCGCCCCACATCCGTGGCACCACCGAATAGGTGCCGTCCTTCTGGATGTTGGCGTGGACGCGCTCATTGATGAAGCGCGACTGCTGGTCGTCGCGATATTCGCCGGGCCAGGTCGCGAGCAGATAGTAGTTCAGCGCCGGACGGCAGGAATGGCAGCCGTTGAGCGTCTTCCACTCCATGAAGCGCATCACCGCCGGAATGGTCTTGAGCTGCTGCTCGACGATGACGCGGCGGACGTCGTCGTGGCTGTGATCGGTGCACTTGCACAGCGGCTTGACCTTCGGCGCCGCCGAATAGTCGCCGCCGAGCGTGAACGCCAGCACCTGCTCGACCAGGCCGGTGCACGAGCCGCAGGACGACGACGCCTTGGTATGGGCGCGGACGTCGTCGAGCGTGAACAGCTTCTTCTCGCTGATCGCCTTGACGATCGCGCCCTTGCAGACGCCGTTGCAGCCGCAGATCTCGGTCTCGTCGCTCATCGCGGCAACCGAGCTCTGGCCGCTGACGCCGCCATCGCCGAGATTGGCAGCGCCGAACACCAGGCGCTCGCGCATATGCGAGACGTCGGTGCCGTCGCGCAGATGCTGGAAGTACCAGGGGCCGTCGATGGTGTCGCCGTAGAGCACGGCGCCGACGATCTTCTTGTCCTTCAGGATGATGCGCTTGTAGACGCCGCGATTGGCGTCCTGCAGCACGATCTCCTCCTTGTCCGGCCCCGGCGCGAAGTCGCCGGCCGAGAACAGGTCGATGCCGGTGACCTTCAGCTTGGTCGAGGTGACTGAGCCGTCATAGGTGGCAAAGCCCTTCATCGCGAGGTGGTTGGCGCAGACCTTGGCCTGGTCGAACAGCGGCGCGACGAGACCATAGGTCTGGCGGCGGTGCTGTACGCATTCGCCGACCGCGTAGATGCGGCCGTCATAGGTCTGCATGGTGTCGGAGACGACGATGCCCCGCTCGCAGTAGAGCCCGGCCTTCTTGGCGAGCTCGAAGTTGGGGCGGATGCCGACCGCCATCACCACCAAGTCGGCCGGCAGCTCGGTGCCGTCGCCGAAACGCACGCCGGTGACGCGGTCCTCGCCCAGGATGGCCTGGGTCTGCGCCGGCATCTTGAACACCATGCCGCGCTCTTCCAGCGACTTGCGCAGCAATCCGCCGGCCACCGGATCGAGCTGACGCTCCATCAGGGTGTCGAGCAGATGCACGACGGTGACATTCATGCCGCGCTTCATCAGCCCGTTGGCCGCTTCGAGACCGAGCAGGCCGCCGCCGATCACGACGGCATTGCGGTAGTCGGTCGAGGCCTTGATCATGCGATCGACGTCATAGATGTCGCGGAAGCCGATCACGCCCGGCAGCTCCTTGCCCGGCAGCGGCAGCATGATCGGGTTCGAGCCGGTCGCGATCAGCAAGCGGTCGTAGGGAACGCGATCGCCGGCCTCGGTGACCACCTCGCAAGTCCGGCGATCGATCATGGCGATCGTCTCGCCCTTGCGCAGGGTGATGTTGTTGTCGTCGTACCAGTCGACGGTGTTGAGCATGATGTCGTCGACGGTCTTCTCGCCGGCCAGCACCGGCGACAGCAGGATGCGATTGTAATTGCCGTAGGGCTCGGAGCCGAACACCGTGATGTCGTAGAGATCGGGCGCGCGCTCCAGCAGCGCCTCGACCGTCCGGATGCCGGCCATTCCGTTGCCGATCACGACGAGCTTCTGCTTGATCACCTTGTCGAGCATGGTCTGCCTTTCAATTCCGACGGCGCTGCCCAGCGACGCGACACGCGTCGTTGATCGACACCGATAAGGTTTGGATTTGTAGGAAGCCCAGCCGCGGGCGCAGACCGTCCTCAATGACGATCGATGTTCCGTTAACGACTTGATATTCAAAACGCGTGCCAACTCGGCGCGAACGAATCTGTCAGCAAAATCAATCAGTTTCCGGCGACATCGAATCAGCCCGATGACGCGCCACCGAGACGGCTGGCCGATTTTTTAGCCACGCCGATGATCTCTTGTGCAGCACAGCATCAACTGCCGCGACGACGATCGCGAACCCGCTGTCGACGCGTAACCGCGCGCTGATGGCGCATCGCACAAGAAAGCATCAGCGTGCGCGTTTGCGCGCCGCCGCCTGCTGCAAGCCACGCCAATTCCGATCGCCGAACACGGCTCGCGATCTCGCGGCAACGTCTTGCGACTGCAAGGCAAAGCGACGCGATCGATTCGATGGCACGCAAATTGCTGACCTGACTTCTTGTCGGAGTGCGTCTCAACGACGAGCGCGCTCACACATTCACCCACATTCGATTTATCTGCGCCCGAGATCGTCGCACTTCAGCGGCTGCCTCCGTCGCATCAACGCGAGACGCTTGCGATGAAGCTAGCCGAGTTCAAGAAGGCAGGTCACTGGCCGACACTGCTTGCCGCGTTCCTCTACTTCGACATCAGCTTCATGGCGTGGGTCGCGCTCGGGCCGCTGATCGTCTACATCGCGCGCGACATGAACCTGGCCGTGAACGAGAAGTTCACCCTGGTCGCCATTCCCGTGCTCGCAGGCGCGCTGTTGCGCGTGCCGATGGGCATTCTCGCCGACCTCATCGGCGCCAAGCGCACCGGCATCATCGCCCAGCTCGTCGTGATCGCGGCAACCGCGGCGGTGTGGCATTTCGGACTGACCAGCAAGCTCGCGATCGAACTGTTCGGGCTGGCGCTCGGTGTCGGCGGCGCTTCGTTCGCGGTCGCCCTGCCCCAAGCGAGCCGCTGGTACCCGCCGCAATATCAGGGCGTGGTGATGGGCATCGCCGGTGCCGGCAATATGGGCGTCGTGCTCGACACGCTGCTGGCGCCCACGATTGCCGAGCATTGGGGCTGGCAGGCCGTGTTCGGATGCCTGCTGATTCCGATGCTGATGGTGCTTGCCTATTATGCGTTCGCGGCCAAGGACGCACCGGGCGAGCGCAAGCCGATTTCGCTGAAAGCCTACGGCGCGCTGCTGAGGGATTCCGACAGCCGATGGTTCATGTTCTTCTACTTCATCACCTTCGGCGGCTTCGTCGGCCTCGCCAACGCGCTGCCGCTCTATTTCACGGTGCAGTATCATGTCTCGGGCGTCGCGGCCGGCATGCTGGTCGCGCTGATCGTGGCATTCGGCTCGGGATTCCGCCCGGTCGGCGGCATGATCGCCGATCGCATCGGCGGCATCCGTTCGCTCTCGATCCTGTTCGGCGTCGTCGTCGCCGCCTATGTCGTGATCGCCTTCATGCCCGAAGGACCGGCGGCGGCGACGCCGGGCGGCTGGGCGCTGACTGAGCTGCCGCACATCGCGTGGGTCTCGGTGCTGCTGTTCTCGATCGGCGTGCTGGCGCTCGGCATGGGCAACGGCGCGGTGTTCCAGCTGATCCCGCTGCGCTTCCGCCACGAGATCGGCCTGATGACCGGGCTGGTCGGCTGCGCCGGCGGCATCGGCGGCTTCTTCCTCGCCCAGACGCTCGGCTATGCCAAGGGCATGACCGGCGGCTTCGGCGCCGGCTTCCTGTTCTTCGGCGCGCTGGCGTTGCTTGGCTTCATCGGACTTGCCATGGTCAAGGTCCGCTGGCGCACCACCTGGGGCGCGGTGTCGGGAGCGCGCGTCTGACGGCCCGCTCCCTCGGGAGAGGATAGCTCGGACGTGGCGAACGGCGCGCAACGGCATTTGCAGCGGGACCTGCAAAGGGATCTGGGCGTTCGCTTAGGCTTCGCCAGCGAGACCGGCAAGCGCGCCGCCAATGAGGATTATGTCGCGGCCTGTCTGGGCCAGCCGGGCACGCTTCGCCGCGATGTCGTGGCCGCGGTCGCCGACGGCGTCGGCGGCCACAAGGGCGGACGCGAGGCCGCGGAGGTCGCGGTCCGCAGCTTCATCGACGCCTATTATTCGCTGCCCGAGACTCTCGGCGTACGCCGCCGCGCCGCGCGGGCACTGGAAGCCGCCAACAGCTGGATCTACGGTCAGGGCCGCGTCGATGCCGCGCGCAGCGGCATGGCCTGCGCTTTCTCCTCGATCATCCTGTCGCGGCGGCAGTGTCATGTGATTCATATCGGCGACACCCGCGCCTACCGCCTGAGCGACGGTCGGCTGGAACGCCTGACGCAGGATCATATCGCCGGCCGCGGCGACCTCGCCCACATGCTGAGCCGCGCCATCGGTTTCGAGGAGTTCGCCCGCTTCGACTATACGTCCGTCGGACTCCGGCAACATGATCGTCTCCTGATCTGCAGCGACGGCGTTCATGGCGCGCTCGGCGATTCCCGGCTTCAGCAATTGCTGGAAGAGCGCACGCCGCCCGACGAATCGGCGCGCAGCATCGTCGAGGGCGCACTGGCTGCCGGCAGCAGCGACAACACGACCGCGCTGGTGCTCGACGTCGTCGACCTGCCCCCGGCGGATCGCGACGATCTTACGCACGCGATCGCGACGCTGCCGATCCTCGACCTGCCGCAGAGCGGCGACACGGTCGACGATTTCGCGCTCGGCGACGTGCTGTCGGACGGACGCTACAGCCGCCTGTTCAAGGCTGTCGATGAGCGCGCCGGCCGCGAGGTCGTGCTGAAATTTCCGCATCCGCGGGTCGCCAGCGAGGGCTCCTACCGCCTCGCCTTCGTCCGCGAGGCCTGGGTTGCCGCGCGCGTGCGCAGCCTGTGGATCGGCGAGATCATCGAGGTGCCGGCGGAGCGGCAGACCAGGCTCTATTCGGCCATGCCGCTCTACGAGGGCGAAACGCTGGAGCAGCGGCTCAACCGCGCGCCGCGGCTGTCGCTCACCGAGGGAATCGCGATCGCAACCAAGCTGGTGCGCGCGGTCACGGCGCTGCATCGCGCCGGCATCATCCATCGCGATATCAAGCCGGACAACGTGATCCTCCTGAAGGACGGCGGATTGCGGCTGGTCGACCTCGGCGTCGCGCGCGTGCCGCTCTTGGAGGATTTTCCCGCCGAGGACATTCCGGGCACCGCGAGCTACATGGCGCCGGAGCTATTCGGCGGCAAGGCCGGCGATGAGGCCTCCGACCTGTTCGCGCTCGGCGTCACCGTCTACCGCATGTTCACCGCGAACTATCCGTTCGGCGAGATCGAGCCGTTCTCGCGGCCGCGCTTCGGCAAGCCCGCACCGCTATCACGCTACCGGCCGGACCTGCCGGCCTGGCTCGATGCCGTGATCGGCAAGGCGCTCAGCGTCGAGCCCGCGCAACGCTATGGCGACGCCATCGAGTTCGCGCACGAGCTGGAGAACGGCGCGACCTGGGCCGGCCCCGCCGTCACCACCCGCAAATCGCTGCACGACCGCGATCCCGTGACCTTCTGGAAAGTGCTGTGCGCGATCCTGACTTTGGTCATCGTGGTGCTGCTGGCGCGGCACTGATCCAGTCCTACGTCACAGCGCCGCAAGCTCCTCATGGTGAGGAGCGCGGAACGCGCATCTCTGTACGATGCTTCGCATCACCAGGCGAACCATGAGGCTCGTCCGTGGCCTACATCCTTTGAGACGCCTGCTACGCAGGATGAGCCGCTACATCAACGTCATTGCGAGCGAAGCGAAGCAATCCATCGCTCCGCAAGCGGAGAAATGGATTGCTTCGTCGCCGCTATCGCTCCTCGCAATGACGACAGTGCGAACCGTCACGGTGTCTCAGGATGAGGGAGACGGTTTCACGACCCGGCGCGGCGGATCGTGATCCGGCTCTCGTCGGTGAAATCCTTGAGCTCCTTGTTCGGCTCGCGGTAGAGATGACGCTCGATCTCGACGGTCCGGCCGTCGGTGGTCTTGCTGCACTTCTCGTCGACGAAGACGCCGCCCACTTCCTGCTTGCCGCCGCTTGGCTTCGCCTCCGAGCAGGTCCAGCCGTCCTCGCCATAGCGCGACTTCGCCTGCAGGCCGAGCAGGAACGCCTTCTTGCGCAGATAGAGCCGCGCCTTCGGGTCGGTCTCGATCGTCAGCGCAGCGATCCTGGCGTCCTTGTCGATCATCACGGTCAGGATCGCCGGATGGCCGGCGACCATGGTGCCCTCCCGCGCGGTCTCGCGATCATATTCAAAGCGGATGCCGCGCAGCCGGTCCGGACCTTCCGGGCAGTTCGGCCACTGCGCCCAGTCAGCCAATCTGTGGGTGGTCTTCTCTCCGGCGCAGGTCAGGTTGATGTATCCGGCGTCCGGGACTTTGCTGATTTCCATTCCGACATCGATGTCGCGCAGGTCGCCCGCCGTCGCCATCGCCGGCACGGCGGCCGTGACGGTGGCGGCAAAAACCAGTCCACGGATTGCCGATCTGTGCTTGCTCATGGCTTCTTCTCGCTCTGGTCGGAGGGCGCGGCGGCGTGGCCGGCCTCCTTGTAGATGTTGCAGACACGCGAGCCGTCGCCGAAGAAGGCGATGCACTCGTCATAGTTCGGCTCACCCTTGCCCTTGACATGGGCGAGCACGTAATCGGCGACGGACTCGATCTCATTCGGCCGCAGGAACACATTGGCCTCGGGCGGCATGCGCTCCGCGACGTCCTGCCGGGTCATCTCATAGCATTTCGTGGTGTCGTAGGAGCCGCGCACGAAGAACGGCATGCCGGTGCCCGGCCGCCCGCACGTCACGGTCTCGATGATCTGCTCGCGCGTCAGCTCGGTCTTGCGCAGCGACAGCGCGTCGCCGCCATAGCCGCCGCCGCCATTGCCGTGCCATTTGTGGCAACCGACGCAATTGCCGCGCTTGAACACCGCCTTGCCCGCATCGGTCGGATCGCTCGCCGACTGCGCCTGCGCCGTACCGATAAATCCCGTCACGAGCGCGCAGCCGAGCCACGCGCCAACCAGCCAGTTGTGCTTCATTTGCTTTTGTTTCTCTGAACCAAGAATTGCGCGGGAGGCCCCTCACCGAAGCCTCCCGCGCGTGCGACGTCAAAGGGCGAACACGTAGAGCATCGAGCCCGGCTGCATCCGCTTCAGCTCGGGCGTGGCATCGATGAACCACTTGTCCCAGGCACCGCCGAGGCCGACCAGGATCGCGACATACTGCTTGCCGTCCACCGAGAACGTCATCGGGGGCGCGTTGACGCCACCGCCCGTGTTGAACTGCCAGAGCTGCTGCAGCGATTTCGCGTCATAGGCGATCACCTCGCCGGACGGCTGTCCGGAGAACACGAGGTCCGGCGTCGCCAGGATGCCGCCGAGGTTCGGGAATTGCGTCTCCGCCTTCCCAGCCACCTTGCCGGTGGTGACATCGATCGCGGTCACGCTGCCGGTGATCTTGACGTTCTGGCTCGGTCCGCCGCCCGTCCAGAACTCACGTGCTTTCAGCTTCTCCTTCTGCGACTCCTCGACCTTGATATGGTTGCAGCTCTCGATCACCGGAATGTACCAGAGCTTCAGGTTCGGATTGTACGCAGTCGGCGGCCAGTTCTTGCCGCCCATGTTGCCGGGGCAGATGTCCGTTTCCTTGTTGGTGCGGCTCGGCGTGACCGAGGCGTTGTACTTCTGCACACCCTGCTTCGGATCATACTCCACCGGCTTGCCGGACTCGGGATCGAGCCCCTTGGTCCAGGTCACCTTCTTGACGAAGGGCAGCCCCCAGATGAACTTGCCGCTGTTGCGGTCGACCGCATAGGCAAAGCCGTTGCGGTCGGCTTCGAGCGCGAGCTTCAGCGTCGTGTTGTTCGGACCGGGGACGTCGACCAGCACGTTCTCCGCAACGCTGTCATAGTCGTACGGGTCGTTCGGCGTGTGCTGGTAGTGCCACTTGATCTTGCCGGTGTCGGCATCGAGACCAAGCGAGCTATCGGTGTAGAGATTGTCGCCGGGACGATATTCGTTGTCCCAGTCCGGACCGGGATTGCCGACGCCCCAGACGATGGTGTTGGTCGAGGGGTCGAAGCTGCCGGTGACCCAGGTCGATCCACCGCCGCTCGCCTTGGCGTTCTTGTCGTCCTTCCAGGTCTCGTGGCCCGGCTCGTCCTTGCCCGGGATGGTGTGGGTACGCCACACTTCCTTCTGGCTCTTCAGGTCGGTCGCGGCGATCCAGCCGCGAATGCCGTATTCGGCGCCCGCCACGCCCGAGATCGCCATGTCCTTGACGATCAACGGCGCGCCGGTGATCACCTCACCCTTGTCGGGATCGGCGACCTGACGCTGCCAGGCGACCTGCCCGGTCTCCTTGTTGGTCGCGATCAGGCGGCCGTCGAGCGTGTGCGAGACGACGAGATTGCCCCACAACGCGACGCCGCGGTTGTCGACGCCGCAGCAGGCGACCGCGCCGGCCCAGTCGTGGTCGGTCTTGGGATCCATCTTCCAGACCAGCACGCCTTTGCCGCCATGTGCATCGATCTTGTAGACCGATCCCCAGCCGTCGGTGACGTACATGAATCCGTTCTCGACGATCGGAGTTCCCTCCAGGCCGCCATGCGCCCAGATGCCGCCGCCCTCGACGCCGCCCAGATGCATGGTCCAGGCGACCTTGAGGTTCTTGACGTTGTCCTTGTTGATGTCGGTCAGCGACGAGAAGCGGGTCGCCGAATAGTTCTTGTGATGGTGCAACCAGTTGCCCGCTTCCTTGTCAGCATTGAGCAGACGGTCCTGGTTGACATCGTCCGCAAGCGCGAACGAGCCAGCGAAGGTCGCAGCGGATGCTACTGCCGCCGCGAGCATATGGAATTTTACCCAATTCAACCTTGTCATAGATGCATTTCCTCCGGATCTAGCATTCTTCATTGATCGAACCGCCCGTCACATACGGGCAGTCTCGCGAGAAGCCTTGAGTCCCGGCGCATGGCTGTGCCATCCGCCGCCTTCCTTAGTCACTCGTCTTGGGTCACTTCTGGACCTGTACCTCCGTCTCGATGGTGCCAGCTTTCTGAAAAACGACCGCGCATTTGAACGTCTCGCCGGGCGTGAGCGCCTGACGCAACTGCAGCAGCATGACGTGATAGCCGTCGCGCTTGAGTTCGAGTGTTCCCTTGGCCGGGACTGGTATATTGGATATCGAGCGCATCGCGGGCGCGCCTTCGCCGCGATCGACGATGTGACGTTCGGAAAAATTCGCGACCGGGCAGCGGACGCGGAGCAGCGCATCGGCGCTGTCGGCCTCGTTCCTGATCGTCATCATCAACGGAAGGTCCCCGCCCGCTGTGTCGACCGCCGGTACGCGCGCATCCACGATCTGCAAGGATTCGTTCGCGACGGCGTTGTGCATCACTCCGAACGCGCCGATCAGGCAGAATAATGGCAACGCGATCCAAGATCTGCACTTAACGGTCCGGCACGCAACGGCGCAATGCAACTCCCGCTCGAACGGCATCAAGTTCTCTCCCAACGTGATTTTTGCAGCATTGTTTCACGCTTCATCGTGCGCTGCCAGCAATACATCGAGAACGCTGCATCAATGCAGTTTCGGCACGCATGGCGGCCATGCTGCCTTCTTGTGCATGAGCGCTCTCGATAAGCCAGCGCGACGCAGCACATGCCGCACTGCGTCAGGTGATCGGCACCGCAGCGATCGACGCCATCACATCCGTTTCGGGTGGCGCAACGTCGGCACAATTCTTCCGGATCGATGCAGGCGGCGAGAATGATCTCCTCCGAATCGAGGGCGCGCCCGAGCCCGCCGCGCAATCCGTATCAATATGTTTCACTCGGAATTGCCGCTAACGCCGGCGGCGCCCGCGACTCTATTATGGTGGAGGAGACATCGCGCGTGGCGGCGATCGATTCTAGTGCGGCGGCAGCCGCTCCGACGTCGCGATGCCCGCCTTCGATCTGTTGGAGTGACGCTCATCCCGGCGGGTTGAACGTCCGCGCAAAGAACACCGGCGCCTTGGCCTTCTTCAACCGGTAGAGCTGCGCAGGCCGGTTCGGCCCCTTGCGCATCCTGGCAACCGGCTCGATCAGGTCGGCGGTAAGCATGCGGGTGCGGAACGCGCTCTTCTCCAGCGGACGATCGAGCACGATCTCAAAAGTCCGCTGCAATTCCGGCAGCGTGAATTCCGGCGGCATCAGATAGGCCGGCAGCGAGGTGTATTCGACCTTGCTGCGCAGTCGCTGCACCGCCGCCTGCAAAATCTCGGCATGGTCGAAGGCAAGCTTCGGCCGCACCCTCTCGCCCTCGACGGAGAACCATTGCGCATCCGAGGCCAGCGCGCCGCCGGCGGCATGCTCGGGCAGCAATGCGAAGTAGGCATGCGTCGCAGACCAGCCGCGCGGGTCCCGCGTGGCACTGCCCCAGCTGCCGAGCTGTTCGAGATAGGGACTGACCACGCCGGTCTTGTCCTTCAGCTTGCGCGCCGCGCAGGCTTCGAGGTCGCGGTCACCGGCGATGTCGACGAAGCCGCCGGGCAACGCCCAAGCCCCTGGAAACGGCTCGATTTCGGTCCTCGGGCGTTGAACCAGCAGGACCTGGAGCGCGTCTGACCTGATGGCGAAGATGACGACGTCCACCGTCGTCAGCGGCCGCGGAAAGTCGAGTTCAGGTTTCTCGGGCATGCTCTCGCCGCTCCCTTAGGGCTTCTGGTCATGACGCGTTTTCTTCACGCGAACCGGTGTCCAGTTCGCTCGAAATCGCTCTGATGCGTGAACCTGCTCACGCCCCGGCTTGACAATAGCATACTTAGTTGTACAGTCCAACTAATTTAGTTGTTCAGACACACTTATTAAGGAGTACCGTCATGTTTGGCCTTCGCTTCATCAAGGCCCAGCCGACCACCTATCTGATGAAATACCGCGGCGGAGCGGTGACCAAGCAGGGCGCCGGCCTGTCCGGCTTCTATTATGGCCCGGTCACCTCGTGGGTCGCGGTCCCGATCGGCAGCCGCGATGCCGCCTTCATCTTCCAGCAGATCGCGCGCGACTTTCAGGCGCTGACCATCCAGGGCCATGTCACCTACCGGATCAGCGAGCCGCAGAAGGCCGCCGCGATGCTGAACTTCACGCTCAAGGCGGACGGCAAGAGCTACGAGTCCGACGACCCGGAAAAGCTGCCGCAGAGGATCCTGGCGACCGTCGAGGTGCTGGCGCAGCAGGCGGTGAAGGAGCTGACCTTGAAGGAAGCCTTGCAGGCCTCCGACTGCATTGCCGGCCTGATCGAGGGCGGGCTACGCGGTCGCGCCGATATCGCTTCCCTCGGCCTCGAAATCCTCGGCGTCTCGATCCGCGGCGTCAAGCCGACGCCCGACACCGCCAAGGCGCTGGAGGCCGAGGCGCGCGAGGCGATCCTCAAGAGCGCGGACGAAGCGATCTTCGCGCGGCGCAACTTTGCCGTGGAGCAGGAACGCGCCATCCGCGAGAGCGAGCTCGACACCGAGATCGCGGTCGAGCAGAAGAAGCGCTCGATCCGGGAGACCCAGATGGACGCCGAAGCGAGCGTCGCGGCCAAGCAGGCCGAGCTGCGCGAGGCCGGCATGGTCGCCGACATCACGCTGGAGAGCAAGCGCAAGGATTTCGTCGGCCTCAACGCCGAGAACACCCGCACGCTCGCGGACGCCGAGGCCTATCGGGTCGGCGCGCTGATGAAGATCTTCGAGGGCGTCGACACCCGCGTGATCCAGGCGCTGGCGTCTGCGGGCATGCAGCCGGGACAACTGATCGCGCAGGCCTTCAGCGGCATCGCCGAAAAGGCCGAGAAGATCGGCCAGCTCAACGTCTCGCCGGACCTGCTCAACACGCTCTTGGACAAGCCCGCCGCCGTGGAGGCTCCCCGTGCCCGCCGACAATGACCGCAAGATCGTCCTCGTCACCCGCAAGACGCGGCTCGAGGAATTGATCGCGAAATACCTGACGGCGGCGCAGGCGCGCTTCTATGTCGAGCATCTCGGCGCCGACTTCTCCGACTACCAGCGCGAGCACGATGTCTACCAGGTCGAGCGCCACGTCACCGTGCAAGCGCTGGAGCAATGGGGCCGCTACCAGATCATCGATCGGAGCTTTCTGCCGAACTTCATCTTCGGCCCCTCCGACATCGTGGTGGCGCTCGGCCAGGACGGCGTCGTCGCCAATACGATGAAGTATCTCGACGGCCATCCGCTGATCGGGCTCAATCCCGATGCCAAGCGTTATGACGGCATCCTCTTGCCCTTCGTGCCGCGCGACCTCCCTGCCCTGCTGCGCGAGGTCGCTTCCGACAGGCGCGGCCACAAGGCGGTGACGATGGCGAAAGCCGAGCTCACCAACAGCCAGGTGCTCTATGCAGTCAACGACCTCTTCATCGGCGCACGCACGCATACGTCTGCCGTCTACGAGATCGCGCTGGCCGGGCAGAAGGAACGGCAGTCCTCGAGCGGCCTGATCGTCGCGACCGGCCTCGGCTCGACCGCCTGGTTCAAGAGCATCGTCACCGGTTCGCTCGCGATCGCCGGCGCCTTCGGCGGCGGCAGCGACGGCCCGCCCTATCTGCCGCAGGCGTGGGACGCCGGCGCGCTGCGCTTTGCGGTGCGCGAGCCGTTTCCGAGCCGCACCTCGCAAGTCACGCTGGTCTGCGGCAGCCTCGCGCGCGCCGAGCGCCTCAGCGTGCGCTCGCTGATGCCGGAGAACGGCGTGATCTTCAGCGACGGCATCGAGGCCGACCGGCTCGATTTCAATTCGGGGACGGAAGCCCAGATCACGGTCGCGGATCGCGAGGGGCGGCTGGTGGTGTGAAGCCGCTCACTGCGGCACCGGGTGCAGCCGCGCCAGCTGGTCGAGCGACAAGGTGGCCTCGCGGTCGCTCAATGGAAAACGGACAATGATGTCCTGACGTGCGACCTGCCCCCACAGCGCGTCCGACGACCATTTCTGCGGCTCGGGTCCGCGTGGACCGTCAATCCAGATGAAATACCATTCCGTCATAGCACGCGACCAAAGCTCCCTTACCGAAACATTGGTCCTTCGCCGGCCAATCCGCAACGCCGATTTCGCGCCGGCGCGGCTGCCTGCGGTCCGGACTCTACTCGTAGGGCCTGCCGTCCTTGTGCAGGAAGCGGCCGTCCGAGCTCGGGCTCATCATGTCGATGTCCGAGCAGGTGATGACATCGGCGCGCGAGCGCGAGCCGATCTCGAGATAGATCGCCGTCATCTGCGACCGGTTGATCATGTGATGCCCGTTGCCGGTATTCTTTGGGAAGGCCGCGCAATCGCCGGCGCGCAGCAGCGTCTCGCCGCCGTCCTCCACCAGCACCACCTCGCCCGCGAGGACATAGACGAACTCGTCCTCGTCCGAATGCCAGTGGCGCTGGCTCGACCAGTTGCCGGTCGGCAGCCGCATCAGGTTGACGCCGAAGTCGGCGAGCCCGCCGGCATCGCCGAGACGCTGCCGCACCCGCTCGGCACACACTGCCGCGAATTCAGCCGGATAGCCGGTCCCCTTGCGTTCCGGCACCTTTGTCAGATCGAGCTTCGGCATGGCGTTTCCCCGGGGCGGTGGCAGCAGGCCGACGCGCTATCGCAACGGCACGCCGGAATTGTGTCACGGCAGCGCAGTCAGCCGCGCCCGACCAGATCCTTCGCCATCAGGATGTCGTCATAGTAGCGGCCGTCGATCTTCAGCGCGTGCTTCTCCAGCCCGTACGCGACAAAGCCCATGCTCTGGTAGAGCCTGAAGGCCGGCTCGTTGCCTTTCACGACGATGAGCTGCACCAGCTCGACCGTTTGCGCGGCAAGTTCAAGCGCGGCTTCGACCAGAACGCGGCCGACACCGGCACGCCGCGCCTGCTGCCGCACATACATCCCGACCAGCGCGCCCTTGTGCTGCCGCTTCGGTCCCTGCTCCGCGATGAAGCCGACAATGCCTGCAAGGCCGCCGCCCCGAAACGCTCCAAGCATCACGGTGCCGCCCGCGAGCCGTGCCGCAAACCATTCGACGGGGTGCGCGCTCTCCGTCTCATAGGCACTGCCGAACGCCTCGGGGCTCAAGCGCAGCGCCTCGAGCCGGATGTCGCGATAGAGCGCAGCGTCGGCAGGCAGCAGGCGGCGGATCTCGATGGAAGGCGCGTTCATCGCGTGGCTCATTTCCGTGGCGGCAGCCGACGGCGGCTACTTATAAGTCCGGAACGGGATGAGGCGCCTCACACGCGTCACATGTCAACATCCGCTCGATGGCTCCGCGCGACCGCATCAACGCAGCAGAAAGAGAAAGGGCCCCGCCGACGCGGGGCCCATCTGCCGTGCCAGATACACACCGGGCATTAATCGTCATCGTCCCAGTGATGGCGGCGGATCACAAACCCACGATCGTAGTCGCGGTCACGGTGGTACCAGCCGTGATGCCAGCCGCGGTCATGCTCGTAGAACCGCACGCGCGGTCCGTCGTAGCGGTCGCCGTAATAGCCTCGGTCGCCGCCGACATAAACGCCAATACCAGCAGCATTCGCGATGGTCGGGGCACCGATGGCAAGCGTCGCAACCGCTGCCAGAGCGTAAGTCAGCTTCTTCATCTGTTCCTCCTTGCATCGTTGATGCAGGGGTTAACGACTGCCAATTCGCGATGTTGCAGGAACTCGACGGAAACTTTCCTGAAGGGACGTTCAGATTCGGCCAGACCGGTGGGCTATAGGCTTGACGGGTTCGAAGGTTGCCCCGGGAACCATCCCCTCCAGCCGGGCTGGCGTAGCCACGCAGGCGCGCTCCGTTGCCTTCCATGTCTACTTGGTCTGTTTCCGTTGGACGACAGACCGATCTCAGGGTTGCCGATCTGAAAGGCGGTCGGGCGAGTGCTACCGAGGTTCGGGCTGCCGCACCTCGTGGTTCGCCATCACCTCCAGCGCGCGCAACAGGGCCGAATGGTCCCAGGCCTTGCCGCCCATGGCGGTGCAGGCATTGAACAATTGCTGGGCTGCGGCGGTGCCCGGCAGGGCCAGACCAAGTGCTCGCGCGCCTTCCAGCGCGAGGTTGAGATCCTTCTGATGCAGCTCGATGCGAAAGCCCGGCTCGAAATTGCGCTTCAGGATCCGCTCGCCGTGCACTTCGAGAATTCGGGACGCGGCAAAGCCGCCCATCAAGGCCTGGCGCACCTGCGCAGGGTCGGCGCCGGCCTTGGAGGCAAACAGCAGGGCCTCGCTCACCGCCTCGATGGTGAGCGCCACGATGATCTGGTTCGCGACCTTGGTGGTTTGACCGTCGCCATTGCCGCCCACCAGCGTGATGTTCTTGCCCATTCGCTCGAACAGGGGCTTCATCGTGTTGAACGCCCGCTCGCTGCCGCCGACCATGATGGTCAGGCTTGCCGCCCGTGCGCCGACCTCGCCGCCCGACACCGGCGCGTCGAGATAGTCGGCCCCCAGCTCCTCGATCTTCCGCGCGAACTCCTTGGTCGCCAGCGGTGAGATCGAGCTCATATCGACCACGATCATTCCCTTGGAAAGCCCCTCCGCGACGCCATCCCGGCCGAACAGCACGGCTTCCACATGCGGCGTATCCGGCACCATGATGATGACAGCATCGGATTCCTGCGCGACCTGCTTGGCCGACTTGCAGGCGACGGCCCCCTCCGCGATCAGCTCCGGCGGAAGCGGTGCGATGTCGTGCAGGAACAGGCCGTAACCGGCAGCCAGGATATGGCCGGCCATCGGGCGTCCCATGATGCCCAGCCCGATGAATCCAATGTTTTTCATTGTTGTCGCTCCCGTCTGCTCGATCATGATGCGTTTCCACGGAATCGCATCATGATCTCATCTCTTTGTTTGGGCATGATCTCCGCGCAAACGCTTCGCGTTTGTCGCGAGGGAAAACCGGTTTCCACTTTTCCGGATCATGCTCTAGCTCAGGTCTCGAAGATATGCGCGGCGTGCCAGCCGAGACCCTCGACCGTGGTGGTCCGCGGCTTGTATTCGCATCCGATCCAACCGCGATATCCGATGCTGTCAAGATGCTTGAACAAATAGGAATAGTTGATCTCTCCGGTTCCGGGCTCGTGCCGGCCCGGGTTATCGGCGAGCTGGATATGCGCGATCCGATCGAGGTGCCTCTGCACGGTTCGTGCGAGATCGCCCTCCATGATCTGCATGTGATAGATGTCGTATTGAACGAACAGATTGGGTGAGCCCACCTCGGCGATCAGCTGCACTGCCTGCTCCGTCCGGTTCAGGAAGAAGCCGGGAATATCCAGCGTGTTGATCGGTTCGATCAGGAGCTTGATGCCATGCTGGGCGAGCGCGCTCGCGGCGAAGCGCAGATTCGACACCAGGACTTCGTGCAGCTCGGCCGCATCGGACCCGGACGGCGCGATACCGACCAGGCAATTCAGCTGCCGGCAATCCAGCGCCTTGGCGTAATCGATCGCGCGTACGACGCCGTCGCGAAATTCGTCGACCCGATCGCGCAGGATCGCGATGCCCCGCTCGCCGGCGCCCCAGTTGCCGGCCGGCAGATTGTGCAGCACCTGGGTCAAGCCGTGCCGCGTCAGCTCTTCCCGCAGCATGGCCTTGTCGTGGTCGTAGGGAAACAGATACTCGACGGCGCCGAAGCCGGCGGCCTTGGCGGCCGCGAAGCGCTCGCGGAACGGCAGTTCGTTGAAGAGCATGGTGAGGTTGGCGGCAAATTGAGGCACGTCCGTTGTCTCCGCTTTGGGGCAGCGCTGAAGGGTTGCGTCAGGCCGGCAGCAGCGTGCCGGATCGCGGCGCGCTCGGCACCTCATCGAGCGGAAGATCAAGCACCTCCTCGAACTCGACGATATTGTCGATCTCGGTTCCCATCGCGATATTGGTGACCCGTTCGAGAATGAATTCCACCACGACAGGCACCCGATGCCTGGCCATCAACTCGCGCGCGGTCGCGAATGCGGCCTGCGCATCGTTCGGGTCGGTGACCCTGATCGCCTTGCAGCCCAATCCCTCGGCGACCGTGACATGGTCGACACCGTAGACGCCGATCTCCGGCGCGTTGATGTTCTCGAACGACAATTGGACGTGATAGTCCATGTCGAAGCCGCGCTGCGCCTGCCGGATCAGCCCAAGGTAGGAATTGTTCACGACGACATGGATGTAGGGCAGATTGAATTGTGCCCCGACCGCCAGCTCCTCGATCAGGAACTGGAAATCATAATCGCCGGAGAGCGCGACGATCTCGCGCTCCGGATCGGCAGCGCGCACGCCGAGCGCGGCCGGCAGCGTCCAACCGAGCGGGCCGGCCTGCCCCGCATTGATCCAGTTGCGCGGACGATGGACGTTCAGGAACTGAGCACCGGCGATCTGCGACAACCCGATCACGGTCACGTAGCAGGTGTCGCGGCCGAACGCCTTGTTCATTTCCTCGTAGACGCGCTGCGGCTTGATCGGGATGTTGTCGTAGTGGCTCTTGCGCAGCATCGAGCGCTTGCGGTCACGGCAGGAGGCGGGCCAGGCCTGACGGTCGCGCAGCCTGCCCGTCTTGCGCCACTCCCTGGCAGTGCTCACGAACAATTCCAGCGCAGCCTTGGCATCCGACACGATGCCGAGGTCGGGATTGAAGACGCGCCCGATCTGGGTCGGCTCGATGTCGACGTGCACGAACTTGCGGCCCTTCGTATAGGTCTCGATCGAGCCGGTGTGCCGGTTCGCCCATCGGTTGCCGATGCCGAGCACGAAGTCGGACTGGAGCATCGTGGCGTTGGCGTAGCGGTGGCTGGTCTGCAGGCCAACCATGCCCGCCATCAACGGGTGATCGTCGGGGATGACGCCCCACCCCATCAGCGTCGGGACCACGGGAACGTTGACCGCCTCCGCGAAGGCGACCAGGAGCTCGGATGCATCGGCGTTGATCACGCCGCCGCCGGCCACGATCAGCGGCCGCTCGGCGGCGTTGAGCATCTCGAGCGCCCGTTCGATCTGCTTGACGGTCGCCGTCGGCTTGTAGACCGGCAATGACGAATAGACCTCGTCGTCGAACTCGATCTCGGCCAGTTGCACGTCGAGCGGAAGATCGATCAGCACCGGTCCCGGCCGTCCCGACCGCATGATGTGAAAGGCCTGGCTGAACACGCGCGGCACCAGCGCAGGCTCGCGCACCGTGACGGCCCATTTCGTCACCGGCTTTGCGATTGCCTCGATGTCGACGGCCTGAAAGTCTTCCTTGTAGAGCCGCGCCCGCGGCGCCTGCCCGGTGATGCAAAGGATCGGGATCGAGTCGGCGATGGCCGAATAGAGACCGGTGATCATGTCGGTGCCGGCGGGCCCCGAGGTGCCGATGCACACGCCGATATTGCCCGCCGCCGCCCTGGTATAGCCTTCCGCCATGTGCGAGGCGCCTTCGACATGCCGGGCCAGGATGTGGCGGATCGAGCCGCGCTGCTTCAGCGCTGAGTAAAGCGGGTTGATCGCGGCGCCGGGAACGCCGAAGGCGCAGGTGATCCCTTCCCGCTCGAGAATTCGTACCGCTGCATCCACTGCTCGCATCTTCATTCGACGACCCCGCTTCGTTACGAGTTGGCGTAAGGGGATCATCGAGCCCGTGCGCATCGATCTCAACGCAAACGATTCTATTTTCCACGCTATGGCAGCGCTCGGGACTTCCTTCGCGTCTTCAAACGATTAGCGCCGACGCGACGATGGAAATCGCAGCGATGGGAAACCGCAGGCGTCACGCCTGTTCCGGCCGCGCGTCGCGGCTTCCGCGCAATTCGGCCGTCAACTCGGCAGCGACCTGGTGCACGATTGCGCCGATCTCGGGCAAGCGCTCATCCGTCAGCCTGGCCGCCGTGCCTGATACCGAGATTGCCGCGAACGGCTCGCTGCAATCGTTGAAGACGACCGCGGCGACGCAACGCAGGCCGAGCCGCGCCTCCTCGTCATCCAGCGCGTAGCCCTGGCGCCGCACGATGCCCAACTCCCTGAACAGTTCACCGGGCCGCACGATCGACCTCTCCGTCAGGCGCGGCATGCCCTGCCGCCGGATGATCGCGTTGACGTCATCGTCGGAATAAGCGGCCAGCACCGCCTTGCCCAATCCCGACGCGATCATCGCGACGCGTCCGCCGACCTTGGTCAGCGAACGCATGATCTCCCGGCTCTCGATGCGGGACACCACAATGATGGACTCGTCGTCGACGACGGCGAAGTTGGCCGTTTCCTTGGTCTGGTCACGCAGCTTGCGCAGATAGGGCAACGCCTGGGCCGCGCAATTCCGCCGGCGCGTGAACGTCGAGCCGACCACGAAGCTTTGCGCGCCGATGTGCCATTTCGATTCCTCGCGATCGAATTGCACGAACCGGCGGTTCTCGAGTGTCGTCAGCAAGCGATGAACGGTCGACGGCGACAGGCCCGTGCGGATCGCAAGGTCGGTGAGCCGGTAGCCCTCGTCGTCTTCCGCAAGTGTCTCGATGATCTGCAACGCACGGTCGACGGATTGCACGCCGCCGTCTCGCGCATCCTGTCCCAGCTGGGCGCGAGAGCCGGGATCGCTCGGCTTGTGCTGGACCAGCTCTCTCTTCATGACGACCTGCCTTGTGCGATTGCGGTTCGGAGCTCACTACAGCACACGATGCGCAGCAATTACAGTGGTATATGGCATACCAATTAGCACGGGAGTCAAGCTGCTGAACCCGCCGATAGGTCAGCAATAGTGCCGCATAATATCGATATCTGGCATGATTTTCTGTTTGACAATCTGGGATAATGTATACCACGATCCTTTCAGACAAGCTCGACACTCGATCCGGAGGACACGGCCATGTACGTCGCAGACATCCTGCGCACCAAAAGCCCGCGCACGGTGGTGATCGCTTCGAGCGAGACCATCGGCATTGCGGCCGGCCTGATGCGCGCCAGCAATGTCGGCGCGCTCGTCGTCAGGGATGTCTCCTACGGGGTGGTCGGGATGTTCTACGAGCGCGACGTCGTCGCCGCGATCGCCGAGCGCGGCGCGGGCGGCCTTTCGATGAAGGTCGCGCAATTCGCCACGGCGCGGCCGCTGGTGTCCTGCCGTTCGCAGGACACGCTCGCTCATGTCGAACATCTCATGGGCTGTCACCAGATCCGGCACGTCCCCGTCATCGACAACGGCCGGCTTGCCGGCGTCGTCAGCATGCGGGACATCGCCTTCGTCCTCGATGAGGCTGCCGCCGGCGCAACACGCGCGGCCTAGGACTCTTCTCGATCATTGACATGCAAATCGGCTCGAGCCGGCACGGTTCGTGCGTCTTCACTCTGCTTGCGAGGGTTTCATGAGGATCTGCATCTACGGCGCCGGCGCTATCGGCGGGTATCTCGGTGTCGAATTCATGCGCGCTGGCGCCGATGTCAGCCTCGTCGCGCGCGGCGCGCATCTCGCCGCGATGCGGCAGAACGGGCTGAAGCTCCTGATCGGCGACGAGGAACGCGTGGTGCATCCCCGCTGCACCGACGATCCCACTGAGCTCGGCGAGCAGGATTTCGTCATCATCTGCCTCAAGGCGCATTCGATCACCGGTGTGATCGAACAGATGCAGCCCCTGCTCGGCCAGCGGACCCGGATCGTCACCGCCGTCAACGGCATTCCCTATTGGTATTTCCACAAGCATGGCGGCCAGCACGAAGGCTCGACGCTCGAGAGCATCGATCCCGGCGGCCGGCAATGGCGCGAGCTCGGCCCCGAGCGCGCCATCGGCTGTGTGGTGTATCCCGCGACGGAGATCGAAGCTCCCGGCGTCATCCGTCACGTCTACGGCAACAATTTCCCGCTCGGCGAGCCCTCCGGCGAAGTCACGACTGACATCAAGAGCCTCTCCGACATGTTCGCGGTCGCGGGCATGAAGGCGCCGGTGCTCGAGCGCATCCGCGACGAGATCTGGCTCAAGCTGTGGGGCAACGTCTGTTTCAACCCGATCAGCGCACTGACCCATGCGACCCTTGACGTGATCTGCACCGATCCCGCCACCCGCGCGCTGTCCAAGGCGATCATGCTGGAGGCGCAGGCCATTGCCGAGAGTCTCGGCGTCAAGTTTCGCGTCGATGTCGAACGCCGCATCGAAGGCGCGCGCAAGGTCGGCGCGCACAAGACATCGATGCTGCAGGATCTCGAGCGCGGCCGTCCCGTCGAAATCGATCCCTTGATCACGGTGGTCCAGGAGATGGGTCGGATGACCGGAATTGCGACGCCTGCCCTCGACGCGGTCCTGGCCCTGGTCGCACAGCGCACCAGGCTGGCGGGCCTGTACAGCGGAAGCGCCGCAGTCGCTCCCGCGCAATCGCTGGCGGTGGCGTGATGGCCGGGATCACGCGCTGGGTCCGCTTCCGCCACGACGCCACGATCGGCTTCGGACACCTCACCGCATCGGGCATCTCCGTGCACGCCGGTGACATGTTCGATGACGCGCAGCCGACCGGACAGGTGCTGGCGCTGGACGATGTCGAACTGCTCGCCCCGACGCAGCCGACCAAGATCATCGCGCTCTGGAACAATTTTCACGCGCTCGCAGCCAAGCTGAAATCGCCGGAGCCGCCTGAACCATTGTACCTGCTGAAGGCGCCGACCAGCGTCACCGCACCCGGCACGGTCGTCAGGCGTCCTTCGACCTACGATGGCAAGACCACCTACGAGGGCGAGCTCGGCATCGTCATCGGCAAGACCTGCACCGCCATCGCTCCTGAAGAGGCCGATGCCTTCATCTTCGGCTACACCTGCACCAACGACATCACCGCAGCCGACATTCTCAACCGCGACCCGACCTTCGCCCAATGGGCTCGCGCCAAGGGCTTCGATGGATACGGTCCGTTCGGCCCCGTTGTCGCCTCCGACCTCGATCCCGCGAGCCTTGTGGTGCGCACCATCCTCAACGGCGTCGAGCGGCAGAACTATCCGATCGCCGACATGATCGTCAGCGCGCAAGGGCTGGTCAGCAAGATCTCGCACGACATGACGCTGCTGCCGGGTGACCTCATCTGTTGCGGCACATCGATCGGCGTCGGCGTGATGAAGGAGCCGGTCAATACGGTCACCGTGGCGATCGACGGCATCGGCGAGCTGACCAACGAATTTCGTCAGTAAGCGGCGCGCTCCATAGAACAACGACGAGTTGGGAAGCGCGACTGACCGCGAATTGAACAACCAACACCTGCATTGGGAGGATTCATGATCTCCAGCACGAACGGGGCGTCGTCGGGCGGTAGCTCCCGCTGGCTTCAACTGGCCATCGGCATCGTCTGCATGGCGATGATCGCCAACCTGCAATACGGGTGGACGCTGTTCGTCGACCCGATCGACGCGAATTTTCACTGGGGCCGTCCGGCCATCCAGCTCGCTTTCACGATTTTCGTGATGACCGAGACGTGGCTTGTGCCGGTGGAAGCCTGGTTCGTGGACAAATACGGCCCCCGCATCGTCATCATGTTCGGCGGGCTGATGATCGGCCTAGCCTGGGTGTTGAACTCCTACGCCTCGTCTCTCGTCACGCTGTATGCGGCAGCGATCGTCGCGGGCATCGGCGCCGGCGCGGTCTACGGCACCTGTGTCGGCAACGCGCTGAAATGGTTTCCGGACCGGCGGGGTCTCGCCGCGGGCGCGACCGCCGCCGGGTTCGGGGCTGGCGCTGCCCTCACCGTCGTGCCGATCGCCAACATGATTGCGTCTCACGGCTACCAGAGCGCGTTCCTGACGTTCGGCATCGGACAAGGGCTCATCGTCCTGCTGCTTGCCTCGTTCGTTCGCTCCCCCGGGACCGCCGAGGCGCCCAAGAAGAAGCGGCTCAACCTGCCGCAGAGCGCAATCGACTTCACGCCGCCTCAGGTGCTGCGCACGCCGATCTTCTGGGTCATGTACCTGGTATTCGTCATGGTGGCTTCCGGCGGGCTGATGACCGCAGCCCAGATCGGGCCGATCGCCCACGACTTCGGGATCGCGAGCACTCCGGTCACGCTGGCGGGCTTCCAGATGGCCGCGCTGACCTTCGCCATCTCGCTCGATCGCATCTTCGATGGCTTCGGCCGTCCGTTCTTCGGCTGGGTGTCCGACAACATCGGCCGCGAGTACACGATGTTCATCGCGTTCGCCACCGCGGCGCTGATGTTGCTGACGCTGTCAGCCTACGGCCACATTCCACTCGTGTTCGTGTTGGCAACGGCGGTCTATTTCGGCGTGTTTGGCGAGATCTACAGCCTGTTTCCGGCGACATCCGGCGACACATTCGGCTCCAGATACGCCACCACGAACAACGGCATGCTCTACACGGCGAAGGGCACGGCGGCGCTGCTGGTGCCGCTTGCGAGCATCATCTCCTCCCGCTATGGCTGGCAGGCCGTGTTTGTCGTCGCGGTTGCGCTCAACGCCACCGCGGCCCTGATGGCCGTGTTCGTGATCAGGCCGCTGCGGCGCGCCTTCATTCTCGGCAGCGAAGGCGCGGCAGGCGCCGCAATCGCCCGCGCAAAGGCGGTCCCCGGCGGAGGCGATCTGCTGGAGGCACCGGTGTCTTACGACGGTCTCAAGAAGGCGCCATAACACGGGACCTGACGGCGGAGCGCAACGATTGAACGACAAATGGACCGACCTGCGAGCCCGGACTGCCCTGCGGCGAATCTTCGACGCCGCCATCGCCAGCGCCGACCCCAGGATCACGATCGCCGGCGCCCTGCCGGCGAAGCCGAAGGGCCGGTGCATCGTCGTCGGCGCAGGCAAGGCCTCGGCGGCGATGGCGGCGGGCCTCGACGCGGCATGGCCTGACGTCGAGCTTTCAGGTGTCATCGTCACGCGCCATGGTCATTCGGTTCCGGCGGGCCGCATCGAGGTGCTCGAGGCGTCCCATCCCGTGCCGGACGAGACGAGCAAGGCTGCCGCCCTTCGCATGCTGCGCGCCGTTGACGGGCTGTCGGCCGATGATCTCGTCATCGCGCTGATGTCCGGCGGCGGCTCGGCGCTGATGACCCTTCCTGCATCGCCGATGACGCTCGCCGACAAGCAGGCGGTCAACCGCGCGCTGCTCGCAAGCGGAGCGACGATCGCCGAGATGAATGTCGTCCGCAAGCATTTGTCCGCCATCAAGGGCGGGCGGCTGGCGCTTGCCGCCCGTCCCGCGCGGCTCACGACGCTCGTGATCTCGGACATTCCGGGCGACGACCCGACGGCAATCGCCTCCGGCCCGACACTCCCGGACGCCAGCACGAGAGCCGATGCGCAAGAGATCGTCAGGCGGTTTGCGATCGACCTGCCGGATGCGGCGCGCCGCATCCTCGCGCAAGGCGACGAAACGCCGAAGCCCGGCGAGATCGATGCCGACGTGCGGCTCGTCGCTGCACCGTCCATCGCGCTTGATGCTGCCGCCCGTGCGGCCCGCGATGAAGGCCTCAATCCGATCATTCTCGGGGACGCGCTCGAGGGCGAGGCACGCGAACTCGGGACGGTGATGGCGGGTATCGCCCGCTCGGTCGTGACGCAGGCGCAACCGGGCTCGGCCCCTGCGGTTCTGCTCTCCGGAGGTGAGACGACGGTTACGATCGGCCGGGGCCCGGCCGGCCGCGGCGGCCGCAACACCGAGTTCCTGCTCGGGCTTGCCGTCGCCCTCGCCGGCGCGCCCGACATCTGGGCCATTGCCGGAGATAGCGACGGCATTGACGGAACCGAAGACGCGGCTGGTGCTTTGATTGGACCGGACACGCTGCTGCGCGCCGCCGCCGACGGCCTCGACGCGCGCGCTTGTCTGGCGGCCCATGACAGCTACACATTCTTCGATCGCCTTGGAGACCTCGTGCGCACCGGGCCGACGCTTACCAATGTGAACGATGTCAGAGCCGTGCTGATCGCAGCCGGCAAGCAGCAATGAGGTGATCCATGCGTCGTCATCGACGAGCCAAGATCGTTGCAACCGTCGGCCCAGCCAGCAGTTCCCCCGAGATGCTCAAGGTCCTGCTGCTGGCAGGTGTCGATACGTTCCGTCTGAACTTCAGCCACGGGACCCAGGGCGACCACGCCAACGTCCACGCCGCGATCCGGCGGCTGGAACAGGAAGTCGGCCGGCCGATCGGCATTCTGATGGATCTTCAGGGTCCGAAGATCCGCGTCGGCACCCTGCGCGATGGAAAAATTACTGCGGCGGCCGGAGAAACCATCCGCTTCGTGCTGTCCGGATCGGACGGCGACCGATCCTCAATCCCCCTCCCGCATCGGGAAATCTTTGCGGCCGTGGCTCCCGGCCACGACCTTTTGATCGACGACGGCAGGGTCCGCGTTCGCGTCACCGGTCTCGGTGACGATTTCATCGAAGCCAAGGTGATCGTCGGCGGCACGATCTCGAACCACAAGGGTGTCAATCTGCCGGGCACCGTCCTCGATCTGTCACCGCTGACCGCGAAGGACCGCCTCGATCTGGAGTTCGGTCTGAAGCTCGGCGTGGATTGGGTCGCTCTGTCGTTCGTGCAAAAACCCTCCGACATCATCGAGGCGAGAGGCCTCGTCGGCGACCGCGCTGGCCTGATGGCCAAGATCGAGAAGCCGGCGGCGCTCGAGCGGATCGACGACATCATCCAGCTGTGCGACGCCATCATGGTTGCGCGGGGAGATCTCGGCGTCGAAATCCCGGATGAGGACGTGCCGGGGCGGCAGAAGGAGCTGGTGCGGGCCTGCCGTCTCGCGGTGAAGCCCGTGATCGTCGCCACGCAAATGCTGGACTCGATGGTCGCCGCGCCCACGCCGACACGTGCGGAAGTCTCCGACGTTGCGACCGCCATCTATGACGGGGCGGACGCCGTGATGCTGTCGGCGGAATCGGCGACGGGCCGCTATCCGCGCGAGGCCGTCCAGATGATGGACCGCATCATCCGCAGCACCGAACAGCACAAGATGTACCGCTCGATCGTCGAGGCGACCCAGCCCGGCGAAGAGCAAACGCCGCCGCACGCCGTTGCGACGGCCGCTGCCGACCTCGCCTCCGTCATACACGCCGCAGCCATCGTGGCCTACACGTCGAGCGGCACCACGGCCGCACGCGTCGCGCGCAAGCGGCCGAGCCTCCCGATCCTCGCCATCACCCCGAGCCGCGAAGTGTCGCGCCGCCTGTGCCTGCTCTGGGGCGCTCACAGTGTCCTTTCCGACGACGTCCAGGGCTATGAGGAGATGGTCGAGCGTGCGACAACTCTCGCGCACGCGGAGCAATTTGCCTCGAGCCGCGACCTGCTGGTCGTCGTCGCCGGCATTCCCTTTGCGCAGGCAGGAAGCACGAACAATCTGCGCGTCGTTTCGCTCCCCTGAGATGGGTGTCGCTCAGGGCATGGCGCCAAACCAGATCACGAGCGCGAAGATCACCAGCAGGGCGACGGTGATGATCGCTTCGCTCGTTGGTATTTGCTTCATGGTCCGCCTCCGCGCGCGGGAGCGGGATGCTGCGACGGGGCAGTAGTTCACATCAGCACAACACCGCCCGCTTAAAATGCATGCGGACGGCGTCGGCTCTAGCCCCAGGAAGGAAATGCAAAATCCCGGTGGCCATTAGGTCTACACAGCCGGGCTGAAAGTTCACGTGACGATTGGCATACTCCAAAGGGTGTAGAATCGCCGATCGCAAAGGACGCCATTGAGACCATCCTTGGCACCCTCGGCTCTATCATGATCTCACCTCGATCACGGCCACAGGGTGTGGTGCCGGCAGCGCCTGCCGCTCGACACCGCCCTCAGCGCCACGACCCGTCCGGCCCAAGGGGCAATGTCGGATGGTCGCGGTTGTTCTCGTCCGGCTTGACCCTGAACCCCTGTCGAAACGCGAACCAGATAAAGCCGCCCAGTGCGACCACGCAGATCGGCGCGAGAATGGAGTCGAGACCGTGCCGCAAGCGGTTGAAAACATTGGAGCGGGTGAAGGGAATCGAACCCTCGTATTCAGCTTGGAAGGCCGACGCTCCGCCAGTCTTTTCAACGACAATTCTGACAAATTGCCCCTAACCTGCCCATTGAGCGCTAACGGTTATTTCGACGTGTCAGAACATGCGGTCATCGGCGCATGAAAAGCAATCGTCCCCTTGCCCGCCTTCCTGCCGGTGAAGGAGCCCAGATGACTCCCCTTCCCGCTCGTTCCGGCGCGGCGCGCCCATGACCGACAAGCCCGCTGATCGCCTCGCCGAGGTCGATGACGGAGAGGCCTACTGGCAGGCCATGCAGGACGCGGCCGAGGATGCCTTTTGGGAAGGTCGACAGGCCGAGGCCGAATATCAAGCGCAGATGGCCGCACTCGACGCCCAGCGTGAGGCCGAGGCCGAGGAACAGCGCGAGATCGAGCTGGCCGAGCAGCGCCACTGCGACGATCTGCGCCGGGCGCGTGATCGCGAGCTGCTAGATCGCCTCGCCGCCGCTGCGCGCGGCGGCGATCTCGATGTGAGGGATCGCACCTTCTGCGAAGAGATGAGCATCATGCACGAAACCGACGCCACGTTGAGCGAGCGGCAGAAGGCGAAGGCGCTGGCAATTTTGGCGAAGCTTGGGGAACCGACAAACGATAATTAGATGACCAGAAACGGAAGAAGCCTCGGTTTGCAGCCGAGGCTTCGTATTCCGAATGATCCGCCAAGATCAACCCAAACATAAGGACACCAAACCAAATGAAGGGGTACTTCGTATCTAGTGCCACGCTCGAAGTGCGTCAAGGCAAACAGGGACCGGGACAGACAAAGAGGTCTGCTCTCGTGATCTCGATCTAGACGGTGTCGACGATGAGCGACACCGCCGACCACACCCTCGAAGATATCAACGATCACATCGCCGAGATTCTGCGCGAAGAAGCGAAGGCCGCGCTCCACGCCGATCGCCGCGCCGAGATCGACGCCGCCGTGCGTGCCGATCGTGCGCCTATGACAGCAATGCTTGTCGGCGCCGACCACGGCGAATTTGGTCTAATCATCAGATCTGATCCGAATGACAAGGCGAACATCGCCCGCGCGCATGCCGCGATCGCCCGGAAGTATCGCGACGACCAGCGCCCGCGCCTTTGCCGGCGCGGCCTCGTGGCGGTTCGGATCGAAGAGTTCGAGCGCTACATGGCGCACCGCTACGGTAGGACGCTGCCTGACGACGCCGGCCGGCACGACTTGACCATCCTGCTCAATCATATCGCGCAGGCCGGAGACATCGGGAGCGTCTATTGCAGGATGCGCGGCACCGCCAAGGTGTGGGCTCGGTGCACAGTACCGCTAGGCGACGGCGCCAGTCGCGTCACCTATTGGATGAGCGATACCGAGATGGACGAGCTGATCGCGCTCATCCTGAAAAGGCCGCGCCGCTACACCGCCAAGAAGCTCGGTGAACTGACCGGCCTGACCGAGGCGGAACACAAGCTGCTCGGCATCACCTCGTGGTGGCCTCACACATGGAACACGGCCGAGGTTCGCGCAGATCAGCGGGAACGGCGTAAGACCAATGACCGTGAGGCCAAGAAGGCCAAGCGCCGCGGTGAGGGTGCCGTTACTCGCGAAGAATATCTGGCGCAATCAAAGAGCCGCACCGAACCATGGCTGGCGGCCGGCTTCAAATGCCGGCGCACGTGGGAACGGCACATCAAGAAGGCCGCTGCACTCAGTGAGACTCAAGAATGTCGCAAGTCAGTCGCCTCTGTAAGGAAGGATTCTTATAGAGCCGAGCAACCTGCGACACGTCCGATCAGGATGCGGGCGATCTCGCCGACGATCAGCCATCTCGACGGTATCGACTTCGAGAGGTTCGGCATCGTCGCCATCAAGGTGATGTCCAGAACACGCACCATCAGGGAATGGTGTCCGTCCGCATAGCGAGATGTTGACCGGCGGGCGAGCACGGGCCAAAAGCCCGCGCGCAGCCTGTCACGCAGCCCGGCTGTCACCACCGATATCCGCAAACATGACCCACCGGCGCCTCGGCGCGGCTCCGCTTGAGCTACGCCGGCCGTGCGCCACGTTTGCTACTGGACATTCAATGTCCCAAACGTCCCGGCATTGTCCCTTTTCGATGTCGATCAACGAAGCCACAACCACCTAGACGTTCGATAATCCATGTCAATTTTTCAAGGGAGTTTGATAATGAACATGGTCGATCTCACAGAGCAGTTGCGGAACGATCGCAGGAACTATGTAAGGAAATCCCGTCGGAGGTCGCCCTTAAGTTCGCGGCCAACATGCGCCTTTTCCATGCCGAATACAGCCCGCTCAAGTGGGATGAGACCGCCGCGGATACGAGGCACTTGCTCCTCGAGCACATGCCTAAATAGAGCTCATCGCTGCTGAGGATGACGGACTTTTCTGCCCCTTCGGGCATGCAGCTGGCTCGTAGCGCTGACTGGCCAGCTTCTCTTTTTTAAGGCGGTAAAATTGTCAAGGAGCTAGGAACGGTCGCTGATGGGGTTTGCATGGTCCGGCCTGCGCCTATCGGTGCAGATCACGACAAAACTCAATCGCAACCATCTGGAACCAACCTGATCCGGTGCGGTTCTCAACGAGCATCCGAAGGCTGCTCATGGCGTTCGTTCAGCAAGCCGCATGTAATCTCATCTCCACCTGGCTTGGAGCGATCATCGCTCTCGCAATCATCTCCCCGGGCTGCGCGCATGCGGGTCTCAACCGCGCGCAGTTCGAGCGAGCTGGCCTCGCGACCAACGCGGGCCAACAATTGCCATTGCAAGTGCCACTCACGAGCGAGGCGAACGAAACCAGGCCGTTGAAGAATTGGCTGGGTAGTATGCCTACCGTCTGGATCAGTGCTGATTACACATGCACCACCCTTTGTGGTCCGCTGATATCCATCGTCTCAAATGCGCTCGCTGATACCGGACTGAGAGCGGGGCTCGACTACAGGCTGATCGTGCTCGGCCTCGATCCGAAGGATACGGCAGATGATGCTCTGGCCATGAAGGCTGCACAGGTCAGCCCCCGTGGCGATCTGCCAGCTCAATCGATCTTCTTGCAAGGGACCTCGGCTGACGTGGGTGAGTTGCTGACTGCATTTGGCATTCGGACAAGCTACGACGCGGAACACGATCAGTTCGCGCATCCTGCCGCGGTATTCGTCGTCACGTCCGAGGGCCGCATTGCGCACGCGCTGACCGGTATCGCTCTCGATCCCGAAAATCTTCGGCGGACGCTTGTCGACACTGGTCATGGCCGCATAGGAGGATGGTCTAGCCAGGTTCGCCTGCTCTGCTATGGCTTCGATCCGACAACCGGAGTTTATACGTTCGACGTCTGGCGGATACTGGCTGGGGCCGGCGTAATCACGATGGTCGCGCTCATCGCGATGGTGGCGCTTCTGATCCGGCGGGACGTCTTGCCCAAGTCTGGCTGAAGATAAAGCCACCATTCGCCAGCGCCGCGCCGAAAGCCAACCATAGCAGCGTCCCAAGAAAGAGAACTGCAGCAGGCAGCATCAGCGTCGTCGTCAGCGGCGCAATACCGCGAATCGCCGGCAGGATCAGGATCGTGGCCTCGCACCAGCGCATCAGCAGGGTCAGCCCGCAGAGCATCATGAGCGCGCGGGGGCCGGAGCGCACCCTCGCGCTCAGCAGCGCGAAGAACGGCAGCACGAACTGTCCAAGCGCAACCACAGCCAGCAGATATTGCCACCCATGCTCCGACCGCGCCTGATACCAGGACACCTCGTCCGGGATGTTGCCCGACCAGATCACGATGTACTGCATGGCGTGAAGGTACGCCCACAGGAGGATCAGGGAGAGCAGCAGTCCGCTGTAGCCGGCGCTACGGCCGATGCGACGCCCCGACAAGAGGCTGATGCCGAGCACGAATGCGAAACCGCTGAGCAGCGTAAAGCTTAGGAAAAGAAGGCCGTAGATAGAGGAATGAAAGTCCGGCTCGAGTGATTCCATCCAATCGATGCCGGCGAGCGAGACGGTCAAAGCGTAGACGACCAATCCGACCGACGCCGCGCGCACCATGGCGGCTTCGTCACGCCATGCCCGGCGGAGCCACACCGCGAGCCCGATCCAGAGCCCAAAATAGATCGCGCCGCGTAAAACAAGGAACCATGGCGCAAGGTAGTACGCTTTGAACGGCGGCAATGCAGACGGTTCGGCCATTGCCGGATAGATATGCTTCATGAAAAGCAGGATGGGCAGCGATGCCAGGGCCATGACCGGCAGCGTTGCCGCCGCGGCGGCGAATTGCGCGTGGAGCGCTTCCGTCCAGACGCGACGGACCAGATAGCTCGTCATCCACAGTGCCAGCGCACCGATCGGGACCGCAGCCCACGCCACCCAGGCCACGAGATAGGCCGATGCCGTGGATCGGCTGTCGAGGATGAAGCCGGCCACAAGGGCCAATCCCGTAACGAGCAGAAAGGCCATCCCGAGATCACGGCGCATGCTCATGGCTGCCCCGTGAGCTTTGCGCGCTCATCTGGCGGCACATCCTCGATCGAGGCGCGGCGGCTGAGCTGCAGGGCGCGGATATAGGCCACGATGGCCCAGCGATCCTGCGGACCAACGCGCGCGGCGTAGGAGTACATTGCGCCATAGCCGTTGGTGATGACGTCGAAGAAATGCTGGTCGTCAGCTGTCACCAGACGGTCGACATGGTAGCTGGTCGGGTGCGGCATCCCGCGATGAACGATGATGCCATCGCCGTCGCCGCCTGCGCCGTGGCACGGCGAGCAGAAGATCGCAAACCGCCGCCGGCCCGCGATCCAGCAGCTCAGCCGATAATGCGGGCTTGGTCGTCGCCGCCCTCTCCCGCTCCAGATCGCCGCGCGCCACGGTGTTGGCCGGCGAAGGGCGCAACATGCTGCCGCGGAACAGTGGCGCGCGGGAGTACTCGCTGTATTTCGGCTGAACGTCCATGTTCTGGTCGCAGGCTGCGAGCAACAAGGCGAGCGCGACAGTGAGCGCCCATCTGGTCATGGCGGCACGCGCTCCACCGAGGAGGCGCCCACGCCGACCAGGAACGCCGCCGTCTCTCGGTCGTCGAACATCGGATCCTCGCTTTTGACGCAAAGGAAGAAGCGATCCTTGCTGGCGAGGTGGAAGCGCGGCGCTGCGAAAACGGGATAGTTGAGCCGCGGCAGACCGTTCTGCCAGAGCATGGCGACCGCCATAGCAAGCGCGGAGAACAGGATGGTCAGCTCGAACGTAATCACGGCGAACGCCGACAGCGCGTAGACCGGCCGGCCGCCGACATTCAGCGGATAGTCGTAGTTGACGAACATCTGCATCAGGAGGGCCATGCCCGCTCCTGCAAAAGCTCCAATCAAACCGACCAGGGAGATCCATGGACGCTGAAGCTTCAGGATGCGCGCCAGTCCCTCGACGGGGAATGGCGTGAACGCGTCGATGTCACGGTAGCCGGCCGCACGCGCCTGGCGTGCGGCAGCCAACAATGCTTCCGGGCTATTGAACTCTCCAAGCATTCCATAGGTGCGCTCAGCCATGCTGCGCCTCCCGCTTTTCCTCATGGAGAAGCTCCTTGGTCTCGAAGATCGAGATCATGGGGACGAGGCGCACCGCGATCAGGAACGGCACCAGGAACAGGCCGATCGTGCCGAGATAAGTCGACCAGTCCCAGAAGGTCGGCGTGAACTTGCTCCACGACGACACCAGGAAGTCACGATAGAGGCTGGTGACGAGGATCATATCCCGCTCAAGCCACATCCCGATCGCAACCGAGATCGATATCAGCAGGAGCGCCCAGCCGGAGCGCCGCACGCCCCTCCACCACAGCGCCTGCAACGGCACGAAGTTGAAGAGCACTGCACCCCAATAGGTCCAGGCGTAGACGCCGGCGACACGGTCGATCAGCGTTCGTATCTCATGCGCCTCACCGGAATAAAGCGCGTCGAACACCTCGAACACGTAGCCATAGGCCGTCATCAGCCCTGTCGCCAACAGGACCTTGCCGAGCACGTCGAGATGATCGTCGGTGACGAGATTGCGCAGCCCGAACCAGGAGCGCAGCGCGACGGCGATGATCGCGACCACGGCGAATCCGGAGAATGCCGCACCGAGCACGAAATAGGGCGGAAAGATCGTCGAGTGCCATCCGGGGATCTGCCCGGATGCGAACAGCAGCGACACCTCGCTATGCACGGACACGACCAGCGGCACGGCGAGCGCAGCGGTCACCCGATAGGCCTGCGACCAGCGCAGCCAGTGCACCGCCGAGCCGCGCCAGCCAAGCGAGGTGATGCCGAAGAAGATCTGCCAGCCGCGCCTGGTTGCGCGGTCGCGCGCCGCGGCAAGATCCGGAATCAGCCCGGTGTACCAGAACACCAGGGAGACCGTGAGATAGGTCAGCACCGCCCAGATGTCCCACTCCAGCGGGCTGCGAAACTGCGGCCAGACGCCCATCGTCGCAGGATAGGGAAACATCCAGTAGACATACCAGGGTCGGCCGAGGTGCAGGATCGGGTAGATGCCGGCGCAGATCACGGCGAACAGCGTCATGGTCTCGGCGAAACGGTTGAGCGAGTTGCGCCATTCGCTGCCGGTTAACAGCAGCAGCGCCGAGATCAGCGTCCCGGCATGACCGATCCCGAGCCACCAGACGTAATTGTGGATTGCAAATGCCCAGTTGACGGGAATGTTGATGCCCCAGATCCCGACGCCGCGGGTGAACAGCTCGGTGACCGAGATCATCAGCAGCAACAACAGCGCACTCGCGAAGGCCATCGCGATCACCCAGCGGCGCTGCGCCGGGAAGTGCAGCGGAATGCCGGTGAGCTGGTCGGCGATGCCGCCCATGCTCTGCCGCCTCGGCAGGATATCGGAGTGATCGCTCATCCCTGTCCGCTCCCCGACCCGTCATCGCGCCAGCGCGCCAGATAGGTGGTGCGCGGCCGTGTCCCGAGCTCCTCCAGCAGGACGTAGTGTCGGCCGTCGCGCTTCAGCCGCGCCACCTCGGAATTGGGATCCTTGATGTCGCCGAACACGATCGCCTTGGTCGGACAGGCTTGCTGACAGGCGGTCACGACCTCGCCGTCGCGCAGCGGCCGGCTCTCCTTGTCGGCGACGACGCGGGCCGCCTCGATCCGCTGGACGCAATAGGTGCACTTCTCCATCACACCGCGCGAGCGTACGGTCACTTCGGGATTGTGCGCCGCCTGCGTCGGGGACTCGAAAGGCGCCCGGTAGTCGAAGAAATTGAAGCGCCGCACCTTGTAGGGGCAGTAGCTCGAGCAGGTCCGGGTGCCGATGCAGCGATTGTAGACCATCTGGTTGAGCCCTTCCGGGCTGTGCGTGGTCGCATGCACCGGGCATCCCATCTCGCATGGCGCGTCCTCGCAATGCATGCAGGGCACCGGCTGGAAGAAACTCCTGGGCTCCTCGATGCTGCCGTCATAGTAGCGGGCGATCCGCAGCCAGTGCATCTCGCGGCCGACCTTGACCTGATCGGCCCCCACGACCGGAACGTTGTTCTCAGCCGTACAGGCGGCGACGCAGGCATTGCAACCGATACAGGCATCAAGATCGATCACCATGCCCCAGGCGTTCTCCGATGACGCCCATTTCGGATAGAAGCTCGCCTGCTCGGACGATGCCGGTCTCGCGGCCTCACCGGGGGTTAGCTCTCGAACGAAATTAAAGCTTTCCATGCGGTGATGGAGCTGCGTGACCGCGAGCGCTTCGCTACCGCCGATCTTGCGCAGGCTGCCCTTGGCGAGCCACGGCCGGTCCGGCGGCCGCACGTGGTAAGCATCATAACCAAGACCGTCACCGACCCGCCCCGCCCGTGTCCGGCCATAGCCGAGATAGAGCGCGACCGTGTTGCCGGCCTGTCCCGGCATGATCCAGACCGGACCTGTGACGCTGCGATCGCCAATCCCCACCTCCACGTGATCGCCGTTGGCGACCGCGATGCGTTTCGCCAGATGAGGGGCGACCGCGACGACATTGCTCCAGGTGACTGTCGTCAACGGCTTCGGCAGCTCCTGCAGCCAGCCGATATTGGCGAATTGACCATCCCATACGGTCGGATCGGGTCGGAACGCAACGTCGATTTCGTCAAGCATTGGCGGTGCGGCGACGGCTCCGCTGACGGGCTTTGCGTCCACAAAGGCGGCAGCGCCCTCAATGAAACCATCGTTGAGTGCTTGTTTCCAGCGCGTCGAAAACGCGTCGCCGAATGCGGCCTGCCAAGTCGCGCGCACGGCGGCATCGGACGTGGGATCGATCTCGCCGAGCAGCATCGCGAGGATCTGATGAACGGTCCTCACGTCATAGAACGGCGCGATCAAAGGCTGGATGATCGTGGCCGTTCCGTCAACCGCTCGCGCGTCGCTCCAGCTCTCAAGCGCATGCGCGAGCGGAAGTTGCCACTCGCAGATCGCGCCGGTCTCGTCGCGCTGCAGACCGAGATGAAGCGATGTCCGCACGCGCTGTAATGCTTCCGCCGCCTTGAGTTCGCCAGGGGCGCTGTACGCCGCGTTGCAGTCGATCACGATCACGGAATGAACTTGTCCCGCGTTGGTGTCGGAGACCAGTTCTGCAAGCGTCCCCGCACACGCCGGGCCGGCGATCGGGTCGGTGAATTTCAGCGTCCGTCCGGCATTGCCAAGGGCGTCATTGATCCGCGCGCTCCAGATCGCAGCCGCCTCGCCGCCGACCGCGCCGGCGACGACCAAAGATTTACCGCGCGCCTTGTCGCAGGCATTAGTTACGCGCTTGATCCAATCGCGCTCACGCTCCGCGAGTTCTCCCGTGGCAGCGCCGGAAACGCCTAACGCATTTGCCAGCGCTTCCGCTAGAACGGGCATGCGCGACGCATCTGCGATCAGCCGGTTGCCCGCCACCGCGCCGGTGGCCGTCGGCGCGCATTCCGCCATGAACAGGCGATTGCCCGGACGATCGGCAAAGCGATGCCGGGAGGCTGCCCAGGCACGTGCATTACGCACCTGATCGAGGCCTGGGCCGAGAATGTCATCGTCGAGGCTGACAATGACGTCGCACTGCTCGAATGCGTAATGCAGATCCAACGGCTTGCCATACGCCGCGCCGGCAAGTTGCTGCTGCGCGGCAGCCTCCGTGGGAGCATGGAGATGAACGCGAGCCTTGGGAAACTGCTTCAGCAGCGCATCCAGCTGTCGCAACAATGTCGGCGACGTGATCGGGCCGACCAGCAGCCGCAGTCCCTCGCCTCCATCCCGGCCCCATCCCTCGCGGAGCACGCCGATTGCCGCGACCACGTCCTTCCAGCTCACGGGTTCGCCGCGGCGAGTCGGTGCGCGGGCACGGTCGGGATCGTAGAGTCCAAGTACCGCGCTCTGCATGAAGGCGTCGCTACGGCCACCTGTGACCGGGTGCTCGGGATTGCCGTCCAGCTTGGTCGGGCGCCCCGAATAGGTCGTCGCTATCACCGGCTGCGCATGTCCGTCGAACACGACCGCGGTGGCGTAGATGCGTGGGGTTCCGATCGTCGCGTCGTCGGGTTGGTCGACATAGGGCAACGCCGCCACGAACGGGCTCTTCTCGCAGCCGGCAAGCCCGGCAAGCGCGAAAGACGCCCCCATCAGCTTGAGAAACTGGCGCCGGGCGGTCGGCGAAAACTGCTGCGCGGCCGGATATTCGGCATCGACGAAGGCCTGGAACGCTGGATCGTCAGACAGTTCCTCGATAGCCGACCATTGGCGTGGTCCGCCTTGCGGCGGCACCACGTGATTATTGAACCGTCGAAGGTCGCGCTTCATCGGTGACACACGGTGCAATGGGTGAGCTCGCCGAAGCGGATCTTTTCGTGCACGGCGATCGCCTCGCCTTTGGCGCGCGCGTCGGCCGGCGGCGTCCACGCCATGTCAGTGATGTGCTCCGGTGGCCGCAGCCTCGGTGCGGGGTCGCGATGACAATCCAGACAGAACTCCATGGTGAACGGCTTGGCGCGATAGGTCAGCGCCATCTGGTCGATGCGGCCGTGACAGATTTCGCAGCCGACGCCCTTGGCGATGTGAATGTCATGGCGGAAATAGACGTAGTCCGGCAGCTTCGCGACGCGGGTCCATTGGATCGGTGTGTGGCGAGCAAGGCTTTGTCTGACCGGTTCCAGCATCGCCGCATTGGTCCAGATCTGCGAGTGGCAGGTCATGCACGTTTCCGTCGGAGGCAAGCCGGCCTGCGGGCCCTTTTCGACGTCGCTGTGGCAGTAGCGGCAATCGATCCCAAGTTCGCCCGCATGGTGACGATGGCTGAACGGCACCGGCTGCTGCGGGCGGACATCGGTCGAGGTCATGTAGGCGGACCGCGCAAAACCGATGATGCCAACCGTGCCACCGGCCATCAGCGAAAGACTTCCAACGAGGAACAACCGAATCCACGTATCGGCGGCGGGTGAAAAGAGCTGAGCCATCCGGGCCGACCAGCTGGCGGGTAACCTGATCGTCAATCTCGCCTCAGCCGATTGGTTCCTAGCGGAGGAACACCGGGACCTGTTCCGCATTGACTATGGGCGCAAGGACCCGGGAACACGGCTCAGATGAGCGGCTTCGACTTCGAGCGGTCGGACATCGCAACCAATGCCATCGCCTGGATCGCAGCCGGTCTTGGCGCCTTCGTGTTGATCGTTCCGCTCGCAATGCCGCTGATCTTTCCGCAATCGTTGCACTACGCCAGCCCCGTTGCGCGACCGGCGCTGAGCTCGAACGCTCCACCGCTGGAAGTCGCACCGTCTGAAGAACTTGCACGTGCGCAGCGCGACGATGCCGAGATCATCGGCACCTATGGCTGGGTCGATCGCGACCACGGAATCGTGCGCGTGCCGGTCAAGCGCGCCACCGAACTACTGCTGCGAAAGGGCCTGCCAGGATGGCCCACCCCGTGAATCGCGATCTCTCCGCCAAGCCATCGGCAGTGGCCTGAGCATGTGGCGCCAGTGGATACCGTTCTGGCACCCCGGCGTGTCCCCGGAAGGCGGCGACGTCGATCTGCTGTTCGCCGGGCTCCTGATCGCCAGCGCGCTCGTGCTCGGTCTGCTATTCTTCCTGATGGCGCTGTTCTGCGTCCGTTATCGCGCCGGCAACGAGGTCGAGCGCGAGAACCACGAGGCCAAGAGCTGGCGCTGGGAGGTCAGCTGGACCACGGCCTCCCTGCTCTGCTTTCTTGCCCTGTTCGTCTGGGGGGCGAGCGTCTATTTCGAGATCTACCGCAGGCCACGCGACGAACTGACCGTTTTCGTGGTCGCCAAGCAGTGGATGTGGAAGGTCCAGCATGCCGGCGGTCAATCCGAGATCAATGCATTGCACATGCCGGTGGACCGTCCGATCCGGCTGGTGATGGCCTCGCAGGACGTCATTCACAGCTTCTTCATTCCCGCTCTCCGGCTGAAGCACGACGTGGTTCCCGGCCGCTATCAGGACCTCGAACTCACCGCACAGAAGACTGGGCACTATCATTTATTCTGCGCCGAATATTGCGGCACCGCGCATTCCGGAATGACCGGCGAGATCGTGGTGATGGAGGAAGCCGATTTTGCCAACTGGCTTGTGCAGCAGGCGCCGGCAAGTCCGCTCGCGGATGAAGGCGGGGCGCTTTTTCGCCAGCTCGGATGCAGCGGCTGCCACAGCGCGGGCAGCAAGATCCATGCACCGCTGCTGGAAGGCGTCTACGGCCGTCCGGTGCCGCTATCCGACGGCAGCACCGTGATCGCCGACGACAAGTACATCCGCGACTCCATTCTGTTGCCGCGCAGCCAGATCGCCGCGGGTTACGAGCCACTGATGCCGTCCTTCGAGGGCAAGGTCACCGAGGATCAGCTGCTTCGCCTGATCCTGTACATCAAATCGCTGGGTCGACAGCCATGACGGAAGCAGATTACCTCAACGCCAACTACACCCTTCGTTCGTGGTTCCTCACAACCGACCACAAGCGGATCGCGATCCTCTATTTCGCAAGCCTCACGCTGTTCTTCTTCATCGGCGGCGCGGCGGCGTCCGCGATGCGGATCGAGCTCGCCACGCCGCAGGCCGACCTCGTCAGCGACGACATCTACAACCGCCTGTTCACCATGCACGGCATCATCATGGTGTGGTTCTTCCTGATTCCTTCGATCCCCAACACCCTCGGCAATTTCATCGTGCCGTTGATGATCGGCGCGCGCGACCTCGCCTTCCCGCGACTCAATCTGCTGAGCTGGTACATTTTCATGCTTGGCGGCAGCGTGACGCTGTTTGCGATCCTGGCTGGCGGCATCGACACCGGCTGGACTTTCTACACCCCGTTCTCGACGCTCTATTCCAACAGCTACGTCATGGTCGCCGCCGCAGGCGTCTTCATCGCGGGCTTCTCGTCGATCCTGACCGGATTGAACTTCATCGTCACCATTCACCGGCTGCGTGCGCCGGGACTGACCTGGTACCGGCTGCCGCTGTTCATCTGGTCGCTCTACGCGACCTCGGTGATCCTCGTTCTTGCCACGCCGGTGCTGGCGATCACCCTGGTGCTGATCGCGGTCGAGCGCTTCTTCGGCGTCGGCTTCTTCGACCCGCTGATCGGCGGCGATCCGCTATTGTTCCAACACCTGTTCTGGTTCTACTCACACCCGGCGGTCTACATCATGATCCTGCCCGGCATGGGCGTCATCAATGAGCTGATCTCCTGCTACTCGCGCAAGCAGGTGTTCGGCTACAAATTCGTGGCCTGGGCGAGCCTTGCGATCGCTGCGCTCGGCTTCCTGGTCTGGGGTCACCACATGTTCGTCACCGGACAGTCCCTGCTCGCGAGCCTCGTGTTCTCTTTCATGAGCTTCGTCGTTGCAGTGCCCTCCGCGATCAAGGTGTTCAACTGGACCGCTACCTTGCACAAGGGATCACTGCGGTTCGACGCGCCGATGCTTTACGCACTGGCCTTCATCGGGCTGTTCACGATCGGCGGGCTGACCGGCCTGTTTCTTGCCTGCCTTGCCTTCGACGTGCACGCCACCGACACCTATTTCGTGGTCGCGCATTTCCATTACATCATGGTTGGCGGCATGGTCACCGCCTATTTCGGCGGGCTGCATTACTGGTGGCCGAAGATCACCGGCCGGCTCTATTCGGAATACTGGGCGCGGGCCGCCGCGATCCTGATCTTCCTCGGCTTCAATCTGACATTCTTCCCGCAATTCGTGCTCGGCGCCGAGGGCATGCCGCGGCGCTACCACGTCTATCCGCCAGAATTCCAGTTGTGGGATGTACTGTCGTCGGGCGGCGCCACCATCCTGGCCGCCGCCTACCTGCTACCGCTGTTCTATCTGGGCTATTCCGTGTTCTTTGGCGCCCGCGCACCGGCCAATCCCTGGAACGCGCCGGGGCTCGAATGGCAGACTTCGTCGCCGCCGCCCGAGCACAATTTCGACGTCCAGCCCGTCGTGACACGCGCGCCCTATCAATATTCGCGCAAATTCGAGGCGGAGCCGCAGAATGCCTGATAGTTCCGCCGTCGCCCCGCAATTCGCCTCGATCGCCCATCGCGATGATGAGACCGCCGAGCTTGGCATGTGGGTCTTCATCGCCACTGAAGTGCTGCTGTTCGGCGGTCTGCTGCTCGCCTATTTCGTCTACCGGCACGCCTACCCGCAGGGCTTTGCGACCGGCAGCCGGCACACCGAGATCGTGATCGGCACGGCCAACACCGCGATCCTGCTCACCTCCAGCTTCCTGGTCGCCTGGGCCGTCGAAATCTTCGCGGTGGAAACGCGCAGATTGACGGCCTGGCTTCTCACCGGCGCAATCTGCCTCGGGCTTGTCTTCCTCGTGCTGAAGGGCGTCGAATATCACGGCGAGTATGAGGAACAACTCGTACCGGGCATCAATTTCGGGTTCACCGGCGCCCTCGCCAACGGCGTGCAATTGTTCTTCATCTTCTACTTCATCGCGACCGCAATCCACGCCCTTCACATAATCATCGGGATCGGCCTGTTGGCGGTGCTGGCATTGCTCTGCCGCAGCGCCGCTTCGACACGGCACCGTGCAGCGCTGCACAGCGCAGCTCTGTATTGGCATTTCGTCGACGTCGTCTGGATCTTCCTGTTCGCACTGATCTACCTGCCGGGAAGGTCGGCCTCATGACCCAACGGCGCCCATCGCTTCCGTTGATCGCGGCCTGGCTTGGCCTGCTGGGCTTGCTCGCACTGACCGTAACGGTGGCCTATGTGCCGCTCGGCGCGGGCAACGCCGTCGTGGCGCTCGGCATCGGCATCATCAAGGCGGCGCTGGTCGCCGCGATCTTCATGGAGCTGCGGCATCGCGATGCACTGACCTTGCTGTTTGCCGGCGCCGGATTGTTCTGGCTCGGCATCCTGCTCTGGCTCGGCCTGATGGATTTTATGACCCGCACGTGAATCAGTTTGTCCTAGCGTGGAGTGCCGCTCGCTCCGTCCTGACCTGCTCCTCGCTGACCGCTGGACCCTTGCCCCAATGATTGCGGACATAGCTGGCGACGGCAGCGACCTGCGCGTCGTTGAGCTGCCAGGCGAACGCCGGCATCGCCGGGCCTGTCGGCTCCTGATCGGTGGCGACGCTCTGTGCGCCCTGCAGGATCACCCGCAACACCGTCGTCGGGTCGCCGGTATCGACCGTAGCTGCGCGCGAGAGATTGGGGATCAGGTTCGGGACACCGGTCCCGTCCGATTTGTGACAGGCCGAGCAGAGGTCCTGGTAGATCGCGCCGCCGGCAGCGAGCACCTTCTGGTCGGCCGAGCTATTCGCCGCAGCCTTTGGTCCGGTGACATCCTTCAGATACGTCGCCATCGCCTTGACGTCGGCGTCAGTCAGCTTCGACGTCGAGAGATCGACGACCTCACCCATCAGGCCTGCGGCCGCCGCGAACCGATTGTGGCCGGTCTTGAGATATCGCGCGAGATCGTCTGTCGACCACGACGCGAGCGGTCCCTCTCCGCTGGTGATGTCGGGCGCCACCCAGCCCTGCAGCGTGTAGCCCTGCAAGCTCGCTGACGCCTTGTCGCCGCCGAGGAATGTCTTGGGCGTATGGCAGGCACCGCAATGGCCCGGTCCCTGCACCAGATACGCGCCGCGATTCCACTCCGCGGATTTGTCGCGATTGGCGTGAAACTCGCCCGGCGAAAAGTAGAGCTTGTCCCAGGCCAACATCGCCATCCTGATGTTCAGCGGAAATGGCAGCTTGTTGGAAGCCACGGCGTTGTGCACTGGCGCGATCGTCGAAAGATAGGCGCGGATATCCTTGGTGTCCTGGCGCGACATCCGCGTGAAGTAAGGGTAGGGCATCGCCGGATACAGCCGCTTGCCGTCCCGGCGGATGCCCTGTCGCACGGCCGCGTCGAACTCCTCATCGCTCCAGGCGCCGATCCCGGTATCGCGATCGGGCGTGATGTTCGGCGCGACCAGCACGCCGAACGGCGTCTCGATCGGCCGTCCGCCGGCGAAGGGATGCTCGCCGCCCGGCACCGTGTGGCAGCTGCCGCAATCAGCAGCGTTGGCCAGGTAGCGGCCGCGCTCGACCGCCGCGAAGTCCTGCAGACCCGCGCTGACAGCCGCCCCGCCGCTTGCGACGAGCGCGGCAACCATCAGCGCGAGCAGCTCGCCTCTAACCATTGATCAGCTGTCCCGGGTGCTTGAGATATTTTCCGCGGATCGCATCCGCGGCCCAATAGGCCAGCGCCGCGACCGTGCCGGTCGGATTGTAGCCGGCGTTCTGCGGAAAGGCGCTTGCGCCCAGCACGAACAGGTTCGGCACCTCCCAACTCTGCAGATAGCGGTTGAGCGCGCAGGTCGCGGGATCGGTGCCCATGACCGCACCGCCGCACAGATGCGTGGTCTGGTACTTCGTGATGTCGTAGGGCCCGTTGCGATATTCCTTGTGCACCTGCCGCGCGCCCATCGCCTGGAAGATCTCGGCGAACTTGTCGGTCAAGAACCTGTTCTGCTTGATCTCGTTGTCATGGAAATCCATGGTGATGCGCGCCAGCGGACGCCCGAACCGGTCCTTGTAGGTCGGATCGAGGTCGACATACACGTCGCGGTAGCTGTACATGCTGCCGTGCACGCCGGTGCCGGGCTTCAATGCACTCTGATAGTTCTCCTTGACCGCCTTCTTCCACTGTGCACCCCACAGCGGCGTTCCCGGCGGGATCGGCGTCGTTTCGATCGGCCGGCCGTTGGTCTGCACCTGCCCCATATAGCCGCCGCCGACGAAGCCATGCGGCCCGTGATCGAAATTGTCGCCATTGAATTCGTCGATGCACATCCCGATCGCTCCTGATGCGATGAAGGGATTGAAGACGAACTTGGCCGGGTCGAAGAAGCTGACGACGTCGGAGATCGTCTGATGGGTGAAGTTGCGGCCGATCACGCCAGTGTTGGCCTGCGGATCGTAGGGCTTGCCGATCCCGGACAGCAGGAGGAGCTGCACATTGAAGATCGTGTAGGCCGACAGCACAACCAGATCGGCCGGCTGTTCCCATTCGTTGCCGTCGGTATCTACGTAGGTGACGCCGGTCGCGCGCTTGCCGGAGCTGTCGAGGTCAATCCGTACCACCTCGCTGTTGTCCCGCGCCGAAAAATTCGGCTTGCGGATTAGCGCCGGCAGGATCGTGGTCTGTGGCGAGGCCTTGGAATAGTTGCCGCAGCCGAACCACTCGCAGAACCCGCAATAGGTGCAGGGCCCGAGGCGCACGCCGAGCGGGTTCTGGTAGGCACGCGACATGTTGCCCGACGGCTGGGGAAACGGCTTGTAGCCGAGGCCGCGGGCCGCTTTGGCAAACAGCGTGGGGCCGAATGGCTGATCCTGCGGCGGATTTGGATAAGGACTCGAGCGCGGTCCCTCGAAGGGATTGCCGCCTTCGATGATCTTGCCTTTGACATTGCCGGCCTGCCCCGATGTACCGCACAGATATTCGAACCTGTCGTAATGCGGCTCGAGTTCATCATAGGTGATGCCCCAGTCCTGGATCGTCATATCCTCGGGCAGGAAGTTCGCGCCGTAGCGTTCGGTCAGATGCGTGCGCAGCACGAAATCCGAGGGCAGGAACCGCCAGGTCTCCGCATTCCAGTGCACGCCGCCGCCACCGACACCATTCGGCGGCATGAACGCGCCCCAGCTGCGGATCGGCAGCGCCGTCTGGCTCATCTTGTTGCGGAAGGTGAAAGTGGTTTGGTCCGGACGGAGAAACAGCTCGTGACGGATCCGGTAGCGCAGTTCGTCCGCGGCGTAACCCGGCGGGAAATCGGTCGCGGTGTTGCGCCACGGGCCGCGCTCGATGGCGATCACGTCAAGCCCGGCGCTCGCGAGTTCGTAGGCCATGATCGAACCGGTCCACCCCAGACCGACAATCACGACGTCCTTGCGCGGCAGCTTGCGGGCCATTGGCTGGTGCTCACGATTTTGCAGGGGTCCAGTCGGCGCGGCCGGCGATGCTGACCGGTGGATAGGGATAGCGTTCGTTGTGCCGCTGCACCCAATCGCGGTAGTCGTAGCGAATGCCGGGGAAGCCGATCATCTTCCAGCCAACCATGTCGCGGTTGCCGCCATGGATCGGATCCGAGAAGAAGCCTTCCGGAACGTCCTTCAACAGCGCATCGAAAAACCCCTGTGCTTCGACGCCGTCGAATTTGGCCTCGCCGGCCTCGACCTTCTTGAGCACCACGTCCTGCTCGTCGGCGCTCAACTCGGCAAATGGCTTGTCGCTGTGGTTCGAGCGGCAGAAGGCGTCGAGGCCGGCAAGCCCCTTTCGATAAAGCTCTGCATGCGAGATCGGCGATTGGGGCCCCTGCTCTTTGGTGCCCTTGATGTAGGGACCGAGCGTGTACAGACCCTCATTGACGCCGTACGCGCCCTTGAGCTGCCGATCGATAAACACGGCACACCCGGCGTCCTTGCCGCCTGGCGTCTCGGGGTCAGGAGGGATGATCCGGTCGACGATCGCTTCCATCGCGCGCGCCTCGTCCGCCGTGAAGAACTGCCAGGGACCCAGCCGCTCGATCTCCGGCGTCGAGGTCGGGTATGGAGCCCACGGCATATGATCGTGGATCAGGGCCGCTCGGCTCAGCGATGTCGTGCTCACCAAGGAGACTGCAAGCGAAAGCAGGAATGATCGACGCCGCATGGGAAACCTATCGCCCCCTTCCCGGCAACGTGCGTCGCTTGCAGTGGTTCCTATGGCGCGGCTGTCTCAGGGTGATGCCTTCGAACCATGCGAGTCGCGGGGGCCCAGGCGTCGACCGCGCGCCCGACCTCAGTCGTCGAGCCTCCACATCCGCAGGATATCGGTTGTGGACGTCACCTCGATCTGGAGGCTGAATCGTTCGGCATAAAGCCGCAACAGCGCGTCGTGGCTCCGATCGGATGAGCTGCACAGCGCGTCCTCGGCCACGATCACGCGATAGCCGATATCGACCGCTGCGAGCACGGTAGCGAGTACGCACACGTCGGTCTCGCCACCGGAGACAATGATCGTATCCACTCCAAGCGTATGCAAATGGGCATGCAGGCGGCCATTGCCGAATGCGTTGTAGACTTGTCGGTCGACAACGGCAGCCGGCGGGACATAGGCGGCGAGTGCCGGCACGAGCTCAAGCAGCCCCGGATCGAGCTGCTCGCGGGTGACGCATTCCCATTTCTCATAATAGGCACGCCATATCCCACGCGCGTCATGCTTGGAGCGCGGAGGAATGAAGCGGGTGAACACGGCACGTTCAGGTGCATGTCGTGCCAATTCGACGATCCACGGCAGCACGCGGTTCATCCAAGGCGTTGCCCACGGTGCGCCAGGCTCGAATAGCCGCTGCATGTCGATGCAGAGATGCACCGCATGCGGACCTGGTTGGCTGTGAAGCTGCCCCATCGATCACACTCGCTTGCGGCGGCCATACCCGGTGGCGCGCCGGATCAGCCGCTCGAGCACCACCCCGATCGCCGACCCCACGACGACATCACTCGCCCAGTGCGCCAGCAGCAGCACGCGCGTCGATATCAGGCACGCTCCGAGCACTCGAACCATTCGGCGCTGTCCCTCCGGAAGCTGGCTCGCGGCCGAGCTGATGGCGCCGACCTGAATGGCGTGGCCGGACGGGAACGCATCCTTCGCCTTTCCGGAGATGGGAATGCCATGCAGATGCCCGAGAACGGTGAGCCGGTCCGGCCGCTCCTGGTCGAAGGCTGATTTGAGCAGATGTGGAACGAGCGACGCGGCCAGCGCCGTGATCAGAAGATGGTCGCTCGCCAAGCGCTGCGGCTCGGGTTTCCGGCGGCACCACAACCACCACCCAAGTGTAAGGGCACAAACGACGTGCTCGTCAGCCACCCATGTCAGGATCGAGGCGGCACGCTCGGCCGGCGGCGTCGTGTTGCGCGAGATGGCGCGTGAAATCGCGATATCAGGCTTGGTCGGTCGGACCGTGATCGGCATTGATATCCACGGCTGAAGCGACAACAGCATTTTCCAACGTCTCGTATCGGCGTCCGTTCCAAACCCGCGCCAAGCAAAAGGCCCCGCCAAGGGCGGGGCCTGCTGCGCGGTCTCGCTTACCATTTCTGGCGGCCGTACCAGTCGTTCACTTCCTTCGCGGCCTGGTCCTTGGCATAACCGTAGCGTTGCTGCAGACGGCCCTCGAGCTGATCTTGCTTGCCCGCGATCACGTCGAGGTCGTCGTCGGTGAGCTTGCCCCATTGCTCCTTGACCTTGCCCCTCATCTGCTTCCAGTTGCCTTCGACACGATTCCAGTCCATCGCGATTCTCCGTTTGAACGGTGAGACCGTCCAACAGATGCGCAGACGCTTCGTTCCTTGATAGCCTTGCGGCAAAGCTGCGCAGCCGCCGGTGACCTACGTGCATCGCAGATAGGAACGAGGAGCCGGAGCGCAGGTTGTGGGTGCATATCAACCCGCAGTTACGGAGCAACCCGATGCCGGAGAAAGACCTCAGTGCCCTCTTCCTCGATACCCTCAAGGACATCTACTACGCTGAAAAGCAGATCCTCAAGGCGCTCCCGCGCATGGCCAGGGCCGCCGGCTCCGACCAGCTGCGTGCCGCTTTCGAGAAACATCATGACGAGACCGAAGGCCAGATCGATCGGCTCGAGCAGATCTTCGATTTGATGGGCAAGCCGGCGCGCGGCAAGAAGTGCGACGCTATCGAGGGTATCCTCGACGAAGGCAAGGAGATCATGGAGGAGTATGCCGACACGCCGGCGCTCGATCCCGGCCTGGTCTCCGCGGCCCAGGCGGTCGAGCATTACGAGATCGCCCGCTACGGCACGCTGAAGGCATGGGCGGCCCGGCTCAGCATGAAGGACGCCGTCAAGCTGATCGACGAGACCCTGGCCGAGGAAAAGAAAACGGACGAAACGCTGACCAAGCTCGCCGTCAGCGCCATCAACGCCGAAGCGGCCTGAGGAGACGCGCGATGAAGGAAACCGTTCTGGCAATTGCCATCAGCTGTGTGCTGGCTTCGCCCGCACTAGCCCAATCGGTGAGTGAGAAGACCGGCGTTAATTCCGTACTTGGAGTCGCGCCGAAGACCGAGGACTTTATCAAGGAGGCCGCAACCAGCGACATGCTGGAGATCGAGGCGGCCAAGATCGCCCAGCAGAAAGGCAATGCGGCGGAGAAGAAATTCGCCGATCAGATGGTGACTGACCATACCAAGACCAGTACAGAGCTTAAGGCGATGGTCAGCGGCGAGATGAAGTCGGCGCTGCCGACCGGGCTGGACGACAGTTCCCGGAAGAAGCTCGACGTCCTGCGCAACACCAAGGTAGACGATTTCGCCAGCGAATACGATCCGATGCAGATCAGCGCCCACAAGGACGCGGTCTCGCTGTTCGAACGCTACGCCAAGGGCGGCGACGATCCGAAGCTGAAGGATTGGGCCGGCAAGACACTGCCGGCACTGCAGCACCATCTCGCAATGGCGCAGGACCTCGACAGGGACCGAAAGTAGCCATCGACCGCCGGCAGCCGCCGATCCGGCTGCCGGGCCTGGAACGAACGGTCCGATCGTGGATGGCCCGCTAATCCGGCTTTATGAGGCAATTCGAATGGCGCATTTCGCCGCCGTGCGCAACCATCGGTTGGAACTTCGGAACACAGCTGCACTAACCGCGGTCGGGATGCTGCTTGCCACGGCCTTCGGCCTCAGCACCCTGATCACGCCGCTGTACCTGATCTATCAGAAGGCATTTGGCTTCTCGCAGATCACCCTGACACTGATCTATGCGGTCTATGCGATCGGCAATATCGCAGCGTTGCTGCTGTTCGGCCGCGCCTCCGACCGCGCCGGCCGGCGGGCCACGGCACTATCAGCGATCGCGGTCCTGATCGGCGCAGCCTTGGTGTTCCTGTTCGCCCGCGGTACCACCTGGCTCTATGCCGGCCGCATCCTCAGCGGTCTCGGCATCGGGCTTGCCAGCGGCACCGGCAATGCCTGGCTCGCCGAGCTGGTCGGCGAAGCCGACAAGGGACGCGCGGCCATCATCGGCACCAGCACCAATTTCCTTGGTCTCGGTGTCGCGGCGGTGCTGTCGGGGCTGCTCGCGCAATATGCGCCATGGCCGCTGCAGCTGTCGTTTGTGGTCTATCTAGTTATCGCGTGCGCGGTCGCCGGGCTGATCTGGTTCACCCGGGAAACCGTGCAACATCCGGATCGTGGGCAGATCGAGATTCAACCGAAACTGGCTTTGCCGCGTAAGATCCAAGCCCAATTCGTAGCTCCTGCCATCACCGGCTTCGGCTTGATGGCACTGGTCGGCTTCTATGCCTCGTTGATGCCGTCGATCCTGTTGCACGACCTTCGCATCGAAAACCGTGCCGCCGGCGGAGCGCTGCTGTTCGAGCTCGCCCTCGTTGTCGCGCTGGTCATCGTAGCGACGCAGATGCTCGCCAGTCGAACCTCGATGCTGTGGTCGCTGGCGCTGATGATCCCCGCAGCCGCGGCAATCGTCGTCGCGCAGGTTTCGGCGTCTCTTTGGGTCATGCTGGCGGCGACGATTGTCGTCGCCGTGTCCACCGGACTCGGCTATCGCGGCAGCCTCCAGGTGGTCAACCAGATCGCACCTTCGGATCAGCGCGCCGCGGTCGTATCGACCTATTTCGTCTGCTGCTTCATCGGCAACGCGCTGCCGGTGATTGGCGTCGGCGTGCTGTCGAGCCTCACCAACACGACGGTCGCCGACATCGCGTTTGCCTGCACGATTGCAGCGTTCGCGGCGATCGCGCTGACCTTCGGCCTGCTCTATCAGCGTTGATCCGCTGCGATTGCGATCCGTTAGGGATTCCAGCCGCCACTGCCATAAGGACGCGTTATGATTTCGAGCAGATGACCGTTCAACTCCTCGAAGTAGAGTCCGCGTCCGCCATCGTGGTCGTTGATCTCGCTGGCTCTCTGTTGACCGGGATCCGCCCAGTAAGGCAGCTTCCGCTCACCAATGCGTTTGAAGATCGCGTCGAAGTCATCTTCGCTGACGAGGAAGGCGTAATGCTGACGCGAGAAGTCGGCTTGGGTGTCCTTATAATCAAGGTTAGCGCCGTTGGCGGTCGTCACCATCTGGAAGGGTCCCCAATGCCGTGGCGCCGGCAACCCCAACATCTCGGCCAGGAAAATAGCCGAGGCCTTGCTGTCGCGCGCCGACAGGATCGTGTGATTGAACTCAATCGCCATGATGCTCGCCCCGTGGCTTGCTCGGCACGTATGCCCGACGCGTTTGAACTCGAACGCCGCTTTGGACCGCGTGTTCCTATAGCGCGACCGAACCCGCATCGCCCGGCACATTGGAACACCTCGCGGGCCAGGCGGTTCAGGATTGCAAGCGCAACCTTATCCAGCGAGTTTCCATGCCCCAGACCGTCAGCGATTTCGTCGTCCGCCGTCTCCATGACTGGGGTGTGCGGCACATTTTCGGCTATCCCGGCGATGGCATCAACGGTGTGTTCGGCGCGCTCAATCGAGCAAAAGGCGATATCGAGTTCATCCAAGCGCGTCACGAGGAAATGGCCGCGTTCATGGCATCGGCCTACGCAAAGTTCTCCGGACGTCTCGGGGTATGCATCGCGACCTCCGGCCCGGGTGCCTCGCATCTCACCACCGGCCTCTATGACGCGCTGCTGGATCACCAGCCCGTGCTCGCGCTCGTTGGTCAGCAGGCGCGCAACGCGCTGGGTGGCCAGTATCAGCAGGAGCTCGACCTGGTCTCAATGTTCAAGGACGTCGCCAGCGCCTATGTCGCCCAAGCCTCCTCGCCGGCGCAGGTTCGGCATCTGATCGACCGCGCCGCGCGTATCGCGCTGGCGCGACGTACCGTGACTGCCGTCATCCTTCCCAACGACCTTCAGGAGGAGCCTTACGACGACCCGCCCCGCGCCCATGGCACGCTGCGCTCCGGCATCGGCTACGCTCGCCCGCGTGTCGTCCCGCACGAGGCCGACCTCGACCGCGCCGCCGAGGTTCTCAACGCCGGCAAAAAGGTCGCCATGCTGGTCGGCGCCGGCGCGCTTGGTGCGACCAACGAGGTAATCGCAATCGCGGATCGGCTATCGGCAGGGTGTGCAAAGGCGCTGCTTGGCAAGGCCGTGTTGCCAGACGATCTCCCCTGGGTCACCGGCTCGATCGGGCTGCTTGGCACCGAGCCGAGCTATGACCTCATGATGGAATGCGACACGTTGCTGATGGTAGGCTCCGCCTTCCCTTACGCCGAATTCCTGCCGAAGGAGGGCAGCGCCCGCGGCGTTCAGATCGATATCGACGCCAGCATGCTGTCGATCCGCTTTCCGATGGAGGTTGGTCTGGTCGGCGATGCCGCCGAGGCGCTGCATGCTTTGCTTCCAAGGCTGAAGCAGAAGCCCGCGGACGGCTGGCGCAACTCGATCGAGAACAACGTTCGTGAATGGTGGAAGACGCTCGAGGATCGCGCCCGGCAGCCCGCCAAGCCGGTCAATCCGCAGCGCGTCACGTGGGAGTTGTCGCCCCGGATTCCTGACCGCGCCATCATCACCAGTGACTCCGGCTCCTGCGCCAACTGGTTCGCGCGGGACCTCAAGATGCGACGCGGCATCAATGCCTCGCTCTCCGGCGGCCTGGCATCGATGGGAGCAGCCGTCCCCTACGCGATCGCCGCCAAATATGCCGATCCCGACCGTCCGGTGATCGCACTGGTCGGCGACGGCGCGATGCAGATGAACAACATGGCCGAGTTGATCACGGTCGCAAAATACTGGCGACAGTGGAAGGATCATCGCTGGATCGTCTGCGTGTTCAACAACGAGGATCTCAACCAGGTGACCTGGGAGCAAAGGATCATCAACGCTGATCCGAAGTTCGATGCATCGCAGCGCATCCCTAACGTCTCCTATTCGCGGTTCGCCGAGATGATCGGGCTACGCGGCATTTTTGTCGATCGGCCTGACCTCGTTGGACCGGCCTGGGATCAGGCATTGGAGAGCAATGTCCCCGTGGTTCTGGAGGTGAAGACCGATCCGGAGGTGCCACCGCTCCCGCCACACATCACGCTGGAGCAGGCCAAGAACTTCTCCATTGCCTTGGCTAAGGGCGACCCCAATGAGGTTGGCGTGATTCGTGGCGCCGCCCGGCAGGTGCTGGAGACCATCCTTCCAGGCAAGGAGTAGACGGTCTCTGAACCATTCGCCGCGAACGAAGGCAACGCCCGTTTCTGGCGCTCGACCGCCGCTCGATGGCCGGCTGGAAAGGCTTGGCTGGCAAGCCGGCCTGTGACGCGGCGCGGGTTGCGGCGGCGTGAAAGACAGTTTGATCCAAAGCTCGGACCACTGCATGGCGCGCGTATTGATTGGCACATCCGGCTGGCACTATCCGTCCTGGCGCGGTCCGTTCTTTCCCAAGGGATTGCCGCTCAAGCGACAACTCAACTACTACGCGAGCCAGTTCCACACCACGGAGCTCAATGGCGTCTTTTATCGCACGCCGACGGAAGAGGCGGTGAGAGCTTGGCGGGATGCGACCGAGAAGGATTTCGTGTTCGCCTGGAAGGCATCGAAATTCATCACGCACTGGAAGCGTCTCTCCGGGAATTCGGTCAACAGTCTCGAATTGCTGGAAGACCGCCTGTCGCTGCTGCGCGACAAGGCCGGTCCGGTCCTGTTTCAGCTGCCGCCGAATTTTTCAGTCGATGCCGACCGGCTGGCGTCGTTCCTCAAGCTGCTGAAGGGACGGCGACGCTATGCCTTCGAGTTTCGTCACCCGAGCTGGTACGAGACGCGCATCCTGAAGATGCTGGCGGCGCGCAATATCGCGCTCTGCATTTCCGATCACCACGACGCGCCCGCGCCCTGGAAACGCACAGCTGATTTTGTCTATGTCCGCGGCCACGGTCCGGGCGGCCGATACCGCGGCCACTACAAGCCGGCCGAGCTCCTGGATTGGGCAAGGCGCATCCGCAGCTGGAAGCGGCATGGATGTGACGTCTACGTCTATTTCGATAATGATCAGAAGAGCGCGGCGCCAGCCGACGCCAAGATGCTTTGCAAGTTACTCGGATCGGCCGGTCCGCGTCCGAGCGGGCCATAGGAACCAATATTTGCGTCCGGCATTGGCTCTCGAGAAAATGGAACCGATGCGATGCCGTACGATACGCAGAAATCCACTGTCCTGAACCGCACGCTCAAGCGGCCGGGCAAGGCCCCCTGCTCCATCCACGCATCTTAGGCCCGGAGCGGGACATGCCGCTTCATCCAACCTGGACCGACATCGCCATCCGCCTCGCTTTGACAGTTCTCGCCAGCGCCATCATCGGGTTTGACCGTGGTGCCCGCGGACATGCCGCGGGCCTGCGAACCACGATCCTGGTTGGCCTCGCCGCCTCTCTCTCGATGATCCAGGCCAATCTGCTTCTCACCCTCGAAGGGAAGGATTCGGGCTCTTTCGCGGTCATGGACCTGATGCGGCTCCCGCTGGGGATCTTGACGGGTGTCGGCTTCATTGGCGGCGGCACGATCCTCAAGAAGGGCGACCTCGTCACCGGCGTGACCACTGCTGCTACACTCTGGCTGATCACCGTGATCGGCCTTTGTCTCGGCGGTGGCCAGCTCGCGCTGGGCTGCGTCGCGACCGCCATTGGGGTCGTCACCCTCTCGATCCTCAAATGGGTTGACGTGAATATCCCGCGACGCCACCGCGCGGCCCTCACCGTGAGCTGCGAAGCCAACTTCGACGTGATCGACGCGCTGCCGGCATTGATCAAGCCGCTGCACTACAAGGGCCGATTCCAGGAACAGCGACGCCACGATGGCTCGGTCAACGCAGAATATCTCTTTGAGATTTCGTGGCGACGTCCGGAAAACGCCGCTCCGCCGGTCGATCTGCTGCGTGTTGTCGAGAAACACTTTGTCGTCAGGTCGTTCGAGTTGACCACCGAGAACGGCAGGTAGCACGGCATAAAGTTAGGAACGACGATCCTGCCCGCCTCGTTGGGCCGTTGAAAAACCAGCCAAATGGAGAGGCGATCATGAAGATATCCGACGCGATGACACCGGAGGTCCAGCTGTGCACGCCCGACGACACGCTCCGCGACGTCGCCGAAGCCATGGGAACGCTGGGGGTTGGCATGCTGCCGGTTGCCAACAATGATCGCCTGGTCGGGATGATTACGGATCGCGACATCGCGGTTCGTGGCATCGGCATGGGCCGAGGGCCGGAGTCACGGATCGGCGACATCATGACCACCGAGGTGAAATATTGTTTCGAGGATCAGGAGATCGAAGATATCGCCCAAAACATGGGGGCGATCCAAGTTCGCCGCCTGCCCGTGCTGGATCGGGACAAGCGCCTCGTCGGCATCATTGCACTTGGGGATATCGCCCAGATCCAGCCGAACGATGGCACGGGCGCGGCTCTGAGCCAGATCTCAAGACCGACGACCCAACACGCGCAACTCTAGATTCCGGATTTGCGCCGCTTCGCGTGGCTTCTGCCCCCGGAGCGGGCGCGGAAGGTGAGCCAATGGCCGACTACGTACCGTGGATCGCGATTGCCGCTGCGATCATCGCGCTGATCGTCATTGTGCTGCTCTGGCGCGCCAACTATGTCAGCTCAGATTGAGTTGAGCTGACCAGACCGGCCTTAGCCAAGACGGCCACGGCCTGCGCACGGGCATCACGTCTCGTTCCGCTCGTATCGCTTGCGAACGATCTCATCACCTCTCTGCACCGCCCGCCTATTGCGGAAGTGATGTTGCAGCACCGCGAAAATCAAGGCAGTCAGGAGTATGAGCGCTCCGATGCCGTAGATAATTTCCAAGCCCATATCCATCGGATTCCTCACCCGCTCTTCTCGGCACTGTCGATGCTCTCGCGGTGAATTTCCCGTGCGTCGACACCAATGACGGAGACAAAGTAGCCACGCCCCAAATATTCCTGCCGGGTCTCGGCCAGGTCGATGGCAAGGCGTTTTGCGATCGCAATCGCCTGGTCACGATCGTCGACCGGCTGGCCGGTCTGGTCGATCACACGCTTGTCGTTGACGATCGCAAAGTGAAAGGCAGCCATCGTATCCTCGCCGATTAGTGCGTGTTCGATTCATGCCACTTTTCCAGGTCCGGCTTATCGTCTCCGGAGCGCTTCGCGTCTCCCGAGCGCTTCGCGTCGCCGGTGCGCGCGTGTCCGGAGCGCTGCTCCTTCTCGGGATTGCCCTTCCAGGGCTTGTCGGTTTGCGCATGCGAACCCCAGTCGCTCGAGCGGCCGGAATCCGGCGTCACGGGTTTTCTGTTCATATCGATCTCCTTGGGAACAGAAGCCGAGACGCGGCGATGGGTTCCTAAGTCGTTTGGGCCATCAGCAACCGAGTCTGCGATCACCGTGACCAAGCATCCAGATCGATCGCGCCGTTGACCGCCAGTTCCCCGGCATCCGGCACGCGAGGCAGATCCGGCCGGCCGCCTGCCGCTTCAATTCGCCGGTGATCGCTTCCCATGGCTGGTTAGGAACACGTGCCGAAATTGCCGGTTGGCCTTTCGGCAATGAAAACCGAAAGGAGAACCGCATGAACCTATTGCACAAGGGGCTAACAATCGCTGCGATCGGCGCCGGGGTTTTGTCGGCCTCCGCGATGAGCGCATCGGCCGCCGTCGTCTGCAGCGGGAACGTATGCTGGCACACCCACGAGCGATATACCTATCCGTCGACAGCCGGCGTGGTCGTTCATGACGATGACTGGCGATGGGGTCCCAACGAGCACTACGTTTTTCGCGAGCACGAGGGACGAGGCTATTGGCGCGGCGACACCTGGGAGGAATGGTAGACCCAGGCACGGACGTCGCTTTGGAGGCCACTCCACCCGTGGCCTCCTTGCCCTGCTTGAGCAAAAACCCGGCTCGATCCCCAAGGTTGATCAATGTCGCAAATCGTAAGGTGTCGATCGTTCGTGTGCCCCCGCTGCGGCGCAAACCTCGATCGGTAGCCGATCGGTAACGGACCCTTGCGCTCTCTCGGAGTCCGCTGAATTTGGATGAGGATTAAAAATGTCAGTCTGGTTCAGGGATGACGATATAATGTTCTTGACGGAGAGCGCAGCGGAAATTGCGCTCGAATATCTCGATCGCGCGGGCGCAATCGATGACTACACCGAGACGCGCGCGCTCGTCGTCAACAACCTGCAGTTCATGATCGCGCAAGGTCAGCGCAACAAGCTGCTGCTCGCAAATCGCGCCATCGCAGCCTACCAACGTTATCGAGATTCGCGAACGATCGAACTGTCGCCGGGTTCTGGACCAGCACGAACGGCTAGAGCCTGATGGCCGTGATGTTCTCTGCTCGAAACTCGACACCTACCATCACGGATCCGGAACGGCGCCGATGGGTGGCAATGCCGACGCCTCCGCTGTTGTGGACGGCGGCGGAACGGTTCGTCGCGTGCAAGGTCTGAAGGTTGTTGATGCTTCGACTTTTCCGGAGATCCCATCGACGCCGACCAACCTCACCGTGATTATGCTGGCGGAACGGATGGCAAAGGCGATCATCGCGACATCATGACGAATGCAGATGCGAGCAGATCGCAAGACCCGGAATTGGAGGGTTTGCGATAGCCTCCAGACGATGGCTTGATCGCGCAAAGAGCGAGCCCCACCAACCCTTGAACCGTGCTTCCCTCGCGCAAGGTTGAATAAGACGGGAAGGCATTTAGGAACGATCGCGGTTTGGACCGCGTTCGACCAGTCGACGAGCGCCTCTCGGACGAGGCCAAGTTATGCTGCGCAACGCGCATCTCACGGGAGGGATGCGTGAGTGGATGTCCAGCGGCGTCAGCCACAATGGGCTGCGCGGCAGATCGCTCACACAGAGTCAAGCTACGCCGGCCGCCGAACCCCGGGCGCGCCGTACGTGAGTTCACCATGGCGGAAGCAGGCCTTCGGAATTTCACCATCAATTTCGGTCCGCAACATCCCGCGGCCCACGGAGTGCTTCGTCTCGTGCTGGAACTCGACGGCGAGGTCGTCCGTCGCGTCGATCCTCATATCGGCCTGCTCCATCGCGGCACTGAAAAGTTGATCGAGCACAAGACCTATCTGCAGGCGATCGGCTACTTCGACCGGCTCGATTACGTCGCGCCGATGAACCAGGAGCATGCGTTCTGTCTCGCGGCAGAGAGGTTGCTCGGAATCGACGTGCCGCGGCGCGGGCAATTGATCCGCGTGCTTTACTGTGAAATCGGACGCCTGCTTTCGCATCTTCTCAACATCACGACCCAGGCGATGGACGTCGGAGCGCTCACACCACCGTTATGGGGATTCGAAGAGCGTGAAAAGCTCATGGTATTCTACGAACGCGCATCCGGCGCTCGCATGCACGCAAACTACTTCCGGATCGGCGGCGTGCATCAAGACCTTCCGCTGAAGCTGATCGACGACATCGACGCATTCTGCGATCCGTTCCTTCGCGTGGTGGACGATCTGGACCGGCTGCTGACGCCAAGCCGCATCTTCAAGCAACGTAATGTCGACGTCGGAACGGTAACGCTGGAACAAGCCTGGGGGTTGGGCTTTTCCGGCGTCATGGTGCGGGGCTCCGGCGCAGCTTGGGATCTGCGCAAGGCTCAGCCTTACGAGTGCTATCCGGAGATGGATTTCGACATTCCTGTCGGCAAGAACGGCGACTGCTACGATCGCTATCTGATCCGCATGGAAGAAATGCGCCAGTCGGTGCGCATCATGCGACAGTGCATCGCAAGACTCCGGGCTCCCGGCGGACAGGGGCCGGTCGCCGCGGAAGACAACAAGGTCTTTCCCCCTCGCCGCGGAGAGATGAAACGCTCGATGGAGGCCTTAATTCATCACTTCAAGCTCTACACGGAGGGCTTCCGCGTCCCTGCCGGCGAGATTTACGCCGCGGTGGAAGCCCCCAAGGGCGAATTTGGCGTCTATTTGGTCTCCGACGGCACGAACCAGCCTTACAAATGCAAGATCCGCGCTCCCTCATTCGCGCATCTGCAAGCGATGGACTTTCTCAGCCGCGGCCATTTGCTGGCAGACGTCTCGGCGATCATCGGCTCGCTGGACATCGTGTTTGGAGAGATCGATCGATAATGTCGTGAAAGGAGATCGTCATGCCGCAGAACCAAGCCGGCCAACAGCCAGTCACCCAAATTACCATCATCGAGGCAGAACCGGGCAAACAGACCGAAGCCTTGTCGCTCATGAAAGAGCGAGCCAAATTCATGCGGGGTCAACCGGGGTTCATTTCGATCAGCCTGCATCGCAGTCTCGATGGTCGTCGTATCGTGAATTACATTCAATGGAAAAGCCGCGACCAGTTGCAGGCCGCGCACCGATCCCCAGAGTTTCGCAAGGCGTGGGGCCAGTTCGAACGGCTAACCGACGACATCGATCCTCATCTGTACGAGGTCGCCGAGTTTCTCACTGACAAATAGCAAGGCGATGCCTGCTGAGCGCGGCGCCTGCTGAGCGCGGCTAAAACGCTAGGCGCGGCTTGCCGCAAGAGCGCAGACGCGGCGATGGGTTCGTAGGTCGGGTTCCTAAGTCGGTCCCGTCAGGGGCCACCCGCAACCGAGCCCGCGATCACCATGACCAGCGCATCCAGATCGATCGTGCCGTTGACCACCAGTTCCCCAGCATCCTGTACGCGAAGCAGATCCGGCCGGTTGGCCGCCTGCCGCTTCAATTCGCCGGTGATCGCTTCCCTGAGCTTTTCCTCGAGCATGTTCGACACTGTCTGCCTCTAGGATTGGACCTCGTCGCGGCCATGCACCTGCGCCGGCGGCGCGGTGGCTTCGACCGCGGTGAACGGTTCGAGAATGCGATATCGGTGCTGCGCTCCTGCAGGCACGAGCCAGGAATCGCCCGGCTGCAGGCGGATGGTTTGGCCCGCCAGGGTCAATTCGGCGCTACCGCTGATGACATATCCAACCGTCTCGTAGTCGCGCTGATCGGAAACGCCTGGTTGCGGCTGTTCGCTGTCCCAGAGCCGCATCGCAACCCGCTTGCCCGACACCAGATAGGTCTGGCCCATAGTCCCCTTCGGGGACGTGCTGACGGAAACTTTCTTGATCGTGCTATCGTTCATGGTGTTCTCCAATCGCTTGCAGGTGCGGGCGAGATCGCCGATCGGCGGTCAGAGCCGCCCCGAGCCGGTCACGCGCCACACCGTATTGCCGACGTCATCCGCGATCAGCAGCGCGCCGGATTTGTCGATCGCCAATCCAACCGGCCGGCCGCGGGACTTCTCCTCCTCGTTCAGGAATCCGGTGACGACGTCTTGCGCCGGCCCGTTCGGATGGCCGTCTGCGAACGGCACGTAGACGACCTTATAGCCGTTGAGCTGCGGCCGGTTCCAGCTGCCGTGCTCGCCGATGAAGGCGCCGTCCCGGTAGGATGACGGCAGGCTATCGCCGGTGTAGAAGGCAAGCCCGAGCGGCGCGACGTGCGAACTCAACGCATAGTCCGGAACGGTTGCCTTCGCGACCAAATCCGGCCGCGGCGGCTGCACCCGGGGATCGACGTTCTGGCCGAAATAGCTGTAGGGCCAGCCGTAGAAGCCGCCATCCTTCACCGACGTCAGATAGTCGGGCACCAGGTTGGGGCCGATCTCATCGCGCTCGTTGACCACGGTCCACAGCGCGTGGCTCTGCGGCTCGAAGGTCAGGCCGTTGGGGTTACGCAGCCCGCTGGCGAAAATCCGCCAACGGCCGGTGGCGCGGTCGACCTCGAGGATCGCGGCGCGGTTCTTTTCCGCCTCGATGCCATTCTCGGTGATGTTGCTGTTGGAGCCGACACCGACATAAAGCAGCGTCCCGTCCGGGCTTGCCACCAGGCTCTTGGTCCAATGATGGTCGATCGGCCCGCCGGGCAGCTGGGTCAAGGTCCGACCCGGCTCGGTGATCTTGGTCTCGCCTTCGTGATAGGGGTATCGAACGATGGCATCGGTGTTCGCGACGTAGAGATCGTTGCCGACCAGCGCGACACCAAACGGCGAATGAAGATGGTCGAGGAAGGTGCTCTGCGTCTCCGGCTTGCCGTCACCGTTGCCAGGGCGAATCAGCGTGATGCGATTGCTTTCACCGGTATCGCCGCCGGAGGTCGCCCACGACTCCACCCATTTCATGATGAAGTCCTTTGGCCGCTTGATCGGCTCGGTCCCCGGCGCCTTGGATTCGACGACCAGGATGTCGCCGTTGGGAAGCACGTAGAGTGAGCGTGGGTGCTGCAAGCCAGTCGCGAGCGCATTGATCTGCAGGCTGTCCGGTACCCTGGGTTTCTCGCCCTGCTTCCAGCCAACCACGGAGGCCACGTGCATGGGCGGCATCAGATACTGCTCCAGCGCCGGCAAATCGGGACGCGCGCCGATCTGGGTTTTCGGGTCTGGCGCTGTCTCCTTGCTGCACCCTGCAACGCACATTGCAGCCATTAGTGCTACCGCGAGTCTGCCAGCGCCGTTGTGTGTCAGATCAATCTGCATCACTCTGCCACTCCGACTCGATGACGATAGACCATGGCCCAGCCGAGCCAGCCCGTGCACAGCATGACGAGCACCGTCAGTACCGACAGCACCAGTCCCGTGGGCACCACGGAGGTCCAGGCGTCGCGGCTGTGGATGAAGGCGTTGAACAGCGCGAGCAGCATCACGATCACGTTGCCGATCATGTGAAGCCAGGCATAGGTCAGTCCGCGGATCAGGCGATTGCTCAGGAAGTCGATCAGGCCGGCGATGGCGGCGAGACCGCCCATGATCAGCCCCGCGAACAGCAGCCAGGCGGAAAAATTGGCCCATTGCATCTCGGCCGTTTGCCAGTAGGCAATGTCGGTCACCAACGTGCCGACAAAGCACGCGATTGGAAACGGCACCAACATCGGGTGGATGGGGTGCGTACCTATCCTTGCCGTGGAAGTCGGATTGAGCGAATGCGCCGTGACTGTGACGACCTCTTGCATTGACGTGCCTCCGAAAAGGCCTCAACGGCGTGTTCGGAGCGATGTTCCTAAGCGCAGCCGGCTGGCGCGATCGCTGCGAGAGAAAGACCGACGGTCAGGCCGCCATCTTCCGGCAGGATTCCGCGCAGGCACGGCACGTCGCCACGCATTCGTCCATACCGCCGACGCGCTCGCAATCTTCGGCGCATTCGCCACAGATCTCCGCGCATTCGCGGCAGGTGTGCTTGTGGTGCGGGGTGTTGATCAACATGAAGTGAGCCGCCGTCCGGCACATTTCCGCGCAAGCCATCATCAGGCGGAAATGCGCCGGCTCGACATGCTTGCCGCCGGTGACGAGGCAGTGGTTCATCGCGGTGCCGAGACAGGTCTTGTAACAGGACAGACAGCTCTCAACACATCGGTTCATTTCCTTCGAGAATGCCATGGCTGCCCCCTCACGCCGCACTACGCTTGGTATGCCGCCCTTCCCTCACTTCCTCGATGATCTTGGCGCTGAAGGCCTCGAGATCCCCGGGGTTTCTGGATGTGATGACGCCCTGATCGACGACGACCTCGGCGTCCTGCCAGGTCGCGCCGGCATTCATGACGTCGGTCTTGATCGACGTGTAGGAGGTCATCTTGCGGCCTTTGGCGATCCCGGTTTCGATCAGGAGCCATGGCGCGTGGCAGACCGCGGCGACGATCTTCTTCGCGTCGAAAATATCCTTGATGAACTTCAGCGCCTTGGGCTGGACCCGCAGCAGGTCTGGATTGATCTGCCCGCCCGGCAGGACGATCGCGTCATAATCGGCGGCGGTAGCCTGATCGAGCGTCTTGTCGACCTTGACTGGACGCCCCCAGTCCTTCTTGTCCCATCCCTTGATCTCGCCCGCGGCGAGCGACACGACGTCGACAGCGGCACCGGCCTTCTTCAGGTGATCACGCGGCACTTCAAGCTCCGACTGCTCAAAACCGTTCGTTGCGAGGATAGCGATCTTCTTGCCTTTCAAATCCATGAGCTGCTCCGTTGGCGCTTGCTTGAAGGTTCGGGATCAGCGCGATACGACGGCCACCAATCACCGACGAGCCGCCTGACAGGCACTACGCCGCCGTCAGCAGCCGTCGCAGGTAGCAGAGCCCGTCAAAGGTCAGCTTCGACTCGCTTATCTCGCCCTGCGCGACCCGCGCCTCGAGGAAGGTCTCGAGCTGGGGAAGCGCGCGATCGAACTTGTCCGCGATGCCTGTCAGCTCGCAGGTTTCCTTGATCCGCTCGATCGGTCGTTCCAGCACGTTGATCTCAACCATTTTGGCTAAGCCGCAGCCATGTCGTTGGTTCCTACACAGGGTGCCGCATACAGAGGTCCGGCTAAGGCACCTTGCCGACCGTGTCAGCCATTCTTGCTCCGCGTGCACCCAAGGGCTTGCGACCCCCCTCGGTCGAATCGACCGCGGTCTGATGCTCGATCTCCGAATTCAGCTCCGCGCCGCACAGCACGATGATGGCGGACATCCACATCCAGGTCATCAGGCCGATGGCCGCGCCAAGCGAGCCGTAGGTCGCGCTGTAATTGCCGAAGTTCGCAAGGTACCAGGAGAGCAGCGAGGAGCCAATCAGCCACAGCACGGCTGCCGCGACGGCCCCGACGCTCAGCCATTGCCAGCGCGGCTCGGTTCGGCTGGGGCCATAGCGATAGAGCACGGCGAGCGCGATGAGTAGCAGGAGCATCAGAACGGGCCACCGACCGAACCGGACGATGAGTTCGGCGCGCGTACCCAGTCCGACCTGCTGCAGCAGCAGCGGGACCACCACCACGGCGCCCACCATCAGCATGATCGAAGCGAGGGCCGCGATCGTGAACGAGAGAGATATCAAATTGAGCTTGAGGAAGCCGCGCTTTTCCTTCTCCTCATAGACGACGTTGAGCGCATCGAAGACGGCCTTCATGCCGGCATTGGCGCTCCAAATCGCGATCAGCAAACCGATCGCAAAGGTCAGTCCGAGCGTCGAGGTGCCCTTCGCCAGAACCCGGGCGATCTGGTCCTGGACGATGGCGAAAGAGCCTTCCGGCAACATCAGTGCGAGGCTCTGCAGATTGGATGAGATCGTCGACGGATCGGCGAACAGGCCATAGCTCGAGACCAGCGCGGTGACGGCCGGGAAAATCGCCAGCAGGCCGTAGAACACGACACCGGCGGCGGTCGCGAGCAACCGATCCTCGTCGATCTGCTGATAGGTACGCAGCAGAATGTCCTTCCAGCCGGCGGCCGGAATCTGCAGCGGCGTCTCAGCCAGTCGCCCACGATCCTGCGCTTCGGCCGGCGTCGACGCGGCGCCGGGCTCCCGTTGGACCGGCGGCTCCGACCGGGACACATGTCGATAGATCGCCAGGGTCGCCAGAGCCGTTGCACCGGCAAGCATCAGGTCGTTTGGCCAGTTGGAGCGCGGCGCCATCGCTACTCCTGGATCGCGTTCGGCCGACGCCTGAAGCGCGATGCGGCGAACCAGCCAACCAGCAGGACAGCCGCTCCGACGGCCAGTGCCTGGGTCGTGCTATCGGCGCTCACTCCCGCCCGGGACGTGGCGATCAGGCGCGCCGCAACAGGCACTGCGATCGACCGTTTGAGCATGTCGGCCTGCCGGCTGGGGCGCGGCACCGCCGGCGCAGGACGTGCGAGCAGCGCGCGTCCGGCCACCAGCCCCGCGAGCCCGAGCACAAGAAAGGCGCCAGCGACCACGGCGTATGCGATCCAGATGTCGTAACGCACCTCAAGGGCATGAAAGCCGGCCGCAACGCCTATCCCGATCGCAATCAGAAGCGACGCCGCGCCGACCAGCATGAAGGCGCCCGCCAGCGCGTAGCCGGTCATCACCTGTCCGATCCATTGCCGCAGATCTGCAAGGTAGGAGCCGAAGACCAGGCTCAGCGAAGACGAACGGCTGTTGGCGCCCATAGCAATATCCTTGGCAATATCAATTGCAAGTCGGCATCCGACAACCCGGCAGGATGAACGACGTTCCCTACCTGGCCACGCGAGATGGCTCGCGCCGGGTAGCGCATGTGTCGGTCAGCATCGTGCTGACGAGGTCCATGAGCCGCTGCTTCACCGCGTCCGCATCGGCCGGCTTGGCCTTGGCGCTGACTGTGAGCTCGACGATCGGATGCACCGCATCGGAGATGTCGACCACTTTGGAGACATGCACTTCCGGCGGGGGCCGCGGCTCGATCCGGGAGTCCTCGCGCAGGCGCGTCAGAATCTGCTCGCCGATGCGCTCGATCGGTCGCCCGGCGCGGACGGGGAACGAGACCTTGACCTCACCCGTGCCGGGATAGGCGCTGTGATTGATGATCGCACTGCCCCACACCGAGCCATTGGGCAGCAGGATCTGGGTGTTGTCAGCCGTAATCAGCTCGGTCATGAACAGCGACAGGGCCTGCACCTTGCCGGCCTTGCCGGCGACCTCGACGTCGTCGCCGATCCGGAACGGCCTGAACAGCAGCAGCATCACGCCGGCCGCAAGGTTCGACAACGTCCCCTGCAAGGCGAGCCCGATGGCTAGCGACGTCGCGCCGAGAACCGCGACCAGGCTTGCCGTCTGAATGCCGAACAGCTGCAGCACGGCGATGCCGACCACCGCGAGCACCGCATAGCGGGCGAGGCTCGACAGGAATACCGTAACAAGCGCGTCGACACGATGCATGGCGGTCAGCACACGCGACACAAAGCGCTGGGCGATCCCCGAGGCATACCATCCGAGAACCAGGAGCAGGATCGCAAAGACGGCGTTGAGGCCGTAAAGGACCAGCGTCGCCTTCAATGTTTCGAAATTGAGCGCCATCTGCCCTCCATTTGACGAAACCGACCGGTGTGGCCGCCGCAAGCAAGCCAAACGCACCGGAGAAAATCGCGTTCCCGATGGCTTGGCCGGCAGGCCCAATGCCTCTAGCCGGCTGGGCCGAAATGTGCGCGTGGTGGAAGGGAGCTGGGGAACGGGTGAGCCACCCTGAGCGTCGCACGCTCATTGGTTTCCAATGCGATCTTCTGGGCAAGCATCACGTCGCCGGGCACCAGAGAACCGACCGGCCGGAAGCACCAGCCCAGCACAGCGTGGTCTCGGCCGTCCATCTCATAGACATTGGTCGATGTCCCGTAGCAAATCCGGTAACGCTTGCCGGAGTCGGAGCCGGTGACGTCGAAACGCCGGTATTTCTCGAATTGCGACCGCTGTTCCGGCGAAAGCCATGCGGACAACAGCACGATCCCGCGTGCCTCGATCTTCTCATAGGCATTCCAGCGATCCCGGATCGCAACCAGGATCGCGCGCACCGTGCTGGCGGCGCGCCCGAGCAACGACCGCAGGGATACGTCGCACAGACGGACCATCATGGGGTCAGCCGCCGACCAGCCTGGGATAGAACAGGGTCTCCTCCGCGGTCGGATCCAGCGCGCGGACCAGCGCGGCTTCGCCGGATGACCTCCGCACGGCAGCAGTGTAGCCTTCCGCCGTCAGCTCGTTGAACCGCGCGTTCGCCCAAGCCAGCTGTTCGCTGTCGTTCGGATCGAAATGCTGCGTCGTGTCGCCGGTGTGATCCATGACCAAGATCGCTGCCATCATCATCTCCCTTGAAGCACCTTCACCACTTCATCACACGACCGGCACGGCCGTCGTAGGCGTGCCGCCCATCCACTCCGGCAACCTGGCACCGTCGCGGTGCCGGCCGCCCGCGCAGGCCGCCGCCCAGGCGGCGACCGCACCGAACAGCAGCGCCGCGGCAACCGAGAACGCCAAGATCACCGCGCTGCGTCGCGACCGCTGGATGGCGGTCCTGGCATCACCGATGACGCTGTCGACGCGCTTCTCGGCCTCCACAGCGGCCATCCCGGTCGAGGCCGCCACCTGCTGGACCAGATAGGCGCGATCGTCGGCGCTGACGCCTCCGTGACTTGAACTGGTCAGCAGGATGCGCCCTGCTTCAGCGCGTTCGTAGCTGAGATCGATATTGGCCGGACGCCGCAGCGACCGATACAGGTGATCGAGCTCGGCACTCAGTAGCGGCTCAGCAGCCGTCGTGGACGGCCGGTTCTGCACCACCGGGCGCGCGGTCGACAGGCCGACCAGTGCGACAATCGCCGCGCCCAGAATGACGGCGAACGCCCACGCTGTCAGGCCATGAAGTCCGTCGCGGCCTTCGGTCACATCGGAAGGTGTCGCACCAATCGCACGCTGCGCGCGGCCGGCGATGTAGCCACCGGCGCCAAAGCTCACCAGCGCCTGCAGGACCAGATAAAGCCCGGACAACAGCGCGAGCGCGGCCGATGCATCGCGCCATGAGGGCGAGCTCGAACTCACGCCCAATCCAACTGCCGCGCCGAAGCTGATCAATATCACCGATAGCGCTGCCGCGACCAGCGCACCGGCGAACACCGGACTCCATTGCAGCTGTAGGCCGGTCCTGTTGTCGGCGGACACGGCAAGCCCTTGCTCGTTATCCATGACGTGCCTATCGAAGTCCGAAGAACGACAGTATGGCGAGAATGACCACAATCAGTCCCACCAGATAAATCAACTGGTTCATGCAAGCCTCCTCCCGGTCAATCGTTTGTGACAATCTGCCAAACGAGCCAAAGTTCCTACCGTATGAGCGAGCGCGATGCGGACATGAAAGTGGCAAGCGGAGCGTAAGGTTTGCGCGGCAAGGTTCAATTCATCTACCTAGATGCATCATATGGCCGTACATCCAATGGTCGCTGAAAACCGCGACGTGAAAGATGGGAAAGCTGACCACAGCAGGTTAAGGCGTTCCGCGACACTTGGCGTGACGGAGTTCACAGCTACCTCGCCTACTTGCGCATTTGGTTCACGGTCGCCACGTTGCGGGCCCACGGAGAGCGCGTGCTTGCAAATGCAATCATTCACGCGGCATGGCCGGTTTTACCCGCGGCATCTGCATCGATGTCGCTGCGCTTGAGCAAGTAATCGAGACCACCGACACGATACCATCGATAGCCATAGCCTTCGAGCAGTAGCGTATGATGGCCGCGCTCGTTGGCGCGGCTGTGGTCTTCCGTCAATAGATTGACCAAAAGGTTACCGGCCTTGCCGGTCAGCCCGACCGCAAAGGATACCTCGCGTGGCTTCTCGTTGAGATTGTGTATGAATAGTACCGAATTGTTGCGCCAGTCGTAACGGATCGCGAGCACGGCCGGATCATGCGTTGCGATTACCTTGAAATCGCCCCAGCCAACTTCTGGGACTTCTTTGCGCATCCGGATAATGCGCTCTGTCCAGTTCAGCATCGAATTAGGATCGCGCCGTTGCTTGGCGGCGTTGACATGTTCATATCCGTATGGCCCCTTGTCGATCACAGGTGTGCATGGACGGTCGCTTTCGGTGAAGCCGGCATGCGGTTCGGTCGACCATTGCATCGGCGTGCGCGCGCATGCGCGCTCGGGCAGATCGAGGTCATCGCCCATCGCGATTTCGTCGCCGTAGCGAATGACCGGCGTTCCCGGCAACGTGCAGATCAGGCTGTAGGCTAGCTCGAGCCGCCGCCGATCGCCCTTAAGCATCGGCGCAAGCCGCCGCCGAATGCCGCGATCGTAAAGCTGCATGCTCTTTTCGGGAGCGAACGCATTGAATACAGCCTTGCGTTGCGCCTGTGTCAAACGGCCGAGATCAAGTTCGTCATGGTTGCGCAGGAATAGGCCCCACTGCGCGGTCGCTGGTCGTACTTTGGTTGCCGTCAGCGATTTTGCAAGCGGCCGGGAGTCCGCAGAGGCGAGCGCGTAGAACAGATGCTGGTTGACATGAAAATTGAACATCATGTGCATCCGGTCGCCGTCGCGGCCGAAATATTCCATGTCGGTTTCTGGAAGCACATTGGCTTCGGCAAGGATGATGGCGTTGCCCTGCCGCCACTGCAGGAATTCGCGAAACGCGCGCAGCATGTCATATTGTTCAACGGGATTGCGCACCTTGGCGCCCTTGGTCGCGATCACGAACGGGACGGCGTCCATGCGAAAGCCGGAGACGCCGAGCTGGATCCAGAAGCCCATGACCTTGAGGATCTCGGACTGCACATACGGGTTCGAGGTATTAAGGTCAGGCTGGAAGTCGTAGAAGCGATGGAAATACCAAGCGCCGGCTTCCTTGTCATGCGTCCACGTCGATTTCTGAACACCCGGAAACACCATGCCCTTGCCGGCATTCGCAGGTTTCCTATCGGACCAGATGTACCAGTCACGATAGGGCGAATCCTTGTGACGCCGCGCCTCACGAAACCATGAATGCTGGTCGGACGTGTGATTGACGACGAGGTCGATGATGACGCGAATGCCGCGCTGCCGACAGCCATGGGTAAATTCGATAAAGTCGCCGAGCGTGCCGTAGCGGGGATCGACGCTATAATAATCTGAGATGTCGTAGCCGTCGTCCCTGCCAGGCGAGGGTTGGAACGGCATTAGCCAGATTGCGGTGATGCCGAGTCCGTGTAGATAATCCAGCCGCCGCAACAGCCCTCTGAAATCGCCGATGCCGTCGCCATTGGCGTCCATATAGGTGCCGACGGAAAGGCAATAGAAAACACCATTCTTGTACCAGAGGTCGTCGATCAAAGGCTGCCCCCGTCCGCCCGGGTGTCTGGGCGGCCTGTGTTAGAGAAACCCATCGCACTTCCACGGGACAATCGGTATGGGGTCTATGGGTTCCGCGCAAACTGCCAAACAGCGGCGGCGTCTGTCTTGGAGGGCTACGGTGGCCCATTCCTGCTGAGGGTATGAAAAAGACCAAAATCCCTCGGGGCCGTGCAGCGATCGCCCTGCCCTACCAGCCGGTCGCGAGACGCTGATCCGCCGTCTCCTGGTAAACCAGCATAACGATGCGGTTCGGCCGATGTCGCCGACGAGCTTCCTCGACGCTTGCCCCGAGTGCCGTTATCTCAGGAAATGAGGAGCGAGGTTGCAGGATGACCGTTTGGCTTTGCGTGGCTTTGGTCCCCACGGAGTTCATTCGCGGGAAGATTTGGCCCGACTGTTCAACCTTATCCAGCGCCCGGTGTCGGCCCGTTCGCGTCGCACCGAGCAGGACGTTCGCACCCACCTGACTGGTAGCCTACGATAGGAACTATTCCGCAATTCGCCACTTTAGCTTATCACAACAACTGCGCGAGGCGCGCGATGCTGTCGACGATCCTCATTATCATTTTGATCCTCTTGTTGATTGGAGCTTTGCCAACGTGGCCTTACAGCTCTGGCTGGGGCTACTACCCGGGCGGCGGTATTGGTTTGATCCTCATTATCGTGCTCGTTTTAGCGCTCACCGGGCGCGTTTGATTTTGGCTGCTCTGCAAGCTCAAGCCAGCTAGCTTCTCGCCGCCGCCGGTGTTTGCACTGATCTAAGTTGTGAGACTGCTGTTCATTGCTATGGTCCCAGAGACCGCCAATCAGCGAGACCGCCAATCAGCCGCTCGCGCGATTGCTCCAGAGCCAGCGCGACTGAAGAAATGGTTCTGTCGCGCTGACGGTCGCCTAGCACAGCTCCTGAAGCTTCTGGTAGTGCTAATGTGTCTCGGCGCTATCGTGCAACGGCTGCTGGCGCTGACCTATTAGCGATCCACTAGTTGGAATTTCGCGAAATTTCGCCCGTCACGCGCTTTGTCGAGATCGGAGGCCGTACTCAGCAACCAAACCGGACATAAGGCGTTTTGCAGATTGGGCGGCTTTCTAAAGCTTGGAGAGTCCGATGCCTAGGAAAATCCTAATCATATTCATCGCGGTTATGACCGCGGCGTTTGCGCCGACCGCTGCTTCTGCGCGGGGTGGCTTCGGCGGCGGCGGCTTTCACGGCGGATTTGGTGGCGGCGGCTGGCGCGGAGGCGGATTTGGCGCCGCCGCTCTTGGACTTGGGATAGGGCTCGGCTTGGCCGGTGCCTACGCTTACCCTTACGGATATGGCTACCCCGTGTACGGCTACGGTTACGACTATGGTTACCCCTATGGCTACGGCTACCCGTACCGAGCCAGTTATGGCTACTGCGTCGCAACAGCCAGCCAGAATGCATATGCTTGCTATTAGGAGCGAAGCCGCCGGCCCACTAAGATGAACCACGACGATGCTAGCGGCGGAGCGCGCCTCCCGCTGATCTAGGTGGTGGTCATGACTTCCGACGTGGAGGGTGAAATGGCCCTGCACTTCAGCCGCGTTGAGACTGGGGATCTGGAGATATGGATTGCAAGTAGCGACGACTATTCATTCGTCATTTGCAACGAGAACCGAAGTGGACTTGGGCTGCACGGAGACCCACGATAGCACGCCCACCCGAAGCCGGCTCGTCCGCCTATCTAGCCAAAGCAGACGATCCGCGGTGTACACCGGGCCCGTCTTCCAACCGCACTTTGGTCATCAAGCCGGCTGGTCAGTATGCGTAATCCGAAGCAAGCCGGCCACTGATTCCGACGCAACCCGGCCACCGATTCCGACGGAAGTCGGCCACCGATTCCGATCGAAGCCGGCCACCCTGTTGAGACCGGCCTGACGCTCTCGAAGACGGCGATCGAATCGCGGACCAGCCCCCCTTTGCGGCCGAGCAAGGGGAGGTCTGATGCCCGCCGAGAGAGCGCCGATGCGGAAGGTTCGAGAAGTTTTGAGACTGCGGCACGCCCTTGGCGTGAGCGAGCGGCAGATCGCCGTCACCGTCGGCATCAGCCGATCGACGGTTGGCGAGTATCTGCGGCGGGCTGCCGTGATCGGCATCACCTGGCCGGTGCCGGAAGGGATGGACGACGGCGAGCTCGAGCGCCGGCTGTTCACGCCGCCGACATTCGAGGAGAAGCCGGCGCGGCCGTTGCCCGACTGGACGGCGGTGCACCGGGAGCTGAAGCGGCGCAGCGTGACGCTGCTCTTGCTGTGGGAGGAATATCGCGCGGAGCACGCGGACGGCTATGGCTACAGCCGGTTCTGCGATCTCTACCGGAAATGGAGCGAGACGATCTCGCCGACCATGCGGCAGGCGCATGGGCCTGGAGAGAAGCTGTTCGTCGACTTCGCGGGCGACACGGTGCCGGTGTTCGACGCCGCTACCGGCGCGCAGCGGCTGGCCCATGTCTTTGTCGCCGTGCTGGGAGCATCCAACTACACCTTTGCCGAGGCGCGCTGGTCGGAGGGGTTGGCTGACTGGATTGCGGTGCACGTCAATGCTTTGCGGGCGATCGGCGGCGTGCCGAAGGCGATCGTCTGCGACAATCTGAAATCCGGCGTCACCGCCACCTGTCGCTATGAGCCGGGCATCAACCGCACCTACCAGGAGCTGGCCCAGCATTACGGCACCGCGATCCTGCCCACGCGTCCGCGCAAGCCGCGCGACAAGGCGAAGGTGGAAGTGGCGGTGCAAATCGTCCAGCGGTTTGTGCTGGCGAGGCTGCGGAACCAGCGCTTCTTCTCGCTTGACGAACTCAACGCGGCAATCCGCGAGGCGATCGCCGACCTCAACGCCAAGATCATGCGCAAGCTCGGCGTGAGCCGCAATGAGCTGTTCGCGCAGATCGACAAGCCGGCGCTCAAAGCCCTACCGCCGATGCCGTATCAGTATGCCGAGTGGAAGAAGTGCCGGGTCGCGCCCGACTATCACGTCGAGCTCGCCGGTCACTACTACTCGGTGCCCTCACGTCTGATCCGCGAAGAGCTCGAGGCGCGCATAACCGACAGGACGATCGAGATCCTGCACAAGGGCATCCGGGTGGCCAGCCACGCCCGCTCTGACGTGCCCCATCGCCACACCACGATCCCGGAGCACATGCCGAGCGCGCACCGGCGCTATGCCGAATGGACGCCGGCGCGGATCAAACGAGAAGCCGCCAAGATCGGCCCCGCCACGATCGCTCTCGTCGAGGCGATCATGAGAGCCAAGCCACACCCCGAGCAGGGCTTCCGGGCTTGTCTCGGCATTCTGCGGCTCGCACGCAGCTACGGCTCGGCCCGCATCGAGGCCGCCTGCCAGCGCGGCAACGACATCGGCGCGACCACCTACGGCTCGATCAAGTCGATCCTGCAGCACGGGCTCGATCGCGCCTACGCGAATGAACAGCCGCCGGACGGGCCACCAATCCGACACGGCAACATCCGCGGCACCGATTACTACCACTGAAGAAAGGAGAGACGATGTTGACACATCCCACTCACGAGCGCCTCGTCGCGCTCGGGCTCAATGGCATGGCGAAGGCCCTCGACGAACAGCAACGACAGCCTGACATCGCCGCGCTGGCCTTCGAGGAGCGCCTCGCGCTGCTCGTCGACCGCGAGGCGACCGAGCGCGAGAACAAGCGCCTGGTCGCCCGGTTGCGGTTCGCAAGCCTCCGGCAAAACGCCGTCGTCGAGGATATCGACATGAAGGCGCCGCGCGGACTCGACAAGCCGCTGTTCCAAAAGCTCGTCGCCGGCGAGTGGATCGACCGGCATCAAAACCTGCTCATCATCGGCCCGACCGGCGTCGGCAAGAGCTGGATTGCTTGCGCCTTGGGCCACAAGGCCTGCCGGGACAACCGCTCCGTGCTCTATCAACGGCTGCCGCGGCTGTTTGAGGCGCTCGCCCTCGCGCGGGGCGACGGCCGCCATGCTCGCCTCCTCAGGACCCTGGCGCGCGTGGAACTCCTGATCCTTGACGACTGGGGGCTTGCCTCGATGACGGCCGAGCAACAACGCGACCTGCTGGAGATGATGGAGGATCGCCATGGCCGCGGCTCAACCGTGGTGACAAGCCAGCTCCCGGTCGAGCATTGGCATGAACTCATCGGCAACCCAACCATTGCCGACGCCATCCTCGATCGCCTCGTGCACAACGCCCACAGGCTCACCCTCAAGGGCGAGAGCCTGCGCAAAGCCGCCGCCAAGCGTCAGACGCTTGACGACGAGGCCGCCAACTGACCTGATGACGACGTCGTCGCGAGAGCCCGCCTCGGCAGGCGGCCGGGATCATCGGAATCCCCGGCCGGCTTCCATCGGTACAGGCGGCCGGCTTCGCTCGGAATCCACGGCCGACTTCATCGGAATGCGCAGGTCAGTATCCGGCGTAGTAGTCGTTCACGGTCTTGGTGCGGGCCGAATCCTCCCAATTCCAGCTGTTCTCATTGGCGTACTTCGGCGCCCCTTTGAGCTGCTGCTCGGTGACGTTGGTGCGATAGCCTTCCAAATTGACATCGTACTTCAGAGTTCGCCACGGCAGAGGATAATGCTCGTCGCCGATGCCGAGAAAGCCGCCGAAGCCGAGCACCGCGTAAGAAACCTTGCCGCTTACCTTGTCAATCATCACCCGTTCAATCGAGCCGATCTTCTGGTTGTCGGCGCCATAAACGGCGGTGCCCTCAACCTTGTCGCTGCCAATCAGGGTGCCGGTCTCTCGTTGTTCTGTTGCCATGTCATCCTCCAGTAGTTAGACCAAAGCCAACAGGGACGGTCGGCCGAATGTTCCTAATGTCTAGAAGGCCTGTATCACCCAACAAAGATCTCGACGATCATCCATGCATATGGCCGCAGTGATCCGCAGTGATCCGGTCGGCTGGCTCGACTGGATGGCGATCCCGAAGCCTGAAAGCAAGCAAACGAGGCATGGCCCAACATCACCTGAAAGCAACTCCGGGCCGATCCCTTTGGCGCCTTTATCGCCCGAGCAGCGGCAGTCGCGAGGAAAGCAGGTCGTCGCAGAATCAACTTCCTCGTGCACTGGCAACGGGACGACCTAGGCTAGGTCGCGTTCTGGCCGAGGTCCTGTTCTCGCGTTGCCGATGGTTGCAGTGCAGCTTTGCCGGCCCGGGCCGCGGCGATCAGCTTGCGGTACTGCCCCTCGTAATCGCGCCCCATCCGGCTCGCCGAGAAACGTTCCTCAAACCGGGCGCGCACCTTTCGTCTGTCCAGCCGTCCCAGTTGGTTCACCGCGCTGATAGCCTGCTCCTCGCTGTCGACGATGAAGCCGGTGACGCCATCATCTATAACCTCCGGCACTGATCCGGAGCGATAGGCGATGACGGGCGTGCCGCAAGCCATCGCCTCAATCATCACGAGACCGAAGGGCTCAGGCCAGTCAATCGGAAACAATAGGGCCGCGGCGCCGGCAAGGAATGGCTGCTTCTTTGCATCATCGACCTCGCCGACGAGCCGAACGTTCTCGCCGTCGATGTGGGGCTGAAGTTTCTTCTTGTAGTATGCAGTCTCGGCGCGCGGTATCTTGGCCGCGATGCGTAGCGGCTTTCCGGCAGCGTGTGCGATGCGGATCGCATCTTCTGGACCCTTCTCCGCTGAAAGGCGTCCGAGAAACGCCAGGTACGAGCCTCCTTCATACGACGGCCGGAGCAGATTCACCGGTAGACCGTGCTGGATGGTACCGCTCCAGTTCGCGTCAGCAAGCGGCAGGCGCTGATGTTGGGAAATCGACACGAAACTGGCATTCGGAAAATGTTGGATGACGTGGTGCAGTCCCGGCAGGTCGAGCCGGCCATGCACGGTGGTCAGAAATGGTACGCCGAGCCGACTTAGCAGCGGGAGTGGCAGCCAGTCGATGTGAGCGTGGATCACATCAAAGTCGCTCGCCCGTCTCGCGATCGCTTCCAGCAGCAGGGTGCAGGCGGCGCTCGGGTCGGCACCCTTCCGGCCAAGGCGCAGTGCATGCGGCCACACGGGATGAAGGGTGCCGCGTGTCCGGGAATCGCCGCTCGCAAACAGCGTGACGTCATGTCCCAAGTCGACCAGCTCGTCCACCAACCACGCGACCACACGCTCGGTGCCGCCGTAAAGCTTTGGAGGGACGCTCTCTGCCAAGGGAGCCAGCTGGGCGATGCGCATGGGTGCCGATCCCTAGGCCCCGCAAATTGATCGCAGGACAAGCACAATCGCCGCGGATATTAGATACGAAATGGCGAGCAATGTCCGGTTCGGCCCTGCACTACTGGCCGTTACCTGCTGGACAAGATCTTCAACTCGTCTCAGCATACGTCGTCGGGGAGCCCCTCGAGATAAGCCAATCCAAGACATGCGAGCTCCTCAGCATCGCCTTCACACGCTTCCCGTTTCTCATGGAGGTGGCGCTCGAGCAGGCATCGGCGGTCGTCCGCAGAATCGACTCCGGTGTGGGTAGCCAGGTAAATAGACCACGCAGTATCTACTGCTTTTCGCATCGGGCTCTTATCGACCATCTTCTGCTCCCATGAGCAAAACATCATGCGGTGGCAACTCGATCCGTCGGCGAAAGTTGCTACTTCTTGCCGAGTACCCCGAAGGTCGATGACGCGCGCCGTTTCGGCAACGTTCGATATCGCGATGACGTTCGACCTGAATTCGGCGGCTCGGTGTCCATCCAGCGGCATCGCCCTCGATCGAGATCGCGATACCTGGGGCTCAGTCGACCCTCACTGATCTGCTCCCGAGCCTTGCGTCGCGCCCTTTCTGGTTGCCTTCTGCGGGTCTCCTCCGCTGCGATCGTCGAACGCGGCGCGCCCAGACTCGACTCATCCCCCTCATCTGATACTCGCGTCTGGCCTCGTCGAGGACCGCTTGCACCTTGTTCGATCCTGCCGCTATGCGTCGCCATGGGGTCGTCGGTTTACTCGGCGGCCCTTAAGGCAGAGATTGCTGCCGGCGCACGATGCCTCCAGAGCCGCCTTCATCGAGGGAGGAGAGATAGGCAAGATCAAGAAGCCCGGCTAGCTTCCCCGGCAACAAGTTCGTGCGGTTCGCAGCTCTTCTAGCGCCGACGAACTACCCAGACTCCTAGGAGGAACGCGACGAACAGCGACTGCAGTGGAGCCTTTAGGGTTATCCCTCGCAGATGCTCCGAAAGACGTCGCAAAGGCGAGGGCAACGAGAGAGCATCCACCTCCGCCTCTCGGCCCGGCCTCGTCGCGGAAGCGCGCTTGGTCTCCAGATCGTCCACGAGGCCGGAGGCCTCGGTCATCGCAGAGGCTTCCCTCATGTCCATGCCAGTCCTCCCATGGTCGCAAAGGAGCAACAGGCCGTTGGAGGCCTGGTTCCTATGCGGCTGCCGACGACGGAGCGGGGCCGACCGGCGGACCATGAGCGCTGGCTCGTTGACGGGACCGGCGAGGCCGGTGCCAGGCGCCGATGGCCGGCCCAGGGAGGTCGATGGAGGCTTGAGACTTTCCTCGGACGACCTCCTGGGGAGGTTTTCAAATCGGGCGACTTTCCAAAAGCTGGGAGTGTGCGATGCTTAGGAAAACCCTCATCACACTGATCGCGGTAATGGCCGTGGCGTCGGGGAGAGACCGCTGAACTGGCCGCCTCCCCATTGCATGAGGTCGATCGGAAAGCGTTTGTCAGTCGACTTCCTGGACGACAGTCCGGGTCTCGGGATCAACCAACATCACCCGCTCGCCCGAGTAAACATAGCGATACCGCGTGAGCGACGGTCCCCAATCGGCCGGCACGGCTTCAAGCTCGACGTCGCGCGGCACTGGGGAACCGACAACGATTTTTTCCCGCGTTTCGACGGGACGAATCTTGTGCTCGGTCACGTAACTGTGGATTCGGGTCCGATACTCCGGCTCGATCTGAACCGCAGCATTATGCCCGGCGCCAGTTGTACCGACCACCGTCGTCTGGGCGAACGCTCCCGTCGATGCCAATAGGATCGCAACGGAAATCATTGCTAGCTTCTTCATAATGTCCTCCTAACCGCTCCATGCGGACTTTCGAGAACAATGAACGAATAGGAATGTTCCTTGTTGCGCTCCTTTCCGAAGAGGATGGTTCGGTGTCGTGGACCGGACGGCGGCATATGTTCGCGGTCGTCCCTCGCTGCGCGAGATCCCGGGTATGGATCATCCGATTCGGCTCGCCGACATTCTCGCGGCACTGCGCCGCCTCGACGGCGAGGACGACGATCCGCCGCAGCCCGGCGATGTCCCGATGCGGCTGCGGCGGCCTTGGACCGCCGCGCCGCAGAGAACACACCATGATGTTCACGCAGGCCGTTCGGCCATGGTGGTGCTCGGGCAATTCGACGGCGCCATGGGCGGTGCCCTTCGTAGTCCGCACGGGCGCTATCAAAGCCGCCTGAACGCAGAGCGCCGGCCAGCCGGCGCTCTGCGGCCGAAGGGGCGGCGCTGCGGAGGCCTAGCATGAGCCCGTGGGACAGCGCTGCCAGTCCCTGCCCGACCGACTGAGGTTGGGTAAAAAGGGAGTCCTCAATGAGCAACACTCAAAAGGACCCGAGCATTGGGTTTCCAGAGAGACGATCCGATGACCGATGCCCAAGCCTCTTACCTGAAGACCCTCGCCAACCAGGCTCACCATCCCTTGCCCGATAAGGACCCGATCAAGGCCGAGAATTCGGAACTCATCGACAAATTGCGAATAAAGGCAGGACTTTAGGAACGGCGCTCCCGTCAAGAGCGTCTTTGCGTCATTAAGTTTCCACGAGCGTTCGGCATGTCCGCGCAACCCGCCAAACCATGGTCAGAAGCCGAGGACAGAAAGCTTGTTGACCTAAAGCAACAGAAAAAGGTGACCGCGGTAATCGCCAAGATCTTGGGTCGATCCCAGGAGGGTGTCAGGCAGCGCCTACATGGCATTGCCATGCGAGAGCGAGTTAGGCTCATCCACCGCAAGTACCCGGATTCCACTCGCCCCGCCTCAGGCGCTGTTGAAGACCAGCGGTCTTAATGGGTACGGACGACGGTAGGCCCCCGCCCTCATCGTCCCAAGGAGCCACGCGCGCATCTTCGCGTTATGGGAGCGCCGACCATATCCGCCCCCAAGGCTGGTTGGCTGACAACCCCGCCACGCGAAGGCGGGGTTTTTTCTTGAGCCTTTCTCGATCTCGCCAGACACAAGCAGTGCTGAGTCAGGGCCCAGTGATTAAGCCAGCGTCGCGAGGCGAGCATATTCCGTCTCGTCGACGCTGTCCTCTTTTGCGGCGGTACAGCTGGCGCGTCAGGCCCTGGATCTCCAGCTTGTCAGCTGGGAGAGACCTTGCGGGGTTTTCTTTCGAGCCCGCGGGCGAAGCTCGATTGAAACGATCGACGAAAATCGCAGTTAATATCTAGCTGCTAAGCTCTCCTCATTGATTTGGGGAGAATTTCAATGATCGCGCTTTCGAAGGCTAAAGCCGAGATCCAAGCTGCTCGCCGGCCCGTTTCGGGATTTGTCGCAGTAACCCTATTCAGCCTCTTCGGTCTGGTGCTGTCTATCGCCCTCGCGCAGTACGGAATTAATATCGCCACGGGCATGTAGTCCGCGACGATCTGCATAAGCCCATTCCCACAGTGGGACGATTATCCGTAGCTTCCCGGTGCAAGCCGCGCACTTCGATTGCTGAGTCGTGCGCATGCCCGCGACTTTGCCACAGAGGCGTCACGTTCAGCGTGACCAGGCAATACGACGACCAGTTCGAAATCGTCATTGAGCTTGACGATGAACTGATACGCAGCACCGTGCGCTCAAGGCTGCCCGAGTTGGCCAAGCGACGGGCCGAAATGCTAATCAATCGCAAGCTCAAAGATAAGCTCAGGCTCGTCTGACAGCGCATGAGAGAGCCTGCGAGAACGGCCGGTGCGAGCAGGAACCGTGACGATGATAATGAAGGCTGTCCGCCCCTACTCCGACCCTGAGAATGCGGCGCGCAGGATCATGGAGCATGCGAGAGCCGTTTGAGCCGATCCAGGACGGCCGGAAATCTACATCGAGAAGATCAACTATCCGATGCTCTACCAGGCCACGCCGGCCGATTACTGGGATGGCCTTCGGTATGCGATCGACCAAGGCTCGCTCGAGTACCACGAGAGCGGGACGTTCGTGCGGATGCTGCAGCCGGGCAAGGTCGTGTTCGCCTAGCCGAATACCATAGGAGCCTCGTTGCCGTAGGATCCAAAAACAATCCCAAGCGTTGAACAGGTTTAGCCCGAAAGGAGGTTGGGCAATGGTCAATGTTCGAGAGCGGAGGAGAACGCCTGTAGGCGCGGAAAGAGAAGCCCGCAAGGTATTCCGAGAGACGGAAGCGAAGGAGGCTTTGAGTGATTACGCCAAAGCGCAAAAAGCATTCCACGAAAATCGCGAAAGGCTAAAGGCTGAGCGTTTGGCCCGGGAAACCAAGAGCGGATCGAGCCCCATCGGAAAGCCGGATTAGAGCCAAGGCGCAAGAATCGACAATGTACAAAGACGCGATCATGGACGAGTTAAGACAGATCGAGCTCGATGTGGTCGAAGGCGAACGGCGGCTCGCAGACGTCGAGGCGCTTCTAGTCGAATTGAATCGGCTGAATGAAGACACTACCAAGGCTCAAGCCGAGCTAGATAGGATGCGTAAAAATCAGCTCGACCGCGAGCAGCACAGTCAACGGCTGCTTTCGCTTCTGCTTCCGTAGTGCACAAGGATTTGCCGATGACCCCACCAGAACGCCGCGACATGCCCTGGATCGTTGCGGCTGCCGTTTTGGCCTTCGTCCTAGCGGTCGTGGCGGGAGGACTCACGTATTTCCGTTAGCCTCGCGCTGCTACTCTTGGCAGGACACTCCATCACTCCCCCTTGCTCGCCAATCTCACGCTCTGCTCGCCGGAAATCAGGTTGCAGCCTCCGCAGACCCAAGCTTAATTGTTGAACTTACCTCTCGCGAGCTAGACTGCTGCCGGTAGTCCATCAGCTCATCAACAGCCATCCGATGCTAATGATGAGTGCGATGAACGAAGCGCCGGCAAAGCCAAGGAAGCTATAGTCCACTGCGTCCCGGTGATCCTGTCTGAACACGGGCGGTCTCGCCTCAGATAACCGGCCCCAGTGCCCCGGGGAGAGCACTGAGGCCGGTAGGTTAGTCCCACTTCTCGTCGTACCGAATCTTAAACTGCGATAACTGTGAGTGGTTCCACGAACGGAATAGCTCCAGCGCTGGGGAAAACGCTGGAGCCTTCCGTTCATACTGTCCGAATGCGGTTGTGGGGCTGATGATTGCCGCATTCGCCAGACGAACAAGCTTCGGCCACGTTCGTTCCTAGCAATCATAGAAGGGGCCCCAGCACCTCTGGGGGCCTAGAGGCCGGTGCTGGGGCCCTCACTTGATCCGCCGATCTTATGTCTGGCGGCACGCTCGATACTTCGCCCCTCTCTGAGCCACACGCAATAGCGCGGTTGCAACAGTGTCCTAGTTCCAGCGAGAGTGTCCAAACTAGGACAGAACTCAGAGTTAGCGCTTCCTGTCCCGGCTGACCTCAAACACGAAGGCGAACGGCCATCAGCGGGCCAGCTTCGTCTCGGACATCGATTTCCATCTGTTCGATCCCGCTGCGGATGACCGAGGACGCCGCATCCCGGGCCATACTCCCTAAAGCTCGCCCGGCTTCATTCTGCGCGGCCTCAAAGTCTCGGAGCTCCACGCCTTCCTCGTCGACCGTAATTCCGTGGCTATCTTTGAGGTCGAAATAATATCTGGGTATCAGACACTCGCTCTTTCCATTTCCGAAAATCCAAAAGCAAAAAGCGGGGTGCGTTCCCAGGTCTGTTTTGAAATGGCGAGTGGCTTATCTCGACCAGTACGAGAAGATCAGATCCGATGCTTTAGGAGGACAAGGCGAGGCCGGCTGGGCCCGGCTTCGAGTGCGCTAAGGACTAGGGCTGGCTCGAGTCCCACGAGAGTTCGCGAGGATGACTCGCCGGCAAATCCTAAATACGTGCGCCATGCGAGGAACCATCGAGGGGACGGAAGCATCTAATCGACGCTTCTGGTCAGTCAACGCCCCCCGACTGCCAGAAGAAAACCCGTAGCGCCCGGGTTGGCGGTCCCCAGGTTGGGGCTGCTTGCTGGGCTGGTCTTCACAGATGGTGATTGCAATGGAACTTATTGGACGCCCGATGCGAGGCCGGTTTCTCGTTCGAAGAGGAAGCACTGATTGGATGGTCTACGACAGCGAACTCAAAGGTCCAGCTCAAATACGGAAAGACGGTCCCTTCGCAGAGAAGCTGACCAAAGAACAAGCTGAGAATTTAGCGGAATTGCTGTCGAACCAGCGAACTGAGATCGGCAAAAGGCGCTCCTGATATCCAGAAACGGCCCCAGCGCGGTCAACCGCGCCGAGGCCGAGTGCCATGATTAGCTTCACACCAAAACCAGCACTCAGCCGTTGGTTCCTTGGAGCATAACGCAAAGAGAAACGGCCAGCACCCTTGGAGGTGGTGCTGAGGGAGGTGGTGCTGAGGCCGTTTCCATTCCGAGGTCGCCCAGCCGCCGCTGTCGCTAATTGGGCGAGCCCCCCGGGCCTAAAAAGGATGTCCTTAAATGAAATCGCCCTGCCCGGTGCCGGGATGATCGAATCAAAGCTGAGCCAGTCAATTAACCTAAGTGAATAGATCGGCCGATTCACATTGTGATTTCAAGAAGCCGCCGATCATGCGGGGACGGGCCCCCGTCCAAGGAACGCGTACGCGAGGTCATCTGGGAGGTCGACGCGCTGGACCTGCCCGACGGTGCCATCTTTGTCCCACTCCTCGTTAGAGCGAGACTTCAACCGCGCTGGTCGCCCCTCGTTCCGCAAAGAAAAGGCTCCAGCGAGGGGACTGTGGCTGGAGCCTCCAGATTCAACGGCAACCGCTGGAGCATCGTAGCCAGCGGGACCGTGCTAGGGCTGAAAAACTAGGAAATGAAAATCACCTGCCCGTTTGGCGATGAAACCCGGAAATATATGTTCCGAAAATAACGCAGGTGAGTTTTGGCGCTTAAGCGTATCACGTTCTGTACCAGTTTGTTGCAGCCGGATCGCGCCCGCAGGTCAACAGCCAGATCTCCAGCGGGAGGACATGCCTCATTAAACTCGGAGAACATCCGGCTGGCTTAGACAACGCTCCGAAAGAGAAGACCTGTCCGAAGTGCATGCATTCCGGAAAAGAGGTCCGATTCTTCAAAGCGTGCTCGATCCTAAGCGGGGATGCAGCGTTCGCGTCTGCCCGACCCGGCTCATCTCCGTAGGGAGATCCCGACCGCCGAGGTCGCCACATAGACCGCGGCATACTCGCGCTTCCGCAGAAGATCGCGAACAGGCTTGGTGTAGTCGGCAAGATCGATCATCGGCGTCCCTCGAAGTGAGCCGCCTTATGCTGCCATCTATAGCGCGACAATCTGGGTGGGAAGCGCGCGACGATCAGGATGGCGAGTCGGTGTCGCGGCGTGGTGATGATTGCCGCGATGATTGTCGCGCGCAAGAGTTTTGTTGAACTCTGATTGTCGCGGAGCGTCAATCAGCGACAGTTTTGGGTGTCGCGTGCGAAGGCGGCCGTCCTGGACCGCGCTTTCGTTCGAGCGCGGTGCGCCTGCGATAGCTCTCGACGTTCATCTCGACGATGGTGGCATGGTGGACGAGGCGATCGATGGCGGCGAGGGTCATGGCGGGGTCCGGGAAGACCCTGTTCCATTCGCCAAATGGCTGATTGGCAGTGATCAGCATTGAACGCCGCTCGTAGCGTGCGCTGATGAGCTCGAACAGCACGCTGGTCTCGGCCTGATCCTTGGTGACGTATGCGAGGTCGTCAAGGATCATGAGATCGAAGCGATCGAGACGATTGATGGCGGCCTCGAGGTTGAGCTCGCGCCGCGCCACCTGGAGCTTCTGGACGAGATCGGTGGTGCGGGTGAAGAGGACGCGCCATCCGTTCTCGATCAGGGCGAGACCGATGGCTGCCGCCAAGTGGCTCTTTCCGCCGCCGGGCGGGCCGAACAGGAGCAGATTGGCACCTTTGCCCAACCAGCTGTCGCCGGCGGCGAGCGCAGTCACCTGCGCCTTGGAGATCATCGGCACGGCCTCGAAGTCGAAGTTGTCGAAGGTCTTTCCGGCGGGCAGCCGCGCCTCGACGAGATGGCGCTCGACGCGACGGCGGCCGCGTTCGGCGATCTCATGCTCGGCGATGGTGGCGAGGAAGCGGGCCGCCGGCCAACCTTCCTTGTCGGACTGTTCGGCGAACTGTGGCCATAGCACCTTGATGGCGGGTAGCCGCAGCTCGTTGAGCAACAGATTGAGGCGCCCAGTGTCGACTGTGTTGGCCGTGTTCATGCGGCGTCTCCGATCTGGCCGGCGCCGATGAGGCACTCATAGCTGGCGAGCGGGGCAAGCTGCACCATGACCTGCGGCACGCAGGCAGGATCGGGCGCGAAGTGGGCGCGCAGCCGTCCGAGGTCGGGCAGTTGGCCAGCGTTAAGGTCAGCCGCGAGCTGACCGGCGAGGTCGGCCTCGCAACCGCGCTCATGCGCCAGCGCGAGCAGATCGACCATGAGCCGGCAGGCTTTCTTGTCCGGCAGCCGTTCGCGCAAGGAGTCGAAGGTTCGACGATAGGCCTCGCGCGGGAACAGCCGATCACGGTAGACCAGATTGAGCAGCGCCATCGGCTTGCGCCGCAAGGAATGGATCACGTGCCGATAATCGACGACCTGGTCGTGCTTGCCGTTGGGATGCGGCCGCCCACGCGGCAGGGTGACGAGATGAGTGCCGCCGACGAACACGTCGAGACGATCATCGTAAAGGCGCACCCGCAGCTGGTGGCCGATCAGGCGTGACGGCACGGTGTAGAACACCTTGCGCAAGGTGAAGCCGCCGCTTGACGTCACGCGGACAATCACCTCCTCGTAGTCCGAGGTGCGGCGATCTGGCAACGCCTGCAGGGTGGCGCGCTCGTGGTCGATCCGCTTGGCGTTGCGGGCATTGCGGCGGCTGACGATCTCGTCGATGAAGCCGCGGTAGGCGGCGAGATCATCGAAGTCGGCAGTGCCGCGCAACAGCAGCGCATCGGCGATCGTCCGCTTGAGATGGCCATGCGAGCTCTCGATCGCCCCGTTCTCGTGGGCGATGCCGCGATTGTTGCGGGAAGGCCGCATGCCGTAATGGGCGCAGAGGTCCTCGTACCGCCGGGTCAGATCGTCCCTCGCATTGCGATCGAGATTGCAGAAGGCGGCCGACAGGCTGTCGGTCCGATGCTCCCGCGGTGCCCCACCGAGCGACCACAGGGCATTCTGCAGCCCTTCGGCCAAAGCGACGAAGCTCTCGCCACCAAGCACGACATGGGCGTGCTCAAACCCGCAATAGGCCAACCGGAAGTGATAGAGGCGATGATCGAGCGGCACGCCAGCGATGGTGACCCCAAGCTCGCCCATGTCGGTGAAGTCGGACAGGCCGACCTGGCCCGGTTCGTGGGTCTGGCGGAAGATGACCTCCTGCTCCTCGCCGTGGATCGCCCGCCAGGCGCGGATCCGGCGCTCCAGCGTGCGGCGGATTCCAGCTCCGAGCTCAGGATGGCGCCGCAACATCTCCTCGAAGATCGCAACCGGCCGCACGCCGGGGGCGGCCTTGAGCATTGGCACCACCTCTGTCTCAAACACATCGGCCAACGGGTCCGGCCGGCGACGGCCGCGCTCACCCTTCTTCTGCGATGGCAGGCGGGGATCCTTCTCGATCCGATACGCGGTTGACGGACTGAACGACGCCTTGGCAGCGGCCCCTGGCGGGCTATCGGTCTGACGGTACTTCATGTAGAGCCTCATCTGGTGATCATTGATGTGTCGGCCGGGCACGCGAGTGATTCCTCTTGGCGGAAGAACCACTTGCATAACCAGCCGGCCGCGATCACCAGACGGCGCGGTCCCCTGTGGATCGCGCCGTCGCCGGGCTCGTAACTCAGGTCGGGCTACGCCCTCCCTGCGTCACGAGCCCGGCGAAGCTCTCTCATCCTGATTGACGCTCCACTTCCATCCTGATTGCCGCGCCGCAGCCATCGTCCTTCATCCAGCCGACGCCGCCAACCGCGGCGCCCACTCCGGCCATCGTGCTATGCCCGAGCCACGCCGGCCAATCGGCGACGATCTCGGCCTGGGCGATCTCTCGAGCGGTAGGCACGACTTTCATTGTAGCCGTGAGCCAGCGTCGCATCCTCGGTTGCCCTGCTCCAGACCTGCGAGACGTTCAGTCATCGCATCTTGCTGTCGCCGAGCGCATCTAAGACGACGATCCCGCACGCCTGATCGCGACCTTCAGAATGGCGTGCTACTGTTTTGGGGGCATCGGACGACCCCATTTCGCGCTCGGCCGTCAGCCTAGGAACGGCACCGCGCGGTGCGCGTTGATTCTGCGCTGGAAGGCCAGGAGCACTCCGGTGCCCATAACGATGATATGCCCCAAAGACCTTGAGCTCATCGCGCTGCGAGAAATCCGCGGCCTGCCCGGCGGAGAATACGTCTGCCATATCGAAATTGAACCGACCGACACGGACTGGACCCTCGTGGCGGTCGTTCGTGATGGCGCCGACAACGACCGCATCCACGAAGCTGCAACAGCCATCACAAACAGGCTGAAGCAGCGATATTTGGTACGATTCGATTGGTGAGCGCATGCACTGGCGATGGGTCATGAGTCGACGGGCTCCGCAACACCGGTCGCCATCGAGTGCAACTTTGGGCGGCCCTTCAACGACCGCGCGTGCACCTCGCGCAAACACCTGAGGCGCGCGGCCTAGCACCTAAGCGACAGCGCTCTCCTCACGGATGACAACCTAAGCCGCCGAAGTGTATCGCTCGCCATCTGCTTTCGCATCAGGTGTGTGGCTTTGCCAGGCCGCAAATCGGCTTAAGCCATGAGTTGCCGCAGCGCCAGGTGAGAGCAGGAAACCCAGTTCGATTGGATTTCATGTCGGAAGGACGATTTCGCAAACGAGCCCCTCCGCGCGCCACTCGAAGAGCACCTTCCCGCCTAGCGGGCTGATCGTTCCTTCGATGAGGCGGCTACCAAATCCCTTGCGCCGCGGCGCATTTATTCCCGGTCCGCCCAATTCGGTCCAGCGGAGCGTCAACCGTCTATCCTCGGTCTGCGACCAGGCCAATTCTATCCGTCCACTCGCGATAGATAGCGCTCCATATTTTGTGGCATTGGTAGCGAGTTCATGCAGAACCACCGCGATCGCTTGCGCAGCGGCGGGCTCTAACATGGTTTGCAAACCGTCCATCACAATCCGCTTCTCGTCGCTCTCTTCGAGATAAGGAGCAAACTCTTGCTTGGCGATCGCCGAGACTTCGGCTCCTATCCACCGCGTCTCAACAAACAGCGAATGAACATTTGCCATCGCTTGGATGCGCCCGCTGATTACTTCCTTCAGACCCTCGGCGGTATCGGATTGAGAAAGATTGATGATTGCTTGTACGTTTGAGAGGATGTTCTTGCTTCGGTGCTCCGCCTCGCGCGCCAAAATGCTAATGTGCTCCTGATTGCGCTTCTGCTGGGTGATATCTCTAGCGATCTTTGATGCGCCGACTATTTTGCCGTGGGCATCTTTGACAGGAGAAACAGTCAGCGAAACGACAATTGAGCTGCCATCCCGACGGCGCCGGACAGTCTCAAAATGGTCGATGCGCTCACCTCGTCGGATGCGGGTTAAAATCTCCCGTTCTTCGCTGAGCCGGTCCTCCGGGATCAGGAGTGTAATGGGCTGCCCAATCGCCTCGGTTGCCGCATATCCGAAGATGCGCTCGGCTGCCTTATTCCAGCTTGTAATGATGCCATCTAGATTCTTGCTTATAATCGCGTCGTCGCTGGTTTCAACTATGGAGGCCAGCAGATTGGCCAAGCGCTCGGCGCGTTCCAGAGGCCGCTCGCTGACAAGAGGCTGGGGTTGAAGTCCCGACTTGTTTTTAGACGCCAAAAGAATCCCCAAAAGATGCGGCACTGCCGTTGGTGCCCTAATCATAGCACCAAACATACAGGCCGCGATGTCTGACAGCGTCGGTTTAACTCAGTTGACACTCAGGTCTGCGCCGAACTTCGGGCAAGTCCGTGCGGCGCGCATCTGCGAAGGACGGTGAGGCATCAATTAGGGTTTATCCGACGAAGGCGCTCTGGACATTTGCCCAAACATCAAGGCTTTCGAATCGTTAAGGATTTCTGCGCGAGGAGCCTATCTCGGCTAAGTACATTTATCTTGAAGACGATAGCAACCAGCGTCGGGCCTCCGAATTGGACGGCATGGCAGAGTCGTTCGGCAACAAGTTCACGGTCGTCGAAGTGTCTGCAGACGACACAAGGGCGACGCAAATCTGGATTGCGCGCGCCAAGCCGCGTCAAGCGATTACGTTAATACTCGCTTCCGTTCCGGAAGGTTGGACTGCCGAAGTTCTGGATATCAGCGTGACGTCAGAGCAGCAGAAAATGTTCGAAGAACTCAATCTTCAGCCTGGAGACGTGCACAAAATCAGCTGACCGGATAAAGCCGCTGAGTGATGGGGATTCAAGCTGTTGAATGGTTTGATGGAGGAGCGGATGGCGTCCCCGGCGCAAGCCGCTAATGCCTGTTCGGTGCCTCACTGTCCACCAGGTGGCCAACATCAGGCGCCTCGATGCCCGCGTCAATCTCGTCCGACCGATTGCAAGCGCAAGGCATGCCGGCGCCGCATCTACATCCGCCGGGGTCGGCAGTCCAGGCCAGGTGCGGATGGTTTTCGCACACCCAGCCGAGACCATGGCAAACGGAGCAGTTGGGGTTGATCACAGCGTGTCGGGGGTCCGCAGCGGCGAGGACTTATCCTCGTTCAATAGCTCCTGCTCGGCCAAGTGCCAAAACTCTTGGTCTCGTGCTTCCGGTTTTCCCGCTTTCTCCCATAGCTCGTAGGCGGGAGCGGCAACGGCCTCGTCAATGCGTTTGCTCATGCGGCCTCTCGCCTGGTCGCCCGATAGAAGTCGATGGCGCGGTTCGCCAACATCAGCTTGCGTCGTTCCCCAGCGAGAGCCATTCGGCCAACAATACTCACCAGAAATTGGCTGGTCTCGTAGCCGTTGATGATCTCGCCAGAGCGTTCGAGGAAATCCCAAGCGATCTGCACAGACTCTTCCACGAGGATATGTACTTCACTCATGAGTTTAGAACGCGGCTTAAAGGGCGCCGTTCCTAAAGCAAAGGGCCTCCGCCGGATACGGAGGCCCTGAGGACCCGGAGGGAGGAGATTCTTCCAAGCCCTATTTCGGCGACTGTAGTCCCGGTGAACTCATCCACTCATCCAGGTGGGCTGCCGTGTCAGCCTGCCGGGCCTTCTTCACGAGTTGGTCTCGCTCAGCACTTGGCGGCATCTGACTGGCTTGTTCACGGCTATCGGCCGCGAACTTCCTGAGCCGCGCCTGAAGCGTTTCTGTTTGTTTGAACCGACGCCGTTTCTTCATGGCGTGCTCCCTGCTTGTGTATGGCGGGAGCGCCGTGATGGCGTTCTCATCACCGGTAGTTACCTTTGGCCGCACGGTGATGGATCAAACGTAATGTCGGACCACGATACTTTCTACAACGTGTGTTACTTTCTTGAAACTCCCTTGAACGAGCTCGCGCGCAGCAAGCCCTCGGACGTTATGTCCGCGGTATTCGATCTCCGCTGTAAAACAGGATCAACCCACGTTGCTTTCGATCTCCTGAGCGGCTTACTCAATTTGCTCTTTGGACTAACTACGCTGTCTAGTGCTTTGCTGATTTTGCTGGATGTCGTTCGATTCCGGCCCGTCCCGACCTTGCCCATGTAGACCAAGTTATGCGCGGCAACTGTACCGATGGAGCCTGTGCCCTCAAGGCGGCGCTACTTGCGCCCGTTGCAGCTCGGTGGCAAGCTTGACGCGTTGCGCCTCACAAGTATTTGGCTGCTTCGGGCGTGTGATGATTGGTCCCCCTCGATGGTTCCTCGCATGGCGCACGTATTTAGGATTTGCCGGCGAGTCATCCTCGCGAACTCTCGTGGGACTCGAGCCAGCCCTAGTCCTTAGCGCACTCGAAGCCGGGCCCAGCCGGCCTCGCCTTGTCCTCCTACGCGCCGCTTTGCGTCTGAGGGGGCGAAGGTTGCGCTGATCGATCGCGATGAGATACCGCTCGCCGAAGTGGCTAAAGAACTCGAGGGCGATCGCACGCTCGCTCACGCGGCGGACGTTTCTGACCCAGAGGCCGTGAGCCAGATGGTGGCGACGGTTGTGAAGCACTTCGGAAGGTTGGATGTAATGGTGAACAACGCCGGCGTTCACGAGGGCGGTGAGCCGAAAGACATCACGAACGACCAGTGGCGCAAGGTGATGGCCACCGATGTCGATGGCGTGTTCTTCGGCTGCCGCGCCGCCTTGCCCCATCTCGAGAAAACCAAGGGGTCGATCGTGAACACCGCGTCAGTCTCGGGAACCGGCGGTGATTGGATGAGCCCCTACAATGCTGCGAAGGGCGCAGTGGTCAACCTGACACGCGCCCTGGCGCTCGATCTCGGAAAACGCGGCGTCCGGGTAAATGCTGTATGCCCCACCCTGACGCGCACGGGCATGACAGCCGATATGATGGAGGACAAGGCCATTCTGACAAGGTTCGCTGAGCGTGTCCCGCTCGGACGGGTCTGCGAGCCCGAGGAGATTGCGTCCGTGATCGCGTTCCTCGCGAGCGACGACGCGAGCTTCATGACTGGCGCGAACGTTGCTGTCGATGGCGGTGTTTCGGCCTCGAACGGACAGCCACCCCAAAATTGAGCACCCTCCAGCCAGCGCAAGGGGCGCCCGCTCTGGACGGATCGGTCGTTGCCGTCGCCATCGGCGCAAAACACCGATTCAGCAAGACGCCTCGACCGTCCATTGTCCTCACGGCAGGTCATGGGGTCGAAGGCGATGCGCACTATGGGCCATACGTCCGGCACAGGTATCTCGCCCTTCGGAATCCGAGAGCGCCAAATTTGCGCCAAGTTCACCTCATCCCGCGCGAACTGTTTGACGCGTTGCGGGTCGAAGGTTACGACGTGAGCCCCGGCGATATCGGCGAGAACATCACGACGTCAGGGCTCGATCTCGAAAGCCTGCCGCTTGACACCGAACTCCGGATCGGTGCCACCACAGTCATTCGTCTTACCGGCCTCCGTACACCATGTGTGCTCATCGATCGCTTCCAGGCCGGATTGAAGAATCGGCTGCTAAACACAACGCCGGGGCCACCATTCAGGGCCGGCGTGATGGCCGTCGTCTCAGTAGGCGGCGTGATTGCATCGAAGGATCCGATTAAAGTCATGTTGCCCAAGGAGCCGCACCTGCGCTTGCCACCTCTCTAAGGGCCCTCTCCAAGGTCGCGGATTTTCGGGCGCAAGCCTCCGGGCGTGACCTCGAGCGTCGCCAGAGTAATCGGCAGCTTGAATCGGCGTTACCGGCGCTGCCCGATGATGCATTCGGACTATGCGGATTCTAAGTTCCACCGATCGCACGCATCCGCCTCAGTCGTTGAGGCTCCACATCCAGAGGATGTCGGCCGTGGACGCGACCTCGATCTGGATGCTGAACCGTTGGGCATAAGGCTGCAACAGCGCATCATGGCTCTGATTGAGCTGCAAAGCGCGTCCATGCAAGCTTCCTCCGCTCGACTTCTGACAATCTGGCCGCGAAGGTAAAATTCCTGTGCGGACGAGCGGACGCCGTGCGGAGATGAGACTCAGCCGACGGCATCGCCGCTTCATGCGGTCACAACAAGGAGTTCAGTTCGCTTTGACCAACTGCGATAGAGCATTCGGTCAACAAAGTCGGGCTCCACCGAAGCGACGCCCTCCGCGGCTATCGCGATGAGCGTCCAGCGCGCTCCATGTCTACTCAGCTAAATGGCTTTCGCTCGTCCTGACCGGCGGAGCACCGCTCGCAAGCGATGCTCCGCGCTGCAAGGCTTTAGCGCCATACGTATCGCTTGGCGGCGTCGCGGTGCGACAGCTGTATTTGCCGCGGAGTTCGGCAATTGCTTTCGCGATTCTTGCCGTGACGCCGGTTGCCGGAGCACTGCACATTGGTCCGCTATTCGGACCGGAGGGCGCTCAGCGGGTTGCAAGGGATCGAAGCCAATTGCTACCGCGATGTCGATGAGCTCCCGGATTTCGCGCCGGCGGTCCCCTTAGACCCGGACTTCCTAAGAGCGACTAGCTCAACTCCGTTGTCAGGACCGAGAGCGGTTGTACTCGGCCCACCATCGAGCCATTGCGCAAGTTTGTTCGTCCCAAAGCGCCGTAGGTAGATCTGGGACCGATATGCGGACGCTGAAGTCGCCGGTCGCTGCGTCGTGAAACCATTCCGCCGCGGCGAAGTCGAAGCCAAAGCTTCCGGCGTGACGGATCGGAAAGCCGGCTCGACCGAGATCTGCGCTCATCTTTGAGGCCGCTTTCCTCGCCGCTTCTTCATCCAGCCGATGCCTGCACTTCAGCGTGACATAAAGTCCATGGGCGAAGTTCAGTTCGCCGGTGAGCCCGCCGAGTGCGTCTCGAAAAAGCCGCGCAGTGCGGCGTCCATTGCGAAGGATGGCAGCCACTCGCCTGCTGGTCAGCGACCGATAATCCGAGCTTCCAACAAAGGGCGGGAAGTGAGCCGGTAACGCGGCGCCTCCGAGGAGCCTGACCGCATTCCGCATCTCGTTCGGCAGCTTCCTAAGGTGCGAGCGGCTCCATGGATCGTTCTTTGGATGCATGAACGCGGTGGACCCCAGCCGTCCATATTCCGCCCCGAGCGAATCTAGCTTGGTATGGCTTCGGATCATCGCCGTTGGCACCTCGGATTTTCGTGCCCGTCGTAGGACCCGCCTTATCCGGCCAGATCCGCCAGAAAAGCAAGTGGTGTCGAAGATCAGAAGGTCGAACTCTGCCCAGCACGATCGCATGCAGACTTCGAAATTTTTCGCCGTCGCGCAGGAATCGAGCAGCAGGAGTCGGGGCAATCGCGAGCGAGAGACGGACTCATCCAATGCTCCCTCGGCCGTGATGATCCCTAAGTGGGGGGCGTATGCCTTGATGAACTCCAAAGTTTCACCGTATGTCCCAGGCAGGACCACGATAACCGCCCGATCGAATACATGAGAGGAGGCCAAGAGCAGCGCCGAAATGGAGGCCATGCCCGAAGAGGTGTAGACGGTTTCGCATCTGGCTACCCCTTCGACCCCGTAGAACGATGGCCCTGTCACGTCGAGATCGGCGCGCTGATAATCATATCGGAACTTGAACGGGCCATCGCCGCCCTGCTTCCCAAGTGACCATGCAGTTTCTGTCGTGGCCCAATCCTTCAGATCGTGTTGAGCTCGAAGAGCAGCCGTTAGCCTGAATTTATGTTCGATCACTTGATCGATCGATCGCGGGGGAGCCAATGCGAGCGGCTTGTCCAAGCAACCATCGAGGAGACTGAGCTCATTTGATTTCCGACGCAGATAGGCTTCAATCGTCTCCATGTTACTCTCGCCGATCGTCCAGTACCTCGAACGTTCGACTTCGGCTTTGGCTCCTAATTTGCCTAGCCTCGGGTTTCACTGGGATAGCGAGCGGCCCCGGCTCCCGATTCGGATCGGGTCTATGCTGGAAGCTGCAGCCCGGGACAGTTCAGCCATTTCTCAATTTGCATCGCTCGATCGATTTGGCCGAGCTTCTGCAAAAAAAGATCGCGCTCCGGCCCAGACGGAGAAAATTTCGGCCTTGTCTTTAACTCTTTCGCCAAATGCGATGTTGCCGATGAGCCAAGGCAAAAGCTCCAGTGACTGATGTCTCGTCCACGCGGACCTGCGCAACGCGCTCGCACGCGTCAGCGTTGGGAGGATGCTGGCCGGCCTGAGGGCCAGGACTTGAATTTTCAGGCCGAGCGCGAACTCGCGGATAATGAGATGATCGACTGACGCAGGTTGTGCTGCTGTTGATCGTGCGGCGGCCGAAGTGGACCTCGGTCCACGAACTATCGCTACATGCGTTGCAAAGAACCCTGCTCGCCTGTTCACGCTGCGCGGCGTTTGCGAGTTCTCGCGGCCTTTTTGGCTGACCTGGAACGTTCAGCTGTCGGCCGACTAGCTGATGCCTTCCCGCCGAGTTTTCCACCTTTACGCGATGGCGAATGGTCTTCCTTGGCACCTCTGCCGGATCCGCTCTTCTTGCCACCATGCGTTTCTTTATTGACCGTTGCCCATGCCCGCCGTTCGGCTTCCTTATCGTCAACGCCTCTGGCTTCGTAGCCTTCCTCAATGTGTTCGGCCTTTCGCCTCTGCTTGTCAGTGTAGCTGGATTTGTCTCCACGGGGCATTACCGCCTCCTTTGCCAAGTTTCGTGTGCTGTATCTTCGACGCCCGCCTTCCTACGTAATTCACCAATTAGCTTAAACGCCTCAACCTTGGTGAGATCCTTCCCGAGAGTGAAAGGCAGGCGTGCTTGTTCTGAGAGGATTTGCAGGTCAGACGCCAGGGCATCGGTCATTGGCTCGTTTCCCGACAACCAGTCACAGTGCTTGTTGCTATTTGTGGCGCCTTCCTTGGTGCTCATGAATACCTCCTTGCGCTAGAAACGGCAGAGTTCATGAGGTGTTCCTGCAGGACCACGAATCCTTGACTGCACTCATCCCAGAGCGCCGGACACGGTCGCGAAGGCCGGGTTCCGGCTTTACTCGCCATCGTCCGCGGCGACTGTCGATCCCGGTCGGCGATGACGTTTGGTTCCTGAGACGCGCTACGCCGGTCCATCGAGGAGAGAAAGGTCCCGCACGGCATGTTCGTCTCGCTATCGTTATCCTCGGCCGGCCTCCAGGAACGCTCGCTTAACTGGGCAATTGAAATCCATCAGTTTGCGGAGAGAGCTATGTCGGACTATCCAAAGCCACCCTACCCCGACCAGAAGCAGTCGATGCCCGGCATCACCGCCAGAATGAATCCGCATCCGGACCACGGCGAGTCCAGTTATCGGGGCTCCGGCAAGTTGGCGGGCAAGCGAGCGGTGATCACCGGCGGCGACAGCGGCATCGGCCGCGCCGTGGCCATCGCCTACGCCCGCGAAGGCGCCGACGTTCTTATCTCCTATCTCAATGAGCACGACGACGCGCATGAGGTGAAGGCGCTGGTCCAGGCGGAAGGGCGCAGGGCCCTCCTCGTCGCCGGAGACCTTCGCAGCCCCGAGCATTGCCGCGCCGTGATCGAACGGGCGGTCGAGGATTTCGGGGGACTAGACATCCTCGTGAACAACGCCGCTCACCAGGCCAGTTTCAAGGATATTGCTGATATCTCCGACGAGGAGTGGCGGCTGACCTTCGACGTCAATATCCACGCGATGTTCTATCTGGCAAAGGCGGCGGTGCCGCATATGCGGCCCGGCAGCGCGATCATAAACACGGCGTCGATCAATTCGGACATGCCGAATCCGATTCTGCTGGCCTATGCCACGACCAAGGGCGCGATACAGAATTTTACCGGAGGACTTGCGCAGATGCTGGCCGAGAAAGGCATTCGCGTGAATGCCGTCGCGCCGGGGCCGATCTGGACTCCGCTGATCCCATCGACATTACCAGACGAGTCAGTGAGGCATTTTGGCAAGCAGGTTCCGCTGAAGCGAGCAGGCCAGCCGGCCGAGCTTGCGACGGCCTACGTCATGCTCGCCGATCCGCGCTCGAGTTATACGTCCGGGACAACGGTCGCGGTCACCGGCGGAAAGCCGTTCATCTAGGACCTTGAACTCAGCGGCATTCGATCGCAAACCCCGTCCGGGGGGTGTGAGGCTCTCGATGCCACAGAGGCAGCAGCCGGTCGGGCTGGGCTGGGAGGTCAAGCAAAGCAAGGAACAAACGAATCAGGTTGCCATTTGCAAACCCATGACGAACCTCATGAAGCTCCCGACGTGGGCCGACGAGAAGAACATCTACTCCGTGATCGAGACGCCCCGCGGAAGCACCTGCAAATTGGAGTTCGACCCGGATCTGAAGGCGTTCACGCTTGCGAAACCTTTGATGGTCGGGCTCACATATCCCTATGATTGGGGCTTCATTCCCTCGACAAAAGCCGACGATGGCGATCCACTTGATGTCCTCGTCATTCACGATTCCCAGACATACCCGGGCGTCGTGCTGCCATGTCGGCCGATCGGAATTCTCGAAATCCTTCAAATCCGCAAAGGCAGAAAGGAAAGGAACGATCGCATCTTTGCCGCGCCGGATCGTTCACCATTCGAGACCAATCTCAAGGATGTAAGGCACCTGCCGTCCCGCGCCGTGGAAGAGCTCGAGCAGTTCTTCCGCGCCACAGACGCGCTCGAAAACAAGGAGCTTGAGTTTTTAGGGTGGCGCGGGCCCGGCGCGGCTGTCAGGGCGATCAAGCGCCTATCGGTGTGAGGCGCATGGAGCGCCTTGGCTCCGCGACAGAGCCAGTATCCCTTCAAGACCACGTTGCACGCTGCGAGCAATGCCTAGTCTCGCGGCGCTCAAAGGTTCACGAACACGCCTTCGGGGCGCCGCAAAGAACGCCAAATCACGGCTCGTCGAATTAATGGCCGAAGAACAACCACAGCAGGATGATCACAGGAATCGGCACGCCCAAAAGCCAAAGCAAGACTCCTCGTCCCATTTTCGTTTCCTCTTCACATTTCATGGAAAAGGACAACCCTTGTTACCGCGTCCGTGTTCCTAACCTGCTGCAGGTCGCTGATCGCTTTCACATCAGTGAGGAGCAACAGTCGTGTACGTAGTGTCGGCGGGAATCTGCGCTTCGTACTGCTTAGCTTTTTCCAGGAGTGCATCGCGAACTGGACCATCCGGTAAAAGCGCGGCTTGATGGCGTGCCTCTCTCGCGCATTGCGCGGCTTTACTTGCCAGCTCCTCAGTCTCGCGATCCATCATCATCCCTCCACTCGATTCCGAGCTCCTTACGTACGACGGCCGCCGAATTGCCGACCTTATCAACGGCCTGTCGAAGCTCTTCCTCAGACACGCCGAGGGCGTGCGTCCAGTATTTAACTTCAATGGCTCGATCGATATTGATATGCGAACGGTCGGGTTGCTCCTTCTTGGTCAGATTGCCCACGACGGCTCCTCCTAGTGAAGAAACGACAGCAAACTCGCGATGTTCCTATCATCGCGCTGGCGCTTCCCAAGGACTTGGGCAATGCGTGGTCGGAAAGCGATCAGCCGAAGGCAATGGGTCCGATGCTGCGTGCCGTACTGATGGAAGCTGGGGTGGTTTACCGCCCAACTTTGCCGTTGCGGTTGGTGAAGCGAGCATTGCCGAGACCGGTGCCGATCGTCAGAACGCCCCAGCGCTTCACGTACTGCATGAAAGGCACCTCGGACAATCCCTGCACGACGCCGTCATTGTGCATGACGATGGTGGTATCGTGATCGCGGATTTGCGGGATTGCCTCAACCAGGCTGGCAGGCAGGTTGAACTTGCTGCTCTCCCAGTTGCCGGGCAAATTCTGCGCACCTTTCTCGATCGAGCCGTCGCTCTTGATGACGCCGGGACAGCCGATGCCGATGAACGGCGCAAGTTTGAGCCCTTCTTTGTCCGCCTCGGTAACCAGGTCCTTGAGCATCTTGGTCAGGCGTTTGACTGCCCCGTCGCGGCTCGGGTCGTCGTCGGCATGACGCCAGAACTCGGACTTCCAAACAGCGGCCTTGGAGAAGTCCGAGGACTTTTTTCGGCGCGTTTCCACGACACCGCAGCGGATGTTCTTTCCGCCGATGTCGACGGCCAGAATCGAGTCGTGGCCATCGAATATCCAGGACGGAGCAAGGTGCAACGCGCCGATCAGCCCCGCCTCATCCGGATGATGGCGAATCGGATTCATTTCGATTTTGAAGTCCTCCGACTTGAGGATGATGTCGGTGCGGGCGATCGCGAGCTCACCGAGTCGGCTGTCGCGGAAGCCACCACCCAGGACGATTCGTTCGGTCTTCTCCCACGCCTTCGATTTCAGGAACCGTCGGGTCACGTGCGCGAGCTCGTGGGCGAAATCTTCAACAACGCTATGCACGACTGCGGACACTTCGGTGTCGTCGCCGACCAGTATGGCGTCGAGCACCTTCTTGCTGATGCTCTCGGAAGGCTCCTTCCCGAACGGGTCCTCACCCGTCTTGCGCAGCGGCTTCCGCCACTTGTCCAGGATCGCCCGGAAGGCGCCCTGGCTGGCGCGGTCCCCAATAAATCCCTCCTCATCCTTTAGCTCAATGTTGAAGCTGTCGATCTCCACCAACGGCAGGTGCGAGGCTCCGTGGCCAGCGATTCCGGTGGGGCCGATCGTTTCGTCTGTCATCCTGAACCTCGAACAAGTCACTCGTGCCGGCCCGCATTAACACGCGCCGCCAAATCCTCAGTTCCTCAGCCGGGCTTCGCCGGGTGCAATGTGCGCGGGTGACGATCGTGCAGCAGGCGCGCAAGGTTCTCGCGCTCCGTCTCACGCCCCTTCATGGCCAGCTCGAAAATGGCCTCCTGGATGTCGCGCGGCATACTGCCCCACACGTCCATCGCGGCCTTTCCAAGCAACTCGGCGAAGTGGTCATGCGTCATTTCGGCGTTCCCTATCGGAGGAATAGAGAGGAACGGCGGCCGGCAGGCGGCGTTCCAATGCCATCATTTGCGAAAGGAGAGGATGATAATGGGTATCTTCACCAAAGACATCAAATCGATGGAGGACCTGCTGATCCACGGTCTGGAGGACATCTACTACGCGGAGCAGCAGATCCTCAAATCGTTGCCCAAAATGATCGACAAGGCCACCAACCGGGATCTCGCAACGGGCCTGAAGAACCATCTCGAAGAGACCAAAAACCAGGTCGAGCGGCTCGACAAGGTTTTCGCCAAACTCGGCAAGCAGCCAAGCGGCGCGAAGTGCCCGGCAATCGACGGTATCATCGAAGAGGCGGACGAGACCGCCGCCGAGATCGAAGACAAGGCCGTGCTGGATGCCGCGCTTGTTGCGGCCGCGCAGGCCGTGGAGCACTATGAAATATGCCGGTACGGGACGCTGATCGCATGGGCCGAGCAGCTGGACCACGAGGAGATCGTGCGCTTTCTCACGACCAACCTGAACGAGGAGAAAGCCGCAAACACTAAGCTGAACACGGTGGCGCTGCGCAAGGGCGTCAATGCCAAGGCATCGGCTTGAGGCGGTCACCCGAACCGTCCTAGCGGCTCCGCGGAACCGCGGGGGCGGCGGTTCGTCCTGCTCGACGCGCGAAGCGCACCCTGCGCCGGACGAACCAGGCCGCAACCGAGACCAGCAGCCACGCCAGCGACGCTCCGATGAACGCGCCAGCCACGCTCCTTTCGACCGCCATCCAGAATGCGGCCGCAAACGTCAGCATGCCGAGCGCACCGAGGGTGGCGCCCGCCGCATCGAGCGCAGCCGCACCCTGCCCGCGCCGCTCGCCGTCAAAGCCTGCCTCCCGCTTGTGGCGGACTTCGTGCTTCTCAATTAGCGTGGCGCTGGCGCAAAAGATGGCGGGAAGCGCGAGAAAGAGGCCGCCCATAGGGGCACCGTAGCGGCTGCTGATGAAACCGGTGAACACCGTCGCGGCGCCGCCGAGCACGAAGCGGATCAGATATTCGTACCAACGGCCCTGCTTCAGCGAGGAGGTCGATAAGCGGATCGGCGTCGTCACGTCTGTGCTCCGGCGAGGCCCCACAGGCCGAAGGCCGCGGACAACCAGACAACGAGCGACAGAGCTGTGGCGGGCAGCGCCCGCATGCGCGCGCGGACGAGAAGGTGGCAGACCACGACGCTGTAGACCGCCAGCGCAATCGCGCCCGCCATCATCGAGAGACTTTGCGAGCCGGCATGGGCGGCGCCATGCTGATAGATCGCGATTCCGAGGGTCGCAAGCGCGACGGATGGCGCGGCCCCGAACAGCCCGGCGAAGCTCTTCGGTCGCAGCACGTCTCCAAGCATCGCAAAGGCCGATACAACGGCGCCGCCGACGAGGAATCGCACCACGTATTCGGTCATCTTGGTTGCTTCCAGAGTTTCTCCAGAGCCCCCCGTCCCGCAGACCGGATCATTCTTGCGCGGTCGCGGCACGTTCGGAATGGTCTTCAGAGCCCGCGGGTGATCTTCGACGGTTCTGCATTCATTGTACACTCCGGCCGACGGGTATGCGCCGGCGACGAAGAAGTCATCATCTGCCGACAGGCATCGGTGGCCCGTGCCGGCCGGCAGGACAGCGACGCCGGCCTTCATAGTGAAAATCCGGACCCTTGTTGCCGCCAAAGCGGAAGCGCCCTCTTCCGCGCGCGATCCCGAGCACCTCATGGATCCCAGAGTCTCAGGCCGGTGGCGCGCTCCACGTATCCCTTCAGGTCTTCAGGAATTGGCATGCTTGTCCTCGTTCGAAGCTTCGGCCGGATAGCCGGTCCATAGGCGCATGAACCGCTCTAGAATTGCTCCCAACGCGAATCCTGCGAGGACGTCGCTCGCCCAATGGACCAAGACGACTAGGCGCGTCAGCGAAAGTCCGATCGCGAATGCTCGGATCGCTCTCCGTGATCGGGTAGGCAAGCTGCCTGCCCCCGACGCCAGCGCGCCCATGTGCAGCGCGTGGCCGGACGGAAAGGCGTTGTCGCGCTTGCCGGACAACGGAACTCCGCGCAGGTGGCTGAGCACCATGACTCGATCGGGGCGCCTTTGGTCGAACAGCGACTTCATGAGGTACGGTAAAAGGGAAGCAGCGACCGTGACGAGCAGCGCATGATCTCCCGCCCGACGCTGGGCTGCGCTGCCACGGCGAGAGACGAGCCATCCGACCGCGACCAGAAACAGAAGCACTTTTTCGTCGCCGCCCCAGGTCAGGCCCCGGGCGATCATTTCAGGAACTGGTTTGGTATTGCGGGCAATGAGGTCTGCGACCGCGATGTCTGTCCCGGTCGGCCTGACGGTGATCGGAAAGCGGCTGCTTCGACTTCTGGTTACGGTACGCATCGCCTAGGAACTAAAGTAGATACCTTCCAACGCGTCACGGCGGCATCGGTTCATCTATGATGCCTTCCGACGGCTGGATTCGCTGCCCATCAACCTCCTCGGTCGCATACCGCCTCCTTAATCGTCAGCTACCCGAGGAGGAAAACCAATGGCGATCACTTGTGTTGGATTCGATCGGCGACATCTGTCCGGAAATGTCCGCTCGATGCCGACTAAGCGGCTTCAACGCCGGCGCCGCGCGCGACTGGCGCGTCCCGGCAGGCCGCTCCATGCCTGAGCGATGCGAAGCCATCGTTGGCGCTCCGGGCCGCCGGTGGCAACGGCATGCTTCATTGCCGTCTTGGTCTTGCGCTGCGGGTCGTACTCTTCTGCATCCAACGAAACGTGCCGGCGAGTAAATATTCAGCGGAAAGACATTGAGCATTAATCCGGTCGACCCGTTAAGCCGCCCGGCCTTGCGAATGCGAACTCTCTCAAGTGCTGGGCTTCCGTGCGGCTTCGCGGTTCGACGCAGCTTCGCGAGCTAGTCGCTCCGCCTTCAGGCGCTCGCGGTTTGCGTGGAATGCCCGTTGTTCCCGTTCGTGATCCGGCAAGGCTTTCTTGGCGTCCGCATCTCTGAAAACCTTGCGAGCTTCGCGTTCCGCCGCAGTTGTTGTCCTCGATTCGGATGTGTGATCGCGCATTTGCTCCCTCCGTTCGGGCACAAACGGTCCGAGCGCCAAAAATGCGCGTCAGGACCGCCAACCTAGTGGTAGGTTTTCCTCCGGTTGGGGCTTTGGGGTGTGGCCGGAGGCAGAGATTCGACGCCCGACAAACCTGTTGGTTCCATTCCGTCGAGCGCCTAATTGCTTCATTAGCCGCTTCCTCGGCAATCCCGAGGTCTTTCGACATCGTCTGCGTCTTCGAATCCGTTCGCCGACTTCTTCAATAGGTCTACGGCACAAGCCACTGCGCTCATTCTAGCAGAGGAGTGCCTCCCGTGGCCCCCCGGGGCAAGTCGCCGCCAAACCCATCCGAAAGCCTCACGATCTTCGCCGCCGGCCGCGGCTTCAAGACGAAGATGGATAGGCCAGCCAGTCGCATTTTCGCGCCGCCAGATGAACATGAACCAAGGCGTCCGCCACGACGTTATTCTCGCATAAGCACAGTAGCTGGGAAGCAGGAAGCGTCTTGGATCTCCGACTGGCAGCGGGAATGTCCTCGTCAGGCGATACAAATAAAATCAGTGACGCGGCTCGCCGATGGCGGAGAAGGAGCAACTCGCTGCTGCTGGTCTTGGCCCTTGGATTTCTTGTTTTTGGCGCCGCTGCGGGTGCATTGTACTATGCGTTGCGGCCGGAAGTTCTCCGGATTGCGGTCGGACCGCCGGGAAGCAACGATCACAAAGTAATTCAGGCGATGGCCGATGCTTTCGCCAGCGAAAGCAGAACTGTCAGGTTGTCTCCGATCGCAGCTGACGGAGCAGTCGAAGCCCTCGCTCTGCTTGGTGCTGGCAAGGTCGACCTTGCGGTCGGCCGAGGAGACCTGGAGATGCCGGCCGACGCGCAGACCGTTGCTACGGTGCGCAAGAACTTCGTTGTGCTCTGGTCGCCTTCCGGACCTGCGGGCCAGAGTCCCAAGAGAAGGCACCCACCGAAAGTCAAGGAGATCGCCGACCTCGCAGGGCACCGCGTCGGTGTGATCGGCCGGACTTCGGCGAACGCCGCATTGCTGCGGGTCGTCCTGAGGGCATCGGGCGTTGAGGCAGACAAAGTCGCGATTTCGCACTTTGGCACGGACCGCATCGAGGAGCTGGCACGCGAGCCGACCGTCGATGCGTTCATGGCGGTCGGTCCGCTCGACAGCAAAATCACGTCCGATGCCATCGCCGCAACGGCCCGGGCGCGAGGCGAGCCGAAGTTTCTCCCGATCGACGCTTCCGAGGCCATCGCCTTGAAGCACCCGCGTTATGAATCCGAGGAAATTCCGCCCAGCGTCTTCAATGCAGATCCGGCCTGGCCGGATGACAAAGTTGAGACGGTCAGCGTCAGCCACCTGATCGTGGCGCGAAAGACTTTATCTGAAGCGATCGTGGCGGCCTTTTTCCGGCAACTATTCACTGTTCGTCAAGCGATTGCAAGGCAAGTGCCTGGTGCTGCACACATCACCAAGCCGGACACCGAGAAAGATGCTGAGCTGCCGGTACATCGGGGAGCGGCGGCCGTCATCGACGGCAACGAACGCACCTTCCTCGACAGGTATGGCGATTACTTCTGGTTCGCGCTCCTGCTTCTCTCAGGCATAGGTTCGGCCGGCGCTTGGTTGCGGCGCTATTTGAATCGGGACGAAAGGAAGGAAAATGCCGGCGATCGCAATAGAATCCTGACGATGGTCTCGAGCGCGCGGGCCGCGGAATCAAATCAGGAACTGCTGGCTCTGCAGCAAGAGGCTGATGCCATCATCAGTGAAACCCTCGAATGCTACGATGATGGCACGATCGAGGAGGCTGAACTCGTGTCCTTTGGCCTTGTGCTCGAATTGTTGAGGCATGCCATCGTGGAGAGGCGAGCCGAGCTGCAAGGTGCACCCTGAAACCAGTTCGCGGGAGGGCGTTAGGCTCAGCCTCACGCCGCGAGGATGACCCGGCTAGGCAAAAACTGACACCGCGATTGGCATTGGCGTAATCAACGTCGCAATCGTAAGAGCCCAAGGGCAAGACAGCACCGCCGTTATACCCGCGACGCCTCGGCGACTATGGCAGACCTTGTGAGCCAGGCCTCAACCACGCGACCACCCGCTCGGTGTCACAATAAAGCTTTGGAGGGCCGCTCTCTGCCCAAAGGAGCCAGTTGGACGATGCGCATGGGGGCGATCCTTAGCTCCGCAAAATTGATCGCAGGACAAGCACGATCGCCGCGGACATAAGATACGAAATGGCGAGCAATGTCTGGTTCGGCCCTGCACTACTGACCGCTACGCGCCGGACCAGATCTTCAACTCGCCTCAGCACTGGTCGTCGGGGAGTCGCTCGAGATAAGCTAAGCCAAGACATGCGAGCTCCTCGGCATCGCCTTCCCTTTTCCCTTGAAGATGACGTTCGAGCAGGCATCGGCGGTCGTCCGCAGAATCAACTCCGTCGTGGGTTGCCAAGTAGACAGACCACGCCGTATCTACTGCCTCTCGTAATGGGGACTTTTCGACCATCCTCAAGCTCCGATGAGGAAAACATCATGCGGTGGCAACTCAGCCCGTCGGCGAAAGTTTCCGCTTTTTCCCGAATGCTCCGAAGGTCGAATAGAACAGCCGCTGCTCGGCTCGGCAACGTCGCGATGACGTTCGGGCTGACGCTCGCTGTTGCCTGGTGACCGTTAGATCGCGCAACTGACACGAACTTATGCCGCTGCGCGTTCAGGCCTCGCAGCGCCCGGGCGCGCCGCCTTTTGCAGGGTCTGCGTCGCCTGCCGGTTCATATCTAGGAACCTTTGCCATTTTTTTCCGTTCCACCTCCGCCGATTGGTACGGCTATTGGAGGAGTACATGAACGTTAAAGCGATTATCGCGGCATCGTTGCTTGCCGCTTTCATCACGCCGACACTTGCGGCGGACGAATTCTATGTCGTGCAGGACGTGAAGACGAAGAAATGCACGATCGTCGACAAGAAGCCGGTTGACGCAACGACCACTGTCGTGAGTCCGTCGGGGACTGTCTACAAGACGCACTCCGAGGCCGAGACCGGCATGAAGAGTGTGAAGGTCTGCAGCTCCAACTGAGTTACATACCAGTGATCATTCTCTGGCCATGCCGGCAACCGCCATCGTGGGCGGTCGCATCTACTTGATCGGCATCTGCACTAAAGATGAGGAGTCTTCTCATGATGAAGTTTGCTATCGGCTGCATTATGGCTGCGGCGTTTGCCTCCGCCGTGCATGCGGCCAACACTATGCCCTCCGCTCCGACGGAGAGCTGGACTATAAGCAACTATTACAAGCAGAACGTCTATGACCCGAAGGAATCCAAGATCGGGACGATCGACGACGTGCTTGTCGACAAGTCCGGCAAGGTGACCGGCCTGGTCGTCGGCGTCGGCGGCTTTCTCGGCGCCGGTGAGAAGGATGTGATCGTGCCGTACACGGCGGTCAAATCCCAAAAGAAGGACGACAAATGGTGGCTCACGCTCGACGAGACCAAGGACAGCCTAAAGGCTGCGCCAGGTTTCAAATACGATCGGGCGAGCACGACCTGGAAGCCCGAAAGCAAGTAGCACTGAAAGCCCCTCTCCTCGCTGACGAGGAGACGGGCGTCGGCTGGAGCTTCCGCGTCCGTTTCTCCGAGACGAAGCTTTAGGCCCTCGCCGTCCGACGCCTCGCCCGAACGGCATGATACCTCGCGCTGGTCTGGGGCTTGATGAACAAAGCCGCGACGCTCGGATGCTGTCTGCGGATCTCATTTTCGATCGAGACGACGCAATGCTCGATATCGTTGGCACGCTTGTCGTCCGCGAACTCGACGCTCAGCGCCGCGACAACCTCGGCCGGCGACAATTGCATGGTCAGGAGCCCGTTGGCCCGAAGCACGCCGGGTGACTGTCGCGCGATGTCGAGGATGGAACGCGACAGCTCGGAATGGGCTGGCTCACCGATCAGTAAGCTCTTGCTCTCCCTGGCGAGCCCGATGGACGCGATCCCGAGCAAAATCCCGATCAGGATCGAGCCGACGCCGTCCCAAACCGGCTGTGCCAGCAGCACCGCCGCCGCAGTCGTGGCAGCCGCAATCACGATGCCGATCAGCGCGGCGCTGTCTTCCAGCAGCACCATGAAGGCAGGAGGGTCCTTGCTGCGGACGAAGGCCTCGTACCAGCCGAACTGCGCATGCTCCGACCGGAAGCGGCGCAGAGCAAGAAGCCACGAGGCGGCTTCGAAAAGGAACGACAGTCCGAGCACGACGAAGCTGACAATGGGGTCCTCGATCGGCTCGGGCGCGGTGACGTGGAAGACACCCTGATAAAGCGAGACGCCGGCGCCGAGCGCGAAAATCAGCAGCGCGACGATGAAGCTCCAGAAATATAGCTCGCGCCCATAGCCGAGCGGGTGGGATTCATCGGGCGGACGGCTCGCGCGATGGTAACCATAGAGCAGCAGCACCTCATTGGTGCTATCGACCACGGAATGCACGGCCTCGCTCATCATCGCCGAGCTTCCCGTCCAGGCTGCGGCTCCGATCTTGGTAGCCGCGACGAGAACGTTGCCGGCAAGCGCGGCATAGACGATTGTCTTCGATGATCCTTCCGTCGCCATGTTTATCCGAATCTTCGCATCGTCGGAACAATCCGCGGCTGACGCAAATCAATCGGTCCGGAAGCCCTCATTTCGGAACCGGATCAGATATCCCCGCCCCGGGATCCTCAAGCCGCCCATGTCGGGCCAGTTTCACGGCACGGCCTAACGCGCGCGCAGTGTTCAGCACCTCCTGCTGAAATTTGCTGTCTTCATCCAGCTCGCGATGCGACAGGGCATATTGCTCCATGTAGCCGACATACCCGTCCAGCTCGCCGTAGCGGCCCGCCGAGATCAAGTGCATGTCGGTCAACCAATCGGATAGGGTTCGGCGCACGCCCTCGGCGCCGACGCTGTCGCCGTGAACGATCAGGCCGAAATGCCGGCCGGCGAGATGGCGCGGATACGACCAGCCCTTCAGTTCGAGGACCTTGGCTTCAGCGGCTTTCTTGCCGTGAGTCGAGGTCGGATCCGGATTGCCGCCGTCGGCGCAGACCAGGCGATCCATCATCGCCTTGAGCCCGCCAGGCACGTGATACCAGTTCACTGGCGTCACCATCAGGATGCCATGGGCTGCGACCCAGAGTGGATAGATCTCGTTCATCCAGTCATCCGTCTGGCCGAGCGAGTAGTTCGGATAGCAGCTGCAGGGCCAGTGGCACAGCGGCATGGCAGTGGCGACGCAGGACTTGCAGGGATGGATGTTCTTGCCGAACTCCGACGCGAGCCGGGACAGATCGAGAATGTCCACGGCAAGTCCCATCTCGACGAAAATAGGTTCGGCAAGCTTGACCATGCGCCAGCTCTTGGACATCTCGCCGGGACACGTGTGCTCGCTGCGGGCCGAGCCGTTGACGATCAGGATTCGCGGCACCGCCCCGGCATCGTCGTGGCGCCGCTGCGCTTCGGTGACGGCCGCGCGCGCGGCGAGCCAGTCCACAGCGAGATCGTAATCGGGATCGGCGAAGCCCACGCCAGCCTTCCGTGTCAACGGCGATTTGCGCGAGTGGCTATACGCATCCCAGGCTGCGCCCACGATGGCATCGAGCTGGTGCTGGAACTGCGCGAAAGCGGGATCGACGAATTGGCTCCTGTAGCGACGCTCGAACTCTTCACGCGGCAGCTTGACGGGCGGCATCCCCTTGCGGACATCCATCATGCTGTCTCCTTGATACATCGGTGCAATCTGACCAACCGAGGTTCTCGCCTCCAGTTCCTGAACGGGCGATGGCGCTTCGTGGAATCCGACACCAAGATAGGAACTCGCACCGGACTGAACCGTTACCCGCCGCCGCAACCGGGACGCAGCCCACGAGGGATGGAATATCTACTATGACGACGTCTGTGTCGGCTCGATTGGGATGCGCACTGGCGTGCCGGAGCACGTCGATCGGCGGGTTAGAAATGCGGGTTCTATCCGGGCTGCGATCCTGGACAGTCCGTCAGCGGCTCAGCTGACACTTTTCGAGAATGGCCTAGCAGCGTTTGAAAGCACATGGGTGCTGTCAACACGAACCGAGGCGGACTTTCAGGCCTGGCGTGATCAGGAACAGTGCGTCTGATTCGGGCCCCCAGCCAGCCACTATGTGCCCCCCGGACTGCTAGAGGAAAGCCCGACGCCAAGCGGGTTGGTGGCCTCCAGTTGGGGCCGTTTTGTGTTTCCGCTATTCTCGCGCGTCTTAAGGAAAAAGGCCCCAGCGGAGTGCACAAGCTGAGGCCAAAGTCCCCGTCCATAAGGCGTGGATCGTCATCCGATCAGAAGCCAGGTCAAACTGATGACGAACGCGACAAACGACGCCCCGGCAAAGCCGAGGAAGGTGTAGTCCACCGCGTCCAGGTGGCGATCTGATCTGAACATGTATGCAATCTGTGCCGATACTGGCGCGACTGCATTTACGTAGGTCAGTCAGGACGGGTGTCCTACCTGAGCTTCTCACCAACGGGACGACCCCGGCGCCGCGGGCCTAAGACGGAGGGCGTCGGAGCCATCCCATACTAGCGCTCATACTTAGAGCGCAATCATATTGTATTGGAACGGTCGGGTGATGGTCCATCTGGAGTTACCCGCTTTGACACGCGTCCCAGTCCCCTGCAGTGCCACCAAACGAGAACGGCCCCAGCGCCGGGGGCAATGGGGACGGCGCCGGGGCGGTCTGGCCCCACATCAAACAACGCGCGAAACATAAAAAGAGCCCCGCAGTACGTTGGGATTGGGGACGAGCGCTCGGGGCCGAAGTCGTCTTCCACCCGCCCAACACTGTCCAAGCTACCTTATTCCGTCGGGAACCAAAACGGCCTCAGCGGGGGGCCCGCCGGGGCCGTCATTTGCTGGAGTCGTCGCGAGCTTCGCATGCTCATGCCATTCGGTGGCATCAAGGAGTCCGACTATGGTCGAGAACTCGCAGAATTCGGCATTCGAGTTTTGCAACATCAAGACGGTCTTGGTTGAGCCGCTGTAGATGAGCCGCAGGTCATGCATCCCCGAGCGATCTTGACCATTGATGAGGTCATTCGATTGCTGGAAGAAATCAGCGCGATGCCCGAGCAAACGGGTCCGCTGGCCCATCGCCGTGGTTCGCAGATGGCGCTTTGGCGTCGTTCGTGGTCGATCGACACTGGCACAAGATCAGTGAGCGCAGCACCGATAAAGCATCGACGAGTCAGCCTGGCCAACAGTAACAATTCCCGCCCGCAGACCGGAGTTCGCGGGTCATCTACCGGCAGCGGATCGCTGCGTCAGGCGGCCAACGCGTCACCTTTGCTGACCAGCGGACCGCAGGTCGTATGAGCGATCTTTCCCGCAGAGTTGAAACGGAAGCGCATCCGAAAGGTCTGCCCACCGCAAGCGCGGTACTCGAGACAAACGCCGCTCGTTTCCGGCACGACTGCCTTGATCTCGAAGGCGCCAGGATCCTGATCGAGCAGCTTCAGCGTCCAGTACGCGCGCAACGCACACCGTCCTTCGAACCGGCCGCCTTCGCCGCAGTCCACCGTGGCATCGTCATCGTACAGTTCGAGCAGGTCCGGCAGGCGCCCATGTCTGCAAGCGTCCAGCCAATCGACGACGATCGCTACAGCATCGAAAGCCTCTGATGTGTTTGACATCACCGACCTCATTCTGCCAACGCCCCATCCGCAGGCTAAGGATGAGAGCATGAACTTAGCCTGAACCGCATTAGGGCGGTCGGCACCTGTAGCGCGGCCTTCTCGCGTCGCCCAACGTCAGCCTCCAACACGCCGGCGAACCGGTTAAGTGGCTTCATTCACTCGCGCCAACGAAGCCAAAAACTCAGGCTGAGTATTTCGGAGGCATCTCTAAGCCGCGCAGAAATGTTTCCATTCCGGTCAAGATTCGGGTCGACATGGCGGGGGTGAGTGCGAAGGGCGGCGGACGGGAACTCTAGGGCGCCTCGCCCGGGAGGAACTTCCATTCTTGGCATCGATTGACGAGTCGTCGGCCAAGAGACTGGAAGAGAGATCGTGCGCGTCGGAGGTCCCCACATTCCAAGGCTGTCTTCGGAGCCATCGGAGGATAGCAAGAAGGACAGGCTAGTTCGTCGAGCGCAGGCGGAGCGGTTCTACAGGGAAATTCTCGCGGAACTGCTTGACGCCAAGCTTCCGTTCCTGGTTGGGGGCGGGTACGCCGTTAATACCTACACTGGCGCACGAATACCGACGAAGGACCTGGACATCTTCACGACCAGGGCTGAATTGCAACGACTGCTCGCTCACCTGAATCGCGGTGGTCGCCGAGTGTCAATCGCCGACGATCAGTGGCTCGGAAAGATCCACTACGGCGAGTACTTTGTGGATGTCATCTTCGGATCGAGCAACGGCATCGTTCCGGTCCAGGAAGGATGGTTTCACCACGCTCGCGAAGCTCAAGTACTGGGGCTTGGCGTACTGGTTATCGATCCTACCGAGCTCATCTGGTCGAAGGCTTTTATCCAAAAGCGATTTCGCCATGATGGCTCGGATATCGCGAACATCATATTGAAGCAGAGTAGCCAAATCGATTGGCAACGCCTCATGGTCTATTTCGATGCTCATTGGGAAGTGCTGCTCTCTCATCTGCTGATCTTCCGATGGATCTACCCGAGTGAGCGGAATGCCATTCCGTCATGGCTGCTCGACGAGCTTCTCGAACGACTGAATCGACAGCGCGAACTTCCGCCAACAGCAGCCAGGATGTGCCGCGGTCGATTGTTGTCGCGCTCCGATTACCAGAGCGCTGTCGAAGTGTGGGGATTTTTGGACGCCAAAGGCAAATGCGACGATGACTAATGACGCATCATTCACATTCGCGAGCATGGGCGACCTTCATGTGAAGGATGGCCAGCCGGGCTCGCTTCGCGAAGTATTCCGCCAAATCTCAAAGAGCGCTGGGGCACTGGTTCTTTGCGGCGATCTTACCGATACCGGGACTCCGAGTCAGGCGCGCCTTCTGGCGGAGGAACTGCGTGCATGCACCGTCCCGGTGATCGGCGTTCTCGGAAACCACGACTACGAGTCGGGGCATGTCGACGAGGTGAAGCAGATTCTTTGCGATGCGGGCCTACGCCTGCTGGACGGGCAGGCGACCGAAGTAAATGGTGTGGCATTTGTGGGAGTAAAGGGCTTCGCGGGCGGGTTCGGACCGCGCATGCTCAGTTCATTCGGAGAACCCGCGATCAAGACGTTCGTTGCTGAAGCAGTGAACGAAGCGATGCGACTCGAAAATATCATGCGCACCGTGAACAGTCAGCGTGCAGTTGTCGTCCTGCATTACGCGCCGATCGTTGAAACTGTCGAAGGCGAACCGCTGGAGATCTATCCGTTTCTCGGATGCTCGCGCCTTGCGGAGACCATTGACCGCTTTAGAGTGAGCGCGGTGGTGCATGGCCATGCACACCGCGGCAAGTATGAGGGGCGCACCCCGGCTGGAGCGCGCGTGTACAATGTCGCCGTGCACGTACAGAAGCCTGATTGCTTGCCTTATGCCATGATTACGGTCTAGCTGTTGGCTTTGCGGAGGCTGTTGCACCCAACCACGGGCCGGTGGCGGGTCTGGGGGCTCAGCCCGAAGCTCGCGGAAGCTGCGGTTCGGGTACCACTCCTTTAGTCCCCACGTTCCGCGCCCAACACGCACCACGTCCCCGACCTCGGCCATGCGCCGGGTGAGCACTGAACCAATGGTATTAGCTGGCTCTTTGGAGTTCATGTGAAGGCCGCCCGTTTTGAACGGGAGAGGATTTGGTTGGAGGTATCAAGCTCCACTTTCCTAAAACCGAACCCATGGACCAAGAACAGGCAAACCTTGTCTCCGCCATGATGAACGCCTTCTGCAAAGATCACTTATGGAAAGACGGGATGCCACAACCTGCGTATTGCATGGTGATCGACCTCGCCAGCGGCAAGGTCTACCCCGGCATCAAATCGATCAAGCAGAGGTTGAAGGAGGTCGAAAGCGCTTGCTCACAGATCGCCTCGCTTTGGCCCGGGGTCACGCAATAAGGTCGGGCAGTCCGGCCGTCGCCTCAATTCTTCCGGCTGATCTCAAAGGAAAAGCGCACGACCATCACAGGCCCGTCGTCGTCGCGGACCGCGATTTCCATTTGGTCACTCCCGTTTCCATGGACGGTGGATACCGCATCCCGAGCCATGCCTCCCAAGGATAGCGCGGCTTCGCTCTGCGCCGCTTCCAAATCCCGCAGGTCTAAGCCTTCCTCATCAACGGCAGTGCCGGTACTGTCTTTCAGGTCGAAGTAGTATCGAGGCATCGGACGCTCATGTCATTTCCGATACCCCAAAGCAAACCGCCAGCATGCGTTCCTAGTGGCCCGCTTATGGCGAGTAGCCTTGTCCTAAAAGACCAGTCCCAGCGCCCCGGGGAAGGTTCGCGCTGGGACTGATACAAGCGAGTGCGCGTCCGGAGGGCAATTAGAGGGCAGGACGCGCCTCCGCTGTCCTCTCCTCTGCATTCATAATTTTCCCGATCTGGAGTCGTTCCCGTGTAATGGCCTGTTTTGTTCTGGCGAATTGGCTCCGCACGCCAGAAAGTTCCTGCGGTGAAACACCGTATTTCCACGGAATACAAATCGTCTGTGGAAAACTCTAGTCTCTTCTTGCCGGGGCTAGATTTCATCACGAACTGATACGCAAACCGGCAAGGGGCCGCGCGTGAAGCGGCCCCTTTCGATTCCAGTCAGTGGCCTGTTTCGTTCTGTTGAGTGGCCTATTTCGGCCAGTACCCATCCGCGCACTATGCCGGCTGGTGTCGTGCCCGGCATGTTGAACGCGATCGGAAAGGTAGCATCGGCGAGGCGTTGCAAGGCTGCCCGCTCCTCCGCGAGACGCTTGCCGACGTACTGGCGCTCGACATCCGACAAGTTTGTTTGCAGCAGGCGGTCATACCGGCGGATATTGCTTTGATGCGTGCGCATACGGGCCATATTCTTGTCGATGATCATCCGGGAGCCATCTCCAAGCGACTGTTCGAGCTTCGTTGCCCAGCGACGTTCAATCTTATCGACCACATGGTTGGGCAGGTTGATCCGATCCATAAACACCTCCTCTAAGCCGCTAGCGCTCTGTCCGTCGAGCAAAGCGGATTTGGCTTGCCGCCCGGTGGGTGACGTGGAGGATCATCGAGAGTGCACAGAGCTTCCAGGATAACGTCGATCGATACGGGGGCCCTTAGTCCCTCGGGTGCGCGTAGTGAGGGGCACGACGCGATAGCTGCCGCATCGGAAGCCCAAGACGCCAGAATGGCCTTCTTCTCGGCGACGGAGAGCGAAGGATGCGCCAAGACGTCATTGGGGTGATCGAAAGTTGTGCCGGGATGCAATAGAGCATTGAGGTATCCCTCCATTGAGGGCCGCCTTGTTTGACGGACGCGAGCGCTGCAGGTCCTAGGGGTAATCCTAGGAGAAGCGCTATGACGATTTCGCGGGCAGAGGTGATCACATCGGTCGAGCGGCGGCGTCGGTGGTCACAGGATGAGAAGGAACGGCTAGTTGCAGCATCGTTCGAGCCCGGAGCCACTGTTTCCGAGGTGGCTCGCATGGCCGGCCTTCATGTGAGCCAGCTGTTCAGGTGGCGCAAAGAGCTTTGCAAGCACGGTGAAACGAGTGTAGCGCCGTTGGTGCCGGTCGAGATTGGGCCGTCTGTGCCGCCGCGGGATGTGGCCGAAGCGCCATTGACGACGGCGCCGGCGCGTCGACGGAGGAGCCAGGGCATCATCGAGATTGATCTCGGTAGCGGACACCGCATCCGGGTCGACGGTGACGTTGATGGAGACGCGCTGCGGCGAGTTCTCGATGCCCTGGTGCGCCGATGATCCCGGTTCCGACAGGCGCGCGAGTGTGGCTCGCGACAGGCTACACGGATATGCGCAGAGGCTTTCCGTCGTTGGCACTCCAAGTGCAGGAGGTGTTGCGCAAAGACCCGCTCAGCGGTCATCTGTTCGTCTTCCGCGGTCGCCGCAGCGATCTTGTGAAGATGATCTGGCACGATGGCCAGGGAGCATGCTTGTTTACCAAAAGACTCGAGAGAGGAAGGTTCATCTGGCCATCGGTTGCCGGTGAATCGGTAACGATCTCTCCGGCGCAATTGAGCTATCTGTTGTCCGGGATCGATTGGCGCAACCCTCAAGAAACCCAGCGTCCGACGCGGGTCGGTTAGTCGTTTTGCAGGTTTGAATCTGCTGCTTGATCTGATTCAATGGCTTCGTGATATCAAAGCCGGACGATCTTCCATCGGACCTTGTCAGTGCCCTGGCGGCGCTGCAGGCCGAGCGTGAGGCGCGGCTGCGAGCTGAGGCGATGGCTGCCAGCGCGCAGGCGGAGCTGTCGAACAACGAGGCGCTGGTCGCGCATCTCGAGCTGCGGATCGAGAAGCTCAAACGCGAACTGTACGGGCAGCGCTCCGAGCGCACGGCGCGGCTGCTCGAGCAGTTGGAACTGGAGCTCGAAGACCTCGTCGCCACGGCGAGCGAGGATGAGCTTGCGGCGCAGGCCGCAGCGGCGAAGACGCAGAACGTCCGCCCCTTCACGCGCAAGCGGCCGGTGCGCAAGCCTTGGCCGGACGACATCGAACACGAGCGCGTCGTCATTGACGCTCCGACGAGCTGCGCCTGCTGCGGCGGATCGCGGCTGGCGAAGGTCGGCGAGGATGTGACCAAGACGCTGGAGGAGATCCCGCGTCGCTTCAAGGTCATCGAGACAGTGCGCGAGAAGTTCACCTGCCGCGATTGCGAGAAGATCAGCCAGCCGCCTGCGCCGTTCCATGCCACGCCGCGCGGCTTCATCGGCCCACAATTGCTGGCGACGATCCTGTTCGACAAGTTCGGCATGCATATCCCGCTCAACCGCCAGAGTGCGCGCTTTAAGGCCGAGAGGATCGATTTGCCGCTGTCGACGCTGGCCGACCAGGTCGGCCACGGGACCTTCGCCGTCATGCCACTCTTCCACTTGATCGAACGCCATGTGCTCGCTGCTGAGCGCCTTCATGGCGATGACACCACCATCCGTATCCTGGCGAAGGGCAAGTGCACGACCGGGCGGATCTGGACTTATGTGCGGGATGACCGGCCCTTTGCCGGGCCTGCGCCGCCGGCGGCGGTCTATTACGCCTCGAGCGACCGACGAGGCGAGCATCCGCAGAAGCATCTGGCCGCCTTCGCCGGCATCCTGCAAGCCGATTGCTACAACGGCTTCGAGCCGCTGTTCGACCCGCAGAAGAAGGTGCTGCCGATTACGCCGGCGTTTTGCTTCGCCCATGCGCGGCGGGGCTTCTTCGAGCTGGCTGACATCGAGAAGAATGCCCGGGAAGGCAAGAGAGGTAAACCGGTCTCTCCGATCGCGCTGGAGGCGGTCAGGCGCCTGGATGTGTTGTTCGAGATCGAGCGCGCCATTAACGGCTGCGGCGCCGAAGAGCGGCGCGCCGTGCGCCAGGAAAAGAGCAAGCCGCTCCTCGGGGACATGCACGCCTGGTTGCTGCGTGAGCGCGAAACCCTCTCTCGCTCCTCCGAGGTCCTGAAGCCTATGAATTACATGCTCAGGCGCTGGGACGACTTCGCCCGCTTCCTCGACGATGGCAGGATCTGCTTGACCAACAATTGTGCTGAGCGCGCATTGAGAGGCATCGCCTTGGGAAGGCGCAACTGGACCTTCGCCGGCAGCCAGCGTGGTGCCGACCGTGCCGCCATCATGCTGACGATGATCACGACCTGTCGTCTCAACGACGTCGATCCGAAAGCCTGGCTCGCCAACGTCCTCGCCCGTATCGCCGATCTTCCCGCATCGCGTCTGCACGAATTGCTGCCCTGGGAATGGAAGCTCCTGCGCCAAGCCGACAAGCCCGCCGATCAGCAGGCCGCCTGACCTTCACGCAACGCCATCATAGAGCTCGCCGTACCCGCGCGCATGCGTCCATCACGCGGTCCTCGTCGTATGCGTACGCATTGAGATCGAAGACATTGGTATCAAGCGCGGTCGTCGGCCGCATGGTTGCCTCCATTCGTTAGACGAGTTGATCAGAACCTTGGTGCCGCGCGCCCGAAATTGGCGCGCGGCGTCAATTGCTAAGCCGCCTTGCCCTCAATCTGGCGCGGCCCTGTCCTCGCAGCGTCATTGATAGCAATTTGCCGCGGCTTCATCGCTTCGGGCACTTCGCGCGCCAATTCGATGCACAGCAGGCCGTTGTCGAAGGAAGCGCTTTTCACCTGCACGTAATCGGCCAAGCTGAACTGACGCTTGAAGTGCCGGGTCGATATTCCTCGATAGAGGTACTCGCGCTCAGCCTTTTCGACCTTGTTGCCTTCGATCGTCAGGACGTTTTGCTCTGCTGTGACCGAGATTTCGTTCGGGGAGAAGCCGGCGATCGCTAGGGCGATTTGATAGCGATCCTCGGCAAGCCGCTCGATGTTGTAGGGCGGATAGCTTTCCTCGCCGGCCCGCTGGACCGTCTCGGCCAGATCGAACAGGCGGTCAAAGCCGATCGTCGATCGGAAGAAGGGGGAGAAGTCATATGTGCGCATAGCCAAATCCTCCAAAGAGCAAGATGGATATGAACGGCACCGGACACGACCGGCGCCCGTCTCGCCCGGGCCCCCGAAGGAGCGCCCGGACGCCACCGTGGGTGGCGCCAAAAGAATTAGAAAAGTCCGAACTGGTTTCAAGACCTCTAGCGTGAAAAATTGTCGCAGCAGACGGGGTGCGGCCCGGGCTAGGCTGACCGGTTGTCGCCGCGCGGCGAACAACGTCTACGCGCGTAGGGATCGTGCCGTGTTGGAGCCCGGCCCAACTTCCGGACGCCCGGGGAATGCACCAGCGGCCAAATGGCGCGTTCTGCGCGTTCCAATTTCGGCAAGGAACGAAGTGCCTACCCGTTAATGCGCAAAGACAGAGAAGAGCATCGCGCCTGAGAGCACGACAAGCCAAACAATCGAAAGCCAAAAGAGGAAGGTTGTTCGGTCCATAAACACCCCGCTCTCGACAGCCCAACGTCTAAGCGACACCAAACGGCGTCGCAAGATGCGAAAACCCGGCCAGCGTGGCGCTGACCGGGCTGCTCAAGCCCCAAAGTTTGGGAACTTGCGTTGATCAGGCCGCGAGTCGCAGCTTCGGCACAATGTCCTTTGCAGGAGGCTCGCCAATGATCCTCCGCAACTCGGCTGCGACGCCATCCAGCACCGCGCGCTTCTGTTGCATCCCCTTGGACTGATTGTAGACGGTGGTCGTCACCCGGTTGATCCTCTCGCCGTCGTCCTTGGTCACCGCGTGGTCGAGGCATTTGGCAATCGCGGCCTCCGAGAAGCCAAGCTCGCCGGCCAGCGTCGCGGCGGTCCGGCGCAGGTCGTGCGGCGTGAATGGCTTCAAGCCCAGCAATTCGCACAGGCCCGGCGTCTTGGGACTTGTCGGGATGCTTCTCGTGCTTGGTGCCGCGCAGGGCCGTCGCCAGCGCGGTGCGGTGGATCGGCTGGCCGGGATAGACCGGACTGTCAAAGACGAATTGCTGATCGTCGCCCGCTATCGCCTCGCGGATGATCTCGACCGCGAGAGAGGACAGCGGCTGCTCGATGACCCAGCGCTTCTTGACCCGCTTGGCGGGAATGCGAAACTGCGGCATCTCGCCGTCGAGGCCAATTAGTTCGTCGCGATGGGCCGCGCGCAGTTCGGCCGTGCGCAGCATGGTGACCAACTCGAACTTGATCGCCAACCGGGTCCGCCGATCCCATGGCAGATCGTCGCGGTCGAGACCATGCCACAACGTCCTGATCTCGTCCTCGGACAGAACCCGCTTGCCGGCATGCTCCTTGGGCAGCTTGGGCAGGTTCGAGCAGGGCCGACAGCCTCTGGAACGTAACTGCGGCCCGGCTGCGCGGCCCAATTGTACAGGCCCGAGACCGCGCGGCGCATGTGGCGGGCATTGCTCTTGGACGGCTTGCCGAACTCGCCGTCGAGGATGTCGTCGGTGAGTTTCGCGATATCGTCCCGCGTCACGTCGCTGGCGATCTTGGCACTCAAGCTCGGCTTGACGAAGCGTCGCAGATGGCTAGCGACATTCTTCCAACTCTCGATCGGGACCGCTTTTCGCCGTCCTCCTTCACCTCATCCTGCTTCATCCAGTCGATGCGCGCCTCGATGATCTTCGCGACCGTCTTGCCATGCTTGCCCCTGGCCGCCTTGGTCTGGCGCATCTGCTCGACCAGCATGGCCGGGTCGAGCGCCTTCAAGGCATAGACCTTGCTGCGGGCATCGTCGGTGGCGAAGGTTTCAGGATTGTAGACGCCGAGCCGGACGGTGCGCTGTTTGCCAGCAGAAGGATCGGTGAACTTGAAGTAGAAGGTCGCGACGCCCGCCGGGATGATGCTGACGTAGAGGCCCGGGCATTTGCGGCGTAAATCTTGACGCGCTTGGCGACGCGCTTCTCGCACAGGCGATCGGTCAGGATGAGATTGCCATTGCGGCCGCGCTTGCCGGCAGGTTGGGTGGTCGTGGTAGTATCCATTTTAGGCTTCAGGCTCCTAAAGGGTTTGACCAATAGAGCCGGCCTTTGGGGCCGGGCCCTAGATTTGGCGAAACCCGCCGAAGCGCCCCGAAACAGGCTAATCGAAAAAGGCTTGTTTTAAAGGGCTTTTCTAGTTTCGGCGTGTATCACCGAATGCCAAAATAAAGCCCATCCGGGTCAGATGCTCGGCGAGCCGTCCTTGCCGTCCGTTGCGGGTCTCGGTCTCGAGGCGATTGACGAGATCGACTACGTTGAAGAAGCGGCCGCGGGCACCGGATTAGATGCAGCTTCTGGCGATGGCAATGGCCAGGTGGGTCTTGCCTGTGCCGGAGCCGCCAACCAGCACGACATTGCGTTGTTGGGCGATGAAGCCGCCGCCAGCGAGATCATGACGAGAGTCTGATTGATCGGCGTGCCGTCGAACTGGAAGTCGGCGATGTCCTTGGCAAGCGGCAGCTTGGCAATGGTCAGCTGGTACTTGATCGAGCGGGCCTGCTTCTCGTTGATCTCGACGTTAAGCAGGTCGCCGACAATGCGCTGAGGTTCGTGCTGGCGCTTCACGGCAGTTGGCACGATCGAGCTTGGGAGACACGAACCCACCAATACTATGGAACTCCTACATATTGGGGAGGAGCGTGGTTCACTAGGCAGCGCATCTTCATGAGGACACTCCAAACCCTAACGCTTCTTTTTTTCAAGTCTCACCCCAGCCCCTCCCCCGTTCTCCGGGATGAACTCGACGCCGGCCTTCTCGAGGGCGCCGACTAAGGCCGCGGCCGTACCTGGCCGCCCCCGAACAGGTCCATCAGTCGCTTCAAGGCGTGCAATTGTCGGCTCAGATATTCCCGAGGCTTGAGCCAAATCCCCCTGTGACCACGCCAATAGCGCGCGTGCGGCTTTCAACTGACGAACCGAAATCATTTTTGCCCCAATGATAGAATTTCTATTGATTTCCGATCTCAGACACGTTAATAGATTTTCTATCAAACAATCAATCCGTGAGCAACCCAATGCGCCTTGCCGGTGAACGGCGGAACTATGCCCGCTCGGCCCCCTCTGACCTTCGCGCCCTACGATCTCAAGGAGAACGTGAATGTCCGAAAGAAAAGAATGACCCAAGCTATATGTACCCGACTTACGACGCGACGATTGAACCTTCGCCACCAGAGTTATCTCGCTCGTCCTGCGGCTCACCCGTCGATGAAGCACGGGACCTAGTGCATCTCTGCGCCGAACCAAGGCTCGTCGGCGACAGCGTCAAGACGGCGATCCTACGCGCCTCGCGACGGCTGGGAATGTCCTTCAATCGAACGAAAGATATTTGGTATGGCGACGCAAGACGGATCGACGCTCGGGAAATGGACCGATTGCGGCGGATCGCAGAGCAAACGGAGATGACCAACGCCGTCGCGTGCATGGAGCTTGTCAGGAGAAGGATGCTGACATCACGCTCTGCGCCTTTCCGTGAAGTTGCCGCCGCTTTAGGCGCAGCTCTGCATGCCCTTGGCGGCGGCGCCAAATAACTACCCACCATGACAAGAACCGGGCCGCTGCAACCGCCGTGCAGCGCTGCAACCGCTCGCTGAGATCAAGGCGCAGCTGAAACGCCTGCTCGGGCGACCATGTGGCAAAGCATTGCAGCGATCTCTTGGGATTCGTTGGGCGCTTTCCTTCCGGACGCAGGAGCAACACAAACCAAATGAAACTCAATCCCAACACCAGCATCGCCGGGCTGCCAGTTAAGACAGCGCGCGATCTGATGCGCCACCTCAACGAATGCCGCCCCGACGCGGAGGCGGTCCTTGAATTCCTCAATACCGAGCATTGGCGCAGCTCGGTAGACGCTGCCCGCACGGTTAATCCGAGAATCCCCGCCAGCATTCGCACGCGAGACTATGACCGCAAGGAGGTGTGCAGAATCTGGGGCTTCAAGTTCAAGTCGATCAAGCCCGCCGAGGCGAAGCGCGTCTTCGCGGCGCTGCTCGCCGAGGGCTACCTCGAACCGAACGAACCGAAAAACAAGCTCGACAAAGCCAAATATCAGACCAGCATAAAGGGACGGCGGCTTGCGGCTGCGAACCTGACGAAACGCTTCGATCGCGCCAAGGCAGACAACGAGGTAGCTGCCCTGATCACACGGGCGAACGAGATCAACATGCGCGACGAGCTGGTGTTCTTCGTTCACAAGATCACCGCGTTCGGGTCGTACCTCACTGACAGCAACGATCTCGGCGACATCGACCTCGTGGTCGAAATCCAGCCGCGCCGCAATGACCATGTCGCTGAGTCGCAATATCGTGCGGACAATAGCGGCAAGACCTTGAATTTGCTGCCGCGCCTGAGCTACGGCTACTATGAGGTCCTACGGTTGCTGCGGGCGCGCAAATCGCGCCTGTCATTCAATGTGCGCTCGACGCTGCAACTCGACACCAAGTTCCGAGTGCTGTTCGAATGGCTGCCCGATGCCAACCGTCGCGCCGAGATGGAGGCGTTTGACTGGCGGCTGCACGAGCCGTTGCGACAGGTCAATGAATGGCTGAGTTCGAACCCCGGAATCAATGGCGATCCCGACGAAATCGCGCGCTGGTGTCAGGACGTTGGCGCCATACTGTCGGAATGCAAGGACTGGCGTCACCGGCTATTTCACCACTGGAAGAACAACGCCGCGCACAGCCTCCTGCCGTACTGGGGCGTAACAGCCTCGCAAGCAGCCGCCGAGATCGCGCACCGAATAGTGTGGGACAGGTACCGCGAAAGCGTCAGCGGCTACATCACCAGAGAATACAGGAGGCCACTGAATGTCCTGATCGAGGCGGAGATCTATTCGCATTTCGTACGCGGCACCGACGACATGGATGCAGCGATTCTGATCGCCAAACATTTCCGATGGAAATTGATCAAGCGGCGCAATGACTGGGTGTCACCACTTGAACAGCGCATCAGGGAAATGGACGGGCACGACGCATGACCATCACCAAACGCGCCACCATCATCAATGTCGACGCCAACCTATTCACCATGGCCGACCGTCTCGCCGAGGTCGAGCGCGACGGCGACAGGCTCTAGAATCTCGACGATGATAATTTCGATGATCACTGCTTCACAAGGCTGCGCATCTGTTTCACCGGTTACCACGGTGCGCGGGGCTTCCGCGCCAAATGCAAGGTCATCTCGGGAACCGCGATAACCGGGGCGCGTTCGAGCTCGCCGGGAAAGTCGACCGGCTCGACATCGACGTGCAGCGGCTATTCGCCGAGCGTATGGTTGACGGCTATCGACCCGTGTGCGGGTCAAGGCGCGTCATGAGGCTCGCGCGCGAGTTCGGCGCCGTCGCCGCGTATCGTCGCATATCACCAATGCAGAGGCCGCCTTCGGGCGGCCTTTTCTTTTTTGGGTGCCCGTCTGAAAGTTAATGTTCTTCAGAATTCGCCCATAAACCATTGATCCAACAATGATGTACCTAACGGGCACATCGTTTCACCAGTTTGGTGAAGGATTTCAGCGGTTTACATCCCTTCCGTTGCGCTATTCAGTCCCAATATTTTAAATATAAAATGTTCCTGGGATTGCTCAAAATGAACAGATTAGATGCACGCCAAACACTTGTCCGTTTGCCAGCCGATGTCCGTTCGTGGCTGGAAGGCCAAGCGAAACATAACGCATCGTCCATCACCGCCGAAATCGTGCGATCGGTTCGCGATCGTATGCACGTAGTAGTCCGCGAGAGCGAACAGCGCGAGAAGGCGGTGCAGTAATGTCCAACGCTGATCAAGACGATGCAAAGCTTGCGGCGAAGATCGTCAAAGCTATGGAGGATTACCGCGTTGCAACGGAAATGCGGAACGAGAAAGCGGTCGCGGCAGGCAGGTTGCTTGCCGAGGCCCAGAAGCGGCACCCAACAAAAATGGCCTTCGCGAGATTCCTTCAACTTGCTGGCGGTGTGCAAGTGCGCCGCGCACATGACCTGATCGGCTTCGCTCTTGGGCTCAAAGACTTTGAGCAGCATCGGATTGAAAACGCCGCCGCGCAACAGCGGCATCGGGACAAGCTGAAGGCCGAGAAGATCGAGCGGGAGAAGGAGAAGGCGGCGCTGCCAAAAACCGATCCCAAGCCGAAACCCAAAGCGGACGCTGCATTACGTAATGCAGCAGACGGACCCGTGCAGTCAGCAACCACGGGGTCCGACAAGGTAGAGCCAGTCGGTGACATCACCGCTAAGGAGATCGACGAGCAGGCTGCCACGACGTCGAGCGGTTTGGCTGAGCGTTCCGTGTTCAGCCGCGCGATCGGCGGGCTCCGGATGTTTCGCGGGAAGTCTATCGCGATGCTTGAGGGCACACACACACTGACCGAGTTGCGCGAGGCCGCGGCGATCCTGAAGGCCGTCATCGATCTCGAAACCAGCAAGATCGAGACCGTGCCCGTGCCCGACACGCCGACCACTGCGCCGATCAGCACCACGTCGACCGACGACGGCCTCGACCTTCCCGCATGCCTCGATCGAAAGCAGAACGCCGGCACTACCGAGCAGGCCACCAAAAAGCGCGCCGCCGAGTCGATCACGACGGAGGCACGCTGATGGCCGACCGTGATTCAATCATCGAGAAGATCAAGGCGCTGCTGCTCAAGACGCGGGAGAACGGCTGTACCGAGGAAGAGGAGCTATCCGCACTCGCCAAGGCGCGGGCCTGGATCGACGCGCACGAGATAACGGATGACGAGCTGCAGTTAGGCCGGGAAGAGAAAGCTATCCTTCACAACGAGAGCGAAGCGGACGCTCGCGACACCCATAAAATCAAGTGGCAGTTAGCCTTCGCCGTCAGTCAGTACTGCAATGTGAGGATTTATCGCGACCACACCAGGGTCGGGCTTACCTTCGCCGGGTTCAAATCGGATATTGCTTTTGCGACATGGTTGCTCGAACACTTGTCAAATTTCGTACACGATGCGCTATTCGAGTTTTTGCTTGATTGCTTGGCCCCCGATGGGAAAGAGCGCAAGGCGGAAATCCGCGGCTTCGTCATTGGATGCACCGGGCGTCTCACTGATCGCCTGATTAAGATGTGCGATCAGTCAAGGACCGAGCGCACCACAAACGGCAACGCTTTGGTCGTCGCCAAGGACCAGGCCATCAAAGACCTGCTCAAAGCTGAGGGAATATGTCTGCGATCGAGCAGCCACAGTTGCGCCGGCTTTAGTGATAGTGCCATGGCTGCCGGGCAAAGCGCTGGCGATCGCGCAAGCTTTGGCAGGCCGGTGTCAGGCGCCGATGCGACTCTGCGGCTTGGCAAGAGCTGACCGATGAGTCGCGCCAACCAAACCTTCAAGGCAACAGATGTCACCAAGGCCGTCAAGGCCGTGGTAGCGGCCGGTGTGTCAGTCGGGCGGGTGGAGATTCTGACGGATGGGCGCATAGTCGTTATTGTCGGCAACGCCGGCCAGGGACCAGTATAAGGGCGTCGGCGAAACGTCCGATGACCTCAGGGGGCTGCTCTAATGAAACCGCCTCGCTCCGCCCTGCCCTTGCCGCGGTATACCCTACGCAAGACGTTGAAGACGGGGCCTGCCTATTTCTTCAACCCGCCGACGTGGGCAAGAAAGAATGGTTGCCCGATCGAGACCGAGGCCCTCGGCACAAACTATGATGAAGCTGTGCAGCGCGCCGAGAGGGTTTTACTAACGGCATTCGATGCATGGCGGACGCGCGGCGACAATCCAGCCGAGTCGCCCGCCATCGCCAAGCCCAGCACGCTTGATTGGATGTTTGCCGAGTATCGCGCTGATCGTCGCTACAAGAAACTGTCCGCCAAGCACAGGCGTAACCACGAGAACGGCTTCAAGCTGGTCGGCGGCTACATCCTGAAGGACGGCACACGTCTTGGAACGAGACGCCTTACTGCGATCGATACTGCGCTGGCCGATGAGCTTTACGAAAAGCTGCTGGTCCAAAAGATCACCGACAAGCGCGGCACCGTGGTGGAGCGTGAGCGTCGCACCACAGTCAACCACGCCATGAAGAGTTGCCGCCGGGCATGGTTCATCTGCGCGCGCCGCAATCCGAAGATGGTTGTCGATGGCACCATTCCGCTGGTTAACCCGTTCGCCAAGATGGGGCTGGAATCCTCCGACCGCCAAACTCCGACAGCGACCTATGAGGAGCTGACCACCTTCCGCGCCAAGGCCCTCGAGCTGGGCTTGCCGTCGCTAGCAACCGCCGCGCTAATCGGCTGGGAATGGTTGCAGCGGGAGACCGACATCTTCGCAACCTTCGATGTCGTGCACTACCGGCCTAAGGAGCGCCCCAACATGGTGCGGGTGGTCGACGCCAAGACCGGCTCGGAGAGCTGGATTCCGCTATTCGATCCCGAGACCGGCGTTCCGCTTTACCCCGAGCTGATGGCCGAGCTTGACGCCATCAAGCGCGATCGCATCGGCGGTCTGATGTTGCGGCGAGATTGGGGGAGCAAGGGACCATGGCCGACATGGCCGCAACCGGACGTGTCGGACTTCACCCACATGTCGCGCAAGGTGAAGGCAATCATCCGCGCTGCAGAGATGCGCGATGAACTGTCATTCGCCAGCTTCCGGCACGGCGGCCTGACCGAGACCGGGGACGCCGAGCTGACCGACCGCGAGATATTGGCACAGAGCCGGCACACCACCGTCAAGGTGCTTCCGAAATACGTGAAGCGCACCACGAAGCAGATAGCGACCGGCACCAGGAAGCGCCGGGCTTCGCGAACAAAAACCGGCCAGATGTCAGAATGAGCGACAGCCCGCTTGTCAGAATGGAGTCGAGACCGTGCCGCAAGTGATTGAAAACATTGGAGCGGGTGAAGGGAATCGAACCCTCGTATTCAGCTTGGAAGGCTGCTGCTCTACCATTGAGCTACACCCGCATCGAGCGATCACCTAACACGGCCGAACGGCCGCCTCAACTGCCCCGGCGCGCGTCCTGAGCCTCCGGTAAACGAAAATATTCCAGCGCAATTCGCCGGTTCCCTGGCGCGGATGGGACGGATGGCGGCCTTAACAGCGGCGGAATCGCCACCTATATTGCTGGTCCCATCAACAAAGAAAGGAGGTGATCCAGTGTCTTGTCTCAAGCGCTGTCACCTCGCTGGGATCGCCCGCTAGGCCTTGAGTAATCAGCCTGGCATCGGGGCGCTCTCAGCCCTGGACCAGCGAGACATCAAAACCGGGGGCGCGGCGGGAGCCATTCCGCCGCGCCTTTTTTTGCCGTTCGAGCCGCGCGGTTCGCCGTCGCCATGCGGCCGGCGGGATACCTTGTCGCAGCACAAGAACGGTCCGATCCGCTACATGAAATGTCGGCGCGGGTGTCCGCCGGACGTCCTTGGGCCTGCGCATCAGAAATCAGGAGCACGATAGATGCTTTATGCCATCCTGGCCTATCACGTCGAAGCCGAGGTCAAGTCCTGGAATGCCGAAGAGGACGCAGCGGTGATGGCGGGCCTGCGCGAGGTCCATCAACGGCTGAAGGGCCGGCTCGGTCCGGCCGCACGGCTCGGCGATACCCGCAGGGCCAGCACCCTGCGCGGGCCCGGCCACGGCATGGTGATCGACGGCCCGTTCTCGGAAACCAAGGAGCAGCTGCTCGGCTTCTACGTGATCGATTGCGCCGATGAAGCGGAGGCGATCGCCGCGGCGCGCGACTTGCGCAGCGTCAATCCGTCGGCGGTGTACGAGATCCGCGCGCTGAAGCTCTTCATCCCCGGTGCACCGTTTCCGGAGACCGCGGGCCCGAGCGACGCGTAGAAGCTGTTCCGATGGAATCCGGGTGGGGCTCCGATTCGTTCTGACGCGTTTTCGTCGCGCGAACCGGTGCCCGCTTCGCTCGAAACCGCTTCTCCTGTTCGAGCATGATCTTTTCGGAAAACCGCTTCGCACTTTTCCGGATCATGCTTCAGCGACTCGAGCGTTTCGGCAGCTTCGGCAGCTTGCTCGGATCGAACTTCGGCAGCGGCAGGTCCGGCGGCGGCTCGGGCGGCACGTCCTGGCTCGGCATCAGCGTCACCTCGAAGGCAAGATCCGGCACCGCATCGGCCCTGCCCTTGCAGATCGCGATCGGGCCGCTCCAGGCGCCCTCGAGCCGCACCACGAGGTCGTCAGTGCCGAACACCGTCGAGCCTTCCTCGGAGTGCCGCTTGGTGGTGAGAACCGCGGAGAAGCGCTCGCCGTCGACCTCATAGGTGCCGCTGTAGAGCATGACCGCGTCGCTGCCCCACAGCCTGCCATCGGCGACGTGCACGATGCCGGTACCATCCGCGAGCGACGTGCGAAACCACGCCGCATAGGTGCCGTTCTTGAGCATGGAGCCTGTCTCCATCTGCTCCGTTTCATCGCAAACGATCTGGGCACCGTTGCGTTAACAGGGGGTGAAGGAACTCGGGCCTTCTCATTGCCTGCGTTCATTGGCCGCCGTCGATCTGCCGTCCCATGATGGCGATCGCCTTCTGGTAAACCCCAGCCGCGTTCCATGCCTCGATCGCGGCGAAGTTGGGTTCCCCCGGCTGATAGCCGGCGCCGGCGCGCCAGCCATGCGCGCGCAGGAAGTTCGCCGTCGAGCTCAGCGCGTTGGCGGCGACGTCGAGATTGCCGACTCCATAGTTGAGGACGTTCTTCGGCATGAACTGGGTCTGGCCGATCTCACCATGCATCGAGCCGCGCGTGCCGCCGGACAAAGTGCCGCGGTCGATCAGCTTCAGTGCTGCATAGAGCTGGTCGGTGAAGAAGTCCGGACGGCGGCAATCATAGGCAAGCGTCGCGATCGACGACAGCATGTTCTGGTTGCCGCGCTGGCTGCCGAAACCGCTCTCCATGCCCCAGATCGCGATCAGCGGTCCCGGCGGGACGCCGTAGCGCTGCTGGATCGAGGCGAACATCGCCGCCTGCGACTGCTTCAGCGAGCGGCCGCGCGCCACGATGGTCGCTGATCCCCGCTTGGCCATGAACTGCTCGAGCGACAGGCCGAAGCTGCGCTGGCCGCGATCCGCAGCGATGGTCGCGCTGGCATAGTGCGCCTGCATCAGCGCGTCGACGCCCGCGGCACCGATACCCTTGGCCCTCGCCTCGCCGGCAAACTGCTGCTTCCAGGCTTCGAACCCGCCCGGCCCGTTGCCGCACTGCGCCGCTTTCGCCTCTGCGCCCAGTGTTGCAACCATCACGACGATGGCGAGCGCCGACGTCGCGATCTGCCAGCCCCTGATCATCCGAAACCTCCTCCGCAAAAGGGCCGTCGGCCCTCCCGGGCGCGGCGCTGACGATGGCCGGATATAGATGACCCGGCGATGAACGATCCGCCTCAGATTCGGCTGCGGATCGTCACGATATGTCGCCGGCGGCGGATTAGCCATCCCGGCCACTTCGGGCAGGCCGGGACATTTGGCCCCGCAGCCGGCCCGGCCTCCCGCAACCCGGCGCTTGACATTGACGTTAATGACAGGGTGCTAGGCCGACCCTCGACAGGAGATCGCGATGAGAATTCAGGAGGCGGTTCGTCATCTTGGCGTGAGCGCCCGGGCGCTTCGGCATTATGAAGCGGCTGGCCTGATCGCGCCGCGGCGGACGTCGAACGGCTATCGAAGCTATTCGGCGTCGGAGCTCGAACGGGCCGCGTGGGTGAGAGACCTGATCGCCTCGGGTTTCTCGACCCGCGAGCTTCGCAATCTCCTGAGCGCGCTCGAAGACGGCAGGCGCGGCGCACGCGTGAGCTGCTCGGCAGTGATGCAGGCCAAGCTCGACCAGATCGACCGTGCGATCGCGGCGCTGCGCATGCGGCGCCGTGCCTTGTCGCATCGGTTGACCGGATCGGATCGCAACCGCCGCAATGCATGAGGGCATGAGGAGCTGGCAATGAAGATACTCAACATCCTGGTGCGGCGGTATTTGCCGCTGCAAGACCTCGATCGGGCCGTCGCCTTCCACGAGACCCTGATCGGCCAGGCGGCGCGTCTTCGCTTCGACTATCCGGAGTATGATCTGAGGCTCGCGCAGGTCGCCTCGATCCTGTTCATTGCAGGCACCGAACGGAGCCTGAAACCATTCACGGCGACGCATCTGACGTTTCTGGTCGATGACATCGACGCATTCGCCACGCACCTCCCCCACGTCGGCGCCACGATCCTGGACGGCCCGAAGCCGGTACCGACCGGCCGCAACATGCTGGTGCGGCATCCGGACCAGACCCGCGTCGAATATGTCGAGCATCGCAACAAGCATCCGGCCGATGTAGTGCCATGAGCGCAGCGCTTGCGGCGCGCCGGCCGCGCGTGTCGGTGGGCCCTAAGGCACCTCGCCCTGCCGCTTTGGGCCGACGGTCTGCGGCCGGTTGAGGAAGAACTCACGGTTGCCGAGCGCGGCCTCGGCATACTGGTCGATCGCCACGATGATCGCCTGCACGTGGTGAAAGCACCAGCCTTCCCGCGTTGCCCTGTGCCGGACCTCGGCCAGCGCCTTGATCCAGGGCGCGTGATCATCGCTGTCGTGGAAATACCGAAGCGGCTCTCTCATCTTTCCTCCGGCACATCACGTCCTCCAACTCGGCGCGCTTGCGCGACAGCAGGAGCTGCGCAGACGCGCTGTCGCGCCCGGCTCGCCTGAGCTGATTCACCGATGCGTCGAGCGCGCGCAACTCGGCGCGCAGCCTTTGCATCCTGACTGCGTCATCACGCACGCACTTCGCCGGCGACCGGTTCGCGTTTCGCCGCGCGAACGAACGCGAGTGTCGCGGCGCGACGGCGCGGAGCAACGCTCGCATGCACGATGATCGGATCGCGGTCGCCAAGGACGCTGCGCTCCTCGACCAGACGGCTCATGACCAGCCGCATCTTCAAGAGGTCCCCGGCGACGAAGGCGCAGTCCTCATCCCGGTCGATCTGCTGGCGCACGATGGCCTCGGCCTCGAGCATGCTGACGCGCAGCGCCCTGATCTGCCTGCGAATTTCGCTGATACGGTTGTCCATGGCGACCTCCTATTCCCGGTGGAGGGCGATAAGAACAAAACAAGAACACAATGTCAAGCGGCGGAGCCGTCCGTCGTGGGGCTTTGTCTTCGAAACGCGATCTGGCGGATTTCCTGGCACGGGAACCAGCACGACAGCAGTTTCCACGAGTTCAACGTGAGGATGTTGCATGACGCGGGATCAATGGAACGACATGCAAGCGCGTGCAACGAGGGTCACGGCGCCCGCACCCGAGCATCTCGACAAAGTTGCGGCAGTCAGCCGCAGCAAGCGACCTCTCATTCGCCGCCTTCTCCTCCGAACCGGGTCTTGCACGTCGTCAGCGTTTCCCGGCTCTCGGGCCGTCAGTCCAAGACAAACAGCCGACACATGACTGTGGAACAATCCGCCATAAAACTTGTCTACCCGAATAGACAAGTTAGAATGGCCTCGATTCTGTTTTCGATCATTTTGCGCAGTAGATGACCAAGTCCTCCAAACTGGTTGCCGCGAAGCGCGGCAAGGTTCTTCTGGTTAGACGCCGATCTGACGGGCTGTGGATGTTCCCCGGCGGCCGCAGGCGCGCGCGCGAGACCGTCAAGGACTGCCTCAAGCGCGAGATCAAGGAGGAATTGCCGAAGCTCAAGCTCGGCCGGCTCAGCCTCTGGAAGGAAGTGACGGCCAAGAACAAGCGTTCCGGCCGCAGGATGAGCGACGCGATCTTCATCGCCAAGAACGCCAAGGGACGGCTGGCGATCGGCGACAAGAAGGAGATCGACCGCGCCGCCTGGCAGAAGCCCCGCGGAATTCGCCTGACCGCAACCTCGCGCTACATCCGCGATCGGCTGTTTCCGAGAAAACCGCGCCGGAGATAGCCGGCGGGATGTTGCGGGAGCGGGAGAGCGCTGGCTCGGCCTCGCAATTCGACGGCACCGCTTGCTGATTTCTTGAGCTTTGCGCAGCATCGACGCGTGCTAAGAAGGACGTGATCCGCTTCGTATCGGACCACGACATCAGCCAGAATACCGTCAGAATGGCCTTCCCCTCCAACCGCCACAAGCGGCTATTCAAAATCGTCTCCGCGCGCTGGCAACGCCGCGCCATCTTCCTGCTGGGCGGCATTGCGGTCGGTGCGGCCGCCGTCGCGCTCGCACAGCTCGCGGATCTGGCGCAGGTCGCCTTCTCCGCGGTGGTGTCGCGTATCCATTATGCCTCGCTGGTGCTGACGCCCGCAGGCTTCGCCTTGTCGGTCTTTCTGACCAACCGCTTCTTTCAGAACGCGCAAGGAAGCGGCATCCCGCAGGCCATCGCAGCGCGCCATCTGACCGACCAGAGCGCGCGCGAAAGTCTGGTTTCGCTGCGCATCGCGGTCGGCAAGATCCTGCTGACCCTGCTCGGCCTGCTATGTGGCGCCTCGGTCGGGCGCGAGGGACCGACGGTGCAGATCGGCGCCTCGATCATGTTTGCGCTCGGCCGCTTCTCGCCCCGGCGTCAGCCCGGCCTGATCCTCGCCGGCGCGGCGGCCGGTGTCGCGGCCGCTTTCAACACCCCGCTGGCTGGCATCGTGTTCGGCATCGAGGAAATGAGCCGTGCGTTCGAGACACGAACCAGCAGCCTGATCATCGGCGCGGTGATCGCCGCGGGTCTGACGTCGCTCGCTTTGATGGGCAACTATACTTATTTCGGCACCAGCGCGACGGCCCTGCGCAACGGCACCGACTGGCTCGCGGTCCCGCTGTGCGGCGTTGCCGGAGGTCTGGCGGGCGGCCTGTTCAGCCGCATCCTGATCGTGATGGCACGCGGATTTGCCAATCCGGTCGGACGCGCGATCAAGCTCTATCCGGTTGGCTTCGCCGCGATCTGCGGACTTGCGGCGGCGATTTGCGGGATCGCTTCGGACGGCGCGATCTATGGCACCGGATATCAGCAGGTCAAAACCGCGCTCGAAGCCGGATCGCAACTGCCTGCGAGCTTCAGCGTGTGGAAATTCCTGGCGACCACGTTCGCCTCGATCAGCGGCATGCCGGGCGGCATCTTCGCGCCTTCGCTCGCGGTCGGCGCCGGCATCGGCTCCAACATCGCCGCGCTGTTTCACGGCGCGCCGCTGCCGGCCATCATGCTGCTCGGCATGGTGTCGTATTTCGCAGGCGTGGTTCAGGCCCCCATCACGGCCTTCGTGATCGTCACCGAGATGACGGACAATCACACCATGGTCGTGCCGCTGATGGCCGCGGCCCTGATCGCCCACGCCAGTTCGCGCCTGATCTGCAAGGAGGGCGTGTATCACGCCCTCGCCAAGGGGTTGATCGACCGGGCTTCGCCGGCGCAGCCAACATCGGTCTGAAGCGCGATGGGATCAGGTTGAATCGTCAGCGCGCTTCAGGTCCTTGTTCGAGCATGATCTCCGCGCAAACGCCTTTGGCGTTTGTCGCGAGGGAAAGCCGCTTCGCACTTTTCCGGATCATGCTTTAGTGAGCGCCCGTCAGGGCCCCGGTCCGACGCCGCACGACCTGACGCGCCGACTTCGGTCGACGAGGCCCGGCTGTCTCTCGGGTTCTCTCTTCCAGCAGTTCCTTCTCTGCCTGGTACCAGAACGCATCAAATTTGGTGTTGGGTTCGCCGGCGGCCTGCCAAAGCCGGTAGGCCCGCGTTCGAATATTCTGCTCAGTCAAGCTACGCATGGTTCCGCTCCTGACCTTCGAATGCTGCAGTGAAAACTTGCTGCCGGCCGGAGTCGTTCCAGTGGAACCAGTCTTCAGTGACGGAACGATTGGTCAATATGCGCGACCGGCAGCGAAACTCGGGTCGTCAAGAACCGGGCCCGGCACCTCACCGTGACATTCGCAAGCTGCTTCAGCCGTTATAGGCGAACAGCTCGATCGGCTCGCTGAAGCCGCGCACCTGATGCTCGCCGACATGTTCGAGCGCAAAGTCGTGCTCGACGAGATCGGCGAATGCGCGCGACAGCAGCACGTTCCTCTTCAACTGCTTGGTGAGGGCTTCGAGGCGCGAGGCCATGTTCACCGCAGGACCGATGACGGTGAAGTCGAGCCGGGTGCGCGACCCGATATTGCCGTACATGACGTCACCGACATGGACGCCGATGCCGTAGTTCATTGGCGCACGGCCCATCAGGCTGTTCTTTTCGCTCAGCGCCGCCATCGCCTCCCGCGCCTCGGACACGGCGTGCAGCAGATTGGCGCAGGCCCTCGGCTCGCTGAGCGGGAAAATCGCGAGCAGGCCGTCGCCGATGAATTTCAGGATTTCGCCGCCATGTCGCGCAATCGGCTCCGACATCGCGTCGAAATAGTCGTTGAGGAGATCGATGACGTCGTCGCGCGGCCAGGAGTCCGAGATCCGGGTGAAATCCCTGAGATCGCAGATCATGATCGCGGCGCGGACCGTGGTGCCGCTGCCCCGCCGCGTCGCGCCCGCCAGGATCATCTCGCCGGCATGGGCGCCGACATAGGTCTCGAGCAGCGTCCGCGCCAGCCGGTTCTTCATCCGGATTTCGCTGACCAGCGCCAGCACCGGCAGCACCTTCATCAGGCTGGCGATCTGGGCATCGTCGAAACCGCCGGCACGGTCGGTCGCAAACGTCACGACATGCCGCTTGCCGAGCGTATGCAGCAGCGGCCACGCCACATAGTCGGTCAGGCCCTGCGCCCGCATCTCGTCATAGAGCGCATGTTTGCGGCCCTGTGCCGGATCGCGCGCGAGCCGCTCGCGCACCTCGGCGGCGCCCTGATGGATCTCGTAGACCGGGCTGCCGATATACTCCGAGCGCTGCTGGACGTCGTAGTCGACCCGCGTGATCTCGGCCTCGCGCCTGCCGTCGGCCCAGATGATCCGGGCGCCGAGCCATTGCGGATGCTGGATCAGCAGATTCATCGTCGCCCGCTTGAGCGGAATGCCGGTGTTCTGCAGCCGGATGCAGAGCTCGGCGAAGATGTTGTCGATGAAGCGCTGGTCGCGGGTCTCGTTGGTCAGCCAGGCCACGACGTCGCCGTCGGACTGCGGCGTGACGGACGAGATGTTGGGGGCGTTCATGGCTGGCTCCGGAGCGGCGGGTTGGACAGGCGGTATGTCGTGCTTCTGCCCGGCAAGGTCAACGCCGCCAGCGCTAACGTGATCGCAGGGCATCGGGTGGCGGCCGGGTCGGCTGCCGGCCCATTCCGGCCAGCCGAACGCAACTCAACTGGTTAGCGATCGATTAATTGCAACGCGCGGACGTTGCATCGCGAACACACCGCCCCTCGTAACGTTGCGGGCGACCTAACCTTCATTTGTCAGCTCACGGTGAGTCACATAGGGTGACGCACATCCGCGACTGGCGAAGGTTTGCCGGAATGCAAACCTGCCGGGCGGCGGCAAGAACAAGGGGCTCGGCACCATGCGCGAATGCATCGGGGCTACGACGATCGCACGACACGTTGGTGACAACCCACTCAATTCACGCCGGACGGAACCGCCGTCCCGCACCCGCGCGCGCATTTCCATCGGCTGCTGCTGCTGAGCGCCTCGGTCGTCGCGCTGTCGGCGCTGTCTGTGGGCTCGGCGGCGGCGCAGACCTGGACCGGCGCCACCAGCAACGACTGGACGGTGGGCTCGAACTGGTCCGGCGGCGCGGCGCCGGCGGCCGGCGGGGCCGTCAACATCGTGGCCGGTTCGAATGTCGTGCTCGGCGTGATCCCTGGGGCGACAGGCGTGACCGGCAGCCTGAACGTTCGCGACGTCGTCGGTGGAACGACCACTCTCACCATTCAAAACGGCAGCACGCTGACCAGCACGGGCACCGTTTCGATGGGCGATATCGCGGGTGGTACAGCCATCGTGACAGTGACGGGGGCCGGGTCGCACTGGAACGCCCCTACGGGTACGATCACGGTCGGCATTGCCGGCACGGGTATCCTCAACATCGCGGATGGCGCGACGATCACTGCAAGCAGGGTCGTCGTCACGACGCCGGCCAACGGCACCGGCACCCTCAACATCAGCAATGCCACGCTGGAGACAAGCCTCGGCATCAGCGTTGGCAATTCGCGCGGTCAGGTAAACTTCGACAATGCCCTTGTTCGGGCGACGGCCGACAGCGCCAATTTCTTCGGCGGTACCGTCGGTCAGAACAACATCGCCGCGGGCGGGCTGACCTTCGACAGCAACGGGCACACCGTCAGCACGCTCGGCTTCAGCGGCGTCGGCGGCTTGACCAAGATCGGCGCCGGCAAGCTGTCGCTCCGCGCCGGCAGCACCTTCACCGACGAGACCGTGATCCAGCAGGGCACGCTGGCCCTCACAGGGCCCGCGAACTCCGGCGCTGACGCGCTCGCCACGTCGAGCCGGGTCGTCGCCAACGCGACGTTCGACATTTCAGCCATCACGCCCGCCGCCGCGCACATCCAGAGCCTGGCCGGGACCGGTCGCGTCACGCTCGGCGCCAAGGACCTGATCGTCACCAATGCGCACGACAGCTTTGCCGGAACGATCAGCGGCACCGGCGGGCTGCAGGTCACCGGCGGCACGCAGATGTTGTCGACCGTCCAGGCCTACACCGGCGCGACCACGATCACGGCAGGCACGCTGGCGCTATCCGGCGCCGGCGACATCTCCGCGTCCAGCCAGGTGATCGCCAACGGCACCTTCTCGATCGCCGCCCTATCCGGCGCCGGCACCGGCATCCAGCGGCTGTCGGGCTCGGGCGCGGTCGATCTCGGCGCCAAGACGCTGACGCTCACCGCCGCCAACGATACGTTCGCCGGCGCGATCGGCGGCAGCGGCGGACTGACGCTCGCCGGCGGCACCGAGACGCTGTCCGGCGCCAACACCTATGGCGGCGTGACCACGATCTCGGCCGGCACGCTGGCGCTGTCGGGCACCGGGTCGATCAGCAATTCGAGCCATGTGGTCGCGAATGCGGCGTTCGACATCTCCGGCCTCGCGGGCACCGGCACCGGCATCCAGAGTCTCGCCGGCAGCGGCAATGTCGCGCTCGGCGCCAAGACGCTGACCATCACCAATGGCAGCGACAATTTCTCGGGCGCGATCGGCGGCACCGGCGGGCTCGCGGTCACCGGCGGCACGCAGATCCTGTCCGGCGTCAACACCTATAGCGGCGCGACCACGGTCTCCGGCGGCACGCTGCAAGCCGGCGCGGCCAATGCCTTCAGCGCGGCCTCGGCCGCAGTCGCGGGCGCCGGCGGCACCATCGACCTCAACGGCTTCAACCAGACCATGGGCGCGCTCAACAATGCCGGCACCATTAGGTTCGGCACAGCGCCCGGCACCACGCTGACGGTATCAGGCAATTATGCCGGCAACGGCGGCACGCTGCTGTTCAACACCGTGCTCGGCGGCGACGGCTCCGCGACCGACCGCCTGATCGCGGGCAGCACGTCGGGCACCTCGACCGTGCGGATCAACAATGCCGGCGGCGGCGGCGCGCAGACGGTCGACGGCATCAAGCTGATCGACGTCACCGGCGCCTCGAACGGCAATTTCACGCTGGTGGGCAATTATGCGCTGAATGGCCAGCAGGCGATCGTCGCCGGCGCCTATGCCTATACGTTGCAGAAGAACGGCATCGCGACGCCTGCGGATGGCGACTGGTATCTGCGCTCCAGCCTGGTCAATCTGTCGGCACCGGCGACGCCCGCGGGACCGCTGTACCAGCCCGGCGTGCCGCTTTACGAGAGCTACGCCCAGGTGCTGCTCGGCATGAACGCGTTGCCGTCGCTGCAGGAGCGCGTCGGCAACCGCTATTGGGGCGGCAATGGCGGCCCGAGCGATGCGATGGCGCGAATGGGCGTCACGCCGGCGGCGCAGGCCGACAGTTCATGGGCGCAATCGGCATTCTGGGGCCGCGTCGAGGGCGGCCAGACCAACCTGCGGCCGTCGAACACCACGGGCGCGACCATGAACAGTGACGACTTCAAGGCGCAGGCCGGGCTCGACGGCCTCACGCTCGAGAACAGCTACGGGCGCCTGATCGTCGGCCTCACGCTGCAATACGGCCTGACCACGGCTTATGTGAATTCGTTGTTCGGCAACGGCCGCATCCGCGCCGAGGGCACCGGCGTTGGCGCCACTGCCACCTGGTACGGCGACAACGGCGTTTACCTCGACGGCCAGATGCAGACCATGTTCTATCGCGGCGACCTGACGTCGGATCTGGTCGGCAGCATGGCCCATGGCAATGAAGGCCTCGGCTATGCCTTCAGCGTCGAAGGCGGCAGGCGGTTCAATGTCGGCAACGGCTTCTCGCTGACCCCGCAGGCGCAGCTTGCCTATTCGAAGGTCGACTTCGACGGTTTCGCCGACCGCTTCGGCGCGCAGGTCGCGCTCGGCAATGCCGATAGCCTGCTCGGCCGCGTCGGTCTGATGCTCAATCACCAGAAGAGCTGGACCGACGGCGCGAGCATCGCGCGCTCCGACCTCTACGCGATCGGCAATTTGCACTACGAATTCCTCGACGGCAGCAATGTCGATGTCGCGGGCACCGGCTTCGCCAGCACCAACGACCGCCTGTGGGGCTCTATCGGCGGCGGCGGCAGCTATAGCTGGGCCAACGGCCGCTACACATTGTTCGGCGAGGCGACCTATCGCGCCAGCCTCGAGGATGCGTCGGCCAACCACAGCTACAAGGGCACCGCCGGTTTGCGCGTGGTGTGGTGAAGGCTTACCCCACCTCGCCCCGCCTGCGGGGAGAGGTGAAGTGGAGTGCGCGGCCCCCTCGGAGTAAGGTAACCAAGCCCTACCCGCCCAGCCGGTCGACCTCGGCCTTGCCGGCCTTCATCACCATCGGGATCTGCTCGCCCTGCCCGAGCAGGCACGCCACATCGCGCAGCGGATTGCCCTCCACCACCAGGAGGTCGGCGAAAGCCTCCGGCGCGACGCGGCCGAGCTTGCCTTCCATGCCGAGCACCTCGGCGCCGACGACCGTCGCGCTTGATATCACCGCCTGCGGGCCGAGCAGTTCGGCGCGGATCCGGAACTCGTCGCTCTGCAGCCGCTGCGACGGTCCGAGCAGGTCGGTACCGAACCCCATCTTGACGCCGGCCTCGCGATAGATCGCAAGCGAGCGCAGCCCGGCGTCGCGCACATCGGCGATCTTGGCGACGCTCGCCGCAGGCAGGCCATACTTCGCGCCCTCGTTGGCCAAGGCCTCGTAGGTGACCAGCGTCGGCACCACATAGGCGCCCTTCTCCGCCATCAGCCGCGCGGTCGGCAGATCGACCAGATTGCCGTGCTCGATGGTGCGCACGCCGCAACGGATCGCGCGCTCGATCGCCTCCGCGGTGTAGGCGTGGGCCAGCACATAGGTGTGCCGCGCCTTCGCCTCCGCGACGATGGCGCGGATCTCGTCCTCGGAATAGCCGTAGGCGCCGATCGGGTCGGTCGGCGACGCGACGCCGCCGGAGGCCATGATCTTGATCTGGTCGGCGCCCATCTGCAATTCCTCGCGCACCGCCTTGCGCACCGCGTCGACGCCGTCGACGACGCGCGCGATCGCGCCGACCCGCACGCAGCAGGAGCAGGTCGGGTCGCTCAGATAGTCCGAGCGGGCCCGGCCGTCGCCATGGCCGCCGGTCTGGCTGAGCGCGCGGCCGGAGACGAACAGCCGCGGACCGTCGGTCAGCCCGGTGTCGATCGCCTGCTTCAGCGCATAGCCGGCGCCGCCGGCATCGCGGACAGTGGTGAAGCCGCGCTTCAGCATGCCGCGCAACAGCATGGTCGAGCGCAGCGTCACCAGCACGTTCGCCATGCGGGCCTGCTGCGACAGGTCGAGCTCGACGGCGACCGCATGCACGTGGAGGTCGATCAGGCCGGGCATCAGGGTCTTGCCCTTGAGGTCGATCACCCGGTCCGCTGAGGCCTCGATCGGCCGATCGGAGACCTCCTTGATCAGGCGATCCTCGACCAGCACGTGGTGGCCTTCGAGCAGATCGGACCGCAGCGGATCGAGCAGCGCGGCGTTCTTGAAGAGGATGGTGGGCATGTTGGTCTCCTGTTCAGGACGCGGCCCGCGCCTTGTTATTTGAGCATGATCTCTTCGGAAAACCGCTTCACACTTTTCCGGATATCATGCTCTGTGATCACGCCGTTTCGCTTGCGATGTCTTCCAGCGATCGGCCGCGCGTCGGCACGCCCATCAGCACGACGGTCAGCGCGCCGATCAGGAGGACGGACGTGGTGACGCCGAACACGCCGGCAAAGCCGAAATTCGGATAGAGGTAGCCGACCAGGATCGGTGCTGCGATCGCGCCGATCCGGCCGATCGCGGATGCGAGCCCGGCCCCCGTGGTCCGGATCGATGTCGGGAACACTTCGGCGGTGTAGGCATAGACGCCCGCATAGGTGCCGTTCATGAAGAACGACAGCAGCAGGCCGGCCGTCATGATCTCGCCATCGCTCTTGGCAAAGGCGAGCCCGAGCGCGCTGACGCCGCCGAGCAGCATGTAGGTCGCGATCGTCGCCTGCCGTCCGATCCGTTCATTGAAGAAGGCGGCGGTAAAATAGCCCGGCACCTGCGCGCAATACATCGCGAGCGAGTAGCCAAAGCTCTTGGTGATGCTCATGCCGTTCTGCACCAGGAGGCCGGGAATCCAGACGAAGAAGGAATAATAGCTGAACGTGATCGACAGCCACATGATCCAGGTCATGGTGGTGATGCGCGCCTGCCGGCCGGCCAGCAGCGCGGCAAAATTGCTCAGCAGCGTGCCCGACGGTGCTGCGGGCGCGGCCGGCTCGGCGACGGGTGCCGGCAGCACCCGGCCTTCGCGCGCGAAGCTGGCCTCGATCCTGTCGAGCACCGCTTCGGCTTCCTTCGCCCTGCCCCGGCTTTCCAGCCAGCGCGGCGATTCCGGCAGCGAGCGCCGCCACCACAGCAGCATCACGACGGGTATGGCGGTGATGACGAGCACGATGCGCCAGCCGTTCTCGTAGGCCGGCACGATGAAATAGCCGAGCAAGGCGGCGGCAACGAAGCCGAACGAGAAGAAGCCGGCGAGCGCGCCGGTGAAGGCGCCGCGGTAACGCCGCGCCACGAATTCTGCCAAATACGGCGCGATGATCGCGCTTTCCGCGCCGGTGCCCATGCCGGCGACGACGCGCGCGGCAAAGAACGCCGGCCAGCTATCCACCGCCGCGCTGACCAGCGAGGCCGCGCTGTAGAGCGCCAGTGCCGACATCATCACCGCGCGGCGGCCGATCAGGTCGCCCAGCGTCCCCGCCAGCAGCGCGCCAAAGAGATAACCGACGAAGGTGCTGCTGCCGAGCACGCCGGTCTCGACATTGGTGAGCCCCCAGGCGGTGCGCAGCACCGGCAGGATGAACGCGAGCACCGCGGCATCCATCGCGTCAAACAGATAACCCAGGCCGCCCATCAGCAGCAGGTGCACATGGAAACGCGCGAACGGCAGGCGCTCGATGCGCGCCGAGATCGTCGACATGAAAGTCCCCCCTCCGCCCCGCGGTCGGCACGCGCCGGCGAGGTCAGCCGGGCAATGATAGACAAATCAATATTATCCGAATAATTTATAATCGTTATCTGCCACATCACCATTGTGAATATTTTCCGTGTCCTTCCGCACCCTCGACCTCAACCTGCTGAAAGTCTTCGAGGCGCTGATGACCGAGGGCAGCGTCACCCGTGCCGCGAGCGCGCTGACGATGACCCAGCCCGCGGTCAGCAATGCGCTGGCGCGGCTGCGCGACGCGCTCGGCGATCCCCTGTTCGTGCGCACGGCGAACGGCATCCGCCCGACGCAGCGCGCGGTGGCACTGTGGCAGCCGGTCGGCGATGCGCTGGAGCACGTCCGCCACGCGCTCGACGAGGACGCCTTCGATCCGCGGCGCACCGAGGCCGAATTCAGCCTGTCGATGTCGGACTACGTGTCCTCGCTAGTGATGCCGCGGCTGCTCAACCGCTTTAGCGAGGTGGCGCCCTCGGCGCGCATCCACACCTTGCCCAACACCATTCTCGAGATCGGCGACCGGCTCGAGGACAACCGGGTCGACTGCGTGCTGAGCGTCTATGTCAACGAGGCGCAGCAGCCGCCGGCCGCGATCCGCTCACGCTCGCTGTGGACCGTCGAGTATGCCTGCATGATGCGGCGGGACCATCCGCTGGCAAAGCAGAAGCGGCTCAACACCCGGAGCTTCCTCAACGCCAAGCATGTCGATGTCAGCCTCGCTGGCAAGACGCTGCCGACCTACGACCAGTTCCTGGCCTCGCGCGGGCTGTCGCGCAACCTGGTCACGACGGTCAATCACTACAACGCCGCCTACGAGATCGTGCGGCAGTCCGACCTGATCGCCGTGCTGCCGCGCGATCTCAGCGCGCAGTCCCGCCAGGCGCAACAACTGCACGCCATGCCGGTGCCGCTGCCGGCGCCGCCGCGCATCGTCAGCCTGTTCTGGCACCAGCGCAACGACACCGTGCCCGCGCAGCGCTGGCTGCGCGAGACGCTGGTGGAGCTGTTCGCGCGGATCGAATGAGGCGGCGCAACGACTGCCCCGTCAGGTCGACGTGGGCGCGGGCTCGATCGACGCCTCGTCCGTGGCCGGCAACCGGGCGCTCCGCGCCAGCGGCCGTCCGAGCCGCCGGTGCAGCACAAGATAGCTCGCCGCCGCCACGCCGATGCCCGTGAGCCAGGACAGGTCGACCCCGCCGGTCGCCAGCGCAAGCGGACCCTGCATGGCCTTGATCGTGCCCATCTGGAACGCCCACGCCGCCACCAGCCCGGCGCCGAACGCGATCAGCCCCGCCCAGTTGAAATCGCGACCCCGACCCGGCTCTTCATAGAGTGCCGGGATGTCGATCCGGCCGCGCCGCACCAGGTAGAAATCGGCGAGCGTCACGCCGGCCCATGGGCTGATCCAGACGATCAAGGCGACCATGAAGTTGTCAAAGGCGTGGGCAAAATCGCCCGACTGCAGGAAGGCGTAGAGGATGGCGGAGGCGATCAGGCCGGAGACCACCGAGATCACCCAGCGCGGCCGCCGCAGATCGAGCGCGAGCGAGGACAGCGCCGCCGAATAGATCACGACGATGTTGGTTGCGATCGGGCCATGGAGCAGCACCAGCAGCACCGGCACCGCCATCGTGCCGAACGCGGCAATGATCAGCTTCGACGGATCGGAGCCGGCGCCCGCGGACGCGATAGCAGCTCCCAGGAACGCGAGCCAGACCGTCGGCAGGAACATGCCGAGGAATGTCGCGCGGAACACCTTGGCGGCCCCGAGCGAGGGTCTTGTGAAGCGCGTATAGTCGGACGCATAGGTGAGCCACGAAATGCCCCAGCCGATGCCGATCGCGGTCATCAACTGCGTCGCCGCGGCGAATGCCGGCATGCCGGTCACACCGGCGGACTGCCATTTGATATCGACGCGCAGGAAGGCCAATGCGGTCATGACGGCCATGATCAGCAGAATGACCGGCATGGTGTAGCGCTCGAACACCTTGATCGCATTGAAGCCCCAGGCCGCGATGCCGACCTGGAACAGCATCAGCAGCACCGCGATCCCGTATTTGAGCTCGACGCCACCGCCAAGCCCCATCCGCTCGAGCGCGGCCATGCAGAGGTCGAGCACGATCCAGGTGTTGATCGCGACCCATCCCATCGGCATCAGCACCTGCGCCAGCGCCGGGAGGTAGGCGCCGCGGCGGCCGAACGCCAGGCGGCCCAGCACCATCTGCGGCACGCCGGTGCGATGCCCCATCAGGCAGAAGCCGGCAAACAGCGCCGCGCCGAACAGGTTGCCGACAACGATGACGGCGAGCGTTTGCAGCAGGCTCAATCCGAGCTGGATGCCGAGCGCACCCAGCACCCAGTTGATCGGCGCGATGTTCGCGCCGGTCCAGATCCAGAACTGATCTGATGAAGACGACGTGCGGTGCGCCGCCGGCACCGGCTCAATTCCATGGGTATCGAAGCCGGCCTCATCCTGTGCCGAAAGCTGTGTTTGCTTGAGCAACATGTTTCCCCCGTTGTCCGGCGCATTGATTTGGGCCGGGATAGGCATCTCAGCAGCGGATAGCCGCGAGGCGGTAATGAGAAATGCTCAAGCGAGGTTGAGGCGACATCGACAGTGAAGTTTGCGCACCGAGGATCGACCAAGAGCGCCGCGATGACCGCGTCACCACGGCGTGCTGTTTCATTGTTGAAATTTTCTCAACGCACTTGCCGGATTCGTCATTCACGCCGAAGCCGGCACTCGGTCATGGTGCAGCCAACGCATTGCAACCGAGGTCAGAAAATGACGACACTGCTCCATATCGATGCCAGCCCGCGCGGCGACCGTTCGGTCAGCCGGAAGCTCTCGAAGGCGTTTGTCGAGCACTGGCTGACGCACGAGCCCGCCGCCACCATCATCTCGCGCGATGTCGGCCGTGACCCGCCTCCCCTGATCACGGAGGCGTGGGTCGCCGCCGCCTTCACGCCGCCCGGCGACCGCACCGCGCAGCAGCACGACGAGCTGCGCCTCTCCGACGAGCTGATCGACGAACTCGAACGCGCCAACGTGGTCGTGATCGGGGCGCCGATGCACAATTACGGCATGCCGGCGGCATTGAAGTCATGGTTCGACAAGGTGATCCGGATCGACAAGACCTTCACCTTCGATCTCGCACGCGGCGACTTTCCGCTGGAGCCTGTCATGCGCGGCAAGACGCTGGTGGTGCTGAGCTCGCGCGGCGAATTCGGCTTCGGCCCCGGCGGGGTGCGGGAGACCATGAACCATCTGGAAACCCACATCTTCACCTGCGCGCATTATCTGGGCGTGCAGGAGAGCCATCTGATCGCGGTCGACTACCAGGAGTTCGGCGATGAGCGCCACCGGCGATCGCTCGCCGACGCCTTGGCCGCCATTCCGGTGCTGGTCCGGCAGTGTCTTGGAATCGACGGGCCTGTTAAAGCGTTTTCGAGCGAAGTGGATACCGGTTCGCGTGAAGAAAACGCGTCAAACAAAAATCTAGAGCCCCGTTCCGATTTAAATCGGAACGGAAAAGGCTCTAGTATCGCAGCGGAATGAAGCGACATTGCCTGCCGGCTGAACGAGGATGATCCGATGATACGCAATCCCATCCCCTGGCCGAACGGCGCGCGCTGCGCCTGTGCGATCACCTTCGACGTCGACGCCGACAGCCTGATTCACATCGCGCGGCCGAAGGATTCCTTCGACCGGCTCTATCCGATCACGATGGGGCGATACGGGCCGACCGTCGGCGTCCCGCGCATCCTGGAAACCTATCGGCGCCTCGGCCTCAAGCAGTCGTTCTTCATGCCGGCCTGGACGATGCAGCGCTATCCCGAGGCGGTGGAAGCGATCCTGAAAGCGGGCCACGAGATCGGCCATCACGGCTACATCCATGAGGACCCGACGGAGATTTCCTCGGCGGCGCAGCGCGAGGCATTCGAACGTGCCCTCGCCATTCATGTCGCGATGACCGGACGCAAGCCGCGCGGCTACCGCGCGCCGGTCTACAACGCCAACCAGACCACGATCGATCTCCTGATCGAGCATGGCTTTGTCTACGATTCGTCGCTGATGGCCGACGACATCCCGTACCAGATGCGCACCGCGCGCGGATTGCTCTACGAGATGCCGCCGCACTGGGGATCGGACGATTGGCCGCCTTTCGCCCATTACGCGGAGATCGGCTACATGATGCCGGTCAAATCGCCGAGCGAGGGTCTTGCCGCGTCCTTCGAGGAGTTCGAGGCCGCCTATGAGGCCGGCGGATTCTGGATGGGGATCTGGCACCCGTTCCTGACCGGCCGGCTTGCCCGCTGGCGCGTGGTAGAGCGCTGGCTCGAGCGGATCGTGGCCGAACGCAAGGTCTGGTTCGCATCGCTCGAAGAGATCGCCGCGCATGTCGACGGCCTGGTCAAGGCAGGTACCTACCAGGTCCGTGTCGAGGACCTGCCCTACTTCACGCAGCCCGTGTCATGACCTGTGCCGGCGCGGCGCGGAATGCAGCCGCCTCCCCGTGCAGCCAATCGATGAATGCCGTCACCGATTTGCGCCTGGCGGCAGCCGGTGCGTCCACGAGACGATAGGCGAAGCCCGGCAGCGCCGGTCCGTCGAGCCGGCGCAGCGTGCCCTGGCGCAGTTGCTCGTCGACCAGCGCATCGCTGCACAACAGCGGCCCCAGCCCGCGCTCGGCGGCATGCAACGCCGGCGGCTCCTCGCTGTACCAGGAGATGCGAAAATCCCGCGCGGGATCATGATCGGCCCCCGCGAGCCACGCCGACCACGCAGGCGAATCCAGCGCAGCGTTCTTCCAGCGGAAAGCCAGCAGCGATCGCGAGCGGATGTCATCAATGGCGAGACGGGCCCCTGGCGGACAGATCGTGCTCGCTGCGACAGCGATGTAACGATCACTGAACAGCACCGATTTCTCGCTCGTGCGGTCAACGCGTCCATACCGGATGGCCAGATCGACGCCGTCGACATTAGGCGTCCTCATCTCCTCGGTCGCATCGATATGGACCATCAGGGCCGGAAATGCCGCGTTGAAGCGCGCGAGCCGCGGCATCAGCCAGCGCTCGGCGAAGGCCCGCGTGGCCGACACGGTGATTGCGTCACCTTCGGCCGGCGGCCGGATCGCCGCAAAGGCGCTTGCCATGCGATCGAAGCCGTCGCGCAGCAATGGAAACACCGCGTGTCCCTCGGCGGTCAAAACGACCGCGCGACCGGAGCGCTCGAACAGCTTGCGTCCAAGGATCGCTTCGAGTTGCCGGACCTGGTGGCTGATCGCCGTCACCGTGACGCAGAGTTCGTTGGCGGCGGCGGTGAAGCTTTCGTGGCGCGCCGCGGCTTCGAACGCGCGGACGGCATTGAGCGGCGGCAATTTGCGCATGATCGGTTCTCCACGCGGCCGCGTCAGGCGATGAAAAAATGCGCGTCGGTCGGCCGCATGTCGTTCACCGGCACCATGTCCTGCGGACAGGCGGAGAACACGATGACCAGGTCCATCTCGGCACGCAGCGCCACATATTGCCCGGCCTCGCTGACCGGCGACTTGAAGTCCAACTCTCCATTGTCGGTGACGGGCACGTTCATGAAGAGGTTCAGCGGGGCCGGCGTCACCGCGGCCGACAGGCCGACCGCCTCGAGCGCGTGCGCCAAATTCTGCGTGCAATTGTCGTGATGGCCGGCGGCGCCGAGTTGGCGATAGCGGTGAATGTCGCAGGCCGCGATCAATGTGTCATGGATTCCCGGCGTCGTGTCGGCGACGAAGGTGAGGATCGCGCGGCGCCTATTAGTCGTCAGCGTATCGCCGACGCGGGGTATCAGCCGCAGCATCGATGCGCGGCTGTGCTCCATCGACATGAACTCGCCGGTATCGCCGGCATTGAAGGCCCAGGTGTCGACCACCTGCTTGCCATGGGTGTTGACGACCGTGACGGTCTCCCCGGCTTTCAGGCGCGCCGCCACACCATTGCGGGCTGGGATCAGACGGGCGCGGGTGAGATCGGCGGTTGCGGCGGTCACGTGATGTCTCCTCAAGGCTCGGTCGCGCCATTGGAGCACCGCGGGTCATGCAATTCTAATAATAATAATTGTGTGCATTATAGCATATTCGTATAGTCGTCCCATGCGCCTCAGACAGCTTGAATGCTTCCGTGCCCTGATGCTCCACGGCACCATGACGAGGGCCGCCGAACTGCTCGGCATGTCGCAGCCCGGGATCAGCACGATGATCGCAGGCCTCGAGCACGAGACCGGTCTTAACCTGTTCGTACGGCGCGGCGGCCGCCTGCAACCGACCCCGGAAGCCAGGCTGTTCTATGTCGAGGCCGCGCGTGCACTGGAAGCCGCCGAGAACGCTTCCCGCGTCGCCGCCGAGATCAGGTCCGGCCGGCGCGGTCACCTCGCGATCGCGGCCTATCCAAGCATCTCGATCAACCTGTTGCCGCGGCTGCTCTCGCAATTCGCTGTGAATAAGCCCGAGCTGCAGATCAAGATCATCACGCGGAATTCCGCGATGGTCCGCGAGCTGATCTCGACGCAGCAGTTCGATCTCGCGGTCGCAGAGCTGCCGCTCGACTATCCGACCGCGCATATGGAGGTGTTTTCCTATGACTGCATGTGCATGCTGCCGGGCGCGCATCCGCTCGCGAAGCTCAAGCAGATCACCCCTGATGATCTCGACGGCGTCCCGTTCGTGACGCTGTTCCGCGGCGACCCGATCTATCAGCAGCTCGCGTCCGCCTTCTCCGAATATGGCGCACGCTGGAACGTGTTTGCCGAGACCGAATTCTTCTCGACCGCATGCCAGCTCGTCACGGAGGGCCACGGCGTCGGCATCGTCGATCCCGTGGTGAGCAAGCCCTTCACCGAAGGCCTCGCGCTGCGCCCGTTCAAGCCGAGGATCCAGTATCAGATCGCGATCCTGTCCCCGACACACGAAGCGCTGTCCCAGGTGGCGCAGGATTTCATCAAGCTGCTGCGACGCGCCTTGCGGGCGTGATCATCGCGTGGTGCCGGGCGAGCAACGCTGGCGCGAGGATTCAGGATTCCGCTCCCGATCAGTGCTTGTCGCCATCGCTTGTCTTGAGTTCATATTTGGCGGTCCCGGTGATCGAAAAGCTGGGAGGGCCGTCCTTCGCCGCAGCCTGCGATCGAAATATGTTGACGGAGGTCACTCTGCAGGTTGCAGCATACACCTGCGACAGTATCGGGCACTGCGCCTTCGCTTCCTCATAGAGATCCTGCCTGATCGCGTTGAGGGCGACGTCACGGTCGCTGCCCTGGAGTGGCGCGGGAGGCACGGCGACGCTCTTGAGCGTCACGGTGATTTCCATGAAGCCGGGAGGCGGAGGCGGGGGAGTGGTATTGAAGATGACCTGAGCCTGCGCCGCGGTGGAAACCAGCAATAATAGCGTTGGGCATGCAATCGCTGTGACAAGGCGCATGTTCGAGCTCCCCATGAGGCTGCGCGACCGTCCCCGCGCCGGGAACACGGCAGATTGCTCAACTGCGGATTGTTGCGAATTCCGGGCATCTCGGCCAGATCCTGCAGCACCATGCGCGCTGACGATCGCGTGATATTGCGCGGCTGCTCGGCTGCTCTCGACGCCAGCCCGCGCGCCCTCAGCGTGAATCCCGACGCTCTATCGCGGGACATGGCCGTGAACCGCCCGAGCCGCGGCGTCAAACGATGCTAGCCAGCCTGCTCGTCCAGGAGCTCGTAAACCTTGGTTTCGGCCGCCATGCCCTTGGCCACCACCGCATCGACATATCGACAGCGAAAGCTCTGCCTGACGCGCAAATAGACGCTTTCACTCACGAGAATCTGCGTGCCGTACTGCTTGTTCAATCCTTCCAGCCGGGCAGCGAGGTTCACGACGTTGCCAAGCGCCGTGTAATTCATGCGTTCGGACGAACCGAGGTTGCCGACGACGGCTTCCCCGACATGAATGCCAAAGCGGGTGTAGAACGCAGGCAGCCCTTCCGCCTCGAATTGACGGTTGATCGCCTCATTGGCCGCCTTTGCGTGCAAGGCCGCGCGGCATGCCCGCTCGCAATGATCGCTTTGCGCATGGGGCGCGTTCCAGAATGCCATCACGGCGTCGCCGATGAATTTGTCGACGGTGCCGCCCTGCGACATGATCACGTCGGTCAACGCGGTGAAATAGCGCGAGGTCTGCTGCATCAGCAGGTCGGGATCGGCATTCTCGGCGATGGTGGTGAAGCCGCGCACGTCGGTGAACAGCGCCGTGATCTCCTGCCGGATGCCGCCAAGCTCCGTGGAGATCGAATTGTCGAGGACGCCGCGCACGATCTCCCGGGGGGCGAGCCGGGAGAACGACCAGATGGCGCGCTGGGACTTGTGTATCGTCAGGCCGAGCCTGTCCAGCTCCTGGATGAAGGATCGAATCGAGCTTTTGGGCGGCGGCGCCATCGTCTGCAAGCGGTCTGCTTCAGCCGTAATCTGGCCGATCGTCGTCGACATGCGCGTGCCGAATATCCATGCCGCCGGAATGAACAGGATACAGACAAGAAACGCGAATATCCTGGCCTTGCGATTGAGCTCCCTGATTCCCGCGGCGAATTCGTCGGCGGGCGCAACCAGCAGCACATTCGCCGCCAGATTCGAGCCAAGCGCGATGGCTTCGAGGCGAGCAAAATATTCCCTGCCGTCTTTCCACACGAGCTTGCGCCGGTATGGACTGCTCTTGTCCCACTCCGCGATGATCCGACCTTCGAGCGTATCGTGAAGGTCATTTGCGCTCGGGAGCCGCGGACCCGCCGCGTTCCCGGAGGACTGCTCGAAAAGCGCCGCATATTTGGGATGCACGATCAGCGTGCCGGCGTCGTCAAAAATCAGCAGATACCCGCTCTTGCCGAACCTCATCAGGGGCGCCGACCTGCTGTAGCTGTCGAGCTTGAGGTCAAGTCCGACCACGCCGTGCGCCTTCCCATCGAACGGCACGCTGAAGGTGATCATGGGAACGCCGAGGTTGAACGAGAGATAGGGTGCAGAGGTGACCAACTTGCCGGCCTTGCGGGCGTCCAGATACCAGTTGCGGTCGCGCGCATCGTAGCCGCGCTGCGGGATCTCGGCCTGCGCGATCCGATTGCCGGCCTTGTTCTCGAACAGTCGTGTCGTCGGCAGCTCCTCGCCTTTCGCCCATTGGGTCGTCGTCGTCGCGTACACCGCGTCGGAGGGTCCGCCGACGCGGTCGCGCTGCACTCCGCTCAGCCCGTCCAGCCGCTGCACCTGAAGCCAATAGCCGTTGTCATAACCGACATAGATGCTGTCCAGGGCCGGCCATTGCGCCAGATTCTCCTTCATGAGCCGCGCGGTCGGGCTCGCATCGCCGGGATCGGACGAATCCATGATCGATGGGCTGAACGACAACGCCCGCGTCATGCGCGACAGCATTTCGACCTGGAGCTGGAGCGAGGAGACCGTCGCGCGGCTCGCCGAGTCCATGGTCGCGGTCGCAGCTTGCTCGGTGACGAGATCGAGCGTCCGGATCTGGACGAACATCAGCAGCGCGGCCAAAAGGCCGATGATGACCATCACACAGGCGGTGAGAGTGAGACGAAAACTCATCATTGACCCGGCGGTTTGCCGTTCGAGAGCCTGGCGGGCGGCCTCATTGGCGGCCTCCTCCCGATCTGCACGGGAGCACGACACGGCGTTTGCGATGACGCCGTGACACCTGCCTATTTCCGCGATGGATCGGCAGTGGCGCTGGCCGGCTGCTCCTGCCGCAGCGAGGTATAGGCCACGTAGTATTTGTAGATCTTGCCGATGTACTGAACCGTCTCCTGGCCGACGATTGCGGCCGCGCCGTTCTCGACATTGCCGAACCAGATGGTCGAGTCGAAACCGTGCTTGGTCGCATAATCGCGGAAGCGCTTGAGATTGCCCGGTCCCGCATTGTAGGCCGCCAGCGCCATGAACACGCGTTCGCGCGGGTCCACCACCGTGGCGTCGACATAGGTATCGGCGAGGTAGCGCAGATACTTCGAGCCTGCATGGATGTTGGTGTCCGCGCTGGCTGCAACGCCGGTGATCTCGATCGGCTTCCCCTTCGCCGTGCTGGGCTTGATCTGCATGATGCCGGTGGCGCCTGAAGCGTTATGACAGGCCTGATCGAGCTCGGATTCCTGATAGCCCTGCGCCGCCAGCAGCACCGGGTCGATCGAATACTCCGCGCCGTATTTCTGGAACGACGCGCGCAACGCCTTGAACTTCTCCGCCTCGGCATGGGCGAGCGCGTTCTTCAGCGGCTTGGCGGTCTTGAAGTAGCGCGCCCTCAGATCGTTGCCGAACTCGGTGCCGATCCTGTGCGTGCTGACGAATTCGGCGAGCTCCTTCTTCAGCCCCGGACTATCCTTCCGGATCGCCCAGGCAATGTCGCCGCCTTCGTTGATGACAATATCGTCGCGCACCGTCAGACCTGTCAGGAGGCCCGCCCAGGCTTGCGCCTTGAAGCGGTCGACGACCGCCCAGGGCAGCAGCCCGGTGCTCACCATCTCGAGCAGGTCCTCGTCCTCGAGGTTCTTGTCGACCGCCTTGACGACAATCGGCTCCAGCCCCTTGGCCGTGCGGTCCGCATCGAGCGCATTGAGGTGCTCGAAATAGCTGCTCGATTCCCTGACCTGGATCGTCTTGCCGCCGAGATCGTTCAGCGAGCCGACACTCGGAGCCGCAGATCCGGTCACGAGCACCTCGCGAACGCCGGTTGCCCAGGGATCGGCGAAGTCGACGAGCTTGCTCCGCTCCGGCGTGATCGTGAGCAGACCGGCGGCGATGTCACCCTTCCCCGCGGCCAGGTCGCCCAGCAGCCTGTCACGCGGCGTCGGGACGAAGCCGACATAGATCTTCTGCTTCTTCTGGCCGTGCCGCTTGTTCAACCAGTTCTCGAACTCGGCGCCGAGCTCGGCCTCGAAGCCGAGCGTCTCGCCCTTGTCGATGAAGAACGATGTCCGGTCGGTCGGCACCAGGATGCGCACGAGCTTGCGCCTGAGCATGCCGTCGAAATCCCCCTGCCAGACCTTCAACGAGGGAAGCGCCAGGACCTGCGGACCGGCTGCCGCCGGACCGGTCGCGAAGCCCAGGGCTGCGATTGCAGCCATCAGGGCTCCCGCCAAACGCCGCGCGTTTGGGCAAACCCGGTAACCTGTCATCGTTCAAATCCAAACTATCTGCGTCGCAAAAAGATGAAGTCTCGTGGAGATGCCTGCATGCCCCCGAGGTGCCGGAGGCACGAATCTTTTGATGCTGATCCACCCGTCAGGGACGTCGCACCAGCGCCGAACTCCGGCCGGAGCGTATCACATCGCCTCTCTTTTTTTTACGGACAATCCGTGTGGACGGGATTGTCCGCCCCCGACTTGATCAGGATCAATGAAATCTGCGCCGTTGCTCGCGCTGCAATCAGCGCCGGCGGCCACCGCCATGGAATCCGCCGCCGCCACGGAAGCCCCCGCCACCGTGGAAACCGCCACCGCCGCGGAAGCCACCGCGGCCGGCGCGATGGAAGCCGACACCGCCTGCCCGCATGCCACCGGCACGCACCGCAGCCGACCGGCTGCGACCGACGCGTCCGCTGACGCGGGTGTGCGCGCGCGTCACGCTTCTGTGCGAGATCGCAGCGCGATTGCCGGCGCCCGTGCGGGCGCGGGTGACACTCCGGCTGGCGGTTCGCCGGGATACGCCGGCGCCGCCACGATTGCCGGCGCGTTGCGTGACTGCCGTCCTGGCCCGCCCTGCCCCCGCATTCGTGAACCTGGCGCCGGGAGCACCGGTGCGACCGCGAAGCGCCTCGCGCGCGGCGGCGGTGTTGCCGCTGCCGAAGCGCCGTGCCACGCCGGCGTCACGATACGCAACGCCGCCGCGATGAACGGGATTGTGAGCCCAGTTGTTGCTGACGATGTTGGTGCGGTTGAACTGATTGTAGCGGTTGACGTTGACGTAGACGTTGCGGTTCCACCAATTGCAGCCGCCCCAGATCGCGGCTCCGACGGCCACGCTGGTGGCAAAGCCGATCACACCTGCGGCGACGTAGCCCGGCGGTTCCCAATAGAACGGCTGGTAGGCGGGATAATCCCAGGCACCGTAGACGACACCGGGATCATAGACCGGGACATAGTACGTATCGGGATCGACCGGCTCGATCGAGATCGCCTGCGTCATGCCGGCCGGCGCGGTCACACCGGCGGGCGGCGCGCTCTTGATCACCTTTTGCTGCGGCGTCGACTTGAGATTGCCGGCGGCCTCCGCGCGCTGGCGCAGGGTCTGGACCGCCGCCATCACGTCCTGCTCCTGCGCGAGGAACGCATCGCCCAGTTGCTGGGTCCAGTCGAGCTTGTCGTTCATCATCTGAAGCACTTGCGGCACGGATGTGAGCGCCTTCACGCTCGGATCCCACGACTGCTTCAGCATCGCGTCTTCCAGCGCCTTGCCGGTGACGCCCTTGTTGTCCTGCGACCAGCGCGCCGCCTCCACGACTTCCAGTGGATAGGTCGATGCCATCAGGATCTGCGACACCAGCGCGTCCGGATAGAGCGCAATCGGCGCGACCAGTTGCTGGATCTGTCCGTCCGGAAGCTTGCTGGCTGTCTGGGCCGGCGCCGGCGCGGCGGCCTGATCTTGTGCCGGCTTCTGGTCGGCGGGTGCTTGCGCGCGTGCCGGGATACTCAACATCAGGCCGGCGGCCAGGGCCCCGCTCAGAAAGGTCAGTCCAGACAATTTTGGAAGAAAAGCCTTCATCGTGCCTCCTCAATTCGTTCTGCACCCGGGTCACGCCACCGGACAAGCCGGCGATAGTGACGAAAGCAGAACGGCTCCGAAGCTTCGGAGCCGTTCAGCGCGCGTGGGTCAGTTGCCCGTGGGCAAACCGATATGGAAGCCGTCCTTGGCGAGTTGATCCCTGAAGAAACTGAATCTCTCATACTGCTGGATCGTGATCGGCCCCGCGTAGGTCTCGCTCTGAATCTTCCGCGGCGGATACTTCACGTAGGTCTGCATCAGATCCTTGATCGCCGCGTTGATCGTGACCAGCGACCACGTATGCTCCGTATAATTGTTCATGAAGACGTCGTAGCGCTCCTGCGGGTCCTGCCAGAGATCGAACACTTGCGGGACGGTCGCCACATACGACTCCGGTCCCTTCCAGCCGAGATTGCTGTCGACCGCCAGACCGCCGGTCTTGGTGCCGTCATCGCCGCGCAGATTGAAGACGGCCTTGTAGTTGCCGACGCGGGCGGCGCCCGGCGAGAGCTCGGATTCCGTGAAGTAGAACCAGTTCTTGCGGTCCGACTTGCCGGTTCCGAACAGCACCGGCGACATGTCGATGCTGTCGAAGATGATGGGTTTGCCCTCGCGGTCGGTCTCGGGCAGCTTCACGCCGCCGAGCTTGGCGAAGGTCGCCATGTAGTCGAGGCCGCCGACAATATCGGCGTTCTTCGTACCGGCCTTGATGCCGGGGCCCCATGCGATCGACGGGACGCGATTGCCGCCTTCGCGCACCGTGCCCTTGGTGCCGCGGAACGGCGTATAGCCGGCATCCGGATAGACGTCCTGCCAGGCGCCGTTGTCCGTCGTCCAGAAAATATAGGTGTTCTTGTCGAGCCCGAGGGCGCGCACCTTATCCACGATCCTGCCGATCCGGGCGTCATTTTCGACAACCGAGTCAGCATATTTGGACTTCGACATCGACTTGCCCTGGAATTCGGGCGCCGGCATGTTGGGCTGATGCACCTTCATGAAGTTGACGTTCATGAAGAACGGCTGCGTCGATGATCTGTTGCGTTCAAGGTAGTCGAGCGATGCCTTCTCGACATAGTCGTCGAAGAATGGAATGCCGACCACACCCTTGTCTGGCGTGTTGACATACTGGCCATTGATCTTGAACTCTTCCTTCGCCGGCTGGCCGGCGTTGCCGGACATGGCCCCCTTGGTCACCCGCACGAACATCGCCCTCAGTTCGGGATCCATATCCGGGAACCAGGTCGGGTCGGCATAGGTGTAGGCATTGAGATGATACAGGCCGGCGTATTTCATCTCGTCGTAGCCTTGCGCGTTTGGCAACGCATAGTCCGCTTCGCCGAGATGCCATTTCCCCACGAAGAACGTCTTGTAGCCGCCCGTCTTCAGGACCGAGGCGAGCGTCCATTCCGCCGCCGGAAGGCCACCGCCCTGGCCCTGGAACGCCACCGTGGTCATGCCGCTGCGGTTCGGAATCCGGCCCGTCTGCATCGCGGCGCGGCCGGGCGTGCAGCTCGGCTGCGCGTAGAACGACAGGAATTGGATGCCCTCGGCCGCCAGCCTGTCGATATTGGGCGTCGGCATGCCGCGGTTCTCGCCGCCGAGATAGCAGCCGGCGTCGCCGTAGCCGAAATCGTCCGACACGATGAAGATGATATTGGGCTTTCCTGCACCCGATGCCGTCGCAGGCTGCGGTGACTGCGACTGCTGCGCCTGGGCGGTCTGAACCGGAGCTACCGCCGAAATCGCCGTGGCGGCGGCAATCGAGGTGGACCCGAGCAACAGGTTACGACGATTGAACGTGTCTGTGGTGGTCTTCTCCGTCATGTCTCTCTCCCTGATCGGGTTACACAGCGAAATCCGAGGTGGCTCGTCGAGGTATCGACCGGTTCGGCATGACGCGCGGCGGGTCGATAGCGTCTGCAATAGCTCGGCGCGCAAAGGTGCGAGCCGCCCTTGATGACCTTGCGTGGTATCCTGATGAGAGGCTGTAGCGGGTCGTAGCTGTCATGCTCGGCGCCGCCGCGCGGATTCTGTGGAATGCAGCACGCCTTGGCCGCGTCGGCCTGATGCTTCGGCGCGTACCAGTCGCTGGTCCATTCCCAGACATTGCCGATCATGTCGTAGACGCCGTAACCGTTCGGCGGATAGGACGTCACCGGAGATGTACGCTCGAAGCCGTCATCGCCGCTGTTCTCGAACGGGAAGCGGCCCTGCCAGGTGTTGGCGCGATGGACTCCGCCGGGAGCGAACTCGTCGCCCCACGCAAACTCGGCACCGTCCAGGCCGCCGCGTGCGGCAAATTCCCATTCCGCTTCCGTCGGCAAGTCCTTGCCCGCCCATCGCGCGTAGGCCAGCGCATCGGCGTAGGCGATATGGACAACCGGATGGTCGTCGAGCGACTTGATCTTGCTCCTGGGGCCGTAAGGATGACGCCAATTCGCTCCCTTGAGCAGCGTCCACCATTGGCTGTAGTCGCGCAGATCGACGGGATAATCCGGAGGCGTGAAGACGAGCGAGCCGGCGAAGATCATTTCCGGCAGTGCGTCGGGATAGTTCGCCGGATCCGGCGCCACTTCGGCGAACGTCACATGCCCGGTGGCTCGCACGAATTCCTTGAACTGCCGGTTCGTCACCGGCGTTCGATCAATCCAGAATCCGTCAACGCTCACCGTATGGCATGGAGCTTCCTCGGGATAGTGGCGATCCGATCCCATCCGAAACGTGCCGCCCGGAATGAACACACTGTTTGACGCGAGGGTCTTGTCCACGTTCGCGACCAGTCTCTGAGCGATGTTCACGAACCTTGCCTCCAGCCGTTCGCGCTGGTAGTCAGATTCGCCCGGGTTCCGTGAATCCCTGCGCCGATCACGCGTCCGCCGATATGCAGATTGTGCCAAATTTGCCGAGACGATGCCGATGATCGACAAGCTGGCGAAAGCGTCATCGGGCTCTCCTGTCTCGGTCGGACCAATGCTCGTCTGGAAGACAGCCGATCGGAAGCCGGAAATCTAAAGCGCCCTGACGTTCGGCCAAGTTGGACCTTGGTCCATCATTCGAGAGCGCTTCGCGGCCAAGTGCCGCACGGCGTTAAGGGAAAAAGGCCGGAGCGATCGAACACCGAAGCATGTACAGAGCCAAGCTCTTGTCTTGACGGCCAACGCTGCAACGCCGGCGAATTGAGGCCAAATCGTGGGTCCTCCGCGCAAGCGCCTCGATTGTTGGACTGGACAATCCTCAATCCAAGGTTTCTATTCATAACAGTCGCATATCAAACCGGATCGTGTTTGGTGAATTCGGGCGATCGGCAGAGTCGGACAAGCGCCTATTGCGACACACGCGTACGCAAACTCTTCCTTGCGACCATCGCCCTGTTGGTTTTCATGAGCGCGCATTGCCTAGCCAGCGATGCGCCGCAGCGCGTGCTCATTCTTCACGCCTATAACTATACGTTTCCTGCGACGACCATCGCCTCCGAGGCCGCGCGAAGGCAACTGATCGAACACTCATCGCGGCCGATCGAAATCGAAGCTGAATTTCTCGACCTGGCGCGGTTTCCGGGCGATGCGAACGCCGCCCGCACCGCGCAGTTTCTCCACGACAAATATCATGCCATGCGATTTGATCTGATCTTGGCAATCGGCGCCGGCGCCGTACCGTTCATCATTAAATATCGCGATCAATTTGCGCCAAATGTGCCGGTCGCATTCGCGGGAGGAACGAAGGATCATTTCGCTGCGCTGAAGCTGCCAAACGACATGACCGGCGTCTATTCCGGCTTTGATCCCGACAAGATCCTGGAACTGGCGGAACGCATGCAGCCGAACGCGCGCCGCTTGATGGTCATCGGCGGAAGCAGCGAGAATGATCGATCCTGGCAAAGGTCGGCGCGAGAGGCGATCGAACGTCGGGCAAAACGGCTCGAGATCATCACGCGCTACGATTTTTCCTATGACGCTTTATTGGCAGAGGTCTCGCATCTTCCTTCAGACACGATCGTGCTGTTGTTGACCGCCTATTCGGACGCGGATGGTCGGTCGCTGATTCCTCGTGTCGTTGCGACCGACATCGCAAAGGCTGCGTCCGCGCCGGTCTACGGCCCATTCGAGACATTCCTTGGTTCGGGAGTCGTCGGCGGATACACCGAAACCTATGCTTCGTTTGGCGCAAGCGCCGCGGATGTCGCGATCGAGATACTTTCCGGAGCAGATCCAGCAAAAATTGCGCCCCATGCAAGCCCCCGCCAAGCGTTTCTGGTCGATGCACGGGCAATGAATCGATGGGGGATGCAGCGGTCCGACTTGCCGCCCGGCACAATTGTCCAATTCCATGAACCTGGTCTCTGGGAGCAGCACGGTCTGCTCGTGGTCGCCGTGGCGTCGGTGCTTCTGATTCAATCGGTCCTTTTGATCGCGTTGCTGTTCCAACGGCGCCAACTCCGTCGAACCCAGCGCTCGCTCGAGGAGAGCGAGGACCGGATGAATTTCGCGGCCACGTCGATGAACATCGGATTTTGGCAATTCAATCGATCAACCGGCGCGCTGTGGATCAGCGAACATGGCCGCGTGATGTTCAATGCAGCCAAGGAACAGCCGTTGACCCGGGACTCGTTTCTCGCCGCTGTTCAGCTGGAAGATCGCCCGCTGGCAGCTGCAGCCCTGGAAGGAGACCTGAAAGTCCATACGCCCGCGGCCGACGTTCGCGTCGGAGCTTCAGGCGACGAGGTTCGATGGGTGAGGATCCGCTCGCGTGCGCATCTTGACGAAGCATCGGAATCGAACCCAGTCAGCGGCGCTTTCGTCGACATCACCGACCAGAAAGCTTCCGAGAGCGAGACCGAGCTTCACCGTCAGGAAGTCGCGCATCTGATGCGCGTCTCGATGCTCGGCGAACTTTCAGGCGCGATTGCCCACGAGGTCAACCAGCCCCTCACTGCGATCATGTCGAATGCACAGGCGGCGCTGTACCTGCTTGAGCAGGATCCCCCCAATCTCGAAGAAGTGCGGGAGGCGCTGCGTGACATCGTCAACGAAGACAACCGGGCGGGCAGCGTGGTTCGACGCCTGCGCGGACTGCTGAAGAAGGGAGAATCTCGCACCGAGCTGATCGACATCAATGAAATGATCGGTTCGGCCACCGCATTGCTTCACAACGAGCTGATCAGCCGGCGCGTGAGGGTCGAGACACACCTGTCAGCCAGCAGGCCAACCGTATTCGGCGATTCCGTGCAATTGCAGCAGGTTTTGCTGAATCTCATCATCAATGCGATGGATGCAATGGCTTCGACGCCTGAGAAGCAGCGGCGCATCTGCATTGGCACCCGGGAGACGAAGACCGGAACCACCGAGATATTCGTCAGCGACAACGGACACGGCGTCCACCCCCAGGATGGTAAGCGGCTGTTCACGCCGTTCTACACCACGAAGGATCATGGACTTGGCCTTGGCCTCACGATCTGCTCCACGATCATCCGGAAGCATGGGGGAACCATCAATCTGAAAAACGGCGACATGGGCGGCGCCGTTGCGAAGATTTCGCTCCCCGCCCGTCTCATGCTCACGGCGGCACAATGACCGATGATGGATTTACAGTTTTCCTGGTCGACGACGACGAGGGCGTGCTGAAGGCGATTGGTCGATTGTTGCGGGCGAGAGGCTACCGTGTTCAGCCGTTCACCTCGCCAACAGCATTCCTGGCGAGCCACGACGTGTCCGTCCCCGGCTGTGCCCTGCTCGACCTCTCGATGCCCGATCTGGACGGACTGGCGCTGCAAGAGGCGCTGAGCGCCTGCGGATCGGAACGGCAGGTCATCTTCCTGACGGCGAAGGGCGACATACCAACCAGCGTGCGCGCCATGCGTGCCGGCGCCATCGATTTTCTCACCAAACCCGTGAACGATGCTGACCTATTGCGGGCCGTCCAGGAGGCCGTGAGGAGAGATAGCGAGATCCGCGCGAAAGCTGCCAGTCTGAATTCAATCACCGCCAAGCTCGCGATGCTGACGCCGCGGGAGCAGGAAGTGATGAAGCAGGTCATTGCCGGCCGGCTGAACAAGCAGATTGCCGGAGAACTCGGAACCGTCGAGAAGACGATCAAGGTTCATCGTGGCCGGGTCATGCACAAGCTTGGCGTTCGTTCCGTTGCTGATCTCGTGCGCCTGGCAGAAAAGGCCGGAATTACCGGCGTCGGATCCTAATGGCTCCATTGGCCAGCGGTTCCGTTGGCCCTTGGGCCAACTCGACAGGCCGCCATTTCGCGCCTGATAGTTTTGCCATGGTGGCTCCATCGCCCTGGATAGCGATCGTCGACGATGACCCGTCCGTGCTCAAGGCTCTGTCACGGCTGCTAAGGACCCGCGCCATCAACACAAGGACGTACGAGTCGGCCGGCGAATTCATCGGCTCGCTGTCGGAGAACACCACGGACGGGCTGCCCGAATGCCTGATCCTGGATCTGCAGATGCCCGACATGACTGGGCTCGAGTTGCAACGCTATCTCAATGATGCAGGATTTAGAATTCCGACAATCGTGATCACCGCGCATTCCGAGAGCGACATGCGAGATCTTTGCACGGCGGCTGGCGCGGAGGCCTACCTTCTCAAGCCGCTCGAGGATACGTCCCTGCTCGATGCCATCAACGCGATCCGAGCGAAGGGCAGCCGATCGACGCGCTCGCGGTAACTCTGCGCAGCCGAAGGTCACAGGAACACGATGAAGGCAAGGGTCGACCAGCCGACGGAATCACGGATACAGCCCGCCTTCGCCCTTTGGGCTTCGGCGCGGCAGCCTTCGCTCACTTCGCTACGATGGAATTTTGCAGGCCCGCCTAGCCGTAGCTCGCGAAGCGAGCGAAGGCTGGTGGGGGAGGCAGGACTCGAACCTGCGAAGCCATGAGGCGGCTGATTTACAGTTACCCTGGGTCATTGAAATCAGCTTCTCCAAACACAAGGATTGGGAAGTGATCCGCAGTTAGCTTCCCAAGGATTCCAGAGACTTAACCTAGAATCAGCTCCCTCCCACGCTGTCGATGGGCCTCATCTTGACTCCGGGTCAGGTTGGACATTCCTTGACCCAGGACTGACCCAGCTTGCGGACAAGCTTGCTCCTGACCCGGAACGAAAAGTGCCTGAGTTGCTCACCCTCAATACCGTGAAAGCCGCCCTACGCCATCAGCGCGAGGGCACGAAGCGGTATGACAAGACGGACTCGAAGAGCCATGGATTGCAGCTTCGTGTGAAGCCCACAACGTATAGCGCGACAATCTGGGTGGGAAGCGCGCGACGATCAGGATGGCGAGTCGGTGTCGCGGCGTGGTGATGATTGCCGCGATGATTGTCGCGCGCAAGAGTTTTGTTGAACTCTGATTGTCGCGGAGCGTCAATCAGCGACAGTTTTGGGTGTCGCGTGCGAAGGCGGCCGTCCTGGACCGCGCTTTCGTTCGAGCGCGGTGCGCCTGCGATAGCTCTCGACGTTCATCTCGACGATGGTGGCATGGTGGACGAGGCGATCGATGGCGGCGAGGGTCATGGCGGGGTCCGGGAAGACCCTGTTCCATTCGCCAAATGGCTGATTGGCAGTGATCAGCATTGAACGCCGCTCGTAGCGTGCGCTGATGAGCTCGAACAGCACGCTGGTCTCGGCCTGATCCTTGGTGACGTATGCGAGGTCGTCAAGGATCATGAGATCGAAGCGATCGAGACGATTGATGGCGGCCTCGAGGTTGAGCTCGCGCCGCGCCACCTGGAGCTTCTGGACGAGATCGGTGGTGCGGGTGAAGAGGACGCGCCATCCGTTCTCGATCAGGGCGAGACCGATGGCTGCCGCCAAGTGGCTCTTTCCGCCGCCGGGCGGGCCGAACAGGAGCAGATTGGCACCTTTGCCCAACCAGCTGTCGCCGGCGGCGAGCGCAGTCACCTGCGCCTTGGAGATCATCGGCACGGCCTCGAAGTCGAAGTTGTCGAAGGTCTTTCCGGCGGGCAGCCGCGCCTCGACGAGATGGCGCTCGACGCGACGGCGGCCGCGTTCGGCGATCTCATGCTCGGCGATGGTGGCGAGGAAGCGGGCCGCCGGCCAACCTTCCTTGTCGGACTGTTCGGCGAACTGTGGCCATAGCACCTTGATGGCGGGTAGCCGCAGCTCGTTGAGCAACAGATTGAGGCGCCCAGTGTCGACTGTGTTGGCCGTGTTCATGCGGCGTCTCCGATCTGGCCGGCGCCGATGAGGCACTCATAGCTGGCGAGCGGGGCAAGCTGCACCATGACCTGCGGCACGCAGGCAGGATCGGGCGCGAAGTGGGCGCGCAGCCGTCCGAGGTCGGGCAGTTGGCCAGCGTTAAGGTCAGCCGCGAGCTGACCGGCGAGGTCGGCCTCGCAACCGCGCTCATGCGCCAGCGCGAGCAGATCGACCATGAGCCGGCAGGCTTTCTTGTCCGGCAGCCGTTCGCGCAAGGAGTCGAAGGTTCGACGATAGGCCTCGCGCGGGAACAGCCGATCACGGTAGACCAGATTGAGCAGCGCCATCGGCTTGCGCCGCAAGGAATGGATCACGTGCCGATAATCGACGACCTGGTCGTGCTTGCCGTTGGGATGCGGCCGCCCACGCGGCAGGGTGACGAGATGAGTGCCGCCGACGAACACGTCGAGACGATCATCGTAAAGGCGCACCCGCAGCTGGTGGCCGATCAGGCGTGACGGCACGGTGTAGAACACCTTGCGCAAGGTGAAGCCGCCGCTTGACGTCACGCGGACAATCACCTCCTCGTAGTCCGAGGTGCGGCGATCTGGCAACGCCTGCAGGGTGGCGCGCTCGTGGTCGATCCGCTTGGCGTTGCGGGCATTGCGGCGGCTGACGATCTCGTCGATGAAGCCGCGGTAGGCGGCGAGATCATCGAAGTCGGCAGTGCCGCGCAACAGCAGCGCATCGGCGATCGTCCGCTTGAGATGGCCATGCGAGCTCTCGATCGCCCCGTTCTCGTGGGCGATGCCGCGATTGTTGCGGGAAGGCCGCATGCCGTAATGGGCGCAGAGGTCCTCGTACCGCCGGGTCAGATCGTCCCTCGCATTGCGATCGAGATTGCAGAAGGCGGCCGACAGGCTGTCGGTCCGATGCTCCCGCGGTGCCCCACCGAGCGACCACAGGGCATTCTGCAGCCCTTCGGCCAAAGCGACGAAGCTCTCGCCACCAAGCACGACATGGGCGTGCTCAAACCCGCAATAGGCCAACCGGAAGTGATAGAGGCGATGATCGAGCGGCACGCCAGCGATGGTGACCCCAAGCTCGCCCATGTCGGTGAAGTCGGACAGGCCGACCTGGCCCGGTTCGTGGGTCTGGCGGAAGATGACCTCCTGCTCCTCGCCGTGGATCGCCCGCCAGGCGCGGATCCGGCGCTCCAGCGTGCGGCGGATTCCAGCTCCGAGCTCAGGATGGCGCCGCAACATCTCCTCGAAGATCGCAACCGGCCGCACGCCGGGGGCGGCCTTGAGCATTGGCACCACCTCTGTCTCAAACACATCGGCCAACGGGTCCGGCCGGCGACGGCCGCGCTCACCCTTCTTCTGCGATGGCAGGCGGGGATCCTTCTCGATCCGATACGCGGTTGACGGACTGAACGACGCCTTGGCAGCGGCCCCTGGCGGGCTATCGGTCTGACGGTACTTCATGTAGAGCCTCATCTGGTGATCATTGATGTGTCGGCCGGGCACGCGAGTGATTCCTCTTGGCGGAAGAACCACTTGCATAACCAGCCGGCCGCGATCACCAGACGGCGCGGTCCCCTGTGGATCGCGCCGTCGCCGGGCTCGTAACTCAGGTCGGGCTACGCCCTCCCTGCGTCACGAGCCCGGCGAAGCTCTCTCATCCTGATTGACGCTCCACTTCCATCCTGATTGCCGCGCCGCACACAACGGTCCGCTGGTCGGTCCGGGTCATGCTCCATGGTAATCAAAAGCGCTATGACCTCGGTCTCGTCGTAGATGGGGCCGAGAGTATTGGGGGCCTGTCGCTGGACGACGCCCGCGCAATGGCTAACGCCGTCAGTGAAATGGCCCGCAAGGGCCAAAATCCGACCCATTTTCTTGCCGCCCGTGCAGCTGGCCTGTCCATTCAAACCTACCTGAATCGTGAAGCGGCTCGCCCAAAGCCCTCCTGGACGTGGCAGCAGGCAAAGAAGGAGTTTTTGGCCGACGTAGAGCGCGCAAACCGCGAAGCCACACACGGGGACTATCGCAAGAAGCTACAGCCCCGTGAGCTTTCGCGGTTCGACGATCGTATGGTCAATACCATCACACGGAACGAGATGGCCGCGGCCATCGCCGAGGTCCACGCGCGCGGAGCCGAATCCATGTCGGAGGGCATGGTCCGGGTAATCAAACGGTTCTGGAATTGGCTTGCCGAAGCCGTGCGCCAAGACGAAACGAGCGTGGAAGATGCCAGAATGGCGAAGCTGCAAGCCCCCCAGCGGACTCGCATCGAAATTGGGGAAGAAGCATTCGATCCGGAAGAAGAGCAAGGCGACGCGCCACCCGAGATCGAGATCGGGCGAGCTCTCGTCATGGCACGGCAAGGCTATTTTCCTGAGCGCATCTGCCTTGGCATTGAGCTGATGATCGGAACATGCCAGCGCCGGCGCGCGATCACGGGCGCGCATAGAATGCGTTTCCGGAAGTATCAGGAGGTGCTCAGCGAAGAGGCATGGTACGTGCCCCCCTATTTCCGAAAGAGCGGAACGAAACGCGGCAAGCGCTCCCATCTTGTCCCTTGTATTGGATTCGCAGCTCGTGCCGTCGATCGTCTGGATCGCCTTTCAGATTTTGAAGGCAGCCAAGGCTGGCTGTTTCCTGCAGCAACGCGCACGAGGTCGAACCGAGGGCATGCGGAGGCTGGCCTCTTCAACGACTACTTTTCATGCATGCCCGGGGTCTGCCTCTCTCCACATGACGCGCGGTATGCCCTCGCTACCTATGGAGAGCGCGACCTTGGATTCAAACGCGGAGAAGCCTCACTCATCCTGGACCACCTCGAGGGAGTTGAACCCAACGACGTGACTGGCCAGTTCTACTCCTCCGACCCGCAGATTGGGCGAAAGCGCGAAATGGTGCGGGCATGGATCGACTGGTGCGACAGCTGGGCTGCTCGCGCAATAGCAGAGGATCCGCTGCTATTGGATCGCGATCATATGCTCGAAGAGATATTCCGGAAACGTTACGGCGACCAGCGACTGGAGCAGCGCATCAAGTTCCGAAAGAAGCGTGGTTGGCCGCTTTGGGGCCCTCCCGGCGAAGCAAAGGGCAATCTCTTGCAGGCAGCCGAGTGACCTGTTCTCGCCTGGCGAGCCGATCGTCCATCGGCGCAATTGCGACAAGCGCGGCCTGTTCAACGGTTCCATGGGTACCGTGCAGCGGATTGATCGGACTGAGCGCCAGATCACGGCCACCTTTGACAGAGAGGAGCACGTCTTCCTCGCCGAGGACCTGGTCGACTTGTCGTTCGGCTACGCCCTCACATGCCACCGTGCCCAGGGTTCGGAAGCTGACTGCGTGATCGTCGCCTAGGGGCTAGAGAGTCAAGAGCGTGCCTTCATGAGCCACTTCTTTATCTGCTCTGCGCACTCCCATTCGTTATAGATTCCGTGACGCAACAGGTCTCTTGAGTGAGCATTATTCAAGGTTACCACCGAGATATCGTTTTCAGTGCTGATGTCTGGGACCGAATTTACGGCGACGTCGCAGCGGATCGAATTTACAAATACCTCTCTCCCGTACACCGCACGAGGCAGGTGAGCCACGAGCAAGAACAGAAAGTAAAAGCCTGAGACCACATAAACAACAGCCGAACCGTGATGGCCATCCCAACTATTGAATGCATGGACCCAACTGATACGCCACGAGGTTATCTGCTCGAACTGGAACAAAAGGCCCGTAACTAAAAACAAGACGAACGCCCATCCACAAAGGACGTTCATGGGTCGTAGAAAGAGCGCCGCGGCCTGCGTGGACATGGCCCCGATCGTAATCGCTGCGGCGGCCTCGTCATCGATACCTCGCAGAACGAGAACCCTCAACGAACTCATCTCCTTCATCGAGAACAGCGAAGCGTCCTTGAGTTGCAGGACTTTGCGGGGAAACCGGTAGTTCAGAATCACGGTTGCTCGTTTCAGGATAGATGGGACTAACGCCAGGGCCAAAGCCGCACAGATAACCGGTATGGTGGCCAAGAGCACACTCGTATGAACTACGATATATTTGTAGGTTGCTGATGTCGTCAGAAAGTAAAATGTAGACAACAACGCAAAAACAGGAAGCGCGAGGAACGCCGTATCGAGCGTGTTCACCTGAGCAGAAACGAGACCATTCCACTCTATCTGAAGAAATGGCGACGCTAGTGTAATCACGCGAATTCGTGAGTGAAGCTCAGGGCATTCTTTGCAAGCGAGAAGCGCCAAGTTGGCAGCGTAGCTATGGGCAACGAGGACCAATTCTCGACCGACTAGGTCCATTTCCTTGATTTTAGCTGCGAGACGAAGCGCCTCCTCCTTCCTCGCAAAAACCGAGTTCTTGCCGCTCCAGGCGAAGTGACCCACCTCGAATGAAATGCCCGCCTTGGCTAGTTCCGCCGACAGGTGCAGATGGAACACCGAACCACACTTATACCATGGAATTGCGCGCGACATCCGAGCAAACGCCCCGTGCCAAGTCCCGGGAATGAGCAAGAACGAGTAGATAGGGTCATCTCGGTGAATCATCGCGTAGCCAACACGTTCGACTGCATCTGGAGAAACCAATTCTGGATTGACTTCCGCGACTCCGGCGCTGCGATAACGGCGCTGGGCGAATGGCAGCAACTGGTCTTGAACCACGAATCGTCACGACCCAGGGGGGCCTCTCTCCAAGGAGATGCCGCACAACAAATGCCGCTTGTCATTCTCTCACGTGGCTGATCAGTACGCGAACTTCAGCGACGCCCTATAGACGTCCTGCTTCACGAAAGTCATTGGATCCGTCCCCTTGTTATACGACAACGCCACAGAAGTGCTGCCATTGCCTATCGACGGGTTCGGACAGTTAGCTGTAGAAGCGCTCTTGCCTCCCAGCCGATAATCTATCTCGGCGCCAAACTGATTGATTGGTTTCTGCGACACCGCATCCCAAAGGTATTTCGCGCTTCCTATGAAAGAAACCGTGCCGCACAGAGCCGCACCGACGCTGGGGTCATTTTCGAAGAGGACCGCCCGTAACTCGGCATTTCCGCCGATCAGCGCATAGTTGGTGTGAGGCAAGAAGTTCGTCAGGCCAGCATCATTGACTCTGAAGACGTTGGCCTCCCCCAATAACCGGAAATAGTACCCGACCGTCTTAGGCGAAAGGACGTCGAGCCGTCCGCCTAGGTTTATGCCATCATTCACAAAATAGGGCTCCCAAAGTGCATCGAAACCGCCAATGGTGCCTTTGCCGCGAAAGTCCGTCTGGGCGTACGGAAGAAATTGGAAATCTTGCTGCTGAAACACGGCCGTGTCACAGAAATAAGCCTCCGCGTCGAAGCCCGCGCGAAGCGCACTCCTTTCGCTGGCCGACATCGGCTCGCTGAGGGTCCCGTTCGCCTGTAAAAACGGACCGAATCCATACCGGGCGAGAAATCCGGGTCCGCGGTTGCTCGCGCAGCCTGTCTCGGCTCTCGTGGCCTCCCAGTTGTAGGCAGAATAGCCCGCAAACGCCTTGACACTCACCGACTGCGACTTGGCCTTGAAGTCGTCGGTGTAGGAAAACGATGCACCCTGCAGAACCTGATAGCCTTCGTAGGGAAAGATATACGACACTTGGTCGTACTGGTCCTGCCTCATCATGAGGAACGGATCGCCCGGCGCCCCGTCGCCGGTGAGTGGTGTTGCCGCCGCGGTGGTGACAGCGGAGGCAGCAGGAATCGCTGCGCGCGCGTCGCGGGGACCCGCTTTCGGCCTCGCCTGAGGAGCCGCAGCAGCCGGAACGAACTGTGCGCATTCAGTTGGAAGAGCCACGTTTCGCTTCGCCAGAACCTTGCAAGCGGCAATGAGCTCAACGTCCTTCTCCCCCACCCGTCGCTGTCGATGCGAGGAGATCCCTTCCACTCCGGCCATTGCCGCTGACGATACAGATGTGACTGCCAAAACACCTATCAAAATCGATGACTTGCTATGCACGGACATCCCCCATCGGTTCAAAGCATTCCCCGAATTTTTGCGATCAGCTGGCCTATGTTCAGCCCCTTGATGTCGTTGAACCTCAGATGAGGGATTTCCGCCCCGGGCCAAAACTCATTGTTGATCCTGCTCATGAGGTTGTCCCGGATTGCGGGGCCGCCCGCGAGCATCCAGATGACCTTGAAATCGTCACGGAGAGCTGCGGGGCTGTTACCCGTTGCCGAAGCCAGCCTGCGCCTGATGTCATCGTTGGACGGTCTCCCGGCAGAGGTCACTTCGCGAACGAGTTCGGCATCCGCGTCGACGACGTCCGGTAGCGACGCCCGGAGCATCAGTGAATTCCGCCGGAGTTCGTAGGCGTGCTCTCTGAGTGCCTCAGCGTGATCCTCAATGGCCGACCTGAGATCAGCGTTCGGATGCCGGCGCGCGGCCGCTGCTTTCTTCGTGCCTTTCTTCGCTTTCTTTGCCTTCTTTGCCTTCTTTGCTTTCGCTTTCTTAGCCATTCAAACGCCCCCATTTTTTGGCAAAGATTAGGTCCTGTTTCGATGGCGCAACGCGCGCAGCAAGCCTTGTTCGTCTGGCGCAGCACCCGGCACGACGAGAGGTACCAAAATTCCGAACAAAGGCCGCGAGCGCGGAGCCCAGCCATGGCTCCATGGCAAGCATGGAGAGTGCAGTGCTACTCGCCGCTTATGGTCTCCGAGTACTTCTCTACGCAGCTTCCGTTGATGTCCTCGAAATAGCGAGCATCGATCGTTCCCTCCTTGGTGATCGACAAAGTCGCGAACGCGTTCACGAACACGTTTCCGGCGATCGACAGCTTTGTGCCGTCAATGAGAGCTGGCGGATCCTTCAACCCCTCGATCACGTCATACGGATCGTCGTCGACGAAGGTCGGAATCGCGCTACATCCGACGCACCGTCCTTTAGCGAGACCGATGTAAGGCTTGTAAAGACACAGATTGTGCTCGTGGCCCCAGAACCAGGCCGGAATTGGTTTCCCGATCGATTGAAGCATCTCAAAAGTCTGACGAAGCTTGGGATTGTAGGCCGCCCGTTGCGCCCGATCGTCAGCCTTACCGATCTCCGAAAACGCTGAAAAAAGCTGGTGGTGTGACAGAAGAATCGTGCTGCCGGCGAACTCCTCCATTCGCCGGCGATGCCATTTCTCCTCTTCCGCTTCTACGAACGTGACAGCGTCGTTGACTTTGAACGGATTGTAGTCGTGCAGCCCCGTATCCATCGCAAGCAACTGCCACTTTGCACTCTTCGTACGAAGGCAGAAGAAGCTTGCCAGCTGCGTAAACGGTTTCGGGTTCAGTCGCTCGATAAGGCCGTAGTATCCGACACCTCCAGAGTAGAGGTCGTGGTTGCCCGCCAGCGTGTATACGGGGATGCCCGTCTTATCTCTGTCGAACACCTCGTCAATGATGGCTTCGAAGTTTGTTTCGCACTCCTGCGGCGTGCCGGAGTAGTAGATGTCGCCCAGGTGAACGATGATGTCGGGCTTCTTGTCCTTCAATTGTCGCAGCAGTCGCCGCGCCTTGTCCCCACCGGTACCCCAGTCGCCTATAAGGCCGATCGCAACCTCGTCCGGAATAGTTATCACGGTCTCGCCCGCCTTCGCGGGCGTTACGTATGGTATCTCGGCTCGCGTTCCATTGGGGCCAAAGTAACGAAGATACTGGTCTATTGTGCTGGCCCAGCGGACGTCGCATTTCGAGTCGCTGAGCTCACTACGCAGCCTGTCTGCCGTCGATTGGTCGCCCTTCAGCTTGGCTTCGAGATACTGCAAGCCTAGGGATGCGCACACTCTCGCAAGACCAGCCGGAGACAGCGCCTCCAACTGCACCTCATCTTCTGCCGGCGCCCGGGCCTTCTCGTCGACGCGCCCTTCCATTCTAATCCCGGCAACGTCCGTGGCGGCTTGCAGCAGACCACTCTGCCCCGACGCGGGAGCTTCCGCACCGATCTTATCTGCGGGATCCTCCTCGCGCGAAATCTGCGCTGCGGCAGACTGGAAAATGGACAGAATATGGTCCGGGTAGGTGTAAGACCCCTTGCTCATCAATCCCCAACTCAAATGGAAGTATCAAAGGGGTAATACAACCATAAGATACAGAGGCTGGCCAGTCCCCGTGAAGCCAAGCGCAGGATTTTTCCTAAAGGATCGTGACGCCCGCGATGCTATGAACGCGACCACCGGAACGAATTGCTTTCGCTTTGGATCGCGACGAAGCGGCGTCAGCCGTCGCTGGGTGCGATGGCCTTTTGCAGCTCGTCCCACTCCCGCTTCGAAAGACCGCTGCTTTCCTGAGTTACCTTCTCGCCACTCAGTAATTTCCTGATCACCGTCATTGCCGATCCGGAGAAGCGCACCGAATTGAGCCTATGGTCCAAAAACGCAGCGTAGGTCTTCGGCACCCATGCCTCTAATACTCCCAGCATGGCGTTGGCGTACGCGCGAATCTCGTATTGGGCATGAGAATCGGCTCTCAACTGCAGGAAGTGAAGGAGGTTATGGAGGTCAGTCTTCCAATACCACTGGGTGTAGAAATTGAGGGTGAGATTCATCCGGGCCAGCTCTCGTGAGAGGCCGGACCGGTTGGGATCGACGGGCCTGCCGTCGGCCCCTTCGTTCAGCAGCTCTATGTACCGGTCGTACGACCGCTGGGAATCGTCGCGAATGATGTCCAGGACCCTTTGAGCCTCGTCCTCCGGAACGCGCGCGCCCCTGCCCTGACGGTTCGACGAGCTCTGGACGTTCACATGATCCGCCGACGGAACGTAGAATTCCCTGTCGAGAATCGAGTACCTCGCTGAGTACTCGTTCACGTTCGCTGTGCGATGGCGGATCCATTGCCGTGCCACGAAAATCGGCAGCTTCACATGAAACTTGATCTCGCACATTTCGAACGGCGTCGTGTGCATGTGCCGCATGAGATAGCTGATCAGGCCGGCGTCCTCGCGGACCGACTTTGTGCCGATGCCGTAAGAGACGCGAGCCGCCTGGACGACCGCATCATCGTTGCCCATGTAGTCGATCACGCGGATGAATCCTGAGTCCAGTACGGGGATTTCCCGGCCCAGGATCCCATCGATCGCCGGGACCGTCGGACGCCCTAGGCTTTCGACAGGTGTTGATTGCTTGGATGATGGGGACATTGCTGCTTGACCGTTTAGTGGGCGATCGCCAATTATACAAGTTGTATCGCCAAAAGCGCCTGAAAACACTGGCATTATCCCAATGCTCCGGCGCCCCCCTTTTTTGGGTCGGCGCGGAGTTCAAGATGAGGCGGGCCAAACGGTATTTCAGGCTGCGACGACCGTCGGACCCCACCTTCGCAAGCCTCTTTTCCGGCTGCGGTGGGTTCGACGACGGATTCCGTTCGTGCGGAATCCGTCCCGTGGCTGCTTTCGACATCGATCAGAACGCGGTCGAGACCTACAACATCAACCTGCCCCAAGTCGGCCGAATTCTTGATCTTGGCACCGCGAATCCAGATATCCGAAGCCCCGACGTCCTCCTCGCCGGCTCGCCATGTCAAGGCTTTTCCACCGCGGGGAAGCGGCTGATTTCGGATCCCAGAAACAATCTCCTGGTCAGGGCTGGCCAGATCGCCGTAGATCTCTTCCCAAAAGTCTTCGTCCTGGAGAACGTGCCTGCGGCGATCTCGGGTAAGCATGAAACGCACTGGCGGCTGGTCGAGGATATGTTGCGTTGGCACGGCTACAACGTCAGGCGATTCATGGCACAGGGTGTCGAAAGCGGCGTGCCGCAACTACGCAAACGACTATTCCTGATCGCGTGGCTCGGAAGTGACTGCATCCGCATAGAGCCTCCGGCCATGCCTGCGCCTTCGCTCCGCGAGGCCTTGGCTGGCGTGGAAACGCTGTCAGACCACGCACCGCTATCGCTCGATCCGAAATCTCGCGAGTACAAGATCGCTCTTCACATCGGCGCCGGAGAGAGGTTGTCCAATGTGAGGAGCAGTCCAAATGCCGTTCACACATGGGATATCCCAGAGGTGTTCGGCTCTGTGTCGCAAGTCGAGATAGCGGTGCTGAATTCCATTCTCCGGCTTCGGCGCCGGGACAGGACCCGGGACTACGGAGACGGCGATCCTGTTCTCCCGTCGGCGATCAGCAAGTACGTCGGCCGTGATTGCCGCCCGGCGCTCAGGTCGCTGCTGAAGAAGAACTACGTCCGCCAGATCAAAAGGCGCATCGAGCTTCGGCACACTTACAATGGCAAATACCGAAGGCTAGACTGGGAAAAGCCCTCGCCCACGGTCGACACGCATTTCGGCGATCCGGCACTATTCCTCCATCCCGACGAACAGCGCGGCCTTTCGCCGCGCGAGTCGGCCCGCATCCAGGGATTTCGTGACGACTTCCGGCTCCCCGGCAGCCGGTCCGCACAATTCCAAATGATCGGGAACGCGGTGCCCCCACCGATGGGCACACGGCTGGCCGCCTTTGTCCAGAAAGCACTGCTCTGATCCATGCGCAGATTCGCCAACCAGCTCGTCAGCAGATGGCTGCTTGAAGCCAACGACGATACGGAAGAGCTCGAATACATCCAAAGCCTGACTGCGTATCTGGCGGATAAGCTGTACGAAGACTATGAACCTTGCCAAGTTGAGCGCTTCGCTGACCGTCTCGACTCCTGGCTGGCCAACGTTGAAGACGATGACGATCGGAAGACCCTATATCTGCTCCTGAAGCAGATATTCTTTGTAGGCCGACGTGAGTTCGAGTCACTCTGCCGGGCGGCCTTTCACGGTCCAATCATGCGCTGGCTTCTCGACACCGCGAACGTCGCACTAGACGATCCCGACATCTCCGCCAAATATAAAGCGGCGATGGAGGAGACCTGGTTCTGTCCGATCACGGACAGCATGAGGATCAACGCCTTCTTCAAGGTCGTTGGTGTCAACGGTCGTGAACTGCAACCGGACTGGCGATCACTCCGCAAGTTCGGCGATACAGCCAAGATCCGCGACTACATCGAAACTAGCGGCATAAGGCGCATCGTACTCCTGGAAGACTTCGTTGGTACGGGGATGCAGATGGGCAAGGCAATCACCTTTGCCGCAGAGCTGGGAGAGCAGATACAGGTCCTCGTCTGCCCTCTCATCATTTGCCCCGAGGGGGTGAAGAAGGCGCTCGAACTCAAGAAGAAGCACAAGAACGTCTACTTTGCCCAGGTGATGTCACTTCCGCCATCCATGTTCATCAAGATGGCGGCCGAGCGGCCGGAACCTCCGACCCACACTGCCGTGCGCGAGCTCATCAGAAAGACCGCTCCGAGACTGTCCCCAAAAGTCGTGCCCCAGACTCCGTTCGGCTTCATGGACAGCGGCGCGACCGTCGTTCTCTACTCGAACTGCCCAGACAACAGCCTGCCAATCATTCACGAAACCGCGGACACATGGCGACCGCTCTTTCCCCGTATCCGGAGAGGTTGAGACATGGCTTCGAACCCATTCTTCGAACTCTACGTCGGCGACCGGCTCTCCAGCGAAGAGTACGTCACCATCTTCAGTCCGTTCCTGGTCGAGTTCGCAGAGGCCCTTTTTCTGCCGGGAAACATAGTCGTCACGGGTGTCCAGGGCAGTGGCAAAAGCATGCTACTTAGTCTTCTGAAGCCGGACATACGACTGGCCTACGCAGAAGGTAGCAAGGATTTTCCCGTCGCAAAACGAATGCGCAACTTCATAGGAGCCGGGATTAACCTCGCCCACAGCAATGCGATTGATTTCGGCTACCGAAAGTTCGCCGGAGAGGAAGCCGAAGTTGCCCTGCTTTTCGGCGACTTCGTCAACTATTCCATTACGCTGGATTTGCTTTCGTCCTTGCGCAGACTGGCGAGGGCGGAGCCTACAGCAGCGGAAGTCGGGATCAGGTTCGACAACCAGCACCAGCGCGCGCTGGCGAAGGCGATCTGCCGCGACGACGTCTGGGAGGGATACCTGAGAGATTGCACAGACCTCGCAGACATCGAGTCTAGGATGCGCCTCCGGATAAATTCGTACCGGAGCTTCCTTCACATGAACGACCAGGAGTTCAAACAGGAGATCCGCGAGACGAAGACCGCAATCGGTGACCCGATATCGGCGCTCGTTCGATGCATGATCGAAACCGAGATCATCGGAGAGCGCACGAACGTGTTCGTGCATATTGATCAGTACGAAGAGCTAGCAAACATCACCTATGGACCCGACTCCACAATCGACTACCGGGCGGTGATAAATCGCGCGCTCGCAAAACGTGATCGCTTCGTCTCGTATCGTATAGGCACCCGGGGGCACGCGTGGCACAGCCACGCCAAAATTTTTGGTGTCCAGGCGAAACTAGAGGAGGAGCGCGACTACAAGTTCATCGATCTGGACGAGAAGCTCAGGCGTGACGAGAACGCGAAGAACTGGATATTCCCCAAGTTCGCCGCAGACGTGTTCGCGCGGCGTCTTCGTTATGCGGATCTGACAAAATCCGACGATGGAGCGGCCCTCCTACACGTGGTGTTCGGTGATGGTCTGACCCCTGAGCAGAAGGGGCTTCGATACGGCGGCAAAAACCGATCGAGGGCCGTGCGTCCGCTCGAGACCTGGCCACCGTCTGTCCGTACAGACCTAAAGAGTCTTGCGCAAAACAGTCCGCTATCGGCTCGCCTCGGCGAGGCTTGGATCCTGCAGAAGGGCATCATTGCAAACATTCTCGAGGAGCCTTGGAACGACAAGAGCCATCAATGGTGGAAGAAAGAGCGTATCGATCTTGCGCTTCTTCAAATAGCCGGGCGATGTGCTCAACGGCCATTCTGGTGCGGCCGCAGCGAAGTCATCGATCTCAGCGGCGGCAATATCCTCATCTTCATGAGCATTTGCCAAATCATCTGGGACATGTGGCTGCAGATCGGAAGTGGCGATGCCGAAAGGGTCGAACTCAAGGAAATTGAGCCTGATGCCCAAGCTGTCGGTGTCCTGCAAGCAAGCCAATATTGGCTCAAGAAGATTTCGCAAGAGACCGGACGCAGCAGCGAACGGCTGCGTTTTGTCCGCGGCATCGCGGACAAGTTCAGCGCCACCCTCCTCTCCAATCAAAAGCTGAGCAACCCTGGACACAACGGTTTTTCCGTCGCGGATGAAGACCTCGAGCGCGCGCCCGATGTTAGGGACTTTCTGGAGGAATTGACTGACTACGGAAATCTGCTGATGCTGCGGCACACCACAAAGGAAAAGGATCGTCGCAGCCGTCGGAAGTGGTACCTCAATCCCATCCTCTGCCCCCAATTCAAGCTTCCCTACAAGAGGCTCAAGGAGCCCAAATACGTGTCAGCGGCAGAGGTCGCGGACTGGATGAAGGATGCTGGCATCAAGCCAAGGTCGGCTCCTGAACAGCTCTCGTTCTTCGCAAGGGACGCCTGATGATACCCGGAAGCGTATTCCGCCCGTGGGGGCCAATCGACTGGCTCCTGCCGCGCATTAAGAAAGATAGCTGGTATCTCATTGGATGCAACTCCGTGGAGGAGCGCTCGCTAGCTACGCTGCGGTACGCAAAGGACAAGGTCAGCGCGGGACGGTTCTTTTGCATCCACGATCCCGACCCCGTGGACGAGCCGGCTTTCGAACGATTGGCAGGGGCATACCGCTTAGAGCTATTGGCGTCCGGCTTGACAGCCCAAGATATACCGTCTCTGCCGTTGCTTTGCGAACTTGACGTCATCCAGGCCCAAGTCGACGAATGTCTTAGTCGCAACATTCCGAACGTGATCCTCGATATATCGGCGATGCCGAAACGATGGTTTTTCGCGCTGATACAACTCCTGCTCGACGATCCGAGGACACAGAACGTAGTCGTAACTTACGCTTCGCCCGCAGGGTATGGGCCGGTACTGGCCGAGAACGCCGAACCCATTCGCGTCCTTCCGGGCTACTACGAAACAGACGGTTTCACGTCGCACGATGTTCTGGCGGTCGGCATAGGCTTTGAGCCACTCGGACTAACGTCTCTCTTCAACCAGGTGAAACCCGACAGAATAAGGCTGCTCTTTCCGTTTCCGCCCGGGCCGCCCGGCTTTCAGCGCAATTGGGCCTTCGTTAAAACTATCGACGACATGACGAAGGAACGCGGCAACAAGTCGCTCGACCGTATTCAGCTTCATATGCACGACTGCCCTCAGATCTTCGACGCCCTGTGCAGCATGACGGAGAACGGACTACTTACCTCCGCGCTTGCCCCCTATGGCCCGAAGCCGATGTCGCTTGCGATGTGCTTGTTCGCTCTGGCGGCCAGAGATGCCGGTAAGACCCGAGTGCCTGTCTACTACGCACAGCCGAAGCGATACATGTCCGACTATTCGACCGGGATAAGAATTCAGCACGATGGTCTGATGGACATTCAGGCCTATTGCATCAAATTCAATTCCAACAAGCTCTATCAGATCGCGTGATCCTCTCGCGGCCTGGCTGCGACGTTTTATCCTGGATACAACTCCGGCTTGCGTGAGCCCTGGCTCTTCGCCATTCTTCCGTCGGACCCGTTGGAGGAAAGCAGCAGCATGACGACGAACGAGGAGCAGCTCACCCGATTGAAGGCCTTCAACGCATCGATCAAGGGGAGCGATCGCGATCTCGATACCGAGTGCGCGGACCGCTCACCGGTCATTAGGGAAACCGGAGGATCGCCAGCAATCGTCGAGCGCCAGATTCAGCGGGAAAGCATCATCTTGCGACGTGAGCGACCAGTCCTTGCAATCCAAGACAATAAGCCCCGGCTTGCCGACATCAGGGAACGAGCAGAAAGCGAGGTCTGGGAGCCCATCCTGACGCGGGCAAACGATTTTCTCGAACGAGCCAGCCGGGCGGTAGGCCGCATCGACCTGAAGGGTGGCAGGCTCGACTGGGTCGGCACAGGATGGCTCGTCGACGAAAACCTGATCGTCACGAACCGACACGTGGCAGAGGAATTTACCAGGCGCAAAGGGGATGGTTTCGTCTTTAGGACCGGGATGGATGGCCCCATCGCCGCGGGCGTAGATTTTCTGCAGGAGATCGACAGGCGGGACACCCTGCTCTTCAGTCTCGTAAGGCCAGTGCATGTGGAAGGCGAGGCAGGCCCCGACCTCGCCTTGTTTGAGGTTGAGCTCACGAGCGGCGATCACGAGCTCGCGCTGCCCATCGAGCTTGCCGCCAGGCCGGTCGCTGCCCAGCATGTAGCGACCATCGGCTACCCCGCTTATGACAGCCGGATTCCCGAGCTGGACCTCATGAACCGCATCTTCGACGGCGTGTATGACAAGAAGCGGCTTGCGCCCGGGGCCGTCACGCGGGTTGAAGAGGTCAACCTATTGCACAACTGCACCACACTCGGAGGAAGCTCGGGGTCGGTTGTTCTCGACCTCGACAGCGGTCAAGCGCTGGGCCTCCACTTCAGCGGCAGCTTCCTCAGGACAAACTATGCCGTCCGATCTGACATCGTAAAACGGATAGTCTCCGACGTGCACGCCGGCCGGAAGCGGCTCGAACTTGCCGCGCCAGCGAGCGTTTAATGTTGGGTCCGTTTCCAAGGTCCAACGCGTTACGTCGTCGGTCAGTCTCACGATCCCGCTGAAAGTCACTGTATCGGTGGACGTCGGTGATCCGGCGACGACGCGAAATACCGCGAGGCCCGCGGCCGACCATGGCGACATCGCGGGTGACGAAGCGGTGGTTGCGGACTACGACGATAGAAAAGGGTATGAGGCAGACTTTCTGGGGCGAAAGTTCGCGGTGGCACTGCCGGATGTACGTGAATTCTCAGACGACGTGCTTAGATTTGCAGGCAAGGAGGGTCCGGAGACCGTTCTTCGTTACGAGCACTTTTCGGTCGTCATGAGCCAGAGTCGTCGCTTGTGTTTCTACAGTGCCGTGAACATTGACGGGAAGCAGTCGAAGAAGAATGGCCGCGCCGGCTGGAAATGGGATCCGCGGATACCGAAGTCGCAGCAGATCATGAACGAGTGCTACGGAAATCCGCCGAGGTTCAGCCGCGGTCACATGACCAGACGCGAAGATCCGGGCTGGGGCAGCGCCAAAACGGCAAGGCGCGGCAACGAGGACTCCATGCATGTCACGAACACAACACCCCAGATGCAGAAATTCAACTCCCCGATCTGGCTGGCTCTCGAGGACCACGCACTAGATCATGCGCGAGAGGACAAGATGAGAATTTCCGTGTTTACCGGTCCGTACCTACGGGAAGACGATCCGGAGAAATTCGGAATTAGGGTCCCGCGCGCCTTTTGGAAGGTGATCGCGTTCGTTCACGACGAAACAGACGAACTCTGCGCGACCGGATACGAAATGAACCAAGAAACGACGTTTGTCTCCGACAAGGAGTATGTCTTCGGATACTTCGTCTCTCCGCAGCTCTCGACGTCCGTCCAAGTCTCTATTGCCTCCATCGAGAAGCGCAGCGGCATCCGCTTCGACAATCTGGCAAGACTGGATCCCCTACTCGGAGCCGAAGAGGGCTTCGGCTCCGAGGGTATCGAACTCGATACGCTCGAGCAGGTACGGTTCCTGCGCTGATCAAATCGCCTTGGCGACGTTTCGGACGCCGTGAACCACGACATTGCCACTCTGCGTCGCAGCATCCACTGCCGCCGGCAGGTTGTCCGCAAGAAGCGTGAGGGTCGATTCCGCTGGCAGCCCAACCGCACGCGCGATCTGGCCGACCTCCTCCGCCTTGAGAGCCGACCCGATCTCCAAGGCCGAGATCGGCGACGACCTTCCATGGTTCGCCCATCCCTGGACGCGGTCAGCAAACCCCTGCGTCTCCAAGCGGTTCACAAGCCCCTGCAGACCACCAATCGAGGACTTATTGAGAACCGGCTCCAAGAGATCAGGAATCCCACGCTCGTCCACCTGACCGAGCAGACCTTTGAACGTGCCGCCAAAATCGTCGAAAACTGCCATATTCGTTCTCTCAGCGCGGACTTGGATTCATATACCCAACTCCGGAATGTGACCAGCGTACCGCAGCAACAGATCACGTTTGATTGCGCTCAGTTGGCTACCCACATTCACGTACGCAACGCTCTGGCCGTTGAATTTCACATCACGAACTCGCGTGGCTCCCCGATGGAGGCCCACCACCCGCCAGCGGTCATCCAATACCGGCGATCCGGAGGACCCTCCAAGGGTATCCGTGAAATACCTCAGCTCAGTGTCTGTAGCAGCGGTTAACAGATTGTTTCTTATAGCGAATTTTTTTGGCCTACCATCCGGATGCTGGATGATGTTCAGAGCTAGATTTACCCGGGTATTATCTACCGGAGCAAGCGCCTCCCCGATTTGTAGTGGGTCCCGCTCGACAGCTTCAATACGGAGAAGCGCATAGTCGAGCTTCGGATCCCACGCGACCAGCTCCTTAACGGCGACCGGGTGCCCCGACGATGCGTCAGAATTGTAGTCGAACAAGGCTGTGGTCGAGGCTGCTTGCTCGTGCAAATCCGCCTCAGCAGCGTCGCGTTCGCTATCGTCCCGTGCGTTCACAACATGATGGTTGGTCAATAGAAGAGCCTTGTCGATCAGCCAGCCTGTACCAAGGTAGATCAGTGGTTCTCCCGTATCGCCGAGTTCGGGTTTCCCGTTGGCGTAACGGATAACCGACAGCTTCGCGACCGCATTGGCGGCGGCAAGACCCGCACGCATATATTCGTGAGGCACCATGTCGTCATGATGCACCACGACTTCCCGTAGCTCTGCGACACCGGTCACGTTCAGACGGGGAGCCCCCGTCGACAAAATCTCAATCTCCTCGAGAGCAGCACGCAGCGGTTCGGCTTCGGCCTTGCCACCTGAAAATCGAGCCGCGTTACGCAGCCATATCTTTAGAGGAACTGTGCCATCCGTCAGACGATTGGTGGAATTCAGCACGCCAAGGTCCAGAGATATCGACTGCATCGGTGGCACCGGCAGGGAACCAGGCAACGCTGCAACGAAAAGCGGTACGATGCCCGTCATCAAGGCGGAGCGCGTAGCGCCTTCGTAGCCGACCGAGGTGATAACAGCTTCGGCGATCTCGATGAGCCTGTCCTGGTTGAAATACTCGAAAGGCATTCAGGACACCATCTCGGAAGCAGCCTCGAGCTCCCACGGCTCACGGTATGTATCCAGACCGGCCAAACCCGCACCTGACAAGGACGCTCCTTCAGTAGCGAAAATGTCGAGAAGAAGTCGTTCGAATTCGGGCACCTCGCTTCGTTCGACCATTTCGACGATCTGCCAGATCGCGTGCTCAAGGAATTCGTCTTGCGACGAAGAGAACCTGCCTGTGTCAACGGACAGATATCCCGGCAGTTCAGGGTATTGTGCCAGCTTGCTCATGATTTCCGACGAGCTAATTTCTCCATTCTTCCAGAGATCGATAAACTGATCAGCGACACGGGGCGCGATCTGGGAGATTGTGGTCGGAAAGTCGGTCCCGAGACGAACAAGAGCCAGGCGCAGAAGATCTTTCTCCTTCTGGATATCCACATCGGCCAAACCTGTCATTCTGAACGCGAGCGATCGCTTCTGCTCGGCTAGAGCGGTTCCGGTCGGATCCGCGGCCAGTGAAACGGTGAATATTTCGCAAAGCGCCTGGATGCTCGTCAGTGGCGATGGAAGCGTGCTCGACAACACAACCAATCTCTCGAGAAACGCGTAGGCTTCGTCCTCCTTCGCCAATCGAAGAGCCGCCTGCGCCCTAAACCACAGCAGCTCTGCCAATCTCCCTGGATTTCCAAGTGTGGGATAATTGTTGAGTGCGCGGTCGAGGAGTGCAGCCGCTTCCCGCGGCTGTTCGAGAGCCAGCCAAGCGCGAGCTTCGATAGCGAAAAGCGGGCTCTCAGAGCTACGTTCCGTGCGCTTCCTTAGCGTTTCGATAGTCTCCCTGGGGCCCGCATACCGGAACGCCTCCAGCGCCTTGCGACCAATGAGTCTTTCCCAATTCGCTTGGTCGGCAAGCTCGTACGTCTCGGCAGGGAGCTCGATACTCATTCTCGAGGCGAGCCAAATTTGCTGCTCGATGGGTAGTTCGGTCACGGTCGACGCAAGCAAAGCCTCCACACCGGACTGCCATCGCTCTGCGACTTGCCATTCCGGCTGCTTAAGCATCAGCCGATTGTAGATCTCTTCCGCTCGATCGACGAGCTCCGATCTGCCCTCGTAGTACCGCACAGCAGCTTCCTGCAGAGCCCTTACCCGGTCAGGTTTGTCATTCATTAAAAGGACCAGTACCGGTTTCCGGACCTCCTCTCGGTACTTCAGTGAATTATCGCCATCGATGCTGACCAGCCCATGTTCAAGTCGCAAACACTCGAACAGTTCTTCCGCGCGTTCGCGACTTATCTTTCCCAAACCGCAAACGGGCGCGAGAACCTCCCTAATCACTCCGCAAGTAATCCGTCGCAGCACCATCCCGGGATGGGCCAGGGCTCGCACGTCCGGATCATGGATGTGATCCAGTATTCGCCGATACAGCTGCCCCTGCACGATGCTTTGTGCCACGTTGAAAAGCCAGAAGCGCTTAGTCTCCAATCCCTTGATTCCGTCGGAGGCGTCTTCGGTTTGTGCCACGCGGGCCGCCAGCCGCAGCGTCAGCGGACTTCCGCCGACCTGCTTGACTATCGCTTGTGCAACGGCGGCGTCCTGGACACCAAGCTTGAGTAGCAGTCGCTGCGCATCAGGCGGGCTTAAGGTGTCCAGCGGCTGCTCGAGTATCTTCGAGTTGCCGATCCAGCTTGGGCGAGGTTGGGCACGTCCAGCGATCACTATGCGCAGGAGAGGAAAACTTCTCTGGACCGCCTCCAGCATTCTCCAGAAGCCGAGCAACTCCTCGCGATTTCGGTAGTAGACCTCCTCGAAACTGTCAAAAACCAGGAGCACAGGCACCCTCGACGCGCCCTGCTCTGCGCCCGCGGTCTGCGCGATCTCCCGAAGCATCGCCCCAAAAGCTTCATACAGATTACGCTCGGCCGCGGAAAGAACGGCACCGCGATTCATGGTTCGGCCGGCTCTGCGCTTGAGATCGACGCGCCGGCCCCGATACCGACTCACTTGCTTACGGAATCCGGAAATCGCTGCTCGCGCTGCACTTCCAAACGGTCCCTCGGATATCTGATACTCTAGCTGGCCGGCGGCTGCGATGAGGATCGTAAACGGCTCGCGTATATTCATCGTCTCCGAGTCGAACGTCATGTACGCGAACGGAAACCAGCCTGCTTTCGGCGCATCGACGTGTTCGAGAAGAAACTTGCCTACGAGAGCAGTTTTTCCAATACCTCCGGGGCCCCAGATCACGAGCGGCGGCTGCGGCTCCAGCCCCACGAAAGCACGCAATCGTTCCCAGATCGACGGCGCCACCACGCCAACATAGTTGCGAAGCGTCTGAAGCTCGCCCTCGCGGCCGACGAAGGTGTCATCGACCATGTGCTCGAAGAGTGAGACGGCCGATCGTCGCCTTACGAACCGATCGAAGTGCCCGCGCTCGGGCAACCCGCCGTGCTCGGCAAGGCCCCAGTCATAGAGTTGTCCAAGCGCACGCAGTTCGTCGGAGTTGAATGAGGAGATGTCAAACGAACGCTCGTCTATCCAGCGCTCGAACATTCTCTGAACCTCGGTCGGAATTCTCTCATTCAAGTTCAGCACATCTCTCATCGCGCGGCGTTCGCCGAATTGCCACAGCCACCACAGTGCCGGTCGTCTGATCTCCGGCTTCAGGCTCCGCAGCCGAAGATGACGATATCCGATCGCTGGCATCGTGAAGTCAAAGACCGCCTGCAACGGATCGATGGGCATCGACAGTCCAAGCCACGGCTTCAAGTTCGCGGGCTGGAAAACATGAAGTACCGAAGCGGAGAGCAAATATGGCAGAACGGCGTTTGGGGGACGCTCGGTTGCCCTCAGCTTCATTCTGCGGTCGAGTTCGGCCAGTATCTGGGAAGTCGAAAGCTTTTCCGACTGCATGGCGAGTTATCCGATGAGTTGTATCAAGTCGGTCAACCGGCGTCCAAGCTCAGTAAGATCTACCACCGGGTCGGGAAGTCCCTGCGTTACTGACGCGATCAGGAGCTGAATGTCATCCGGCAACTTCGATGCCGCCACCTCCCTCACGAACTCTTCGACAAACGAAAGCGGAAGAGCGGGAATGTTCTCGATCGCCAGCGTGCCGACGGGATTGAGCAGATTTGCGGCAGTAAAGTCCAGGAGGACAAGCCGGTGAAGTTTCTGAGCTGTTCCTGATGTAAGCACGTGCGAAAGACTTGCAATAAGCTGCCTTGTTTCAGGGCTCTTTTCGAGCTCCACATCGTTGAAGCCATCCAGAATAAGCCAGCACTTGTGCTGAGTTCTTGTGGCGAACGAGACAATCTGGTTGGCCAGTTCCTGTGGCCACCGCGACGCATTAGTATCCTCTTTCCGCGGCAGTGCGGCAATGTCGCCTGACAGCAAGGTCGTCAGATCTCGGGCGAGTTCGCCCGCTCCGATGGATTCACCCTGCCCTTTTTCGACCCGGATGTGGCACGGCAATATGCCCTTATGAAACCAGCGAATGTGCTTTACGAACTCGGTGGTGTAGGTCTTGCCGCTATCATGCGGTCCATTGATGACGACAATGGGCTGTTGAGGCATATCTTCCAATAGCGCCCGCAGATACCCGCGCGCCACGAGGCGCCCCAAGAACGGTATCCTATTGAAAAGCACCTTCGCCGCAAAAGGGTCTGCCCCGGCCGTGGTATCTAGCGGGGTCTGCTCGATCTTCGCAATGATCAGCTTGATGCGAGCGTCCGTCGGAAACATTTGACGCAGGAAGAAGCAGATTGCCGGAGGCGTGTCGGACCGATCGTCCGTGACGCAGATTTGTATCGCTTCCGCCACGAGCCCTTCGGGCAGCAACGAGTCCGGCAGCTTTATACGGAGACGCACCGGCAGGGCGCCAGCCAGGGTCGCCCTGACCGACCCCACGCCCCCGACCCTGATATAAAGCTGCTCCCGAATGTATTCGTGCTCATCCACCGTCAGCATGCAAACCCGTCTCGAAATCGAACGGGCACGCTCCACCGGCACGCGAGTTCTCCAGCGCGCGCCGCTGCACCGACGCACGGCGCGAGGCCGCGCCATGTCAACCAACAGCCCATAGACCAGCCCCTTTGCCCCGATTCCGCCCGCTATCGGCTCAGATCGCTCGGGCAAATATCTCACGAGTCGCCCCAAACCTTGATAAGACGTAGTAAAATCAATCCATTAGCCCGAATACCCGGGTTGAAAAAGATCACAGCGGATATTACCACAACGTGCGGTGGCAATCATACTGTCCGGGTCCAACGTGAAAAGCTATCTTTCGTATTGATCCGCAGAAATAAACGGCATTTTAATATGCTACCCTAGGTCGCTCCTCGCATCGACTTGGATAAACCCAAGTGCGTCAGATTGCCTGGCCGAAATAAACCCAACCCTGAACAAGCGCAATCAGCCGGATCGATACTTCGTCGCAGGCCGCACCACCTCTGCAGCAACGCGTACGCCGTTGAGGTCTACGCGACGTTCGACAGAGAACAGACGTCGCGCGCAACGATGAGCAACTCGCGCAAATTTCCGAACACCGTGCGAAGCCCCCTTCTGGTCACACCGGCGGCCTTCGTGACCTCGCTCATGCCCAATGCTCGGGCAACGAGATTGAGGGCGTCACGGACTTCGGCGGGATCGCCATCGGCGAGAGCATTATTCAAATAGTCCGCACCCGCCTCCGGCGTGCGAAGGAGCGGCGTGTCCCGGCTGGATTCCCTGTTCAAGTAACGATTCACCAAAAGCGGGCCAGCTCCTGTAGCGGCAGCGCCGGCCTGACGCAGTCCGGCCGAACTCATCTCAACCGAATCCGTGCATTAAGGCAGGTAACGCTCGAACGAGCACCAAAGCCATGCTCGCAAGCATCGAGCCTGCGACAACCGTATAGGCGACGCATCGCGCTCCCGCCGTGCGGCTTTTCATTGGTTCTTGGACCACCATGATCGACAGGCCTCATCCCAGACAGTGCAGAGACGGCATATCGTGAGTCGCCTAAAACGCCGCCTGCCAAATCTTCCAACCAATTTACCAACGGTTAACGACTCGGGTCCGCTGGCTTCTCGTCAAAAACCGGAGGGATTAGACGAGCCTATCGATCAGGAAGGCTCACAGTACGGCACGTACCCTTCCTGGCTGCGCATTCCGATGAAGTCGGCCGTGGATTCCGAGCGAAGCCGGCCGCCTGTACCGATGGAAGCCGGCCGGGGATTCCGATGATCCCGGCCGCCTGCCGAGGCGGGCTCTCGCGACGACGTCGTCATCAGGTCAGTTGGCGGCCTCGTCGTCAAGCGTCTGACGCTTGGCGGCGGCTTTGCGCAGGCTCTCGCCCTTGAGGGTGAGCCTGTGGGCGTTGTGCACGAGGCGATCGAGGATGGCGTCGGCAATGGTTGGGTTGCCGATGAGTTCATGCCAATGCTCGACCGGGAGCTGGCTTGTCACCACGGTTGAGCCGCGGCCATGGCGATCCTCCATCATCTCCAGCAGGTCGCGTTGTTGCTCGGCCGTCATCGAGGCAAGCCCCCAGTCGTCAAGGATCAGGAGTTCCACGCGCGCCAGGGTCCTGAGGAGGCGAGCATGGCGGCCGTCGCCCCGCGCGAGGGCGAGCGCCTCAAACAGCCGCGGCAGCCGTTGATAGAGCACGGAGCGGTTGTCCCGGCAGGCCTTGTGGCCCAAGGCGCAAGCAATCCAGCTCTTGCCGACGCCGGTCGGGCCGATGATGAGCAGGTTTTGATGCCGGTCGATCCACTCGCCGGCGACGAGCTTTTGGAACAGCGGCTTGTCGAGTCCGCGCGGCGCCTTCATGTCGATATCCTCGACGACGGCGTTTTGCCGGAGGCTTGCGAACCGCAACCGGGCGACCAGGCGCTTGTTCTCGCGCTCGGTCGCCTCGCGGTCGACGAGCAGCGCGAGGCGCTCCTCGAAGGCCAGCGCGGCGATGTCAGGCTGTCGTTGCTGTTCGTCGAGGGCCTTCGCCATGCCATTGAGCCCGAGCGCGACGAGGCGCTCGTGAGTGGGATGTGTCAACATCGTCTCTCCTTTCTTCAGTGGTAGTAATCGGTGCCGCGGATGTTGCCGTGTCGGATTGGTGGCCCGTCCGGCGGCTGTTCATTCGCGTAGGCGCGATCGAGCCCGTGCTGCAGGATCGACTTGATCGAGCCGTAGGTGGTCGCGCCGATGTCGTTGCCGCGCTGGCAGGCGGCCTCGATGCGGGCCGAGCCGTAGCTGCGTGCGAGCCGCAGAATGCCGAGACAAGCCCGGAAGCCCTGCTCGGGGTGTGGCTTGGCTCTCATGATCGCCTCGACGAGAGCGATCGTGGCGGGGCCGATCTTGGCGGCTTCTCGTTTGATCCGCGCCGGCGTCCATTCGGCATAGCGCCGGTGCGCGCTCGGCATGTGCTCCGGGATCGTGGTGTGGCGATGGGGCACGTCAGAGCGGGCGTGGCTGGCCACCCGGATGCCCTTGTGCAGGATCTCGATCGTCCTGTCGGTTATGCGCGCCTCGAGCTCTTCGCGGATCAGACGTGAGGGCACCGAGTAGTAGTGACCGGCGAGCTCGACGTGATAGTCGGGCGCGACCCGGCACTTCTTCCACTCGGCATACTGATACGGCATCGGCGGTAGGGCTTTGAGCGCCGGCTTGTCGATCTGCGCGAACAGCTCATTGCGGCTCACGCCGAGCTTGCGCATGATCTTGGCGTTGAGGTCGGCGATCGCCTCGCGGATTGCCGCGTTGAGTTCGTCAAGCGAGAAGAAGCGCTGGTTCCGCAGCCTCGCCAGCACAAACCGCTGGACGATTTGCACCGCCACTTCCACCTTCGCCTTGTCGCGCGGCTTGCGCGGACGCGTGGGCAGGATCGCGGTGCCGTAATGCTGGGCCAGCTCCTGGTAGGTGCGGTTGATGCCCGGCTCATAGCGACAGGTGGCGGTGACGCCGGATTTCAGATTGTCGCAGACGATCGCCTTCGGCACGCCGCCGATCGCCCGCAAAGCATTGACGTGCACCGCAATCCAGTCAGCCAACCCCTCCGACCAGCGCGCCTCGGCAAAGGTGTAGTTGGATGCTCCCAGCACGGCGACAAAGACATGGGCCAGCCGCTGCGCGCCGGTAGCGGCGTCGAACACCGGCACCGTGTCGCCCGCGAAGTCGACGAACAGCTTCTCTCCAGGCCCATGCGCCTGCCGCATGGTCGGCGAGATCGTCTCGCTCCATTTCCGGTAGAGATCGCAGAACCGGCTGTAGCCATAGCCGTCCGCGTGCTCCGCGCGATATTCCTCCCACAGCAAGAGCAGCGTCACGCTGCGCCGCTTCAGCTCCCGGTGCACCGCCGTCCAGTCGGGCAACGGCCGCGCCGGCTTCTCCTCGAATGTCGGCGGCGTGAACAGCCGGCGCTCGAGCTCGCCGTCGTCCATCCCTTCCGGCACCGGCCAGGTGATGCCGATCACGGCAGCCCGCCGCAGATACTCGCCAACCGTCGATCGGCTGATGCCGACGGTGACGGCGATCTGCCGCTCGCTCACGCCAAGGGCGTGCCGCAGTCTCAAAACTTCTCGAACCTTCCGCATCGGCGCTCTCTCGGCGGGCATCAGACCTCCCCTTGCTCGGCCGCAAAGGGGGGCTGGTCCGCGATTCGATCGCCGTCTTCGAGAGCGTCAGGCCGGTCTCAACAGGGTGGCCGGCTTCGATCGGAATCGGTGGCCGACTTCCGTCGGAATCGGTGGCCGGGTTGCGTCGGAATCAGTGGCCGGCTTGCTTCGGATTACGCATCCTGGCCTCGGAAAGCGAGGGCAGACCATGCCCACAGCGATCGCTCGACGCACCTTAGCTTGTGGGTATGAACGTTCGCAGAGAAGCTGGGGACGGACTTCTACTCGGCGCGGCGCCGAACCGACAGAGTGTTGAATATCATCGGCCCGTTCGTCCCAACTCGGCACTGCTTGGTCAGCTATCGAATCCTTGCCCCCGAATAACATGGCGGAGCTCCACCTAAAATGGCACAATGCCCGCCCGCCCTATCGCGCAAGCTGCACGCAAGGATTCCTGGAGCAGCCGTGGCAGTGTCTGAGTCCTTTCTCAGAACCCAGTCCGAACTGCGCGACACACTGGCTCGCAGGGTTAGAGACCTACGCCAGACATCCCGAATGAGCCAACGCGATCTGGCCAACCAGGCCGGAGTTCGCCAAGCGCTTGTCAGCCAAATCGAGCGTGGTGAAGCAAACGTAACCATCGACTCACTTTTGAAGATCGCAGTAGCGCTGAGTGTCAGCCTGACGGACCTGCTCGATGGAACCCCCAACCAAGATCCTAGTCGTCGGAACCGCGATTAGTCGTTCGCCGCTTATGCGTTCGGTCGTACGCTCGAAGCGATCAGCGGCGTTTGGGTGCAGCGACGGGCAAAGTACGTTTCCCAGGCTCCCTCTAACCCGTTTAGATCCCACACGCACGCCCTGGCGCGTTGACAGCGAAACGGTGCCTGCTGCGCAAAGTGCGTCACTCAAATTGAACGCCGCTGTCCCACCACAGACACGGCCATTTCTCACCCTTGACGTCGAACCATTTTGTAGCTACAAAATAATCCGTGAAGATCATCTGGGACGAACCAAAACGGCTCGCCAATCTCGACAAACACGGGATGGATTTCGCTGATCTCAACGAGAAGTTCTTCGATACTGCCATCGTCCTGCAAGCCAAGCGAGACCGTTATCGCGCAATCGGCGTGAACATTCGCGGCGTCATTTCGGTGATCTTCGCGGTATACGGCAAGGAAGCCGTCAGCATCATCAGCGTGCGTCCCGCCAGTAAGACAGAAAGGGAGCTCTATGAAGCGAACCGTCGCTAAGAAGCGCTATACGGCCAGAGATATGCGTGCTGTAAGCGATAACCCGGAATGGACCAAGAGTGACTTTGCAAAGGCAAAAGCCTTCGATGAGGTCTTCCCAACGATGCGCAAAGGCCGCGGCCCCAATAAGGCGCCGACGAAGAAGCTAGTTTCGCTGAGGCTCAGCCCCGTTGTCCTAGATCATTTCAAGGCCGGCGGCCCCAATTGGCAGAGCAGAATTGACGAAGCGCTTGTGAAGATCGTCAAGCGAAAGGCCGGATAGTCGGACGCAACAAATACGGGAGTCGTACTCGTAACCACTACGAGCTTGCCCGTCGCTGTTGGTCTTTCCTATCAACTCGAGCGGCTTATATTACACGCGGCGAACGTCTGGTGTGTCGTTATGGGTATTCTCAAGCAGGAGAAGCTCTCGATTGATGAATTTTTCGATGCCATTTCAGGCAGCGAGGTCCGCTACGAGCTCGTAAGCGGCATAGCCTATGCCGTGGCCGGCGCCAACGAAGGGCATAACGTCATCTGCAGCAACGTTCAGACTGCCTTTGTCCCTGCCGGAAAGCGCAAGGGCTGTCGCACCACATCGAATGATACGGCCGTCCGCACGGGGCCGGATTCGGTGCGATATCCGGACGTCGTGGTAGACCGCGGCCCTGCCAATGCTTCGGCAATGACAGCCTCCACACCAACAATCATCGTTGACGTCTCTTCACCGGGCACCGCCGTCTTCGACTACGGGGCAAAGTTGCAAGAATACCAAGGCGTGGAGAGCGTCGACACCGTCTTGCAGATTGAGTCCGAGTTTGCCCTCGTTAAAGTTCACCGACGGCAGAAAGATGGAACCTGGATCAAGGAGACGTTTGAAGCATTTGACGTCCCAATTCCGCTCCCTGCGTTGGGAACGACCATCATGTTGAACGACATCTACGATACGCTTAAGGTGACGCCTCGACCGCGTCTCCAAGTCGCAAGAAACGAACACACCAACCGTTGACTCGCCACTTGCGTCGACACAATTGGTTCCAGCTACGCTTCCGAGGCCAGGCAGCGCCTGCAATGCACTGACGGCTCGTGGAGAGAAAGCGGACATAGGCCCGGTCGACGTTCCTCCTCGACCCGCGACATCAGAAACAAACAGCCTCCATCGCTGGTGGGGCTTTTCTGTTTCAGATTGGGGACCCACTTTACCCCGACTAAGGGACGTACTTGTGGGGGAACTACTTTACACACGCCGCAGCCATTCCCCCGCGATGCGAAGTGAGGCCCGATTGCGCCATATCTTCGGCGCATTCTTATGACACGCTATAACGTATAGGGTCACCGCCCACCCCTTCGACGAAGCCTCGCTGAGCGTAGCATTCTACTTTAGCTCTCGTCGTACGTACCGCACCCGGCAGAACACCGGATGCCAAGGCCCCCTCGCCGATCCAACGCACCTTATAGCTCCCAGGCGATCCACTCGTTGCTGGCGGAGCGCTCGTCCAGAGCAAGCGAGCTGCGCGGATCCACACCGCGCCGCAGACGACCGTCTTTGCGCAAACGGAACCAGCGCACTTCTGAATTCAAATCAGACGCGGAGCCAGATATGTTCATCGATCATCACCGTCCCGATCACGGCAACTCCTTCCTACAACGTGGTCAGGACATCACATCATGCACGGCAATCAAATCTCTCGCAAAACTGTCTCAACGTTCTTCACGAACTCAAAATGCAAAGCAGCAATTCCCGTCTACAGTGAGCTTCAACGTGACGCGCTCCTCCAAGCGAGCCTTGACCCGGCGGTTCGCGCGATTCACTATCGGAAGGCTCCGAACCCATATGGTACGCCGCCCACGGTGAAGAGCGTCGTGCTTGAACGGATAGACGGCGATTTCCTGCTTGCCGTCTGCGTAACGCGGTCAGACAAAGCCGGCGAGCAGCAAGTCCGTCTGGCCGCACTTCTCGACTCCAATGGACTGCGGTTACTTGAACGAGACGCTGCCGACATCAGGTGTGAGCCGCTGTGTTCCAACGCACGTGCAATCTGGTACAATAATCGCTTTCCGGTATCCGTGCACAACAGACTGAAGATTGCGGCGGCGCTCGCCGAGGACGGACCGCAATCAATCCTCGAACTGGAGGAGCGCGCTCGCCCGACGTGTGACATCATCTCGGCCGTCTGCGCACTTGCATGCGAAGCACTCGTCGATCTCGACATCAAGGATGTGCCCTTGGGTTCGCGCACCATCGTGCGCGCTCGTTAGAGCGGAACATCTTGCGTCGGGCACGTCAACGGAACTGACACACTTCGACGCCTGCGGCAGCAAGCGTCAATCGCCCGGCGCCGCCTACGTCGCCGGGCGAACCGAAAGCCCGCGATGTGTCCCGGGACCGAGCTGCAAACTCATCGAATGTCGATAAGAACCAGCGCGGGCGCGATCGCCATGGCGCCGCCCGTAGCTCGTGCCTGCCCAAGCCATACATACCGACGGAGTAACGAAATGAACCCGCACTTATCACGCCCACGCGACCTGCTCGGACGCGCCTACCTCGACATGTTGGCAACTGAAGCCGGCGCGAACAGCGGGCCGCTTCTGCGTAACGCCGATCGGGACGACCCCATCGAGAAGCTGATCGACGACTTGGCAACCACGCCCGATTCTATCGGACGGACGTCGATCCGAGCGGATCTCGCCGCGGTCGCGATCCTGGTCGCCCGCACTATCGAGGAGGTTGACGGGCTGACACGCGAACTGCGTCGTGGCTGTCCTGTAGTATCGTTCGCCACGCACCGCGCCGAGTTGACCTCCCTCGTCAGACAAGTCCTGAAAACCTGCGCATTCGGCAGTGAAGCAAAAGTGCTTGATGAGCGGTCGTTCGACAAACATAGCTACGGTCGCCCGGTCCTGCTGCTCTGTCGGGACGGGACGTTCAGCGAGCATCGACCGGACAGGGGAAATGTCATCGTTGCCGACGCCCTGCACGCCCGTGCCCCGATCTTCGGCGTCGCGCCGGACCCTCGCCGGCACCTGCCCCGCGACTTGCTTCGCGCCGCGGAGTACAACCTTGCCCTGAACCAGCTCGACGCGTCCGCGATTGTCCTCGTGATCGAAGCCGTGACCGGAAAGCGGCCGCACGCCGCGCCGGACGAACAACTTGTGCGCGCGATCGACATCTCGGACCCTCGCCCTCTCGGTCCGCGCCGATCGCAGCCCGGACGACTGCCTGAAACGGCTTGAACGGATCATCTCGACGAAGAGTTTCTTCACTCATGACGGGCCGTGCCTTGAAGAACTGGCCGGCTATGGCGAGGCACGCGAATGGGGGCTCAACCTTGTTGATCTGCGCGAGTATCGGGCCGGTCGGCTCGACTGGAGCTGCATTGAGAAGGGCCTGCTGCTGGTCGGGCCACCGGGCGTTGGCAAGACGCAATACGCGCGAGCACTCGCCAAGTCCGCAGATGTGCCTCTAGTCAGCACGTCCGTCGCCGACTGGAACTCGGCGGCCTACCTCTCTGGTACGCTCGGGGCGATCAAAAACTCGTTTTCGCAGGCGCGCCAACTCGCGCCGTGTATCCTCTTCATTGATGAGCTCGACGGGATTTCGGATCGGGCCAGCCTTACTGCCGAATACAAGGAGTACTGGACTCAGATCGTAAACTTGCTGCTCGAATTGCTGGCTGGGATCGAGGAGCGGGCCGGAGTTGTGGTGATCGGGGCGACCAACCATCCCGACCACGTTGACGCTGCTGTGCGGCGCGCGGGACGCCTCGATCGGATGATCGAAATCCCGTTACCCGACAACGAGACGCTCGCGACCATCTTTCGATTTCACCTCGGACCCGATCTCCTCCCGAATCAGGATTTGACGCCCATCGCGCTCGCCGCTGCTGGCAAAACGGGTGCCGACGTCGAGGCGTGGGTCCGGCGCGCGAAATCACGTGCCCGACGAGCCAAGCGCGATCTTGTGGTCGAAGACGTGCTGCACGAGGTAAGGTCGGGGCGCGACGGACTGCCCGATGATCTCCGGCGGACGCTTTCAGTGCACGAAGCGGGCCACCTCGTTGTCGGCTTGGCTCTCGCCGTGTTCGAGCCGCAGGCGCTGACGATTCTCGATCGCGGTGCCAGCACACGCATGAGACTCTCTTGGGCAAATTTGCAGACCCGGATCGGAATCGAAAACTGCATCACGGCGCTCCTAGCGGGACGCGCCGCGGAGGAGGTCATCTTGGGCGTCCACAAGGCAACAGTTGGAGCTGGCCACGGCGAAGATAGCGATTTCTCGCTCGCGACGCGTGCGGCCGTTGATCTCGAGCTCCGTTTCGGATTCGGAGCACTCGGCGTCGCACATTTCTCCGATCAAGCAGCTGAAATGTTGATGCACGACTCGTCCATTCTGGCCCTGATCGTAAAGCGCCTCGATCGCTGCCTCGCGCAGGCGCGCGAACTGGTGACGGAGAATCGCGCATCCGTCGAGGCTGTGGCACAACGGTTGGAGGCGAAGAGCTACCTGGATCGCGCTGCGATCGACGAGGTGTTGAAAGCACATCCCTTGCGACAGCGAAAGACAGAGCCAATCATGCAAAATGGCTGTCGGTCGCCGCAACCTGCCGGTCTTTCTTGACGAAACATCCTGCTCCCACGTCGCGTGCTCTTGCCCGGCACATAACTCTCCTGACGAACGCCGAGATATCGGGCGGCTAAATCCGCTCGTCGCAGTGACAATCACCTTCAGCAGTGGAGATCCAGCACATGCTCAGAGTGACCATCGAGATTTTGCCAGCCGGCGCGGAAGAGTCGCGACGTACGATCGGGTCGATGATCATCGGCAATATCAGCAATCTTGCCGACATCAGCGATTATTCAGTGAGCGTCACGGAGAGTGATAATCCCCTGGCGGAAACCCCACCCCGAACTCGCGACTTTATCGTCCGCCATCACGCGCGACGCCAAAGCGTCTGGAAGCTCATCGCACGCATCCTCACAGAGATGGACAGTGCGTGATCGACCAGGCCTTGAAGCGCGACATCGGCCACGGTCGATGTCGACCCTTCCTCGCTTGGGATGAAGCCAAACGACATGGATTACGTCAAGTACATCACCAGCAACGCCTGGCGTAGCAACCCCGCTCGGCTCGCCGAGTTGAAAGCATCGGGTAACCGCTGTCGTATCTGCAATGCGAGCGGCGATGAGCTGCGGCTACAGGTCCACCATCGTACTTACGAAAGGCTCGGCTCCGAGCTTGCAGACGATCTGACGACCTTATGCGCCGACTGCCATCTCGGCGTAACGGCGCTATTACGCGAGCGGCGATACTCCGCTCGCGTCCCGCGACGAGCGGATGTGATCCGCCCGCTCGCCCGTCCGATCCGGAAACCAACTGACAAATATGGAGAGATCCATGATCACCGAGTCTGTTTCCTTGCGCTTGATCGGCGTTCGCCCGCTGCTCATGCATTCAGCCCGCCTCTCCGACCCGCTGGATCCGATCTCACGCGAGCTCGCGAAGATTACTGGCAAGCGCCTGAAAACCGCATCTGACCATCGAGAGATTGCCCGAATCGAATGGTTCGGCGCACTGTGGCTTGACCAGGGTGTGCCATGCATTCCGGCCGACGCGATTGAGGCCGCGTTCATCGCGGGAGCAAGAAGTATGCGGCGCGGAAAGCAGGCGGCTGCGGGCATCGAGGTCGATAGCCCCACCCGGCTGTTCTATGACGGGCCGCAAGATATTGACGAGTTGTGGGAACAAGAACGCTTTCGCCTGCGCGTTCCGGTTCGTATCGGCACCGCGCGAACTATGCGGACGCGGCCACGGTTTGATACATGGAACGTCGATTTCAAAGCGTCGTACCTGCCGAGCCTCCTGAGCCCGCCAATGATCGCAGACATTTTCGCGGAGAGCGGTTCTGCCCGTGGCATTGGCGACTGGAGGCCGAAGTTTGGCCGCTTCCGGGTCGAGTGTCTGGACTAGGTTCGTGGCGGGGCGTGGTCCGGCGAGGTAGGGCAAGGTCCGGCGTGGCGAGGGGAGAGCCGGCGAAAGCCGGCTGCTCCGGCCGCCGAGTGATCAAGGTTCTCGAATCCTACACGTCCGACTGCACAACCTGTCGATGAAATCGCAACGTTGAACGAGACTCGCCGCATTGGACGCGCAATGCGTCTGTGCGCGGACCGGCGCGTCGATCCGACCCCGCAATCCAATCCTTGGTCAGCGGCTCGAGAGACATAGGACTCATCCAAGTGCTCGCGCACGCTGCGTCGACGAACTTCTCTTTGCAAAACATCGGAGAGAGAGCGACGACGAGCAATCCACCGTCAGCAAGGATTGAGCGCAGGCCGTATCCTTCGCGGCACAAGTCGGACGAGTCACTTGCGCTGGCAAAATCCACCACGCTGCGCCGGCTGGTCACGGGGCCAATCTCCGGATCATCCGGCGTGCCATACGCTCGGCATCGTCAAGTTTGCGCACAGGAAGATGAGGACATGTCGACCGGTCTTGAGATGAGTCGCAGCGAGCGAACCGCTCTCGGCACGGCGTGACCGCAGATTGACTCTTCGACGCGAGATACGGAATCAAAAAGCGAGTGTCGCTCTGCGCAGGCGGCCCTGACGTCAACAGCAAAGCGCAAGTGCAAGGAGTTTCAAATGTCCAAACCCAACGGTGATACGACGAAAGCGCACCAGGCCAACATCGCAGAGATCGACGCGTATCTTGCCGCCATCATGAGCGACGGCCGTGGCCTTCCCGCGATGCCATCCCGACCATTCGAGATTTCATATCCTCTGGTTGCCAAAGAGTCCGGTGTCTCGCTTTTCGCGCTCGTCCGGAGCACGTCTCAATGCCGCAAACTGATCAAAGACGCAGCGGAGAGCGGCGTTCCGATCAACATTCGTCGGAAGGAGAGAGTACGTCCGAGCTACACTCTGGAGGAGGCCATCAACATCGCGGTGGCGGTCATTCAGGCGGACTGCGAAGCCGCCCGGGTCACGCGCCAAGCGAAGTATAACGAGGTGAAGAACCTCATTGAGAAAATCGCGCGGAACCGTCCGAATGGCAAGCTGGACGACAGTTTCACAGCGATTTCCGAGGCGCTGCAGCAGCAGACTTATTCCGCAAAGGAGGCGGCGCTACTTGTCGAGATCAGGGACATCGTGGTGCGTGCGACCAAGGGTGAACTCGAACTGCACACATTCCATGGCCGGCTTAGACTGGAATCGGCCCTAGTCGGATTTTCTCTTTCTGCAGTAGCTCGGACCACCGCCACCGCGATGCAGACGGTCATCAACTGGGGTTCGGGCCTCAAAGCCCCGACTCTCAGCTTCAAGAGCAAAATAGACGAGATTGAAGAAGTACTTGGGTGCGCGGAAGGATATCTGTCCAGCGTCTACCGCTCAAATCGCAGCGGATCGGCAAACGTCAAACAGCGTTTCCTGCCCGAGGAAATCCGATTGTTGCCTCCAGGACAGCAGAAGCGGTTCAGGCGCCTGTTTGAGCAAGATCTCAATCTCGCTCAGCTCAGCGACGAAGAGCTACACGCGTTGATGGCCAAGAAGCTCGCAATCTTCCATTCGGCGAAGAATACGATCGACCAGAAGCGCACAAGATTGCGGCTGGAGATGCCGTACGGTCTCAAGGATCTGCCACCCCTGGTGAAGCAGGAGTTCGACGAACTGGTCGAATCGCGATCGATCGTGATCGTTCGAGACGATGTCCCAACTCTAACCAAGGCATGGAACGGTGATACCGAGAACATTTACCACCGCAGATTCCGCCTATTTTTCGGATGGATGCATCATTCCTTGGGGGTTCCGCTGGAGAATCTATCGATTGGCTATCTGGCCTTCAGTCAAATTCTCCACGAGTATGACTTGTACCTGATGGATAGAAAGCAGTCGGTTGGTATGGAGCGACGCTGGGCCGCGTCGACGGCCGAGTGGTACATCTTCGCTGCCAGCCTGACGAGGCGAGAGCTTGGGGTCGAATACAGGGACCATCCAACCGCTGATGTCGATGAGAGTCCAGGTTGGTTGCGCGGCGGCCGCGCACTTCTGGAGAAGCTTGCGCCGATCGACGTCCCCCGCGTCGCGGACCAGATCGCATATGGGAAGGGTAAGCGGGACGATATCCGGCCGGTTCTGACAGAAGCGGAAATCTCGGACGCGAGCTGCAATTGGGCGAAGCAGCTCGATGCAACCACGGCGCAATACCGCACTCTTCGCCGAAAAATGCGTAAGCACATGACGGCGCCCGATAGTGTGAGCCGAATACTTCCGATCCTCCGCTTCGAAAACCCGTTGATGGCAATCGAGTTTGGCGTTTCGCGCCTTAACCAGAAAATCTTGGAATTGAGGCCAGGTTCGTCTCACTGGTTCACCGCCATCCGCGAGGCGGTCGCGGTCAAGTTGCACGCCCAGGTACCGCTTCGGCGGAAAACGTTCTGTGGGCTGACATATCACCCCAACAACACCGGGATGGTCTTTCAAGAGAGGGGAACGTGGTGGATCAAAGTCCCGGCGGACCTGTTCAAGAACGAGAAGTCCGAAGCCTTTAAGAATTTGACCGTTGGTGGCTTCTACATGGCCAAGCTTCTAGATGAGTGGGGCCTCTACACCGATCTTGAGACGTACGTCCATCATGCCCGCGCTGGGATCCTCGACGGCGTGCACAGCAACGCCTTCTATGTGACCCGCCATAACGAAGGCCATGTCGGCCCAGGCACGTTTGGGATCCTGTTTCGCGCATTCACGGAGAACTATATCGCGGAGAACCAGGGCCGTGGAACGGGATTGCAAGGAGTGAAACCGTTCGGCTCGCAGGCAATGCGCCACATTGTGGCAACCGCGGTTTACTACAAGAAGGGAAGCCTGGCGGAAGCTGCGCTCGCGATCCACGACAGCGAGAAGATCACGGAGAAGCATTACCGTAAGGTTTTCGTGGATGCGGAGAAGAGAGCCAAGCTCATGCGCGATGTGTTGGCTCCCGAACCAGATAGGTCGATATGGCCCAAATTCGGTGACATCCTGCCGGTCTCGGCCAGCCCGACGATCACGCAGCTGATCGAGCGGGATATCCCGGCGGTCGAGGAGGTAGCGTCAACTTGAAGATGAGGTGCGGCTCTCTTTGACTGACGTGAACGGCGGGTGGGCGGTAACAACCGTCCACCAGTCTCTGCTTAGATGGCAGCCTTGTTCAGCGGTCCAGATCATCATGCAAGGCGAACAAGTTTCGTAGGCTCCCCGGCAGCCAGCAAGCACCCTGCGCGGGTTGCATCCATGTTTGGCCGATCAGTTGCAACGCCCTCTGACCGGCCGCTTGGGGCGTCCGTGATCGCGGCAGAACCACCACCGAATGACAAAGCCGCTCTCGTATCGTCGCAGGTGAACGAAGGATTCAGCAGATCCGAAGCGAGGCCGGAGTGTACTTCGCTCGGTTGAGGCCAGACGAGGCCGCGCGCTGAATTTGTCGTGTCCCACGGATTCCCAGCCATCACAAAACGCAATCTGACTTGCAGTAAAACAAAGTCTATCACAGGTAGAGTTAGATGAGGTCGGCTACTATTGCGTCAATGGGATGGCAATCATGGCCGCTCAGGGCCGCTCTCTTGGGTTTAGTCTAGTATTCGCTACTCAAGATATACCTGCAATGCTGCGGGAGAACGACAAAGAGGCAAAATCGATCATCGCCAATACGACGACAAAAATCTTCATGCGGGTGGAGGAACTGGAGGCCACCGCCAAGCTGGCGATCGATTCCGGTGGCGAAGGCCTGAAAGCCCAGACCGGCGGCTTCTCCGGCAAGGCCGGCGAGTTCAACACCAGCTACCTCGACGGCATGGAGGCGCGGATCGAGAAGGTCAGCCGCATCAACGCGCTCGACCTCCGCGCGCTCGGCGTCGGCGAGGCCTACGTCACCTGGCACGACCAGTATTTCAAGGTGAAGACCTTTCACGCCTTCCCGGAGGGCGAGTACGACAATCTCGCGAGCCTCGAGCTGCGGGTGAACCACTTCATCTCCGTCGCCCGGCCGAACCCCGCCGACGTCAAGAAGGAAGAGACGCTACCCTTGATCGCCGAGAAGCTGGCGGACATCCAGTTCGCTCGCATCGTCGAGGAGCGCGCCAGGGCCGCGCGCGCCGAGATCGCGCAGGCCGTCACCCAGCAGCGCGATCCTGCCAAGATGAAGTCCGAGATCGCCTGCGCCGCGGTCGCCTTCCTGCGCGCCAACAAGAAGACCGGCCCGCAGGGCGATTATCTCACCGCCTCCTGCGCGGCGCTCGCCGCCATTACGCTCGCCCAGATCAACGACGCCAACGTCTTTACCAGGGACGTCCGCCGCATCGAGGGCCTGCCCGAGGTGCCGCTCTCCAGCGGCCTGACGGCGACCGCCCGATCAGGCCAGGGGCGGGTTCCCTCGGAAGTGCCGGGCATGGTATCGCCAGCGCTGCGCGCCGCGCGCGGCCGCCCCACGGCAGCCGCGTTCGGCGCGCCGGATGGCGCGCCCCTCGCCGCGGCAAGCCGTCATACGCCGGACCGCCCGATACCGCCGCCGCCCCTCGACGACGAGCTGCCGCCGGCCGAGGATCTGGAATTCGAGACCGAGCCCGATTTCGACGAGATTGTGCCGTTCGCCGACGCCTTCGATCAGCCCGGCGCCGATTTGTCCCTGCCGAGCGACCCAAAACGCATCGCCGCGCAACGCTCGGAGGCGCCGTCGGCCATGCGGAAGGTGGACCACGGCGTCACCGTCGACGGCCGCGACACCTTCAAGATGGCCAAGAAGCTGCAGAGCAACGACGCCACCCTGCGGTTCCTGGCAGCCCTGAACTTCGACGACGAACCGGGCGCAGACGCCGTCGACGCCGCGATCGAGAAGGCGGTGATCTTCGACGAGGAGGACGATGCGCCGCCGCCTCCACGGGCCCAGACCGTGGATCCGGCCGAGATCGAACGCGCCGACGTCGCCTCGGCGCGCGCGACGCAGTGGACCGAGCGCGCAACCCGGCCCGCCGCGGCACCGCGCGAACCAATCCCGGACCTCGAGACCGCGGTCCGGTCCGGCAATGCCCAGGACGCCACCGCCTCCTTCCTGGCCGAGCTGCTGCAAGAAGAGCGATAGACGAGAATTGGCCGGGCGCGCTTTGCTGCACGGTCCTTCTCCCCCAACCGCCTGACGCACCGTCATGTCGGCCAAGTCCGGGCGAGCTGCTGCGCGCCCGGCCATACCCGTCGATGGCCGGCGCGCGTCGCACGGCTCGGCTGCGGACGATCGCGCGCTACAGCGAACGCAACGCCGGCCAGGCTCGGTCTGGCGCCCCTGCCCGGCCACGCCTGCGATCGCACGCCAATCCCGGCGCCATCGAATACGCGCCTCAACTCACGTCTGGCCGCAGCGCCCACCCGACCGCGCGGCGCAGCAACGCCCACCCGATCGATTCGGATGGCCTCGCCTTGCGAGCGAGGCCAAACGCTCGCCCGCGTCCCGATCCGGGCCGGATTCAGCCTTCTCACGCATTTGTGATCGACCTCTGACATTTGCTGTTCTCGAAAAATCGTGCCGGCAGCGACGCCGGCCCGGCCGCGCCGCAATGGCTCCGGGGCACGCCGGCACGCGCCGCGCAGCTCCCGGAACGCGATGTCGTGGCGCGCATCGCCCGCGCGTCGCGCCACCACCAGCGCGCCGGCGCGAGGGCCTCGGAGCCGGCCGAGCTTCCCCGCCGCCGCAGCACAACCGGCGCCGCCGCGGGCTGCCTTCGAATCCTTGCCGCCGACACGACGTGCGGTCGCAGCTTCGCAGCCGCACCACGCGCCGCCCCAAGGATTGGCAGCCCGGCCAGTGCACAGGCCGCACGCCGGGCACTGGCCCCGCTGCCGGCGACCGCGCGGACGCCGACACGGCGTCGCACACCGAGGCGGATGTTTTGGCCGACAAGGATTCGATCTTTCTTCAAGGACTTGCCGTCCCGGCCCAAAAAGCCGCCGTTCTACCAGGGCGGGTGCCGGCGAACGCCGGTGCGACACAGCTGCGCGCGCAGCCTGGCCAGCCGGATCGGCACCTAAGGCCGCAGCTCACATGAGTTCGCGCTGGCAACTTCGCCAGGGCGCGCGATCAGCCGGATCGCCGGATGGCGATGGCTGGCGCGGTGACCTCAGCCATCACAGCCCATAACCGCACTCCGGATCCTGGGCGATCCGCAGCGGATCGGCCGCCGGCAACCACCGCAGCAGTGACGCTCGCGCGCCGCCGTGACAGGACCTGCCCCTGCGCTGTCCGCTCATCTCCGCGATCAAGCCGCCAAAGAAGCGCTCTGCCGTGGAAAAATCCTCCGCGCTGCAGCCGCTCACGACCTCGGCGAACAGGTCCACGATAATGTTTCCGACCAGCGCCGGCTCGTAACCGACCGCAATTCCGGTCAACCGCCACAGCATCACCGGCGGGATCGCATCCGTGGTCGACAGCAGCATCGCGACATAGACGCGGTGATCGTGCCGCCATTGGCGCCACATGCCCTCGTCATAGGCCACGCTAAAGCTGTCCGGCGGCAGCCCGTCGACGTGATTTTGGTCGAGCTCGATTGCGGCGGAGAATCTTTCGAGCAACGCTCGAACATCGTCTGGCGTCAACGTCCCGGTCACCATCGCTCACTCCTGGTTCTTGCTGCAGCCGCGGTTCGCTTCAAGGCGGTCCCCGCGACGTTCCTGGATCCGACAATATTTGCTGCACCAGCAAGTCTCAAACGCCGTAGGGAAGCTAACGCCAGTTAGCTTCCCTACGGCGGGCTGTTGCACAGGTTTCTTTGCAATGCGCAGCGGCCGAACGATCACGAGGCATGGATAGCGCGGCGCCGACCACACGATAATCGGAGTCGCATCTGCTCGATCGGACGCATTGCGGGTCGGCCGTGTCAGCGGCCCCGGCGGACCGGCCGCCGTCGTGGCTGCCTCTGGGTCGGCGATCGCGGCTCCGCGGCCGGCACCGCCACCAGTTCCGCCACGTCGACGCCCAGCGCCGCCGCAACCTTGTCCAGCGATTCCAGCGTCGGGTTGGCAGTCGCGACCTCGATGGCGCTGACCAGCGCCTGCCGCACGTTCGCCTCTGCCGCCAGGTCATCCTGCGACCACGATCGCGCGAGCCGCAACCGGCGCAGGTTGCGGGCAAGCTGTCGCTTCAGGTGGATCGGATGACGCCGCCTCATCCAACAGGATGATGCATTTGTCGCCTCGACACGCCACACGCTTTAGCGTTTAAAACACGTTAGAGCGTGTAAGGGCGCATAGGGGATTGGCGGCCTCCCGCAAGGCCACCATATCATTCGGGTCACGACAGCCTGCTTGCATCGGAAAGCCCCGGCGGACCCTCGTGGCGTTCGCCAACAAGTCACATTGACGCCAGCCCGATACCTCGATGCAGGCAGCCGGATCGCTGCCTTACCGTTGCGCACGCTGACGATGGCGCTCAAGAGCTCGGCGGACGGGAGGGTCTGTCACCCCCTCGGGAATGACGGGATCGTCGTCCGGGTATAGCGCAATGAAATCCGGATCATGTGCGCCGATACGCCAAGCCTCGCGCACGCTCAAATCGTCCTTGAAGAGCGGCAGGTCACGGATGACTTCGGGAGACCGACCCTCGCCACTCAGGATCGCGGGAGCGACAAAATAGCAATGATAGGTCCGGTAGGCTGCTAGAAACATTTCCAAGACCCTTGGGTCCGCCGGATCCATGCGTTTCGCACGAGAGACGACAACCGCCTGTTCAAAGGGCTGAGGATCTTTCATCACGTTCTCGACGTTCGTGCTGACAACAATCGAGTACGACGACAGCTTGTGGCGATCGACCCCGGTTACCAGACTGATGCGCAAAATCCCCTGCTCGTCTTTCCGGCCAAACTCCTTCCGCCAGGTCTCGAATATCTGTCTCGCGGGCTTTTCGTTCTCAAACAAAAGCATCAAGCCCGGCGGGAAGTCTTGATGCAGGCTGACCGCCATACCTCGCCATTTTGCCGCTTCCCACAGCGCCATATCGATCACCGAAAGCACCCGGCGCTGTCCATGCTTCAGGCGATCGGTACGACGCAATTCGGGAGGAGGCTCGCCTTCCCCATAGCCTATTTCACCGGGCTCTACGGCCAGCTCGGTCTCCGGTTCGAATGCAGGCATCAAGGTGCGCTTCAACGCGAACCGATGCTGCTCGTCAAGCCAGGAAGACAGATCATAGAAGGGGGTCGCGCCGACAACATTGCTCGCGCTGGTGAATACGTCAGCAAAGGCAAGCGAGCGGCCAAACCCTTCTTCCGTCATCGCTATGCGCTCAAAATACTTCTCCAGATCGGGCACGTACAATATGCGCGGTATCAGAACAGCAAGCGTATCCCTCAGGAAGTCACGGAGCTTTCGCTCGACAAGCTCGCGCGATGAATCATACTTGGTGGAATAATCGATCCGCGCCAGAAACTCGGGATCATCGACGGCGATCTGGAATTCGGGGCCATCGCCAATCTCCTTTGCCGCTATCCGGATGTCGATACGCTGACGATGCGGAATCGCGTCATAGTCGAGACTCGTCGCGAAGAACATCTCAATGAAACCAAGAAATGCCTCGCCAATCCGAATCCCTGTCTCGGTCGAGTCCACGGTTACCGTCCATTGGCATCCCAGGACAGAAGACCACAGTAGAACGATCGCGCCGTCAAAGAGCTCGACCTTTGAAGGCAGATGCTCGTTGTCAGGCATTTGCGAGAGATGCCCAATCGTTTCGTTCAGCTCAGCCTCGGACACCTCCTCATTCACATATCCCTCTGCGAGCAACGTCTCACGGTGACCAAGCAAGTAGAGGAGAACCATTGCCGAGCCGAACAGCCCCATTTTTTCCAAGGTCTTCGGCAGCCGATCCATCGCGGCGAGCTGCGGCATGGACGAACGAAGCAAGAGTGCCGCGAGCAGGCGATCTTGTGCCTGAAACTGCCCTGTGAACGCCTCTTCTTGATCATCGTCCAACTGGAAGAAGTCAGCCAGCATTCGCTCGAAATTCACGTAGTTGAGAACATGAGGCAAACGGCCCAGCTGCAATTCGATCCACACGAGTTGTTGAATGGCGCGAAGGGCCGCAAGCCCGATATGTCCATCGCGGACAAACTCGGAAAGCGCATGGGAGGCGGCAGCCAGGAAAATAGAGTGAGCGGCCCATAGCAGGCCGATTTTTTGATATGCCAACGCGCAGATCATCAGGCAGTGCACGAGATCACGCCGATGCTCGTATTTGATCAGCTTTGTTTGGGCACGCCCTAACAGGCGGATTGCATCATAATTATCATCCGCCTCCAGTTTTTGACGTCCACGCGTCAACAACGCCAATCCTGCAGCGGCCTCGCTTCGGCGGCGTTCAAGTATCGGCAACAGGGTTTCGAAAGCTTCGTCATAGGCGGGATTCGATCCGAACGCCTGTCCAAACTCCTCGAACAGTCGGGAAACTCGGTCAAACGGATAACCGCCCATGTACTCGGCTTCGCGAAAGATCTTGGCGAGCTCGGTCAGCACTTCGCTTACAGCACCAGCATTGCCGCCTTCCACGGCGAGGCGTGTCGTGCACCATACCGTTCTGGCTAACGCCGCGTTGTTTGGCCGGTCCGGCTGTTCGGACAACTCAACCAGGCGGGACTGCAAGCGCTCCGTTCGCTCCTGAAGTTTGGCCGCCCCGGCTTCCAATGCGCCAACCCGCACGCCGGTTAGAAGGTTATTCCATGCATTTGAAAGCCATTCCAGATCATCGGCTTGCTCACTCTCGAGAGCCAGCTCCTCGATTCCATTGTAAAGTTCGTTCACCGTTTCGAAGTCGTCGAACCAGAAGCAAGCCGTCCAGGCGCGTTGATACCGGATGCGAAGTAGCTGTTGAGAGGAGCCAACCTTCAGCGCGATCCGGTTAGCGCGGTCAAACAGGCCCTCGACTTCGGTGCGGCTCAGCTCCAGCTCGCGCCCGAGAATGGCGACGTCGAGGCAGTCTTCCGCCAGTTGGTACTCATCGCCGGAGTAGCGATCCTGGTCAGCAATCTTCCGCTCCAGTTCATCAAGATCTGCCCGCTTCTGCGCATCGCGCGGTCCCGTTACTCTTTCTTTGGGAGACGAAACGCTGATGTTGAGAGAATCAATCGCCAGCTTAAAATGCTTTCGATCGAATACTCTTTCGACAATCCAACCCCGATCCAATATCCGAACGGCAATGCCAAACGACCTGGTGAGCTCGTCTTCGGTATCGGCGCGATCCCGGTCCTTGATGAACTGGTTGGAAAGGAAGTAAATTAAGGAATAGCCGCGCTTCGTCTCGGCTATCTTCTTTACGTCGGAGCGTACCTTGGTCCGCCAGTCCTTTTTTGCGCTAACGGCAAACGCCCATCGTTCCGAACCTGCATTCGGATTGGCCTCGTACCAGCGGTCGGCAACTTCTGACGCCACAGGATAGGTCTCAGTGTCCACTTTACTGTCGCCACCACCGGTTGGCCCGGTTTGCGGAATGAGGTTGGGACAGATCTCCTTTTGCGCCAATCGGCGGCAGAAAATCTCGAATGGCTTTTCGTCGCTTCTGCTCGTAAGTGTTTCGAGCTGGTATTCAAAAAGGCTTCGGTCGAGAGGTGATGCATCTGCCTCGCGCGAATCGGAAAACTGCTCCGGGCGTCTTGCCCTCAAAAATGCCGAAGGGCTGTAGGCTGGCTTTCCCGCGCGCGTTCTTCCCTTGTTCATGACGCGGAAATTTATAGTATCGCTTGCCCCCGGCAATCGGAAACCGGCAAGCAAGGGAGTTATCGCCAGATTTCGGGGTGAATCGTCACGGCGCGAAGCCCAAGGAACGATCGCCAGGAATAGGCAGTGGACTGGCCGGAGGCGCGGCGCCGGCGCAGGCCGTTTCACCTGAGTTGTGCAGCGCTCGCCTATCCAGATTTGGGCGACGCAAATGGGCCTGGCGCCAGTAGTGGTCGAGCAGCGCTTAGGCTGGAGCTGCACGCCTTTTGTAGAGATCGAGCATGCCAGGCAGCGTCTTGCAAACTCTGCAGCTCCGGCTATCGCTCGTTTTGCCTCCAAGGGCCCAGGCTGGCTCGCTCTTGAGCGCCTTACGCCTTCTGCCCCCATGTGAGTGCATGGTAATGGATTGCGATCCGTGAACTGTGCCAGGCCGTGGCAGCCGATGCCGGTCACGCCAAACGATCCGTCCGGCACCTTCGTCGACCGGTTGTGGGGGAAACCCGAACAGAAGACCGGGCGTCGCGCCAGCGGTCCGGCGTCAAGCCGCCCGAACGATGCCGTGCGGCCTGTGAGGCTCCCGGATGCAACACGTAGCGCCGCGATCGCGGGGAGATCCGCGCGGCACTACGCGAAATACATTGCGACCGCTTTGGAAGACCTCGCAAGGGCGGCAGTCGTGTCCCTGGTGCCGCGGAGTGATGGAAAGGTGGTGCCGATGGGAAAACGCGCGTAAGGATGATCCGGCCTCAAATTACTCAGTCCCTTCCAAGGTCCAGCGCTTCGAGGAGTTCGCTTCCGTTTGCCCAGCGACACACCTGTACGATTGACGAAGCATGCCAGGCGACCGGTTTGGAGCACCTTCTCGCGACAACGGTTGGACGTTGACGGCTGGTACTAATCCATTCGCTTCCGAGCAGACTTGCCGCCCGCATGTGTTCCAAAGACCGTTTCGTCAACCAGGCGCCAATACGCTTCCACGACCTTGGTGTCCTTGCTAGATAGTCCGCTGGTAACCTGCATTTCAGGCCCGAACCCGGAGAGCGTGGCGGTGAGGCTGACCATCATATAATGAAAAAGAATCGGATCGGCCGCGGGAAGCAGCCCCTGCTTCTGGGCCGCAACGATCTGCGGAATCAATCGTTCCAGAAGCGGCGCCAGCACCGTTTCCGCAACCCATTTCAGCCGTGGATTGTTCGAAAGCGATTCCTGACGCATGAACCGGTGAAACTCCGGGAATGCGACCGTGTAGCGAAACAGCGTGGCGTACTCCTCGCGCAATCGGGCGAGCGGCGGAAGGTCGGAGTTTTCCGGCGCCGAACTATCCCACCCTGCCCTGATTTGTGCGAACGCATGTTCGGCTGCGGCCCGCCAGAGAATATCCTTGCTGCGATAGTGGTATGTGATCAGCGGATGTTGCAGGCCGAGACGATCTGCTATCTCGCGAATGCTTGCCCCTTCAAATCCGCGCGCCGCGAATTCAGCAATCGCAGCGTCCAGGATCGAGGCTCGCGTCTCGAGCGCCCGCTGTTGCTCGGCCCTCTTGCGCGGGCGCTCTCGCCGGACAGTTTTCTTCGCCATTTGGCCATCGATTAACATGGATCCCAAGCGAGCGCCAGATTGCCACTTCAAGAGCCTAACAGAGGCTGCCGTGTGATCGATGGCTTGGAGCTACCGGCGTATGCATCCGTCGAAAGCCCAACACCGGATTTGCCGAGGGCGCCCATCAGGCGCGCGGCGGCCGCCATTGCGTGATGCGGATCGGATACCACGAACGCCCTCTTGCGACCCAGCGTAGCCAACTCATCGGGTATCTTCGCAACAGTGCCGAATCCGAAAACGACGCGCGCCGGCAACGCCGTGTACTGAAAGGCTTCGATGGCATTTTCGCCGGGCTCATGCGCCTGCCTTCGCCGCGCAGGCGAATTCCTCGATCATCGCCTCGCGCATCGCAAACTTCTGGACCTTGCCGGTCACCGTGGACGGGAAGCCCTCCACGAACCGGATGTGGCGGGGGATCTTGTAGTGCGAAATTCGGTCCTGGCAAAACCTGCGGACGCCCTCCTCATCGAGGGTGACGCCGGCCTTTGCAACGATCCACGCGCAGAGCTCTTCCCCGTATTTCGTGTCGGGAACGCCGAACACTTGGACGTCCTGGATGTCCGGGTGCTGATACAGATACTCCTCGACTTCACGCGGATAGATGTTCTCGCCACCGCGGATCACCATGTCCTTGATCCTGCCGACGATGCGGCAATAGCCATCATTGTCGATCGTCGCCAGGTCGCCGGTATGCATCCAGCCGGCCGTATCGATCGCGTCCCTGGTCCGCGCCTCATCATTCCAGTAGCCAAGCATGACCGAGTAGCCTCTTGTGCAGAGCTCGCCGGCTTCGCCGCGCGGAACGACCCGGCCGTCTCGATCCACAATCTTGACCTCGAGATGCGGCTGGATCCTGCCGACCGTGGAGACACGCAGCTCGAGCGGATCCTCCCGGCTGCTCTGGAAACTGACGGGACTGGTTTCGGTCATCCCATACGCGATGGTTATTTCGCCCATATGCATGACTGAGGCGACTTCCTTCATGACCTCGATCGGGCATGGAGCTCCCGCCATGATGCCCCGCCGTAACGAACTCAAATCGAAGCGCGAGAATTCGGCGTGATTGAGTTGGGCGATGAACATCGTGGGTACCCCGTAGAGTACATCGCAGCGTTCGGCTTCAACGGTCTCCAGCGTCCGCAACGGATCGAAGGCCTCGGATGGATAGACCATTGTTGCGGCATGGGTCACGCAACCGAGGTTTCCCATCACCATGCCGAAACAATGATACAGCGGCACCGGAATGCAGACGCGGGAACCAGGCTCGATTCCGGTGGCTTCTCCGACAAAGAAGCCGTTGTTGATCAGATTGTGGTGCGAAAGCGTGGCACCTTTCGGCAATCCCGTGGTACCGCTCGTAAACTGGATATTGACGGCATCGTCGATCTGGATCGTCCCCGATATCGAGCCGAGCCGCTCGTTACCGACCTGCCTTCCGTTCTCCAATATCCGCTCAAACGCGACGAGGCCGTCGTGCTTGCCTTCGATTGAGATGACGTAGCGCAGCTCCGGCAGCCGCACACTCTTGAGTTCGCTGCTTCCGCTACCCAGCTCCGGAACCAGTTCGCGAAACATGGCGATATAGTCGCTGGTCTTGAAGCGGTTGGCTGATATCAGCGCGCGGCATCCCACGGTTCGAAGGTCGTGTTCCAGTTCGCTCAGGCGATAGGCAGGATTGACGTTGACCAGGATCAGGCCCGCTTTCGCCGTCGCAAACTGCGCGATGGTCCATTCAGCGCAGTTCGGGGCCCAGATGCCGACGCGATCGCCCGGCTCGAGGCCGAGCGCCAGCAGCCCCGATGCGAATGCGTCAGAGCGCGCCTTGAGCTCCGAATAGGTCCAGCGAATGTTCTGGTGCGTCACAACCAGCGCCTCGCGAGAGCCGTCGATCGCGGCCACTTCGTCCAGGAGCGCGCCGATCGTCTTCCCGATCAAGGGCGCGCCGCTATTGCCATGCACATAACTTTCGCGCTGCACGACCACCTCCAATGGCCTCTGTCACTGATAATCGACCGGCATGGGCTGCATGCCGCCGACCTCTTACTTCCCCTCGAACACCATCGCCGGGGGTTCGATGTCTTTGTCGAAGGCCGCCGCCGTATTCGCGAATCCGCGCTGCGCATCGCTGCCGTCGTAGAGTTCCATGGCGACATCGAGCATCATGAGGTCGGCGGCAGCCACCCCTCCGCTCGACCACGCCTTGAGCAGCGTTCGTGTTGCGGCGTACGAGCGGGTTGGCCCGATCGCGAGCTGCTGCGTCAGCGCGGCCGCGGTCGCTGCGAGTTCTTGTTCAGGCACTACGTGGGTCGCAATTCCGAGTGCCCCTGCTTCGCGGCCTGATATTGGTTCGCCCAGCATCGCAAATCGCGACGCGCGCGCCCGACCGGCGCGCTCCGCGATCCGCTGCAGGGCGCCGGCGATCGGAAGCATCGCCGTCGTTACTTCCACGCAACGGAAGATCGTGTTATCGGCCGCGACGAGAAAATCACAGGCCAATGCAAGCTCGAAACCGCCGCCGAAGGCGATACCCTGCACCACGGCAACTGTCGGGATCTTCAGCATTTCGATTGCGCGATACGACGCGTTCACATCCGCCACGAACGTCCTGAACCAGTTGACGTCTTTTCCCGGCCATTCCCGCACTTCGCCGCCGAAGCTGAAATGCGGCCCCTCGGAACGGATCACGAGCACGCGGATATCGCTCTGGCTGGCCTGGTGCACGGCGGTTCGCAAGGTTTCCGCGAAGCGCGAGTCGACCCGGTTGAAGGGAGGATCGCCCAGCACAAGATTTCCGACGGCACCGTCTCGTTCGAATCGGACTGTCGTCATGGTAATTCTTCCTCCTTGTGCCAGCGTCAGGCCGGACGTCGGCCAGCGGATTCCGGGATGATCGGCAACAGCAGATGCGACGGCCGGTCCGCGTCGCGATAGATCCGGTGCGTGACGGTCTTGCTGCTGCAAACGTGGTACGGGATGTATTCGACATTAGTCATTGCGCCGGTGCCGGTCGGGACATCCAGCGACGTGATGTCGAGACAGATCCGGTGCCCCGCCTTGAACTGGTTCGCGGTGGCGAGGATCTGGATCTGGTACTCGACCACTTCTCCCGGCGTCACCGGCGCGATCGCATCCTGCGTCAGCTTGTGGAACGGCTCCCAGGGCTTCGAACGTTTCTCGTCGAGCGCCCGATACGATGCCTTCAGCCAGCCGCGCGTCAGCTCGCGTTCGGGCAGCGTCGACGGAACGTCGCGCTCTCCTTCACGTGCTGTTCGGACCGAGACGTCGGGCCCGACGTCCTTGAGCACGATGATCCAGTTGGTGTCTTCCTGATCGATCGCCGCGTGCAGCGTCAGCGTGATCGGGCCGGCGACGGTGACGTCGTGCGGCAGGGGATCGGTCATATAGCGCAGGCGCTCGACCTTCGTCGTCCGCGTCACCGGCATCTGCGTGAAGACATCGGACTCGCGCGCCGCGGCGCCAAGTTCCGAAGCAGGCCGCGGCGGTTCGGTCGACAGCCCTTCCCAATGGGAAAGATAATACTTCGTCCATTGCGTTTCCGGCAGTGGCCAGTCCGCTCCGGTTCGCCACGCATTGGCTCCCATCAGCCAATAGCGCACCGGCGGCTCGTCCATGATGCCGGTGTTTTCCCCCTTCAGCCAATGGTCGTACCAGCGGATGATCTCGTCGTGGAATTGATGGAAGGGCCGCTCGAGGTGGGCTGGTCCGGTGAAGAGCAGCTTCTTTGGCGCATCGACGTTGGCGAAGTAGTGCTGCGCGCCCAGCCAATGGAGCTTGTACGTGTAGGCGTAGGCTCCCGAGCCGGTATAGAACGGTATCTTGATTTTCTTGAAGGTCTCTTCGGCGCGCTCGACGGTGCCGTCGAGCTCCCAGGGATGCGTCATCATGAGATACATGATGAACGTGCGCTGACCCTTTTGCGTGAGGACGTTGTAGAGGTTGATGTACTGCTTGTAGTCGGGATTGCGCATTGCGCGGCGCCAGAGCTCCTCCTCCGCGGCGGGAAGTTCTGCGGGCCGATCGCGCGACTCGTGCACCGTGCTGAAGACGTCGAGCAGATAGGGAAAGGCGTGCAGGACGCCGCCGGGATTGAAGTCCCGGAATCCGAACATGCCGCCGTAGGCGCTGCACGCATCATAGGGAAAAATCGCCTTCAGCGCCGGATGTCCTTGCGCGGCGGCGCGCCATTGCTCGCCGGCAAATCCGGAGATACCGACCATTCCGACCTTGCCATCCGACCACGGCTGCTGCGTGATCCATTCGATCAGATCGTAGTGGTCGGTGTCCTCGTGGCCGTAATGCCCTTCTGACTTGGCGGAGCCCCGGGGCTGCGCAATCACGTGAATGTAGCCGTTGGCGATGAAGCGCCGTGTGTCGCCCGCCTCGATCGGGCCGAACCAGAGCGGCGCGTGCGCCGGCTGCGGCGGCAGGATGTCCGCGATGTCGGGACCCTGGATGTCCTTGTTGTGCAGCGCCGACGCGTACAGCACGGGATATTTGCCCGGCGCATCCGGGCGGTAGACGTCGACGGCCAGCCGCGTGCCGTCCCGCATGGCGACGTAAATGTCCCGTTCCTCGATCATCGCTCGTCTCCGCCCGGCTTTCGCGGCGCTGGCCGCCGACATTTTGCGATCGCAGCTTGCAACCGCGGCATCGCATAACCGAACTCATAGCACTTTACTTTACGAGCGTAAAGTATAATATTGATCACGACCGCGTGCGGTCGTTCGGAATCGAATTCTCACCCCTGCAAGGAGAGCTGAATATGGACGTTACGAGGTTTCTGCCGCTGCTTGGCCGCCTGCTTATCGGCCTGCCGTTTCTCATGAGCGGCGTTGGCAAGCTAACCACCTATGCGGCAACGACGGCCTATATCGGCAGTGTCGGCTTGCCGCTTGCCCCCCTTGGCTGGGCGATTGCCGTTGCCTTCGAGATCGGCGGCGGTCTGCTGCTGGTGCTTGGTTTTCGTGCGCGAACGGTTGCGCTCGGCGTGGCCGTGTTCACATTGGCAACGGCGATCTTCTTTCACCGGAATTTCGCCGATCAGAATCAGATGATCCATTTTCTCAAGAACATCATGATCGTCGGCGGGCTGTTGCAGATCGCGCACTTCGGCGCCGGACGCTTCAGCCTGGACGCGCGCAATCTGAAAACTGTCAGGGCGTGACGACTTGAGGGACTGACTCGAGGCTGGTCGGCTAGGCTTTCGCAGACCGTTTCGCCTTCTTTCTCGTCACCGGCGGCTTCGGCACCTTGCCGGCATCCGCCGGAAATTGCTTCAGGCGATCGACAAACCATCGGCCGGCGGGTCCCGGCGGTGATTTGGTTTGCCACACCGCCGACATCGGCAGCACCAAGCCATCCGGAGGCACGTCCTCGATCGACAATGCGGAAAGGCGCCCCGCTTCCAGATCCTTGCGCACGGCATGCAGCGGCATGCCGCCCCACCCGAGACCCTTGAGCAAGAAATGATGCTTGGCAAACAGGTCGGCAAGCCGCCAGGTCGAAGACGACATGACGCCGAATTCGCGTCCCGAAGACAGTTCCGACCTGTCGGTGAGAACGATCTGAGTATGTTTGGCAAGCGCCTCTTTGGGAATCTTGCCGCGGTAGGAAGCCAGCGCATGGTCGCGGGCGGCGACCATCAGAAACACGATGCCGGGTAACCGCTCATAGGCCAGCGTATCCGGAATCACCGGCAGCGATCCGATCACGCCGATGCTGCAACGGCCGTCGAGCACGGGCTGAATGGCTCCGCCGAGCGCCTCGACATAGATGCGAAGCGCGACGCCCGGGTAGTTCTGCCGAAACTCCTTGGCCACCTGGGTAATCGCGTCGATCGGATAGAAGACATCGATCACCACGGACAATTCCGGCTCCAGACCATCAGACATGCCCTTCGCCCGGGCCTTCAGCTGGTCGACGCCTGCGATAATGCTGCGCGCATCGCCCAGAACGGCCGATCCCGCCGCGGTGAGTTTGGGGTAGCGGCCGGCGCGGTCGAATAACTGCACGCCGATCTGTTCCTCGAGCTTGCTGATGGCCGCGCTCACGACAGACTGTGCGCGCAGCAGCCTGCGAGAGGCGGCAGAAAAGCTTCCTTCATCGACCGCGGCGATGAAGGTGCGCAATTGGTCGAGAGAGACGGTGTCGAGCATGGAACCTACCTATCGACCAGACCGATACTAAACCCTAGATTCTACTGCCCGATTGGCGGTCATATCAACCGGTGAACTCCGACCGTGAGCCCTTTCCTGCGACCGTGGGCTCCGGTCAGAGCGCCCATTGATCCTCTTGGTCGCTCCGATCGCTGTTGTTCAGGCGCCGGACGATCTCCTCGCTCATCGCGGGATCGCTGGCCACCGCGATCGTGAGACCTTGCGGTGTGACGATGTCGCGGCCTTTGGCCTCGACCGGGAAATGGTCCGGTCGGAGCGGCAAGCGCTGATCGGAGCTCCACGGCCGGCCCCTAGCCATACGTCGCAAAAGCTGAACTCGATCTGATCCAAACATTGGTTTGCTCCATTCGTTTACGTCTTCAACCGAGCCAATCGCTTCAGCCTCTTGCGCCCGCCAGGACACCCTGGTTGTGCAGCCGCCGGCCGATATCGGCGATGTTGCTCTCGCCGATGCGCAGCGCATCCGCGTTGGTGTGCACGGAGTAGTGGCCGGTCACGAGGTCGTAGGGGTGCTTGACCGCGGAGCCGAGGATGAAGCCGGCATCGGACAGCGCTTCGAACGCGATCGCCTGGTCGCCCGCCTCGAACACAACGAGTTCGCCCGCCGATACCTGCTCAGGCGTCGTCACGATGCCCTGATGCGACGCGATCCAGGCGACCTCGTGCCCCCTGGCCGGATGAAAGGTCCAGCGTTCGCCGGCCTTGAGGTGCACATCGAGGTAGGTGATGCCTTGAGGCGATGCGACGATGCTTTTCACACCGTCGTATTCGCCGGCGATAACCCGCGCCGGACCGACAAAATGGAAGTCGGAAGCGCCGAGGTATTGGCTTTCGGGTTCGGCAAGTTCGAGTTCGGGCGACATCGCGATCCAGAGCTGAAGGCCCTTGATCCGCTCGGTGCCAAACATTCCGCCGGTATGCCAGACGCCGCTGCTGGCGCGCATCCATTCGACACCGCCGGTCTCGATGACACCTTCCCGGCCCGTGGTCTCCTTGTAGAAGGCTTGCCCGGTCAGAATGACGGTCAGCGTCGCAATTCCCGAATGGGGATGAAAGCCGAATTTGGGAGCGGTCGCCGGATCGGCCTCGAAGTAGTCGAGAAACACGAACGGCTTGATCAGTTCCCCGACGTCACCCGGACTGACCAGCCGGGTGACGCGCCCATGCGAGTGTCCACGCGTGCGCAGAACAATCTGCCGGGAAATCTCTTCATCGCGGTTCGAATGCGTGAACACTGCATCGGTCTTCATTGTCGTTCTCCTAAGCTTTGACCATCGCTCGGTCTCAAAGCTCAGCCGTTGACCCGGCGAAGCAAGGCAACGAGTTCATCGCGGCGCAGGTAGACAACCAGCGCGTTGAGAACGCCGAGCACGACCGCCGGGATCGGACTGGTATGCAGGATGAACAGATGGGTCGCGACAGCGCCGACCATGGTGCCGCCGAGCCACAGCGCGCCGAGCGAAGCCAGGCCGGGAACTAGCAGCGCGACGGCGCCGACCACTTCGACGACGCCGGTCACGATGCGAAACCCTTGGCCGAGTCCGACCTGCTCGAACAGGTCGACCATGAAGGGAACGCCGGCCAGTTTGGCGGCGCCGGCGGCCAGGAAAGCTGCGGCGATGATGCCCTGCAATGTCCAGGCGCCGATACGACGGGAAGGACGGGATGATTGGATAGAAACTGCACTCATGTTGATCTCCATTGGGTGTGAGGTTGAAAGTGAGGACACGCTAAGACCCCGACTCTCATCGCAACAGCCGATTTATTCAGATAAGATCCATCTGTTCTACAGATATACGACCGCTGCTGCGCGACCCGAAGTGAAGGATGTTTTCCGCACGGCCCGTGATCGAGAGGTAGGCCAGAGGCGCGATGTCGCAAGGCGCTCACGCCTGTTCGGACGTGGTCCGCCTTGGGTGGCCATGATGGTTGTCAATTCGGGTTGCGGCGGCAGAGCAACGTCGCCACCGCGACATTCAGGTCGGGAGCTTGTCAAAGAAGAGATAGAGGGCGGCAATTTTGCCGTCCCGCACGATGAGGAAATCGGTTCCGGCGTAAGCGGGCGGCTTGCCAGGGCTACCCGATACCCACCGGACCCGACAGCCATCGCCGATCTCCTCAGGCGGAGAGAGCGGCTGATAGTGGAAGTCAGGATGAGTAGCCTTGATCACGCCAGCGATGCGGTCGATCTCGTCACGGCCACGGTAAGCGCCGTTCGGTTCGTAGAACACAGCGTCGTCGTGGAAGATCTCATCGATCGCTGCGCGGCGGCGCACTGGGTCGATCTCACCGAACACCTCTTGGAGATTGCGAAGCGATAAGGTCGATGCGGTCTGGGGCATGGTCTTTCTTCGGTTCGTTCAGGCCGAGGGAGATTTCAGCGCGGCGGCAAGCACGTCGCGGAGCGGCTTGGGCGGCCGGCCACCAAGCCGCTCGACGTCGCCGGTCACGATGTCGAACGTACCTGCAGCAAAGCTCTCCTGGATCCCGGTGACGATGTTGACGGCGCCCGTCGGCAGACCCGCCTGCGTCAGCCCGGCGCGCAGTTTCGCTTCCGTGATGACGCGGAACGCGAGCGGCCGGCCGGTGATTTCGGCAACGAGGCCCGCGCGCTCCGCACCCGACAGGCGCTCGGGTCCGGTGGCGTTGTAGATCGCGCCGGCATGGCCGTCGCCGATCAGGATTCCGGCTGCGGCGGCCGCCACGTCATCGCGCGCAACGAAAGCAGCCCGGTTCTCGGCCAGCCCCGTCAGCACGCCCTGACCCAGCGCCGCCTGCGCCAGCTGCACGAAAGCCTCGGCATAGAAGTTCATCCGCAGGATGGTCCACGCCGGCGCCGTGGCGATCAGATGCTGTTCGCCGCGCCAGTAGGAGGCGCCACGCGCCGGCTCCTCCTCCTGCCGCGTGCCCACCGCCGACACGAAGACGATATGTCTGACACCCGCCTTCACCGCCGCATCGATGGCCGCGACGTTCTGCCTCCCGCGCTTTCCGGGCTCCGGAGCTAGGGTGGTGATGATGAGCAGACGATCGAGACCCGCATAGGCCTCCGCGAGCCTTTCGTGCTGGTCGTAGTCTCCGAATCGGGCGTGAGCCGATCCGGAGACGGTTTCAGGTGTGCGCGTGATGGATACGACCTCGTGCCCACCGGCACGCGGTAGCAATTCCGAAACGACGGCTCTGCCCAAATGGCCGCTGGCGCCACTCACACCTATTTTCACGTCAACCTCCAATAGCGTTTGCGGGAGAGCACGCGCCCTACGCTGCCGTGGCCGCCTCGAGCGCAGGATAATCGGTGTAGCCCTGCGAGGTGCCGCCAAAGAAACTGGTGCGATCCGCTTCGTTGAGCGGCGCACCGGTCTTCACCCGTGTGACAAAATCCGGATTGGCGAGGACCAGCTGGCCGTAGGCTTCGAGATCGGCCAATCCCGACGCCACGTCGGCGCCGATCCCGTCGCGCGCACGGCCGGGCCGATTCACGATCAGCGGCTGCTTCCACAGCGCGCGGATGTCGCCCACCAGTTTCTCGTCGCCTGCATGCAAGACGTGCAGGTAGGCAAGACCGAGCTTGTCAAGTTCGGCGACCAGATAGCGGTAGAGCGCCGGGCCTTCCGCGCCTTCGTCGATGCCCCCCGTGGGGGTGCCGGGCGACAGGCGGATGGCGGTCCTGTCCGCGCCGATTTCCCCGGCCACCGCGGTGGCGACTTCGATGGCGAAGCGGGCGCGGTTCGCGATCGAGCCGCCAAATTCATCGGTGCGCGTGTTGGCGTTCGGGGCGAAGAACTGCTGGACCAGATAGCCGTTGGCGCCGTGAATCTCGACACCGTCGGCGCCGGCCTCAATGGCGCTGCGCGCCGCATGGCGGAAGTCGCCGACGGTCCGGCGCACTTCCTCGGTCGTTAGCGCGCGCGGCGCGGGCATGTCCTGCATCCCCGTCGCGGTGAACATCTGCCCGCTCGGGGCAATCGCGGAGGGCGCCACGGCCTGGCGATGATGCGGCGTATTGTCGGGATGCGACATCCGCCCGGCGTGCATGAGCTGGATGAAGATACGGCCGCCCTTGTCGTGCACGGCGGCGGACACCTTGTTCCAACCTGCGACATGCGCCGGGCTGTAGATGCCTGGCGTCGCCAGGTAACCCTGGCCATCATCGGAAGGCTGGGTACCTTCGGTGACGATCAGGCCGACGCCGGCGCGTTGCGAATAATATTCGGCAGCCAGTTCTCCCGGCGTGCCGTCTAGCTTCGCGCGGCTGCGGGTCATCGGGGCCATGACCAGACGGTTTGGCAGCGTATAGCGTCCGACACGGACGGGCGTAAATGATTGCTTCATGGTTTTTCCTCGACAGCGCGCTTGATGACACACGAGGAACAACTAGGGATCGCACCGCAATCCGATAACCCGGCTTATTCAGATGGGACCCATCGGTATGTCAGATACGACGTCCGCAGATTCACCCTGCCATCCCAGCGTTAGACGAAGGCGCTCAGGCCCGTGATCGACTTGCCGACGATCAGCGTGTTCATCTCTCTTGTGCCCTCATAGGAATAGATTGCTTCGGCATCGGCTACGAAGCGTCCGATGTGGTTCTCGAGCAGGATGCCGTTTCCGCCCAGCAATTCGCGCGCGTAGCCGACAGTTTCACGACATTTGACCGTGCAGAACGCCTTGGCGAGCGAAGCATGCTCGTCGCGCATCACGCCTTCGTCCTGGAGCTGTGCAAGACGCAGCATCATCGCCTGGGTCGCGGTGACGTTGCCAAGCATGCGCACCAGCAGATCCTGCACCAGCTGGAATCCGCCGATCGGCCTGCCGAACTGCTTCCGCTCCGTCGCATAGCGCAGCGCATGCTCGTAGGCTCCCATCTGGCAACCCACCGCAAACCACGCCACGCCGGTGCGCGTCATTCGCAGAACCTTGGCAGTGTCCTTGAATGAGTTGGCGTTCTGCAGGCGGTCGGCCTCGGGAACGCGGCAGTCGTTCAGGGTTATCAAGCCGTTCTGCACGACCCGTAATGCCATCTTGGTCTTGATCTTCTCGACCGAGAAGCCTGGGTTTTCCTTACCTACTACAAAGCCCTTGACCTGGTTCGAGCCTTCCTCGCGTGCCCAGATCACATTGATGTCGGCGAAGGTGGCATTGCCGATCCACTTCTTCTGGCCGTTGAGAACCCAGACGTCGCCCTCGCGGCGGCAGCTCGTCGTCATTCCACCCGACGTCGCCGACCCCACCAGCGGCTCGGTCAGGCCGAACGAGCCGATCTTGTCGAAGCGCATCATCGGCGGCAGCCAACGCTGCTTCTGCTGCTCGTCGCCACACAAATAGATCGACCCGGCCGACAGGCCGGTGTGCACGCCCCAGAACGTCGCGACCGACGCGTCGACCCGCGCCAGCTCCATCGAGACCAAGCCGTTCAGCAACCAGTTGCCGCCGGCGGCGCCGTATCCCTGATAGCCCACCCCGCCGATACCGACTTCCGCCATCTTCGGGATGATCTCGAAGGGAAATGCATCGCGGCCCCAGTAATCCTCGATGACTGGCGCGATGACGCCTTCCGTGAACGCGCGAACCCGCTTGAGCAGTTCCCGCTCGCCATCGTTCAGCACAGCGGCGATCCGGTAGAAATCGCCTTCGATCGGAGGCGGCATGTAGTCCGTTTTTCCGGTCGATTTTGCCTGCTCGGTCGTCATCGGTCCCTCCCCTCTCGCTGCGCCTGGACATCGGAGCGCACTCCGAACGTCGAAACGAGACCTTTGAACCAATCGGCCATTCGTGAGAGCGGCGATACCGGCTCAACCTGCTCGCTCGCATCGGCCAGAAATGCCTCGATCAGGGCGGCGGTTTCCGCCGGCCGCGTCACGATGAACAGGTGCCCGTCGTCGATCATCCGCAGTTCGGCGTTCGGGATCAGGCCCGCCAGAATGTGACCATTGACCGGAGGGACCAGCGGATCGTCGCGGCCCATCAGAACGAGCGTCGGCTGCGGCAGCGACCACAACCACGGCAGGCTGGTCCAGCCGCTCATCGCAAGGAGCTGATACAAATAGCCGAGGTTGCGCGCGCCACGCATCGCGGCCGCATGGCGACCGATCAAGGACGTGTCGTGGCGAAAGGCTCCTCCGTAGATGTCCGCAGAGATCCTGTTCATGTAGTCCTTGTCGGTGTAGCGGCGCGGCGTCGCCATTTTCCACAACACCGAGGGGCTTGCCGGCACCATCGTGAAACCGGGCGCGGTCGCGGCCAACACCAGCCGCCGACACAGCTTTGGATATTGATGCGCGAACTGCTGCGCTATTCCACCGCCCCAGGACACGCCGGCGACGTCGATCTGCGTGTAGCCGAGCTCCGCCGCGAGCGCCGCGGCAAGCCGGGCCAATGTCGATGGGCGATACGGCAACAGCGGCCTCGGTGAACCGCCGACGCCAGGCACGTCAAAGATGATGGCGGTCGTGCTCGTGAGCGCTTCCAGGAAGGGCTTCGCCAACTCCCAATTGGCGCCGATGCCGTTAAACAGCAACAGCGGCGGCTGCCGATCGCTGCCGTGCCTGATGGCAATTTGGAGCAACTGACCGTCGACCGCGATTTGCCGCGTCTCGATCTCCAGCGCCGCGCCCCGGTTCCCTCCTGTCGGGTTATTAGTCAAAGACGTAGGTCCCCGGAGCCGCGGCAAGGACGGGATGGCGCTCGCTACCCAGCGACGCTGGTGCCGCAACCTCCTCGCCCGATCGCGCCTGCAGCCAATCGCGCCAGTCGAGCCACCAGCTTCCCTTGTGCTTCTCTGCCGATGCCACGAAGGCGTCCGGGCCGGCTGGATTGACGGATCCGATCATGAAGGAGGCCTTCGGATTGGCCGGCGGGTTGATCAAGCTCTGGAGGTGGCCGCTGTTCGACAGCACGAAGGTCGTCCCCTCGCCCATGATCTGGGCGGTCTTGTGTACGCCCTTCCAGGGCGTGATGTGGTCGGTCATGCCGGCGACCACGTAACTGTCGACCCTGGTTTTGCTCATGTCGATCGCCTTGCCGTTCAGCGTGAGCTTGCCGGTGTTGACGAACGGGTTGGTGAAATAGAGATCCAGGTAATCGCCATGCAGACCGGCTGGAAGCCGGGTCGTATCGGCATTCCAGTACAGTATGTCGAAGGCCGGCGGCTGGTTGCCGAGCAGGTAGTTGTTGACCCAGTAATTCCAGATCAGGTCGTTTGGTCTCATCCACGCGAACATCCGTGCCAGCTCGTGACCGTCGACCATGCCGCGCAGCCGGGAGGTTTCCTTGGCCGCGTGCATCGTCTCCGGCGTCATCAGGCAGCCGAATGCGCTCTCGTCGGCGGTGTTCGGATCGAGCAGGCAGACCGCGAGCACCATATTCTTGATCTTCTCGCCAGCGCTGCCGAGCGTTGCGAAATAGGCCGTCGACGTGATCCCGCCGGAGCAGGATCCCATCATCGAGATATCGTCGCTGCCGCTCACTTCGCGCGCAGCGTCGACGGCTTCGTCGAGCGCGGCGACGTAGCTGTCGAGTCCCCATTCGCGATTGGCCGCTGTCGGATTGCGCCAGCTCACGCAGAAGACCTGAATGCCGCTCTCGAGCAGGAAGCGGACCATGCTTTTGTCGGGCGACAGATCGAGCGCGTAGTATTTGTTGATCTGCGGCGGAGTGATGACCAGCGGCCGCTTCCATACCTTCGGCGTCACCGGCGTGTATTGGATCAGCTCCAACAGCTCGTTGCGAAAAATCACGGCGCCTGGAGTCGTCGCAAGGTTCTCGCCGACCTTGAACGCGCTTTGATCCACCATCGATGGCATGCCGCCGTTTTTGGTGAGGTCATCGAAATAGTTCTTCAGCCCCAGCCAGACGCTGCGGCCGCCGCTGTCCACGAATTTGCGCATCGCCGCCGGATTGGTCAGCATGGCATTGGTCGGCGCGACCGCATCTATCAGGATTTCCGTAACCAGATGCGCTCGCGCCTTGTCGATGTCGCTCAGGCTGGTCTTGTCGACGAAGCCGCTGACGGCATCGCCCCAGGCCAAATAGGCCTTGAGCATCCCGCCGTGCAGCGCACTCTCCTTCCAGGTAGCATCGGAAAATCGTCTGTCGCCGGCTTGCGGCGCTCGTTCGGACTTGCCGGCGACGATGGCACCGAGTTCGCCGAGAAAAGAGAGCCATTGCTCGGCGGCGACCTTCGGCTCGTTGACGATGGCCTTGAACAGGACGCCGGCGCTCTCGGCGAGGTCCTCCCCCCGAATACCGACAAGGGGGTTGAGTGCCAGCGTATTTCGGGATGCTTCTTCGAAGATCCCCTCCATTGGCGGGATTTGTTCGGGCTTGTCCGTGCTCATTGCCGTCGTGCTCCCGTTGCAGGGATCAGAAGCGCCAGTGTCTCGGCGATCAGGGCAGGCTTTTCCGACCCCTCCACTTCCAGTGTGTTCAGGGTCTTCATAATGTGTCCGCCGTCTCTTGGCTCAATCCCGGCGAGCACGACGCGTAGCCTTACACGCGCACCAGCCGACACCGGCGCCAGGAAGCGAACCTTGTCGATCCCGTAGTTCAGCCCCGCCGCGGCGTCACTCGGGATGACACCGATCTCCATCGCCAGCGGGGCCACCATCGCGAGCGTCAGATAACCGTGTGCGATCGGGCCGCGGAAGGGACTTTCCCGTTTTGACCGTTCGACGTCGACGTGGATCCATTGCTGATCGCCGGTACAGGACGCAAAGCTGTCGATGCGCGCCTGGTCGATCGTAACCCAATCAGAAACGCCGAGTTCCTGGCCTACTCTTTCGCCCAACCCGGCAAGGGTGAGGTTGCTCAATGTCTCCTCCTCGATCGTTCGCGGCTGCATTCGGATCGTCACATGTTACCGTATCGCTCGCGCAGCTCCTTCTTGTTGATCTTGCCGACGCTTGTCTTGGGAATACTGTCGATGAAGATGATCTGCGCCGGGATGCCGTATTTCGAAATGACGCCCTGGTCGGCGAACACCTTGAGATGGTCCTTGATGTCGGCGTCGCTGACGCCATTCGCATCGGACGCCCGCTTGACCACGAGGGCGAGCGGCCGCTCACCCCATTTGTCATCCTTGAGGCCGATGACGGCCGCCTCTGCAACGCCCGCGCATTGCGAGATCAGGTCCTCGATCTGCAGCGACGAGACCCATTCGCCGCCGGTCTTGATCACGTCCTTGATGCGGTCGGTGATGTGGACAGAGCCATTGGCGTCGACCACGGCGATATCGCTGGTGTGCAGGTAACCTCCAGCCCAGAGTTGCTCCGAGCCTTCGGGATTGTTGAAGTAACCCTGGGTAAGCCATGGCGACCTCATCACGATCTCGCCGGCGGATTTGCCATCATGCGGCACGTTGTTCATGTCGGTGTCGACGATGCGCAGGTCCACCAGCGGCCCGGCGATGCCGGCCCTGGCACGGAACTCGACCTCTCCGTCCGGATCGCCGGTAAGGTCCTTCGACCTGACATGGGACACAGCGGCAAGCGGTCCCGTCTCCGACATCCCATAGCCGGCGAAGATATCGATGCCCGCAGCGAGCGCCCGCTTTGCCAATGCCTTCGGCAGCGCCGAACCGCCAATCACCATCTTGAGACCGTTCAAGTCGACATTTTCCGCGGCCGCCGCGTCGAGCAGCATCTGCAGGATGGTCGGCACGCCATGAGTGAAGGTGACGCCTTCACGTTTGATCAGCTTGACCAGCAACGCCGGCTCGTAGCGCCCTGGATAGACCTGCTTGACCCCGGCGAGCGTCGCCGACCAAGGGAACCCCCAGGCATGAACGTGAAACATCGGTGTGATCGGCATGTAAACGTCGTCACGCGAGAACCGGCCCTGTGTGCCTGCCATACCGAATAGGGCCAAGCCGCAGATCGAGTGCAAAACGAGCTGCCGATGGCTGTAATAGACCCCCTTGGGCAGCCCGGTCGTGCCGGTCGTGTAGAAGGTGGTCGCCTGGGTGTTCTCGTCGAAATCGGGGAAGTCGTAGTCAGGCGCGGCGGCTGCCAGCAGGCTCTCATATTCGCCGACAAAGGACAGGTTCTCCGTCTTTGGCGCAGGTCGGTCCGACATCACGATCAGCCTCTTGACCTTCGGCAACTGGGCCTTCAACCCCGCCACCAATCCGACGAACTCATCGTAGACGAGAAGCGTCGAAGCTCCGGCATGATCGATCGTGTAGGCGATCTGCTCGGGTGACAAACGGACATTCACCGTTTGCAACACGGCTCCCATCATCGGGATCGCGAAGAACGCTTCGAGAAAGCGGTGACTGTCCCAGTCAAGGACGCCCACGGTTTCACCGGGCACGACACCGGCTTTGCTCAGGGCCGATGCGAGACGGCCAATCCGCTCCTTGATCTGGAGGTAGGTGAAGCGCTTCAGATCGCGATAGACAATCTCCTGATCTGGAGCCTGCACGCGCGGCGTGTGCCACAATTGCTTGAAGATCAACGGATATTGATAAGCTGATTTGGTGGTCTGAATCAGCCTTCCTACCATGGCAGCCTCCCTCGAGTTGTCTTCCTCCGGCCGTCTCGGCGTCCGCCATTCTGAGTGGGCGGATCGCTAGGTCTGCCTTGCACCGCACGACGCCAGCCTCGAGCCTCGCGTGGCTCGGTGCTTGTGAAGGTCTGAAACGGACGACAAGCGGGTCCTAGCCGGACAAGTTGCCCGTCGTCAGGGATGAGGTCTTGAATAAAACTGCTGCAATTTGCCGTCCAGGAGATGCAGGAGCCTCGACTGCCCAAGCCTGCGGGCGATCGGAAAAACTGTTACCCTGTCCGGACGACGGGTGGCAGAAGCTTCGAACCAGGCGAGAGACGCTGCTATCCGTCACCGTTTTGGCGATGCGAGGGCCGGCCTCGAAATGACGACAGAAGCACGATCTGGATCGATGCTTGAAATCGTGACCGCTTCATTGCAAGCCGTGTTCCGAACTCCGCGCCCCGTGGCGCTCAACCTGCGGCCGCGGCGGCCGGCTTGGCCTTCGCCGGCGTTTTGTCTGCGCTTTTCGACCAGGAGCGGTAGTACGCCAGCGCGGTCATCATCAGGATCCCGACAATGCCGACCACGATCTGCATCCAGATCGCGCCAGAGACCTCGACCAGCGCGACATGTGCGGCAAAGGACAGAAATATCCCGGCGCAAAACACTTCGAGCGACTGCTGACCGCATTTGATTGCCGGCTGAAAGATCGCCCATTCCAGCCCCGGCCAATCGCGTGGCAGCACACGAACGACGAAGAACGCGAACACGACGAAGTGCAGCAGGCGATAAGGTACGAGGTTGGTCTTGTCGTTCGGATTGAAGGCGTCGTAGATCTCCGGCAGGATCAGTGCCCGTAGTTCGTCAAACCGGGCCGCCATTGTCATCAGCAGAGCGAACAGAAGATAGGCAGTGCCGAGCACCATCGCGGTACGCGACCGGATGAACGGCATTGCCTGCCCCGATCCGCCAATGGCAAACCAGGCCCCGAACGTGAACAGAAACTGCCATCCGAATGGATTGAAGTACCAGAGACCGGTTGGATAGGCCGAAACGTTCCAGCCGAAATGCCTAGCCGCCGCATAGAGCACACCCGAAGCAGCGAGGGTCATATTGGGCCTGCGCAGCATCAGCCACAGTATCGGCGGGAAAACGCCCATCAGCACGATTTAAAGCGGCAGCACATCCATGTTCATCGGCTTGAAGCGCAGTATCAGCCCCTCGAACTGGAACTGCGCGGGATTTTCGAGGAAGCCCCTTATGTTGAAGTCGTCGGTGAAACCGGAGTTACCGGACCTCTGCGCGACATATCCTATTTCGGCGAGATAGAGCACGAACAGAAAGACGTGCGCGACATAGATCTGCCAGACCCGCTTCAGAAGCCTCGTCGCGCCGATGATGAACCCGCGTTCGAGCATCATCCGCGCAAAGACGAAGGCGACAGTGTAGCCGGAAATGAAGATGAACAGATCCGCAGCATCGCTGAAGCCGTAGTTCCGCGTCGTCACCCAGTTCACGATGTTGCTGGGGATATGGTCGAGGAAGATTCCCCAATTTGCCACACCTCGGAAAAGGTCGAGCCGGAGAATCCCGGCCCCTCGTCGGGAGCGTCGCGAGAATCTTCATCGTCAATGCACCGGAGCTTTGCCCATCTCTTCCACCGACGATTTGCCTGCGCGGCGCCTCCGTTTATGCGTTCAGAGCCCGCCTTCACTCCGAGCATATCGGCCCATGACTGCCCGTATTGTACAATCGTGCGCATGTTGGATGTGAGGTCGACAGAAAGACATGAGACGCGGCCGGCGGGGCAATCCGTTTCAATTTTCTTCCGGAAAATACCAGCCTGTCCATGAGTCACGACGCGCTACCCGACTGCGCGAGCCAGGTCTCGATGGTGCCCGCCTGTCCATCGGCTCAAACCAGCAGCATGCCTCGGCCGGTCCCTGGAGGTCATTGCGACTGCGAACTCTTGCCACACGAACCGATGGAATTGCCCTGGACCTTCTGTGCCTGGCTCGCGCGGGCGGATGCTCGGCAACGAGCCGAACATCCGGCTTCGCTGCCGCGTCGGCCTGAGGGACGACGACCGGTTGATCGGTCCTGTCATCGAGCAGACGCTCGACCGGGTCCCTGGCCGACGCCGCTTCGATGGATGGCGGAAAGAATGTCGGCTGGCTGGTATCCAGGACGATCTTCTCCGGCCATTTTCGCGCGGATGCAATCCGGATGGCGGCCGCGCCGGTGCTGTCGGGCCGATCGGAAAACCTGCCCGGCAGCGCCGGCAAGGACCAGCCGGCTATCAGCAGAAGAACGGCGAGTGCGCCCCCGACAACGGCAAAATACCTTGCAATAGGCAAAGCCGACGGCTCCGGCAATTTCGGCAATCTCGATCGACCCATGACGGCAATGCCTGGCCGCTCTCACGTCGTGCGGCGAAAGCGATCGGCACGCCACACCGCTGCTGAGGGACGGCGACCTCGACTAGAGGAAAGTCTCCTTCACCATTTCCCAGACGTCGCCTCCGCGACCGTGCAGGACGGCGCGAGCGGAATAGAGCGCCATCCCGATTGCGGGCTCGACCTGCATGAATGGCGGCATGACGAGCTGCATCGGGTTGACGTGTACGTGCAGAAGCGCCGGTCCCGGCTGCGCCAGCCAATCCCTGACCGCGGTCTCCAGTTCGTCTGCGTTCGAAACGGTCTGGCCCCAGAGGCCCAGCGCACGCGCCACGCCGGCGAAGTTCGGATTCTTCAACTTCGTGAAGGTATCGAGCATGCCCTCGGCCTTTTGCTCGATCTCGACAAAGCCAAGCTTGCCGTTGTCATAGACGACAATCTTGATGGGCAACTCCTCTGAGACGACCGTCATCAGGTCTCCGAACAGCATCGAAATTCCACCGTCGCCTGCCATGCATATGACCTGGCGGCCGGGTTCCGTCTTCTGGAGCCCGATGGACGACGGCATGCCGTTGGCCATCGTTCCATGAAGCAGGCTGGCGAACATGCGGCGCTGCCCGTTCGCCTCGACATGGCGATAGGCCCAGGCGGCCGGGGTGCCGTCATCGGCCGTGAACAACGCATCCTTTGCCGCATGCCGGCTGATCACCTGCGTCAGATAGCTTCCGGGAATACTGCCATCGTGACCGGCAGCAACCTTGGCCCCTTCAGCTTCCCGATATTTCGCGTAGCGCATCACATACGCGCTCCGGAACGAGGCGTCGGTGCGCTCGACCAGCTTCGGCAGCAAAGCCTCCAGTGTCGCCCTCACATCGCCGACGACGCCCTTCGTGATCGGATGACGCCGTCCCAAGTGGGTCGGGTCGATATCGACCTGCACGATCTTGGCCTTGTCGGGGTAGAATTGCCGCCAGGCAAAGTCCGCGCCCAGCATCAGCAACGCGTCGCAGTCCAGCACGGCATGGTAGCCGGCCTCGTTGCCGAGCATCCCGGTCATTCCAATGTTGTAGGGATTGTCAAACTCGAGAAAATCCTTGGCCCGCGACGTATGCGCAATCGGCGCCTTCAGCCTGTTGGCGACCGCGAGTATCTCCTGATGCGTCCCCTGACAGCCTGAACCACCGTACAGGACGACGTTTTCGCTCGAGTTGAGTATCTCTGCGATCTCATCAAGATCCGTATCGTTCGGCCTGGTGATGGGCCTCGCTACCTGTACCGCATAGGGGATTTTGTCATTAACGCTCGCGGCGGAGATATCCGCCGGCACGATCAGAACGGCAACACCGCGTTTCGCCAGAGCCGTCTGGCAGGCGATCACCGTCTTCCGGCGCGCCTGTTCCGGGGTATGGATCATGTCGCAGAAAACGCTACAATCCCTGTAGACCTGCTTGAAGTCGACCTCCTGGATGAAATCGAAGCCCAATTCATCGCGAATGATCTGACTTGCGATCAGTATGACGGGCGCACGATTGCGATTGGCCTCGAAGATGCCGTTGATGAAGTGCAGGCTTCCGGGTCCGCAGCTACCGGCGACCGCCGTCAGACGATCCGGAGTTGTGCCTCCGCCTGCGCGGCGAACGCTCCTGCCTCCTCGTGTCTCATCGAGATCCACTCGATCTCGCTTTTTTCGAGCGAGCGAGCAATCAGATTGAGGGTGTCACCGACGACGCCGTAACAATGTTTGACGCCTGCGCTTTGCAACGTTTCGACAATGATATCCGCGACAAGCTTGCCCATGACGTCAAACCCTGGCTGTACCGATTCCGCCACAGCGTGCACCCGACCGACCTGCTGCGGCTTGGATCGGAATGTGACGACTTGAACCCGCCTGCGCCGACGACACACGCCTGCGTGTGGCGCGCCTCTCAGCCAGCGCCCTTGGTTCCGGATTGGAGTTGGTTGAGCATTTGCACCGCGCGGTTGCGAGCAGGAAATGAAACTTCGACCGGCACGCGATCGAGACTCGCGCTGAGATATTCATATGCTTCCGGCACGCGATCCTGTTTCAGCAATAGCCCGGCCAGGTCCGTCGCGGCCTTCAATTCGAACAAAGTGGCGGACTGGCGTTTTGCCCAGTCGATTGCCGACAACAGGCATTCTTCGGCGTCGAGACGATCCTCCGCAGATCGAGACGCCAGGACGAGCCCTTTCATCCTGAGCAGCGCGGGCATGTGCAACAGTTTTTCGGCGCGCTGCTGTTGCTCGATCGCATTCACCGTGAGGGTCAGCGCCTGCTGATGCTCACCGAGGTCCGAAAGCGCGGCGGCCAGATCGCAGGTAAAATCCATATTCAGCATCTCATGATGCTGGATGTAAAGCTCTTCCAGGGCCTTCTTCAACAATTGAATCGCTTCGATGCGCTTGTCCTGAAGAAGCAGCCATTGGCCCTTCAAGCCTGCCGCAATGGCGCGATATGGCATCAGGGAATGCGCGACGGAGAGCTCACTCAGCTCACCGATGTGCTGATTTGATTGATTCAGGTCCGCCATGGCCAGAAACACAGGAAGAACCAAAGCCAGGGATCGGCATAATGTAGCGGGGTTGCCTGACTTCTTGGCTTCCTCTCTGGCGCGCCTTGCATAGTCCAGCGATTGGTCGAGCAAGCCCCTGTACAGGAGAGAACGTGTCATGCCGACGAGCAGGAAGCTCGTATAGTGAAAGAGATATGGCTCCGTTCGCGAGCGTGGTCTGGATGCCAGGTGCCGGAGACCCGCTTCGCAATGTAGCTGTGTGGCGAGGTGATTTCCCGACAGATGTTCGGAGGCCGCCAGCATTGCTTCCGCCAGCGCCATGTCGTCGTGATTTCCCGTTGTCGACGCCAGTTTCTTGCTCCGGGTGGCAATCTCGCTCGCACCTCGGATGTCCATGGTCCAGTGCGAATACATGAAGAGTCCGCTAAGAACCCTCAGCTCGTGAGCGAGATCGCCCTGTTCGATTGCAATATCCAGCGCGTTCGCGAAAGCAGTCCGCACGCGTTGATCGTTGCTCTCCGTATGCATCAAGGCCAGCGGAATTGATGCGGAGATCTCCATGGCGAAGCGGGAGTATTGATGCGGACCTCGCAGGCCCGCCATTGCGCGCTCCGCCCATGCTTGGCATTCGATCAGCAGCGACAGCTCCAGAAACACCTGCGTGGAAGCTGCCGCCAGTCTCGTCGCCGTCTCGGCATCGCCCCGCGCCCCAAAGCTCCATTCGAGCGCCGCACGGACGTTGCTCAATTGGTCGGAATAAGCCGCAACTTTCTCGGCGCCCGGCAGACCTGATAGAACCTCCTTGAGCGCTTCGAGATGTCCGGCGAGGTACTCCGCATGCCGGCCGAAGACCATGTCGACTTCGTCATGCTCCTCCAGTTTTGCCAGCGCGTATGCCCGGGTCGTGTTCGGCAGCCGATACTGCGCCTGGACGACATCGATGCGAGTTGTTATCAATGACTTTTCAACCAGCCCTGCGACGGCGTCGAATATGTTCTCGGCGCCCACACCGGGTTCTCCGGCGACAGACCGCGCGGCATCGAGAGTGAAATGTCCGACGAAAGCAGCGATGCGTCGAAAGACGATCCTCTCTGCGTCGGACAGCAGATCGTAGCTCCAATCCAGGGTCGCCTTGAGCGTTCGATGCCTGGCGACTGCCGTCCGATGGCTCAGTCTCAGCAATTCCAGCCGCGACACCAGGAGCTCAACCGTGTTCTTGAGGCCAAGGGCGGCGACCTGCCCCGCCGGCCAGCTCGATCGCGAGTGGAATCCCATCCAGCTTTCGGCATATGTCCGCGACGAATGGCGCCTCCTGGTCGGAGAGAACGACACGACCTGCTCTCGTTGCGACGCGCCGTACGAACAGCTGCACTGCCGGATATCGCAGCACTGCATTTGCCGTTTGCTCCGAATCGCCTGGCGGAAAATCAAGAGGAAGAACCCGGCAGCAATGCTCACCCTCCACTTTCAACAATTCCCGGCTCGTGGTCAGAACATGAACCTCTTCCGTTTGCTGGTAGAGCTGTTCGGCAAACGCGGCGACCGCCTCGATCACATGCTCGCAGCTGTCGAGTATGATGAGGAGCTTCCGCGACCGGATGAGGTCGACCAGCTCCGAGCCAGGATCTTTCGATTTGAGTGAGAACCCCAAGGAGGTCGCAACGGCCGCGGCAACATGGTGCGGATCGGTGAGGCTTTCCAGGTCCACAAAAAAGATCTCGCCACCGAACGCCTCGGCGACGACGCGGCCGACCGCCAGAGCGATGGTTGTCTTACCGATGCCGCCGGGACCGAGCAGCGTCACGAACCGGTCTGTCAGAAGCCTGTCGCCGATCTCAGTGACGAACGTCTCGCGCCCGATCATCATGATCGGTCGCATCGGAAGCCTGCCTTGGTGCCGGGACCTGACGGTTCTGCTTTCCGTGGCGCCTGCAAGGGAGGCCAATGTGCCGACGAACGAGTAACCCCGTCCCTTGATGTTTGCGATGTAGCGGTTGCCGAATTGGCCGTCGCCAAGCGCCTTGCGGATCGCGGCTACCTGGACCCGAATGCTCCCCTCCTCGACCGTCACGTCCGGCCAGACGTGATCGATCAACTCCTGCTTCGCGATCACCTTGCCCGGCCGCCCCGCAAGGTAGATCAGGATCTCGAGGGCCCTGCTACCGAGCGGCAGCGCCACGCCGTCGCGCCGAAGCGCCCTCTCCTGGCTCGAAAGCTCGAAGGGGCCAAACCGCAGATTTCCACGAGGCTCGTCGTCAGCCATGGCTGTTGGTACGGGCTTGGGGTGCTTTTCCTGGATTTTCAGTGGTCCGCGCGGAACCCAAGCGTGCGTTCTCGATAGACATCAGCTTGCTTTCGGCTCCCCGCGCGGATCTGAGGGGACCAGCGCGCGGCGACCAGCATGCGGACTGCACACAACCGACAATGCCCGGCGCTTCCCTCTCGCCGACAGAGATCGTACACTTTCGCTATTGTTTGCATCCCCCGAATGGGGGGAGGACCGACGTGGTTAGGGGGAGCCCTTGATCCAGCCGCACTCCAGCCATCCGGCTCATGGAACGGGCCCCTTGCCCGGCGGGGGACAGCTGCCATTTCTCACAACCAAGATCTTGCCGGCACGATTCGGCGGGCTGGTCGCGCGCCCCCGGCTGCTCGCGATCTTTCGCGAGCTTCTGACCAAGCGACTTGGCGTCATCAAGGCTCCGGCCGGCTTCGGCAAGAGCTCACTGGCGGCCACCTGGGCCGAGACACTCGAGCAAGACGGCAATGCCGTTGCGTGGCTGACGATTGATCCGGACGACGACGAGGCCACGCGGTTTCTGTTTTACGTTTCGCAGGCCCTGCATCACGCCTGCCCGGACGTCGGCGCCGGCGCGATTGGGCTGATTCTCGAGAACAATCTGATCGACCCGACGGCGATCCTGTCGAGCCTGATCAACGATCTGGCCGAGATCGAGGATGAAGTTTACCTGTTCCTTGAGGACTATCACTGGGTCAGCGCTTCTCGCATTCATCAGACCGTTGCGTATTTTCTGAAGCATGCACCCTCCCACTGTCACGTGGTGCTGACGACCCGTACCGAACCTCCGCTGCCGCTCGCGACCTTGCGCGCCCAGAACCAGCTGATCGAGATCGATGCCGAAGCGCTGCGGTTCGACATGCAGGAGACAAAGGCATTTCTGGACGGTACCAAGCCCGGAGTTCTGGAAGTCCCCGACGTCGAACTCCTGCAGCGCAAGACCGAAGGGTGGCCCGCGGCGCTTCGAATTATCTCCTCCATGCCTTCGCAGTCCGGATCCGGTCTGAGAGAGTATGTCCACAATCTCTCGGGTTCGCAGCGTCCAATCGCCGCCTACCTGACCGAGATGCTGGATGGGCTCCCGGTCGAATTGGTCGACTTCATGTTGCGAACGGCCGTTCTTGACCGGCTCTCCGGCCCCCTGTGCGAGGCGGTAACAGGCTCGAGCGCGAGCCGTGCGATCTTGGCATCGCTTGCCCAGCGCCAGATGCTGCTCACGCCGCTCGACAATGACGGTGTCTGGTTTCGCTATCACACGCTGCTTGCCGAGTATCTGAGACAGCGGCTGGAGACGGATCGCGGCCTCGAGATTCCTGAACTGCACGGGCGTGCGGCGCTATGGTATGCGTCTCATGAATTGTGGACCGAGGCGGTTCAGCACGCGATTGCGGCCGGCGCCTCCGATCGTGCGATCGGCTGGATCAACAATTGCGCGATGGCCTTGATCAAGAGAGGCGATCTCTTCACCCTTCTGGAATGGCAGCGCCAATTTCCCGACGAACTCATGCGAGGGCAGTGCGAGGTCCGGTTGGCGATCGCCTGGGGATTGGCGCTCGCGCTTCGCTTTGAGGAGGCCCTGAAGCTCGCGACCGACATCGAAGTCGATATAGCCGCAACGCCGCTACCCGATGGCAACCTGCTGTGCGAATGCCAGGCGATTCGCTCGGTCGCCATCGCGCTGAAGGATGACAGCGAGAGCCCGCTGCCCCTGGCACAGGATTGCGTGAACCGTTCATCCGATCCCTGGACCGCGAACGTCGCCTCAAACGTCGTTCGCTTCAGTCATATGAAGGCGGGCAACCTCAAGCAATTCCATGCAACACCGTGGATACCCTATTCGCTCGAGGAGGATCGCAGAAACGTATTTGCTTCGGTGTACCGACACTGCCTGAACGGGCTCGCAGAAGAGCGGCAGATACGTCTGGCGGCGGCAGACGAGCACTACCGCGAGGGTTTTCGGATCGCCGAGCAGGATGTCGGGCCGAACTCGGTTGCCGCTGCCTTGCCTGCAAGCCTGATCGCGCGAATGAAGTACGAGCAAGGCCTGCTCGATGAGGCGGAGGCCTGGGTGATCGATCGCGTGCCGCTGATCAACTCGGGGACGATGCTCGACTGTGTGTGGAGCACCTATTTCGTGATCTCCCGGGTCGCCGCGGCGCGGATGAACCTCGAGCGTGCGCGCACTCTGTTGGAGCGCGCCGAAAATCTCGGCGTCGCGCGGGATTGGGGGAGGCTCTCAGCCGGCGTGATCGCCGAGCAGGCGCGGCTCTATCTGAACGATGGCCGGCTGGACGAAGCCGCTGCCTGCGTCGATCGCCTCGAACGCCTGGCACGGAAATACTCCGCACCGAGGCCTAGCGCCTGGTCGGAGATTGGATGGCACCACAGATTGACCCGCGCTCATTTGCTCGGCCAACAGGCTCGTCCGGACCAGGCCATTTCAATCCTGCAACAATTGCAGCACGAAGCCGAAGCCATGGAACACCGCCAGTTCCTGATCTGCATTGCGATTCGTCAGTCGGCAGTTCAGCTCAGTGCTGGCAAGGCCGCGGAGGCCGTGAGCCGATTTCGTCGCGTGCTTGCCGCGTGTGGGGAGGCCGGTCTCTATCAGACTGTACTCGACGAGGGGCCAGCCATCTCAGAGCTTCTCCGGGCGACCCGGGAGGGAGGAAACCTCAAGGCGGACCTGGTCCCCTATGTCGATCGTCTCGCGGCGGGCCTGCAGCGCGCACGACAGGATCGCTCGGCGCCGAGCTCGAGCGCACGGATTCTCAGCGCATTGAGCCGTCGCGAGACCGACATTCTCACGCGGATCGCGGATGGACTGTCAAACAAGGAAATCGCCCGAAGCCTCGATATCGGACCCGAGACCGTGAAGTCGCATCTCAAGAGCGTTTTCAGCAAGCTCGGTGTGGAGAAGCGCGCACAGGCCGTATCACGCGCGCAGACGCTCGGCATTGTCACCACGCGGTAATGCTTCGCCTGTCATCCGGCCTGTCGCGCACGAACGCGCGTCCGCTCGAGGACAAGTCTCGCCAACACGAGATCCGGCGTTTCGAAGCCCTCGGTGAACCGGCTGTAAACAGCGCCGATGAGACCATGGGCTTTTCGGATCCGCCCCCGATCCATCCAAAGCCGCGCAAGCTCCAATCCCGCCCGCAGTTCGAACGACAGCGCGGATTGCCGCCCTGCCAGCGTCATCGCCTCCTCGAAAGATGCCATAGCCAGATCACGCTGTTGGGGCTCGCCGGACAAAAGGACCGAGCCTTTCGCCAGCAGCAGCGCCGGAAGGTGAAGAGGCCTGTTCGATTCGATCTGCGTGGCGATCGAACCGTCGATGAGAGCCAGCGCTTCCGCGGGCTCGCTTTGTCTAGCGAGACCGATCGCCATCTCGGAGACAAAATCGGTTACAAGCATTTCGTACCGGAGCGCCCGGAGCTTGTCCAAGCTGTTCCGCAAATGACACATGCCGTTCGCCGTCTGACCGACACGGACCAGATAACGTCCGCGAAGTCCCAGGGCGACGGCGTGAAACGGCTCCAATGAATATTTCTCGGAGGTGAGCTCGAGCGCGGAGAGATTCCGCTCGACCTCGCCCAAATCGTCGACCCAGAAATAGAGCGGCATCGTCAGAATAAGAGCACGACACAGGGCGATCGGATGATACGACTTCTCCGCCTCCTCGATCGCTCTTGCAGCGTAATTGGAGGCCCTTTCGAGATTGCCCGCGAACCAATGCGATCTGGTAAGATTGAACAGAGAAGTGGTGCGCAGATCAAACAAATATTGAGTTGCGTTGAACCGCCGGGAAGCCGGGGCCCCGTGTAGGGCCCGCTCCAGGTATTTCGGCGCGCGGACGTGATCCGCAAGCATGTAGTACGCCGATCCCAGCATCGAATCCGCAAGCGCAGCGTCTTCCGGACTTCCGGTCTTGCTCGCGACAGACTCCGCGCGCAGTGCAAGTTCAAGACTACTTGGCGCATCGATCGTACGATGAAAATACATCGAAAGCCCGCTGAGAAGGCGTACTTGCTGGTAGGTATCCTCCCGCTGCTCAGCGAACGCCAGCGCCGAATTGAAGGCATCGCGAACCCGCTGGCTATTCCCGGCAGTGAACATCAGCGACAAGGCAAGAGAGGCGTGGATCTCCATCTGATCGCGCGGGTCACAGCCCGTACCAATTCGATCAATCGCCCTCTCCATCCAATCCCGGCACTCCATGAAAAGCGACTTGGCCAGAAGCAACTGCGAGGCGGCGGCGGCGATCCGGATGGCAGCACCATCGTTCCCATCGGGACCAAAGGCCCATTCCAGCGCGGCACGGATATCTCCAAGATAGTGCTGGATCGTATCTGCCAGAGATTGTCCGTGTTCCAGATCGAAGAGGTTGCTGCGAGTGCCGTCCAGTGATCGGCTCAAATAACTCGCGTGACACGCCGCGACCCTATTATGTTCACCGCTTGCGGCGAGTTTCTCCAAGGCGTAGGAGCGCGTGGTGTCGAGCAATCGGTAAAGCATCCGCCGATAGCTGGGCCACGCCACAACGAGCGATTTGTTGACCAGGTTTTCGATCGCCCCCTCGATCTCAGACCGGCCAATTCCCTCCTGCTCCGCAACCGTACACGCTGCTTCCAGCGAAAAATGCCCGATGAAGATCGCGACACGGCGCAGCACGATTCGTTCTAGCTCGGACAAATGATCGTGGCTCCAATCCAGTGTTGCCTTGAGCGTCTGATGCCGCGGATTTGCGGTCCGGCGACCGAACTTCAGCAGATCGAGGCGAGACCCCAATCTTGCCACCGTACTTCTGACGCCGAATACGGCGGCCCTTCCAGCGGCGAGCTCGATGGCGAGCGCAATGCCGTCGAGCTTGCGGCAAATCTCGGCAACCAGAGGAGCTTCGTCGTCACTGAGCGAAAAGCTGCCGCGGCGAGCAATGACGCGCTCGGCGAACAACCTTGCTGCCGGATAGGCAAGCACCTCTGACGCGGTCGGCCGCGGCTGCTCCGGCGGGCAGTCCAATGGACAAAGACGAAGTACGCGTTCACCAGGAACGCGCAAGGTCTCCCTGCTGGTAGCGAGTACGTAGACGTCACTGGTATTCTGGAAAATATAGTCGGCGATCTCCGCGGTTCTCTCGATAAGATGCTCGCAACTGTCGAGAACGACGAGCGCCCTGCGGGCGCGCAGGAAATTGAGCAATGCCTCCCTCGAATCGACCAGCTGCGGGGAGAGCCCGACCGCGGAAAGGACAGCCCCGATGACTTGCTCCTTGTCGGTCACCATCGAAAGATCGACAAAAAATACAGACCCCCGAAAGTCGGCCAGCGCCCCGTGTGCCACAGACAGGGCAACCGTCGTCTTGCCGATGCCCCCTGCCCCCAGAATCGTGATCAGGCGATGCTCCGTCTGGAGCAAACGCTGAATCTCGAGGACCACGTTGTTGCGGCCTACCATGCGGCCCAATGCCGGCGGCAGGTTGGACGATCTCGAAGATGCGTCACCGCTGTCGCGGGCAGCCGGAAGCGCCGTAACCGCCGCTATGAAGCTGTACCCGCGGCCCTGGATGTTCGCGATATATTTGTTACCGAATTGACCATCACCCAGTGTCTTGCGCAGTCCCGATAGATGGACGCGAAGACTGCCTTCCTCGACGGTTACGTCAGGCCATGCCCTGGCGATCAGTTCGGACTTCGGGACGACGTCACCGGCGTTTTCGAGCAGGGCGAGCAGGATGTCGTAGGCCCTGCCACCCAAGGGAACGACCTGGTCCGCCTTGCTGAGAGACCGTTCAGCGACATTCAGCTCGAACGGGCCAAACCGAAGCCGGATTGCACTTGGTGAGCCGATTGGCTGGACTGACATGAATTATTCCGCCAAGACCGTCGACGATTTGGTTATCGCACCGTTCGCCGTCAGTCTTGCGCAAACGCACGTCAACCGATCAATTGTTAAACGAAACCCCTTTCAGCAACAAGCCTGTCACGGCGCCAAATTTGCGAGGCTTTCACGCCGGTGTGAACCGCTCAGCACCTGCCTGGCCATCCGCAGATCGAACGTCTCAAAATCCTCCTGAAACTTCGCGCAAGTCGCTTGCAGTGCCTGCCATGCGGCCTCTTTTCGCCCCGTCGACTCTTCGACAATCGCGAGGCTCGTCGCCGCCCTGAGCGCCCACGACAGGCTAGCTTGCCTGTTTGCAAGCTCGAATGCGCGGTGGAAGTATTGCCTGCCGACCGCCAATCCCTCGCCGCAGCTCAGCGCCAGCTCGCCTCTGATACGGTGTAGCTCCGGGCCGTACCATCGGCTTTCGTTGAGATCGATCTTCGCCCGCTCGAACACATCAAGCGCTTCCTTCGATCGGCCTGCCAGGGCCATGCACATCGCAAACTCCGCCTGCAAGAACCAGTCGAAAATTCCGTAGCGTGCCGCGGACAGTTTCTCGAGACCCTCGGCAAGCATAGCGGATGCAGCACTGATTTGGCCTCCTCGCCTGACTTCGTAGAGAGCCTGCATCCCGAGACCAAGCCCCTGATAGTTATGCAGAGCGAATTTAGCGGCATGGGTGACGAGCTCGTCCAGGAATGCCTCGGCTTCGCCGTCATCCGGATTTGTGAAATACGCGATGAGGCCCGCAAAGGTCAGCGCACCGCAAAGATTCACGGTCAGATTGGACTGGCGCGCCTCGGCGACGGCCATCTGGTTGAATCTTCGGGCCTGGTCCGGAGAGCCCCGCAACCACGCCAGGGTCGCAAGACCGGCTAGATTGTCGACCTTGCGATCATAGCCAAACCGCTTGATCAGCAATTGTCGTGCAGCCTCGTCATCACGATGCAGCGACAATTCCAGCAGGCCTTGTGCTTCCGCAATGCGGCCGACATGGTAGTATGCGATGCCCCGCATATAGTTTGCCGTCGCGACGGCGCCGATCCGGCCCGTTCCTTCCGAAAAGGTGCCGCCGCGGTCCGCCAGCGCGATCGCTTGCGGATAGTTCGGAACGCGCAACTCGTGTGCCCACAGCACAAGGACGGCGTCCATCTGATAGTCGACGTCCTGGAGGCCCTCGGCGAGAAGCAGCGCCTTGGCCCAGGTCGCGTATGATTTTTCCGTCATACCGCCTGTGAACATCACGCAACTCGCGAGGGCCGACTGGAGGACCATCTCCTTTCGCGTGCCAGAATTCGTATCATCGAGATGGCTAATGGCCTTTCTCATCCATTCCACGCATTCGGTGAGCAGCGCCATGCCCATCCAAGCGCTTGCCGACGCGGCCGCGAGTTCGACGCCGATTTTCATATCACCCGTTGCACAAAATGCCCAATTCAGCGCGGCCCTGAGATTATCGACCTCGATCCCGAGTGCCCTGGACCAACCCGAGGTGTCCATCGCGGCGCCCTGCTTGAACAGGTCGGTGAAATAAAGAGCGTGACGGCGACGAAAAAGGTCCTGCTCATCGCTCCTGGCCAGTCGTTGCAAGGCAAAGGCGCGCGTGGAGTCGAGCAAGCGCAACCGCCCGTCCTGCCCCTGAGCGGCAATCATCGATTTCGAACGAAGCTCCCAAACGCAATCCGATACATTTGCTTCATCCACCGCCGCGTCGGCGGCAACGGCGACTGCCGCTTCGATTGTGAATCCACCGGCAAAGACGCTGAGCCGATTCAAGATGCGCTTCTCTGCCTCGCCAAGTAGATCGTAGCTCCACTCCAACGTGGCATTCAACGTCTGATGCCTGGACGGGGCGGTTCGGCGCCCCGTCCATGAGAGGTTCAGTCGTTCGTCCAGCAGGCTTGCGGTCTTACCAAGGCCAAATATATCGACCCGGCAGGCCGCGAGTTCGACGGCCAAAGGTACGCCATCAAGCCGACGGCAGATTCTCGCGGCAATCGGCGCATCCGCATCCGTCAGCTCGAAGTGGCTTCTCACGGCCCGCACGCGATCGATCAGCAGTTGAACGGATGGGTAGCGCAGCATGTCCCGTGCGGACTGATTGCTGTCGTCCGGAGGACATTCAAGCCCACCGAGTTCGTAGACGTGCTCTCCCTCGACGCGCATGGCCTCCCGGCTGGTCGCAAGCAAATGCAATGTCGTGACACGGCGAACCAGTTCTTCCGCGACGGCCGCTGCTTCAGCGATCAGATGCTCGCAACAATCGAGCACGACCAGCGTTGGCCTTTGCCGCAAACGATCAATCAAGGCAGGTACGACATTGGCTGTCTGCACCGACATGCCGAGTGACGTGGCAATGGCTGGCGCGACGAGTGAAGAGTCGCCGAGCGCACTGAGGTCAATGAAGAGAGTCTGGCCGTCGAAAGCCGCGCCCATTTCATGGACAACTGCAATGGCTACCGTGGTTTTGCCGACGCCGCCAGGCCCAACGATCGTAACAAATTTCTGCTCGGCCAGCTTCGCCTTGATCTCGGCCACGGCGTCCTCTCGTCCAAGCATCCGCATCAAGCGCGCAGGCACTCGGGGCCTCGAAGGGTGCTTGGGATTCTCCGATACCTGTGAGTCACGTGAGGTGACCGGCACGACGAAGCTGTATCCCCGCCCAGGTATATTGGCGATATATCGCCTGCCAGGGTCGCTTTGATCGAGCGCCTTCCGCAGTGCCGAGATGTGGACACGCAAGCTGACTTGCTCCGCGCCTCTCTCCGGCCAAACACGCTCGATCAGGGTCCTCCTGCCGACGACTTTGGTTGCCTGCTCCACCAGGACGATGAGGAGATCCATGGCACGCGCGCCCAGCGGCACGACTTTCGCGTGGTTCGTCAAAAGTCTGTTTGTGATCGACAATTCAAACGGGCCGAAGCTCAGAACTGTCCCTTGCCGTCCGCTCATGGAGCATTCTCGTCCACGTCGGTTCCCGGGGCGGGATCGCAGGGGATTCCGCGCTCGCGTCGCCAGCTGGCTGGGCTCCGACCAAAGGCTTGTCGGAAGAGCCTGCATAGATGCGCCTGATCGGAAAAGCCTACGCTCAGGGCAATTTCACTCAGCGATGCCGCACTGGTCATCATGAGGTGGCAAGCTCTCTCCAGGCGTCTTCTCACCACGTAAGCATGTGGCGACTCCCCAACAGCCAGTTTGAACTTCCGGGAAAAATGCGCCGGGCTTCGACGTGCGACTGCGCTGAGATCCCGAATGTGAATGGTACGGTGCAGATTGCCGTCAATGTAGGCTCGCACGCGCAGGATCTGCCAGGCAGCCAGACCGCCCGTTGCGGTACCGTTCGCACCCGAATGCCGCTCGATCTCCGCTTGCAGGATGTGAGATGCCGTGGCCAGCGACAACCTGGCCGCGTCTCGATCACGTTCCAGCTCCCGTCTTGCCGTTTCAAGCAGCGTGGCCAGGCTGTTCGCAACCAGGCTGAACTGCTGGTCAGATGCCACGGATGGTTCTGGTGCGATAGCCGGAAGTCCTGCCATAGTCATTTCCTCGACGATCAGGCCGCCAGCCCCGGATCGACGAGAGAGTGCAGCAAGGGGACCCTCTTGGCTTGTTAAGTAGTGTTCTGAACAGTTAAATGAACAAATGCTCGCTTATTGGGCAAACGTTCGAAAACGAGAAAAACTCCTTTGTTCCCAAATAGATCGGCATGTAGAATCAGGAGTAGGCTGCTTACAAGCTTCGGTCTTCAAGGACCTTCAGATCGCTGGTTGAGTAGGAAAGTGAATAGCGAAATCCCGCCTCGATCCGCCTCGGCGCGAGCGCGTGGAGTTCTTCGCCGTTCGTTTCCGGAAAATTGAGTTCGCCCGTCCCGATCCAAGCGCCGGCAACGGTGAGATTGTCGGTGACCGACATCGCAAGCTCGTCGACCGCAGGGTTGTCCTGGCATCCGGCCGCCAGTCTCGGGAAGTACCTCAGCAACACCGTGGGGCGGGTGAGCAGGGACAGTCCGTCTTCGACCGGCTTGCGCAAGGTAACGCACGCTTCCGCAAGACGCTGGCCATGCGCCGACAGGCTGGCACCAAACCGGCCGCCGGGCGCGATCGGTGCCGCGGCGGGCCCTGAGGCCGCAAAGGAGCGCGTCTGAAAGATGCTGCCCATCTTCTTCGGAAATCCCTGTGTCCAACCGCGCGCCAGCGCTGCGTCATTGTCGACATAGATGTACGGACACCACATGATCGGTACGTCGCCATACACTGCGTCGACCAGAACAAACGCCTCACGATATTGATATCGGGCCGGCTCGAGGTGTTCGTCATCCTGAGCCGTGAACTGCCAATCCAGGAAGAGCATGACGGCGTGACCGTTCGACTCCGGATCCGGAGAAAGGCCACGCGGCAATGTCGCCGCTGTCGCGTCGGGGTCGGTCCAGAACTCGACCCCGACAGCATCGCCAGCATAGTGCCAGGGTGGCGGCGGAGTGAGAGCGGCCTGACCGAATGGCGACTTCGGAACTGTAAAGCCCTTCAGCATTCTCTTGTCCTGATGCATCACTTTCAGCACCGATGCTAACGGAACCAGCCCCGCTTGATTTGATTGAAATGCGCCGGCTTGTTGATTCCTGTCGCAATCCGGAACACGCCGGCTGCTACGCCGTCAGGTCCGCCAGAACCTCGATGTCGGTGACGGAATAAGAGAACGAGAACCGATATGCGCGTCCTACCTTGAGCGGACCCAGCATCTCCAATTCCTCTCCGTAGGCCTCCGGAAAATAGAGCTTACCCTCGCCGATCCAGATGTTTGTGATCAGAGAGTGATCCGAGACACATCGAACGAGTTCATCCACGGCCGGCTTGTCGTGCATTCCGGCGGAAAGCCGCGGAAAATACCGCCGCCCCACAATCCGGCGGTCGAGAAATCCGACAAGACGTTCAGCCTTTTCGCGCAAGGTGACGCTTGCCTGCACCAGCAAGCGGCCGTGCGCGGACATGCAAGCCGAAAATCTGCCATCATTGACCAGTGGTGCCGACGCCATGCTCGCTGCGGCAAAGGTGCGGGTCACATGCACCGTGCCAAACTTTCTCGGATAGCCCTGAATCCAGCCTCTCATCAATGCAGCGTCGTTGTCCACATAGCAGTAAGGGCACCACGCTATTCGGGCCCCCTTCCAGACCGCGTCGAGGAGAACGCTGAACCCGCGACACTGATATCTGGCCGGGTCCAGATACTCCTCATTCTGCGCCGTGAACTGATAGTCCGTAAAGAGTGCGACCGAGTGGCCTCGGCCTCGCTCATCTAGCTCCACACCCGACGGCAGGGTCTGCACCGATATATCGGGATCGTTCCAGAATTCCACCGCGAGCACGTCACCGGCGAAGTACCAGGGTGGCGGCGGGACCAATGCAGCAATCCCCCGAGGCGACCGAGGAGCCGTAAATCCCTTGAGCATGTCTTCGCCCCGCCAGCAGTCGATGTCAGGCGCATCATTCCAAGATCGAACACTAGCGTCTGCATTAAACTCGACGCTTGGATGAACGTGTGATGACTTGGCAGTTCGTGCGGCCCCGCCGTTGATACAAATCGACCCGAACCGAGCAGCTCCATACTGCCCGCTCTCCCACAAGTGCGTTCCCGGCCGCGGTAGGGTCGAAAGCTGCAAATGCTGACGTTTTGCGACAAGCCCGCGCTCCAGCCAGCGCGTATCGATGTCTGCTTGACGAGGCCGGCTATCGGCCTCGACCAATCAGCGCGAGACTCCTGATGAAAACGAAAACCTCAGACAGACGGACGCCACGGCAGTCGAGATCCCTGGCGCGGGGTATGTCCCTGTGCCCTGCTGGTCGCCACCGCCTGGCCCGCGCCCTCGTTCTCGCAAGGGACACCGGAACAGCGCGCGGCATGCACGCCCGACGCGTTCAGACTTTGCAGTGCGTTCATCCCAAATGCGGACGACATAGCGGTTTGTCTCAGAGAACGGAGCTCCGAACTCAGCGATGCTTGCAGGCAGGTGATCCAGGTCGAAATCACCCAAATGCCCGGCGCCGGGGATACCAATAGCACGCGCAAACGCACCACAAGATAGTCAGCTCGTAAGACGTTCATCCCTCAGCAATGTTCGACAGCGCGTGGGGGCAAATGCCTCTTGATCGACGAAGTCTGCAAGACCATCAAAATATACTGCGCGGGACGGCATGATCCATCGACAGCGCCCGCCCCGCGCCCCTCATCAATGTTGCATCCTCATGCTTATCGGCGCGCCCGACGGCATCATCATGTTCGCGTTCATGTCAGCTACAATCCACATTGTGCCGGCGATCACGACGAATACGATGAGAGCGCCAAAGGCGAGCGCGAGCACGTTGTTGGTGCTTTCCGGCCCGCTGCTGATGTGCAGGAAAAACACCAGATGAATGCCCATCTGGGCAATGGCGAGGACAGCGAGCCCGAGGAATACGCCGCCTGGCCAGATCAGCGTCGTGTTTGCAACCCAGAACGATGTGGCCGTAAGAGCAACTGCCACAAATAGCCCGATCGTGTAGACGAGAAACTCGGATGGAGCCGATGCGTCCATCTCGCGGCTTGGCCTGTCTCCGGGTGCGCGTTCGTATTGAGCTTCGGTCATGGGCTTACTCCCATCAGATAAACCACCGTGAATACCCCGACCCAAACGATGTCGAGCGCGTGCCAGAACAAAGAGAAGCAGAGCAGTCTGCGCTGCACCCTCGCGGCGAATCCGAATACCGCCACCTGCACCATCATCACGGTCAGCCAGATTAGTCCAAGCGCAACGTGCAGGCCGTGGCATCCGACAAGCGTGAAGAATGCGGACAGAAACGCACTCCGCTGCGGCGCTGCACCGATGGCTATCATGCTCAGGAATTCGCGAATCTCGAGACCAAGAAATATGGCTCCGAGTACGAACGTGATCAGCGCTCCCAGATAGGTCCCGAAATAGCGGCGCGAATTCACCGCCAAGGACATCAGCCCGCAAGCGTAGCTCGAAAAGAGAAGGCAGGCCGTCTCGATCGCGACAGTCGTCTGATTGAACAGCTGGGCGCCAGTCGGCCCGCCAGCTGTGGAGCGCACGAGAACCGCGTAGCTCGCGAAGAGCGCGGCAAACATGATGATGTCACTCAGCAGGAAGATCCAGAAACCATAGGCGACCACGATCCTCTTTGGAGCAGGTCCCGCTTCGCTTGCACTTGGCGGTGCGTCTTGCGGAAGCTGATCAATTGCGACGGCGATATTCATGCTGCAACTCCTGCCTGGTGGGATCGTACGAACCGGGCGATCTCCTCGGCTGGCACCTCAATTTCGTTGTGGCGGCGGAATGCGAAGGCAAGCAACGTCATGAATGCGCCGAACACTCCGACGCCGGCCAACCACCAAATGTGCCAGATGAGCGCAAAGCCGATGACGACGGCAAAGAAGGCAGTAACAAAGCCGGTGGCGCTGTTCTTCGGCATTTCGACGGGCTCGTATTGGCGGGTCGGCGTCGGCTCGTCCTTGGTCGCTTGCGCGCGGTTCTTGCTGCTCCAGAACGCGTCCAGTCCGGCGACCTTGGGCTGGAATGCAAAGTTCCACGCCGGCGGCGGCGATGCCGTCGCCCATTCGAGCGTGCGGCCGTTCCACGGATCGCCGGTCACGTCGCGCAGCTCCTCGCGATTGCGGATCGACACGACAAGCTGCACGACTTGGCAAACGACGCCGACCAGAATGATAGCAGTGCCGAATGCCGCCGCTATCAACCACGGCTGCCAGGACAAATTGTCGTAATGCTGCATGCGCCGGGTCATGCCCATCAGGCCCAGCACGTAGAGCGGCATGAAGGCGACATAAAAGCCGACGAGCCAGCACCAGAACGAGGCTTTGCCCCAGCGTTCGTCGAGCTTGAATCCGAATACCTTGGGGAACCAATAATTGTACCCCGCCATCACGCCGAACACGACGCCGCCGATGGCGACGTTGTGGAAGTGCGCGACCAGGAACACGCTGTTGTGCAGCTGGAAGTCGGCCGGAGGCACCGCCATGAGCACGCCGGTCATGCCGCCGATGACGAACGTCACCATGAAGCCAATCGACCACAGCACCGGCACCGAGAACCGAACCCGGCCGCCGTACATCGTGAACAGCCAGTTGAAGACTTTCGCGCCCGTCGGCAACGCGATGATCATGCTCATGACACCGAAGAAGCCGTTGACGTTCGCGCTGGCACCCATTGTGAAAAAGTGATGCAGCCAGACCAGGAAGGAGAGGATACAGATGGCCATCGTCGCGGCCACCATCGAGCGATAGCCGAACAACGGCTTGCCGGAGAAGGTCGCCATCACTTCCGAAAATACGCCAAAGGCGGGCAGGATCAGGATGTAGACTTCGGGGTGCCCCCATACCCAGAACAGGTTGGAGTACAGCATCTGATTGCCCTGGCCTTCAAGGGTGAAGAAGTGAAAGCCGAGATAGCGATCGAGCGCCAGCATCGCAAGCGTCGCGGTCAGGACCGGAAAAGCCGCAACAATGAGCAGGTTAGCGGCAAGCGCGGTCCAGCAGAAGACCGGCATGCGCATATAGCTCATCCCTGGCGCCCGCATTTTGAGGATCGTCGTGACGAAGTTGATGCCCGCCAGCAAGGTGCCGATACCGGAGATTTGCAGCGACCAAAGATAGTAGTCGACGCCGACGCCGGGCGAGTATTGCATTTCGCTCAGTGGGGGATAACCCCACCAGGTGGCTTTTGAGAACTCACCGACCGCCAGCGAGATGTTGACCAGCAACGCTCCCGAGGCAGTCAGCCAGAAGCTGACCGAGTTGAGCGTGGGAAATGCGACATCGCGAACGCCAAGTTGCAACGGTACTGCGAAGTTCATAAGTCCGACCACGAACGGCATTGCCATGAACAAAATCATGATCGTGCCGTGCGCCGAAAAAATCTGATTGAAATGCTCGGGCGGCAGATATCCTTGTGCACCGCCGGCTGCGAGCGCCTGCTGCGCGCGGATCATGATCGCATCACTGAAACCGCGCAGCATCATGACGAGCGCCAGTATGCAATACATGGCGCCTATCCGCTTGTGGTCGACCGAGGTGAGCCATTCGCGCCACAGATAGAGCCAGGCTCCCTTCGCCGTGACGAATCCGAGAACAACCAGAACGACCAGCACCATGAAGGCCGTGGCGCCCATGATGATCGGCTCATGGAGGGGGATCGCGTTCCAATCAAGCTTACCAAGGAGATTCATCGCTCTGCCCTCTGCGACGTTGAACAAGTTGATAGGGAGGAGCCTTGCGTGCGCAAGCCAGCGTCTACGATGCTGCTGAACAGATCGGGGGCGACGGCACGATAGGTGAACGGCACGACCGCCTTGCTCGGCTTGACCAGGTCGGCATAAGACTGTTTATCGAGTTCCGAACCGGTTTCACGAGCCTGGCGAACCCATTGCGCAAATCCGTCGTCCGTCACCGCATCGACCGTAAAGCGCATGTCGGGAAAGCCTTCCCCGCTGAACATGGCGGATACCCCTGCATAGGTTCCGAGATGATCCGCTTGCAGGTGAAGGCGCGTCGCCATTCCCGACATAGTGTAGATTTGGCTACCGAGCTGAGGCACGAAAAAGCTGTTCATGACGCTCGATGAGGTCAGTTCGAAGCTGATCGGCGTGTCAACCGGCACGACCAGCTTGTTGACGCTCGCGATCCCCTGCTCGGGATAGATGAACAGCCACTTCCAGTCGATTGAGACGACCTGAATACTGACAGGCTTGACCATTGAGCTAATCGGCTTGCCCGGATCGAGGTCGTGCGCGCCGACCCATGCGACGCCGCCGACCAGGAGCACCGTCATCGCAGGGACGGACCAGACCAGCAATTCAAGTCGTCCGGAGTATGTGAAATTTGGCCGATAGCGCGCACGCTCATTCGATGCACAAAACCAGAAAGCAACGCCAAGCGTGGCAATAATTACCGGGATCACGATGGCCAGCATGATGCCAAGCGCGTTGAGCAGAATTTGCCGCTCAGCGAAGGCAATTGGCCCTTTCGGGTCGAGCACGCCTTCTGTACAGCCACCGAGTGTCGCGACGCCGATCAGGACGGCGGCAAGTAGACCGTATCGCATGTCAGACCTCGCTGAAGTTGACGGGGCGGCACACCGCGCGGTCGGCGCCTGAATGCAGTACGGCATGTACCGGGACGCCGCAGCCACCATCCGATGATCGGCCGCCACCATCCGATAATCGCATGGGGGGCCGGAACGGGCCATTTCCGCAGTCGATTAGGAGGCCCGCAAACAGCGCGAACAAATAGACGATCGAGAACACGAATAGCCGGTGCGCCGCGCGCCGATCGGCCTTGATGCTCCCGTTCAGTCGGCGCGCAAGCAGAAGGAACAACGCTCCGCAGATCGCAGCGATCGCGCCATAGATCGCGCCCGCAAACCCAAGTACACAGGGCAGCTCCGAGGCCAGAACCAGCAAGCCGCTGTAGATCAGGATCTGGCGCGTCGTTGCGGCGCGTCCCGCGACGACCGGCAACATCGGCACGCCCGCACGCGCATAATCGTCGGTACGATTGAGCGCGAGAGCCCAGAAATGCGGCGGCGTCCAGAGGAAAATAATGAGGAACAGCGCCAGCGGCTCGAGCCCGACGTTTCCGGTTGCCGCGGCCCAGCCGATCACGGGAGGCAGCGCGCCGGCGGCGCCGCCGATGACGATGTTCTGTGGCGTAGCCCGCTTCAGCCACGCGGTGTACGCGACGATATAGAAGAGGATGGTGCCGGCCAACAGTGCGGCCGCCGCGAGATTCGTTGCCAAGGCGAGACCCCCCACGGCAAACCCGGACAGAACGAGACCAAAGACGAACGCCTCGAATCGGGAGATTTTGCCCCGCGGGATCGGCCGCATTGCGGTGCGGGTCATGATCGCGTCAATATCGGCATCATACCACATGTTGAGCACGCCGGCAGCCGCAGCTCCCGCGGCGATGGCCAGAACCGCGGCAAGGGTGGTTAGTGGACCGAGTCGGACGGGAGCGCAGCTCAATCCCACGAGCGCGGTGAAGATCGCAAGCATCATCACACGCGGCTTTGTGAGAGTGATGAAGTCGGAGACAAACCGATACCCGGCAAGTAGCCCGGCCGAACGAGAAGATAAAACGGTGCGCCCTCGTCTTTCCCCGAGCTGGCCCACAATTGATTTGACGTTCATCCTGCTGCTCCAGGGTCCTTCAAGGATAGCCGCGGTGCTCAGTTCGAATTGCGTGCATCGAATATGCATCGCCACCGTCGCCTGCGATTGAACGCGGCTGCTCGATTGGGGCCAATCATGCTCCAAACTGTTGGCTGAGTAGCTTCCAACGACGCACGTCGCGATCGCACGATTTGGGATTGTTGAGCACGTTTCAACAAGCGTGCTGCCCCAGCTCTTACTAAAGCTGATCCTCTAAAGCTGATCCTCGTTCGAATATCCGCACCTGACGGAGACTATCGATGAAGAGACCTTTGCTCTGCCTGCTTGCAGTCGCCTGCCTCGTCACCTCGGCATCCCTGGCGCGGGCGCGTTCCGCCTATGATGGCTCCTGGGATCTTAACTTCGTCACGCAAAGTGGCACATGCGATCCCGCCTATAACTTCACCGTCAATATTTCCGACGGCATTGTGACCCATCCCAATCTGGTAAAATTCAGGGGGTATGTCGCCAGATCCGGTTCCGTTCGTGCTTCGGTAACGGTCCACGACAAATTCGCTTCCGGCACGGGCAGGCTGTCTGCGACCTCGGGCGGTGGAAGATGGAGCGGCCACGCGGGAAGCGCGCGATGCACCGGCTACTGGACCGCGCAGCGCAACTGACGAATTTGGAAACGTACCCGACGAGCTCCGGGGCACTGACGTACGAGGCGGCATTAAAGACCACCGCGCTGGCCGCCACACTGCTGTTTGCTCACGGGCAGACCACCGAACGAACGGTTGCCGCGGCCGAGCGGCTCGGGCACGCGCTCGGCGTGCCGGTCAAGGTGCTACCCTACTGGGGCGAAATCACCGTCCAACTCGACGGCGCGCCGATCTCGCAAATCGTCCCTGCCAAGCCGCTCGGCGTCGACATGGGCCGGGTGCTGGCCGTCACGACGGTGATCGATCGGATCTGCGACGGAAAATTGCCGGCCGAGGCCGCGCAGTCGGCGCTTGAACAGGCCGGCCGGCTGCCGCCGGCTTCTACACCGCGCTTCACGCTATTCGCCGCCATTGGCGCAGCTTCGCTTGGCGTCATCTTCGGTGCGCTCGATGCGGTGAGCCTGGTGCTGATCGCTGCCAGCGCCACCTTTGGCGCACTGGTCCGCCGCCGGCTGTCCGGCCTCAGCAGCAACCCGCTGATCCAGCCGCTGTGCGCCGCGTTGATTGCGGGTGTCGTGGCCGCTGCCGCCAGCCGTTTCCAGCTTTCGGTTGCAACGGCGCTGGTCGCCTTCTGTCCCTGCATGGTACTGGTCCCCGGTCCGCATATCCTCAACGGTGCCATCGACCTCGCTCGGACGCGCATCGCTTTGGGAATCGCACGCCTCGCCTATGCCGGCGTCATCGTGCTCCTGATCTGCGCCGGCGGCCTGTTCGGGTTCACGGTGGTCGGCGCAAACCTCGCGATAGCGCAATCCTCTCCGCCGGTGCCGTTGGTGATGGATGTGATAGCGGCAGGATGCGCCGTTGCCGCCTTCGGCACTTTCTTCTCGATGCCGTGGCGTCTGCTGGCGTTCCCGATCTTGATCGGCATGGTCGCGCATGCCGCACGCTGGGCGCTGATCTCCTTCGCCGGGGGAAGTGCCCCGACCGGAGCGCTCGTCGCCTGCATGTTCGTCAGCGTCGTCGCGACGCCAGTCGCCGAGCGCCTGCATCTGCCTTTCGCCGCCGTCGCCTTCTCCGCCGTTGTCTCCTTGATGCCGGGCTTTTTCCTGTTCAACGCCGCTACGGGCCTCGTCGAATTGGTCTCGATCGGGCCGGCCGCCCCAGCGGCTTTGCTGACGAGCATCGCCACCAATGGCGCCACCGCATTTCTGATCATCATGGCCATGACCTTCGGGCTGATCCTGCCGCGCATGCTGTTCGAGCGCGTAGCACCCTCCCCGGCATGATGAGGCACGATCGTTCAACGTACCGCAGCGCGGTCCAAGAACGACCTGAAGCCCCGCTGTACCAATGCTGATCGGGCGGCTGGCCCCAAAGAGCGTCGGTGCATCCATGACTACAGTTCTGACCAAATCGTTCCCGCCAGAAGCGCTCCCGGCAGCAAAGGCTGTTCCGGGCAAGAAACGCGTCTTGATCGTCGGCGGTGGCTTTGCCGGTATCGCGGCGGCGCGCGCACTCAAGCGAGCCGACGTCCAAATCACGCTGATCGACCGGCGCAATCATCATATCTTTCAGCCACTGCTGTATCAAGTTGCTACGGCAGTGCTGTCACCCGCCGAAATAGCGGCACCGATCCGTCAGCTCGAGGCCAAACAGAGGAACCTCAGCGTGTTGCTGGCCGAGGTCAAGGGCATCGATCTCGGAGCTCGTGTCGTCGAGACCATTTGCCCGGGCGTTAGTAACCGAAAACTCGAATACGACTTCCTGGTAATCGCCACCGGAATGCGTCCGAGCTATTTCGGTCATGACGAGTTCGCGCGGTTCGCGCCGGGCCTCAAGAGCCTCAACGACGCTGAAACGATCCGAACCAAAATCCTGAGCGCATTCGAACTCGCCGAGTCGACCGATGACTCGAAAGAGCGGGCTCGGCAGATGACCTTTGTGTTGGTGGGCGGTGGCCCGACCGGCGTCGAGCTGGCCGCCTCGATCGCTCAACTGGTCTCGGTGACCCTGCGCAACAATTTTCGCAGGATCGACCCTGCCAAGAGCCGAATTCTGTTGCTGGATGGCGGTGCGCGTATTCTGCCGACCTTTGCAGAGTCGCTGTCACGAAAGGCAGCCAAGCGGCTAACCAAGCTCGGGGTTGAAGTATCGACGGGTGTAAAGGTCGAGAAGGTTGACGAACAGGGCGTGATCGCAGCCGGCGACCGGATTCCCAGCGCCACCGTGCTTTGGACCGCGGGCGTCAGCGCCTCGCCGGTTGTGAAGATGCTGGGGACCACCACGGACCGCGCCGGCCGCGCATTGGTTGGCGCTTTCATGGACATCCCCGAGGCGCCCAACGTGTTTGTGGCGGGCGACACAGCCGCGATGACCCAGGATGGTCACCCCGTCCCCGGTGTGGCGCAGGCTGCCATTCAACAGGGAAGGTTTGTCGGCCATCTCATTGCCAACCGCGTCAGGGGACGCAAGGATGGTCGACCGTTCCGGTACCGCAACAAAGGCAGTATGGCGGTGGTCGGCAAGAATTTTGCGATCCTCGAGGCGGGCCATTTGCGCACAAGCGGGTTCCTGACCTGGCTGGTGTGGGCCGCGCTGCACGTGCTTGCGCTGCCGCAGCTCCAGAACCGGTTTCGCGTTCAAACGCAATGGTTCTGGTCTTATCTGTCGGGGCAACGGAGCTCACGGCTGATTTCCGAAGGGCCGCGATCGTCCGCGCCGTAAAGTAATAGTTAGCCTCGGCAACTATCGCTCCGAGCAGCAGATTGCGGACCGCACCTGTGGACGTCTCCATCATCTCCGCACTCGCGGCCCTCACCGGCGCAGCCGTTGGCGGCTTGACGAGCGGAATGGCCGCTTGGCTGAACCACCGAAGCCAGGTCCGCGTCGAGTGGGCTCTGCACGAGAAGAGCCGTCGGCAGACCCTTTACAGGGATTTCATCGAAGACGCCGCCAAATGCTACATTGATGCGCTCCAGCACGATGAAGCCGACATTCCCGGTCTCGTCAGCCTGTATGCGAGGCTGAGCGCGATGCGGGCGGTGTCTTCGAAGAAGGTGGTTCAGCAGGCCGACGATGTTGTCCGAAAAATTCTGGATGCCTATCTGGAGCCCGACAAGAGCTTCGTCGAACTGCGCGAAATGGCCATCGATGGCACGATCGATCTGTTGCGAGGCTTCAGCGAGGTGTGCCGCGACGAATTCGAAGAAATGAGACCGATGCAATTTTGAGCCTCGGCCGCGCGATTTAAATCGACGGGCAGGGCGGTGCCTGTGCCCAAGCGATCAGCGCCGGGCCTGGAGCGCACGAATCAAGGCCGCGATCAATCTTTGATCCGTGTCAAGACCGTCAGCCACGACGACCGTTGTCCCGCCGATGCCCCCTGGACGAAGCAACGTGACGAATCGTCCCTGTCGAATCCAGTTACGAACCTCAGCCTCCGTCACCTCGCGACCAATCAGCATTGGCCGGTGCGCAGTGAGTCTTCCTTGGAAATCGGGACTATGGCTCCCGCCGTTCTTGCCATCCCCAAGTCCGACAACGGCGCCGACGAACGAATAGCCCCGTCCCTTGATATTGGCGACGTATCGGTTCCCAAATCGGCCGTCGCCAAGCGCCTTGCGGATGGCGGCCACGTGGACCCGTAGACTCCCTTCCTCAACGGTTACGTCCGGCCAGACGTGATCCATCAACTCTTGCTTCGCGATGACCTCACCTGGGCGGTCGACGAGATAAATCAAAATATCCAACGCCCGATCCCCGAGGGGCAGCACTTGACCATCGCGCCGGAGCACTCTCTCGCGGGTCGAAAGTTCAAAAGGACCAAACCCCAGCTTCCTGTGAACGGCGGTGCAATTCGTGCGTGTCGACCAAACGTTGGACTTCGGTCGTTCCATAATCATCACCAGAGACTTTGGTTGGGTCGATTCGAGTTCAGAGACGATCATCAAGGCTGCGCGGCACTACAACCGGATCGCGCGGCTCAGCGTGACCCGCCGGCCTCGCGCCCAATTGGGCGAGATTGAGCAAGATCGAAATCAGGATGACCGGGAGCATGTCGCCGCGGGCAAAAGCGACGCTCGCCGCGATGAGAATGGCCTTCAGATTGGCCAATATTGCGAGCGCCTTTGACATTGGTCCACCTCGCTTTCTCTTTCGGGCCGCCTCAGATCCAACATAACCCCCTTGAATCGCCGCGATTAGCCCACATTTCCTTGAATGATCTTTGTGTTCTTCGAGGAAATCGATGGACCTTTTCGGCGCGCTCGGAATCCTGGTCCGCGTGGTGGAGACGGGCTCGTTTTCGGCCGTCGCCCGAGAGCGCGAGCTCAGCCAGGCTGCGGTCGCCCGCCAGGTCTCGCAGCTGGAGGAACATTTTGGGGTCCGCCTCTTTCACCGCACGACGCGAAAGCTCAGCCTGACTGACGATGGCGAGATGCTGCTCGGTCTGGCCCGGCCGGTGCTGGACGGTGTTGACGGGTTGGAAGCAGCGCTCGGCCGGCAGAGCGCCTCGCCTGTCGGGCTCGTGCGTGTGGGTATCACGGTGGCGGCCAGCCACCTTCTCGCGGAACGTCTCCCGACCTTGCTCATTGATCATCCGCGGCTGAAGGTCGAGCTCGTGGTGAGTGATCGGCAGGGCGACCTGGTCGAAGAGCGGCTCGACCTGGCCATGCGCGTCGGCGAGATCAAGGATGCGTCACTGGTGGCACGCCGGAGCGGAATCGCCGAGCGCGTTGCCGTGGCAGCGCCAAGTTACATCAAGCGACACGGCGAACCATCCAGTCCCGCCGATCTCGCAAACCACACCTGCATTCTGCACAGCGTCGGACCGAATTCGGACGTCTGGACCTTTGCTATGCAAGACGGCCACAAGGATTTTCTGGTGTCGGGTGGATTTCTCGCCAACGACGTTCGGGCGGTGCATCTAGCCGCTCGCGCCGGATACGGCATCGCCTATCTCGCTCTGTTTGACGTTTTCGATGACCTGCGCAGCGGCAGGCTGGTTCGCATATTGAGAGACTTTCCAGCGCCGGGAGTACCGTACAGCCTGGTCTACCCATCACGACGGCACCTCGCGCCACGCACGCGCCTTGTAATCGACTTCATCTGGGAGCAGCTTCACCAAGTCCAGGCGGAGCTTGCAACGGCATACGATGAGGCGCGCACCGCCTAAGCGTGGCAATCATTCGCCGGGTATCATCTGACACGGCGACCAAGGACCGCAGAGTGCGGCTTAATCAGCGACCAGTCGTCGTGCGCGATCCGCTTTACGCGAGCGGCCCACCTTCGAAAACGTCAGACGCGTCGCCTCAGGATCGAGTCCGCTCGACCCAATTCGCGAATGCCTGCATGAAATCCTGCAGGAATTTGCGGGTACCATCGTTGACGAGCTTGCCTTGTTCGTCGAACAACTTGTCGGCATGTCCGATATAGGCTTCGGGCTGCTGCATGGTCGGCATGTTCAGAAACACCAGCGACTGCCTCAGATGATGATTGGCGCCGAAGGCCCCGACCGCGCTCGGCGACGCACTGACAATCGCACCGGGCTTGCGGTCCCAGACATTGCTGCCATACGGCCTGGATCCGACATCCAGCGCATTCTTGAGAGCGGGAGGCACCGATCGGTTATATTCGGGCGTGACGAACAAAACTGCATCGGCGGCCTTGACGCGCTGCCGGAACGCAGTCCATGACGCAGGTGTCGCTGCCGCCTCCAGATCCTGATTGAAAAACGGCAATTGCCCGATCTCGACGGTTTCGAGTCTCATGGAAGATGGCGCAAGCGACATCAGCGCATTCGCCAGCATCCCGTTGAGTGATGCCTTCCGCAGGCTTCCAACCAGCACGCACGCATTCATCGGTCTCTCCATGGTTATGCCGTCGCCGGAGATTTGACGGTCTTCGTGAAGTCGGGCTTGCGCTTTTCCAGGAAGGCCGAGAACGCCTCTTTTGCGTCTTCGGAGCGGACCTGTACGCTGAACTCTTCGTTCTCGGCTTTCATCGCCGCCTTGAGCTGCTCGCGAAATGGCTGCTTCATGAGCCTCTTGCTGGCCTGCAGCGCTGCCGCCGGCTTCGCTGCCAGCTTCTGGGCCGTCTCGGTCGCTTTCGCCAGGAGGTCATTGTCGGATACGACCTCGGTGACCAGACCCAACTCTGCGGCCCGCTTGGCATCAAACGGACCTCCCAGCAAAATCAGCTCCGCGGCGCGGAGATGACCGATCCGTACCGGCACCGAGCAACTCGATCCAAATTCCGGTACGATGGCGAGGTTGATGAAAGGCATCTGGAATTTCGCGCTCTCGCCGGCGTAGATGAAATCGCAGTGCGTCAGCATGGTGGTGCCACCGCCGATCGCCGCGCCCTGGACCGCTACGACCACCGGCTTGTCGAAGTTGACGAAGGCGGGCATGAGGCTGGCCTGGGGCGACTCGCCTGCCCCCGGAGGATTTTTGAGAAAGTCCTCGATATCGTTGCCTGCGCAGAAGGAGTCTCCCGCCCCATGCCAAAGCACGACACGCGTATTCTCGTCATGCGCCGCCTTGTTGAAGATGCCGGCGAGAGCAAGGTACATCGCCGACGTCATCGCATTCCGCTTGGTCGGGCGGTTGAACTGGATACGCAGGATGCTTCCGGCCTGTTCGGTAACGATATCATCCATGGTCGAACTCCCGGTCCGTTTAGTGAGTTGCACGACAAGTCCAAGCTTGGGGCGGCTCGCGACGCCCCGACAATGCTAGGCCGCATGTTCCTTTGGTTTTGGGATGGCACCGTTCGCACGCAAACCGTCGATTTCGGTTGGGCTGAATCCGAGTTGCCGCAGCACCTCGTCGTTGTGCTCGCCAATCTTCGGGGCGCGCTTCGCCGGCACCTTGGTGACGCCGTGCACCTGAAGCGGGCTGGAGATGGTGGACGTCAGCTTTCCGCCGGCGCCATTGAGCGGAACGATGATGTCGTTGGCCTGGAGCTGGGGATCCTTGATCACTTCCTGCGGTCCGCGCACGGCTCCGAACGTGACGTGGACGCCATTAAACACCTCGTACCAATGCGCCATCGGCTGGCCACAGAAGATCTCGTCGAGGATCGCCGTAAGCTCCGGCATATTCGCCATCAGCTTTGCCGGATCGGAAAAGCGCGGATCGGTCAAAAGATCAGGACGGCCGATGGCTTTTGCCACTGCTGCAACCTTGTCTGGAGTTATGATCAGGACGAACCAGGTATCGTCCTTGGCGCGATAGACGTTCATCGCCGCGTTGGCTGGGTGCATGCGATCATGCAACCCGAAGAACTTCGCCTCGCAAAGCGCGGCCTGGATCGAGACACTGGCGGACCAGACGCCTTCGGCGAGCAGCGAGGTCGTGACATGCGCTCCCTCGCCGGTGCGCTCGCGCCGGTAGAGCGCGGTGACGATCGCCGAATAGAGGCCGACCGCCGTGGCATTATCCCCGCTGCCCGCCACCGGCCAGGTCGGCGGCGCGCCGGCATCGCGCGTCATCGACAGCAGACCGCTGCGTGCCCAATAGGACGTGATGTCGAAGCCCGGCAGATCCGCATCGGGTCCCTTGTCGCCGAAGCCGGTGATGTCGGCATAGATCAGCCGCGGGTTCCACGGCAGCACGTCCTCGTAATTGAGCTTCAGCCGCGCGCGCGCCGGATGCGGCGTATTGACGATGAGAACATCGGCCCATTTGACCAGCTTCTCGAGAACCGCATGGGCACTTGGCGACTTCAGATCAAGCGCGATACCCCGCTTGTTGCGATTGGCGAGGTGCCAGGGGTAAGGATCGTCGGCGACCGGCTGCGGCGGCATGTTGTGCGCGTGCCGCCACAGCTCGCCGCTCGGCGGCTCGACCTTGATGACGTCGGCGCCGAAGTCCGACAGGATCACTGCGGCGCTGGGGCCGGCGATGAAGCTCGCCAGATCCACCACCTTCAGTCCGGAGAAAATGTTGTTGCTTGCCATGGCTGTTCTTTCCAATCGTGCTGTTGAGGGGTTACCGACCACGGAACTTCGGTGCACGCTTCTCGAGGAAGGCAGAGGTGCCTTCCTTTTTGTCTTCGGTTGCCGCGCAGATGCCGAAATAGGACGCTTCGAGCGCAAACCCTTCGGCCTGGCTGGTGTCCATTCCCTTGTTGGCCGCCTCCAGCGAGAACTTCACGGCAATCGGCGCATTCGCCATGATCTGCTTCAGGATCGTTTCGGCGCGATCGATCAGTCCGGCAGCAGGAACCACTTCGTTGACGAGGCCGATGCGATAGGCCTCCTGCGCGGAAATCGTCTCGCCGGTGAGGATCAACTGCAACGCGCGGCCCTTGCCCACTAGGCGCGGCAAACGCTGCGTTCCGCCGCCGCCGGGCAACAGGCCGAGCTTGACCTCGGGCTGGCCGAATTTGGCATGCTCGACTGCGATCCTGATCGTGCAAGCCATCGCCGTCTCGCAGCCGCCGCCAAGCGCAAAGCCATTGATCGCCGCGATCACCGGCTTGCCGAGACCTTCGATGAGGTCCAGCACCCCCTGCCCGAACCGGCTGGACTCCTCCGCGTCATAGGCGTCGACATTCGCAAGTTCACTGATGTCGGCGCCGGCGATGAAGGCCTTCTCGCCCGCGCCGGTGAGAATCACGCCGTGCACCGACGCGTCGGCCTTTGCGTCCTCGAATGCAGCCTTCAAATCGGTCCAGGTTGGCGTATTGAGCGCGTTGAGCACCTTGGGCCGGTTGACTGTCACATAAGCGATCGAACCGTTTTTCTCGTACAGGACATTCGCGAGCGCCAATGCCGCCCTGGGCAAGGAGCTGGGCACGGTCGCAGGCGAAGGGGTGAGCGGGGCAGCTTGCGAAGCCATAATCGTATCTCCGGGATTGCGAGGGCGGCCGGCGCCACAGCGCCGGCGCCGCTGGGATGTCAGATGAAGGCGCCGTGACCGGTGATGGCCTTGCCGACGATCAGATTCTGCATCTGATACGTGCCTTCGTAGGAGTAGAGGGCTTCGGCATCGGCGAAGAAGCGCGCGAGATTGTAGTCGGCGACGATGCCATTGCCGCCCAGGACTTCGCGCCCCCATGAGACGGTTTCACGCGATTTCGACGTGCAGAACGCCTTCGCCAACGCCGCGTGATGGTCGCCAAGCTTGCCTTCGTCGTCGAGCTGCGCCAGGCGGAGCATCAGGCACTGGCACGCAGTCAGATTGCCAAGCATCTTGGCGAGCAGATCCTGAATCAGCTGGAACGAAGCAATCGGCTTGCCGAATTGCAGCCGTTCCTGGGCGTATTTGACGGTTGCTTCGAATGCGCCCATCTGGATGCCGGTCGAAGCCCAGCCCACCATGTATCGCGTCATCCGCAGCACGCGTGCGGTATCGCGGAACGAATTGCCGCCCTGCAGCCGGTTCGCTTCCGGCACCCGTACATCCTTCAGGGTGATCTGGCCGTTCTGGACCACCTTGAGCGCGATCTTGTGCTCGATCTTCTCGACGCTGAAACCGGGCGTCGACTTGTTCTCGACGATAAATCCCTTCACCTGATTGTCGGCAAGATCGCGGGCCCAGATGATCGAGATGTCGCACCACGGCGCATTGCCGATCCAGCGCTTCTGTCCATTGAGAATCCAGCTGTCGCCCTCACGCTTCGCCGTTGTGGTGAGGCCGCCGCTGGTTCCCGAACCGACCAACGGCTCGGTGAGGCCGAAGCATCCGATCTTTTCCCAGCGTGCCATCGCCGGCAACCATTTCTGCTTCTGCTCCTCGGAGCCATCGAGATAGATCGAACCCATGGCGAGGCCGCTGTGGACGCCGAAGAAGGTGCAGAACGACGCGTCGGTGCGCGCCAGCTCCATGGCGACGAAGCCGAATAGCTTCTGGCTGCCGCCGGCACAGCCATAACCCTCAAAGCCAAGTCCGCCGAGGCCGAGCTCCTTGAACGTTGGCAGCAGTTCGAACGGAAACGCGTCGTCGGACCAATATTTGTTGATGATCGGCTGGACCTTGGTCTCCATATAGGTCCGCACCTTCTTGACGACCGCTTTCTCCTCTGGGGTGAGAAGGTCGACCAGCTGATAGAAATCGCCGTTGGGGACGGGCACCGGCTTCGGCGCGGCGGTCTTGGTTGCGGTTGCTGCGGTGGGCATGTGAGACTCCTTTGACTGCGGCTTGAACGCCGGAAAAAATTGTAGGACTGTCCGATCTGTGATCGACGGCGCCGGCCGCGCCCGGCCTCAGGCGACCGACTTCTTTGATTTCGCTTCGCTCGACCTGGCAACCTTGTTGCGCAGCTCGATCAATCCGAGCAGGACTTCGTCACGCTCCGCCTCCAGCTCCGCGATGGTGCGCGATCCCGCCTCGGCATGGACGCTGTCGATGAGTATCTTTTGCACTTCCGGCGTTAGCACCGGCGAGCCGAGGGTCTTCCACCAGGCCGTCATCGGGCCGGTGAACTGCTGGAAGAAGTGCTCGATGCCGCCCGGACCGCCACCGAGATGGTTGAGCATCAGGCCGCCCATAACGCCCCAGCGCAGGCCCGGGCCCCAGGACAGAGCAGTGTCGACGTCGGCGGCGCTCACGACGCCTTCGGCGACAAGGTAATAAATTTCGCGACTGAGGGCCGCCTGTAGCCGGTTGGCGACATGCCCCGGCATCTCCTTGTTGACGCGCACCGTCCGTTGCCCGATCGAGGTGTAGAATTCATCCGCGCGCTGGATCGTTGCCGCCGAGGTCTTGGCTCCGCCGACGATCTCGACCAGCGGGATCAAGTGGGGCGGATTGAAGGGATGACCGATGACGCAGCGCTCGGGATGGGTCGCGGCGCCCTTCTGGATTTCGCTCATGGTGAGCCCCGACGAGCTCGACGCGATGATCACCTCGGGCGGCAGTAGCTCGTCGAGTTGCCCATAGAGTTTCTGCTTGAAGTCGATCCGCTCGGGTCCGTTCTCCTGGACGAGGTCGACGCCGGCGAGCGCCTTCGCGAGGTCGGGTGTAAACGTCAGGTTGGATTGCGACGCTCCGGGCGAGAGGCCCAATCGGTTGAGCGCAGGCCAGGCGGTCTCGACAAACTTCCTCAACGCGGCCTCCGCGTTCGGCGCAGGGTCCGTCGCGATCACCTGCAATCCCTTGGCGAGATACAGCGAGCTCCAGCTCGCGCCGATCACGCCGGTGCCGATGATGGCGATGCGGCGAATGGGCTTGGTATCTGTCATGTCATGTCTCCGAAGCGGTGATCAGATTTCGGCGTAGGCGATGCCGGTGAGATTGCCCTGGGCGAAGAGGAAGTTTCGTTCCCCGGATCCGTCGAGCCGTGCGAAATACACCGAGCCGGCGAAATCGGTCACGAACATGCGGTCGTTCGGAACATCGAGCGCGATTCCGATCCCTTCCATGAGATGGGTCACCACGATCTCCGGCTCGGCAGGCTTGGTGTCGATCGAGGCGCGGTTTACCGTGTTGCCGCGCGGCGGGTCGCCGCGGTCGGTCCAGTAGAGAATGCGGTTCTTGACGTCGAGCTCGAGATCGATCGGCTCCGGCAGACCGTCGTAGAAGATCTCGATGTCGGACCTGGTCGCTGCGGTCTGGCCGGCGGGAATTTCGACATTGGCGCGGAACAGACGGCCGAGCCCGGCATTGTCAGGGCCCTTTTGCGTCCAGTAGATATGTCCGAGTTTCGGGTCGATCGTCAGCCCGACGCACCATCGGGTCTGATCCCGGCTATCGGCTTCGCCGCGACCGGCTTCGATCAGCGTCTCCAGCTGCGAGCCGTCGAGATTGCAGCGCATGACGCGCATACCCTCACGGTCGCACCAATAGAGCTTGCCAGCCTTCTTATCGAGAATGATCTGCTTCGGGGTGTGGGTCTTGCCCTGCGGGACGACGGTCTTGCGGTTCTTGCCGTCGACATCGGCGCGCTCGATCGACCCGTCATCCAGACTTGGGATGCCCATGTTGGTCCAGTAGATATGACCGGCCTCGGCATCGACGACGATACCATCCGGCAAATGGCAACCCGACACGATGGTCTTGCGGTCGGAACCGTCCGTATTCATGGAGTGAATGTGGCCGGCGTTCAGCTCCAGGACAAAGAGACGAGGCGCGACGGCGGTTTGACTGTGCTTCCTGACGGCTTCGGACATGTGACACCCGTACGGCGGTTTGACGCGGAATTGGTCAGCGCTTGACCGGGACAGTGCCGCGAAACCTTGCCGCAATATTGAATGAGACGATCATGGCTGGAATGGTTGTGCTTCTTCTTGCCGTCGCACGGCGCGATTCGTCTCCGCTGCGCACTTGCACGTTCGTACACGAAGCTAGTTTGATACCGGTCCGTGATCAGTTCACAGTGACTCAATTCGCGGAGGGTTTTGCGACTTCGGACATGCGGAACATGCGGATCCCCATCTCTCATTGCCGGGCGATGGCGCTGCGCACGAACTTTTCTTCGCGATCAAAGCTGTGAGCTATGGTGAACCGCACGAACATGCAAATCGGAGCGCGTCCGGACAAGCGGAAAAATGCACGCGCTGGCTAAGTCACGCTGCCGCCAGGTCAGACACAGTGTATGGAAGTCCGGCGAGGCCTGACAACCAAGACGCTCATGAACCAAATGGAAACAGGCATGGACACGCCGACCTCTGGCGAGGACATTCAAATTGCATCCAACACACCGCACGACGGCCAGGACAAGAGCGCGCACGCGGCGACGCATGCTCCTTCCATTATCGTAGGTATCGTTGCAGCGGTCGTTGTGGCGTTTTCCGTCTTCTATCTGTTGCGACCGGAGCCATTACTCGTACAGGGCGAGGCCGATGCAACGCGCCTCGATATAGCCGCCCGCGTCGACGGACGGGTCAAGGAAATTCCTGTCAACCGCGGCCAGAACGTTGCAGCGGGAGCGGTGCTCGTGCAGATCGATAATCCGGAAACGCTGGCCAAATACGAGCAGATGAAAGCGGCGATGGCTGTGGCCGAGGCACAGCTTGCCAACGTGCTAGTCGGAACGCGGGCGGAAGTCATCGCCGCGCGGAAGGCGGAGCTGGAGCGCGCGCAGGCGGCGCTGGTGCTGGCGCAGAAGACCTATGATCGAACCAGTACATTGACCGGACAGGGCAACGCGCCGCAAGCCCGTCTCGACCAGATGACGGATGCGCTGCACGAAAGCGAACGCGCGGTCGATCAGGCCCAGTCGGCCTACGACCAGGCAGTCAACGGCTATACGAAAGAAGAGCGGGCGATTGCCAGGACCAACGTCGAAAAGGCCAATGCCGATATCCAGAGTGTTCAATCGATCATCGATCAACTCCAAGTCTATGCTCCCGTTGCCTCGCAGGTTTATCAACGCAACGTGGAGCCGGGTGAATACGTATCGCCGGGCGTACCGCTCGTTACCTTGATCGACCTGGCCGACGTTTGGATTCATTTCGATCTTCGCGAAGATCTGGTGAAAGGCTTGAAGGTCGGCGACCGGTTTGACGTTCGTATTCCGGCTCTCGCCGACCGCTCCGTCACGGTCGAGGTCAAGCTGGTGGCGACCAAGGGTGAGTATGCGAGCTGGCGGGCCACGCGTGCTACGGGCGATTTCGACCTGCGGACGTTTTCGATCCGCGCCTACCCGGTCCAGCCGGTGCCGGAGCTGCGACCTGGAATGAGCGCCTATCTCGACTGGCGGTCTCGCCAATGAGGCCGGTGTCAAAACCCGGATTTTGGCGAGTCGCGCAACGCGAGTGCCGCTGGCTGTTTCGCGATCGCGTGGCGCTGCTTTTGATCTTCGGCGTGCCGCTGTTTGCGTTCGTGGTTCTCACGACCGTCTTCAGCCATCCGGTCATCCGCGGGCTCGGGGTGACGGTCGTCGACGAGGACAATTCGGATGCTTCGCGGGCCCTGGTCGAGTACGTCGCGGCCTCACCGAGCCTGAAGATCGTCGACCGCGCCGGCACACTGTCGGCGGCCGTGCAGGACATACGGTCGGGTAAGGCGATCTCGGCAATCCATATTCCGCCCGATTTCGAGAGCGACCTGAAGGCCGAACGCCGCCCGCAGGTCGTAGGCTTCTATAACCAGCAGTTCCTGACGGCAGCCGGCATTGCGTCCTCGGGGCTGAGCGATTCGCTTTCCGCCGCGGCGGCGGTGGCCGCTCCCGCCAGGCGCGCCTCACCCGCTCCGGCTTCGCTGGGAACGCTCTCTGCTGAGACCATCGCGCTGGTAAACCCGCAAAAGAACTATGCTCAGTTCCTGCTGCGTGCGTTGCTGCCGACCATCATCCATGTGGTGATCACCCTTGCCGCCGGCTATTCCGTCGGCTCCGAATTCCGCCGTCGCAACGCGCAGGAGTGGCTGGAAAGTGCCGGCGGCGATCCGGTCGCAGCGTTGGCCGGCAAGCTCGCGCCGCTATTCTGCATCTTCCTCGTGATCATGCTGGCCGTGCCGCTGTTCCTGGAGGGCGTGCTGCAAATCCGCTTCCGGGGGGACCTGCCTTTGATGATCGCCGCCGGCTCCCTCTTGATCATTGCCTATTTGTCGGTGGGCGCCTTGCTGCAGCTATTGGCCGGCGACCTGGCGACGGGGCTCGGACTCGCGGGCCTGTTTGCCTCCCCGGCATTCGGCTACGCCGGCGTCGGCTTTCCCACGGTCGGCATGAACGCCTTTGCGCAAGTCTGGAGCACGATCCTGCCGCTGCGCTGGTACATGGCCGTCTTGCTGGGACAGGCAGCGCGGGGATTGCCGGTCTCGGAAGCCGCCGTTCCCTTCGCGGCGCTCGCCGGCCTGACGCTGCTCTTTGCCGGCCTTGCCTTGCTGCGCATGGCGAGCCTCAAACGCAGGGGCTGGTTTGAGGCGGCGCGACCTGCCGAGCAGCCAGCGAGCGACCCTACGCGGCGCGGCATCGGCGGCGCCTTCATAGCGGAGTGGTTGCGCGTACTCCGAACCCGAAGTGCTTTCAGTGTGCTGCTTCTGGCTCCGCTGGTTTACGGCATCTATTATCCGCAACCCTATCTGAACCAGATCCTGCGCAAGCTTCCGATCGCGGTCGTCGACAATGATCTCAGCGATCTCAGCCGCCGGATTGTCGAGACGCTGGATGCGAGTGGCGCATTGAGCGTTGCGGTTCGCGCCCGCACCCTTGCCGACGCGCACGCCGCCATCGATCGTGGCAAGGCCTTTGCCGCCGTCGAAATTCCGGCAGGCACCGAGCGCGACGCGCTCAAGGGCATCACCGCTCGTATCCCGGTCTACGCCGACGCCACTTATCTCTTCATATTCAGATCGACTGCGAGCGGGATCGCCACGGCGATAGGAGCATTGACGTCAGAGCTCATTTCGCGGGGCGCGCGTTCGGACGGCAGCCTCGTCAAGGCGAAATTGGCGAGCGCGAGCCCGGCCGACGTTCTGCTGCAGCCGATATTCAACCCCGTCGGCGGCTATGCGAGCTATGTCGTTCCAGCTGCGTTTGTGCTGATCCTGCAACAAACGCTTCTGATCGGGGCGGCGATGCTGACCGGAACCGCCCTGGCCGGCGCCGGCGGAGCGTTTGCCGGCGTGCTTGGCCGCAGCGTCGCCCATCTGACCATCTACCTTCCAGCGCTCGCGCTTTATCTTATTGTGTTGCCGCGGATCTACGGCTTTTCGACGCTCGGACACGTTCCACAGATCTTCGCGCTGGCGACCGTCTTTTTGCTGGCGACGAGTTTTATGGGACAGGCCATCGGGGCCTGGTTCACACGGCCGGAAAACGCCACCCTGCTCCTGCTGGCCACCAGCCTGCCTCAGTTCTTCACCGCCGGCTTCGCATGGCCGCGCGAAGCAATCCCCGATGTCGCCCTTACGCTCGGTCGGATGTTCCCCGCCGATTCCGCGATCGACGGTCTCGTGCGTATCAACCAGCTCGGTGCCAGCATCTGGGAAGTCGGGCATGACTGGCTCTGGCTGTGGTGTCTGGCGCTGGGCTATTTCGCGCTCGCGGTGATCTCGGCACTTGCCGTCAAGAGGGGAGCGCAATATGCGCAAAGCTAGATACGCCCTTGTTGCCATCGCACTCGTGCTCATCGCAGGTGTTCTGATCACCTCCCTGCGTCGTTCCGGATCGGCGGCCCCTATCATTGGCGTCGTGCGGGCGACCGAAGTCAGGGTGGAGCCGGAGATGAACGGCCAACTGATGTCGATCGCAGTCGAGAGGGGCGCAAATGTGCACGCGGGCGACATCCTGGCGCGGCTCTCCGCGGTGGAACTGACGGCGCAGGCAGACCAGGCGCGTGCCGCTCTGGCCTCGGCAACCGCGAACCGCAACAACGTCTACGCTGGCGTCCGTCGCGAACAGATCGACTCGCTGAAGGCGGCAATCGCCAAGGCAGGATCCCGCCTCGACTACGTGCAGGCCCAGCTCACCAGAACCAGCACGCTGGCGCGTCAGAGCTTTGAGTCCCAACAGTCGCTGGACCAGGCCGAAAACGACGTTGCCAGCGCGCGTGCCGACGTGGCGGGAGCCCAGGCGAATTACGATGCGGCGGTCGCGGGACCTACCCGGGAGGAACGTGCGATCGCCGACGCGCAGGTGCTGGCTGCGGCCGCCGCGGTCACCGTGCTCGAGCGCCGGCTGGACAAGATGGTCTTGCGTGCTCCGGCTGCCGGCATCGTCACCGTCATCGCCGCAGAAGTCGGCGAAAACGTTCGCACGGGCCAACCGATCCTGATGATCGAAGCGGCAGGCAGGCAATGGCTCTCGTTCAATGTCCGCGAAGATCATCTCAACCGTCTCGCGATGGGAGAAACGGCGAGCGTGATACGAGATGGCACCGCCGGCGCGATCAAGGCCGGCATCACCGAACTGCGACCGATCGGAACGTTCGCCACCTGGCAGGCCGAGCGGGTTATTGGGGATCATGATCGCAACACGCTTCGCTTGCGCCTCGAACCGCAGGGAGAGCCCGCGGGCTTTGAGCCGGGCATGACTGTTTGGATTGAGCGTTAACGAAAGCACAGCAAAGAAATCCCCCCCGCCTCACCCGTCCAGAACTCCGTAACAGTGCGCGAACCTCCGAACTGGCTCGCGCCGGCTCAGCGACATACCCCCGATCTCAGGACTATTCGATCGTTCGCCGCACTGTCCAATTCTAGCTGCCGAGAGGATTGTAGTGACATGGCGGTTTGCAGTCATTTCATCTCGCCGGCGGCGAGCCGCGGCTCACCATCATCCTTGTGTGCGTCACGGCAGCGCCTTGCGCCTACGTCCTTGCCCGCCAGCAAGGGCGCGGCTGGCGCATCGTCACCCTCTATTTCATGGCGACGATCACCGTTCCGGTGCAGCTCTATCTCTACCCACTGTACTTCATCTTCGCGAAACTCGGCCTCGTCAATTCGATTCCGGCGGTAGCGCTGATCTACACGGCGATGTTCTCGCCATTCTCGATCTTCCTGCTGCGCACCTATGTCCTCTCGATCCCCTATGCGCTTGAGGAGGCCTCCGAGGTGGACGGCGCGACGGCATGGCAGAAATTCTACTATGTCGTCCTGCCGATGATGCGGCCGGGGCTTCTCACAGTGGCGATCATCGTCGGCCTCAACGCCTGGAATGAATTCGTCATCGCGGTTACGTTCCTACAGAACAACGACAATGTCACGGCCATCGTGAAATTATACAGCTTGGCCGGGCAGTATTCGACGGATTGGGGTGAGATGCTGGCGGCGGCAGTGATTATCGTGCTGCCGGTCGTGCTGATATTTTTCCTGCTGCAACGCCGCTTCATCGACGGCATGACGGCCGGGGCAGTCAAGGCATAAGCCCTTCTTGCCTCAACCCATGTTCCAGCCCCCTTCGCGACTCAGTGTCCGATATTCACTGAGCCGCTGCGACTGCGGCCGAGGCGTTCCGTGAAAGCTCGATCAGTCGATCGACCGACTGCATTGCAAAGCCGAGAAATGATCGATCCAGCCTCTCCTGCGACAGCTTCTCCGCGACGTTCCCGATAACGACCTGCGCTCCGCCAACGAGGCAGGCAGGGATTGAAAGCAGCGTCTCGTTGACCTGCGCGTGGGCCCGAACACCACCGGTGAAGGCTGGAGACACCGATATCACCAGGACCGGCTTGTCGATCAGGACGGACTTCCGATATGGGCGGGACGCCCAGTCCAGCGCATTTTTCAGCACTCCCGGCATGCCGTGATTGTATTCCGGCGTGACGATGATCAAGCCGGCGCTGTGCGCCACCACATTCCGAAACTGTCGCACCTCGATCGGAGCATGATTTCCATCCTCATCCTCATTGTAGAGGGGAAGCTCCGGACTCAATATTTCCAGGCTCGTAGTGCTTGGAAGGATATCGCGCAGACTGGCCAAGGTTGCGCGCGAATAAGACCTCTTGCGAAGGCTACCAGGTAACCCGACAAGACGGGTTGAGGCTGCTGACGTCATACTATCTCCATCGCACTGCACTTATCGGCCACGTCAGCGATCGTCGTTGCAGGATTCGTCGATTGTGACCACTACCTGGAGAGGTAGGCCACAGGTCGGCAGCCTCCTTTCCAATTTGCCCGAATTCCAGGAGCTTGCAGATCGCAGCTGGAAAGTTGCCTTGCGACGGCGATGAAGTGCGATCGAGGACTCTGTTCGCCGGATCTGAGGTCGGACCGGCCCGATCGCAGTCAGTGCGCTTGGCGCAGCGGAAACATGCCCCAGTGAGAGCAGCTGATCCACTGGTCGTGGTCGGTCGCGAATGCAGTTGCCGGTGTGGTCGAGGTCATGATCGTCTCCTTATGTTGTGCGAACGATCTGGAAGTAGGCAGCGGCCGACCCGTCACCACTAAAACTCTATTTAGACGCGCTTGTCTGATTGGCCGATTATCGCGAGAACGGAATCACGTTGTTGTGCGACGATACGATTTCCGGGCTCGGATCCGGACCGGCTTGAGCCAGACCATCATGGCGCAGCGAGAGCTCGGAAGCCGGAGATGTGGCCGTCCGTTCGAGCAGCGCGTGCAGCTTCGGATGAAGCCCGTCGCCGCGCGAGGCCGCGAAAGCGCTGAATTGGTGAAAAGAGCACATTGTCGGACTCCTGGGTTGCCCGTGACAAGGCGTGGGACTGCTGTGCGAGTACGCGAGAACGCACCGCGCAAAACGGTCGTGCGGATCGCGTGAAACGTCACCGACAATGAGGAGGTAGTGCCTCGCGCGTGGACATCGACTAAATACGAGTTCATTCACTGGCGCGGCGCGCAAAAGCCGACACCTGCTTCGCGCTGAAGCGACGAAGCGGAGTCGCCGGCTCGCAAGACCATATCGGGCGTGCCTGTCTGCGGACCTCGTTCGCGACAGCCCTCAAGATCTCCGCCGGCTCACCGATTGCGAGCTTGATCGTGGCAATCTTTGGTCCGATCACAGACGTGGTCCGACCGCGAAGGCGATCGATTTTGCAGATTAATCGATTCTGTCGATGATAACGGTTAAACTAATCTGTTAGATAAGTTTGAATCCGCGCACCACAATTGGCGTACACCCGGAGAGACGCCAATGACCTCAGCGATCCATTCCCGTCAACCTTCAATCAAACCCGTCATATGCAACGCCATCCTATCTCGCGTGGAATCCGCGCGGCCGATCATCCCTGGCGTCGCGCTGGCGGGAGCCGTCGCGCTCGCCGCAGACCTGCTTCACAGCATTCCCGGTGGCGCCACGTTCAGCCCGATGATTCTTGCGATCACGATCGGGATCGCGGTGCGCAATCTTGTCGGCACGCCATCCTTCGCCGGCCCGGGAATCGCGTTCAGCATGCGCCGTCTGCTCCGATCAGCGATCGTTCTCCTCGGTCTTCAGATCACACTGACACAGCTTGCGGCCGTGGGCGCAACGGGGCTCTTCATAGTGACCGCCACGCTCGTTGCGACATTCGCGTTCACTCTCGCAGCCGGTCGAGCGCTGGGCGTCGATCGGAAGCTGACCGAATTGATCGCCGCGGGCACCTCGATCTGCGGTGCTTCGGCAGTTGTAGCGACCAACAGCGTCACCGAGGCATCCGACGAGGATGTCGCCTATGCGATTGCCTGCGTCACAATCTTTGGTTCGATCGCAATGTTCGTCTATCCCGTGCTGCCGCATCTTCTGCATCTCGACGGCGCGGCCTACGGGCTCTGGAGCGGGGCATCCATCCATGAGATTGCGCAGGTGGCCGCCGCTTCCTTTCAGAACGGCCAGCGCGCCGGCGAAATCGCGACGGTCGCCAAGCTTGCCCGTGTCATGTTGCTTGCGCCCGTGGTCCTGGCCCTGAGCGTCGCGCCCCGGACGGGAGCCAGGCGCGGATCCGGAAGGCCGCCCCTCCCCTGGTTCGCTATCGGCTTTGTCGCGGTGGCCGCCATCAACAGCGTCGTGACCATCCCGGCAGACGCTAGAAGCGCAACCGTCACTTTGTCGACGTTCCTGCTCACGATCGCACTCGCCGCCATGGGCCTCGAGACCGACGTCTCAAGACTCTACGCGAAGGGTTTGCGGCCAGCTATATTGGGCGGGTTCGCCTTCCTCTTCGTCGCAGCTTTCAGCCTGACGCTCATCAAACTCATGGGGTGACCATGACGCTCGAACAGCTCCGGATCTTTGCCGCGGTCGCCGACAAGCAGCACGTCACGCAAGCCGCGCGCGAACTGAATCTGACACAATCGGCCACGAGCGCGGCAATCGCCGCGCTCGAAGGGCGTTACGGCGTCAAGCTGTTCGATCGGGTGGGCCGCGGCATCGTTCTCACGCATATGGGCCGCCGCTTTCTCAGCGAAGCGCGTGCTGTGCTGGCGCGTGCCCATGCAGCCGAGCAGGTGCTGCGGGATTTTGCCGGGCTCACGGCCGGAAAGCTTGTGATTGCTGCCAGCCAGACCGTCGGCAGCTACTGGCTGCCCGCGAGACTGCTGGCATTTCAGGCGACCTATCCCGCCATCGAAATCGCGGTCAGGATCGCCAACACCGAACAGGTCGCGACCGACGTTCGCGAAGGTATGGCGGATGTCGGCTTCATCGAGGGCGAGATCGACGATCCTGCACTGTCCGCCCGCCGCGTCGACACCGATACGCTGGTCGCTGTGGTCGGCGCACAACACCCATTTGCGACCCAGAAGTCGCTTCCTCCCGACTGGATGATCAGGACACCATGGATCCTTCGCGAGCCGGGCTCCGGAACGCGCGCCATGTTCGAGCGGGCCTTGAAGAAGCGCGGGGTGCGCCTCTCCAACTTGACGGTGCAGCTCGAGCTGGCCTCCAACGAGGCAATTCGAACCGCGATCGAGACCGGCCGCTGTGCCGCGGCCATCTCCGATCTGGTGGTTGAGAAGGCGGTCGTGGCAAAGCGGCTGTTCCAGCTGGAAGGCGAACTGGCGACGCGCTCGTTCTACGCTTTACGCCACAAGGAGCGGCATGTGAGCAAGGCCGAGGCCGCGCTGATGTCCAGCATCGTTGCGGGCGCTGCCGCGTAGGACGACCTGCGACCGCGGGTGACACTTCTGCGATCATTGAACTGATGCCTCGCCGGCAATGCCGGGAGCGTCGTCGGCGCGCGAGCGTCCTTGCGCATTCGATCGTGTCCGGCGATCAGAACGATCTCATGATCTCGTTGGATTGCTGCCGCACTGCGGCCTACGTCCTTGATAAGCGACAGGCACATCGAACACCGCCTGCCGGAAACATCGAGATGGAGATTCACAATGATCGGTTCGTACCGCGCTTTCCTCGCGATTGCCGCGCTGGCCACCACAGCTTCGGTACTCGGTGCGCCGCCCGCGCAGGCCCACAACGAGATGCATTTTTCGAGAAAAGGGAGTATCATTCACTCGCAAGAGCGGTTGCGCCTTAGCAACCGGCATCTGCAGTGCAGCCATCAGGCGCCGCCGCAGCGGCAGGTCGCAGATCCGTTCGCGGACATGATCCTCGGATGAGCGATGCATGAAAGAGCATGCGTCACCTCGACAGGAGCTCTCGATGCAGCAACATCGCAACCAAGTACGCTCCCAATCTCTGACTCGCCGTGCCGTGCTTCGCACCATTGGAGTGGCGGGCATGGCGCTGGCATCCTCGTCGGCCTGGGCAGATCAATCGGTGGAGCTGCCGATTGCCGGTGGTCCGCGACAGCGGCCGGTGACGCACGACTTCCCGCAGAAGGGACCCATGATCCTGCAGCGCACCCGGCCACCGCTGCTGGAAACTCCGATGGAAGTGTTCGATCGCGGTGTATTCACGCCGAACGGCCAGTTTTACGTGCGCTGGCACTGGGCCGTGATCCCGACATCGGTGGATGCGGCGGCCTTCAGGCTTTCCGTAGGCGGTCACGTCAATCAAGCGCTGTCGTTGTCGATCGGCGATCTGCTCAAGCTGCCTCGCGTGGAGCTCGCCGCCGTCAATCAGTGCTCGGGCAATTCCCGAGGTTTCTTTTCACCTCGTGTCCCCGGTGCGCAGTGGGCGCATGGCGCGATGGGCAATGCGCGATGGACGGGAGTGCTGCTCAAGGATGTGCTCGACCGCGCGGGCGTCAAGCCAGGCGCGATCCAGGTCCGCTTCAACGGACTGGACGAGCCCGTGGTGCCCGAAGCGCCCGATTTCCGAAAGTCGCTCGACATCGATCACGCCCGCGACGGCGAAGTCATGATCGCCTTCGCGATGAACGGCGAGCAGCTGCCGTTGCTGAACGGCTTTCCGCTACGCCTGATCGTGCCCGGGTGGTACTCGACCTATTGGGTCAAGATGCTCAGCGACATCGAAGTCCTTGATCGCGCGGACGACAATTACTGGATGGCGACCGCCTATACCATTCCGGATACGCCGCACGCCAACGTTGCGCCGGGCCAGACCGGGGTAAAGCTGGTTCCGATCAGCCGCATGGTGCCGCGGTCCTTCTTCACGAATGTTGCGGAAAATGCGTCGCTTCCAGCCGCCGCCAGCGCAACAATCCGCGGGATTGCCTTCGGGGGCGATACGGGCGTCGCCAAGGTCGAGCTTTCGATGGATGACGGCCGGACCTGGCAACTCGCGACACTTGGCGATGACTTCGGAAAGTACAGCTTCCGCCGCTGGCAGATGAGCGTCCCCCAGTTGGAGAAGGGCTATCATTCGCTCATGGTCCGTTGCACGAATCTGAGCGGCGAAGTGCAGCCCGAAACGCCCAACTGGAACAGCAGCGGTTTCATGCTCAACGCCGTCGAGACGGCCCATATCACCGCCATTTAGGAGCAATTTCATGCGCCACGCCATCATTGCCCTTGGCGCCTCGTTGGCTGCCCTGCTGACGCCTACCTCCGCCCGGGTCCAGCCTGCTCTGGCAATCACATCGACAACCGTGGAGCTTCCTGCGGGCGATGCGCTGTTTCCGGGTGGATCCAGCGCGGATGCCATCAACAACAACTGCCTGGCCTGTCACTCCGCAGACACATGGTGTTGAACCAGCCTGCCCTCTCCAGGCCCGTCTGGGACTCCGAGGTCCGCAAGATGATCAAGGTCTACAGAGCGCCTATCGACGAGAGCGACGTGCCCGCGATCGTCGACTATCTCGTCAGCACCAAGGGAACGAACTAGCGTCAGGCCTGCGACCAGCCCGAGCTGGCGTTGTCCAGCCAGCGCTCGGTGTCTTCATCCGTCCAGCCGGGAACGGCGAAGCGAGGACGGACGGACAACGCTGCACCCGGAGCTGCCAATTGATGTCGATGGCCCTGCGCACGTGCCGCGGGGGCGACCGGACCGTGCGTTGCCGCGGAGGCGGCGCACGAGATCAGCAGAAGACCAAACGCCAGAAGACAACGCATTGAGATCACCCAAGATCGTTTGCACGATCGATGCGGCGTACGGGACATGCGACCGGATCCTGCGGATCACATCGCGGGAGGCTGGCCACCGAGCTTGGATGGATCGTCATAGCTGGGCGTGTCGTCGTAATAGGTCTGCGGCCGAGTGGCCGCATAGGACTCCCTCGGGACGGCGAAGTCACCCAGCGATGCGGATTGCCCATGATGCGTCACGACCCGATGTCGGGTGTGGGTACCATGCAAGGGAGCCGCGCTCGCACATGCGGTCAGTGAGATCAAAAAGCCTGCAGCTAAAAGAGTACGCATCGAACTTTCTCCAGTTGTTCACTTCCTGGAAGTGATGCGCGTCGTTCGTGATCCCAATCTGCACGGGCTGCACGAAATATCACATTGCTGGCATCATCGCTCGGAGCACCAGCGATCGCCCTTCAAGGCCGCAACGACTCGAACCTGGGCGCGCACAGGAGCTCAGGACAACAATCTGCGCCCGCTATTTCCAGTACTGGGCAGCCAGCGGAACAACGAGTCCGATCAGGACGCCATTTAATCCGATGCCAACTGCGGCGAATGCGGCACCAAGCTCGTTGCGTGCAGCCACCTGCGCGGCCGCGACGCCGCTCCCGGCAATTCCGGCCGCAAGACCGTGGGCCCGCCAATCGTGGATGTTCAGCGCGGTCAACATTTTCCGACCAGCGATCGCCGCTACAATACCGCCAAGGATCGCGAGCGCGGACGTGAGGGCCGGAATGCCGCCGACCTGGCTGGAGACCGCGACCGCAACGGCGTGGTCGCCGCCTTCGGCGCCATCGAGAACGCAACCGCGCGTGAGCCTCCAAGGCGCCACACCAGGCCAATCCCGCTGAGGATCGATGTGACGGAGCCCGCCATCAGTGTAAGCCCTATGCCCAGAAGATTCTCCTTGAGAAGCCGCGCGCTTCGCGCCAGCGGAACGGCCAAGGCGACGGTTGCCGGCCCGAGCAGGAAATTGATGGGCTGGGTTGCCGCAAAGTACACCCTGTAATCGGTCCCGGTCATCACGACGGTGCAAGCCACGAGAATGATGGCCGTGAGCACCGGGCTTGCGAAGCTCGAACCACCGCAGACTCGCTGCAGCGCGTTGCCGAGGGCGTAAGCCGCCAGCGTTACCACGAGCCAGAACACGGGCGTCGCACCAAGCGCAATCCAGAGACGATCGATTGCAACCGTTGACAACCGCCTGACGTCAGTCAACGCGTCTCCGCCCCTGCACGGTGTCCGGCGACCGTCTCGCGGCGCGGCGGCGAATGCTCCAATACATCACCAACCCGGTGGCGGCGAGGCTCAGCAATGTCGATCCGATCAGGCCCGCGGCAATCGGCAGCCATTGCGCCCGCAGCACTCCAGTCTCCGCAATGAGACCAACGCCGGCCGGCACGAATAGTAGCCCCATGTGACGGATCAGGTTTCAGCAGTGTGCTTCACGCCGGCAGTCACCGGCGACTTCGCGGCCGGCCCTTCCCTTCTCAAGACCAGCGCGACGGCCAGGATCGACATGCCGATCATCGGTCCCGGTACGGGGGAGCGCAAGAACCTAGTGAAGCAGATCGCCGGCGAGTTCGCACGCCAGCAGAACAAGAAACGCGGGGACGATCATTTGCTGCGTCGGCGTGCGTGAATTCAACATCCGCGACAGATCGACCCCTCCAGCATTTTTTCAACCCGCGCGTCCTCCATGTCGATGGCAGGGTTCGTGCCGAGCAGCGGCCCCTTCATGGCATGGCCGCTCCCACCGGATGACGGCAGCGCGGTGCCCGCGGAATTCGTTCCCGGCCTGGCGGCACTCGTACCGAGCGCGCCACCCATCGACATGTGCGATCCCATGGATCCGCCCATGCCGCCGCGAGCAAATGCCGTGGTGGCGGAGAGGGTGAGACAAAGTGCGAAGCAAAACAGGGACAACAGTCTCATGATTCGTGTTCCAGACGTTGAGATGACCTGAACTTGAAGTAGGTTCAGGCCCGCTCCGCACCGAGCACGATCGCGAGAGCGATCCTGACAAGGAATACAGACTCGGTACGGCAGACGTCGACGACCTCAGGTGGATTTCGTCGTCTCAGAAGGATGAGACGCGACAATGCGCAGTTCCTGTCACGTAGGCCTGCGAGGGTACCACAACGGCAGATCCCGCCGCGGATGCGGCCACGACGCGCGATTGCCGCCGGACCTGGACAGCACATATTGGCCAGCGTGGAGGATGAACGTCTGCACGCAGCTGGAGCCTTCGCAAGGTTCGGGTGCATTCGGGCACTGGAGGCGTGAATAGTCGAGCCGAACGACGTTTGAGTTATCGTCGTATGTCGCGAAGTAGTGACCTGCTTGAGCGTTGGCGCCGCACTTGGCCAAAACGACCCTCCTGATTCCGGATGGAAGGCGAGCGATCCTTCCGGCACTCATTGGAGGATCAGAGGGGACAACCGGCACCGCATAACCAGGCGATGCCCAAGCCGAGACTGCCATGCAGATCAGTATGAATGGAATTCGTTGCATGTAGCACCTTCGCAGACAGCAGTCCCTCCAGAGGGCATCTCCAATGATTTGATCATCCAAGCTTAAGATTAGGCGGTAGATGCGCTCCGGCAAGGATCATGACAGCGAATTGAGAATCTCTGATCAAGAGCGGTGCGAAGCTACTCGATGCGAACCTGACGTGCATGCGCCGGTCGCAGGCGCGCTGCCGGCACCCACTGCCCGGCCATCGCGCTCCGCTCTCGAAAGTGAATTGGATCCATCGGCTCCGGTGCCTACGTTACCTCGGCAACCGAGCGTCTGGGATTCGAATGCGTAAACATATCTGTGCGACGGCCGCCCTTCTGTTGAGCGGTGGCAGTTGTCTGGCGCAAGTCTCGAGCATGGGCACGACCGCCATGTCCATTCCGACAACCCCGGGAGCGATTGTGTCGTCTCAACTGGCGGGGCCAAGTCCGTTCACGAGCCTGTTCTCGGCCGCGACCATTCCCGGTGCGCCGGCAACCACTCTGGCGTCACCCCCGCTGGCGCAGGACCCGACACTTCCGGGAACGAGCGTGAATTGCGCGCCGACCGAAGTCGAGCTTTCGCCGTCCGTGGAGAGCGTCACTTCCACGAGCAACAGCGTTTCCGCGAGTCCCACGGTGGCGATGAGCGCAGAAATCGCAATGGGCACCATCACCGGCATGTTGGGGCCGACCGCGCCGACAACGGGTGCAAGCTTGCCGGCGGCCATGCCAGTGACCATCGTAGGCACAGTCACCGGCAGCACGACGGGCACCGTCGCACCAGCGTCGATGCTCGGTGGCCCCGCGCCAGGAAGCTCGTGCACGTCGGCGCCCGGGAGCACGTTGACCAATGCTGCGGCCTTGCCAGCCTCCACGCCCGCTGTCCCGCAAGGACCTCCACCGGGAACCATTCGGGCGCCAATGCCCGATGCTGGCACGGCCGAGACCAGCATCAGCCCCGCACCGGACGTCGTGCCAACCCCGAACACGGCGGCATGCAGCGAAAGCATTTCGATGGACCTCGCCAGTCCGGCCCCGACGAATCCCGTCGACACAAGTGGCACTGCAGCCATGCAGGGCAGATCGCCGCCCGCAGGCTGCTAAGCAGAATTCTTGCCAAGGATAAATCGTTCCAAGACAAGCCGCCGAGCAGCTCTCCCGCACTCCTCAACCCTTCTGGCGAACCCGAGCCCGGCCTCAGGCTCGCCGGGCCGGGCGCCTCAGCAAATCTGCGGGTCGTCTCCGTGGTCGCAAATTCCGCCCGGCTGGTCCGAGGGCGCCGCGCTATCGGAGCCAACGGGTGGTACGGACATCCAGGGATGGCCGTCGATACCATCAGCAAACGGAAAGCCGCTCGCATGATGAGCGGCGTGCCGCTCGTGCATGTGGCTCTCTCGTGCGCTTGCGGCCGATGCAAGCATCGCGGTGGCAATCAGTGCCGCCGACAAGATCTTCAACATTGTCATCAATCTCTCCATTCAAACACAGAGCATGTTGGCTCTGTGAGTGAGGTGCGGATTGATGCGGAGATCCGAATGCAAGACTTGCTCACAGCTCCTCAATCAGCCGTGAGCCGTTCACGATCCTCTTTGCTCAGTCAAGGCAGGGTCAGCGAAGGCAATCGATGCCTTCTTGACGGTCGGTGAGTGGCGGTATCGAAGGCATCAGCCAATCGCGAAACCACCCCACATTGAATCCGGCGATCTTCACGCCTGATTCACTGGGTTGACTGACATCGCGGATCGCGGCGGCTCGCTCGCGAGTCCAAAATCGGAGACGGCTGATCACCAAGCCGCGCCGTTGATCGGCCTGTCCTCGAACTGTGAGCCTCCAGCCGCCGACCGCAGCGAACTAGCTCGTCCGCGGCGCGCGAATGGAGACCCGGCTTCCCTCCGTTAGGTTCAGCATCGGGTTGAGAATCACCTGATCACCTGGCTTGACGCCCTGGTGCACCTCGACCTCCGTGCCGAAATCGCGGGCGATCGCGATCTTGCGCATATGAACCACACCGTCATCGACGACTGCAACATGCAGGCCATTTTCGTCGAAGACAACCGCGTCCGCAGGGACGATCATCGACTGCGTCTTGCGTGGAATGAACAGCTCCACGGTGCAATAGATGCCCGGCTGAAGCGCACCGTCCGGATTGGGCACGTCGATCTCGGTCAGCAACGTGCGACTCCCGGGCTGCAACGCAGTGGCGATCCGCGTGACCTTTCCCGGAAACGCCCGCCCTGGAATTTCCGGAACCCGGATGACGGCATCAACACCCGGCTGGACGCCGAACGCCTCGTCCTGGGGCACGAAAACCTGGGTGCGGATGACGTTCGCATGCATCAGCGTGAACATGAATGTCGAACCGGCCTGCACGAGGCTGCCATTGTCGATGTTGCGCTGGGTGATCACGCCGTCGAACGGAGCCACCACGCGCTGATAGGCCTTGTCCTGCTGCAGAACCTTGATCTGGGCTTGCTGAGCCGCGATGTTCGACTTCGCCACTGCCTCGGCCGCCTGCTGTGCGCGCAGCGTCAGGCGGTCATTGTCGCCCTGCTGGGCGGTCAGCCATCCCTGCTTGACGAGACCGCTGTCGCGCGCGTTGGTGACCTCGGCGAGTTCGCGGCTCGCCTGCGTCTGCTGCAGGGTTCCTTGGGTCTGCGCCAGCGTGGCCTGGGCCTGCGCGACCTGGTGGTCGAGCTCGGGCGCGACGATCTCGGCCAGCAGCGCTCCTGCCTTCACCCGATCGCCGATATCGACGTAGCGCTTTTCGACGTAACCGCTGGTCCTGGCAAATATGTTCGCAGCCTCGAAGGCGGCTGTTGTCGCGGGCAAAGTAACGTTTATCTTGCTGTCGCTGGCGCGGACACTTGCGACCCGAACTTCGGGCACAAACCTGCGCGCTTGTTCGGACGTCGCGGCCACGTCACGCCCGGCCTGATAGTGACGCCAGCCACCCAAGGCGAGCCCTCCGACGAGCAAGACCAGCGCAGCCGAGCCGAACACGGCTGCTCCGGATCGCCGACCGGGCCTGTCCTCGGTCTTCAGGGAACGTCCGTTCGCATCGCCCGACCGATCGAGGTCGTGGAGCGTCTGGTCGGGCCGCACATCTATCTCTGTCATGCCTGCGATTCCTCGAACACACCATGCTGCGGTTTTCCATCATTCCCCTTGCGCAGCATGGCAAACAGATAAGGGACGATGAGCAGGGTTGTCGGCGTTGCAAACAGCAGTCCGCCGATCACGGCGCGCGCGAGTGCCGCGTTCTGCTCCTCGCCGGCACCGCCGATCGCCATCGGGATCATGCCGACGATCATCGCGGCAGCCGTCATCAGCACCGGCCGGATCCGAGTGCGACCGGCGCTCAGTGCCGCCTCAAAGGCGCAATACCCCTTCAGCTGCTGCTCGCGCGCAAAGGTCACCAGCAGGATGGAGTTCGCCGACGCAACACCGACGGACATGATTGCACCCATCAGTGACGGGACATTGAGCGTGGTCCCGGTGATGAACAGCATGGTCACGATGCCGCAAAGCGTCGCGGGCAAAGCCAGGATGACCACGAAGGGCTCACCAAAGCTCTGGTAGTTCACGACCATCAGCAGGTAGACGAAGACTGCCGCGAACACGAGGCCGATGCCGAGATCCCGAAACGAGTCGTTCATGCTCTGGATCTGGCCGAGGACCTGGATCGAATTGCCGGGCTTCAATTCCTTCTGCAACTCGGCAGTGACCCTGCCGATCTCAGCCGCGACGCTGCCGAGATCGCGTCCCTGCACGCTGGCATAGACCTCGTAGACCGGCTGGACGTTGCTCTGATTGGCGTTGGTCGGCACCGTATCGCGCTTGAAGGTCGCGACGTTGCTGAGCATGCCCGGCACCGTCTGGCCACTCGCGGCGAGCGACGTCGATACCGGCGTGTTGGCGAGCGCATTGAGCGAATTGACCTTGTATTCCGGTGTCTGCACGGCGAGGTAGTAAGGAATGCCGGAGCTCAGATCCGTCCAGAAATTCGGCGACACCTGCACCGACGAGCTGAGGCTGACATTGATGTTGGTCGCGACCGTGCTGGCGTTCAGGCCGAGCTGAGCGGCACGGGTCCTGTCGATATCCGCATAGAACGCCGGACCGTCGATTTCCTGCTGGAGATGGGCATCGACGACACCCGGAATGGCGGCCAGCCGCTTCTGAAGCTCATTGGCGACCGCCAGATTGTTGGCTCCATAGCCGACAGTCCGAACGTCGATCTGCGCCGGCAGTCCGAAGTTCAATATCTGCGTGACGATGTCGGCGGCCTGGAAATAGAAAGTGTCCTCCGGGAACGACGCCGGCAGGACCTGACGCAGCTTCTTGACGTACTGCGCAGTCGGCTTGTGACCATCCCGGAGCGAGACCAGGATGACGCCGTCATTGATGCCGATGGTCGAGCCGTCGGCGAAGGCCAGGTTATACGCCCGCGCGGGCAGTCCGATATTGTCGACGATGAGCGAACGATCCTTCTCGGGAATGACTTCGCGGATCTTGTCTTCAACCTTCTGGAATATGGCCTCCGTACTCTCGATCCGAGTTCCCGCCGGCGCGCGGACATGGAGCTGGATCTGGCCACCGTCGATCAATGGGAAGAAGTCCCTTCCCACCAGGCTCAGCATCACCGCGCCCAGGCCGAGCATCAGGATCGCAGCAATCGGCACGACCGCGCGGCGTCGAAGCAGCAATCCGAGAAGCCGGGAATAACCGTCACGCAGCCGCTCGAAGCTGCGCTCGAAAGCGTTGGACAGGCGCGAGAACAGCCCGCCGGAGACTTCGCCGTGGACATGCCGGCGCTCGCCCTTCAGCAGCAGCCCAATCGTGATCGGCGTCAGCGTCCGCGACAGCCCGTAGGACGCAAGCATCGCGAACACGACGGCGAGGCCCAGCGGCGTAAACAGGTATTTGGCTGGCCCCTCGAGGAACACCACCGACGTGAACACGCAACTGATGGCGAGGGTGGACACCAGCGTGGGTACCGCGATCTCGGCCGCGCCATGCAGGGTTGCGTCCGCGAGCGACATGCCCTTCTCCGTCCACAGCCGGTGAGTGTTCTCGATCGTGACGGTCGAATCGTCGACCAGGATTCCGACGGCGAGAGCGAGGCCGCCCAGCGTCATTGTGTTCAGCGTTTCCCCGAGGAAGTAGAGCACGACAAGCGACGACAGGATCGCCAGCGGGATTGAAATCATCACCACCAGGGTCGAACGCCACGAGCCCAGGAACAGGAGGATCATCATGGCGGTCAACCCCGCCGCGATCGCTCCTTCCCGGAGCACGCCATTCATCGAATTCGTGACAAAGACCGACTGGTCGAATAGCTCCGTGATCTTGAGCCCGGGAGGAGCGGCAGCGCGAACCGAAGTCAGCGCCTTTTTCACGCCGTTGACGACTGCCAGCGTCGAGGCATTGCCATTCTTGATGATGCTGAGAAGCACCGAGCGACGACCGTCCTCGCGGACGATGTTCTGCTGCACCATCGAGCCATCGCGCACCTGGGCAACGTCCTTCAGCAGAATGGTGGCGCCGTTCGAGAACTTGACCGGGATCTTGTTGAGGTCGTCGATCGTCGCCGGCGTCGCATTGGTACGCACCGTGTATTGGATATCTCCCATCTTCGCGGTGCCGGAAGGCAGCGTAAGATTCTGAGTGTTGACCGCGTTGACGATATCGAGCGGCGTCAGGCCTCGGGACAGGAGCTTGTCGGGATCGATGTCCACCATGATCTGGCGGTATTTGCCGCCGGCCGGTGTGGGCAGAGTGACGCCGGGAACCGGCGCAAGCTGCTGCCGGACGCGATAGATGCCGAAGTCATAGAGTTGCTGCTCGTTGAGACTGTCCGAGTTCAGGGCGAGTTGCAGCACGGGAACGCTCGACGCATTGAACTGCACGACGATCGGCGGCTGGATGCCCGGCGGCATCAACGCACGAATCGAGTTGGTGGCGGAGACGATCTGCGCGATAGCCAGGTCGAGATTGACGTCGGGCTGGAAGTAGATCTTCTGCACAGACAGACCGTTGAGGGTCTGCGACTCCATGTTCTTGATGCCATTGACATTGGCGCTGATGGAATACTGGCTGTATGTGCTGACGCGCTGCTCCATCTCCGGCGTAGACAGCCCGGTATACTGCCAGATGACAGTCACCACCGGGATGCGTATCTCCGGAAAGATGTCCGTCGGCATCGACCACAACGCCGCACCACCCAGGAACAGGATCAGAGCCGCCACCACGTAGAAGGTGTGCGGAAACCTCAACGCAAATCGGACGATTCCCATTCAAAACCCCTGCGCGCCTGCCGGCTCAAAACGCTCGGCAAGACACCGCGTCGATCGGCCAGCCGCTTCAATCAAGTTGGAATTCGGTCGCGCAAAGATGAAATGACGAAGCCATCGCGCAATTTCACCTTTTGGTCAGGCATCGCGCAGCCGTGATCGGCCGCGGCTCCCGCTCACGTCGAGACGAGCCTGCGCTAACCAGCGCACAGGCCCGATGCTCGTGCGCCTCACGCAGCCATTCCGTCGCCGGCCGCCCGGGCTCCTTGTATCGTCGCGCGCTTGACTTTGGCGAATGCAGACGTCTCGATCTGCCGCACCCGTTCGCTCGAGATCGACAGTTCGCAACCGAGCTGGTCAAGGGTCAATGGAGGCTCTGCGAGCCGTCTCGCCTCGAACACGCGCCGCTCACGCTCGGTCAAGACCTCCAGTGCGGAACGCAGCGCCGCCGACCGGCGGGTCGTCTCGTCATGCTTCGCGACGATCTCCTCCGCATCAGGGGCGTCATCGACAAGCGTCGCTTCCCACTCCGTCGACCGATCGCCGTCGCCGATACGGGTATTCAGGGACAGATCGCCACCGAGCCGGCTATCCATTTCGATCACGTCGCGGACGGTCACCTCGAGCTTGTCCGCAATGGCCTGGGCAACCTCCGGCGTCAGCGCCGTAGTCTCGCCAGCGAGCTTCCTCATTTCGCCGCGCAGCCGGAAGAAGAGTTTCTTCTGCGCTGCCGTCGTGCCGATCTTGACCAGAGACCACGAGCGCAAGATGAATTCGTGGACGGTCGCCTTGATCCACCACACGGCATAGCTCGAAAACCGCGCGCCGTGTCCGGGTTCAAAACGGGACGCTGCAATCACGAGCCCAAGATTGGCTTCCGCGATCAGGTCGGCGATGGGAAGACCGTACCCCTTGTAGCCGCGCGCCACCTTGGCGGCGAGGCGAAGATGGCTCGTAACCAGTTCATCGGTCGCGCTTCTGTCGCGCCGCTCCTGCCAGCGCCGCGCGAGCTGTTGCTCCCGGCTGCGCTCGAGCAGGTCGAAGCGCCTGATGGCTGCGGAATAGGCGAGAATGCCAGCCGACTGCAGTGCTGGCAGTCCGGTGACATTGGCGGTGGCCTTTTGAACCTGCATTTGCTGCTCCTACGTTGGGTCCGGCACCTCAACTGTAGGAAGACCGCAGACCGGGCGGCCACTAAATTGGGCTTAAGAAATCTGAATTCGGGTTTAACCGGCGTTGACGGCGTCTCGCTCGCCGAACCTTAAAACCATTTTTAATTGAGCTGATCGATCGCCCCTGGCATCTTCAAGGCAGCAACACGCATTCGTCTGCGTGATACCGACCACATTAGCTTGCCACGGAGTTCGATGTGCCGTCCTTTTCCCGCGGATTCGTGCGCAGACGCGCTATCTCGCTAGCGACCAGCCTAACGGTCATGGCGACATCATTTGCTCTCGCGCAGGACCCGAAGCCTGGTTCCGAAGCCCGCACGGTGAAGGATGCGGACGAGCAGCAGTTTCTGTTCGATATCGAACTTGCGATGAGCAACATCAGCCGCAGCATGCTGATGACGCCGGCGGACGACATCGATCGCGATTTCGTCAGTGTGATGGTCCTTCACCATCAGGGCACGATCGATATGGCGAGCGCGGAGATCAAGTACGGCCACAACGGCGAACTCCGGCAGCTCGCCAGGAAAATGGTGAGCCAGCAGAAGCAGGAAATCTCCTCCCTTCGTCACGCGCTGCCGGCCGCCGTCAATTTGATGCCGTCGACCGGCGCAGAGGCTGCCGCGCGCGCATCGAATTGATGGCATCTCGCCACATCGTGAAGACCTGACAGCATTGTTCATCCGGAGCGATTCAAGATGTCCGTTCAGATCCATGATCCCCTTCGGCAATTGCTGGCGCGCCCCACCCCGGGCGGCAACGAGGCGGGACGTTCAGCGTCCGTTGCCGGAGGCCGCCTGTCGACCCTTCCGCCGGCGGCCGCCGAAATAGAATCCAGAGATCAAGTCGTTCGGTCGCTGCTTGAGGCCCTGAAGGTCGCTACGCACAACAATGATCGTCAATGCATGGAGGCACTTCGGCTCGCGATCGCGGCCAGGCAGTTTGGTCTGGGGCCTGCCGAGGAGCAATCGACCAGGGCCGATCAGGCCACGGTTCGCGGCCGCCATGTCCAGGGGCTGCAGAAATGGCGGCTCAAACGTGTCGTCGACTACATCGATGCCAGCATATCGTCGAAGATGACCTCGCGCGATCTGGCTGCGGTCGCAGGACTTAGCCGTATGCACTTCGCCTCTCAATTTCGCGTGGCGACGGGCCTGCGCCCGCACGAATTCCTGCTGCAGCGGCGTATTCGACGCGCCGCGGAACTGATGAGGGACACCACGATGCCGATCATGGAGATCGCGCTCACGGTCGGCTTCCAGACCCAAGCCCACTTTACGACCGTCTTCAAACGGTTCACGGGATGCACGCCCCGGAGCTGGCGGGTCGGCAATCACATGTCGCCACGGTCCGAGTTCGGGCTGGCCGCCACAGAACTCCCCTGACGGCACCGCCCGATCTGCCATGTAAGCCAGTCGACGGCAGCCGGAACCAATGGCGTCGATTTCGAGGCTTGCCTGTAGGATGACCGCGCCGTTGCCGGCAGCGGGCGGAGACGTCAGGCCACGGCCTGGTGAACGCCGAACCGTCTCTCGAACTCGGGAACATTCACGATCCCCCGGCGGTGGGTTCCAGCACCGATCTTTCCAAGATCATTCCACGCCTCGATCTCGAAGAGGAGGCTCTTTGCGCCGAAGCTTTTGACCCGCGCAAGCGCGCGTACCCGGCCGCCGATCGGCGTGGCCGCCAGATGCCGGATATCGACCGACATGCCGACGCTGACGTAGCCCGGCGGCAGAGCGGCTGCGACCGCGAGGCCAGCGGCCATTTCCATATGCAGGATCATCATCGGGGTCGCATAGACTTGTGGCATGCCCGGAACGAAATGCCCGACCGTCATATCGGAGGTGACCACAATCGACACGGCGGCAGCCATGCCGATGGTGATATTCGTGCTCGGCTTCATCGGTCTCAACTCCTGTGATCGCTTCAGTCCCGTCACGCGGGCTCGTCAATGACGTTGGCGCCAACGCGCTCGATCCGGACCGGGATACCCTTGGAAGACGGCGTAAAGCTGAGGGGATCGTGCGCATAGAGTGGCACCAGCGGATTGGTCTCCGGGTAGTAGGCGGCGCAGCAACCGTTCGGGAACGAATATCCGACCACGCGAAAATTGCGCACCCGCCGCTCTCGACCGTCCGTCGACACGGTCACCAGATCGACGCGATCGCCGTCCGCGAGCCCGCGCTTGTCCAGTTCGAACTGATTGAGGAACACAATGTCGCGCTGGCCGTAGACGCCCCGATAGCGATCGGACAGCGAATACAGCGTCGTATTGTACTGATCATGGCTGCGAATTGTGCTCAGCCAGAGCGTCTCCGGATGATCGTCGTCCGGATCTTCGCCGAGGCCCTCGAAGATCAGAAAATTTGCCTTGCCGCTGGACGTCGCCCAGATCCGCTCGCGCGCGGTCGAGACCAGATGGAAGCCGCCGGGCACGCGAATTCGTGCGTTGTAGGCCTGAAATATCGGCAACACGACCTCGATCGCCTCGCGAATAAGATCGTAGTCGGCGACGAAGCCGTCCCAGTCGACGACGGAGGACTGCCCCAGAGCCGCCCGGGCCATGCCGGCGACGATCGCGGGTTCGCTCAGAAGATGCTCGGAGGCAGGCTGGTTACGACCGGCCGACGCGTGCACCATCGACATGGAGTCCTCCACGGTGATCGACTGAGCCCCGGTCGCCTGGATGTCAATCTCCGTGCGGCCAAGGCAGGGCAGGATCAGGGCATCGCGCCCGTGGATCAGGTGACTGCGGTTGAGCTTGGTCGAGATGTGGACCGTGAGATTGAGCCGCCTGATTGCATCTTGCGTCAGCTGCCAATCGGGAATTGCGGCAGCAAAGTTGCCGCCCATCGCGATGAACACTTTCGCGTCACCGCGAATCATCGCTTCAAGCGCCGTGACGACATTGTGACCGTGCGCACGAGGCGCCTTGAAACCAAACCGGGATTCCAGCCGATCGAGAAACTCACCGGACGGTGTCTCGGTGATGCCGACCGTACGATCCCCTTGCACGTTCGAATGGCCGCGGACCGGGCAGATGCCGGCGCCTTCACGGCCGATATGGCCGCGAAGAAGAGCGAGATTGGCCAATTGCTGAACGTTTTGTGCGCCGCGCCGATGCTGGGTAATGCCCATGCCATAGACGATGATCGCCCGCTCGGCTTTCATGTAGGCTCGCGCGGCATATTCGATCTCTTCGCGGCGCAGCCCCGAATAACGCTCGATATCAGGCCATTGCGTGGCCCTCAGGTCACTTGCCAGTTCATCAAGGCCGTGGGTGTGTTCACGGATGAAATCCCAGTCCAGAACGGCCTGATCGCCGCTCGCCCGCGCCAAAGCGTCTTCATCGACCAGGACCTTCATGAGACCTTTGATCACTGCGACGTCGCCGCCGACACGCACCTGGTGGAGCCGTGAGCTGATCTGCGTCGAGCCCAACGTCGCCATCTCGACCGGGCTCTGCGGGGCCTGAAAGCGTTCCAGTGCGCGTTCACGGAAGGGATTGAACGAGATGATCGAAGCGCCACGGCGGGCGGCATCACGCAAATTGCTCATCATGCGCGGGCTGTTGGTGCCGGGATTCTGGCCAAAGATGAAAATGCAATCGGCCTTGTCGAAATCCTCCAGCAAGACCGTGCCCTTGCCCACGCCGATGGACTGCGGCAAGCCGACGCTCGTTGCCTCGTGGCACATGTTCGAGCAGTCGGGGAAATTGTTGGTGCCGTACTCGCGCACGAAGAGTTGATACAGAAAGGCGGCTTCGTTCGAAGTGCGGCCGGACGTGTAGAACTCCGCCATGTTCGGATCTGGCAGCGCCCTCAGATGGCGACCGATGATCGAGAATGCCTCGTTCCAGCTCACCGGGAGGTAGCTGTCCGTCGCTCCATCATAGGCCATCGGATGCGTGAGGCGGCCTACCATCTCGAGATCATAGTCACTCCAGGTGGCAAGTTCTGCCACCGAGTGCTCGGCGAAGAACTCCGGCGTGCAACGCTTGGCGGTCGCCTCCCACGCTACAGCCTTCGCACCATTCTCGCAGAACTCGAACGACGAGGTGTGTTTCGGATCGGGCCAGGCGCACCCGGGACAGTCGAACCCTTCGGGCTGATTCATGCATCGGAGCGTAGACGCTCCCTTGAACGGAATCCGCTGCTCGATCAGATGTTCGCTGAGCGCCTTGAGTGCACCCCACCCACCGGCCGGATGATGATAGGGGTGAATTGCCTTCCGTTCCGACATCGCAAGAACCTCTGCGGGTACCGATGCAGAACATTTGCAATTCCGGTCGCCGACTTTCTTTCAAGAATGCCGGTTCGTGGCGACGCGCCAGACCGGAGACGTCGTAGTGCATTCTCGAAAAGCCGACGTCCTCTCTGGATTGGCACTTATCGGCGCTTTCCTAACTCCATGGAGAGAGACCGCTGTTGACTGCTCCGCGGTGCAATCCTCCTGGAGATGCGATCATGATTTCGAGACGAAACCTGCTGGCGGCCTCGGCAATGGGCGCGGCAATGACTGTGTCCGCGGCGAAGGCCGGCTCCTTCGGCAATCCGGACGAGCCGCCCCAGGGCGCCATCAACGCGAAGGGCCCGGGAAATCTCCGCGATCCGGGTCCGCAGAGTGAGGTTCTGGGCAATCAATTTCCTTCCGCGCAATCTCCCCCGGCGACCGATGTCGGCGGCATGCCGACACCGTGGGCCTCCTTCAACAACGCGCCGAAGCGCATCCAGAATGGCGGATGGGCGCGCCAGGTCACAGTTGCCGATTTTGCCATTTCCAAGGAGATCTCCGGCGTCAATATGCGCCTGACCGCCGGCGGCATCCGCGAACTGCATTGGCACCAGGCCGCCGAGTGGGCCATCATGACCTATGGCACCTGCCGTGTGACGGTGCTCGATGCACACGGTCGTCCCTATGTCGCGGACGTCAAGGAAGGCGATCTCTGGTACTTCCCGCCGGGAGCGCCGCATTCACTGCAGGGCTTGGGTCCGGATGGATGCGAATTCGTGATCTGCTTCGATGACGGGCATGCCGACGAATTCAACACCTTGCTCGTCTCGGACTGGTTCGCTCACACACCCCCCGAGATCCTGGCCAAGAACTTCGGCGTTCCGGCTGACACATTCGCCAGGATCCCGCTGCACAATCTCTGGATCTTCCAGGGCACCGTGCCCGGCGACCTCGCCGGCGACCGCGCCGCCATCCAGAAAGATGCCCCCGTCGCCACTCATCCTTTCATCTTCCCGCTCGGATCCTCCAGTCCGTTCAAATCGTCCGATACTGGAAGCATCCAGATCGCCGATAGCAGCAATTTCAAGGTTTCAACGGCAGTGTCGGCCGCACTGGTCACAGTTCGTCCCGGCGGCATCAGGGAGATGCACTGGCACCCCAATGCGGACGAGTGGCAGTATTATCTCAAGGGCAAGGCGCGCATGACCGTGTTTGACACCGGCCCGAACGCGCTGACCATGGACTTCAATGCCGGCGACATCGGCTATGTCCGGCGCAACCTCGGGCACTATGTCGAGAACGTCGGCGACACCGATCTACAATTCATCGGCGTGTTCCGGGCCCCGCACTACGAGGAAGTCTCCCTCTCCAACTGGCTCGCGCATACGCCGTCGAAGCTCGTGGCGCAACATCTCAATGTCGACGACGCCACGATCGCGAGTTGGCCCGACAATGCGCCGGGTGTGATGCCGAAGCGGTAGATAAAGCATTTCGCACAATCGGTTCGTGAATTCCGAACAGCTGCAAGCCATGGATTCTCCCGTATTCGCCCCCGGGTCGACGCTGGCCAATATCGACGGACTTTTGGCCGGTTTCGATGGACCTCTCGCATTGTGGCCAACCGGCATGACTTTTAATTCTGCGTTCATAGATGCAGAGATCCGCAGACGTCTCGATCGATATCGACAGCTTCGATCGCGCGAAACGCCGACGCTGACGGCGCCGTCGCTTCCCAAGCCGGGCCTTCGGACCCTGGCCCGTCGAGACCGATTGTGAGGTCCTGCCTCTTGGTCCCAGAGCACACTCATCACCCACCTATTGACCAGCATTCTGCCAACACCGATCTCACAGGAGAACCCTAATGAACGACAAGACTGGAAGACCGTATCTGACGCACGCATCCGGAGCGCCGGTCACGGATAACGTCAACATACAGACGGCCGGGCCGCGTGGACCGGCGTTGCTGCAGGATGTCTGGCTGATCGAGAAGCTCGCGCATTTCGACCGGGAAGTCATTCCTGAGCGGCGAATGCACGCCAAGGGCTCGGGCGCTCACGGCACGTTCACGGTCACCCACGACATCACCCGCTACACCAAGGCCGGGATCTTCTCCGAGGTTGGCAAGCAGACGCCGATGTTCGCGCGGTTCTCGACGGTAGCGGGCGAGCGCGGCGCGGCGGACGCCGAACGTGACATCCGCGGGTTCTCGCTCAAGTTCTATACGGAAGAAGGCAACTGGGACATGGTCGGCAACAACACGCCGGTCTTCTTCTTCCGCGATCCGCTGCGCTTTCCCGATCTGAACCACGCCATCAAGCGCGACCCCTATACGGGCATGCGGAGCGCCGACAACAACTGGGACTTCTGGACGCTGCTTCCCGAGGCGCTGCACCAGGTCACCGTCGTCATGAGCGAGCGCGGCATCCCGAGGAGCTACCGCCATATGCATGGCTTCGGTAGTCACACCTACAGCCTGCTCAACGCGAACAATGAGCGCGTCTGGGTGAAGTTTCACTTCCGTACCCAGCAGGGTATTCAGAACCTGACCGACGCAGAAGCGCAGTCACTCGTCGGCAAGGATCGCGAAAGCCACCAGCGAGACCTGTTCGGCAGCATCGAGCAAGGCGAATTTCCGCGCTGGACCCTGTGCATTCAGGTGATGACGGACGAGCAGGCGACGAAATTTGCCTACAATCCGTTCGATCTCACCAAGGTCTGGCCGAAGGCCGACTATCCGCTCATCGAGGTGGGCTATTTCGAGCTCAATCGGAATCCCGAAAACGTCTTTGCCGAGGTCGAGCAGGCAGCGTTCTCACCCGCCAATATCGTGCCGGGTATCGGTTACTCGCCGGACAAGATGCTCCAGGCGCGCTTGTTCTCCTATGGAGACGCGCAGCGCTACCGGCTCGGTGTCAACCATCACCACATTCCGGTCAACGCACCGAAATGCCCGTTCCATAGCTATCACCGCGACGGTGCAATGCGGACTGACGGCAATCTCGGCCGTACCCCGACGTACTGGCCAAACAGCCGCGGCGAATGGACCGACCGGCCCCAGTTGAACGAGCCGCCTCTCGAGATCACCGGCGCTGCCGCGCACTGGGACCACCGGGTGGATGACGATCACTGGCAGCAGCCGGGAAATCTCTTCCGGAAGATGACCTCGGCGCAGAAGCAGACGCTGTTCGACAACACCGCACGCCAGGTGGGCCAGGCCGCAAGGCACATCCAGGAACGCCACGTCGCCAACTGCGCAAAGGCGGACCCCGCTTACGGCAAGGGAGTCGCCGACGCCCTCGCCAGGTTCACCGAGGGCAAGCTCTAGCCATCGTCAGAAGGCGGCGAGACCTCGCTTGGACGCATACCCGCGCCGATCTGCGCGGGCACAGCGAGGCACCGCTCCCTTCGCGCTTCGCGTCCGGTGGGGATGGTCCCAGGAGGAGTCCGATGATGTTCGACTATATTGGCAGCTTTGAACACGCAATCAATGCTCTCAAGTACGAGCAACGATATCGCGTGTTCGTCGATCTGGAACGCCGAGCGGGACAATTTCCCCATGCCGTTTGGAATGGACCGGACGGCAAGCAGGACGTCGTCGTCTGGTGCTCGAACGACTACCTTGGCATGGGTCAGCATCCGAAAGTCATCGAAGCGATGTGCCGAGCCGCGCGCAACATGGGAGCGGGCGCAGGAGGCACCCGCAACATCTCGGGGACAAATCGTGCACTCGTCGAACTGGAGGACGAAATCGCCGACTTGCACGGCAAGCAGGCCGCGCTCGTCTTTACATCGGGTTATGTCTCGAACCAGACAGGCATCGCGACGCTTGCGAAGCTTCTCCCGGACTGTCTTATCCTGTCCGACGCGCTCAATCACAACTCCATGATCGAGGGGGTGCGCGCGGCCGGTTGTGCCAAGGAAATCTGGCGGCACAACGACATCGAGCACCTGGAGCAGTTGCTCTCACGCGCGGCGCCGAACCGCCCCAAGCTGGTCGTCTTCGAAAGCGTCTACTCCATGGATGGAGACGTCGCGCCGATCAAGCAGATTTGCGATCTCGCAGATCGTTACGGGGCAATGACGTATCTCGATGAGGTGCACGCGGTCGGGATGTACGGCCCACGCGGTGCCGGCATCGCCGAACGCGATGGCATCATGGATCGGGTTGACATTGTCGAAGGGACGCTCGCCAAAGCCTTCGGTACGCTCGGCGGCTATATTGCCCGGGCGAAGCGCCATCATCGATGCAGTGCGATCCCATGCGCCGGGATTCATCTTCACGACCGCGCTGCCGCCGGCCGTTGCTGCCGCAGCGAGAGCGTCGATAGCCCACCTCAAAGCATCGCGCTGCGAGCGCGACGCGCAGCGCATGTCCGTAGCAGCCACCAAATCCGCTCTGCGCAAAGCCGGCTTGCCCGTGATGCCAACCGAAACGCACATCGTGCCGGTCATGGTAGGGGATCCCGAGCTATGCAGGCGGGCGAGCGAGCTTTTGCTCCACCAATGCGGCATCTATATCCAGCCGATCAATTATCCGACCGTCCCAAGGCGCACCGAACGACTGCGAATTACACCGACGCCGGCACATGATGCTCGGCTGGTCGAACAGTTGGTCGACTCCATGGTCTGGGTCTGGCGGGAACTCGGTCTTCCTCTCGCAAAGCGGCATCAGCCTTCGGAGCGCCCCGGATTGACATTAGCCGCGGCAGGTTACTGAGCGCCGCCGAAATCATCGCAAGTACGGCCTCCTTAACCGCGGAGCCGCCGTGCCATATTGCCTGGCGCGGAATCAGTCTATGAGGACCTGCGTATGACCATTCTGCACTCCGACGCCGGTGGGCGGACGAGCCCACGGAAGATCGGGGTGCTGTTGAGCAATCCCAGTACTCCGGGGGGGACCGACCGAGTTCCTGCCCGATCGATTCGCGCGGGCCTGCTCGGAAACACAAGCTGCGATGTCGTCGTCGAGTGTGGGATGCGATACGGAAATCCGTCCCTGAAAGCCGCCATCGAGCGCCTGGAGGCGAAAGGATGCGATCGAACCCTCTTCGTGCCGCTCTATCCGCAGTATTCGGCCGCCACCAGCGCAACCGCATGCGACAAGCCCTTCGAGGTCCTTGCATCCGTGCGGCATCAGTCGGCGTTGCGCATAGCCGCGCCGTATTTCGAAGAAGCGGCCTATATCGATGCAATCGCGGACTCAGTGACCGAGGATCTGCTTAGCGCCGCCCTCGAGCCCGACGTTATCGTCGCGTCGTTTCATGGCATGCCGCTTGACACCCGGCTGATGCAACCACGATGTGCGGAGCATAGCGCGACGATCACCGGGATAGCACAGCCAAGCTAGTGATAACTCCAAACATTACAATCCAGGTGATGATCAGGTCCATGGGCATGTTCAATCGTTTTCGGTTCATCCGGTCCAGCGAAGGCGGCTTCAGACTCCGCCCTCCATGTGTCGGGGTCACACGGTCTCAAATGCAGGTAGGCAGCCACATGCTGCTCGACCGTGCACAATTGTGAGAGCGACGCAGAGAAGACTTCGCCCTGATCAATGATGTCCCTCCGCGCCCCCGACCTTGCCTTTGAACACCCGATATCCGATCGCGACATACAGCACCATCAACGGGAAAACGAAGAGGCCTTCGCCCCAGAACATGAAGGCGAGACTGGCGTGAGGCGCCGCCGCTTCGTCGATCGTGATCGCAAACGGAATCATGTAAGGCCAGAAGGACAGTGCCAGCGTTCCAAACGCCGCGACGAAGATGATGGCGACGGCAGCGAACGGCCAGCGATCGTCACGATGCAGGATGCTGCTGGCCAGCACGGCCGCGGCCACGGCTCCGACGGCTGGAAATACAAACATATAAGGCCGGTCGAGCCAGCGATGCATGATCGGAAAGTTCTCGATCAGGGCATGCGCGAAGACGACGATCAGAAACGCCAGGACGGCAAGCGCGAGCCCGGGAATCTGGCGGTGAGCCGTATCACGGACGCCCGACCGGCACTTCTGCACCAGCCAGCTGGCGCCCAGAAGAGCATAGCCCGAACACAACCCGATGCCGCACAACAGCGAGAACGGGCTCAGCCAGCCCAAGGCACCGCCGACATAGACCCCGTCGGTGAACTTCAAGCCCTGCACCAGGGCTCCGACCGTCACGCCTTGCATGAAACTCGCGGCGAACGACCCGCCCACGAAGCTTACGTCCCAGATCCAGCGAAACTCCCGCGCCGCCCTGTGGCGGAACTCGAAGGCAACGCCGCGCAGGATCAACCCAAGCAACATGATGATGACCGGCAGATAGAAGGCCGACAGCAGCGTGGCATAGACAAGTGGAAACGCGCCCCACAGGATGACGCCGGCGACGACAAGCCAAGTCTCATTGCCATCCCAGACCGGCGCGACAGTGTCGAGCATCGTATCGCGATCCGCCTCGCTGCCGGCGAAACCAAACAACATGCCAACCCCGAGATCGAACCCGTCGAGCAGCAAATAGATCAATATGCTGATGGCCAAAAGAGCAACCCAGAACAAGACCATCTCTATTCTCCCGCGCTCCGGTAACCTGGTTGAATGAGCTCCGGGTCGGCGAGCGACATCGGGCGGTTTGGAGAGGCGCCGTGCGGCGGCTCGACGACGAGGCGCGTCGGACCGGTGCGCAAAAGCCGATAGATGTAGAATGTGCCAAAGGAGAAGATGAAGAGATAAATCGCTCCGAACAGCACGAGCGAGGTCAGCGCCGCCGGCGCAGTCAGGAACGGCGTTACGGCGTCCGCAGTTCGCAGCAAGCCGTAGATCGCCCAGGGCTGTCGTCCCACCTCGGCAACATACCAGCCGGTCAGAATGGCGATGAACGGAAGCGGGAAGCTGAGAAAGATTGCCCAAAGCATGATTCGGTTTCGGCGCAGACGCCGTTTGATGCTCAGATAGGACCCGAACCACGCAATCGCGAGCATGATCAGCCCGCAGCCAACCATAATGCGGAAGGTTACGAACGGTATCAGCACCGGCGGGCGATCCTGCGGCGCGAAATCGGCCAATCCCACCTCCTTCGAGGTCAGGTTCGAGCTGGCGATGACGCTTCCGAGGATCGGCACCTTGATCTCGTATTTGTTGCTTTCTGTCGCCGGGTCGGGAAGCCCGATCAGCACTTCGCTCGCAGGCTGCTCGTCATGCCAGCGCCCCTCGATGGCCGCGAACTTTGCCGGCTGGTAGTCGTGAACGTAGTCGCCGACCAGGTGACCGAACACGAGCTGGACCGGGATTAGAATCGCTGCGAGGAACAGTCCCATCCGCAGCATCACCCTGGTCTCAGCGTAGTGGTCGCCGCGCAACACGTACCATGCGCCGGTCGCAGCAACGCAGAATGCACCCGTGAGATAGGCCGCCAGCAGCATGTGCGGAAAGCGCGACCATACGACCGAATTGAAAATGATCTTCGTCCAATCGTCCGGTACGAAGTAGCCGTTCTGGAGGACATAACCGACCGGTACCTGCATCCAGCTATTGTTGGTCATGATCCAGAAGGCGGATAATGTGGTCCCGAGCGACACCATCGCGGTGGAAAACAGATAGAACCTTGGCGGCACTCGCTTGCGTCCGAACACGAGGACTCCGAAGAAGCTGGCCTCCAGCATGAACGCCGTGAAGGTCTCGTAGGAGAGAAGCGGACCCTGGATAGGTCCCGACATCTTCGCCAGAACGCTCCAGTTCGTTCCGAACTGGAACCCCATGACGACTCCCGAGACGACGCCCATACCGAAGGCGACGCCGAAGATCTTGAGCCAAAACTCGAACAGCGACTGATAGACGGGACGGCCCGTTCGCATATGCATCGCTTCGAGGACCGTCAACCAGGCCGCAAGACCGATGGTGAAGGCAGGGAAGATGATATGAAACGAAATGGTGAAGCCGAACTGTATCCGCGACAGCAGAAGCGCCGTTGCATCCATGTGAGAATCCTTTCCCCTCACGGGCCTCGCGTTGATCCCGCCCTTTGTGCAGGTAGGGATCGCTTCACCACGGCCTTTTCCGGCGCGCATGGATTTTGCGCATTTGCACGCGAGATCCGGCCGAAGCTGCAGCATGATCCCGTATGGCGAGCAGCCTTCACGCTGCGATCGTCGGGCAGTCGGAAAAGATGAGGCGATCGGGATGGGTAAAGATCTCATATCCGTCCGCACGGGCGACCGCGATCAGCGTGATGCCTGCCTGGTCGGCCGTTTCGACTGCGAGCGAGGTCGGTGCCGAGACCGCGACGAGGACAGGAGCGCCGATCCGCGCGGTCTTCTGCACCATCTCAACCGACACGCGGCTTGTCAGAAGGATCGCGCCGCCTCCCCGAGCCATGTTTTCCCGCATCAGTGCACCGGCGAGCTTGTCGAGTGCGTTGTGACGGCCGACATCCTCCCGCACCAGACCTATGCCCGTGTGCGGTTGCCAGAAGGCTGCGGCATGCACGCTCCGTTTCTTCTGATTGAGTTCTTGCAGCGGCGCGAGCGCGCTCATGGCGTTCAACAGGTCGCGTGCACGAAAGGTCGCCGTGCTTGATACCGGCCGTGGCGTGGGACAGGCTTGCTCCAGGCTTTCGATTCCGCATAATCCGCAGCCGACCGGACCGATCATGGCCCGGCGACGCGCCGAGAGTTCGTCCGCCCGGTATCGGTCCAGCCACATTCGAAGCTCTATTCCGAGGTTGCTCTCCACGATCTCGATGCTGGCAATCTCGCCCCTCTGCTCGATGACGCCCTCGGTCAGGGCAAAACCAACCCCGAAATCCTCGAGATCGGCCGGCGTAGCCATCATCACTGCGTTGGTAGATCCGCCGAAGGTGAGCGCAATCGCCCTCTCCTCGGCTACATATCTCGATGACAGCGTGGGGTTTCCACCGCGCCAGAGAAGTTTCGCGCGCTGCTGAAGCGAACTATCGGCGATCATGACCGCTCCTTCGAGGTACCGTACCAGTTCAGATAGCCGCGCCTCCCGACAGACGTTTTCGTACCGCGATCCCATTTTCTTGATCGCACGGCAGCGCTTGCGGGCAATCGATTCGCGCTGCTGCGTGCGAATTCGAAAGATCGTTCGGTGGTCGACGACGATATCGGAGGCAAGCCCAATCAGGCCGTAGGGCCGCGCCGACGCCATTCCGGGCTTAACGACAGCCAACTCAATGCATGGAGCGTGCGAGCATGACCAAGCCGGAAAGTCCTGGTGCCGGTGCACTCAGACGACCTATTCACCCGATCCTGGTGCCATTCCCGGTCGCCTACTTCGCGGCGGCATTTGCGACCGACCTGGCCTATTGGAGAACCGCCGAGGTGATGTGGTACCGGTTTTCCGTCTGGCTGATCGCGGGAGGACTGGTCATGGCCGCCCTCGTCGCGCTGGCCGCGGTGGTCGATCTCTTTCGTAACCAAAGACCGGCATGGATCCGCGCGCTGGCCTATGCGGCCGCGGTCGCGCTGTCCATTCTCAATGTCCTTGTCCATAGCCGGGACGGCTATACCGCCGTCGTTCCCACGGGGCTGACCCTCTCGGGTGCCGTCCTCGTCGTTCTGCTTTTCGCGATGTCCTCCGGCTGGGCGTTGACGCATCGCTATCGCATCGGAGCAAAGGCATGACCGAAGTCAAGACGAGTTTGCCGCGGATTGCCGCCATCATGGCCGCTGTTGCCGGGTTGGGTCTGGCCGGCTGCAACGATAACGGAGGTGACCCAAGGCTCCAGATCGGCGCAAATCCCGAGCTGCCGCCGCTGCAACAATATCTGCTGCCACCGATCCGGATTGCGACACCGGTGGGGTGGGGGTCCGAGACCCCCAAGGTCCCGCAGGGACTGCAGGTCCATGCGCTTGCCGCAGGGCTGCAGCACCCGCGATCGGTTTACGTCCTGCCGAACGGCGACGTGCTGGTCGTCGAGAGCAACGGTCCAAAGGCGCCGGTTTTCCGTCCCAAGGATCTGATCACCGGCGTGGTGCAGTTGTTCGCCGGCGCCAAGGCGAAGGACGCCAACCGAATTACGTTGCTCCGCGACACCAATGGCGACGGCATTCCCGACATGCGCACGGTGTTTCTCGATCACCTCAATTCTCCGTTCGGCGTCGCGCTGGTTGGCAACGATCTCTATGTCGCGAACACGGACGCGATCATGCGCTATCCGTATCAGGACGGACAGACCAGCATCACCGCCAAGGGCACCAAGCTGACCGATCTGCCGGGTGGCCCGATCGATCATCACTGGACCAAGAGCCTCCTGGCCAGCCCGGACGGATCCAAGCTCTACGTCGGCGTCGGATCGAACAGCAATGTCGGAGAGAACGGCCTGCAGGCGGAGTATGAGCGCGCCGCCATCTGGGAGGTCGACCGCGCTACCGGTGCACATCGCATATTCGCAAGCGGTGTGCGCAACCCGACAGGCCTGCAGTGGGAACCGACGACCGGCAAGCTTTGGGCGATTGCCAACGAACGCGACGAAATCGGACCCGACCTGGTGCCGGACTATCTCACCTCGGTGAAAGACGGAGGCTTCTACGGCTGGCCGTATAGCTACTATGGCCGGCATCTCGATCCGCGCGTTCAACCGCAACGGCCCGATCTCGTTGCCAAAGCGACCGTGCCGGACTATGCGCTCAGCTCCCACGTGGCTCCCTTGGGGTTTGCCATGTCCTCCGGTCACAATCTGCCCGCTAACTATCAGGCCGGCGCCTTCGTCGGAGAACATGGCAGCTGGGATCGAACGCCGCTCAATGGCTATAAGGTCGTTTTCGTACCCTTCAAGGATGGCAAGCCTTCCGGCCCGGCGCAGGATGTCGTCACCGGCTTCCTTGATGCGAACAACCACACCCATGGCAGACCTGTCGGCCTCGCCATGGATCGCAGTGGTGCACTGCTGGTTGCCGACGACGTCGGCAACGCGGTGTGGCGCGTCTCATCGGCTGACGTCTCGGCTACGCCGAAGCCGGCTTCGTAGCGATCAAAACCAAAGTGCGATCCAGGCGGGCGTGGCAACGGGCCTGCCTCCCTACCCGCACTCAGGCTCTCGATCGGTGCGTGAGATAGGTCTGCACCTGTCATCGAATTTAGTCAGATCGGCGCAGCCAGCGCCGATCTCGGAATCAGGATGGAGGTTGACATGTATCCGCAAACCAAACGACGCATCGCTGTTGCGACGCTGCTTCTTGCGATCGGCGCGCCGGCTCCAGCACTCGCCTCCACGCCGGCCGTACTCCCGCAGGACGCCGGCCAAAGCAACGTGCCGGTCCAGCTCGAGCGCGGCGAGCTCGTCAGGTTGCGGTCTGGAGGACCCCTGATGACCGTATCCGCGGTCAAGGGCGACCAGGTCAAATGCGTTTGGACCGAGGATCGCGGCCAACCCGCCGATGCGACCTTCCCAGCCGACGTGCTGCAGCGAGCGGCTTTGGAATTACCCTGGAGGTGAGGATGCTGATTACCTTGGTTGCAGTTCTCTGCAACGGACCTCTTTGCCTGGAAAAGGTCGTCACCAATAGCGGGCAATCCGGCATCACCATGAGATCGCGGATTGGCTCTCGCATGGCCCCTACAGCCAGTGGAGGCTGAAGGGCTACAAGTGCGTCATCGGGTCATATGTTCCGAAGCGATCGGCCTAGGCGCGACGTATCCATTATCAAGCATGATGCAATTCTGATTCAGACCGGCTGGGCCATCTCCGTCTCGCCGTTGTTCAGCGCCAGCGGCTTTCGCGGTGCGCGGCATTCTGTCGGGAGAACTCCCGCGAGAGGCATCGGGTCGGTCCATCGGCGCCGCCGACCTCAAGTCTCCGAGATGCGTCGCCACGTCGCGTCAGACCGGGCCGTCTCAGTTTTCGGATCCGCCGTCACGCATCTTCAACGCCGCCTCGAAACATTCGATAAGGCCATCGCCGTCGAATGGCTTCGTCAAGTAGCAAATCGCTCCAGCCGCAAGCGCCTGCGCCCGGGTGCTCTCATCGGGAAACGCGGTGAAAAAGACAAAGGGAACACGGCTCCCCTGGGCACGCAGGTGATCCTGCAATTGAACGCCACTCATGCCAGGCATCTGGACATCGGTGACGACGCACGCGAAGTCGTCAACGCATCCCGACCGCAAGAACTCTTCGGCCGATGCGAACGTACGCACGACGTATCCGAGCGACCTCACGAGGCTGTCGGTCGTGACGCGCACGGATTCGTCATCGTCGATGATGGCAACAAGTGGAAGCTTCGACAAAACGATCTTTCCTTGGTGCGGAGACGGAATCCAAAGCGTCACCGTCACGGCAGCTTCAGATTGCACCATGGATCGAGATCGCAAAACGATACCTGAGTATAGATTTCAGCGTTCAACCTCTTGGGCGCCGGATTCCGAGCGAGTCTGCCATTCCCACCAGATCAATTACGGATCGCGCCTTCATTTTTCGCATCATGTTTACGCGATGGACCTTTACCGTAATCTCGCTGACTCCCAATTTTGCCGCGACCTGCTTGTTCATAAAGCCCTCGACGACGAACCCCATCACCTCCCGCTCGCGTGCTGTCAGGGAGCCGAGCCGAACTCGGATTTCTGCAACAGCTATCTCGCTGTCGCGTCGCTTCTGGTCTCGCTCGAGCGCTTTGACGACGGCATCCAGCATGTCCTGGTCGCGAAAAGGCTTGGTCAGGAAGTCGATCGCACCGGCCTTCATGGCCTGGACCGACATCGGAATGTCGCCGTGCCCCGTCATGAAGATGATCGGGACGCGAATACCAGCCACCGCCAATTCGGCCTGGAAGTCGAGGCCGCTGACCCCCGGTAACCTGATATCGAGCACCAGGCAACTTGCCGCATCAGGCATCTTGATCTGCGCGAACTCGCGGGCAGAACCAAACAATTCCACCCGTAGTCCCACAGACCGAAACAGACTGCCGAGGGTTTCTCGCATCGCCACGTCGTCATCGATGATAAACACGACATGCTCAGGCGCGGTTGCGGGGTCGCGTTGCGATTTGGAGCTACCGGTCACGCAGCCTCCTCCTGATACGTTGGCAACGTGAACTGGAATCGCGCGCCCGGGCCGGCGTTGTTAACGGCCGCCAGCCGTCCGCCGTGAGCCTCGATGATCGAGCGGCAGATCGAAAGTCCCATGCCCATCCCACCCGATTTCGTCGTGAAGAATGCATTGAACAACTTGTCGGCACTGTCAGCGGATATTCCAACGCCTGAGTCGACGACATCGACCACGACCCGCCGTGCTTCGTCCTGATAGGACCGGATGGTCAGCTCATGCGCGCGGCTTACGATCGGCTGCATTGCCTCTGCACCGTTCATGACCAGATTGATGATCACCTGCTGCAGTTGAACCCGATCGGCGAGAACAACAGGAAGGGCCGGCGCCAGCTCCAGCCTCCAACGCACCTGGCGCGTGGTCAGCTCGCGCTGCACCAACGCCATCACTTCGTCAATGATACCGTTGATGTCGAGCAGTTCCCTCTGCGATTCGGAATTCTTTGCGAGATTGCGAACCCGCCGGATCACTTCAGCCGCCCGGTTCCCTTCCTTGATGACCCATTCGGCAGCTCGGCGCGCTTCGTCCAGATTTGGCTGGGCTCCGTCGAGCCAACGCAGGCAGGCGCTGGCGGCATTGACGACCGCGGCAAGCGGCTGGTTCACTTCGTGCGAAATAGACGCCGTCATTTCTCCCAGCATCGTCACGCGCGTCACATGCGCCAGCTCCGTCTGGGCCTTCTGCAGCCTCTCCTCGGCCTGCTTGGTCGCCGTAACGTCGACCACAGCCCCAACGTACTCCAGCTGGCCGTCATGATTTCTCCCAACGTGAGCGACAACATGGGCAAACTTGACGGACCCGTCGGGCATCAAGAATCGATGCTCGTAGTCGAGATCCTGTCCGTTGAGCAACGCGCGCTCGCGTGCCTGCTCCACGAGCGCGCGATCTTCCGGATGGACACGCTCAAGGATCATTTCGAACGTGAGAGGATGCGACGGGTCGTATCCCAGAATTCTAAATAGTTCTTCGGACCCCACGCGCTCGCCGGTGGAGATATTCCAGAAAAAGCTGCCGGTTTGACTCACCCGCTGTGCTTCGACCAATTTGGACTCGCTTCGCCGCAATTCTTCCTCTGCCCGCTTGCGGTCCTCGATATCGGCTGACGAGCCGTACCATTTGACGATGTCGCCCGACTCGTCGCACAGCGGCACGGCGCGGAACAGGAACCAGCGATATTCACCATCGAACCGCCTGAGCCGCGCTTCGAGCCCGCCCGGCATGCCGGAGGCTCGTATCGCGCTCCATTTCTGCAGCATGGCCTTCTTGTCTTCAGGATGAAAGGCACGAGGCCAGCCGGTCTCGGCCTGGTCCAAGGCGAGGCCGGTGTAGTCGAGGGCCGGTTGATTGAGAAAGTCAGGAATGCCTTCCGGTGTGGAGCGCCAGACCAGCGCCGGGATCGAATCGACGACAAGTCGAAGGCGATCTTCCGACCCCTTGATTTCGTCAAACGCCTTCTGCAGCTTTTCTTTGGCGAGGTACTGCTCGGTGACATCGACATGCGTACCGACCAGTTGCTCCACTTCGCCGTCTTCTCCAAGGAACGGATGCCCCACGGAGTGTACGTATCTGATCGATCCGTCTGGGAGCCCGATACGAAAGTCGACTTCGAGGTCTGCTTTCTCTCGAACGGCGCGCTGCACCATTTCGATGACGCGTTCCCTGTCTCCCTGCAGAATGCGATCATAGAATGGCTGCGGTGACACGGCGTCGTTCTTCGGATCAAGTCCGAACAGGTTGTAAACCTCCTGGGACCGATACACGAACTCTCCAAGGCGAACATCCCAGGCCCAGCTGCTCGTTCGGCTCAAACGTTGGGCCTCGGCCAGGTAGGCCTCGCTGCGTCGAAGCGCGGCCTCAGACCGTCGTTGATCGTCAATCGCGATTTGCAGATCGCTGCCCGAACGCCGAAGATCATTTGCGGCCTTCCTCTGCGCCGAGATCACGAATGCAACGACCGTCGCTGTGAGGAGGAAGAGAATCTGTCGAGGCACCTCCCCGGGGACGGCTGTGGCGAACAGATCCTGCTTCCATAGCGACGAACCGCTCGCCGGCACAAGGTAGCAATGAAAAGCCAATACGCCGAGAAAGACCGCCAGCAGCGCGGGGCCGAGACCGCCGAACCACGCAGTGAAGATGACCGCGCAGAGCAGCGGGGATACGATCGCCTCGGCGCTCAACAAACGTGTCAGGAGGTCAGCCGCGATGGCTGCAATGGCAACTGCCAAAACCGACACCGCAAACGAAGTCGCAAGCGACGTCGACCACGGTCGGGGAATGTCAGACCTCGTCATTCCGGCTGCTCGTTCGCCTCGGTTGACCTGGACAACATCCCGCAGAAGCACGAACGCCACGGCAACTTTCTAGAACTCCGTGAACTGGCTCCGCGGAGTTCCAACACGTTCAGGTGTCCCGGCAAGCCCGACATTAGTCCATTTTATGGAAGGAGTCCGGCCAAATTCGGCCACGATCCAGGCTCGATCCCGATGCGCGGAAGTCGTCCATAGCCATAAGGAACGACGTCGAACCAAACACCTCACCTGCAGGCCGCCCTTCCTGAAAGCTCGTAGACCGATCGTGGCCACACGCAATGGACGCGAGGTACCGGCACCGATATCTGCTTGAAGCCTTCAGTTCAGTCGTCAGCCGCATCGCAATGAAGGGATGAAAATCGAGCCAACCCGCGGGTTGGTACAGCTAAACCTCTGTTTAATTGAAATGCAGGTTGGCCGAGCATAGTCTTACGTCTAGCAGCTGGCCGCGCTTTCCTTCCTGGTGCGTGCCGCCTGTCTGCCAGGCGGACGGTTTCACGCCCTCTCCCCGCCGCGGCGGGAAACCGTCCGCCCCTCCGCCAGATGCGGAGCTGCTATTGCGAGCCTTCGGATTCTCCTCCTGCATCCTGCTCGCCGGGCAAATCACGCGCGACAACCAAACGATCACGAAGCTTCTCCGCGCGCTGTATCGGGCTCTCTCCGGCGTTTGGCAGCACCGTCGGCTCCGCGACGCCATACGCAAGCCTTCGACAAGCCAACTCATCGGTGGGCGCGAAGAGCTGGAGATTTTAAACCCGCGTATAATTCCTCCGACCCTTTTTGAATATCGAGCGCTTACCCGCGCACGATTGAGGCCGCAATCCTTCCCTCATAACCTCGCCATCAATCGATCGCCCGTACCGAACACCGCCGGCGAACGAGCCAAGACAACCGCTATCCACGCGACACGAAGAGGAGGCACAGATGCACAACAGCTCTCAACATCGCCGTGACGTCGCCGCCGTGCGCTGTCCGATCTGCTACGGCAGATTTGGCCTTATGCGGCAGTATTGCTGGAAGACAGCGCTTTGTTCCGAACGGTGCGTTGATCGCTTCAAGGCGCGCCAGAATGACGATCGCAAATGGCTATCCTGGCCTTCGGGCGGCTCAAGAGCTCCCATCATTCACTTCAACTCATGGAGAGGCGCGTGAGGTTCATCCTGGTCAATGGTCGAGTGCCCTGCACTCAGCCGATCTGCGTGATGTGCGAGAATCCGATCTCCCCGGGCTACCTGCGAGAGATCGGGACACGCCTCACCTACTGCAATCACGAATGCTACGCACAGCATTGCAATACCGCCATTCGGCTGCTCGAAAGCCGGGCAGTGGTGTCGTGAAATCTACTCGCCAACCGGCGGCGGAAAAGGACATCGCATGAGAACTTGCACCATGACCAGCAACAGGCTCGGCTACGAGGACTTGGCACTTACTGCTGTCAAGCCAGGTACCCTGCAGCCGAAGTCGGGACATTTTCCAACTCCACGCCGGCGGCATCGGAGCTTTGTCTCGAGCTCTCACACCGCGCCAAAGCTGCGGAATGAGGGCGCGGAGATTCCGACTGATTTCGACGGACTGTCTGTGCCAGCACGCCTTCTCATCGCTGAGATAGCCGGAGAATTGCAATGCCGTTCTGTTTCCAATGAGGCAGGCATTCGCTCGCTCCTGTCGACTGCGGTGGTGAAATTGATTGATGCGATTGGCGCGTTGCCGCAGCAACACGACACCCCCTCGGAACAGGTGCTCGCAACTGCCGGATCGGCATCGAGCGCGGAATATTCGGCTCGGCGTCCGCCGCCGAATGATACCGTGCTACGAGTTGGACCGCTTGAGCTCGATCTCCTTGACCGCACTGCGAAACGCGGCGACCGCCGGATCGATCTGAGACCGCGGGAGTTTCAGTTGCTCAAGTACATGATGCAACGCAGCGACACGGTGCTTACGCGGGCGACCCTCTTGACGGAGGTTTGGCGCTACAAGTTCGTGCCGGAGACCAATCTCGTCGACGTCTACATGAGCAAGTTGCGCCGCAAGGTTGACGGCACGAACGAGGCCGCTCTCATTCGGAACGTGCGCGGCGCCGGCTTTGTACTGAGTGCAACGCCCTTTCGACAACACTCAACGCCGACGCTTTTCGAGGGTACGACGATCTCGCTGGACGAGTCTTCTCCGACGGAGCAACGGCGGCGCAATTGTGAACGTCTACGCCGGGCGAGCGGCACAGCGCACGAAGCCACCAAGCTTGCGAGTTCGAAGAACCTCCAAATCGGCGACAGCATCGTGCCATCGCGAAAGGCCTCAGCTTCTTGAAAGCGCAATTCCAGTTCTCCAGCAATGACAATCCGCGAGATGTGCAAATGATTCTCCTGCCTCTTATCACCGCCTGGGTGTGGTTCCAGATCTTGACCGCGTCAGCGCTGCCCGCGCCGGATTTGAAATCATGCCATGCGCACGGCTCACGGGAAATTCGTTGGCAGACTCTGGTCAGCTGACTGGCCGTTTGTGCCATTCGCTGCCGTGCACCACCAAGCAGAACCATCGTGTGCGAGGCGTTCAGATGGATGCTGGAGCCAACCGCGTCCGGCACGCATCACGATGGCAATAAACGAGGGACTTCTCGCCCTTACTGGCGGGATTTTCGTCGAATGGAGGCGCTCTGCACTTTTGGACAGAACTGCGCAATCCCTGAGCGAAGTGGAGTGGATAAAATGGACACCTCACGCAGACGGCTGCTGGTTGGAGTTGGCGGGCTTTCGCTTGGCGCAGCAGTCGGTGCATTCCCGCCGGGCCATGCTGGCGCGACTGAAAGCGCCGCAGCGACCAGCGAGGGCAGCGGAGAATTAGTGGCGATTGCGGTGAACGATGCGCTGGAGGGAGCGTATGGCAGACACAGAGCGAAGCGAAGAAATCACACAAAGGGGTTCGGCGCTGTTGGCCATTTTGTCGGCACGAAAGAGGCGGCGGAGCTCTCTCGGTCAGCCCTCTTCGAGGGCGACAGAATCGAGGTCATTGCGAGGTTTTCGGTCGCGGGAGGAGACCCATCGGCTTCCGATTCCGAACGCAGCGCACGCGGCGTGGGCCTCGAGTTCCGTCTGAAAGCCGGAACGTTGCATCACATGACGATGCTGCACACGCCCATGTTCTTTGCGAGAACGCCTTCCACGTTTCTGGACAAGTTCATGGCTCTCGCAAAGGACGTGCAGACCGGGAAATCGGACCCGGGCAAGTTCGCCGCCTTCCTGAAGCAGCATCCCGATAACGCTGCGCAGTTTCACTTTCTAAAGACCAACAATCCTCCGGCGAGCTATGCCAATTGTGCCTTCTACGGCATACACACGTTCCGCTTCGTCGATCAGGCAGGGAAAGCGACCAATGTGCGGTGGCGCTTCATGCCGGAGGATGGCGAAAAATCGCTGACTGACGAGCAGCTTGAGAATAAGCCCCGGGAATTTCTCGAGGCCGCATTTCGTGACCGTGTGAGCCAAGGCCCCATCCAATGGCGTATGATCGTGGCGATCGGAGAACCGGGCGATTCCGAAGATGATCCGACGGTACTTTGGCCGGCGGGGAGACGCGAGATCAAGGCCGGTACGCTGACGCTTACGTCGTTTGCGCCAGATCGGACATCGGGGGCCCTTGGCATCAACTTCGATCCCATGGTGATGGCCGATGGTATCGGTCCGACCGACGATCCAATTCTCCGGTTCCGCTCGTCTTCCTACGCAGTTTCGCATTCCCGGCGACTGACCGAAACCTGATGGTGTTACGGACGACCCGACATCGGGGGAGGCCCGCATGGGTTCGTCCGGTGAATATTTTGTGGCGGGCCGCTCTGCTCCGTGCGAACTCGAAAGATTATTCTGCGAGCGGCGACTACAACGTCAGAGGCCTAGCGCGCAGCTAGGCCCGGTCGGAGCGGCCCTCCCATCGGTCGATGGCCCCAACTCACTTTCAATTGGCCTGCCCGTTCGGAACAGCCGCCATGAGACTAGGTCCGTTTTCTGCCATATCCAAGCGCTCGGTGGTACTTGGCCTGCTGTCGGCCTGCATTGTCGTTCTGACGACCGCCTTTGTGCGCCTGCCCGGAGCGCATGCCGGCGCGGCAGGTGTCTCCTCCACGCAGCCGACGACGTATCTGCCGAGCATCAGCGACCTAATGATCGGCACGATTCAACCTAGGCACGAGCGGATATGGCGAGCCGAACAGGCCGGCGACTGGGATTTCGCCGCCTACGAGTTAGGCAATCTCCGCGGTGCGTTCGGCCGGCTCGGACGCGCGCATCCAACGGAAGAGGACACCCCGTTTGCCGACATGATCGAGCCCGTTACCAAGAAACCGCTCGAGGATCTGAAGAACGCGATCGATCGGAGAGACGACGCCGATTTTGGCAAGGCCTATGACGGGCTCAGCGAGGCCTGCAACTCCTGTCACCAGGCGCTGAATCACGGTACGATCCAGATCGGCCGCCCCGCCGGCGCGCCCCAATCAGACCTGATTTTCGGGAAAGCCGGACGGTAGCACCACATCTGTCCGGAGCACCGGTCATTTTTGCGGCAAGTTCGATCCATTTGCCTTGTCAGGACAAACGATCTCAATCCGCCCTCCGGAACCAGAATTGATGACCAGCCGAAAGCCATGTAGTTTGATGATGGCCGCCACCAAGCTGAGCCCGAGCCCGACACCCGGCGTGTTGCGCATCTTGTCGGAGCGATAGAACCGCCGCAGCACGACTTCACGCTCCTGTTCGCTGATACCCGGTCCCGTGTCGGTCACACGCACGATGGCTTCCTTGTCACCCCGCAAAAGCTGCAAGCCGACTCTCCCGCCGGCCGGCGTAAACTTGATCGCATTGTCGACGAGATTCGCCACGGCCTCGAAGAGGAGATCCCGGTCGCCCCAAACGTGCAGCTTGCGGTCGATATCCACGCCAAGCTCGATGCTCTTGTCCTCGGCGATCGGCTCGTAGATGTCACATACCTCTCGCAAGATTTCATGAAACGCAACATTGCCGAAGCCGGCCGAACGCCGGCTGTTCTCAATCTCCGTCAATCGCAGGAGCGCGGTGATGATCGCGAGTGACTGATCAATCCCTCCGATCGCCTTGTCCGTGACGGTCTGAAGCTGCTCCAGGGTGGTTGCATGTGTCCGCCCGCGCTCCAGGGACAATCTGGCGCGGGTCAACGGAGTTCGCAGATCATGCGCAATATCGTTGCCAACGCCAGCGAGCGCGTTGATCATCGTTTCCATTTCATCAAGCATGCCGTTCACGATCACGGCCAGTCTCGAGAAGGGATCGTTGACGTTACGATGCGGGAGGCGCTCGCGGAGATCACCGGCGACGATTCGCTGGACGCGCTGATTGACCTCCTCTACCCGCCGCTGCGCGCGCACGCTCAGCCAAGCTCCGGCCAGCAAGCAAAGGCAGAGCGCCGGCAAGAGCCCAAGCGCGAGGGCCTGCCCCACGACGCGGGATATCTCGCGGGTCTCGTCGACGTTCCGTCCCATGACGAGGACGTCACCGTTTTCGAGACGTCTGCCTACCGCCCGAACCAGCGGATCACCCACTGGCGATTGGCCGAACGGCGCTACCCGCGCAGCCTGCGCAGTTCCATCGACACTGAAGTCATGCGGTAGCGCTTTGAGGTTGCCGGCAAGCCTATTGCCGGCAGCATCGAACATTCCCGCATACTGAACGCCTCGGGAATCCTGGCCAAGATGGTCCGCTATTGCATCGGCGCGGCGATCCCGCGGCAGGCCCGCCATGAAATTGAGCTGTTGAGCGATCATGCGATCGGATCGCGCAATCAGATAGCCGTCGATCTTCCAGTAGATGAAACCGAACAGCACGATCATGAACACGGCGAACACGGCAGCCACCGCCGAGGCCCACCGGAAGGTGTTCGAGCGCATGAGTTGGAGCTGGCGCACCGATCTCGCCGGTTGTTGTTCGGGCCTCATTTCGATCGCCATACCTGCACCGGCGGCGCCTATTGTTGCGCCCGCAGAATAAATCCGGAGCCCCGGACATTGTGGATCATCTGTGCTTCCCCGGGACCATCAACCTTGTGCCGCAATCGGCCCATATGCACATCGACCAGATTGGTCGTCGCCGGCACGAACTTGTAATTCCAGACCTCTTCGAGCAGCATCGCGCGGGTCAGCAACTGATCACTGCGCCGCATCATGTATTCGAGCAGGCGAAATTCGCGCGGCAAAAGATCGATCTCCCGTTCGCCGCGCCGGGCGGTACGCTCGATCAGATCGAGCTCGAGAGGGCCGACCCGCAAGGTTGTCCCTCGGCTGTCGGTGGGACGACGGAGAAGCGCTTCTATTCTTGCGATGAGCTCCACGACTGCAAAGGGCTTCGTAAGGTAATCGTCTCCGCCGCTTCGCAGGCCCCGCACCCGATCGTCGACGGCGCCGAGCGCGCTCAGCACCAGGACCGGGGTGCCAACCTGCTCCCTGCGCAATGCCTCGATGATCGTAAGCCCGTCCATGCCGGGCAGCATGCGATCGACGATCAGGACGTCGGGATGGAGCGCTCGGGCCTTGTCGAGGCCGTCAATTCCGTTTGACGCCCATTCGACCTCAAACCCGAGCTCGCTCAGTTCGGCCACGATCTCCTCGGCCGTTCCGCCGTCGTCTTCGATCAGAAGAACTTTCATCATCAGCTCGATCTCAGATGTGCCAAAGTACCCGGCCGGCTGGCGCGAAATCATATGCTCGCTCGTTGGCAAAGTCATAAGCCACCGTCCAAACTGCCTGGTTAGAATAGGCGGGCCGCGCTACCCAACGACCCGGCTTAGCGCCGCCCGCTTCCGTCTGGCACGCCGCCTTGGCAAAGCACGGCAGAGCCTCGGAAAAAGACATAAACCCTCGGCCGAGGCCACGCCATTAAATAGCAATTTAACGAGCTGAGCGGATCGGGGACCACCGGCCAACGCGGCTCCGCCGCCGCGCTCCCGGCAACACTGAAATCGATTTTAGACGACATCCTCCGGCCGGCTGCCTACGTTCCCGGGTACAGGATCAAGAGAACGAGCCACCATGCCGGACGACGTCGACGACGAACGAAACGCGAATGGACATCCGCAGGCGGACCCGCGGATGTCCGCCAAAATCGGATTTGTCGGGCTCGGCCTGATGGGTACAGCCATGGCAGCCAATCTCGCGGCGGACGGGCGCAACGTGTGCGCCTATGTACGCCGGCCGGAGCGCATCGGCGACCTCCAGGCGCTCGGCATCGCGGCCACGACGCGTCGATCGGACTTGTTCGACAGCGACATCATCATCACCATGCTGCCCGACGATGCTGCCGTGCGGAATGTCTTCTTCGGACCATTTGGGATCTCGGAGTCGTTGCGGCCCGGCGTGATCCATCTGTCTATGAGCACCATCAGCACCGAGGCCTCGACCGCGCTGCTGCTCGAGCACGAGCGTCGCGGTCAGAGCTACGTTGCAGCCCCCGTGTTCGGTAACCCCGACGCAGCCAGAGCGCGCCAGCTGGCCGTCATCATGGCAGGCAACCCGGCATCGTGTGATCGTTGCCGACCGGTGATGGCTTCGCTCGGACAGACTTTCGTCGTTGGGGCGGATCCCGCGCACGCCAATCTGATCAAGTTGCTGGGCAACATGATGACGGCAACAACTCTCGAGGTGCTCGGAGAAGTCGTGACCGTGCTGCGGAAACGTGGACAAGATCCTCAGCAGTTCGTGGACATCATGACTGGGACGATGTTCGACAGCCGCGTCCACAAGAACTATGGTAGCCGGCTCATTGCCGGCAGTTACAAGCCCGGGTTGACAATGCCGCTGGCGCTCAAGGACGTGCGCCTGGCGCTCGCCGAGGCGGAACTGGCCAGCGCTCCGATGCCGTCGGTCGGTGTCGTTCGCGATCGGCTGATCACGGGCATTGCTCGCGGCCACGGCGGACTTGACTGGACGGCGCTCGGAATGGTCGCCTCGGAAGAAGCGGGACTATAGGCTCGCCGGTCCGCACGGCGTGGAAGCATCGTCGTCGAACAATTGCCTCGCTCCAGCTTCGCGCCGCGGCCGCGCGGACGACGAACTCCGTTATCCTGCATTTTTCCTCATTTGCGCCGACGCGCGATTCCTCGCGCGCGCCGCGTGTTGATTCCACTTCGCCTATTCCTGAGTCACGCCCGATTGAACGCAAGTGACCGCTTCGTGTGTTTGGCTGATCCGTGATCCGCCACACCTGCTCGGACAGGCCACTCCTTCACCGGCCTGCTGTTTTCAACGGAGAAGCTCAATGACGAATCTCAAGCTGCTGTCGACTGGACTGATTGCTGTGGCAATGCTGGCAACGCCTGCCATGGCACGCGAAAGCGCCCACCTTGCCCGGCGGACCGCTGTGGAAGCCAGTGTTGCCGCACCGGACGCGCCGTTCTACTCGGCTGATCACGCCTGCGTTCCGGCGCCGCGCGTCGGCGCATTCGCGACGGCGCCGTGGACCGGCAACAACGTTCCCTGCGAACCGGGCACGGGCGCGTTCTAATCGCATACCGCGGTTTCGGCTTGTTCGACCGTCCCTCTTGCGCCTTGGCGCTTGTAGATCCTCGTCGATCGGCGCACCGACAAAAGCGGGCTGGATACCGTTCCAGCCCGCTTTTTATTGATCGCTCTCGTATCAACCGACCGTTTGTTTGGGCTCGACATTTCTCAACTTGCCGCGAGAGGACGTCGCTCCGGTCCTTGTGAAGCCAATTTTAGTGGGTGCGGCTGCCGCGCGTCCCTACTCTTCAAGCATCCCGAAAGCCTGGCCTTGCAGCCGCGTACCGATGCTGCGCGACCGGCGAAAATCCAAACACAAGGAGTATCCCGATGAAACGAATGATATTGATCTTGGCGACTGCCACGCTTGCCTCCGCACTGGCTGTCGGCGCGGCCGACGCACGTGGCGGCGGCGGCGGAGGTGGTGGCGGTCACGGCGGAGGTTTCGGCGGCGGCATGGGCGGTGGCGGGCACATGGGCGGCTTCGGAGGAGGCGCGCACATTGGCGGCATCGGCGGTGCAACGGGCGGCGGCGCTCATCTCGGCGGCCTTGACGGCGGTGCGCACATGGGCGGCTTCGGGGGAGGCGCGCACATCGGCGGCATCGGCGGTGCAATGGGCGGCGGCGCTCATCTCGGTGGCCTTGACGGCGGGGCACATGTGGGCGGGTTCGGTGGAGGCGTTCACCCCGGCGGCATCGCAATGCGCGGCGACGTCGGCCGAAGCGGCGGCGATCATCTCGGCCTCGGCGACGGCGGCCATCCGGATGGCGCGGGCATCCACGACCACGGCATGCACCACTACGGCAGATACTCGCGGGGCTACGGCTACTATTATGGCGATCCCGACTGCTACGACTGGCACTCCCTGCATCCCGATCAGCCGCTGCCGCTGAGTTGCAGCTAGTCTGCAGCCCTTATCTTCGGTCCGGATGGCGTGCCGTCCGGATCGAGGCCTTCCGAAACCTCAATTCAAAGTGACGCTCTGTAGTCCAATCTGCCGGTGTCGCGTCGCCAGCGGCCATGCCTCGGGATCGGCAGGTCAATCCATACCGCGCCGCCAATGTGCCGCTGCGCTCTCGGTCTCCAGAGACCGGCACGCAACACAACGAAGCATCGGCATCGGTTCGCTCGGCCATCCCGAACGTCGCCTCGAGCAATCAAGTGGGCGCAGAGCAAAGGAACAACCAATGAACACCGTCCCGAACAAGAACATGGAATTCATCGATATCCCCGGCACATCCATCCGCGCATCTCGCATTGCACTCGGGACGTGGGCGATCGGCGGCTGGATGTGGGGCGGGACCGATGAAAGCGATGCCGTCAAGACGATCCGGGAAGCGCTCGATCGCGGAATCAATCTCATCGACACCGCGCCCGTCTATGGACTCGGTCGATCCGAAGAAATCGTCGGAGAGGCCCTTTCCGGCGGTCGCCGCAGCATGGCGGTGATCGCCACAAAGGCAGGACTTGACTGGAAGAACGGCAAGCCGTTCCGCAACGCGCGCAAGGCACGCATTGTCGAAGAGGTCGAGAATTCGCTGAAGCGGCTCCGGACGGATGTCATCGATCTCTATCAGGTGCACTGGCCGGATCCGCGGACGCCGATTGCAGAAACGGCCGAAGCTATCGGCGCGCTGCAGCGCGAGGGGAAAATTCGGGCAGTCGGCGTCAGCAACTTCAGCCCAGCCCAGATGGAGGAATTCCGCAAGGTCGCGCCGCTTCATACGGCTCAGCCGCCCTACAATCTGTTCGAACGCGCCATCGACCAGGACGTTCTGCCCTACTGCCAAGAGAAGAATATCGCTCTCCTTGCTTACGGCTCGCTGTGCCGCGGCCTCTTGTCCGGCAGCATGACCGGTTCGAGCCAATTCACCGGCGACGACCTGCGAAAGAGCGATCCGAAATTTCGATCACCCCGCTTTCAGCAATATCTTGACGCCGTCAGGCGGCTCGACCAGTTCGCGCGGGAACGCTTCGACAAACGAGTGATCCAATTGGCAGTACGCTGGGTGCTCGATCGCGGCGAACACAACATCGCGCTGTGGGGTGCCCGGCGCGCCGAGCAGCTTGCGCCGATCACCGACGTTCTCGGGTGGCGGATCGATGCGGAAGCAATGGCCGAAATCGACCACATTCTCCAGGAGACGATCAAGGATCCGATCGGTCCCGAATTCATGGCGCCTCCGGACCGGGAGGCGGCATGATGGACACACGATCCGCAATCCACATCGTGAGCCGGGATCGGTTCGACGCGACGACGGCCCAAACATCGGGCTCCCATCGCTTCGCCGCGATCGGACCGTCGCTAGGCATCAGTTCGACCATCTGGGGCGGCCTCTTCGAGGTCGAGCCGGGCGCACGAACCGGGATCCACCATCATGGGGAACAGGACACCATCGCGTTCGTGCTGTCAGGTCAATGCGAAGTTCGCTGGGGCGACAGAGGTGAGTTCTCAGCGCGCGCGAATGCCGGCGATTTCATACACGTCCCCGCGTTTCTTCCGCATATGGAGATCAACCCCTCCCACCTTGTTCCGTTTCGGTGGGTGGTGGTTCGCAGCACGCCTGTGCCGATTGTCGTCAACCTGCCCGACGCAATCTGGCCATAGGCCACGCGACCTTGCCCGACATCTTTGATCTACCCAGGAGAGACGGAACAGACATGGAAGATACAAGCGCCATTTTTCCAAACATGGAGGTCACGCGGCGTACCGTCATCGAAACCGGCACCACCGCGCTTTTGCTGGGCAGCCTTCCACGGGGCGTGCTTGCCGCCGGGATCGATCAGGCTGACGCCTCCCCGATGTCGATCGCGCTTCGGGTCAACGGCCACCTGCACAATCTTACGCTCGACCCCCGCACAACCTTGCTGGACGCCTTGCGCGAGCATCTGGCGTTGGCCGGCTCAAAGAAGGGATGCGATCACGGCCAGTGCGGTGCCTGCACCGTTCTGGTCGAGGGACGCCGCATCAATTCATGCCTTACGCTTGCGGTCATGCATGATGGCCAATCGATAACCACTGTTGAAGGACTTGCTTACGGCAAGGACCTGCATCCCATCCAGGCCGCGTTCGTCGAACACGACGGGTTCCAATGCGGCTACTGCACGTCGGGCCAGATCTGCTCGGCAGTGGGCATGCTGGCCGAAAGCCGCGACGGAGTGCCGAGCTATGTGACAGAGGATCTCACTCGGCCGGCAGCAAAGCTGAGCGATGAAGAAATTCGTGAGCGGATGAGCGGCAACATCTGCCGATGCGCGGCCTACCCGAACATCGTCGCGGCGATCAAGCAGGCAATGGGAGAGCAGACGTGAAGGCATTCTCCTACGAGCGCGTGCAATCTCCATCGCAGATGCGGCTGCCGAAGCGAGCAAGCCCGGTGTCAAGATCATCGCCGGCGGCACCAACCTGCTCGATCTCATGAAGTTGCAGGTGGAGACACGATCGGCCCTGATCGACATCAACCGTCTGCCGCTCGACAAGATCGAGGAGACCTCGGAAGGCGGCTTGCGCATCGGCGCGTTGGTCCGCAACAGCGATCTCGCAGCAGACGTGCGGGTGCGGCAGCACTACGGCGTGCTGAGCCGCGCCCTGCTCGCCGGTGCGAGCGCCCAATTGCGCAACAAAGCCACCACGGCAGGCAATCTGCTCCAGCGGACGCGCTGCTACTACTTCTACGACGTCACAAAACCCTGCAATAAGCGCGTACCCGGCTCGGGTTGTTCGGCGCTCGCAGGCTTCAACCGCATCCATGCTATCATGGGCGGCAGCGAGGCGTGCATCGCGACCCATCCGTCGGATATGGCCGTTGCCATGCGCGCACTCGATGCAAGGATCGAGACGATCGATCACGAAGGCGGAACCCGCACGATCCCGATCGCCGACTTCCACCGGCTCCCGGGCCACACGCCGGAAATCGAGTCGGCCCTTGGATCGGGCGAGATCGTCACGGCTGTGACGCTGCCTCCGCCACCGCCCGGCGCCCAGGTCTACCGAAAGGTGCGCGACCGCACCTCCTACGCGTTTGCGCTGGTTTCGGTGGCCGCCATCGTCGACAGCGTGCGCGGTCGAATCCGCTCGGCGCGGTTCGCCTTCGGAGGTCTCGCCCCAAAGCCGTGGCGCATCGCCGCCGCCGAACAAAGCCTCACGAATGCAGTTGCCGGAGCCAAATCGTTCGACGCAGCCGCGGACGCGGTTCTCGAGGGCGCGCATGGAGCCGGCTCCAACGATTTCAAGATTCCGCTCACCCGCCGCGCCCTGCATGCCGTGCTCGGCGAGATCACCCGTATCTGAGGGAACATCGAAATGGACATGGATGCACCAGTCGGGGCAAATGCGCTGGATGCCGAGAAGATTGTCGGCAAGCCGCTCGATCGTGTCGACGGACGGCTGAAGGTCACCGGCGGCGCACGCTACGCTTTCGAGATGCAACAGGACGCACTCTACGGGTTTGTCGTTGAAGCTTCGATCGCAAAGGGGCGGATCGCCTCGATCGAAACGATCGCGGCCGAGCGGGCACCTGGCGTCAAACTCGTCCTCACCTATCGCAACGCTCCCAAGCAGGGCACCGGCAATCATCGTGAGGCGCATCCTGTGCTCACAGGCCCTGTCGTGTCCCACTACGGCGAACCGGTCGCGTTCGTCGTTGCCGAAACGTTCGAGCAGGCCAGGGCCGCCGCCTCTCTGGTCAACGCGACGTACGATCGGGAGACGGGACAATACGCCCTGCCTCAACATCTCACGCTGGCCCGCGTCCCACACCAATCGGACGGTTCACCGGCCGACAGCGAAGTCGGAGACTTCTCGGACGCGTACGCCAGCGCTCCCGTGCAGATCGATGTGTCCTACCGCACACCGCTGCAAAGCCACGCGATGATGGAGCCGCATGCGACGCTCGCGAGGTGGGACGGCGACAAGCTGATTCTGCATACAGCGAACCAGATGCTGAATCAGGGCCAGCAGGTCATCGCCCGGACGTTGAACATCCCGGTCGGAAACGTCCGGCTGGTCAGCCCTTTCGTCGGCGGCGGCTTCGGCGGCAAACTATGGGTGAACGCCGATGCCATTCTTGCCGCAATCGCAGCACGATACCTCAAGCAACCCGTCAAGGTCGCGCTCACCAGACAGCAGATCTTCCATGTGACGACGCATCGCTCGGACACCATCCAGCGTATCCGCCTCGGTACCGACCGCGAGGGCCGGATCGTCGCAATCGGCCACGACGTCTTCTCCGGCAACTTTCCGTCCGAACAGGTCTACGAGGCTGCCGCGCTTCAAACCCGTTCACTCTATGCCGGCCCTAATCGGCTGACGCGGCATCGTCTGGTGCCGCTCGACATTCCCGTTGCATCTTCCATGCGCGCCCCTGGCGAGGCAGTCGGCCTGCTCGCGCTGGAGTGCGCCATGGACGAGCTTGCGGAAAAGCTGGAGCTCGATCCGATCGAGTTGCGAGTCCGGAACGAGCCTGCCGAGGACCCTGAAGAGCACATCCCCTACTCCAGTCGCAATTTGGTTGCCTGCATGCGGGAGGGCGCACGTCGGTTCGGCTGGGACGACCGCAATTCGATCTCCGGTCAAGTGAGGGACGGACGGTGGTTGGTCGGAATGGGCATGTCCGCCGGAACCCGAGGCAATCCCCTCCGGTTCTCGAGAGCCAATGTACGGCTGGATTCCGATGGAGTGGCTACCGTGAAGATGGCAATGACCGATATCGGCACGGGGACCTACACGATCCTGGCACAGATCGCCGCCGAGATGCTGGGATTGCCGATTGAAAGAATACGGGTCGATCTCGGCGATACGAACTTTCCGGAAGCGGCCGGCTCAGGCGGCTCGTTCGGCGCGGCGAGCTCCGGATCGGCGCTGTTCGAGGCGTGCCAGGCCTTGCGCGAGCAACTGGCAGCACGGGCCGGCATGAATCCCGATACAGCGCGTTTTGGCGACGGCCATATCGCAACGGCGGGGCGCTCTGTCAAGCTCACGGAGATTGTCGGCTCCGGAATTGAAGCCGAGGGCGAAATCAGCCCAGGCCGCAACAATCAGGATTTCTCTCAGCAATCCTATGGCGCCCATTTTGCGGAGGTCGGCGTTGATCGGGATACCGGAGAAGTGCGCGTGCGGCGAATGCTCGGCGTATTCGCGGCCGGCCGCGTGCTGAACGCAAAGACGGCACGCTCGCAGGCCATTGGCGGAATGATATTCGGCGTAGGCGCGGCCCTGCACGAGGACCTCGTGCTCGATCCTCACTTTGGCTACTTCGTCAACCACGACCTGGCCGAGTACCACGTGCCGGTGCATGCGGATGTGCCGCCGGGCATAGACGCCATCTTTCTTCCGGAGCTGGACGAGCACTCCAATCCGCTGAAGAGCAAGGGAATCGGCGAGCTCGGAATTTGCGGTGCCGGGGCTGCGATCGCCAACGCGATCTACAACGCATGCGGCGCAAGGATCAGGAACTATCCGATCACACTCGACAAGATTCTCGCCAATCTGCCGAAGCAAGCTTGAGCGTTTGCTGGGCGCCATTCAACTGGGCCGCACTTGAAGGACGAACGGACCTGCCCGCGGCGGGTCTTTCCGTTCGTTCCCTTTTGGATTGCCGCTGTCGGAGACCGGGGTAATGCGATTTTCGTGCAAAGCCGCAACGGCATCCGTCCGGCGATCGTCAGGTTCAGTGCAACCGGTTTTCTGCAATGGAGCATGCCCGTGAAATATCGCATGATCGCCGCCTGCCTTGCCTACCTCGCGGGTGGCGGAGCGTTCGCACAGGTGACCGGAATGGCGCCCCCGACGCCCACGGTGGGAGCGACTTCTCCGCTCGGCAGCAGCACAGGATCCCCGCTTTCGCCCCTGGGGATCGGCCTTGGTGCGACCGAACTTGCCTCGCCGGGCGTCAGCCCGGCCCCCACGGTCACCGGCAGCATCGCCGCTCCGTCACACCGGCACCGCATGCTCGACCCTAGGTCTCTCGCCGAACGGAATCTCCGGCGCGACGTCGACCTATGACGGCGGCGGCATGGCGGTCGTCGGCGGCGCAGCCGGCAATACGACCGCTTCGATAGACATGTCGTCGGGGATCGCGGCGACCTCGTCGATGTCGACGTCGGGAATGATGCAAAGCTCCGCATCCGGCACGCTCGATACCGCCGGCATGTCGGGCATGTGCGGCTCCGGCTCGAGCAGCATCGCCGCATCTTCGAGCCCGAGTTCGACGGCGCCGACAACGCCCGGCGGCAGTGCCAAGACCGGCATTCCTCTCGACTCGACGGAGATCAGCAATCTCGGTGTCAGTTCCGCGGTACTGCTTCCCACGCTGCCAGCGCCGCTCGTGACAGGCAGCATCGCGCCAACCGAGCCGGCTGTAGCCGCACCGCCCACTTCGATCTCTGGATGTCCGTCCTTCGGCCCATCCGCATCCACGGGCTTACCAGGCAGCTGCTGAGCTGCGGCCTTCCGGAGCAACGTCCATGAAGATGAAGATCGTCATCCCTGCCGCCGTGCTGGCCGCCCTCGCCGCGGGCGCCGGCCTGCTGCACTTTACCCATTACGACCCGATCCAGCACGCAGCCGCTGCGCCAGCGCCGGTGCCCCCCGTTCCGATCGTTGCCGGCACCGTCACCCAGCATGACGTTCCGATCTATCTGACCGGCGTCGGTACGGTGATCGCCTACAACACGGACATCGTGCGGGCCCAGATCCAGGGGCAGATCATCAGCATCAACTATACCGAGGGCCAGCAGGTCCATGCCGGCGATCTGCTCGCACAGATCGACCCGCGACCCTATCAGGCCCTGCTCGATCAATATGCCGCCAATCTCGAGCGCGATCAGGCGCAGCTCGCAAATGCGCGGGCCAATCAGGTTCGCTACAACCAGCTCGGCGACAAGGGCTGGGCCACGCCTCAATTAATTGAAACGCAAAATGCGCAAGTCGGCCAGCTGCAGGCGGCGATCAAGGCCGACCAGGCCTTGATCGACGCCGCCAAGGTGCAGCTCAGCTTCACGCGGCTTACGTCCCCAATCAACGGGGTGGTTGGCATTCGCCAGATCGACGTGGGCAACATCATCAGCCCGTCAAGCACGAACGGCCTCTGTGTCGTCACCCAGCTGGACCCGATCTCGCTGATCTTTACCTTGCCCGAGACCGTTCTTCCGCCGATCCAGCAGCAGCAGCGGAAAACGAAAACGCCGCTTTCCGTTCTGGCCTACAACCAGAACAACACGATCCAGCTTGGCGAGGGACAGCTCGGATTGGTCAACAACGAGATCCTGCAGACCACCGGCTCGATCCAGCTCAAGGCGAACTTCTCCAACAAGGCGAACAGCCTCTGGCCCGGCGAGCTGGTCAATGCACGATTGCTGCTCGACACGCGGCACAACGGCCTGACGGTCCCCGCCGCCGTCGTCCAGCAGGGACCGAACGGGCCATATGCCTACGTCGTCAATCCGGACGACACGGTCTCCATCCGTCAGATCAAGGTTGCGCAGGTCAGCGACGGTCAGGCGCTGATTGATTCCGGTCTTGAGGCCAACGAGCAAGTCGTGGTCGACGGACAATACAAACTGCGGCCGGGAACGCACGTGGTCCCGCTGCATGGCAAGGCCGCTGCAGAAGCCGCTGCCCAAGACGCATTGCAGGCACCCATTCCATGAACATCTCCGCACCCTTTATCCGGCGGCCGATCGCGACCGCCTTGCTGATGATCGGATTGTTGGCTGCCGGGCTTGTCGCCTATCCGTTGCTGCCGGTGGCGGCACTGCCGAACGTCAACTATCCGACGCTGACAGTCACCGCACAGATGCCTGGTGCCGACCCGCAGACGATGGCCTCTTCGGTCGCCTCGCCGCTCGAGCTCCAATTCGGGGAAATACCCGGTCTTACCCAGATGACGTCGGCGAGCGCGCTAGGCTACACCCAGGTCACGCTGCAGTTCGACTTGAACCGCCAGATCGACGGCGCCGTCAGCGATACGCTCTCGGCCATCAACGCGGCAAGCCCGTATCTGCCCACCGGCATGCCCTATCCGCCGACGATCCGGAAGGTCAATCCGGCCGACACGCCGATCCTCGTGCTGGGTCTCACTTCCGACAACCTGCCGCTCACGACCGTCGACGCGTATGCCGAGAACATCCTGCTGCAGAAGATCTCGCAGGTTCAGGGCGTGGGCCTCGTCGGCATCGGGGGCCAGCAGAAGGCGGCAGTGCGCATCCAGGTCGATCCGCAGGCACTGGCCGCACGCGGCATCAACCTGGAGGATGTTCGTACCGTCCTCGGGCAAGCCAACGTCGATCTGGCCAAGGGGACGCTCAACAGCCCACGCCAGACCTATACGCTCAACACCAACGATCAGCTGTTCCATCCGGACCAATATGCCGATCTGGTCATTGCCTATCGCAACGGATCGCCGGTTCGCATTCGCGACATCGGACGCGCCGTCAGCGCCGGTGAAAACGAATTGATCGCGGGCTGGTACAACAACCAGCGCGCCATCATTCTCGCCGTGCAGCGTCAGCCCGGCGCCAACGTGATCGAGACGGTGCAGCGGATCAAGGCGATGATGCCGACCCTCCAGGCGTCGATCCCGGCCGCCATCAAGATAAACGTCGTTTCAGACCGCACCCAGACGATCCGCGCTTCAGTTGCAGACGTGCAGTTCACGCTGCTGCTGACGATCGCACTCGTCGTCATGGTGATCTTCATCTTCCTTCGCAGCTTCTGGGCAACCATCATTCCAGCCGTCACCGTGCCGCTCTCGCTGATCGGTACCTTCGCGATCCTCTATGAGATGGGCTATAGCCTCGATAACCTTTCGCTGATGGCGCTGTCGATCGCCGTCGGATTCGTGGTCGACGACGCCGTCGTCGAAATCGAGAACATCACGCGACATATCGAGGAGGGCCTGTCCCCATACGACGCCGCGATGAAGGGATCCGGCGAAATCGGCTTTACGGTGATGGCGATTACGTTCTCGCTGATTGCCGTCTTCATTCCGCTCTTCCTAATGAGCGGCTATGTCGGCCTTCTGTTCCGCGAATTCGCCATCACCGTGAGCGTCGCGCTGGTGCTCTCCCTGGTGATCTCCAGGACGCTGACGCCGATGATGTGCGCATACTTGCTCAAACCGGAGAGCCCTGAACACGGGCGTCTCTACCGCTGGTCCGAACGCGGCTTCGATCTGCTGCTCAACGCCTACGAAGCGGGACTGAAAGTCGTGCTCCGGCATCGCTTCATCACCCTGATGGTGATGATCGGCACCATCGTGGTGACCGGATATCTCTACGTCATCATTCCCAAGGGCTTCTTCCCTCAGCAGGATACCGGGCTGATCCTGGGTCAATCGGAAGCCGCACAGGACATCTCGTTCCAGGCGATGGCCGAGCGCCAGCAAGCAATGCTCGATGCGATCGTGCGAGATCCTGCCGTTGCATCGGTCGGCTCGGCGGTCGGTGCCGGCGGGGGCACCTACACCGTCAACGACGGCCGCGTATTCATCCAGCTCAAGCCGGCCGACCGGCGCGACCCGATCGGCAAGGTAATCGCACGGCTTCGCACTAATCTTGCCAATATCCAGGGCATCACTCTCTACATGCAGCCCGCGCAGGACATCACCGTCGGCGCGCGGCTGAACAAGACCCAGTTCCAATACACCATGAACGATGCCGATCAGGGCGAGCTCAGCCACTGGGCGGGCTTGTTTCTCGACAGGATCAAGGCGCTGCCCACGGTTGCGGACGTGACGACCGATCAGCTCAATGCCGGACCGCTACTCGACATCGCGATCAAGCGCGAGGTGGCCTCGTCCTACGGCATCCTGCCGTACACGATCGACAACACGCTCGACGACGCATTCGGTCAGCGGATCGTCTCGACGATGTACACGGCCCTGCAACAATATCACGTCGTTCTGGAGGTCAACCCGAAGTTCCAGTATGGGCCCGAAGCGCTTAACGGCATCTACGTCAAGTCGTCGAGCGGGCAGCAGGTTCCGTTGTCGACGCTGGTCGACTCGGTCGTGAAGGTCTCGCCGCTCGTCGTGAACCACCAGGGACAATTTCCCTCCGTGACGATCTCGTTCAATCTGGCGCCCGGAGCTGCAATCGGTGAGGCGGTGAGCGGCATACAATCCATTAAAAAGGGGCTGCATCCGCCGCTGTCGCTGCAGACGAGTTTCCAGGGCAACGCCCAGGCGTTCGGCGCCTCGTTGAAGAGCACGCCGATCCTGATCGCCGCGTCGCTGTTCGTGATCTATCTCATCCTTGGCGTGCTCTATGAAAGCACGATCCATCCCATCACGATCATCTCCACGCTGCCCTCGGCGGGCGTCGGCGCGCTCTTGCTCCTGATGGCCGCTCATTTCGACCTGAGTGTGATCGCCGTGGTCGGGATCGTTCTGCTCATCGGCATTGTCAAGAAGAACGGGATCATGCTTGTCGACTTCGCCATTCAGGCCGAACAAGCCGATGGCCTCACACCGGAGCAATCGATCTACCAGGCCTGCATCAAGCGCTTTCGTCCCATCCTAATGACGACGATGGCGGCGCTCCTTGGTGCCGTGCCGATGATGGTCGGGACCGGCGTCGGATCGGAGATTCGTCAGCCATTGGGCTACGCGATCGTCGGGGGCCTCGCATTATCGCAGGTGCTCACGCTCTACACCACGCCGGTCGTCTACCTCTACCTCGACCGGTTGCAGAATTGGCTGTTCGGAGCGCGGCCGCTTCAAACGGCGCGCGACGTCCATCCGGAGCCTGCGGAATGACCGCAGGCAACGCCAATCGCATTGCATTCATCAGATCTCGTGATCGGATCGATCTGAGAATTGCGTTGGTGTGCCATCGTGGTGCTCCTACCTCATAGGCAGCAAGGTGGACCTTTCGAGCATGCTCGATCGCTTCACCAGCCAGCAATATGAGGAGATACTGAATGCCGCTCGATCGTTCACGGCGCACCGCCCTTGTCAGCTTAGGCGCATTGGCCGCCGGGACCGCTGCACTTGCTGCCGGCCCCTCGCGTGCCGCCAAGACCGCGCAGATCATTCCGCCCGGTGCCCAGCAACTCGCCGATTTAATGGGCCGGCTGCGCCGCGCACCGCGCCGACGCAATTTCAAGACGGTGCCTATGATTCTCCAGCAATCCGCATTCTGGGATAGCGACGCGCTTAAGGAGATCATCGCTTACCGCGGCACGCGCAAGCAGGTGTGGGACAACACCAATCTCGCGGGTCCATGGCTCAACTTGATGCGCAACTCGATCAATGCGCAGATATTTTCCTTCGCACACAAAGATTTTCTGGCGGTCTCCGCCACGCATGGCATGGCGCACCTCGCGTTGTTCGACCAAGTGATGTGGGAGAAGTATGAACTCGCGACGCTGACCGGCAACGGCTTCGAGACCAATACACTGGCGATGCCGAAGGCGGCGCCGAGTGCTTTCGCGCAGAGCGAGGATCCCGATAGCGTATTCGGGCCAGTCGGCGACACCATTCCAGCGCTGCAGGAGCGCGGCGCGGTCTTCCTGGCTTGCCACAACGCGATCTGGGAAGTGACGGCAAAGCTGATCGCCTCCGGCAAGAATCCGGATCATGCCCCGCACGAGGCGGTTGCTGCCGAGCTGACCAACCATCTCATTGATGGCGTCGTGCTGACTCCCGGAATAGTTGCGACGATTCCGGAGTTGCAGCAGGCCGGCTTTCACTACGCCACGTGAGCAGACCAAATGCGCAAAGCAGCCCTCACCGCGGCACTAGCCGCCGCGCTCCTCCTGCCGCTCGCCGCGCGAGCTGCGGAACGGGTCGAGCACGAATCCATCTTTCCTCCCTGGCAACACGGCGAAAACAACGATGCCGCGCAACGCGGACTCTCGTTTACGGTTCCGGACGTAGACGACCTCGCTGACTTCCATGGCGACGTATCCAGGCCGAAGCTCGTGCTGTACGTCGGCGGCAACTACTTTTTCGCTATGGCGCCACTGGTCGCGGCGTTTGAGCAACAGCATCCCGAGTTCTACGGCAGGATCTATTGGGAGACGCTTCCGCCCGGCGTCCTCGAAAAGCAGATCGAGGCCGGCGGCACCGTTACCTCCGGCAACATGACCTGGACGGCGAAGCCGGACGCCTATCTTGCCGGGCTCAAGAAGGTCCAAAGCCTCATCGATCGGGGCCTGTTGACAGGCCCTGCCGTTCCCTACGTGACCAATTCCCTCACGATCATGGTGCCGTCCGGCAATCCCGGCGGCGTCAGGACTCTCTCCGACCTGACGCGGCCCGATCTCCTTGTCGTGATGCCCAATCCTGAAGTCGAAGGTATCGCCCGGCAGATCCAAGCCTCATTAAAGAAGGCGGGCGGGCAGGCGCTGGCGACGACCGTGTACAAGACCAAGGTCGCCGACGGCGGCACGGTTCTGACCCAGATCCATCATCGGCAGACGCCGCTCTTCCTGATGCGCGGGCGCGCGCAGGCGGGCGTGACCTGGCAATCGGAAGCGGCCTTCCAGGAGCAGGCCGGCAATCCCATCACCCATGTCGATATCCCGCCAGCGCTGAACTCAACGGCGATCTATGCCGGTGCAGAAGTGCGAAACGCGCCGCATCCGAAGGCGGCACAGCTCTGGCTTTCATTCGTCCGCTCTCCTGCAGCGCTCTCGATCTTCGAGCGGTACGGATTCAAGCCGTTCGCGGGCGTCACATCGGCGGGCTGATCGATCAAGGAGATGTACTCATGGCCACTCTGTCCCTCACATCTGCTTCCAACATCGTGCATCCGGCTGACGAGGCTGCGGGCCTGACGGAAGCGCAGCGCGTATGGCGAACGGCATCGCTCGCCATGTTGTCGGTCCGCGTCATTCAGGGATTCATCTATTGGGGCGGCGGATCCCGGCGCTTCATCTATGCGCCCTCGAAGCTCAACCCGGACGCGCCCACCTGGATGGCGAACAAGTTTCAGACCGCAATGCCCGGCGCGCTGTTCGGAACCGATCACCTGATCAGCTTCATGCTGCACCACTTCTGGCTGCTCTATGCCGGCGTGATCCTGTTCAGCGCCGCCGAGCTTATCGTCGGCACGATGCTGATGGCAGGCGCCCTGACCCGAGCCGCCGCTTTGGTGTCGATGGGATTTTCCGTGCTGTTGATGGCGATGTTCGGCTGGCAGGGCGCGACCTGCATCGACGAATGGACCATGGCCGCCTGCAATCTCGCGATGGGGGCAACACTGCTGCTGGGCGGCAGCGGTGCCTATTCGATCGATAACGTCCTGATCCGGCACAACCCCGCACTCACCGGGAAGCGATGGTTTCACTGGATGGCCGGAAGCCTGCCGTTACCGCTGAAGGACATCGGGTTCCGCAATCTCGCGCTCGCCGTGCTTGGCTTTGTCCTGGTGTTCGACATCGGCACCTACAGCTACTATCGCGGCTCGGTGGTGACGCCATTTCATGGCGGACCGGTCAGCCCGACGAAACATCATCTCACCGTCAGCGATGCCAGATTGCTGACTGATGGCTCCATTCGCTTTCACGTCTATCTCGATGCCGGCACGCCGGAAGCGCCGGAGCATGTCGTCGCAGCCGATCTGATCGACCCGGGCAACGAGCCCGTCGCGCACTACGACGCCGCCGCCCTCTCGACCTTGCCAAAGACTGCCTTCGTCAACGATTACGCCTATAACAAGGTCGCGTCTGGTCCCTTCGGGATCCGGGCATCGATGGGAGCTGCCGCGTGGGTAACACTGCCCCCGCCGGCCTCTGCCGCCGCTCTCCAGGCGAGATCGCTCCGGCTCACGGACGTCGACGGACGAAGTTTCTCGGCGCCGCTCGGTCCGGCGGCCGCGGATTAACTCCAGCGATTCAGCAGGCCACACTGGACGCCCCGTCACCTTGAGGATGAGGCGCCGTAAAAGTACCTAGGCAGGTCCCAGAGCCGGTGATCGGGCCGAAGCAGTGAGGTCAGCTGTGCGGGATAGCAAGGCCGACATCCATCAATAACAGGAGTCGTGACAACGGTGCTCGACTACGCTCACCCCGACATCTCGCCGTTGCAGGTGCTGGTCACCACTCAGGCCCCGGGCCTCGCACCGCCCGACGTGGAGCGTTCGATTACCACCCCAATCGAGTTGGCCCTGAGGGTCTGCCGGGTATGACGAGCTACCGCTCGATCTCGCGCTAAGGGCTTTCGGTTGTTTATGTGAAGTTCACCGACGGGCGGTGACATCCTGACCGACCGCACGCTGGTCGGGCAACGCCTGAATCAGACGTCGTTGCTGGCTGGCACGGGACGCCCCTACTCGGTCCGCTCTCCGAAATCTATCAGTTCAAGGCGGAAGGCAAGGACTATTTACTCATGCAGTTGCGCTCGATCCCGGATTGGCAGGTCGCGCCGCAGTTCAAACAGGTTCCCGGTTTCACTGAAGTGAACAGTTACGGTGGGAACTCAAGCTTACGAGGTACGCGTCGCCGAGAGCGCATTGACGCGGTTTGGCCTGTCGATCGAGGACATCTACAGCGCGGTGGCGCAGAACAACCGCGCGACAGGTGGGGCCACGATCGCGCGCAACGGCGAGCAGGCCGTCATCCGCGGCGAGGGACTGCTGGAATCGATCGCCGACATCGGCAATATCGTCCTGCGCACCGCGGCCGGCGGTTCGCCGCTTTGCGTCAAAAACGGCGCGGTGGTGGTCGAGGCGCCGATGCCAAGGCGCGGCGCGGTTACCAACCAAGGCAACGGCCACGCGATGGTGGGCGCCGCACTCATGACGTTAGGCGAGAACACGCGTGTGGTCGCGCAGCGGCTCGGCGCCGCCGTCGAACAGATCAACAAGACGCTGCCTCCCGGTGTCGGCATAGTCCCCTACTACAATCGCGCCAACCTGATCGACCGCGTTTAGGAGACCATGGCCCACAACCTGGCCGAGGGCGCCTTCCTGGTCATCGCTGTCCTGTTGTTGCTGTTGGGCAATTTCCGCGCCGCCGTCATCGTGGCGCTGGCGATCCCGCTCTCGATGTTGGCCGCGGTCACCGCGATGTACTTCACGGGGTTGTCCGGCAATCTGATGAGCCTCGGCGCGATTGATTTTGGCCTCCTGGTCGACGGCGCGGTGGTGATGATCCAGAACGTCGTGCGACGCCGCACCGAGGCGCCCTCGCTGCCGGCCGCGCAGGCAGTGCGCGAGGCCGCGCACGATGTGGCGCGACCGGTCGCCTTTGCCGTGGCAATCATCACGTTTATCTATCTGCCGATCCTCAGCCTGCAGCGCGTCGAGGGTAAGATGTTCCGTCCTATGGCTCTGACCGTCATGTTCGCGCTGATCGCGTCACTCGCTCTGACACTCACGCTGATGCCGGTGCTTGCTTCGTTCTTGCTGCGCAAGCCGATCGTCGAACGGTACAGCCGCATCATCGGAGTCGCCCGCCGCGGTTATGCGCCCGTGCTCGCGAAGACGATGCGTCATCCCGCTATCACGATCCTGGTAGGGACCATGATGCTGGGCAGCGCGCTCGTGGTCGGCTCCCGCCGGTGCTGAGTTCCTGCCGCGTCTGGAGGAAGGCGCGCTAACGGTTACCACGACTAAGCTGCCTAGTATCGCTCGAATCCGCTATCGCAACCCAGACCATGGTGGAGAAAACGCTTAAGAGATTCCCTGACGTCCAGACCGTCGTCGCGCTTGGCGGCAGCTCAGAGATCCCAACCGACCCCATGGGGTAGAGCAAAGCGACACCTTCATCATTCTCAAGCCGAAGTCGGATTGGCGGACGGCGCAGACTGAAGCCGGGCTGATCGACGCCTACCAGCGCGCTCCGGACGAAAGCGTGCCCGGAATTACCCAGAGTTGGGCGCAGCCGATTGAGATGCGGATGGACGATCTGCTGCAGGGCGTGATGGCCGATCTTGCCATCGTCATCCACGGGACCGACACGGCGACACTCCACGATCTCGCCGACCAGTTGGCGCGCGTAGCGTCGAACGTTCCTGGCGCCGCGGATGTGCAGGCCAGACAACGGTTGGCCGGCCCTATCTGCGCGTCGTCGTCAATCGCGATGCCATCGCCCGTCATGGGTTCAACGCGACCCAAGTGCTCGATTTGGTCGAAGCGCTGGGTGGACGCACTGTAGGCACCATGAAGGACGGGGAAGAGCGGTACAATATCCGTGTCCGGCTGGCGCCGCAGGACCGCGCGACAGCATCGCGCGCATCCGCGCGTTGCACGTGAGCAATGGCGCCGGCGCTTCGGTTCAACTCGGCGATCTGGCAGACATCCGCCCAGATCGAGCGCGCGCAGGGCAAGCCTTTCATCAAGGCGCAGACTAACGCGCGTGCGCGGCCGCTCGCCAGCTTCCTTTCCGACGCGCAGCAGGCTGTCGCAGCTCAAATCCATCTGCCGCCGGGCTATACGATCTCCTGGGGTGGAAGCTTCCAGGATCTCCAGAAGGGCATGGCCCAACTGTCGACCGTCGTGCCGGTGGCGCTTCTCATGTTCGGCAGCGCGCGACTTGCAGAATGGGCCTTCTCACGCTCGAATGAAACGACATCAGATGTGTCGGTCCTGATAGGCCACAGCGCGTGTCATCCGCAACGAGCTGGCCGGGTCTTGCTATTGATAGCGATACGATATCAGTCCAGGACCATGTCGCCAGGCCAGACTTTGCTGGCTGCGTTGGCTTTCGCCTGCTGGTCGCTGATCGCGCTCGGACTCTGGACTGTGAAACGATATCTATGACAATACCCGATATTCTGCTCGCGGTAGATGTCACGAGTATTGCGATGTATCGCGCGTGCCGCAAATGCCGGCTGCCCGCCCAACAGGCCGGCCGAAATGGCGAGCAACCAAATAGTAGTCATCGAACGCATCGTCTTGCTCTTTCCTGTTAGCGCTTCTGCGTTTCAACGGATCAGTCCGACCGAAGCATGCAAAGCGTTGAGACTCTTGCTTTCGCTACAGAGGTAGGAACATAGGTCGAGAGCGCCACTAAATGCTTTTTTAGAATCAGGCAGTGATGATGCACTGTGCCTCCATCTGCGCGTCGTCGCGGGTGGAGTACGTCTCAGGCGTCGGATGCCGAAATCGATCGCGAGTCGATAGCGAAGATGAGCAGGTTCAGGAGGCAATCAGACGTGTGATCAACGCGGCCTTCGACTCTAATTTCTTAAGTTCGAAGAGAATTGCGGAGCGGATGCTGCTTCTCGGGAACTTATCAGAAAATCGAAGATATCGCACAGTCTAGCCGACGCTTGCGCCAATGCGAATGAGATACGCGACGACCAACAATTCGTCACGCAATGGTTCCGCCTCCATCCACCACGACTGTTGAACCCGTCGCAAACGGTGTGCATGCCAGAAACAATACTGCGTTCGCTATATCCGATGGCGCCCCGATTGATCGGACGGGCAACCGCTCCGCGGTAGTCGTAAACATCGCTTCACGTTCGGCTTCCGCCAAGCCGGACCAAAGTGGTGTCGCGATCAAGCCGGGTGATACGGCGTTCACCCTGACCGGAGCGAGTTCGAGCGCCAGGCCGCGCGCAAGCGCTTCAAGTGCGGCGTTCACCGCACCTTGCAGGACGGTATTCGACGATGGGCGAACGCTCCTGAAGCCGGAGACCAGACAAAGCGATCCGCGCTCGCGGATCCTGACCGACCGCGCCACGTGATAAACGCCCCAGAACTTGCTATCCATCGTTGCGCGTGCCGCGGCGAGGTCAATTTTTCGGACCGGTCCGTTCGTCGTCTCCGCGGCCGAAACGACAACGTGATCCCAAGCTGCCTCGCTCGCGAAGAACGATTCCACCACCGCATCATCGGTCGTATCAAGCTGCCGCCCCTGCACGCTCGATCCCAGATCTGCGAGTGCCACGTCGAGCTTGGCTCGCGAGCGAGAAGCGATGGTGACGGCGGCGCCGGCCTTGGCGGCTTCCATTGCCACGGCCAGACCGATGCCGGAGCTACCTCCCACGACGAGAAACCGTGACTCCTTCAAGCTGCCATGCATACAAACATCTCCTTGTCGTTGCCCTTTACGAAGCTGATGGCGCGCCCATTGCTAGGCCGCATTGGTCAGGCCATCGGGCGAGCCTTCGTAAAGCCGCACGCGCGACGCCTCGACCAGCGCCTCCACTCGCTTCACGGATTCGGCTTTCACCGGGCCGTAGCCCCGGATCTCGTCCGGATAGGAAGCCAAGGCCACTGCGGATTCGAGGTTCGTGACGTCAAGGCGGGCGAGGATTTCGTCAACTTGTGCGAAATATCGATCCCGCAATTTCCGCTCCTCGCGGCGTTCCTGCATCCAGCCGAAAGGATCGAGCACCGAGCCGCGCAGCACCTTGCCTCGCGCCAACAGACGGAGCACAGGCAACATAAACCTTGCCGAAAACGCTCGCTTGCGCGGGCGCCCGGTGGCGAGGTCGCGGCCGAAGAGAATGGGCGGAGCCAGATGCAGAGTGAGCGCACCACCATCGAACCGATGCCGCACGCTGTCCCAAAAGGATGAATCGGTCAGAAGGCGAGCGACTTCGTACTCATCCTTGTAGGCCATGAGCTTGAAGGCGCTCCTGGCGACCGCTTCGGTCAGCCGGATCGAGCCTTCAGCCACCTTGTTTTCCGCGTTTCGTACACGCTCGACAAGGGCATGGAAGCGTTCGGCATACGCGGAGTCCTGATAGGCCTGCAATGCGTCGGTTCGAACGGCGATGCGCGCCTCGAGCGTGTCGACCGGCTTGGGTGCCATCGTCATCGCCGCCTCGTCCGGAGCCAGCAGGTTCCGCACCATCTCTGGATCAGCGAAGGATAGTCTTCCGAGGTGGAAGGCGCGGAGCGTTCCGGCCACGTCGGCGCCGTTCAATCGGATTGCTCGCTCCATCGCCTCCGGCGACAGCGGCAGCGCGCCCATCTGCAAAGCATATCCCAGCATGATCATGTTGGCCGAGATAGGGTCGCCAAATGCGCGCCTCGCAAAGTCATTCGCCGGCACGCGAAGGGGCTGTCGTTCGGCTCGCCGCTCGAGGTGACGAACGAGACGTTCGGCGGTGAGGTCGATATCGCCGTTCTCATGAAACGTTTGCGTCGCGACGACCTCATCGTCGACGATGACCGTTGTCGCACGCCCCACCGTCTTCAATGATTCGAGTTGTGTTGCTGCGACGACGTCGGACGCGATGAGGAGGTCGGCATCCTCCAGACCCAGGCGCAGCGGCGCCACGCTTTCGGGCGACGCCAAGATCCGCAAATGGCTGTAGACCGCCCCGCCCTTCTGGGCGAGGCCGGTCATGTCGTAGATGCCAACGCCGCGCCCCTCCAGATGAGCCGCCATTCCGACGATCGCCGAGGCTGTCACTACGCCAGTCCCGCCGATACCTGCGAGCAGAATGCCAAACCCCTCGCGGGCAGGCGCCTTGGTCTCTGGCGTCGGCAACCGGGCAACCGCCGGGTCGAGGTCGATGGGCTCGGGTTTCACGAGTTTGCCGCCTTCGATCGTCACGAAGGAAGGACAGAAGCCTTCGAGGCAGGACATGTCGCCATTGCAGCTCGCCTGGTCGATGCGACGCTTGCGGCCGAATTCGGTTTCCAATGGCTGTACGGACATGCAATTCGAGGCACGGGAGCAATCCCCGCATCCCTCGCAGACCGCCGGATTGATGACGACGCGCTTCGAAGCAGCAGCAAGTGTGCCGCGCTTGCGTCGCTTGCGCTTCTCCGTGGCGCAGACCTGAACGTAGACGATGACAGTTGTTCCCGGAATTTTACGCAATTCCCGCTGCGCATTCTCCACGTGCGTGCGATCAAGGACTTTGACTTCGGCCGGCAGCGCGTGCCCCGAACTCACTCCATCCGGATCTTCGGCGACGACCACGACGCGCTTTGCGCCCTCCAGCAAGACCTGCCGGACGATGGCCTCGACCGACAGACCACTCTCGACGGTCTGGCCGCCGGTCATCGCGACCACGTCGTTGACGAGTATCTTGAACGTCACGTTCGCGGCAGAGGCGGCCGCCGCACGGATGGCGAGCGACCCCGAATGGGAGAAGGTGCCGTCACCGAGATTGACGAACACATGCTTCGTATCTGTGAAATGCGATAGCCCGATCCAGTTTACTCCCTCCGCCCCCATATGGGTGCAGGGTAATGGGTTGCGGTCCATGAACTGTACCAGGCCGTGGCAGCCGATCCCGGCGACACCGAACGACCCCTCCGGCAGCTTCGTCGACCGGTTGTGAGGGCAGCCCGAGCAGAAGACGGGACGGCGCGCGAGCGCCCCGACCTCGACCTGCCTGAATGAGGCAACGCGCGCCAAGAGCCCGTCGAGCGCTGCCCGCAGCGCCGCGGCTTCGGCGAGACCGGCGGGGATGACGGCGAGGATGCGATGGCCGATCGCCTGGCCGACGATGGCAGCGTCCAACGGTCCATCGGCCGGGAGCAGAGCCTCTCCGTCCGGGGTCCGCTTCCCCGAGATGTTCGGCCGCCGGGTCCAATGATACATCAACGCAGCCGCCTGGAGCTCCATGTGCGGCCGCTTCTCCTCGACGAACAGAAGCTCCGCGGCTTCCCGCGCGAACGCATTCAAAGGCTCGGGATCTAGCGGATAGATCAGGCCCACTTTCAGGATGCCAATACCCAGCCGGCGCGCGAGGGCGTCATCGATTCCGAGCAGCCGTAGCCCATCAACGACGTCCTGGAAGGCCTTGCCGGCGGTCACGATGCCGAGACGAGACGGCTGCTCGGCTCCGAACGCGGCGCGATCGATCCCGTTCCGTCGCGTGAAGGCGTGCACGCGCGGAAGCTTATTGCGGACCATCCTTTCGTCTTGGGCGGTCACCGCCAACATTTCGACGCGAATGCTGACGTCATTGCGGGACGTCGGATTTGCTTCCAGGACGGGTGCGAGTTCGTCGAGCGAGAACTGCACGGCCTGGGTGCAGTCCGCCGTCTCGTTGACGAGCTTCAGTCCGGCGAGCAGTCCGCATTCCCGCGACATCGCGAAGCCGGCAAGACCGAACTTGAAGATGTCTTCCACGTTCGATGGGTAGAAGATCGGCACTTCATGGGCGGCAAGCGAAAGATCGCTCTGGTGTGCCAGCGACGACGACTTGCCGGCATGGTCGTCACCGAACACGAGCAGCACGCCCCCGTTGGGGTGCGTGCCGGACATGTTGGCATGCTTGATCGCGTCGCCCGAGCGATCGACACCGGGGCCCTTGCCGTACCACATGCCGAACACGCCATCGACGCGGCGCCCCGGCACGAAATCGAGCTGCTGGCTGCCCCATACGGTGGTCATCGCGAGGTCTTCGTTCAACCCCGGCTGGAAGACGATGTCCGCAGCCCTCAGGCGGTCGGCGATCTTCAGGAACTCGTTGTCGATGGTGCCGAGTGGAGAGCCGCGGTAACCCGAAATATAACCCGCGGTGCGCAAGCCGCGCCGTCGGTCAAGTTCTCGCTGCAACAGCGGCAGCCTCGATAAGGCTTGCTTTCCCGTGATGAAGATCGTGCCGTTGGTCAGGTCGAACTTGTCCGAAAGCGACACTTCGCGCATGGCCGGAGCGCTCTCTAGCTTATCGTTCATTTTCCGGGATCGCCGCTATGCATTCAATTTCGACCCGGACATCCGGGCGCACGAATTTGGAGACTTCGACGAGAGTACTTGCCGGCGGATCGATTCCCGCGAAGAACTCCTCGCGGATCTTGTTCGTGGCGGGATAGTCGCTGATGTCGAGCACGAACACGTTCATCTTCAGGACGTGCTGAAATCCCCCGCCCTCCTCCGCCAAGACCGATCGGATACGCTCATAGATGACCTGCGTCTGCGCCTCGGCATCCTGAGCGCCCGACTCCCGCGCCGTGACCCCAGAGACGAACACCAGCTTCGTGCCCGCAAGCGGCAGCACCGTCGCATGAGCGAACTTTCCGAACGGAGCGGGCAGCGCGTCGTAGGTCCGCGATCTCGTCGTCGTCATGTTCAACTCCCTGATGTCATGGTGGCCGCGGCATCGCGCGCGATGTGGGCCACCGCTCGCTCGCGGAACGTACGGTCAGCAAGCGCCGAAGCGTGATTGACGCCAGGTACGGTCTGCCGGACGCCTCTGGCAAAGAACGCCGCCACGGGCTGCGGGGCGCCCGCCAACTTGTCCTGGTCGCCCACGATAACGAGCGTGGGCGCAGTCACCGCCGCGAGGCGATCGAGGTCAAACACGCCGGACTGCCCACGCAGACACGCAGCGAGAGCGCTGAGGTCGTTGAACAGCCGCGATGCCGCGTGCTGCCTGAACCGAACAGCGTAGGACGGAAGCTCCGGTCGATCCTCCGACGATCCCTTCTCCCTCTCGTCGAGCGAGTCGGCAAAATCCGGCGCGAGCCCGACGGTCGCGGCGATCCGGTCCCCCATACCACCCAGGACCAGGCTCGCAACGCGATCGGCGGAAGCAATCGCGACCGACATCGCGACGTGCGCTCCCATCGAATAGCCTATCAGGCTGAACTGACGATCTCCCCAGCAGTGATCTCGCAGCGCGGCCACATCGCCGGCGAACGCGTCCAGCCGATAATCCACGGGATCGCGGGATTTGAGGCTCTGACCATGTCCCCGCAGGTCGGGAGCGACGACGTCCAATCCCGCAGCGACCAGCGCATCAAACCATCCGGTCTCGACCCAGTCGTCGTTCGCGTCGGAGGCGAAGCCATGCAGCAGAAGCACGGGCTCTCCCTGCCCCGCTCTCAGGAACGATAAGTGAGCTCTTCCGCCTGCGGCGAGAGAACCGAGTTCCAGCACGTGACGCGTTGCGCGATCAGCCGACATGGTTTGAAGTCCGTGGGCTTGCCACATGCCTGCGGCCGTTGAGCGCCTCGATCATTGCGGCGGCAGCAAGGGCCGCACCGTCCCTTCCTGGCGCCGCACCCACCTGCAGCCCGATCGGCAGAACAACGTCCTTGGCGTGCCAAGGCACCGAAATGGCGGGGCCATGCGAAAGATTGAATAGCGGTGTGAACGGACACCATTTGAGCCAGTCGACTGCCGCAGCCTCCGGCGCATCTGCGCGAAGCGGCAGGCACGGCATGGTCGGCGTCAGAAACACGTCGACATCGTCAATCAAGAGCGCGGATAGCCGGCTCGCAATTTCTTCCCGACGTCGTTGCAGCCCCAGTACGTCGGCGGCAGTCTGGCCCTTCACCGGTTCGATGAATGCGAGAAGATCGCCATGCAGGCCACCGCGCTTATCCTCGGAGACCTGAGACACGGCAAAGGCGCAGCCGAGACGATAGAGCGTGCCGACAATGTCCCTCGACTCCTCGATCGGGATTTCGACGGTCGAGATGGGCGCGTCCGCTGCGATGGCTGAGAGCGCGTCGTCCCAGACGTTCTTGATGTCCGGTTCGAGATGGTCGTCCAGTCCGGCCGGCACCCCGATCCGGATCTTCGACGGCCGCGCTCGGCCCGATAGACGGTCGCCAAGCGTCGTCTGAACCAGGGACGTCCAATCTGCTCCTGTCGCACCGCTCATCACGGAGGCGGCGAGTGCTGCGTCTGCCACGTTCCGCGTGATCGGCCCGATATGCGGAAGCTGCCAGAACGCCGCAGGATAGGGATCCAGTGGTATCGTTCCGAACGTCGGCTTGTAACCGACCACACCGCAGAACGCGGCCGGAATACGCACTGATCCCGCAGCGTCGGTACCAATGCCCATGGTCCCCAACCCCAGGGCCGTTGCCGCTGCGGCACCGCCGCTGCTGCCACCCGCATGACGGGCCGGGTCGAGAGGATTCAAGGTCACACCGTAAAGCGGACTTTCGGTCAACCCTTTCCAGGCGAACTCAGGCGTCGTGGTCTTGCCCAGAAAGACGGCGCCGGCCGCACGCAGGCGCTCGATCGAGACTGCGTCGCGCGGCGCCGGCGCATCCGATGTCGTCCGCGATCCTCGCCGCGTCGGCCAGCCGGCGACGTTGAGTGTGTCCTTGATTGTGATGGGAACGCCATCCAGCGGACCGACCGCCTTGCCGCGTCGATAGCGCGCTTCCGACGCCCGAGCCATCTCCAGCGCGACGGTATCGTCGACCAGGACGAATCCATTGACGCGCTGATCCAAGCGACCGATCGCACTGAGTTGTTCCTGCGCGACATCAACTGGCGAAATCTCACCACGCTTGTAGCGCTCGTGCAGCCGGGCGGCTTCACCTTCAGTCGACATAGACTTGATCCCGAGCGGCGGCATAATCCGCTGCGCCTCCGAGATAGGCCTGACTTAGGCGAGGATCGGCCGAAAGCTCGGCGCTGGAGCCTTGAAGCACGATGCGACCGACCTCGATGACATAGCCGCGATCCGCTACCGACAGAGCAAGTCGCGCGTTCTGTTCGACCAGGATGATCGTCAGCCCCTCCGATTTGAGCTGCCCTATGACACGCAAGATTTCCTGGACGATCAGCGGGGCTAGGCCGATCGACGGCTCATCGAGCATCAACAGGCGAGGTTCGGACATCAATGCCCTGCCGACTGCGAGCATCTGCTGCTCGCCGCCCGACAGCGTCACGGCCTTCTGGCGACGCCGCTCGGCCAGAATCGGAAACAGTCCGTAGATCCGGTCCAGCGATTTGGCCGGCGCGCCGGATCGATAACCGCCGAGCCGAAGATTGACCTCGACACTGAGGTTTCCGAACAATTCGCGACGCTCGGGCACCAGGACGACGCCGTGGCCTACCAACTGCTCCGGACGAAGGCCGGCGAGTTCGACGCCGTCGAGACTGACGGACCCGGCACGCGGCGGACAAAGGCCCATAATCCCGTTGAGCAGGGTTGTCTTGCCCGCACCGTTGGCGCCGAGGACGGTGACCAGCTCGCTGGGCTTCACATCAAGGTCGAGGCACTCGATGACCGTCGCTCGGCCGTAGCCCACGTTCAATCCGGCGACGCGCAAATGCGGCACGATCACGCTCCCAAATAGGCGGCGATGACCCGCTCGTCGCGGCGGACCTCGTCCGGATGGCCGGTCATCAGGCCCTGTCCGCGATCCAGGACGACGACTCGATCGACACAGTTCATGACCAGATCCATGTCGTGCTCGACCAGAAGAACCGACATTCCGGCCCGCTTGAGACGATGCAGCAATGTGACGAGCTTGAGCTTCTCGCCCGTACGCAGGCCCGCGGCCGGCTCGTCCAGCAACAGAAGCCTCGGTCGGCTGATGAGCGCTCGTGCGACTTCCACGAGCCGGGCCTGCCCCATTGCGAGACGTGATGCCGGCTCGTGCGCCAGCCCGTCCAGCTCCACGATCTCCAGCGCACGCCAGGCCTTGGCGAAGGTCGCGGCCTCCTCGTTGCGGTCGAACGCGAGCATTCCGGAGATTATTCCGGAACGGCCCTGTGCATACGCGCCGAAGGCCACGTTCTCGAGTACGGTGCGCTCTGGCACGATGCGAACATGCTGGAACGTGCGGGACACACCGCGATGCACCAGGTCCGACACCCGCGAAGGCGGCGGCGCGCCCATGAGGAGAACGCTTCCCTCGGAGAGTTCGAGAAGTCCCGTCGCGACGTTGAAGGTCGTAGACTTGCCGGCACCGTTGGGGCCGATCAGTCCGACGATCTGATCCGGGCCAACCGAGAAGGAAACCCCCTGCAGCGCTCTCAGGCCACCGAAATTCCTCGCAATCCCCGTGACCTTCAAAAGATCCTCTCCTTCCGCGCCGCGCTTGGACGGGGTCAGTTCTATGTTGCGACCTGGCCGCGCCACCGAGAATGTGGGCCAAACCCGCTGCAAGGCAGACCAAATGCCGCCGGGCCATCGCAACAGCACGCCGATCAACACGATGCCGAACACGATCATTTCGACATGCCCCGACAGTCCGAGCATGCGAGCCACCGTATTTTGCAGCACCATTTCGAGCGCGGTGATCGCCGTCGCACCGAGCACCGCACCAAACGGATGGGACATCCCGCCGAAAATGCATGCGATGAGAAGGTTGACGCTCGATGTCAGCCCGAACGGCGCTGGGCTGAGGAATTTGAAGTAGAAGGCATAGAGCCCACCGGAAAGACCCGCCAGCGTGGCGGCAACGACGAACACCAGAAGCCGAAGGCGCGTGGCGTTCACACCGAACACTTCCGCCATCTCGACATTGGTTTTCAGTGCGGCGACGGCCCGCCCGGTCCGGCTGTGCAGCAGCCGCGAAAATCCACCGCCTGCCACCGTGACAATCGACCAGACCACAATCGCGAATGCGCGTTCGTTCACCAATTCGAGCGAACCGATCGCGAGCGGTGGAATCTGACCAAACCCCGAGGCACCCCCCGTCAATGCCCCGGCGGCGACGATGCCGGCACTGGTGGCAATGCCAATTGCAAGGGTCGCCAGCGGCAGGAAGTGTCCCTTGAGCCGCAGCGTGATCGCACCCACGATGATTCCTGCGATTGCCGATGCCGCGGTCCCGATGAGAAGGGCAAGGATCGAAGGAACACCATGATCGCGAGCGAGGATCGCTGCCACGTAGGCACCGATGGCCATGAAGGCGGCCTGCCCCAACGACACCTGGCCGGCGATCAGCAGGAGTGTGAGCCCCATCGCGGCCAGAGCCGTAAGACCCACCGTGACAATAAGCGTGACGTCGTATTGCGGGCCGAGAATGGCGATGGTGCTGGCGAGGGCGAAAAGACAAATCGCGACGGCGAGCGAGGCAATGCCGGGCGTGCGCCAGGACGGTTGGATTTGCGGCTGCGGGGAGATCATGATCAGTGCTCGTGCGCTTCAGGTGGACGGACCGCGTTCCGCCAAAGCAGAATGGGAACCACCATCAGAAAGACGACAACGTCGCGAAAGGCGCTTACCTGATACGCGGAGAAGGACTCGGTCAGTCCGACCAGCAGGACGCCGATCAACGCCGTGGGATATTCCGCGACTCCGCCGAGAGCCGCCGCGACGAAGCCCTTCAGGCCGATCGGAAATCCCATGTCGTAGTTCGCGGTCACCAACGGAGCGAGCAGCAGGCCGGAAAGCGCGCTGAATCCGGCTCCAATGGCGAAGCTGAGCTGACCGGCCACGCTGACGGGAATACCGCAGAGCTGCGCGCCCGTCCGGTTGACCGCCGTGGCCTGCAAGGCCTGCCCGATCAACGATCTCTCCGAGAACAGATAGAGCGCGACCATCGCGATCACCGAGAAGGCGCAAATCCAAAGGCTCTGATAGGTGACGAAGATCGGCCCCAGCGTGAGACCACCATCGACGACCGGCGGAACAGAGCGCGGCCCGGCGCCCCATATCATGACTGCGGTACCGTGGAAGACCATGTAGACGCCGACGCTGACGATCAGCAGCACGATCGGAGATGCGCCGGAGACAGGCTCGACGGTCAGACGATACGCCAGCGTCCCCAGTGAGGCTGTCGCCACGAGCGACGCGAGAACGGCGAGCCAATAGGATCCCGGCAGAAGATTGGCCACCCAGGCAGAGCCGAGCACGACCAGTATCCAGGCCACCCGTGAGAGGATAATACGAAACCTGACCGCAGCCGACAGGCGGCGGTCAGCGAGGTCCTTCGCCGCGAACGCAGCGAGGCCGCCGGCAACGATGGCGCTCAGCACGTTGAACGACCCGGACAGCGCACTCGCGAACGAGAGTGCTCCCAGCGTCACGTACTCGCCCTGCGCGATGTTCACCACGCGCGTCACCGTGTAGATCACGATGAGGCTGAGGGCGACCAACCCGTAGACCGCGCCGTTGGTGATGCCGTCAGCGAGCAGGAACAGGAGCGTGTCGAGCAACGGTCATTCCTCGATGAGGACGAACTTGCCGCCCTTGATTTGCGATAAGAAGGTCGAACGCTTGTCGAGACCGAGATGGTCAGTCGGGGTGATGTTGAAGACGCCATTCACACCCGGCCATTCCTTGGTCCGCTCCATCGCGTCTTTGATCGCGACGCGCGTCGCGGCCAGATCGGCCGCCTTCGCGTCGGCGGCCGTTGCGTTCTGATAGGCGTTCACGGCCAGCATCATCGCATCCCAGGACTGGCCGGCGAAGAGGTCTACTTTGCCTTTGCCATACGCCCCGTCGTAGAGTTCGGCGAACTTGGCGAGCCCCGGGCGAAGCGGGTTGTCGTTCTTGATTTGATCGTAGACGTTCAGCGCTCCGACGCCGACGATGGCGCTCTCGACATTCGCCTTGCCGATATCGACGAACGCGTTAATCGACGAACCGGCACCGTGATAGATCGGCCCGGTGTAGCCCACGCGCTTCAAGGCCTCATGAGCAAGATCGGCCGATGGCGGAATGGCATGGACGTACACCGCATCCAGCCCGGCCTGCTTCAGGCGCAACGCCTGTGGCGTGAAATTGGTGTCCTGACGCGCGAACCGCTCGATCGCGACAAGCTCGATCCCGACGTCTTTGACAACGTTTTGTAGCTCCTTGAGTCCACCCTCGCCGTAGGCATCCTCAAGACCGAAAAATCCGATTTTCTTAATGCCTTGGCGCTTCATGTAGTCGAGCGTGCGCTGGAGCATCAGCTTGTCCGACGTCGGCGTCTTGAAGGTAAACGGACGTGCACTCGCCGGCTCGATGATGGTTGCAGACGAAGCCATGGAGATCATCGTGATCTTGGCGGCGTTGACGGTGTCGATGATGGCCATTGATCCCGGAGTGGTCGTACAGCAGACCACGACATGGGCCTTGTCTTCCTCGATCGCCTTGCGCGTGAGGCTAACGGACTTGGTCGGGTCCGAGCCGTCGTCGTAGGAAATAACCTTGATCCTGAACGGGAGATCTTCGCGGTTCGACCAGGTCTTGTCGAACAGCTCGACCGCGTTCCGCTCCGGTGCCCCCAAGGCCGACGCCGGGCCCGTCACTGCGATGATCGCGGCTATGCGCAACTCCGGCTTCTCCTGAGCGGTTGCCGGACGGTGATCGGAGATCGCAACGGCTCCGGCGGAAAGCAGCGTGGACAGGCCGAATGCAATGAAGGCGCGCTTCGCGGTCGTTGTCATGTTCCCCTCACGGTTACCGTTATGGCTACAGCGTGACACCACCGCGCAGCGCTCCGCTGTATCTGTGGATACATCTGCGACTTTGTGCTGCCGGATACAGCAAACAACCGTTCGCTACCGGTAGAACCGGGCATCTTGAACGGCCCAGCTCACGGAGATCGACAGCATGAACGGGGATACTGCCCAGGACTTTCGGACGCTGTTCCGGAGGCTAACGACCGGCGTGACGTTAATCGCGGTCGCAGGGGAATCAGGTCCGACCGGCATGACGGTGAATTCCCTGACGCCGGTGAGCCTCGATCCGCCGCTGCTGCTATTTTGTGCTTCGCTGGCCAGCGTTACGGCAAAGCGGATCGCTGCCGTCGGTGCGTTTTCCGTCAACCTGCTTGCGGGCGACCAGCAGGACGTCTCGATGCATCATGCCGGCAGGCCCCTTTCGGCGCCGACGTGGCGCTGGCAGGAAACCGAATGCGTGCCGTGGATCGAGGGGGCCAACGCCACCTTCCGATGCCGGCTCGTTGCCGACCACCCCGGTGGGGATCACCGCATCCTCATCGGCCAAATTGACGAGATGTTCGGGCCGGCGGCCGCCGCAACGCCGCTGCTCTATCACGGCGGCAAGTATGCCCGACTTCCATACGACAAGCCCGACACAGGTCCGGAACAACGCATCGACGAACTCTGGTGGACGGGCTGAGTACGACCCTAGACGTCTAGATTCTTGGCGAGGATGGTGAAGCCGTCCTCGACGGACAGCATTCCTTTGTCACGCAACCGGCCAAGCGTCCTTGTCACGGTGACGCGGGAAGTCCCGGTCATCGAGGCGATCTGTTCGTGCGTCAGATGCGTCAGAATCTTTCGGCCTCGCTCGTGATCCACGGCGAACATCCGGCTCAACCGGCTGAGCAGTTCGAGGATGCGCTCTTCCGGATCGTTCGAGACGAGGTGCTCGAGCCGCAGCGCGAGAATCCGCTGCTTGAGGCTGGTCAGCCTAAGCATGGCGAGCGCAAATTCCGGGTCCTCTCGCATCAGGGATTCCAGCTTGGCAACGTCGAACTCGAGCGCTTCCGTCGGTTCGACCGCAACGGCCGTCGAGAATCTCGGCAATCCATCGAACGCGGCGCCTTCACCGCACAGGGCGTTCGGCCCCATGTTCTCCAGCACGACTTCGGTCCCGTCCCGTCGGAAGATCGACACCTGGACGAGCCCTGACTTCACGAAATAGAAGCAGCTATTGACCTCTTCCTGACGGTAAAGCTGCTCGCCTTCGGCGAAGCGGCGCAGCCTGACCTTGCCTTCAAACGATCGCAGCTTGGCCGCGAGCGCATCCGTCATGCGCCAGGTCGCGGCGGGCTTTTTTGTCATTCATGCCGTCCGCAGATTTCTCGAAGGGAACAATAAGCAAGTATCCGGCGATACAGCACGCGAGGTCTCCCCGCGGTATCCGATGAGAATGATAGCGCGAGAGGAGGCAATCGCAATGGGCTTGGCTCAACGTTTTGCAGGCTCGGCTTCCATGGAAGCTGGAGCCGAACAGGTGATCGAAAGGACCGCCGCCCTCGTGCCCTGGTTGAGCGAACAGGCGCCGCGGATCGAGCAGGCGCGCCGCATCCCCGACGACGTCGCTGAACGTCTGTTCGAGACCGGGCTGTTCAATCTAATGCGCCCGGCGCGTTTCGGTGGTTTTGGCGCCTCGCCGCGCCTCGCATGGGAGGCGACTTTCAACATCGGCCGAGGCTGCTCTTCCAGCGCCTGGCTGTCCGGTTTGACCAGCGCCAACATCTTGATGCTCGGCAAGTTCTCGGCAGAAGCGCAGGCCGAGATCTTCGCGGACGGCGTCTCACCCATCGTGCCGATGCTGACCGGTGGGGTCGGACAGGACATCCGGGTCGATCCGGCCGACGGCGGAATTGTCCTCAGCGGTCGCTGGCGGTACGCGTCAGGCGTAGACATCGCCGACTGGCTGGGGCTTCTGGTCAACATTCCAGGAGCGAACGGAAGCCCGGTTCCTCACATCGTTCTCGTTAGCCAGTCGGAGTTCGAGATCGACCACAAAAGCTGGCGCGTCATCGGCATGCGCGGCACCGGCAGCAAGAACATCACTCTTGAACAGTCCTTCGTGCCTCAGCATCGCTTCATGAGCTGGGTGGATCTCCAGGCCGGCAACAAGCACCCGACCAGTCCCAACAACGAGAGGTGCTACGACTTTCCTCTCAATACCGCGTTCGCCATGTCTGTACTTGCTCCGACTCTGGGTGTGGCGAGCGCGTGCAGCGAAGAATGCATCAAGATCATGCGCAGCCGGATCAGTTCAGGCAACCAGCAGGCTCAGATCAACGACAAGATCGCCCAGGTCGATGCCGGCAGCAGCGCGGCGACCATGAGTCTGCTACGCGATTTCCTTCTCTTCGAAACCGCCATGATCGAGGACCGGATCGGCCAGGTCGGTATCCTCACGCCGGAAGAGCGCGGCCTCAGCCGCACCAAAATAGCGGTCGCCTCGCGACAGGCCCTCGCTTCGACGCAGCGGCTGTTCGCAGCGCTCGGCGGGGCCCTCCTGCCGGAGGGCACGCGGACCGAGCGCCTCTTTCGCGACATCCATGCAATGAGCTCTCACTTCCTCCTTCAGCCCGAACCGATCTCGGAGGCCTACGGACGCCTTCTGCTCGGACTCGAACTGGCACCCGGGACGCGCCTCTAATATCCACAAACCTCAAGAAAAGCGTGAGGACTTAGAATGACCAAGACAGCATACAGCTCGACCAATCCGATTTTTGCCGCTGCCGGCGGTGGAACGATCTTCGAAAAATTTCAGTATTCGTCCGCGGTGAAAGCAGGCGGTCTGGTATTCGTCGCGGGACAGATCGGCCTCAATTCGGACGGCTCGATGCCGGACAAACCAGAACAGCAATTCGTCAATGCCTTCGAACGTCTGAAGCTGGTTCTCGATGAGGTGGGCTGCCAGATGAGCGACCTCGTCGAACTCGTTTCGTATCATGTCGGCGTGAGTAATCACTTGGCCGATTTCATGAAGATCAAGGAGCGATACGTGCCAGCTCCCTTTCCGACGTGGACCATCCTGGATATTGCCGGGCTGGCCCGTCCCGGCCTGATCATCGAGATCAAAGCCGTCGCCGCAGCCAGGAACTGATCGCACTTCGTTTCCTCCCAGACTTGGTCGGGATCGATGTCAATCCCGACCGCTTTTCTTTGCCGGTCCGATAAGCCTTAGGGAGTGTGTCGCTGCTGGTGAGCCACACCACGGTCCTGATATAGACCGTATTTGCCGGGCTGAGTTTTGCGTTCGGCGTCGGACGGCTTGAGCGCTGGCGAAGGTTTTCTTTCGCGAAACGCATCCTCACAACCCACGCCCAGAGCTACGGTTTACGCGTCACCAGGGCTGAAATCGCGGAACCGGCCACGATGGCCTCTATCGCGTTACTCGTTGTATTGAAGCTGAACCTACCAACTAGGCTACGGCCCAAAAGAGGTTTTGGCCATCGACGTGGCACAAGGTTTCGATGGCAGCGTAGCACAGAGCATGGGACAGGGTGCGCGCTCGCGGGGTTACTATGGCGCGTACTCATAAACTCGTCAGTTCCGCTTATGAATAGTCCGCTCGGACCGATCAGTTCACTCCAACCAGCACCTTACAGACCTCCCGGCTGGCCTCTTGGAATAATTTGACGGCACCTCCGGCCCGTCGTCCCTTCAGGGTGATTGAGGCTATCGGGGCGGAAGTATCGCCAAGGTCGACGTTCAGCGCGCGCAGCCATGCGCTACTCGATCGCATTCTGAGTATCTGCATGGGCAATAGGGTTATAAACCGGCTGCTCGCCAACAGATTCAACCGCATGTAGATTGAAATCGTAGTGACGGTGGTTGGCGGAAGCGGCAGGTTATGTCGCCGAAATAGCTCGACGCCGGCACGCCCCAAAAAAGAATCGGGCGGCGAGAGCGTCCATTGCTCTTGCATAAGTTCTTCGAGCTTCAACTTCTTCCTCGATCGCAGGAGCGGATGCCGTCGCTCCGCCATCACCGCAAGGGAGGATCTAAACAGCACCTCCGCGGACAAATCATCGGCGACCGGCAACGGCGCCCAGCGCGTTATGGCCAGATCAAGCATTCTCTGGCGCAGAGCATGCTCCAGCGCATCCCGATCACCTATCGTGATATGATACCTGATGCCCGGATATCTGCGGACGAGATGTCCGATAATTTCTGTAACGATGGCGGTGACCGGCTCGGTTGTACCGATCGCAACGAGCCCTTGCGCCGGATCTGACCTTTGCACAATGTCGGTAACACCTAGCTTTATTTCGTCGAAAACGACGCGCGTGCGATCGACCAGAAGGCGGCCGCACTCAGTGAGTTCAACTCCGCGCGAAGTGCGATCCAGCAGCGCAGCTCCGACGGCATGCTCCATATCGGTGATAGCTTTGGAGATCGCCGGCTGCGACAACCCGAGACGGAGAGACGCCTTGGCCATGCTGCCGACCTCTGCGACGGTCTGCAGCGTATGCAGATCCTTGAGGCGTAGGCGTCGGCCGATGCGGTCGTGCCACTGCATGAGTATTCACCTCACGTTATAGCCCGATAGGAAATTGCAATTTCGGGTTATAGCGTTGTTGCTTCAGAATAGCGAGATGGAAAGCCGGCCGGATCATCGCATGCCGTGCCAAGCACATGGAGAACGCCATGCAGCTTTACTCGCGTCGCGCCATACTGGCCGGGTTTTCGGCTCTGGCTCTTCCGCTACCCGCCATTGCTGCCGACCAGCCGCTGAAGATCGTGTTTCCATTCGCGCCTGGTGGGTCTGGAGATTCGATCGCCCGGCTGTTTGCCGAGCAGCTTCATACCAGGCTCGGCAAGGTGGCGATTGTGGAGAACCTTGCTGGCGCTGGCGGGCGCATCGGCGCTCAGGCGGTCAAGAATGCCGCACCGGGAGAGGAGGCAGTGCTGTTTGCTTCCGCTTCGCAATTCACACTTCAGCCGCATCTCTTCAGGAGCCTGGGATATGATGCAGAGCGCGACTTTGTGCCACTTTCGCAGGTGATGACGGTCGATCTGGCTCTGGCGGTCAGCGGGAAGCTGCCCATCCATTCGGTGCACGAACTCATCGACTGGATGAAGGCCAATCCCGAACAGGCCGTGTACGGCTCGCCGGGAGCAGGTACAGCACCTCATTTCATCTGCGGCGAGTTTGCCCGGATCACAGGTCTAGAACTGCGCCACACGGCCTACAAGGGTACTCCTGCTGCCCTCCCGGATGTGCTGGCCGGCCGGGTCCCGATGTATATGGCGTTTCTTTCCGAACTCCTGGAGCAACATGGGGGCGGTGGCATACGCATCATCGCCACCGCAGCCGCTGCGCGATCTTCCTTCCTGCCCCAGACCGCAACTCTGAAGGAGAGCGGGATCGATATCGACGCGGCCGGGTGGTTCGCATTCTATGCGTCTGCCCATTCCTCACGTCAGTTCGTTGAGCGCCTGGGAAAGGAGATCATTGCAATCGGGAGCGATCCCGAAATGCGCGCAAAGATTCGTGCCATGGGGTGCGAGCCAACAGGAACGACATCGGACGAACTTAAACATATCCAGCGCGCCGAGTTCGAACGCTGGGGACCGATCGTCAGGGCGTCAGGATTCCCGATCGAAGACTAGGGCGGCGCATGACCACCAATCCCTCCGAACAGTTGTTGGACCTTGTTCAATCGCACCGTGTGACGGCTGTGATCTATGTCGCTACCAGGCTGGGCCTTGCTGAATTGCTGCGCGACGGACCGCGAACTGTCGAAGAACTCGCGAGTCGAACCCACGCGGACCGGGACGCACTGGCGCGCTTGCTCGTCGCTCTCTCGACCGTCGGCATTTGCTCTCGCGTCGGCGAAGGCCGCTACTTGCTAAACGAACTGGGGGTCGGGCTCGACGGTGCTGCTGAACGATCGTTCAAGAACTGGGTCATCTTTGAAGGCTCCATGCTGATCAGGAGGTGGGAGGGTCTTCTAGATTCGATCATGTCGGGGAAGACCGCTGCCCAACTCCAGGACGTCGACGACAATTTCGATCTGATGGCGCGCACGTCAGAGGATGTGCGGATATTCAATGAAGCGATGACAGACCTGACGCGGCTGGTTACGCACGATCTGTTGCAAGCCTACGACTTTGGCACGATCTCCCACTTGATGGATGTCGGAGGTGGCTCCGGGGAACTCATGGGCGCCGTGGCGAGAGAATACTCGAATATCAAAGGAACGGTTTTCGATTTGCCGAGGTGCGCTAACGCCGCTAACCAGCACTTCGCGAGCCTGAGACTCTCCGATCGCCTTACCTTTGTCGCAGGCGATTTCTTTCACGGGGTGCCTGCAGTGGCCGATGCGATCATCTTGAAAAGCATTATTCACGACTGGGATGATGAGCGCAGCCGCATCATTTTGGGAAACTGCCGCAAAGCGCTTCCCCAAAAAGGCAGACTGTTATTAGTCGAACGTACGATGCCGGAATTGCCCGGTACCGATGACGCGGGCAGGTCGTGCGCGATGAGCGATTTAAATATGCTGCGCGGCCCAGGTGGACGGGAACGGACCGAAAGGGAATATTGTCGGCTCCTGACCGAGAGTGGCTTCCGTCCCATCGCGGTTCTCCGCGCCGGCCGCTTTAGTCTGACCGAGTCGCGGCTTGGTTGAAACTTGGAAGCCGGCCGCGGCAATGCGGAGATAGGCCAGAAACTGAAGCGATCTTTGAGGGTCACTTTGCTCGCTTCCAGGTCACATCGACATTCTCGCCGCTCGGAGGGCGAATGGTCAGTGTGAGCTGATCCCCGGCAACCGTAACGAAGCGCTTCTGATCTGAGCCGTTCCAATTGGGAAAGGAGCTACCTTCAACATGGATTGCGATGCTACGGTCTGACTCGTTGACCGCATACGTCCCGAAGTAAGTCTGGGTCCCATTAGCTGTTGCTTCGTTTTCTTCCGCAGTACCCTGCCACAACGCATTGGTTTTGTATTTGGCGCGGTCTGAGCGCATAACCGTGATGATGTACCGCCCGCCGGCGTCGAAAATGGCCATGCCCGCTGGGTTCTCACCGAACTGCCGTAAGGTGGTGCCGTCATTTTTCTTCTGCTCCCAGGAAACCACGATCCATGTTCCTTCGAGGCCTTCCTTCATCGATAGCTGCTGACCAGATGTACTATTCGCATGCAATGACAACCCGACAGCTGCGACCATGCACGTTCCAAGAACTCTACCGTGCTTTTTCATTTCTCCTCCGCCCAGTCGAGCCGCAGATTACAGGAAATACTAGGCTTTTGAGTGCTTGATTCTGCTTGGGGCCAAAGCTGACCCCATTGCCTATCGGTTCTCCGCTACGAGCAGCAGCCGTGTTCCAATTGCCGACTGGTAGTGTCGGAAATATTACCCCTCAGCTACGAATACGTACCTGCTGCCATCCTTGGCTAGCGTGCCGACGTTCGGCATCAGCCAGTGAGTACCCGAAATGGTGAGCTTGTCGGCGACCGCGCGATCGAAGATCTTCCTTCGCGTTTCGACAGCCATTTGCGGATCCTGGTCGATAGCGAGCTGCCACTCGGGGTTTGTTGAAATGTGTGGCGCAAGATTGACCACGTCAGCGCTGATCAGGAACTGTTCGTCGCCTGAGGTGACCAGATGCGCGACCATTCCCGGGCTATGGCCGGGCGCCTGAACGGCGTGCACACCAGGCAGGAGCTCCGGTTCTCCCTCAAAGGTCCTGACGTTTTTCCAAGTCGCCACCGTGGCCTGAATGCGCTGGGCGAGGCCCTTGCGCGTCGGTCCGAGATCGATCGACTCGACTCCCGGGCGCGTCCACCATTTCAATTCCGCGGCGGGCACCACGATGTCGGCATCCGGGAAGACCTGCGCATCGCTCTCATTGTTCATGAGGCCATAAATGTGGTCGCCGTGGAGATGGGAGATCAGGATCGTCTTGACTGCCTTGGGGTTCAGGCCCGCCGCCGCCATGCTCTCGAATAGCCGGCCGTTCCCCTCACCATAAATCGGATGACCGCCCGTGCCCGAGTCGATCAGGACCACTTGATCGCGCAGCTTGAGCGCCATGACGATAAACCGCAGGGGCGCCTGATTGTCGGGAAAGCCGGCACCACGCAACGCGGTCTTGACCTGTTCGACGCTGACATTCCTGACCATGCCCTCCCGCAGCGGAACGTCACGCATGCCATCGATCAGAGAGAAGATTTCAATGTCGCCGACCTTGTATTTGCGGAAAGGTTGAGTGACGGACTGTTGAGCGTGAGCCGCGTCGACAAACGTGATCGGCTTGTCGAGTCCAAACGCGGCATAAGCACCGGCTGCGCCAAGTGTCACGGCTCGACGCGAGATATCGGTCATCGTTCGGGACTCCCCGCTGAATGGATCGAGCATATCAATGGGGATCTGCACTGCACAAGGTCGGCTTCGGGTCATGAACGACAAAACTCGCTCTGAGCACGACAGGTCCGCTTTCGGGTGCAAGCGAACAGTTGAGCTTGGGCCCCGAACCATGATTCAAGCCCTCCACGTTGTCAGGGGCTCGAATCATGCGCTACGAACTCGCCGACTATGAATGGACCGCCATCAAGCCGATGCTGCCGAACAAGCCGCGTGGCGTCCCGCGGGTGAACGACAGACGGGTCCTAAACGGCATCTTCTGGGTCCTGCGGTCAGGAGCACCTTGGCGTGATCTGCCGACGGCGTTTGGCCCATACACCACTTGCTACAATCGCTTTGTCAGGTGGCGGCGGGCCGGTGTCTGGAGCCGCATCATAGAAGCGCTTGCCTCTGCCCATGATGCCGCTGTCCAGATGATCGATACCTCCATTGTCCGTGTGCATCAGCATGGAGCCTGCATCACAAGAAACCGACGCCAATCGATGGGAAGGTCCCGCGGCGGCTTAACGAGCAAAATTCATGCGGTGGTCGATAGCAATGGTCTGCCGGTACGCCTCGCGCTGAGCCCCGGTGAGGCGCATGACATTCGACTTGCTGGAAAACTGCTGTCTCGTCTGAAATCCGGGTCAATGCTGCTGGCCGACCGTGGCTATGACGCGGACTGGATCAGGGAACTTGCCATGAAGAAGGGCGCGTGGGCCAACATCCCGCCGAAAAGCAATCGCAGCGATCCGATCTGCTTCAGCCCCTATCTCTATCGTGCTCGCAACCAGGTCGAGCGGTTCTTCAACAGGATCAAACAATGTCGTCGCGTGGCGACGCGCTACGACAGGCTGGCCGCCAACTACCTTGCCTTCGTTCAGCTCGCGTCAATCAGGCTATGGCTGCGTCGTAATGAGTCCGCGTCCTAACTAATACCCGTGCTTGCGATTGACTAAATGCGTATTTGGGAGCCGGGGCGCTGCCCTCCGAAGGCGAAGGCCACACGTTCGAATCGTGTCGGGTGCGCCATTTCTGAAATGCCTTGTTTGCAGGCGTTTCTGGCCCATCGGGTCCGATCCATCCCAGCCCCCGGTTCTCTCGCTGTCACAACTGTGTCACAGCGAGAGAACCCATGGCTACGATCCGGCAAAGAGGCGCAAAATGGCAGGTACAGGTCAGGCGGTCAGGCGCCCGCCCACTGTCCAAATCCTTCCTCAGAGTCTGACTCAAAAAGCGTGTTGGGGCCTTGCGAGTCGTCTGATCAGGAGCCTGAGATGGGCGACGAGGAGCCAAGCGACTTCGGTTGCGGCGGAGCCCTCGAAGTCCTTGGCGAGACGACGGCACCTGCCGAACCAGGCAAAGGTACGCTCGACGACCCAGCGTCGGGGTAAGAGCTGGAAGCCTTTGACGCCGGGTGGCCGCTGGACAATATCGATGGTCCATTGGCCGCAATGGGACAGTGCGTCGAGCAGCTGCTTGCCGCGATAGACTCGGTCAGCAAAGACATGCTGAAGCCCGGGAAAGTGTTCTCTCAGGTGTTCCAGCAGAGGGACAGCACCGTGGAGATCCTGAACGTTGGCGGGATGCACGTGGACTGCCAGCAGCAGACCATTGGTGTCAGTGACGATGTGCCGCTTACGTCCATGAAGGCGCTTGCCGGGGTCGAAGCCGCGTGGCCCGCCGGCCTGCGTCGTCGGAGCCGTCTGGCTATCGATGACGGCAGCCGTCGGTCCCGGCTTGCGCCCGAGTTTCCGCCGCGCTTGCCGGACCAAGGCTCCGACGATCCGGTGCCATCGGCCACTGTCGCGCCAGGCATAAAAATAGCCTTGGACCGTTGAGTATGGCGGGAACTCGCTCGGCAGAGCTCGCCATTGGCAGCCCGTCGACAAAATGTAGAAGATCGCCTGCACCACCTCACGCAAATCGACTTCCCGCGGGCGTCCTCGTCGCTGTCGCGCCGGCATCTTCCGGGATATCAGCGCCCACTCCGCATCGGTCAGATCGCTTGTGTAGCGCAGCCCTTTGCGTTGATACTCGACACGAGTGATTTCGGTCCACGGCATCGTGCCCTCCCTCGAATCTTCGCAAATCCGAAGGAATCACAGCCAACCGAGATCACTCACTCCTTTTTCAGTCAGGCTCTCAGGAGGAAGGATGCGGAAGCCTGGGCAAGGGACATGGAGGTCCGGGCGGACCGGTCTGATCTACCCGCCGACGCCAGCATGCTCAAGACAATGCGGCTGGCCGACCTGATTGAACGCTACGGGAAAGAAGTTACTCCGCAGAAGCGCGGCGCACAGGTTGAAGACGCCGTGCTGGCGCGGATGCTGATCGACCCGATCTGCAAGTAGCCGCTTTCTCAATTGGGGCCGTCCGACTTTGCGCGTTACCGCGATCGCCGACTGGCCAATGTCGCGCCAACCACCCTCAAGCGACAACTGAATCCAATCCAGCATATGTTCGAGGTCGCAAAGCGCGATTGGGCAATTCCGATCAAAGATAATCCTATCAAAGCGCTTCGCTTTACAGCAATCACGCGAGTGCGCACACGCCGCCTGCGGCCCGGCGAATTCAATCGCTTGATGAAGGCGGCTCAACGATCCCGCAAGCAAGCTATTGCGCAGATCATTCGCTTTGCGCTGGCCACAACTATGAGGCGCGGCAAAATCGCTGCCATGAAGTGGACTGACCTCGACCGAAAGCGGCGACGGTTGGTGATTCCAGCCACCAAGAATGGGCATACCCGTTCAATCCCGCTGTCTAGTGAGGCACTAGGCGCGATTCCAAGTCGAGCAGGTTCAAACGATCGCGTGTTTAGGATGACAACCACGTTTCATGAGGATCGTGAGCGGACCATGCGAGTCTTGCTGATTGAGGATGAGCCGCATCTCGGATCGGCTGTGCAGGAGCATGTTCGAGCGGCGGGACAAGCCGTCGACTGGTTCGAACGGCTGGAGCCGGCTGAGCACGCGGTGCGCACGGTCTCCTATGACGCGCCACTGCTTGATCTGCACCTGCCGGATGGGCGCGGCCTGGATTTCCTGCGCAAACTTCGTCGCCGCGGTGATGCGCTGCCTGTCGTCATCCTGACCGCGCGCGACCTTGTCAGTGACCGGATCGAGGGGTTGAAAGCGGGCGCCGACGATTACATCGTCAAGCCGTTCGACCTCGACGAAGTGAATGCACGTTTGGAGGCCGTCAGCCGCCGATATTTCGGAGAAGCAGCGTCGATCCTTCAGATCGGCCCGGTTGAACTGGAGTGGGAACTCAAAGTCGCGCGACTGGATGGGCGGCCCGTCGAACTCAGCGCGCGCGAATGGGCCGTGGTCGAGGTGCTCGGACGGCGGCGACAGTCAATCGTATCGAAGGAGCAGATCGAGGATGCGCTCTATGCCTTTGGCGAGGAGATCGAGAGCAACACCATCGAGGTCTATGTCAGCCGCGTACGCCGCAAGCTCGGGCGGGATTTCATCCGCACGGTGCGCAGTCTCGGCTACCGCCTGGGAGAGTGAAACATGGTGCACGGAAGCCTTGTTTCGCTGCTGATCTGGCTGTTGGCATCCTCGATGGCGGCCCTGTGGATCCTCGGCAGCGTGGCCGCAGGCACGCTCACGGTGTTTGAGATCAACGAAAGACTCGACGATGCGATCGAGGACGTCGCGCAGCGGCTCTTGCCGGCGACCTACGAGGCCGTGCGGCAGCCGGAGGCCATGCAGCGAATGGCGAAGCAATTGGTTGCCACGATGGATCCACGGGCTCTGGCCTATCAGATCGTCGGACCGACAGGCGAAATCGCGATGCGCTCGGAGAATGCGCCTGAGACACCGTTTCCGGTGCCGCGCCAGGCCGGATTCCACGACACGCCGCAGTATCGCGTCTATGCGCGACCCGCCGCCGCCGATGGCTATTTCATCGAGGTTGCCGAGCCCAGGGCCCACCGCGCCGAGTCGCTGTGGCGGGCAACTGCATTGACCGTCGGGCCGCTGCTGCTGTTCCTGCCGTTGTTGTGGTTCCTGATCCGCTGGGCGGTCCTTCGGAGCATGCGATCGTTGGATCAGCTGCGAAGCGAGATCAGCCGTCGCGACGGCTCAAATCTGTCGCAAATCTCCGACATGGGGCTACCGACAGAGCTCGCGCCGATTCAAGCTGCGGTCAACCGGCTCCTTGAACGGCTAGAGCGCGCCTTGGCGACTGAACGCCAGTTCGCGGCAAACAGCGCCCACGAGTTGTGGACGCCGATTGCCGCCGTGCTGGCGCAGATGCAGTTGCTGTCGGCCCAGCTCGCCGGAACGCCGCACGCCGAACGCTCGGCCCGCATCGTCGTCCAGATCAAGGGGCTCGGCAGCCTTGTCGAGAAGTTGCTGCAACTGTCGCGCAGCGGCGCCGGCGTCGGGATGCTGCGGGAACGCGTCGACGTCATGACGGTCGTGCAGATCCTCGTCGACGAGTTTCTCCGGCAGGAAGACGTCGGGGACAGGTTGGTGGTCACCGCGGAAGGTCCGGACGAGTTCATCGTGCAGGGCGAACTGGACATCATCGGCGTCACGCTTCGCAATCTCATCGAGAATGCGGTTCGCTACGGCGCCTCCAATGAGCCGATCGAGCTCGTCGTTGGCCACGACCGGCAGATTCGCCTGCTGAACGGCGGTGCCATCATTCCATCGGAGATCCTCGATACCCTGAAGAATCCTTTCGTTCGTGGATGCTCGGTCGGTGCCGGCAGTGGTCTTGGGCTTGCCATTGTTGATAGTGTTATGAGGCAGATTGGCGGCAGCCTGACCCTCATTTCCCTGTCATGGGCCGTGTCAGCGGTTTCGAGGCTCGCCTCGTTTTCCCTGAACCAACTTGAAGTCTCTCCAGGCCTCGAATGGTCCGTTTTCTGGCAACGCGAAGGACGCCTCGGCGAGACCTGGTCTCTTCGTCTGCGACAACGGTACGGTGAGAGGTGAGGTCGCGGCGAGGAAATGGAAGACCGCGGGCTGCGCCCGAAGTTCACCGCCGGCGCGTTTCCAGGCCGCAGGACAGGCGGGATTGCAGTATCTTCAGCGCCCATAGGCCATGACTCTCTCAATGATGCCCGGCTGTCTCCGGCAAGAACCCCAGCGCGGCCGCTGCGATGTTCGCGATGTCCACGTCCGTGTCCTTGCTCAAACCAGCTATGCCTATCGCGCCCACGACTTCGCTCCCTACGCGTATCGGCATGCCGCCGCGCAGCACCGCAATGTTGGCGGTGACGAATGCCGTTCGACCTTGGTTGATGCTGTCCTCGATCTCCGCCGTCGGTCGTTGTAGCCGCGCGGCTGTTCGTGCCTTCCCGATCGCGAGGTCCGCGCTTGCCGGCCGTACACTGTCCATCCGCTCAAAAGCAAGCAGATCTCCGGCCGGATCAACCACCGCGATTGCCGAGGGCGCATGGTGCTGCTGCGCGCTTGCCTTTGCCGCTTGCAGGACCATCTGGGCCCCGGCTTGATCGAGGGTCGTTACATTGATGGTTTGTGCCCCGACAGACAGGCAGGAGACTGTTGCCAACACTGCAATGCCAATTCCAAGTTTGGTCATAGCGAGCTGACTTAAGCCGCCCTGGGCAGTTGCCGGTGCGGATCGATGACGAACTTGTTCGCAACGCCGGCGTCGAATGATTTGTAACCTTCCGGCGCCTGCTCAAGGTCGATCACCTTGACATTGACGATCTTGGCGATCGGCAGCCTGTCCCAAAGTATCGCCTGCATGAGCTGGCGATTGTATTTCAGCACCGGCGTCTGGCCGGTGTGGAGGGCATGGGACTTTGCCCAGCCGAGACCGAGGCGCAGGCTCAGGTTACCCTGTTTCGCTGCCCGCTCCTTGGCGCCGGGGTCGTCGGTCACATAGAGGCCGGGAATGCCGATCGCGCCGGCTGCGCGGGTGATCTCCATCAGGCTGTTCAGCACGACGGCAGGCGCTTCGACGGCCTTGCCGTCGGCTCCTTGGACCTTTGCTTCGAAGCCGACGCAGTCGATCGCACAGTCGACTTCCGGAACGCCGAGGACGTCGGCAACGAGTTCGCCGAGGCGATCGTGCCTGGTGAGGTCGATCGGCTCGAAGCCGACGTTCTTGGCGTGAGCGAGCCGCTCCTTGCTCATGTCGCCGATCAGCACGGCTGCCGCGCCAAGGATGCGCGCGGACGCGGCCGCCGCAAGCACAACCGGCCCTGCCCCGGCGACATAGACCGTCGATCCGACACCGACCTTGGCGGTGACGGCGCCGTGGAATCCCGTGGGCAGAATATCGGAGAGGCAGGTCAGATCGCGGATCTTGTCCATCGCCTGAGCTTTGTCCGGAAACTTCAGCAGATTGAAGTCCGCATAGGGCACCATGACGTAGTCGGCCTGCCCGCCGATCCATCCACCCATATCGACATATCCGTAGGCGCCCCCGGCACGGTCGGAGTTGACATGAAGGCAGACGCCAGTGTCACCCTCTCGGCAGGTCCGGCACCGTCCGCACGCAACGTTGAAAGGAACCGACACCAGGTCGCCGATTTCCAGATATTCGACGTCGCGGCCCTTCTCGATCACTTCACCGGTGATCTCGTGTCCGAGCACCATGCCCGCCGGCGCTGTCGTGCGGCCGCGCACCATGTGCTGATCGGAGCCGCAGATATTCGTCGTTACGACCTTGAGAATGACGCCGTGATCGATCGTCTTTCCTGCCGGATTGCGGAAGGTCGGAAAGTCGATGTTTTGGACTTCGACGCGGCCGGGCTTGAGGTAAACGACGCCGCGATTGGAGCTGGAAGGCATCTGCAATCTCCTTAGGTCTCACGCTGTGCGTCGTGTCGACGCGATAGGTTCTTTGCTGGACGCAGGCGCTTTCGGCGCGCGCAGATAGCCCCTGTCACTTTGGAGGTATGGACGATTTTAACGACGACTTTGGTCGTCTTGCTGCGATTGTCCCAATCTTGCGCAATTTCTGTGCGGCATCGCCCTCCTGTCCTGCGTCAATTCTCCATCGCATCGCGCCAAGGTCTTGACGCCGTGTTCTTTTGGTAATTCGCGCGCGACATTTCCACGGCTTCGCCCGGAAATTGCGAGCGAAACACGCGAAACTCAATCGATCGTGACGGTCGAGTCTCAACTCGGCGTGAGCGGGGCCGACTCCACGTCTTGTTCATCGTCGCGCCCGCCCTACTAACAGCGTCTGGGGTTGGAAGGGATCAAAGCAAGTGAGATCGAATAATGGCCAGTTCCGCCGAATCGACCTGGAATAAACCCGCTGCACTTCCACCTCTCGCACGCCCGATCGCCGAGCACCCGCCGGGATTGCCGCAACCAAATTTTGAATCTCGTTCGCTCGTCAATATCTCCCCGCCTGAGATCGCCAAGCGCCGTTCCACGACCTGGTCGGGGTTTCGCGGGGAGACGGTCCAGATCGTGCGGCACACGCAGTTTGAATACGGATTCCGGGCTCCATGGCACCTGCTCATTGCGGCAGAAGTCGCCGAGCGCTACGATGGGGAGTCGTTTGTTGAAGGCCTGCCGCGGTCGACCCTGCGCCATTTCACGCACAAGCTGACTTTCGTTCCCGCCGGGCACGTCTTCCGCGGATGGCAGAGACCGCGCGCATTGGCGCACACGACCTACTTGTACATCGATCCGCGCGGGCCTCTCGCCGATCCCGCGCTGCGGTTTGAGGAGATCGAATTCAAGCCGCGCCTGTTCTTTTACGATCGCGATCTCTGGCAAACCGCTCTCAAGCTCAAGTCGGTGATCGAGAAAGCGGACACGGCGCATCGGCAATACGCCGAAGCGCTCGGCATCGTGCTGACGCATGAGCTCGTTCGCATCAACGGTGGCACGGAACCCCACGAGCCGGTCAGTCGTGGCGGCCTTGCTGCCTGGCAACAGAAGCGGGTGGCCGCCTATGTCGAGGAGCATGTCGCCAACGATATTCCGCTCGCGACGCTGGCCGAGTTGGCGCAGCTAAGTCCATATCATTTCTCCCGCTCGTTCAAACGTTCTTTCGGCCTGCCGCCACACCGATATCACGCCACCCGGCGAATCGAACGGGCCAAGCAGCTATTGGCGAATCGCGAACGGTCGGTCACGGCGATTGCACTTGAGGTCGGCTTCAGCGATACCAGCACATTCACCAGCGCGTTTCACAGGCTGACCGGCGAAACGCCGAGCTATTACCGTCGCCGTCTCGATTAAAGCGGTCGGCTTGCGGACGCCGCGCGATAGCGGGCACCGACTGCGCCGCCCTTTGTGACGCGCGACGCAGCTCGCGAACGACATCGTCGAAGGACGTAGCGATCTACCTGCTGCCGATCGGCAGCAGGCGCGATTTCCTCTGGTCTTTGAAACACGCGTCTCGAGACGAAACTCATTCGGCGGGAGTCCGGGCTTCGCTGGTTGTCGGCATCCGTTCCTGGACGAGCCGGGCGAGGCCCGTGTGTAGAATGGCAGCGACGATGGCGCCGACGATCGGGGCCGTCAGGTACAGCCAGGCATCGTTGAAATTTCCGGTCGCGACCATCGGGCCAAGCGCCCGCGCCGGGTTGAAGGCGGCGCCCGTGAGCGCGCCACCCATGATGATGTTGATGGTCAGGGTCATACCGATCGCCAACGGCGCGAGGATGCCGGCGCGGCCCGCCACCGCGGTGCTGAGCACGACAGTGACCAGGAAAAAGGCGAGAATGGCCTCGATCACGAAGCCGGCCCAAGCCGTGACCGTGATGGTCGTGGCTCCCAAAGCGACATTGTGCGCGAGCGCGGGCATACCGAGGCCGGTCTCCGCACCGCCCAACACCGCCCGCAACAAGAGCGCGCCGACAAGACCGCCAATGAGCTGACTGACGATATAACCAGCCGCCTCGCCGACACGCATGGCGCCGGCGGCGAGCACACCCACAGTAACGGAGGGGTTGAAATGGCCGCCTGACACGGAGCCGTAGGCGAAGGCGAAGACCATGACGGTCAAACCGTGAGCAAAGGCAATCGCGGCGAGGCCGGGCAGGCCGACACCATCACCGACCACCGCCCCGGCGCCGGCGCCGATGAATATTAGCGCGAACGTGCCGATGAACTCCGCAAGGAGTTTTGGTGCAATCCGGTTGGACATCGTTGACTCCAGAGTGAGGCAGACCGTCCGGCGCAATCAGGTATGCGCCGCGTACGATCCGTTGGTTTTGGGGATGGCCGGCGGCACGGGGAGCGCCGCCGGCAGGCGAAGCGAGCGACCCTACTCCGCTGCAATGGTTTGCGGTTTGAAATCGATGCCCATCGCCTTCGCGACGCCAGCGCCGTATTCGGGATCGGCCTTGTAGCAGTGGGCGATCTGCCGCTTGACGATTTCGACCGGAACGCCTTGCATCGCCGCCTTGTAATTTTGAAAGAGTTGCTCCTTCTGAGCGGCCGTCATGAGCCGGAACAGGTTGCCGGGCTGACGATAGTCGTCGTTGCCGTCCCGGTGATTGTAGCGGTCGGCATCGCCGGAAATCTTCAGCGGCGGCTCGCGGAAGCGATCGTCCTGCACCGGGCCGTTGAACGAGTTTGGCTCGTAATAGGCATCAGGATTCGGATTGCCCGCGAGCCGCATGGTGCCGTCGACGTTGTAGGTGTAGACGGGGCAGCGCGGCCTATTGACAGGAAGCTGATCCGCATTGACGCCGACGCGATAGCGGTGCGCGTCAGCATAGGAGAAAATGCGCGCCTGAAGCATCTTATCCGGCGAGTGGCCGATGCCGGGCACGATATTGGCGGGCGAGAGCGCGGCCTGCTCGACTTCGGCGAAATAATTCTGCGGATTGCGGTTCAGCTCGAGGATTCCGACCTCGATCAGCGGGTAATCCTTGTGCGGCCAGACCTTGGTAAGGTCGAACGGGTTGTACCAGTGCTTGTCGACATCATTCTCCGACATGATCTGGATGGAGAATTTCCACTTCGGGAAATCGCCCTTTTCGATCGATTCGAACAGGTCGCGCTGATGGGTCTCGCGATCGTAGGCGACCTTCTCGGCGGCTTCGGCGTTCGTCCAGTTCTTGATGCCCTGCATGGTCTTGAAGTGGAATTTGACCCAGTGGCGTTCGTTCTTGGCATTAATGAACGAGTAGGTATGCGAGCCGAAGCCGTCGATATTGCGATAACTCTGCGGCAGGCCGCGATCCGACATGAGGATGGTCACTTGGTGCAGGCTCTCCGGCGACAGGGACCAGAAATCCCACATCGAGGTCGGCGAGCGCATGTTGGTCCTCGGGTGCCGCTTCTGCGTGTGGATGAAGTCTGGAAACTTCAGCGCGTCGCGCACGAAGAATATGGGTGTATTGTTGCCGACCATGTCCCAATTGCCTTCCTCGGTATAGAAGCGCAGCGCGAAGCCGCGCACGTCGCGTTCGGCATCCGCAGCACCACGCTCGCCCGCCACCGTCGAGAAGCGCAGGAACGCTTCGGTTTTTGCGCCCTTCTGCAACACCTTGGCCTTGGTGTATTTCGAGATGTCGTGAGTGACGGTCAGCGTGCCATAGGCAGCCGAGCCCTTGGCGTGCTGGCCGCGTTCGGGAATGCGCTCACGGTTCTGGTGGGCAAGCTTCTCGAATAGCACGAAGTCCTGCATCAGCACCGGGCCGCGTGGCCCCGCCGTGATGCTGTTCTGGTTGTCGGAAACCGGCATGCCGCTATCGGTGGTGAGTGTCGGGCGTTTGGCCACGGATTGCTCCTGTATCGCGAGACATTGAGACCCCCGGCAGCGCCGCCGCTCTCTGCGGCAACTACTCTTGCGTGCGCAACGTCGGTTGTTGACAAATTGCGTTTGCGAGAAGCCGGGTACGACGGAAATGTAGGGGTCCTGCTTGGCGGCGACTTAGGTTCTGTTGCTGTAATTGTAGCGGTCTTGCGCCAATGCTCTGCATTAGCCGAATAACGTAACCGTGACGCTGGCTGATCCCCGAAGCCTGGGCGTACGCGATCCGTTCAGCTGGACGTCAGGTATTCCTGCCATCTCTGCGGCATCCGAACGTGTCGTTAGAGGGTCCCTATGTTTACACGCGCAAGAGAGTGCAGCTTCACGGCATCGAACGCTACCTCCTGGATGCCATCCAGCCATACGTCAGATCATCCACGACGTCAGCCGCGGCAATGGCTCCAATCGAAGCCAGTTGCATCAAAATTCGGAACGCCGACGTCCTTGCTTGCTGCCGCCGTCGCGTTGGGATGGTCATTTGGGGCAACTGCTGCACCTGTCGCTCCTCGCGATCCTCCCTGGAGCGCCGAGCGGATTGACCGTCTCCCCCCGAGGTTCGCAGGGTTGTTGTCGCCAGGTGTGGAGAAGATGCGGAGGCTGGCTACTATTTCGCGACCTACGAGCACGACTCGAATGCCGTCCATCTTGACTATTCCTTGCTCTATTGTCCCGCCGCCTCGAACCGTGAAATGATCCACTCTCTCCGCCAGACATTCGTCAAACGTCAAGGGCGATATGCATTGTCGGGAGTGGAGTTCGATCGCGCCGTTGACGCCGGCAATCCCTCACCGATTTCGCGCTGGAGCGCGAGACGTTCCGGCGCTCGCGACCGCAGATCAGCCTTTTGCCGAGCACTCACGGGATCGAAGGAAAATAGTCGCTCCGATCAGGCGTGCCGGTCCTCAAGGATGGCTAAGCGCCTCGGCCTCAAGCACCTCCGCACCAATCCCTATACGCCCAGGACCAGTGGCAAGGCCGTCGCTTCATTCAAGCCAGCCTATGGGAATAGGCCTACGCGCAGGCCTATAACACCTCAAGAGAAGGAAGGCCTGGGTATTGACGGTTGACGACGTCGAGCGCACGCACCCGAACAGAGCCGCCGCTGGCGGAGATGGACTCGGCCAGGATTTTGAGCCGATCAATCCGGCGGGCCCTCGACTACCTGCGCGTGCGGGCTAGTCTAGCGGCTTGACTATGCAAACGACGGAATATTGGCCTCGGTTCCGATCGGCTTCGGACGACGCGTCGATTCTCAGCGATGCTGGGTCGACGGCGATTGCTGCAGCGAAGTTGACGTCGAGATCTGCGGCGTCCTGCTCGACCTGGATCGAGACATGCCGTTCGCCTGCGGTCACCAACACCGTGACGTTTCGGTCTCGCCAATGATTGGCCGGTGCGTCACCAATGGCATCCAGCAAGAAATGCGATCGCCCTTGATCTGATCTGGGCACCATCCGGGTAACGCACGAACTTCGGCGGAGGACAAGCGACTGGAGTGCCGTACTCGACAACCGCTTAGACTTCGCGAAGGCCAACGATGTCCAGCGTCTGCGAGCGGCCTATGCTGCGCGTGTCCCAATTTGCGCATGACGCCGCCGCGACGCATCTTGACGGTGATTTCGCTGATAGAGAGCTCAATGGCAACTTGCTTGTCATGGCCCCGCACGCGACGATCGCCATGAGTTGGCATTCGCGGGCCGTCGCGCGCGCAGATCTATCGTGCCACGCCTCGCAATCAATGCCCCGCGCTACCACTGAGGCGCCCCATTCGGGCCTAGGCGCTTGCCGCAGCAGCAACGATGGTGTCCCTGAGCCAGCGGTGTGCGGGCAGATCGTCGAAGCGGCGGTGCCAGCTCATGACGCTCTGCAGCGTCGGTGCGTCGAACGGCAGCTCCCGCATCTCGATCGGATAGGCCCGGCGGAATTCGAGCGCGAGCTTGCGTCCGAGGATCGCAACCATGTTCGACTGCACCAGGACGGCGCCGGCGGACAGATAAGGCACATCGGAGGCAATGGTGCGCTCGGCCTTGCGGGCCCGCAGCCAGACGTCGATGAAATTCAGATCCTCGCCGCTGGAGGTGATCGCAAGGTGCGACAGCTCGACCAGCGTCTCGCCGGTCAGCTTCTTGCGCAGCGCCGGATGACCGGCTCTCAGGACTGCAACGAAGCGGTCCTCGATCAACCGGCGGGATGCAAAGCGCTCGCCCTCCAGCACGCGCGCCGAGATCGCAAGATCGAGCTCGCCGCGGTCGAGCCGGTCGGCGAGATTCAGCGTCCCGCTCGGCACCAGCGTCAGCCGCACCTTGGGCGCCTGCGCGCGCACCGCCGCGATGATCGCGCCGGCCACGACCACCGCGGCATAATTGTTGACCGCAATGCTGAAGCGCCGTTCCGCCTGCGCCGGATCGAACCGATCGCCCTCGACCGCAAGCTGCAGCTCGCTGAGCGCCTTGCGGACCGGCAGCGCCAGCGCTTCGGCGCGCGGCGTCGGCAGCATGCCGGATGGCGTGCGGACGAACAGCTGGTCTTTCAGCGCATGACGTAGCCGGTTCAGAGCGTGGCTCACGGCGGGCTGGCTGATGGCGAGCGCGCCGGCCGCGCGCACCACGCTGCGCTCGCGCATGATGGCATCGAACACCAGCAGCAGATTGAGGTCGAGATTACGCATCCGCATGCTGCATCATGCACGGTATGAATTGACGGATAAAGACAATTCATTTGAATAATATCGGGCGTGGGCCCAGCTTCCGGGCATGCCCGAGAGCCCGCACAGCGCCGTCGCAGCCCCGCCCCTCCGCGCGGCCACAGGCGTGCTGGTCGGCGTCCTGGTCGCCCCGGATACCGCTGAGATCGCCATGCCGGAAGCTTTCGCGCGCTGGCGGCGGCTCACGCCGCTCGCGACATGGCAGCCGATCGCGCTTCGCGAAACCAGCTATGCCGGCATCCTGAACGGCGTTGCGTCGGCGCTCGACCGCACCGGCATGAGCCCGCGGCAGCTGATCCTGCTGGGCGAAGGGGCGGTCGCGCGGCGCATGCTCGAACTGGCGCTGCGCAGCGAATTGCCCTGCGGCGGCATCGTCGCAATCGACGTCGCCTCCGACGCACTGCCGTTTCCGGTGGTGCCGACGGTGACCGCCATCCGGCTCGTCGTTCATCGCAACGACGATGCGCCGCAGGGCAGCCTGATCGGCGCGCTGCGCGCCGCCGATCTCGACGCACGCATCATCAATCTCGACCTGACTGCCGGCCGCGGGGCCGAGGCGGCCGCAGCGAGCGCAACTGAAACCTTTGTCCTGGAGCTGGTTGCAATGATCGGCCGCCGGACAACCGATGGAGCTGGTGACCCATGACATCGAAAACTTTCAAGATTGCGTGCGCGGGCCTGGTGGCCGCCGCCGCAATCGGCGGCGGCGCCTATGTCGTGTACCGGCCGGACGGGGCGATGCATGCGGCTCCGCAGATAGCCGCGCCGAAGACCGTCCCGGTGACGGCGGCGAAGGTCCTGCAACATGATGTGCCGATCGTGCTCGAGGGCCTCGGCACAGTGACGCCGATCAACGCGGCGACCATCCGCACCCAGGTGCAGGGCACGCTCGACAGCGTCGATTTTGTGGAGGGCAAGCAGGTGAAGCGCGGCGACGTGCTCGCAAGGATCGACCCGCGGGTCTACGAGGCCCAGGTCGACCAGGCCGAGGCCGCGCTGGCGCGCGACGAGGCGAGCCTGAAGAACGCCAGAACCAATCTGGCGCGAACGCAGCCGCTCGCCAATCGCGGCTTTGCGACCCAGCAATTGCTCGATACCCAGGACTCGCAGGTCTCGCAGGGCGAAGGCACCGTCGCGCTCGACAAGGCGGCGTTGGAGGTCGCGCAGACCCAGCTGAGCTTCGCCACCATCACGGCGCCGTTCGACGGCGTCACCGGCATCCGCCGCATCGACCCCGGCAACATCGTGCACCCGACCGACACCAACGGGCTCGTGGTCCTCACCCAGCTGCAGCCGATCGCGGTGATCTTCACGCTGCCGTCCGGCGAGATCCCCGGCGTACAGCAGGCGCTGGCATCCGGCGACGCCTCGGTCGACGTCTATGACGCACAGAACAAGCACAAGCTCGACCACGGCAGCCTGATGCTGATCAATAACCAGGTCGACAGCTCGAGCGGCACGGTACAGCTGAAGGCATCGTTTCCCAATGCCGGTAACACGCTGTGGCCCGGCACCTTCGTCAACGTCCATCTGACCATCGCGGTTCGCCACAACGCGCTCACCGTGCCGCTGACCGCGGTGCGCCAGGGTCCTGACGGTGCCTTCGCCTACATGGTCGGTCCGAACAACGTGGTCAGCATCCGCAATGTCACGACCGGGCAATCGCGCGACGGGCAGGTCCTGATCGAGCAAGGCCTCAAAGCCAACGAGACCGTCGTCACCGCGGGCCAGTACCGGCTCAATCCGGGAACCACGGTCGAGATCGTGCCCGACGACAAGAAAGACCAGGTCCAGGACGCAACCACCGCAAGCGCAGGGATGCTGCCATGAACGTCTCCGCAGGATTCATCCGCAGGCCCGTTGCCACCGCCTTCCTGGCCATCGCCATCGTGCTGGTCGGCTTGATCGCCTTCGTGCGGCTACCGGTCTCGGCGCTGCCGACGGTGGATACCCCGACCATCCAGGTCACCGCGCAATTGCCCGGCGCTGATCCGCAGACCATGGCCTCCTCGGTCGCAACCCCGCTGGAGCGGCAGTTCGGACAGATCGCCGGCCTGACCGGCATGAGCTCGAGCAGCGGGCTCGGCAACACCCAGATCACGCTGCAATTCGCGCTGAACCGCAGCGTCGATGCAGCCGCGCAGGACGTGCAGACTGCGATCGATGCGGCATCTGGGCAATTGCCCAAGACCATGCCGTCGCCGCCGACCTTCCACAAGGTCAATCCGGCCGACGTGCCCGTGCTGCTGATCGCACTGACGTCGGACACCGAGCCGCTGACCAAGGTCGACGACTATGCCGACAGCATCCTGGCGCAGAAATTGTCGCAGGTGCCGGGCGTCTCGCTCGTCACCATTGGCGGCATGCAGAAGCCGTCGATCCGGGTGCAGGTCAATCCGGCCAAGCTCGCTGCCGCAGGGCTCGATCTCGAGCAATTGCGCGCCACGCTCGGCAACATCACCGTGAACCAGCCCAAGGGCGTGCTCTACGGCAGCCAGCAGGCCTATACGCTCGCCACCAACGACCAGGTGCTCAACGCGAACAAGTATGACGATCTGATCATCGCCTACCGCAACGGCGCGCCGGTGCGGCTGCGCGATATCGGGCATGCCATCGTGGCGGCCGAGGACATTACGCTGCATGGCTGGTACAACGACAAGCCTGCGGTTATCCTCGCGATCCAGCGCCAGCCCGGCGCCAACGTGATCAGCACGGTGGACGGCATCAAGAAGCTGCTGCCGCAGCTGGTGTCTAGCCTGCCGTCCGACATCAAGGTCCAGATCGCGTCCGACCGCACCCAGACCATCCGCGCCAGCGTCGCTGACGTTCAGCTCACTTTGGTGCTGACCATCGCGCTGGTGGTCGGCGTGATCTTCCTGTTCTTGCGCAATCTGTGGGCGACCATCATCCCAGCGGTCTCGGTCCCGATCTCGCTGATCGGCACCTTCGGCGTGATGTATCTGCTCAACTACAGCCTCGACAATTTGTCACTGATGGGCCTGTCGATCGCGGTCGGCTTCGTCGTGGACGATGCCATCGTGATGATCGAGAACATCTCGCGGCACATTGAGCAAGGCCTCTCTCCGATGCAGGCCGCCCTGAAGGGCGCCGGCGAGATCGGCTTCACGATCATCTCGATCTCGGTCTCGCTGATCGCGGTGTTCATTCCGCTGCTGCTGATGGGCGGCGTGATCGGCCGCATGTTCCAGGAATTCGCCGTCACGGTGTGCGTTGCCATCGCGGTGTCGGTGATCGTCTCGGTCACGCTGACACCGATGATGTGCGCTTATCTGCTGTCGCCACATCAGGGCGCCGGGGCTGGCGCTGTATCGCGCACGCTGGAACACGGCTTCGTAGCGATCCAGGCGGCCTACGAAGCCGTGCTTGCCAGAGCGTTGCGCTACAAGGCGACGACCCTGTCGACCATGCTGGCAAGCGTCGCGGTGACCGGCCTGCTGTTCGTGGGCATTCCCAAGGGCTTTTTCCCGCAGCAGGACACCGGCATGATCACCGGCATCACGGAAGCCTCGGCGGACATCTCGCCGGCGCAGATGGCAGCGCTGCAACGCAGCGTCATCGACGTCATTTCCAAGAATCCCTCGGTCGCCAACGCGACCGGCTATATCGGACCGGGCGGCCCGACCGTGACCGAGAACAACGGCCGGCTGTTCGTGCTGTTGAAGCCGCGAGCCGAGCGCAACGCGTCCGCCGATCAGGTGATCCGGCAGCTCGACACCGCACTGCAGGGCATCAAGGGCATGTCGGTGTTCATGCAGGCGACGCAGGACATCAATCTCGCCAGCCGCCTGTCCAAGACGCAGTACCAGTTCACCCTCACCGATGTGAACCAGGACGAGCTCAATCTGTGGGCCGGCAAGCTGTATCAGAAGCTGAAGACGTTGCCGGAACTGGCCGACGTCGCGACCGACCAGGCCAACGCCGCGCGTCAGCTCAAGCTGCAGATCGATCGCGACGCGGCCTCCCGGCTCGGCATCGATCCGGCCGCGGTCGACAACACGCTTTATGACTCATTCGGCCAGCGTCACGTCGCCCAGCTGTTCACGACGCTCAACACCTACTACGTGATCCTGGAGGTCGACCCGTCGTTCCAGCTCGGCCCCTACGCGCTCAACCGCATCTATGTCCGCTCGTCCGCAGGGACGATGGTACCCTTGAGCCAGATCGCGAGCATCGATTACGGCACCGCGCCGCTCTCCGTGAACCACCAGAGCCAGTTTCCGTCGGTGACGCTGAGCTTCAACCTGGCACCGGGCACGGCGGTGGGAACTGCGGTCGCCGCAGTCCAGAAGGCGACCGCCGATCTGCACGTGCCTTCGACCGTGGTCACGAGCTTCCAGGGCAACGCGCAAGCGTTCCAGGCGGCGCTCGCGTCGACGCCGATCCTGATCCTGGCCGCGGTGGTCGCCGTCTATCTGATCCTCGGCATGCTCTATGAGAGCACGGTCCATCCGGTCACGATCCTCTCGACCCTGCCGTCCGCCGGGCTCGGCGCGCTGCTGGCGCTGTGGGCGTTCGGCTTCGGGCTCGACGTGATCGGGCTGATCGGCATCATCCTGCTGATCGGCATCGTGCAGAAGAACGGCATCATGCTGATCGATTTCGCGCTGCAGGCCGAGCGGCACCAGCATCTCTCCGCCGAACAATCGATCTATCAGGCCTGCCGAGCCCGCTTCCGCCCGATCCTGATGACGACGATGTGCGCGATGCTCGGCGGCGTCCCGCTAATGATCGGCACCGGCACCGGGTCGGAGCTGCGTCAGCCGCTCGGCTTCGCGATCGTCGGCGGGCTGATCGTCTCGCAACTGATGACGCTGTTCACGACGCCGGTCGTTTACATCTATCTTGACGGCATCACTCGGTGGCTCGCCAATCGGCCCACACGCACGCAGTGCGTTGGAGCCCACGATAGCGAACCGGTCTTGTAACCAGAGTCGTAGATGCCACATGGACGCCAAATCAGGGATCCGGGCCACCGAGCCGATCGCTTGCGAACGTCAACGCAACCGTTGCCGCAAGAAAGAACTCAGATTTGGCCATATTGCTCGAAAGGCCGATCTGAATCGCCGCATTGGCGCACCAAACTGGGTCTGCGAAGAGCAATATGCCTACGCTACGCGCGAGCGGACCATTAAAACTACGACAGCCTTTCGTATTGCGACCAGGCACGGCGGAAGCTTCGAAGCTGATCGTGCAGCCCTGGCACTCCGCGCACTTCAACTACTTCTCAGGAGGTCTGCGGCTTTCTCCAAAATCGCAGTTACCACCCAGCTGATCGGCCGGCGCTTCGCTCGAGGCGCTGACGGGCGTTGCAGGATTCCAAAGATGCCCATCGAAAAGACGGAACGCTTGCATACGAGCTCTCCGCGGGTCTCATTCGCCGACACAGTTTTCATGCGACATGACGAGCGTGGCAGCAGCGCGGAAGCGATCAATCCTGCGGTCAACAACTTTAATCGTAATCATCACACGTCTCTTTCAAGCAACACGCCAAGAACGTTTCGCGCCAAGGGAAAGGTGCGAACTGATCCGAGAAGTCTAAAGGCAAGCTTGCACTTGCAGTCACTCAATGCACCGAGAGCCTCACGCGCCGTGCTCCAATCTAGCTCTTCTGCGCTCGCGAACGGCGACCTTGCTACCCTCGGCCAGATTGAGCATCGGGTTAGGAATGGATCCGGTCACCTGGCAGGCAGTTCAAGGATTCGAATGTCGGTGGATAACCGGTGTCCGGTCCAAGGATTCGATCAGATTGATGTAATTTTGACCCGGCGCTGACCCAGCCGCTGGGTCAAGCGCCAGCAGTTTTCGCGCGGCGGCCCCATCTCAAACAACCATTGCTATGTCAGATAGTTATATGGTGGGGGAGGCAGGACTCGAACCTGCGAAGCCATGAGGCGGCTGATTTACAGTCAGCTCCCTTTGCCACTCGGGACACTCCCCCGTCCAACAGCATCAGACCGGCCGCGCGAGTGGCGGCGGACCGGTCATCGAAATGACGCTGATAACCGCGTCGGCCCCGAAGCGGGTGCGCGGTCGGGCGCGTTTATGGGGGAAGGCGGTCCCCAAAGTCAACCAAGCGGGCCGCCTATTTGCCGGTTAAATTGCCAATATTCGACACCCGTGACACAAGCCTCACATGAGCGATCGCGACCGCAAACCCAATTTCCGAGGCAAGGGCGGTAAGCCCTTCCAAAAAGGGCCGAAATTTGCCCGTCCGCCGGCCTGGCGGGACCGCGAATCCGGTTCCGACGGACCGGTGATTCTGTATGGCTGGCACACGGTGTCGGCCGCGCTTGCCAACCCGGACCGCCAGATCCGCAAGCTTTACCTCACCGAGAACGCGGCCCGGCGGCTCGCCGAGGAGAATATCGCGACCAGGGTCACCCCGGAGCTGGTCCGGCCTGGCGACATCGACCGGCGCCTCACCCCCGATGCCGTGCACCAGGGCCTGCTGGCGGAGGCCGATCCCCTGCCCTCGCCCGGCATCGACACGCTGGCGCTCGAGGGCATCGTGCTGGTGCTCGACCAGATCACCGACCCGCACAATGTCGGCGCCATCCTGCGCTCGGCGGCGGCGTTCGCGGTGAAAGCGATCGTCACCACCGCCCGGCACAGCCCGGAGGCGACCGGCGTGCTGGCGAAATCCGCCTCCGGCGCGCTCGAGCTGGTGCCAATGGTCACGGTGCAGAATCTGGCGCGGGCGCTCAACGCACTGAACGAGCGCGGCTTCCAGACCGTCGGCCTCGACAGCGAAGGCACCGAGGATCTAGGCAAGGTGGGGCTGCAAGCGCCGCTGGCGCTGGTGCTCGGCGCCGAAGGCAAGGGCTTGCGGCAATTGACGCGCGAGACCTGCCGCACCGTCGCCCGCCTCGACATGCCCGGCGAGATCAAGAGCCTGAACGTGTCGAACGCCGCCGTGCTCGCGCTCTATATCGGCGCCAGCCGGCTCGGCCTGATGGGTTAGCTTGATATCCGGATGGGGCCGCAGCACTTGATGGGAGCACTTGCGGGCCAGAGGGCGCTTGCGAGACGGCACCTGCACCATTTCGGAATATTAGAAAAATACCCCTGAGTTGCCCGACGTGTCAAGCCGCCTGTCGAACGCCGGCAGCCCACCAGCTCCTTTGCATGGGGTTGTTTTCGATATTTTGGCAGCGCGCACCGGCGGCGGTCGGTTGCGGGGGATGCGGCGCCCCTTCCCGAAGCGACGACCCGGTTTCAATTGTCAAACGAAGAACGCCCGCTCGCGTCATGCGAACGGGCGTTGATGTCTTGAACCGGTTCTCGCACCGATCGTCGGATCAGTAGTAACGGCGCAGCGGCGCACGGCCGTAGCGATGCGGTGCGTAGCCGTAGCGATAGCCGTAATGCGCGCGGTAGGGCCGATAGTAATGGCGGTAGCCGTAGTGACGGTAGCCGTAGCCATAGCCGAAGCGGCGATAGCCGTAATACGGGCGGCCGTAGCCTTCGCGATAGTACGGCCGCGGTGCCCAATTGCCCGGGCCGGTATAGGTCGGTCCCTGGTTGACGTAATAGTACTGCTGCGCGGCGTTGGGATAGACCGCATCCGGGTCGGGCAGGCGTTCGACCGCGCCGTAACCGGCGTAGCCATAGCCGTAACCGTAGCCACCACAACCGCCGCAGCCGTAGTTCACGACGGGTGCGGAATAGCCGCAGGGGTTGAAGCCGCACGCCATTGCGGGCGCGGCCACCATGACGGCCACGGCCGCAATCAGTCCTTTGATCATTTGACGCATTACTCTCTCCTGTAGGTCTCTCTGTTCGTCGCGTAGCTCTTGGTGGCTATGAAGAGTCCCTGTTTGAGGACACTTGATTGATGGGCAATTTGATTAGGGGCCTCGGGGACGCGGCCGCGGGACCGGACCCGGCAGCGGACGCGGCCCGTTGAACTCCGGCGCGTAGATCACCGGTGGCGGATCGACCGGCACGTTGGACTGTGCCGGCAGCGGCGCAGATTGCGCCCCCCACGATTGATGATAGCTCTCGGCCGGTTTGGGCAGCTTGCGGTTGGCCGGCGGCTCGATCTCGAGGCGGCCGTAACCCGGCATGCGGCCGAGGCTCGGATAATAGTGGCCGACATTCGGCTCGGGAGAGATCGGGCGACCGCCAAAGACGGTCGGCACCATCGACTCGTTGCGGGCAAGCCCCATCGCGCTCTCGACCACCGCGTAGGAGGCGTCGACGCCGTTGATGATGATGGGCACGCCGGGGCGCACCGGCACGACGATGTCGAAGCCGCCGCCGGCCAGCGCCGTCGAGCCCATCGCAGCCAATATCGCCAGCGCAAGACTTCCGCGCATGTTCACCCAGCGTCCCAGATTGTTCCAGGAGCAGCCTAATCCAACGGCTCGGCGTAAGGGTTAAGGACGCGGGCCAAACTGCCGGTAAGCCTAACGCGTAAGCATCGGCATCCGGTCAATGCAGCCGTGCCGGATCAGAAATCGTTAACGGCTGGCGTCCGGGTCAGGTGAAGGCGTTCTCGACGATCGAGTGGATGCCGATCGCGATCGTGACCGCGCCGACCGCCATTTGCAGGCCGCGATTGGCCCAGGTCAGCCAGCGCGCCGAGGCCGCCAGCGGTACCGCGATCACGCTGGACAGCAAGCCCATGCCGATCATCGAGCCGATGCCGAACAGCGCGACATAGCCGAGCCCGATCACCGGGCTCGGCGCCTGCGACACCGTCAGCACCAGCAGCGCCGCCGAGCCGGCCATGCCGTGCATCAGGCCCACCAGCAGCGTGCGCCAGCGGAAGCCGTGCGCATGGCTGTGCGGCGCGCGGGCATGCGGCACGGCGGACGCAGGCGCCGCGGTGGACGCAGGCGCCGTGATACCCCCCGCATGGCTATGGGCGTGGAAATGCGTGGTGCCGTCGCCATGCGAATGGCTGTGGAAGTGCACGCGGTCGCGCCACAGCCGCCACCACACATGCGCACCGAGGCCGACCAGCATGACGCCGACCGCGGTCTCGATCGGCTGCGCGACCGTCTCGGGGATCGCGCGTCCGAGCAGGATCGCGGCGCCCGCAAAGACGAACAGCGTGAGCGTGTGGCCGAGGCCCCAGGTCAGGCCGTGCTTGACGATGTCACTGACATGGGTGCGGCGCGCCGCGATGCTCGAAACGGCTGCGATATGATCCGGCTCCAGCGCATGCTGCATGCCGAGCAGGAAACCGAGACTCAAGATTCCGAACATCAAAGCCTCGTCAGCCCAGCACCTCGTGAAACAGGCCTAGCATCGCCCGTCCAGGAGCGGCGATCGGCCCGCGAGTCGTAGAGCGCCGACTTCATGATAGCCGTCGGCGGACGGGTTGGTGAAGCCGTGCAGCACGTTGCCGTAGCTGATCACCTGCCAGTCGGCAACCTCGCGGGCGCGTGGTCGAGAGCACGCCGTGGAAGCTGACGACGGCCTTGAGGTCGGCACCGTCGCGCGCGAGCTCGAGCGCAACCGTGCCGCCGAAGCAGCAGCCGGTCGCGGCGCATCCGGTGGCGTCGACTTCGGGCTGCCCCCGGCAGCTGGTTCCGCGGCAACGACGGCCGCCCGCACCTCTGCCAGTAACGGGAAGCCGATACCTGCCCAAAGGCGGCCTCCGCGGCCGCCTTTTGTCCGCCTAGGACGCTGTGGCGACAGGTTCTGGCTCTGGCGCGCCAAGTCTGCTATGCGAGCGCGCAAATCACTCCATTTCGCCGGCTTAGCTCAGCGGTAGAGCAGCAGTTTTGTAAACTGAAGGTCGGGGGTTCAATCCCCTCAGCCGGCACCAGCCCTCCAAGCTTGCTCATCGCACGCCGTCAGGTACCGGTTTGCCACGCGGGTCTCGAAGGCGTGGACCGGCAGATCATGGAGGCTTGCGCTCGCCGGCGCGCGCATGGACTTCAAGCGCGAGAAAAACCACGAGCCGTCCCAGCCATAAGACTGGCCTTGCCGATGTCGGCTTGAAACCGAAGCGCATGGACATCTCGTTCTCCATCCAGATCGACACGCCCGATGCCGCGCACTGTCCCCGCCCTTGGCAGAAATGGTGGGATCATTCCCGTAGGATCACCCATGCTCCGCCTTGTTTCTGTTCTTGCGGCCCAAAATGGGGTATGCAAAATATGGGGTGGGACTAAGCCAATGACCTATTTGATCCTTGCCCGGGATGGCACCAGTCGGATTGTGCTGAAGCGCGACAGTGAGGACGCGGCCGAGAAGAAGGCGCGCGAGCTGAAGGAGATGGGCTGGTTCGAGGTCGAGATCCGCGAGGATACGGCCGGCAGCGCAGTCCAGCCCACACTGACCGAGCGACCCCAGACCCTTCAGTGAACCTTTACCGGATGGCCCTTACTCATGTGTGAGGAGCCACTATGTCCGACACAGCACATTACCGCTTTCAGTCCGATCAGGCGCGACGGCTCGCCCGTCAGGTCACTGACGCAGCGGTGCGCGAGAAGCTGCTCGAAATGGCCGAGGAGTATGGCCGCTACGCCGACCTGATCGAGGCGCGCAGCATCGAGCGAGCGCCCGCCGAGGCGGTGGTCGCCCACTAAGGCTCCCCGTCCCGCCCTGCCCGGTCGCGACCAATCCCGTTGCGAGGGACAAGCTTGGAAGCTCTCGACGGCATCCTTTTTCTGCTCGGATCGATTTTGGGCTGGCCGATCCAGTGGTTTGGCCGCTGGCTGGATCGGCAACCGCATCGCGACCCGTCGCAGATATCGACCCTCCACAAGATTGGCCGTCTCGCGCTCGGCGGAGCCATCACCGTCGCGATCCTGGTGCCGCTCGGCTGGCTTGTCTTCTGCTCATGAGCCCAGGGGTCTCATGTCTGCTCCTGACGCATTGTCTTAGCGTGCGGGCAAATTCGCGCGAAAACGCCTGAGGATTCGTTCGGAACATTATGCCCCCTCGCGCGATTTTTCCCGCATGGGCCTAGGCGAAGCCAACCGCAATTTGCTGCTTCTGGGCACGTTCACGTTGCTCAGCGTGGCCGTTGCCGGCGTCGTCGCCATGCTGGATCCGGCGCCCGCGCCGGCGAAAGCCGCGTCCCGACCGATGGCGAATCAAGCGCCGGCCCGTACCCAGAGCCCGGTCCGGATCGTCGGTATCCCGTTCGTCCCGAACACCAATCCCCGCCAGCGCTGACCGTCCCCGCGCCAGGGAAATGTCACAATTATGTCACCGGACCTGCGAAACAGACGTCTTCGTCAACCATCATGATGGCGAGTGCTTGATTCCGCGCGGTTGCTTTGCTGGAATCCGCGCGCTCAAGGTGCGCCATGAAGTGGATGAAGGAACGCGATCTCCTGATCGCGCAGACAATGGCTTTCGTACAGTCGGTGAAGGGCAAGCTGCCCGACGCCGAGCTGTCGGCGCCTGTCCAGCGGCCAACCGCGACATCCGCCCCGCTGCCCACCACTCCAGCGACTGAAGCCAAGGATGAGACCAAGGATGAGGCAAAGCCCGCCTTGGAGACCAACGCGGCGCCGGAAACCAAGCCTGCCCTGGAGATCAAGCCCGCGGCCGCGACCCATGTGGTCATGCCGCCCCCGCTTCCGGTGCCGACCGTCCTCGAGGGCCTGCCGCCCGCTCCGTCGCCTCTGGCGGTGACGGTCGTCGAAATCCCGCCGCCGTCGGCGCAGCCGCCGCACTTCCCGAAGCTCGACATCCACGGCGACTTCGGATCCGAGGTGCGCGAGCGGGTTGCCAATTTCCGCGCGCAGCAGCAGCGCTTCCTCAGGGAGCGCGAGGAATACTGCACCACGACCATGGCCAAGGTCCGCGCCGCGATCCGCGACAACGGCGAGCTGCCGCGCTCCGGCAAGTAACCGGCGCCCTTTAATCCCGTTTGTCCGATTTCACCGGCTCGGTCAGGAAACGCCCGCTCGATCGCGTCAGCGCCGGCTCTTCCATGGCGTCGACGCCGGGCTGCCTGCCTTCCGCCATCGATCGCAGGCTGGCCATCGCCTGGGTCATGCGTTCGGCGAATTTGGCCGCGGCGTTATCGAGGAACGCCCTGTCCTTCGGCTTCGGCTTGGCGATCCGTAGCTCGAAACGGGACGTTCCGTCCGGGCCGTCCAGAACGGCCCGGGTCATGATGATGCGCGGCGCGCCGGGCACCGGCAGCGTGATGCCGACCGTGAAGTAATCGACCGGACGCCAGTCGAGCGTCTCCTCGACGTTGGTATGGTTGCCGTGCGCGCAGTGATTTTTGGTGCCGACACCGCGTCGCCCCTTGCCTGACTCCTCGACGATGTCGTCGGCGTCCCACCATTTCCGCCATTGCCCGGGCACGGTGATGAACTGCCACACCGTCTCGCGCGGCGCGGCGATGTCGAACTCCAGGATCGCGTAGGCGTCTTCGCGCGTCACCTCCATCCGCGTTTGCGCGTCATCTTGCTGCCATGCCGCTTCGAGATCGCGCGCCCACAGGGTCACGTCGCCGATGATGTCGATGGTTTCGTGATGCGCGATCAGCCCTTGCGCCACCGGATCGACGCCCATGGCGCGGATCGCCGCATCGCTGTAGAGCGCGTAGGCGCGGCCGCCGAGTTTCTCGCCAACGCTGTTCTTGAGCAGCCTGTGAACCAGAATGACGTCGCGCCCGGCGAGCTCTTCCCTGCCGCCCATCCTCTGCTTGACCATCTCGCCGTGATGGATGACAAACTTGAAATCGAGATCGCCCATCGCGACGCAGGCCCTGCACTCGCAGGTCGATGCTTGGCGAATGTCGCGCAGGCGCCGCCGGAACTTGAAATAGGCACCCTCGATCGCGTCCTGGAGCAGCGAGCCATCGATCGTCCCGGTCGAGTAGACGAACGCGGCGTCGCCCTCGAACTTGGCGAGGCGAAATGGCGGGCGCAGCGCCTTCACCACCGCATCCATGAAATCGGCGATGATGTCCTGCGCATGGTCGAGCTCGACCGCCGCGAGGAAGTTCGTATAGCCGGAGATGTCGGCAATCGCGAAATATGCCGCTTCAGCCTTCGGAAGCATCGAGACCTCTGGCACAGCCGGTTCACGCCATCCACGCGGGTACGCAATGTCATACCACACAGAGGGGAGATAACATGAAATTCGTTGCTGCCGCCGCACTGGCGCTTGTGGGCTGGCTTGCCGGCTTCAATGCCGCAAGCGCGCAAGGAGCCGCCACGAAAACGACGCCGACGACCAAAATCCTCGCCATCGGGACCATCAATCCCGGTTTTGAACAATCGCAAGTGCGTGCTGTCCTGCCGGAGGAAGTTCGGGAAACCGTCGAGCTCTACCTCGATGGCAAGATCGAGCAGTGGTACTCGCTGCAGGGAAAGCCGGGCGTGGTGTTCATCGTCAACGTCACCGATCCGGCTGCCGCTCACGACATGCTCGAAAAGCTGCCTTTGGGTAAGGCGCATATGATGAGTTTCGAGCTGATCCCCATTGGCCCGCTCAACCCGCTTCGCTTCCTGCAGGGCATGCAGCCGAAACCTTGAGACATGCCATGCCCTGCTTCGGCGTCATACGCGGGCGCTAGATCGTAATGCGTTTCCACGGAAACGCATCACGATCTCATCTCTTTGTTTGAGCATGATCTTTTCGGAAAACCGGTTTCCACTTTTCCGGATCATGCTCTAGCGCCCGCGGATCTCCTCCAGCACCGGCAGCAGATGCTGCAAGAACTCGCCCGGATTCTCGCTCATCGGGAAATGGCCGAGGCCTTTCATGATGGTGGCCTCGCAGCCGGCAATGCTGTTGGCCACCGCCAGCGTCTCGTCCGGCGTGCAGGAATAGTCGTACTCGCCTGAGAGCAGAAACAACGGGCAACGTTTGGTATCGATCTCGGCGACGCGGGCGCGGATGTCGCCGTCGATCTTGTAGAAATAGAGGTCGCCCTTGAACACGCCGGGCCCGCTCTGCATGTAGTGCCAGAGCGTCTCCCACTTTTCCTTGACCGGCGCGTCGGGCCCGACCAGACCCGAGACGATGGCGGCTGCGACCTCGCCGCCATGCACGTCCGGCCGGTGCAGGAAGTTCAGGTCGTAATAGGGATCGACGTGCGCGCCGGCCTGCAGGCCGATGATGGCGCGGAAGCGTTCGGGATGCTCGAGCGCGAGATGCAGCGCGATCCGCCCGCCGATCGAGCAGCCGATCACGATCGGCTTGTCGAGGTCGAGCGCGTCGATCACGGCAAGGATCATGGTCGTGTATTGCGCCGAGGTGAGCTGATACTCCTCGTCGTGCCAGCCCTCGGGCGGCGACGACTTGCCGTGCCAGGGCATGTCGAAGGCGATGACGCGATGGGTGCGCGTGATGCGCTCCTCGTTCATCAGGCCGCGATATTGCCGCCCGTCGGCGCCCGCGGTGTGCAGGCAGAGCAGCGGCGTGCCCTCGCCCGCCTCCTCGACATAGATGCGGTGCGCCCGGCCGAACAGTTCGAGCTGCATGTAACGGCCGACGATCGGCTCGAATGTCGCGCTCATGCGGCAGCTCCCTCGCGCCGCAGCTTGCCGAGCGCCTCCTTGAAGTAACGCAGGTTCGCCATGAAGATCTGCAGCTCGCCCTCGGCCTTCAGCACGCGGCGCTTGATCAGCGCCATCAGGTCGTTGGAGCCCGGTGGCGGCCGCCGTTCGCAGAACTTGTCCCACTCCTCGTCCGAGGTGCGCAGCGCAAACGACGACGACGGCATCACGAACGGCCCCTTGGTCACCGCCACGATCCGGCCCTCATGGATCGCGATCAGCCAAGCGGACTTGCCGATCTCGAGCAGGAAGGTCGTGGTGAGAAAGCGGCCGCGGCGTACCAGCCCGGCGTCGCCGTTGACCCGTTCCTTCAGCGTGTCGATCATGTCAGCTCCATCCCGATAGCGGCCGGTCTGCGCTGGCGCAGCCGGCACTTGTTCTGCCGGCAATGATGGAAGGATCGGAGGGGTCGTCAATCGGTGCCGCGCGCGCGCGGCCACGGCGATTTCGCGCGGGCCGCCACATACGGATTTTGGCTGGGGTCAGGAAATCTAGATTCTAGAGCCAGGACCAGACCAGCGCGACGTTCGCAGCGCAGGCCGCCAGCAGCGCAACCGCAAGCGCGAGCTGCACTCGTTCGTAGGGGGGCTGGTGGATCGCTCTCATGGATCGGAGCATCCGGCGATTCTACCCGGAGAGTCCCGGGGATTCTTTTTTCCGGGGTTTACCGCTCATTAAGGACTCAGGCGCCCAACGAAAGGACCGAAATGACTCGTATTTTCAGATGCTTGCGTCGGAGTCGGCTCACGGTTCCGTGATCGGAACGACGACATTGGGTGAAACCGGGCACGGGCGCCCGCGTTGTCGGTTGTTTGGGGAAACGACGAATGCCGTACGCGCTGTTCTATCAGGACGCCAAGCTGAGCAAGGCATATCCGACCGAGGCCGATGTGTGGAAGCTCGCCCGGAAATCGGGTCTGGTGGTGGATGCCGTCACCGAGGGCAAGGAGTCGCCGCCCCGGCCGGTGCTGGACAATGATTATGAGATCCGGCCCTGCCAGCCCGAGCCGAACGAGGATCCGGCCCAGAACAAGGCCGATGCCGATCGCGAAGCGCGCCAAGAGCCCCGCCTGCACTAAAAATGGAAGGTCAGCCGGCACGCTCGGCGGGCGGGCCGGATACGGGTACGCGGTCGCGCCCTATGCTACGGCGTCGCTGTCACCAGCGAGGCCTGCTCGCCGGCGAGCGATACGCAGATCTTCCGCCGATGCAGCCCGCGGATCGCCCCAGTCACCTTGAGCACCTTACCGCCGGTGCAGGACGCGTCCTGCACGAACACGATCTCGTAGGGCGCAAGCGCCAAGGGTTCGGATTTGAGGATGGTTTGGGCAAGACACGGCACAGAGACCGCAGAGAGGATCAGCCCTAACGCAAAACTACGCATGTTCGTTTGTCCACCAGCCCGGCGATCCCACAATAGCGCATCACGATGAAAGTTCCGTGCAATGCAGGAATTATTTTTTGCATTGCACGATCAGGCGTGAACATCGGCTGAACGCGACGGCGTCATGTCAAACAAAAAGGCCGGCCCGAAGGCCGGCCTTTCGATCTCGATGTGACGACGAAGACCCGATCAGTAGCGGGAGCCCACCGGACCGCCCCAACCGAAGCGGTAGTTGACGCCCACCTTGACGGTATGTTCGTCGTTCCGGAAGCTCGTGCCGACGAGGTCGGCCGGTCCGCTGGTGAAGTTGGTTTTGCCGAAATTGTAGTATTGGTATTCGGCTTTCGCCGACCAGTTCGGGGCGAACATGTATTCGAGGCCCGCACCGACCGTGTAGCCGTCCTTGTGGCCGCCATCGGTGGTAAAGGACGCCGGCACGCCGCCGACCGTCGCCGAGATGTTGTTGCCGTCGCGCCAGGCGTAACCGCCCTTGGCGTAGAGCAGCGCCGGACCCCAGGTGTAGCCGAGGCGGCCGGTCACCGAACCGATCTGGTCGCTATTGCCGGTCACCAGCGTTCCGCCCGGGAGCAGCACGCCATTGTTGTTCGAGGAGCTGGGCAGCCAGGAGTACTGCGCCTCGACACCCATCACCCAGTTGGGGGCGAACTGGTAGTCGAAGCCGCCCTGCACGCCACCCATGAAGCGCGCGTCGCTGCCCATCAGGTTGTTGCCGTCGGTGAACGCGCCGCCGACATGGCCGCCGATATAGAAGCCGGTCCAGTTATAGACGACCGCCGGTGCGGTGTAGGGCGGCGGGGCCTTGGTATAGGTGCGGGCCGGGATGTCAGCCGCAAACGCCGGGCCCGCGAAGGCGGCCAGCGCGACTGAGCCGAGCAAAAATCTCTTCATCTCTGATCCCCGTTACTAACGCTGCGCTGTTAAGCCAAACAACGTGACCTCAATTAGGTTGCTTTGGGGCAATGCCAGACCCGTGATGTTTCCGAGCTGTAACGAGGTCGCAACAACGCCCGTTTGTTCCTTGGCACAGCAGGATTTTTCACCGGTTAAGCAACCGCATTTGGGCTGCATGTAGGTCGCAAACGGCTAAGGTGAAGTTCAACCCTCCCCGAAAAGTGATCGGAGTTCGCTAACGACTTGTGGAGGTTGCCGGTCAGGCTGCGGCAAGCCGCCGCGCCCAATAGCGCGGCCATGATTTCCGCGCAACGCCACGCGTTTGTCGCGAGGAAAACCGCTACGCACTTTTCCGGATCATGGCTAGCGCGACATTTTTTCCAGTTCCGGAAATGCCGCGTAGGACGCGCCGGCGCAGGCCTCGGCGGCATTGTCGAGGATGCGGTCGAGCCGGCCGTCGACGAACAGCACGCCACGCTCCCGGGCCGGACGGTAATTGCCGTCGGTCTCCTTGGCGCTATAGCGCAGACACACCACGTAACGCAGCCGGCCGCCGACCGTGCGCTGCGCCGGATCGGCGATGCCAGCCTCGCGGACCCCGACCGGGTTGTTCAGGTACGTCCGCATGAAGGCGACGATCTGCTCGCGATACCGGTCAGGAAACGGCTGGTTGGCGACGCCGCGATCATCGGTGAAGGTGGTCGGCCCGCTGCTGTCCTCGCTGGTGAGGCAGCCGGCGAGCGGAAGCGAAAGCAGCAGGATTGCTGCCAGTCTTGATGAAGTCCGCAAGCGACGTTGTTTCATGGGTCCCCGGCCGCGTCTCATAGACCGCCGGGCGGCGGAAGGGAATTCGCAACTCGGTTATTTCCGCGACGGCGGGCGGTCCAAAGCCCCGACGCACTCCGGCCCGCCGCCATTGGGGAAGCAATGGACGGACGGGCCGGTTCTGCATCCAAAGAGCGCAGCGGGGCAATGTGGATCGAACTACGCCCCCAGGATCAGGCTCAAGATCAGTTCAGTCGCGCGTGATCAGCCACGCTTGGCCGGCGCGACGTGCTTGGTCGCGACCTTCGCACGGACGTGCTTGGTCGCATGCTTCGGCGCCTTCACCTTCAGCATGCCCATGTGCTTGTGGGGGCGGTGATGACGATAGTGCTTGTGGTGCATCTTGGCGTTGGCGTTGCGCACCTTCGACGGCAACTGCTCGCTCTTGATGACGGGAGCGGCCTTGGTCTCCGGAGCGGCCTTGGTCGCCGGAGCAGTCGTGGTCGCCGGGGCGGACGTGGTGGCCTTGCCGGTCTCGGCGGCGAGCGCGGGCGCTGCGATCACGGACACGGCGAGCAGCGCGGCTGAAATCGTCTTCAACATGATGGTCCTCCTCTTCGGGATCGAGAGGTCTCCGGCCGGATGGTCGGCCTCACCGATCAATGCACGTGACCTTAGGGGTCGCGCACTGAACCCGTTCTGAAGGACCCTGACGGACTTCATTCATCTGAATGACATCTCTGTCATGTTGATCGTTCCCGCCTCGGATCGCGGGATCACGCGATCGTGGGTTCGGCCGGGAATGTTCTGCACCCTTGGGTGTTCAAGTCAGCAGGCTTGGGTGTAGGATTACCGAGCGCGATAAGGAACGATCAGGAGCAACCAGGAATGAGCAAGAAGACGAAGTTTTTGGGCCTCGCAGTGCTCTCGATGACGCTCGCGGCCGGGCCGGTCATCTCGGCCTATGCCGCAGGCAGCGACAATCCCTCGCCGCCGGCGTCGGACAGCGGCAGCAGCAAGGGCAAGAAGGCCAAGAAGGACAAGAGCTCCGCGATCGACGATCAGAAGTTCCTGGCCGGCTATCGCGCCGCCTATGCGACGATCTACGACAAGCACGACTACACCGCCGCGATCGAGCAGCTGACGGCGCTCGGCCAGGACGACCGTGCCGACGTCGCCAATCTGATCGGCTACTCCTATCGCAAGCTCGGCGACTACAAGGTCTCGCAGATCTGGTACGAGCGCGCGCTCAAGGCGGATCCGGCCCATGTGCGCACCTGGCAGTATTACGGCCTCTGGCAGGTCGAACAGGGCAATCGCGACCAGGCGCAGTACCATTTGAGCCGGATCGCCCAGCTCGCCGGCACCAACAGCGATGAATATCGCTCGCTCGCCGCAGCGCTGGAGAAGCCCCCCGGCACCGGCCTCGTCTACTGAGTTAAGCCACGCGGTCTATCAAGCCGGCGCAATCATCATGACGCGCCGGCTTTTTGCTGCCCCGTGGCACGGGTAGTTTCGCAGGATCGTCACGACGTCGCGGTGAGCCCGACCTCGCGCCGTCGGCGGCCGAGAATCGCGAGCATCACCAGCGCGCCGACCGAGCAGACAAGCGCGAGCTCGAGCACGGCCTCGCTGCCGACCCGCGTCAGCAGCGAGGCCAGCAGCGGCGGCGATGCCGCCGAGATCAGGTTCATCGGCAGCGCGATATGCGAGCTTGCCTTGGCGAACGCGCCCTTGTCGTAGAACACCAGCGGGATCGTCGCGCGCGCCACCGCAAGTGCGCCGCTGCCGAGGCCGTAGATCAGGATGAAGGCCGCGATCGCCCAGTGGCTGCCGTGGCCGGCGATCAGGATCAGCATCGCGACCGGCCGCAGCGTGCCCGCGACGAGCCCGGTCGTGATGCCGTCCCAGCGGCCGCCGCCGAGGAAGTCGATCGCGCGCGCCGACACCTGCACGATGCCGAGCGTGGAACCGAACGCGACCGCCTCGGCCGCTGACAGCCCCTGTGCCTTCAACAACTCGACCAGCACGGCGCTGAAGCCGAAACTGACGAACGCGTTGAGCCCGATCGCCGCGACCACCAGAACGAACGTACCCCTGCCCGCCGCGGGTGGCGCGGCCGCACTGTCCGGCGAGGATGCGGCTTTGGCCTTGCCGACTGCCCGGCGCGGCAGCCCGAACGTATAGAGCGGCAGGCAGATCAACAGCATCGCCGCGGCATAGACCAGGCAGGTGCCGCGCCAGCCCAGGGCCTCGGCGAGGAACGCCGTGGTCGGCCAGAAGATGCTGCTCGACAATCCGGTGACCAGCATCAGCGCGCCGATCGCGCACTTCGCGTTCCGCCCGGCCACCTCGTTCAGCATGATGTAGGCGGCCGTGCTCAGCGCCGCGCTGCCGGCGGCACCGAGGATCGTCCAGGCGATGAAGTACAGTACCGCCTGATGGGCGCTGGCCAGCGCCACGAAACCGAGCCCAGCAACCATGCTGCCGGTCATCATGACGCGCCGCGCACCGAGGCGCCGGAACGGCTCCGCCAGCAGCGGTCCGCACAGGCCCATGGTCACGTACAGGGTCGAGGTCCCGGCGAAGACGGTTGGAAGCGTGATCTGAAGGTCGGCCGCCATCCGGTTGCCGACGATGGCCGGCAGGCCTAGGGTCCCCCACCCGAACACTTGCGCAATGGCAAGCACGAGCAGGACGCCCGCGATCTGCCTGTCCATTCCGAGGAACCGTGCCCGGTCCACCACCGCCATGACCACCCACCGCGCTTCAACCAAACGCTTTGGCTAACCGACGCGGCATGACGGTATCATGACTGGTGCCGCCCGAACCCGGCTCGGGCCCAGCGGGATCCCCAGGATTGCGGATGGATACGGATCGTTACGGGTAGTGCTCGAGACGGCGGTCGGGCTTTTTCGGATGGCTCGCGCCGACCGTGGTGCCGTCAGCGCTTTCCCCCGGCTTCGCCGGGCGCGCCGCCTTCTCGATCGGCGGGCCGCTATCGCCGGTCTTCTTGTTGTTGTTCAGCGCCTGACCGGTGGTGGTCACATTGGCGGCGGCCTGCCCGGTCCCCCCTGCCCCGGCCGAAGGACCGGAGCTCTGCGCCAACACGGTTCCCGACAGCACCAATGCCGCCATCAGTATCGCCGCGTTGATTGTCATGGAGGGCCCTTCTGCGCAAGAATGATGCACAGCAACGCGCCGCTGCCACGGACGTTCCGCCGATCCACTCATTTAAGGTAAATGCATGGCGAATTTCCCCTGCCTGCCAGGACCTATGGCACAACGCACAGCGTGCTTGGCTCCATCAGCCATGTGCCGCGGACGGGCTGTGCAGCGCCGCCCCGCGATACTCGGCCCACGCCTGCCGCAGGATTTGCACCGACGAGGTGAGGAAAATCACCGCCATCACGGCTGCGACTGCAAGGTCGGGCCATGCGGTGGCCGTTCCCCACACGCCGAGAGCGGCCAGCATCACGATGAGATTGCCGATCGCGTCGTTGCGCGAGCAGAGCCAGACCGAGCGGACGTTGGCGTCGCCGTCCTTGTACGGGAGCAGAAGCAGAACAGACGTCAAATTCGCTGCAAGCGCCAACACCCCTATTGCGCCCATCACCTCGGCTTTCGGAACACCGAGAATGAGCGTCTGGTAGACGGTCGAGCCGACGACCCAGAGCGCCATCAGGCTCAACGAAGCGCCCTTGAGCAACGCCGCCGACGCACGCACTCGCAGGCCGGCGCCGATCACGGCAAGACTCAATCCGTAGGTGACCGTATCGGCAAGGAAGTCGAGCGCATCGGCCTTCAGCGCCTGCGATCCGGCAAGCTGACCCGCGATCATCTCGGTCAGGAACATCGCGCCATTGATGCCGATGACCGTCCAGAGCACGCGCTTGTAGCGCGGATCGAGCCCGTCAAACACCGGCACGCCGCCCGAGCAGCACGACGCTTCACTGGTCTGACGGACCGTGGCCGCCGTCACGCCCGCCCTTTTCGGCAGCACCAAAGGCGGTGGTGCGCAGCACGCGCTCGTCGTCTGCTTGCAGCAATCGTCGCTCATCAAACGTCCTTCCGACGCCAAGGTGGACCCGCACCGCGATCCATTCAAGTCCATCCGCTCGACGCCGCCCGCATCGAACCATCATGTTCCCCGGCCTGAGACCGGCCCCGAATCATATCAGTTCGACATCACCGGCGCGATCCGACCTTCAGGTTTCGACGCCCGCAACTCAAAGCCCTTCACGATGGCGAAGATCGCGGGGATCACGATCAGCGTCAGCAACGTCGAGGAGATCATACCGCCGATCATCGGGACCGCGATGCGCTGCATGATCTCCGAGCCGGTGCCGGTGCTCCACATGATCGGCAACAACCCGGCCATGATCGCCACGACCGTCATCATCTTCGGCCGCACGCGTTCGACCGCGCCCTCGATGATTGCCCCATGCAGGTCGTCGCGGCCGACCGTCCGCCCCTCGGCGGCACAACGGGCCCTCGCCTCGTCCAGCGCCTGGTTGAGATAGATCAGCATGACGACGCCGGTCTCGGCCGCGACGCCGGCCAGCGCGATGAAGCCGACCGCGACCGCAACCGACAGGTTGAAGCCGAGCGCCCACATCAGCCACAGTCCGCCGACCAGCGCGAATGGCAGCGACAGCATCACGATCATGGTCTCCGCCACCGAGCGGAAGTTGAGGTAGAGCAAGAGGAAGATGATCAGGAGCGTTACCGGCACCACGATCTTGAGCCGCGCCGCGGCGCGCTCGAGGTATTCGTACTGCCCGCTCCACACCAGATAGGTTCCGGGCGGAAATGACACGCTCGCCTGCACCGCGCGCTGGGCGTCGGCGACATAGCCGCCGAGATCGCGGTCGCGGATGTCGACATAGATGTAGGTCGCGAGTTGCCCGTTCTCGGTGCGGATCGAGCTCGGTCCGCGCGCCGGCTTGACGTCGGCGACTTCGCCGAGCGGCACGGCGCCGCCGGCCGGCATCGGCACCAGGATGTCGCTGGCGATCGCTTTCGGATTGTCGCGCAGGTCGCGCGGGTAGCGCATGTTGACGGTGAAGCGCTGTCGCCCCTCGACCGTCGTGGTCACGCTCTGGCCGCCGAGCGCGGTCGCGATCGTGTCCTGCACGTCCTGCACCGCGATGCCGTAGCGCGCCAGCGCCTCGCGGTTCGGCGTGATCTCGAGATAGTAGCCGCCGAGGCTGCGCTCGGCATAGGCCGACGAGGTGCCGGGCACGGTCTTCAACACCTGCTCGACCTGGCGCGCGAGCTTGTCGATCACGGCAAGATCCGGACCAATCGCCTTGACGCCGACGGGCGTGCGGATGCCGGTCGAGAGCATGTCGATGCGGGCCTTGATCGGCATCGTCCAGGCATTGGAGACGCCGGGGAATTGCAGCGCCTTGTCCATCTCGGCGATCAGGCCGTCGAGTGTGACGCCCTTGCGCCATTCCTGCTTCGGCTTGAGGTTGACGACGGTCTCGAACATTTCCGACGGCGCCGGATCGGTCGCGGTCGCGGCGCGGCCGGCCTTGCCATAGACCGAGGCGACCTCGGGAAAGCCCCTGATGATCCGGTTCTGGGTCTGCATCAGTTCGGACGCCTTGGTCACCGAGATGCCCGGCAGCGTGGTCGGCATGTAGAGCAGCGTGCCTTCGTTGAGATCGGGCATGAACTCGGTGCCGAGCTGCCGCGCCGGCCAGACCGTGACCGCGAGCGCGCCGAGCGCCAGCACGATCACCAGCGTCTTGGCCCGCAATACGCCGTTGATGACCGGACGGTAGATCCAGATCAGGAAGCGGTTGATCGGATTCCTGTGCTCGGGAATGATCTTGCCGCGGACGAAGATCACCATCAGCGCCGGCACCAGCGTCACCGACAGCAGCGCCGCCGCCGCCATCGCAAACGTCTTGGTGAAGGCGAGCGGCGAGAACAGCCGGCCCTCCTGCGATTCCAGCGTGAAGATCGGCATGAACGACACGGTGATGATCAGCAGGCTGAAGAACAGCGCCGGGCCCACTTCGGCCGCGGCCTCGATCAGGATCGCGATACGCGACCGGCCGGGCTCGGCGCGCTCCAGATGCTTGTGCGCGTTTTCGATCATCACGATCGCCGCATCGATCATGGCGCCGATCGCGATCGCGATGCCGCCGAGGCTCATGATGTTGGAGCCGATCCCGAAGAACTTCATCGCGCCGAACGCCATCAGCACGCCGACCGGCAACATCAGGATCGCGACCAGCGCGCTGCGCACGTGCAGCAGGAACACGAAGCAGACCAGCGCGACCACGACGCTCTCCTCGAGCAGCGTACGCTTCAGCGTCTCGATCGCCGCATAGATCAAATTGGAGCGGTCGTAGACCGGCACGATCTCGACCGATTTCGGCAGGCTGGTCGCGATCTCCTTGAACCGCTTCTTGACGTTCTCGATCACGTCGAGCGCATTCATCCCGAAGCGCTGCAGCACGATGCCGCTCGCCACCTCGCCCTCGCCGTTGAGCTCGGCGATGCCGCGTCGCTCGTCGGGGCCGAGCTCGACGCGGGCGACGTCGCGCAGCAAGACCGGCGTGCCGTTGTCCGTCTTCAGCACGACATTGCCGAGGTCGTTGATGTCCTTCAGGTAGCCCTTGCCGCGGATGACATATTCGAACTCGGAGAGCTCGACGGTGCGGCCGCCGACATCGGCATTGCTGGCGCGGATCGCATCGCGCATCCGCGCCATGGTGATGCCGCGGTCGCGCATCCGCTGCGGATCGAGGATCACATTGTACTGCTTGACGAAGCCGCCGACGCTTGCGACCTCGGCGACGCCTTCGGCCCTGGCCAGCGCGAATTTCAGGTTCCAGTCCTGGATGGTGCGGGTGTCGGCAAGGTTGAGCTGCTTCGACATCACGGCATATTGGTAGACCCAGCCGACGCCGGTCGCGTCGGGACCGATGGTCGGCGACACCCCTGCCGGCAGCCGCTGCGCCGCACTGTTGAGGAATTCGAGCACGCGCGAGCGCGCCCAGTATATGTCGGTTCCGTCCTCGAAGATGACGTAGACGAAGGAGACGCCGAAGAACGAGAAGCCGCGCACGACCTTCGATTTCGGCACCGTCAGCATCGCCGTCGTCAAGGGATAGGTGACCTGGTCCTCGATCACCTGCGGCGCTTGCCCCGGATATTCGGTGTAGACGATCACTTGGGTGTCCGAGAGATCGGGGATCGCATCGAGTGGCAGGTGCAGCAGCGCGTAGAGACCCGCGGCCGCCGCGAAGCCGGTACCGAACAGCACCAGCAGCAGGTTGCGCGCCGACCAGGCGATGACGCGGGCAATCATGGCTTGCCTCCATCCATCGTCGCACCCTCGCCCGCCGCCTGCTTGGCGCCGGCTTCGGCAAAGCCCTTGATCGCCGCCTTCAGATTGCTTTCGGCATCGATCAGGAAGGTGGCCGATGTCACCACCGCGTCGCCCTCGGCGATCCCGTCACGGATTTCGACATAGCCGTCGCCACGCCGCCCGAGCTTGACCTCGCGCGGCTCGAACCGTCCGTTGCCGCGGTCGAGCAACACGGTCTGGCGGCTGCCGGTGTCGAGGATGGAATTGTCGGCCACCGTGAGTACCGGCGCCGCGCTGCCGGTGTCGATCTCGGCATCGACATACATGTCGGGCAGGAGCGCGAGATCGGCATTTTGCAACTCGATCCGCACCCGCGCCGTGCGCGTGTCCTTGTTGACCTGCGGGTAGATCACGCTGATCTGGCCCGCGAACGTGCGGCCGGGATAGCTGCGCGCCCGCACCGTGACCTTCTGCCCGACCACGATGTTGCCGAGGTCGCGTTCGGCGACATCGACCAGCGCCCACACGACCGAGACATCGGCGACACGGAACAGCACGTCGCCCGGCTGGGCGCGCATGCCCTCGATGGCAGCACGTTGCAGCACGATGCCGTCGCGTGGCGAGGTCCACGGGATTGCGATCGGGACCGTACGGCTCTTCTCCATCTCGGCGATCACGGCCTCGGGGACGTCGAGATTGGTCAGCCGCTGCTTGGAGCCTCGTCCGTAAGGCTCGATGCCGGCGGTCGCCTTCGACGAGATGGTCGCGACATATTCGGCCGCGGCGGACGATATCGCGGGGCTATAGACCTCCATCAACGGCTGTCCCTTTGTCACCCGGCTGCCGGTCGTGACGTCGGCGACCTTCTGCACATAGCTCTCCGCCCGCATCGCGATCACGGAGACGCGGCGTTCGTCGAGCTGGATCGTGCCGGGGGCGCGGACCAGCGTGCGAATGCGGCGCATCTCGGCCGGCTCCGATTTGACGCCGGTGCGCTGGATCTTGCCGGGCGACAGCGTGATCGAACCGTCGTCGCTGTCCTCGCCGTCATAGACGGGGATGTAATCCATCCCCATGGAATCCTTCTTCGGTCCCGGCGAGGTATCGGGAAGCCCCATCGGGTTGCGATAATATTTGACCTTGCGCTCGCTCTTCGCGGCCTCGGACTTCGCGTCCGCCGGCTGCCCGGGCTCGCCGGATTGCGCATCGCCTTCCTGGAAAACCGGCAGATAGTCACGCCCGTCGGGCGTCTTCTTCGGCGTCGCCGAGTAGAGCGGCTTGCCGTCGGGATCGCGGTAATAGATCGGCGCAGCGCCCTCAGCCGCTTGCGCGGCAGCTACAATGGCAGCGGTCGCCTTGCTCGGCGGCAAACCGCGGCCGATCCACGCGGCGCCTGCCGCTGCGACGATCGCAGCGGCAGCGCCGGCCCAGATGAGGCGGCTCATTGCTCGGCCGTGACGACGAGCTTGTTCTCGACCGAGCCGGTCTCGCCCTGCACCTTGGCACCGAGCGACAATTGCCAGCGGCCGGCCATGCCGAAAGTTGCCTTGAACCGATAGATGCCGGGCTCGGCGCCCGGCATCGGCGTCACCTTGGTGGCCATCTCCTGCATGCCGTCCGGCGCCATGTCGAGCCGGGTCGAGAAGATGACCGCGTCGGGCACGGACTTTCCGGTGCTCTTGTCGACCAGCCGCACCGTGACGATACGATCGGCTCCGGCCTTGACGGTCGGCTGCACGAGCTGGAATTCGTAGTTCTTGATCTCGGCATGGGCGGGCGCGTCGGCCAGGGCAACACCGATCAGCGCGGCCGCAGCGGCGCGCGCGAGGTGGAGAGACTTCATAATTTTGATCCTCGATAGGTCTGATGAACCGCGTGAGCGGCATGCAGCGGCACGCGCGCTGTCAGGCGCACGCGTCAGCGATCAGGCGCTTTGAGCGCCCGTCAGACGTTGGTTCGAGGCGGATGATCCGGCGGCTTGGCGCCAAGGCCGTCGAGCAGGCGGTCGTCGCGCGCGGCGAAGGCGCTCTGCGACGGCGCGCGTGCGATCAACGACATCGCTCCGCCGGGCGCGGGCAGCGAGACGCTGAGCATGCACAGCGCAAGGAATGGACAATCGTCGCAGCCCTTGCTCTTGGTCTGGTCCGGGCAGCACGGCATGTTGTCAGCCATCGCTTGCCCCGACATGGCTTCGTCGGACATGACGTGGTCCGACATGGCCATATCATCGTGGCCAGACATCGCCTGCATGGCGGTGGACGATGCATCGACCATCCGGGCAAACGCCGGCGCCACGGGCGCGAGCAACAGCCCGGCCGCGACAAGCAGCAGAATCCAGAGATTGACGAGCCGCCTCACATGCATGCCCGCTTGTCGCACGGATCGGCGGAACCTGCAAATCCGTGCGACTTCACGATCGCGCCAGTAGCGCCTCACGCCTGCTTCAACACCGCCGGGTCGACCGGCATCTTGCGCAGCCGCTTGCCGGTCGCAGCATAGATCGCGTTGCTGATCGCAGGCACGCTGCCAGAGGTCCCGGTCTCGCCCATGCCGCCGGGCGGCTCGGTGCTCGGCACGATATGAACCTCGATGGCCGGGGCCTGATCGATGCGCAACATCTGGTAGCTGTCGAAGTTGGTCTGCTCGACGCGCCCATCCTTCAGCGTGATCTCGCCGTAGAGCGCGGCGGTGACACCGAAATTGATGCCGCTCTGCAACTGCGCCTGCACGGTGTCAGGATTGACCACGGTGCCGCAGTCCATCGCGCAGACGACGCGATGGACACGGACCGAGCCGTCCTTGGCGACCTCGACCTCGGCAATTTGCGCGAGGTAGCTGCCGAACACGAATTGCAGCGACACGCCGCGTCCGCGCCCGGCCGGCAGCTTGCCGCCCCAGCCGGCCTTGGCTGCCGCGAGCTCCAGCGCCGCCTTGGCGCGCGGCGACTTGCCGAGCAACGCCTTGCGATACTCGACCGGGTCCTGCTTGGCGGCCGCCGCCATCTCGTCGATCATGCTTTCGGCGACGAATACGTTGTGCGATGGCCCGACGCTGCGCCAGAACGCGGTCGGGATGCCTGGCGGTTCGACCCGGACATATTCGACGTGGAAGTTCGGAATGTCGTAGACGAGATCGATCGCGCCCTCGGTGGTATCGCCGTCGAGACCGTTGCGGAACGCCGGGGGCGCCCAGCGCGCGATGACCGACGAACCGGCAAAGCGGTTGTTCCAGGCAACCGGCTTGCCCAATGCATCGAGGCCGACCGAGATCCGGTCGAACCAGTACGGCCGGTACATGTCGTGCTGGATGTCCTCCTCGCGGGTCCACACCACCTTGACCGGCGCGTCGACCTGCTTGGCGATCTGCACGGCGCGAATGACGCCATCGACCTCGAGCCTGCGGCCAAAGCCGCCGCCGAGCAAATGATTGTGCACCACGACCTTCTCCGGCGGCAGGTTCAGCATCTTCGCGGCCACCGCCTGCACGCGCGAGAGTGCCTGATTGCCGACCCAGATCTCGCAACCATCGGGGCGAACGTGCACGGTGCAGTTCATCGGCTCCATCGTCGCATGGGCGAGGAACGGCAGCTGATAGGTCGCCTCGATCTTCGTCGCTGCGCCCGCCATCGCCTTGTCGGCGTCGCCGATATTCTGCGCGACGGCGCCCAGCTTCGTGGTGGCGGCTTCGAGCTCGCGCGCGATGTCTGCTGTCGCGAGCTTGGCATGCGGCCCCTCGTCCCACTCGATCGTGAGCGCCGCGAGACCTTTCTTCGCCGCTCCCATGTGGTCGGCCACCACGGCGACGGCATCATCGAGCGTCACGATCTGGCGCACGCCGTTGACGGCTTTCGCCGCCGCATCATCCACGCGCTTGACCCGCCCGCCGAACACCGGCGACTGCGCCAGCGTCGCGACCTTCACCCCGGGCGGCCGCGCGTCGATACCGTAGACCGCCGTGCCGTTGATCTTGGAGGGCGTATCGAGCCGCTTGGCCGGCGTGCCGATCAGCTTGAACTCGGCCGGGCTCTTCAGCGTCACATTCTCCGGCACCGGCATCTGCGCCGCGTCGGCCGCCAGTTCGCCGTAACTCGCTTTGCGTCCCGAGGCCGCATGAAGCACCTCGCCGTTCTCGGCGCGGCACGACGCGGGCTCGACGTTCCAGCGCTTCGCTGCGGCTCCGACCAGCATCGCCTTCGCGGTGGCGCCCGCCTTGCGCATCGGCTGCCAGGCGCCGCGCATCGCATTCGAATTGCCGGTGGCCTGCACGCCGAGCAGCGGGTTGGCGTAAAGCTTGTCGCTCGGCGGCGCATGCTCGAGCTGCACCTGATTGAGGCCGATCTCGAGCTCCTCGGCGATCAGCATCGGGATCGAGGTGTAGGTGCCCTGCCCCATCTCGACATAAGGCATGGTCAGCACCACCTTGCCGTCGCCGCCGATCCTGACGAAGGCATTCGGCGCGAAGCCATCGGCGGCCGCGGCCTCGCTCTCCCGTCCCGCGAACGGCAGGCTCACGCTGAGCAGCAGGCCGCCGCCGGCCACAGCCGTCGCACGGAGAAAATTGCGCCGCGACAGGTCGGCAGCGCGCTCAGACAGATTGTCGATCAGCGTCATGGCTCAACCTCCCGACTGCGCGGCTTGCTTGATGGCGTCGCGAATGCGGACATAGGTGCCGCAGCGGCAGATATTGCCCGACATCGCCTCGTCGATATCGGCGTCGGTCGGCTTCGACTTGCTTGCCAGCAGCGCGGCAGCCGACATGATCTGCCCCGACTGGCAGTAGCCGCATTGCGGCACCTCATGCGCGAGCCAGGCGTCCTGGATCTTCTTGCCGGCCGCCGTCCTGCCGACCGCCTCGATGGTCGTGATCTTGGAATCGCCGATGCTGTCGATCGTCGTGATGCAGGAGCGCACCGCGGTGTCGTCGAGATGCACCGTGCAGGCACCGCACAGCGCCATGCCGCAGCCGAACTTGGTGCCGGTCATGCCGAGCACGTCGCGCAGCACCCACAGTAGCGGCGTGTCGCCGTCGGCATCGACCGAATGATTGGTCCCATTGATTGTGATCTGGAAAGGCATCTGACCCTCCTGTCCTGGTTCGAGCCCTCGCGCGGACCACGCCCCTCCGGGCGCGACCGGCCAAATTCCGAAGCAATCGAGCGCTGCCTCGCGCCAATTGCTCACTCATGGTAATAAATAGAAATCCTACGTGCTATAAGCGCCGCTTTGATCCGCAATGAAATAACCATTGGTTTATAATCATGGACCGACTGACCAGCATGTCCGTGTTCGCCCGCGTCGCCGATCTCGGCTCCTTCACCGCCGCGGCCAAGGAATTGCGGATGTCCCCGACCATGATCGGCAAGCATATCCGCTTTCTCGAGGACCGGCTCGGCTCGCAATTGATCAACCGCTCCACCCGGCGGCAGGGGCTCACCGAGCTCGGCCGCAGCTATCTCGATCACTGCAAGCACCTGCTGGTGGAGGCCGAGGCCGGCGATGCGCTGGTCGAGGAAGCCCTGAGCGCGCCGCGCGGCAAACTTCGCGTGGCGACCTCGGTTGCCTTCGGATCATACAGCCTGGCACCCGCGTTGGTCCGCTTCATGAACAAGTACCCTGAAGTCTCGGTCGACCTCGTGCTCAGCGACAAGATGGTCGATCTGCTCGAGGAAGGGCTGGATGCCGCGATCCGGGTCGGCACGCTGACCGACTCCACGATGATGTCGCGCTCGCTGTCGCCCTACACCGGCGTGGTCTGCGCCGCGCCGCGCTATCTCGCCGAGCGCGGCACGCCGACCCATCCAAGGGATCTCGCCGCCCATGAATGCCTGCGCTATCCCGGCTGGTCGGACGCGCGGCGATGGTCCTTCTACGGGCCGGAGGGCGAAGTCCATGTCGACGTCGAGAGCCGGCTCACCATCAACAACGCGTTCGGCATCCGCTATGCGGCACTCGCCGGCGCCGGCATCGTGCTGATGCGCGACGAGCTGCTGGCCGACGACATCGCCGCGGGACGGCTGCAGGTGCTGCTGCCGAACTACACGACGCAGGCTCGCGCGCGCCAGATCCTGTGGCCGAAGAACCGCAAGATGACGCCAAAGCTCCGCGCCCTGATCGACTTCATCGTGGAGACGTATGGGTGATCATCGCGAGAACGCGATTGTACGGCTCGTGATACCGCAACAAACTCGCCGTCGTCCCGGCGAAGGCCGCGACCCATAACCCCAAATGCAAATTGTTACACGATAGCGGAACGACAAGTCCCGTCGACAACGCCGGCCGCGGCGTATGGGTCCCGCCTTCGCCGGGACGACGACGCTGTTATGCTGCCGCGGTAGCGTGACCCAACCCGCCACTCCCTCACCTCACCAGAGCCTCGACCTCCTTACGGAACGCCTGGCGCGAGGCGTCGCGGGAGTAGAACATGTGGCCGCCCGGATAGACCGCGAGCTTGGTGCGATCCGAACCCGCGAACGCCGGCAGTTGGTCGAGGATGATCTTGGATGCGAAGTACGGCGTGGCGAGATCGAACAGGCCGTGGCCGACGAGAAGCTTCAGCTTCGGGTCGAGCGCCAGCATCTGGCGCAGCTGCGTCACCGACTCCGCCGGATTGATGCCGTGACCGAATTCCCACGCCTTGTTCACGCTCTCGCTGAGCAGATGATAGGAGCCGTCCGGCCGCCAGTTCAGCTTGCGCGTGGTGAGATCGACGGCGGCGCTGGTCAGCGGCGCCATCAGGGGATCGCCGGACGGGTCGTTGAAGCGGAAGTAGCTGGAGTCCGGATAGGGATCGAAGCCCTCGACCGAGGCGTCGTAGCGGCCCGTGACCTTGCCGTTCTTGCGATCGAACTCGCGGCGGAATTCGCCGATGTCGAAACGGCCGGCGAGCCTGCGGCTCATCGCCTGGTCGATGCCGGTCAGGCTTGCGACCTTGTCGGCGAGCCGCGTGGTGGCTTCACTGTCGGCCTGGCCCTTGACGAGGTCGAGCAGGAAATCGCCGCGCGCATAGCTCTCGACGTCGGCGAGATCCTCGCGGGTCACCGGCCGCTTGGCCTGCCGCGCCACCGCCGCCATGGTCGGCAGGCTCGCGACATATTGCAGCATGCTGGAGCCGGTGTATTCGCGGAAATCGAGCACCGGCGAGATCAGCACCAGGCCGCGCACGCCGACGCCCTGCTGCATTTGCAGATTGCGCACCACCTTGGGCCCGCGGATGCCGCCATAGCTTTCGCCGACGACATATTTCGGCGAGGTCAGCCGATCGTATTTCTCCAGCCAGCGCCGGATCACCAGCGCGACCGAATTGGCGTCACCGTCGACGGTGAAGAAGCGCTTGCGCGCGTCCTCCGAAGTGGTGACGAAGCGGCTGTAGCCGGTGCCGACGGGATCGATGAAGACGAGATCGGTGAAATCGAGCCAGGTGTCGGCATTCGCCTGCAACTCCGGCGCGGCCGAGGACACCGCGCCATCGAACGGCAGCCGCCACGGCCCGACATTGCCGAGTTGCAGCCAGGCCGACGCGGACCCCGGCCCGCCATTGAACAGGAACATGACCGGACGGTTCGCCTTGTCGGCGCCGTCGAGCTGGTAGGAGGTGTAGGCGATGTCGGCGAGCGGCTCGCCCTTGTCGTCGAACACGCGGATCGAGCCCGCGGTCGCGCTGAAGTTCAGCGTCCGGTTGGGCAGCGCCACCGATTGCTTTGTGGTGGAGTCCGGCGGCAGGCGGTGCTGCTCGGCCGTCGACGCGCTGGCCGCGGCGTTGGCGCCGGAGCCGGTCTCGCCGCGTCCTGCCCGCCCCTTCTGCCCGCTTGGGCTCTGACCGCTTGGGGCCTGCGCGCTCGGCGACGGCGATGGCTGCGGCATCTCATCGTCGGCCCGCGCCGCGGTTGCGACGCAGGCTACCAGCAACGCCGCCGCGCACCGTGTCGCAAAACTGTTAGCCATGCCGTTCACTCCCTGGGGCGACGTTTACGCATTCCACCCATTAACTGCGCTAGCCTGACGGCGCCGGTGTGGCATGCGGTCCGTTCCCGGACCATCTCGACAAGGCCGCCCGGGATGTATAGACGAGCGCGGCGTGTTCCGTGCCAAACGAGTTCGTGAGCGATGGCCAGCTCCAAGCGGTATGACAAGATCGCCTTCGTCGCCAGCCCGAGCGCGGAAGCGCAGTCGGCGCTCGAGCAGCTGACCGGGATGTACGGCAATCATCCACCTGCCGATGCCGACGTCGTGGTCGCGCTCGGCGGCGACGGATTGATGCTGCAGACGCTGCACGCCAACATGCGCAGCGGCAAGCCGATCTACGGCATGCATCGCGGCACCGTCGGCTTCCTGATGAACGAATACTCGACGCATGATCTGCGCACCCGGCTTGCCGCCGCGCGGGAGTCGCTGATCAATCCGCTCCTGATGCGCGCAACCGACATCCACGGCGCCGTGCACCTGCATCACGCCATCAACGAGGTGGCGCTGTTCCGCCAGACCTACCAGGTCGCCAAACTGCGCATCCTGATCGATGAGCATGAGCGGATGCCCGAGCTGATGGCCGACGGCATCCTGGTGGCGACGCCGGCCGGATCGACCGCCTACAACCTCTCCGCCCAGGGGCCGATCCTGCCGATCAACGCTGCGCTGTTGGCGCTGACCCCGATCAGCGCGTTCCGGCCGCGGCGCTGGCGCGGGGCGCTGCTGCCGAATTCCGCCTTCGTGGTGATCGAGGTGATCGAGGGCGAAAAGCGCCCGGTCGCCGCCGTCGCCGACCATGACGAGGTCCGCGACGTCCGCCGGGTCGAGATCCTGTCCGACAAGACGATTGCGATGCGGATGCTGTTCGACCCCGGCCATTCGCTGGAGGAGCGCATCCTGCGCGAGCAGTTCGGCTACTGACGGCGGCCCCCCTGCCCGGCAACCAATCATTAACCCCGGGCGGGATATGGTTAACGTCGGGTAATACCGCGTTGGCCCGGTATGCCCCTTCGGGACCGGACCATGTATCGCATCGATTTCAACAAGCTGCGGTTCTTGATTTGCGACGACAATCCGCACATGCGCCGCATCCTGCGGACGCTGCTGCATTCGTTCGGCGCGCGCGAAGTGTATGAGGCCGAGGACGGCGCCACCGCGCTCGAGATGTATACCCACTACGTGCCCGACATCGTCATCACCGACTGGTCGATGCCGATCTTCGACGGGCTCGAGCTCGCGCAGATGATCCGGCAGCCGGAATCCAAGGGCAATCCCTACGCGCCGATCATCATGCTGACCGGACATTCCGAGAAGCGCCGCGTCACCGTGGCGCGCGATGCCGGGGTCACCGAATTCCTGGCCAAGCCGATCTCGGCCAAGGGCCTCTATCAGCGCATCATGAACGTGGTCGCCAATCCGCGCCCGTTCATCAAGACCAAGACCTATTTCGGCCCCGACCGGCGCCGCAACACCACCAACACCTATATCGGCCCCGAACGCCGCGGCAGCGGCGAGGTCGAGATCCTGCAGCAGCCGTCGCTGCTCGAGAAGGCACGTTCCGCGATCTAGGACACCGTCATGGCCAAGGAAAATTCCAAGGACAAACCGGGCACCATCGAGGTCAAGAGCTTCGGCACGCATCACGTGATCACGCAGCCCAATCCGCTGCGCAAGGTGCTGCTGCGGGTCCCCGAGAGCGATCTCGACGATCCGGTCGGCCGCGCCGAAAAGGCGCTCGCCGGGCTGTCGGGCGAGTTCAAGGAATGGATGACAATCGAGGCCGACCGCCTCTCCGCCGCGCACGTCACGGTGCTGCGCGAGGGCTTCAACGACAAGACGCGCGAGGAGCTGTTCCGCGCCGCGCACGACATCAAGGGCGACGCCGCAACGTTCGGCTATCCGTCGGCAGCGGCCGCGGCCGAGAGCCTGTGCCGCATCATCGAGCACGCACCCGACCTCGCCGCGGTGCCGCCGCAGCTGATCGCCCATCACATCAACGCGGTGCAGGCGATCGTGCGCAACCGCACCAAGCTCGACACCGCTGTTGTCGCCGGCGTGCTGAGCAAGCAGCTCCGCGGCATCGCCGATGAATTCCTGACCCACGCCAACCGCGACCGCCCCGAGCATCTCGAGGCCATCCTCGCGCCGAGTATCGCACCCAGCGAATAGCGGCGCGGTCGGCCGCTCGCATTGCGGCAGCCATTCAAGCATTCAATCGGAAGGAACGCGGCCCTCAGGCCGCGATGAGATCGTCGTCGTAAGGCAGCACCGAGACCGCGTCTTCCGCGGCGAGCTCCTCGCAGAACACGCGCGCATCTTCGCGGGCCGATTCCGTCGCGAAGCGGCGCAGCAGAATCAGCAACGGCTCGGCCGCCGAATGATCGGTCTCGCAATGCGTCAGCACGCGCTCCACCATGCGGCGGTGCAGCCGCGTGGCGCCGTCGCCGCTGTCGACATAGCCGACCTCGTGGCTGGCCTCGAGCGCGACGCGGAATGCGGCGTAGGTCGATTCCGGCAGGCCGGCGCGCCGCAGCAGCGCCTGCAGGCCGTTGCCGCCGCGGTCGTTCAAGAGCGCGGAGACGCGGCCAAAGGGCATTCCGGACAGTTCGGCGAGCGCCGCGCCGAACAAATCGAGATTGCCCGACAGCAGCGCGCGCAGGATCAGCCCCGCGGTAAGCTGCCCGGTGGCGCGCAGATGCGTGATCAGGTTCTGCATGTCGTCGCCGAAGGCACGCGCGGCGATGTTCACCGTGGAGCGCTCCTTCGCCTCGCCGGCGATGCGGTCGGCGCGGTCGGCGCCGAGCCAGTTTCGCGCAACGACGAATTGCGCCAGCGTGTCGGAGAGCTTTGCGACCAACGCCAGCCGCGTCGCCGACGGCAGGTCCTCCAGCGCCAGCATCGATTCCCGGATCGCCGCGAGATGGCCGTGGCGCTCGACGATGCGGTCCCAGGAGAACGGCGCGAGGCCCGCATACGGATTCTCGATCAGCTCGAGCGCGGCCGCGGCGGAGCCGACCTCGGCGATCGCCGCGGCGACGGAGGCCGGCAAATTGACGCGGCGCGCGATCGCGCACTGCATCTCGTCGGAGCCGGTCGCGACGATGTCGACAAGGTCTGCATCGATCAAGAGCGGTGAGTGCTCCAGCACCGGCAGCGCGATCGCCGGCTGGTCGGCCGACAGCGCCTGCACGATCGCGGCAGGCGCCTCCGCGCTGTGGGCGAACACCTCGGCCATCGCCTGGCGCACCAGCGGCGACGGATCGTCGAGCAGCATCAGCAGCGCGCCTTCGGCCGCGATGCGGTCGTGCTCGGCGAGATCTGAAATGAGCCAAGCCCGGGCCAACGCCCGTGTCGCCTCTGCTCGCTCGCCTGCCGGAGCGGTCCTAATCCAACTAATGAACTGCCGAACGATCATGGTCCTGCCGGCTTACGCAACGAAAACGGCATCGACTTACGATGCCAACTACAAGGAAAAATAAACCATGACGCTTAACAAAGGGTTCACCATAAACGTTTGGGATTATTGACGTTTCGTTAAGACGGCGCCCGCGCGCGGCTGCAACGCAGCGGCTAGCTGTTGCTGTAGGTGCCGTTGGGGTCGCTGAACAGATCGAGCCGCCCGGGCGCGCGGACCTTCGGCGTCGCCGACCCAGTCAGCGAGGCGGAATTGCCCCAGAGTTCCTGCACCGCCGGCGAGATCGGTTCCGATCGGTCGCCGCCCTGGTAGAGCGAGCGGAAAGCCGGCGCCGGCTGTGCCGATGCGACGGCCGGGGTCACGCCGACCGACGATGCGGCACTGGCATTCGGGAAGGTCGAGAGATAGGACGCGGTGTCCATCGTCAGTGCCTGCGTCGGCGCCGCGCTTGCGATCGCGTAAGGCGACATGGTGCCGCCGCCTGCCGCGGCAAAGGCGGTGCGCGTGTCGTTGGAATTCGCGGCCGCAGCGTAGCGTGTGGTCAACACCGAGTAGACCTGCGAAACGCTGCGCGCACTGCCCGACTTGTCGTAGAAGATCGACTGGTTCGCCGCCGCCGCCTTCGGAAACATCGCGACGGCATTGGCGCTCGGGCTGTCCTCGGCGCTCGAGATGAGCTTGCCGGCGCCGCCGACGCCCATGAAATGCGCCATATAGAGTTCGGCGTCCGTCGGACGACGGCCGAGCGTGCCGGTGAGTTTGAAGCTGTTGGATTGCGTCAGCACCGCCGCCATCGAGGACGCCGCATCGGGATCATCGCGCAACTTCATGACCGCGCTACGCGCCGAGGGATCGCTGACCGAATAGCTGCCGTCGGAATTCTTGGTGATGGCGTCGGCATACTGGCCGTAGCCGAGCTGGCTGCCGGCCTCCTTGACTGTGCCGAGCCAGGTCTGGTCGATGAACTGATAAAGTCCATGCGCCGACGAGGTCGTGGCGCCGGCCCGCGGATTGAAATTGGATTCCATCTTCGCGGTGGTGAGCAGATATTCGAAGCTCGTGCCGGTGCTTGCGGCCGCCTGCTTGATCGAGCTCGCGACCTTCACGCGCGAAGGATCGACACCTGCCGAAGCCGTCGCTGTGAAGAGGTCGACCGCCATTGATCCGGTGCCTTGCCGGGCGCCGGCAATCGGCACCCATGTCCTGTCAACCTGCCGTAATTATGGTTAACGGCACGTTAACATCGCTCAGGGCTGGGCCTCGTAGTAATGCGCAACCTGGTCGATCTCCTCGGCCGTCATCTGGCGCGCGATGTTGCGCATCTGCTGGCTGATGTCGTTGCGGCGAGTTCCGGACGCAAAGGCCTCGAGCTGCGCCTTGATGTAGACCGCCGACTGGCCGCCGAGCCACGGGCTTCCCGCCTTGTTGTCGATGTCGCCGTGACAGGATCCGCAGGGCGGGATGTTGCGCATCGGGGCGCCCATCACCACCACTGCCGGCGCGGGGCGCCCGACATCCAGATTGTTCGACGGCACCCGCGGCAGATAGGCGTAATAGGCCGCAACGTCCTTCATGTCCTGATCGCTCATGGCCGCCGCGAACGGGCTCATCACCACGCTGACCCGCGCACCGGTCTTGAAGTCGTTCAGCTCCTTGTACGTCACCGCGGCAAACTGCCCGGCAAGGTTCGGCGAATGGGCGTCGCTGACGCCCTGCGGCCCGTGGCAGATCGCGCAGCGCTGCGCCAGCGTCGCGCCCCGCCCGATCGAGACCTGATTGACCTTGGTCAGCATCTCCGACGTCATGACGACATTGGAGGTCTTGAAATCCGGCTCGATGCTCGCCTCCTGCACGGCGGCACGCGGAACGCCGGCCGCGCTGCAGATCGCATCCCAGACGCCGGCGAGCTTGAGGTCCGGTTGCGCCAGCGGCAACCAGATCAGGCCGGCGATGGCCGACAGCACGGCGATCGCGGCCGTGATGCCGACGCTGGTGCCGAACCACGGATTGCGGAGCGAGAACAGCGGCTGATCGCTCATCGGCCAGCTCCCACATAGACCGCAGGCACGCTGGTCTCTTTCAGCGCCATCAGCTGCGCGATCGGGAAACCATAGTTCACCACGGTGAGGCCGACCATCAATGCGAGCCACAGGCCGAACGAGTTGAGCGCGATCGGAAGGTGCGCCGGCATATGCAGCGGCACCGCGAAACGATACGCCCCCGCCTCATCTCGCGCGCCGAATTGCCCGCGGATCAGCACGAGCAGGAACAGCAGGCCCGACGTCAGCAGGATGAAGCCGCCGATCGCCGACAGCGTGACCGACAGCGCCTGTGGCGAGATCGCCGGGTTGGCATAGTCATAGAACGCCATGCGGCGTGGCATGCCGAGGATGCCGACATAGTGCCACGGGAAGGTGGTCACGATCATGCCGATGAACCACAGCCAGAGCTGCGTGCGCATCAGGCCAAAACTGTCCAGCGCACGGCCGGTCAGATGCGGCCACAGATCATAGGCGATGGCAAAATACATGATCACGATGGCGCCGCCGAAGATCAGGTGGAAATGGCCGGTGATCCACTGCGTGTTGTGCACGGTGGCGTCGAGCTGGTAGCTCATGTTGATCAGCCCGCCGGCGCCGCCGAAGCCGAGCATGACCAGCGACAGCGCCGTCGCCACCATGATCGGATTGGACCATGGCAGCGCGCCGATCCAGCCGAATGCGCCGCGGCCGCCACGCAGGCGGCTCGCAACCTCCGCCGACGCGCAGATCGTGAACACCGTCAGCAGCGTCGGCAGCGCGACGAGTCCGGTGAAAACCGAGTGCATGAACTTGAATCCGGCGCCAACCTGCGGATCGGCGAACAGATGGTGCACGCCGATCGGCATCGCCACCACGACGAACAGGATGAACGAAATGCGCGCCATCGCGTCGCTGTAGAGCCGGCCGCCGATCGCCCGCGGGAAGATCGTGTAGTAGGCGATATAAGTCGGGATCAGCCAGAAATAGACGATGGCATGCAGCGTCCACGAGAAGAACACGCGCGCCAGCCCCGCATCGATCGTGGACTTGAGCCCAAGCGCCACAGGCAGGATCAGGAACAGGATCTCCAGCGCCGCGCCGACCGCGGTCCAGCCCCAGAGCAGGCAGCCCGCGACATTGGCGTACATCGCAAGCGGCACCGGCTTGTCCGGGTGCTCGCGCTTCCAGATCACAAAATTGATCACCATCAGCGCGACCCAGATCCATGAGCCGACCACGACCATGACGACGCCGATGTAATAGAAGGGATTGCCGACCATCGGCGGATAGAAGGTGTAGAGCACCGAGGCCAGCCCGAGGGACACCGGGATCATCGCGACAACGGCACCGACGGCGACCAGGAAAAAGCCCGCCCATGCCCAGCGCCGTCCGACCAGCGGCTTCTCCAGCGACGCTTCGGTGATCGCATAACCGAACCCCATCGCGATCAGCGTCGGGAACACATATCCCATCGCCGAGCCATGCGCGGTGACCGAGCGATAGTAGAACTCCGGATTGAAGTGCCAGACGTTCAACGGGCTACGCACGTACATCTGCCAGGCACCGAGCACCAGCGCGGCCCCGAACACGATGAAGGCGAGCCAGAAATGCGCCGCTATCAGCCGCTTGTTAATCAACACAGGTCAGCCTCCGCTTCGCCGCCGCCATGTCGCGAAACGCGACCTTGTCGACCACCTTGACCTTGCCCCACATGCCCTGGTGACCGATGCCGCAGAATTCCTGGCACGGCATCACGTGATCGCCCCGCGCCTTGAAGCGCACCGGCAGCTCCGTGACGTAGCCCGGCACCAGCATCGTATTGATGTTGGTGCCCTCGATCAGGAAACCGTGGACGACATCCGCGCTGGTCGCGCGGAAGGTGATCGGAGTGTCCGCAGGCACCACAATGCATTGCGGCGTGAAGGAATATTGCTGGCCGATCGCGCGCACGGTGACCGAGCCGTCGGCCTGCAATTCGCTGCCGAGATTGCTCTCGATGAATTCGCCGGACAGATGCAATGTGGTGGGATCGGCGGTTTCGACCCGCCCCTGGGGCATCGTCGCCTGGTGGATGCCGATATAGGCGGCCATGCCGACCAAGAGGCCGACAATGACGATCGACAGCGTCGCCCAGCGCCGCTCGATCCGTGCGGCAACCGCTTCGCCGAGGCCGTGGTCCGTCTCGGTCGCCATCACGGAGCGCTCCGCGGCAGGAAGACGAGCAGATAGAATGCGAACCACAATCCGACCACGATGGCCGTCGCAATGCCCGCGACCGCGATCGCGCCGCCCGGACCAGCGCGCACGATAGTCTCGACGGCCTCGTCTTCCGAGCCGGATGCCGGCAGTTGCGGCGAAGATGAGTTGATCATGATCGCGTTCCCCTAAAGCGCGATGGGATCAGGTTGAATCGTCATCACGCCTCGGCTCCTTGTTTGAGCATGATCTTTTCGGAAAACCGCTCCGCACTTTTCCGGATCATGCCTAGTTCAGCGTTGCTGCACGCAACTCGTTGGCCTGCCGCGCCGACACCGGCTCGCCGCGATTGCCCCAGGCCGTTCGAATGTAGGTCACGACGGCCGCGACTTCGTCGTCCGACAGCTTCTGCGCGAACGGCGGCATGCCGTAGGGCATCGGATTGCCCGACGTGCCGGGCGGATACCCGCCATTGAGCACCATCCGGATCGCGTTGACGGCCGAGACCATCTGGATCGACTGGTTGCCGGCGAGCGGCGGATAGTCCGGCGGCATCCCCAGTCCAGTCGCGCCATGGCAGGTCGCGCATTCGCGATCGTAGAGCTGCTTGCCGAAGGAGTGCAGCAGGCTGCTCTCGGCCGTCGGCATCGGCGCCGATGCCTTTTCCGGCGACGTGCCTTGCGCGAGGCCCTTCAGATAAATCGCCATCGCACGGACGTCGTCGTCATTGAGATATTGCAGGCTGTTGTAGACGACCTCAGCCATCGGGCCATACACCGCGCCCTTGGCAGAGACGCCCTTGCGCAGATAGTCGACGATCTCCTCGATCGACCAGTCGCCGAGCCCGGCCTCCTTGTTCGAGGTCAGGGATGGCGCATACCAGTTCTGCATCGGGATCAGGCCGCCTTCGAAGGCCTGCGACTGCGAACTGCCGCCGAGCGCATTGATCGCGGTGTGGCACATGCCGCAATGACCGAGGCCCTCGACCAGATAGGCGCCCCTGTTCCACTCCGCGGACTTGGTCGAGTCCGGCTTGAACTCGCCTTCCTTGAAGAACAGGGTGCGCCAACCGAGGATCAGCGAGCGGTTGTTGAACGGGAATGTCAGGTCATGCGGCTTGTTGAGCTGCTTGACCGGCGCGACCGTGCGCAAGTACGCGTAGATCGCGTCGCTGTCCTCGCGCGTGACCTTGCTATAGGAGGCGAACGGCATCGCCGGATAGACCAGGCCGCCGTCGGGGAAGCGGCCATGGTGCATCATCTGGTAGAACTGGTCCGACGTCCACGTGCCGATCCCGGTCTGCGGATCGGGCGTGATGTTCGACGTGTAGAGCGTGCCGAACGGCGTCTTCATCGGAAGGCCGCCGGCGAAGGTCTTGCCTTCGCGCGCGGTGTGACATGCGATGCAATCGCCGGCGCGCGCGAGATATTCGCCCTTGGCGATGACGGGCGGATCGGCCGCCTTCTGCTGCGCCGATGCCGTGATCGGCGACAGTGCCAACAGCAGTCCGACAACAAGTCCTGTTGAGGTTCGCGACATCGGCACGATCCCTTCAGTGCGGTTCGCTGCCGCATTCCAGCGGCATCGGAAGGCTGCCTTGCGGCGCGAAGGACGGATCCGCCGGTGCCGAGCGCGATGACAGGTAGGCCGCCACCGCCTTCACGTCGTCTTCGGTCAGCAGGCTCGCAACGATCTGCATGCAATCGGGAGCAAACGCGGTCCGCGTGCCGTAGCGCCAGCCGCCGAGCTGGCCGCTGATATACGCCGCGCGCAGGCCGAGCAGTCCGGGAATGCCGGGCTCCATCCCGCCCAACGCCGGACCATGACAGGCCGAACAGGGCGGAATGCCGTGCTGCGGATCGCCGTTCTTCACGATCGATTCGCCGCGCGCCAGGATCTCCTTGCTGTCGACCGGCGGAACCGGCGGCGGAAATGCCGGCTTGAGCGAGGCGAAATGCTCGGCGATCTTCTTCAGGAAATCGTCGGTCTGGAATTCCAGCAGATAGTTCATCGGCGGATATTTCCGCCGCCCGTCCCTGAATGCGATCAGCTGATTGTAGAGATAGCCGGCAGGCTTGCCGGCTAGACGCGGGAAATAGGCGTCGCTGGTCCCCTCGCCCTCGGCGCCGTGGCAGGAGGCGCAGGCGAGAACGCGGGCCGCCATCGTGTCGGGCGCACGCTCTGCCGTTTGCGATTGCGCGGCGCTGACCGGCAATACAACCCAGGCAAGAAACCCAAGAATCGGTATCAGGCGATGGGCCACAGTTCACCCCCAGCGCGACGACGATGGAGAATTATTGGCACATCACGAAACGAGGAGCAACGAAGCGCGACGCTTCGACGCGTCGCATTCTGATTGCGAAGCGTCACTTTTGATTCAGATCAATGCGTCTACTTGCGATAGACCTGCGCCGGATCGAACAGCTGCTCGGCGTCGACGAAGGACAGGCTGATGTTGCCGTCCTCGCCCTTCACCGCGCGATAGAAGCAGGAGCGCCGTCCGGTGTGGCAGGCGGCGCCGACCTGCTCTACCTTGACCCACACCGCGTCCTGATCGCAATCCATCCGGATCTCGACCACGCGCTGGGTCTGGCCCGAGCTCTCGCCCTTGCGCCACAGCGAATTGCGCGAGCGGCTGAAGTACCAGCCCTCGCCGGTCGCGATCGTCTTGCGCAGGGCTTCGTCGTTCATGTGCGCGACCATCAGCACGTCGCCGGTCACGGCATCGGTCGCGACGCAGGTCACAAGACCTGCCGCGTCGAATTTGGGCTGGAAGTCGAGCCCCTCTTCGCGGTCGTGATCGTGAGTCGATGCGGACACGGCAAACCTCGCTCGGGAAAATGCGAGGTTACCGGTTCGGTCCTCGCACCAGGGACAGGAAGCGCTGCTGCTCCGCCGGATTGTCGCGGAACATGCCGGTGAAGCGGCTGGTGAAGGTCGATGCACCATGCTTGGCAACACCGCGCACCGACATGCAGGTATGCTCCGCCTCGATCAGCACCGCAACGCCGCGCGGCTTCAGGATCTCGTCGATCGCGGCCGCGACCTGCGCGGTAAGATGCTCCTGGGTCTGCAGGCGGCGGGCGAAGATGTCGGTCAGCCGCGCCAGCTTGGAGAGACCCACGACGCGCTCCACCGGCGTATATGCAATATGTGCCTTGCCGTAGAACGGCATCATGTGATGCTCGCACTGCGAGGTGAACTCGATGTCGCGGACCAGGACGAAATCGTCGTAGCCCGCGGTCTCGCCGAAGGTGCGGTTCAGCACTTCGGCCGGGCACTGATGATAGCCCTGATAGAGCTCGTCATAGGCCTCGACGACGCGGCGCGGCGTGTCGAGCAGGCCCTCGCGGCCGGTGTTCTCGCCGATATAGGCGAGCAGCGTCTTCACGGCGTCCTCGGCCTCCGCCCGTGACGGGCGCGGCTGGTCGGCACGGACGGCCGCCGCCATGAATTCTGAGGGGTCGAGCTCGCCGGGCTTGATGTCAGATGTCTTGGCGTCGGCCGGCTTGTTGGGGCGAATCGATTTGATCAAGGCGTCCATGTCGTCTCCGTTCGACCGGCCCAGGCATTGCCCTCGGGCCGGATGTGTCACCGGGCAGACGGGGCGGATCATCGAGCCGCCGGGCGCCTGAGTCCCATTTTTGTAGCACCACATCGGCGAATGTGTGCCGCGGTGCCTGCATGGCCGGGCTATGTTTCCGGCCGCGCCGTCCATATATAGGACGGTGAAACCCAGCCGCCAAGAGCGCCCGGCGCCGCCGGAACCAGGCATCTGTCCTCATGCTGAACGACATTTACAACAAGCGGATCATCGAGTTGGCCGGCAATATTCCGCGCCTCGGACGGCTGTCCGACCCGGACGCCAGCGCCACCGCCCACTCCAAATTGTGCGGTTCGACCGTCAAGGTCGACCTCAAGATGGACGGTCCCGTGGTGACGGACTTCGCCCATGACGTGAAGGCCTGCGCGCTCGGCCAGGCCTCGTCCTCGATCATGGCGAGCCATGTGGTGGGCTCGACGGCCGAGGAGCTGCGCGAATTGCGCGAGACGGTCCGCAAGATGCTGAAGGAAAACGGCCATCCCCCGCAGGGCGGCAAATGGGCCGACATCGCACTGCTCGAGCCGGTGCGCGACTACAAGGCGCGCCACGCCTCGACGCTGCTGACCTTCGACGCCGTGGTCGATGCGATCGGCCAGATCGAGGCCAAGGCCAAGCAGCCGGCGTAAGCCCTGCCGCCGGCCGCCTACTGGGCGGGCTGGACCGGCGCCGGCGCTGCGGTGCCGCCGGTCGGCACCAGGGCCTCCGCGGTCTTGGTCGCCTTCGCGGCCTGCGGGTGCGCCTCCCCCTCCATCACGCTGCTCACGAAGCGATCGGTGTTCTTCGGCTTCGCCTCGGCGACGGGAATTGCATTGTCCTGGCGCGGCAGCACGTCGGCGACTGCATCCGTGGTGACGAGATTGGTCAGCCGCAATTCGGCCGCAGACAATTCGTGCAGGTCTTCCCACGGCGGCACGCTGAGTGCGAGCGACAGCAGTTCACCCGCACCGCCCATGTCGAACGTATACTTGGCAAGGCGGCCGATATCGCGCTCGACGATCATCAGGTCCTGCGCGGTGTAGCTCGCAGCCTTGGCATCGTCGGCGCGGTCGCCCATCCAGATCTGATGCACGCGGACATGGGCCGCAGGTGGAACGTAGCGTGTCTTGCCCGACAGCAGCAGGAACACGCACATCGACTCGCAATAGGCGTCCGGCAGCACGCTCGCGCGGTCACCCGACGCGGCCCGATTGGCGACGCTGACGCCGACGGTGGTCAGCGCGCCGAGACCGCGGAAGCGGCGGCCGAGCGCGATCGCGTCGTTGACCGAGCCGCCGCTGGAGTCGAGCACGATGGTGGCGCCGTTGAGCTGGCGGCCGCGCGCGAACTCGTCGAATTCCTTGGGACTGTCGGCCGTGATGATGCCTACCGCCGACACCCAGCCCCGGCAATTTGGCTGGCAGGCGATCCAGCTGAACTTCATCGGCAGCTTGCGCTCTTCGAGGGTTGAGCTGGCCTGTGCGGAACTACCCACCGTGGTGACGGTGCCGGAAACTGCAAAGCAAAAAGCGACGGCGCCGGTGAGCGCCCAACTACGCAACGAGAGCGACTTGACGAGCCTCAATTTGGTTCCTTCCCCCAAGCCCATGGTGATGCGAGCGGTGGCAATGGCCCCACGCACCACGACTCTGTCATCGGCGCGTTATGGGAACGGTAGCGTCGCTGACCCGAACCGTCCATAGAGCCCTTGCTGCAGCGCGACCAGCGCTGTGCGATAATAGCGAACTGTGGCGTAAATATCTGCAACAGAACAGTTCCTTGGCTTGGAACCCCCGCAAGACTACGTACATACTTGCGTATGCCGTCGACAAATCATTCAACGCCACATCTCACGCGATGCACGGAATGTGCCAGCACAATGCGCCGCCTGCCGCGCAACTTCGGCCGCGCCCTGATCTGGATCTACCGGCACACGCTGTCGCCGCTGGTCGGCTACAATTGCCGCCATCTGCCGACCTGCTCGGTCTATGGCGATGAAGCGATCGAGCGCTTCGGGTTGTGGGCCGGCGGCTGGATGACACTGGCACGGCTGCTGCGCTGCCAGCCCTGGGGCACATCCGGAATCGACAACGTGCCGGCGGTGAAGCCAACGGGCGCGCATTGGTACCTGCCCTGGCGCTACGGCCGCTGGCGCGGCGTCAACGAGGGCTGACGCGGCGTCAACGAGAATTGATCATTTGCTGCGGCGCTCCCAAGCGCGGCGCGCATTGCTGGCCGGCGGAACTGTGGCGATGCTGCCGCATTGTTTCATGCCCCCTTCAGGTTCCTTGGGGAGGAAACAACAATGCGCTGGAAAATCAGCCACAACGGTCACGATCCCCGGCAGATCGATTTGCTGGCCGTGCTTGCCTTGCTGGTCGTCATCGTCGCCGCCTACGGCTACTTCACCCACAATTCGACAAAGCCGAGCAGCACGGCTTTCATCGTGCCGAGCCAGAGCACGAAGTGGTGACCCGCAAGCTCACTCCGCTGCGGCGGTGCGCGCGGCCGGCCGCGGTCGCGTGATGACGACGACCGCGAGCGCCGCCGCCACGAAGGCCGTGGCCACGTAGCCCGCGCTGAGCAGCCATTCGTGTGCGAACAGCAATCCGCCGATCGCGGAGCCGATCGCCTGGCCGATATAGAGCACCGAGGTGTTGAGCGAGACCGACGCCGACGCAAACGCCGGCGCCGCACCGACCAGTCGCACCTGCTGCATCGAATTGGTCGACGCGAAGCCCAGGCCCCACACCGCAACCGAGGCAGCCATCAACGCATAGGCGCCGGCGCTCAGCGCCCAGCCGGCCACGCCGGTGAGCAGCAGCGCGGTGAACAGCACCGACGTCTTCCAGGCGCCCCATGAATCCACGATGCGCGTTGCAATCGCGATGCCGACGAACCCGAAGATGCCGTAGAGCGCGAACACGATGCCGACGGCGTCCGCATTGGCGCCGGTCAGCTTGGCGAGCAGCGGCCCCATGAAAGTGAACACCACGAACTGGCCGGACATCTGCAGCGTCGTGATCGACAGCAGCAGGATGACGGTCGGATTGCGGCCGAGGTCGGCCCAGGTCCGCAAATCGACCAGCACGCCGTGCAATCCGCCCGGCAACCGCCACCACAGCAGCAAGGAGCTCACGAGCCCGGTCAGCGCGATTGCGCCATAGGTTATGCGGAAGCCGTAACGGCTGGCGATGAAGGTGACCAACGGCAGCCCGATCGCGGCGGCGAGCGACCAGCCGAGGAAGATATAGGCGATCGTGCTGCCGCGCTTTTCCACCGGCACGATCAGCGCCGCAGTGCCGGCCGCCTGGGGCGTGTAGAGCACGCCGACCGCGAGCATCACCATGCGGATGATCAGGAGACTGTCGTAGTCCGGTGCGAAAGCGGATGCCGCATTGGTCAGCGTCAGCACCAGAAGCGTCGCCGTCAGCAGAGCGCGCCGTTCGAACCGGCTGGTCAGCCACGCCGTCACCGGCGAGCCCACGCACAGCACGATGGCGCCGAAGGTGATCAGGAGACCCGCGGTATGGATCGAGACGCCGAGCCCGTTGGACAACTCCGCCAGCATGCCGGCCGGCGCCAGCACCGAGCAGCCGGTGACGATGTTGCCGAGCATCAATGCGGTGGGAGCGAAGCGTTTCACGCCGCGTTGTTAGCAGACTCCGAGATCAATGCAACTGCATCTAAATGCATGGCCCTTGATCGAATTGCGCCTCTTGCGCTCGTCCTTGCGCTCACTGCGACGGCGGTGGCGCCGGTGCCGCGTTGACGCCCGGCGATGCAGTCGCCGGCCATGCGCTCGCAGGCTTCGGACCCGATGTCGCCGCCGGGCATGACGCCAGCAGCTTCGTCCACCCCTGCTCCAGCCCGGCCGTGTCGATATCGAATGTCGCCAGCGCGGATTTGGAGGCGGATTTGGAGTCGGGCTGGGAGTCGGCCTTGGACTCAGGTTTGGCGTCGGACGACAGCAGGCTTTCGCCGACCTGCAGATGCGGCGCCGCGAGCATCGCCTTGAGAGCGTCCGAGGTTATCGGATCGCTCCAGACCTCGTATTTGCCGAACCGCGCCGGCGGCCTGCCGAATGCGATCGCCTTGGTGGCGCCGGCCATCATCACCACCGTGCTCTTGCCGGCGGCGCTGTCGTCGAACTCGCGTACGAACATCAGCCGTCCGCGATCCCCGTTCTCGCAGAACAGGCGCCACTCCATCATGCGGTACGAGCTGCCGTCGCCCTTCTTCTGCTGTGCGATCTTGCGTACGAAGGGCCGCGTTTCCTTCTCCACCGCCCACAGGGTTTGCGGCAGCGGCCGCGCATCGATTCCAAATCGATAGAGTTCCGGCCGCGTCAGCACGTGCAGGTCCGTGAACTTCACGGACCGGATCAGGTCGCTGAGCTCATGGCTGATCCCCATCGCCGCGAGGAACGCGTTGCGGTCGCGATCGGCGCTCACCATCTCGCGCCGCCTGAAGTCCGCGATGACCTGCGCGGGCGGATGCCCGTGAACCACGAACATCAGTCGCGAGTTATGCACCGCGAGCACCGAATCGGGCGCCACTTCGCGGTTGGTCGCGCCGAGGAACAGATAGGCGCAGGCCGAGACGCACATCGCGTTGCGCGTGGCGAGTTCGGCCGCAACCTCGCCCTTCGCAGCCTTGATCTTCAGGCAGGCGGCGTCGATCTGCGTGCCCGAGGAACATGCCGGCACGTTGGTACGGCCGATCCGCGCGATCGCCTTGTGTGCGCGCAAAAACCGCGCGATCGCATAGGACTGCTCGACATTTCCACCGGGCGAATGCAGGTAGATCGGAAGCTGCGTGCCCTTGAGGGGAAACAGGAACGTGCGAATCCGCTGCGCGGCTTCCCGGTCGATCTCGCCTTCGATCGCGATCCAGCGATCGCAACCGGGGCCGCAGGCATTGGCCGGTCCCTTGGCGAGATAGATGGTCAGCTTTTTCGCAAATCCGGCCTTCTCGACCGGCGTGTCTTCCGCCCGCAACACGCCCGGGACCAGAAGCAACGCCACGAAAAACAGGAGACGGGAAAACATGAACCTTGCGGATCGCGCGATGGCGGAAAAATGGATGCCGGACGTTAGACGATGATCGGCAACGTCGCAACGCTCGGTGGCATCGGCTACCGGCGCGCTGCCGGTCAAATCCGTGCGGCCGGACGGCCATTTTCTTGATATTGCCGGATTGCAGGTGTCAAATCCCCTGCTATACCGCTGCTTTCCGCTTACCTGCGCTCGTTCGCAGGAGTGAGCTACAGGAGACATCGATGGCCGACACGCCCAAATCCGAATCCGGATTCCAGTACAGCCTTTCCAACCTCAAGCCCGCAGAACCCGTGAACAAGATCGCCCTCACCTTCCCTGATGGAGCGAGGCGCGATTTCCCGAAAGGGACGACCGGCCTCGACATCGCCCAAGGCATTTCGCCCTCGCTCGCCAAGCGCACCGTCGCGATGGCGCTCGACGGTACGCTTGCCGACCTCAACGATCCGATCGAGGCCGACGCCAAGATCGAGCTGATCGGCCGCGAAGACCCGCGCGCGCTGGAACTGATCCGGCATGACGCCGCGCATGTGCTGGCGGAGGCCGTGCAATCGCTGTGGCCGGGCACCCAGGTCACGATCGGACCGGTGATCGAGAACGGCTTCTACTACGACTTCTTCCGCAACGAGCCGTTCACCCCGGAGGATTTTGCCGCGATCGAGAAGCGGATGCGCGAGATCATCGCGCGCGACAAGCCCTTTACGAAAGAGGTTTGGGATCGCGAAAAGACCAAACAGGTGTTCCGCGACAAGGGCGAGGCCTTCAAGGTCGAGTTGGTCGACGCAATTCCCGGCAACGAGCCGATCAAGATCTACTTCCAGGGCGACTGGTTCGATCTCTGCCGCGGCCCGCACATGACCTCGACCGGCAAGGTCGGCAACGCCTTCAAGCTGATGAAGGTGGCGGGCGCCTATTGGCGCGGCGATTCGAACAATCCGATGCTGACCCGCATCTACGGCACGGCGTTCGCCAGGCAGGAAGACCTCGACGCCTACCTCAGGCAGATCGAGGAGGCCGAGAAGCGCGACCACCGCAAGCTCGGCCGCGAGCTCGACCTGTTCCACTTCCAGGAGGAAGGCCCCGGCGTGGTGTTCTGGCACCCGAAGGGCTGGACCATCTTCCAACAGCTGATCGCCTATATGCGGCGCCGGCTGCTCGGCGACTACAACGAGGTCAACGCCCCGCAGATCCTCGACAAGGTGCTGTGGGAGACCTCGGGCCACTGGGACTGGTACCGCGAGAACATGTTCGCGGCGCAATCGGCCGGCGACGAGGCCGAGGACAAGCGCTGGTTCGCGCTGAAGCCGATGAACTGCCCGGGCCATGTGCAGATCTTCAAGCACGGGCTGAAGAGCTACCGCGACCTGCCCCTGCGGCTCGCCGAGTTCGGCGTCGTGCATCGCTACGAGCCGTCGGGCGCGATGCACGGCCTGATGCGCGTGCGCGGCTTCACCCAGGACGACGCCCATGTGTTCTGCACCGAGGAGCAGCTCGCCGAGGAGTGCCTCAAGATCAACGACCTGATCCTGTCGACCTATGCCGATTTCGGCTTCGACGGCGAGCTCACGGTGAAGCTCTCGACGCGGCCGGAGAAGCGCGTCGGCACCGACGAGATGTGGGATCACGCCGAGCGCGTGATGGCGACCGTGCTGTCGGAGATCAAGGCCAAGGGCAGCAACCGGATCCGCACCGAGATCAATCCGGGCGAAGGCGCGTTCTACGGGCCGAAGTTCGAGTACGTGCTGCGCGATGCCATCGGCCGCGACTGGCAGTGCGGCACGACCCAGGTCGACTTCAACCTGCCGGAACGGTTCGGCGCGTTCTACATCGATCACGACGGCTCGAAGAAGGCGCCGGTCATGGTGCACCGCGCGATCTGCGGCTCGATGGAGCGCTTCATCGGCATCCTGATCGAGCACTATGCCGGCAACTTCCCGCTCTGGCTGGCGCCGACGCAGCTCGTGGTCACGACCATCACCTCCGAAGGCGACGAATACGCCAAGGTGGTGGCGGCAGCGGCACGCCGCGCCGGCCTGCGGGTCGAGATCGACCTGCGCAACGAGAAGATCAACTACAAGGTCCGCGAGCACTCGCTGGCCAAGATCCCGGCGCTGCTGGTCGTCGGCAAGAAGGAAGCCGAGACGCATTCGGTCTCGGTCCGCCGCCTCGGCAGCGAGCGCCAGACCGTGATGCCGACCGACGAGGCGATCGCCGCGCTGGTCGATGAAGCGACGCCGCCGGACGTGAAACGGGCGCGATCCGTCGCCTGATCTTCACAATCGGTCTAAACTGGCTTTCGTCGGCTTGGTCGTGCCCCCATCTTGGGGGCACGACTCCACTTGAAGGACATGTCCGTGCCCGATGCCATTGAACTCCTGAAGACACGCCGCTCGATGAAACCGCGCGAGATGACCGGCCCGGGCCCGTCCGCGGCCGAGCTCGAGACCATTTTGACGATCGCCGCGCGGGTGCCCGACCACGGCAAGCTCACGCCGTGGCGCTTCATCGTGTTCGAGGGCGATGCACGGGGGCGCGCCGGCGACGTGATCGCAAAGGTGTTCGCCCGCAAGAATCCCGGCGCACCGGCTTCCGACATCGAGGTCGAGAAGAAGCGCCTGACCGACGCGCCGCTGGTGATCGGCGTGGTCTCCTTCACCAAGCCGCACCCCAAGGTGCCGCCGTGGGAGCAGGAATTGTCGGCCGGCGCGAGCGCGATGAACATCGTCACCGCGGCGACCGCGCTCGGCTATGGCGCCTGCTGGCTGACCGGCTGGTATGCCTTCGACCGCGACGTGCTCGACGGTCTCGGGCTCAAGCCGGACGAGAAGCTCGCCGGCCTGATTCACATCGGCCGGCCTACCAAGCCGAGCGAGGATCGCCCGCGCCCGGCGCTGTCCGATATCGTGACGCGGTTCTGAGCGAATAGAGCTCATTGCCGGGCTTGACCCGCCTGCGCGGCCGAATCCATTTGGGGCAATATCGAACTGGCCGGGCTTCGGCGAGGCGAAGGCCCGGCAATCCATCAGGCAAAGACTTTTGGAAGAATGATGGATGCCCGGGTCAGGCCCGGGCATGACGACCTGATAAGTGGCTACGCCGCCTTGGACGCGCGCTCCGCAAACTTGCTCAGCAAGGCCGCGATCTCGCTCCCCGGCCTCGCTGCACTGAACAGGAATCCCTGCACCTCGTTGCAGCCCTCGGCGCGCAACCAGTCGAGCTGGTCGACGGTTTCGACCCCCTCCGCCGTCGTCGTGATTTTCAGGCTGCGGCCAAGACCGGAGATCGCGCGCACGATCGCAACGCAGTCGGAGCGCCTTGCCAGGTCTTTCACGAACGAGCGGTCGATCTTGATCTTGTCGAACGGGAAGCTGCGCAGATAGCTCAGCGAGGAATAGCCGGTGCCGAAATCGTCCATCGAGATGCTGACGCCGAGCTCGCGCAGCTGATGCAGGATCGCGAGATTGGCTTCGGTCTCCGCCAGGAACACCGACTCGGTGATCTCGAGCTCGAGCCGCCGCGCCGGCAGGCCGGAATGCGCCAGTGCCGAGATCACGGCCTGGACCAGGTTGCGGCTGCGGAACTGCACCGGCGACAGATTGACGGCGACCTTCACGTCGGCCGGCCACTTGATCGCCTCCGAGCAGGCCTCGCGCAGCACCCATTCGCCGAGCGCGACGATCAGGCCGATGTCTTCCGCGACCGGAATGAACTCCGCGGGCGAGACCATGCCCTTCAGCGGATGCCGCCAGCGCAGCAGCGACTCGAAACCCGAGATGCGGTCGGCCGCGATGTCGACCAGCGGCTGGTAGTGCAGCTCGAATTCACCATTGTTGAAGGCCACCCGCAGGTCGCGCTCCATGTCGCGACGCTTCTGGGCCTGCTGATCCATCTCCGGTTCGAAGAAATGATGCACGCCGCCGCCCTCGGACTTGGCGCGGTACAGCGCCATGTCGGCGTTGCGCATCAGCTCTTCCGACGTGGTGCCGTCGCCCGGCGACAGCGCGATCCCGACGCTGGCGCCGACCACGACTTCGAGCCCCTCGATGGTGTAGGGCGCGCTCAGCGCATCGATCAGCCGTTCGGCGAACGCACTTGCCTCGTTCGGCGAAACGTCGGCGGCAAGCACGATCGCGAACTCGTCGCCGCCGAGGCGGGCTGCGACATTGTCGTCGCGGACCACTTCGCGCAGCCGCTCGGCCACCAGCTTGAGCAGCCGGTCGCCCATCGGATGCCCGAAGGAGTCGTTGACGTTCTTGAACAGATCGAGGTCGACGCACATCACCGCCACGCGCTTGTTGCCGCTGCGGCCGCGCTCCAGCGCCTCGCTCAGCCGCTCCTGGTAGAAATCCCGGTTCGGCAGGTTGGTGAGCCCGTCATGATGCGCCATGTGCGCGATCCGCGCTTCGGCCGCGCGGCGTTCGGTGATGTCGACCACCGCGACCAGATAGCCGTCGCGCCCCTCGAACGCCACCTTGCGCCCGAAGGTCAGCACATGGATCTCGGTGCCGTCGGCCCTGATATGCCGCCAGTCGCGGCTCGATTGATAGACGTCGCCGATGTCGCGCAAGGCGGCGCTGTGCACGCTCCACTCATCGACCGGCCAGATCTCGCGCAGCGTCATGCCGAGGAATTTCTCCCGGCTGTATCCATAGTGCTGAACGGCAGCGTCGTTGACGCTGAGGAACTCCATCGTGCCGGCGTCGAACACCCACATCGGCATCGGGTTGTTCTCGAACAGCAGGCGGAACGACACCTCGCGCTGCTTCAGCGCGGTGACGTCGGAGACCGTCAGCGACAGCATGTCGCCGAACGCCGTGACGCCGAGCCGCAGGCAGCGATCGCCGCTGTCGATCTCGAACTGGCCGCCGGGACCGCTTCCGACGAAGCCACGCAGGCGGTTCATCACCGCCGGCGCCGCCAGCGGATTGCCGCCGGCGCTGAGCCGGCGCCACAGCAATTCGGTGGCCGGCCGCATCAGGAGCTTCGCGGCGCCCTGGTTGAGATGCACGACCTGAAAGTCGGCCGGCTCGCCCCGCGCGTCGCGGATCGCCGCGAGCGATACCACGCCCTCGTCGGTGGCCGAGAAGATCGTGTCGAGCAGATTGTACTGCGCATTGCGCTCGTTGACATAGACGCCGACCAGGACGCCGCCCCAGCGCGACCGCGTCGGCAGCGCCAGCACGTCAAAGGTCCGCACCAGACCATCGCGCACGCAATGCGCCGACGCCAGATAGGGCCGGCAGTTCGCGCGCGCGTTGGCGGCGGCTTCGGTCAACGCGGTGGCGCAGTCAGGAGGCAGTTCGCTCAGCGGAATGTCCCAGCGATCGTCGTTCAGCCAGGTCTGGACGTAGCGGCCGGTGTGCGAGACGCTGAGCACGCCGTCGACGTTGCGCAGCAGCACGATATGGTCCGCGAGCCGGCCGAGGCTGCCGAGCATCACGTCTTCATAGTGCGGCAGCTGTTCACCGGGACGAACCGCGGCCTGCCACTTGCGTTGCAGAACCGGAACGTCGGCGAACATCTCGGAATTGAACTTGGCCGATGTCTTTGCTGATTTCTTGTTGGCCATGACCATGGCACGCCCCGTTCACGCAAACGCTAGGCATGATCCGGAAAAGTGTGAAGCGGTTTTCCGAAAGGACCATGCCCAAACAAAATCCCCGTGGCATCCAAGTCATGCCGCGACTTAACGTCATGTAAAAATAACGACGCAGCGCAGCACCGCGAGCGCTTGTGACGGCTAAAACTGGCGCGATGGTTAGTTCACGTTAGAAACTGTGACAGTTGCATGAAATGCAGCCCGGTCCGGCGTCAGCGCGCCACGACCTCGACCTCGCCGTCGACGCCGTTGACGACGTTGAAGGGGCGCTCGAACACCTTGCCCTCGTTCTTGGCGATCGCACGATACTCGCCTTCGGAGAGCACGACGCGCGGGAACGCGCCGATCGATTCCTTGATCACGTCGCCGCCCGGCGTGATCACCGACCACGCGGTGTTGGCAAGCGCCTCGCCGCCCTTCTCGCTCACCAGCTTGAGCGTGATGACCGCTGCGCGATGGGTGACGGTGACGTCGGTCAGCTTGCCGGCTGCCACACGAATGTCGGAACGCACCACCGAGTTGGCGTCACCATAGTTGGAGACGATGTAGTAGGTGCCCTCGGGGAGCAGCGCGACGTCGCCGGCGGACACGTTCGGCACCAGCGGGCCGCGGTCCGAGCCGTCGAACTGGCTGCCCTTGTAGATCGCGAACGAAATCTGGTTGGCCGGGATCTTGCTCGAACCGACCCGGCCCTCGATCCGCAGGCCCCCGGCCGGCAGCACGAAGGACTCGCGGTCGGTCTCCGACTTCAGGCTGACGGCGCGCACCGCGCTGACGAGGCCGAGCGCGACGTGGACGACGTAATTGCCGGGCGGCAGCACGACGTTGGGCGTCGCCCCGCGCTCCTCGCGGATCAGCTTGTAGGTGCCGTTGTCGTCCGGCTTGTCGGCGAACACCCGCCACACCAGCCCGGCATTGATGACCGGCAGGTCCTTGCCGTACCGCGCCGTCAGCGACAGCACCGCCTGCCCGGCGGCCGGGGTGCCGGCCAACGGCGCCACCGGGGGTATGGTCGCAATCGAGGGCTGGACGATGGTTGGCTGGTTCAGCGGACCGGGCAGAACAGGCCCCGAACCGGACCCGGACGGCGGCGCCAGATTGAGCGCGGGGCCGGACGGCACCTCGGGGACCGATGCTGGCGGGATCGGCGGCGGCCGGTCGCTGAAGAACTGCGCCGACGCGGAACCGGAGATCAGGGCCAGCAAAAATGTGGCAAGCGCCAACAGCGGAAGGAGCCGCATGCCCCGCCCGCATCCGCCGATGCCGTTGCCCCTCGAAGTCATCACCATGCTTTTCAACGAAAACGCGGCAAATTCAAGCCTTCGTCGAAGCTTCGTCACAGTCCTGGCGGGGGCCGTCCCCGGTTTGGAACCGCTCGATCAAGCCGATGTTAGCCCTATCGTCGTGGTCCAGTCACATTCCCTGCCTACCGCGGTCCACCCGGGGCATGAATCGTGCTTCTGGGGAATAACCATGAAGTTGGACGACGCTGGCGCAGTCATGCCGCGCAGCCTAGTCTCGCGCTGGCAGGAGATTTGTCGTGTTGGATAGCTGGATGGGCCGAGGCCACAAGAGCTCCGACGGCCCCGACAAGGTAGGACTGGGACCGGTTCGCCGGCCGGTGATCGGGCTCGCGCTCGGCGGCGGCGCCGCGCGCGGCTTTGCCCATATCGGCATCATCAAGACCCTGCTCGCCCATGGTATCGTCCCCAACGTCGTCGTCGGCACCTCGATCGGCTCCGTGGTCGGCGGCGCCTATGCGGCCGGCCATATCGATACGCTGGAGCAATGGGCCCGCAGCCTGCAACCGCGCAGCGTGCTCGGCTACCTCGACATCCGCCTCAACGGCTCCGGCCTGATCGGCGGTACCAAGCTCGCCGCCGAGATCGAGGCGGCGCTGGGCCAGGTCATGATCGAGGATCTTTCGGTCAAGTTCGCCAGCGTCGCGACCGAAGTCCGCACCGGGCACGAAATCTGGGTGACCCAGGGCCGCGTGGTCGACGCCATGCGCGCCTCCTACGCCCTGCCCGGCATCTTCGCCCCGGTCCTGATCGGCGACCGCTGGCTGGTCGACGGCGCGCTGGTCAACCCGGTGCCGGTCTCGGCCGCGCGTGCGCTCGGCGCCGAGATCGTCATTGCGGCCAACCTCTCCAGCGACGTGTTCGCGCATTCGACCACGATCTACAATCACGGCGCGACCGCCGCGCCCGAGGTGACGGTCGCGATGACCGCCGAGGCGGAGATCGAGCCGGAGCCCCCGAAGCGGCGGTTCGGCCGCTTCTTCTCCGCCGAGCGCACCGTGAAGCGGGAGTTTTTCGGCAGCGCCAGCCGGCCCGGCATCTCGAGCGTCATGGTCGACGCCTTCAACATCATGCAGGACCGCATCACCCGTGCGCGGCTCGCCGGCGATCCGCCCGACATGCTGATCTCGCCGCGCGTCGGCCAGATCGGCTGGTTCGACTTCCACCGCGCCGATGACCTGATCGCACACGGCATCCGCGCGGCCGAACGTTCCATCGGCGCGATCGAGGAAGCGATCGACATCCTGGTGCCGCCGTCGAACGGCGCGGGCACGACCGGGAAATAGCCCTCAGGCGGTCTTGATGTAGTCGCGCAGCGCTTCCTGCTCGCGCTCGTATTCCTGCACGCGGCTCTTGACGATGTCGCCGATCGAGATCAGGCCGACCACCTTGCCGTCCTCGACGACGGGCAGATGGCGGAATTTGCCTGTTGTCATCATTTCCATGATGCCGCTGACCGTGTCGGACTGGCGGCAACTCACGACCTTCTTGGTCATGACCGCGCTCACCGGTTCGTCCAGCACGCCCGCGCCGCGCTCGCTGAGCACGCGCACGATGTCACGCTCCGACAGGATGCCTTCCATCCGGCCCTGCTCCATCACCAGCACCGCGCCGATCTTGCGCTCGCCAAGCAGCTTGACCGCAGCCGACAGCTTCGCGCCGGGCGCGACGCTCATGACCTGATGGCCTTTTGCATCGAGAATGGAACGTACCGTCATTGTCGCCTCCCTGAATCCGTCCGTGCCCTGCTTGAGCGGGGTCGAGCCTGTTCGCCAGAGTCTTCAATCAACAGTTCCGCGCCGCTTTCGGTTCCGGGGCGCGGTCAGTAGCTGGGCTCGATTTGTCGGCCCGCTTTGTTTCTGCGTCGCAAAGATGATGGAGGAATTCGAACCGAGCCGCAAGCGGCGATCAGACGCGCCCCGACTGGTCCACCGATGACGCATCTGCAGCATCGTCCCGCGTGCGCGGGATTGGATCGAACAGCGAGAACAGCAGCAGTCCGGCGAGGAAGCCGCCGATATGCGCCTGCCAGGCAACGCTCGCGTCCTCGCCGCCGAGCGAAAGCGAGGTGGCGCCGAACAGGACGTTGACGCCGAACCAGATCGCCAGGAAGGCGAGCACCCGTCCGTTGCGCAGCGCCCGCCACAGCGACAGCGCAGGCACCTTGGCAGCCGCCTCGGCATCGCCGCGGCTGAACGACAGGAAGCTGCCCTTCACGAAGGCGAAGCGGATCGCCGCCGCCATCGTCCCCGACACCGAAGCCGACGCGCCGATCATCGGCGCGATCGCGTGCTCGTGGGTCAACAGGTGCGCCAGCGCGCCGGCCGCCGCCGTCACCGCCATGAAGACAAAGAAGCGCACCGCGCCGAAGCGCCGCGCCAAGGCGCTGCCGAACGGCAACAGCCACAGCACGTTGAACCCGATATGCGTGAGGTTGGCGTGCAGTAGCGAATAAGTGACGAAGGTCCAGACCTTGGCGCCTTCGCCGCCCGGGAAGGTGATGTCGAGCAGCGTCGAATCGTAGCGTTTCGGGATGAAGCCGAAGACGTCGATGGTCCAGTTCTCCATCTCCGGCGGCAACAGCACCCGCAGGTGGATTACCGCGATCAGGAGGACGTAGGCGGTGAGCGCCGGCGGCAAGGTCAGGATCGGCTCGCGCGGCGCCTCCGGCGGCGGCTCGAGCGGGGATTCGGGATGGGAGTCCAAGGGGTCGGCGACCTCGATACGGCGGTGAAGCAGAGATAGGCGGCTTTCACACCCCTGTGCAAGTGCACAATCCCGAAATCGGACACCTCTCGTGTCCCGGACGCGTCGCAGCGCGAAGTGGTGCGACGCAGAGCCGGGACCCAGGAATTGGCAATGCTCCCCGAACTTGCGACACTTGGGACGCTTTCCACATCCGTTTGGTCCAAAATGAACCCGCAGTTCTTCGTTTACATCGTCGCCAGCGGGAGAAACGGGACCCTTTATGTAGGTGTGACCAATAACCTTTCGCGCCGAATCGCCGAGCACAAGGCAAAGCTCGTCCCAGGCTTCACACGACAATACAACGTTGATCAGCTGGTCTACTTTGAGGCATTCGAATCCATCCTGGAAGCGCGCGCACGTGAGCACTCGCTCAAGCGGTGGCGTCGCGCGTGGAAGATCAAGTTGATAGAAGAACTCAATCCGACTTGGCGAGATCTGTCTGATCAGCTCAATTCTTGAGCGGGGCCGGCATAGGTCCCGGCTCTGCAGCGCACCGCTGCGCGCTGCACTGCGTCCGGGACACGATATCTGGCCAAAAGAAAAGGGAGGGCGCTGAGAACACCCTCCCTGGTCGGCTGGTCTTCTCGTGCCCCAGAGGGATCGGGAGAACATCCCCACCCCTCCCCGCACGATGACCAAACTGTTTGACGCCACCTGTGTACCAACCACGCCGGCGCTTGGGGCAGCCAGCAAACGGGAACGCGCGGACCCTACGTTGGAGTTCCTGGGACGCCAAGGACATAGTTAAATTTACGTTAACAACACAAAGCTGCCGATAAGCCGCCCAAACCGCGGCCACGGCATGGACGCTGCACAGCCTTCCCTGCACAACAGAGAAGGGAAGGCGCCTGAGCAAAACCGGGACAGATGTGTCCCGCCGAGACAGGTGCCGGGCAAGGTTCTTTAGATGAAACACAGCTCCAGCCGCGAATTCTTCGCCTATTGGAATGCGAAGCGCGGCACCGCGCGTGCACCCGACCGGAGTGAGTTCGAACCGTCCGCGGTGCGCGAGCTGCTGTCCGACATCTTCGTGCTGTCCTATGACGGCGAGACGCGCTTCCCGTTCCGCGTCGCCGGCACCCGGACCTCCGCCCTGCTCGGCTGCGACCTCAAGAACCGCAGCTTTTCCGCCCTGTTCACCGGCGAGAGCCGCGGCGAGATCGAGGACATCATTACCTGCGTCGTCGAAGAGACCCTGCCCGCGATCGCCGGCATCACCGCCACGACCGAGACCGGGTCCAGGGCGCATCTTGAACTGCTGCTGCTGCCGTTTACCGCCCGCGTCCATATGCCGGCGAGCCTCACCGGCCTGCTCGCGCCGTTCGAGGACGACGTCACCCGGCTGCACGACCTCGTGCTGACCTCGTGGCGCTATTTGCATCCCCAGGAGCGGTTCGTGCCGCGGACCCTGCGCAAGCTCGCGATCGCGCGCGGCCTGATGGTCTACGAAGGCCTGCGCTAGCCCCCCAACGCCTGCCTGGCGACGGGGGATGACAGGAACCGGTCGCTTGCACCGCGCCCCGCGGAACTCTATTAGCTGGTGCGCCGCCACGACGGGAGTGACCCGTTCATTGCAGCTGCGGCCGGGCCGGGCATGTTTCGAAACTCGATCAGGCAGAAGATCGTCGGCATTGCCGCAGGACTGATCGTCCTCGCGGTGATCACCTCGTTGCTGTCCATGGTGATGGCAGGCAAGGTCGGCCACCTCCTGGACGAACTCACCAACCGCTACATCCCGGCCTACGCCCATCTCGCCCGCGTCAATGTCCGCTCGCTGGAACGGTCCCTGGCAATGCGCCGAATGATGATGGCAAAGATGCAGGCGCCTGGCGAAGACACCAGCTACGAGAGCGCGCGCAAGACTTTCGACGACATCGAGCCGACCATCAAGCGCGAGGCCGATGCCGCACGCGTGCTGATCGACGCGATCATCGCCGATCCCTCGACGCCATCCGACAATGCCGCGCTCGGGCGTCTCGATGACCGCATCGACAACGCCGTCAACGACCTGCTGATGCGCCTCAACGCAGAGAACAAGACGCTGCTCGACCAGCTCGAGGCCAAGGACTTTGCGGCCGCGCGACAGACCACGCTCCGCGCCGACGCCCTGCGCGACGACTTCAACAACAGGATCGAGAGCATTCGTACCGACATGCTGGCGCAGGTCGCCTCCGCCGCGGCGAAGGTGATGGGTGCCCAGCAACGGGCGATCATCATCTCGGGCGTCGTCACCGCGATTGCCGCGATCCTCGGCTTCGTGTTCGCGATGCTGGTCGGCAGCGGCATCACGGGCCCGGTGATGCGGCTGCTGGAGAGCACCCGCGAGGTCGAGGCCGGCCGCCTCGACGGCGCCATCGCCATCACCACCCAGGACGAGATCGGCCAGCTCTCCGCCGCCTTCAACCGCATGATCGAGACGCTGCGCCACAACCAGCGGATCCGCGAGACCTTCGGCCGCTACATCAATCCGCGGATCGCCGAGGGCCTGCTGGAGCAGCCGGCGATCGCCGCCACCGAAGGACAGCGCCGCGTCATGACGGTGATGTTCTGCGACATGAAGGGCTTTACCCGCCTGAGCGAGGGCGTGACCCCGAGCGGCCTCGTCAAGATCATGAACCTCTATCTGTCGACAATGTCCGCGCCGGTCCATGCGCATCGCGGCATCATCGACAAATATATCGGCGACGCCATCATGGCCTATTGGGGCGCCCCGTTCGTCGAGGAAGCCGAGCAGACCCATCTGGCCGCGCTGGCCGCCATCGACATGGTCGGCCAGGTCAACCAGCTGCGCAAGGATCTGCCCGAACTGCTCGGCGTGCGCGCGATCCCGGCCGATTGCGACATCAGGATCGGGATCGCCACCGGCGAGGCGCTAGTCGGCAGCATCGGCTCCGAATTCATGATGAGCTACACCGTGCTCGGCGACACCGTGAACCTCGCCTCGCGGTTGGAAGGCGCCAACAAGTTCTACGGCAGCCGCAGCCTGATCTCGGAGGCCACCGCTGCAGCCTGTGCCGCGACCATCGAGCTGCGCGAGATCGACCGCGTCGTCGTCGTCGGCCAGACCCAGCCGGTCGCCGTGTTCGAGATCCTCGGCAAGAAGGACGAACTGACGCCGGCGCAGACCGAGTTGCGGCAGCGCTACGTCGGCGGTCTCGCCGCCTTTCGCGAGCGCCGCTGGGATGACGCCGAGCAAGCCTTCGCCGCGGCGCTGGCTGCGGCGCCCGGCGACGGCCCGTCGATCGCCATGAAGGCGCGCACCGTGGCCTTCAAGCAGAATCCGCCGGCAGCGGACTGGGACGGCGCCTGGCATCTGGAGCAGAAATAGCGGCCTCACGCTCAATCACGCTCCGCCGCCAAGTTGAGCCTCGATCGCGGCCTTGTCGATCACCGACCAGACCTGCACGATCTTTTCGTCGCAGAATTCATAGAACACGTTCTCGGCGAAGGTGACGCGCTTGCCGTTGACGGCGAGACCGAGGAACGTGCCCTTCGGCGAGCAAACGAACGCCAGCCGGCTGGCAACGTGGTTGGCGTCCGACACCAGCAGCTCGATGTTGAAGCCGAGATCCGGGATCTCGCGAAAGTCTCTCTCGAGCATTTCGCGATAACCCGACAACCCGAACCGCCTGCCGTTGTGGACCACGTCGTCGGCCACGAAGTCGCCGAGCCGGGACCAGTCCTGTCGATTGAGGCAGTCGATGTAATTCCGATAGATCGCGGCGAGGTCGGCTTGCATAGTGCATTCTCCGTTGTTCGAGACGCGCTGTGGATCCTGACACGAATGTTAGTTTTGATTCCGTTGTTCGGGACCGCAAACGAGGCGCGCATCGCGCGCTGCTGCAAGAACTTGGCCCGGAAGGGACAGCGCAATTGTCACATCGCCACAGAGATTTTTCCGATCGACGGGAATGCGTCCGGTGACGGGGAGTTAGTCCTTCAGAGCAACAACTGTCCTGCTCGAATCGGGAGGTTTGCATGATCGGGTCACTGATGAAGCTCGCAACACGCGTGGCGGCCCTCGCAGCGCCGCTCATCCTGTTCTCGCCACAGAGTGTCATTGCGGCTGGAGGCGGCGGCGGTGGCGGAGGTGGTGGAGACCCCTACGGATCGAGCTACGGCACTCCCACGCCCCCGTCCTATCCTCAGGAGAGGGACAGGAGGACTACGCAGAAAAAGAAGCCCGCCAAGCAGTCCAACTTCGACGATCCGGCATTCCGCGAGGGCTATCGCGCGGCCTATGCAACGATCTACGAACGCAACGACTACGCCGCCGCGATCGAGCAGTTGCACGCGCTCGGCAACGACGATCATCCAAACGTCGCCAATCTGATCGGCTACTCCTACCGCAAGCTCGGCGACTACAAGCAATCCCAGGTCTGGTACGAGCGCGCGCTCAGGGCCGATCCGAACCACGTGCTGACGTGGAACTATTACGGCTTGTGGCAGATCGAACAGGGCAACCGCGATGCTGCGCAGTATCATCTGAACCGGATCGCCGAGATCTGCGGCACGACCTGCGACGAATATCGCTCGCTGGCGGCCGCGCTCGAGAAACCGCCGGGGACAAGTCTCGTCTATTGAGCGAACCTGTAGTCCGCACGAGCGAAAGCGACATGCGGGGCAACATCGGCCCCGGATGTCGCGAGCGCTCATCCGCGCCACGCGCCCGAGGCGCGCTGTCCGCGTGTCTGTTTTTGCGGGAATTTCGCCATTTTGATCGGCGTGATCCGCCGTTAGCGTCCGCGCCGTGCGACGCAAGCGGATGCGAGATCGATCATCATGACCTGGCGGCTTCTCGCGTGGAGCGGCATCGCCGTCGCCGCGCTGGTTCCAATCATCGGCGGCATCTGGCTCTTCACCCTTCCCGCCGCGTCGGCACTCCGGGTTCCGCCTCCGATCGCGACGCAGGAGCACGATGCCATGCTCGCCGCGCTGAAGCCGCCGAAGCGAGCGCGCCCGTTGATTTCGATCATCGGCATCAACGACATGACCGAGACCACCGACTATCTGATGCCCTATGGCATCCTGAAGCGGGCCGATATTGCCGACGTCGTCACGCTTGCGACGGGGCCCGGGCCGGTCACGCTGTTCCCGGTGCTGAAGGTCGAGCCTGATGCGACCATAGCCGCGTTCGATGCCGCGCATCCCGACGGCGCCGACTACGTCATCGTGCCTGCGATGAGCCGCGACGACGATCCGACCGTCATGCAATGGATCCGGCGACAGGCGGAGCAAGGTGCCGTCATTGTCGGCATCTGCGCCGGCGGCAAGGTCGTGGCCGCGACCGGCCTGCTCGACGGCAGGCGCGCGACCACGCACTGGTTCTACCTGAAGAACTGGCGCGACGATCATCCCGCCATCCGATACGTCGCCGACCGCCGCATCGTGGTCGATCGCGGCGTCGCGACCACGACCGGCATTTCGGCCTCGATGCCGATGTCGCTCATCCTGATCGAGGCGATCGCCGGCCGCGCCAAGGCGGAGGCCGTCGCCGCCGAGATCGGCCTGCCGGGCTGGGACGCGCGCCATGACAGCAACGCCTTCAAGTTCACCCGCCCCTTTGCGCTGACCGCGATCCAGAACACCTTGGCGTTCTGGAACCGGGAGCAGCTTGGCCTCGCGCTTGTCCCCGATGTCGACGAGGTCTCGCTGGCGCTGGTCGCCGACAGCTGGTCGCGAACCTTCCACTCGCACGCTACGACCTTCGCCACGACCGGCGACGCCGTGACGACCCGCAACGGCCTGCGCATCTATCCGCAAGCCGTGGCGCCGGGCTGGCCCGCGGACCGCCTGCTGCCTGCGGTCGGCACGACGCCGCCCGCGCAGGCGCTCGACCAGGCGCTTGCCGGGATCGAGACACGCTATGGCCGGGGCACGGCGGACTTCGTCGCCATGCAGCTGGAACACCCGCGAGGCCATGCCTCGCGTTGAAAAACAGCGTCCCGAACGCATTTGATATTCCGCCATCCCCATTGTCATCTCTTTGTCATGAATTGTGCCGACACGTCAGCGCCGGACCAGTTCGGGGACACGCATGGACTATTTCAAACGCTTCAACTTCCTGTTCGCCGCGCCGGTTTTCGAGGCCGACGACCTCGAAGGCATTCGCTTCAACCAGATCATCACCGAGATCGAGCGCTCCGGCTTCGAGGTGGTCCGCGCCCGCAAGCTGGAAGATGCCGAGATCGCGGTGCAGACCGACGCCGCGATCGGCTGCATGGTGGTCGACTGGGGCAAGAAGGGCCTCGAGGGCAAGACCGCGGCACTGATCAACCTGATGCGTCGGCGCGGCCTCGACTTCCCCATCATCCTCTTGATCCGCCGCAAGCGGTTCGAGGATTTGCCGGTCGAGGTGCTCGATTTCATCGACGGCTACGTGTTCCTGTCGGAGGAAACCCCGCCCTTCATCGCCAAGAATTTGATCTCCAGACTCAAGCAATATGCCGAGAACCTGAAGACGCCGTTCTTCGGGGCGCTGGTCGACTATGCCGAAGAAGGCAACCAGCTCTGGACCTGCCCGGGCCATAATGGCGGCGTGTTCTACAGCCGCAGCCCGATCGGCCGGGTGTTCGTCGAGCATCTCGGCGAAGCGGTGTTCCGCGACGACCTCGACAATTCCGTGCTCGACCTCGGCGACCTCCTCACCCATGAGGGGCCGGCGCTGAAGGCGCAGAAGGAGGCGGCGCGGATCTTCGGCGCCGAGAAGACCTATTTCGTGCTCAACGGCACCTCGACCTCCAACAAGGTCGCGCTCGGCTCGCTGGTCACCGACGGCGACCTCGTGCTGTTCGACCGCAACAACCACAAGGCCGCCCATCACGGCGCGCTGCTGATCGGCGGCGGCATCCCGGTCTACGTGCCGACGGTGCGCAACGCCTGGGGCCTGATCGGCCCGATGCGCTGGGACCTGCTCGACGAGGGGAGCTTGCGCGACGCCATCCGCAAGCATCCGCTGGTCAAGGACGAGAACGCCTGGAAGAAGGAGCGCCCGTTCCGTGTCGCCGTGGTCGAGCAGTGCACCTATGACGGCACCATCCACTCGGCCGAGATGATCCTGAAGCGGATCGGCCATCTCTGCGACTACATCCTGTTCGACGAGGCCTGGGCCGGCTTCATGAAGTTCCACCCGATCTATGCCGGCCGCTTCGCGATGGGGCTCGCCAATCTCGGCCCTGAGGCACCCGGCATCATCGCCACCCAATCGACCCACAAGCAGCTCGCGAGCTTCTCGCAGGCCTCGCAGATCCACATCCGCGACCGCCACATCAAGGGCCAGAAGCGCCGGGTGGAGCACCGCCGCTTCAACGAAAGCTTCATGCAGCACGCCTCGACCTCGCCGTTCTATCCGATCTTCGCCTCGCTCGACGTCGGCGCGCAGATGATGAAGGGCCGCTCCGGCGAGGTGCTGTGGGACGACACCATCCGGCTCGGCATCGAGCTGCGCAAGAAGATCCGCGCGGTGAAGCGCGAGTTCGAGGAGAAGGAGACGCGCGCGGAGCGGCGCTGGTTCTTCGAGCCGTTCGTGCCGGACCGCGTGATGATCCCCGACGTCGCGCGCGAGAACGGCGTGCACAATGTCGCCTGGGAAACCATCTCGACCGACCAGCTCGCGACCAGCCCGTCCTACTGGCAGCTCAATCCCGGCGAGACCTGGCACGGCTTCCCCGAGCTGACCGCGGGCTTCGCGATGACCGACCCGAACAAGCTCACATTGCTCACGCCGGGCTTCGATCACGCCACCGGCGCCTATGCCGATCACGGCATCCCCGCCCCGGTCGTGGCGCAATATCTGCGCGAGAACCAGATCGTCGCCGAGAAGAACGACCTCAACTCCCTGCTGTTCCTGCTGACACCCGGCGTCGAGGCCAGCAAGGCCGGCACGCCTGGTGTCCGGGCTCGTCGCCTTCAAGAAGCTGCACGACGACAATGCGCTGATCGAGGACGTCATCCCCGAATTCTTCCGCCGCCGCCCGCAGCGCTACAGCGGGGTGCGGCTGCGCGATCTCTGCGGCGACATGCACCGCTTCTTCCGCGACGGCGGCGTCAGCACCTTGCAGGCCAAGCAATTCCTGCCCGAGCATCTTCCCGAGATCGCGATGTCGCCGCGCCAGGCCGCGCAATATCTGATCCGCAACGACGTCGATTATCTGCCGATCGACCAGATCTTCGGCCGCGTCGCCGCGACGCCGTTCGTGGTCTACCCGCCCGGCATCGCGACCATCGTGCCCGGCGAGCGGCTGTCGGAACGCAGCAAGCCGATGATCGACTATCTCAAGATGTTCGAGGCGAGCTTCAATGCGTTTCCGGGCTTCGAGGTCGAGGTCCAGGGCATCTACAAGGAGATTGACGAATCCGGCCGCGTCCGCTTCTACACCTACGTGGTCTCCGAATGAGGGAACGGTCTGCGCGCAATGGAGAATGATCACAAGATCACCGTCCGTCCTTCCCGTGACACCGACGTCGACGCGATGCTGTCGATCTACCGACACCACATCCGCCACGGCATCGAGGAGAGCGTCGACGACTCCGGCACGCCGGAGCCGGACGATCTGCGCGACCGCCGCAAGAATCTGCGCAACACCCGCCTGCCCCACCTCGTCGCGGTGTGCGACGGCGAGGTGGTCGGCTACGCCTATGTGGTCCAGTTCCGCAAGCGCCCGGCCTACCGCTACACGGTGAAGCACTCGATCTACATCCACCATGGCTTCACCGGCAAAGGCGTCGGCGGGCGGCTGCTGCAGGAATTGGTCGACACCTGCGCCGCGGCCGGCTTCCGCCAGATGATCGGCTACATCGACAGCGACAACGCCGCGTCGCTCGCGCTGCACGACCGCTTCGGCTTCGCCCGCGTCGGCCATTTGCCCGGCGTCGCCTATCGCTACGGCCGCTGGTCCGACACCGTGATGGTGCAGCGCTCGCTCGCCGCCGGCGCGACCGCTCCGCCCCCGCCCGCGCCGCTGTCGCGGCGGTGATGGGCGCCACACCATCCGCCGTCGTCCCGGCGAAAGCCGGGACCCATACTCCGCGGCAGACGTTGTGGGCGGGACTCGTCATTCCAGCATCGCGTCACAATTTGCATCGGTGGTTATGGGTCCCGGCCTTCGCCGGGACCACAGTGGGTGTGTTGCACGGTCACTGAGTCGTGCATCTGCGTTCTCGCGACATGATCGTCCGAGCTTCGCTCTTCGCTCCGCCCTCTTTTCGATCCAGAGGGTGCCCTACTCCAGCGTGAAGCCGACCCGCAGCGTCACCTGGAAGTGGCGGACCTTGCCGTCCTCGATATGGCCGCGCGTCTGCACGACCTCGAACCATTTCATTTCCCGGATTGTCTTCGACGCGCGGCCGACGGCGTTCTCGATCGCCGCCTCGATGCTCTTGTCCGATGATCCGACCAGTTCCAGGATTTTGTAGACGTGATCCTTGTCGTGCGTGGCGGGCATGTCGACCTCCTCTGGTGAATGCGCGATCCGGACGATTGGCGCTCCGATCCGAACAGTCCGTCGTCCGATGCCAACCCGCTGTCGCCGAATGCTGCGCGGCAACACAGCGGACGAATTGAATCAACGTACCGCGGCGGCTTTGGTGCCGGCATGCAGTTAGTGCCAGCTATTGCCCCTGCCCTTGTCCGCGCGGTCACCTATGGTAGCATGGTTTCATCAAATATTCGGGAGCGATACGATGTCCACTGCGTCAAGCTCACCCGCCACACCTCCTCACAGCCTCGGATCCGGGCTTGCCAACCTTCGCGCGAAGTGGGGCTGGATCGTCGCGCTCGGCGTGATCTACCTGATCGCAGGCGTGCTCGCCTTCGGCAGCGTGTTCTTCGCCACCGTCGTCAGCGTACTGTTCGTCGGCGCCATGATGATCGTCGCGGGCGTCGCCGAGATTATCAACGCGTTCCAGTTCAAGACGTGGGGCAAATTCCTGTTCTGGCTGCTGCTCGGCGCGCTCTATGTCGTCGCGGGCTTCATCACCTTCGAGAATCCCCTGCTCGCGGCGGCGACATTGACGCTATTCCTCGGCATCGCGCTGGTGGTCTCCGGCATCGTCCGCATCTTCCTCGCCTTCGGCATGAACTCGGCCGCGCCGTGGGGAATGGTCGCGATCTCCGGCCTGATCACGCTGGTGCTCGGCGTCATGATCCTGGCGCGCTGGCCGGTCTCGAGCCTCTACGTGCTCGGCATCTTCCTCAGCGTCGACCTGATCTGCGCCGGCGTCAGCTGGATCAGCATGGGCATGGCGCTGAAGCGCGCGTGAGGCGCGCGCCTCGGTTCAGATTATCGCCTGCAGGCCTTCAGCAGCAGGGTCGTCTGCCTGCGTACCATGGCCTTGAGATCTGCGAGCCGCTCCGGCGTGATCTCGTCGTACCCCAACAGGTACTTGAGATGATCGCGCGCGAAATGGAAGGTGAGCAATTGGCCGTTGATGGCGACGGCCATCATCCGGCTGTCCTCCTCGTTCACCGCGCCGCCGGAAATAGTTGCGATAACCCTGCTGCAGCATTCATGCAGCCGCGAGCCCGATCCCTTGGAAAGATCGGAGCGCATCATGGTGGCCTTCATCGGCATCACCCGGCGTGCGATGAAAAGCGCGCGGCTCGTGGCATCCGGTGACGCGAACAGGAAGTCGGCAAGACCGTCGAGGCTGGAACAATAGGCATCGATGATCGCGGTGACGCTCGCCTTGTCGCGGAGCAGCGCTTCGACGACTTCCAGCGCCGGGCCGACGGCGGCGTTTGCCGCGATCTGGATGTCTTCGATGCAGGCGGCGTAGAGCCCTTCCTTGTTCTCGAAATAATACTGCAACGACGGCGCGGGAACGCCGGCCTGAGCTGCGATGTCCCGGGTGGAGACGCCGTCGAAGCCGCGTTCGCCGAACAGCGCCAGGGCCGCGCGAATGATCCGCGCCCGGGTCTCCTCCCCCCGCGGGTATCCGCTTTCCGTCTTCCGCCGTCTCAGCACCGCCATTCGATCCTCCGCACCCATCCCATAGCACGGCCCGCGAATTATTCCAGTTGACATAAATATTCCAAACGGAATAATTTATACAAGTGGAATAAATCTTCGGAGAGCGACCTGACATGAGCACCGTAGCCTTGAAGAAGGTCGGCGACGTCCCCGAGGCCGCGCAACAAGCGGCCCCGAAGGCCGTTCCGAAGAAGCGGAGCCGGACGCGTATCCTGTTGGGATTGACCGCTTTTCTGGTGATCGCCTGCGGTGGCATCTACGCCCGGCAATGGTATGCGGTCGGGCGCTACATCGAGAGCACCAACAACGCCTACCTGCGGGCCGACCAGGTGGCGATGGCGCCGCGCGTGGCCGGCCAGGTCTCGGAAATCTATGTGAAGGACAATGAGGACGTCGCGACCGGGCAGCCGTTGGTGAAGATCGACCCCCGCCGTTACGAGATGATCGTGCGCCAGTCCCGCGCAACGGTCGAGGCGCGCCAGGCGGATGTTGCGAAAGGCGCGGCCGATCTGCGCGAGCAGGACGCCGTGATCGCGCAGGCGCAAGCCGATGTCGAGACCGCGCGGGTCAATGCGAGCCTCGCCGAAAAGGAGTTCGAGCGATCATCGGCGCTCGCCGCCCGCGGATTTGCGACACAACAGAAGAACGACCAGACCGAAAGCACGCTGGCGCAGGCGCGCTCCACGGTGGCGCTGAAGCAGGCGATCCTCGATGCGTCGCGCCAGAAGGTCGCAACGCTGAGGGCGCAGTCGGCGCAAGCCGAGGCCCAGTTCGCCGCCGCGAAGGAGAGCCTTGCCCAGGCCGAGATCGATCTGAGCGATACGGTCGTGCGCAGCCCGATTGCCGGCCGGGTCGGCGACCGGACTGTCCAGCTCGGCCAGTTTGCGCAACCCGGCGCGAGGCTGCTGACGGTCGTGCCGACCGGGCAGATCTACCTGGTGGCCAACTTCAAGGAGACGCAGGTCGAGAACATGCGTCCGGGCCAGCCGGTCGAGATCAGCGTCGATGCCTATCCGAACCTGCCCCTGACCGGAACGGTGGACAGCTTCGCACCCGGTACCGGTGCCCGGTTCGCATTGCTGCCGCCGGAGAACGCCACCGGCAATTTCACGAAGATCGTGCAGCGCGTGCCGGTGCGCATCCGCGTGGATGCCCCTCGCACCGCGGCGCCGGCCTTTGTCCCCGGCCTGTCGATCGAAGTGTCTGTCAACACCAAGCCGGGCGCGGTCCACTCCGGCGGAGGCGCCTAATGAGCGGGCCGGCTGCGGCCGCCGCCGGCGGGACCAAGGCAGCGGAGGATTCCGCCAGCCTCGTCGACTGGGTCGCGGTGATCGCCGGCGCGCTCGGCGCGCTCATGGCGACCCTCGACACCTCGATCACCAACACGGCGCTTCCCCAGATCCAGGGCGAAGTCGGCGCAAGCGGGACGGAAGGCACCTGGATCGGCACCGGCTATCTCGTCGCCGAGGTCATCATGATCCCGCTCACGGCCTGGCTGACCAGGATGCTGGGACTGCGCCGGCTCCTGATCATCACGACATCGGCCTTCGTTCTGTTCTCGATGCTTTGCGGGGTATCGCACGGGCTGGCCGAGATGATCATCGGTCGGGTCGGGCAAGGCTTCTTCGGCGGCGCCCTTATACCGACCGCTCAGGTCATCATCCGGACGCGACTGCCGCTGCGCCAGATGCCGGTTGGCATGAGCATATTCGGGATCATCGTGGTGCTCGGGCCGGTGCTGGGGCCGGTGATTGGCGGCTATCTTGCCGAGGAAGTCAGCTGGCGCTGGTGTTTCTTCCTCAACCTCCCGGTCGGCATTGCGCTGGTGACACTGCTCGGCCTCGGACTTCCCGCACAGAAGGCCGATCTCAACCAGCTTGCGAAGGCGGATTGGCTCGGGATCGTCGGCATGGCGATCGCCTTCGGCTGTCTGACGGTCGTGCTGGAAGAAGGACAGCGCGAACGCTGGTTCGAGTCCTCGGAGATCGTCAATCTCTGCCTGGCGTCGCTGCTCGGCTTCGCCGCGCTCTTGATTGCGCAAATGACCAGCGCAAAGCCGGTCATCAACCTCGCGCTGTTGCGCAACAAGACGTTTGCCAGCACGAGCCTGATCGCGCTCGTGATCGGCGCCGGCGTCTACGGCACAACCTTCATCGTGCCGCAGTTCCTGAGCGGCATCGCCGGCTACAACCCAAGGCAGGCCGGCAATATCATGGCCCTGTCGGCGCTTCCCCTCATGCTGCTGATGCCGATCCTGCCACGCATCGTCGGCCGGTCCGATGCGCGCCTGATGACCGCGCTTGGCCTTCTGTTCTTCGCCGCGAGTTGCTTCGTCGAGATCCACCTCAGCCCCGACAGCGCCGGCGACGACTTCACGCTCTCGCAGATCATGCGCGGGATCGGTCAGATCCTGGCCGCGATGCCGCTCAATCAGGTCGCGATGGCCGCGATCGGACGCGAGAACGCCGCCGACGGTGCGGGCATCTACAGCATGGCGCGCAACCTCGGTGGGTCGATCGGACTTGCGCTCAGCGGGCTGTTCATCGACGTGCGGACCGCCGTGCACTCCGACACGATCCGCGAGGCGGTCACGGCCAATTCCCTGCTCGGACAGGCGCGGCTGGCGGCCGACGGCGTCGCGCAGGGGATCGACGCCGCGACGGCGCGATTGCGCGCCATGTCGCAATTGTCGCAACTGATCGAGAAGCACGCCTTGGTGATGACCTACAATGACTGCTTCTGGATGCTCGGGATCCTTCTGATCGCGATCATGCCGATCGTGCTGCTGCTGCGGCAACCCGCGCCTGCGACTTGAAACCGCGAACAGACGGCGGGTTAGGCTTGCGCCAACCCGCCCTGCTCTGCTCCTCGCAACACCTCAGGGCTGCGCGAGGTGCCAGGCACCGTTCAGAAAGCCGTCGCCGGTGATGTCGCCTGTCTTCTGGTCCTTGGCGAAAGTGTAGAGCGGCTTGCCCTTGTAGGCCCACTGCTTGGAACCGTCGTCGCGGGAGATGATGGTATAGCCGCCTTCGGCCTTGTCACTGGCGTCCGCCTTCAGCACCGGCCAGTTGGTCGCACACGGACCGTTGCAGGCCGATTTGCCGTCGGTGTCCTTGTCGAAGGTGTAGAGCGTCATCCCCTTGGGGTCGGTGAGGACGGAACCCTTCGCGGTGGTTCCGGTCTTGGTCGGCGGCGCGGCAAACGCCGCTGAAGCGAGCGCAAACGACATGACGGTGGCGAGCGCGAGCGAGATCGATGTCTTCATGATGTCTCCTGTTCGAATGCAAATGGCTTGCATACGTAGGACGCGCGAGAGCGCACGCTATTCCGCCGATAGCGCGGAAAGAATTTCGGGGGAGGCGATCAATGCGAGGGGAATAAAGCCGGAGGCGCGTGCCGATACCGGCCCCTAGATCATGATGCGTTTCCACGGAATCGCATCGTGATCTCATCTCTTTGTTTGAGCATGATCTTTTCGGAAAACCGGTTTCCACTTTTCCGGATCATGCTCTAGCCGGAATGTCCTAGCGCCTGATCTCCTCGACCACGCGCACCAGCGGCCGGTCGGAGATCTGGATCGGGCCGGAGAACGGCGTGCTCATTTCGAGGATCAGATAGATCGCGGCCGAGATCAGCGCCGCGGCGGCGATGTAGGTCGAGATCACCACCGCGTTGCGCGGCGCGCGAAAGCCCAGCGTCGCGAACATCAGCGTCAGCCAGCCGACCAGGATGCCGATCAGCGGCGACGGAAACGAGCCGTCGGACTGCTCGACGAAGGTCCAGCGCTGCTGCACCGCCTGCCGGTAGACCGCCCGCGCATCGTTCCACAGCGCGACCTTCTGCTCGTCGTCGAACCTGAGCTCGCGGAGACTGTTGCCGACCTCGTCGAGCAGATGCTCGGACACCTCGCTCGCCCGCGAGATCGGGACATCCTTGAGCACCTGCTCGACATAGGCGAGCAGCCGCTTGCGCGGCTCGTCCGCGCTCGGGCCGAGCGGCCGCATGCCGCGATCGAGCAGGATCAGGTCGGTGGCGAACACATGCAGATTGCGGTCGACCGCCACATAGGTGTTGGCGGCACTGTTCATCATCAGGCCGAGCAGCAGCGACGGCATGGTGACGAACAGGGTCGCGACCAGTCGCACCGAGGTATTGGTCTCGTCGCTGCGGTGATGGTCCCCGAGCCTGCCATGGATCGCCATGGTCGCGAGCGCCGCGCCACTCAACAACATGAAGATCAGGACGGCGACGACGATTGCAACCACGGCTTGCGGAGACCTGCGAGAGAATCAGGTGCGCAGGATAGCAAGTGCCGCGCTGCATGTCCGGTTGACTAGCCCTCCCCACGCGCTATCCAGTCCGGGCAGGACTTAGGGGGCGGCGCGCCCCGCGAGGAGCGCAAGAGCGCCCTGGAGGAGATACGACGTGCATATTGTCGACGACAGCGAGGTCAACCGCGTCCTGAGCTTTCCGATCCTGATCGAGGCGATCGAGGCGGCGCACCGGCGGCCCAAGATCGCGGTGCATGACGGCTATCTCGGCGACGACAAGGGCCAGCAGCTGGTGACGCGCAGCGCGGTCGATGCCGGCCGCTTCATGATGACCAAGCTCTACACCAGCTTCCCGGGCAATCTTGCCCACGGCAAGCTGCCCGCGGTGCAGGCGGTCTGCGTGCTGTTCGACGGCAATGACGGCCGGCCGCTGGCAGTGATGGACGCCGCCGAGATCACCCACTGGAAGACCGCCGCGGACTCCGCGCTCGGCGCCAAGCATCTGGCGCGGGAGGATGCCGAGACGCTGCTGGTGGTCGGCGCCGGCGAGATGGCGCGCTGGCTGGTGCGCGGCCACCGCACCGTGCGGCCGCAGCTGAAGCGCGTGCGGGTCTGGAACCGGACGGTCGAGCGCGCGCAAGAACTCGCCACGCTGCTGGAAGCCGACGGCATCGCCGCCGAGGCCGTCACCGACCTCGACGCCGCGACCCGCGAGGCCGACATCATCACCACCTGCACCCGCTCCCGCGAGCCGCTGGTCAAGGGCGCCAATCTGAAGCCCGGCGCCCATCTCGACCTAGTCGGCGGGTTCACTCCCGAGACCCGCGAGTCCGACGATGAAGCCGCGCGGCGCTCACGCGTCTTCGTCGACCGTCGCGAATCCGCCTTCGACGGCGTCGGCGACATCCTGCAGCCGATCGCGAGCGGCGCGATCAAGGAGAGCGACGTGCTCGGCGACCACTACGACCTCGCGAGCGGCAAGTTGAAGGGCCGATTGTCGGACAGCGACATCACGTTCTTCAAGAACGCCGGCGGCGGCCATCTCGATCTGATGACCTGCGAGACGGTGTTTGCGCAGCTGGGGAAGGAATTGCGGTAAGGACAAGGGCGGGTTAGCGGAGCGTAACCCGCAGCGACTCGATCCGCGGAAAGACAGCGAATTACACCTTCGGCTAATCCACCCTGCTCTGCCCTACGTCTCCCGCAACCAGACCTCGCCGATCGAATGGTCTGAACGCTTGCGCAACACGACGTCGGCCCGCGTCCGTGTCGGCAGAATGTTCTCCCGGAGATTGGCGCGGTGATGCTCGCGCCACAGCCGGTCCGCAACCTCGCGCGCGTCGCCGGGCGGAAGGTCCCGGTAATGGTGGAAATAGGAGGCGGGATTGCGGAACGCGGTCGGCTGCAGCCTGAGGAAGCGCTCGACATACCAGGACTGGATGTCGGCCTCGTCGGCATCAAGATAGATCGAGAAGTCGAAGAAATCCGAGACCACCACCGGCGCCGTGCCGCGCGCCAGCAGCACGTTGAGGCCCTCGAAGACCAGGATGTCCGGCTGCTGGATGACCTGGCGTTCCGACGGCACGATGTCGCCGATCAGGTGCGAGTACACGGGCAGCTCCAGCTCGCGTTCACCCGCCTTGGCCGCCGCGAGAAAGCGCAGCATCCGCGGCAGATCGTAGCTGTCGGGAAAGCCCTTGCGGCGCATCAGGCCGCGCTCCTCGAGCACGGCGTTGGGATGCAGGAAGCCGTCGGTGGTCACCAGCTCGACCCGCGGATGATCGGCCCAGCCGGCCAAGAGCGCACACAGCACGCGGGCGAAGGTGCTCTTGCCGACGCCGACACTGCCGGCCAACGCGACGATATAGGGCGAATGCCGTGCCGGCCGGCCGAGAAACTCCGCCTTGACCTGCATCAGATTGCGCGCCGCCGAGAAATGCAGGTTGAGCAGACGCGTCAGCGGCAGGTAGACGTCGCTGACTTCAGCCGACGTGATCGGCCCGTTCAGGCCGCGCAGCGCCGCGAGATCGGCGTCTGACAGCGTGAGCGACGTGCTGGCGCGCAACGCCGCCCAATCGCTGCGGCTGAAGATCATGTAAGCGGACAGCTCGTCGGGGTTGGTCATTCTCCGATCTTGCCGAGGCGAAGCCAGCGACGTCAATGGCCCACAACTGTAGGGCGGGTTAGGCGAAGCCGTAACCCGCCGTCTTTCAGTCGCTCGGGTGGCGGCGGGTTACGCTAACGCTAACCCGCCCTGCTTCTCCCTACTCCGCGGCCTGCTGCACCAGCGCATCGAGCGCCGCCGACACCTTCGGCGGCGACATCGGCAGGCTGTAGAAGCGTTTGCCGAGCGCATTGTTCACGGCATTCGCGACCGCGGCCATGACAGGCACCAGTGGCACCTCGCCGACGCCCTTGACGCCCTGCGGATGCTTCGGGTTCGGCACCTCGACCAGCGCGCAGTCGAGCATCGGCAGGTCGGAGCAGACCGGCATGCGATAATCCAGGAAGCCCGGATTATCGACCTTGCCGTCCTTGTTGTAGATGTACTCCTCGTTCAGCGCCCAGCCGATGCCCTGCGCGACGCCGCCCTGCAGCTGGCCCTCGACATAGCTCGGATGGACGGCGCGCCCGACATCCTGAACCGCGGTGTAGCGGATCACCCTGACGATGCCGAGATCGACATCGACCTCGACGTCGCAGATATGGGTGCCGAAGCCGCCTTCCGCGCCTTGGGTGTTGAGCTGCACGCTGGCGCCGATCGGGCCGCCCTGCGACGGCGCCTTCTCCGCAAGATCGGCGAGCGACAACGGCTCGAACTGGCCGGCGTTCGGGCTGACCGGATGCGCGGCACCGTTCTCCCACTTCACCGCTTCAGGGTCGATCTCCCAGAGCTTCGCCGCGCGCTCGCGCAAGGTCGCGATCACCTTGTCGGCCGCTTGCGTCACCACCATCGAGGAGGCGAACAGCACGCGGCTGCCGCCGGTGAGGTTGGAGAAGCCGACGGTCTGGGTGTCGCCGATGATGACGGAGACGCGCTTGTAGTCGATGCCGAGCAGCTCGGCGCAGATGTTGGCGATGCCGGCGCGCGAGCCGCCGATATCCGGGTGGCCGGTGGTGACGACGACGTTGCCGTCCTCGGTGATGTTGACCTGCGCGGAGGATTCGCCGCCGGCGTTGAACCAGAAGCCGCTAGCGACGCCCCTGCCCTGCAGCTTGCCGAGCGGCGCGGCGTAATGCGGATGGTTCTTCGCGGCTTCCAGTGTCTCGATATAGCCGATGCGCGGGAACACCGGACCGTGCGCGGCCTTGGTGCCTTCCTTGGCGGCATTCTTCAGCCGCAGCGCCAGCGGATCCATCTTCAGCGCCTCGGCGAGCTCGTCGAGCACGCATTCCACCGCATAGGCGCCGATCGGCGCGCCCGGCGCGCGATAGGCCGCGACCTTGGAGCGGTTGGAGCAAACATCAAAGCCCTCCGACAGCACATGCGGAATGTCGTAGGGCGCGAAGCTGCAGCCGACCGCGCCGCGGATCGGCGAGCCCGGGAAGGCGCCGGCCTGCAGATAGAAGCTGCCATGGGCGGCGACGATGGTGCCGTCCTTCCTGGCGCCGATCTTCACCGTGCTCTTCGAGCCCGAGGTCGGACCGGTCGCGCGCATCACCTCCTCGCGTGTCATCACCATCTTGACCGGGCGGCCGGATTTCTTGGCGAGCAAGGTCGCGAGCGGCTCGAGATAGACGATGGTCTTGCCGCCGAAGCCGCCGCCGATCTCGGCGGGGATGGCGCGGATGTCGCTCTGCGGGATGCCGGTCAGCATCGAGGTCATCGCGCGCACCATGAACTGGCCCTGGCTCGACGACCAGATCGTGGTCTTGCCGTCGGCAGCGACCGAGATCAGGCAGGCATGCGGCTCGATATAGCCCTGGTGCACCGGGCGCGTCGTGAAGGAGCGCTCGATCACGATCTCGGCGTCCTTGAAGCCTTGCGCGATATCGCCCTTCTTGGATTCGAGGCGGCTCATGATGTTCGAGGGCTTGCCGTCGAATTTGTTGAACTCGTGCAGGATCGGCGCGCCGTCCTTGATCGCGTCGTCGATTTCAATCGCCCAGGGCAAGACCTCGTAGTCGACCTCGATCAACTTGCAGGCTTCGGCTGCGATCGCCTCCGTGGTCGCGGCGACGGCGGCGACGGGATGGCCGGGGAATAGCGCCTTGTCGCGCGCCATCACGTTGCGGCACATCCAGCGCATGTCCTGGATGCCGAGCATCACGGCGCCCTTCTCGATCGTGAAGTCGACGATGTCGCGCGAGGTGACCACCGCCTTGACGCCGGGTAGCCGCTCCGCCTTCGCGGTGCTGATCGACTTGATACGGGCATGCGGATGCGGGCTGCGCAACACCTTGCCCCAGATCATGCCGGGCATGGTGGTGTCGGCGGCAAACGCCGCGCGGCCCGTGACCTTGTCGACGCCATCGGGCCGGATGGTGCGCTGGCCGATCCATTTGTTGTTGACGACGTTCATGGGCGTGCCTCCCGCATTTCAGCCGCGGTCTCCATGACCGCGCGGACGATCTTGTCGTAACCGGTGCACCGGCAGAGATTGCCGGCGAGCCAGAAGCGGACTTCCTCTTCGGTCGGATTGGAATTTTTGGCGAGCAGCGCCTCGGATGCGACCAGCATGCCCGAGGTGCAGATGCCGCATTGGAGCGCGGCGTGCTCGAGGAACTTCTGCTGCAACGGGTGCAGCCTCTCACCCTTGGCCATGCCCTCGATGGTCCGGATCTCGTGGCCCTCGGCTTCAGCCGCGAGCATCAGGCAGGAGCAGACCAGGCGGCCGTCGAGCGTGATCGAGCAGGCGCCGCAATCGCCGGACGAACAGCCCTCCTTGGAGCCGGTGAGTCCGAGCTGACCGCGCAGCGCGTCGAGCATGGTCTCATAGGGCTCGCACAGGAATTCGACCGGCTCGCCGTTGACTGAGGTGGTGACGTGCAGTTTCGCCATGGTGCTAGTGTCCTCCCGCGCGCTGGGCGGCGATCGCGGCGGTGCGCTTGAGCAGCACGCCGGCGGTTTTTGTCCTGTAGGCGATGGTGCCGCGCTTGTCGTCGATCGGACGGCAGGCGGCGCGACATGCGGCGGCGGCGGTTTCCAGCGCCGCATCGTCGAGCTTCGAGCCGATCAGCGCCTGGGCGGCCGGCGCAACCAGCAGCGCAGTCGGCGCCACCGCGCCGAGCCCGACCCGCGCCGCGGTGCAAACGCCGTCCTTCAGGGTCAGGCTGACGCCGATGCCGACCACCGCGATGTCCATCTCGGTGCGCGGGATCATCCGCAGGTAGGCATCGCTCGAGCCTTTGGGCCGCGGCGGCAACGCGAAGCTGACGAGGATCTCGCCCGGCTTGAGGTTGGTGCGTCCCGGTCCGGCCGGCACGTCCTCGACTTTCATTTCCCGGCGGCCATTCGGCCCCTGCACGGTGACGACGGCGCCCGCCGCGATCATCGCCGGCACGCTGTCGCCGGCCGGCGAGCCGTTGCACAGATTGCCGCCGGCCGACGCCCGGCCCTGCACCTGCTTGGAGCCGATCAGGTTGACGGCCTCGAGCACGCCGGGCCACAGCTTGCCGAAGCGCGCATGCTCGGCGAGCTCCATGCCGGAGACGGCGGCGCCGACGCGGAAACCGCCATCGGCGGTCTCGGTGATCTCGGTCATCTCGCCGATCTTCTTGATGTCGACGATCAGTCCCGGCCGCACCAGGCCGGAGCGCATTTGCACCAATAAGTCGGTGCCGCCTGCCATAATGCGGGCGGCACTCCCGGCGGCAGCAAATGCGCCGATCGCTTCGTCAAGCGTGCGCGGTGCTACGTATCGGATATCGGTCATGACGGTTCTTTCGGTCTCCCTCGGCTGCTTGTTCGCGCTGCTTGTTCCCTTGGACGTTTCCTTCGGGGATGGCCTTATTGCTGGCCGGCAGGACCCCAAGCCTACACGCCGGATCAGGGTCCGAACAGCCTGCGAGGTGCGGCAGGAAGCGCAGGCTCCTATGCAGGATGCGGACTTGTGCGGTGCCGGCGAAGGCCGCGCGACGCCTGTCGTTATCGAACATTCACGTCACCAACCAGGAAACCACGTCACCAACCAGGAAACCCGGTGCCAGACCGGCGGCACGGCCCTTGCTTGCTTTGCGCAACGGATTGGTGAAGCATGCCGGTCGCTGTGGCACGTGTGCCGGCGCAACGACAAATCGGGAGACGGCGAATGGTCGATGTTTCGCGCAGAACGCTCCTCAAGCTCGCGGCGAGCCTGCCGCCGGCGATGGCGGCCCCGGCCATCCTCTCGTCGCGCGCAATCGCCGCGGCCGGCAGGAAGACCATCACCGCGGTGATGCATTCCGACCTGCGCATCATCGATCCCGGTTTCACCACCGCCTACATCACCCGCGACCACGGCTACATGGTCTACGACACGCTGCTCGGCATCGATTCCGCCTTCAAGGTCCGGCCGCAGATGGCGGACTGGACGATCTCGGACGACAAGCTCACCTACACCTTCACGCTGCGCGACGGCCTGAAATGGCACGACGGCGCGCCCGTCACGGCCGAGGACTGCATCGCCTCGCTGAAGCGCTGGACCGCCGTCGACGGCATGGCGCAGAAGCTCGCCGAATTCACGGCCTCCCTCGAGGCGAACGGGCCGAAGACGATCGTGCTCAAGCTCAAGGAACCCTACGGCCTGGTGCTGGAGTCGCTGGCAAAGCCCTCCTCCTACGTCGCGTTCATGATGCCGAAGCGGCTCGCCGAGACGCCGCCGGGCAAGCAGATCGCCGAGCAGGTCGGCTGCGGGCCGTTCAAATTCATGGCCGCCGAATTCCAGCCGGGCGTGAAGGCGGTCTATGAACGCAACGCCGACTACGTGCCGCGCAAGGAGAAGCCGGACTGGCTGTCGGGCGGCAAGGTCGCCAAGGTCGACCGCGTCGAATGGATCACGATGCCCGACGCGCAGACCGCAATCAACGCGCTGCAATCCGGCGAGATCGATTTCCTCGAACAGCCGTCGGTCGACCTGCTGCCGGTGCTCGAGGCCAATTCCGATCTCACCATGGCGGTGCTGAACAAGTTCGGCTTCCAGATCGAGGGCCGGATGAACTTCCTGCATCCGCCGTTCGACAATCCCAAGGTTCGCCGTGCGGCCTTCCTGGCGATGAACCAGAAGGACGTGCTCGACGCCACCGTCGGCAACGCAAAGTATTACGAGATCTGCGGCGCGTACTTCGCCTGCGGCGCCCCGCTCGCCAGCGACGTTGGCTCGGAGACGCTGGTCAAGGCCAGCGGCATGGCCGAGGCCAAGAAGGCGCTCGCCGCCTCGGGCTATGACGGCACGCCCGTCGTGATCATGATCCCGGGCGACGTGCAGACGTTGAAGGGGCCGCCGACGGTCTCCGCGCAGCTGTTGCGCGAGGCCGGCTTCAACGTCGACGCGCAGGTGACGGACTGGCAGACCGTGGTGAGCCGCCGCGCCAGCCAGAAGCCGCCCAAGGAAGGCGGCTGGAACCTGTTCTTCACCTTCACCGGCGCCACCGAGGTGATGAACCCGATCGTCAACAACCAGATCGCCGCGAACGGCAAGAAAGCGTGGTTCGGCTGGCCCGAGGACGCCAAGCTCGAGCAGATGCGCGATGCCTATGCGCGCGCCACCTCGCCCGACGAGCAGAAGAAGTTCGCGGTCGAGATTCAGAAGGAAGCCTACGAGCAGGTGATCTACATCCCGCTCGGCCAGTTCCGCTTGCCGAGCGCCTGGCGCAAATCGCTGACCGGTGTGCTCGAAGGCCCGGCGCCGCCGGTGTTCTGGAACGTCGACAAGACCGAATAGGGACCCTTGGGCGCGAGGTCTGCGCAAGCGCCCGCCACCAAAATATCGAAAACAACCCCATGCAAAGGAGCCGACGGCCGCCGCCGTCCGCCAGAGCCACTTGACATGTCGGGCAAATCAGGAGCATATTTCCAATATTCCGAAATCCCACCAGCGCCGCCTACGCCGCCTTCCGACCGGACGCCGACTTGTCCGAGCAATCGATATACTTTGAGCCAAGTCTTTAACTCCACCGAAGCGGAGCTCGTATATCGGTCTGGGAGTTGGCAATGTAGTCGGAAGCGACGGTGGGCCCATGTCTCTCGAGACTCCAGGGACAAGGCCTTCTCGGGCTGACAAGTTTGCGCTGTGGCTTTCGAAAGGCCGCGTGGTCGATGGCCTCTGGATCGGAAGTGCTCAGTCGGATTCGGAGCCCGCACTGCAACGCGTTGAAGCCGCGCTTCGGCTCATGGAGCGCTTTGCTCCACTTCACTACCAACGTGTAAAGAAAAGCCTGTCACGAATCTGGGTGCAGTTGGTTCCCCATGGAGCCGGCTGCTATCTGCATTCCTTGAACGCCTGCTTGCTCGACGAACGTGTCATCGCTTCCAAGGACACAACCCTCGAATGGATCGCATCCGCCATTGTACATGAGGCGACCCATGCGAGGCTGGAGAAGCGGGGTATCCACTACGACGAAGCAGTCCGCAACCGGATCGAACGCATTTGCGCTCGAAGGGAGCTCGATTTTGCTCGGCGTCTGTCAGGCGTCGAAACCTTGCACGAAGAAATCACTCGAAGGCTCGACCTGTGCAATGAAGAGAACGCATTCTACACCGACCAAAACATGCGGCAGACAATAGATCAGGGCAACGCGGAGATGCTCCGTCATTTGGGAACGCCAGAATGGGTCATAGCCCTGGTGTTTAGGGCGAGAAACCTACGCAATGGGATTCGTCGCTTCACACGGCGAATAGCTGGTGCTTCGGTTCAATGATCGCGGAGCCTGTGATGACTACTGTTGGCCCATAGCCGACATTCATTCAGACCGGCTTCGACGTCGTCTTTCGAGAGCCAAGCGGACGCCGTTTTGTGAGCATGCGCCCGATCTCGGATGCCACCAGCGTCCGCCGATCGCGGCACTTCCGGATGCGATCGTGCGATCGCGCCCGATCGTAGCTTCAGGCACCAGAACCATTTCGCGCGGGTGCTTTGCCCGTGAATGCGGGCATCCTTCCCGACGTCTCCGGCAATCCACCCGACCGCAAGCGGGCACGGGACGCATCGCAGTCAGGGGGAATCGGCCAAGGCCCGGCGGCGCGCCGGTGCTATGCTGTCGTCTCGCCCAAAGCCATCACATTGAGTAGCGAGAACGGCCATGGCAGCACGCGGATTTGACCACGAGGGGATGCTTGCGCTGCGACCGGACACCGTTGGGCAGCGCTATGCGTAGAGACTGGCGCAGGCTAACGGCCAGCGCGGCGATCACCGGCGTCAGCCTGTTCGCTGCCGCCACCGCGCTTGCCGAAAGCCGCAAATACGATCCCGGCGCCAGCGACACCGAGATCAGGATCGGTCAGACCATGCCCTATAGCGGGCCGGCGTCGGCCGTCTCGGTCATCGGCAAGCTCCAGGCCGCCTATTTCCGGATGATCAACGAGCGCGGCGGCATCAACGGGCGCAAGATCAAGCTGATTTCGTATGACGACGCGGCCACGCCATCCAAAACGGTCGAGCAGATCCGCAAGCTCGTCGAAGGCGACGAGGTGCTCTTCACGTTCCAGACGCCCAGCAACGCCCCCAACATCGCCGTTCAGAAATATCTCAACGACCACCACGTCCCGCAACTGTTCGTCGGCGGTCGCTCGACGCGTTTCGAGGATCCCGGCGACTTTCCATGGACCATGGGATTCGCACCGAACCTGCAGACCGAGATTCGCGTCTACGTGCGCTTCATCCTCGACAATTATCCGGACGCCAGGATCGGCCTGCTCTACCAGAATGACGAAAGCGGCAAGGACTATCTCGCCGGATTGAAGGACGGGCTCGGCGCGAAGGCTGCGCTGATGGTCGCATCCGTTGCGCCCTATGAAATGACGGACCCGACGATCGACTCGCAGGTGGTGCGGCTCAAGGCCACCGGCGTCAACGTACTGATCGACATGGCGGCGCCGAAGTTCGCCGCCCAGGCGATCCGCAAGGCGGCGGAGCTCGGCTGGAAGCCGCTCCATTTGCTTGGCGTCGGCTCGTCCTCGATCGACGCGGTGCTGGCGCCCGCGGGACTCGAGAACGCCAAGGGGCTGATCTCGGCGAGCTCGTTCAAGGAGGCCGCCGACCCGAGCTGGGCGGACGATGCGGGCATGAAGAAATGGACGGCCTTCATGGCCGCGTATTATCCGGAGGGGGAGAGAAAGAGCATCTTCACAACCTACGGCTACAGCGCGGCCGAGCTCTTGGTGCAGGTGCTACGGCAATGCGGCGACGATCTCTCGCGCGACAACGTGATGCGCCAGGCCGCCAGCCTGAAGAACGTGAAGCTCGACCTGCTGCTGCCGGGCCTCTCCATCAACACCAGCCGCAGCGATTATCGCGTGGTCAAGGAGTTCCGGATGATGCGCTTCACCGGCGAACGCTGGGAGCCGTTCGGGCCGATGGTCGCGGATTGACCCTGCTGGCGTCACGAGCATGAACCGGCGAACGACTCGCGCGCCGTTGATCCGCGCGGCGGCGCTGCTGCAACTGCGCATCATTCGCAGCATGTAGCCCGGATGAGCGAAGCGACATCCGGGGCCTGTTTCCGCCCGCATATCGCTTCGCTCATGCGGGCTTCTACGCGACTGCTCAACGTTTCGGGTCACGCCCGCGGATGTGGTCAAAGCCTTGCCTGATTGCGGCGAAGCGCGCTTCGACCACCGGCTCGAATTCGAGGTCGGTAAAGATATACGGCCAGTCGTTTTCGACGCCTTCGCGGACGAGTTCACCGACATACATGGGATCGATACCCTGAGAAATGCGTTGGCGGATCAGATTGATCTGCTCGGCAAGCGGGCCCGAAGTCGGCAAGGCACCGAGCTCCCCCTCGAAGCGCTTGGGGAGGTTGCGCCTCGAGTCAATGATTTGAGTGCGGATGTACCCGGGACACAGCACCGATACGCCGATCCCGCGAGGCGCGAGTTCTTGCCGCAGTCCCTCGGACAACGCGACCACGCCATACTTCGAGACGTTGTATGCATTGCTCGCCCCTGAAATAAGGCCGGCGATCGAGGCTGTGGAGACGATGTGTCCACCCTCACCATGCTGCTCGATCAACGGCCCGAAGATCTCGATCCCCCAAACGGTCGCCATCAGGTTGACGCCCATGGCCCAATTCCAGGACGCCTCGGTCCAGGTACCATAGGGCCCACCGCCGCCGACGCCCGCGTTGTTGACGAGGATGTGCACCTTGCCGTAGCGGGCGGTCGTGGCTTCGGCGGCGGCCACGAGTTCGGCCTTGACCGAGACGTCCGCTTTCACGCCCTCGACGTCGACGTTGGTGCGCCTCAGTTGCTCCAGCGCCGAGGACAGAGCCGCGTCTTCGATATCGCAAAGCATGACTTTCGCCCCCGCCTGGGCGAAAGCGGTCGCGATCCCCAGTCCAATGCCCGACGCTGCACCGGTCACGAACGCGGTCTTTCCAGCAAGTTCCTTCACGCGCATTCTCCCCGTGCAAGTGGACCACCCTGGCCGCAAAACGCCAAGCATCTCGGGACGCCATATCACCGCACTTTCAAGCGATTGGGAAGTGTGCGGGATGTCCGCTCCCTGGCCCAAAGCGGACATCCTACCGGTCGGGGCCGATGTCAGCTTGTGACCCAGAACGGAAGTCGGCTGCTTCATTCAAAATTGAGCATTGGAAGCGTTAACGGTTGACGACGACAGTTCATGCAACCAGTAACGTCTGGCAATTGCTTGATCCGTGAAGTTTTGGACTTGAGAGATGTCGAATGCGGAACGGCTGCCTGATAGCGCTCGGCCTACCTGTAGGTCTGGTGATCGCTGGGATCGGCCTATTGTGGCTCAATTTTTATTCTGTTCACGTCCGCTACCGGCTCACCGTCGAGGTGCAGGATGGTGACCAGATCAAGACCGGATCGAGCGTCATTGACGTCGCTTACAATATAGAACCGAGTTGGTCTCCCAGCCAGTATAACTCATTTCCGCGGCCTGTCGGATATGCACCAACCGTCGATCTCGGCGAAAAGGGCTTGCTGTTTTTAACGTTCTCGGATGCGACAAGGACCGCGGCGCAGCGCGCGCAACGCAACAAGCAGGTTTTCTGCCTGTTTGACGATATCGGATGCCTGCCCTTTGCAGCCTATCGCTTATCCGGCGGAGCGGCCGACTATGCTCGGAAGAAGACGGCGCTTGAAGACCTGCTTCGTCAACGCGGGCCGCGTGACGTGCCATTTGTCACGCTGCCGCAGCTAATACGGTTCGTCGATATCGACGGTCAGCACAAGTATATCGACCTTCCGCCCGATGACTTAGCCGCGAATATTGGGCCAGGCGTCAAGCTCAAACGTGTCGTCCTACAATTGACCGACGATCCAGTAACGCCGCGGCCAGAAATCTGGCCGCAATGGCTGAAGGAAAAAGGCCAGATGTCGGCCGTACTTAAGGGATATCAGAATGACTGACGTAAGGATGCTCCCCTTTGGCCCAGAGCGGACCTTCCGGGCGACGTTGGCCCACGTTGTCTTTTGTTCGAGGCCAAGGCAGCGATGAGCCCGGAACTCAAGATCGTACTCTTCGCAATTTTTGCGGCGCTGATCTTCGTCTCCGGCGGAGTAATAGTCCTTCAGTTGCAAAAGCCGAATTGTCCTCCGGGAATGACAGCCAAGTATAACGGGTACAAACCTCACCGTGGTTGGCGCTGCGCTGAGCTGCCTTAGGCCTCGATCACGCGGGCCGCCACGGTCGGCTTGTGACCCCGAGCAGATGTCAGGTCGACCGTCTCTAATTTTTCGTGTCCCAATCAGAAATGCTTAGTGCTTCTGTGCTGATCTAGCTGCATGAATTGGCTCGCACTTCTACTATTTTTCGGCCCGCTGGTGTACTTCCTCCTTCGTGCCAAGCGTAGTCACGAACGATCGTTGGAACTTAAACCAACGGGGATATACCGCTCTCCGCTGTCCTATGCGTGGATTGCAATTCTCTTGGCAGTCCTCTTTCTTATGTTCGGCCCCGTGTACTTGCCTCACCATCGTTGGACTCTCATTGCGTATCTTGCTGCGTGGGCCGTGGTGCTTGTTGCGGCCTTCTTCGTGCGGCGCGCCCTGAAATGGCGCTACCCGATCTGAGACGACTTCTGCTCGTGGCCCAAAGCCGACGTCCGCTTCGACCGGCTTCAACGCCGCTTTTGAGCCCCAAGCGGACGAGGGTCGTGTGCGCGCACGCCCTATTTCGGATGCCACCAGCGTCCGCCGATCACGACGCCTTCGGATGCGATCTTGCGATCGCCGGTCAGGTGCTCGCCGACCACGTCGACATAGTCGAACTGCTCTTCCTTGATCGAGATCAGCGTGGCGTCGCCGACGCTGCCCGGCTTGAGGCTGCCGAGCTCCGGCCGCCGCAGTGCCATCGCGGCGTTGACGGTGGACGCCGCGATCACGTCCGGTAGCGGCATCCCCATGCAGAGGAATTTCGACATCGTCGTCACCTGGTCGAACGCCGGGCCGTCGATGCAGAGCTGGTGGATGTCGGAGGAGATGGTGTCGGGATAGAATCCGTTGGCGAGCATCGCGCGCGGTCTTGAAGGCGAACGAGCCCTTGCCATGGCCGATGTCGAACAGCACGCCGCGTTCGCGCGCCTCCAGCACCACCTTCTTCACCGTGCCCTGCGCGGTCGCGGGCGTGTTGGGGAACGGCCGGAACGCGTGGGTCAGCACATCCCCCGGCCGCAAGCGCGCCAGCACCTCCTCGTAGCTCGGCGGCGGATGGTCGATATGCGCCATCAGCGGCATGCCGACCTGCTCTGCAACCTCGAGCGCGATCTCGAGCGGCACCAGCCCCGAGGTGCCCGAGGCGAACAGGCCGACCCGCACCTTGATGCCGACGATGACGTCGCGGTTTTCGTCGGCCACGCGCGCGGCGTCGACCGGATTCATCAACCGCAACTCCTCGCTCTCGCCGACCATCACGCGGTCCGAGAAGCCGAAGATGCCGGCATGCGAGACATGCAGATAGGCGAGGATGCGGACCTGGCTCGGCTCGATCACATGCTTGCGGAAGCCGGCAAAATTGCCGGGGCCGGCGCTGCCGGTGTCGACCGATGTGGTGACGCCGGAGTTGCGGCAGAATTCCTCCGCGTCGATGCCGAGCGAGGTGCCGCCCCAATAGACGTGGGTGTGCAGGTCGATGATCCCCGGCGAGACGATCAGCCCGGAGACGTCGCGGACCTCGGTCGCCGGATCGGCTTGCAACTCCCGGCCAACCGCGCCAACCTTGCCACCGACAAAGGCGACGTCCGTCACAGCATCGAGCTTTTGCGACGGGTCGATCACCCGTCCGCCGCGCAGAATCAAATCGAAAGGCATCGTGTTCTCCGGATTTCAGTCCGGCACGATGGTCGACTTCGCCGCCGCCTGCAAGCGGCTCAGCCGACGCGGGCCTGCTGCGAAGCGGGCGCACTCACTGACGCGTGATCCGCGCTCTTGTCCGCCTCGCCGGCCGCCCCCTGGGCCGACGCCGCGATCGCCGCAATCGCCGGATGATGTGCCGCCTCAAGCTCCGCAATCAATTGCTGGGCCCAGCGATACGACGATTCAAAAATCTCCTGATGACGGTCGAAATCGGTCACGTCGATGCCTTCGGGCGTCGGCGGGCGCATCACGAGGTCGAGCGGCGTGGTCGGCAGCGTATCGTAGCGCTGATGCGCGACGAGGCTGCGCCACAACACGTTGACTGCACTCGGCGCGGCCGGAAGCGCCTTCCTCCGGAACGGCGTCAGCAGCGACGCAAGCAGCTCGAACCTTCCCGGCAGCGCGGCATAGTCGACGTCGAACATTTCGGTCGCCGGCTCGCCGAAATGGACCACCAGATTGGGGCCGCTCTTCATCTGATGCATCTGCGCCAGCGGCACGTTGTCGACGAGGCACCCGTCGACCAGCATCACGCCGTCCTTGGTATAGAACGGCGGCAGCAGGCCGGGGATGGCGCTCGACGCGCGCACCGCCTGCCACAGCAGGCCGGTGCGGATCAATTCGAGACTGTGTGTCGACAGATTGGTCGCGACCGCCGCGAACGGCCGCCAGCAATCCTCGATCCGGCAATTGTGGCCGTACTGATCGGCAAGCGCCGCGTCGAACGCCTTGTGGTCCAGCAGCGCGTAGCGCGGCCAGGTCGGGCGGCGGAAGCTGCGGCTGGAGACGAAGATCTCATGGGTGCCGCGCTCGAGATGCTCGGCGTCGTAGTTCTTGGCAAAGCCCGCCGCCATCGCCGAGCCGACGCTGGTGCCGACGAAGATGTCGAACATCGCGCCGCGCTCGCGAAACGCCTTGTAGACCCCGACATGCGCGGTGCCCAGGCTGCCGCCGCCGCCGGCGACGAACCCGACGGCGCGACCGCACAGGAAGCGAACCAGGCTGTCGATATCGATCTGGTCCTCGAGCGCGACATGGTGATGCATGAAGCAGGGCAGCCGCGCCAGCCAGACCGCGGTGCCGCTGACCTCGGGACGCCTGTTGTCATGAACCCGAACCAGGCGTCGCGCCGACGCCGGATGCACCCCGCAGGCGAAGCTTTCGATCTCCGTGAGATCAGGCGCGGGCGCATGGCCACGGCAGGCGAACACGACCAGATCCGCCTGGCGAATGGTTTTTCGCGCCCACTCCGATGCTTCCGCCCCGCCGAAATAGGCCACCAGCGGCGCGTCGTACTCGATCCTGTTGAGCCAGTCGGCGACTTCGGAAGCGTCCAGCGCGCGTCCGGGAAACATGGCCTGGACGCGCGCGAGGTCGACAATCTCCGCACCTGCAGCGGCAAGGCCCTGGCGCAGGCGCTGTTCAAAGGCAGCGGGCACCGGTTCCCGTCCGCCCGAGATCAGCGCCACGGTGCGGGCCTTCGGTGACGCCCGGAGAGGCAACAGCCGCGCGGTCTCGCTGGCAAACCGGAGCGCCAGCGCTGACAGCAGGGCCTCGACGATGGCCGGCGTCTCCTGCGCCAGCTTGGTATAGGCCGCGCGCGTCAACACCAGCACGCTGGCATCGCGGATCGCGATCACATTGGCGGTGCGCGGGATGTTGGCGAAGAACCCGATCTCGCCGACCAACTCGCCGGCGCGAAGCTCCGCGATCGGTTCGGGATGACTGGTCCGGTACACGGCGAGCGCGCCGTGCAGCACCAGAAACAGCGAGTCCGAGGCGCCGCCCTGCTCGACCAGGAGCTCGCCGCGCACGAGGTCCCGCCGGGTCATTGCACCAACGGCGATCATCCGCTGCTCCGCGGTGAGTGTTCTGAACAGCGGGAAGTCTTCGGACACGCTTCCCCACGCAAACGTAGCGCTGGGCGGCACACGGTTCGATTGCATGACCGGATGTTAGCGCCGGGCCGCCGTCCCGGCGAGCGATATCAGAGCCATCCCGGCGGCACCCTGACCGCCCTTCTTGGGAGCACTGCAACAGGATTGCAGCACCGCACGATCCTCGACCTCACCGTCGTCATCGCCGTCACGCCGCAATCGCGCACGACGCAACATCCTTTCAGGTGTGCAGGCCGGTTCCGCAAGCGCCGCAGGCGCCAATCTCGATCAGGACCGCCTTCTTGCTGACATGAGGCCGTGACACGTTCCCGATCCCGGGCCTGGCACCAGGTCCGTCTCGCGTGCATCGGTTCGTCCTCCCTGTCCCTGCGTTGGGCCGGGTTCGGCCGCACCGACTTTTGGTCAGGACAATCGGGATGTCATGAAGGCCGTGGCAAGATGCGACGGAGGTCAATAGGTTGCCGCGTCAGGTCTTGACGGAAGTATTTTCCGCAAGGACGCACCGATTGTGAACGTAACTTAGAGCGGCTTGCAGTATTGCGGAGTACGACACCATGAATCCCGGTATCGAAGGCATCGTCGGCATGTACGTCAAGTTGGGCGAACTGGACACGTTGCAACGCATGAAGGAGCATCGGCAGAGCCTGCTGGAGCAATGCGTCGATACCGCGAATTTCAGCTTCGAGGTGACGCGATCGATCTACAAGGGCGATCTCGAGGTGATCGAAGCCGGCATCGAGAGTCTTTCAGGGGAGATCACCGGCAATGTCGATGTCTTCAACGAAGACAGGATTGCCGGCTGGGCCTCGTACAACCAGCACCCCGACAAGCGGGTCACGATCGATATCTACTTCAACGGCGACCTCGTTGCCGAAGTCGTCGCCGATCAGTTCCGCAAGGATCTTCTCAAGCTCGACAAGGGCGACGGACACCATGGGTTCATATTCGAGCCACCGGCCGGCTCCTTTCAGCCGCCCCTGCAGCTCGAGGTCCGCGCCGCGAAGCGGAAGGTCCTGAAATCGGTGACCATTGAACCGGCAGTGCACGCCGAGGCCAAGTAACGTCACCACGTCGCTTTCGCGCGCAGATCGTCACTTCATCGCGGTGCCGAAGTCGATGACCAAGTCACGACAGGCCAGGTGAAGTGGCCCGTGATGCCAATGCAGACTGCGACATGACGGACGCGCGCGGCGGATTGACAGCGACGGCCGGACCATTCCAACCTGCGGCACAACTTCAGGTTACGGAATGAAGCTGCAGCCCGGTTCCGAACGAATCTTCGCCGACGAGCGCACCAACCCGCTGGACGGGCGCGTGCAATGGGCGCCGGCGAAGTCGCTGTGGCTCGGCGGCATGACCGCGGTCGCGATCGTGTTCGGGCCGGTGCTGTTCTCGTGGAGCGCGTTCGCGCTGTTCATCGTGACCAGCGCGATCACACTGTGCTTCGGGCATTCGGTCGGCATGCACCGGCGCCTGATCCATGCGAGCTTCGACTGCCCGCTGTGGCTCGAGCGGCTCTGCGTCTATCTCGGCACGCTGGTCGGGATGGCCGGTCCCTACGGCATGGTGCGGCTGCACGATTTCCGCGACTGGGCACAACGCCAGCCCGCCTGCCACGCCTACTCCCGCCACGACGCCGGCTTCTGGCGCGATGGCTGGTGGCAATTGCATTGCATGCTCGTGCTGAAGCACCCGCCGGTGTTCCGGCTCGAGCCGCGGCTCGCCGATGACCGCTTCTACGCCTTCGTCGAGCGAACCTGGATGTGGCAGCAACTGCCCTGGGCGATCCTGTTCTTCGCGATCGGCTCGTGGAGCTGGCTGGTCTGGGGCATCTGCGTCCGGGTCGCCGTCTGCGTCACCGGTCACTGGCTGATCGGTCACTACTCGCATCGCAAGGGCGGACAGACCTGGATCATCGAAGGCGTCGCGGCCCAGGGCTACAATGTCGGCATCGCCGGGCTGATCAGCATGGGCGAGAGCTGGCACAACAATCACCATGCCTACCCGAACTCGGCGAAGCTCGGGCTGCTGCCGGGGCAGATCGATCTCGGCTGGTGGCTGATCAAGGCGTTCGAGGCGGCCGGGCTCGCGAGCAACATCAAGACGCCGGACAATCTTGCGCCGCGCCCTGGCTCGCGCCGGGTCGATGTCCCCGGTCACGCCGACACGGTCGCCGGGACCTAGCGACGGCGCGTCGTTGCCGCATCCGCCGCGCCGGTTGCAGATCGATCGCCTTGCCGCTATAGAGCCCGTGTCGGAAAAGGCAGACTTGGTTTGGTAAGCCCAAGTCCTTTCGGAAACGAAGTCCTTTCGTGAACGAGGTCGTTTCGAAAGCTCTGGTCTCCTGCCTCGTGCATGAGATCCCCACGACGAACACCGGACGCCAAGGCGTCCATTGTTCGTCCGTGTGGTTCTCAACCCGACGAACCGCTCCGGTCGAACACCGACAAAGGAGCAGTTCATGCACAACCACCATCCCGTTCCCCACGATGTCTTGATTGCCGGTGCCGGCCCGGTCGGCCTGCTGCTTGCGTGCGAGCTGCGTCTCGCGGGCGTCTCGGTCCTGGTGCTGGAGCAGGCCGCCGACCCGCACTCGCCGCTGAAGCGGTTGCCATTCGGCATGCGCGGCCTGTCGGCGCCCACGATCGAAGCGCTTTATCGTCGCGGGATCCTCGACGACATCGCGGCGCCCCAGCGCGCGCAGGATGGCCGTGCGGCCGGCCATTTCGCCGGCATCCAGTTTTTCCACGATGATATCGACACCTCGAAATGGCGGTTTCGCCTGCCGAGTCCGGCCGGCACCAGCATGGCGGTCGACATGGCGTCGCTCGAAGCCGCCCTCACCGCTCGCGCCACCGCGATGGGCGTCGAGATCAGGCGCGGCGCGGGCGTCGCGGCGCTCGACCAGTCGGACAACGGCGTGACAGTTTTCGCCGGCGGCGAGACGTTCCGCGGACGCTGGCTGGTCGGTTGCGACGGCGGCCGCAGCACGGTGCGCAAGGCCGCAGGCTTTGAATTCACCGGCACCGATCCGGAGTTCACCGGCTATTCGGTCGAGGTCGAGATCGCCGATCCGGACCAGCTCCGCCCCGGCCGCCACTACACGCCATCGGGCATGTATACCTACGCGCGGCCCGGCACGATCGCGATGGTCGCGTTCGACGGCGGCGCCTTCCACCGCAGCCGGCCGATCACGCGCGAGCACGTGCAGGCGGTGCTGCGCCGCGTCTCCGGCACCGACGTCACCTTGACGGCGCTCCGGCTCGCGACCACCTGGACGGATCGAGCCTGTCAGGCGACGCGATACCGCAACGGGCGCGTGCTGCTCGCCGGCGACGCCGCGCACATCCATTCGCCGCTCGGCGGCCAGGGGCTCAACCTCGGACTTGGCGATGCGATGAACCTCGGCTGGAAGCTCGCTTCCACGATCCGTGGCGACGCGCCCGCCGGTTTGCTCGACAGCTATTCAAGCGAGCGGCACCCGATAGGCGCGCAGGTTCTCGACTGGTCGCGCGCCCAGGTCGCGCTGATGCGGCCGAGCCGGAGTTCGCGCGCGCTCGAAGCGATCGTCCGCGATCTCATCGCGACGCCCGACGGCGCGACTTACTTCGCCGAACGCGTGTGGGGCGTTTCGCTCCGCTACGATCTCGGCGGCGGCCATGCGCTGGTCGGCCGCAGCGCACCCGACTTCGCGCTCGCCGGCGGGACGAAGCTCGGCGAGCTGCTCTGCGATGGGCGCGGCCTGCTGCTGGACTTTGACTTGCGCGCTCCGCTTCGCGCGCTTGCCGATCGCTGGCGCGGCCGGATCACCTATCTCGCAAGCGACGCCAGCGATCGGCTGGGCTTGAGCGCAGTGCTGGTGCGTCCCGACGGGTTTGTGGCCTGGGCCACAGACATGGAGCCGGATCTGGAGGAGACTGCGCAAGCCGCAGCGCAATGGTTCGGAGAACCTGACGCGGCGCAGGAAGCCGCACGGATCCCTTGAGATCGGTGCGCGGGAGTTCCGCTCGCTTCTCTTGCACCGTGTGCGGGTTCCGCGTCTCAACCGTAACGCCCCGTTAACCCTATCAGCCTTAGGGTCGTCGGGGCTCCGAATGGACGGTGGCCGGGTTTGGTGTGATGTCGTTTGCACAGAAGAAAACTACCGTCGTCCCGGTAGCCGAGGAGCGGCGGCGCTTCCAGCGCGTCAAGGTGCATCTGCTCGGCCGCTACATGCTGCCCGACCGGCGCGAGTTTCCGTGCCAGATTATCAACATGTCCCCGGGCGGCCTCGCGCTGCTGGCGCCCGGCATCGGCAATGTCGGCGACCGCGTGATCGCCTATCTCGACCATATCGGCCGTGTCGAGGGGCGCATCACCCGCATCATCGACAACGGCTTCGCCATGACGATCGGCGCCACCGCGCGCAAGCGCGACAAGCTCGCCGCCCAGCTCACCTGGCTCGCCAACCGCGACATCCTCAATCTGCCCGAGGATCGCCGCCACGACCGTATCGTGCCGCGCAACCCGATCGCCCTGCTCACCCAGGAAGACGGCACGCGGATGACCTGCCGCATCATCGACCTTTCCTTGTCGGGCGCGGCCATTGCCGCAGAGAACCGCCCGCCGCTGAAGTCGCTGGTGATGCTCGGCCGGGTGCAGGCCCGCGTGGTGCGCAATCTCGAGGAAGGCTTCGCGCTCGAGTTCGTCCACGAGCAGTCCGCGGAAACCCTCGAAGAGAGCGTTACCGCGAGGTAAAGCGCAAAACCGCTCAACACCCCCGTTTTCAGCCCGCGAAGGCGGCCATCCGGTGCACCGGTGGCCGCCTTCGCCGCGTTTGGCCCGGCACAATCGGCGGTTAACGGCCGCGGCGTTTGACGGAACAAACCGTGCTGGCGCAGCGCTTGCCGGGTTAATGCATAAAATTTGAATCAATTGCAGTTGTTTCAAATTTTAGGCGAATTCGATTCAAGTACAGATCGAATTCGCCGCAGCTTTTACCAGTATTCGCCTCAAATCTACTTTGCACACTTAGCTGCGGCGAAAAAACTTTGTGCGAAACGTGGTCCCAACAAGAAGAACGGGGGCTACGATGTTTGGGTTCAGGGGACAGGGGAAAGGTCTGGCGGTTGCCGCCATTCTGTTTGCGACGTGCGTGTCGGCCAAGGCCGGCGACGTGGTCTACGCCAGCCTGGGTGACGTTGCGCGTTCGCCGATCGGCTGGGTCGAATTCTGTACCGACAATCCGACCGAGTGCCGCGGCGGTGCGACGCAACCACGCGACATCGTGCTGTCGCAGACCGCCTGGCGCGACCTCGTGCGGGTCAACAAGTGGGTCAACGAATCCGTCAAGCCGATGACCGACATGGATCATTGGGGCGTGATCGAGAAGTGGTCGTTGCCATCAGATGGTTACGGCGACTGCGAGGACTACGTGCTCCTGAAGCGCAAGATGCTGATGGACGCCGGCTGGCCGCGCGAGGCGCTGTTGATCACGGTGGTGCGCGACAAGAAGGGCGAAGGCCACGCGGTGCTGACGGTGAAGACCGACAAGGGCGAGTTCGTGCTCGATAACCAGAACGAGAGCATCGTCGCCTGGACGGACACCGGCTACCGCTTCGTCAAGCGGCAATCGCAGGCCGATCCCAATGTGTGGGTCTCGCTCGGCGACAACCGCCCCGCAGTTGCAACCGCAAGCTCGCGTTGAGCAGAAGCAAGGAATTTCGAGTTCGCGACCCGGTCACATCCCCACCCCTCCCCGTCCCAGACCGGTTCGCGCGCGGCCAGGCTTCCCCCAAAGCCTGGCCGCAACCCTTTTTGCGGGCACGAAAGGCCCGACAAATGATTTCGTGTGGACCGGGTCTGGCCTACCGCGGCGAGCGGCATTCCATGTAGTGCTGCGCCTCGGTCGAGGCCTCTTTGACAATCTCGAGTCCGCAGGAGGCTGCCCACTCACGCAACTCATCCCGTTCGTACCGGAACGCGAAGGGCGGGTGGTACCAGTCGAAGTTCACCAGATCGCAGTGCTGTTCGGAGAACGCCGGATTGTGCCAACACTTGATGAAATGATTGTAGATGAAGGTCTGGACGTCATAGCTGCCTGCCTTGATGCCAAGGAACGGCAAATCGTGCTCGATCGTGATCTGGCCCTTGGTGCGCTGCAGATCCCGCCCAAGCGCCGTCAGCTGGTTCGCGGTCGCAAACGCCTCGTCGTTCGACATCGGAATGATCGCTGCCCGCAAGGCGTCATCGACGGCCTCACGCATCGGCGCCTTCTTGGCGTAGGCGGTAATGGCGATGGTGCCGCCGGGTGCGAGTTGCCGCACCAACGTATCGAATGTCGCGCGCGGATCCGACGTGTGATGGATCGCCGCACGGCAGATGACAAAGTCGAACGGCTGCCGTGTCGGCAGTTCGCGCGTGATGTCATGTCTGAGCAGAGTCGCAATCCCGTATCGTTCGATCGTATCAAGCGCACCGTGAATATCGGCACCGACATATTCGAGCCTTGCAGGGACCGGGGTTGCCGCGAGTTGATTCAGGATATCACCAAATCCGCAAGCAGCATCGTAGACCGACGTCTTGCGCTCCGACGCCTGCTTGCGAATGCGCTCGAACAGTTCGGCCCAAGGCAGTTGTCGGCTCGGCATTGCCTTCGCCGCTTCAGCATTCTGCTGAACGAACGTCCTGAAGTTCAGATCGCTCGACCACTGCTTCGTGTAGTGGTTGGCCGTCTGCTCGTTGTCACGCATACGTCTCTCCTTGGAGAGACAGCTAGCACTGCGACCAGGCGTTCGCAACGGGACCGCGGAAACGCCCCGGCACGGCCATTGCGTACCACACCACGGCACAATCCTTAGCGGATGAAGATGATCAAGGCCGGCAAGCGGCCGGCGAATGCATCGACATATCGCGAACTCGTGCGACCGAGTGAGAGCTGCGATCGCAACCTCAGAAGAAGCGCTCAAGAAAGGCCGCCGTCTCGTCCGTGATGCCGACGATCTTGTTGGTGGCCTGGCGATAGAACTTGGAGTTGAGCTCGGTCTCGGGCCGGCCGTCGTCCCAGTCCTTGAAGTGCTTGAGCTGGTCGCGCCCGAGCGGACGCCTCGCCGACACCATGCGCCTGACCACGATGCTGACACGCGGCGTTTGCCTGGCGATTCCGACCTTGCGCGGCACCGCCTCGGCCGCGGTGACGACCGCACGGGCGATCATGCCCTTGCTGCCCTCGTTCTCGCTCGCAAACACGAACACGACGTCACCGGCGGCGATCAGTTTGCCGCCATACATGGTCTTCTGCGCCTTGAAGGCGAACGCTTTCGCCCGGGAATCGGAGATCCCGGTCTTGATCGCAAACGCCATGCCCGCCCACCCAACCAATCGCCCCGGCTTGAGCCGCCCCGCTTGACACATCGTAGCATCTGCGCGATTGAATTGAATTCAATTCAAGAGCCGGATGGACAATGACCGTTGCCGGTCCAGGAACGCGGGAAAGGCTGCTCGCCGCAGCCCGGGACGAACTGATCGAGGGGTGCGGGCATCTCGAGATGCAGGACGTCGCCAGACGGGCGCGGGCCTCGGTCGGGCTCGCCTACCACCATTTCGGATCGAAGGCCGGCCTGATCGCGGCAGTCGTCGAGGAGTTTTACGAGCGGCTCGACCAGGCGGCATTCGGCGGCGCCACGCTGCCGGCAACGAGTTGGGCGGCGCGGGAGAAGGCCCGGATCGGCGCCTATGTCGCGTTTCACTACGAGCATCCGTTTGCGCCGCTCGTGATCGGCCCGCTGAGCCGGGCGCCCGAGGTGCTGGATGTCGAGACCGCCTTCACCGCAAGGCAGCTCGCGGCCGGGGCCCGGATGCTCGAGGCCGCGCGACGCGACGGGATCGTCGCCACGGACATCGATCCTGACCTCACCATCGCGATGATGATCGGCGGCATCCGCCAGGCGTTGATCGGTGCGCTGGCGGGCGGACAGCGGCCCGATCCAGCCGATCTCACCGACGACATCTGGGCCTTCATGGCCGCGGCGCTGCGGCTGCCTGCCGACACCCCGTCCGTCACGTCAAAAGCCCCGCGGCGCAGCCGCACCTGATGTTCAACCTTAACCCCAAGGTCGGTGGCCATCTTGTTCAATCCGCACGATTTTCACACGCCGCAGGCGTCCTACAGCAAGCCGGATCTGCTGCGATCGAGCGAGGGCGACTATTTCGGCCCGGGCAATGCGCAGCTGCCGGCGCCGCCGATGCTGATGATGGATCGCATCACCGAAATCAGCGCCGCGGGCGGTGCCTTCGGCAAGGGCCACGTCGCTGGTGAGCTCGACATCGCGCCGGACCACTGGTTCTTCGCCTGTCACTTTGCCGGCGACGCCGTGATGCCCGGCTGCCTTGGGCTCGACGCGATGTGGCAGATCATCGGCTTCTGGCTCGGCTGGTCGGGCTCGCCGGGCAAAGGCCGGGCGCTCGGGGTCGGCGAAGTCAAGTTCAGAGGTCACATCACGCCGGACGTCAGGCTTGTGCGCTATGAGGTCGACATGCGCCAGGTCAGGCGCGGCCGGCTGGTGCTCGGCATCGCCGACGGCCGCGTGCTCGCCGACGGCGCCTGTGTCTACCTTGCGAAGGACATGAGGGTCGGCCTGATCGCGCCCGCGCGCTGAGCCGGACGGCCTTGTTTTGGGGTAAAAGCCGTTGCACTTGCGGCGAATTTTACAGACCCCCCGCTTGAATCGGCGGGTTTTTCCCGTGCCGAGGTTGTGCTATTCGGAACCTTTCAATTGATGTCCGGTTCTGGTCGCATGGTCGAACTTGCCCCCCGGAATGCACAAACCAGCAGCCTGATTGGCGTGCAGCCGATCGCGATCGGCGCCGTGGCGCTGGTGCTCGTGCTGTTCGGGATCGGCTCGATCGCTCTGTGGCGCGCCTTCAGCGGCAATGTGCCGGAGACCGACCGGATGGTCGCCGCCCGTCAGTTGCAGGCGCGGACCGCGCAAGTCTCCGAGGCCCTGGTGGAAAAGACCAAGGGGATGGAGGTGACCCAGCAGGAGTCCATCGACCAGTTGCAGGAGGTGCAGGACCAGTTGCAGACCGTGCGCAAGCAGTTTGCCGCGCAGCAGGCCGACGCCAAGAAGCTCTCTGATCAGGTCGCCGCGCTGACCGAACAGGTCGAAGGTCTGCGCCAGTCGCTGGCGAGCGCGCAGGCCAACGAGCCGGCCGCCGAACCGGCGCCACGCAAGCGCTCGAAGGCCACCCGCAGTGCCAACCGGAAGCGCCGCGGATCGCGCGGCTGACGGCGGCCAGTGCCGGGCGATCCGCCAGCCATAAAAATGCGCCAAATCCCGAACAAGATCAGCAACCTCACGTGGAACATTCCGGGCTCCAGACCGGCCTCGGCCGTCTCGTGTCAGTGACCGCTACCGTGAATTAATCCGGACTTTGTGAACTGGTTCACATATCGGCATAGGAATCCGAGTCATCCTTAAATGACCGGATGGCGTGAGCCGATTTCAATATCCGGGGCTGGCAAGGTCGTTGACGGTATACTACGTCGACGGCCTTGTTTTTTGGGGTCCGCAATTCCCTCCTCGGGACTGCCCGCCAGGGAAGGCCGGCTCCGTGGACCTCAGCGAAAGCCCGGCGCGGTGAAATCCAACGGCGCAGCATCGCTGCGGCCGAGGCCGCAGCGACGGCGTCTGCCGGCCTAGATCGTAATGCGTTTCCACGGAAACGCATCACGATCTCATCTCTTTGTTCGAGCATGATCTTTCCGGAAAACCGGTTTCCACTTTTCCGGATCATGCTCTAGCTAGCCGGAGCGATCGCGCAAGCTGCGATCACCTCGCAGCCGCAGCCGTGCAAGCTTCGGCTCGAGCTCATGCAGCATGTAGATCAACGCAACGGCAAGGCTCGCAACAACAACCATGAACAGCATTGTCAGATCAGGAATGGTCAGCATCTCTGAGATCCCCTAAAGGCCCGGCTCCAATCGCAGCCGGGCCATTTGTGTTCGCGACGCGCTCACGCACAGACTGCTGCCAGACGGTGCAAGCTGCATACCAGTACGCGACAACCAACGCGTTGGCCGGGCTCCGAAACGCCGGCCGCGCCGATCATCCCAAGACCATCAGCATGGCGATCGAATGGACCGGCCATGCTTCAGCGGATGGCTCAGTTGCAAACCTGCACGCGCCGGACGCGCCAGCCATACGGCGTCATCACGCCGCGGCGCACGACGTAGCAGCCGCCATAACCATAGCCATAGCCATCGTCGTAGCCGTAACCGGCGTAGTATGGATCGCCACCGTAGCCGTCATAGTAGTCGTAGGCGCCGTAGCCTGCGCCGTAACCCAGGCCGAAGCCGACTGCTGCGGCAGCGAATGGATAGCCCCAGCCGCGCCGATAGCCCCAGCCGCCACCATGCCAGCCTCCACCGCGCCAGCCGCCGCCGCGCCAACCGCCGCCGGCCCAGCCGCCACCACCGCCCATGGCCCGGAACGCACCGCCATGGAAGCCGCCGCCGTGGAAGCCACCGCCACCGTGGAAGCCGCCCCCGTGGAAGCCGCCCCCGCCGAAGCCCCCGCGCGCCGACGCAGCGTCGACCGTGAGCAGACCGACCGAGGCCGTCGCCAGCAAGGCAATCATCGTTTTACGCAACATCACCCGTTACTCCTTCTTTCAAGGCTCTTCGCTTCAAGCCTCCACCGCCGCGTCCCGCGCATGCTAACTGAATCTAGGATCGCGGCTCCGAGTGCGGGCCTATGTCGCGCTCACTTCTGCGCGACCCACGTTCATCAAAGGCGCAGCGGTCGAGGGTTAACAGCCGCGGCAGATGCCTTTGGTCCGGCGATCGACTTTCTTGTTCTCGTCGGCGATGGCCTTGTCGACACTCTCGGTCGTCGACGCCGAGCCGGTGGTGACGCCCTCACCGGTGTTCGGTCGGCCGGAGGATTGGGCGGTGCCGGCACTGTTGGTGCCGGGTGGCGGTGACGTGACTTGCGGAGATGTCGGACTGGCCGGCGAAGGGCTACCGGTCCCAGTGCCGCTTCCAGTACCTTGGGCGACGGTAATCGAGGGCGCCAGCAGGATTGCGATTGTCGCTGACGCGACGGTGGCGGATAATTTGCGCATGGCATTTCTCCTTGCGGACATCAACGAATCCGCAAAATGCCCGTTCCCGCAGGCAAGGGAGCAATACAGGTTGGGAGCAATGCAATTTGCGCAAGCTGATCGAGTTTGACGACGACACGTTCGACAAGCTGAAGCAGCTTGGTCGCGACCGGATGGCGACCTTGCAGGAGCTCGCGGACGAGGCCTTCGCCGACCTGCTGAGGAAGCACGGTATTCCGATCGACCTGAAGGATGCGCTGCGCAAGAGCGCAAGACTTCAGCAGGCAACCAGGCAGCAGGATACAACAGATCACCCCGCCGCAGCGCCGAAAGCTGCGCGCAAGCGCGGACGGAAGAAGGGCTGAAGTTTCAGCCGATCTTCTTCAGTCCGGCTTTGTACTGCGGGCCCCTGATCGCGTAGGACTTCGCGGGCCGCGACAGCGCCTCCGCCTGCGCGGCGTCAAGCGTGCGCACCACGCGCGCCGGCGCACCGATGATCAGGGAATTTTCCGGAAACTCCTTGCCCTCGGTGATGACGGAGCCTGCACCGACGACGCTGCCGCGCCTGATGCGCGCGCCGTTCATCACGATCGATCCCATCCCGATCAGCACGCCGTCTTCCAGCGTGCAGCCGTGCACGATCGCGTTGTGGCCGATGGTGACGTTGTCGCCGATGGTCAGGGGAAAACCGGGATCGACATGCAGGGTCGAATTGTCCTGGACGTTGGAGCCCTCGCCGATCTCGATCCACTCATTGTCGCCGCGCAGCACAGCGCCGAACCAGACGCTCGCCGCGGACTTGAGGCGGACCTTGCCGATCACAACGGCATTGTCGGCGATGAAGTAGCTGCCGTCAGCGGGAAGATCGGGCTTCTGCCCATCGAGTTCGTAGATCGCCATTGAGGTCTCCCTGGAGCGTTTTCGAGCGAAGTGGACACCGGTTCGCGTGAAGAAAACGCCTCGAAACAAGAATCCAGAGCTTCGGTCCTGATTCAACCAGGACAGCAGCGCTGATCTGCGGAGACCTTGGCACAGCGGCCGACATGGTTTCAAGCAAGCGCGGCCATTGATCGGCCGCGGATCACGACGGGATCAGGCGAGCACGCCCGCTGCGCGCAGCGTCATCATGAAGAAGGTGCCCGACATCAGGCTCCAGAAGCCGGAGATCACCGTTGCCATCATCACGAACTCGAACCGGCGGCGCTCGATGCGCGCGCCGCGCAGCGTGTTGCGCATGATGATGAACGGCGCGGCAAAGACGAGGAACGGCACCGCGGCGAAGGTCTTCGGCGCCACGCCCTCTTGCAGCAGGCCGAAGCCGGCCGGGCGCTCCGCCATCGCCTGATAGCCGTTGGCCAGTGCGCCGGCGAACGCGAAACCAATCAGGAGCGAGAACAGGGAATTCAAGGTATCGGGCGACATCGGAACTTCCGCTACGCAACAGGCCACTCGCCCTGCTTCGCAGAATTGGCGGCCGGCCGCCACATCATCCTTAAGGAAAGGTTAACCGGGCTTCCCTGGCGCGGCATTTGCGCATGGCCAATCGGTCAGGGATTCCCTTGGAATCGTACGGAAATTGCTCGCCTCGTGGCATATTCGGCAGGTGATTCGGCCACTCCCGACCTGGTCTTTGCCTCGTTCATGACGCTTCTCTCGACGGCCCAGCATCTCGCCCGCGACACCCGGCGCAATCCGCGCGCGCATCTCGTTCCGATCGTCCTGTCGGCGATCATCGCGGCCGGCGCGGTGTCAACCGTCGCCTATCTGTTGTGGCCGACCTATACCACCTTCCCGCCGAGCGATCCGTCGCGGCTGCCGGTGAGCGTCGGCGGCACGCTGTTCAACGTGCCGACCATGGCCGTGCGCATGAAGATCCAGCGCCATTCCGGGCCGCAGGAACGCGTCGATCTGAATTTCCTCTACCCGTCGCTGCAAGCGCCTGCCGCGCCGAAGCATTACAGCGCTGATACGGTCGAGGACAAGGTACAGCCGATCGACAGGATTTTCGTGTCGATCGCGGCCCACCACGATTCACTCGCGCCGGACATGCGCGTGCGCACGATCTATCCGCGCTATCTCGATGAGCGCGCGACCAGCGATGACGGCTTGACGGCACGCGCGTTCCGCGACGGCACGCCCTATGGCGGCGAGGACTTGTTCAGCGCGGCAGAGCCGCAGCTGATCGCGCGCTGCACGCGCGACACCATGACGCCAGGCATGTGCCTGAGCGAACAGCGCATCGAGGGCGCCGACCTGACCTTCCGCTTTCCGCGCGGCTGGCTTGCGCAATGGCGTGACATCGCCACCGCGATGAACCGCCTCTCCGCGCAGATGCACGGCGCGAAGGGGTAGTGCCGTCATTGCGGCGGAGCGACTTTCCGGTCGCGGGTTCCCCGCAATGACGTCTTATCGGCCGGCTGTTCAGCCTTACTCGCTCAGATCTTCTTCCAGGATGGCCATCTGGAACTGGAACGAGCGATCATCGTCCTCGTCGTCGACGAACAGCACGCCGATGAACTCCTCGCCGATATAGACTTCGGCCGAGTCGTCCTTCTTGGGCCGCGGCACCACGCGGATCTTGGGATTGCTGAACACGCGCTTCAGATACGCGTCGAGCTTCCTGACTTCCTGAACGTCCACGGCCGTCTCCAATCGGGTCGATGATTTTCGGGGGAGTTTTAGGACGAGACGGCCGAGATCGCCAGAGCCTTTTCAGGCTTTGGCGACGTGATGTTGCGCACACGACTCTTGTCTGGGCGTCTTATTTGCAAAAAAAGCGCAGCGATCGGAAAGCGAATGAAATCAAAGCCCGATCGCGTTGAGCATCTGGTCCATGGTGCGTGACGGCTCGGCACAGCCGGCCTCACCGACGATTTTCGCCGGCACGCCCGCGACCGTGACGTTGTGCGGCACCGGCTTGACCACGACGGAGCCCGCCGCGATGCGCGCGCAGTGACCGATCTCGATATTGCCGAGGATCTTGGCGCCGGCGCCGATCAGCACGCCGTGACGGATCTTCGGATGGCGATCCTCGTTCTCCTTGCCGGTGCCGCCGAGCGTGACGCCATGCAGGATCGAGACGTCATCGTCGATGACCGCGGTCTCGCCGCAGACGAAACCGGTGGCGTGATCGAGGAAGATGCCGCGGCCGATCCTGGCGGCCGGGTTGATGTCGGTCTGGAACACCGCCGACGAGCGGCTCTGCAGGTAGAAGGCGAAATCCTTGCGGCCCTTCTGATGCAGCCAGTGCGCGAGACGATGGGTCTGCAGTGCGTGGAAGCCCTTGAAGTAGAGCAAGGGATCGATGAAGCGCGAGGTCGCGGGATCGCGGTCATAGACGGCGACGAGGTCGGCGCGGAACGCGTTGCCGATATCGGGGTCATCGCGCAGCGCCTCGCCATAGGTCTGGCGGATCAGATCGCCCGACAGCGCGGCGTGATCGAGCCGCTCGGCAATGCGATGAACCACCGAATCTTCCAGGCGTTCGTGATGCAGCACGGTCGCATAGATGAAGGATGCGAGCTCCGGCTCGCGTCGCAAAATGTCTTCCGCCTCGCCGCGAATTCGATCCCAGATCGGATCGAGCGCCGCCAGCTTGCCCCCCTGCGGATTGACCTGATGAACTGCCATAGCTGCTCTCGCAATTCGGTTGTTCTGATGTGCGTTATAGCACGATGGACCCAGCGCGTCCCGGGAAGGCTCGGTACAGTAAACCCCACCCGAACGTCCCGGACCGGCGTCTAGGGGAATTGGTCGGGATTTTGCCGAAATCAAGCCGTGCTTCTGCAACTATTGGCGGATTTCGTCGCCGGTGTGGTTTTGGGCATGGTCAGCCCCAATAAAAAGGGGGAAACATCATCAATAGCTGGAGTTTACGTGCCCGCCTGACCGACGCGCGATCGGTCTGGGTCGCCACCATTGCCATCCCCCTCCTCCTGCTCGCCCCTGCCTTCTGGAACGGCTATCCGCTGCTCCAGTGGGATACCGGCGGCTATCTCGCCCGCTGGTACGAGGGCTATCTGGTGCCGAGCCGATCCACGGTGTTCGGCATCTACCTCCATGCCGGCGAGACATCCGGCTTCTGGCTCAACCTCGGCATCCAGACCCTGGCTACATTGTGGATCCTGCAGCTGACGCTGCGCGTGCTCGACCTCGCCCGCCCGGTCCGGCTGATCGCAATCAGCCTCGTGCTGATCGCGACCACCGCGCTGCCCTGGCTCGCGAGCATGTTGCTGACCGACATCTTTGCCGGCCTTGCGGTGCTCGCGGTCTTCATCCTTGTCCTGCACGGCGAACGGATCTCGGCGCTGGAGAAGGCGGTGCTGTTCGGCTTCATCGCGTTCTCCGCCGCCACGCACAGCGCGACGCTCGGGGTGCTGTTTGGCCTGTGCTGCGTCGGCTGGATGCTGCGTCCGTGGCTCGGCCGGCGCATCCCGCTCGCGGGCCTCGCGCAGGGCAGCCTGACCATCGTCGCCGGCGCCTCGATGCTGCTGGCGGCGAACTTCGCGCTTTCCGGGCAGCTGGCCTGGACGCCCGGCGGCATCGGCGTCGCGTTCGGCCGCATCCTGCAGGATGGCATCGTCACGCAATATCTGCGCGACCATTGCGCGAAGGAGAATCTGAAGCTCTGCCCCTATCGCAACGAGTTGCCGCCGACCGCCGACGACTTCCTGTGGGGCCACAGCATGTTCAACACGCTCGGCCGCTTCCAGGGGCTGAACGACGAGATGGGCTATATCGTGAAGCGTTCGCTCGCCGAATATCCGGCATGGCAGGCCGAGGCGGCGCTGACCGCAACCGCCGACCAGCTGATGCATGTCGCGACCGGCGAAGGCACCAATGGCTGGATCCCGCATACCTATGGGATCATCGAGCGCTATATTCCGAAGCAGGTCGCGCCGATGCGCGCCGCGCGGCAGCAACGCTGGCACCTCGACTTCACCGCAATCAACCGCATCCACGTGCCGGTCGCGCTGGCCTCGATGCTGCTGGTCGCGCTCCTGTTCGGCCGCGGGCTGTGGCAACGGAGGCTCGACGACCTCGCGCTGCTGGCAGGCACCGTCACGCTCGCTCTGCTCGGCAATGCCGTCATCTGCGGCGTGATCTCGGGGCCGCACGACCGCTACGGCGCGCGCATGGTATGGGTCGCGACCTTCGTGGTGCTGATCGCGGCCGCACGCGCCTTGGCCAATGACGACGACGACAGACAATGAGGCCGACGAGCTATTTTCGCCGCGACAGGAAGTCGATGACGCCCGTCTTGTAGACCTTGTCGCCGACCGCCCGCATGTGATCGCGGTTCGGGATGTCGAGCACCTCCGCCCCCGGAATGATCCGGCCCAGCGCTGACGCCGAGCCCGCGATCTCATCCTTGCTGCCGACGGCGATCAGAACCGGCACGCGGATGCCGGCCGCCTCCTCGCGCGTCATCAGCCGGCGCGAGCCGCGCAGGCACGCCGCGAGCGCGCGGTGGTCGGAGCGGGTCTGATCGGCAAAGGCGCGAAAGGTGCGGCCGACCGGATCGGTGACGTCCTCGAGCGACGGCGCCTCCAGCGCCAGCGCAACCGTCTCGCCGGGACCGCCGCCCTCGATCAGCCCGATGCCGATGCCACCCAGGATCGCCGAGCGCACCCGGTCGGCATGCTCCCGCGCCAGGATCGCCGTCATCCGCGAGCCGAGCGAATAGCCCATGATGTCGGCACCCGCGATCTTGAGATGATCCATCAGCGCGATCACGTCGCTTGCCATGGTCGCGATCTCGTACTGCGCGTCATCGTAGAGCTTGGCGGATTCGCCGTGGCCGCGATTGTCGAGCGCGATGACGCGGCGGCCCGCCTTGACGAGTTCCGACACCCAGGTCGGATAGATCCAGTTGACGTTCTTGCTCGAGGCAAAGCCGTGCACCAGCACGATCGGCTCGCCCGCGCCTTCGTCGATAAAGGCAATTTCAACATCGCCGTGATGGAAACTCGGCATCATCCATTCCGTTTTGTCTTGAGATCAGGATCGGGATTTGCGATTGGCGATCGACAGGCGACCGCAAGCTTAGCCCTGGGCGGGCATACTCGCCAGCGCTGCCTGGGCAGCCAGCTGCCGCTTGACGCGCAACGCCTTGCTGCGCCGGAGCCACCACGCCGTGGCCCGCTCCGTGGTCGCCTTGATCGACGACAGGAAGCCGAACAGCGCGAGCAGCGCGCCGAACAGCCCCATGGTGAGATCGAACGCACCGGCTGCCAGCAGCAGCGCGCCGCGGCCGAGCAGCTTGATGATCGCGCGGGTCTGGCCGCCCTTCACCTCGGCGATGCGCGCCGCCCGCGCGATCTCCTGCGGGTTCTCCGCGACCTTGAGCGTGTCCCGCGCAGCCCGGACCCCTGCCGCCTCGCCGACGCGGCCAACGTCCTTGGCGACACGCACCAGCGCGCCGGCCTTCTCGGCGCGGAATGCGGCGCGGATCGCGGTCGCGGTTTCCGCCGGCCGAAGCACCGAGCCGGACGCGACCGCTTCGCGCAGCGCGGACCGGTCGACGACCTCGCGGGTCGAGCGTCCGGCCCATGCGATCATCCCCTCGCTCAGCCGTCCAGCCTTGCGCGTATCCTTGACCAGCGTCAGCCCGGCACGCAACGGCCCGGCACCGCCGACCGACACGTAGGTGGCCGCGGTCACGGCGAGCCCGGCGGCAGCAAGCCCGAGCACCAGCTGGTCGGTGTCCTCGCCCATCACGAGGTGCTTGCCCTCGCGCACGACGTCCCTGATATCGCCGAACACGAACAGGTCGCCGGCGACCGTGCCGGACAGGCTTGCGACATCGTCGGCATTGCCGGTCACGAGGCCGGTGGCGAAGCCCTTGGCAAAATGCGTCGCCGACGATTGCTCGGCGACGGCGTCGTTGACGCGCGTCGTGAGGTCGTCACCAAGCGCGATGTTCTTCTCGGCCGCAAGCGCGACGAAACTCGCCGCAAGGTCGGCATCTCCGGAGGCCAGCGCCGTCTCGATATTGTCCTCGATCAACGCCGGGTTGTTGCGCAGTAAGGAATTGAGCCTGATATCGGCGAGCGCGGCGGGATCGTCCCGCGCCGACAGCACGGTGCCGGCGTCACGGGCGTGCGGCCAAATTGCGGCGCCCATGGCAGCACTTACTGCCAGGCCAGCCACCGCAACGCTGAGGCGCACCCCATTCATTCAGCTCAAAACCTCTAGTTTTATTCGCCTTGGACATAGTGTGCCGCTTTTGCGACACAACGGCTCCGACCAAAGGAGGGCTTCTCTGGAACGACAAGATTGTGTCGAATTTGCATGAGCAAATGAGCCATCGGGGCTCTAGGAATCAACTGTTCCCGCCAGTATGGTGCGCGGCATTTCGCGATGCCGCATGCTGTTGATTGCGTACGCCCGTCGTTGCCACCAAGGTGAGAATATGTCCGACCACGTCGTCCCGCACTTCCATAACGATTCCGGTGTCTCGGTGATCGAAATCGGATCGCAGGAGTTCATGTGCGTCGGCGCCAACCCGCCGTTCGACCACCCGCACGTGTTCCTCGACCTCGGCAACGACAACGAGATCATCAGCCCGTACTGCTCGACGCTGTATCGCTTCGCGTCCGACCTCGCCGCCGGCGAAGCGCGGCCGCCGGAATGCGTGCTGAAAGACAAGGTCGCCTGACCGCTCCGTGGCGCTGACGCGAACCGTCATCGTTGCCGGCGCCGGAATCGGGGGACTGACGGCGTCGCTGACACTGGCGGCACAAGGCTTTCGCGTCGTCGTGCTGGAGAAGGCCGAACGGCTCGAGGAAGCCGGCGCCGGCATCCAGCTCTCGCCCAATGCCAGCCGCATCCTGGTCGAGCTCGGGCTCAAGGAACCGCTTGCGCGGCGCGCGGTCACGCCCGAGTCCGTCAACATCCTGAGCGCGCGGGCCGGTGGCGAGATCGCGCGAATGCCGCTCGGCCAGGCGGCCGAGTTCCGCGCCGGCGCGCCCTATTGGGTGATCCACCGCGCCGATCTGCAGGCCGCGCTGCAGGCCGCCGTCAACGACCATCCCGACATCGATCTGCGGCTCGGCTGCCAGTTCGAGGACGTGACCAAGCACGCCAAGGGCCTCACGGTCGTGCAGCGCCGCGGCAATGCCCGGCAGGAGGAATTGGCGGTTGCGCTGATCGGCGCCGACGGTATCTGGTCGTCGGTGCGCGGGCATCTGTTTCCGGATGTGCAGCCGCAATTCTCCGGCCTGATCGCCTGGCGCGGCACGCTCGACGCAACCGCTTTGCCGCGCGAATACACCGCGCCGCGCGTGCAGCTCTGGATGGGACCGGACGCCCATCTCGTCGCCTATCCGATCTCGGCCGGACGCCAGATCAACGTGGTCGCGATCGTGTCAGGCACCTGGAACCGGCCGGGCTGGAGCGCGCCCGGCGACATCAATGAGATCAAGGGCGCGTTCGCCACGGCGCGCTGGCCCGCGACGGCGCGAATGCTGATCGGTGCGGTCGACGGCTGGCGCAAATGGGCGCTGTTCACCCTGCCCGACATCGGCCGCTGGAGCGAAGGCGCGGTGACGCTGCTCGGCGATGCCGCGCATGCTATGCTGCCGTTTGCCGCGCAAGGCGCCGGCATGGCGATCGAGGATGCGGCCGTGCTCGCCAAGGCGTTGAGCGACTGCACCGGAGAAAACACCGCAGGCATTCCCGCCGCGCTGAAGCGCTACGCAAAAATGCGGCGCGCGCGCGTGCTCAAGGTGCAGCGCATGGCGCGGCAGCAGGGCCGCATCTATCATCTGGGGGGCGCCGCGGCGATCGCGCGCGATCTCGCGATCCGCGCCATCGGCCCAGAGCGCATGCTGGCGCGGCAGGACTGGATCTACGACTGGCGCGTCTGAGATTCGGCCGAACGCGCATGCGCGAACAGCGATTCGCGTCACCCGAAATACCTGTTCAGTGCACGAGACCTCGCGGCGCGCGCGGGCCCTTCGCCGCCGGCGTCGGAGCTGTGGGTGCTGCGGCCGCAGGGGTGTCCGGCGGGCTCTCATGGCACTTGCCTTTGCGCCAGGCCTCATCGGCAAGCTTCTGCTGCGAATGGATCGAGATCAGCTCGTTGCGATAGACCATCTCGGAGACCACGGTACCGCCGACGCCGGTCTCCGCCTTGGCCATCAATTTTTCCTGATCCGCCGCTCGGGCCTTGAGGCCCGTGCGCTCGGTCTCGAGCTGCTTGCAATCATACAGATCGTATTTGGCGGGATCGGCGAACGCCGACGGCACGGTATCGCCGATCTGCGCGCAGCCGGAAACGCCCGCAGCCGAGGCAAGCAGCACGAGAACGGCTGCCGCGCGCAACAGGTTTGGGCGGCGTGGGAAACGAACAGACATTCAGCTTTCTTAATCAGACAGTGTTGAGATTGCCTAAAGCAGCCGCCGGTGTCCGGATTGAGGCTCAATCGCGGCGGCGCGCTGCTTATCCCAACGCTCGGCCGGAGAGGCAAATGGATTTGCGGGCAGCCGCTTAAGCCTTTGAAAGCGCATCTGTTAGCAGCGGATAATGGCAATTCCACTCGGCCTCCAAACGCGCTAGAAATCGGCGCGCCTTGCGCAACGCGGACGTGGCGGAACTGGTAGACGCAAGGGACTTAAAATCCCTCGATGGCAACGTCGTGTGGGTTCGAGTCCCACCGCCCGCACCAGCCTTCGCTCGCTTTGCGAGCTACGGCTCGGCAAGCCAGTAAGACCCCATCGGAGCGAAGTGAGCGAAGGCTGCCGCGCCGAAGCCCAAGGGGCGACAGCGCGGTGCGTCAGTCGAACCCCAGTCCGATCCGCCTTTCCCGCTTCCAGATCACCCGGCTCGTGTGCCGCTCGCCGTCGACGGCGAGCACGAAGCGGTCGGGAAACCACAGCGGCGAGTTGACCTCGATGCAGGCGCCCAGGGGCGAGAGATTCCGGACTGTGCAGGGGATGGCTTCGTTGCCGAATTCGATCGCCCCCGACTTGAGGACGCGACGACGCGAGCCGCCACGCCACCCACGGCCTGAGCAGACCCGCGCGGTATCGCGATGCCCGCATCACCTCATCGTGTTTTGCGGCTGTGACTGGCTTCACACGCCGTGACCGCCACACGGTGTAGTCTTCCCGCGTTGGAAATTTCCGGCCGCACATTTTGCGGCCGTCGCATTTTGAAATCAATTTGGTCGGAGAGACCGGCAATGTCGATTGCAAGCGACGAGGCGCGCGATCACGGTGCGTCGATTCCCGAGCACGGCGACGACGCGGCTCATTGCAGCAACGGACTCAACGCGCAGAAATTCCGTGACGCGACGCCCGACGAGCGCGCGATCTACCGGCGCTGGATCCGCGGCGCGATCATGCTGTACGGATTGCTGGCGCTTGCGGCCGGCGCGGCGGTCTGGATGAACAGCGCCAGTGTCGGACAGACGCAGCTCACCAGCCTGTCAAGCTCGAACAGCGCAAGACCAGGCCACGCGGATTAGCGGCGGCCGTCCCGGAACCAGTCGACTGCATCCTTGTTGTCATGCCGCAAATTGGAGCATGACGATGCCGAACGACTGTCCATCCGCGCAACGCACGACCGACCAACGCGATCAGCGCGAGAATCCGCACGGGGACCGCCCCTCCCCGCCGCAGAGCGCGCCGCAAAGCGGGCCGCCGCTTCACGGCGGGCTCGAACAGCTCCGCGACAGTCACACCTGACGAGCGACAGCGAAAATAAAAATGGCCGGGACAAATCCCGGCCATTTTGTTTTGCGTCAAGCCGCAAGCTTACTCGGACTTGTCGATGTTCCAGAAGATCGGCGTCGCCGGGCCGTCGAGCACACCGGTCAGCGACTTCCGCCACGCACTCGGAATCGTGTACTGGCCGAGCGGAATGTAGATCACCTGATCGTAGGCCTCGGTCTGGATCTCGGCTGCGATCTTCTTCTTGTCCTCGGCCGTGGCAGCGCGCGCGAACTTGTCACGCAGTTCCTCGATCTTCGGGTCTTCGGCCCAGCCGAACCAGCCGCCGTTCTTGCCGCGCCCCGTGATCGAGGCGTTGACGATCGGATCGGAGACGTCGGCCGCAACCCAGTTGGTGAAGAACATGTTCCAGCCGCCTTCCTTCGGCGACTTCTGGCTGGCGCGGTGGGTCACCACGGTCTGCCAGTCGGTGGCCTGCAGGTCGACCTTGAAGCCGGCCTCGCGCAACTGCTGCGCAGCCACAACCGGCTGGGCCTTCAGGGTTGTCACATCGCCCGGCGCCATGATCACGACGGGGGTGCCGTCATAGCCGGACGCGGCGAGCGCCTTCTTGGCTTCGGCCATGCCGTTCCCCTTCACCAGCGTTTCGGCGCCGACGTCGGTCTCCAGCGGCGTTCCGCACACAAAGAACGCACCGCAAATCTTCTGGTACTTGGCATTGCCGACCAGCGCGTCGAGCACGTCCTTCTGGTTCATCGCCATGAACGCAGCCCGGCGCACCTTCGGATTGTCGAACGGCGGATAGAGGAAGTTCATGCGACCGAGGGTCTGGAAGCCGAACTTGTTGAGGACGTCGATCTTGAGATCCGGATTGGCCTCGAGCACCGGAAGCATGTCGAACGGAAGGTTCTCCATGAAGTCGATGTCGCCGGACTGCAGCGCGTTCACCGCGGTCTGCGCGTCGGCCATCGTGACCCACTCGACGCGATCGACCTTGACGACCTTGCCGCCCGCGGTCCAGCTCGCCGGCTCCTTGCGCGGCACATAGTCCTTGTTCTTCTCATAAACTGCCTTCACACCCGGCTGGAATTCCGCCTGGACGAATTTGAACGGCCCGGAGCCGATCTGTTCCGGGATCGGCTTGTCCGGCGGCGTCTCGGCAAGACGCTTCGGCATCATGAACGGCACGCGCGACGACGGCTTGCCGATCGATTCCAGCACGAGGCCGTAAGGCTCCTTCAGCTTCATCGTGATGGTCTTGGCGTCGGTCGCCTCCAGGCTCGCGACGAAGTCCATCAGCTTCTGGCCCATGCCGTCGACCTTGCCCCAGCGCTGCAGCGAGGCGACGCAGTCTTCCGCGGTGACCGGCGTCCCGTCGTGCCACTTCAGGCCGTCGCGCAGCGTGAACGTATAGGTCAGCTTGTCGTCGGAGACCTTCCAGTCCGCCATCTGCGGCTGGATCTTGAAGTTGGCATCCGTCGCCAGCAGCGTGTCATAGATCATGTAGCCATGATCGCGGGTGATGTAGGCCGTGGTCATGATCGGATCGATGACGCGCAGATCCGAATGCATCACCGCGGTGATGGTCTTGCCCGCGGCCATCGCCGGCGGCGCAAAAGACAGCGCAAACGCCGTTAACGCGGCCGCTAGCGTGCGGCGCTTCCAACGCGAGATAGGGAACATGCAATCTCTCCTGACGTGTAACTGGTCAAAGCCGGCTTATTCGTTATGCATGCCGTTCGTTATTTAGGCGAACTAACATGCTGTATGGCTTGTGAAATCGAGACTTGCACCAAGCGCAAAGCGCGTCAATCGGTTTCGGGCTGCATCGCACGTACACAAACGAATGAGGCGCCGCGCCAGATTTTGGCTTTACAAAATCGTCGACTGAGATTTTCGTGAGCACCGCCCGAAGCCGGCGCGGTCAGAACAACAAGAGAGAAAAACGATGAACCCAGCCAATCTCCCCTTTGATTCCGAAGCGATGCTGCAGGGTCTGCGCAGCTGGGTGGAATGCGAGAGCCCGACATGGGACGCGGCCGCGGTCGAGCGCATGCTCGATCTCGCCGCGCGCGAGATGGCGATCATGGGTGCGACGATCGAACGCATCGCCGGCCGCCAGGGTTTCGCAGGCTGCGTCCGCGCCCGCTTTCCGCATCCGAAGCAGGGCCAGCCCGGCATTTTGATCGCCGGCCACCTCGACACCGTGCATCCGGTCGGCACCATCGAGAAACTGAAGTGGCGGCGCGAAGGCAACAAGTGCTTCGGGCCCGGCATCTTCGACATGAAGGGCGGCAACTATCTGTCGATCGAGGCGATCCGGCAGTTGGCGCGCGCCGCCTTCACGACGCCGCTGCCGATCACCGTGCTGTTCACGCCCGATGAAGAGGTCGGCACGCCGTCGACCCGCGACATCATCGAGGCGGAAGCCGCGCGCAACAAATACGTGCTGGTGCCGGAGCCCGGCCGGCCGAACAACGGTGTCGTCACCGGCCGCTATGCGATCGCGCGCTTCAATCTGGAAGCCACCGGCAAGCCGAGCCATGCCGGCGCAACGCTGTCGTCAGGCCGCTCCGCGATCCGCGAAATGGCGCGGCAAATCATTGCCATTGACGGCATGACCACCGAGGACTGCACCTTCTCGGTCGGCATCGTGCATGGCGGCCAATGGGTCAATTGCGTCGCCACGACGTGCACCGGCGAAGCCCTCAGCATGGCCAAGCGCCAGGCCGATCTCGACCGCGGCGTCGAGCGCATGCTGGCGCTATCGGGCACCGCCAACGACGTGACATTCAAGGTGACGCGCGGCGTCACGCGCCCGGTGTGGGAGCCGGATGCCGGCACCATGGCGCTGTATGAAAAGGCAAAAGGCCTCGCGGCGGCGATGGGCCTCGATCTGCCGCATGGCAGCGCCGGCGGCGGATCGGACGGCAACTTCACCGGCGCGATGGGCATCCCCACACTCGACGGCCTCGGCGTTCGCGGCGCCGATGCGCATACGCTCAACGAGCATATCGAGGTCGACAGCCTCGCCGAGCGCGGCCGCCTGATGGCGGCGTTGCTCGCGACGCTGGATTGACATCGATTGCGCTGCACAACACGTTGGCACTGCCGGATCGAAATTTAGCCTTGTCCAATTTTGAGGCTTCGCCTACGGTCCGGCCGTCCAACGCGACGATGCGGGAGAGATCGGAGCGACAACATTCGTGTTGTCGGCTTCGGCGCCGACGGAGCAACCGCCCCGGAAACTCTCAGGCAAAAGGACCGTATCGTCAGGACGATCTGGAGAGAGACGAGCATGGCCGCACATCAAGGGCCGTGACGTCCACCGAAGGGGATAGTTCGCTTCCGGGCGTAGGCCCGATGCGGATCAAGCTCTCAGGTACCGTGACAGATGGGGCGTCGAAACGGCCGGTTTTCACCGGCGCTTCGGCGACTCTAACAACACGGGAGCCTGAAGACCATTATGCCTCACATTGCGATCATTGGCGCCGGCATCACCGGCGTGACGACGGCCTATGCCCTGCTCGAACGCGGCTACCGCGTGACTGTCCTCGACAGGCATCGCTACGCCGCAATGGAAACCTCGTTCGCCAATGGCGGACAGCTTTCCGCCAGCAACGCGGAAGTCTGGAACAGCGCCGCGACCATTCTCAAGGGACTGCGCTGGATGCTCCGCAGCGACGCGCCGCTGCTGATGAATCCGAAGCCGAGCTGGCACAAATATTCCTGGATCGGCGAGTTCGTCGGTGGCATCGCGCGCTACCGCGCCAACACCATCGAGACCACGAAACTCGCAATCGAAGCGCGCAAGCATCTGTTCTCGATCGCACAGCGCGAGAATATCGCCTTCGATCTCGAACGCCGCGGCATCCTGCACGTCTATCACGACAAGGCGGGCTTCGACGCCGGCCTGCGCGTCAACACGCTGCTGCAACAGGGCGGGCTCGACCGCCGGCCGGTCACGCCGGACGAAATCCGCACGATCGAACCCGCGCTGCAGACGACCTGCTATGGCGGCTTCTTCACGCCGTCGGACGCGACCGGCGATATCCACAAGTTCACGCGCGGCCTCGCCGACGCCTGCGTCCGCCGCGGCGCGGCCTTCGTCCACGAGGCTGACGTCGATACGATCGCGCGCGGCGATGACGGCTTCCGCATCGGCTGGACCGAAGCTGCTTCGCACGATGCCGGCGTCGCGACGCGGCACGAGTTGCAGGCGGACGGCATCGTGATTTGCGCCGGCGTGGCGAGCCGCCACTTCGCCGCCCTGCTCAACGATCGCGTCAACGTCTATCCGGTGAAGGGCTATTCGATCACGGTGCAGCTCGATGCACCGCAAAGCCGGGATGCCGCGCCGACCGTCAGCCTGCTCGACGAAGCCGCGAAGATCGTGACCAGCCGGCTCGGCGCCGACCGCTTCCGCGTCGCAGGCACCGCCGAGTTCAACGGCTTCAACCGCGATATCAGGGCCGACCGCATCCAGCCGCTGGTGGACTGGGTGCGGCATCATTTCCCCGGCATCGATACGTCGAAAGTGGTGCCCTGGGCAGGCCTGCGCCCGATGATGCCGAACATGATGCCGGTGGTTCGCGCCGGAGGGACTCCGGGCGTGTTCTACAACACCGGCCACGGCCATCTCGGCTGGACGCTGTCGGCCGCGACGGCGCAGATGGTCGCAGGGGCGATCGACGACTGGCGCGACCTCGATGCGCCGTCGATGGCGCCGACACTTGGTGTTGGGCTCGACCGCGTGCCCGCGAAATCTCGCAAAGCTGAAAGCAATCCACCTTCCAGTGGACTGCTTCGAACGTCATTGGAGGAATAATCGCACCATCAGGACTGATTAGCTGCACCGCAAAAACCGCAGCACCGATGGCATGGGACTTGCTGAAGTTCTACCGTGTGTCCGCTACCATCTGTGCTACGGTCCGGTGTGCAACGGTCCCGCTGGGGACTTCATCGGCCACAACCCAACGGATCCAATTTGCTCGGATATCTGCTTCGCCGCATCCTCGCCGCCATTCCCGTGATGGGCGTGGTGGCCCTGTTCGTATTCCTGTTGCTGCGGCTGACGCCGGGCGACCCCGCCGCGATTCTCGCCGGTGACAATGCGACGCCCGAACAGCTCGAACGCATCAGGACCTCGCTTGGTCTCAACGAGCCGATCTACATCCAGTTCTACACCTGGGTCGCCAAGCTGCTGCACGGCGACCTCGGCGTCTCCCTGATCTCGAACAAGCCGATCCTCGAGATGATCGGCCCGCGCCTCGAGCCGTCGATTTCGGTCGCGCTGGCCACCATCATCCTCTCGATCCTGGTTGCGGTGCCGCTCGGCGTGATCGCGGCGTGGAAGCACGGTACCTGGATCGACCGCTTCGTTATGGGTCTTTCGGTGCTCGGCTTCTCGGTACCGGTATTCGTGATCGGCTATGTGCTGATCCAGATCTTTGCGATCGACCTGCGCTGGGTCCCTGTGCAGGGCTTCAAGAGCATCTCGGCCGGATTCGGCCCGTTCTTCGAACGCATCATCCTGCCGACCTGCACCCTCTCCTTCATCTATGTCGCGCTGATCGCCCGCATGACGCGCGCCTCGATGCTCGACGTGCTGGGTGAGGATTACGTGCGTACCGCGCGCGCGAAGGGCATCGGCGAGACCGGCGTGCTGCTGCGCCATGCGCTGCGCAACGCCGCGGTTCCGGTCATCACCGTGATCGGTTCCGGTTTCGCGTTGCTGATCTCCGGCGTCGTCGTCACCGAGAGCGTATTCAACCTGCCCGGCATCGGCCGCCTCACCGTCGATGCGGTGCTGGCGCGCGATTATCCGGTGATCCAGGCGATGATCCTTTTGACGTCGGGCATCTATGTCGGCGTCAATCTGTTGATCGACGTTGCTTACACCCTGCTCGATCCTCGTATCCGGTACTAAGCGATGGCGATCGATACCCTCCCCGAATCCTCCATCCCCGTCACCCGGCCGTTCCGCGTCAAGTTCGGCTTCCTGACCTCGACGCCGATCATCGCGGTTGCGACGATCTGCCTCGCCCTCATCATCCTGATGGCGATCTTCGCGCCGCTGCTCGCGCCACACGATCCGTTGCTGCTGACGCCGGCGCAGCGGCTGAAACCGTCGAGCACGCAGTACCTGCTTGGCACCGACGCCTATGGACGCGACCTGTTGTCGCGCATCATCTACGGCGCGCGGATCTCGCTGGTGATCGGGCTCGGCGCCGCCGTCTGCTCGATCGCCATCGGTCTCCTGATCGGCCTCGTCGCCGGCTTCTTCCGCTGGGTCGATGCGGTGTTGATGCGCGTGATGGACGGGTTGATGGCGATCCCCGCCATCCTGCTCGCGATCGCCGTGGTGTCGCTGTCGGGCGCCAGCATCTGGACCGTGATGGTCGCGATCACCATCCCCGAGATCCCGCGCGTGGCGCGGCTGGTGCGCTCGGTGGTGCTGACGGCGCGCGAGGAACCGTATGTCGAGGCCGCGATCTCGCTCGGCACCAGCCTGCCGAAGATCATGTGGCGGCATTTGATGCCGAACACGATCGCACCGCTGATCGTGCAAGGAACCTACGTCTGCGCCTCCGCGATCCTGACCGAGGCGATCCTGTCGTTCCTCGGCGCCGGCATCTCGCCGGAAACGCCGACCTGGGGCAACATCATGGCCGAGGGCCGCGCCTACTTCCAGGTCAAGCCGTCGCTGATCTTCTGGCCGGGGCTGCTGCTCTCGATCGCCATTCTCAGCGTCAATCTGATCGGCGACGCCGCGCGCGACGCGCTCGATCCCCGCATGAAGCAGCGTGAGGGCAAGTGACCGCAACCAACTCTTCCAACGTCGTCCTCGACATCAACAATCTCGTCGTCGGCCTCGGCCGCAAGACCGATGCGCATCGCATCATCGACGACCTGTCGCTGCAGGTGCGCGAGAGCGAAACGCTGTGCCTGGTCGGCGAGAGCGGCTCCGGCAAATCGGTGACCTCGCTCACTGTGATGGGGCTGCAGCAGAAGGGCACGCTGGTGCCGTCGGGCGGCAGCGTCAAGCTGGTCGGCGAGGAACTGCTCACCGCCAGCGACCGGCGGCTGCGCCAGCTCCGCGCGACGCGGATGGCGATGATCTTCCAGGAACCGATGACCGCGCTCAATCCGGTGGTGCCGGTCGGCCGCCAGATCGACGAGGTGCTGCGCGCCCATACCGATCTCGACGCCCGTGCGCGGCGCCGGAAGATCCTGGCGATGATGGAGCATGTGCGGCTGCCGGACGTGGAGCGCATCTTCTCCTCCTACCCGCACCGCCTCTCCGGCGGACAGCGGCAGCGCATCATGATCGCGATGGCGCTGGTGCTGGAACCGAAGCTGCTGATCGCGGACGAGCCGACCACGGCGCTCGACGTCACCACCCAGAAGCAGATCCTCACCCTGATCCGCGACCTGCAGCGCGACCACGGCACCGCTGTTCTCTTCATCACCCACGACATGGGCGTGGTGGCCGAGATCGCCGACCGCGTCGCGGTGATGCGGCATGGGCCGGCTGGTCGAAGCCGGCCCGCTGCAGGACGTGCTGCGCACTCCCAAGATGGACTACACCCGCAACCTCTTGTCCTCGGTGCCGAGCCTGGTGCCGCGCGCGCCGCGTCCGGAGACGACCGAGCCGGTGGTGCTCGAAGCCAACGAGCTCAGCAAGGTCTACCGGGAGCGATCGCTGTACGGCAAAGCCCGCGAGGTCGCCGCCGCCAGCAACGTCACGCTCACGCTGCGCAAGGGCCGCACGCTCGGCATCGTCGGCGAGAGCGGTTCCGGCAAATCGACGGTGGCGCGCTGCATCGTCCGCCTGATCGATCCGACCTCGGGTGGCGTGCGGCTCGCCGGCCGCGAGATCTCGGATTTGTCGCGGCGGCTGTTGCAGCCGCACCGCCAGAAGATCCAGATCATCTTCCAGGACCCCTACCGCTCGCTCAATCCGCGCGTCACCGTCGGCGAGAGCATCGCGGAAGGTCCGATCAACTACGGCATGCCGCGCAAGGAAGCGCTGGCGCGGGCCCGCGAGCTGCTCGAGCTCGTCCATTTGCCGCCCGACGCGATCTCGCGCTATCCGCACCAGTTCTCCGGCGGCCAGCGCCAGCGCATCGCGATCGCGCGCGCGCTGGCGCTCGATCCCGACGTGCTGGTCGCGGACGAGGCCGTGTCCGCGCTCGACGTCTCCGTGCAGGCGCAAGTTCTGGATCTGCTCGACGAAATCCAGCGGCGGCTCGGCATCGCGCTGTTGTTCATCACGCATGATTTGCGCGTCGCCGCACAGATCTGCGACGACGTCGCCGTGATGCAGCATGGCCGCGTCGTGGAACAGGGACCGGCCGCCGAGGTGCTGACCAATCCGCAGCAGGCCTATACCCGCGCGCTGCTCGATGCGGCACCCGGCCGCGGCTGGGACTTCGCCAACTTCCGCCCCGTTTCGGAAGGCATTGGGGCGACGGCCTAGGTCTTTTGCCTTAAGCCTTTACGCCCACAGGGCATGCAAATCCGCTGGTGCTCCCCGGCTTGCGCTTGGCGCGACGACACGCTTAACGTCGCGCGCTAGAGCATGGCCCGGACGGTGGACAACGGTCTCCCCGAAAGATCACGCACAACCAACGACAGCGATCGCGGTGCGAACCGTTCCAATCGCATCATGATCGAAGAAACGTATCGAGACCAACTTGATGACCCGCATTGCCGTTGGCGGCTTCCTGCACGAGACCAACACCTTCGCACCGACGAAGGCAACGTATGACGATTTCGTGCATGGCGGCGGCTGGCCGTCGATGACGCATGGCGCCGACGTGCTCAAGGTCATGCGCAAGATCAATGTCGGCCTCGCCGGCTTCGTCGAGGCGGCGGAGGCCAATGGCTGGGAGCTGGTGCCGACGATCTTCGCGGCGGCGAGCCCGTCGGCGCATGTCAGCAAGGATGCGTTCGAGCGGATCGTGACGGAAATGGTCGACGGCATCAGTGCTGCCGGGCCGATCGATGCCGTCTATCTCGACCTGCACGGCGCCATGGTCACCGAGCATCACGACGATGGCGAAGGCGAAACGCTGGCGCGCGTGCGCACGGCGATCGGCAACGACCTGCCGCTGGTGGCGAGCCTCGATCTGCATGCGAACGTCTCGCCCAAGATGATCGAACACGCCGATGCGCTGATCGCCTACCGCACCTATCCGCATGTCGACATGGCCGACACCGGCCGCGCCTGCGCCAGGCATCTGGCGCTGATGCTGAAAACAAAACAGCGGTTCGCCAAGGCGTTCCGGCAATTGCCGTTCCTGATCCCGATCAGCTGGCAGTGCACCAACGACCAGCCGACCAAGGGCATCTACCAGAAGCTTGCCGCGCTCGAGAGCGACGCCGTGCCGACGCTGTCGTTCGCACCGGGCTTCCCGGCGGCCGATTTCAGGGATTGCGGGCCGAGCGTGTTCGCCTACGGACGGACCCAGGCGGATGCGGATGAAGCTGTCGACAAGATCGTGGCCCTGGTCGAGAGCCATGAGGACGATTTCGACGGCCGCATCTATTCGCCCGACGAAGGCGTGCAACTCGCGATGGAGTTGGCGAAGTCGGCCAGCAAGCCGATCATCATCGCCGACACCCAGGACAATCCCGGCGCCGGCGGCGATTCCGACACCACAGGCATGCTGCGCGCGCTGGTGCGCAACAAGGCCAGCGCCGCGACCGGCGTGATCTACGACCCGCAATCGGCCAGCGCCGCGCACACCGCCGGGATCGGGGCATCAGTCACGCTCGAGCTCGGCGGCAAGTCCGGCATTCCCGGCGATGCGCCCTACCGGGAGACCTTCGTCGTCGAACAGCTCTCGGACGGCAAGTTCGTGGCGCCCGGCCCCTATTTCGGCGGCCGCGACATGGATATGGGCCCCTCGGCCTGCCTGCGGGTCGGCGATGTCCGCGTCGTCGTCGGCTCCTACAAGGCCCAGCTTGCCGACCAGTCGATGTACCGCTATGTCGGCATCGAGCCGACCGCGCAGAAGATCCTGGTCAACAAGAGCTCGGTGCATTTCCGCGCCGATTTCGAGCCGATTGCGGAGAAACTGCTGATTTGCGCCGCCCCGGGCGCGATGCCGGCCGATACCGCCACGCTGCCGTGGAAACATTTGCGTCCCGGCATTCGTATCAAGCCTAACGGCCCCACTTTCACACCCACCTCCCCATCACGCACAACCGGATAGAGAGCCATGCCGACCATTGAGCGCATCGACAGTTTTGCCGACGAACTCACCGCCATCAGACGGGATCTGCATGCGCATCCCGAAATCGGCTTCGAGGAGGTCCGCACCTCCGGCATCGTCGCCGAGAAGCTCTCGAGCTGGGGCATCGAGGTGCATCGCGGCCTCGGCGGCACCGGCGTGGTCGGCGTGCTCAAGGGCAAGGGCAGCAGCACCAAGAAGATCGGCCTGCGCGCCGACATGGACGCGCTGCCGATGGAGGAGAACACCAATCTGAAGTGGCGTTCGACCATCCCCGGCCGCTTCCACGGCTGCGGCCATGACGGCCACACCACGATGCTGCTCGGTTCGGCGCGCTATCTCGCCGAGACCCGCAATTTCGACGGCACCGTGCATTTCATCTTCCAGCCGGCCGAGGAAGGCCTCGGCGGCGCGCGCGCCATGATCAAGGACGGCCTGTTCAAGCAGTTCCCCTGCGACGAGGTCTATGGCCTGCACAACGCGCCCGACCTGAACCATGGCGAGATCGCGATCCTGCCCGGACCGGCGATGGCCGCGGCCGACTTCTTCGACATCAGGATTCAGGGCTACGGCGCGCACGGCGCGATGCCGGAGCGCTCCAAGGATGCGGTCGTGATCGCGATGACGCTCGGACAGGCATTGCAGTCGATCGTCAGCCGCAATGTCGATCCGCTGCAGGCTGCGGTGCTGTCGATCACCCAGATCCATTCCGGGTCGGCGTACAATGTCATTCCCGGCGAAGCCTGGATGTGCGGCACGGTGCGCTGCTTCTCCGAAGAGGTTCGTGCGCTGATCCGCAAGCGCATGCGCGAAATCTCCGCCGGCTTTGCGGCGGCATATGACGCCGAAATCTCGGTCGAGATCCGCGACGGCTTCAGCGTGCTGGTGAACCAGGAAGAGCAGTCCCGCGTCGTCGAGGAAGTCGCGCGCACCGTTGTCGATCCGGCCAAGGTGATCACCCGCTCGACGCCCAAGATGGGCAGCGAGGATTTCGCCGACATGATGCAGGCCGTACCCGGTGCGTATTTCTGGGTCGGCCACGACGGTTCGGTGCCCGTGCACAATCCCGGCTACGTTCTCGACGACAAGATCCTGCCGATCGGCGCCAGCATGTTCGCCCGCATCATCGAGAAACGCATGCCGGCAGGTGCGCATGCATAAGCCGAAACAGGACGACATCACCTCGCTGCACGATCTCACGGCCGTCGATCTGCTCGCCGGCTACCGTGCCAAGCAGTTCTCGCCGTCGGAAGTGCTGGAGGAAATCATCTCCCAGGTCGCGACCTGGGAGCCGCACATCAAGGCGCTGTACCTGTACGACCCGGACGGGGCGCGCAAGGTCGCCAAGGCCTCGACCGAGCGCTGGCAGCAGGCCGAGCCGGCCGGCACGCTCGATGGCGTGCCCGCGACCATCAAGGACAACGTCGCGACCAAGGGACAGCCGGTGCCGCTGGGTACGGCGAGCGTCAAGCTCGCACCCGCGGAAAAGGATGCGCCGCCGGCCGCGCGGCTGCGCGAAGCCGGCTGCGTGATCTTCTCCAAGACCACGATGCCTGATTACGGCATGCTGTCGTCCGGCCTGTCGTCGTTCCATCCCCTCACCCGCAATCCCTGGGATGTCAGCAAGAACCCCGGCGGCTCGAGTTCGGGCGCCGGCGCGGCCGGTGCTGCCGGCTACGGCCCGCTGCATCTCGGCACCGATATCGGCGGCTCGGTGCGGCTGCCGGCCTCCTGGTGCGGCCTCGTCGCGCTGAAGCCGAGCCTCGGCCGCGTGCCGATCGACCCGCCCTATGTCGGCCGCGTCGCCGGTCCGATGACCCGCACCGTCGACGACGCGGCGCTGATGATGACCGTGCTGTCGCGTCCCGATCGCCGCGACGGCATGAGCCTGCCGGCGCTCGAGGTGAACTGGAAGGCACTGGAGAAGTCGCCGCGCAAGCTGCGCATCGGGCTGATGCTCGATGCCGGATCCGGCCAGAAGGTCGAGAAGGAGGTTCGCGAGACCGTCGTCAAGGCGGCCAAGACGTTCGAATCCGCCGGCGCCGTCATCACCGAGATCGACGGCATCCTGACCCCCGAGATGCTCGAGGGGCTCGACAATTTCTGGCGGGCGCGGACCTGGGACGAACTGTCGAAACTGTCGCAGGCGGATCGCGGCAAGACCCTGCCCTACATCCTCAACTGGGCCGAGGCCGGCGCAAAACTCTCCGGCGTCGACGTGGTGCGCGGCTTCAACATGACGATGGCGATCCGCGCGGCCGCCGCAAAGCTGTTCTGCGAGGTCGACTATGTGATCTCGCCGGTGTCGCCGGTGGTGAACTTCCCTGCGGAGTTCGCAGCCCCCCTCAACGATCCCGCAAAGCCGTTCGAGCACATCTGCTTTACCGTGCCGTGGAATATGTCGGAGAACCCGGCGCTGTCGATCAACGGCGGCTACGACAAGAAGGGCTTTCCGATCGGCGTCCAGATCATCGGCCGCCGCTTCGACGACATCGGCGTGCTCGGCATGGGCAAGGCGTTCGAAGGCCTGCGCGGCCCGCAGAAGCCGTGGCCCACGCCGCCGAAGAAGTAGCGCCTCAACACAAGTTCGGATGCGCGGGGCCAAGCCCGCGCATCCGACTTCTTCACAAGGGATGATAGCCGGGTTAACTGGATGACGACTCACGTCGTTCATTCAAGAAAACCGAGAGGAAATCATCCCCATGGCGTATGAGACGATCAAGTACGAGGTCGCCGAGCAGATCCTGACCATCACGCTGAACAGGCCCGACAAGCTCAACGCCTTCAACGCCACGATGCAGCAGGAGCTGATCGACGCATTCGACAAAGCCGACAAGGACGACGACGTCAGGGCGATCATCGTGACCGGCGAAGGCCGCGGCTTCTGCGCCGGCGCTGACCTCTCCTCCGGCGCCAACACGTTCGACCGCGACGCGCGGCGCGGCCCGGTCAAGCGCAATGCCGACGGCAGCGTCGACTACAGCGATCCGCAGGTGCGCGACGGCGGCGGCCAGGTGACGCTGCGCATCTTCAAGTGCCTGAAGCCTGTGATCGCCGCGGTGAACGGTCCTGCGGTCGGCATCGGCGTCACCATGCAGCTTGCGATGGACATCCGCATCGCCTCGGAAGCCGCGCGCTTCGGCTTCGTGTTCTCCCAGCGCGGCATCGTGCCGGAGGCCGCCTCGAGCTGGTTCCTGCCGCGCATCGTCGGCATCTCGCAGGCGCTGGAATGGTGCTATTCCGGCCGCGTCTTCCCGGCGCAGGAAGCGCTCGCCGGCCGGCTCGTCAGCAAGGTGGTGCCGCCGGACGATCTGCTGCCGACCGCGCGCGCGCTCGCCAAGGAGTTCGCGGCCAAGACCGCGCCGGTGTCGGTCGCGCTGATCCGCCAGATGATGTGGCGCATGATGGGCGCCGACGATCCGATGGAGGCGCACAAGGTCGACAGCCGCGGCATCTATGCCCGCGGCCGCTCCGAGGACGTCAAGGAAGGCGTGGTGTCGTTCCTGGAAAAGCGCCCGGCGCAGTTCAAGAACAAGGTGTCGTCGGACATGCCCGACTATTTCCCGTGGTGGCAGGAGCGCGACTATAAGTGAGCGAACGGCGCCCCGCGGCGTCCACCCGTGACGGCGTCGTCCTGTTGCATGGCATCAGCAGGACGGCGCGCTCATTTCGCAGGATGGAGCTGGCGCTGCGGGCTTTGCCACCCTCAATCTCGACTATGACAGCCGGCGCAAGCCGCTCGACGTGCTGGCCGAGGACGTCCACCCCTCGCTCGATCGGTTCGCAGAGCGTCGACGGCTCCGTGAACTTCGTCTGCCATTCCATGGGCGGTCTTCTGACACGCGTCTATCTGGCAAGGCGTCGCCCGGCGCGGCTCGGCCGCGTCGTGATGCTGGGCACACCGAACGGCGGCAGCGAGATCGCCGACCGCCTCAAGAACCTCGCGGCCTATCGCGCCTATTTCGGTCCGGCCGGCCAGCAGCTCGTCATCCGCCGCGATGCCGCGACCAGCGCGCTGCTGCCGCCGATCGATTATCCCGCCGGCATCATCGCCGGCAACCGCTCGGTCTATCCGATCACCTCCATGGGTCTGCCGCGACCGCATGACGGACGGGTGTCGGTCGCCAACACCAGGCTCGACGGCATGACCGATCACATCGTGATCCGCACCTCGCATCCCTGGCTGGTGCGCAACCGTGAAGCGATCGCGCAGACCATCGCGTTCCTGCAAGATGGGAAATTCAGCACAAATCGTCAGGTGGACTAGGACGCGGCCTCATTAAGGCGCAGCCATAACCTGATTGACGCGAGTTGAATTTTGCTCGTTAAGCCGCAGCGTGACCTCCCCATCGATTGGCGCTGGTTTCGTGTGATGCAGGCTCCATGCTGATGGACACGGACAATGGAGGTGTCGATCATCTGGACAGCGGCGGCGTGGGCAACGCCAAGTGCGTCTATGATGCGGCCCCAGACACCCGCCCGCCGCCAGCGGACGAAACGGTTATTGCAGGTCGTGTAGGGGCCAAAATGATCCGGCAAATCGCGCCAAGGTGCCCCGGATCGCAGGACCCAGAAGACGCCGTTGAGAACACGCCGGTCGTTTACCCGAGGAACGCCACGCGGCTTGTTCGGCAGCAGGGGCTTGATGGCAACCCATTCATAGTCGGCGAATTCGTAGCGTATCATTCGCCCCCCAGTTTGGGAGTTTGAATCACAGGGTCCGTCCAAGCGCAACGCTTCTGGCCGGCCCCGGTTCGGCGCTCACGGGGTAGAAGCGGACATCAACCTGCCGACAACCCCGCTGAATCCGTCGAAAATCACCCGAACCGGACATCGGGTGGGAGACTTTGGATGTCAGCTCCGACAATTGTCAGTTCGAAAACGACGGGTGAGCGAAATGCCCTTCAACGTCAGCATCACTGACGGAAGCACGAACCACGAACACCGCGTCGCAACCTGCATTCTGTGGTTGTTCGGCTTGATCTGGATCAAGAGCAGAAACTTTCGAGAACTAGAAGTTTGCTTCCGGTGGATGACGTGCACTGCAACCGGGAGAGTGACCATGTTTGATTGCATTCTCAAGAACAAGTCACGAGTTAAAGCGAACGTGCCGAAGACGACTGGTTGGCATAAGCGGGCCACCACTGCATTCCTTGGAGCAACCACGCTGGTGTCATTGTCGTTGACGGGACTGACGAGTATGCCCGCTGCGGCACAGCAGCAGCAGAAGCCCAACATCCTTTTCATCATGGGTGACGATATCGGGTGGATGCAGCCAAGCATTTACCACCGCGGATTGATGGTCGGAGAGACGCCGAACATCGACCGCATCGGCAATGAAGGCGCGATATTCACGAACTATTACGCCGAACAGAGCTGCACGGCAGGGCGTACAGCCTTCATCACCGGCATGCAGCCGGTTCGCGTCGGCATGGTTCTGCCAGAAATTCCCGGCAGTCCATCTTACCTGCGGACGGGGACGCCGACGCTTCCCAAGTTCCTGCTCGATCTCGGCTACACCACCGGCGAATTCGGCAAGAACCATCTCGGCGACCACACCGAGTCGCTGCCGACCGCGCAAGGCTTCCAGGAGTACTGGGGTTATCTCTATCACCTCGACGCCATGCAAGGTGTGAGCTTCCCGGACATCAACAAAACCCCGACCCTGCAGACCCTTGCCCCGCCATGCCAGAACACATCGATCCCGGGCGTCGCCGAGGTCCCTGGCGCCGTGGATCCGAAGACCACGATCTGCCTGACGCCGCCGCGGCCAATGCTGGCGTGCAAGTCCTCCGACGGCACTGCAAAAAACATGATGTGCAAGGATGAGGGCCCGCTGACCCTCGAGCGATCGAAGACCGTGGATGAGGAAATCTCGGCGAAGGTCGTAGACTTCCTCGATCGCAATGACCCGAAGAAGACCAACAAGCCTTTCTTCGTGTGGTACAACCCGGCGCGCATGCACATCACGACCGTGCTGCCGGACAAGTACCTGGCGATGGTGGGCGAGCCCGGCGGCAAGGATTGGGGCGTCAACGAAGCCGGCATGAAGCAGATGGATGACAACATCGGCGTCGTGCTGAAGAAGCTCGAAGACATGGGCCAACTCAACAACACGATCGTCGTATTCACCACCGACAACGGCGCCGAGACCATCACCTTCCCGGACGGCGGCACCACGCCGTTCAAGGGCGGTAAGCTCAGCACCTGGGAAGGCGGCATGCGCGCTCCGATGGTGGTCCGTTGGCCTGGCGTCATCAAGCCCGGCACGATCAAGAACGATATGTTTCTCCGCCCTCGACTGGCTCCCGACTTTCGTCGAGATCTGCGGCGGGCCCAAAGGCGACGCACTGAAGCAACAGGTCGAGGCCGGCTATCCTAATATGGTCAAAACCACCCTCGACGGTATTAATCAGACCGATTACCTAAGCGGCAAGTCCGACAAGTCGCCTCGCGACCACTTCTTGTATTACTCCGGCAAGGAGCCGTCGGCGGTCCGCTACAAGAACTGGAAGATGTACTTCGCGATGGTCTCCGACGCACCGTCGGGCTTCATCAATGGTGTGCGGCCGTACTCCTGGACCCAGGTCGTCAACATCAAGCGTGATCCCTTCGAGACCTCCGTTGGCGAACAGCAGAAGACGCTGTTCGGCATGGCCGGGGCGATCGCGTCTCCGTCGACCGCCTATGTCTATGACTGGAACATGCTGCCCATCGGGCAGCAGTTGTGGTTGAGGCACCTTGAGACCTTCATCAAATTCCCGCCGCTACAGGACCCTGCCAGCTACAACCTGGAACAGGTCATGCAGCGAGTAAAGGACATGAGGACGGCCGGCGCCAGCGACTAGTCGCATGCCCGCACCGCGATCCGAGATCGCCAGAGCAAGCGGCCAGCCTAAGGACCGGCCGCTTGTCCCAGAGTATCGCACAAACTCTCCAACGACAGAATTTGGACGGGCAGGCCGACGTCGCTTTTCTGCCCGCCGTCAAGCGCTAGGTTAAACGGAGGATTCCTATGAAGATCGGACTCACGTTATGTGGTGGTCTGTTTGTGGGCGTCGCTGCGGCAACGATGGTTACCATGCCGGCTACCGCGCAACAGCAAAAACGGCCCAATATCGTCATGCTGATGACTGACGACACTGGTTGGAACGATTTCGGCGCCTATAGTGGCGGCGGCTCTGCACTTGGCCATCCGACGCCGAACATCGATCGCATCGCAAAGGAAGGCGCGACGTTCACCAGTTGGTACGGTCAAGCAAGCTGCACCGCAGGGCGCGCCTCGTTCATGACTGGGCGGATTCCGATCCGCACCGCGCTGTCGATCGTGGTCGTCCCGGGCGACGAAAATGCGCTTAAGAAGGAGACGCCAACCATCGCCGAGTTCTTCAGTAGGAATGGCTACTCGACTTACTTTTCCGGCAAATGGCATCTCGGCGACAAACCTGAGGCTTATCCGATTGAGCATGGCTTCGATGAGATGAAGGCTTTCGCGGCATATTATCCAGGCGTCTACACTTATGCCGATACCTCGAAGTGGTTTCACCCGTGGTTCCCCTCCTACAATCCGGAGTTTGCAAAAGAATATTTTGAGATTGTGAACATGTACGAATGGGAGGGAGCGGCGGGGCAGCCGGCGAAGCGAGACGAATACATCACATATGACCGTCTTGCCGACTTCGATGTCCGCCAGGCCGACTATGCAATCGACTACATCAAGAAACACGCCAAGGACTCCAAGCCGTTCTTCATGGATGTAAACTTCATGAAGATGCACAATCCGACCAATGCTTCAGCGAAATTTGCTGGCAAGTCGCGTCTTGGCGACTACTCGGATTCGCTCCTTGAACTTGATGATAATATCGGGCGGATAATGGATGCGATCCGTGCCGAAGCGCCTGACACCATCGTCATCGTGACAGCAGATAACGGCGCGTGGCAGGATGCCTATCCCGACGCCGGCACCACGCCTTTCCGCGGCGAAAAAGGTACTGCATTTGAAGGCGGTTGGCGGGTACCCGGGTTGATGTGGTGGCCCGCACACATCCCGGCGGGCGCGCAGTACCATGAAATGATGTCGCATATCGACTGCTGGGCGACGCTCGCCAAAATGGTCGGCCTGACCGCGCCGCCGCATGGCGCCTGGACCGACAACAACGGCAAGCCCATTTACTTTGATAGCATCGACAACAGCGAGTACATCCTCGGTCGATCGAAGCACTCAGCACGACGGTCGTGGGTTTATATCGACGGCGAGAACTTTATGGGAGCACGTACCGACATCGCCGGTGATCCAACCAATCCAGACCTCAGCATCGCGTGGAAGTATCTGTGGACTGCAAAGGATACATGGTTGGGACCGGAACAAAACCTCGGTTCAATTGGAGCAGCTTACAATTTGACCATGGATCCGTTCGAGAAGTACGATATGGTGTTCAATGGTGCTGTACCGTCGCGTCTGCCTCAGACCTCACCGGGCCGATATGCTGGACAGGACAACAGCTGGCTCGGGGCGCTAATCGTGCCAGTCGTGATGGAGTTCAACAAGTCCATCGTTGACTATCCCAGCATGAAGCGTGCTCCCGGCGGCGGCTCGAACGATTGGAGGCCCAATCTCCAACGCCCAGACAATCCAGTGCCGTTGCTGGATATGAAAAAACCCCAGCGAGTTAAAGCGATCGGAGCTGACTAGTTCGCCACTCGGTCAGAGTGGAGGCTGCATCAAACGGCCGACGGATTGCCTGTAAACGATGGCGAGTCATTAGCTCGACTCGCCACGCGCCCTTCCCTGTGGTCGAGTAGCTCAGCCATTCGGCTTTCGCCCTCACAGATCCGGGCGGGCGGATTTCCCGCACCCGGCTCTTCCCGAGGGTAACCCGCGTCATATCCGCGCCTGCGCCCAAGTGCGAGTGATGCGTGGAACGGGCAGACGGAAGCGTGCCGTCAGGGTCTCGAACTCCGACCAGCCCATGCGCCGGCTTTTCTGACTGCGCCGTCTCAGACAGCGCATCCACGTCCGACGCACTTCGCGGTAGAAGCCGTTGAGCGCTGGATAATTGTGCGGCCTGCCGTAGTAGCCATAGTGTCCACGCAGCACAGCGGCGAACCACTCGTGCTGCGTGGCCAGTGGCTCGTGCATGAGCCGCCAGGCCTCCTGGCGCAACGCCGTCAGCTTACGCGTCAGGCGTTTCCCTTCCGTCTTGTGCTTCACGATGAACCGGCCATCTCGGGTCCGCCCGCAGTAGTGGGTGAAGCCGAGGAAGGCGAAGGTCTCTGGTCGCCGCTCGCCGCGCCGCTGACGCGAGAGGGCCGCGAACCGGCCAAACTCGATCAGTCGCGTCTTGCCCTCATGTAGGGTCAGGCCGAAGCTGGCCAGCCGCGCCTTGAGGGCCAAGAGCATTTCCTGCGCATCTGCCTTGTTCTCGAAGCCCATAACGAAGTCGTCCGCATAGCGCACTGTCACAATGCGACCGCGTGCATGGCGACGACGCCATTGGTGGACCCAGAGATCGAGGATGTAGTGCAGGAAGATGTTGGCAAGGAGCGGGCTAATGCCCGCCCCTTGCGGCGTGCCCCTGTCCGTATCGTGCTTCTCGCCGCTCTCAAGAATGCCAGCTCGTAGCCACAGCCCGATGAGCCGTAAGATGCGAGGATCGGCGATCCTGTGCGCCACCATCCGCAACAGCCACTCGTGGTCGACCGAGTCGAAGAAGCTGCGTATGTCGGCATCGAGCACCCAGTTCACGCGCTGACTCATGATCGCTGTATGCAAAGCATCAAGCGCCATGTGCGGATTGCGCCCCGGCCGGAAGCCGTAGGAGAACCCGAGGAAGTCGGCCTCGTAGACGGCGCTCAACACCTCGGCCACCGCGCTTTGGACGATCTTGTCCTCTAACGCCGGCACACCGAGAGGCCGCTTACCGCCATCGGCTTTGGGAATGTAGACCCGCCGCACCGGCTGTGGCCGGTAGCGACCAGTGTGGACTCGTGCGCAGAGGTCGCGGAGGTTATCCGTCAGCCCCTCTTCGTACTTCGCCACCGTCACCCCATCGACCCCCGCGCTGGCCTGCCGCTTTTGTCGTCGGAACGCCCGAAGCAGAGCGTCTTCGTCGACATGGTGCAGCAGGGCCGTGAACCGGGTTTGGGCGGCCTGGCTGGCCGCCGCGTTCACCCGCTTGAGGTTCGGCGGCAAGGCGACCCGGCTCTGTGTCCGGACCCTGGCCTTCTCGCGCAGGCTCCCCTCGGGCTGGTCCCTTCCCTCCATGCGTCTCGTTACCTTCGACGACTTCACAGGTAGTATGGACCAGTCCGACTCCCGACCTCAGCTCGGACCGCGGCTCTGGCAGTGCCTTGCCGCTGTCCCCCACTGGAGACCAATCCAGCGGACCCGGTCGGGCCTCTCATGTTCCGATGGTTGCCTTCCATGCGTGATTCGGCCATCGACCCCGACGGAGCGGCATCGTCTCGCATAACGACGATGCTCGTGTAGCCTTCGTGACTAGGGAACACACTCGGCCTCCGCGAACATCCACCTTTCGAGGCTCATTCCCGCACCCCGCATGGCTCCTGTCTACACTTCAGACCCCGCGTTGCCGCGACGCCCGCAAGACTCGGTCCCGGCTCGCCTGCTGCGGCTTTGGCCGGATGGGACTTGCACCCACAAGCACTCATCAGCTTGGCATGACGTACTCCCACGGATTGGTGTGCCACTGAAACGTTCGAAACCACGAGTCAGCTTCTGGCCCTTCGCAACGTATTGCGCTGCCGCACGAACTCGGTCGCTGCAGGGGCAAAGCTGACATTGCGTTCGTCGCATCACGTCGCTGGGTTTATGGGTACACGGTCTACCTAGCTAGCTAGGCGTGGGCGTTACCCATCCTGTGCAGCTTGAGCATGGCATAGACGGCATTGTTGGCTGGCGTAGGAATGCCAAGCGGGCGGGCGAACTCCACGACCTTTCCGGCGAGCCAGTCGAGTTCTAGCCGGTTGCCGCGTTCGAGATCGTGCAGCATGGAAGCCTTGAAGGTGGGCGGCGAGGCTTCCGCGAATTTCATTCTGTCCTCGGCAAAATCCTCCGGGAGCGGAACGCCCTTGGCACGGCCGACCGCGACCACCTCGCTCATCAGGCTGTAAAAGAACGCTCGCGTATCAGGGTCGGCCAGGATCGGCCCCAGCGGCTGGCGGGTCGTTGCGGTGGCGCCTGATAGTCCGACGAGGAATACAAATTTCTGCCAGCGCTCCCGGTCAATCCCGTCGGACACCGAGATGTCGATCCCGGCTCCATGAGCGGCGTCGGCGAGGGCTTTCAGGCCCTCATCGGGCTTACCATCGGTTCTGCCGCAGACTATGCGCGCGAACTGGCTCGTGTGGGTGATGACGCCAGGCACGGACAGCACTGTCGCAATATAGGCACTTCCGGCGACCACATTGTCGGCGCCGAGAATCGGGGCGATCCTCTCCGCGCTATCGACACCGTTCTGCAACGGGATCACCCGGGTGCGAGGTCCGATCAGGGGCAGAGACAACCTGGCGGCCTGCTCGCTGTCCCAGAGCTTGACCGCGAACAGAACGATATCGACGGGGCCGACCGTTGCAGGATCATCGGTCACCTTGGGCTCAGGCAAATGAAGATTGCCAAGCACGCTCTCGACCTTGAGACCGTTTTTTCTGATAGCCTCGAGGTTGGAGCCGCGTGCGATGAAGAACACGTCGTGCCCTGCCGCGGCCATACGTGCTCCGAAATAACCGCCGAGGGCACCGGCCGCCATCACAGCGATACGCATGTCATCCTCCACCCCTGCAACGACACTCAGCCGGCAGAGGATATCACGCGACGGACCCGGGTTCGATTCCCTGAACGTCAATGCCCTTCGCGTCATTTGGCTGCACCGCTGAATTTGGGCGCTGTGGTTCACGGCCTCGTCAGCAGCGCCACACGCCCGATCGCCTTGCGCTCGATCAACAGCCGCATCGCCTTCGCATAATCTTCCAGCGGCAGCCGGTGCGAGATGTTCGGCCGCACCCGGCCGGCCTCGGCCCATTCGCTCAATGCCTTGAACCTGACCTCGCCGACCGCGGGGTCCTTGCGCACCGCCTCGCCGGCGCGAACGCCGAGCACGCTCGCGCCCTTGATCATCAACAGATTGGTGCGGGCGAGACCGATACCGCCGGTGAAGCCGACGACGAGAATCCGCGCACCCCAGTTGATGCAGCGCATCGAGTTCTCGAACACCTCGCCGCCGACCGGATCGAACACGACGTCGGCGCCACGGCCGTCTGTGAGGCGCTTGACCGCATCTCGGAACGGCTCGCGCGCATAGAGCACAAGATGATCGGCGCCACGCTGTTTGGCGATCGCAAGCTTTTCCTCGGACGACGCCGCTGCGATCACGGTGGCGCCGAGCAGCTTGCCGATCTCGACCGCGGCGAGTCCGACGCCGCCGCCGGCGCCATGCACCAGCAGCACCTCGCCCGGCTTGATCTGCCCGCGATCGATCAGCGCGTGATACGCGGTACCGTGCGCGGCAAGGAAGGTTGCGCCTTCCGCATAGTCGAAGGTCGACGGCACCGGCACGAGCTGCGACGGGGTGGCGACCGTCTCATCGCAATAGGCGCCGAAGCGCATCTTGACGATCACTCTGTCGCCGACCGCGACACCGGCAGCGTCATTGACCTCGACGACATCGCCCGCGGCTTCCGAACCCGGCGTGAACGGCAGCGGCGGTTTGAGCTGGTACTCGCCCGCGGCCATCAGGATGTCGGGGAAATTGATCCCGGCGGCGCGGATCGCAACGCGAACCTGCCCGGGCTGCAAAGCCACCGAGGCAAAATTCTCGAGCTGCAGTCGCTCGGGCGGTCCGAGCTCGCGGCAAACGACGGCTTTCGGCATCAGGCGGCCCGCGCCTTGAGACGTGCCAGCGCCTCGCGGATCAACGGCAGGCGGTCATTGCCGAAATACATGTCGGTCTTGTCGAGATAGATCGTCGGCGAGCCGAAGCCGCCGCGCGCCATCACCTCCTCGGTGTTGGCCTTGAGCTGATCCTTGATCGCCTGATCGCCGATGCCGGCAATGAATTGTGCCGGATCGATCCCGAGCTTGGTGCAGATCTCGGTCAGCACGGCATCCTGCGAGATGTCCTTGTCGTCACCCCAATAGGCCTCGAACACCGCGCGCGCGAACGGCACCATCTTCTCGTTGCCGAGCCAGATGCAGCCGCGCATCGCCTTGACGCTGTTCACCGGGAACACGGTCGGCGGCATCTTGATCGCAAGGCCGGCCGAGCGCGCCCAGTCGGCGAGATCCTTTTTCATGTAGCGCGCCTTCAGCGGCACCGGCTTCTCGCGCTGCGCGTAGACCGACGGATTGACGGTGTTGAAGATGCCGCCGACCAGGATCGGCCGCCAGGTGATCTCGGCGCCGAACTCCTTCGCCAGCGGCTGGATGTTGTGCCAGGCGAGATAGGTCCACGGACTGGAACAGTCGAAGAAGAATTCGATCATGGCGTTTCCCTTTTGCTATGTGTGAATTGGTCTATCCTCCGTCATTGCGAGGAGCCAACGGGTCCGGCCTTCGGCCGGCCCGATGATAAACTCCGCGACGAAGCAATCCATATCCCACGCGTGGCGCGATGGATTGCTTCGCTTCGCTCGCAATGACGACGAGGAAGCATCTATTGTTTTCCCAACACTTCCCTGGCCTTTTGGCCGAACATGTTCTTGCGTGATTCCTCGTCGAACGGCTCCTTGACGAATTTTCCGATCGCAAGCCCCGCCTGCACCTGCGGCCGGGCGCGCACGGTGGCGTACCAGCGCTTGATGTGCGGGTAGTCGTCGAGGGTGAAGCCCTGCGCCTTGTGGGTCATGGTCCAGGGGAAGCAGGCGATGTCGGCGATCGAATAGTCGGGGCCTGCGATATAGGCGCCGGTCCTGCCGAGCTGGCGGTCGAGCACGCCATAGAGCCGCGCCGTCTCGTCGCGGTAGCGCTCGATCGCGTAAGGGATTTTCTCGGCCGCATAGAGCGCGAAATGGCCGTGCTGGCCGAGCATCGGCCCGAGGCCGCTCATCTGCCACATCACCCACTGGATGACGTTCGACCGCGCACGCAACTCCCGCGACAGGAAACCGCCGGTCTTGTCGGCGAGATAGATCAGGATCGCGCCGGTCTCGAACACCGAGAACGGCCCGCCGCCGTCGGCCGGTTGATGGTCGACGATGGCTGGGATGCGGTTGTTCGGGCTGATCGCCAGGAATTCGGGCCGAAACTGCTCGCCGGCGCGGATGTTCACCGGGACCCACCGTGTACGGGAGCCCCAGTTCCTCCAGCATGATCGAGATCTTCCAGCCGTTCGGCGTCGGCGCGTAGTGCAGATCGATCATCGGCGTCTATTCCCCGTCACAAAGACTTTTGTTGTTCTGTACGTCCACCTTAGGACATGGCACACAGGCGCTCAATCAGAACCCAACGGGAGGCACCCATGCTGTTTCCAACCACGATCGCAGGCTCCCTGCCGAAGCCGGAATGGCTCGCCGAGCCGAACATGCTGTGGGCACCCTGGAAGTCGGAGGGCGCCGAGCTCGCCCGCGCCAAGCGCGACGCCACGGTGCTTGCGGTCAAGCTGCAGGAGGATGCCGGCGTCGACATCGTCACCGAGGGCGAGCAGGCGCGCCAGCATTTCGTCCACGGCTTTTTGGAGCGGATCGAGGGCATCGATTTCGCCCACAAGGTCGAGATGGGCATCCGCAAGGACCGCTACAAAGCGATGGTGCCGCAGGTGGTCGCGCCGCTGCAGCTCAAGGGCCGCGTCCATGAGGGCGAAGCGCGGGCCGCGCGCGCCCACACCAAGAACCGGCTGAAGTTCACCCTGCCCGGTCCGATGACGATCATCGATACCATCGCCGATCAATATTACGGCGACCGCGTCAAGATGGCGTTCGCCTTCGCGGAGCTGTTGAACCAGGAAGCCAAGGCATTGCAGGCCGACGGCGTCGACATGATCCAGTTCGACGAGCCGGCGTTCAACGTCTACATGGACCAAGTGCGCGACTGGGGCATCAAGGCGCTGGAGCGCGCGGCCGAAGGCCTGACCTGCGCCACCGCCGTGCACATCTGCTACGGCTACGGCATCAAGGCCAACACCGACTGGAAGCAGACGCTCGGCGGCGAGTGGCGGCAATATGAAGAGACCTTCCCGGTGATCGACAAGAGCACGATCCAGCAGGTCGCAATCGAATGCCGCAATTCGAAGGTGCCGATCGAGCTGCTCGCCGCGCTGCCCGGCAAGATCGTGCAGGCCGGCGTGATCGACGTCGCCAGCGACGAGGTCGAGACTGCCGAGGATGTCGTCAAGGTGATCGAGGCCGTCGCGAAGCATGTGCCGAAGGCCAACATCATCGCGACCACCAATTGCGGCATGGCGCCGATGCGGCGCGATATCGCCGAAGCAAAGCTGATCGCGCTCGGCGCGGGCGCAAAGCTGGCAAGGCAGCGGCTGGCGTAAGGCAGCGCCGTCGGCTCAGCCGGGCGCGGCAGCCGCGCTCCGATGCAGCACCGGCCGATAGCCGGCCGTAAATGCGCGCACGGTCGACGGCGGTGTCAGCAGCATCGCTGGAGCAGTCACGTCGGCCGGGTCGTAACCGGCGAACGACCAGCGTAACGTCTTGCCACCAGCGACGAGATAGCTCTCGCCGTTCGCCTGCACCATCGTCCCGTCGGGCAGTCTCTCAATCGGCATCGGCAGCGGGTGCAGCCGCTTCTTGCTTCGGTCGAGCCGCTCGGCGTGCAGCACCGCATCCATCGCCTTGGCGCTGAGGTCGCTGACGCCGTTGCCTTCCTCCCAGGCGGCACGAAACCGCTTGGCGTCGTCGCGGCGGCAGTAGAAGCAGGGCCGGTGCCCGGCCGAAAATGCGGTGGCCTCGTCGAGGAAGAAAAGCTCGGTCCAGCTCTGCCGGCGCATCACCTCGCGCCGCCGTCCCCTGAACTCGCAGACGCAGGTGAGCCACGCCGGGCTCGACCAGCGCTTGTTCAAGAGCGTCCGCGTCGCGGGATCGTGGATGATGCCGCGATTGCCGGTGAAGGTGCCGCGATGGTCTGACGCGACGATGTCGCCTGATGGGGTGACACGATTTTGCAGGGGCATGGCACGCCTCTAACCACACGCGTCATTGCGAGGAGCGAAGCGACGAAGCAATCCATGCGACCGCATATGCGGAGCCGTCAATTGCTTCGCTTCGCTCGCAATGACGGGTCAACTCAGGCCGCTCCATCCCGGATCGGCGGTTGGAACGACAGCGCGGTGTCCCAGGGAAAGTAGATCCAGGTGTCCTGCGACACCTCGGTGATGAAGGTGTCGACCAGCGGTCGTCCCTTGGGCTTGGCGTAGACGGTGGCAAAATGTGCGTCGGGAAGCAACTCGCGCACCAGCTTGCCGGTCTTGCCGGTGTCGACGAGGTCGTCGACGATCAAGAGCCCCTTGCCGGTGCCGCCGCCGAGCTTGGCGGTCTGCTCCGAAATGCCCTTGAGCACCTTCAGGTCGCCCTGCTTGTCGTGGTCGTAGCTGGCGACGCAGACAGTATCGATGATCCGCAGGCCGAGCTCGCGCGCCACGATCGCAGCCGGCACCAGCCCGCCGCGCGTGATCGCGACCACCGCATGGAACGGCCCGACCTCGTTGAGCCGCCAGGTCAGCGCCCGGCAATCCCGGTGGAATTGATCCCACGAGACCGGGAACGGCCTGCCCGCCCACTCCTGTGCACTCGGTTCAGAACTTCTCTCGACCATGTCGTCTCAACCTACCGGCTTCTTCTGCGCGGCCTGCACCTGCTTCAGCATCTCCTTCACCGCGACCATTGCCGCAGCGAGCTTCTCCGGATCGCGCGAGCGCACCACCAGATTGGTGTTCGGCTTCTGGTTCTCGTCCTGGAACGGATAGCTGCCGATGATGGTGTCGGGATGAGCCTCCGCGATCGCCCGCAGCGGGCCGCCGATATCGCCTTCCCGCGCGTCGGCGCGGACCGAATCCGACAGCATCCGCACGCCGGATTTCAGGGTCGGCGCCACGATGTCCATCATCGCCTGCATGATGGTGGGAATGCCGGCCATCACGATGACATTGCCGAGCTTGAAGCCCGGCGCCAGGATGGTCGCGCTCTGGATCAGTTCGGCGCCGTCGGGCACCCGGGCCATCCGCAGCCGTGCCTCGTTGAGGTCCTGCTCGCTCCAGCGCTCCCTGAAGCGTGCCACCACATCGGGATGATGGTGGATATCGACCCCGAACGCCTTCGCCACGCTGTCGGCGGTGATGTCGTCATGGGTCGGCCCGATGCCGCCGGTGGTGAACACGTAGGTGTACCTATGCCGCAGCGCATCAAGGGCGGAGACGATATCGGCCTCGTCGTCGGCGACGACGCGGACCTCCTTCAGGTCGATGCCGATATTGGTCAGGTATTCGGCGATGAAGCCGATGTTCTTGTCCTTGGTCCGGCCGGACAGGATCTCGTCGCCGATCACCAGTATCCCCGCCGTGACGATCTCGCTCATGGTCTCATTCCCTAACGCTTGCCCTAACTTGATCCCCTGACATTGCCGATCCAATGCCTTGATGTCACGGGGTTTTGCCGCCGAATTAAGCAGACCTCAGCCGGTTTTTCGGGCAGGCCTTCCTGGCTATCCCTAGCAAATGCCGCAAGCCAATGCATATCGCGCTGGCCCGCCCCTTGCTACCATCCCATCAAGTCATGCACTGTGTCAGATGGCTTGGGAGGGCAGTCAGGATATATGGCAGTCGCGTTCGATGAGATGAACGGCCTCGGCGAGGATCTCCGCCCGGCCTACCAGGAGCTCTCCCGCTGGCTCAAAGAGACGCCGCCGGACGCGCTCGATTATCGACGCCAGGAAGCGGAGCTGCTGTTCCGGCGGATCGGCATCACCTTCGCGGTCTACGGCGATTCCGAAGCCCAGGAGCGACTGATCCCGTTCGACGTCATCCCGCGCATCATGTCCGCGACCGAGTGGACGTTGCTGGAGAAGGGCCTGAAGCAGCGCGTGCTCGCGCTCAACCTGTTCCTCAAGGACATCTATCACGGCCGCGACATCCTGCGCGCCAACATCATCCCCGAGGACCTGATCTTCCAGAACCCGGTATTCCGGCCGGAGATGAACGGCCAGGACGTGCCGCACGACATCTACGTCCACATCGCCGGCATCGACATCATCCGCACCGATCCGGACAATTTCATCGTGCTGGAGGACAATGCGCGCACGCCGTCCGGCGTGTCCTACATGCTGGAAAACCGCGAGATCATGATGCGGCTGTTTCCGGACCTGTTCGCGCGGCACCGCGTGGCGCCGGTGGAGCGTTATCCGGACGAGCTGCTGTCGGCGCTGCGGTCGGTAGCGCCGCACAGCGCCTCCGCCGAGCCGACGGTCGCGCTGATGACGCCCGGCGTCTACAACTCGGCCTATTACGAGCACTCGTTCCTCGCCGACAAGCTCGGCATCGAGCTGGTCGAGGGGCGCGACCTCATCGTCAAGAACGACGAGGTGTTCATGCGCACCACCGAGGGGCTGAAGCGGGTCGACGTGATCTATCGCCGCGTCGACGACGACTTCCTCGATCCCCTCACCTTCCGGCCGGATTCCGCGCTCGGCGTCCCCGGGCTGATGTCGGCCTATGCGGCCGGCAACATCACGCTCGCCAACGCGGTCGGCACCGGCATCGCCGACGACAAGGCGATCTATTCCTACATGCCCGACATCGTGAAGTTCTACCTCAACGAGGAGCCGATCCTGAAGAACGTGCAGACCTGGCGCTGCCGCGAACCGCAGGATCTGTCCTATGTGCTCGACAATCTCGCCGACCTCGTCGTCAAGGAGGTGCACGGCTCGGGCGGCTACGGCATGCTGATCGGCCCGGCCGCCACCAAGGCGACCATCGAGGCATTCCGCGACAAGCTCAAGCGCGAGCCGGAAGGCTTCATCGCCCAGCCGACGCTGGCGCTGTCGACCTGCCCGACCTGCACCGACAAGGGCCTGGCGCCGCGCCATGTCGACCTCCGCCCGTTCGTGCTGACCGGCTCCAGCCACACCACCATCGTGCCCGGCGGGCTGACGCGGGTGGCGCTGAAGGAAGGCTCGCTCGTGGTCAATTCGAGCCAGGGCGGCGGCACCAAGGACACCTGGATACTGAGTGAGTGATTTGTATCGGAGCATGACGCGGAAGGGCTCCTTCCCCCTGAAAGGGGGAAGGTCGGGATGGGGGTCGGCCGCATACGCCGAATGGAGAGAAGACCCGCACCCGGCGCTACGCGCCGACCTCCCCCTTTCAGGGGGAGGTGAGCTCAAAATGCGTCGCGTTTTGTGAGGATTCTGGATGCTGTCGCGCACCGCCGAAAACCTGTTCTGGCTCGCCCGCTACGTCGAACGCGCCGAGTATCTCGCGCGCACGATCGACGCCACGCTGCGCGTCACCGCGCTGCCCGCGGCCTATATCGGCAAGACCAATGAGTGGGACTCGGCGCTGCTCACCGCCGGCGTCGGCGCGAGCTTCTACGATCACTACCAGGAAGCCAACCAGCAGAACGTCGTCGAATATCTGTCGTTCTCGTCGGAGAACCCCTCCTCGATCAAGAACTGCATCGAGGCGGCGCGGCTCAATTCGCGCTCGGTACGCACCGCGCTGACCTCGGAGATGTGGGACACCATCAATTCGGCCTGGATCGAGTTGCAGGCGGTGTGGACCAAGGGCGGCACCGGCAGCCGCGAGGAGCTGGCCAAGTTCCTGCGCTTCGTTCAGGAGACCTCGCTTCGCTTCGACGGTTCGGCGTACCGGACCATGCTGCGCAACGACGCCTACTGGTTCTCGCGGCTCGGTGTCCATCTCGAGCGCGCCGACAACACCGCACGCATTCTCGACGTGAAATATCACGTGCTGCTGCCCGAGGAGGAGCATGTCGGCGGCCCGCTGGATTACTACCAGTGGACCTCGATCCTGCGCTCGGTGTCGGCGACCACGGCCTACCACTGGGTCTACCGGGAGACGCTAAAGCCCTGGTTGATCGCCGACCTCCTGATCCTGAACGACACGCTGCCGCGGTCGCTTGCGAGCTGCTACAGCAACCTGGTGCGCAACCTGGACCAGATCGGCGTCGCCTACGGCCGCCAGGGCGCTTCCCAGCGCCACGCCCGCGGCATCAGGAACCGGCTCGAGCACAGCAACATGGACGATATCTTCCAGCATGGCGTGCACGAATTCATCCAGGAATTCATCGCGGACAACTCACGGCTGGGTGAGATCATCACCAAGCAGTATCTGATTTGATGGGTTTTAAGGCAAAATCTCGTCATGGCCGGGCTTGACCCGGCCATCCACGTCTTGCTTTGAAGGGCGATCAGGAAGAAAGACGTGGGTGCCCGGCACATCTGGTGCGAAGACGCGCTTCGCGCTTTTGGCCGGGCACGACGCTCCTGCAAAAAACGACTGAACTCGGTTGAGCCATGCGCCTGCGGATAGCCCATACCACCACCTACCGCTACGAGCCGGCCGCCTCGGGCGTGATCCAGATTCTGCGGATGACGCCGGGCAGCCATGACGGCCAGTATGTCGCGAATTGGCAGATCGACGTCTCGACCGATTCCCGGCTCGACACCCATGAAGACGCTTTCGGCAACGTCACCCATGTGCTGACGCATGGTTCGATCAGCGACCTCACGATCCATTGCGAGGGCCTGGTCGAAACCCACGACACCGGCGGCGTGCTGCGCGGCACCGACGAGCGGTTTCCGCCGAGCCTGTTCCTGCGCGCCACCTCGCTGACCGACCTCAACCCGGCGATGACGAGTTTCGTGCGCGAGCTGCGCGCGGAGGCCGGCAGCGACGTGCTCGGCTTCCTGCACGCGCTGATGGTGCAGATCTACGAGCACATGACCTTCGACGAGGACCCGACCAACAGCGCCACCTCGGCCTCCGAGGCGTTCGCGCTGAAGCGCGGGGTCTGCCAGGACTATGCCCACATCCTGATCGCCTGCGCGCGTGCCGGCGGCGTCCCGGCGCGGTTCGTCTCCGGCCACTTCCTGCGCTCCGACGGCATGGTCAACCAGCAGGCTGGCCACGCCTGGGCCGAGGCCTACGTGCCGGACTTGGGTTGGATCGGCTTCGACGCCGCCAACGGCATCTGCACCACCGACGCCCATGCCCGCGTCGCGATCGGCCTCGACTATCTCGGCGCCGCCCCCGTCCGCGGCACCCGCTATGGCGGCGGCAACGAAACGCTGACCGTCGCGGTCAAGGTCGACCAGGCCGGCCGCCCCGGACAGTGGCAGAGCCAGACGCAGTCGTAAGGCTGGGCCCGTCTCAACATCGTCATTCTCGGAGCGCCTCTTGGTGCGGTCCCGGAATCCACCAACCGCTCCGGGCGCGGGGCTTCCGGAGTATGTCTCATGGACCGACGTCTCTTTCTCACAGCCGCCCTGCTCGGCCTGGCGCGCATCCCGCGTGCCAGCGCGGTCGAGCGCTGGCAGACACTGCCCGCGACGCCGGCGCCGATCTCCGGACGCAGCGCCCACGCCGAGGTCAACGGGATCAGCCTGTTCCATGTCGAGACCGGTGAAGGCGATCCGGTGGTGTTTCTCCATGGCGGGCTTTCCAATTCCGATTACTTCGGCCTGCAGGTGCCGGAGGTCGCGCGGCGGCATCGCGTGATCTGCGTCGACAGCCGCGGCCACGGCCGCAGCGGCCGCAACACACAGCCGTTCGGCTACGATCTGATGACCGACGATGTCGTGGCGTTGCTCGATCACCTGAAGATCCCGCGCGCGGCGATCGTCGGCTGGAGCGACGGCGCCATCATCGGACTGGATATGGCGATGCGCCATCCCGATCGGGTCAGCCGCGTGTTCGTGTTCGGCGCCAACACCCAGACCTCGGGCCTGAAGCCCGACATCGACAAGAATCCCACTTTTGCGCAGTTCATCGCGCGGGCGAAGACGGAGTATGAGCGGCTCTCGCCGACGCCGGGCGAATACGACCAGTTCCTGCAACAGATCGAGAAGATGTGGGAGAGCCAGCCGAACTGGACCGACGAGGAGCTGCGCACGATCCGCGCGCCGGTGCTGATCGCCGACGGCCAATATGACGAAGGCATCAGGCGCGAGCATACCGAATACATGGCCGCGACCATTCCGGGCGCCGGCCTGCTGATCTTCCCCAATGCCAGCCACTTCGCGTTCCTGCAGGATCCCGCGCTGTTCAACGCAGCACTCAAGGATTTTCTGGATTCCTGATCGCAGCCGAAGCAGCGCTGTCCGCCCCGCTATGATCATCGACGTTTTCTAACCGGAGCAATAAGAAGCCATGGCAACCGTCAAACTGCTCTCCGACGACGAACTCTCGGCCGAGGCCCGCGCCGTCTTCGACGACATCCGCAAGACGCGAAATTCGGACTTCGTCAACAATTTCTGGCGCGCGCTCGCGCATGATCCGAAGACGCTGCGGCGGACCTGGGAGAGCATCAAGGAGGTGATGGCGCCGGGCGCGCTCGACCCGAAGGTCAAGGAGATGCTCTACGTCGCGGTCTCGGTGGCCCATGGCTGCAGCTACTGCATCCACTCCCACACCGCGGGCGCCCGCGCCAAGGGCATGACCGACGCCGAATATCAGGAAATGCTGGCGATCGTCGGCATGGCCGCGGAAACCAACCGGCTGGTCACCGCGCTCGGCGTGCCGGTGGACGAAGCGTTCCTCGTCGATGCACCGGCCGGGCAGAGCCAGGAGTCGTGAGGCCGCCGCGAACGAGTGACGTCACGAAACGCGCTCGACGTCGGATTTGAGGACAACCAGGAAACGGGCCGCTTCACCGCCCGTCACCACCCGATGGTCGAAGGTCAGCGATAGCGGCAGCGTGCGCCGGACCGCAACCTCTCCCCGAAGCGCGACCACGCGCTCCGATATCCGCCCGGCACCGACGATCGCCGTCTGCGGCGGCACGATGATGAGATTGGCAAACCGGCCTCCGATCATGCCGAAATTCGACAACGTGATCGTCGCACCGCGCAGCTCTTCCGGTGGTATCGCACGTGCGATTGCGTCGGCTCGCAGACGGTCCAGTCCGGCCCGCAGGTCCGATACGCTCCGCTCCGCGACATTGCGCAGCACGGGAACGATCAGGCCGCCGCCGGTGTCGACGGCGATCCCGAGATCGATGCGCTCGATCAAACGCCGTTCTCCCGCGCCGGAATGATACCAGGCATTGAGTGCGGGCTCTGCCTTGCAGGCGGCGGCGATCGCCCGCGCCAGGCGGATCGTCACATCCTCGCCCTGCCGCCACTCGTGGATGTCCGCTTCATCGGTGACCGTTGCCGGGACGACTTCCGCGTGCGCTGCCGTCATGCGTTGGGCCATCGCGCGGCGCAAGCCGCGCAGCGGCTCGGCGGGTCCGCCGTGAGACATCCGCTTCGCCGCTCGCTCGACATCGGCCCGCGTGATGGTGCCGCCGGGCCCCGTCGCCTCGACGAGATCGAGCGCGACGTCAAGCTTGCGCGCGAGCGCCCGCACTGCCGGAAACACATGGGCTCCCTGCCCGCTGGGCGGCGAAACAGTTGTCGGCACCGGCCGTTGCTCGCCGGTCCCGAGCTCGCCCACAATCGTGCCGGTGTCCTGCCCGGCGTCCTCGGCAAACTCCACGAGCGGCGCGCCGACCTTCACGATATCGCCCTTGGTACCGAACAGGCGCGCGATCCGCCCGCTCGACGGCGCCGGTATCTCGACCACCGCCTTGTCGGTCTCGACCGAAACGAGCGGCTGATCGGTCACGACGTGATCGCCCTCGTTGACGTACCAGGTGACGATCTCCGCTTCTTCAAGACCTTCACCAAGGTCCGGCAACGTGAACTGGCGCATGGCACGAGGTCCGTTGGTGTTCAGTTGTACTGGCACGCCTTTCGGGCTGCGGTCACGATGCGTCCGACCGACGGCATGTAGCGGTGCTCGAGGCGGGCCATCGGAATGACCGTGTCGTAACCGGTGACGCGGGTCACGGGTGCGAGCAGCGAGGATAGTCCGCGCTCGGCTATCAGAGCTGCGATCTCCGCGCCAAATCCTCCGGTGTGCGCGGCCTCATGCACGATGACGCAGCGCCCACTCTTTGCGACCGAACCGAGCACGGTGTTTTCATCGTAGGGCTTGAGCGTGGCGAGGTCGATAACCTCGGCGGCGATGCCGTCGTCGGCAAGCGCGTCCGCTGCGGCCATCGTTTCCTTCAGCATCGCGCCCCAGCTGATCAGCGTGACGTCGCGACCTTCCCTCAGGATAAAGGCGCGATCGAGCGGCAAGGCTTCGCCGTTGTCATCCACCTCGCCTTTCGCCGCGCGGTACAACCGCGTCGGCTCCAGGAACACTACCGGATCTGGATCGCGGATCGCGGCGAGGAGAAGTCCATAGGCGCGCTCCGGCGACGAAGGCACGACGACACGCAAGCCCGGAATGTGGGCGAGCATCGCCTCGGTGCTTTCGGAATGGTGCTCGGGCGCGCGAATGCCGGCACCATGCGGCGTGCGCAGGACCATCGGACAGGTGAGCCGTCCCTGAGTACGGTTGCGCATCCGTGATGCGTGGTTCACCAGCTGATCGAGACAGGGATAGATAAATCCCATGAACTGGATTTCCCCGACGGGCTTCAATCCCTGCGCGGCCATGCCGACGCAGAGCCCGCTAATCAGGAGTTCGGCAAGCGGTGTATCGAGGACACGCTCCGGACCGAAGCGCTCCTGCAAGCCGACAGTCGCGCGGAAGACGCCACCATTGACGCCGACATCCTCGCCGAGCACGACCACATCAGGATCATCCGCCATGGCGCGGCCGAGCGCCAGATTGATGGCTTCGACCAACGTGACTTCAGGCATCATCCTCTCCCGCGAGTTCGCGGCGCTGCTCGGCATACGCCTCGGGTAGCTCGGCATAGAGGTTGTCGAACATGGTTTCCGCTCGGCGCGGCGACGTCTTCAGATAGCGCTCCACCGCCGCCTCGATGCGCTCATGGCACTCGGCGGCAAGCTGCTCCTCATCCGCCTTGGTCCACATCTTCTGACCCACAAGATAGGACCTGAAGCGCGCAATCGGCTCTCTCTTCCAATGCGCCTGGACTTCTTCGGCCGAGCGATATCGCAATGCATCATCTGACGTCGTGTGATCGCCTAGCCGGTAGGTGACCGCTTCGATGAAGTGAGGGCCCTTGCCGTCGCGGGCAGCGGCAATGGCGTCCTCGGCGGCGGCACGCATCGCCACCACGTCACTTCCGTCCACCTGTTCGCCGCTGAACCCTGCGGCGATGGCCTTCTGCGCCAGCGTCTCGGCCCCCGTCTGCAGCCGCAGCGGCACCGATATGGCCCATTGATTGTTGGTGGCGACGAACACGAGCGGCAATTTGTGAACGCCGGCGAAATTCATGGCCTCGTAAACGTCGCCTTTCGAGGTTGCGCCATCGCCGAACAAGCAGACCGCCACGCGCGGCTCCTTGCGCAGCTTCAGGGCATAGGCAACACCGGCGGCGTGCGGTGCCTGTGATCCGACGGGAACGCAGAACGGGAAATCGTGGCGCGGACCGGAGAAGTGATTGCCTCGTTCATCGCCGCCCCAGAACAGCAGGATCTCCTCCGGCTTGACGCCACGCCAGAGCAACGCGCCATTGTCGCGATAAGAGGGCAGCAGAACGTCATCTTCCCGCATCGCACTCGCGATGCCGACCGACACCGCCTCCTGGCCGAGCGAAACGGCATAGGTTCCAAGTCGACCGGTGCGCTGCAACGCAACAGCCTTTCGGTCAAACAGGCGCAGGAGCACCATCGACCGGTAAAGCTCGACGAGCAGTCGGGCATCTGTAGCGAAGGAGGGAAGCGGCCGGTCTATCGAGCCGTCGGGCGCGAGATAATTGCGGCGACGCACCTCAAAGCGCGCAATGACGGGGAGCTCTTCGTTTGCTCTTTTGCTGGCCACGCGCTCACTCCTGGAGCGGTTCTGCCTCCCACGTTCAAATATTTGGTGTTCGGGCCGCAACGATGCAATACCGCGGCGGCTTTCTCTCATAGCTTCTCTCTTGGCTTCTCTCTCGGCGCGCGCGTCGACGGCGGAGGGATCGCCGAGCCTCGCCGCCGCGCTCCCGATCACAACGCGGGGAGCCCTCTTTCTCGCACAAGCGACGTGGCGTAATCTGCACCGAGCTGCCCTTTGAGACGGGACGGGCCGACGTCGCCGTTTGAAGGAACGGGCGGCGGTCAGGCCGTCGGCAGGCATCTCAGTCTGATAGCAGCGCCTGCCTTATGTGGCGCTCCTTCAACTTCAACGTGAAGCAAGTTGGCCTGCCGCGCACGCGGCAGACGAGGGAATGCATAACCCTTGGAGGACGACATGGCGACATTCATATTGAGGATCGACTGGACCGACCAGGGAATTCGTAATGTCAAGGAAGCTCCCAAGCGCAGCAGAGCGGCGCGAGAACTCGCCCAGAAGCTCGGTGTCGAAATCAAGGAGGTCTATCTCACCTCCGGCGAGCATGACATTCTTCTCCTCGCCGAAGCGCCCCTCGGCGACAACATTACAAAACTCGCGCTTGCTCTCAGCTCAATGGGAAACATTCGGACCTGCACCTCGCGGGCGTGGCCCGAGGCCGAGTGGACCAAGCTGATATCCGAACTCCCGTAGCGGCTTCGGATCTCCCAACGGATCCCTACGCGGCCGGCTCTTGGTCGCGTGAATGAATGAAGACGCGAAACGCACGAGGGCGACGGCGTATGCCGTCGCCAGCGGGTGATATGCGTTACTTATCCAGCCAGACATCCTCAAAACGCAGATTGTTGTACTGGCTGTTGTCGTGCGGATGGAAATTCTTCACGTAGGGCTGCCAGCAATTGCCGGCCGACGAGTGCAGGATCACCGGCCGCGCGGCGTCGTCGACCAAGAGGCGCTCGATGTCGAACACGATCTTGCGGCGCTTGTCCTTGCCGACCTCGCGCGACTGCGCCGCCAGCAGCTTGTCGACCTCGGCATTGCAATACTGGGTGTAGTTGCGCTCGGAGTTGCAGGAATAGTTCTCGACCAGATTGCCGTCGGGATCGTCGACGCTGACGCCGGTGACATTGAGGCCGATCGTGTAGTCCTTGCGCTGCAGCCGCGAGTACCAGCGCGGCGTATCGAGGATGTCGAGCTCGGCCACGATGTAGATTTTCTTGAGCTGGTCGGCGAGGATCACCGCCGGATCGCGATAGGTCGGCAGATTGCGGGTCTGGATCTTGATCGACAGCGGCTTGGCATCGCTGTAGCCGAGCTTCTGCATGATCGCCTGCGCCTCCGCGAGGTTCTTCTCGGTATCGGGGCCATAGCCCATCAGCGTCGACAGGATTTCCGGCGGCATGCCCCACTCGCCTTCGGGCTTCGCCTGCATCGCGCCGCCGAGCCGCCCAGCGCCCTCGAACAGGATGCTGTTGAAGGCCTTGCGATCGAGCGCCAGCGACATCGCCTTGCGGATGTCCGGATTGTCGAACGGCGGATTGACGCGATTGACCAGGAGATTGATCTGCAGGTTGGTCGACGTCATCTCGCAGATCGCGTTCGGCGCCCGCGCCTTGACGTCCTTCATCAGGGGAATGCTGACGTCGGACGGAAAGGTGATGTCGTAGTCACCGGTCGCGAACGCCAGCATGCGCGTGGCGCGGCTGTCGATCGAGCGCACCGTGATCTCGTCGAGATACGGCCGGTCCTTCTTGAAGTAATCGGGGTTGCGGACCAGACGGATCGAATCGCCGCGTCGGAACTCGACGAATTTGAACGGCCCGGTGCCGATCGGCTTGGTGCGCATCACCTGCTGCGGCACGTGGCAGGGATAAACCACCGAAAAGGCGCTGGCGAGCAGCGCCAACAGGCCCGGCTGCGGCTCGGTCAACTCGAAGGTCGCCTCGTCGTCGCCGTTGACGCTTACGTCTTTCAGCTTCGCGTACCAGACCTTGCGCGGGTTGCGCTTGAAGTCCTGCGTGTCGCCCTTGCCGATCAGCATCCGCCAGGTGCATTGCACGTCCTTGGCCGTGAACGGCTGGCCGTCATGCCATTTCACGCCGTGGCGCAGCTTGAACGTCAGTTTGGTGTTGGTCTGGTCCCACGACCAGCTCTCGGCGAGATCGGGGATCACGGTATCGATGCTTTCATGCACCTTGGCCGGATCGAACACCACGAGGTTGTTGAAGACCGCCGCGAACGGCATCACCGAGGCGATGGTGGATTCCTCGAGCAGCGAGGTCGAGGGCGGATTGTCGTTGTGATAGAGCCGCAGCGTGCCGCCCTTCTTCTGCGCCGAAGCCGGACTCGTAGCCATTGCTGCGATGCCCAACGCCACGACAAATGCAGACAGTTTGAGCGACATTCTCGTCTCCCGGAATTTCTTGTTGTTGTCGGTTGCGGGCAGTCGACCACAACACCCGGTGCCTCGCAATGACTGCGGACGCCGATCATTGCGGGCTGCACACAATGCAGAGCGAGGCCGACGCCCCCGGATCAATCGACGGCCGGAACAGTCCAAGCGGGCCACCTCGGCCGCCCCTTTTGACCGGCCATCGCATGTCCCGTCACGGGGAATTAGGGTTGGATGCGTCGTCGAAATTGGCTACTAGTCTCACGCCGAGAAACTCGGACCGTTGGGGACTGGGAAATGACCTATTGCTGCGGAATTCTGGTGCGCGACGGCCTCGTCATGATCGCCGATACCCGCACCAATGCCGGCCTCGATAACGTCTCGACCTTCCGCAAGCTGCACATCTTCGAAAAGCCCGGCGAGCGCATCATGGCGATCGCCAGCGCCGGCAATCTCGCCATCAGCCAGTCGGTGCTGTCGACCCTGACCGAGGGCATGGAAGATCCGCACACCGGCGAACTCGAGACGCTGATGAACGCGCCGACCATGTTCCAGGCGGCGCAGCGGATCGGCCGCGCGATCCGCTCGGTGCACGCCACCGAGGGCGAAGCGCTGCGTTCGGAGGATATCTCCTTCGACGTCTCGTTCCTGTTCGGCGGTCAGATCAAGGGCTCGCGGATGCGCCTGTTCATGGTCTACACCGCCGGCAACTTCATCGAGTGCACCACCGACACGCCCTATTTGCAGATCGGCGAGCACAAATACGGCAAGCCGGTGCTCGACCGCGCCATGCATTACGACGTCGAGCTCTATGAGGCGCTGAAGACCGGCCTGATCTCGATGGATTCGACGATGCGCTCCAATCTCGGCGTCGGCCTGCCGATCGACGTCTTGGTGGTGCGCGCCGACGTCTGCGAGGCCGACCTCAATCACCGCATCGAGGCCGGCGAGCCCTATTTCCACGATCTGCGCTCGCGCTGGTCGGCGGCGCTGCGCGCGGCGCACCAGAACATTCCACGGCCACCCTACAAGAACGAAACCGAAGCAAAAACCAAGTAAGAGGAAACTCGGATGACTGAGGCAACCAGCAAGATCGCACTCGTGACCGGTGCCGGCACCGGCGTCGGCCGCGCCGCATCGCTCGCTTTGATGGACAAGGGCTACACCGTCGTGCTGGCCGGGCGCCGGATGGAGATGCTGGAGGAGACCGCCAAGCTCGGCCCCGCCGGCAAGAGCCTGTGCGTCTCCGCTGACATGGCCAACCCGGCCGCGATCGCAGCCCTGTTCGACAAGGTGAAGGCGACCTATGGCCGGCTCGACGTGCTGTTCAACAACGCCGGCATGGGTGCGCCGCCGGTGAATTTCGAGGATCTGCCGCTCGAGCAGTGGCAGGCCGTGGTCAACAACCAACCTTACCGCGCCGTTCCTGTGCACCCAGCACGCCTTCCGCATCATGAAGGACCAGACGCCGCGCGGCGGCCGCATCATCAACAACGGCTCGATCTCGGCGCATGCGCCGCGGCCGTTCTCGTCGGCCTACACCTCGACCAAGCACGCCATCACCGGCCTGACCAAGGCCTCCAACCTCGACGGCCGGATGTACGACATCGCGGTCGGCCAGGTCGATATCGGCAATGCCGCGACCCCGATGACCGACCGCATGGTCAACGGCCCCGGCGTGCTGCAGCCTGACGGCACCACCAAGCACGAGCCGCGGATGGACGCCAAGGCGGTCGGCGACGCGGTCGCCTACATGGCTGGCCTGCCGCTCGACGCCAACGTGCTGTTCATGACGGTCATGGCGACCAAGATGCCGTTCGTGGGACGGGGCTAAGCTAGGTCCATCGCCGTCATTGCGAGCGAAGCGAGGCAATCCATCGATCCTCTCGGGGAGGGATGGATTGCTTCGTCGCTTCAGCGCAAAATTGCTTTGCAATTTTGTCGCGGGCTCCTCGCAATGACGGCGGGAGAGCCCCCTACTCCAGCTTCTCGACGTCCCGCAGCGTCGGGAACAGCTTCATCCAGAGCAACGCGACGGCAACCGTCGCAACACCGCCGAGCACGGCCGACGGCACGGTGCCGAGCAGCGCCGCGGTGACGCCGCTCTCGAACTGGCCGAGCTGGTTCGAGGCGTTGATGAACAGGAAATTCACCGCGCCGACGCGGCCGCGCATCTCGTCGGGGGTGGCGAGCTGCACCAGCGAGAAGCGGATCACGACGCTGATCGTGTCGGCGGCGCCGAGTATCGCGAGCGCCAGCGCCGACAGCCACATCCAGTGCGATAGCGCGAACACCACCGTCGCCACGCCGAACACGATCACCGCCTGGAACATGCGCATGCCGACGCGGCGATTGATGGTGTGCCGCGCCAGCACCATGGTCATCAGGAGCGCGCCGATGGCGGGTGCGGCACGCAGGATACCGAGCCCGAGCGGGCCGGTCTGCAGGATGTCGCGCGCATAGATCGGCAGCAGCGCGGTGACGCCGCCGAACAGCACGGCGAACAGATCGAGCGAGATGGTGCCGAGGATCGCCGGATTGCTGCGTACGAAGGTGACGCCGGCAAACAGATCGTCCGACACCGCGCCGTTCGTCGCCGCCGCCTGCTGCAACCGGCCGATGCCGCCGGTGAGCAGCGCGCCGAACAGCCAGAACACCATCATGATGCCGTAGGGCGCGCTCGGCATCAGCGCATAGGCGAAGCCGCCGAGCGCGGGTCCGGTGATGGTCGCGACCTGCGCCGCGCCGCTCGAGATTGCGGTCGCCCTCTGCAACGAGCCTTGCGGCGCGATCAGCGGCAACAGCGCGGCGGTCGCCGGGCTCTCGAACGCGCCGGCGATGCCGAGCACGAAGGTCGCAACGAAGATCTGGATCTCGGAGATGGTGCCGGCGAATGTGCTTCCGGCGAGGAACAATGCGGTCAGCGCCTCCGCGATCTGGCAGGCCTGCACCACGCGCTTGCGCTCGAAGCGGTCGGCGGCGTGGCCGGCGACGAACACCAGGAGCGCCGTCGGCAGGAACTGCACGAGGCCGACCATGCCGAGGTCGAACGCGCTGCCGGTCAGGTCATAGACCTGCCAGCCGATCGCAACCGCGCCGATCTGGCTGGAAAAGCGCGACAGGCTGCGCGACGACAGAAAGAACAGGAAAGGTCTGTTGCCGAGCAGATCGCGGGCGCCGGCCGACGTGGCGGAGGACATGGATGATTGCGTGGCCGAGCGCCTGCAACTTGTCAATGCCGGGAACGAGAACGCGCAACAGCATTGCGTTGCGCGGGGCTCCCACCCATATTCCTGCGACGGTTCTTGGGGGCGTGATGCTGCAGTTGCAATCGGCGTTCGGCGTGGTGGCGTTGCTCGTGATCGCCTGGGTGTTGAGCGAGAATCGCCGAAAAGTTTCGCTGCGGCAGGCGGCAATCGGGCTTGCGGTCACCGTCGTCACCGCGCTGGTGCTGATCAAGGTGCCGCTGGTGACGCAGGCCTTCGGCGCGATCAACGACGCCGTCGGCACCATCGCCGCCGCGACGCATGCCGGCACCGCCTTCGTGTTCGGCTATGTCGGCGGCGGCCCGGCGCCGTTCGATCCCAAGGCGCCCGGCTCGGACTTCATCCTCGCCTTCCAGGCGCTGCCGATCGTGCTGGTCATGAGCGTGCTGACGACGCTGCTGTTCTATTGGCGCGTGCTGCCGCCGGTCGTGCGCGGCATGGCCTGGATCCTTGAGCGCACGCTCGGCGTCGGCGGCGCGGTCGGGCTCTCGACGGCGGCCAATATCTTCCTCGGCATGGTGGAAGCGCCGCTGTTCATCCGCCCTTATCTGGCGCAGCTCTCGCGCAGCGAATTGTTTCTGGTGATGACCGGCGGCATGGCCGGGATCGCCGGCACCGTGCTGGTGCTCTATGCCACGCTGCTGGCGCCGCTGATCCCGGACGCGCCCGCGCATTTCGTCATCGCCTCGGTGCTCGGCGCGCCGGCGGCGATCCTGGTCAGCCTGATCATGGTGCCGGAGACGTCGGACAAGCGCACCGGCGGATCGCTCGACAATCCCGATATCCAGGTGTCGTCGACGATGGACGCCATCGTGAAGGGCACCGCCGCGGGGCTCGAGCTCTTGATGAACATCATCGCGATGCTGCTGGTGCTGGTCGCGCTGGTCTATCTGGCGAACGCGATCATCGGCCTGCTGCCGGAAGTCGGCGGCGCGAAGATCTCGCTGCAGCGCCTGCTCGGCTATGTCATGGCGCCGGTGTGCTGGCTGATGGGCCTGCCCTGGCCGCAGGCGATCACGGCGGGAAGCCTGATGGGCACCAAGACCGTGCTGAACGAGCTGATCGCCTATGTCGACCTGTCGAAGCTCGGGCCGGACGCGCTCGATCCGCGCTCGCGGCTGATCATGCTCTACGCGATGTGCGGCTTTGCCAATTTCGCGAGCCTCGGCATCATGATCGGTGGCCTCGGCATCATGGCGCCGGAGCGGCGCGACGAGATCAACGCGCTTGGGCTGAAGTCGATCGTCTCGGGCACGCTGACGACGTGCCTGATGGGCGCGATCGTAGGGGTGCTGACGCAGCCGTAGCCGCAGTAGCCCGGATGCAGCGCAGCGCAATCCGGAACGGTTCGGCGCGCGTATGGAAGCCCCGGATTTCGCTTCGCTGCATCCGGGCTACGTAATTTCGACCAGGTCGTCATGCCCGGGCATAAGCCGTCCGAAGGACGGCGTCGCTTCCGCTCGCCTATGACCCGGGCATCCATCGGCCAAGGAGAATCTTTCGAAGCAGGATGGATGGCCGGGTCAAGCCCGGCCATGACGGCCGCGAAAAGCCTACGCCTTCAACTCCACCGTCTTGAACTCGGCCGGCAGAATCACCTCCAGCAGTTCGACGTCGTCGGAGTAGTCCAGGATCATGTGCCGGATGCGCGGCGGCTGGGTCCAGGCGCTGCCTTGCTGCATCAGCGTCTCGCCCTCGCCTTCCATGTAGGTCTTCACCCAGCCCTTGAGCACATAGACCATCTGGAAGTCGACGTCGTGGAAGTGCAACTTCGACACTTCATCCGGATTGCACGGTCCCTGCAGCCGGATGACATGCGCCTGGGCGAGGCCATGCGAGGCGGCCGCGATGCCGAGGTCGCGATATTTGGCGTAGGCGCGTAAGCCGTCGGCCTTGAAGTCCTCTTCGCGGTGATGACTGATGGCGACGCGCTGCTTCGGCCGTGCCTTGCTTGTTGCTTTCGGCGCGATCTTCTTCGCCGCCGAGACACGGCCCTTGGACTTGATGGTCTTGCGCGCGGAAGATTTTTTGGCGCCGGCCCCGAGCCCGGTCCACTTCTTCTTCACAGCGGTCTTGGCTGCGGGTCTTGATGCCGCCTTTTGCTTGGCCATTATTCGCCTCCCGTCTTTCTCTGACGGAGCGAGGCTAACACAAGTCGCGCGCCGCAGGGTGGGCAAAGGCGCGCACCGCGCCCTGCCGCCTAACTCGCGTCAATGCAGCCGGAACACGCCGTGGACGGCGCGCAGTTCGGCCGGCTTGACCAGGTTGGAATGCGCCACCGTCACCGAGAACAGCGGGCCCTCGAGCTTCTCCTGCCAGAAGGCGAGGAAATCCTGCAGCGCCGGAAATTTCGGAAACAGGTCGTAGTTCTGCCAGACATAGGTTTGCAGCAACGAGGGGTGATCCGGCATCCGATAGAGGATTTGCGCCGTCGTCAGCCCGTACCCCAGCAACTGCTTCCTGAAATCGTCGGAAACAACCCCACCAACTCGCGAGACCATGCCAACCTCCTGTGACGGAGCGCATTCACGTGGTGGCCGACCTCCCCGCCGGACCACCGGCAATGGATGCGCTCACATGAGAGAAATGTGACGCACGCGACTAACCAATCTCAAGCCTAAATGTTTAATAGGTTGTTGAAATTTCTTGCGTTGGCAGCAGCTTACCGCATCTGCTAATAGCCGCGGTGCCCCTCGGGTCGGTATTAAGGATGCCGAAATGATCCCGGTATCCTTCTGGCAGGCGACACTTACGAGTGCCAATTTTTCTGCTAGAGGCACTTGCCCGCCGCCAAGGCTTGGCCTATCTCCTGCCCAACCAGTCTGGCACTCGCTTGGCTGGACTGCTAAATCTCCAAAAATCTACAGCATCTGCAAATGTTTAGGAGGACTGCATGAAATTCCGTCCGCTTCACGACCGCGTCGTGGTCAAGCGTATCGACGCCGAAGAGAAGACTGCTGGCGGCATCATCATTCCGGACAGTGCCAAGGAAAAGCCCTCGCAGGGCGAAGTCATCGCCGTTGGCCCGGGCGGCCGCGATGAAGCTGGCAAGCTGATCCCGATCGACGTCAAGGTCGGCGACCGCGTCCTGTTCGGCAAGTGGTCGGGCACCGAGGTCAAGATCGACGGCGAAGACCTGCTGATCATGAAGGAAAGCGACATCATGGGCGTGCTCGACGTCCCCGCTTCCAAGAAGAAGGCGGCCTAAGCGCCTCTTTCCCTCCCAGGTTAAATCTCTCAAGGAAAAACTCAGATGGCAGCTAAAGAAGTCAAATTCTCCGTCGAGGCGCGCGACAAGATGCTGCGCGGCGTCGACGTTCTCGCCAACGCGGTGAAGGTCACGCTCGGTCCGAAGGGCCGCAACGTGGTGCTCGAGAAGTCGTTCGGCGCTCCCCGCATCACCAAGGACGGCGTCACCGTCGCCAAGGAGATCGAGCTCGAGGACAAGTTCGAGAACATGGGCGCCCAGATGGTGCGCGAAGTCGCCTCCAAGTCCGCTGACGCGGCCGGCGACGGCACCACCACGGCGACCGTGCTCGCCCAGGCGATCGTGAAGGAAGGCGCCAAGTCGGTCGCCGCCGGCATGAACCCGATGGACCTGAAGCGCGGTATCGACCTCGCGGTCGAAGCCGTCGTTGCGGACCTCCAGAAGAACTCGAAGAAGGTCACCTCGAACGAGGAGATCGCCCAGGTCGGCACCATTTCGGCCAACGGCGATGCCGAGATCGGCAAGTTCCTCGCCGACGCCATGAAGAAGGTCGGCAACGAGGGCGTGATCACGGTCGAGGAAGCCAAGTCGCTCGAGACCGAGCTCGACGTCGTCGAGGGCATGCAGTTCGACCGCGGCTACATCTCGCCCTACTTCGTCACCAACGCCGACAAGATGCGCGTTGAAATGGACGACGCCTACATCCTCATCAACGAGAAGAAGCTCTCCTCGCTGAACGAGCTGCTGCCGCTGCTCGAGGCCGTGGTGCAGACCGGCAAGCCGCTGGTCATCGTCGCTGAGGACGTCGAGGGCGAAGCCCTCGCCACCCTCGTCGTCAACCGCCTGCGTGGCGGCCTGAAGGTCGCGGCCGTCAAGGCTCCGGGCTTCGGCGATCGCCGCAAGGCCATGCTGCAGGACATCGCGATCCTGACCGGCGGCCAGGCCATCTCGGAAGACCTCGGCATCAAGCTCGAGAACGTCACGCTGCAGATGCTCGGTCGCGCCAAGAAGGTGATGATCGACAAGGAAAACACCACGATCGTCAACGGCGCCGGCAAGAAGGCCGACATCGACGCCCGCGTGGCCCAGATCAAGGCGCAGATCGAGGAAACCACCTCGGACTACGACCGTGAGAAGCTGCAGGAGCGTCTCGCCAAGCTCGCAGGCGGCGTCGCGGTGATCCGCGTCGGCGGCGCGACCGAAGTCGAGGTGAAGGAGCGCAAGGATCGCGTTGATGACGCGATGCACGCGACCCGCGCGGCTGTCGAGGAAGGCATCGTCCCGGGCGGCGGCGTCGCCCTGCTCCGTGCCTCCGAGCAGCTCAAGGGCTTGCGCACCAAGAACGACGACCAGAAGACCGGCGTCGAGATCGTGCGCAAGGCGCTGTCGGCTCCGGCTCGCCAGATCGCGATCAACGCCGGTGAAGACGGTTCGGTGATCGTCGGCAAGATCCTGGAGAACAAGACCTACAATCACGGTTTCGACTCCCAGACCGGCGACTATGCCGATCTCGTCAAGAAGGGCATCATCGACCCGACCAAGGTCGTCCGTACCGCGATCCAGAACGCTGCCTCGGTTGCGGCGCTGCTGATCACCACGGAAGCGATGGTTGCCGAGCTGCCGAAGAAGAACGCCGGCGGCCCCGCGATGCCTCCGGGCGGCGGCATGGGCGGCATGGACTTCTAAGCGACGAAGTCGTCCCGGACGCGGTGCAGCGCGAAGCGGTGCACCGCAAAGCCGGGATCTCGCTCAGCGACGACGAAATGCAAAACCCCGGCAGCGATGCCGGGGTTTTGTTTTGGGCAGCACTTGTTGCAGAGCGCTCAACGTAGCTGTTCTGCGCGACATCGCGCTGCAGAAGCCACGCTGCCGCTCACGGCAGCATTCACTTATGCACAGCACTCCCCGTAAACCTACGCTAGCTCGGGTTGACATTCTCGAAAAAATTGTCGGCGAGAGTCGCAAACCGAACCGACAGTCTCAGCATCGTCCCGCACAGTAAGCTCGGGACAGGATCGAAGTTCACTCAAAAATCTGAATTGAGCGCGGAGCGTCAGCTCCCGCGACGCGGACAAGCGTTGCGGAGAATGCTTGCGCTTGAGAGCCGCCCGAAGAAGCGGCGTTCAACTCACGTCGAGGATTCGTTCGAGGAGGGATCTGGCCGGTTGGAAGAAGCCCAGTGACGAGCAGGCAGCCCCCACTGCCCGATGCTCCGTCAACCGCCGCAGGTGCGTGATGCCCCCAACTACCCCGCACCGACCTGAGGCCAATCCAACCGGCCGGAGCTTTTTCTGCAAGAGCAAGAAGACATTATGGGAGGGAGGCTCACATGGGCATGGTCATGGTCAAATGTCCGCAAACCGGGCACGCGATTTCCACCGGAATCAAAACCGATCGCGAGAGCTTTCGACGCAGTACGGTGTTCTTCTCACGCACCTCTTGCCCATTCTGCCGCGCCGATCACGCCTGGTTTGCCGGGGACGCCTGGGTCGACGAGCCGAGCATCCGCGCGCGGCGACGCCGCAGCGCCGGTTCCCCGGCTTGAAACTGGCCGCCACTCCTGATGACCGCGATGGAGGGACACCATGGCGCGTGCGCAGATCTCAACGGAAACGTCAGCCTGGCTGCTGCAGGCCAAGGACTTTCTCGATGAAGCACGACGGCTGAAGCCGGGCCCTGCGCGCAACGAGTTGCGCGAGACGGCGAAAGTGCTGCGCGAGATTGCGAAGCTCGAGACGGCATCCTCCGCCGCGCCGAAGCATGATCGGCGGCCAGCAGGCTGATCGCGCCGGGAACGCGCTCACACGGTGTCGTCCGCCTCGATTTCCGAGCTGCGGGGATCGTCGGCCAAAGCGATTCCTCGCGCTCGCGCCTTGTGACCCGAGAAGATCTCCTCGGCCTCTAGACGCATGACGCGATGACATTCGCAGGCCGCCGCCACCAGCCGCGCCCGGTCGATCTCGATCCGGCCTCGCTGTTCGGACCTGATCGCGCCGCGCTTGCGCAGATTGCCCATCAGCAACGTCACCGTTGTTCGCCGTACGCCCAGGATTTGCGACAGCGCCTGCTGGGTCAGCGGGAGGACGTCGCTGTCGACGCGGTCGCGAAGCTGGAGCAGCCAGCGTGCCATCCGCGCCTCGACCGGGTGGAGCGCATTGCAGGCCGAGCCAAGCTGAAACTGGATCAGCATCGATCTGACGTGCTTTTGGATCGCCTGCCGGATCCCGGGACTGCGGCCGAAAGCGGCATGAAAGCGCGACGCGGGAACCCGCGAGGCCATACCAGCCGCACGGACGACCGCTGTGATGCCTGAAGGTGATGCTCCAAGCACCGAAAGGCTGCCCACGGCCCCTTCACTTCCGACCACGCCGGTCGCGACCGTGTGCCCATCCGCCATGTCGATCATCAGCAGGATCGCCCCGCTGTGCGGAAAGAAGACGTAGTCGATCTCGTCGCCGGCGCGCGCCAGGACCTCATCCTGTTCGAGCGCGACGGTCTCCAGCTCGGGCCTCAGCAGGTCCAAATCCGCCGGCGACAGTATTGCGAGAAGACGATTACGACTTCCGCCGGAAATGCTCACCTGCGGGAACTCGTGATGAAGGGTCGCACAGCAAACTCACTCGAACACAGGATTAAGAACAAGTTCCAATAACTTGACCGCGCGGCGGAATTCCCTGCAGCACCGTCTCGAAAGAGTTAGATGCAAATGCGCCGCCGGACGCAATAGCAAAATGCGCATCGTCGCTCCGTAAGATTTCGGGAACCCAAGAGTTCCAATTTCGGACCACAAGCGCCGCGCTCAACGGTGTGACCGCTCCGATGCGGCGCCGGTCAGGACGCACGCGAGTGGCGGTCAGGCCGCCAACCCGCCTGTTTGAGCAGCTCCTGCGCGTCGCTGATCTCGGCAAGATCGAGCGTCGCATCGAAGCCGGCGAGCACCGGCGACAGCAATTGAGACATCTCGTCTGCCCGGCCGCTGCGGCCGCAAAGGCGTGCGAGCCCCAGCGCGCTGCGCAGTTCGAACGTCTTCGTCTGTTGCCTTCGGGCAATTTCGAGGGCGCGGTGGAAGGCATCCTCGGCGCCGGACATGTCAGGGGTGTCACGACGTGACCGCAGCTCAGCCAACACACGATAGAGCTCGGCATCCAGCCAATGCTGCCCGGATTGCTCCGTCGCGTCGATCAGCTCGCTGACGATGTCGAGCCCCGCCTCGACATGCCCGGCCTCTGCATTCGCCACCGCAATCTGCAATCCCCAGAACGGATCACAGAGATAGCAGTCGTTCTCGTGAAGCAACGTCCAGCCGCGCTGCATTTCCGAAAGACCTGCCGCCCGGTCGCCGGCGCGCCACTTCGCCAGACCATTGAGATAGGTGCCGGCGGCGACATAGAGCGGCATCGTGTGATCCTGCGCCAGTCCCAAAGCGAGGATCGTCTCGGTCTGCCGCAACCGGTTGCCGCACAGCCCGTCGAAGACTGCCTTGTGAACCAGCGCATTGGCGCGCGCCAGCGCGCGCTGCTCCCCGGAGACGCTGACCGCTGCGCCGGCGAGCTGCCGGGCTCGATCGATCTCGCCGCGCGGCCAAAGCACGAGCGCCAGAAATCTCATGATGACGAACGGCAGATCGAGCGTCGACGCCTTGAACATTGCCGGATCCGGCTCGGCCGCATAGGCCGCGAATGCCTGCTCGAGATGGATGCCCGCGTTCAGATAGTCGCCCGCGAACCACGAGGTCACCCCGCTGGTCCAGCGCGCGACGATCGTCGCCACCGGCGACTCCCGATGCCGTTCCGCCGCGCCCATGATCACGTCCGCCAACTCCCGCATCGGCGCGAGCTCGCCGTGGGTCAGGCAGGCGTTGAAGAGGCCCGACTGGATCGGCGCCAGCTCGATTGGATCATCGATGTCAGAAGCGAACCGCCGGGCGCGCGTCCAGGCAGCCACCGTCTCGGGGGCGCTGTGCCCAAGACTGCCCCGCAACGCGCGCCCATAGGCGATTTGCAGATGAAGCCGGCCGATCATCCGACCCGGCTCGTCGGGCAGTTCATCGGCGATGGCGACCGCCTTGCCGAGATGCGCGATCGCCTCGCAATAGGCCGAGCGCTTCAGCGCTTGCTGACCGGCCTTGCGCCACCACGCCAGCGCAATCTGGCCGAGGCCCGCCTCGGTGAAATGATAAGCAACGACTTCCGGCTCGATCTCGGCGATCTCGGCAAACCTGGCGCGCAGCACGTCGCCGATCTGCTTGTGGAGCAGTTGCCGGCGGCTCTTGAGCAAGCTCTCATAGGCCGCTTCCTGGACCAACGCGTGCTTGAAGCTGTAGCTTGCATCCGGCGGCGCGCCCCGACGCAACAGCAACCCGGCCTCTTCGAGTTGGGCGAGCGCCGCGGCGAGCGTCAGATCATCGCGCCCGGCCACGCTGTGCAGCAGCGCATATGAGAACTCACGGCCGATCGCTGCGCCGATCTGCGCCACTTCCTTGACCGGCGCCAGGCGGTCGAGCCGCGCCATCAGCGAGTCCTGCAGCGTCGCCGGGATCGCGAGCGGCGGCAGCGGATTGTCGAGCCGATAGCGTCCGGCATTCTCGACGAGCAGCCCCGACTCCAGCACCATCTTGGTCAGTTCTTCGACGAACAGCGGGACACCGTCGGTCCGCTCGATGATCTGTGTCATCATCTCGCCGGGCAGCAGCCGACCGACGGTCACCTGCTCGATCAGTGCGCGCGTGTCCTGCCGGTCGAGCCGATCGAGCCGCAGCAGGCTGACATTGGCGAGGCCCGCCCACGGCGGTTCGAACTCGGGCCTGAACGTCATCAGCATGAGGATCGGCAGTCCCCTGATCCGGTCGACCGCGAGGTCGAGCAATTCGAGCGACGTGGCATCGGCCCAGTGCATGTCTTCGCAGACGACAAGCACCGGCTGCTGCCGGGCAAGGCCCTCGAGCTGGTCAAGCAACGCTGCAAATGTCTGCCGCCGCTGCTGCGCCGGGCTGAGGCCGAGCGGCGGATAGCGCTCACCGGTCGGGATCGACAGCAGCGCCGCGATCAGCGGCGTCACGGCGGGCACCTGCTGCGTCCCGAGCGCCAGCATGGCTTCGAGCTTGTCGAGCTTCTGCTCCGGCGCATCTTCCGGGCGGATGGCGGCGGCACGCTCGAGTTGGGCGACGAAGGGATGCAGGGCGCTGTTGGTGTGATAGGGCGAGCATTGGTACCGCACACGGCAGTACGTCTCGGGCACGAGACTGTCGGAGAGCATCGCCACGATGCGGGATTTGCCGATACCCGCTTCGCCCGATATCAGCACCGCCTGGCCGTGGCCCTGCCACGCCAGTTGCTGGCGCGACATCGCAAATTCGATCTCCGCCTTGCGGCCGACAAAGCCGATCAAGCGCGCGGTACGCACCGCCTCGAAACGGCTTTCCGATGCCGGCTCGCCTTCGACCGCCCACACCGCTATCGGCTCGGAGATGCCCTTGACCTCGCGGCGACCGAGGTTGCGAAGCGTGAACAGGTTGCCGAGCAGCCGGCGCGTCGAGGAGGCCACGACGACAACACCCGGCTCAGCGAGACCCTGCAAGCGCGCGGCGATGTTCGGCGCATCGCCGACCAGCGCCTGCTCCTCCGACGCGCCGCCCGAGACGAGGTCGCCGACCACGACGAGCCCGCTCGCGATCGCGATCCGCACCGCAACGCCCTCGTCCGCGCGAGTCTCGAGCTTGCCGATCGCGGCGATGACGTCGAGGCCGGCCCGTACCGCGCGCTCCGCATCATCCTCGTGGGCACGGGGATAACCAAAATAAGCGAGGATCCCATCGCCGACAAATCTGGCAACGACGCCGTCATATGTCGCGATCACCCGCGCACAGGCCGCACGGTAGGCGCGGATGACTTCCCACATGTCCTCGGGATCGAGACGCACGGATAAGGCCGTCGAGCCGACCAGGTCGCAGAACATCACGGTGAGATGACGGCGCTCGGCATCGTGCGGCGAAACCGGCGCAGCGATCAGTTCGGCCTGATTGAAATCGGCGATCGCGCGCAGCATCTTGCGGCGATGGCCGAGCAAGACCCCGAGCCTGTCGAAGTCTTCATCCGTCAATTCGGGAAGAACACCAACGTCGATGCCGTTCTCGGCAAAACGCAGCGCGTATTGCCCAAGCCCCAGCTTCTCGAGCCATTCCGTAATCTGCTGCATTGGCTTCACCGACGGGTTGACGGCTGGCCGAATGGACCACGGCAAACAGACGTTATCGCAATCCGTCTGTGGTGGCACCTCATGTTTTGCGGCAGTCAGCCCCCCGGAGCAGGATGCAAATCATGCCAAGGCGGTGCCCGGTTACAGCCGTGTGCACGCGAACATTCGTATACGTGCGACGGCCTCACTCCGTCCGCGCCGCGACCGGTCCCTTGTCGGTCCAGTCAGGCGGCACGCCTGCGCTGTCGCCGACCATGCCGATGAGGCCAGGTGCGCGTCCGAACGCTTCGCAGGCCGGATATTTCGGCGCGCCGCCGAGCAGGAAGCCGAGCCGCTGCATCGAGGGCATCGTGGGCACCCCGCCGAACGGCGTCACGCCGGTGACGAGCATCTGGCTGAAGTCGCCGCCGAACGATGCCGCGAGGCCGTAGGCATCGCCCTCCTCCGACATCCGTCCGCTGTCGAAGGCATTGGCATTGCGGCCCCAGATCATCGCCGCCTTCTGCTGCCCGGCCGGATCGCGCGCCTCGGCTTCAAGCGACAGGCTGCCGAGCCCGACCGGAATGCGCGGGACGGGCACCGGCACGCCGGGCAACAGAACCGTCTTCGCGACCGACACGCCCTTGGAGACGCCGACCGCGGTCGGGTCGGTCGGCACCACATGCGTGATGACGGCGTGGACGGTCAGATCGGCCGGCTCCGACGCAACCACGTAGAAGCGTTCGCTCAAGCCTGCACACAATGCGCGATCCGCCGCATTGGTGACGAGCCTGCGCTGCGCAGGCGTGAACGGCGCCTCCGTCTTCTCGGAGAACACGGTGGGGACGATCCTGACGGTCTTCGCCGCCAGCACCTCGTCCTTGCTCACGCGCAGCTGCGAACGGGTCAGCATCCCGTCCGATTGCACCATGTTGTCGTAGGAACGCAGCGAGCCGGCCTGATCCAGCGTCGCCGTCGCGCAGCCCGAAACCAGGAGGCCGAGCAGCTTCGCCGCCGCCCAGCCGCGGAGCTGCGCGGCCCTCCCGCTCACGAATCCATTTGCCGCCGGAAGCATTTTGATCCGACATACACGCGAACAGGTTGTCATTGGGGCACCGATATCTTACACTACGTGCAAAGATTACACTTTGTGTAATTATTTTATTGGGCGGTTTTATGGCGCGACCGCCGGCTGCAACCGGAAGACGCATGTTGATACACGGCGTTACGCGCGTTGACGCCGACGGCCGCTCGAACAGAGGCGGTGAAGTGTTTTTGCCCTGATGACCTATTCATGAGACAACCGGCCGATGCCCGACACGCTGACAAAAACCGAAGGCCTGCGCGAGCGGAATCGTCGAGAGACGCTGCAACGTATCACCGATGCCGGCATGGAATTGTTTCTGGCCAACGGCTACGAGGCGACGACGCTGGATGAGATCGCGGCGGCGGCCGGCATCTCGCGGCGGACCTTCTTCTACTATTTCAAGAGCAAGGACGACATCCTGCTCGCGCACATCGCCGGCTACGACGACGCCCTCAGGACCTCGATCCGCGACCATGCCGCCGCCGGCGCGCCGATCGACGTCGTCCGTGCGGCGCTCTTGGACATCTCCGCCCGCTTCCAGACACCGCGAACCGTCGCGATTTCGCGCATGATCCGCGAGAGCGAGGTGCTGAGCTCCCGCAAACATCGCAACGATCTGCACCGCGAGCAGGTCATCTACGAGATGCTGTGCGAATTATGGCCGGGCAAGGACCGCCGCGACCGTCTCCGTCTGGTCGCGATGGCCGCAAGCGGCGCGCTGCGCATCGCCGTCGACGCCTGGCTCGAGCAAGGCGGCAAGCGCCAGCTGACGAAGTTTGTGGCGGACGCCTTTGCCAATCTGAAGGCGGCGATCTGAGCGATCGCTCCTGCAAAATCGAAGGGCCGCCCGTGGGCGGCCCTTCCCATCGTTACGCGCTCTCGGGCGCCTTGAGGCGGACCAGCTTGGTCAGGAGCGCATCGAGGCCCTGGCCCTCGCCCGCGTGCAGGTCGATGCGGCCGACCTTCTCGACCAGACGCTCGAGCGACTCGAGCTCCTTGAGCCGCAGCAGCAGAGGGTTCTCCTCCATCAGCTTGGCGGTGTTGAGAAGCGAACGCGTCGCCGCGGTCTCCTCCTGGCGGCGGATCAGGTTGGCCTTCGCCACCCGCTCCGCCTCCACCACCTTGTTGACCAGCTCGCGGATCTCGCCGGGCAGGATCACGTCCTTCACGCCGAGCTCGGTGACCTCGACACCGGAGTCCGCGACACGGTCGCGGACATAGTCGCGAAGCTCCGCATCGAGCGCCGCCTTCGCAGACAGCACCTCGTCCAGCGTGCGGCCGGCCACCGCCTCGCGGATCGCGAACTGCACCAGGCGGTACAGCCACGCATCCACGTCGGGCACCGCGGCCACGACCCGCTCGGGATCGACGATCCGGCGGAACGCGGTCAGCGTCACGCGCAGCGCGATGCGATCCCTGGTCAGCATCTCCTGCGCCGTGATCTCGATCGCCTGGGGACGCAGGTCGAGGCGCTTGACCTCGATCTTGCGGCCCGCGATCCAGAATGCGTGCCGGCCGGGCGCGAGCCGCTCGACGAGCTTGCCCTCGACCGTGAGCAGGCCGGCCTCGTGGTTCTCGACCACGGACTCGGTGATGACGCCGGCCCGGTTGGGCTGGATCATCGCGAGGTGCCGCGCGGTCACGCTGATATCGCTGGTCACGTCGATGCGCTCGACGTCGACCGACGTCGCGACCTTCCAGTAGACACGCGTCTGCCAGGGCGTCATCAGCTGCACGGGACGGCCGTCGAGGCTGACGATCGCGATCTCGTTCGCCCTGGTCTCGACCGCCTCGAAAAGCTCAGCCGCCAGGTCAGGGCGCGCGGCCTTGATCACCGCGAAGCGATCCGCGGGGAATTCGGTCCGCACGACGCTGAACAGCTCGGCCTTCAGCTCACGCAAGGGGTCGAACAGGCGGTGACGTCCGGGCGCGAGCACCTGCTCGAGCCGGCCGTTGCGCGTCAGCAATGCGCGCTCGCCATCCTTCACCGTCAACTTGGTCGTCAAGAAATGCCAGATCATGGCACGCCTCCATTGCTTGCCCTCCGGCCCATGGGCCGGAAAGCGGGTTTCGTTTTGCATAAGGACGTGAGGACGCGAACGCGGCTTCCTGTCAGCCAGGCGGGCCGTGGCTTGAGCCTGCGCGATGACGGGCGCACGCGCGCGATCGCGCGACACATGTCGCGCGGCCGAGCGGAGCCACCCGGCATCAGCGCAAGCGGTATCCACCGCGGCGCAAAGCCGGTCTCACAGTGTCGATGTTCGGACGAAGAGCCTTGCGGCAGGACGGCCGGACTGCGACTGAAGCGCGCGTCCGGTCCCCTTCAGAGGTATCAGCTTTTCAGGCTGAACGGAGCGCTTGGAGCGGGAGTTGAACCCGCGACACGATGATTCTGAGTCACCTGCTCTACCTAACTGAGCTATCCTTTGTGAGAAGATCGGATTCGAACCGGTACCTTCGGGGTTTCAGCCCCGACGCTCGCCCATGAGCTTCATTCTCGTGATCTTCATTTCGGCGGAACACGACACCGCAGAGCGGCACGCGCCAGTCGGGATCTCGACGAGCCCGAACCCATGGCCGAAGCGAAGGAGCGGGCTAATAGACGAAGCACGTCCGGGTTGCAAGAGGGCTGCGTGTGATTTTTTCATGACGGAGGCCGGCACTCGCCTCGTCATTCCCCGGTGCGCAATTGCGCACCGGGGAATGACGAGAATGGAGAGAGCCGGGCCTCACCCGCTGCGCGCGACGTCCTGGAAGCAGCCGCGCAGCCAGTCGATGGTGACGCGCGTCGCCGCGTCGCGCTTGAGATGGCTTTGCACCAGGAGCCAGACGTCGCGCCGCTTCGGCAGCAGCGTGGCGCGCAGCCGGCGGTCGCTCAGCAGGTCCACGCAACTATGCTCCGGCAGCACGCCGACCGCCTGATGCGACTGGATCAGTTTGTGGATGATACGGACATTGTCGGTGACGCAGCGCGCGCGCAGCCGCTTGGCACGCAAAAACTGCATTTCCGGAATCGCTCCGAGCTCGTCGGGATAGGCGCACGTCACCGCCTCACCAGCCGTCGCCGCGACCGGCTCGAAGAAATACAGCCTGACCTCGGCGAGCTTCGAGATCGCAAAATCGCCCTTGTCGGGCTTGCGCAGCCGGATCGCGAGGTCGGCTTCCCAGCGCGAGAATTTGACATTCTCGCTCGACGTCAGGAACTGCAGCGTGAGGCCCGGATGGGCGCGCAGCAATGCGCTGGTGCGCGGCGCCAGCACCTCCTCCGCGATCGCATTGGTGGAGGCGATGCGCAGCCGGCCGATCGGGCCGGGCAGGCTTGCGCCGATCCGGCCGATCTCCTCGGCATGCGCGGCCATCGCCTGGATATGCGCGAGCACCACGTCGCACTGCCGGGTCGGCTTGCGGACGCCGTCGGCGGCCTCGAACAGCCGCAGGCCGAGCGCGCGTTCGATCCGCGCCAACCGTCGGCCGACCGTGGTCTCGTCGATGCGCAGCCGCGCGCTGGCGCCGGCATAGGTGCCCTCGTCCCTGACGGCGGCGATGATGCGAAGGTCGTCCCAGTTCATGGCGTCAGGCTACATCGCGCCCGGCCTGCCTGCAATAACGCAGCCACCGGCTGCAATATCCCTGCATAACGGCAGGCCGCGCCACGGCTATATTTTCGTAAAGACGCATCCGCTGGAGATCTCAGGACCATGACCGCAGCCAAAACCTTGATGCAGCTCGCCGGTATCGACCTCACCCCGCCCCACCTCGGCGACAGCTGCCTGGTGCTGATCGACATCCAGAACGAATATCTCGCCGGTCCGCTCGCTTTGCCCGACGCCGGTCCCGCGATTGCCCGCGCCACTGCGTTGCTCAACCGCGCGCGGGAAAGCGGCACCAAAATCATCCACATCGCGCACAAGGGAGCGCCGGGCAGCCTGTTCGATCGCAGCGCGGAGCGCGGCGCGATCGTCGCACCGCTGACGCCACGTCCGGGCGAGATCGTGATCGAGAAGCAGTTGCCGAACGCCTTCGCCGGCACCGAGCTGAACGCGCAGCTCGCCGCGACCGGGCGCAAGGAGCTGGTGCTCGCCGGATTCATGACGCATATGTGCGTGAGCTCGACCGCCCGCGCCGCGCTCGATCTCGGCTTCCGCACCACCATCGACGCCGACAGCTGCGCCACCCGCGACCTGCCCGACGGCACCGGCGGCACGATCGCCGCAAAGCTCATCCACCACGTCGCGCTCGCCGAACTGTCCGATCGCTTCGCCATCATCGCCCGCGGCAACGCCCTCGCCTGAGACGACCAAGATGCTCCAGCTCTATTTCTCGCCGATGGCCTGCTCGCTCGCCAGCCGCATCGCACTGATGGAGGCCGGGATCGGGGCGCGCTATCACATGGTCCACCTCTGGACCAAGAAGGTGCTCGAGGACGACGGCGACTTCCGCGCGGTCGCGCCGAAGGGCGCGGTGCCCGTGCTGGTGCTCGAGAACGGCGAGCACCTGACGGAGAGCGCGGCCGTGCTGCAATATATCGCGGACCTCAAACCCGAGCTCGGTCTTGCGCCGCCGCCGGGCGATCCGGACCGCTACCGGCTGCAGGAGTGGCTGAGCTTCACCGGCAGCGAGATCCACAAGGGATTCCTGTTCCCGACCTTCTGGTACAAGGACGACGCGTCGCTTGCCAAGCCGCGCGCCAGGATCGGGCAGACCTTGTCGGTGCCGTCAGCGCATCTCGCGCACCGCGAATTCCTGGTCGGCGACCGCTTCACGGTTGCCGACGCGCACCTCGCCTGGGCCCTGCTGTTGCTCCGCTCCGCCGGTGTCGACGTCGCGCAATGGCCGCCGCTGGCAGCCTATCTCTCGCGCATCCAGGCACGGCCGCAGGTCAAGGCCGCAGTCGGCACCGAGATGCAGTTGTGGAAATCGCTCACAGCGTGAGCGTCGCGCGCCCGGCGCTTTGGCTTATCGCCTAAGCATGATCTCTTCGGAAAACCGCTTCGCACTTTTCCGGATCATGCCCTACTGAAACGCGACCTCGGCGAAGCTGCGCAGCTTGCGCGAATGCAGGCGCTCGGATTCCTGCTGCTTGAGCCGCTCCAGCGCCCTCAGCCCGATCTCGAGATGCTGGCCGACGCGCTGGCGATAGAATTCGCTCGCCATGCCCGCGAGCTTGATCTCGCCATGCAGCGGCTTGTCCGAGACGCACAGCAGCGTGCCGTAGGGCACGCGGAAGCGGTAGCCGTTGGCGGCGATCGCGGCCGACTCCATGTCGAGCGCGACGGCGCGCGACTGCGACATGCGGCGGATCACCTGCGGCCCGCTGATCTCCCAATTGCGATTGTCGACGCTGGCGACCGTGCCGGTGCGCATCAGCCGCTTGAGCTCGAAGCCGGTCAGCCCGGTCACCTCGCCGACGGCTTCCTCCAGCGCGACCTGCATTTCCGCAAGCGCCGGGATCGGCACCCACAGCGGCAGCTCGTGATCCAGCACGTGATCCTCGCGGACATAGCCGTGGGCCAGCACGTAATCGCCGAGCCGCTGCGTATTTCGCAGCCCCGCGCAATGCCCGATCATCAGCCAGGCATGCGGCCGCAGCACCGCGACGTGATCGGTGATGTTGCGCGCATTCGACGGACCGATCCCGATATTGATCAGGGTGATGCCGCGATAGCCGGGCTCGACGAGATGAAACGCCGGCATCTGCGGCACGCGCTCCGATGCCACCCCGGTCGTGCCGCCGCCGAGTCGGGCGTTGTGCGTGATGACGTTGCCGGGCGCGACGAAGGCTTCGAGGCCGGCCTCGCCTGATGCCAGACGCTGCTGCGAGAGCTGCACGAAGGCATCGACATAGAACTGGTAGTTGGTGAAGATCACGAAGTTCTGGAAATGCTCGGGATCGGTGCCGGTGTAGTGGTAGAGCCGGCGCAAGGAGTAATCGACCCGCGCGGCGCGGAACAGCGCCAATGGCTCCGGCGTGCCCGGCGTCAACTCGAATGTCCCGTCGGCAATCGCATCGTCCATCGCGGCAAGATCGGGCGTATCGAACACGTCGCGCAATGATCGCGTGAACGCCGAGCTGTCGGCGATGGTCAGCGCCGCCTCGATATTGATGTCGCGCCGGTAGGCGAAATGGATCGGGATCGGCTCGCTGGATTCGCCGATCTCGACCGCCACGCCGTGGTTCTTGAGCAGGAGCCCGATCTGCTCGGTGAGATAGGTGCGGAAAATGTCCGGCCGGGTGATGCTGGTCTCGTGGATGCCGGGCCCCGCGACGAAACCGTAGGCCAGCCGTGAATCGAGCCGGGCATGCGACGACGTCGTGATGCGGACGAACGGGTAATGCGCGCGCACCCGCGTGGCGATCGGTGCACCGTTGACATAGGCCTCGAAGCGATTGCGCAGGAAGCCGGTGTTGCGCTCGTAGATCTCTTCGAGACGGGCGACGGCGGCGGAAGCCTCGACGAATGCTTCGGTCGCGATGGGCGGAGGAGTTTCGATCGCAGCAGACATGTGTGCTTCGCGCCAGATCGGTGGTCGAGCCTGGACTCACCCTTGATCAGCACAATATAGCGACTATGGCATCGAGTTCCAGACGGCGATCACGCCGTAGCGGTGGGATGCTGCCCGAAGGCCATTCGACCTATTGAATCCGCGCGAGCACCGCGAGGCGGCGGATGCCCTTGTTGCGGTAGGCGTCGAGGAACGCGTAATAGTCCTTGAACGAGACACAGCCGTTGGAATCGCCGTTCGGACCGAGCATGAAGGTGTGCGCGAGCAGGCCGACGCGATTGAAGATCTTGCCCTCGCCGCCGATCGGATTGAGCCGCAGCGCCGGTACGCCGTGGAACAGCGCCTCGCGCGGCTTCAGCTCGTAAATGTGCGGCGGCGTCACACCGATCATCTTCAGATGCGAGGACCTCGGATCGTCCAGCCTTGAGCCGAGGCCCGAATGCGCCTCGAGGCGGGTGCCGTCGGGCAGGTAGACGGTCCTGGCCGAGATGTCGTACACCGCGGTCTGGCGGTCGTAGGGCGGCGAGCCGCCGAGCATCGGGTTCTGGTCCAGCGTCGAGGGGATGCTGCCGGTGACGTTGGCGTCGGCCGAGGCGAAGGACAGCAGCCCGCCGCTCGACTCGCGCTTGCCCCACAGCTTCTCGACCATGGTCTGCCGCTCGTTCGACGCGATCGACATCACCGCCGCCTTGGCGCGCGCGGCCATGTCACGAACGCCGCCGGATTTCGCAGCCTGCTTGGCCTCGGGCGGCTTCGTCTCCGACGTCTTCGGCTGTACATTGTCGGCGGGATCGTTGAGCGCCACCTTCAGATTGGCGGCGGCCTGCTTCCTGGCGGCCTCGACCGACTTCGGCGCCGGCAGCGGCTTCGATGCTTCGGCGAGTTCTGCGGTAGCGACCGCCTTCGTCGCTTCGGCGGCCTTGGGTGCGGCGGCCTGCTTGATCGGGTCGATCTGCGTCGCGGCGTCGGCCACGACGCTGGACGCCACACCTTCGGGCGAGGCAGCCGCAAACCGATCGTTAAACATAAGCGAAGGTGCCGGCGCTTCCGACTTCGCGACCTCGGTCTTCGCGGGGACCGCCGGCGCGGGCGTCAGCGACGCGAACACCTCGTTGAACGCGGGTGCCGGCCGAGCTGCGACCGCCACGGGCCGCTTCACCACCGGCGCATCGAACGACGCATTGCCGACCGAGGGAAAGACGCTCGCCGCAAAGATGTTGGCGTAGACGGTCCAGGCGCAGCCGATAACGAGGGCCGCCACCGCGGCGCTGCCGAGGAAATGCTGAGGAAGGATTTTTCGGGAGGTTTTCTTGCGGCTCGGCGCCCCAAGAACATACGCACTCGCACTCGTACCCATACGCCCGGCGCTCAAAACAGGTCCACCTTTGTCCCTCACTCGACGCGCGATCGAACGGTGTTCGGCTCAACGTCGCGCGGGGGCACAGACGGCCATTAAGGCGACTTTTAGTTAAATGCGACTTAACCGGATGCGGTCCCCTGCAACGCGGGAAGTGCCTGTGGCATAGGGCTTTTTTAAGATGATATTGGACCGCCAAAACGGCTTTTCTGTCCCATGGTGGGACATTCCGGCACGCCGCGTAAGGGCAGCATGCCGGAATAAATCGAGGGGAGAATTTCCTTGCCGATCACCCCGCAATTGCGCGGGGATCGCGCAAAAACCATCTCCTCAATAGCTGAGCTTCGGATACCAGTCCGTGCCACGGCCCTCGCGTGTGGTGTCGAGCAAGGTCCAGAGCGGATCCATGTCCGGCGCGCCGCGCGGGTCCTGCCCGGGGTCCTTCGTGCCCGCTCCCATTTCGCCTGCCCAGAAATGACGGATCGTGCCCTCGTGGCGCGTGAAGACATTGTAGCCGGGCAAGTCGCGATCATCCTTGTTGACGTAGTCGCGCGTGTAGTCGCCGGACCCATCCGAGTAGATCCTGTGACGCGTCCAGCCGCGCGCCTTCTTCGCCTCGATCAATCGTGCGATCGGCGAGCGCGCCGTGAACACGAACGAGACGCGCTGTTCGATATCGGGCAACTTCTGCTCCCATGTGCTCATGAACGATGTGCACATCGGACACGGCTTCTCGCGCTGCGGGCCGAACATGTAGCTGTAGACGATGAGCGTCTGCTTGCCGCCGAAGAGATCGGCGAGCGACGCCGGACCGGACTCGCCGGTGAACGTATAGGCCTTGGTGACCTCGCCGCCCGGCGGCAATGCGCGGCGCAGCTCGGCGACGCGCTCGATATGCCGGCGCAGCTCGATCTCCTCGACGAGCAGCGCCTGCCGCGCGCGGCGATACGCGTCGCTCTCATTGGGAAAGCGCGTGAGGTTGGTGTTGGCGAGCTCGGCAGCGGGCTTGAGAACGGAACTGGTCATGGTTGGAACCTCGCGTGGTTGACGGGCTCCCTGGAAGACGTTCCGGACCCGGGCGGTCCGACACCCGACGACGGCGATTTTACTGCAGTTCCGGCGGCGGCGAACGGTCGAACACCTCGCCCTTTGCACCTTCCAGCAGCTCGAGCGCGTAGGTCTCGATCGTCAGCGGCCCGCGCACGCGCCTGGCCTCGGCCACCGTTTCGACATGCGCAAAATTGTCGCGCATCGAGGCCGGCATCAGCTGCTCGACCTCATGCACATACAGAAGCTTGCCGGAGAGCTGCGCCGGGCTCGGCTCAGGCATGTTGACCCAGCGGATGCGCTGGCCCTGCTGGGCGACGCAGGTGCCCTTGGGGAGATAGAAGGCAAGCCAGCCGGTGGTGCCATAGTCCGGCGCCAGCACGCAGGTCGCGCCGGTCCGCACGCGCGCCGCCTCGATCTCGCCTGCGAGTTCCTGCCAGCCGACGCCGACGCTGCGCACGGTGGCGTCGCGGCGATAGCCCGAGAGCACGCCGGTATTGGCCTGCACGATCAGCAGCGCGAACAGCACGACGCCGGTGGGCGCCGCCCAGCGGCGGCAGAAATCGATCGTGCGCTGCTCGCGCGGCGCCCATTGCACCTGGATCGCGGCGACCGCGGCCGCCACCGCAAAGGCGGGATACACCGGCGCGAACCAGTTGGCCTCGACCCGGGCATGCAGCGCGTGCCAGGTGAAATAGACCACGATGGTCCAGAACATCGTGTTGACCAGCACGCGTGCCGGCATAGCACCGGCGCGGCGCCGGTACAGCGCATAAAGGCCCATCACGCCGAGGATGAACACCAGCGGCGTCGCGAACGCGAACTGCGTCGGGATCAGCTCGGCGATATAGGTCGGCCGGAAATCCTCGATCCGGGCGCGGCCCATCTGCTTGATGAACGACACCCACTGATGATCGGCATTCCACAGGATGACCGGCGCGAACAGGCCGGCCGCAACCAGGCCGCCGAGATAGAGCCAGGGCAAGAGAAACCAGTGCCGCAGCTTGGGCACCATCGCAAGCCAGATCAGGATCGCGGGGCCGAAGAACAGCGCGGTGTATTTCGACAGCAGTGCTGCGCCGGCGCTGGCGCCGACCGCGAGCCACCACCCGCCGCGGCCGCTCTCCAGCACCTTGGCGAGCGCGTACAGCAGGAAGCTCGCCGCCACCAGCAGCGGCGCATCCGGCGTCACGATCAGCGTGCCGACGGCGGCCATCAGCGTGACGTTGAGCAGGATCGCGGCACTTGCGGCGACGCGCTGGCCGCCGAACAGGATCTCGGCCGCGCGGTAGATCGCCCAGCTCATCGGCAGCGCGAGCAGGATCGACACCAGCCGTACGCCGAACGCCGTGTCGCCCGCGATCATGGTGCCGAGCCGGATCACCACCGCCACCATCGGCGGATGGTCGTAATAGCCGCCGGCGAGCGCCTTCGACCACATCCAGTAATAGGCTTCGTCGAAGGTCAGCGGCGTCCATGCGGCGGCGGCCAGCCGCAGCACGACCAGCGCGCACACCGCAACGGCGGTGTTCCGGGCCAGCCGCGCCTCGTTCGCGTTCATGCCATCGTCATCGCTTGCGCCAGACGAACAGTCCGGACATCGCGTAGTTCCACACCACGCCCATCAGCGCGCCGGCCGCGCCTGCCAGCCACCAGATCGGCTCCTGGTCGTAGACCGAGAACGCGACGCCGACATTGGCGAGCAGGCCGACGCTGCAGACCAGATAGAACAGCAGCAGGCCGCGCAGGATGCCGAAGCCCTTCAGCCGCTGGTCGCGATAGGTCAGGAAATTGTTGAGGATGAAGTTGCTGGTCATGGCGACGATCGCGCCGGACGCCTGGGCCTCCGGGAACGGCGCCTTGAACAGCTCCAGCGCGATGAACAGCACCATGAGATGCACCAGCAGGCCGAGCCCGCCGACGGCCGCGAACAGAATGAAGCGCAGCGAGATCAGGTCGTTGGTCAGCTTCGCCAGCACCAGGCCGAGGAAGTCGAGCGCGACCATCGAATCGAGCTTGCTTTCGCCATGCTGGCGGGCGCCGAACGTGTAGGGAATTTCGATCGTGCGCAGCTTGCCCTCCGCGGTCGCCACCACGTCGAGCAGGATCTTGAAGCCCTGGGTCGAGAGCTGCGGCGCGAGCTGCTCGAAACGGTCGCGGCGGATCATGAAGAAGCCGCTCATGGGATCGGCGACCTCGACCTTCAGCGCGCGGCGCGCGATCTCGGTCGCGAAGGCGCTGGCGCCGGCGCGCTGCTTGTTGAAGCCGTCGGCCTTGTAGCCCTCGATATAGCGGCTGCCGACCACGAGTTCGGCCTCGCCGCTCTGCAACAGCGCCAGCATCTTCGGCAGCTGGGTCTCGTCATGCTGCAGGTCGGCGTCCATGACGGCGGCATAGGACGCGCTAGAGGCCAGGATGCCCTCGATGCAGGCCCCGGACAAGCCGCGCCGGCCGATTCGGCGGATGCAGCGGACGCGGCTATCCTTCCGCGCCAGCGCGCGCACCACATCCCAGGTTCCGTCGGGCGAATTGTCATCGACGAAGATGACTTCCCAGGACACGTCCTTCAGGATCGCGTCGAGCCGGCGGTACAGCACCGTGACGTTGTCGCGTTCGTTGAAGGTCGGAATGACCACCGAAAGCTGCGGCAAACTTGCTGCCGGCAACGCGGTTTCGGGGCCCGGCTTGATGGCTTCATTCATGAGCGCCAGCGTATAGCCGCAGCCTCCCCCGCTGCCAAGGCGGGCCGGCCGAAACGCGCTCTCGGGAAGCAGGAAAACGGGGCAAAACACCCCCTGAAATGCCAACGACCACGAACAAGGGGCGCGCGTACATCCGGCGCAGCCTGACTTTGTCGTGGTCGTCCCAGCGCCGGAGCCCTGAAGCTGCAACGTCGCCGTTAACAGCCAGATAGGAAGCCCCCAGGCGGTCCGCAAGGGGCGGTCTTAGAGGGCGTCCCGGGGCGCCTAGTTGTTCGGGACTTCCCGGATCACCGGGCCGCGTGGCGCCGGGGCCGGCGCGGCCTCGGCGGCGGGAGCCGCCTGCGGCTGCGCCGCGGCGGGCTGGGTCGGGTTACGGAGCTGGCTCGGCGACGGCCCATAGATGAACGCCGCCGCCAGCACGATGGCTGCGACCACTGCGCCCAAAAAGCCTGCCGTCGATCGTGAGTTCATGCCGATCATCCCCTCGCCTGCGCGGATTGATATCAAAAATCGGCCGGCCGCAACAGGATTCGGGAACCTATTTCGCCGCGGCCTTGCGCCGGGTGAAGGCGGTCACGATGTCCTTCTGCGCCAGCTCGATCGCGCGGTTGGCGGTCGTCAGATTGGCGTCGGCATCCTGTTTCGGAAATTGCAGCGACAGGAAGTCGATCAGCGACACCCGGAAGTTCTGCCGCTCCGAGGGACAGACATTGGCGATCAGCGAAGTGAACTCCTGGTCGGACATCGCCTTGTTGCTGTCGCGGGGATATTCGCGGGCGAGACAATTCCAGTAGGCATCGCGGCCGGTGATTGCGAGCTTGTGCGCATCGCCGACCTCGTCGGCCATTGCAGCGAACGATATGGCAGCGGAGGACGTGATCAAGAGGGCGGCCGCAACCAGCATGCGCATTGTTGTTCTCCTGTTTTTCGGCATCCTAGCCAACACCGCCAGTCACGATAAGCATCGCCGCGCCAATCTGGCAAACTGGCCAATCACGATTATTTTGACTAGTCTCGCTTCCTGTTCCCCTCCCTCACGATGAGTGCAGTCGTGGCCAAAGCTCCCACCAAGGCAACCAAGACCGACGCCAAGGCAGACGCCAAGGCGACCAAGACAGGCGCAGGCAACATCTATATCGGCATCGGCGGCTGGACCTTCGAACCGTGGCGCGGGGTGTTCTATCCGGAGAAGCTCGCGCAAGCGAAGGAGCTGTCCTACGCCGCCTCCAAGCTGACCTCGATCGAGATCAACGGCACCTATTACGGCTCGCAGAAGCCGGAGAGCTTCCGCAAATGGGCCAGCGAAGTGCCGGACGGCTTCATCTTCTCGCTGAAGGGGCCGCGCTTCGCCACCAACCGCCGCGTGCTCGCCGAAGCCGGCGATTCGGTGAAGCGGTTCTATGATTCGGGCGTGCTGGAGCTGCGTGACCGGCTCGGCCCGGTGCTCTGGCAGTTCGCGCCGACCAAGAAGTTCGACGGCGCCGATTTCGGCAAGTTCCTCGAACTGCTGCCGCGCAAGCTCGACGGCCGCGCGCTGCGCCATGTCGTCGAGGTGCGCCACGACAGTTTTTGCGTGCCCGAATTCGTCGCCCTCATTCGCGAGCACGAGGTGCCGGTGGTGTTCGCCGAGCACGGCAAATATCCGGCGATTGCCGACGTCGCCAGCGACTTCGTCTATGCCCGGCTGCAGAAGGGCAATGACGAACTGAAGACCTGCTATCCGCCGAAGCAGCTCGATGCCTGGGCCAGGCGGCTTCAGGACTGGGCCGGCGGCAGCGAGCCCGACGACCTGCCGAAGGTCGACAAATCAGTGCCGAAGAAGGCCCCGCGCGACGTGTTCGCCTATGTGATCCACGAGGGCAAGATCCGCGCGCCCGCGGGCGCGATGGAATTGATCGAACGGGTGAAGTGAAGGTACAGCGATGGCGAAGGCGAAAAAGCTGTTCACCATCGGCTACGAGCAGACGCCGTCGAAGGCGGTGCTCGACGAACTCCAGCAGGCCGGCGTCAAGCTCTTGGTCGACGTCCGCGCGGTCGCCTCCTCGCGCCGTCCCGGCTTCTCCAAGACCCAGCTCGCCGCGGGTCTCGACGAGCGCGGCATTTCCTACGTCCATCTCCGCGGCCTCGGCACGCCGAAGAGCGGCCGGGAGGCGGCGCGTAGCGGCCAATATGCGCTGCTGCACAAGATCTATTCGGCGCACCTGAAGACGGTACAGGCCAAGGAGGAGCTCGACGAGCTGTCGGCGCTGGTGAAGAAGTCGGGCCCGGTCTGCATCCTCTGCTACGAGCGCGACCACGAGCACTGCCACCGCCGCTGGATCGCCGAGATCATCGAGGAGCGCGACGGCGTCAGGATCGAGAACCTCGCCGCGCCGCAAGTCTAGAGCGCGATGAATTTGGATTGAATCCGTTCGGCCATGGGCTCGGTTCACCTCTCCCCATTGGAGAGAGGTGAACCTCCACTGCCGATCCAGCTCAACTCTATCTCATCATGCTTTAGTCTCGCTCGCCCGGCACGTTGATCGTGCCCTCCATCATCTTCACGCAGCCGCCGCCGACATGCACCGAGGTGATCGCGCCGCCCTGTTTCTGCACCCGCGTCAGCAACAGGCTCGGCCGGCCCATGTCGACGCCCTGCCCGATCCGCAGCCGCAACTCGCCGTCGCGCGCGGGATCGATATCTGCGAGCAGCGCCGCGCAGGCAGCGGTCGCACTGCCGGTGGCCGGATCCTCGGAGAGGCCGCTTGCGCCAGGATGGAACATGCGCGCCTGCAGGTCGAGCGGCTGCTCGCCCGCCGGCACATCGCGGGTGTAGAAATAGACCACATCGCGGCCGATCTGCGCCAATGCCCTGGCGAACGCCGCAGCATCGGGCCGGGCACGCTTGAGCGCATCGCGCGAAGCGATCTCGACCACCAGGAACGGCAGGCCGACCGAGACGACCTGCGGCACATGCCGATCGGTCTTCACGTCGTCCGCCGACAGCGAGAGGCACGCGGCGGCATCGGCGGCGCTGACATCATTGGTCCGCTGCAGCGCCTGCGGCGCCGTGAGCTCGGCGCCAACTACGCTACCGCCATCGGACAGGATCGCAACCGGCACGAGCCCCGCCTTCTCCTCGAACCTCAGCCGCTGCGGCGGCTTCGCCGCAAGGCTCGCCAGCACGAAGGCCGTGCCGACATTGGGATGGCCGGCGAACGGGATTTCCGAGCGCACCGTGAAGATGCGAACCAGGGCGTCGTTGGCCTTGTCCTGCGGCGGCAGCACGAAGGTCGTCTCGGAATAGTTGAACTCGGTCGCGATCGCCTGCATCTGAGCGGTCGACAACCCTTCGGCATCGAGCACCACGCCGAGCGGGTTGCCGCCGAAGGCGCGGTCGGTGAAAACGTCGACGGTGATATAGCGCCGCTGCATCGTGCTTGTCCTCGTGCTCCGGTCATTCCGACCGATGTCGTCATCGTAACACGGCTGCAACGACACCCTTCAGAGCACTCGGTACAATCTCCTGCGAGCTAAAACCGAAACAGCTCGCGCGGCGATGCCAGCACGCGCGTGCGCTCATCGGCATCGGTGACGAGCTCGTCGAGGAATTTGCGGTTCTTGGCGTAGTTCTGCGTTGACTCGAATTGCGTATGCGGCCAGTCGCTGCCCCACAACAGCCGGTCGACGCCGTAGGCATTGCGCAGCAGCGGATAGGCCTGCTCGGCGAACGCCTCGCCGTTCGCGCCGTTGCGATATGGCGCCGAGATCTTCACCCAGACATTCCGCGTTGCGCCGAGCTTGAGCACTGACTGGAATCCGGGATCGTCGACGCCGAGCTTCGGATCGGGCAAGGCGAAGTGATCGAGCACAACCTTGACGCCCTGGTCGAGCAGCCTCGGCGCGAGCGTCGCAAGATCGGTCGCGTTGCGCTGGATCTCGACCTGCCAGTCGAGCGTCCTGATCTGCGCCAGCAACGCCGTCCATTCCGGTGACGTCAGGTCGGGCAGCTGCTGGCCGACAAGATTGAGGCGGATGCCGGCCATCCCGGCGCGATCGAGTTCACGAAGCTCTTCCGCAGCGATGGTCGGATCGACCACGGCGATGCCGCGCAGGCGGCCATTGGTCGCCTTCAGGCATTCGACCAGATAGGAATTGTGGTGCCGAGAAAGCTCGGCTGCACCAGGACGCCGTTGGTGATGCTGTTCTGGTCGAGCTGCTGCAGATAGAGCGCGAGCGGCGCGTCGTAGTCGGGCGCGTAGCGGCGACCGGGCGCGAGCTTCAGCCCGCGATGGAAGACGTGGGCGTGGGTATCGATCACGAGTTTCGGCACCTCAGCCCCCACCCTGCTCGCCAATCCGCCCGCCGACAGCGCGGCAACCACTCCCGCGACAAACTGGCGCCGCGTCACCCCCTGCTCGTACGATGTCATGATCATTCCTCATCATCACGCGCGCGTGGCGGCGGCCTGCTCGAAAACCTTGCCGCGGGTTTCCGGCAGCATCAGCACCGCGATCAGCACCAGCGAATAGGCGAAGGCGGCGTCGATCCCGATCGCCGCACCAAGGCCGATGTGATCGCTGAGATAGCCGACCAGGAACGGGAACGCCGCGGAGACGATGCGGCCGAAATTGTAGCAGAAGCCGACGCCGGTGCCGCGCACGCCGGCCGGGTACAACTCGCTGAACAGCGCCGCCATGCTGGCGGGAATGCCCGCCGAGAAGAAGCCGAGCGGAAAGCCGAGTACCAGCATCTGCGAGTTGGAGAGCGGCGCGAAGATGTAGATCAGCACCGTCACGACGCAGGCCGCCGCAAACAGCGCCACGTTGGCGCGCCGCCCGATCCGGTCGCTGATGATCCCCGAGACCACGCAGCCGCAGAAGAAGGCTATGATGATCACGGCGAGATAGGCGCTGGAACCGAGCACCGAGAGGTGCCGCACCTCGCGCAGATAGGTCGGCAGGAATGTCGTCAGCGCCGCATAGCCGCCATGGGCGCCGACACCGAACAGGCCGCCGATCAAGGTCGAGCGCAGCACGTCGCGGTGAAAGATTCCGGCGAGCGTCGCGAAGAACGGCGGCTCGGCCGCGCGCGATGCGGCCCGCGGCGGCTCCTTCAATCCGCGGCGGATGTACAGGATCAGGAGCGCCGGGATGAGGCCGACCGCGAACAGGACGCGCCAGGCGATGTCGGCCGGCGCATAGGTAAACACCAAGGCCGAGAGCAGCACCGCCGCGCCCCAGCCGACTGCCCATGCGCTCTGCACCGCGCCGAGCGCCTTGCCGCGATGCTCGGCGCGAATGATCTCGGCTATCAACACCGCGCCGCAGGCCCATTCGGCGCCGAAGCCGACACCCTGAATGGCCTTCAGCACCAGGAGCTGGGTGTAGTTCATCGCGAAGGCTGAGGCGAAGGTCGCGAGCGCAAAAGTCGCCACCGTGATCTGCAATGCTTTCACCCGCCCAAAGCGGTCGCCGAGCGCGCCGCCGAGCCAGCCGCCGAACGCGCCGAAGAACAGCGTGACCGAGCCGAGCAGACCTGCGTCGGCCTTGCTGATCCCGAATGCGGTGATCAGCGCCGGAATGGCAAGGCTGAACATCTGGACGTCGAGCGCATCTAACCCCCAGCCGCCAAAGCTTGCCCAGAAGGTGCGCCGTTCGAGCGGCGAGCATTCGCTGTACCAGTTCACCATCATTCCTCCCCGTGATCTTGTCTGTTGTTGTGTTTTGTTGCCGCGCTCACCTGATCTCGGCGTGATAGCGGAAGCGATCCGCCGGCCCGCGCGAGCGGCGCCATTCGATCGGCCGCCGCTCCAGATCGAACGCCAGGCGCTCGATCACGATCAGCGGCGCGTTGGCTTCGAGCCGCAGCAGGCGCGATTGCATCTCGGTCGCGATCTCGACGGTGAGGATTTCATCGGCCGAGACCACGATTTGGCCGCAGCGGTCCTCGTAGAGTGGATACAGCAAGTCGCCGAACTCGGAGGTCGCGAGTGCAAGGATCGCCTCGAAGCGCGATCTCTCGAGCCAGATCTCCTCGGCGAGCAGCGGCACGTCGTCGATCAGCCGCAGGCGCGACAGGCCGATGACGGGCGCGCCGACGCCAATGCGCAGCGCCGAGGCCACTGCCGTGGTCGCCGGCATCGTCTTGCGCCGCAGGATACGGCTCTGCGGCACGCGGCGCTCGCCGCTTTCGGACTGGAAGCGGAAGAAGCGGAACAGCGAGGAGTTGAAGCGCGCGCGGCGCACGAAGGTGCCGCGGCCCTGCTGGCGCTCCAGCACGCCGTCGCTGACCAACTGGTCGATCGCCTTGCGCACGGTGCCGATCGCCACGCCGTAATGCGCGCCGAGCTCGGCCTCCGAAGGGATCAGATCCCCCGGGCGCCATTCGTTGCGATTGATCCGCGCGGCGAGATCGTCACGGAGACGCTGGTAGCGCGGCAGGCGGTCGTCGAGGGCGGGATTCATATAGTCATCTATATGAGTATGGGACGCTGCGTCAATCGCTACCTTGATACCTCAATCGTTAAATGCCGTTCCCTACCCCAGTTGCCAGACCGGCACCGGATGCTCGTAACCCCGCACCGGGATCTCGCCGCGCGAGACGGCGTCCATGCACGCTTCGCCGAGCGCATCGCGCACGGCGGAGGAGATCAGGAATTGCGAGCCGAGCTCCTTGTTGAGCGCCTCGAGCCGCGCGGCGAAGTTCACGGTGTCGCCGATCACGGTGTACTCCTTGCGCCGCGGCGAACCGATATTGCCGGCGACGACCTCGCCGACATGGATGCCGATGCCGATCCGCAGCGGCCAGCTCGAGGTTGCGTTGGTGCGTTCGTTGGCGGCCAGCATCTCGCGCGCGGCGGCGACCGCCTGCTGCGCAGCCTCGCCGGTCTCGAACGGCGCCCCGAACAGCGCAAGGAAGCCGTCGCCGAGAAATTTGTTCACGATGCCGCCGTGGCGATCGAGGATGTCGACCAGCACGGCGAAGGCGCCATCGAGCCGATCCACCACCTCCTGCGGCGAGCGCGTGCGCGCGCCCGCGGTGAAGCTGCGGAAATCGACGAACATCACGGCGACGCGGCGGATGTCGCTGCCGGTGCCGGCCCCCTCCGTCAGCAGGCGTTCGACCACCTGGGGCGAGACGTGCTGGCCGAACAGATTGGTGATGCGATCGCGCGCGGTGGCGGCCGCGATGCTGGCCGCGAACTGGCGCCGCAACTGCATGCCGACGGCGCCCGCCAGCATGCCGCAGATCAGGATGATCGAGCTGCGCGCGGCGTGATAATAGATGCCGGGATCGGCCGCGACGCGATCGGCCGAATGGAAGAACACCGCCATGTAGAACAGCTGGGTCGCCGCGACGACGCCGGTGAAGGTCGAGAGCCAGAAGTCGAGCCGCAGGGTCGAGAGGATGATGAAGACGAAATAGATCAGCGGCGCCACGAAGCCGAGCGCCTCCTGCCGGCCCATGCTGTCGATATGCAGTGCCAGCACGACGGTCGGCAGTGACGTCTCGACCAGCACGCCGATATAGCGCCGGATCACCGGCAGGTCGCGCCCCTTGCGCATGTGCCAGGTGATCGCTCCGTGCACCCACAGCTCGAACACGATGAGCGGCACGATGACGTAGAACACATAGACCGGACTGAGATTGCCGTGCCAGACGCGGCTGACCGCCTCGGGCGCAAAGAAATACACCAGCAGGCTGATCGCGCCGAGCAGGATCGTGGTGCCGATCAGCACCTTGATGCGCAGCAGCTCGGTGGTCATCACCTCGCGCATCAGGGCATGGTGGAAGTCCGCAGATACGGTCCCGTCGCTCGCCGCCTTGTCTCTACCCCAAAACCCGGCCATTTCCCCTCGCCCGTCATTCCGGGGCGCGAAGCGAACCCGGAATCTCGAGATTCCGGGTTCGGTGCCGCGCACAGCCCCGGAATGACTCTCAGTTGTGGAGCTCATACTAGCCTCAATCGAGCGTGCGGCGGAAGCGCGTCACGGCGACGGTCATGGCGAACAGCATCAGGGCGGCAAGCGCGATGGTGTCGTATTGCAGGTTCTGCATCGACGCGCCCTTCAGCATGATGGCGCGGACGATGCGGACGAAATGGGTCAGCGGCAGCCCCTCGCCGATATATTGCGCCCAGACCGGCATGCCCGCGAATGGAAACATGAAGCCGGACAAAAGGATGCTAGGCAGGAAGAACATCATCGAGAGCTGCATCGCCTGCAGCTGGTTCTGCACGATGGTCGAGAACGTATAGCCGATCGACAGGTTGGTGGTGATGAACAGCGTGGTGAGCAGCGCCAGCAGCGTGAAGCTGCCGAGGACCGGCACGCCGAACACGAACACGCCGATGCCGATGATCAGCGCGGCCTGGATGAAGCCGACCAGCACATAGGGGATGATCTTGCCGAACATCACCTCGATCGGCTTGATCGGCATCGACAGCAGGCTCTCCATGGTGCCGCGCTCGATCTCGCGCGTCACCGACAGCGCGGTGAAGATCAGCATGGTCATGGTCAGGATGGTGCCGACCAGGCCAGGCACGATGTTGAGGCGCGATTCCGCCGCCGGGTTGTAGCGGGCATGGGCGCGGATCTCGAACGGCATCTCCGGGGGATCGCCGATGTGGAGGTCATGCGCCAATGCGGTCTGCACCAGCGGGCCGAGCGTGCCGAGCGCGGTGCCCGACGCCACCGGGTCGGTGGCATCGGCCGCGACCAGCAGCGCCGGCCTGTCGCCGCGCCGCACCGCGCGCTCGAAGCCGCGCGGGATCTCGACGCCGAACAGCACCTTGCCGGATTTCAGCAGCTCGTCGAACTCCTCGACGGTGTGGACCTCGCGGACGAAGTGGAAATAGGCAGTGTTCTCCATCGCCTTCAGGATCGAGCGCCCGAGATCGGTGTCCTCCTGGGTCAGCACCGCGGTCGGCAGGTTGCGCGGCGTGGTGTTGATGGCGTAGCCGAACAGCGTGAGCTGCAACACCGGCAGCATGATGATCATGGCAAACGAGACGCGGTCGCGGCGAAGCTGGATGAACTCCTTGACCAGCATCGCATAGCTGCGCCGCCAGAAGCCGAACGCCGGCTCCTTGTCTGCGCCATTCCGGATCGTATCCGTCGTACTCATGGCCATTATCCCTGGAAGTTATCCTTGGAGATTATCCTTGGAAATTGTCCCTGGAGCGCCCCATCAGGTCGATGAAGACGTCTTCGAGCGACGGCTCGCTCGGCTGCCAGCGCCACTTCGAATCGTCGCGATAGGGCGCAATCGCGGCCTCGAGCGCCGCCTTGTCGCGGCCCGAGACGTGCAGGCTGGTGCCGAACGGCGCCACCATGTCGACGCCGGGTTTGCCGGTGAGCTCGGCCATCAGCCCGTTGAAATCCTCGCCGGTCACCGTCCAGGTCGACAGCGCGGAGGCCGCGATCACCTCATCCACCGTGCCGTGGGCCAACAGATGGCCGTAGGCGATGTAGGCGATCTCGTGACAGCGCTCGGCCTCGTCCATGTAGTGGGTCGAGACCAACACGGTGAGGCCGTCGGCGGCGAGCGCATGGATCTCGTTCCAGAAATCGCGCCGCGCCTTGGGATCGACGCCGGCGGTCGGCTCGTCCAGCAGCAGCAATTGCGGGTTGGGCAGCGTGCAGGCGCCGAGCGCGAGCCGCTGCTTCCAGCCGCCGGAGAGATTGGCGGCGAGCTGCTCCTCGCGGCCCTTCAGCCCGATCCGCGCGATCATGTCGGCGGCGGCGCCGCGCGCATCCGGCATGCCGTAGAGCCGCGCCACGAATTCGAGATTCTCGCGCACCGACAGGTCCTGGTAGAGGCTGAAGCGCTGCGTCATGTAGCCGACCTTGCGCTTGATCTTGTCGGCGTCGCGCAGGATGTCGTAGCCGAGGCAGGTGCCCTCGCCGCTGTCCGGCGTCAGCAGGCCGCACAGGATGCGGATGGTCGTGGTCTTGCCGCTGCCGTTGGGACCGAGGAAGCCGTAGATCGAGCCGCGCTTGACCTGCATCGACAGGTCGTGGACCACCTCGCGCCCGTTGAACGATTTGGTCAGGCCCTTCACATCGATGGCGATGGAAGATGCGTTGGACTGCGCATTGGTCGAGCCGACGTTCATCTGCGGTCCGCCACCGGCGTCTTGGGATTGAGGTAGATGCTGATCGGCTGACCGACGCGCAAGACATCGGGCCGGCTCGGCCGCGCCTGGACCAGGTAGACCAGCTTGTTGCGCTCATCGAGGCTGTAGATGACCGGCGGCGTGTACTCCGCTGACGTGGCGATGAAATAGATCTTCGCGGTGAGGTCGGCGGCGCAATTGTCGCAGGTCACCCTCACCTCGTCGCCGAGCGCGAGCTTCGGCAACTCGGTCTCCGGCACGAAGAAGCGCAGCTTCATGTTGCCGGGCGGCATGATCGACAGCACCGGCCGCTGCGCCTGCACCATCTCGCCCTCGCGGAAATAGATCTGCTGGATCGAGCCCGCAATCGGCGCAAATCCCTTGCGGCGGTCGAGCCGGGTCTGCGAGGTGTTGACGCGCGCCTCCGCGATGCGTAGCGCCGAGACGGCGGAATCGAGATTGGCCTGGGTGCCGGCGCCGGTGCCGCGCAGCGAGGCCGCGCGGTCGTAGCTCTGCTTCGCATTGGCGAGCGTCGCATTGTTCTGGTTGAGATCGGCGCGCTGCAGATCGTCGTCGACCGAATAGAGGAGATCGCCGGGCTTGACCTCGTCGCCCTCGCGCACGTTGAGCTTGATCACGCGGCCGGATTCGTCGGGACTGACGAAGATCATGTCGGCCTCGACCCAGCCCTGGAAGCCGGGATCGCGCTTCTCGTTGCAACCGGCCAGCGCCGCCGCCAGCGCGACGGCGGTCACGAGCCTCATCATGCGCGACGCGGTCATGTCTGCCTCCGTTCGCCGAAAATCAGATCGAGATGAATCTTGAACATCGCGAGCCCGTCGAGCGGCGCATGGCGGGCAAACAGGCTCTGCCAGATCACCGCGACGATCGCGGGCGCAACGACCAGCTGCGGGAATTCCCCGAGCTCGCGGTGCTTGATCTCGCCGCGCGTGATCGCGAGCTGGACCAGCGCCCGCATCGCCGCCATCCCCTTCGACACCACCTCACGGAAATAGAAATCGGCGATCGCCGGGAAGCGCGGCCCCTCGGAGACGATCAGGCGGATGATGTCGCCACGGCGGGTGGACACGATCTCGCGGATGAAGGTCTCGGCGAATTTCTCCACCGCGTCGCGCACCGGACCGGTGATGGGGGGCAGCGCCGTCATGCGGCTGATCAGCGGCACGAGCGCGGTGCGGATCAGCTCCTCGAACATCGACTCCTTGTCCTTGAAGTAGAGATACAGCGTGCCCTTGGCGACGCCCGCCCGCTTGGCGACGTCGTCGAGCCGGGTCGCGGCAAAGCCGCGGGCGATGAACTCGTCCATCGCCGCCTCGACGATCGCCGCGCGCCGCTCCGCCGATTTCTCGGCGCGGTTCGACGCGGGCTTCGGCTCGGGCAGTTTTGCCGAGGCCACCCTCGGGATCCTCGCCGCGGCAGCCCTGATCGTGGTTGGGCGCTTGGCAGACGGGGTGCGGGTCGATGATTTGATGCGCTTGGTCATGGTCGGCATTATGACTGACTGGTCAGTCATTGTCAATGTGATTAGGAGTAACGGGCTGCGGCCCGAAACGTTCCTGGTTTGGGTGGGCGTGCGGCCCTGGTCGCGCAGCGCGTTCCGGTCCGCGTGGGTCTTGCTTCACCCTGTCCGTTGAGAGCGGGCGCAGGGAAAGCCGGGTGCCGATGGTACCCATGGGTCCCGCGGCGGAAAGTAGGACCACAGGCGCAACCGGAAACAACCCGGCTTTCCCTGCGCGATGGGTTACGGCTTACTTGGTGCTCTCCCAGAAGGGAGGCGGCGCGATCAGGCGCTGCAGTGGAAGTTGGTTCAGGCGATCGGCTGAGGAGACGCCAATGAGCGACTGGCTACACAACCTTTCAGTGCCGTGGATGGCCTTCACTGTCTTCGGCTTCACCTATTTTCTCACCATGCTGGTTTTCTTGGCCGTTGCGGCCCTGTCGACCAAGGCGCGGGCGGCGTCATTCAAATCGATCTCCGCCGGCTTGTTGCCGGTACTCGGCGTCATTTTCGGCCTGTTCGTTGCCTTCACCGCCGCGCAGGTGTGGAGTGACAGCGATCGCGCCGCAACTGCGGTGAGCCGCGAAGCCAGTGCGCTGCGAGCGGTCATCCTTCTCGCCGGCGGCCTGCCACCGGAACAGGAGGCGCGCTTGCGCAGCCTCGTTCACGATCACATCGAGGAAGCAGTTGCGGTGGAATGGCCAATGATGGCGCGCCAGACCGCTTCGCTCAAGGCGGCGCCCGCCGCCCTCACCGAGGCGCTGCGTCTGGTCATTTCGATACCTGCGCAAAGCCCGGGCCAGCAGACGGCGCAGCGCGAGATCATCACGGCGCTGGATACGGCGCTCGACGCGCGACGGCAACGCGTCATCCTCAGCAAGTCGGAAGTCAACGCAATCAAGTGGTGGTGCCTCTACATTCAGGCCGTCTGCGAGTTGCTGGCGATTGCTCTCATTCACTGCGACAATCGACTGGGATCTGCCATCGCGATGGGACTGTTCGCGACCGGCGTCGCAACATCGGTTCTGCTGATCGCAGCGCACGATCGGCCGTTCACGGGCCAAATATCGATCGCGCCGACGCCGCTGCTGCAAATCATGCCGGACAAGGCGGCGAGCCGGTAGTGATGGACGCACCGGCCGAAGGGTTCCCTCCCCCCTTGCGGGGAAGGGAGCCTGACCGTCGTGCTCACCTCACGTGCACGCCCGTTACGTGTGAAACTTCAGCCCATCGAGGATCTTGTCGACCACCTTGCGCTCGGCGCGAATGGCGAGGCCGACCAGGTTGAGCTCGGTGCGCGCGACCGCCCTCACCACCTCGCGGTTGGCGGCGTCATGCGTGGTCCTGAACATGTCCTCGGTGTAGAGCGCCGGCTTCACGTTGCGCGCCAGCGCGCGCTCCAGCGCCCGCGACAGCGCCGCGCGATCGGCGCCGTAGATCAGAGATCGGCTGGCCGATCAGGGAGAGATAGTTCGTGCCCGAGCCGTCCTCGTAATTCTCGCCGATGCATTCGGGAAACGAAGCGGCGATGCCCCCGGCCAGAAAGGACGCCACGTTGAGCTTCTGCCAGACTTCCAGGTCGGCGCGGATCACGACCGCGATCTTGGTGTCGAACTGCATGGCGCAAGTCTAGCCGCAGGCCGATGGCCAACACCAGCTCTGACCGTGCATCCCTCGCCTGCCCGTCAGACGCCAGCGTTCGTTTCCTGCAAGGCCCCGGGGCAGACCGCTGGCTCATCCGGGTTACAAGCTAACCCCTGCCCTGGCCCTTGGCGCCACAGGTCCAGGCGCGGGCCGGCAGGATAACAATGGTCAGCTCCTGCACCGCGTAGTAAGTTTCGATAATTCGATTACGATCAACATATTTCGAGCATTGCATCATGATCAGCAAGGCCGATGTTGTTGTGATTGGTTCAGGCGGATTGGGCGCGGCCACGGCCTATTACCTGAGCAAGCGTGGAGGTCTCAGCGTCGCCCTTGTCGACAAGCATGAGATCGGATCGCAAACCTCGCCCCGCGCGGCGGGCATGGTGAGCTGCGCACGCAAGAGCGACCTGATGATTGGCCTCATCAAGGACGCCTGCCGAAAGATCGAAACGTTCACGGAAGAAACCGGCCGGCCGCTCGACTGGGTGCATTCGGGCAGCTTGAAGATTGCGCGTCGGCCGCAGGATGCCGAAGTGATCGAGACCGATTTCGAGCGCGGGCGCCGCATGGGCCTCGATGTCGAGTTGGTCTCTCCGGAAGAGGCGAGCCATCTCAATCCGTTCTTGCAGCCGGCGGGTGTCGTCGCGGCGATGCGGATCGGCGACGACCGGTATTTCGACCCGGCCCAGGTTGCCGTCGGGTTCGCCAGGGCCGCGGCCGCCCACGGTGCAACACTGCTGCCGAAGACCGACGTCCGCGCCGTGAACATCGTCGGCGGCACCGTGATCGGCGTGACCACGGCAAAGGGCGTGATTGAATGTCCTGTTGTCGTCGACGCAGCCGGTGCGTGGACGCGACAGGTCGCGGAGGCGAGCGGGATTCGCGTGCCGCTGGTGCCGACCCGGCAGCAATTGATCGTCACCGAGCCTTTGGATGGGGCGCATGCCGACCTGCCGATGATCCGCATCATGGATGCCGCAGTGTACACGCGCCCGTGTCAGGGCGGTTTCCTCTGGGGCGTCTACGAGGAAACGCCGCGCTTCTTCGATATGCAATCGCTTGGGGCCGGCTTCGACGTCAAGGACATGCCGCTCGACATCGGCGTGCTTCATGCCGCCGCCGATGAGGTCAAGGACCAGCTCCCGTTCCTGCAAACCGCCAAGGTGCGGGAGTTTCGCGGCGGCATTCCGACAATGACCGCCGACGGCCATCACATTCTCGGCCCGGCCGCCGGAGCGGCGGGCTTCTATTTTGCAAGCGGGTGCAACGTCGCCGGTCTGTCGATCTCGCCGGCCATCGGCGAGGCGCTTGCAGGCTGGATCGTGTACGGACAGCCGCCGGTCGATCTGTCGCCGATGTCGGTCACGCGGTTCAAGGATCAGCCGTGGTCCGAAGCCCAATTGCAGAGCGACGCCGCCTGGCAGTACCGGCACTTCTACGGTGCGGTCTGAGCGCGGCTCGGGATCAGGTCATCAGCGCGTTTCCGCTAGCCCTTGGCGTCGCAGGCCCAGGCGCGGATCACGCATTCCTTGCCGCCATAGTCGTAGCATTTCTTGGTGGCGGCATTGAGCGAGCTCGAGATCTTCGGTGCCACCGCGTAACCATGCGCGCCGCAGGGATTTTTCATGTCGATCGAGAGCGCGGCACAGGCGCGCTTCATGGTCACGGTGGTGCAATCGCCCTTGCACTGCTTCAGCGCGGCGGCACGCGCCGCGCCTTCCGCCGGATAGTCGTAGGCCTGGCCATACGCCCCGCACTTGCCGACCGCGAACGCGCCGGCCGCGTGCGCATTGGGGAGGAAGTTTTCCACGGAGAAACGCGTGGCGCCGAGCAGCAACGTCAGGACAAGTATCATCAGCGCGCGGCGCTGCGCGGCGGCGGTCGAAATGATCAAGCGGAAATCCCCCAAAGTCCGGCGCGGACTGTACGCGGGGGTCGTTGCCAGATGGTGAATGACGAGTTGAGGGGCCACGCTCGATCCACGCGTCGTCCCGGCGAAGGCCGGGACCCATAGCCACCGAACGTTGTTGTTGGCGGGGAAGCGGCCCCAACCGCGCAACACAATCCGCATTTGTGGTAATGGGTCCCGGCTTTCGCCGGGACGACGCGGATCGATTTAACTCCGCCGCGCGGCTTCCAGCGCCTGCGGGGTATCGATGTCGAGGAAGGCGCTGTCGCCTTCGACCGGGACCTCGGCGACCACTTCGGCATGCTTGGCGATCAGATGGCGGGCGCCGATGTCGCCGTCGAGCGTCATCAATTCCTTGAAGAAGCGCCGCGACCACAAGACCGGATTGCCGCGGCGGCCCTCGCTGACGGGGACCGCGATCAGATGGCCGCGGTCGGGCGCAAAGGTCTCGATCAGGCGGTCGATCAGCTTTGCGTCGATCAGCGGCATGTCGCCGAGGCAGACGATCGCGCCGTCGGCGCTGTCGGAGACGGCCGAGATGCCCGCCTTCACCGAGCTGGCTATCCCGCCGGCGAAATCCGGATTGCAGACATATTTCACCTTGAGCCCGGCCAGCGCCTGCTCGACCAGGTCGCCCTGGTGCCCGGTGACGACGATCACCTCCGAGGCCTTCGAGGCCAGCGCCTGCTCGGCGACGATGCGCGCGAGCTTCTTGCCGTCGATCTCGGCGAGCAGCTTGTTCGGGCCGCCCATCCGGGTCGAGCGGCCGGCCGCGAGCACGATCGCCGCGACGTTGCGGTTGCCTTCAGTGTCCGGGACGGTGCGCGGCTGCGGCCGCGTCACGATCTCCATCAACAGACCGCCGACGCCCATGCCGGTGAGATCCGACCGAGTCACCTTGATGCCGGCGAGCAGCCGCATCAGCACCCAGTCGAACCCGTTCTCGACCGGCGAGCGCGCGCAGCCCGGCGCGCCCAGCACCGGCACGCCGCCGGCGCTGCCGATCAGCAGCAGATTGCCGGGATCGACCGGCATCCCGAAATGCTCGATGGCGCCGCCGATCTCGGTGATCGCAGCCGGGATGACGTCGCGGCGGTCGGCGATCGCGGACGCGCCGAACACGATGACGAGTTCGGCGCCCAGGCCGAGCAATTCCTTGATCGCGCCCGCGAGCACGGTCTCGTCATGCGGCACGCGGCGCTCGGCAATGATAGTCGCACCGGCCGGCGCGAGCCGTTCGGCGGTGACGCGCAGCGTCTTGTCGATCACCTTCGGCGCGAGGCCGGGCAACAGGGTCGAGACCACGCCGACCTTCCGGATCACGTAGGGCGCGATCCGCAGCGTGTCGCGGCCGGCGACCGCGACGGCAGCGTCGCGCAGCCGGCCCTCGACCCCGAACGGGATCAGCTTGACGGTCGCGATCATCTCGCCTTCGACCACCGGCTTGTAGGCCGCGAGCGTGGCAAAGGTGATGGCCTCGTCGACGCCGTTGATGCGATCGACCGCGGCGCGATCGACCACCAGCACGCCGGGACGCGCCGCGAACAGGTTGGCGCGGCCGGTGAAGGCGCGCTCGACATGGACACCCTCGCCCGCCACCGCCTGCGCGATGCTGGCGGCCGCCGTGTCCTCGGACACGTCGCCGTCCTCCAGCCGCACCACGACGACGTCCTTGACGCCGGCCTTGGTCAGCGCCTCGACCTCTTCAGGGCCGATCGTGGTGCCCTTCTTGAGCACCAGCGCGCCCTGGCGGAGCGTGTGCACGGTGACGCCGCCAATCGCGTCGGCCGGACTGGCGGGACCGAACTTCATGCCGCTTCTTCTTTTTCTTTGGGTGGCAAACGCAGCTGCGCGGTGATCTCGGCCATGATCGCAACCGCGATCTCTGACGGCGACACCGCGCCGATGTCGAGCCCGATCGGCGCGTGGATGCGTGCGATGTCGCTGTCCTTAGCGCCCTGCGCGCGCAGCCGCTCGGCGCGCTTGGCGTGGGTCTTCCGCGAACCGAGCGCGCCGATATAGAAGCACTCGCGGTCGAAGGCGTGCAGCAGCGCCGGATCGTCGATCTTCGGATCATGCGTCACGGCGACGAAGGCGGTGTAGTGATCGACGTTGAGCGGCGGCAGCGCGACATCGGGCCATTCGGCAACCAAGGGCACGTCGGGGAAACGCTCCGGGCTCGCAAACGCTGTGCGCGGATCGACCACCGTGACGTCATAGTCGAGCGAGCGCGCCAGCGGCGCCAGGGCCTGGCTGATATGGACCGCGCCGATGATCACGAGCTTTGCGGTCGGCGCATAGACGTTGAGGAACAGCTTCTTGCCCGCGACCTCGACATTGCCGCTCTTGCCCATCCGCAGCTGTTTTGAAAGCTCGACGCGCAGCGGGTCGGCGGCGATGTCCGCGGCTTTCACCAGGCGCTGCTCGCCATTGGCGGTGTCGGTGACGATGATGACCGGGCGGCGCGCGGCGCGCTCGGCATTCAGTTCTTTGAGGATCTCAAGCTTCACGGCTAGCCGACCTTCTCGACGAACACGCGGATGGTGCCGCCGCAGGACAGGCCGACATTCCAGGCCGTCTCGTCGGCGACGCCGAATTCGAGCATCTTGGGCTGGCCGCTCGCGATCACGTCGAGCGCCTCGGTGACGACGGCGCCTTCGACGCAGCCGCCGGAGACCGAGCCGAGAAACGTGCCGTCATCATTGATGACGAGGCTCGAGCCGGCCGGGCGCGGCGCCGAGCCCCAGGTCTCGACCACGGTGGCGAGCGCTACGCCGTGGCCCTCCTTCTGCCAGGTCTCGGCGGCCTGCAGGATGTCTTCGTCGCGGTTCAGCATGGTGGCCTCCTGCTATCGGGTCAGGCTTCTCAGGCAACAGAACGGATCAGGCTGCGGTGGTGCGCCGGCGGCGGGGATGACAGCGCCCCGATCAAGCCCTTGATGGACGTCAAGTTATGCACCGGGCGAAATTCGTCAACGTGGGGCAACATCATTTTGATACCCTGCGCCTTGGCCTCGAAGCCGGAATAGCGCAGCAGCGGGTTGAGCCAGATCAGGCGGCGGCAGGAGCGGTGCAAACGGTCCATTTCGAAGGCCAGCTTGGCATCCGCCTCCCGTTCTAGTCCATCGGATATAAGGAGGACGATGGCGCCCTGCCCGAGCACCCGGCGGGCCCAGAGCTGGTTGAAGGTGTGCAGCGAGGTCGCGATCCGAGTCCCGCCGGCCCAGTCCTCCACCGAGGAGGAGCAGCTCGCCAGCGCCTCGTCCGGGTCACGCGCCCGTAACGCGCGCGTCACATTGGTCAGGCGGGTGCCGAACAGGAACACCGAGACCCGCTTGCGGGCGTCGGTGATGGCATGCAGGAAGTGCAGGAACAGGCGGGTGTACTCGCTCATCGAGCCCGAGATATCGAGCAGCGCCACGATCGGCGCCGGCTTCTCGATCCGGCCGAGCTTCCTGATATCGATGATCTCGCCGCCTGATCGCAGCGAGTTGCGCACGGTGCGGCGCATGTCGAGGCGAAGGCCGCGCGCATCCGGCTGGTAGCGGCGGGTGACGAGCTCGGCCTGCGGCAGCCGCATCTTGGCGATCTCGCGCGTCACCTCGGCGATCTCCGCCGCGGTCATCTGCGCGAAATCCTTCTTCTGCAGGATTTCCTTGTCGGAGACCGAGAGCTTGAGCTCCTGCTCCTGGGCCTGCGGCCGCTCCTCGCTCCGCGCCGGCTGCGCCATCGCCTCCTGGACCCGGCGCGAGGCCGGCGGCGGCTTCTTCTTGGCGTGGTCCGGCAACGGCACCGAATCCAGCATGCTCTTCCACTCCTCGGCGGCGCGGAAGAACAGCGCGAAGGCCTGGCGGAAGATCAGCGCATGCTCATGACGCTTGACGAAGATCGCCTCCAGCGTGGCGTAGAAGTCGGAGCGGTTGCCGACCTCGATCAGCTGCAGCGCATCGAGCGCATCGATCACCGAGCCCGGCCCCACCGGCAGCCCGGCCGCCCGCAGCGCGCGGGCAAAGCCGATCACGTTGTCGGCCATGTGGCCGGTCGGGGGCGCGAGGTGGTTGATCGCCATTGATGTCTAGCCTCGTCATTCCGGGGCACGCGCAGGCCCTATGACCCCTCATGGTGAGGAGCGCGGAACGCGCGTCTCGAACCATGAGGCCCCGTCTGTGGCCTACATCCTTCGAGACGCGCTTTGCGCTCCTCAGGATGAGGGGCTAAGTCGTTTTATGCCGCAACGCGCGACTTACGTCTCGCTCGTCGCTTCCTTCAATGTCTTCTGCAACGCGTCGCCCTGCATGCGCGCGATGTCGTCCTGGTATTTCAACAGCGCGCCCAGCGTGTCGCCGACCACCTGCGGCGTCAGCGAGCGGGCGTCGAGCTCGGACAGCGCGGTGGCCCAGTCGATGGTCTCGGCGACGCCCGGCGACTTGTAGAAATCCTGGCTGCGCAGCGCCTGCACGAAGCGGACGACCTGCTGCGACAGCTTTGCGGAAATGTTCGGCACCCGCGACTTGACGATCGCGAGCTCGCGGTCGGCTGTGGGATAATCCACCCAGTGATAGAGGCAGCGCCGCTTCAGCGCGTCATGGATCTCGCGGGTGCGGTTCGAGGTGATGATCACGATCGGCGGCGCCGGCGCCTTCACGGTGCCGAGTTCGGGGATCGTGACCTGGAAGTCGCTGAGGATCTCGAGCAGATACGCCTCGAACGCCTCGTCGGCGCGGTCGAGCTCGTCGATCAGCAGCACCGGCGGTCCTGCGACGTCGGGCTCGAGCGCCTGCAACAGCGGCCGCTTGATCAGGAAGCGCTCGGCGAAGATGTCGCTCGCGAGCTGGTCGCGATCGGTATCGCCGGAGGCTTCCGCCAGCCGGATCGCGATCATCTGCGCCGCGCTGCTCCATTCATAGACGGCGGAGGCGACGTCGAGGCCCTCATAGCATTGCAGGCGGATCAGCTTGCGCCCGAGCGCCGCCGACAGCACCTTTGCGATCTCGGTCTTGCCGACCCCGGCCTCGCCTTCGAGGAACAGCGGCCGGCCCATCCGCAGCGCCAGATAGGTGACGGTCGCGAGCGACCGTTCGGCGAGATAGCCGCGCGACGTCAACAGCTCCTCGAGCGCATCGACGGAAGTGGGTAACGCCGATGCACTCATGGAACTGCCAGTCTTCGAACAGGGGTTGGCAAAGTCACGCCTTGGTATTTAGTCCTTGGCGTTCGCGGCTTCCACCGCCCGGCGCGCCAAAACGCCGATCAGATGCGCGCGGTACTCGGCGCTGCCGTGCAGGTCGCTGTTCAGCCCGTCGGCCGAAACCGCGATGCCGTCGAGCACCTTGTGCGAGAAGCGCTTCTTGAGGGCCTCCTCGAACGCGGTGACGCGGAACACGCCGTCGGAGCCCGCACCGGTGACCGCGACGCGCACGTCTGACGGACGCTTGGCCACGAACACACCGACCAACGCATAGCGCGAGGCCTGGTTGCGGAACTTGACGTAGGCCGCCTTCTTCGGCAGCGGGAACATCACCTTGGTGATGATCTCGTCGGCCTCCAGTGCGGTCGAGAACAGGCCCTGGAAATATTCCTCGACCTTCAGGCGGCGCTTGTTGGTGACGATGGTCGCGCCCAGCGCCAGCACCGCCGCCGGATAGTCCGCGGTCGGGTCGTTGTTGGCGAGCGAGCCGCCGATGGTGCCGCGGTGGCGCACTGCGGGATCGCCGATCCCGCCGGCAAGCTCGGCCAGCGCCGGGATCGCCTCGCCCACGATCGGGGAGTTCGCGACCTCGGCGTGCTTGGCGGTGGCGCCGATCACCAGCGACCGGCCCTTCATCTCGATCGTGTCGAGGCCTTCGATATGGGAGAGGTCGACCAGATGCGGCGGGCTCGCGAGCCGCTGCTTCATGACCGGCACCAGCGTGTGACCGCCGGCGATCAGCTTGGCGTCCTCGTTCTTCACCAGCAGATTGGCGGCCTGCCGCACGGTGCCGGGACGATGATATTTGAATTCGTACATTGGAATGTCCTGATCGCGGTTTATTGGAGCATGATCTTTTCGGAAAACCGCTTCACACTTTTCCGGATCATGCTCTTAGGCGAGGTCCGACTTGTTAAGCGAGGTCCGACTTGGCCATCGCCTTGGCGCCGGCGGCGATCGAAGCCACGATGTTCTGGTAGCCGGTGCAGCGGCACAGATTGCCTTCCAGCTCCTCGCGGATCACCTCGTCGGAGAGCTCGTGGCCTTTGCGATGCACCAGGTCGACGGCGGTCATGATCATGCCCGGCGTGCAGAAGCCGCACTGCAGGCCGTGATGCTCGCGGAAGGCCTCCTGCATCGGATGCAGCGGCGCGCCATCGGCCGCCAGCCCCTCGATGGTCTTGACCTCATGACCGTCGGCCATCACCGCGAGCGTCGTGCAGGACTTCACCGCCTTGCCGTCCAGGTGCACGACGCAGGCGCCGCACTGCGAGGTGTCGCAGCCGACATGGGTGCCTGTCAGCCGCAGGTTTTCGCGCAGAAACTGGACCAGAAGGGTACGGGGGTCGACATTCGCGTTAACGGGGTTGCCGTTCACGATCATTGAAATCTTGGCCATCAGCACTCTCTTATCTGCGCCACCGCATATCGGCGAAGCAGGCGGTTTAAAATCATTCCAGACGGCATAATATGGGCGCGCCCCGCGATGGGCAACCTTTGGAGCCACCCATCCAGGACATAACGGGAAGGCTTGGCAGGGCCTGAGTGACCCGGCCCGCGAGCAGGATTAACCCTGCACCGCCTTGGCGAAATTTGCAAAGAATTCATCGGCCAGCTTCTTGGCGGCACCGTTGATCAGGCGCTGGCCGAGCTGGGCGAGCTTGCCGCCGATCTGCGCCTCCACGTTGTAGCTCAGAAGCGTGCCGCCATCCTTGTCGGCAAGGCCGACGGTGGCGCCGCCCTTGGCGAAGCCGGCCACCCCGCCCTCGCCTTCGCCCGAGATCTTGTAGCCATTCGGCGGGTCGAGATCGCTCAATGTGACCTTGCCCTTGAAGCGGGCGGAGACCGGGCCGACCTTCATCTTGGCGGTGGCGCGGAAGCCGCCCTCGTCGGTCTTCTCCAGCTCTTCGCAGCCGGGAATGCAGGCCTTCAACACTTCGGGATCGTTGAGCTTGTCCCACACAGCCTGGCGCGGCGCTGCAAGCTGGACTTCGCCGGTCATCGTCATGGCCATTGGGGGACCTCCTCGATCGCAAGAACCTTTTCCCCAAGTAAAGCAGCCGGGACACAAAGGAAAGGGCACCTTCGGAGGATGAGCGATGCATATTCGCAACCGCAGCAAGCCAAGCCCGCTGTTCACAAATTCGCGCACGATACCTGCTTGAAAATGGCGCAGGCGGCCCGGGCATTGGCATCTGTCCGCGACAGTGGTTAGGTCGCGCGCCATGAGCACAGCCCTCTCCCCCCTGCTTGCCCCGATGCTGTCGAGCGCCGCGATGCGCGCGGTGTGCGACGACACCGCCACGCTGCAGAACATGCTGGATTTCGAGGCCGCGCTGGCCCGCGCCGAGGCGGCCTGCGGCGTGATTCCCGCAGCCAGCGCCGGGCCGATCGCCGCGGCCTGCAAGGCCGAATCATTCGATCAGGCCGCGTTGGCCGACGCCGCGACAAGGTCCGGCAATCTGGCAATCCCGCTGGTGAAGGCCCTGACCGCTGATGTCGCCAAGGCGGATGCCGAGGCGGCGCGCTATGTGCATTGGGGCGCGACCAGCCAGGACGTCATCGACACCGCGACCATGCTGTCGCTGCGCGCCGGCATCGACGCGCTGCTGGCCGACCTCGCCCGCGCCGTTGCCGGCTTTGCCAAGCTTGCGCGCGCCCATCGCGACACCGCAATGGTGGCGCGGACCTGGCTGCAGCATGCGCTGCCGATGCCGTTCGGGCTAAAGCTCGCCGAATATGCCGCGGCCCTGCACCGCTCCCGCGCACGCTTGCTGCGCCTGCGCCGCGAGACCCTGGCCCTGCAATTCGGCGGTGCCGCCGGCACGCTCGCCGCACTCGGCGACAAGGGCCTCATGGTCGCAGCAGCGCTTGCGAAAGAGCTCGACCTGCCCTTGCCGGATGCGCCCTGGCACACCCACCGCGACCGCATCGCCGAGGCCGCATCGGTGTTCGCGATCCTCGCCGGGACCTGCGGCAAGATCGCGCGCGACATTTCGCTGATGATGCAGACCGATGTCGGCGAGGCGTTCGAGCCCGCCGGCGCCGGCCGCGGCGGCTCCTCCACCATGCCGCACAAGCGCAATCCTGTAGCGGCGGCGAGTGCGCTCGGCGCTGCGACCATGGCGCCGAATCTCGCCGTCACGATCTTCGCCGCACAGGTGCAGGACCACGAGCGCAGCGCCGGCCCCTGGCATGCAGAATGGCCGACCTTGCCGGGCCTGATGCTCGTGACGTCAGGGGCGCTCGCTGCGATCGTCGATCTCGCCGAAGGGCTCGAGGTCGATGCGGCCCGCATGCGCAGCAATCTCGATGCGACGCATGGGCTGATCATGGCGGAAGCCGTCACCTTTGCGCTGGCCGACAAGATCGGCAAGAGCGACGCCCATCATCTGATCGAGGCCGCCAGCAAGACAGCGGTCGCGGAGCAGAAGCATCTGCGCGACGTGCTGTCGGCGGATGCGAAGGTCTCCGCGCATCTCGATGCAAGGCGAATCGCGGAACTGTTCGAGCCGATGGCCTATCAGGGCGCCTCGCAGGCGCTGATCGACCGCCTGCTGGCTTCGCTTGATGAGAAATAGCGAGATGTCATTGCCGGGCTTGACCCGGCAATCCATCATCGCAAGGAAATTCGTTTACGATGGATGCGCGGATCACGTCCGCGCATGACGAGAGGGACAAGACGATGCCGATGATCAACGCCGATGGATGCCTGCTCAACGTCCAGGTGGACGGCCGCGACGGCGGACCGACCCTGATGCTGTCGAATTCGCTCGGCTGCACGCTGCAGATGTGGGAGCCGCAGATGCCGGCGCTGACGCAGCTGTTCCGCGTCATCCGCTACGATCGCCGCGGTCACGGCAAGTCAGGCGTGCCGGCCGGCCCCTACTCGATGGAGCGGTTCGGCCGCGACGTGCTCGCGATCCTCGACGATCTCAACATCGAGAAGGTGCATTGGTGCGGCCTGTCGATGGGCGGCATGGTCGGGCAATGGCTCGGCGCCAACGCACCTGCAAGATCCGGCAAGATCATCCTCGCCAACACCGCCTGCTACTATCCCGATCCGACCAACTGGCTGAACCGCATCAAGGCGGTGAAGGAAGGCGGCATCGCCGCCGTCGCCGACACCGTGATCGCGGGCTGGCTGACCGCCGATTTCCGCGAGCGCGAGCCGGAGACCACCGCGCGCATGAAGGCGATGCTGATTGCCTCTCCGGTCGAGGGCTATCTCGCCTGCTGCGAGGCGCTGTCGACGCTCGACCAGCGCGCGCTGCTGCCCAGGATCAAGAGCCCGACACTGGTGATCGCAGGAAAGCAGGACATGGCGACGCCAGTGTCGGCGAGTGAAATGATCCGCAGCGGCATTCCCGGCGCCAGCATGACGCTGCTCGACGCCGCGCATATTTCCAATGTCGAGCAGTCGCACGCCTTCACCGAAGCCGTGGTCGGCTTCCTGACGCAACGCTAACCGCCGAGAGCGTCATTGCGAGCGGAGCGAAGCAATCCATGTCACCGCTTGCCGAGGCATGGATTGCTTCGTCGCTTCGCTCCTCGCAATGACAAGAGGAGACATCAATGGACGACAATCAGCGCCGCGACGACGGCATGACGCAGCGCCGCAAGGTGCTCGGCAATGAATGGGTCGACAAGTCGATCAAGAACCGCAACGCGTTCAACACCGACTTCCAGGACCTGATCACGCGCTATGCGTGGGGCGACATCTGGACCCGGCCGCATTTCGATCACCGCACCCGCCGCGTGCTCGTGATCGGCACCATGGTCGCGCTCGGCCAGTGGGACGAATTCCGCCTGCATGTGCGCGCGGCGCTTGCCGAGGGCGGCTTCACGCCCGACGACATCAAGGAGATCCTGCTGCAGCAGGCGATCTATTGCGGCGTGCCCGCGGCCAATCACGCCGTCAAGGAAGCCGGCGCGATCATCGCCGAACTAGGGCTGCTGAAGGGATAGCCCGCCTGCCGGTGCGTCCGCGTCGGTGGCGATTGCTTCGCTGGCAGACGCTCGCGCAGGCTTCGGCGACGTCTCGAACAGCATCACGATCGCGGTGCCGAGCAGCATCAGAAGCTCGGATGCATGCATGCGCATCGCTTCGATCTCGCCGACCTTGGAGGCCATCATCATGCTGGCGAAGCTGAGCACGCTGCCGAGGCAGAGCGCCACCGCGAGCGCCTCGTCGCTGCCACTGCTGCTCTTGCGCAGCGGCGAGAACGCGGCCATCGCGAGGAACACGGCGAAGAACGCCACCACGGTGATCCGCGCCAGCGCGAGCAGCCAGGCGAGGCGCACCGTCGCCATCTTGCCGAGGTGCAGATAGTCGCTCGCATACAGCGCGATCGACACGCTCGGCCGCTCATAGAGGCCGTGGATCGGCGACACCATGATGCTGAACGCAATGATGGTCCAGACCGGGATGAAATAGGCCGCAAGCAGCGCGCCGTTGAAGGAGCTGATCCGCCAGTTGTTCGACATTGCCGCTTCCCATGCTTCCGGCGCCGTTTGGATTGGCGGCGGTTCAGCGTGCGAGGTAACGCCGATCAATTGCCGGCGGCAATTTAAACCCTTTGTTTACCTTAACTGCCCTGGGGATGGCTGGGGACGGCCGGCACGCCGTGCCAGAACGAGGCAAAAAGAAAGGCCCCGCCCTTCGGCGGGACCCTTCTGGAACTGATCTTTGCTCAGCGTCTCCGGACTAGCGCTCCGGATCGGGCTTCTCGCCCGGCCGCCCCGGATCCTGCCGCTGCTGGCCCGGCTTCTGGCCGCCGCCTTGCTGCTGCTGACCCGACTTTTTATCTGGCTTTTGAGCCGGCTTTTGGCCTTGCTGGCCCGGATTCTGGTTCTCATTACTCATTCGGGTGCTCCCTTGGCTTGGATGAAGCTGGGGACAACGCACTCGTTACGAGCGCAGTTGCTCGGGGAACACGGGTTCCGGCGTGATCATTGCCGGGCAACGCCGTGTTGGCCCTGTGACATCGGAAGCGCACCGGCCAAAATAGTTATGTACAAGCCCTTTCTGCTGCTGCCACGCTGTTGCCGCCGCCGGGGTTCCGCTGTTAGAAAATGACACGACGCGACGGATCAGGCTGCCGGGGGCCCTCGCCGCGTCACCCCTCGAGTTACGGCAGCGCATGGATTATTTCGCCCAGCAACTGATCAACGGCCTCGTGCTCGGTTCGATCTACGGCCTGATCGCCATCGGCTACACGATGGTCTACGGCATCGTCGGCATGATCAACTTCGCCCATGGCGACATCTTCATGATCGGCGGCTTCATCGCGCTGATCTCGTTCCTGGTGCTGGTGTCGCTCGGCCTCACCGCGATCCCCGTCATCCTGCTCATCGTGCTGCTGGTCTCGATGGCGATCACCGCGCTCTATGGCTGGACCATCGAGCGCATCGCCTACCGGCCCCTGAGGCATTCGTTCCGCCTCGCGCCGATGCTGTCGGCGATCGGCATGTCGTTCGTGCTGACCAACTTCTCGCAGGTGTCGCAGGGCGCGCGCGTCAAGCCGGTGCCGCCGATCATCACCGGCGGCTACACGCTGCATGAAGGCTCGCAAGGCTTCGCCGTGCAGCTCTCCAACGTCCAGATCATGGTCGTGCTCGCCACCATCGTGGTGCTCGCGCTGTTCACCTGGCTGGTCTCGCGCACGAGGCTCGGCCGCGACATGCGCGCCTGCGAGCAGGACCAGACCATGGCCGCGCTGCTCGGCGTCGATGTCGACCGCACCATCTCGATGACCTTCGTGATCGGCGCCGCGCTCGCCGCGGTCGCCGGCATGATGTACCTGCTGTACTACGGCCTGGTCGATTTCTTCATGGGCTTCGTCGCCGGCATCAAGGCGTTCACCGCCGCGGTGCTCGGCGGCATCGGCTCGCTGCCGGGCGCGATGCTCGGCGGGCTCGCGATCGGCCTGATCGAGACGTTCTGGTCGGCCTATTTCTCGGTGGAGTACAAGGACGTCGCTGCGTTCTCGATCCTGATCGTGGTGCTGATCTTCATGCCGACCGGCCTGCTTGGCCGTCCCGAAGTCGAAAAAGTCTGACAGGCACTTCGTGAGCGCGACCTCAGCCCGCCCTTCGCACGCCGCGCAGCCTTCCGGCAGCGCCTTCATTCTCAAGAAAGCCCTGATCAGCGCCGCCGTCGCGCTGGTGCTGTTCTCGCTGATGATCGGCATCCGCACCGAGGCCGGACCGCAAGGCGGACTGATCTACTGGACGCGGTTCGGCGACCTCGCAGCCCTGGTCGGCACCGTGTTCGGCGGCAGCATCATCGTCGAGCTGCTGCGGCAATGGTGGGGACCGGTCGACAAGGATAGCATCGTGCCGAAGCCGGTGCGGTCGGCGATGTCGTTCGCCGGCCGCTGGCTCGCGCCCGCGCTGCTGGTGTTCACCTTCCTCGTCCCCGTCATCTTCTACAATCAGCGCTACATTCTCGACCTCTCGATCCTGGTTCTGACCTATGTGATGCTGGGTTGGGGATTGAACGTCGTGGTCGGCCTCGCCGGCCTGCTCGACCTCGGCTATGTCGCCTTCTATGCGGTCGGCGCCTATTCCTACGCGCTGCTCGCGACCAATTTCGGCTTGTCGTTCTGGGTCTGCCTGCCGCTCGCCGGCATCCTGGCGGCGTTCTGGGGCGTGCTGCTCGGCTTCCCGGTGCTGCGGCTGCGCGGGGACTATCTTGCGATCGTGACGCTCGCCTTCGGCGAGATCATCCGCCTCGTCATCATCAACTGGCAGAGCCTGACCGGTGGCCCCAACGGCGTCTCGGGCATTCCGCGCCCGACCATGTTCGGCATTCCGCTGACGCCGGGCGATGACGGGCTCGCCGCCAAGCTCGGCATCGAATTCTCGCCGACCCATCGCCTGGTGTTCCTGTTCTATCTGATCCTGGCGATGGCGCTGCTCACCAACTGGGTGACGATCCGGCTGCGGCGGCTGCCGATCGGCCGCGCCTGGGAGGCGCTGCGCGAAGATGAGGTCGCCTGCCGCGCGCTCGGCATCAACACCACGACCACCAAGCTGACGGCATTCGCGACGGGCGCGATGTTCGGCGGTCTCGCCGGCGCGTTCTTCGCCACAAGGCAGGGCTTCATCAGCCCGGAATCCTTCACCTTCCAGGAATCGGCGCTGGTGCTCGCGATTGTCGTGCTCGGCGGCATGGGCTCGCAGCTCGGCGTCGCGCTCGCGGCGCTCACCATGATCGGCGGCTTCGAGCTGTTCCGCGGCCTCGATCAATACCGCATGCTGGTGTTCGGCATGGCGATGGTGCTCTTGATGATCTGGCGGCCGCGCGGGTTGATCGGCCATCGCGCGCCGACCGTGTTCCTGGAGCGCAACCAGGCGATCTCGTCCGACCTCGTCAAGGAGGGCCACGGATGAGCGGCGACCAAATCCTCAGCGTCGACCGCCTGATGATGCGCTTCGGCGGCATCGTCGCGGTCAACGAGCTCTCCTTTGCGGCCGAGCGGCGCAAGATCACTGCGCTGATCGGGCCGAACGGCGCCGGCAAGACCACCGTCTTCAACTGCATCACCGGTTTCTACCGGCCGAGCGGCGGCGCGATCCGCCTCACCCATGACGACGGCCGCAGCATCCAGCTCGAGCGGCTGAACGACTTCCGCATCTCCAAGCAGGCCAAGGTGGCGCGCACCTTCCAGAACATCCGGCTGTTTCCCGGCATGACCGCGCTGGAGAATCTGATGGTCGCCCAGCACAACGCGCTGATGCGCGCCTCGGGCCTGACCCTGCTCGGCCTGCTCGGTCTGCCGTCCTGGCGCGAGGCCGAAGCACGCGCCATCGATCTGGCGCGAACCTGGCTCGACCGCGTCAACCTGCTCGACCGCGCCGACGATGCCGCGGGCAACCTGCCCTATGGCGACCAGCGCCGGCTCGAGATCGCGCGCGCGATGTGCACCGAGCCTGCGCTGCTCTGCCTCGACGAGCCGGCGGCGGGACTGAACGCGCGCGAGAGCGGCGGGCTCAACGAGCTCCTGCTGTCGATCCGCAACGAACAGGGCACCTCGATCCTCCTGATCGAGCACGACATGTCGGTCGTGATGGAGATATCCGATCACGTCGTGGTCATGGACTACGGCGTCAAGATCGCCGAAGGCACGCCGCAGGCCGTGCGCGACGACCCCAAGGTGATCGCCGCCTATCTCGGCGCCGACGAGGAAGAAGCGATCGCCGTGATGGAGAGCGGCACGTGAGCGCGCTACCGGCAACCATACCCCTGCTCGCGGTGCGCGGCGTGCGTGCGGCGTATGGCAAGATCGAGGCGCTGAAGGGCGTCGATATCGAGATCAACCCCGGCGAGATCGTCGCCCTGATCGGCGCCAATGGCGCCGGCAAGTCGACGCTGATGATGACGATCTTCGGCCGGCCGCGCGCCCGCGCCGGCACCATCGAATATGACGGCCAGGACATCACCGGCGTGCCGACCCATGAGATCGCGCGGCTGCGCATCGCACAATCGCCCGAGGGCCGGCGGATCTTTCCGCGCATGAGCGTCGCGGAAAACCTGCAGATGGGCGCCGACGCCACCGAATGCAGCGAGGCCGAACGCGAGGCCGGGCTGGAGCGCGTGTTCGCGCTGTTCCCGCGCCTGAAGGAGCGCATCGCACAACGCGGCGGCACGCTGTCGGGCGGCGAGCAGCAGATGCTGGCGATCGGCCGCGCGCTGATGAGCCGGCCGCGGCTCTTGATGCTGGACGAGCCGTCGCTCGGCCTCGCGCCGCTGATCGCGCGCCAGATCTTCGACGCCATCCGCACGCTGAACCGGCAGGACGGCCTCACCGTGCTGATCGTCGAGCAGAACGCCAACCATGCGCTGAAGCTCGCCCATCGCGGCTATGTCATGGTCAACGGCCTGATCACGCTGACCGGAACCGGCAGCGAATTGCTGCAGCGCCCGGAAATCCGCGCCGCCTATCTGGAAGGCGGCCGCCACGGCTAGCTAGTCGCCAGGGCTGATTGCACGTTTCCTGCCGCTCCTGCAGCAAGATGCGGCTGATGCAGCGTCGATTTGCCTGAAAATTGCCGGTGACTTCGCGGCAAAATCAGCCGAGAATGCCTGCGGTTTTGGGGCTCGGCGCGCCGGGCCCTTCCCGCAAGAGGCAACGACCACGAGGGACGTCTCATGAAATCACTGAAGCTGATCGGCCTGGCATTGGGCGCTTCGTTCGCATTATCGGCGAGCGCGTTCGCGCAAGACATCACCGTCGCAGTCGCGGGCCCGATGACGGGCTCCGAATCCGCCTTCGGCCGGCAGATGAAGAACGGCGCGGAGCAGGCGGTCGCCGACATCAACGCCGCCGGCGGCGTGCTCGGCAAGAAGCTCGCGCTGGAATCCGACGACGATGCCTGCGATCCGAAGCAGGCGCGCTCGATCGCTGAAAAGATCGGCTCTTCGAAGATCCCGTTCGTGGCCGGCCATTTCTGCTCGTCGTCCTCGATCCCGGCCTCCGAAGCCTATGCCGACGCCAACGTCCTGCAGATCACCCCGGCCTCGACCAACCCGCTGTTCACCGAGCGCAAGCTCTGGAACGTGGCGCGCGTCTGCGGCCGTGACGACCAGCAGGGCCTGGTCGCCGCCGACTACATCATGAAGAACTACAAGGGCAAGAACGTCGCGATCCTGAACGACAAGACCACCTACGGCAAAGGCCTCGCCGACGAGACCAAGAAGGCGCTGAACAAGGCAGGCTTCCAGGAGAAGATGTTCGAGTCCTACAACAAGGGCGACAAGGACTTCAATTCGATCGTCTCGCGCCTGAAGCGCGACAACATCGATCTGGTCTATGTCGGCGGCTACCATCAGGAAGCCGGCCTGATCCTGCGCCAGATGCGCGACCAGGGCCTGCAGACCGTGCTGATGGCCGGCGACGCCATGAACGACAAGGAGTTCGCGTCGATCACCGGCCCGGCCGCCGAAGGCACGCTGTTCACCTTCGGCCCCGACCCGCGCAACAAGCCGACCGCGAAGGCGATCGTCGAAAAGTTCAAGGCCAAGAACATCGATCCCGAGGGCTACACGCTCTACACCTACGCCGCGATGCAGGTGTGGACGCAGGCCGTCGCCAAGGCCGGCTCGACCGACGCCAAGAAGGTGATGGACACCATCAAGGCCGGCGAGTGGGACACCGTGCTCGGCAAGATGGCCTTCGACGCCAAGGGCGACATCAAGGCGATCGACTACGTCGTCTACAAGTGGGACGCCAAGGGCAACTACACCGAGATCAATCCGAAGGGCTCCTGAGCCTCGCGCACCTGATCCCATCAGAGACACGAAACGCCCCGGTTCGCCGGGGCGTTTTTTTGACCCGAGACCTGCAAGTCTTACCGCAGGTCCCCGCCCGCCCCTGCCCGGCGGTTGATGCATCCACCACGGCTGCTATACCGGATCAATCGGAAAGCAGGATGGACGGATCGTGAAAAACCTTCTCACCGATATTGCCGGCGTCAGCGTCGGCCACGCCGACGACGCCGTGATCGCCTCCGGCGTCACCGCCATCCTGTTCGAGCGGCCGGCGGTCGCCTCGATCGATGTCCGCGGCGGCGGTCCCGGCACCCGCGAGGACGCGCTGCTTTCTCCGCATAACGTCGTCGAGGCGATCGACGCCATCACGCTGTCCGGCGGCTCCGCGCTCGGGCTCGACGCGGCCGGCGGCGTGCAGGCCTGGCTCGCCGAGCGCGGCCGCGGCTTCCGGATTCGCGACGCAGTGATCCCGATCGTGCCTGGCGCGATCTGCTTCGATCTGCTCAACGGTGGCAACAAGGCGTGGGGACGCTTTCCGCCCTATCGCGATCTCGGCTACGCGGCGGCAAATGCCGCCTCCGATGACTTCGAGCTCGGCAGCGTCGGCGCCGGCATGGGCGCGACCACGGCCAATCTGAAGGGCGGGCTTGGCTCGGCATCTGACGTGACCGATGACGGCGTCAAGGTCGCGGCGCTCGCGGTGGTCAACGCGGTCGGCAGCGTCACGGTCGGCAACGGCCCCTGGTTCTGGGCGGCGCCGTTCGAGGTCGACGGCGAGTTCGGCGGGCGCGGCCTGCCGCCATCGTTCAGTCAGGACATGCTGAAGCCCCGGCTGAAGGGCGGCGCGGACGCCACCGCCGCCGAGAACACCACGCTGGTCGTGGTGGTGACCGATGCGCAATTGACAAAACCGCAGGCGCGGCGGCTTGCGATGATCGCGCAGACCGGCATGGCGCGCGCGATCTATCCGGTGCACGCCCCGCTCGATGGCGATGTGGTGTTTGCCGCCGCGACCGGCGCCAGGCCGATCGATCCGCTGTTCGGCCTCACCAGGCTCGGCGCGATCGCGGCCAACACGGTGGCGCGCGCGATCGCCCGCGGCGTCCATTCAGCGACCGCACTGCCCTTCCCCGGCGCGCTGCCGAGCTGGAAGGACCGGTTCGGTTAACCCTCATGGTGAGGAGCGCGGAACGCGCGTCTCGAACCATGAGGCCCCGCCGGTGGCCTCGTCCTTCGAGACGCTTGCTTCGCAAGCCCCTCAGGATGCGGTGATGGACTGATTGTGACGCGACAGGACGTTCCTCACGCGCTGACCGACACCGACGCGGACGCCTGCGCCGAGATCGCCTGCGACTGGCGCTGGATCAGCTGCTCGATGAAATTGTAGGACGAGGTCGCATTGCTGGTGGCGGATGACGAACTCGTGCTGCTGGTGCTGGAAGCCGTGGGCGGCGTCGTCATCGAGACCTTGGAGCCGTCGGCATAGGTCGTCGTCGTGGTGGTCGAGCCGTCGCTGTTGGTCACCGAGGTCGAGGTGGCGCCGTCCAGCGCCTGCATCAGCGGATCGGAGCCCGAGCTGCTGCTGGAGCCGGATCCATCGGTCGAGCCGCTGGCCCTGTGATGGTGATGGCTGCCGCCCTTGTGGCCCTGCAACGCCTGCGACATCTCGTCGAGGCTGACGCTGCCGTCGCCATTGCTATCGAGCTTGGAGAACACGTCGTCGGCCTGCGCGGTGTTGGTACCGCCGGCGCCGAGCGCGTTCTCGAACTCCGACTGGGTGATCTGGCCGTTGCCGTCGGCGTCGATCTGCGAGAACAGGTCCTTCAGCGCATCCGACCGGCTGGTCGAGGACGTGCTGGTCGACGCGGTGGTCTGCGACTGGCTTTGCGCGTCGAGCAGCGCGCTCATGGTCTGCGGCGAAATCTGCGGGGCGCAGTTGCCGGATCCGGTGCTGGTGCTCGTGCTGCTGGTCGATGTCGCGGTCGAGAGGTCGAACAGCCCGGTGGTCTGACTGCCCTGGCTGGAGCTGCCGGTCTGGGTCGTCGACTTCGACGACATCAGCGAGCTCAGGAGATCAATGGCCGACGACGCAGCGCCAATTGCAAATAACATGGCAATACTCCAACAGAGCCGCGCCTTGCGGCTCGAACGCATGCCAGTGGCTGAGCAAGGCGCGTGCCATGGCAAAAACCCAATAAAACCAGGCCTTGGCGCATCGACGCGGGTTCCGCGCACCCGGCAAGAGCTGCCGCCGACGGCAGAATTTTCCGCTCCCGGCAGGCCGACCGCTCGCATTGCCCGCCGCGCGTCCGCATGTTAGGCGGACCTTACCCGTCGCCCCCTGAAGTCTTCCGGAACTGCTGACATGACTCAGTCATTCACCCCGCGTCCCCTCGTCATCGCTCCGTCGATCCTGGCGTCGGATTTCTCAAAGCTCGGCGAGGAGGTCCGCGCCGTCGACCAGGCCGGCGCCGACTGGATCCATCTCGACGTGATGGACGGGCATTTTGTGCCCAACATCTCGTATGGCCCCGACGTCATCAAGGCGATGCGGCCGCACACCAAGAAGATCTTCGACGCGCATCTGATGATCTCGCCCTGCGACCCCTATCTCGAGGCCTTCGCCAAGGCGGGCTGCGACCACATCACCGTGCATGCCGAGGCCGGCCCGCATCTGCATCGCTCCTTGCAGGCGATCCGTGCGCTCGGCAAGAAGGCCGGCGTCTCGATCAATCCCGGCACGCCGGCGAGCGCGATCGAATATGTGCTCGACCTGATCGACCTCGTGCTGGTCATGTCGGTCAATCCAGGCTTCGGCGGCCAGGCCTTCATCCGCTCGGCGATCGGTAAAATCTCTGACGTCAGGGCGATGGTCGCGGGCCGTCCGATCGACATCGAGGTCGATGGCGGTGTCGCGCCGGACGTTGCCGGTCAGCTCGCCGCCGCCGGCGCCAACGCCTTCGTCGCAGGCTCCGCCGTGTTCAAGGGCGGCACCATCGAGGCCTACAAGACCAACATCGCCGCAATCCGCCATGCGGCGGCCGAAGCGCGCGGCGAAGCGATCTGATTAGTACAACGCGGGCGGCGTGACCGCGGCGTTCGCCGCCTGGTCCGCCGCGCCGTCGCCTTCGTCGGCATCCGTCGCCGGCGTCAGCCGCGACGGCCGCACCACGGTCACCGTGCACGGCGCCTCCGTGGCGACCTTGGCCGACACGCTGCCGAGCAGCGCGCGCCGCATCGAGTCCTGCCGCGCGCCGATGATGATGTGGTCGACCAGGTTGACCGCGGCGAATTCCAGGATGGCGGCCGCAGGATCGATCGCCTCCAGCACATGAACGGTCAGCCTGTTATCCGCAAGCTTGAACGGCCGCGCCCAATGCTGGAGCGCCACCAGGCGGTCGACATGCTTGTTCTGCCCCTGCTCGTCATGGCTGCGGTCGATCGCCAGGCGATTGAGCTTCAGCACGTTGACGCAGGCGAGCCGTGCCGACGGCGACGTCGACAGCACCCGCTCGGCGATGACGCGGATGGTGTCGTTCAGCGCCCCGGCCTCCTCGCCGATATCGAGCGCAACGGCAACGATCGGGCTCGATGCGAGCTGGGCCGCGACGTTGGACTTCGGCTGCGGCGGCACCGCGCCGAGATTGAAACGGCGGCGCCAGACCGTGCTAAGCGGATCGCGGTTGAGCCGCTGCGCCCGCGCGGTCAGCTTCACCTGCTCGGGATGGCCGAGATCGAACGCAAGCTGGGCCGCGGTCGGATAGCGCGCCGCCCGATCGATCTCGAGACACCGCAGCACGATCTCCTGCAGCCAGGGCGGATAGTCGGGCTTGAGCTTGCGCGGCGGGTACGGATCGCGCCACAGCCGCCGGCGCATGCCGCGCAGGCTCTCGGTCTCGCCGAACGGGCGAACGCCGGTGGTGAAGAAGTAGAGCAGCACGCCGAGCGAAAACAGATCGCTGCGCGGATCGTCGCGCACCCCGAGCAGGCGCTCCGGCGCCATGTAGGGCGCGGTGCCGTAAGGCAGGCGAAATTCCTCCTGCAACAGGTCCGGCAGATGCTGGTGATGCGACAGGCCGAAATCGATCAGCACCGCCTCGCCGCGGTCGCGGAGCATGATGCTGCTCGGCTTGATGTCGTGATGGATGACGTTCTGCCGGTGCAGGCTGGCGAGCGCGGTCGCGACCTTGCCGCCGATCACCCTCACCTCGTCATACGGCAACGGCAACGCGTCGAGCCGCTTGTAGAGCGTCTGCCCGGGGATACGCTCCATCACCACATAGGCCTGGCGCTCGAAGTCGCCGGTGCCGAAACAGGCCGGCACGTGCCGCCCGGACAGCCGCGGCAGGATCATCTGCTCCATCTCGAAGCTGACGATCGCGGCCGGATCCTCGCCCTCCGAGGTCAGCGGCACCTTCATCAGCAGCGGCACGTTGATGCCGGGATGGGTGACGGTCCACAGCGTCGCCATGCCGCCGCGATGCACGCGTTCGCCGATGGTGAAGCCATCGATCTCGGCGCCCGGCTGCATCGTCAGCGCCGCCATCGGCTCACCTGCCGAGCGGCAGGCGGTCGGCGAGCCAGAGCGGCAGGCCGTTCGCCTTGATCCGCGCCGCGGCGGTCGCGACGTCGTAGGGCACGCGATGATAGGTGATCTCGCGGCTCGCGGTATCGAACATCGCAAACGACGCCGCGGGATCGCCGTCGCGCGGCTGGCCGACCGAGCCCAGTACGGCAAGCCAGCGCCGGCCCGTCAGCAACTGCACCGGCATGCCCGCGGTCGGAACGAAGCTCGTCATCTTCGCAGTCGAGGACATCGAGTAGAGGCCGGGACGATGGATGTGGCCGCAGAACGTGATCTGCAATTCGGTTGCCATCATGCTGCGCGCGGCATCGGACGTGTCGCGGACATAGCGCCACTTCGCGGGATCGGACGCCTCGGAGTGCACGTAGAGACGGTTGTCTTCCTCGCGCAGGATCGGCAGGCCTGCGAGGAAGGCCTTCTGCTCGCCGCTGAGCCGGTTGCGGGTCCAGTCGATCGCGGCCTGCGCCTCGGCATTCATGCTGTCGCTCGGCACGCCGATCGCATTGTCATGATTGCCGCGCACCGCGATGGCGCCCTTGTCGACGAGGTCCATCACCGTGTCGACAGCCCATTCCGGATCGGCGCCGTAGCCGACGATGTCGCCGAGGCAGATCAGCCGCTCGGCGCCGCGCGCCCGCACGGCGTCGAGGCAGGCGGCGAAGGCCTGCCGGTTGGCGTGAACATCGGCGAAGAGTGCAAGCCGCATCGTGGTCCGCGTGGGTGAGTCCTGCCGGATATCAAGCACACGCGGCCCCAGGCTCGCAATCGGGCCTAGGGCTGGCGCCTTGGCATGCGACTGCGCAGTCTCCACGGTCGCAACTCGTGGCTCACCCCTCTCCCCAACCCTCCCCCGCAAGGGGGGAGGGAGCCTGACCGCCGTGCTCACCTCACTGAGTTACAGCACTGGCACGACAAATCGCGACTCAGATCATCAGCAACTGACGTAAGGGAAGCACCAGCGGATGGGTTCCCTCCCCCCTTGCGGGGGAGGGTTAGGGAGAGGGGTGCCGCTTGCTCAGTTGAGAGAGAGAGAACGCCGAGCTATTGCCTGCACACCTGCACGCCCCGCAGCAGCAGGGCGATCAGCGCGTCGATCCGCGACGGGCATTCGGGCTTGGCCCATTCCTCGGCATGCGCCGGGTGATGGTAGCGGACGGTTGCGTCGAACACGGCGCGCGCAGTCGCCTTGACATTGTCGATCTCGAACACGCCCTGCGCGACGCCGTCGGACAGGATTTTCGCGATCAGGTCGACCTGCTTGTCCTTGTAGGCTTCCACCACCTCGCGTGCGCCCTGCGCCAGCGCCAGGTAGGTCGCGAACATCTCGGGATCGTCGCAGACCTTCTTCTGCTTGATCGAGAAGGCGGTGCGCAGCCATTTCTCCAGCCGCTCCGGCGCCGGTCCTGAGTCCGCTGCGATCTTGCACAGCGGCTCGTTGGCGCGGTCGAGCCAGCGCTTGGCGACCGCGTCGCGCAGCGAGGCTTTGCTGGGGAAGTGACGGTAGACGCTGCCGTGGCTGACATCCAGCGCACGGGCCACGTCGACGACGGTGGCCTTTGTCAGCCCGAAGCGCCTCAAGACATCCTCTGTTGCCTCGAGGATCCGCTCGGGAGTCAAAACCACCGCCTCGTTCATGCGTTTACCGTCTGGTTATCGCTGTCCTGCCCGCGGGTGAACTTGGCAGCCTGGGCAGCCAAGTGGCGGGCGACGCGAAGGTTGAGCCACTGTTGAATCTGGGCGGTCAATTGAAAGATTTCTATCGTCATGGAGGTAGTCCTTCGAGGTAGTCAAATTACGTCCGGCTCCCCGGCCAAATGCCGGAACAGCCACTGGGCGCCCTCCTCCCTTGGGCTGTTGAGTATATACACCATCCCGCTGACAGATTTCAATATCTGTCAGACAGACTTTGCGTGATGACAGCTATGCGGTCCGGCCGGGCCCCGGGCCCCGGTCGTATGACTCGCTACACCGTTCCGTGAGCGGCCGGGCGATCCGACGGTCTGTCCCTATGTCTCCCTTCGGTTACCCCGGGAGAGACGTGCATGAATCGTCCAGAGACCTTCAAGGAGATCGCCAAGATCACCGCGGGCGCGGTGGCGTCGCTGGTCATCGTCGGCTGGCTGATGGTCCTCGCGATCGCGTTCATGACGATACTATGAGGCCGCCGGAACCGGGCGCCGGAATCGAAAGGGGCCGCCTCACGCAGCGGCCCCTTTGCCGGGAAAATGGCTTCGGGATAAAATCTAGCCCCGGTTAGGTCCAAGACTACACGGTTCAGGGAATTGAGAAATTCCGGATGATTACTGTCCATTCCGCTGACTGATTATTGGCGATCCCTATTTTTGTGCCATCCTCCTGGTGATCTACCCGGTCCTATTGCTGCTCGTCCTTGGGCGGCATTCGGGGCGGCGGCAGCGGCGTGAACACCGATCCCTGCGCGCCGGCCGGCGGGGCCACGAACGTCCCCGTCGTGGAATCGCCGCCTGTGGTCTCCACGATCGTCTTCGGCGTGATGTACTCCCTGACGAAATCCATGACGGTACCGTCGCCGCCACCGAAATCCGCCGCGCGCCCGCCTTGCGGATGCCCGGCCTTGATCTCGTTCTCCGCGGTGTGGGTCTGCTCGGCGAGGGCGTCACTGTAGGGAATGCGGAAGGCGCGCGGCACCGCGCTCGGGCGGTTGTCTTCGTCGAGCTCCTCGACCCAGAGATAGATCGAGCCCGGATCGCCCTCCAGCGAATGCGGCTCGACGATCCGCGTCGACAGCAGCTTGAAGTTGGCCGGCAGCTTCTCCGCCGACGCCCAGCCCAGCAGGCCGCGCATGCTGCCGAAACTGACGAAATAGAAGGCGCTGGTGACGACGATGACAACAGCCTTCAGCGACCAGTGCAGCCGCGCGTAGACCAGCACAATCAAGAGCAGCGCGCCGACCACGGCGTAGGCGACGGCGAGCGTGAGGATCACTGTCTGCAGGCTATTCACGGCGGAGCACCCTCACGCCGGCTTTCGGAACGCCGGTGGTCGGATCGAGGTCGGCGCCGTTGCGCCAGCTGCTGCGGAAGGTCTCGAGCAGCGACTTCGGCCGCCGGTCGACGTTGATCACCTTGCCCTCGGCGTCGAGACGAAACCTGACCGCGGTCTTTTCGTCGCCGGTGTGATCGACGGTCAGCTTGTCGTCGAAGATCACCTGCGCGGTCGGATTGAGCTTCTGCACCTTCACACTGGCCTGCACAGGTTCGCCGGTCGTGGCCTGGAAATGCGAGACGTTGACGGTGTATTCGCCGGCGACGACGCCGCGCAAGGTGACGATCTCCTCGCGGATCGGGGACGCGATCTTCTTGCCGTTGACCACGATGAAGTCGTTGGCGCCGCCGCGATCGTCGCGGTCGAGCGTCAGGAAACCGGCCTCGCGATGCCGGTACCAGGCGATGTTGCCGGCGGGATCCTGCACGAACAGGTCGAGATCGTCGGGATGATTGTCCGGCCAGTCCATCGTGATGATGAACTCCGCCTTGGATTCGATCTTGCCTTCCTTGGAATCCGGCGACACCGCCAGCAGCGCCAGGAAGAACAGGAAGGCGATCACCTGCAGCGCCTTGAACAGCATGACGCCGAGCGGATCGAACGGCTCCTCGCGCGGATAGAGCCCGAACTCGTCCATCATGACGGCGCACCAAGGCGGCGTTCCAGCGCCGGGGTGACGTGCGTCTCGGTCAGCACCACGGCGTCGGAGAACACCCGCTGGGTCGCGGAATCCAGCATGTAGTACTGGATCCGGACCAGGATGGATCCGATCAGCCCGGCCAGCGTCGTGTACATCGCCACCGCCATGCCGTCGCTCATCAGGCCCATCGACGACTTCATCGCGACCTTGTCGGCGGCATCGAGCGAGGCGATCGGCGCCAGCATGATGATGAAGCCGATGATGGTGCCGAGCAGGCCGAGCTTCATCAGCGTGTCGGAGACGAAGGCGCCGAAACCGTTGGAGCCGCGCAGGCGGTCGGCCAGCGTGCGCAGCAGCAAGGTCTGGTCGATGCGGCCCTTGGCCTGCGCCTCGGCCTTCTGCACCAGGCTCTTGATGTGGTCGGTGACGAGCCCGCGGGGCAAGCCGCGCGCATCAGCGGCAAGCGCCTTGGCGCCATCGGGCGCGGCGAGGATCGTGCGGCAGGACCGTGCCACCTCGCCTTCCCGCGCGATCGCCCGCGTCCGCCAGAAGCAATGGACGCAGGTGACGATGTAGAGCACCGCGATGACGCTCGAAATATAGGTGCGGTCGGAGCTGACCATCAGGCGGATCAGCCCATAGCGCCACAGCAGGAAGGCGGCGAACACCGAGAGGCCGGTGAAGATCATCCAGAGCAGCAGGACGCTGCGCTCCGCCGGGTCCGTGCGGGCCGGTGCGGCCGCGGCGTCGACCTTGGCATCCATGCTGCGCTCGCTCCCTGTGACGGTTGTTCCGTGAGGCCTGCGTGAGAACCTCGCCTAGGGTTAGAGCAGAGGCGGCGGGCGCCGTCCAAAGACTTCTGCCCAAATTTCGTCGGGCAAATTTCCCGACCTGCTTGGCCGCCCATGCTGGCAATTGGCGGGGAACAGCGCTGCTGTTAGCATCCACTCCCTAGTCTACCTCATGGTGAGGAGCGCGAAGCACGTCTCTGGACGATGCTTCGCGTCGCCAGGCGAACCATGAGGCCCCGTCCGTGGCCTGCATCCTTCGAGATGCCCGCGTCCCGCGGGCTCCTTCAGGATGAGGAGCGATAGCCGTGGAGTGATCGCATGCGCCTCGTACTTCAACTGGTCGCCCGCCTGCTCGTCATCGTCGCGCTGTGCCTCGGCGCGGCCACCGTCTGGGCCACGATCGACGCCTATCGCAGCGTCGATCGCGCTACGGAAGCGTCCGCCGCGCGGGTCTCGCAGTCGCTCGAGGCGCTGTACTGGCGTGAATTGCTGCTGCGCAGCAACCGGATGCGCGAGCAATTGCTGCCGGCGCCGGACTGGCGCACCATCGAGACCATGGGGCTGATCGCGCCCGGGATCTGCGTCCAGTTCGAGCCGGCCGGCGCCTTCGAGAAACCGCTCTGCGGCCAGAGCAAGGGGATCGGCCAGGCGCCGCCGCGCTGGTTCGCGACCGCGGTACAGATGGTGCTCGGCGAGCATGCCACCGTGGAGCGGCCGATCAGCGCCCGCGCGGCGACCGCGGGAACCGTCCGCGCCATCGCCGATCCGGACGCCGCGATCGCGCTCGCCTGGCAGCACATCCTGGACAACATCCATGTCGCGCTGCTGATGGCGCTCGCGATTGCGCTGCTCGCCTCGCTTGCGATCGCGCATACGCTGGCGCCCGCCCACTCGATCGTATCGGCGCTGCGGCGCATGGCCGACGGCGAGTACCGGACACCGCTGCCGCGGATCCGCTCGATGGAGCTCGCGATGATCGGCCGCGCCGTCGGCGATCTCGGCGACCGCCTCGCGCTGGCCGAGGAGGAACGCACGGTGCTGACACGGCGGTTGCTCGAAATCCGCAGCGACGAGCGCCGCGCGCTCGCCCGCGAGCTGCACGACGAGTTCGGCCAGAACCTCACCGCGATCCTCGCCTTCGCCAACACGATCGAGGCGAGCGCCGGCGACAAATACGCCGCCGGCACCGAGATCGCGCAGGACGCGCGGATGATCTCGCAGGCGACGCGCCGCATCATGGCATGCCTGCGCGATACGCTGAATCGGCTGCGCCATCCACCGGCCGAGGAACTCGGGCTGGAGGCAAGCCTGGTCAATCTCGTCGACAGCTGGCGGTCGCGCGCGACCCAGCCGATGATCCAGCTCGATATGCAGGGCGACCTCGCCGATATCAGCGGCACGGTCGCCGCGACCGCCTATCGCGTCGCGCAGGAGTGCCTGACCAATGCGCTGCGCCACAGCGATGCACGCGAAATCGTGCTGCGGATCGAGCGGCGAAGCGGAACCGAGAATGCGCTGCTGGTGCGGGTCGAGGACGATGGCGGCGGCGATGCGGCCAAGGTCGCGCAGTCGGCGGGTTTCGGCCTCACCGGCGTGAGCGAGCGTGTCACGGCGCTCGGCGGTTCGCTGTCGATCGCGCGTGCCAGCCGCGGCCTCTCGGTCGCCGCCACCATCCCGCTCGCCGCCTGAGATGACGACCGCGAAAACCACCGTAACGGCTCGGGGCATCTCGATCCTGCTGGTGGACGACCATCCCGTGGTCCGCCAGGGCTATCGGCGCGTGCTCGAGCATCAGGACGATTTCCACGTGGTGGCCGAGGCCGACAATGCCGCCAATGCCTACCGCGCCTTCAAGTCGCACGAGCCTGACGTGGTCGTGATGGACATCTCGATGCCCGGCGCGAGCGGACTGGAAGCGATCCGCAACATCCGCGCCCGCGATGCCGATGCCCGCATCCTCGTCTTCAGCATGCACAGCGAGGCGGCGCAGGTGAAGGCGGCGTTCAGCGCCGGCGCCTCCGGCTTCGTCACCAAGGGCAGCGAACCGGCCGAGCTGATCGCGGCGATCCGCTCGGTGGCGCGTGGCGAGCACGCGATGAGCGACGACGTCGCGCGGGTGCTCGCTTTGGAGAGCCTGGTGCCGACCAAATCGGCGCTCGACCAGCTCGGCGAGCGGGAGATCGAGATCCTCCGGCAGTTCGCGGCAGGCCACACCAAGGAGCAGATCGCCGCCAACCTCAACCTCAGCACCAAGACCGTGCAGAACTACCACTATTTGATCAAGGCCAAGACCGGGATGCGGACCGACGCCCAACTGGTCCGCCTCGCCGTCGAATGCGGGCTGGCGAATTTGTAGGCCTCGTAGCCCTGATGGAGCGAAGCGTAATCCGGGGGCCGAGCACGAGGAACGATCCCGGATTTCGCTTCGCTCCATCCGGGCTACCGATGCCATTCCTACGTGACAAGTCCGCGGGTTACTGCAAGACCCGGATATCGCTACGCTCATCCGGGCCACCAACCGCCGACTTCGGCCGCTTCCCAAACGCTCGGCCAAAATATCGAAAACAACCCCATGCAAAGGAGCTGGCGGCTGCCGGCGTTCGACCAGGCAACTTGACATGTCGGGCAAATCAGGGATACATTTCTAATATTCCGAATTCGCGCAAGCGCAGCCTCGCCCGAGAACGTCGTGCTCTTGCATGAGCGCGACATCTCGCACGCCGGGCTACCGACGCCCCCGAACGAGGTCGCTTTTACGTGACAAGACGGCGGGTTACGCTAGGCTGACCTGCCTTACCCAATCACAAGAAACGGACGCTCCCTATGCCCATCGTCAATCGCGTTGCCGCCCTCTCGGATGAAATGGCCGCCTGGCGCCATGACTTCCACGAGAATCCCGAACTGCTTTATGAGGTGCACCGCACCGCGGGTATTGTCGCCGAGAAGCTGCGGGAGTTCGGCTGCGACGAGGTGGTGACGGGGATCGGCCGCACCGGCGTGGTCGGCGTGATCCGCGGCCGCAAAAACGGCTCCGGCAAGACCATCGGGCTCCGCGCCGACATGGACGCGCTGCCGATCGCGGAAGCCGCCGACGTGCCCTATGCCTCCAAGGTCCCCGGCAAGATGCACGCCTGCGGCCATGACGGCCACACCGCGATGCTGCTCGGCGCCGCGAAATACCTCGCCGAGACCCGCAATTTCGACGGCACCGCGGTCGTGATCTTCCAGCCCGCCGAGGAAGGCGGTGCCGGCGGCAAGGCGATGGTCGACGACGGGCTGATGACCCGCTGGGGCATCCAGGAGGTCTACGGCCTGCACAACATGCCCGGTCTGCCCGAGGGCTACTTCGCGACCACGCCGGGCCCGATGCTGGCCTCGTCGGACACCTTGAAGATCGTCGTCCATGGCAAGGGCGGCCACGCCGGCGCCGCCCCGCACGAGGCGGTCGACAGCGTCCTGATCGGCGCCCAGATCATCAATGCGCTGCAATCGATCGTATCGCGCAATGTCGACCCGCTGAAATCGGCCGTGATCTCGATCACGATGTTCGAGGCCGGCACCGCGTTCAACGTGATCCCGGAGACCGTGACCCTGGGCGGCACCGTACGCACCCTCGATCCGGGCGTGCGCGACCTGGTCGAGCGCCGGATCGGCGAGGTCGCCTCCAGCATCGCCAAGGCCTATGGCGGCTCTGCCGAGACCGATTATGGGCGCATGTATCCGGTGACGCTGAACCATGCGCGCGAGGCCGGCGTCGCCGCCGAGGTCGCCCGCGACGTGGTCGGCGCCGACCGCGTCAACGACAATCTGGTGCCGGTGATGGGCGCCGAGGATTTTGCGTTCATGCTGGAGGCGCGCCCCGGCGCGTTCGTCTTCCTCGGCATGGGCGACGGCCCGATGTGCCACCACCCCGCCTACAAGTTCAACGACAACATCCTCGGCCACGGCGCTTCCTACTGGGTGCGCCTGGTCGAGAAGCAGATGCCGGCGGGCTGAGCCGGACGGCACACTTCACCTCTCCCTCCGGGAGAGGTCGGCGCGCAGCGCCGGGTGAGGGCTTACGATCTCTCATTAATCCGGCGGCCCCTCACCCGATTTGCTCCGCAAATCGACCTCTCCCCGTCGGGGAGAGGTGCACCGTGTCTCACGTCGCGCCGCCAGCCTCGTCCGCCCCCATCATCCGCGCGGCAACCCGGTCGCGCTTGACGAAATGGTGGAAGGCGACCGCGGCGAGGTGCAGCACGATCAGCGCGAGCAGCACATAGGCGAAGAAGATGTGGCGATGCTCAAAGGCGTCCGCCGCCGCCTTGTCGGGCGAGGTGATCTGGGGCACGTGGAACAGGCCGAAGAAGCTCGAATAGTCCTGGGCGCGGGAGCCGGAATGCGCCCAGCCCAGCATCGCCACCAGGATGGTGACGGCATAGAGCGCGCCGTGGCTGACCCGGGCGGCAATCCGCTGCCAGGACGGCATGTCGGCCGGCAGCGCCGGGGTCGGATTGACGCCGCGCCAGACCAGCCGCAGCACCGTGAGCAGCAGAACCAGATAGCCGATATCGGCGTGGATCGACCGGTAGAAGAACTTGTCGGCCCGCGCCGGGATGTGGTTCATCCACCAGCCATAGGCCAGCATGCCTATGATGGCTGCCCCCAGCACCCAGTGGAATGCACGGGCGAGCGAGCCCCAATTGGCGGCGGTATTGCGGATCATTGTCGATTGGTCCCCTGCGGCCCCAGGTTCGGATTTCGCACGTCGTAGCAATAGTTTGCCGTGATACTTGCAGGTATTCGCCAAGACCATATGAAATTCCCGCCCTCACTGCCTTTTGTCGGCCGCAGAGCGTTTTTAAACCGAAGCGGACACCGGTTCGCGTGAAGAAAACGCGTCAGAACAAGAATCCAGCGCCCCGCTCCGATTCCATCGGAGCGGAAAAGGCGCTAGAGGCCGGATAGCCAAAACAACTGAATGGTAACCCTGGTTCGGATAGATTTTTCACCGTGTCCACTCCCCCGACCATCCTTGTGTTCGATTCCGGCCTCGGCGGCCTCACCGTGCTGCGCGAGATCGTCCGCGCCCGGCCCGACGCCCACTACGTCTATGTCGCCGACGACGCCTTCTTCCCTTACGGCCACCATGGCGAGGACGAGATCATCGCCCGCGTGGTGCCGCTGGTCGGCGAGCTGATCGCCGCCCACGCGCCCGACCTCGTCGTGATCGCCTGCAACACGGCGTCCACCCTGGTCATGTCGCATCTGCGCGAGGCGTACCGCCTGCCCTTCGTCGGCACCGTGCCGGCGATCAAGCCGGCCTGCGCGTCGTCGAAAACCAAGCGCGTCTCGGTGCTCGGCACCCGGGGCACCGTGAAGCGGGAATACACCCGCAAGCTGATCTCGGACTTTGCCCAGGGCTGCGAGGTGACGCTGGTGGGTTCCGGCGAGCTCGCCTCGCTGGCGGAAACCGCCCTCAGCGGCCAGAGGGTGCGCGACGAGGATATCGCGGCCGAGCTCGCGCCCTGTTTCGTCGGCGACGGCGCGGGTGACCCCGCCCGCACCGACACCGTCGTGCTCGCCTGCACGCATTATCCGCTGCTGCTGGAACGGCTGAGGAGGCTCGCGCCCTGGCCGGTCGACTGGATCGATCCGGCGCCGGCGATCGCCCGCCGCGTCGCCGATCTGCTCGGCCCGGCCGGCTCGGAGAGCTATGAGGCCGGCGCCGAGATGATCTTCACCTCGAAGCGTCCGCACGCGCTGACCGAGGCGCTGACGCCGTTCTTCGGCGGCCGCGTCCCGGCCTGATCCTTTTCGCAGTCACACTGCGCTGCTAGTTTTGTCTTTCCTTCGAGGGAGGACCGCCTTTGACCGCAGCCCCGCTGACGCCGCTCAACCGCCTGCGCAAGGCGTGGCGCGACAAGCGCCCGACCTTCGGCGCGATCGCAACCATTCCGAGCATCCAGACCGTGCAGATCATGGCGCAGTCGCTGGACTGGATCATCGTCGACCTCGAGCACGGCCCGATCGATCTCGGCACCGCACATGCGATGATCGTGGCGACCTCAGGAACGCCATGCGTGCCGATGGTGCGGATCGCGGCCAACGAGTCGCACCTTGCCAAGGCGCCGATGGACATCGGCGCACTCGGCATCAATTTTCCGATGATCTGCAACCGCGCCGACGCCGAGAAGGCCGCGCGCAGCGTGCGCTATCCGCCGAGCGGCGACCGGCTTTGGGGGCCCTTCCATGCGCCGTTCCGCTGGGGCGTCTCGATGAACGACTACATGGCGACCGCCGACGACGACATGATCTGCATGATCACGATCGAGCATGTCGATGCCGTGAACCGGATCGACGAGATCATGGCAACGCCGGGCATCGACCTCGCGGTGATCGGTCCCGGCGATCTCGCCACCTCGATCAACAAGCGCGGCCTGCCCGACGACCCCGAAGTGGTCGCGCTGATGCAGCGCGCCGAGGAGGGCATCTTGAAGAGCGGCGTCCCGATCGGTGGCGTCGCGCGTACCGCTGATCAAGCTAATGCGATGATCGACCGCGGCTACCTCGCGCTCGCGCTCGGCTTCGACTGGTCGCTGTTCCAGCGCGGCATCGCCGCCGCGTTCGCCGGGATCAGGCGGTAATGGTCGCAGCTGAAGCCATCGCAGCCGCCGTCGCACGATCCGGGCCAGTCACCCGGACGACCGTAGATCATGATGCGTTTCCACGGAATCGCATCATGATCTCATCTCTTTGTTTGAGCATGATCTTTTCGGAAAACCGGTTTCCACTTTTCCGGATCATGCTCTAGAACGGATTGACGTAGTTCAGGATCGCCACCTGGCGAAGGATCACGCGGCGCACCACGTGGGTCGGCTTTAGACGGTCGGTATAGATCGCAGCCGTGCCAGACGCACCGGCCGGCAGGCGGCGGACGAAATCGGCGTCGTCGAGCCTGACCCGCACAACAAAGGGCACCGCCTCGACGGCCTTCGGCAGCACCGCCGTGCCCGACGTCTGGACCTGCCCGGTTGCCACCGCCTGCAACACGCTTTCGACCTTGCCGGAAAGAATCCGTCCGGGTGCGAATTTGAAGGTGGCCTCGACTTCCTGTCCCGGCGCGACGTAGCGCGCGTCGATCTGGTTGATCTCGACGCCGATGATGGTGTCCGAGGTGTCGATGAACGCCATCACCGGCGACAGCGGCAGGCTCGACACCCGCGCGCCCTTGCGGAGAGCAACGTTGGTGACGTAACCGTCGGCCGGCGCCTTCACGACCGTCTTGTCGAGATTCCACTGTGCCGCCTGGAGCTGGCCCTTGAGCTGGTCGACCTCCGACTGCCGCTGCTCGACATCGAAGGCGCGGCCGGCGTCGCGTTCGTAAAGCGTCGTCATCTGCGACAACCGCGTCGATGCCAGCTTGAGCTGCGCGTTGATGGTCTGGACCTGCGCATCAAACGGCGTCGGATCGATCTTGAAGAGAACGTCGCCAGCCTTCAGCGGCGCATTGGCGAGAACCGGCACTTCGGTGACCTCGCCCGCGACGTCGGGCACGATCGACACCGCGTTGCGCACCACCAGCGCGGAGCCCTGCGGCGCGCCCCAGCCCATCGGGATCAGCAGACCGAACAGCGTCACGAGCAGCACCAGGAACGGCGACGCCTTCCAGAACAGGTTGAACGGCACGACCTTGAAGTGCACCAGCAGGAATAGCAGCACGAGATACGTGTTGATGATCGCAATGGCCATCACGCATCTCCCGTCTTGCGCGGCGCGGGCACGTCGACATAGGCCCAGATCAAGGCCACTGGCCACAGCGCGAAGCCGCAGATCAGGGTGATCCAGCCGGCCACGGTGACGGCCTGCGCGTAGGGATGATTGCGGGACTTCGCGATGTGACCGGGCAGCCAGCCCGCGATGCAGAACACCGCGATCGCGCTCGCCACCAGGATGACGAGCACGATCCACGCGAAGATGTCGTAGCCGCTCATGGCCTCGCCTCCTTCGGCGCACCGGTCGCGGTCAGTGGCGGAAAGACCTCCTTCCAATCCTGCTTCATGTCGACCACGGTCCAGCCGGCGGCGGCCGCGGCGTCGAGCGCCTTGTCGAGCTTGCCGAACTTCGAGTCCCGGTCGTAGGCGTATTCGCGGGCGCTATCGGTGTGGTGCACGATGCCGCCAAAGCGCGCGCCCGATCCCGCGGTGGTCCATTGCAGCATTTGCAGATCGCCATCCGAGTTGCCGAAGGCGAAGATCGGACGGCGGCCGATGAAGCGGTTGATCCCGACCGGCTTGCCGGGGCCGTCATCGATGAACTCGATCTTGGCCTGCTTCATCAGCACCGGCTTGCCGTCGGCGCCGATTTCGAACTTGACCACGCCCGACGAGCCGACCACCTGCTCCGGCGGGATGCCGTAGACACGCTCCATCCACGGCCGCATGAACTCGACGCCGCCACCCGAGACGATGAAGGTCTTGAACCCGTTGGCCCTGAGATAGGCCAGGAGTTCCAGCATCGGCTGGTAGACAAGGCTGTCGTAGGGCCGGTTGAAGCGCGGATGCCTTGCGGTCGCGAGCCAGTCGCGCACCGAACCGGCGAACGCGTCGGTGGTCATGCCGGCATGCGTCGCCGCGACGATCTGCAACAGGCCCTTCTGGCCGGACGCCGCAAGCGCCTTGGTGTCCTGGGCGAGCAGCGCCTTGAACGGCTGCGTCGTTCTCCACTCGGGATGCTTCGGTGCCATCGCCTTGACCTGATCGAACGCGAAGGCGAGTTGGAAGTAGAACGGCTGCTCGGTCCACAGCGTGCCGTCATTGTCGAAGGTCGCGATGCGCTCGGCCGGCGGGACGAAGTCCCGCCCGCCTTGCGTCGTGACGCGCGCGACGAAATCGACAATCGCCTGCTTCGCCGCGCCGTCATTCCAGGATGGCAAGGGATCGGCCGGCTGCGCCAACGCAACGGAGATGGCTGCAAGACATGCAAGCAGCGCGGCACCGATTCTAACCATCATCGCACTTGTCCTCACTCGCTGTTTCGCCTCACTGCGGCTTCATGCGTTCGAGCTCGTTGAGCCGCTTCAGGGCATCTTGTTGCCGCAGCAGCGCATAGTTGATCCCTCCCGCGTTGAGCGAGCTACCGGTCTGATACGGGAATTGATCGAAGTCGCTGAAGAACTCCTTGACCTTTCCCTGGATGGGCACCAGCAGCCAGATATTGCGCGCCAAAAACTCGATGGCGCCACCGCCTTCCTCGAGGCCCTTTTCGTAGGGATCCATGCGCAGGTTCGCGATCAGCGCCCAGGCCGACGTTTCGCGAACCCCGGTTGCGATATTGCCCTTGGTGGTCGCGAAACTGAGCTTCCAGTCGTTCCAGCGGATCGCGTTCAGATTGCCGCCTTGATCGAAATAGTAGATTGCGTCGCGCGGCCCCTGTTTCTCCTCGCCTTTGAAGTAGGGCAGGAAATTGTAGCCATCGAGGTGGACCTTGAAGGTCTTGCCGTTGGCCCCGGCAAAGCCGGTCTTCATCTTTTCCTTGATGTCGGGCACGCCCGCGGCCGCCAAAAGTGTCGGGAACCAGTCCATCAGCGAGATCACGTCGTTGTACTGAGTGCCCGGCTTGATCACGCCGGGCCACCGGACCATCATCGGAATGCGGAAGCCGCCTTCCCATGTCGTCCCTTTTTCGCCGTGGAACATGGTCATGGCGCCATCCGGCCAAAGCGCGATCTCGGCGCCGTTGTCCGTGGTGTAGACGACGATGGTGTTTTCGGTGATGCCGAGATCATCGAGCTGCTTGAGCAACTCGCCGACCATGCCATCGTGCTCGACCATGCCGTCGGCGTGAATGCCCTTGCCGGTCTTGCCGAGAGACGCCGCCTTCAGGTGTGTGAAGACGTGCATGCGGGTCGAGTTGAACCAGACAAAGAACGGCTTATCCGCCTTCGCCTGGCGGCCGATGAAGTCCTTGGCAGCGCCCAGGAACTCCTCGTCAACCGTCGGCATGCGGGCGATGTTCAGAGGACCTGTGTCCTCAATCTTTCCGTCGGCGGTGGATTTGATGACGCCGCGCGGCCCGTATTGCTTCCTGAAAGCCGGATCCTTTGGGTAGAAGTAGCCTTCCGGCTCCTCTTCGGCGTTGAGGTGATAGAGGTTGCCGAAGAACTCGTCGAAGCCGTGCTTGGTCGGCAGATGCTCGTCGCGATCGCCAAGGTGGTTTTTGCCGAACTGGCCGGTGGCATAGCCCTGCGTCTTGAGGGCGTCGGCAATCGTCGGCATCCAGTCCTGGATGCCATGAGGGTCGCCGGGCATGCCGATGGTCAGAAGGCCGGTGCGGAATGGCTCCTGCCCCAGGATGAACGACGCACGTCCCGCCGTGCAGCTCTGTTGGCCGTAAGCGTCGGTGAAGATCGCACCTTCCTGAGCGATGCGGTCGATGTTGGGCGTCCGATATCCCATCATGCCCATGGTGTAGGCGCTGATCTGAGGAACGCCGATGTCGTCGCCGAAGATCACGAGGATGTTCGGCTTGCGGCCATTGGCCGGGGCCGCGGCCGGTGACGTCGCGGGAGCGGCTTTCTGAGCTTGCGCGTGCGCCTGCGACGTCAGCGTTGCCGCCGCCACGAGCGATGATGCGCCGAGCAACAGGGCCCGGCGGCCGATATCCGAATTGTCACCGCATGTGGAACCGGCGACGGCGTCATTCCGCTTGTTCGTCTCACTGCTCATTCGACACTCCTTGCTGCTGTTTCTGACGACTGGGGCTCTTGCGTTCTGCTTGGTCAGTCTCAGTCTTGCTCACTCATCTGGCAGGTCTTCTTCCTCCATAGGCCGAGGCCGTCGAAGCTCCGACCGGGTTCAGATCTCGGTGCAAACGCGGGTCATCGCGACGTCGCGCGCGCCGTTGCAGGTCGCGCCGCGCCGCCGTCACGTGATGCAAAAGCCGGCGCGACGACCAGCGCTGCGGGTCACACTCTCTTGCGAACAGCGCGTTCTCGATCGCGCCGATCTCCCGATCCAGCGCCGGGTCGCGCGCCATGGCCTTGAAGGCGCCGATGCTGTCCGGAGGTGCCGTCGTTTCAAGATGCGGCAACCAGTCAAGCAGCGCGAAATACGTGCTGCTTGCGTCGTCATGACGGGCCGCCCGGCGAAACCTGTCAAAATAGAACGCCTCGGATCGACGATAGGCGTCGCGCCGCCGGCGATGCGAATCCGCGATGGCCTGGAAGATGCTCGGCGCGAGCCAGCCGATCGCGGCGACGCCGGCGGCGCCCAGCGACAGCAGCAGCCAGTGGTCGACGACGAGGTCGACGAGACCGTCCCAACTCCATCGCACCCCCGACCGGCCGGCAGGCGCCGCGCTCCTGGCCGCCGGATTGGCGGCGACCTCGAAGCGCACGGCATCGAGATGAACTCGCTCGAGCTTGCCGCTGCCGACGTTCCACCAGCCGAACTCGATTGCGGGCAGCGCATAGTCGCCGGGACGCTCCAGCATGTAGGTCGCCGAATCGACCCGGGTCGAGGTCATGACGTTGGTGCGCCCGTCCACGCTGTCGTCGAGCCTCGGCTGCGCCGGATAGAGCCTCAAGCCCTGGACGGCGGCAAACGTCTGCGGCGGCAGCAGCATCGCAGGCGTGCCTTCGGCCTTGATGGTCACGGTACGGGTGACGGCATCGCCGGCCTTGAGCTGATCCGACGAGCGCTTGATCGTCTGGTCGACGGTCAGCTTGCTTGCCGACAGGAACGGCTGGAGAGCTGCCGCCGCGTCCGGGACGAAGGCCTCGAATGACTGACCTGGCAGCGCGATCTCCGCCTCCCGCGTGGCGGGCGGCTCGGCAGCGTATTTGATCCTGATCTTCTGATCCGCGACGGCATAGGATCCCGGCTCTTGCGGGTAGACGGCGTATTCGAAGCGCACACCGGCATAGGTGAGGCCGTCATGCTGCTCGCTCTCGTTGATGCTCTGCAACTGACGGGTCACGGCGTTGCGCAGCTGGAAGTCGGGCAGCTCGGGCGGCGCCGTCATGTAGTTCGGCGCCAGCACTTCGATCCGTAACGTTGTCGCCTGTCCGACCACGACGCGAGGCGGATCGATGGTCACCCGCAGGATCGGCTCAGGCGTGTTTTGTTGGGCCGGGGCTGCGCAGGGCGCGAGCAGGCCCATCATCACGGCTACGACGGCGAGCGGACGCCTCATGGCTTCGCCCCCGCCGGCTGCGCCGCATCCTGGATCGCGAATTTCAACCTGAGGAAATCCGCGGGCGTGGTCTGGACCTGGCGCATCCAGGCTTCGGCCGCGCCTGATGTGGTCAGATCCTGCGGGCTGACCTGGATCTTCTTGCCGCCCTTCTGGTTGGGATCGACCCGCGTCTCGTCGGCCTTCATATCCGGCGGCGCGCTGTCGTCCTGCTCCTGCTTCCTTCGCTTCGCTTCCTTCGCTTCAAGCGCCGCCACCACGATGGCGCGGTTGGTCTTCGCGGCCACATCGCCGGGCGCTGCCTTGAGGACTTCGTCGTAGATCGCGATCGCCTTCTCGTAGGCATGGTTCTGCGCCTGCGCATTGCCCAGCGCGAAGCGTCCTGCGAGCGTGTCGACGCGCGCAAACTGCTCGGCGGCGGCGATGAAGTCGAAGGCGCGATAGGCCGCGATGCCGCGCCACATCGGATCAGAGAAAAGCTTGGCCGCAGTCCGGTAATCGCCGCGATCGAAGGCGATCCGTCCCTGCTGGTCCGGCGTCAGCCAGAGGTCGGCAAAGCGGTGCGTCTCTTCCGCCCTCGCCGACGAGACGTGCGACAGGCAGACCAACACGACCACCCATGCCACCGTCGTGCCGCGCCGGAACCAGAGCAGGCTGAGCAGCGCGATCGGCAGCAGCAGCCAATACCCCTCGTCGCGCCATCGTGTGCCGTAGGCGTCGCCCTGGGCGGCCTGATAGCGCGTCTCGATCCGGCGTTCGAGTGCTGCGATGTCGGCGTCGTCGATGCTGACCTGGACGACATCCGAACGCAGCGCAAGCGCTGCGCCCGCACGCTCCGGCGCGACGCTCAACTTCACGAGACCGTTCCGTCCGGCGGCCTGACGGACAGCGCCCTCCTCGTCCGCCGGGTCGTCGGCAACATCGAGGATCGTCCCGGGCACCGTCTCGGTCGCGAGCGCCTCCGCCGCGAGCCTCACGGCCGCCGCCGTGTTCTTGCCGGCCGACGGCATCAGGCCCGGCGCAAGCGCCGCCAGGAAGGGCTCGATCACGGCGCGATCGTCGGTCAGCGGCATCACCAGATGCGCGGTGCCCGCGTAGGCGATCAGTCCGGTTCGCGCGCCGGCGCGTGCGGCGAGCAGATCCCTGATCTTCTGCTTGGCGCGCTCGAGCCGCGTCGGCGCGACGTCGCTTTCGCCCATCGATGCATCGAGGGAGAGCGCGATCATCAGCGGCGCCTTGTCCTCGACGAAAGGCGGCAGTTCACGCCGCCAGGTCGGCCCCGACAGCGCAATGATGCCCAGCGACATCGCGGCAGCGACCAGGTAGAGCGGACTGACGCCGCGTCCCGCGCCCGGCTGCACGATGAGGTGGTTGAGCAGATGCGGCGCGATCACCCCGCCCCATTGCGCCTGCGGGCTCGCCCGCCAGCGCACCCAGGCGAATACGGCCGCCACCGGGATCAGCGCGAGCAGCCAGAGCGGCCGCAGCAGATGGAACGGGACGGCGGCGGCGTCATGCATGACCGAGCGCCCTTCTCCGGCCCAGCCCGCCTTCCAGCGACAGGCCGACCCACAGCAGCAGCGACAGCATGACGGCGGCGCCGAGCGGCCACTGGAACAGCGGCAGCTTCGGCCGCCATGAGATCGAATCGAGCTTGGCCGGCGCGAGACGGTCGATATCCGCGTAGATCGCCTGCAACTGCGCACCGTCCTCGGCGCGGAAGAAATGGCCGCCCGTCGTCTCGGCGACCGACCGCAGCACGCCGAGATCGACGCGGTTCTCCCCGCTCGCATTGGGATCGCCGACGCCGATTGTGTCGATCTTGACGCCGTTCTGTTTTGCGATGTCGGCGGCGTGCTCGGGCGGGACGCGGCTCGCGGTATCGTTGCCGTCGGTGAGCAGGACGAGCAGCTTTTCCCGCGCCTTGCTGGTCTCGAAGGTCTTGATCGCAAGCCCGATGGTGTCGCCGATCGCGGTCTGCTGGCCGGCCATGCCGACCTCGGTCTGCGCCAGCAGCGTCGTCGCGGTCTGCAGATCCTGCGTGAACGGCACCTGCAAATATGGCCTGGTGCCGAACAGCATCAGCGCGACGCGGTCGCCGTGCCGCCGCGCGATGAAATCCGCGATCACGCGCTTGACGCCGTCGAGCCGCGTCAACACCGCCCCGTCGCTGCTGCGGAAATCGCGCTGGTCCATCGAGCCGGAGATGTCGACCGCGAGCATCAGATCCCGCGCGGACACTTCGCGCGTGACGGGATCGCCGACCCATTGCGGGCGCGCCAGCGCCGCGACGATGAGCACCCAGATCACCGCGGCCGTGACCATCTGGATCCACCGCCGCTGCAGAACGACGGCGCCGCGTTGCGGCGTCTGCCCGGTTGCAGCCGCAAGACGGTCGAAGAACGGAACCATCACGGAAGCCTGCCGCGCCCGATACGGCGGCAACAGCCACCACGCCAGGATCGGCAGCGGCAGGATCGCGAGCATCCAGGGCCATGCGAACTCAAACATGGTGCCCCCTGATCCAGCGCCGCACGAGGTCCTGCAACGACTGCAACTCGCCGGCATCTGCGCTCGCCCGCCCATAGGGTGCGCTCGTGAGCAGTCGGCCCGCGCCTTCGGAGAATTCGTGCCCGCCATAGCTGCGGTCGAGGAACGCGAGCCAGGGCGCTCCCGCGAGCGGTGCGATGGTTTCGCGCGGAAAGGCATCGAGCGCAGTCCGCCGCACCAGCAGCGCAAGACCCGCGGCCATTCCGCCCGGAACGGCGCTCGGCTGCTCCAGCAGCCGATCAAGCTCCGCCAGCGCCGCACGCCGGTAGCGGTTGGCGCGGAAGCGATACACCAGGCGCCACGCCGCGACGACGATGCCGGCAGCAACCAGCGCGATCACGATCCGCGAAGTCCATGTCGCGGGAAGCAGACTCACCGGCGCGGGCAGCGGGATATCGATCAGGCCCGCGACGGGATCAGGGATGACGGGTTGCGTCTCAGCCAAGGGCGGCCTCCGTCGTCGCGCGACCGCCACCGCGCCCGTGCCGTGCCGGCATCCCGCCGAGCAGACGCCTGACCTGCGGCACCGTTTCCTCGGCCGCGCTGAGCGGCAGCACCGGGATGCCGAGCTCGTGCGTCCAGGCGAAAACGCCCTGCAGCCGCTCCTGCGATGCCTGCTCGATACTCCTGCGGACATGCTCGCGGCCGACCTCGAGCTGGATCTGCAGCTCTCCGTCGGTGACGGTCATCCGGCTCGAGGCCGGCAAATCGCTTTGCAGGGGATCGTGGACCAGCACGGCAACCACGTTGTTGTGCCGCGCCAGCGCCCCGATCATGCGGCGCGTCGCGGTGTCGGCGCCGTCGAAATCGCTGATGATGATCACCGTGGCGTCATGCATCGTGCGCCGCACGGCATGCTCCAGCGCCCGGTTGAGCATGCCGGACGCCGTGGCGATGCCGCTGTTGACGGCGAGCGCCTGGTTCTGCGCGACGATGGCGGACAATATCTGCAACACGGTCGCGCGACTGCGCCGCGCCGCCAGTTCGACGACGTCGCTGTCGTTGAACACGATCGCGCCGATGCGGTCGCCGACGCCGAGCACGCGCCAGGCGCCGATCGCGGCGGCCTCGGCCGCGGTCACCGACTTCATCGCGCGCCGGCTGCCGAAGAACATCGACAGGCGCTGATCGACGACGAGCAGAGCCTGGCGGTCGCGCTCCTCGTTGAAGATGCGCACATGCGGCTTCTGCAGCCGCGCAGTAACCTTCCAGTCGATCCCGCGAACGTCGTCGCCCGGGCGATAGTCCCTGATCTCCTCGAAGTTCAGCCCGCGGCCGCGCATGCGCGAGGCGAACCGGCCCGACAGCAGGCTGTGCACCGGCTGACGCGGCAGGAACGACACCCTGCGATCCCTGTATTCGAGCGCGATCAGATCGTCGAGATTGACGTAGACACCGGTCGTGTCGGCTGATGTCCCGGTCATCGCGCGCCTCACGCAGCAGCGACAAGCTCGGTGATCTTGTCGATCACCTGGTCGGGACTTATGCCCTGCGATACCGCCTCATAGCTCAGGATCAGCCGGTGCCGCAGGCAGTCATGCACGACGGCTCGCACGTGATCTGGCGTGACGAAGTCCTGCCCGTCGAGCCACGCCCGCGCCCGCGCGCAGCGGTCGATGGCGAGGCTGCCGCGCGGGCTGGCGCCGATCTGGATCCACTTGCTCAGGGGCTCGCCGTAGCGGCCCGGAAACCGCGTCGCATAGATCAGGTCGACGATGTATTTTTCCGCAAGATCGGAGACGAAAACGCCGTCGATCTCGCCGCGCGCGTCGAGGACCGCCTGCTGCGGCACCGCCGGCGGCGCGGCAGCGGCAGCCTCGGGCTTCCGCGCATTCTCGGCGCGGTTGAGCTTGATGATCTCGCCTTCCGTCGCTTCGTCGGGATAGGTGATCACGACATGCATCAGGAAACGGTCGAGCTGCGCCTCGGGCAGCGGATAGGTGCCCTCCTGCTCGATCGGGTTCTCGGTCGCGAGCACCATGAAGAGATCAGGCATCTTGTAGGTCTTGCCGGCAACCGTGACCTGACGTTCCTCCATTGCCTCCAGCAGCGCCGACTGCACCTTGGCCGGTGCGCGGTTGATCTCGTCCGCCAGCACGAGGTTGGCGAAGATCGGTCCCTTCTGGAACTGGAATTGGCCGCCCTTCTCGGTCTGCAGGTAGATCTCCGCACCGGTCACGTCGGACGGCAGCAGGTCAGGCGTGAACTGCACCCGCGACAGGTCCGCGGCGAGATTCTTCGCCAGCGTCTTCACCGCGCGTGTCTTGGCAAGCCCCGGCAGGCTTTCGATCAGGAGATTGCCGTTGGCCAGCAATCCGATCAGCATGCTTTCGACCAGATGGTCCTGCCCGAGCACCGATTTGCCGATGCGCGCCTTGAGGTCGAGCACGGCCTGACGCGCTGACGAACCTGCCGCCGCATCCGGGCTTGACGATCCGGCTTTCAACATACGGCCTGCCTGAGGTGTGTCATGATCCCGACCCTGGGCTGATAAACCAACGATAATAGGGGTTTGTCTTGCTGGCCGGCGTCAGGCGCGCGATGTCGCGTGCGTATTGAGCGCGGTCACGGGCATATACGCTGAGGCCTATCCGATAGAACGTATCGAGCTCGTCTCGCTGGGCCGCGAGCGACGACATGAATTCCTGATTGGCATCCCTGAGCGGGGGATCGCTGCGAAACTGCTGCAGGTGCGCAAACGTGCGGGCGAACTCTCCGGGGCGTAGCCAGCTCGCGTATTCGATGCCGGGCCGGTCGTCTGTCACGGCCGGCGCATCCGCGGCATAGGCCTTCAGACCATTCTGATCGGTGATCCATGTCGCCATCAGCGCTGCGGGTGAACTGACGCCGACCTCGGCGAGCGCCGCCGAGGTCTGGGGTTGGCCAAGTCGCGCCGAAACTCGCGAAGCATTCAGCTCGAGCGGCTGACGAGATCCGATCAGCATGGTCTCGTGCAGCTCCGTGCTCCAGAGCGAGGCATAAGGAAATATATCGATGAAACTGCGGACGAGCGCGCGGGTGTCCTCGTCGTTCTGGGTCGGCAATGGCAGCCACTGCGCGACAAGCCCGTTCTCGTTCAGCCGGGATGCCGCAAGCCGGTAGAAGTCGCTCGAGTAAAGATTGACGACACCGGCTGCCGAGGGCGGCGGCGGCTCGAGCGTGATGAGATCGTAACGCTCATCATTGCTCTGCAATTCCTTGCGCCCGTCGCGCAACCGCTTCTCCAGCCCCGGATCAGTCGCCGCATCGAAGGTGCCCCGGAAATGGGGCGCGGCGCGGATCACGGCCGGCAGCAATTCGCTGACCACGCGCCGTTGCAGGCCCGGAAACTGCGACAGCGCGCCAGCAGTGATGCCGGTGCCATAGCCGATAACCAGCGCCGATTTGGGATCACCATTGTGGATGATCAGCGGCAACAGCGCCTGGAGCCGCATGTATCGCAACGACGGCATCGCGTCGCCGGAATTGGAAACGCCCTGAATGTAAAGGCGGTCGAAACGATGGCTGGAATTCGATGTCTCGATCACCGCCACCGTTCCGGCACCGCTCTCCTCGTAGAAGGCGACGTGACCTGTCCGGGCTGCCGGCAGCAGGCGCACAAGCTGATCGGCAGGGATTGCAAACGCGACGAAAATGCCCGCCGCAGCAACCGCCAGCATTGCCCACCGCGTCCTGCCGGCTGATGCGAAGCGAAGCATGGCCGTGACGCCAATGAGCGCAGAGCCGATCGCAAGCGCTGCCAGTGTACGGACGACGCCAAGGCGGGGTATGAGGACAAACCCGGTGATGAGCGTGCCGGCGATACCGCCGAGCGTATTGACGGCAACGACGGCACCGACATCGCGTCCAATTCTTCCCTCGCCCACGATGAGTCGCAGCGCAGCCGGAAAGGCAGCGCCGAGCAGCACGGTGGGAACGAACACGATGCAGATCGCGGCTACCGCGAACCGCGCGCACATGCCGGCGAGATCGTTCGCCGTGACCTGGTAGACGGCAGTCTCGAGCAGTGTCTGTGCGACGACCAGCCAGTGGCCGAGCAGCGCGATCTCGACCACCGCCACGCATCCTGCGGCCGCGATCAGGATTCCAAAGGCAGCGCCGGCGTCCCTGACGAAATGACTCCAACGGGCGAACAATGCGGCACCAAGCGCAATTCCGGCAAGATAGGTCGCCAGCACAACCGAGAAGGCGAAGCTCCTCGTGCTCATGAACTGAACGATGGCCTGCGACCACACCACCTCATAGCCGAGCGCAATGCCTCCGGCCGCGCCGTAGAGCGCGATTGCCCAGCGCGCGCCAGCGAGGCGCGGCGCGGCTGACACGGCGCCTTCCGCGCTGCTCGATGCACCGGCAGGCCGATCGATGATCACGGCGCCGATCGCGGCGAGGACATTGATCATGGCAGCCGCGAGAGCCGTCCCGCGAATGCCGAAGGCGGGAATGAGAACGAACATGGGCAGGAGTGCCCCGACAATGGCGCCTGCCGTATTGGCGGCATAAAGCCTGCCGCCGGAGCGCCCCACGTCCTGCCGATCCGGCGCCAAGGCACGGACCAGTATCGGCAGCGTGCCGCCCATCATAACGGCCGGCAGGCCAACCAGCGCAAACACCGCCGCCCAGGCCAGAATGCCGCTGGTCTCTTCAAGGCCGGCGAACCAAGGCGCGGCTCGCGCGAGAAGCAATGTCGCCGCAATGCCCGCGACGCCCGTTGCGACCTCGATCAGTGCATAAAGACGCATCGGTCGCTCGCTCTTGTCGGCCCATCGACCGAACGACCATCCGCCGAGTGCGAGACCGCCGAAGAAGCCGCTGACCGCGATCGAAATCGCGTAGACTTCAGCTCCCACGACCAGGGAAAGTTGCTTGATCCAGATGACCTGATAGATCAGCGCGGCGGCGCCGGAAACGAACAGCAGCGCGGCGACGTACCTCGCCATGGAGCGGCGCCCCGCGGTGGAATGCTCCACAACGTCGCTCGCGGCGATCGCTACCGCATTCGATCGTGCGCCCATCATCAACACCTTCCGAAGAAAGTCGAGGGCAGGCCGAAATTCCATCGGCCTGCCCTCCGGCTCGCATGTCCTCTATTCGAGGCCACGCTTCTTGAATGACTCGTCGATCTTCTTGTCGACCTGCCTGCGAACCTGGTCGATGCTGAAGCTCGCCGGGCGTTGGCTCGGAGGATATTCGGCAAACGTCTGGAGGAACCCCGCCGACTCCATGACGCTCTTGGCGATCAGATAGGCGTTTTCCACGCGCCACTGGTCGTAACCGCTGCCCGAGATTTCGGCATGCTCATATGGATCCATGCGCAGGTTGAACATCTTCGGAAGGCGGAGAGGCGTGAACGGATGAGCCCAGACATCAAGCTGCCCTGGCTGCTCCTGCTTCTCGTAGACGAATTTCCAGTCGTCAAAACGCACGGCAACGAGATCACCGTCATCATTGAAGTAGAAAAAGTCGTTTCGTGCGCTCTTGTCCGTCTTACCGGTGATGTAGTCGAGTTGATTGAATCCATCGAGGTGATTGCGGAAGGTGGTCTGGTTGCCCTGCGGCTGCCAGCCATTCAAGAGTCGGTCCTTGACAGTCGTGTCTCCGGCGGCAGCAAGCAGGGTCGGGAACCAGTCGAGACCCGAAACGATGCCGTTGGCTGTCTCTCCGGGCTTCACATGTCCCGGCCAACGAATCATCGCTGGAACGCGGAAGGCACCTTCCCAGTTGGTGTCCTTCTCCGAACGGAACGGTGTCGTTGCCGCGTCCGGCCAAGTGAAGGCATTCGGACCATTGTCGGTGGTAAACACAACGATGGTGTTGTCCGCTATCTTCAGGTCATCAAGCATCTTCAGCAGCTTGCCGACGTTCTGGTCCATCTCCCACATGCCGTCGGCATACTCGTTGCCGGGCATCCCGCTCTTGCCACGATACTCCGGCCGAACATGCGTGAAGATGTGCATGCGGGTGAAGTTCATCCAGGTGAAGAAGGGCTTGTTGGCTCGCGCTTGCCGCTGCATGAAGTCGATCGCAGCGCCTGTCGTTTCGTCGTCGACAGTTTCCATGCGCTTGCGCGTCAGCGGCCCGGTGTCTTCGATCTTGCCGTCGGCAGATGACTTGATTACCCCGCGCGGAGAGTAAGCCTTGACGAAGGCTGGATCGTTCTTCGGAAAATAAGGTCGCTCAGGCTCCTCTTCGGCATTGAGGTGATAGAGATTTCCGAAGAATTCGTCGAAGCCGTGAGCGGTTGGCAAATACTCGTCCCTGTCGCCGAGATGGTTCTTGCCGAACTGTCCGGTCGCATAGCCAAGCGGCTTGAGCGCTTGAGCTATCGTGATGTCGCCCTTCTGGAGCCCCACGGTCGCGCCGGGCATACCGACCTTGCACAGTCCGGTACGCAAGCAGGCTTGCCCAGTGATGAAGGTCGAGCGCCCTGCCGTGCAGCTGTTCTCGGCATAGTAGTCCGTGAAGGTCATCCCTTCATTGGCGATACGGTCGATGTTTGGCGTCTTGTATCCGACCACACCCCGCGTATAGGCGCTGATGTTGGACTGGCCGACGTCGTCGCCGAAGATCACGAGGATGTTCGGCTTTGCCGCACTCGGCTGCTGCGCTGACGCAGGCGATATGGCAAACGGCGCCAGGCTGGTTGCGACCAGCGCAGCGGCGAACAAGTTGCGCAGCAGCGGCCTACGGCCGCTACCGCTCTGTTGGATCGCCATACGGCCCTTCAAGGTGACTTCATCACTCATTCAGCACTCCCTCTACTTTTCCAACGTCGTCTGCGGTGGTTGAGAAGATCGCGGGACGGCCGACCGCACCACGCACCTGAAGCCGACATGGCTGGTCGATGTATCGACCGGCTCGGCGTGGCGCGCAGCCGGGCGATAGCGGCGGCAGTAATTCGGCGCGCACAGATGCGAGCCGCCCTTCAGCACCTTGCGCGGAATCTTGATCGCCGGCTGGCAGGAATCGTAGCTCGCCTCCTCGCGGCCGCCGCGCGGGTTCTGCGGAATGCAGCAGGGCTTCGCGGCGTCGGCCTCATGGCGGGCGGACCACCAGTCGGCGGTCCACTCCCAGACATTGCCGATCATGTCGTGGATGCCATAGCCGTTCGGCGGGAACGCGGTCACGGGCGAGGTTCGGTCGAAGCCGTCCTCGCAGAGATTCTGCAGCGGGAAATTGCCCTGCCACGTGTTGGCCATGTGCTTGCCGCCGGGCGTCAAGGCATTTCCCCAGGCATATTCCTCGGCTTCGAGGCCGCCGCGCGCGGCGAATTCCCATTCGGCTTCCGTCGGGAGTTCCTTGCCGGCCCATTTGGCGTAGGCGAGCGCGTCGGCATAGGCGACGTGGACGACCGGATGGCTGCCGAGCACGTTGATGTTGCTGCGCGGACCGTAGGGGCGACGCCAGTTCGCGCCCTTCATGAGCGTCCACCATTGGCTCCAGTCGCGCAGCGTGGTGATGCGGCGCGGCGGCTGAAACACCAGCGAGCCGGCATAGAGCATATGCGGCAGCGCGCCCGGATATTGCGCGGGATCGGGCGGCTGTTCAGCGACTGTGATGTGCCCGGTCTCCCGCACGAATTCGCGAAACTGGACGTTGGTCACCGGCGTGCGGTCGATCCAGAAGCCGTCGACCGACGCCCGATGCGACGGCGCCTCCTCAGGATAATGGTGGTCCGAGCCCATGCGGAAGGTGCCGCCGGGAATCCAGACCATGTCGCCCTCGGTCTGGATACGGTCGTCCTGCTCAGATCCAGCGGTGGGTATCTCTGCGCGAAACATGGCCATACCTGTTGCGCGTTATCGTGGGCAGTAATCCCAGAAACCCTGTGCTCTCGACGGGTCGGTGTAGTACCAGCACATACCCGGCGCCGGCGGAGCGCCAGCCCACGCGGCTGCGCTTGCCGCAGTCACGAAGCCGACCGCGGCGCCCGCCGCGATCGCGCCGCCGACCGGCCATCCATACCAGCCAGGCCGCGCCCAACCTCCCGGCCGAGGGCCGACCCAGCGCGTGCCGCCGCCGTGCCAGCCGGGCCGAACGCACCACCGTCCGGCTGCGATAAGCAGCCGCACCGCCGCGCGGACCGACCGCAACGCCGCCGCGGCGCACAACGGCACGGACCTCAACGACGTCGCTGTTCTGTGTCTGCTGCTTGACGATCGGGAGTGAAGCGGAAGCGCCGATATTGATCGCCGAGGCCGGATCCACCTGCGCGACAATCATTGTGACCCCGATCAGCGCCACGCGGAAAATCTTGTTGGAGATCGCAGCTTTGGGGTCTTGGTGACAGAACGTCGTGCTCGATTGCATTGGCGCGCCCTTCCATTTTTTATGCCGCTCGCTTCAGCAGCGTTTGATCCGTCAGCCCTTCTTCCCTTTCTCCTGTGTCGTTGTCCGTGCGCACGACTATGTGCGCAGCCGCTCACGCGGCGCGTGATCCGCATCAACGGATGTTGTTCACGTACTGGTTTCGTTTTGAGATCAAACGATAGCGCAACGCGCCGGGCATGTGATGTGCATTTTGTGCCAATCTCAACCGCAAGGCGTGCAGTCTTAATGAAAGATGTCTCAAATCTATCAATCCGATGCGGTCGCGCGGATTGCCTTCTCGAAAAAACAAACGAAAATCTGCGCCATCGCAGAGCGCACCACGAACTCGCTGTGCGACCAGCCTGATCGAGCTTGTCGCGGTCGCATTTTCAGTTGGCTTGAAGTCCTTGGTCCCAGTGGATGAATCGCGCCACGGTTGTGAGCGCGGAGATCGTCGAACAGCTCCCGGCGAAGCGGCAGTGCGCCGGATGGCTTCGAGGTGGCGCCGCGCCGCCGCCGAACGCACGCGTGTCGAGGTCATGTCCCGCGAGCGCGGCAAGCTGCGCGGCACATTGTCCCACAACGGCGCGCGCCGAGACTGCTTGAGCACTGGGTGATCCGGCGGTAAATCGACACTTGGCGGGCCCGGGCGGCCGGGAACCGGCCTTGGGGGCGGAAATCGCCAATTTTGCTCCCGATTCGGCCCCAAATACCCCGCGTTTTGTTTGACAGAACCGGACTTTCTCCTTATGACCACCCTTGCTCGCGGGCCGGTTTCGGCCCGCGATGCGTTTCGCGACCCGTGGTTCTCCCCGAGCTTTCGAGGCGGACCTGTCGGTACGGGCCTTTTGGCCGGTACACAGGAGGGCGCGTCTCCTCAAACCTGAAACTGATAAACGCCGGACGCTGGGTAGCGACGGCTATGCAAAGAGGACGCGATGACAAAGCGCAGTGAGGCGAAGTACAAGATCGATCGCCGCATGGGCCAGAATATCTGGGGCCGCCCGAAGAGCCCCGTGAACCGCCGCGAATACGGCCCCGGCCAGCACGGCCAGCGCCGCAAGGGCAAGCTCTCCGACTTCGGCGTGCAGCTCCGCGCCAAGCAGAAGCTCAAGGGCTACTACGCCAACATTTCCGAGCGCCAGTTCCACGGCATCTATGTCGAAGCCAGCCGCCTGAAGGGCGACACCGGCGAGAACCTGATCGGCCTGCTCGAGCGCCGTCTCGATACCGTGGTCTATCGCGCCAAGTTCGTCTCCACGATGTTCGCTGCGCGCCAGTTCATCAACCACGGCCACGTCAAGGTGAACGGCCGCAAGGTCAACATCGGCAGCTACAAGCTGAAAGTCGGCGACCTCATCGAGGTCAAGGAAGCCTCCAAGCAGCTCACGCCCGTGCTCGAAGCGAGCCAGCTGCCCGAGCGCGACGTGCCCGACTTCATCGAGGTCGATCACTCCAAGATGACCGCGAAGTTCGCGCGCACCCCCGGCCTCTCGGACGTGCCGTTCCCGGTGCAGATGGAGCCGCATCTGATCGTCGAATTCTATTCGCGCTGATCACAGCACGCATGCGAGATACGAAAGGCCCCGGTTTTGCCGGGGCCTTTTTGTTTGGCTAAAGTCAGGGCCTATCGACCGAGAGAGACATCATGCACTACACCCCTGCCCGACCCGATCCCAAGGCGCCCGCCGTCCGCATCAATCTGTTGTCGGACACGCAGACCAGGCCGACGCCCGCGATGCGCGAGGCGATGGCCAGGGCGGAGGTCGGCGACGAGCAGGTCGGCGACGATCCGACCACCAACGAGCTCTGCGCGCGCGTTGCCGATCTGCTCGGCAAGGAGGCCGCGGTGTTCATGCCGTCGGGCACCATGTGCAACGTCGCGGCGACGCTGGCCTATTGCCGCCCCGGCGACGAGATTTTGGCGCATGCGACCGCGCATATCATCGCGCGCGAGGGCGGCGCCCATGCCGCGCTCGGCGGCTTCCAGATCACGCAGCTTGCGGGCGATGACGGCCAGTTCACGCCGGAGACGTTCCGCGCCGCGCTGCATCCGCGCACCCGCTATCAGCCGCCGCAGGTCCTGGTCAGCGTCGAGCAGACCGCGAATATCGGCGGCGGCACGATCTGGAAGAAGGCCGCGCTCGACGAGGTCGTGCGCATCGCCAAGGCCCATGGGCTGGTGACACACATGGACGGTGCGCGGCTGCTGAACGCGACGGTCGCATCCGGCATCTCGCCGCGCGACATGACGGCGGGCTGGGATTCCGCCTGGATCGATTTCTCGAAGGGCCTCGGCGCGCCGATCGGCGGCGTGATTGCCGGCACCCGCGCCTTTATCGACGACGTCTGGCGCTGGAAGCAGCGGCTCGGCGGCTCGATGCGGCAATCCGGCATCTCGGCCGCTGCCTGCATCCATGCGCTCGATCACCATGTCGATCGCCTCGCCGACGACCATGCCAATGCGCGGGCGCTGGCGCGCGGGCTGTCGCAGATCAACGGCATCGCCGTGCAGGCACCCGAGACCAACCTCGTCTTCTTCAAGCCCGACGGCGCCGGCGTATCGGGCGACAAGATGGTCGCCGAGCTGCGCAAGCGCGGTGTGACGCTCGCGATGATGGACGGCCGGATCAGGGCCTGCACGCATCTCGATGTCACGGCCGCGATGATCGAGGAAGCGATCGGCCACGTCAGGGACATCGTGCGCGCGGCGTAGTAACTTCGGCAATCGTAGCCCGGATGCAGCGTAGCGAAATCCGGGACAGCACGATCCGATAGCAGAACCGCCCCGGATTGCGCTTCGCTTCATCCGGGCTACGAAGCTGAATTCTACCGCCCCATCGCCTTGTAGATCAGCGTCTTCAGCTCCTGCTGAATCCGGCCGCGCTGTGTCGGCGTCTGCGCCATGAAGATTCCGAACAGATCATCCGCCGGATCGATGAAGAAGAACGTGCCGCCGACGCCGTCCCAGCGATACTCGCCCAGCGGCCAGTTCGTGTTCGGCGGCACCGAGGTGCGGACCGCGAAGCCGAGGCCGAAGCCGGAGTTCGGACCGGGGTAATAGTTCTTGTCGCGCACCACCCCGGTCTCCGGACCGATATGGTCCTTCGCCATCAGCGCGATGGTCTCCGGCTTCAGGTAGCGCCGGCCCTCATAGCTTCCGCCGCTCAACAGCATCTGCGAGAAGCGCGCGTAGTCGCCGATGGTGCCGACCATGCCCCCGCCGCCGGATTCCCGTCGCAGCGGCTCGCGCGGGTCGCTGACGTCCGCGACCGGACTGATGGTGCGATCCTTCGGCATCGGCTCGGCGATCAGCGGCCATTTCGCGGGGGCGGCGACATAGAACGTGGTGTCGTTCATTCCGAGCGGGCCGAGCAGCCGCTCCTTCTCGACCTGAAACAGGGATTTCCCCGTGATCACCTCGATGATGCGGCCGAGCACGTCGGTCGAATGGCCGTAATCCCATTGCGTGCCGGGCTGTTCGGCGAGCGGCAGCGCCATGAGCCGCGCCGTGAACTCGGCATTGTCGGGATCGTTGTTGAACAGTCCGGCATCGGCGTAGGTCTTGTTGACGACACCGCCGCCGTAATAGCCATAGGGCAATCCGGCCGTGTGGCGCATCAGGTCCTCGATGGTCACGGGTCGCTTGAGCGGCTCCAGCGTCATCGTCGCCTTGCCCTCGTCGCCGCGCTTCTCCACGCCGACCTTCATGTCGGCAAAGGCCGGGATGTATTTCGACACGGGATCGCTGAGCGCGAGCTTGCCTTCCTCCACCAGCATCATCGCGATGACAGTGGTGATCGGCTTCGACATCGAATAGAGCCGGAAGATGGTATCGGCGCTCATCGAGAACTCGGTGGCGACGTCGCGAACCCCGAAATTCTGGTAGTAGACCGGCTTGCCGTGCTGTTGCAGCAGCAGGATCGCGCCGGGAATCTTCCCGGTCGCGATCTCGTTCCTGACATAGTCGGAGACCTTGGCAAGGCCTGCCGCCGAGAAGCTGTGCGCGGCCGGCCCCTCCGAGCCGGCCTTCGCAACGGTTGCGACGGACGCGAGCACGAGTGCCGCGACGACTGCGCGGCACCCGCGCATGTAAGAGCATGATCCGATCGGATTGAATCGGATCATGCTCTCATTCCTTCTTTTTGACGCGTTTTCTTCACGCGAACCGGTATCCACTTCGCTCGAAAACGCTCTATTTCTCCATGGCTTCATAGACGAGTTGCTTCAAGGTCCGCTGGATACGCTGACGCTCGGTCGGCGTCTGCTCCAGGAGGACGAAGAAGAAATCCTGCTTGCGGTCGATGACATAATAGCAGCCGCTCGCGCCATCCCATTTGAGCTCGCCGAGATCGCCGGGCGGCGGCGGCTTCGCCGTGCCCTGATCGGTGCGCACCGCGATCCCCAGCCCGAAGCCGAAGCCGTCGCCGGGGAAGTAGAAAAAGTCGCGCGCAACGCCGGAGGCCGGACCGACGCGATCCGTCGTCAATTCCTTGAAAGTCTCCGGCTTCAGGATGGTCTTGCCGTCGAGGGTGCCGCCGTTGAGCAGCATTTGCGCGAAGCGCGAATAATCCGCCATGGTCGAGACCATGCCGCCGCTGGCGGACTCCCATTTCTTCACCTTGGTCGGATCGTTGACCCGGCCGACCCGGAAGTCGCTGTCGTTCGGCATCGGCTCGGCCATCAGCTTCTGCTTCTCGGGATCGGTGACGAAGAAACCGGTGTCCTTCATCCCGAGCGGATCGAGCAGCCGTTCGCGCTCGATCGTCGAGAGCTTCTCGCCCGTGGTCACCTCCATCACGCGCGCCAGGATGTCGGTGGAATGGCCGTATTGCCAAAGCTCGCCGGGCTGGTTGTGCAGCGGCAGCTTGGCGATCCGCTCGGCGAATTCGGCGAGGTCGAAATCGCCGCCATAGATGTTGGCCTCCTTGTAGGCCTTGCGGACCAGGCTGTCGCCATAGAAGCCGTAGGTGATGCCCGACGTATGCGTCATCAGATCGAGGATCGTGATCGGCCGCTTCGGTGGCACCAGTTCGAGCGTCTTGGTGCCGTCCTCGGCCTTGTTCTCGACGCCGACCTTCACGTTGGCAAAGGACGGAATGTATTTCGAGACGGGGTCGTCGAGCTTGTACTTGCCTTCCTCCAACAGCTGCATCGACACCACGGCGGTGATCGACTTGGACATCGAAGCCAGCCGGAAGATGGTCCTGTCCGTGATCGGCGCCTTGCTGACCACGTCCTGGACGCCGAAAGCTTCGTGATAGACCGGCTTGCCGTGCTGCTGGATCAGGACGATGGCGCCCGGAATCTTGCCGGTCGCGACCTCGTTCTTGAAGAACTCGCTGATCTTGGCGAGCTTGTCGGGGTTGAAATGCGCCCCCGCCGGAATCTCGTAGGTGCCCTCGGTGTGCGAGAACGCCGGCGCTGCAAGCACCACCGCGGCGGCGGCGGCTGCCGCGGCGCACGTCAAACGAAATGAATGCATTTGAACTATCCCTCCCCGGAAATCACGGGGAAGTGTAGCGGCGGTATCATCAGGCACAAGGGCCACCGAAGGAGGCCAAGGCGGCCTCGTGCAGTTCGGCGCTGGGGGCGGAGAAGCAGCAGAAGATGACGTGCTCGATGCCGGGGGCAGCGGCCAGCGCGTCGACGACGGTCTTTACGGCGATCTGGGCCGCGCGATCCGCGGGAAACCGATAGATGCCGGTCGAGATCGCGGGGAAAGCGACCGAGGCGAGGCCATGCGTTTCGCAGAGCTCCACCGAACGCCGATAGCAGGATGCAAGCAGACCGTCCTCGTCGAGCTTGCCGCCATTCCACACCGGGCCAACCGTATGGATGACATGTTTCGCCGGCAGCCGATAGCCTTTGGTGATCTTGGCCTGGCCGGTCTTGCAGCCGTGGAGCGTACGGCATTCGGCGACGAGATCCGGCCCGGCGGCGCGATGGATCGCGCCGTCGACACCGCCGCCACCGAGCAGCGATGAATTGGCGGCGTTGACGATGGCGTCAACGCGCAGGGTCGTGATGTCGGTAACGATGACTTCGAGCCGCGCCTTGCCGATCCGGCGCGCGGTCAAGGTCAGGCAGCCACGTCGACCGGAATGCCCTTGTCGGCGAACAGCTGCTGCAATTCACCGGCCTGGAACATCTCGCGGATGATGTCGCAACCGCCGACGAACTCGCCCTTCACGTAGAGCTGCGGAATCGTCGGCCAGTTCGAATAGACCTTGATGCCATTGCGCAGCTCGGCCGATTCCAGAACGTTGAGGCCTTTGTAGCCGACACCGATGTGGTCGAGGATCTGCACGACCTGACCGGAAAACCCGCACTGCGGGAATTGCGGCGTGCCCTTCATGAACAGCACGACGTCGTTCGACTTCACTTCGTTGTCGATGAATTGCTCGATGCTCATTTTCGCTTCCTTGCGTAGGCGGCGCTCTCAGGCCTGAACGGGCCGGCCCGCCCTTCTAACCCGTGACTGGCTATATATGTAGCTCAAACCATTGTGCATCCAAAGCAAAATGGCAGAAATCTGGCATGCGGCGGGGGCCGGGCAGCGCCGCAAGAGAGGCCCGGATTATCTGATGGGTCCAATATCATCGCGGGGGGAGGCTTTTTTCCCGTAACGGAGCCCCTATCTAGGACGAACTGTCCGTCAGGAACCAGATTGCCGAAGCAACGTTCTCTCCCCTGAATTCGGAGACCCCTGTGACGAAACCAGCCTATACCGCGGCCGCCATTTCAGCCGCCTCCCCGTCACTACGCTCCGAATCCGGCCCGCTCGCCCAGCGGCTGGTGGATGCCTATCGCGCGGTCCGCGACGAGACCGAGCGTCGGGTCGCGCCGTTATCCCCCGAAGACCAGCTGATCCAGTCGATGCCGGATGCGAGCCCCGCCAAGTGGCACCGCGCCCATACCACCTGGTTCTTCGAGCAGTTTCTGCTCGGCGAGCACGTCGAGGGCTACACGCCGTTCCATCCGGACTACGCCTACCTGTTCAATTCTTATTACGTCACCGCCGGTCCCCGGCACGCCCGTCACCAGCGCGGCCATCTGACGCGCCCGACCGCCGACGATGTCACCGCCTACCGCCGCCATGTCGATGCCGAGGTGGTGAAATTCTTCCAGACCGCCGCCCCGGAAAGGCTCGCGGCGCTGGTGCCGCTGGTCGAGGTCGGCCTCAATCACGAGCAGCAGCATCAGGAGCTGATGTACACCGACATCCTGCATGCCTTCGCGCAGAACCCGATCCCGCCGGCCTACGATCCGGCCTGGCGCTTCCCGGCCTCGCATGGCGGGCCCGCGGAATGGGTGACGCTCAACGAAGGCATCCACAGCGTCGGCCACGCCGACGACAGCTTCCATTTCGACAATGAGAAGCCCGCGCATCGCGCCCTGGTCGGCCCGGTGAAGCTTGCGAAGAACCTCGTCAGCAATGCCGACTGGCTCGCCTTCATGAAGGACGGCGGCTACTCCACCGCGACGCTGTGGCTGATGGACGGCTTCGGCACCGTGAGCAACGAGGGCTGGCAGGCGCCCGGCCACTGGCGCGAGATCGACGGCGAATGGAAGATCATGACGCTGGGCGGCCTGCAGCCGATCGACCCAAAGGCCCCGGTTTGCCATGTCAGCTATTACGAGGCCGATGCCTTCGCCCGCTGGGCCGGCAAGCATCTGCCGACCGAGATGGAATGGGAGGTCGCGGCCCGCGCCGGCCTGCTCAACGACGCCTACGGCATCGTATGGCAATGGACCCGCAGCGCCTATTCGCCCTACCCGGGCTATCGCGCGATCGAAGGCGCGCTCGGTGAGTACAACGGAAAATTCATGGTGAATCAGCTCGTGCTGCGCGGCTCGTCGCTGGCGACGCCGCAAGGTCACAGCCGCGTCACTTACCGCAACTTCTTCTATCCGCACCATCGCTGGCAATTCACGGGGTTACGCCTCGCCGACTATGCCTGATTGAGTCCTGTCGACATCAATAGCGCGCCGGTAAGCGCGTTCGGGAGAGTATCATGAATGTGCGTGCCGCCGCATTGGCCAAAGCGTATCCATTTGACGAAGCGACATCGGCGTTTGCCGGCGACGTGATCGGGGACCTTGCCCGTCACCCGAAACGGCTGTCGCCGAAATATTTCTACGACGCCACAGGCTCCGAGCTGTTTGAACAGATCACGGTGCTGCCGGAATATTATCCGACGCGCACCGAGCTTGGCATCCTGCGCGACCGCGGCGACGAGATCGCCGCAATCATCCCCGAAGGCGCGGCATTGGTCGAGTTCGGCGCCGGCGCGACCACCAAGGTGCGCCTGCTGCTCGAGCATTGCGAATTCGCAGCCTACGTGCCGGTCGATATCTCCGGTGATTTCCTGAAAGCCCAGGCCGACGGCTTGCGCCGCGATTTCCCCGGTCTCGGCATCTATCCGGTCGCGGCCGACTTCACCACGCCGTTCGCGCTGCCCGACGCCGTCGCCACGATGCCGAAGGTCGGCTTCTTCCCCGGCTCGACGCTCGGCAATTTCGAGCCGAGCGAGGCCTTGGCCTTCCTGCGTAGCGCGCGCAACATCCTCGGCCACGGCGCGCAGATGATCATCGGCGTCGACCTCGAGAAGGACGAGCGGGTGCTGTACGACGCCTACAACGACGCGGCCGGCGTCACCGCGCGCTTCAACATCAATGTGCTGGCGCGGATCAACCGCGAGCTCGGCGGCAATTTCGACCTGTCGGGCTTCACCCACCGCTCGATCTACAACCGCGATCGCCATCGCATCGAGATGCACCTGATCAGCCGCAAGGCGCAGACCGTGCGCATCCTCGGCAACACCTTCGCGTTCCGTCCGGGCGAGAGCATTCACACCGAGAACAGCTATAAATACTCGCTCGAGCGTTTCACCGCGCTCGCCCGCAGCGCGGGCTGGACGGTGCGCGAGAGCTGGACCGACGCCAACACGATGTTCTCGGTGCACGCTCTCGTGGCGGACTAGCGCGCAAATCAGGGGACGGGGCAAATCATGGGCCGGCGTGCGCTGCAGATTGCGACGGCGTTGCTCGCCCTGGTCCCGATCCTGACCGGCATCATCACCATGCTCGGCGTCAGCGATCCGCTCTACGCCTCGTCGGGCGTCCCGGCGCTGCCGGTTTTGGACAGCAATCTGCGCTTCTTCGGCGGGGTCTGGCTCGGTCTCGGCCTCGCTCTGCTCTGGCTGGTGCCGCGCATCGAAAGCGAGACCGTGCTGTTTCGCGTGGTCTGGGGCGGCATCTTCCTCGGCGGCATCGGCCGGCTGCTGTCGATCATGATCGTCGGCGCGCCGCCACTTCCCTTCGTGGGATTCACCCTGCTCGAAGTGATCGGCGCGCCGCTGTTCGTCTATTGGCAGCACCTTGTGGCAGCGGCCGGCCGCCGGTAACCGCGCTCGCTATTCTTCCTGCCCCGTCGACCGCAGCGAGATCGACTCCCAGGTCGCGACCATGATCATGATCGCGGTGGTGACGATCGAGAGCATCAGCGGCGACATCTCGCGGGCAAACCAGGCTGTGATCGCGAGCGCGATGATGCCGACGCCGTGCGAGAGCTGCAGGAAGTTGCGGATCACGTACTTGAACAGGATGGTCCCGACCAGGAACAGCGCTGGGCCGCCGACCGAGCTCACGATCGTCTTCAGGTCGGAATGGCCGGACGGATGCTTCAGCACCAGCTCGTCGGCGACCGCGGTAAGGATGATGCCGCCGACGATCGGCATATGCAGATAGGTATAGGCGATCCGCGCCACGCGGCCGGATTCCTCAGATTTCGAGATCATCTCCGAGCCGGCCTCGGCGCCCTTGTGGAAATAGATCCACCACATCGCAATGCTGCCGACCAGCGCCGAGATGAACGCCGCGACATTCTCCGGCGTCCAGGTCAGCTCGGCGAAGGTCGCGCCGTCGACCACGATCGCCTCGCCGAGCGCGATAATGATGAAGCCTGCGCAGCGCTCGGCCATGTGGCCGCCCTCGACCGACCAGGCTTCCATCGAGGACGGGCCAAGACGAGGCGTCCAGAACCGCGCAGCCGGTGCGACATATTCGATGGTCAGCGCCGCGATCCAGAACCACATCCGCGTTTCGTGCTCCGCGAAGCCGCCGAGAATCCAGAGCACGGCGGAGCAGGACAACCAGGTCAGGATGCGGATCGCGTTGTGGCGGACCGCGGTCCGGCGCCGCGGCGTGGCCAGCAGCCAGAACGCGGTGCGGCCGACCTGCATCGCCGCATAGGTCCCGGCGAACCACAGCCCGCGCCCCTCGAACGCGGTCGGGATCGAGGTCGACAACAGCAGTCCGCCCAGCATCAGGACGAACAGCAGCAGGCGAACCGGCGTCAGTTCTGGATTGAGCCAGTTGGTGACCCAGGTGGTGTAGACCCACACCCACCACACCGCGAGGAACAGCACCGTGACCTGCACCGCGCCGAGCGGGGTGAAGTGGTGCAGCAGCGTATGCGACAGCTGCGTGACGGCAAAGACGAAGACGAGGTCGAAGAACAGCTCGGCATTGGTGACACGGCTGTGCTGGTTGGGCACGATGACGCGAAACATCGCGCCGCGCGGATTGTCTGCCATTGCTTGAGGCCCCCGCCCGCCGGCCGGGGCCTAGCCTTCCGGCACCCCGGTCTGCAGGGCCAGCGCGTGCAGCACGCCGCCCATCTGGCCCTTCAGCGACTGGTAGACGATCTGGTGCTGCTGGACGCGGGACTTGCCGCGGAATGACTCGGATATGACAGTGGCCGCGTAATGGTCGCCGTCGCCGGCCAGATCACGGATCGTCACCTCGGCATCGGGGATCGCTGCCTTGATCATCGATTCGATATCACGGGCGTCCATCGGCATCCCAGTCCACCTCCGTCAGGTCGTTCGAATCAGGGCCGATTCGGCCGGGATAAAACCTAGTCCTCAAGGTCTTCTAGGTCATCCCGCCGCACACTATATTCCCATTCCCAGCGATTTAAACCTGCATCAATCGGTCACAAGCCATCACGCCGAAATGACCAGAAGAGGCGCAGAATCATGAAGCTCCCCGGCCCCGACCATCCGATTACGATCACGCCCAATGCCAAGCGCGTCCGCGTCACCGCCGACGGCGTCGTCATCGCCGAGACCACCCATGCGCTGACCTTGAAGGAAGCGAGCTATCCGGCCGTGCAATATGTCCCCCGGCAGGACGCCAACATGGAGTTGTTGAGCCGCACCGAGCGGACCACGCATTGCCCCTATAAGGGCGACGCGAACTATTTCAGCATCAAGGCCAACGGCAAGACGCTGGACAATGCGATCTGGACCTATGAAGAGCCGTTCCCGGCGATGACCGAGATCGCCGGCCACCTCGCCTTCTACCCGGACAAGGTGAAGATCGAGGAAGTCGCCTAGAGCGTCCGGCCGGCCGCAACCGCCGGGCCACGCCCGGCCGTTCGGCTGGCGCCACCGCAAGCCTGAAACGCAGATGCCCGGGCGAGGCCCGGGCATCACGAGGGGTGTGTTCGGCCGGATCGCCGCCAGACCCCGAGGCCGCTAGACCCTGAATATCGTGAGCCCGAGGATCAGGAGCACCAGGAAGATCGCGACGAACACGTAAAACAGGAAGCGCGCGATGTCGGCGGAGGCGGCTGCGAGGCCGGTGAAGCCGAGCAAGCCCGCGATGATCGATACGACAAGGAAGATCAGCGCCCATTTCAACAGTGTCATTGTTGCTCCTCGAGGCCGCGTACACGCGTTGCGCGCCCGCCATTCGTCCCGATAACACCCGTCACCGACCCCAGTTCCAGAACGAAACAGTACCGCTGAGATGACCGACCTCGACACCACGGAATCGGGACGATTGGGCCTTGCTGAATCGGGTTCCCGATTGCAACATCAGGGTGCAGACCCGGCTGAGGGCACCATGAAATCGATTGCTCACGCGGCTCCGGCCGTCGACATTCAGGCAGCACCGAAGCTCCACAAGCGCAACGTCGCCCTGGACCGCGCACGCACCTTCCTGACGCTGGTCGTGCTGCTGCACCACGCGGTGATTCCCTACACCTATTTCGGGCACACCGACCCGACGTCGTGGGTCGGCTTCGACTGCGTGGTGCTCGCCACCGACAGCTTCTTCATGGCGATGTTCTTCTTCCTCTCGGGGCTGTTCGTCTGGCCAGGACTCGGCCACAAGCCGTGGCTGATCTTCCTGCGCGACCGGCTGCTGCGGCTCGGCCTGCCCTTCGTGATCTGCGCGGTCACCGTGATCCCCATCGCCTATTACGCGATCGCGCTGCGCGCGACGCCGGATCTGACCTTCGCCGAATTTTGGCGCAAGACCATGACGGTCGGGCCGTGGCCGAGCGGCCCGATCTGGTTCGTCTGGGTCCTGATGGCCTTCGACCTGACCGCGAGCGTGCTGTACCGGGTGTCGTCGCGTCTGCTCGAGCCGATCAACCGTCTCTCGATCAAGGGATTTGAACGTCCCTCGAAGTTCTGGCTGTTCCTCGTCGTGGTCAGTGCCGCCGTGTACCTGCCGATGCTGGTCCATTATGGCCAGAACTACTGGTTCGAGCTCGGACCGTTCTCGGTGCAGGCGAGCCGCGTGCTGCTCTATGCGGCCTATTTCTTCATCGGTGCTGGGATCGGCGCGGCAAATCTCGAGGGCGGGCTGCTCAGCGCGCACGGACGGCTGACCGAGCGTCGCTGGTTCTGGACCGGCATCACGGTGATCCCCTATGCGATGATGTGGGTGATGATCTACATCAAGCGCGGGATCATCGGTAATCCCGATCCGCTGCCGGGCTGGTATCTCGCGATCTACGGCAGCTTCTACGTGCTGTTCAGCGCCTCGATCCTGTTCGCGATCCTGGCTTACTTCCTGCAATCAAAGGCGACCGGGCCGACGCTGCTCGACCGCATGCAGGGCGACGCCTACGGCATGTTCCTGGTGCACTATCCGATCGTGCTGTGGCTGCAATACTGGCTGTTCGACATGGACCTGCCGGCGATCGCCAAGGCCGCGGTCGCGTTCTTCGCCACCGTGGCGCTGAGTTGGGCGGTCACCGCCGTGCTGCGCAAAATTCCCGGCTCGAAATACGTGCTTTAGTTTCCCTTTGCGGCGGCACTCTCACATCTGCCGCGCCAGACTGACCAACGACAGCGCTCCAAGCGGCAAGGCTGACGGTGAGTCGCCCCCGACAAGTTGCGCACAACCTGCCATTGGTCACATGCCGTCCGGTGATTCTCGGTTATGCTGGCCGGACTGCTTGACCTCAAGGAGTGCAGAGATGAACGACCCTCAAGTTGGATGGATCGCCGCAATCATCGTCGGCGGATTGGCCGGCTGGCTCGCCGAAATGTTCATGAAGTCCGGAACCGGCATCTTCATGAACATCATCCTCGGTATCGTCGGCGCAGCGCTGGCGAACTGGCTGTTGGGTCTGCTCGGCGTGTCGCTCGGCGGAGGCTGGCTCAGCTATCTCATCGCCGGCTTCATCGGCGCCTGCATCATCATCTTTGCGTGGCGCGCAGTCCGCGGCGCGACGTAGGCTGGGTCCGCAGGATCGCGGTCAAAAAATAGCGCGATGATGAATTCATCGCGCCTTGAAATCCTTGCAACGCGCGGTAGCGCCTGATCCGTCCGGATCAGGCGGCAGTGCCGTGCATGTAGTTCGGCAGCCAGTGCTCGAACGCGCGGGAGAGGTCTTCGACCGCAACCGGCGCCTCGCCCGCGACAGCGATCGCGTCACCGCCGGTGGTGCCGATGCGCGCACAGGGCACGCCGGCGCCCTTCATCTTCGCCAGCACGAGGCCCGCGTCCGCCGCCGGCACGGTGACGATGTAGCGGGCCTGATCCTCGCCGAACCAATAGGCATGCGGCACGATCGAGGACGGCGCCGCCAAAAGCTGCGCGCCGATGCCGCTCGCGATCGCCATCTCGGCAAGCGCGATCAGGAGCCCGCCATCGGAGACGTCGTGCACCGCGGTCGCCGTGCCGGCGCGGATCATGCCGCGCACCACGTCGCCATTGCGCTTCTCGGCGGCGAGGTCGACCGGCGGCGGAGCGCCCTCCTCGCGGCCGCAGACGTCGCGCAGATAGACCGACTGGCCGAGCCAGCCCTTGACGTCGCCGACCAAAAGGATCGCCTCGCCGGCCGCCTTGAACGCCAGCGTCGCCGACTTGGTGAAGTCGTCGAGCACGCCGATGCCGCCGATCGAGGGCGTCGGCAGGATGCCGCGGCCGTTGGTCTCGTTGTAGAGCGAGACGTTGCCGGACACGACCGGGAAGTCGAGCGCGCGGCAGGCCTCCGAAATGCCCTTCAGGCAGCCGACGAACTGGCCCATGATCTCGGGCCGCTCGGGGTTGCCGAAGTTGAGGTTGTCGGTGATCGCGAGCGGCCGGCCGCCGACCGCGGTGATGTTGCGCCAGGCTTCCGCGACCGCCTGCTTGCCGCCCTCGAACGGATCGGCCTCGCAATAGCGCGGCGTGACGTCGACGGTGAGCGCAAGCCCCTTCGGCCCATCCTCGACGCGCACCACCGCGGCATCGCCACCGGGACGCTGCATGGTATTGCCGAGGATGACGTGGTCGTACTGCTCCCAGACCCAGCGCTTCGAACACAGTTCGGGTGTGCCGATCAGCTTCTCCAGCGCCTCCGCGATGCCGAGCGGCGGCTTGACGTCCTGGCCGCGGATCACGGGCAGCGCGTTCGAGGCGACGTGCGGGCGGTCATAGACCGGGGCCTCGTCACCGAGCTCCTTGATCGGCAGGTCGGCCATCACATCGCCGCCATGCTTGACGACGAAGCGCTTGCTCGGCGTGGTGTAGCCGACGATGGCGAAATCGAGCCCCCATTTGCGGAAGATCGCCTCGGCCTCTTTTTCCTTCTCGGGCTTGAGCACCATGAGCATGCGCTCCTGGCTCTCCGAGAGCATCATCTCGTAGGCGCTCATGCCGGTCTCGCGGGTCGGCACCGCGTCGAGGTCGAGGTCGACGCCGAGGTCGCCCTTGGCGCCCATCTCGACCGCCGAGCAGGTCAGGCCCGCCGCGCCCATGTCCTGGATCGCGATCACGCAATCGGCTTCCATGATCTCGAGGCAGGCTTCGAGCAGCAGCTTTTCGGCGAAGGGATCGCCGACCTGCACGGTCGGGCGCTTCTCCTCGGAGGCGTCGTCGAATTCGGCCGAGGCCATCGAGGCGCCGTGAATGCCGTCGCGGCCGGTCTTGGAGCCGAGATAGACGATCGGCATGTTCACGCCGGACGCCGCCGCGTAGAAGATCTTGTCGGCGTCGGCGAGACCCACCGCCATCGCGTTGACCAGGATGTTGCCGTCATAGCGGGTGTGGAAGCGCACCTGGCCGCCGACGGTCGGCACGCCGAACGAATTGCCGTAGCCGCCGACGCCCGCGACCACGCCGGAGACGAGGTGCCGGGTCTTCGGGTGCTCGGGCGCGCCAAAGCTCAGCGCGTTCAGGCAGGCGATCGGGCGTGCGCCCATGGTGAAGACGTCGCGCAGGATGCCGCCGACGCCGGTGGTCGCGCCCTGATAGGGCTCGATGTAGCTCGGGTGGTTGTGGCTCTCCATCTTGAAGACCACGGCCTGGCCATCGCCGATATCGATCACACCGGCATTCTCGCCGGGGCCCTGGATCACCCAGGGGGCCTTGGTCGGCAGGCCGCGCAGATGGATGCGCGACGACTTGTACGAGCAATGCTCGTTCCACATCGCCGAGAAGATGCCGAGCTCGGTGAAGGTCGGAACCCGTCCGATCAGCTTGAGGATCCGCTCATACTCGTCCGGCTTCAGCCCGTGGGCGGCGACCAGCTCGGGGGTGATCTTGGGCTCGTTCTTGGACGCATTCTTGGGCTCGTTCATGGGACCCTTAATAGGTAGATCGAACGGGGGCGAAAAGGCCTTTTACGGCCCATTTCCGGCCTGTCCAGAGCTTTGCGGGGGATGCCCGCGCCTGCGGCATTTGCACAATGGGGATGGATCGGATTTAAGAACCCGAAACCGATAATTGAAGGCCAAATTTCGTGAACGAGCTCGCCGATACCGCACTGAAGACCGCATTCAACCGCCGCCCCGACCTGCATGTCGAAACCGAGGGCGAATTCGCCGGCTGGCGAACCTGGACCCGGGACAATTACGAGACCCATACCGGCCCGTTTTACCACCGCATGGACGAGAACGGCCGCATCAGCTGCGCGTTCCGGGTAGGCCCGAAGCACCTCAACGGCTCCGGCAACGTCCATGGCGGCTGCTTCATGACCTTTGCGGATTACTGCCTGTTCGCGCTCGCCGGCTCGGTGCTCCAGGGCCCCGGCGTCACGGTGTCGTTCGCCTCGGAATTCCTCGACGCGGCGCGCGAGGGCGACCTGATCGAATGCAGCGGCGAGGTCACCCGCGCCGGCGGCTCGCTGATCTTCGTGCGCGGCATGCTGACGTCGGCCGAGCGGCCGCTGTTCACCTTCTCCGGCACCATCAAGCGGGTGAAGCGCAAAGCGCTGACCGCAGCGAGTGCCTAGAGCCAGCGCGGCGCGGCCCTGTCCGGTATGTGTCAAGCCAAGGTGCGTCAGGGCTTTGCGGGCGGCGATGCAGACGCCGTGAGCGCCTCGAAATTGTGCTGCCAATAGGCCTCGATCTGCCCGATCAAGGCGGGCGGCAAAGGAACGTAATTAAGCAATGCGGCCTGCGACTTGCCGTTCTCCAACGACCAGCGCAGGAAGTCGATGGCGACCGCCGACCTGTCGGGCGATTTCGGCTGCTTGTGCATCAGCACGAAGGTCGTGGCCGTGATGGGATACGCGTCTTCCCCCGGAGCGTTGGTGAGGACCAGGTAGAAATCCTGCGTGGTCTTCCAGTCTGCGCTCGAGGCCGCGGCCTGGAACGATGCGGCGTCCGGGGTGACGAAATTGCCGGCACCGTTTTGCACCAGACCGAAGGAAATCCGGTCCAGCCGCTGTAGCGCGTAGGCGTATTCGAGATAGCCGATCGCCCCGGGAATCAGGCCGACCAGCGAAGCGACGCCGTCATTGCCCCTGCCGCCGAGCCCGACGGGCCACTCGACCGACGTGCCCTCGCCGACGCTTGCCTTCCACTGCGCGCTGACCTTCGAGAGATAATTCGACCAGTTGAACGTCGTGCCGGATCCATCGATGCGATGGACGACGGTGATCGCGGCAGGCGGCAGCTTCAGATCGTGATTGACGGCCTGAATCGCCGGATCGTTCCATGATCTCACCTTGCCGAGATAGATGTCGGCGAGCAGCGGTCCGGTGAATTGAATCTGGCCGGGCTTGACGCCCGCGATGTTGACGACAGGCACGACGCCTCCGATCACGATCGGAAATTGCATCATGCCGAGCCTGTCGAGCTCCTTCGGATCGAGCGGCATGTCGCTGGCGCCGAAATCGACGGCAGCCTTCTTGATCAGGCCGACGCCGATGCTCGAACCCACCGACTGATAGCTGACGACATTGCCGGTCTTTGCCTTGTAGGCATCGATCCATTTCGCCATCACAGGCGAAACGAAGGTTGAGCCCGCGCCCTTTGTCTCCGCAGCCAAGCATTGCGTCGCGACGACCAGGGCAGTGAAGATGACCGGTAGCCTGAGATGCTTTGTCATGTGCTCGACCCTAACCGGCCCAGCGGCACGCCCGTGTGGGCCAAGTCACAAAACGGCAATATAAGCCAGGGCGTCAACCAAGGGCGATATCGCCTGCCGGCGAACTGGGACACTGCATAATTTCGATGCTCACAGCGGCCCTTTTCTGCCTCGGCGAAGTCTCACCGCACCCGCGAATCGGCATCGACGCGGATCAATCGCGCAGGCAGCAACGCGTGACCCGCGACGCCTGTGGAAACACGCCGTCATCGAGTCGTTACATCGACGCGTACTGAATCGAACGCACAAGCTCTAGCTCGTTGTGTTCTCGCAAATTCTTCGCGACGCCATGCGAGCACCAGTTGTGACGCGACGACGTCCTGTCGTTGCGTCGTCGCGCATGCGTCACATGCTCGTCAGCCAAGCCTCCGTAGATTGCCGAACGGTTTCCGTTTGTGCATTCGCACAGCGACTATGGGGCATTCTCATGAAATTGAAGACGTTTGTGTCCGTCACGACGGCGATGTCGCTTGTCGCTTCGCTGGCGTGGACTGCAACTCCGGCGCGCGCCGGTCAGGACGGCGATAATGGCGATCATGCCGGCGATTCTCGCGGTCACGATCAGGATCAGGACCATGACGGCGACCATCACGGCCGCAGGCCGCGCGTCGTGATGATCTCGCTCGACGGCGCCAAGCCTGATTTCATCCAGAAATTCATCGAGGAAGGCGTGCTGCCGCGTGACGGCGGCCTCGCCCGGCTGAGCCGGCGCGGCGCGGTGGCGCTGCAGAACGTGACGGCGTCACCGTCGCTCACCGCGGTCTCGCATATCGCGATCGCGACCGGTTCGACGGCGGTCCATAACGACATCCCATCCAACACGTTCGAGCCGATCGTCGGGCCGATCTCCAGCAGCATCAGCGGCTTCGCGGCACCGATCGGCGGCTACAACGAAAGCCCGCTCGGGCCGTCGGCGCACCCGACTGCACAGCCCCTGTGGGTGCAGCTGCGCCAGCAGGGCAAGAAGGTCGTCACCGCGACCTGGCCCGGCGGCGACGGCGCCGACATCTCCATCAACAAGACCGTGGTGCAGCCGGCCCAGCCGACCCGCGTGACCGACTTCACGGTGCCGTTCGGCGCGTTCGGCGGCATCGGCGCCCAGGGCTTCACGCTGTCGCGCAGCGACTTCACGGCCGACCCGGGCATCGTGGCGGCGCTGCAAGCTGCGGGCCACTTCTCTTTCAGCCCGGTGCTGGTGACCTCGGCGCCGATCGAGACGTTCTCATGCTCTGCGGCGGCGACCGCGACCTGCACCAACGCCGCGACGCTCGACGTCAAATATTCGATCCGCGTCGCCGCGATCGACACGACAAATGACCGCAAGGTGAACTACGACACGCTGGTGTTCTTCGACGAGAACCTCGGCATTACCGCAGGCCCGTTCCACGCGCCCTCGACCGGGCCGGCCTATGTCAAGTTCGGCGGCGAGAACGCCCCGTTCTTCTTCGAAGGCAGCGGCGCGAAGGTCGGCGCCGCGTACTTCGTCTCGGCGCTGTCGCCGGACCTCTCGGTGGTGCGCTTCGCCCGCTACGGCGCCAACTACATCCCGCGCAACACGCCTGTTCTCGCCGATGTCGACGACATCAACGACAACATCGGGTTCTGGCGTCCGCAGGCCGACTTCCGGATTCCGGAGCGCCTGAGCCCGGGCTTCACCAGCTTCCCCGACGTCGAGATCGAGACCATGTTCGAGGACATGGTGAAGACCTTCGTGCGCTACCAGGCGAATATCGGCGAGCGTGCGATCAAGACGCATCCGGACGCCGACCTCGTCATGGTCTATATCGAGCAGCCCGATGGCTCCGAGCACCAGTTCCTGCTCACCGATCCGCGCCAGGGCACTAGCCCGACCGACCCGAATTCGATCGGCGCCAACCAGGATCCGGCCAAGGTCAAGCGCTACGCCTCCTACATCCGCTTCGCCTACCAGACCGCCGACAAGGCGGTAAAGCAGATCGCTGACACGGCGGGCCGCGACAGCAACGTCATCGTGGTGTCGGATCACGGTTTCGCGCCGTTCCACACCTCGGTCAATCTCACCAACATCCTGCGCAACGCCGGTATCGACACCAGCAAGGTCGGGATCCGCACCTCGGGTCCTGCCGCCGACATCTACGTCAACCTGCAGAACCGCGAGCTTGGCGGCACCGTCGACCTCGCAACCTACCGGACCCTGGTGGCGCAGATCACCGACGCGGTGAAGAACGCGGTCGATCCCAACGCGCGGTTCAACTACTCGCTCAGGGATCAGCGCATCTTCACCGTCGTCGAGACCCGGCCGCTGCAATGCGACGCCGGAACCGGACAGTGCACCAGCAAGACCGTCGGCCAGGACTATGGCGACGTGTTCGCGCTGATGGCGCCCGGCTACAATTTCGACGGCATCCAGAACCCCGGCGTCGCGCGCCAGGGTGATGCGCCGTTCAATTCGGCGACCACCGCGCTGTCGATGCCGAATTTCTACGGCGCCCATGGCCATGATCCCGAGCTTCCGGTGATGAGCGCAACCTTCATCGCCGCAGGTCCGCAGATCCGCAAGGACACCGTCGTGCGCCACATGCGCAATATCGACGTGGCGCCGACCATCATGCGGATCCTCGGCACGGCACCACGCCAGGTCGACGGCGAGGTACTGAGCGAAGTGTTGCGCTAGAACCTCGGCCAAATTCCGTGCGACGGACGCCATGCGGCGTCCGTCGCTTTTTCATGCCCCTAGCCTCTTGCCCCGCGGCCACGCTACATTCGCTCCATCGCGCGCCAATGCGTGAAGGGAGCCAATCAAGGTGCCGAAGAGCACAGCCAAAGCATGATCCGGAAAAGCGTGAAGCGGTTTTCCGAAAGGATCATGCTCAAGACAACAAGCACGGGCGGCGTGACGGCTCCCGCGATCACGCCTACCCTGTCCACCGCGCCCGGTGCGCGTAGCTGGCGCGACTATGCGCTACTGCTGGCGCTCGCCTGCTGCTGGAGCTCGACCTATCCGCTGACCAAGATCGGGCTCGGCTCGATCCCGCCGGTCACCTTCATCTCGGCGCGCTCGCTGGTCGCCGCGCTGTTCCTGCTCGTGGTGCTGCGGATCCGCAGCATCCGGATCCCGACCGACATCAAGGCCTGGAAGCTGTTCGCCTTCCAGCAGACCATCAACTCGACGATCCCGTTTTTGGTGATCACCTGGGCGCAGCTCTACGTGCCGGCGTCCAACACCGTGGTGCTGGCCTCCACGACGCCGATCTTCGCCTTCCTGATCACCTGGGCGATCACGCGGCACGAGCCGGCTTCGCTGCTCAAGCTGGTCGGCGCGATCCTCGGCCTTGCCGGCACGGTCGCGATCATAGGCCTCGACGCGCTCTCCGGCTTCGGCAAGGAGATCTTCGCCGAGATCGCGATCCTGCTCGCCACCGTGTCGTTCGCCTGCGCCACGATCTTCGGGCTTCGTCTCTCCGACTATGACCCGATGGTGGTGGCCGCCGGCTCGCTCTTGTTCGGCGGCACCGTGCTGCTGCCGGTCGCGCTGATCGTCGACCATCCCTGGACCTTGCACCCGACGCCGCAGGCGCTGGCCGCCACCGTCGTGATGGGGATCTTCTCCAGCGCGTTCGGGTTGATGCTGTTCTACATGTGCCTGACGCGGCTCGGCACGCTCACGACCAACGCGCAGGGCTATCTGCGCATCCCGATCGGCGTCGCGCTGTCGGTGATCCTGCTCGGCGAATCCGTGCCGTCGAACCTGGCGCTCGGCCTGTTGCTGGTGATGGCCGGCGTCGCCGCGATGACGGTGCCGGCTGAGGCCGTCAAGCGCTGGCTGCGGAGATAGGTTCGCGGCCTACTTCTTGTCGTCCGCGAGCAGCGCGCGGTACTTGGCGACGTCGCGGGTCACGAGTTGCTGCAGCACCTCCGGCGCGAGCTCATTGGCGTCGGGGGCGACCGTCGACAAATCGACGAAGCGCTTTTTCACCGCCTCGCTCGCCACCGCAGTGCGCGCGGCAGCGTTCAGCTTGGCGACGATCTCGGGCGGGGTGCCCTTCGGCGCGAACAGGCCGTTCCAGCCCTGCGCCTCGAACTCGGGCAGCCCGGCTTCGGCGGAGGTCGGCAGCTCCGGCAGCGAGGCGAGACGCACGGTCGAGCCGACCACCACCGCCTTCACGAGCTTGTCGTCGATCGCCTGCGACACCGAGGCCGCGGCATCGCAGACGCCGTCGATCTGGCCGCCGATCGCGTCCGTCAGCGCGAACGCCGCGCCACGATAGCCGACCAGTTGCACGTCGATGCCGGCGGCATGCACGAAACTCTTGCAGATCAGGTAATTCGAGGAGCCGACGCCGGCATGGCCGAGATTGACCTTGCCCGGATTCTTCCTGGCGTAGTCGATGAATTCCTTGAGATCTCCAGCCGGAAAATCCTTGCGCAGCGCCACGATGCCGAAGGTCTTGGCGACCACGGCGATCGGCGCGAAGGAGTCGGGCGTGAACGACAGTTTTGGATAGATCGTGTAGGTCGCGGCGTTGGTGCCGGCGTTGCCGATCGCGATCGTGTAGCCGTCCGGCTCGGCGCGCGCTGCGCGGGTCAGTGCGGTCGAACCACCGGCGCCGCCGACATTCTCGATGATGATGCTCTGGCCGAGCGCCGTGCTCATCTGATCGGCGACCGCGCGGGCAATGACATCAGACGTGCCGCCGGCCGTGAACGGCACGATCATCGTGATCGGACGTTTGGGAAAGTCCTGGGCGTATCCTGCAGATGCATAGAGCAATGCAAAAACAGTAACAAGCAGACCGCGCACTAATTGACCCCCCTCAATTGCTTCTCAAAATCTGTTTGACCGCTTCAATCACGTCGGCCCGGCTTCCGTCCTTAAACATGTAGCCGCTACGGGTGACAAAAGGAGCAAAAAACCAGCCATCCTGACTGCCCACGGTTAGTCCCCATCGTCTTGCTGAACGCAAGCAAATAACGACTCTCTTCTTCAACCTTGCTTGAGGAAACAGATTGGACGCAGCCCACTGACGTACGGTCTTGCTTGAGGGCAGTCTTTCCAAGAGTGGGCCGTCCGTAAACGCCTTCGAGTGGTATGCGCACAACTCAAGGACTGCGAGCTTGTGGCGCAGAACTTCAGGGTCCACCCCAAAGCACTTCGTTCGCGACACCCACCAGCTTCTCTTCTCGCGGTGGATTTGGCTCCGAAGCGCTTCACTTCCTTGCCGCTGGCGCCACCAAAATAACCGTGCATCCTCACTCGAGGCGTCCGCACGATCTTCTGCAGAGAGGCCAGGGTTCAAATAAAGCAAAACAATCGGAGCTGTTCTTAACGGTCCATAGTACGGGATGGGCAAGCATTTCAGGTCGAAGCTGTGCGCGTCGTCAGCCTCCAGAATCGACCTGTCTTGTGGATGGACTTTGGCGCTTGGAGAAACTTCCTTCCAGAAATCGAACAACCCAAGGTCCATCTCAGGCCCTCAAGCTGCTCGCTCCAAATGCGCCACCAGTCCGGCGAACAGGCCGCGGCCGTCGGTGCAGCCCATGATCTCTTCGACGTGGTTTTCCGGATGCGGCATCATGCCGAGCACGTTGCCGCGCTCGTTGACGATGCCGGCGATCGAATGCGCGGCGCCGTTGAAGTTCGAAGCCTCGTCGACCACGCCTTCCGGCGAGCAGTAGCGGTAGAGCACCCGCCCGTCGCCCTCGAGCCGCTTCAGCGTCTCCTCGTCCGCCTCGTAGTTGCCCTCGCCGTGTGCCACCGGCACGCGGATCACCTGGCCGGCATTGTAGCCGCGGGTGAACGGGGTGTCGGAGCGCTCGACGCGCATGTGCACGTCGCGGCAGACGAATTTCAGCCCGGCATTGCGCATCAGCACGCCCGGCAGCAGCCCGGACTCGCAGAGGATCTGGAAGCCGTTGCAGACGCCGAGCACGAGCCCGCCCTTGGCTGCGAAGTCGCGCACCGCATCCATGACAGGCGCGCGGGCCGCGATGGCGCCGCAGCGCAGATAGTCGCCATAGGAGAAGCCGCCGGGCACCACCACGAGGTCGGTACCCTCAGGCAGCGCGGTCTCGGCGTGCCAGACCATCGCGGTCTCGTTGCCGGAGGCAAGCTTCAATGCGCGCGCCATATCGCGCTCGCGGTTGATGCCGGGAAAGACGAGGACGGCTGACTTCATGGGATCACCTGGTTTTGGGCGCCAGCACGAGCTTAACTGCGGCGGCAAATTTTGCGTAATTGTCGTTGCTGGCCTTTTCGTCGCGCGCCGAGCTGATCAAGCTGGCGGAGCCTTGTCCGCCAAACAGCAAGCCGTTGACCTGATACTCGCTCGAACCGCTCTGCGTCACCGTCAGGCGCCGTGCCTTGTACATGCGCGGCACCGCGCTGCCCTTGTCGCCATCGACACCGAGAAGCGTGATGCGTTGTCCGGGCGTCCGCTGCTCCAGCGCCTTGATGACCTGGTTCTGGCTGTCGCGGAACTGGTCCAGCGTCATCTGATTTCCGCCGGTGTAGAACCGGTAGCTCACCTTGGAGCCCGCACCGCATTGCGGCTGCTCGCAACGGAACAAATGCGTGTCAGCACGGCGCTCGTAACTCCAGCCACTGACCGCAAACGGCGGCCGCTGCGTGGCCGCGGACGGTGCCGGAGCCGGCGATTGCGCCGACGCGCCACCGATCCCGGCAGCCGTCAACGACGTCAGCAGCAGCGACCGGACGATCGTCCGCTCGTTGCGAGAGAAGACGGGAGCGGCTGACATCATCTGGCTCGCCCCGGCTAGCTCAGAACCTCGACCCGATAGTTCTCGATCACGGTGTTCGCCAAAAGCTTGTCGGCGGCGGCCTTCAGCGCCGCCTCCGCCTTGGCCGCGTCGGTCGCGGCGAGCTCGATGTCGAACACCTTGCCCTGGCGGACGCTGGCGATGCCATCGACGCCGAGCGATTTCAACGCGCCCTCGATCGCCTTGCCTTGCGGATCGAGGATGCCCGACTTCAATGTGACAGTGACGCGTGCCTTCACGATTACCCCTTAACTCTTCACCAGCACCGGGCCGCTGCCGGCCGGACGCTCGTTCTCGATCAGAATGCCGAGCCGTTTTGCCACTTCGGTGTAGGCTTCAAGCAAGCCACCCAAATCCCGGCGGAAACGGTCCTTGTCGAGCTTCTCGTTCGACTTGATGTCCCACAGGCGGCAGGAGTCCGGCGAGATCTCGTCGGCGACGATGATCCGCATCATCTCGTTCTCGAACAGCCGCCCGCACTCCATCTTGAAGTCGACGAGGCGGATGCCGATGCCGAGGAAGAGGCCGGTCAGGAAATCGTTGACGCGGATCGCCAGCGCCATGATGTCGTCGATCTCCTGCGGCGTGGCCCAGCCGAAGGCGGTGATGTGCTCTTCCGACACCATGGGGTCGTTGAGCTGGTCGTTCTTGTAATAGAACTCGATGATCGAGCGCGGCAGCTGGGTGCCCTCCTCGATCCCGAGCCGCTGCGACAGCGAGCCGGCGGCGACGTTGCGCACCACCACTTCGAGCGGCACGATCTCGACCTCGCGAATCAGCTGCTCGCGCATGTTGAGACGGCGGATGAAGTGGGTCGGCACCCCGATGTCGTTAAGGTGCTGAAACAGGTACTCCGAAATCCGGTTGTTGAGGACGCCCTTGCCCTCGATCACCTGGTGTTTCTTGGCGTTGAACGCGGTCGCGTCGTCCTTGAAGTGCTGGATCAGGGTTCCCGGCTCGGGGCCTTCATAAAGCACCTTGGCCTTGCCTTCATAAATACGGCGTCGACGGCTCATTGGGATGTACCGTGTTTTGTTGAAATCCATGAATTTGGGTGCTCCGGATGACTTGGGGTTACGACCCACGACGGAGCTGCCGCGGAGGCCTGGAACCTGAGCGATCCAACTGGAAACAGAACAAGAACCACACCTGTTGGCAACCTATCCGATTGGCCCATCCAGCACAATCGATAGTGCCCCCTGGAGGGCACTTATACCGCCCTATCGTAAAGGGCCGATTCCGCCTGTTTTGCCTGCGGCTTAACGGCTCGTTGTCTTGCCGATTCCTCCCACTTATTTAGGCAGGCATCGGGGCCGCCGCAACGAGCGCCAGCCCGCCATTCAGCAGGGAATTGGAACTTCAGCCATGAACGAATTCAACAAGCGCGAGGAAGGTTTCGAGAAGAAGTTCGCCCTCGACGAGGAACAGAAGTTCAAGGCTGAGGCCCGCCGCAACAAGTTGCTCGGCCTGTGGGCCGCCGAGAAGCTAGGCATTACGGGCGATGCCGCCAGCGCCTATGCCAAGGAAGTGGTGGCCGCCGATTTCGAGGAAGCCGGCGACAACGACGTCCTGCACAAGGTTCTGAAGGACCTCACCGCCAAGGACCAGGCCGTCACCGAGCGCGACGTCCGGGCCAAGATGGACGAACTGCTGGCCGTCGCCGCAGCGCAGGTGAAGGCGGGGACCTGAGTTCCGGCTCTAGCCAACCGGCAAATCGTCTACGCGCGCCGGACCCCGTTCCGGCGCGAATTGTTGGTGCCCTTCGCCTTGGTGAAGTCGGCGCGGATGATGTCGAGCAGACGGCGCGATGCGGCGCTGAGAAAGCCGCCATGCCGCGTCACCGCGACGACCTCGTGACTTGCAGTGAGATTGCTGACGCGAATCGTCGCGATCCTGGAGCTCCCCAACTCCTCCGCTGCATTGCTTCGCGACAGCAGCGCAATCCCGAGGCCGGCCTCGATCAGCCGCTTCTGCGCCGTCAGACTGTCGACCGGCGTCCAGTCGACCTCGCCGAGCCCGTGCGTCAGGAACAGCGCGAACACATGCGAGGCGGTGATCTCGCGGCGTCCCGGCACCTCGGGAAACGCGATCCAGCGCTCGTCCCTGAGATCGGCGAGCTTGCCGACCCGGCGTCCGGCCAGCGGATGATCCAGCGCGCAGACCACCTGCAGCGGCTCGGCGAACAGCACCTCGTAATCGAGCTCGCGTGAGCGGTCGCGATCGTAGCGCAGCCCGATCGTCGCCTCGCCGCGCCGGATCAGATCGCTGACCTCGGCGCTCGTCGCGGTGCGCAGCGTCAGCGTGACATCCGGATGCCGGCGGGCAAAGCGCTTCAGCACCTTCGAGAGCCGCTCGCCGGCGAGCGTACCGGTCACCGCCAGCGCCACCGGGCCGGAATTGTCGCGCGAGAGCGCGCGCACCGCATTCTCGGCATCCTTCGCCGCCGCCACCGCGCGTTCGGCATAGGGCACCATCACCCGCCCGGCATCGCTCAGCCGCGTCTTGCCTCCAATGCGCTCGAACAGGGGTACGCCGAGCTCCTGCTCGAGCAGCGCGATGCGTCTCGAGATCGCCGGCTGCGAGCGATGCAGCGCCTTGGCGGCATTCGAGATCCCGCCGCGGCGATGCACCACCAGGAACGTGTTGAGCGCGTCGCTGTCCATCTCTCGCCTCATGCAAAAAACTGATGCTATCGAGAGAAATAACAAATTTGTCTGATGGGCGAAACCGCCCTATCGCTGGCGCCAGTCGCTATTTCCAACCATCAGGAGTTCACATGCGCACCCAGGCAGACAAGGCAGCACGGTTTCGCGAGCTGCATCAGCGGCCCGGCGCCTTCATCATTCCAAATCCGTGGGACGCCGGAACGGCAAAGCTGCTCGCATCCATGGGTTTCGAGGCGCTCGCGACCACGAGCCTCGGGCTAGCCAACACGCTCGGCCGTTCGGCCGTCCGCCTTGACGAGATCATCGAGAATTGCCGGGTGATCGCTGAAGCCACCGACCTTCCCGTCAACGCCGATCTCGAAAATTGCGGCGCCGACATGCCGAAGCTCGCGGCTGAGGCGATCCGGTTCGCCGCCGAAGCCGGCGCCGTCGGCGGCTCGATCGAGGACTCGACCGGCAATCGCGAGCATCCGATCTACGATTTCTCGCTCGCCGTCGAACGTGTGCAGGCGGCGGTCGAGGCGGCGCGGGCGCTGCCCTTCCCGTTCACGCTGACGGCGCGGGCGGAGAACTTTCTCTGGGGACGGAAGGACCTCGACGACACCATCAAGCGGCTGCAGGCCTTCGAGGCCGCCGGCGCCGACGTGCTGTATTCGCCGGGCCTCTATGACATCGGCACCATCAAGACCGTGGTGTCGGCGCTGAAGCGGCCCTTCAACCTCGTGATGGGCTTTGCCGACCCGACCCTGACGGTCGAGCAGATCTCGGCTGCCGGGGTCAAGCGCATCAGCGTGGGAGGTGCGATGGAGCGTCACGCGCTGGCCGCGTTCCTGCGGAGCGCCCGCGAGATGAAGGACAAGGGCGCATTCACCTTCGTCCGCGACATGGCGCCGGTGAAAGAGGTTCGCGAAGCGTTCGACTGATTGCCCCCGCGCCGTAAGGAGCGCCGGCGGCGAGCCGTCCGCCGGCACCGAATAAGCCAGCGCCGCCGCGGATCGCCCGAGGCGGCGCCTCTCAGAATCTGGTATGGTGGCGCCGGCACCGCAAGTGCGGCCAGGGCGCCATCAGACCTGACGATTCATGGCAGCTCGCGACTTGCAGCCAGCCTCCGGCAATGCCAAGAGAGCGGGATCATGTCCCAAGATCACATTTCCAACGTCCTCGCCGAACGTTACGCCTCACCCGCCATGCGCGCCATCTGGAGCGGCGAAGGCAAGGTCCGCCTCGAACGCGACTACTGGATCGCCGTGCTGAAGGGCCAGCGCGATCTCGGCATCCCGGTGCCGGATGGCGTGATCGAAAGCTACGAGCGGGTCAAGGACCAGATCGACCTCAAGTCCATCATGCAGCGGGAGCGCATCACCCGCCACGACGTCAAGGCGCGGATCGAGGAGTTCTGCGAACTGGCCGGTCACGAGCACCTGCACAAGGGCATGACCAGCCGCGACCTCACCGAGAACGTCGAGCAATTGCAGGTCTACCGCTCGTTGCAGCTGGTCGAGACCAAGAGCATCGCCGCGCTGGTCCGGTTTGCCAGGCGCGCGCAGCAATTGCGCGACATCCCGTTCACCGCGCGCACCCACAACGTCGCCGCGCAGGTCACGACGCTCGGCAAGCGCATCGCCATGTTCGGCGAAGAGATGCTGCTGGCGCATCAGACCCTGGTCCATGTGCTGCAAACCTATCCCGCGCGCGGCCTGAAGGGCGCGGTCGGCACCCGTCTCGACCAGATCACCCTGTTCAACGGCGATGCCGGCAAGGCGCGCGCGCTCGAGCAGAGCATCCTCCGGCACCTCGGCCTGCCGAAAGCGCTCGATGCCGTCGGCCAGGTCTATCCGCGCAGCCTCGACTTCCGTGCGGTCAGCGCGCTCACCGAGCTCGCCAGCGGTCCCGGCAATTTCGCCAAGACCATCCGCCTGATGGCCGGCCACGAACTCGCCAGCGAAGGTTTTGCCAAGGGCCAGGTCGGCTCCTCGGCGATGCCGCACAAGATGAACAGCCGCTCCTGCGAGCGCATCAACGGCCTGCATGTGATCCTGAAGGGCTATCTCGCGATGGCTGCGGGCCTCGCCGGCGATCAGTGGAACGAGGGTGACGTCTCCTGCTCCGTCGTCCGCCGCGTCATGCTGCCCGATGCCTTCCTCGCCACGGACGGGCTGCTCGAGACCCTGCTCACCGTGCTCGATCAGATGGAAGTGTTCGAGGCGGTCGTCGAGACCGAGCTCAACCGTTATTTGCCCTTCCTGCTGACCACCACGGTGATGATGGAAGCGGTGAAGAAGGGCGCCGGCCGCGAAGGAGCGCACGAGGCAATCAAGGAGCACGCCGTCGCCGCCATCGGCGACCTCCGCACCGGCAAGATCGTGCAGAACGATCTGCTGCAGCGTCTTGCCGCCGACAAGCGTCTGGGCTTGAGCGCGGCCGAGCTCCAGCAAGTGCTCGATCAGGGCCGCGCCAACTCCGGCGACGCCGGTGCCCAGGTCGATCACTTCGCCGAGCAGGTCGAAGCCCTGGCCAAGGCCAAGCCGGAAGCCGCGAGCTACGCGCCGCGCGCGATCCTCTGAGGTCGGAGGGAAGGCCGGAGCGCGCGGCGTGAAGCAGCCGCGCCCTCCTCACTCCTCCTTGAAGCCGTAGTCCGGCACGTTGCCGCTGGCACCGTAATATTTGTACGGCAGGAACTTGCCGCTCATGGTGATCTTGACGCGGTCGCCCTTCGGACTGGCGACGCGCTCCATCGCCATGTCGAAGTCGATCGCCGACATGATGCCGTCGCCGAACTCCTCCTCGATCAGCGCCTTCCAGGCCGGGCCGTTGACCATCACCATCTCGTAGAAGCGATAGATCAGGGGATCGGTCGGCGGCATCGGCGTGCCGGTGCCGCGCATCGGCACCTCGTTGAGCATCGCGATCTCGGCTTTCGACAGTCCGAACAACTCGCCGGCGTTGGCCGCCTGCGGTTTCGTCAATTTCATCTGGCCGAGGATTGCGCCCACGATCAGGACCTCGGAATAGCCGCCGATCTTCTCGCAGATGTGCTTCCAGCTCCAGCCCTTCTCGCGCTTGATGTCGAGCAGCTTTTCGGTGAGGTCTTCGCGTTTCATGAGGCTTCCTCCTTGCGGATCGGCGCGCCGCGCCAATCCCGGCATTGATCGACGTCCAGCAGCATTTTACGCCGCCGGACGCCAGCAAACAGGCAATTTCTATGCCGCTTTGCCTGTTACGACGGCAGCGGTCGGCAAGCCCTCATCGATCGGCAGCGACGGGTCGCGCGACCACTCGTTCCAGGAGCCGAAGTACATGCGGACGTCCTTCACGCCGGCGTTCTTCAACGCCAGGAAGGTGTTCGAGGCGCGCGCGCCCTTGAAGCAGTAGAGATAGACCGGCGTGGTCTGCGAGATGCCGACGGTGGCGCATTCGGCGAGGATCTCGTCCTTCGACTTGAAGCGCGGGCCCTCGCCGGTCGGCTTCATCATGCGGTACCATTCGAGCCAGACCGCGCCGGGGATACGGCCCTTGCGCGGGCAGAAATCCTTCCCATAAGGAGACGAGCTTTCGCCGATCCATTCGTCGACGTCGCGCACGTCGAGGATCGCAACGCCGGGCTTGCCGACCGCCGCCAGCATCGCCTTGGCGTCGATCATGATGTCGCCGGCCTCCGGCACGATCGCGAAGGCGGCCTTCACCGGCGCGGCGACGTCGGTCGTCACGGGCAGATCGGCCGCCTTCCAGGCATCGAAGCCGCCATGCAGCACCTTGATCTTGGGATAGCCCAGCATGGTCAGCAGGTAATAACCGCGGCAGGACTGGCCGAAGCCGGAGTTCATCGACTGCTCGTAGATCACGGCAGTCTCCCTGCCGGAGAGACCAGCGGCGCCGAACGCGTCGGCGAACTTGGTCTTCAGCTCGTGCATGCCCTCCGGGGTCGAGGTCGCGAGGTAGGTGAAGATGTCGTGCACATTGACGGCGCCGGGCAGATGTCCGGCCGCATAGGCATCCGGATTCCGCGTGTCGATGATGACACACGGCTCCTTGGTGACGAGCTCGGCAAGTTCGCCGGCGGTGATCAGAACGTCCGTCATGGCTCTCTCCTGTTGCGTGGTTGCAGTTGTGGTGGTCCCGAACTCCGCGTCAGCCGTCCGCCAGCATCTTGCGCAGCTGCTTGGTAGCGGGCGTGACGATGGCGACGAAATAGGCCTCGCGCAGCCTGCGCTGGGCGCGGTGGCTCATCAGATAGCCGCGCGCGCCGCAATGGAGCATCGCGGCATGCGCGACCGCGACGCTGGCATCGCCGATGCGCAGCCGCAGCGCGACGACGCGGCGCCAGTAGCTGTCGTCGGCATTGTAGGGATCGCGCGCCAGCGTCATCGCCTCCTTCCCGAGCTCGGCATAGAGCTCGCGGAATTGCAGAGGCTGCTGCGGCAGATAGCGGTTGACATGGCCGAGCGGCGCATGGACTTCGTCCATGATGTTGATGCAGTCCTGCATCAGCCCGAGGCCCATGCCGGTCTGCAGCAGGATGAAGCCGGCGCGGATCTTCTTCACGAAGGGCGCGGCCGGCTCGGCCAGGATCAGTTCGTCCGGCACGAAGACGTCGCGGAACTGGATGCTGTAGGTGCCGGTGCCGTCCATTGCGAGGAACGGCTTGCACGGCGTCAGCGTGATCGCGGGATCGGAGCAGTCGGCGAGGAACATCACGGTCCCACCCGGCTCGCCTCTTGCGATGCCGCCTTCCTCCTCGCGCTCGAAGATGGTGCCGAAGAAATGGTCCGGCCCGAGATTCGACACCCAGGGCAGCGCGCCGCGCACGATGTAGCCGCCGTCGACCTTGCGGCCCTTCAGCTTCAGCCGCTCGATGCCGAAGAAGCTCTTCATCGGGTTGGAGAGCCCGGTGCCGCCGAGCCGCCGCCCACTGGAGAAGCAGTCACCGAAGCGCGCGGCGAGCTTCATGTTGGTGGAGTTGGCAACGTACCAGACCAGCGTGTTCTGGCACCAGGCCATGAAGGCGGTGGCGCCGCAGACCTCGCCGATCGCGGCCATCGACTGGATGGCGCAGCGCAAATCGGCGGGGCCTTCCTGCGGCACGTGGCTGTTCCACGCGCCGACCTCGCCGAGCCGGCGCAGGAATTCGCCGGGATAGACCGAGCCGGAATCGATCGCCGAGGCAAGCGGCGCCAGCTCCTGGCGGGCGAGGCGCGCGACCTCGTCCGCAATCGTCGGTGCGGGATCTTGAGCTGCGACCCGCGATAAAGCCAGTGAACCCATGGATGGTCTCCGCACCTTTCGTAATGCTGCAGTATCGTGGGCTCCTCATGGTGAGGAGCGCGGAACGCGCGTCTCGAACCATGAAGCCCCACCGTGGCCTGCATCCTTCGAGACGCTTGCTCCGCAAGCTCCTCAGGATGAGGGGTGAGATCAGGCGCTGACCTCGAGATTGACGGGACGGGTGAAGGTGTTGGCGACCGGCGACCACTTCTTCACATGCGCCACCAGCGCATCGATCTCGCTCTGCGGGACGCCTTCGCATTCCATGTCGACCTTGACGCGGACGTCGGTGAAGCCGACCGGCTTCTCGCTGATGTCGCCGGTGCCCCACACCGCGGTGATGTTGAGGTCGCCCTCGAGCTCCAGCTCGAGCTTGTTGACGGTCCAGCCGCGATGCACGGCGTTGGCGTGCAGGCCGACCGCGAGGCAGGAGCCGAGCGCGGCGAGCGAAGCTTCCGAGGGATTGGGCGCGGTGTCATCGCCGAGCAGGCCCGGCGGCTCGTCGACGATGTAGGGCGCGAGGTTGCGGATGTAGTTGGCGTGGCGGAACTTGCCCTCGGCCACCGTCTTGCACTTCAAGGTCTTGATCACCTTCGGGTTGGCCTTGCCGTTGGCAATGAGCTGTTCGAGCCCGCCTCTGTCGATCGGCGCGAGGCAGCCGGTCAGTGCGGTCTTCTGGGCGACAGCGGTCATCAGTTTTCTCCCTGGGAGCGATGGAATGGTCAGGATACCGAACGGTCTGTTTCCTGCACGAAGCGTGCCAGTCCCGCCCCAAATCAAAAGGCGAAATCCCGCAGGCGCTTAAGCGACCCTGCCTGCGGATTGATCAGCGCCGGTTTGCTCAATCGCCAAGCAGATGCTGCACGGCCGCGATTATTTTCAGCGCATGGAGGCGCGCAGCAAGATGCGACTTGATGATTTTGCCGGGCTCCGATTTACTGCCGCACATGGCCAAATCGATTGCGAAGAAAAAACCTGCCGCGGCGTTCGCAGCCGGCGACGATGAATCGGCGCGCGGGCGGCTGCTCAACGCGGCGACGCGGCTGTTCTGCAAGAACGGCATCAACGCCACCGGGATCGATGCGATCATCGACGAGGCCGGCACCGCGAAGACGACGCTCTACAAATTGTTCGGCTCGAAGACAAATCTGGTGCACGCCGTGCTCGAGAGCGAAGGCAGGCAGTGGCGTGAATGGTTCATCGGCGCGATCGAGGCCGGCGGCGGCGATGCGCAGACCAAGCTGGCGCGGATCTTCCCTGCCCTGAAGACCTGGTTCGCCGAGGAGCGCTTCTACGGCTGCCCCTTCATCAACGCGGTCGCCGAGCACGACAAGGATGCCAAGCAGTTCCGCAACATCGCGCTGAAGCACAAGAAGGTGGTGCTGGCGCATATCGAAAAACTCGCCAGCGAATTGGGCGCAGCCGAGCCCGCCGTGCTGGCGCATCAGCTCGCACTGCTGATCGACGGCGCCATCGTCGCCGCGATGGTGTCGGGTGATCCCGGCGTCGCCGACACCGCGGGCCTCGCCGCCGGCAACCTGTTCGCGCCGGCCAGGGTGAAGAAGGCCAAGCGCGCGGGCGAGCTCGAGGCGGTCTAGTCCGGCCCTCCTTCCGGTCTGGAAGCGCGGCACAGTTTTGCCGCGTCATTGCGAGCGAAGCGAAGCAATCCATCGCGCCACAAGTGGAGGCATGGGTTGCTTCGTCGCTATCGCTCCTCGCAATGACGGAAGAAGCCATCAAGGCTCATCGAGCCAGCCTACAGATCGAAATTCGTCGGCAGCATCACGACGTCGCGGATGGTCATGCCGCGCGGGCGGGTCAGCATGAACATCACGACCTCGGCCACGTCGCTCGCTTCCAGCAGGCTGCCGGCCGCCTTCGCCTCGTGCAGCTTCTCCGCCGGCCAGTCCGCGAGCAGCGCGCTGATCACGGGCCCGGGCGAGATCGAGCCGACGCGGATGCCGTGCTTGAACACCTGGCGCCGCACCGTCTGGACGAAGCAGTTGATCGCCCATTTCGACGAGGCATAGACCGGCTCCCACGGCGTCGGGAAATGTGCGGCGAGCGAGCTCGTGACGATGATGTCGCCGGTCGCCCGCGCGATCATGTGCGGCAGCACGTCGTGCACGTTCTTCATCACGACATTGACGTTGAGATTCAGCATCCGGTCGATCGCGCCGGTGTCGGCATCGACCAGATCGCCGCCGACATAGATGCCCGCATTGGCGTGCAGGATGTCGAGCTGGCCGGCCTTCTCGAGCACAAGGGGCAGCAACGTCGCGCAGGCCTTTGGATCGAGCAGGTCGATGACCAGCGGGATCACCGCATCGCCATGCTTGCCGGCGAGCGCCGCGAGCGCGCCGGCATCGCGGTCGACCATCACCACGCGGGCGCCTGCCGCCAGCATCGCCTCGCTGCTCGCAAGTCCGATGCCCGATGCCGCCCCGGTGACAACGGCCACCTTGTCTTGCAATTGCTTCGCCATCGTCTCCACCCTGTCAGGTCAGTGCGGCGGCTATGGCAACACATCGCGGTCGCGATGTCAGCTCCGATGCGAAGCGCGATGGCGCGCCTGTCCGACGCTCACATGCGCAGCATCGGCGGACGCGTGGCGAAGCGGCGGCGCAGCCATTTGGCTGCCGGCCCCGCCGGCCGCTGCTTGTGCCAGACCACTTCGAGCGCCACGGGATGCGCACCCTCGTCGAATTCCAGCTCGGGAACCGCCAGGTCCGCGGCAACCTGCGAGCTCGCCATGATGTGGGCCGGAATCAGCGCCCAGCCGACGCCCTGCTTGAGGATCTGCAGGATCACCCAATGGCTCTCAACCCACCACACCTCGGCCGCGACCCGCAGCCGGTGCCGCTCGGTGCCTTCGTTGCGCACCGTGACCATGATCTGGCGATGCCGCTTCAGCTCCTCCCAATCCACCCGCCCATGCGCCAGCGGATGGGTCTTGCCGCAGACGAGTTGCAGCGGCACCCAGCCAATGGTCTTGAAGCCGAGCTCCGGCGGCAGATGCTCCTGCCGCCACATCACGCCGACATCGGCCTTGCCGTCAAGCACGAGGCGGCTGACGTCCTCCATGATCGGAAACAGCAGCTCCAGCTCGACATGCGGAAAGCGCGTGGCGAATTCCGCGAACAGTTCGCCGACCGCGCTCTCCGGATAGAGCTCGTCGATCGCCACCACCAGGCGCTTCTCGACATGCGCCTCAAAGCTGCTGGCAACGCCGATCAGGTGCTCGCGGCGATCGAGGATCAGCTTCGCTTCCGGCAACAGTCGCGCCCCCGCTTCGGTCAGCACCGGGTTGCGCCCGGCCCGGTCGAACAGCGCAATGCCGAGGTCGGTTTCCAGGTTGGCGACATGCGTGCTGACGGCCGATTGCGCCTTCTTCAGCAGCCGCGCCGCACCGGAGAACGACCCCTGCTCGGCGGCCGCCGCGAAGGATTCGAGCTGGTCCATGGAAACGGTCATCTATCTCTTTTTCAGATATTATCTAGCTTTGTAATCCCACAATATCAGATAGAAACCCGATCACAACGACAAGAAAGGGTTTCCAAATGTCCATGCGTTCCTTCTCCGACCGGGTCAGGCACGCAGTCCTGTTCGAACTGATCGGTATCGCCATCTTCACGCCAGCGGCCGCCTGGCTGTTCAATCAGCCGGTCGCCCATATGGGCGTGATCGGCGTCGTCTCGGCGACGGTGGCGACGGTCTGGAACTTGCTGTTCAATCTCGGCTTCGACCACGCGCTGGTCCGTGTCACCGGCCGTGTCGCCAAGACGATGCCGATCCGCGTCGCTCACGCGATGCTGTTCGAGGCCGGCCTGATCGTGCTGCTGATCCCGTTCGTGGCCTGGTATCTCGGCATCTCGTTGTGGGCCGCGCTGATGATGGATATCTCCATCGTCGCGTTCTATCTGGTCTACGCGTTCGTGTTTAATATCGCCTACGATCGCGTCTTTCCGCTGCCCCAGCTCAAGGCGAACAATCGCGCTCCCAGGCCGGGCATTGCCGGCCTGATCGGCCGCGATGTGCGGCGCGGCTCGGATCATTCGATCCGCCGCGCCGCATCCTGACACCGCGCCAATATTCCTGATCGCAGCGACTACACACAAGTCCCGGCGCGCGCCTCCCATAGATTGATTTGATCCGGCTTGAACGCTGTGCAGCGTCTCGAGCCGACATGCCCGTCAGAGGCTGCCAAACCGGCCAACAATGCCAAAACGGCCAACAAGAAGAAGCGGAGGACTGCAATGCCGAGGAACCGTTCAACCCAGCTATCCCGCCGTCAGCTCATCAAGGGCAGCGCCGCGACGTCGGCCGCGCTGCTGCTCGGCAGGCCCGCGATCGCCAAGGGCAAGACCGAGATCGTGATCGGCAACATCGATGCCTATTCGGGACCGGCAGCGGTCTATTCGTCGATCGGCCGCACGCCCGGCGGCTATTTCAAGATGATCAACGAGCAAGGCGGCATCAACGGCCGCATGATCAAGTACATCACCTATGACGACGCCTACAGCCCGGCCAAGACAGTCGAGCAGGCGCGCAAGCTCGTCGAGGGCGACGAGATCGATGTGCTGTTCGCGCCGCTCGGTGCGCCGACCAATGCGGCGATCATGAAGTACATGAACCTCAAGAAGGTCCCGCACCTCTTCATCGCCTCGGGCGCCACCAAGTTCGGCGACTACAAGAATTTCCCGTACACGATGGGTTTCCAGCCCTGCTACCAGATCGAAGGGCGTGCCTTCGCGCAGCATGTCCTCTCGACACAGACCGATCCCAAGATCGGCATCGTCTACCAGAACGACGATTTCGGACGCGACGTGTTGAAGGGCTTCAAGGACGGGCTCGGCGCCAAGACCTCCGCGATCGTGGCGGAGCTGTCCTATGAGACCGCCGACCCGACGATCGACAGCCAGGTGGTGAGATGCAAATCCGCCGGTGCCAACGTGTTCATGAGCATGACCACGCCGAAATTCGCCGCGCAAGGCATCAAGAAGAGAAGATCGCCGAACTCGGCTGGCAGCCGGTGCATTACATCGGCAACAACGCCTCCTCCGCCGGCTCGACGCTGAAGGCGGCGGGCTTCGACGTCTCCAAGGGCATCATCTCGAGCGCCTATCTGAAGGATCCCGTCGACGCCGCCTGGGACGGCGATCCCGCCATCCAGAAATGGCGCGCATTCCTTGACAAATACGATCCGGCGGCCGCCAAGAACGACATCTACGCCGTCACCGGCTATCTCACCAGCCAGATCCTGGTTCAGGTGCTCAAGCAGTGCGGCGACGACGTCTCGTCCGAAAGCATCATCAAGCAGGCGGCGAACCTCAGAGATGTCGAATCCGACATGCTGCTGCCGGGCATCAAGATCAACACCTCGCCATCGGACTATTATCCGCTCGAGCAATTGCAGCTGACGCGCTTCAGCGGCGAACGTTACGAGCCGCTGGGACCGGTGATCGACGGCGGTATCTCGAAGGCCTGATCGTCTGGGGCGCCATCGTCAACGTCGGCTTCCGACGACAAAGCCGACGTTGCCGGGCCTGGTCGTCATCGACGGCTTATGACCCATAGTGATGCGCCAGCTAAAACGCGGCATCACGCAGTTTTGTCCCGGCGTTACGCTTCACCTCCGCGTCCGGTCAGGGGACGATCACCGCTTCCCCCAGAACGCGATCTGCCCGGCATGACCGCTGTTCACCACCAGTATGGCCACCGCCACGCCTCATAGCGGACCCACGACGACACCAGGGGTGGGCCGTACGGATCGACCCGGTCGTCCTCGGGGCGATAACGATATCGTGGAACAATATAATAATCCCACGGAGTTGGCCTGATCACCGGCACCGGGATAATAACCCTTCTTGGTTCCTGAACGACCTGTGCCCTCCGCGTCCGGGCTTCAGCACCAGACGTCCCGAGGTTACACAGCACCAGGGCCGCTCCGAGAGCGCACGCGACGGTCATTATCTTCATGCATCGGCCTCCTTACCTGAGAGTGCAAAAGGACTCAAAGCAACGCAAGCTAATTCGCTCTCGTCCCGAGGCGGCCGTGCCTGCCTGACGTTTCCAACCGACCAATCTTGAGCTAATTTTATCCATCCTGAACGTGGCGGACCACCATGCTCACGCTCTATTCCTATCCGCCGTTGTTCGGCGTCGCCGACAACAATGGCTACGGTCTGAAGGTCTTCGCTTTTCTGAAGCTCGCCGGCGTGCCGTTCCGGCACGAACACATTTTTGATGCGTCGAAGGCGCCGCGCCAGCAGCTGCCCTATGTCGTCGACGGCGATGGCACCGTCGGCGACAGCGAGACCATCATCGCTTATGTCACGGAAAAATACGGCGTGACGCTGGATGCGGCGCTGACACCGGCGCAACGCACGACCAATCTCCTTGTCACCCGAACGCTCGACGACCTCTACTGGGTGATGTCCTATTCGCGCTGGAAGGACGAGCGCTACTGGCCCCAGTTCCGCGATGCGCTCAAGCGTGAGCATCCGGATCTCACCGACGACGGCCTGATGAAGGCCAAGGAGTTCAACGCGCAACGCTATCATTACCAGGGCATCGGCCGCTTCGAGCCCGACGCCGCGATGGCGCGCGGGCTCGCCGATCTCGCCGCCCTGGCGAGCTTGATCCCGGGGCAAGGCTGTGTGCATGGCAACAGGCCGACGACCATCGACGCGAGCATCTATGGCTTCGTGGCCAACATTTACTTCTACGACATCAACACGCCATTGAAGCAGTTCGTGGTCTCGCACGACGCTCTGGCGCAACACTGCCGTGCGATCCACGCTAGAGTTGCCGACGTCGCATAGCGATCGGCTCCAGGGCGCGAACTCATGGCATCATTGTCGTCAGCGCCGCTTCCGCGCCGGCGCCTTCGCTGGTCCGCGCGCTACGCACGGACCAGCGCGGCACCGGCGATCAGACATGCCGCACCGAGCAGCCGCACCACCGTCGCCTGGTGCTGCGGGGTGCCGAGCACGCCGAAATGGTCGAGGACCAGCGAGCAGAGCAACTGGCCCACGACCACGAGGGTCACGACGGTGGCAACACCGAGACGCGGAATCATGAACACGCTTGTAGCGATGAACGCGGCACCGAAGAAGCCGCCGGTCCATGCGATCAGGGGCGCGCGGGCCGCGGATGCCGCGCTGAACAGCGGCTCGCGCAGGACGACGAGCACGGCCGCCAATGCGATCGTTCCGCCGAGATAGCTGACAAAGGCCGACCACCAGGCGGACTGCAAGCTTCTTCCGAGATTTGCGTTCAGGAGCTGCTGGAAGCCGACGCTGCAGCCGGCGGCAACGACCAGGAGAGGCGCAAGGATGTTCATGGCGGGCCGTGACGGAGCTGTCGTTGAGTCGATGTCATGACGCCACGCTAGGCGCGCGGCCCACAGCCCGTCTGGAATGAAATCGACCGCCCTATGCCGGCATGAAGGCCGACCGGTAGACGGCCGGCGTGGCGCCATAGGCCCTGCGAAACAGCCGGCCGAAATGGCTCTGATCCGCAAAACTTGTCGCGTAGGCGACGTCAGCGACCGCGCAGCCTTGCTTGAGTTGCGCGCGGGCGCTCGCCAGCCGATGCGCGACGCGGTAGGCGGCAGGCGTCATGCCGAACTGCCGCTTGAACGCCCGGATGAAGCCGTCGGTCGAGTAGCCGAGCTGCGCGGCCATCGCACCGACATCGAGAGTCTGGTCCAGAACCTGCTCCGGCATTGCCAGCGCCGCAGTGCGCCGGCCGTCACGGTCGCTGTCCCTGCGCACCGATCCGACGGCGTCGATGATCTCGTCCGGCGATTGCGCACGCAAGCCGCGGATGGTCTGCGGCGCCACCACGCCACACACTGCCGGATGGTCGCCAGGGACATAGAGATGCGTGACGATCGACGCCGCGCTGCCCTCCGAGGCGTGCGGCAGGCCGGCCGGGATCATCACGATCTCACCGGCAAACGCACGGAATTCCCCCGATGGGGTCCGGTACCGGCGCGATCCGCAGCTGATGGCTGCGACCTGGACTTCAGAATGAAAATGCGCCGCCTGGAACATCGGCCACGTGGTTTCGAGCCGCCCCATTTCGATCGTGGTCGCGCGGTGATACGGACGATAGTTCCACAATGCGGTCATTGCCGACATCTAGGCCAATTTCAATTGACCGGAAAGTGCCGGAGCTGAAGTTCTGACACCGCGCGAACAGGGTGGTAGCGCGGGCGCGCGATGGGTGAGCACGCGCCCGGCTTTAGCTCCTGAATCAATCAGCGGTCAGTAATCCCAATACGCCGGCACCCAACGGAAAGCGTCGCCGGCGACCGCCACGTGGCCGACGGACGGGAACGGCATATGCGTGGCCACCAACAGTTCGCCGCTCTCGGCCAGTTCCCGCAACAGACGGATCCGAACCCGCGCCGCCTCCTCGGGGTCGTGCTCGAAACCGTTATGCCACTCGGGTTGATCGAAGCCGACCGTGAACACGGCGTCGCCGGCGAATGTCAGCGCCTCGCCGCCGGACGCCATGCGGACCACGCTGTGCCCGGGCGTGTGGCCGCCGGTGCGGCGAACAATCACGCCCGGCGCCACCTCGTGCTGCTCATCGAACGGCCGCAGATTGTCGCGGTACTCTTTCGCGAACCGCTTGGCGGTCGCCCGCAGCGCATCGGGGAATCCCGGCGGCATGGCGGTGTGGGAGAAATCGGGCGCCTCCCAGAATTTGACCTCGGCGGCCGCGACATGAATCCGCAGGTCCGGACGCAGCCTCTCCTTTACGCCCTCGATCAGCAGCCCGCCAACGTGGTCCATATGCATGTGGGTCAGCACCACGTCGGTCACGGCCGCAAGATCGATGCCGGCGGCTTCCAGTCGCTTGATCGTCTGGCCGGCGCGCGGCAGGTGCAGATCCGGATCGGACCCCAGCCCGGCGTCGATCAGGATGGTTTTGCCGCCGCTGCGGACCAGAACCACGTTCAGCGCCCAGTCGAACGCATCCGGCGGCAGGAACATGTCGTTCAGCCACGCCGCCCGGACCGCCGGGTCGGCGTTATGCGCCAGCATTTTGGTTGGGAGCCGCAGCACGCCATCGCTGACGACAAGCACGTCAATCTCACCGATCCGCAGCGCGTAACGCGAGGGAACCAGCTCTTCGGGCTTCGATCTGACAGCGTCTGAGGGGGTGTGTAGGTTCATGTTCGTCTCCTGCTGACCGACCACGCCGCGTTGAGGGTGGTTGCGGTAGGCTGGATTTCTAGCGAACCAGATCTGGCGCTGCCCCAGAGTGATTGTCGTCGCTATAGAGGGATTGCTGCAAGCTTGCCCGGCACGCTCTGCTTCAGAGCGGCGAAACGAGATGCAAAGCCCGGACAAAACATGTCGCGAGATCGCGAAGTTGTATCCTCATCCTCGCCTGTCATCGCCCGCGTACTCAAATCCCTTGCTTGCCCTGCGGACAAAAAAGCTGCGAGAGCTACCGCCCCTGCTGAAGGTTCCCCTCCAGTCGCGTCAACTCACCGTCGAGATCACGCTCGACATCGGCGACCAGCATGTCGACCACCCGATAGTCGCGCGTCTCGAGCCAGGCGCGGCGCTTGGCGCGGTCGGTGGCGATGGCCTCGCTCTCGTTCGCGTTGACCAGCTCGATCGCAGTCCGGTGCACGAAGGAGACGAAGTCGGGGATGTGGCGGCCGACCGGGGTCTGGCGCTTGAACTGGCCGGCGAAGCGGCGGTCTCTCGTGAGCGCCTGCCACAGGATCCGCTCGGCATCGGTCGGGTTGCGGCGGAGCAGCCGGGCGAGCCCGCGCACCGTGCTGCTACTGTCGGCGGTCGCGCCGCCCTGCCCTTGCTCGGCGAGCAGCGCCCGCAGCCTTGTGGCCTGGGCGCCGTCGAGCACGCCACCCTTGGCCGGACCCTTGCGGCCCTCGGCGATCGCCATCACCACCCCGTGCAGCGTGTGCATGTCCTGCTTGGTCGGATCCATCCTCGTAAAGATGTTGCGCAGGTTCACCAGCATGGTGTCGCGCTTCTCGGCCGGCCGCAGGAACTCGACCTTGTCGAGCTCGGCGACGAGGTTGTCGAAGAACGCCTGCATCTGGTGCTGGGAGGCCGGCTCGGACCGCTCGGGCATCGCGAACGGCAGCGCGCCGGCGGTCGAGAGCTTGAACCACTCGTAGCCCGTCAGGAGCACCGCCTGCGCCAGATTGAGCGAGGCGAAGCCCGGGTTGACCGGGAAGGTGATGATGCGGTTGGCGAGCGCGACCTCCTCATTGGTGAGGCCGGAGCGCTCCCGTCCGAACAGGATGCCGGCGCCGCCACCGGCCGCAACATGGCCGACGATCTCGCCGGCCGCGCGTTCCGGCCCGACCACCGGCTTGGCCTGGTCGTGGGCGCGGGCGGTGGTCGCGAATACCAGCGTGAGGTCGGCGATCGCCTGCTCGACCGTGTCGAACAGCTCGACGGAACCGATGATGTGGTCGGCGCCGGCGGCGGCGCGCTGGGCGGCAATGTTCGGCCAGCCATCGCGCGGGTTGACGATGCGCATCCGCGTCAGCGCGAAATTGCCCATCGCGCGCGCGGCCATGCCGATGTTCTCGCCAAGCTGCGGCTCGACCAGGATGACGACGGGACCGGCAAGGTCGTGCCCTGCCTTGGTCTTGTCGGTGCCGGACATCTCACTTCACTTTCTGATTCAACGTCTGAAGATTTTGAATCAGCTTCCGAAGCGCCTGATTCAAAATCTCATCTGGAAGCCCAAGAGCGGCCCAGAAGCAGCATCCACCAGCTTTGCACCGGTTTTGCGTGGGCCATTTTCTCCAAGGAGATAACAGGGTTAGCGGCGTTTGCGAATCCTCAATCAGAATCGCGGCCGCTCGGGTCGAAGGCTGCCGCTTGCGCGCGCTTCGCCTTCGGATAGGCTATCAACCACAACCAAAGCGAAGCTGTAAAGGCACGCTTGAGACGCCGGTTGAACGGCGAGGCACTTGGGTCGAAGCACATTGGGGGACGACCATGCGGGGCAGATGGACGCTGGCTATTTTGGGCCTGATTTTGATCGTGGCGGGGGGCCTGCTCGCCCACCTCACGCAGACCGCAGGCGGCATCCGGATCGAGGATGTCAGGTTCAAGGGCGCCAAGGGCAACACCATGAGCGCCCTGCTCTACATCCCGCCGAACGCTACGCCGCAGATCCCGGCGCCCGGTATCCTCGCCGTCCACGGCTACATCAATTCGCGCGAGACCCAGGACGGCTTCGCCATCGAATTCGCCCGCCGCGGCTATGTCGTGCTGGCGCTCGACCAGACCGGCCACGGCTACAGCGACCCGCCCTCCTTCGCCAACGGCTTCGGCGGCCCCGACGGGCTTGCCTATCTCCGCAGCCTCCAATTCGTCGACAAGGAGAATATCGGGCTCGAGGGCCATTCGATGGGCGGCTGGACCGTGCTCGCCGCAGCTGCCGCGATGCCCAACGACTACAAATCGCTGGTGCTGGAAGGCTCGTCCACGGGCAAGCCGTTCGCCGCCGAGGGCACGGCCACCTGGCCGCGCAACACCGCGCTGGTGTTCGCCCAGTATGAGGAATTCCCCGAGCTGATGTGGGGCGTCGAGTTGGCCCGCGACGTCACCAAGAGCCCGAAACTCCAGGCCCTGTTCGGCACCCAAGGCGCGGTCGAGCCGGGCAAGGTCTATGGCGATCCGGCCAACGGCACCGCGCGGGTACTGTACACCCCCGCGGTGACCCATCCGGCCGAGCACATCTCGCATGAGGCGATCGGCTACAGCCTCGACTGGTTCGCCAAGACATTGAAGGGCGGCACCCCGCGCCCGGTCAACGACCAGATCTGGTTCCGTAAGGAGATCGGCACGCTCATCGCCCTGATCGGTTTCATTGCCCTCATCATCGGAACGTTCGACGGACTGCTGGAAGCCAGGATGTTCTCCCGCCTGCGGCTGCCGGCGATTACCGACGGCACCATGCCGCCGCATGAGGCAACCAAGGGCCGGCGCTGGACCACGGCGTTCATCCTGTCCGCCTTCATCCCGGCGCTGACCTATTATCCAGCCTTTGCGCTGGGCGGCACTTTCGTGACCCCGAGCGCATTCCTGCCGCAGGGCATCACCAACCAGATCCTGGTCTGGGCCGTCGTCAACGGGCTGATCACGCTGGCCCTGATGTGGTTCGCCCCGAAGCGCACCACGCGGAGCGGGCTGGTCGGTCAATCCGTCGTGATCGCGGTGGCCTCGGTTGCAGTGGGCTACGCGGCACTCTGGCTCGCCGACCTCGCGTTCAAGATCGACTTCAGGTTCTGGATCGTCGCACTCAAGTTGATGAGCGCGAAGCAATTCCTTATCTTCCTGATCTATCTGATTCCGTTCACGGCGTTTTTCGTCGTGGCGCTGCACGTGCTGCACCGGAATTTCTCGACCATGAGCGCGCCGCGCGGGGCGCTCTATCTGACCAACATCCTGGCGCTGACATCAGGCTTCATCGTGCTGCTGGTGCTGCAATACGGCACGCTGTGGCTCACGGGTAAGCTGTGCAACCCGCTGCCGGACCCCGGTTTCGTGCCGCTGTCGACCATCGTCGCGATCCAGTTCGTGCCGCTCTTGGCGATCATCGCGGTGATCGCGACCTTCACCTGGCGGCGCACCGGATCGAGCCTGCCCGGCGCCCTGATCTCGGGCCTGGTCGTGACCTGGTACATCGTGGCCGGGACCGCGACGCAGGTGCCATTCTAGAGGGGGTCTCTAGAGGGGAGCGCGTGAAGGAAAGCTGCCCGGGACAAGGATCGCGGGCCGCCGTCAGAATGGCGGTTCTCGATGAAAAGATGGGCTGAAAGTGCATACCCGGTCCGCTTCCGCCCGCCCCCGGGCGGTGCTATAGCGCAGGCGTATTTTCCACCCCCGCCGTCAAAAGCGCGCCGTTCCCAAGAGGGCCTCCCCGTCATGGCAAAAATCAAGGTATCCAACCCCGTCGTCGAGCTCGATGGCGACGAGATGACCCGGATCATCTGGCAGTACATCAAGGACAAGCTGATCAACCCGTTCCTGGATGTCGAACTGCTCTATTTCGATCTGGGCATGGAATACCGCGACGAAACCAATGACCAGGTGACCATCGACGCGGCCGAGGCCATCAAGAAGGTCGGCGTCGGCGTCAAATGCGCCACCATCACCCCCGACGAGGCCCGGGTGAAGGAGTTCGGCCTGAAGCAGATGTGGAAGTCGCCGAACGGCACCATCCGCAACATCCTCGGCGGCGTGATCTTCCGCGAGCCGATCATCTGCAAGAACGTGCCGCGCCTGGTTCCCGGCTGGACCAAGCCGATCATCATCGGCCGCCACGCCTATGGCGACCAGTACCGCGCCACCGACATCAAGTTCCCGGGCAAGGGCACGCTGTCGCTGAAGTTCGTCGGCGAGGACGGCACCGTGATCGAGAAGGAAGTGTTCAAGGCGCCCGGCGCCGGCGTCGCGATGGAGATGTACAATCTCGACGACTCGATCGTCGACTTTGCCCGCGCCTCGTTCAACTACGGCCTGATGCGCAACTATCCGGTCTATCTCTCGACCAAGAACACGATTCTGAAGGTCTATGACGGCCGCTTCAAGGACATCTTCCAGGAGGTGTTCGACCGCGAGTTCAAGAAGGAATTCGACGCCAAGGGCCTGACCTACGAGCACCGCCTGATCGACGACATGGTGGCCTCGGCGCTGAAATGGTCCGGCGGCTACGTCTGGGCCTGCAAGAACTACGACGGCGACGTGCAGTCCGACACCGTGGCCCAGGGTTACGGCTCGCTCGGCCTGATGACCTCGGTGCTGCTGACCCCGGACGGCAAGACGGTGGAAGCGGAGGCCGCCCACGGCACCGTGACCCGCCACTACCGCGAGCACCAGAAGGGCAAGGAGACCTCGACCAACTCGATCGCGTCGATCTTCGCCTGGACCCGTGGCCTCGCCCATCGCGCCAAGCTCGACAACAACCCGGAACTGGCGAAGTTCGCCTCCACCCTGGAGAAGGTCTGCGTCGCGACCGTCGAGGACGGCTACATGACCAAGGACCTCGCGCTCCTGGTCGGCGCCGATCAGCGCTGGCTCTCGACCACCGGATTCCTCGACAAGGTGTCCGACAACCTCGTGAAGGCGATAGCGGCCTGACGGCTGCCATCTTGGAATGACAGGTGCGAGCGTGACCATGGCCCTTGTCAGAGGCATTGCGCTCGCATCGTTCTTGCTCACGGGGTCGGCGGCGTCAGCTGCCGGTCCCCTGCCCGACGCCGTCACGGCGCCCGGCGAGTCCCCTGTTCTGACCGTCCATGCAGAGGGCGCCCAGGTCTATGAGTGCAAGCCGGTCACCGACGGCAAGCTCGCCTGGTCGTTCCGCGAACCGGTCGCCACCCTGATCGCCGATGGCCGCACCGTCGGCCGGCACTATGCCGGTCCGAACTGGGAGCATGTCGACGGCAGCGCCGTGACCGCCCGCACCGCCGGCAGCGCACCCGGCACCACCGCGGCCGACATTCCCTGGCTCAAGCTGGAGGTGATCTCCCATCGCGGCAACGGCCAGCTGTCCGGCGTCGCCACCGTGCAGCGGATCAACACCTCGGGCGGCGAGCTCAGCGGCGCCTGCGACAAGGCCGGTGCGTTGAAGAGCGCGGCGTACTCGGCGGATTACGTGTTCCTGCGCCGCGACTAGGCCAAGGCGTTTCCGAGCGAAGCGGGTACCGGTTCGCGTGATGAAAGCACCTCAAGACTAGTCGCGGATACCGCCGTCGGTCTCGCCCGGCGGCCCCTGGGTGATCTCGCCGGCGGCAAGGTCGCCGCCGGCCGTGAGCGGATCGGCAAGCCGCCCCTCCGCCGTCTCCCGGACATGCGCGGCGAGCGCCGGCATGCGCTCGATCAGGGCATGGAAGTCCTGGGCATCGAGCACCAGCAGCTTGGTCTTCCGCGTCGCCGTCACCGTGCCGGAGCGATTGGTCCGCCGCAGCAGCGCGATCTCGCCGAAGAACGTGCCGTCGGCGAGCCGGACGCGCTGGCTCGGCAGGTCGATCTCGACCTCGCCCGCGGTAATGAAATACATCGATGACGCCGCATCACCGCGCCGCACCAAGACCTCGCCGGCCTCGATGGTCTGCGACCGCAACAGGCGCATGATGTCGGCGATATCGGCAGCGTTTAGATGCGAGAACAGCGGCACCCGCGCCAGCATGCCCCAGGTCACGACGAAGTCGCGGCGCCGCACCTCGTCGGCGAATGCGGTCGAGATGATCGCGACCGGCAGCGCGATCATCGCGAAGCCGACCACGATCGCAACCACAGTGACGATCCGCCCGAGCGGCGTTACAGGGACGACGTCGCCGTAACCGACGGTGCCGAGCGTCACGATCGCCCACCACATCGCCTGCGGCATGGTGCCGAACTTGTCCGGCTGCACCTTGTGCTCGATGGCATAGAGCAGCGCGGCGAACAGCAGGACCGCGCCGGTCAGGATCACCACGCAGCCGAACAGCGTACGCCGCTCGGCATGCAGGGCTGCGAGCAGCGAGCGCATCGCGGTCGAGTAGCGCACCAGCTTCAGGAACGGCAGCATGCCGAACAGCACCAGCGCGGTCTTGTCGCCGATCGAAAGCACGATCGCTGACGGCAGAAAGGCGAGCAGGTCGATCACGCCGAGCGCGGAAAAGGCGTATTCGAGCCGCGCCTGCAACGGCGTCATGTCGCGCAAGGAGTGGCCGACCACGCTCCAGAGCCGCGCGGCATATTCCAGCGCGAAGGCGACGACCGCCGCGATTTCGACCGTGGTCAGCAGCCATCCGAACTGCGCGTCGATCTCGGGTACTGAGGCGAAGATCGCCGCCAGCACGTCGACGGCGATGATCGCGACGATGATCCCGGCAAACCGCGAGCCGCCCGAATGCGGCAGATCATCGCGCTCGAGCAGCTCGTAGAGACGGTCGCGCAGCCCGGGATCGCTGATCGTGGGCTTGAGCGGAGCCGTCGCCACGATCAGCCTCTCCGTCAGGCGGCGCCGGCCATTGCTTGTTCAATTGCGGACAGCGCGGCGTCCGCCTTGGCGCCGTCGGGCCCGCCGGCCTGCGCCATGTCGGGCCGGCCGCCGCCGCCCTTGCCGCCGAGCACCTCGGAGCCCCTGCGCACCAGCTCGACCGCATTGAAGCGTGAGGTCAGATCGGCGGTGACGCCGACCACAATGCCGGCCTTGCCGTCCTCGGTGACCCCGACGATCGCGACCACGCCGGAGCCGATCTGCTTCTTGCCGTCGTCGACGAGGCTCTTCAGATCCTTGGTCTCGACGCCCTCGACCGCGCGCGCGAGCAGCTTGACGTTGCCGACTTCGCGAACGGCTGAGGCTGCGCCGTTCGACGCACCGCCGCCGCCCATCGCGAGCTTCTTGCGGGCGTCAGACAGGTCGCGCTCGAGCTTCTTGCGCTCCTCCATCAGGGCGGCGATGCGCGCCGGCACGTCGTCGATCGTGGTGCGCAGCTCCAGCGCCGCGGTCTTGGCCAGTGCGATGGTGTCGTTGGCGTGCTTGCGCGCGTGATGCCCGGTCAGCGCCTCGATGCGGCGCACGCCGGACGCCACCGCGCCCTCGCTGGTCACCGAGATCATGCCGATGTCGCCGGTGCGGCGCACATGGGTGCCGCCGCAGAGCTCGACCGACCAGCCGAGCGCGTTCTGGCCGTGATCGCGGACGCCCCTGCCCATCGACACGACGCGGACCTCGTCGCCGTACTTCTCGCCGAACAGCGCGCGGGCGCCGGCCTCCCGGGCATCGTCGACGCCCATGATGCGGGTGGTGACCTCGTCATTTTCCAGCACGACATCGTTGGCGATGTCCTCGATCCGAGCGAGCTCTTCCGGCGTGATCTGCTTCGGATGCACGAAGTCGAAGCGCAGCCGGTCAGGCGTGACCAGCGAGCCGCGCTGGGCAATGTGATCGCCGAGCACCTGGCGCAGCGCCTCGTGCAACAGATGCGTCGCCGAATGGTTAGCGCGGATCGACGAACGCCTGGTGTGGTCGACCTCGAGCTGCAGCGCCGTGCCGACACTCAGCGTACCCTGCTCCACTTGGCCTAGATGCACGAACAGATCGCCGGCCTTCTTCTGCGTGTCGGTGACGCGGAACTTGACGCCCTCGCCGGTGAGGACACCGATGTCGCCGACCTGGCCCCCGGACTCGCCGTAGAACGGGGTCTGGTTCAGCACGATCGCGCCGCTCTCGCCGGCCTTCAGGCTCTCGACTTCGGCGCCATCCTTGATCAGCGCCGTCACCGCGCCTTCCGCGCTTTCGGTCTCGTAGCCGAGGAATTCGGTCGCGCCGAGCTTCTCGCGCAGCGGGAACCAGATCGCCTCGCTCGCCGCCTCGCCGGAGCCCGCCCAGGAGGCGCGCGCCTTGACGCGCTGCCGCTCCATCGCGTCGGTGAACGAAGCCTGGTCGACGCTGATGCCGCGCGACTTCAGCGCGTCCTGCGTCAGGTCCAGCGGGAAGCCGTAGGTGTCGTACAGCGTGAAGGCGGTGTCGCCGTCGAACATGTCGCCCTTCTTGAGGCCGGCGCTCTTCTCATCCAGAATCGAAAGACCGCGCGCCAGCGTCTTGCGGAAGCGCGCCTCCTCCAGCCGCAGCGTCTCCTCGATCAGCTTCTCCGCGCGCACCAGGTCCGGATAGGCCTGGCCCATCTCGCGGACCAGCGCCCAGACCAGGCGATGCATCAGCGGCTCGCTTGCACCCAGCAGCTGCGCATGGCGCATCGCACGGCGCATGATCCGGCGCAGCACATAGCCGCGGCCCTCGTTCGACGGCAGCACGCCGTCGGTGATCAGGAACGCCGACGAGCGCAGATGGTCCGCGATGACCCGGTACGATCCAACGTTCTGCTCGTTCGGACCGTGCCCGAGGGTCGACGCGGCGGCATCGATCAGGTTGCGGAACAGATCGGTCTCGAACACGCTCTCGACGCCCTGCAGGATGCAGGCCATGCGCTCCAGGCCCATGCCGGTGTCGATCGAGGGACGCGGCAGCGCCACGCGCTCCTCCTTCGTCACCTGCTCGTACTGCATGAACACCAGGTTCCAGAATTCGAGGAAGCGATCGCCGTCCTCTTCCGGGGTGCCCGGAGGTCCGCCCCAGATGTGCTCGCCGCGGTCGATGAAGATCTCGGAACATGGTCCGCACGGGCCGGTATCGCCCATCGCCCAGAAATTATCCGAGGTCGCGATGCGGATGATGCGGTCGTCCGAGAAGCCCGCGATCTTCTTCCAGTAGCCGGCCGCCTCGTCGTCGGTGTGGTAGACGGTGACGAGCAGCTTGTCCTTCTTGAGCCCGAAATCCTTGGTGATCAGATTCCAGGCGAGCTCGATCGCGCGCTCCTTGAAGTAGTCGCCGAACGAGAAGTTGCCGAGCATCTCGAAGAAGGTGAGATGGCGCGCGGTGTAGCCGACATTGTCGAGGTCGTTATGCTTGCCGCCGGCGCGCACGCATTTCTGCGACGTCGTGGCGCGCTGATAGCCGCGCTTCTCGACGCCGGTGAAGACGTTCTTGAACTGCACCATGCCGGCATTGGTGAACATCAGGGTCGGGTCGTTGCGCGGAACCAGCGGCGACGAGGCCACGATCTCGTGGCCGTTCTCCTTGAAGAAGTTCAGAAATGTCGACCTGATGTCGTTGACGCTGCTCATGTTCATCCAATCGGAAAAAGGGGCCGGCCAGCCGCAAAAAGGCGTCATTTTCCGGCCGAACGCTTTTAGACATTGCCAGCTGCGGTGTCCAGAAACTGTGCAGCCGGATCATGGGCTTGCCGCGGCAGCACAAAGCCCCGTGGGATAGTCGCTGCAGCTGCGTTGACAGTCTTGGTGGCGCCGTGTTTTCTACCTACGTATACCCCGTCACGTCGGGAGAGACCGGCCTTACCGCCGGCGCCGAAGGAGCAACCGCCCCGGAAACTCTCAGGCAAAAGGACCGCGTGACGTCTGACATCTGGAAAGAGGCGCTGGGGTCTTCCCCGATGCGTCCGCCGACGGGATAATACTCTCAGGCACAGCGACAGATGGGGCTTTCTGCAGGTTTCTCAAGGGGAAATAGGTCCCCGCGGGAACCGCGAGGGCCTTGTGATGCTTGCGCACGAAAACTCCCAGCTGAAACAGACCCCGCTGCACGCGCTGCATCTGGCACGCGGAGCCAAGATGGTGCCGTTCGCCGGCTACGACATGCCGGTGCAATACACCGCCGGCGTGCTGAAGGAGCATCTGCACACCCGCAAGGCAGCCGGCCTGTTCGACGTGTCCCACATGGGACAGCTCGTGCTGAAGGCCAGATCCGGCAAGGTCGCCGACGCCGCGCTCGCGCTGGAAGGGCTTGTGCCGCAGGACATTGTCGGCATCGCGCCGGGACGGCAGCGCTACGCGCAATTCACCAACAATGACGGCGGCCTGCTCGACGACCTGATGGTGGCGAATTTCGGCGACCACCTGTTCCTGGTGGTCAACGCCGCCTGCAAGGCCGAGGACGAGGCGCATCTGCGCGCGAATCTCTCGGATGCCTGCGAGATCGTGTCGCTGGCCGACCGCGCGCTGATCGCGCTGCAGGGCCCGAAAGCCGAAGCGGCACTGGCGAAACTTTGTGCAGATGTCGGTTCGATGAAATTCATGGACGCCGGCCCGCGCCGTGTCGCCGATATCGACTGCTTCGTCTCGCGCTCCGGCTATACTGGCGAGGACGGCTTTGAGATTTCGGTGCCTGCCGACAAGGCGGAAGCGCTGGTCACCGCGCTGCTCGACGATCCTGATGTGCTGCCGATCGGGCTTGGCGCGCGCGACAGCCTGCGGCTCGAAGCCGGGCTTTGTCTTTACGGCCACGACATCGACACCACGACGACGCCGGTCGAGGGCGCGCTGGAATGGTCGGTGCAGAAGGTCCGCCGTAGCGGCGGCGCCCGCGCCGGCGGCTTCCCGGGCGCCGACAAGATCCTCACCCAATTCGCGCAGGGCGCCTCGCGTCGCCGCGTCGGTCTCAGGCCGGAGGGCCGTGCGCCGGTGCGCGAAGGTGCCGGCCTGTTTGCCGATCCGACCTCGACCGAACAGATCGGCACCGTGACCTCGGGCGGCTTCGGCCCGAGCCTCAATGCACCGGTTGCGATGGGCTACCTGCCCACGTCCCTTTCCGCTCTCGACACCACCGTTTTCGCCGAGGTGCGCGGCCAGCGGCTGCCGCTGAAAGTCGCCGCCACGCCCTTCGTCCCCAATACCTACAAACGCTAAACGCGAGGATCTCCATGACGACGCTGTATACGTCCGACCACGAATGGCTCCGCATCGAGGGCGACGTCGCCACGATCGGGATCACCGACTACGCACAATCGCAGCTCGGCGACGTCGTGTTCGTCGAACTGCCCAAGGTCGGCCGCAGCCTGAAGAAGGCCGAGGCCGCCGCCGTCGTCGAATCCGTCAAGGCCGCCTCCGACGTCTATGCGCCGATCACCGGCGAGGTGGTCGAGGTCAACGAGGCGCTCGCCGCCGAGCCCGCTTTGGTCAATTCGGATGCCGGCGGCAAGGCCTGGTTCTTCAAGCTGAAGATTGCCGACAAGGGCGAGCTCGGCGGCCTGATGGACGAGGCCGCTTACGCCGCGCACACCGCCTAAAGGATTATCCCGAGGATCAACCGATGAACGCGCCCTTCAAGCCGATCAACGAAGCCGCCACCGATTTCGTCCGCCGACATGTCGGACCGTCACCGCGCGACGTCAACGCGATGCTGGAGACGGTCGGCGCCGCGAGCCTGCAGGCGCTGATGAACGAGACGCTGCCGGCGTCGATCCGCCAGAAGGCGCCGCTCGATCTCGGCCGCGCGCTGAGCGAGACCGAGGCGCTCGCGCATATGGGCGAGCTCGCTGCGCAGAACCAGGTGTTCACGTCGCTGATCGGCCAAGGCTATTCCGGCACCATCCTGCCCGCGGTAATCCAGCGCAACATCCTGGAGAACCCGGCCTGGTACACGGCGTACACGCCGTATCAGCCGGAGATCAGCCAGGGCCGACTCGAAGCCCTGTTCAACTTCCAGACCATGATCTGCGACCTCACCGGGCTCGACGTCGCCAACGCCTCGCTGCTCGACGAGGCGACCGCGGCGGCCGAAGCGATGGCGCTCGCCGAGCGCCACTCGCAGGTGAAGGCCAAGGTGTTCTTCGTCGACAAGGAGGTACATCCGCAGACGCTGGCGGTGATGCGCACGCGCGCAGCCCCCTTGGGCTGGGCGCTGCTGGTCGGCGATCCCCTGACCGAGCTCGACAACGCCGACGTGCTCGGCGCGCTGCTGCAGTATCCCGGAACGTCGGGCGCGGTGCGCGACCTCCGTCCGGCGATCGCATCGCTGCGCGCCAAGGGGGCGCTTGCGATCGTGGCCGCAGACCTGCTGTCGCTGACGCTGCTTGCCTCGCCTGGCGAGCTCGGCGCCGACATCGCGGTCGGCTCGGCGCAGCGGCTCGGCGTGCCGATGGGTTACGGCGGACCGCACGCCGCCTACATGGCGGTGCGCGACACGCTGAAGCGCTCGCTGCCCGGCCGCATCGTCGGCCTCTCGGTGGATTCACGCGGCGCGCCGGCCTATCGCCTCGCGCTGCAGACCCGCGAGCAGCATATCCGCCGCGAGAAGGCGACCTCCAACATCTGCACCGCGCAGGTGCTGCTCGCGGTGATCGCCTCGATGTATGCGGTCTATCACGGACCCGAGGGCCTCACCCACATCGCGCGCAGCGTGCATCGCCGCGCCACCGTGCTCGCCGCAGGCCTGCGCAAGCTCGGCTTCGCGCCGACCAGCGAGGCCTTCTTCGATACCGTGACGGTCGAGGCCGGCGCGAAGCAGATCGAGATCCTCTCCCGCGCGCAGACGGAGCGGATCAATCTGCGCATCGGCACAACCACGCTCGGCATCGCGCTCGACGAGACCACGACGCCGGAGACTGTGGAAGCTGTGTGGCGCGTGTTCGGCGGCAAGCTCAGCTATGCCGAGATCGAGGCGGCCGCACGCGAGGCGCTGCCGAAGGAGCTGCGGCGCACCAGCGCCTTCCTCACCCATCCGGTGTTCAACACGCATCGTTCTGAGACCGAACTCTTGCGCTACATGCGCAAGCTCAACGATCGCGACCTCGCGCTCGACCGCGCGATGATCCCGCTCGGCTCCTGTACGATGAAGCTCAACGCCACTACCGAGATGATCCCGCTGACCTGGCCGGCGTTCGGCAATCTGCATCCGTTCGCGCCGTCCGATCAGGCCAAGGGCTATCACGCGCTGTTCAAGCGGCTGGAGCAGTGGCTGTGCGACATCACCGGCTATGACGCGGTTTCGCTGCAACCGAACTCCGGCGCGCAGGGCGAATATGCCGGACTGCTTGCGATCCGGGGTTACCATCTCGCGCGCGGTGAACCACACCGCAAGATGTGCCTCATCCCCTCCTCCGCGCATGGCACCAACCCGGCCTCGGCCGCGATGGTCGGCATGGACGTCGTGGTTGTCGCGTGCGACGCGCGCGGCGACGTCGACGTCAATGATCTTCGCGCCAAGGCGGAGAAGCACTCGGCCAATCTCGCCGCCGTGATGATCACCTATCCGTCGACCCACGGCGTGTTCGAGGAGCATATCAGCGAGATCTGCGACATCGTGCATGCGCATGGCGGACAGGTCTATCTCGACGGCGCCAACATGAACGCGCAGGTCGGGCTCTCGCGGCCCGGCGATTACGGCGCCGATGTCAGCCACCTCAACCTGCACAAGACGTTCTGCATCCCGCATGGCGGCGGCGGCCCCGGTATGGGCCCGATCGGCGTCAAGGCGCACCTCGCGCCCTATCTGCCGGGCCATCCCGCGACCGACGGCGCGACGGCGCATGCGATCGGCCCGGTGTCGGCCGCGCCGTTCGGCTCGGCGTCGATCCTGACCATCTCCTACATCTACATCCTGATGATGGGCGGCGAAGGCCTGACGCGCGCCACCGAGGTTGCGATCCTCAACGCCAACTACATTGCCGCGCGGCTGCAGCCGCACTTTCCGGTGCTGTACCGCAACGAGCGCGGCCGCGTCGCGCATGAGTGCATCATCGACCCGCGGGCGCTGAAGACGACCAGCGGCGTCACGGTGGACGACATCGCCAAGCGGCTGATCGACTACGGCTTCCATGCGCCGACCATGAGCTTCCCGGTGGCCGGCACGCTGATGATCGAGCCGACGGAATCGGAATCGAAGTTCGAGATCGACCGCTTCTGCGACGCCATGATCGCGATCCGCAACGAGATCGCTGACATCGAGAAGGGCCGCTGGAAGGTCGAGGTCTCGCCGCTGCGCCACGCCCCGCACACCGTGCACGACATCGCCGACGATGTGTGGGACCGGGCCTACACCCGCGCCGAGGGCTGCTTCCCCGCGGGCGTGTCGCGGTCTGACAAATACTGGAGCCCGGTCGGCCGCGTCGACAATGTCTATGGCGACCGCAACCTGGTGTGCTCGTGCCCGCCGGTCGAGGATTACGCGGAGGCCGCGGAATAAAGGCGCCAGTGTTGCAGCTACGTGGGGGTTGCGTCTCTGACGCCTGATTCACTCGGTGTCATTCCGGGGCTCGCGAAGCGAAAACCCGGAATCTCGATCCACGACCTCTGGATTCCGGGCTCGCGACTTCGTCGCGCCCCGGAATGACGGACTGGTCCGGCCCGCGGCAGGAGGATTCATGCGCGAGGAATTCTGGTTTCATTTCCCGTTTCGGGTCCGCTATTCCGAGGTCGATGCGCAGGCCGTGGTGTTCAACGCCCACTACCTGACCTATTTCGACACCGCGATCACAGAATATTTCCGCGCGCTCGGCTACGACTATCTCGGCGAGGTGGCGCGGACCGGCATCGACTTCCACACCGTGAAGTCGGTGGTCGAGTACAAGGCGCCGATCCGGTTCGACGAGGACATCGAGGTCTGCGTGCGGGTCGCCAAGATCGGCCGTTCCTCGATCAATCTCGCGCTCGCGATCTTCGCCAAGGGCTCCGACGACCTGCGCGCCACCGGCGAGATCATCTGGGTCGCGACCGACCAGACAACCCATCAATCGGTCGCGGTGACCGAGGATTTGCGGGCGCTGGTCGCGAGCCGGGAAGAGGCGCTGGCGTAGAGAGGAGCGACGCCTGCTGGCATCCCGCGAACAGGCCTTACGGCGCGATCAGGGTGCGGCCTCTCGCGTCCCAACGCCAGAGCCGATCGTTGGTCAACTCCGTTCCACCCCACCAGCGATGGATCGGGTTGTACTGGCTGAAGTCGAGTTCGCCATCCAGCACCTCCTGGCCAAAATCAGTGACCGACAGCCGACTGAACATTCGCTCTTGATGTGCCTTCGAATTGTCCACCGCAACGCGCTCTGCAGGCAATCCAGCAAGGACAGGCGATCGACAATATGCGAGCCCATCCAGCACCAGGTCCGCTTCCTGAAAACCGAACACGCCGCGTTCCCTGTACAGATCACTTGTGATGGGCCCCGGCTTGGTCTCGCCTTCAGCGACGAGCTCCAGCATCCGCAATTCGGTCGCGCCAAGGCCGGTTTCCCGTCCGGGAAGCTCCTCAAACAGTGCGATGAGCGCCGCGCGGAGCTGCGGTATGACCGACAGGTCTGCCATCAGGAGGTCGAAGCAGGGCTGCGGTGTGGATGCGTGATAGGCGCTCCAGGCGCGGCTGGCCAGTTCCAAGCGCTGATCCGTCACCGTGAGTTTCGGCAATCGCCATTGTGCCAGGCCTGCACCTCCACCTGCGGCGACGATCTCGACATCCGTCTGGACCACCACGAGCTTCGACAGGATACGCCGGTGAGGACGCAGAAAGTCGAGCAGCCAGACCAGGACTAGCTGGTCGTTCGGACGGGGATCGGCCAGAGCTCGATGCTGCTGCAGCGATCGCAGAATTCGAGCAGACTGAGAGAATGATCGCCTACCGGGGCGAGGTGTTTCCGGCTTGCGACGTCGAGCCAATGCGTGCCGAAGTCATGATGTTCGGCGGACCGTCGTTGCAACGAGCTCGCAAGCTCGGCGCGAGACGGCAGCGGTCCCAAACGAAGCGCTGCCTGAAGCCAATCGCGATATCGGCCAGCCCTGCCCGTCTGAGCATGATGCCTGCAAGATCGCTCGTCGCAAGGATCAGACGTGTCATAACCCCGAAGCTCCGCAGTCTATGTCTTGCTCAGCGCCGGATTCCAGCGCCAGAGATTGTCATTGGTCAGGTGCGTGCCGCCCCACCAGCGATCGATCGGATTGTGATCGGTGAAGTCCTCCTTGTAGGCGAGCACCGCCTTGCCAAACTCCGTGACCGACAACCGGCTGCGCTGAAAGGCCGCCAGGCGATCGCGCGCATTCTCCGGAGCGATGGAGCGCAAGCCATCGTCGAGCCCGGCGATCGCCGGCTGCGGTCCGTGCGCAAGCCCTTCGAGCAGCCTGCCGATTTCCATGTCGTTGAAGACGCCACACTGGCGAAAGCCGCGAAGGTAGAACAGCGCGTTCGTCGCGACGAAACCTGTCGCGATCAGCTCCAGCAACCGCATCTCGGTCGCACCGAGTCCCGATCTGCTCCACGGGAGCTCACGGAGCAGATCAAGCAGCGCCGGCCTCAACAACGGGAACGCACTGAGATCACGGTGCAAAGCTTCGAAGCAGGCCTGCGGCGTTGTCGCCCGATAGGCCTGCCAGCACATGCTTGCCGTGTCGAGGTCCGCAGCTCGGACGTTGGCCAGCGGGACCTCGTTCCATCCGCGCCATTCCGGGAGCATTGCCAGCAGGCTGAAGCTGACGAGGCGCAGCTTCAGCTTCGCCGCAGTCTCGGGCTGAGCCTGCAACTGGCTGAGCACCCATATCAATTGCAACTGATCGTTTGGATCGGGATCGAACCAAAGTTCGATGACGTCGAATGACTCGCAATAGGCGCTGAACGCAAGGTCCTTCCAGGCCTTCCCCTTCGGGGAAATCCAATCTGACCAATGATTGCCCTGCGTCTGGCCGGCTCGCACGCCGAAATAGGCCGCCAGCTTCTGTGGTGAAGGCAACACTCCCCAAACGAAGCGAAACGAGAGCGGAAGCACCGCTTCGGCCAGACCTGCGCGCTGCAGGTCGAGGCCAGATGGACTGCTCAAGATCAGACGCTTCATTGATCCAACTCACCGAACACCGGCATCAAAACAAAACGGCCGCCGAAGACGTCGGCAACTCAACGTCCTCAGCGCCCGCTTGCAGCGAAATCATGTGACCGTTTGAGCATGATCTTTTCGGAAAACCGCTTCGCACTTTTCCGGATCATGCTTGAGCCTTACTCCTCCGTCGGCTCCTCGCCTTCGGCGTCGCGCTCGGGCGTGCCGGCGAGGATCTGCTCGGAGATCAGGCCGGAGTTCTGCCGGATCGCGGCTTCGATCTTCGCGGTGATGTCGGGATTCGACTTCAGGAATGCCTTGGAATTCTCACGGCCCTGGCCGAGCCGCTGGCTGTCATAGGAGAACCAGGCGCCCGACTTCTCGACGATGCCGGCCTTGACGCCGAGGTCGAGGATCTCGCCCATCTTGGAGACGCCCTCGCCGTACATGATGTCGAACTCGACTTGCTTGAAGGGCGGCGCCAGCTTGTTCTTCACCACCTTGACGCGAGTGGTGTTGCCGACCACCTCGTCGCGCTCCTTGATCGCGCCGATGCGGCGGATATCGAGACGGACCGAGGCATAGAACTTCAGCGCGTTGCCGCCGGTGGTAGTCTCCGGCGAACCGTACATCACACCGATCTTCATGCGGATCTGGTTGATGAAGATCACCATGGTGTGGGACTTGTTGATCGAGGCGGTGAGCTTGCGCAGCGCCTGGCTCATCAGGCGGGCCTGCAAGCCTGGCAGCGCATCGCCCATCTCGCCTTCGAGCTCGGCCTTCGGCACCAGTGCCGCAACCGAATCGACCACCAGCACGTCGACCGCGCCGGAGCGCACCAGCGTGTCGCAGATTTCCAGCGCCTGTTCGCCGGTATCCGGCTGCGAGATCAGCAGCTCGTCGATGTTGACGCCGAGCTTGCGCGCATAGACCGGATCGAGCGCGTGTTCGGCGTCGATGAAGGCGCAGATGCCGCCCTTCTTCTGGCCTTCCGCCACGGTATGCAGCGCCAGCGTGGTCTTGCCCGAGGATTCCGGCCCGTAGATCTCGACGACGCGCCCTTTCGGCAGACCGCCGACGCCGAGCGCGATATCGAGCCCCAGCGACCCCGACGACACCGTCTCGACATCCATCGAACGGTCGTTCTTGCCGAGCTTCATCACCGAGCCCTTGCCGAACTGGCGCTCGATCTGGGAGAGCGCGGCTGAGAGGGCCTTGGACTTGTCCATGGAGGATCCTTCGACGATACGCAGTGCAGTGGCGGACATTTGGGATGTGCTCCTTATGGCGGGGATTCGCTAGCGGGAAAAACGGGGCGATGAGGTCAGGCGGCGATCAGGTGGAATGCGTTGTTGATAGGAATCTCGTACCACGTTTGTTCTATGTTCGCAATATGTTCTTTCCGGCAGGTAGGTGCTGGCCTGTTTTATCCCCTAGTGGCCTAAGTTGATTTTGAGACTGGCCTGTTTTGGTTTTACTGAATGGAAACCAAGGCTTGGCTGATGTTCTCGGTAGGACTACTGAGTCGCGCGCCGGATGTTCTGCCAATAGCAATTCTTATGGTCCGCCAACTGTTCTCCATCCACAGCGATGGAGTGTTACCGGGGTTCTCCGTGGGTGAACGGAATTGCGACAAGTGCTAGGAAAACTTCCACGCCGGAACTATTCGTCCGGTGCTCCCGTTGGGCCGCATGACGCGGTATTTTTTCGACATCCGGGACAGCACCGGCCTCTATCCCGATGAGGAAGGAACAGAGTTGCTGGACGATAAGGCGGCCAGAGTTGAGGCCGCCCAAACACTCGCCGAGATCGCGCGGGACACGGCTGCTCAGACTGGTGGCTACCCTATCGCGATAGAGGTCCGCTCCGACGCTGGCCCGCTATTCCATGCTGCTTTCATCGTCCATGAGGTGAAGGAGTAAGCGACGGAACGGCTCCGACCTGAGCAACAGACCGGAGCCGTTATCGGGGTGTTTGGGCTGGGGGCCTGATCTCACCCCGCAGACACCAGGCGCGTCATTGATGTCGCAACGATGGCGGCCTTTGGCTTGACAACCAGGCAGCGCCCTGTGCCCAATAATACCGTTGTGCCTTTTTGAATGCGCCCACCGGCCTTTCCCTAAGACATCGACAGATTGATTTGCGCAGTCCGCACTCGGACGTCTTGGAGAGAGTAGAATGGCAAGTGGTACGGTGAAGTGGTTCAACGGCCAAAAAGGTTATGGCTTCATCCAGCCTAACGATGGCGGCAAGGATGTTTTCGTTCACATCAGCGCAGTCGAGCGCGCTGGGCTTGACGGTCTCGCTGAAGGGCAGAAGGTGAACTACGAGGTGCGGACTGACCGCAAGAGCGGCAAGGACAGCGCAGACGGCCTGTCACTCGCCTAAGCCCGCTACGTCATTTCAAGATAGAAGTTGAGGCCGCCTCAGTCGGCGGCCTCTTTCATCTGTCATCGAGTTCGAATCCAGCCTGCATTTCAGCCGGCATGCGCATTCCGATGAAGTCGGCCGTGGATTCCGAGCGAAGCCGGCCGCCTGTACCGATGGAAGCCGGCCGGGGATTCCGATGATCCCGGCCGCCTGCCGAGGCGGGCTCTCGCGACGACGTCGTCATCAGGTCAGTTGGCGGCCTCGTCGTCAAGCGTCTGACGCTTGGCGGCGGCTTTGCGCAGGCTCTCGCCCTTGAGGGTGAGCCTGTGGGCGTTGTGCACGAGGCGATCGAGGATGGCGTCGGCAATGGTTGGGTTGCCGATGAGTTCATGCCAATGCTCGACCGGGAGCTGGCTTGTCACCACGGTTGAGCCGCGGCCATGGCGATCCTCCATCATCTCCAGCAGGTCGCGTTGTTGCTCGGCCGTCATCGAGGCAAGCCCCCAGTCGTCAAGGATCAGGAGTTCCACGCGCGCCAGGGTCCTGAGGAGGCGAGCATGGCGGCCGTCGCCCCGCGCGAGGGCGAGCGCCTCAAACAGCCGCGGCAGCCGTTGATAGAGCACGGAGCGGTTGTCCCGGCAGGCCTTGTGGCCCAAGGCGCAAGCAATCCAGCTCTTGCCGACGCCGGTCGGGCCGATGATGAGCAGGTTTTGATGCCGGTCGATCCACTCGCCGGCGACGAGCTTTTGGAACAGCGGCTTGTCGAGTCCGCGCGGCGCCTTCATGTCGATATCCTCGACGACGGCGTTTTGCCGGAGGCTTGCGAACCGCAACCGGGCGACCAGGCGCTTGTTCTCGCGCTCGGTCGCCTCGCGGTCGACGAGCAGCGCGAGGCGCTCCTCGAAGGCCAGCGCGGCGATGTCAGGCTGTCGTTGCTGTTCGTCGAGGGCCTTCGCCATGCCATTGAGCCCGAGCGCGACGAGGCGCTCGTGAGTGGGATGTGTCAACATCGTCTCTCCTTTCTTCAGTGGTAGTAATCGGTGCCGCGGATGTTGCCGTGTCGGATTGGTGGCCCGTCCGGCGGCTGTTCATTCGCGTAGGCGCGATCGAGCCCGTGCTGCAGGATCGACTTGATCGAGCCGTAGGTGGTCGCGCCGATGTCGTTGCCGCGCTGGCAGGCGGCCTCGATGCGGGCCGAGCCGTAGCTGCGTGCGAGCCGCAGAATGCCGAGACAAGCCCGGAAGCCCTGCTCGGGGTGTGGCTTGGCTCTCATGATCGCCTCGACGAGAGCGATCGTGGCGGGGCCGATCTTGGCGGCTTCTCGTTTGATCCGCGCCGGCGTCCATTCGGCATAGCGCCGGTGCGCGCTCGGCATGTGCTCCGGGATCGTGGTGTGGCGATGGGGCACGTCAGAGCGGGCGTGGCTGGCCACCCGGATGCCCTTGTGCAGGATCTCGATCGTCCTGTCGGTTATGCGCGCCTCGAGCTCTTCGCGGATCAGACGTGAGGGCACCGAGTAGTAGTGACCGGCGAGCTCGACGTGATAGTCGGGCGCGACCCGGCACTTCTTCCACTCGGCATACTGATACGGCATCGGCGGTAGGGCTTTGAGCGCCGGCTTGTCGATCTGCGCGAACAGCTCATTGCGGCTCACGCCGAGCTTGCGCATGATCTTGGCGTTGAGGTCGGCGATCGCCTCGCGGATTGCCGCGTTGAGTTCGTCAAGCGAGAAGAAGCGCTGGTTCCGCAGCCTCGCCAGCACAAACCGCTGGACGATTTGCACCGCCACTTCCACCTTCGCCTTGTCGCGCGGCTTGCGCGGACGCGTGGGCAGGATCGCGGTGCCGTAATGCTGGGCCAGCTCCTGGTAGGTGCGGTTGATGCCCGGCTCATAGCGACAGGTGGCGGTGACGCCGGATTTCAGATTGTCGCAGACGATCGCCTTCGGCACGCCGCCGATCGCCCGCAAAGCATTGACGTGCACCGCAATCCAGTCAGCCAACCCCTCCGACCAGCGCGCCTCGGCAAAGGTGTAGTTGGATGCTCCCAGCACGGCGACAAAGACATGGGCCAGCCGCTGCGCGCCGGTAGCGGCGTCGAACACCGGCACCGTGTCGCCCGCGAAGTCGACGAACAGCTTCTCTCCAGGCCCATGCGCCTGCCGCATGGTCGGCGAGATCGTCTCGCTCCATTTCCGGTAGAGATCGCAGAACCGGCTGTAGCCATAGCCGTCCGCGTGCTCCGCGCGATATTCCTCCCACAGCAAGAGCAGCGTCACGCTGCGCCGCTTCAGCTCCCGGTGCACCGCCGTCCAGTCGGGCAACGGCCGCGCCGGCTTCTCCTCGAATGTCGGCGGCGTGAACAGCCGGCGCTCGAGCTCGCCGTCGTCCATCCCTTCCGGCACCGGCCAGGTGATGCCGATCACGGCAGCCCGCCGCAGATACTCGCCAACCGTCGATCGGCTGATGCCGACGGTGACGGCGATCTGCCGCTCGCTCACGCCAAGGGCGTGCCGCAGTCTCAAAACTTCTCGAACCTTCCGCATCGGCGCTCTCTCGGCGGGCATCAGACCTCCCCTTGCTCGGCCGCAAAGGGGGGCTGGTCCGCGATTCGATCGCCGTCTTCGAGAGCGTCAGGCCGGTCTCAACAGGGTGGCCGGCTTCGATCGGAATCGGTGGCCGACTTCCGTCGGAATCGGTGGCCGGGTTGCGTCGGAATCAGTGGCCGGCTTGCTTCGGATTACGCAAGCCGGCATATCCTTCGGCTCGGCCAGAGAGACAATGAGGACCACCCACAGCTTTTAGGGCCTTCCAACTCTTCCCTGACAGCTCGGACGGGATTTCCAGCGCAACCGTTCCTTCTGGCAAAGGGACAGTGGCCTATTTCGGCCAGTACCGGCAGGTATAAACTCGTTCACGATAGAGGCTGTGTAAATCGCGACGTCGGAAGCCGAATTCCGCCCCTCGCGCAGCCGAATTAAGCCAGCCAGCCGTAACCGTGCCTCTGAGTCGCCCGTCTCATCGGACTCGACCTTCAAGACCGGGCATTCGACGAGCGCCATCGATGGTCCGTAGTTCTCCGGGCCAGAACAAAGTTCCGGCAGTATGTGACGCCACCGTGATCAAAAGCCTATCGAATAATCAATATGTTAACTACGGGTCCGGTGGCGCGGAAATGGCCGCTGGCACAATCTGCATACTACCTTCGTACCCCTCCTGACGCCTAAAAAAACTACGTAGCGTTCGAGGGAAGACTCAGGGGTCCGCCAGTGGTCCTAACATTGGCCTGCTCAACCAGCGCAAATTGCGCGTCGCGCGACAGGCGATCCCGCTGGCGGACGGATCCCCTTCCGGATCCGCAACGACGCCCGAACGGGCGCAGCTTTTTCACTCTATCGTTTGACGGGTGTCAATTATCGTTACAACCATTAGTTTAAATATCGACGACCGCCATTCATTCGCGGAACCGTTCCAGATGATTCACAAGGGCGTCGAATTCAGTGTCACGCAACTCGTGGCCGGCGTCTGGAAATGGCGCTTCCAGATCGGCGATCGGGTGTTCACGGGCAAGACCGAAGCGAAGCTCGACCTCTTGGCGATCCGCCGCGTTCAGCTGCGGATCGATCGCGAACTGAACAATCTCGGCCGGAGACAGGCCCGCGGGCGAAGCGACGGGGAGTGAGGCGCAGTCCTCAGCCGGGCTGGCAGGCCGGCCGCGCTAGAGCATTCGCTCTCTAGTCCGCACTGGCCAGCCGCCGCATCGTGAACTCGATGTCGCCGCCGGGCAGCTCGCGCCAGCTCTCGACGGCGCTCATATAAGCGGCCTTCGGATAGCGCTTGAGAAAGTCACGCGCGCGCAGGCGGGCCTGATCGCGCGGCAGGCTGAAGGTCTCGCGCAGATAGCCGTCATCCGGCTTGCGCCGCTCGGCCATCCGGCTGGCGAGATCGCGCGGACGAAACACCATTGCCGCAACTCCGAACCAACTGACGACGCCCCCAATATAGGGGCGGTGCCACGAGAATCCGAGTCTGCAGGAGACGGACGAAGCCTGGCGAACGGCGCTTACTGGCTGCGCTGCGCAGGGCTTCCGGGCTGCGCGGAGCTGCCGGTCTTGGTCTTCGGCTTGGCGGGATGGGCTGCCGCCTTCGGCGGGTCGCTGCGCACGACGCCCCAGGGATCGGACGATCCCTTGGCATCGGGAATCTTGCTGAGCGAATCCTTGTAGGCCCTGTCGTTGACCGCGTCCTGATCTTTCTCCTCCTGAGTCTTGGACTTGACTTCAGGCATCAGGTTGATGTTGGGCATCTGCTGCGCATAGGCCGGCGCCGACAGCAGCACCGCAACCGCGACTGCGCACAAAACTCTCATGAGAACGCTCCTTGCATTTTCGTGCGCGGTATATCACCGCAAGAAGGCCGCCGCCAAGCATGCCTGTGACGAGGGTGCCTGTCCCTGCCCTAGAGGTGGTCTGACTTGCAGGATTTCGGCGACTGCATCCAGTCGTCCCAGATCGGACCGCAGCGCGTGCAACCGCTGAGCACCAGCCCCATCACAATCACGCCGCCGAGCAACACCAACCTGCGGAACATGTACGCCCCACCACCGACGAAGGGGCTATCGGGCGCCAAAACTGGGGCATTTTCAAGCCGGGCACGGCCCTTGCAGTGCAGCGTGAGCGCAGCGCGAGCGCGTCGGAGCGCGGCGCGAGCGCGATGGTTTGACCGCGCGGCCGCGCAAATTACAGTGCGCAACAAACGAGAAAAGGAATCGACGAAATGACTTTGGCGATGAGCTGGGACGAATGGACGCGGCAGGACGGGACGGCGCTCGCCGCGCGTGTCCGCAAGGGCGAGCTCACGCCGCGTGAGCTGGCGGCGCAGGCTGCCGCCGCGGTTGCCAAGGTCGATCCCGCGCTCTCGGGCGTGGTCGAGCTGTTCGACGACGTGATCGCCGATCCCGCGCGCGACGGCGCCGATCTCAACGGGCCGTTCGCCGGTCTGCCCTTCCTGATGAAGGATCTCGGCCCGACCTTGAAGGGACGGCTGCAGGAGATGGGCTCGTTGATGATGCGCGGCAATCGCGCCACGGCCGACACCTTCCTGACGGCGAAAATGCGCAAGGCCGGTCTCAATTTGATCGGCCGCACCACGACGCCGGAGTTCGGCGTCTGCAGCTCGGCGGAAAATCCCGCGGTCTATGTCACGCGCAATCCCTGGAACACCGACTACACCACCTGCGGCTCGTCGGCCGGCAGTGCTGCGATGGTTGCCGCCGGCGCCGTCCCGATCGCGCATGCGACCGACGGCGGCGGCTCGATCCGGATTCCCGCCGGTGTCAACGGCAATATCGGACTGAAAGTGTCGCGCGGCGTGTTCTCGCTCGCGCCGCATCTGTCCGATCTCACTGGCCTCGTCTCGATCCAGGGCTGCCAGTCGCGCTCGGTGCGCGACACCGCGGCCTTCGTCGACGCCTGCCGCGGACCTGCGCCCGGCGAGTTCATGCCGTTCTGGACGTCGGCAGAACCATATACCGCGATGATCGCGCGCGACCCCGGCCGGCTCAGGATCGCGCTGTCGCACCAATGGGGCGACTATCGCGCGACGCCGCATATCGCCGCCGAGCTCGAGCGGGTGGGGCGCTTCCTCGAAGGCCTCGGCCATCAGGTCGATTACGCGCTGCCGTCGATCGACTACCAGGATGCCTTCGCGGCGCAGACCACCTGCTACATCAGCAATTTCGCCGTCGTGATCGGCAACATGCTCGCCGCGCGCGGACTGGAGCGGCCGCCGGCAGATTTGATCGAGCCGATCAACATCCGCATCTGGGAGCACGGCCGCGACTTCAGCTTCGCCGATCGCGCCCGCATGCAGGCCGTCTTCAACACCACGGCGCGCGGCTTCGGCGCCTTCTTCGAGGACTGGGACATCATCCTGACGCCGGTCACGGCACTGCCGACGCCGAAGGTCGGCACCACGGAATATCTCACCATCTCGGACAATCCGTCGGTGCTGGACTGGTTCGGCAATCTCTGGCGCAACTTCGCCTTCACGCCGCTCGCCAATCTCTGCGGCATCCCCGCGGTCTCGCTGCCGCTCGCGACCAACGAGCACGGCCTGCCGCTCGGCATCCAGGCGATCGGAAAGCAGGCCAATGACGGACTATTGCTGCAACTCGCCGCCCAGATCGAGCGGGCAATCGACGGCAAGTGGAACGACGGCAAGACGCCGCGCGTGCATGTCAGAAGCAACTAGATCGCAATGCGTTTCCACGGAACCGCATCACGATCTCATCTCTTTGTTTGAGCATGATCTTTTCGGAAAACCGGTTTCCACTTTTCCGGATCATGCTCTAGGCAATAGTTGGCAAACAAGAACATCAGCGAAGGAAACGGGACGTCATGCAGCAGCAAGCCGGTGAATTCGGGATCGAAGACGCAAAGCGCGTGCTCGGCGACGTCTTTGCGCCATGGGTGCAGGACCTCAATTTGTCGGTCGAGCGGTTCGACATCGCAGCCCCCGCCGGCGGCGATGCCGACTGGCAGCCCGGCGCGATCCTGCGCATGCCGTTTTCCGAGCGGCTGTGCCGCAATGGCGGCATCGTCTGCGGCCAGGCGCTGATGGCGTTCGCCGACACCGCGATGGTGCTGGCCAATCTCGCCGCCAACAAGGGGTACCGGCCGATGACGACGGTCGACCAGACCACGCATTTCATGCGCGCGGTGACCGCCTCCGACGTGCTGGCCGACGCCCGCGTGGTCCGGCTCGGCCGCACCATGAGCTTCGGCCGCGTCACGCTGCTCTCCGCCACCGACAACAAGCCGGTGGCGATGGTCTCGAGCGCCTTCGCGATGCTGCCGGGATAGGCCTCTCTCATCATAGACGGTGTATCTCCTCATCCTGAGGAGCTTGCGCAGCAAGCGTCTCCAAGGACGAGGCCACCAGGCCGGCCTCATGGTTCGAGACGCGCGTTCCGCGCTCCTCACCATGAGGGTTCAGGCTAATCAAGCTGCAAGATTTACTTGCCGAGCACGGCCTCCGCCGCATTAACGATGCTGATCGTCGGATTCTTTCCGCAATAGGTGCCGAACTTCTTGGCGTTCTCGGCGAACACGTCGGTGTCGATGATCGCCTCGTCGGAATCGCCCTTGTACCAGCCGTCCATCCAGATCAGCACCATCTTGATGGTGTCGTCGCCGCCTTCGACGAACTGCTTGCAGGTCATGGTCGAGAGATCGAGGACGGTGGCGTTGGCCGGCGCGGACGACAGCGCGAGCGCGGCGGCAAGCATGATCGAGGCAATGATCTTCATCGCAATCTCCATGGATAATGACCTGAAATGAACAGCTCGCTGGAAGTCCAGCGCATCCGTTCGCGACCTCCTAGGCGAAGCGTCGCGGCGAACGCAAGCATGATATCGCGTGCGAGCATCTGCACGTCGTTTCGATGCACGGATTGAGAAGCCATGTCGCTGATTTGTCATGCAGCGCGCAACGAGCGCCGGCGACTGCGTCACTCGGCTTTCGCGCGCCGCCGGCGCCACAGCAACGCGGCGAGCGGAGACAGGGCAATCAGCAAGAGGGCCGCCTCGATCATCTTGAGCACAAACCGTCCGCCAGGACGATCGATCAAACGCGTCCACATCGAAACGCTTTCGCCCTGGCGCGGTAGGCGAAACGCAACGACGCTGTCGCCGATCGTCGTGCCGCCCTCGGAATGACCGCCGGCGCCGATCGCGACATACTGCTCGCCCTGCCAGAGATAGGTCATCGGATTGGCGACGCCCGGCACCGGAAGCCGGCCGAGCCACAATTGCTTTCCCGACTTGACGTCGAACGCGCGCAGATAGGCATCCATCGCGCCGGTGAACAGCAGCCCGCCCGCGGTGATCGCGACGCCGCTGAGCAGCGGCGTGCCGGTATTGAGCGCGATGCCGAACGGCGCGAGATCCTCGCTGGTGCCGACCGTCGAATGCCAGAGGATCTTGCCGGCCTTGAGATCGACGGCCACCGTCTCGCCCCATGGCGGCTTGTTGCAGGGTGACCCGACCGCCGATTTCACCAGCCCCCGCGACATCGCAAACGGCGCGCCGTCCTGCGGACCGAAATCATGGCCGGGCGGCGGATTGAAGCCCTTGGCCTGGTCGCGCGGAATCAAGGTGATCATGTGCGCGGCATGGCTGACATTCGCGAACAGGATCTGGTTGACCGGATCGAACGCTGCGCTGCCCCAGTTCACGCCGCCGCCGGTCATCGGATAGACGATGGTGCCTTGCGTCGACGGCGGCGTGTAGAGGCCGTCATTGCGGGATTGCGCGAACAGCTTCTCGCAAGCCGGGTCCCTGACGCCGGGCAGCATGCTGGCGACATCGTCGGCGGTGAACCGCTGCGTCAGCAGCGGCGGCACATGGGTCGGGAACGGCTGCGTCGGCGACAGCATCTCGCCCTCGGCGCCATTCTGCGGCACCGCGCGCTCCTCGACCGGCCACACCGGTTTGCCGGTGTCGCGATCGAGCACGAACACAAATCCCTGTTTGGTCGGCTGGATCACGACGTCGCGCATGCCGTTGCCGGTGTCGATCCGCGCCAGCGTCGGCTGCGCCGGCAAATCGTAATCCCAGACATCGTGATGCACGGTCTGGAACGCCCACGCCAGTTCGCCGGTCTCGATGCGGAGCGCGACGACGGAATTGGCGTGCTCGTTATTGCCCGGGCGCTTGCCGCCCCAGAAGTCGGGGCTGGGCGACGTCGTCGGCAGGAACACCAGCCCCCGCTCCTCGTCGACCGACATCGGCGCCCAGACATTGCTGTGGCCGGCCTCGATGCCGCTGTGCACGAGCGGATCGAAGCTCCAGCGCGGCTGGCCGGTCCGTGCATCGAAGGCGCGCACCGCACCGACCGGTGCATCGACGCGCCGGTTGTCGGCGATCGAGGACCCGACCACGACCACGCCGTGGCCCGTCACCGGCGCCGATGTGAGCTGAAACTCGCCCGGCCATGCGAGCTTCATCCCGGGGTCGATCTTGATCTCGCCAGCGTTACCGAAATCGGCACAGGGTTTGCCGGTCCTGGCATCGAGCGCGATCAGGCGCGCGTCGTTGGTGCCGGTGAAGATGCGCGACTTGCAGGCCGCACCATCAGCCGCTCGATCGTCCGTCCAGTGCGCGACGCCGCGGCAGACAAAGCGGTTCGCCGGCCGCTGCGCCATGCTGATCTTCGGATCGAACCGCCATTTCTGCGCACCGGTGCCGGGATCGAGCGCGATCACTTCGTTGAACGGCGTGCAGAAGATCAGGCTGTCCTCGACGAACAGCGGTGTCGCCTCGAACTTGGTGCGCTTCATGACCTCGGGCGGACGGGCGTCGAGATCGCCGGCGCGAAACTCCCAGCCGCGCACCAGCGTGCCGACATTGTCCGGCGTGATCTGCGTCAGCGGCGAGAAGCGCTGTCCGCCGCGGTCCCCGCCCCAATACTCCCAGGCGAGCGCCGGCTGTACACACAGCAGCGCGGCGAGCAGGCGAAACAGGGTCCGCATTGCGTCCTCCCGCAAGATGCGATCATTGATCGCCGCATCTCATGCGGGAATGCCTTTACGCGATCGGCGCGTCAGTATCCACCCCTGTGATAGCCGCCGCCATCGTTGCCACGATAACCGCCGCGATAACCACCGCCGCCGCCGATGCCAATGCCGATTCCAACGCCGACAGGCGGACCGACCGGCTCATAGACCACGGCCGGAGGCGGACGGCGCACCACGACGACGTCGTCCTCGACCACGACACGCGGCGGACGCTTGCCGGCGCGCCGCGGCGGATCGGGATCGACGCGCTTCTTCGCGGGTGCCACGGCCTTCTGCGGCTGCGGCGGCGCGGCGTTGCAAGGACAGGTCGGCGCCGCCAGCGCGACATTGGTCGCGGGCACGCTGAGCGCGGCGGCCGGCGTCAGATCGGGACGGTAGCGCAGCCGATCGATCAACTTGCGCGCGGTGGCTGTAAGGTCGGTGTCAGGATATTGCGCGAGGAAGCCGCGATAGGCGGCCGCCGTGTTGACGAGAACCGCGTTGTTCCATGCCACCATGCGGCGGTGCCGGTCGAGCCAGTCGCGTGCCTGCAGGCCGCGCGGCGTGCCGGCGAAAACCGTGGCGAAAGCTTCGTAGGCTTCGTCGGTGCCGTCGACCACCATCAGCTCGCTTGCGGCCTCGATCGGCTTGCCCTGCAGTTCGCGTTTCCAATCATCGACGGTGCGCTTGGCCGCGGCCGGCTGCGACGTGGCCGCGGGCGACGCCGACGGAGCTGCCATGAAGCGGAAATCGTCGGTGAGCGACGACGAGTCCCACGGTGTCTGGCGGCCGTCGGTCGCCTTGTTCACCGCAAGCCGAACGCGCTTGAACGTGTCCTCGATCGGGATGCCCGGCTCCTTTGCGGACGCCAGCAACGCGGTCGTATAGGGACTGTTGGCGCCGCTGCCGTCCTCGGCTTCCGCGCCCGGTGAGGTCGAGAACGACACGAAGGTGCCGGGCGCGCCGACCCGAGCATCGACGATGGCAAGGCCGTGCCCCGCGGTCTTGCTGAGCTCCGGGAACGGATTGTTGCGGCAGGCATCGAGCAGCACGATGCGCATCCGGCTCGGCACCGAGGTCAGCGTGTTGAGGATGTCGTTGAGGCGAACCGCCTGGATCGGGATGTCGGCCTCACGCTTCGGATCGACGTCGACCGGCACCAGATAATTCTCGCCGTCGATCTGCAGGCCGTGCCCGGCATAGAACACCAGCGCCACGGTGTCGGCGCCCTTCGCCGCTACCTGGCCGGCGAAGTCGCTGATCCTTGCCCGCATCTCGTCCTGCGACAGATCCGAAGCCGTCGTCACCGCAAATCCGGCATCCGTCAGCATCTGCGACATGGCCCTGGCGTCGTTGGCGGGATTGGGCAGCGCGGGCACCGATTTGTAGGCGGACTGCCCGATCACCAGCGCCAGCCGGTTTTCCGCCAACGCCGGGACGACGCCGAACAGGATCACAGCCGGAACGATCAGGCCGAGGAGCGAACGGCGAAGCATGACAGCCTCCGACGATGACATCGGAGATGGGTCGAGGCCGTCAGGCGAAGGTTCACGGCGTGCGGCAATATGCAGCCGCCGACGCTGGTCGTGCCGTCGAACGGTCGCAGGGGAAGGTGAGCCCGACTATTTCGGCTGACTATCTCGGTCGACTATTTAGGTTTCTTGGCCGGATCGGCAGCCGGCTTGGTGACACCCCAGGGATCGTATTTCTCCTTGGGCTCGGGGATGCGGTCGAGCGCGGCCTTGTAGGCCTTCTCGTCGATCTTGGGCTTCTGCTCCGTCTTCCTGTCGTCGCCCCCGCCGCCCCCTCGCCGGCCCTGGGCCAGGGCCGGTGCCGCGATCAGCGCCAGAACGACGGCAGCAACCGTGAAGCTCTTCATGTCAGTCCTTCTCCCCCCGCAGCCGTAGAAACATCCGGTAATACCTCTACCCCAACGATAACTTGTCGCTCGACATTTGTTGATCGACAAGTCACAGCATGACGCGAATTCAGCGCCACCAGGGGGGCGCAATCTTGGCGACGGCACATTAAATTCGTTGAATGGGACAGGGACAGGTACACATGGCGGCGCTGCTGGCCGGCGCCGCCTTAATGTTGAGCGGCTGCGGGCTGGCGGACAGCCACGCGGTCTGGCCGGAGGCGTTGAAGGTCAAGGCCACCGAGCCGGCGCCGCTCGAGATGCCTCCGGACGTCAAGCGGCTGGTCGCAGGCAAGCTGGATTCGGTGTTCACCGCCGGCTCGCAGCCAACCCATGTGCGGGTCTCGGCCCCGATGCACGATCCGCGCGGCACCGGCTGGACGGCCTGCGTGCGCGCCGAACTGACCTCGGTGATCGGCAAGCCGCTGGGGACGCAGACCTATCGCGTCTTCATCAATGAAGGCGCGATCTTCGATCGCCGGCAGGTGGATGCCGACGACAATTGCGTGACCGAGAAGTACGAGCCGGTCGAGAGCACCGTTGCGGTGGAAACGCAACGGAGCACCAAACCTTAGTCTGAGACGTCGGCATGCGCCGGCCAAGCCTGATGGCGCATGTCATGCTGGCCCATGTTGGAGGAAACGCTCTGTACGTTACGCAGGTCAGACGTTGCTGACGCCGCCGTCGACGACCATGTCGGAACCTGTCATGAACGAGCTCTCGTCTGACGCGAGGAAGACAGCGGCCGCCGCCAACTCCTCCGGACGCCCGATCCGCAGCATCGGCGTATAGTTGGAATACATCTTGCGGATCGCCGCGGCTTGCTCGGGCGTCGACGCCTGGGAGTCCATGATCGGCGTGTCGACGGGCCCTGGGCTGAGCAGGTTTGCGCGGATGCCGCTGTCCTTGAACTCGGCCGCCCAGGTCCGCACGTACGAGCGCACCGCCGCCTTGGTGGCCGCGTACGTCGAATGGTTCGCAAGGCCCATATAGTGCATGGCCGAGGACACCAGGATGATCGATCCTCCGCTAGCCATCATCGGCAGCATTTTCTGCACCAGGAACAGCGGCCCCTTGGCCATCAGATTGAACGTGCGGTCGTAGTGCTCTTCCGTGATCTCAGGCAGCGGCACCTGCTCGGTGAAGCCGGCGTTGGACACGACCACGTCCACCCTGCCCTTCGCCTTGCGAACCGTCCCGGCGACGCGATCGAGATCTTCGAGCCTGGACGCATCCGCCCGGATCGTGGTGACGCCGCCGCCGATGAGCTTTGCCGCCTTGTCGAGCGCGTCCTGGCGACGGCCGAAGATGAACACATCCGCGCCTTCCTTCGCGAAGCGCTGCGCGATGGCGAGCCCAATGCCGCTGTTGCCGCCGCTGATCACCGCGACCTTGTCTTCCAATCTCGACATGTCAGTTCCTTTGAGTTGCGCACCCGGACCGTCCCGAGACCTTGCAGCTAGGCGCGCCCGCATCGGCCGCTCAGTGCGGACGTGCGCACACCGGTGGTGCGAAAATGATCCGGACGACAGGCGTTCCGGGCGATGCGTTTTCTTGCGGGATCATCCTATTCGCGCGATTTTGACCGGTCGGTTGCCGCGATGGTGCGATCGCCCTCCGCCACATGCTGAACGCCGCGTTAACACTACCGTTCAAATTGCCCGATGACCTCAACGGCATTTTCCATCTCTTTGCTTTAGCGTTGCCCCTGACGAACGCAGGCTGATCAGCCGTGCGTACGCACCGGGGAAACAGGGACGTGGCCGATATTGCTGACCAGGCAATGATCCGCCGTGCATCGCACAAGGATGCCACGGACGATCGTGCGTTGCCGCCGCTGTCATCGGCGCCGGTCGGCGCGTGGCGCGCGCTTGCCGAGCGCGCGATCGAGCCCAATGGCTACTATCAGCCCGACTGGGAATTGGCGGTCGATGCCTCCGCGCGCGGCCGCACCGGCGCGGCGCTGCTCAGCGCCGCCGGCGACGCCGGGCAATTGATCGGGCTGTTGCCGGTCGTGCCTTTGCGGCGGATCTACCGGATGCCCCTGCCCGCGCTGGTCGGCGCCGAACCCTATGGCACGCTGTGCACGCCGCTGCTCGATCGCGACGCCGCCGAGCCGGCGGTCGGCAAGATGCTGCAGCAGGCCCGCGATGCGGGCGCGCATGCGTTGATCCTGCGCACCATGTCGCTCGAGGGTCCGGCGATGGCGGCGATCCGCGCGGTGCTCGCAAAGGATGGTTTGCAGCCGCGCGTGCTCAGCGCCTATCAGCGCGCGCAGCTCGATGCGACGCGCGATGCCGACGAATTGCTGCGCGACGCGCTGGGGCCCAAGAAGCTGAAGGAACTGCGCCGCCAGCGCCATCGCCTGGCCGACCACGGCGCGGTGCGCTTCGATGTCGCCCGCACGCCGCGCGCCGTTGCCGCGGCGCTCGAGACCTTCCTGGCCCTCGAAGCCGGTGGCTGGAAGAGCCAGCGCGGCACGGCGCTCGGCCAGCATGCCGGCGACGCGACCTTCATCCGCCGCGCGACGGCGGCGATGGCCGGAGCCGGCCGCTGCGAGATCATCACGCTGCATGCCGGCGGCACGCCGGTCGCCGGCGGCATCGTGGTGCGGCACCAGGACCGCGCGTTCTTCTTCAAGATCGGCATCGACGAGCGCTTCGCGAAGCATTCGCCCGGCGCGCAATTGACGCTGGAGCTGACACGCCATCTCTGCGCCGATCCCGCGATCGGTTCGGCCGATTCCACCGCGGCGCCCGGCCACCCCATGATCGACCCGATCTGGCGCGGCCGGTTCGCGATCGGCGACGTGCTGCTGCCGCTGCGGCGCCGCGATCCGCTGGTCGGCGCCATCCATGCCGCGCTCACCCTGAACAGGTTCGGCTACGACGCGGCCCGCAGCGCCGTCCGCTTCATCCGCAGCCGGCGCGGCAAGCCCGGATAGCACGTCCCCTCTTACACAAGCCCGCGTGGATCGCTAGGGATGCCGCCCTGGCTTTCGTAATGCGCTCGCGGCGGACGGTTTACCCTTTCGTAGGCATGCAGACACATCAGGAAACAATCAGTTCCAACCGTCAGGTTGGTGTCAGCTGGCCCTTCTAGCGTTGCGGCGCGCTGGTTCTCAGACGGCGCGCGCCCTTGCCTGGAAAGCCTCATCCGATGGAAACGTCGGGTGAGACTTTCTGCGCCACCGTCCTTACTGCAACGGCGAATGCGGGGCCGGCAGCATGATGGTCGAGTGCATCTCCTCGAGCAGCTGCGTGCCCTTGCCCAGGAATTCCTGCCAGGCCGGATCCTTCAGTGCGGCGCCGCGCGCAGCAGCGCGGGCATTGAGATCCGGATATGCCCAGATATGGCAGACCTCGTTGGGCTGCCCGGCATCGGTGGTCCAGAGGCCGACGATCTTGGAATATTTCTCGCGTTCCGGCATCACGCCGGTGATCAGGTCGAGCCATTGCTTGGCGCCGCCGAGCGGCTTGGCGCGATAGTTGCGGAATTCGTAGATGTTGCCTTTGGTCGCCGGCGCCACCGGCGGAATGATCGCATTGAGCAGCCGTACCTCCTGCCGCACCAGCAGCGGACGGATCGTCGGAATGTACTCGCCGGTCCAGCGCGGATTCTTCGCAAGCTCCGCGCGCAGCCGGGCCCGCTCGTTGAGATCGGCGTAGCTCCACATGTGCATGACCTGATTGAGCGGTCCGATCTCGGTGATCCAGTAGCCTTCCAGCTTGCCGAAATTGTCGGCGCGGACATCGCGCGAGATCGTGCTCGCCGCCTTCACCATCTCGCCGACGGCGCCCGGACGGACTGTGTAGGTACGCAGTTCATAGATCATGGTTGTCTCCCCTGATTGTTGGATTGATCGTGCGGGCAAATGAAAAAGCCCGGCGTGAGCCGGGCTTTCGATAGGGACCTGCGGACTACTCCGCCGCCTCTGCGTTGATCTCTGCCGAGACCTGGCGGATGGCACGGGCGAGTTGCTCGGCCGGCTGGGCGCCGGATACCGCGTATTTTCTGTGCGAACACGAAAGTCGGCACGCCGGAGATGCCCTTCTCGGCGGCCTCCTGGGCCTGCGCGGAAACCAGGGCGACATCCTCGTCGGTGGCCAGGCGTTTGCGCACGTCGTCGGCGTCGAGCCCGACATCGGCAGCCGCCTGCACCAGCACGTTGCTGTCGGTGAGATCGCCGCCGTCGCGGAAATACAGCTCCATCAGCCGCTGCTTCATTTCGGCCGCCTTGCCCTTGGCCTCGGCCCAATGGATCAGGCGATGGCAGTCGATCGTGTTGGGCTGGCGCTTCACGAGCTCGGGGTGATAGGTCAGCCCCTCCTCATTGGCGGCCGCGACCACGCGGCCGGCAATGCCCTTGTAGGCATCGACCGAGCCGAACTTGGCCGTGAGATATTCGTCGCGGCTGATGCCCTCGCGCGGCACCCAATTGTTGAGGAAGAACGGCCGCCAGTGCACCTCGACCGGCACGTCAGACACCAGCTTGAGCGCATCCTCGATGCGATGCTTGCCGATGTAGCACCAGGGGCAAACGACGTCGGAGACGATGTCGAGGCGAAGCGGCTTCAGATCGCTCATTGGGGTTTCCTCGGCGGTTCCCTGCGAAAATGGAACCCCAAAGGTAGGCCGAAAGCGCTCCGAGACAAGCCGCTATTTCATACTGGCTGCCATCTGCCGCATCCGCTCGGCGGTCAGCCCATCGGCGGGGAAGAACGTCTCCAGCGCCAGTTCCTGCAACGTGATGTCGACCGGCGTGCCGAACACCATGGTGGTCGAGATGAAACTCAGGATCTCGCCATTGAGGCGGAGCTTGAACGGAAGCGCAACATTGTTGTCTGCGGTGATCGGCGCGGAGCGCGCCGGGATCGGATAGGACTTCAGGTCCTGGTACAGTTTCAGCAGCTCCGGATCGGCGGTCGCCTCGCATTGGCGGTGCAGCCGTTCCAGCAGATGCGCGGCCCATTCCGCCAGATTGACGGTGCGCGGCGCCAGCCCCTCGGGGTGGAAGGCCAGCCGCAGGATGTTGAAGGGCTGGCCGAGCAGCCGCTGCGGCACGCCGTCGAGCAAGGGCGCCACCATGCGGTTGGCGGACACCAGATTGTAGTGCCGGTCATAGGCCAGCGCCGGATTGGGCTCGTGCGCCTTCAGCACCAGATTGATCGCCTCGCGCGCCGATTGCAGCGCGGGATCGTCGAGCGAGCGTTGCGGGAATGCGGGCGCAAACCCCGCGGCGACCAGCAGCACGTTGCGTTCGCGTAGGGGCACGTCGAGGCGCTCCGCCAGTTTGAGGACCATGTCGCGTGACGGCGCCGAGCGGCCGGTCTCGACGAAGCTCAGATGCCGTGCCGAGATCTCGGCATCGACGGCAAGGTCGAGCTGGCTCAGATGGCGGCGCTGCCGCCACTCGCGCAGGTGCTCGCCGATCAGGACGGGTTTTGCGGGCTCGGCCCGCGCCATGGATGCATGTGCGTTCATGGTGCAAAACCTACCATGCGGAAATCGCCCGTTCCATTACGCCTGAGGTAATCGAATTGGCGCGCAGGGCGGCTCATCTTCCACGGCACAGGAGATGACCATGCTGATGCTGTCCCTTGTCCGCGCCTTCGCCGTCCTGCTCCCGTGGCTGGTCCATCTGGCCACCTGGCTGGTCGCGCGCTCGCTCAACATGCCCCAGCCGCTCGTGTACGCGACCGGCGTGTTCGTGTTCGCGCAGGTCTATGCGGTCGAGATGAGGGTCGGCAAGGCGCTGTGCCCGCTCCGCCTGTGGCGTCAGCTGCAGGCCCTGTTCCGTTGACCACCCCATCCCACCCAGAGGAGACCGTGCCATGATCCATTCGTCCCAGCTGCTGCGCCGCACGTTGCTTGCCGACGCCGTCTTCAGCGGCGTATCCGCCATCGCCATGGTGCTCGATGCCGGCGCGCTGGCTTCGTTCTTCAATCTGCCCGAAACGTTGCTGCGCGAGACCGGGCTGTTCCTGATCGCCTACACCGCGCTGGTCGGCTGGCTCGGCTCGCGCACGTCAGTGCCGAAGGCGGTGGTGATGCTGGTGGTCGTCGGCAACGCGGCATGGACGCTCGCCAGCATCGCGCTGCTGCTCTCGGGCGCGGTGTCGCCGAACCTGCTCGGGACCATGATGATCCTCGCCCAGGCGATCGCGACCGGCGTGTTCGCCGAGCTGCAATATGTCGGCCTGCGCCGCAGCGAGGATGTGGTGACGGCGTAACAGCAACCGTCATTGCGAGCGAAGCGAAGCAATCCAGGTCTCCACTCGGGGAAAGATGGATTGCTTCGTCGCTTCGCTCCTCGCAATGACGAGGACGAAGCGCCTGTTATCGTGCGGCTCGCGTTTCCGGTCGCCTGTAACGTTCCCCCACCGCGAGCATCACACCCTGCCCGCTGGCGACGCCCATCTCCAGGCTCGAGGCAATGCGCCGCGCGCGCTCGATGAAATGCTCCGCCGCGACCGGCGGGCACAGCTCATGCGCGGTCGCCTCGAACAGCTCGAGCCAGCGGTCGAAATGCGCGGCATCGATCGGCAACGGCATGTGCTTGACCATCGGCGTGCCGTGGTAGCGCCCGGTCATCAGCGCGACCGACGACCAGAACGCGCACATCTGGGCCAGATGCGGCTCCCAGTTGGTGATCCTGGCCTCGAACACCGGCCCGATCATCGGGTCCTTGCGGACCTTTGCGTAGAACCCATGCACCAGTTGCTCGATCATGGCCTCGGTGATGCCCGTCCGCGCGAAGATCCCGGCGGTGATCTGCTCGCGGCGCTCTGCTCCTGTCATCGCTCACATCCTAAATAGGTATTTCAAATACCTATTTAAACTGCTATAGCTGATCCGCCTAGTGCTGATTTCGAAGGGCTTCCATGCGCCTGACTTCGTTCACGGATTTTGCGCTGCGCGCCTTGATGCGGCTGGCCGGCGAGCCGGACCGGTCGTTCGCCACCAGCGAGATCGCGGCCGAGTTCGGCATTTCCCGCAATCACCTCGCCAAGGTGGTGCGCGACCTCGCCGAGGCCGGCTTCATCGCCACCCAGCGCGGCGCAGGCGGCGGCTTTTCGCTGGCGCGTCCGGCAGAGACGATCACGCTCGGCCAGGTGGTCCGCGCGCTGGAAGGCGGCAGCGCGCTGGTCGAATGTTTCAGGGATGATGGCGGAGACTGCGTGCTGCTGCCGCGCTGTCGGCTGAAGGCGAGGCTTGCGGCGGCCCGCGAGGCCTTCATGCGCGAGCTCGACGGAACCACGCTCGCCGAATGCGCCTATCTGCCGCGTCCCGCACGCCATCCGGCGCGCGCATCATGACGACGAGCGGCAGTGAACTAGTTTCGGAACTCAGGCTTGCAGCGGCCGCGCAGCGCCACGCTTTGCAGGAGCCGCCCGCTTGCCGGCCGCGGCCGTCAAGCTGTGGCCATTGAGGTGCTTGCCGTTCAGCGCCTTGCCGTTGAAAGCCTTGTCGCTAAAAGGCTTACCATTGAGAGCCTTGCCGTTAAGAGCCTTGCCGTTAAGAGCCTTGCCGTTAAGAGCCTTGCCGTTAAGAGCCTTGCCGTTAAGAGCCTTGCCGTTCGGGGTTGCGCCGTTGGCGAGCTTGCCGTTTGCTTTGGCGGCCTTCTTCGCGTTGGCCTTTCTCTGCTTGGCCCGCGCCTCGGCGAGCTTCTCGGCCTCGCGCCTAGCTTTCCGCTCGGCCTTTTCCTTCAGCTGCAGCCGCTCCGCCCTCGCCTCCGCGCGCTTCTTCTTGCGCTTCTTCTCGCAGGCGTCGCACTTGCAGCCGATCGGCTTCAGATAGGCTTTGAAATAGTCGGTTCCGTAGTCGTAGTTGATCTCGTCGCCGGGCTCGATGTTCTTGATCGCGCGGATGAACACCTTGCGCTTGCGTGGGCGAACGTCGGATTCCGCGTTCGGCCGGCAGGCGTGGTTGATGTAGCGGGCGATGTTCTCGCGGATCGAGCCGTCGATGGTCCAGCGGTTGGTCAGTTCGAACAGATATTTGTTCTCGATCGCGTCCTCGTCCTTCTTCTTCGAGTCGAGGATCGGGCCGAAATACCGGATGATCTTGTCACCCTTCTTGATCGGCTTGGTGGCGAAGAGGCCAAGGCCGGTACGGGAGCGGCCGACGCGATAAGGTTTGTTCGATGATATTGTGGGCATGATGATCGAGGCTACGGCACGCCGAGGCGCACGCGACAAAGTTGCGAAGCCGCCCTTCTAGGACGATTCCGCGCGCCTGTCAGGTGTTTCCCGCGTGTCTATTGAACCTTCCCCAGATTGCATATGTCAGACACAAAGTAACGTCCGGATCGCAGGTTTTCCCGATGAAATACCTTGCTTTTGCAACAGCAATTATGGCGCTCGCCGGCGCAAATCCTGGTCAGGCTGCCTCTGAGACGATCAGCAGCGCCTACACGTCGACTGCGCCGAAGGCTTGCCGCATGATCGGCAAGCCCAGTGAAGAGGACGGCAGTTCGACCCGTATTTGCCCGGGAAGAGCCGGTCTCGTGGTACTGATCAGCGAGGGCGATCTGCGCGAAGTGGTCTCGGTGGGCCGAAACCACGAGGCCGCGGCCAAGGAACCGGCGGCGCAAGCCTGGTTCGGCCCGTTCAGTTCGACCGGGGATACGGTCGAATGGCGCGCCGTCGGCAGCAAGCCGTTCGCGATCATTCAGCGCTGGCAGATCGCCGACAACAGCGAACACGACAAGCACGGCAGCCCGGTCTCGCGGGCGATGCTCGCCGTGACACGGCTGCCGCCGGGTGATGTCTGTCACGTTGCCTATGTCGACGTCGCGGCCAATCCCAACGCAAACGAGCTGGCGCGGCGGGCTGCCGACGATTTCGCCCGCGATTTCAAATGCGGCGCGGACATGGTGAAGACAATCGGCCAGAGCGGTCGGACCACGTCATTGACGAAGCGCTAGGCGGTGTGGACTCTAAGGATTCCCTTTTGAGGGCAAATCAGATTCAAGGCTTGTTTTGGGAGGCGGCCTTGGGTGTGATGGATCGTTTGGTGTTGAGCGACGCGGCTTGGGAGCGCATGGCGCCGCTCATCATCGGCCGGCCTGACCAGAAGGGTTCGACCGGACGCGACAACCGGATGTTCGTGGAAGGGGTGCTCTGGATCGTTCGCACCGGCTCTCCCTGGCGTGATCTTCCGGAGGCGTTTGGGGATTGGAACAGCGTGTTCCGGCGCTTCAGTCGATGGAGCACCAAGGGTGTCTGGTTGCGGATCTTCGAGGCGATGTCCGATGATCCGGACTTCGAATATCTGATCGTCGATTCCACCATCGTCCGGGCGCATCAGCACGCCGCCGGGGCGAAAAAAGGGGGTCTGAAGATCAGGCGATCGGCCGCTCGCGCGGCGGCTTGAGCACCAAGATACATATGGCCGTCCGAGGTTTGGGATGCCCCGTGCGGTTCACGCTCACCGCGGGCCAGAAGGGCGATGCACCGCAAGCCGCCACCTTGATTGAGGGATTGCCCGCCGAGGTGGTCATGGCCGATACGGCCTATGACGCCGATCACTTGCGCCAAGCCATCGCGGCCAAGGGCGCGCTCGCCGTCATCCCCAACAACCCGTCACGTGCACTCAAGCATCCGCTCGACAAGCATCTCTATGCCCAGCGGCATCTCGTCGAATGCTGCTTCAGCAAACTCAAGCAGTTCCGCCGCGTCGCAACGCGCTTCGAAAAGACAGCCCGAAATTACCGAGCCGTCGTCACTCTCGCTGCAATCGTCCTATGGACACGATAAGTGTCCACACCACCTAGGGCCTCTTGCCTGGATGCGTTTGCTTCACCCGAACCGGGATCCACCTCGCTCGAAAACGCTAGTCGAGGGGCAACATCGATGACGGCCGCGGCTGCCGGCTCGCGTTCAACCGAAGCATCGCGGTCAGCAGCATTTCCACAGATGTACCCTCGGGCGAGCGATCCAGTATCGTCTTGAGGCGTCCGTCGAGCAGCAGCATGGTGAAACCATGCACCAGCGACCAGGCGGACGCGATCGCAGCGGCCTGGTCCAACGTGAGCTGCTCCTTGGAAATCTGCTCATGCCGGCTGGCGCCGACGCCGCGGGTCAGCCCTGCGAACGAGGCTTCGGACGCCTCGTGCAGCGACGGCCGCGAATGATCGAGCCGCTCGCTGCGGAACATCAGGCCATACATGCCGGGATGCGCCTGTGCATAGGCGACATAGGCCTTGGCGCTCGCCACGCCCTTCTCCGGCGGCGTGGCCGCCGAGGCGTCCGCAGCCGCCATCGCCAAGCCGAACTGCCGGAAGCCGATCGCCGCGAGTTCACTGAGCAATCCGGTGAGGTCGCCGAAATGATGCGTGGGAGCGGCGTGCGACACGCCGGCCTCGCGCGCCACCGCACGCAATGTCAGCCCTGCCAGACCGTCACGCTCGAGCACGCGCTCGGCGGCCTTCAGCAGCGCCTCGTGCAAGTCGCCGTGATGATACGGCGTGTCATTGGCCCGGCGCCGCGGTGCCGGACGGTTTGCGACGGCACGCGCAGCCCGGCGGGCCTTGGCCGGCGCCGGGCGATTCGCCTTGTTTTCCTTGGATAATCTTGCCATGCAGCCCTTATATGTCGCAATTTTTACACTGTAAAGATTTTGCTTGACGATCAGGGGCGTCATCCCTACTGATATCTTGACGATGTAAAGATCATGATGGACGGAGACACGGAATGCTCGACCAGGTCACATCCAGCACGGCACGAACCAATCTGGCGCCGATCCCGTTCGAAGCCGATGCGCCATTCCTGAAGATCACGGGCGAATTGCCGCGCGAGCTGAACGGCACGCTCTACCGCAACGGTCCCAATCCGCAGTTCGAGGCGCCGGGCGCGCACTGGTTCGTCGGCGACGGCATGCTGCACGCTTTCCATCTCGAGAACGGCCGCGCCAGCTACCGCAACCGCTGGGTCCGCACGGCGAAATGGCAGGCCGAGCACGACGCCGGCCGCGCACTGTTCGGCGGCTTCGGCCGCAAGCTGCCGGACGCGCCGGAGGCGATCACCGCGGATGGCTGCGTCGCCAACACCAACATCATCTTCCATGGCGGCCGCCTGCTCGCGCTCGTCGAGAGCCATCTGCCGACCGAGATCGAGCCCGGCACGCTCAATCGGCTTGGCTATTGCGACTACAACGGCGCGATCTCCGGTCCCTTCTCCGCGCATCCCAAGATCGATCCGGTCACCGGCGAGATGGTGTTCTTCGGCTACAACGCCGCGGGTCCCTTGACGCCGGCGCTGTCGTACGGCGCGGTGAGTTCGTCCGGCGTGGTGACGCGGTTCGAGCGCTTCGAGGCGCCCTATGCCAGCATGGTGCACGACTTCATCGTCACCCAGAATCATGTGCTGTTTCCGATCCTGCCGATCACCGGCAGCATGCAGCGTGCGATGCGCGGACAGGCGCCCTATGCCTGGGAGCCGGAGAAAGGCGCCTATGTCGGCGTGATGAAGCGCCACGGCTCGTCGAAGGATATCGTCTGGTTCCGCGCCGAGACCTGCTACGTCTTCCATGTGATGAATGCGTGGGAAGAAGGCGACCGCATCATCGCCGACGTGATGCAGTTCGAGGAAGCGCCGCTGTTCAACCATCCCGACGGCTCGCCGACCGACCCGACCAAGAACCGCGCGCGCTATTGCCGCTGGACCTTCGACCTCGCCGGCAACACCGACCGCTTCACGCAAACCTATCTCGACGACCTCACCGGCGAATTCCCCCGCGTCGACGATCGCCGCGCCGGACTTGCGAGCAACCACGGCTGGTACGCCTGCGCGAACCCCAATCTGCCGATGTTCGGCGCGCTGTCGGGCATCGTGCATGTCGACGGCCGCGGCAAGCGGCTCGGCCACTATCTGTTGCCCGCCGGCGATACGATCTCCGAACCCGTGTTCGTCGAGCGCGGTCCTGAAGCCGCGGAAGGCGACGGCTGGCTGCTCGCGGTGGTCTGGCGCGCCCGCGAAAACCGCAGTGATCTCGCCGTGTTCAACGCGCAGGATGTCGAGGCGGGCCCGACCGCGCTGGTCCATCTCGGCCACCGCGTGCCGGATGGCTTCCACGGCAATTGGGTCGGCGCGGAATAACAGCCGATCGCGGTTCGCTTCATTCGGTCGAAGTCTCCCCACATCGTCATGCCCAGCCCCGCGGCCGCCTTCGCTAAAGCTTCGACGAGCCTGGGACGCAGCCCGGCGAAGCCGTAGCGTAGCCGGCTGCCGGGCATCTACGTCTTTGTCGCCGGTTGCACGAAAGACGTGGATGGCAGGGACATAGGCGAGCGGAAGCGACGCCGTCCTTCGGACGGCGATGCCCGGCGATGACGCGGCAAGAACGGAAGCAGCGCCAAATCTGGCACATCGATCTGAAAACGCTTACTTTTTCATCCACGCATCACGATTTTGACACTGTAAAGATTTCGCTTGACGCTTCTCCTGCTCGCCTCTAGGGTATCTTTACGATGTAAAGATAAGCCTTTGGGGCTCGCCATGACGATCTTCCTGATCCTCGCTCCCTACGGCGCCTTCGCCACGCTGATGCTGGTGACCTCGGCAACCGTGAGCCTGCTCTGTGCCGCACTGATCTGCCTTGCCGTCGTCGCCTTCGATATCGCGCGCGGCCGCAGCATCAAGATCCTCGGCGTCGGTTCGGTGATCGTCTTCACCGCAGTCGGCGCCTATCTCACCTTCGTCGATGCGACGCCGAGCAACATCGCGGTGAAGATCGCGGTCGATGCGGGCATCCTCGTGGTGTCGTTCGGCTCGATCCTGATCGGCCATCCCTTCACGCGGCAATACGCGCTTGAGCAGGTCGATGCCGAGATCGCGAAGCAGCCCGGCTTCCTCCATGCCAACTACCTGATCACCGGCGCCTGGACCGCCGCAACGCTGCTGATGTTGATCGGCAACATCACGGTGCTCTACGTACCGGCCCTGCCGCTGTGGACCGGCCTCTTGGTCGCCTTCGCCGCGCGCAACGCCGCGGTCTGCTTCACGCGCTGGTATCCGCAATATCGCATGGCCAGGGACGCTGCACTGCCGTCGCACTGAGCGCGGCCGTCACGACACCAGCACAATCACCACGTCAGAGGAAACGGAAACCACACGATGAAGAGCGTATTTGCCAGGCTCGCGAGCGACTTCCTCTCCACCATCGTGTTCCTGGTGGTCTATCTCGCCACCGACAACGTCCTGATCGCCACCGGCGTCGCGATCGCCGGCGCGATCGCGCAGGTGGTCTATGCCCGCGTGAAGCGACAGGCGCTCGGCTACATGACCTGGGCGAGCCTCGGGCTGGTGATCGTGCTGGGCGGCGCGACGCTTCTCACCAACGATCCGCGCTTCGTGCTGGCGAAGCCCGCGATCGGCCACATCGCGATCGGCGCGATCATGCTGAAGCGCGGCTGGATGCTGCGCTATCTGCCGCCGATCGTGACCGAGACCATTCCGGAATACGCCACCCTCGCCGGCTATGCGTGGGCCGGGCTGATGTTCATCCTCGCCGCCGGCACGATTGCGATCGCGGCGACGGGCGACATCAAGCTATGGGCGTTCTACGTGTCGGTGGTGCTGGTCGGCGCCAAGATCGCCGCGTTCGCGATCCAGTATGTCGCGTTCCGCTTCCTGATCGGCAATCGGCTGCGCGCCGCCGCCCGCGCCTGATCGCCGCGGCCGCGAACTAGGCGCGCGCGGCAAGATGGGCTATACCCGCGCACGCTCTAGATAACCGAGGGGATACATCAATGGCGGTGGACGGAAACTGGAATCTCACGATGACGACGCCGATGGGCGAGCGCAAGGCGACGCTGTCGCTGGCAAGCTCCGGCGGCACGCTCACTGGCACGCAGGGCGCCGAGGGCAACTCCACCGAAATTTTCGACGGCACCGTGAACGGCGACAGCGTCGCCTGGAAGGTCTCCATCACCAACCCGATGCCACTGACGCTCGAATTCAGCGGCACGGTCGCCGGCGACGGCATCTCCGGCGAGATGGGCATCGGCCCGATGGGCAGCTTCCCCTTCACCGGCACGCGGGCGTAACGCCGGCCGCACACGCCAGCCGGCATTGTCGCGTACTCAGCGACGCACGCCGGCCGGCTCGTTGCGATAGGTCCTCTGCACGACATCGCGTTCGAGCTCCGCGGCCGCCGCAGCGGCCTGGTCCGCCGAAGCACGGATGTTGCCGAGGTTCGCCACCGCGGCGGACGCCATCGCGGCATGGAGGCGCGACATCTCGAACTGGCGATGCTCGAGCGTCGACGAGACGCGCTCCTGCATCGCGGCAAGATACAAGTCCCGCGTCTTGGGATTATCGTCCAGGTTCTTGGCGTAGTTCTGGGTACGCCCCTGCGCGCCCTCCAGCTTCAGCTTGACGCGCGTGGAGTCCTTGTCCTCGGCGCTGAGCTGGGCGGTATAGCGGAATAATTCCTCGCCCTTCCTGCGCACGATCCAGACCACCTCGGAGTCGCCGTTGTTGCGCACCCCGACCTCGAGTGCCTGGCTCCCGAACACAAGAGGCGGCAGCTCGGCCTTCGCCAGCTGCTGCCGTGCCTGCGCGATCGGCACGCGATAGACCAAGCCGTCACCGGGCGACAGGGTGAAGTACAAATAGACCACCACGCAGGCCACGAGAAATACACCGAATGAAAAAGGCTTCATCGTCAATCTCCCTCACGATGCGGGCGCAGGGTCGATGACAAACCTTAAGGGTCCTTGGCGGAATTCGGTTGCTTTCTTCGCGCACCACAACCACGCGCGTGGCAGAACGTCGCAGTTGCCGCGCGGTGGTTAATGCAAACGATACAGGCTGAGACGGCCGTGCGTGACGCCGTCACACTCCGTCAAAACCAGATCTGCATCGGCAGACCGTACGCATCCGGCGGCAACGCGCTTTCCGGAATGCTGCCAAAAGGTTCGTGCGCGGCGATCGCCACCGCACACGCATCCAGCACATCGTCGCGCTTCGCGCCGGTGCCGATCCGCGTCACGGTGAGCCACCGATCGATCTCGCGGAAGCCGGCGCGCTTGAGCAACTTGCAACGGAGCGCATCGCCCTCCTCCGACTTCTTGCGCGGCAAAGGCGCGCCGCCGTTCAGCCGCAGGAACACCAATTCGGGATGTACCTCGCGGATGTCGCGCGCGGCGTTGGCGCGGACGAACGCATCGACTTCCACGATCTTCGGGCCGATGTGCCACAGCTGGCGGGAGATGCGGGTCTGACCGCGGCGGCGAGCCTCCTCGTTCGCCTTGTCGGGGTCTTGAAACTCCTGCCACAGCCAGCGCCGCGCGCCGATGAAGACGCGCGAGGTGTGCGGGCGCAGCCGTGCGCGGGCGAGACGATCGCAGGCACGCTCGCCGTCGTCGGTCATGCCGATCGGGATGTCGATCCCGGCACGATCGAACGGACCCGAAAGCGCGTCCGCGATATCACTGTGAAAGGAAATCGTGCGCTGGTCGCCGTCGATGCTGACGGCGACCCAGCCCCTGGAAAACCCATCGAGGCCGATCGCCCTCAACCCAGATTCAATTCCTTGAAGAAGTCGTTGCCCTTGTCATCGATGATGATGAAGGCCGGGAAGTCGACCACCTCGATGCGCCAGATCGCTTCCATGCCGAGCTCGGGATACTCGACCACCTCGACCTTCTTGATGCAGTGCTCGGCGAGGTTCGCCGCCGCACCGCCGATCGAGCCGAGATAGAAGCCGCCGTGCTTCTTGCAGGCCTCGCGCACCGCGACCGCGCGGTTGCCCTTGGCGACCATCACCATCGATCCGCCGGCGGCCTGGAACTGGTCGACGAAGGAGTCCATGCGTCCCGCCGTGGTCGGACCGAACGCACCGGAGGCATAGCCGTCGGGCGTCTTGGCGGGACCCGCATAATAGACCGGGTGGTTCTTGAAATAGTCCGGCAGCGGCTCGCCCTTCTCCAGCCGCTCGCGCAGCTTGGCGTGGGCGGAGTCGCGCGCCACGATCATGGTGCCGGTCATCGAGACGCGGGTCTTGATCGGGTATTGCGACATCGTCGCCAGGATGTCCTTCATCGGCTTGTCGAGGTCGATCTTGACGACCTCGCCGCCGAGCGAATGTTCGACCGCGGGCAGGTACTGCGCCGGGTTGTGCTCGAGCTCCTCGAGATAGACGCCGTCTCGTGTAATTTTGCCGAGCACCTGGCGATCCGCCGAGCAGGACACGCCGAGCCCGATCGGCAGCGAGGCGCCGTGGCGCGGCATGCGGATCACGCGCACGTCGTGGCAGAAATACTTGCCGCCGAACTGCGCGCCCACCCCCAAGCTTTGCGTCATCTTGAGGATTTCCTGCTCCATCTCGAGATCGCGGAACGCGTTGCCGTCAGCCGAGCCGTGGGTCGGCAGCGCGTCGAGATAGCGCGCCGAAGCGAGCTTCACGGTCTTCATGCAGAGCTCGGCCGAGGTGCCCCCGATCACGATCGCAAGGTGATACGGCGGACACGCCGCGGTGCCGAGCGTCAGCACCTTCTCCTTCAGGAACGCGAGCAGCCGATCCTTGGTCAGCACCGAGGGCGTCGCCTGGAACAGAAAACTCTTGTTGGCGCTTCCGCCACCCTTGGCCATGAACATGAACTTGTAGGCATCGTCACCCTCGGCGTAGATCTCGCACTGCGCCGGCATGTTGTTGGCGGTGTTCTTCTCCTCATACATCGACAGCGGCGCGACCTGCGAGTAGCGCAGATTGCGGCGCAGATAGGCATCGCGCGCGCCTTCGGAGAGCGCGGCCTCGTCGTCACCGTCGGTGATGACGTTGCAGCCCTTCTTGCCCATGATGATCGCGGTGCCGGTGTCCTGGCACATCGGCAGCACGCCGCCGGCCGCGATGTTGGCGTTCTTCAGGAAGTCGAACGCGACGAACTTGTCGTTGTCGCTGGCTTCCCTGTCCTCGAGGATCGAGCGCAGCTGCTTCAGATGGCCCGGCCGCAGATAGTGATTGATGTCGCCGAAGGCGGCTTCCGAGAGCGCCCGCAGCGCCTCCCGCGACACCACCAGCATGTCCTTGCCCAGCACCTTCTCGACCCGGACGCCCTCGCTCGTCACCTTCTTGTAGGGCGTGGTGTCGGCACCAAGCGGGAACAAGGGCGTGTGCTTGTAGGGCGGCACGGGCTTCTGCTGGTCGGGAAAGGCTGAGGGGGCGTTCATGAGCTGCTCGTCGGTTTCGATAGGCCGGTGCCGGCCGCAGGGCCGCCGGCAATGTAGAGCTGTTCTAAGCCTTTTTCGGCCAAAGGAAAGGGAAGCCGGCTGCCTTCCAGCCATGCGCCGGACCGGCAATCCGCGTGCTAGGTTTCATCCCTCCGTAATCTCGGGTTGCCACAACGCTGGACCACTCGCGAAGCGGCCCGGGAAGCCGTCAGGAAACCATCAGGAGCCCTTCATGAAGACAGCGCTTTTCATCCCCTTTGCAGCGCTGGCCTTGTTGATCGCGCTCCCGACCGGCGCCGATGCCGCCCGCCTCGGCAGGCCGTGCGGCGGCATCGCCGCCCTGCAATGCAGCCGCGTCGGCCAGTTCTGCCAGTTCAGACCAGGGCAATGCGGCCGTGCCGACCAGACCGGCACCTGCGCGTTCCGCCCGACGATCTGCAACAAGATATTCAAGCCGGTGTGCGGTTGCGACGGCAAGACCTACGGCAATGATTGCGAGCGCCGCGCCGCAGGCGCCTCCAAGGCGCAGGATGGAAAGTGCTCATCGTGACGGACCGGCGATATTGACGCGCTCCGCCGGAGCCTGCATGTAGGCTTCGCGTATTGTCATACCGCGGGGGTATTTCGTGACAGCACCGTTGCGCCGACGCTTGCCATTCGGCATTCGCTCCACTTTGCCCGCCGCACTGATCGCGCTGGCGGCCTCCTTCGCCGCTTCGCCGGCGCAAGCCGATCCCTGCGTGGACATCGCAAAGCAGCTCGCCGGCCAGATCGACGGGCTGAAGGTCAATTTCAGCGCCGCCAATATCACATACCTCACACACCCGGCTGCGAAGGAATTGTCGCTCGGCTGCCGCGGCAAGGACTATTCGATCGAGCTCTATGCCAAGACCGATCGCAAGATGAAGCCGGAGTTCTTCAACCTGGTCGGCTCCGCCACGGCATTGATCTTCACCGTGCCGAAGGACGACGCCGTGACCGGCACATCGCGTTGCCTGAAGCGCATGGGCATCCTCCGCGGCAACACCATCACGATGCGCTATCGCCGCCTCAATCTGGAGTGCACGCGCAACAGGACCGACGCCTCGATCACTGTTCGTCGCGGCAACAACGAGTGAGCCGTTAGAGCGTTTTCGAGCGAAGTGGATACCGGTTCGCGTGAAGAAAACGCGTCAGAACCAGCATCCAGAGCCCCGTTCCGATTCGATCGGAACGGAAAGTGCTCTAGGCTTCCGCGGTGACCCGCCCGATCGCATCGACGATCTTGCCCCAGCCCGGGCTCATCATGTCGAACGCGAAGCGGTTGCCGGGGAAGACGAAGCCGTCATGCACCATGCGGACGAGCGTGCCGCCCTCGACCGGCGTCAGCGTCCAGGTGACGACGGAGTCGAGCTTCGAGCCGTAGTCCGGATTGGTGTCGGCGCCGCCCTTCCAGGAATAGCGCAGCAGGCGCGGCGGCTCGCAATCCAGCACCTCGCAATGCACGACGCCGTCCCAGTCGCCCATCGGCCTGGTGCGGAAATTGAAGCGGTGGCCGACGCTCGGCTGAAAGTCATTCGGCATCAGCCATTTCATCAGCAATTCGCTCGTGGTCAAGGTCCGCCAGATCCGCTCGGCGGCATAAGGCAGCACCTTCTCGACCGTGATCGCATGCGTCTCACCCATCACTCACTCTCCTTCAACAATTTCTCCAGATTGGCGAAGCGCTCGGCCCAGAACGTCTCGTAATGGCCGAGCCAGTCGATCAGCGGGCCGAGCCCCTTCGGCGCGACGCGATAATGGATATGCCGGCCCTCGCGCCGTTCGGCGACGAGGCCTGCATCACGCAGCGCGCGCAGATGCTGCGACACCGCCGGCTGCGACACCTTCGAGCCTTGCACCAGCCCGGTCGCGGCGACCTCCCCCTCGCGGATGATCCGCTCGAACACCGCGCGCCGCGTCGGGTCCGCGAGGGTCTTGAGCACATTGGTCAGCTGCGTGGCGGCGGTCATGTCGATATATAAGCAATTGCTTATACAATTGTCAACGTAGAGCCAATGCGGTCGCGACGCGGGAACGCCTCGCCTGCTCCGAAAGTTGATGGCTGCGGTCGCATGCTTGCCGGGAAAAGAGTGCGATAATCACTGCCGGAATCACGGAGCCGCCCATGATCGCAAAGCTCCTTCTGCAGAACACCTTCTTCGTCATCGCCATGGCTGCGCTGCTGTTTGCCTTCGCCGGCACGCTGCACTGGCCCGGCGCGTGGACCTATCTGATCGCCTCGGCGCTGATCGGCCCGGCCTGCGGATTGTGGCTCGCCAAGGTCGATCCCGGATTGCTGGCCGAGCGCATGCGGCTCACGGCGCGCGAGGGCCAGCCCGCCGAGGACAAGCGGTTCATGCTGGTGTTCCTTGTCATCGCGGTGCTGTGGTTCGTCGCGATGGGGCTCGATCGCCGCTTCGGCGGCGGCGACGCGGGCGTGCCGCTGATCGTGCTCGGCCTCGTGCTGTATCTGGTCTCGACCGTGCTGATCCTGTGGGTGTTCCGCACCAATTCGTTCGCAGCACCCGTCGTGAAGGTACAGACCGAGCGCGACCATCACGTGATCTCGACCGGACCATACGCGCTGGTCCGCCATCCGATGTATTCGAGCGTGATGCTATTCTTCATCGCCGTGCCGTTGATGCTCGGCTCCTGGTGGGGCCTTGCCTTCGTGCCGGTGTTCTTTGCAATGTTCGCGTTCCGCACGGGAATCGAGGAGCGCGCGCTGGTGGCGGGCCTGTCAGGCTATGCCGATTACACGGCACGGGTGCGCTATCGCCTCGTACCCGGACTGTGGTGAGGGACCATCATGGCAGAGACCAAGACCTATACCGGCGGCTGCCATTGCGGCCAGGTCCGCTTCGAATGCACCACCGACATGGCTGTTGTCACGGCCTGCAACTGCTCGATCTGCACCAAGCAGGGCCTGCACCTGGTGTTCATGCCGCCGTCGAGCTTCCAGCTTCGCGCCGGCTCCGAGAACCTGAAGGAATACCTGTTCAACCGTCATGCGATCCGCCACCAGCTCTGCGTCGACTGCGGCGTCGACGTGTTCGCGCGCGGCAAGAAGCCCGATGGTACGGACATCGTGGCACTGAACGTCAGCTGCATCGACGGCATCGATCTGTCGAAGATCGCGATGACGCCGGTGGATGGACGGAGCCGATAGCCTTTCCGCGCCGTCATTCCGGGGTGGTCCGCAAGACCGAACCCGGAATCTCGAGAGTGCGGCGCGAGATTCCCCGATGCGTAATTGCGCATCTGAGGTTCACGCTTCGCGTGCCCCGGAATGACAGCAGCTAAAGATCCAGCGCCTTGTAGCGCCGGAAGATGCCCTCCTCGTTGAACGGGATCCGCCGTTCGCTCGCCAGATACGCCTTGATGTTCGGCCGCTCGGCGACACGGTCGCGCAGCGCGATCAGGCGCGGCACGTTGTTCTCGAAAGCCGCCATGCGCTTCGGAAACGCATAGCGCAGGCCTTCCACGATCTGGAACAGCGACAAATCGACATAGGTCAGGCGGCGTCCGGTGACGAACGCGCCGCCGTTCGCCGCGACAAGGTCTTCGAAATAGTCGAGATATTTCGGAACCCGCGACACCCAGAACTCCTCCGTGCGCTTCTTCGCCGGCGTCTTCTGGTCCTCGTAATATAGCGACGGGCCGAGCGGATGATGGGTGTCGTGGATCTCCAGCACGAAGTCGGTGATCGTCAGTTGCAGCTGGTGCACCCACAGCTTTCCGCCTTCAGCCTTCGGCGCCAGGCCGTGACGCGCGCCGAGATAGAGCAGGATGTTGGCGGTCTGCCCGATCACGAGGCTGCCGGCCTTGAGGAACGGCGGCGCAAACGGCGGCGTGCCCTTGTGCCCGTCCATCATCTTCGTCATCGCGCCCATGCCGCCCTTGCCGCGCGCGACATCGGTATAACCGGCGCCGGCATCCTCGAGCGCGAGACGGACATATTCACCGCGGCCCTGGATCATCGGCCAGTAGTAAAGCTGATAGTGCATGCACTTACCTCCGAAAACTTCGCAGCGTCGTTGCGCTTCACCGCGATCGTAGCCGCGCTACGGTCAGATCGTCCATCGCGCACGCGCCGCCTGTGCGAACCCCGCGGACACTGCTAAGGTTCCGACGTCGAATCTTCGATGAAGGATCATCTTATGGCGGACAGCAAGAAGAAGCGGGGTGCGCAAGATCGCGCTCTGATTGCGTTGAGCGAGTCCTACGAAGTTGCGTACTGGTCCAAGAAGTTCAAGGTCACGCCGGCGAAGCTCAAGGCCGCCGTCAAGAAGGTCGGGCATTCCGCCAAGAAGGTGGAAGCCCATTTCAAGGAGCAGCGCCACAAGGCCGCCGACCGCGCACGGATCGCGATCAGCCAGCCCTACGAGGTCCGCTACTGGTCGAAGAAGTTCAAGGTGACTCCTGCCCGGCTCAAGACTGCCGTCGCAGCCGTCGGACACTCCTCGAAGAAGGTCGAAGCCTATTTCGCGGCCAAGAAGAAAACCGCGAAGAAAAAGAAGACTGCCAAGAAGGCCGCCAAACGCAAGAAGAGCTGAGCAGTCACCCAGGCGCAGGCTCACGCACCCGGTCGCTCCTGGTAACGGCGAGCCGGGTACTCCGCACTGTCCCCGTCATTGCGAGGAGCGAAGCGACGAAGCAATCCATCGCTCCGCGCAAGCGGTTGGATGGATTGCTTCGCTGCGCTCGCAATGACGAAGGGCAGCTGCCATCCTCTCAGTTCGCCGCGAAGCAGTACAGCAAGCCGTCGCCGCCGGTGCTCTTCAGATCGGCCTGCGAGCAGCCGCCATCCGGGCCGCGCGAGGGATGCGACGTGTTCCAGGATTTTGACGGCTCGTCGTCACGCAGGCCCTTGCGGTCGAAATGCCCGACCATGGCGGCGCCCTGCGTGCTGCTCGTCCAGTTCTTGCACGCGCGGTCCTCGCCAGCCGCAAACGCAGTGCCGTCCGCCTGCGATCCCGTCAGCACGTCGTGGCGGTTCGGCGTGTCGCCGGCACCGTTGATGACCTCGCCCTTCTCGGACAGGGCGGTCTGCTTGGTGAGATTGTTGCCGGCGCTATGCAGATCGGCGACGTCCTTGGCGACCACGACGCCCTTCACGTTCTGCCACGGTCCCTTGCCGATGCGATCGCGCGCATTCACCGCCGGCTTGCCGTCGGCCGCCTGGGTCGAAAGATAGGCGCGCCAGGTCTTCGGGGCTCCGAATCCCGCGGCCTGCGCCAGGGTCTGGCAATGATTGTCGGCGCCGGCGAGGCCGCCGAGATTGCCGCCATTGCCGATGCCGTTGCTGGTCACGAAGAAGCTGGTGTCGGCGGTCTGCGCCGCTGCCGGCGCGGTCACCGCGATGAACGCAAGACAGGTGGGAACCGCGACAAGTACAGTGATCTTCATCTCAATCCTCCCGATTGGTTGTTATTGGTCCGCTGACATCAACCCGCGGCCCGCGCGGATATTCCGGCGCCACGACAGGCGAACGAAGCACACAAGACAAAGGCGCCGCGGACGATGCCGCGGCGCCTTGCGTTTGTCATATCGGGCAAGCGTTCAGTTGGTCTGCTGGATCGCCGAGAGCTCCCAGTTGCCGCCGCGCTGGCGCACGAAGGTCCAGACCTCGGTGACCTCTTCCGGCTGCCCGTTGCCGTTGACCGTGCGACCGCTGCCGCGATCGAGCACGGTGTCGATCAGCGAGTAGCGCATCGCGACCGTCGCGTATTCGCTGTCGCCTTCGCGCCAGGCTTCCGCCAGATCGCCCTGCAACAGCTTCACATTGGTCACCTTGTTGGTGACGTTGCGCGCCTTGTTCTCCTCGAGATCCCTAGAGAAGTACGACACCATTTCCGGCGTCGCCAGCGTGTGCAGCTTCGCGATGTCCTCGTTCGACCACGCGGTCTGGATGTCGCCGAGCAACCGCTCGAACGTCTCGTAGTCGCCGGGCGCGATCTCGACCGGTGCATTCGATCCGCCGCCGAGGCCGAAGCCGAAGCCCGAGCGGGCGTTCGCCTGCGGGCCGGGGCCGACATCGGGGCCACCGGCGTAAGCGGCGGCAGGCGAATTGCGGCGCTGCCACCACGACATCGCGAGCCGGACCACGAGCACGATCAGGCCGATCTGCAGCAGCAAGCCGAGCATCGACGACAGGCCGCCGAGACCCGAGAACAAGCCGCCCCCGAACAGCATGCCGAATAGGCCGGCGCCAAGGAAGCCCGCGGCCAGACCGCCGAGCAGGCCACGTCCCATTCCGCCGCGGCCGAACATGCCGCCTGAATTCGCGGCGGCCGGCGACCCCATATTCGGGCTGCCAGGCTGGCTGAAGGTACGGTTCATCGGCGCGACCGAGCCGGGCGCCGTGTTGGTCGACGGCGGCGCGGAGAATGTCCGCGAGCCGCGCGAGCCGCCGCCACCGACGCGGGCGTCGGCCGCCGAAACGGTCATCATCACGGGCAGCACCAGCGCCATCGCGACGGCGATCGCCCGAACAATTCCACGCGTGCGTTGCGAGAAATTCATGTTGGTTTCCTCAAGGATTCCCCGGCATGGGGAAACGCCCCTAAGATGGGCAGGGCCTGATAAAAGTGAAGCGGGAAACGGGAACCGCGGCTGCGGCCCTCGGTCGCGGCGATGTGACACTATGGTCCTTGTGGATGCGACACTGCGTCCTACCGCGAGATGCGGGTCGCTTTCAACCGGAACACAGCGTCCGCCCGGAACCCGCTTTGGCGAGGCGAATCCGCGGGGAAACCGTCGCGCCGCTAGTTCGCCGCCATGGTTTCCTTCACCGCGGCGACCAACTGCGTCAGCGTGAACGGCTTCGGCAGGAAGGCGAACTGCTGGTTCTCCGGCAGGCTCTTCTCGAACGCGTCCTCGGCATAGCCGGAGACGAAGATGATCTTCAAGCCGGCATTGCGGCTGCGCATTTCCTTCAGCAGCGTCGGCCCGTCCATCTCCGGCATCACGACGTCGGAGACGACGAGATCGACGGCGCCGTTCTTCTCCTCGAACGCCTCCAGCGCCTCGACGCCGTTGGCCGCCTCGATCACGCTGTAGCCGCGCGAGCGCAGGCCGCGCGCATTCAGCGAGCGCAGGCCGTCCTCGTCCTCGACCAGCAGGATGGTGCCCTGCCCCGTGAGATCCGGCTTCGGCTTGGCGGCTTCGGCGGCGGTTTCCTTTGCCCCGCCGTTGCCGGCCTGCGCTTCCGGCGCGATCTCCTGCTCCTGGCGATGCCGCGGCAGGTAGATCCGGAACGTGGTGCCGCCGCCCGGCACGGAATCGACATAGACGAAGCCGCCGGTCTGCTTGACGATGCCGTACACCGTGGACAGGCCGAGGCCGGTGCCCTTGCCGACTTCCTTGGTCGAGAAGAACGGCTCGAAGATCTTGTCGATGATTTCGTGCGGAATGCCGGTGCCGGTGTCCGAAATCTCGATCTTCACATAGTCCGCCGCCGGCATGCCCTTGTTGGCGAGCTGGGCGGCTTCCTCGGTCGGCACGTTGGCGGTGCGGATGATCAGCTTGCCGCCGTCGGGCATCGCGTCGCGCGCGTTGACCGCGAGATTGACCACCACTTGCTCGAATTGCGAGACGTCGACCTTCACCGGCCACAGATCGCGGCCGTGCACGAGGTCGAGCTTGACCTTCTCGCCGATCAAGCGGCGCAGCAGCATAGTGAGGTCGCTCAAGGCATCGCCGAGATCGAGCACCTGCGGCCGCAGCGTCTGGCGGCGCGAGAATGCCAGCAGCTGCCGCACCAGCGTCGCGGCGCGGGTGGCGTTCTGCTTGATCTGCATGATGTCCTGGAACGACGGGTCGGTCGGCTTGTGCGCGTTCAGCAGGAAGTCGTTCGCCATCATGATGGCCGACAGCACGTTGTTGAAGTCGTGGGCGATGCCGCCGGCGAGCTGGCCGACCATCTCCATCTTCTGCGACTGGTTGATCTGGTTTTCCAGCGCGCGCCGCTCGGTGGTCTCGAGCATGTAGACGATCGCGGTCTCGGCGTCGCGCTCGTCCTTCTCCACCGTCGTGACGAAGAACTGGGCAAAGCGCTCCTTGGCCCCGTCGAGCATCACCTCGACCGGCGCGATATCGCCCTGCCCTTCGGCAGCCTGGTTGATCGCGGTGATCAGGAGGCCGCGGTCGCGCGGATTGACCGCGCGGAAGATCGACTTGGCGGCGCCGCCGTCGCCGTTCAGCCCCTGCGCCAGCTTGGCATAGCGCGCATTGGCGCCGACCACGTTGCCGCCGCGGTCGACGGTCGCGATCGCCATCGGCGTATGGTCGAAGAAGCGCATGAAGCGCACCTCGGCGGCGCGCTCCGGGTCGGAACGCTCGTCGCGGGCGCGGCTGATCACCAGCGTGCGCGAGGCGCCCGCCGCGCCGTCGGCGCCGAAGGCGAGCTTGTGATAGAGCCGCACCGGCACGGTCTTGCCGCCGCGCATGCGCAGGTCGATGTCGAACACCTCGGTCTTGACCTCGCCGGGCACCGCCGCGATCGAGGTCAACAGCGCCGCGCCGTCGCCCGAGACGATGTCGGTCAGATTCAGGCCGCCCGAGCCGATCTCGGCCAGATCGTAGTCCAGCCAGTTCGCCAGTGTGGCGTTGACATAGGCGATCTCGCCGGCCGGATTGACCGAGAAGAAGCCGCATGGCGCGTGATCGAGATATTCGATCGCGTGCCGCAGCTCCTGGAACACGTCTTCCTGGCGCTCGCGGTCACGGGTGATGTCGGCGATCGACCACACCGCATATCGCGCATCGCGCTTGCCCTCGCCGAGCGGGCGGACCCGCAGGCGCAGCCAGCGGCCCTGTCCGGCCTCGTGGCCGGCGACGCGGACCTCCTCCTGCTGCCGCTTGCCCTCACGCGCCGCCTTCAGGAGGCGGAACACCGCCTCGGAGACGTCCGGGTTGCCGATGAAGACACGCTCGACGGGACGCACGTCCTGCGGCCCGGCCGCGCGGGTCAGCGAGAGATAGGCGGCGTTGGAATAGACCACGTGGCCGCGGGAGTCGGTGACGACGAGCCCCTCCTGGGCCTGATCGGCGATCCGCGCCATCACCGGGTCGTCGGTGGTGCGGTCGGAGAAGCGGATGATCCCGGCCGCAAGCGCGAACAGATTGAACAGGCCGACGGTGGCGAGTAGCGCCAGCACGCCGAGGATATAGGGCTGCGCCTGGGTACGGCCGATGGTCATCAACCAGACCGCCACTGCCACAATGCCGGCGGCGATCAGAAGCACCAGCAGGATGCTGCCGCTGCGCCGCGCTGGCCCGTGGGCCACGAACGGCTCAGTCGCGGGAGGATCGTTGCTATCGGCGGTCATCTGGAGAGACATGGCTCGTCTGCATCACGAAGGCGCCCGGCCGGCCGCCTCGCCCCTGAGTGCCTGAATCGGACCCGAAAACGCAAGTCCATCAGGCAGCAAATTCGCAAGTTACGCGCATTTCAAGCGGTTTTCCGCCCCTTACTGACGCAAGCCGGACAGGCCCCGCCTCAGCCGCATCACGTAACCGATGATTTCGGCAACCGCATGATAGTGCTCGACCGGGATTTCCTGGTCGATCTCGACGGTCGCATAGAGCGCCCGGGCCAGCGGCACGTTCTCCACGATCGGAATGTCGTGCTCCTTGGCGATCTCCCGGATCTTGAAAGCGAGGACGTCGACGCCCTTGGCAACGCAGACCGGGGCCGACATGCTGCGGTCGTAGGCCAGCGCCACCGAATAGTGGGTCGGGTTGGTGATGATCACCGAGGCCTTCGGAACCTGGGCCATCATGCGCTTCTTGGCGCGCTGGACCCGCAACTGCTTGATCCTGCCCTTGACGTGCGGGTCGCCTTCCGACTGCTTGAACTCCTCCTTCATCTCCTGCAGCGACATCTTGTGACGCTCGTACCAGGTCCGGTACTGGAAGAAGTAGTCGGCGATCGCAACGGCGGCGAGGATGGCGACCACCGCCGCCATCAGGTGCACCGTCATGCTGGTGACGGCGGGCAAGAGTTCGGACGGGTCGACCCGCAGGAACGATTCCATCCGCATCCGGTCGGGCCACAGCACCATGACCATCACGACGCCGAGCGCGATCAGCTTGAACAGGCCTTTCAGGAAGTTCGCCACCGCCTGCTTGCCGAACAGTCGCTTGAAGCCGGCCGCCGGCGAGATCTTGGAGAATTTCGGCTTGAGCTGCTCGCCCGACCACACCAGCTGATGCTGGATCATGTTGCCGGCGATCGCGGCCAGCGCCAGCATCAGAAACGGCACGCCGATCGCGGCGACCACGGCGTAGCCGAGCGTCTGGGTCAGTTGCAGCAGGCCGGCGCCGTCGGTGCGGATCATCCATGAATTGGCGATCAGATTGCGCAACGGCATCAAGATGCCGCCGCCGATCGAGCCGGAGAAGGTCGACAGCACCAGCGTGGCACCGGCGATGATGAACCAGGTATTGACCTCCTGGCTCTTGACGACGTCGCCTTTCTCAAGGGCTTCGTCGAGACGTTTCTGCGTAGGGTCTTCTGTTTTGTCTTCGGTATCATCGGCCATCTCTCCTCCTAATTCATTGGAGCGAGTTGGCGCATGACGCCGAGGAAGTAGTCGAGATAGGTGTTCATCATCGCCGCGAGCACGACGCCGAAGATCAGGAAGCCGACCATGATCGAGAGCGGCACGCCGACGAAGTAGACCTGCATCTGCGGCATCAGCCGCGCCAGCACGCCGAGCCCGATGTTGAACACCAGGCCGAACACCAGGAACGGCGCCGACAGCTGCAGGCCGATCTTGAAAGCGGCGGAGAAGGCCGAGGTCGCGAGCGCGGCGACGTCACCGGTCGGCATGATCTCGCCCGGCGAGAAGATGCGATAGCTCTCGCTCAGCGCCGCGATGACCAGATAGTGGCTGTCGGTGGCAAACAGCAGCGTCAGGCCGAGGATGGTGAGGAAGTTGCCGATGATCTGGCCCTGCTGGCCCTGGGTCGGATCGACCGCGGTGACGAAGCCGAGGCCGAGCTGCTGGGCGATCACGGAGCCGGCAACGTTGAGCGCCGACAGCGTCACCCGCGCGGTCGCGCCCAGCACGATGCCGATGATGAGTTCATGCACCATCAGGACGCCGAGCGAGGAGATCGACGTCAGGTCGACATGATAAGCGTTGCGATGCAGGGGCAGGATGATCAGCGTCAGCAGCAGCGCGATCGACAGCTTGACCCGCGCCGGGATGTTGCTCTCGCCGAAACCGGGCAGCAGCATCACCATCGCGCCCACGCGCGCGAAGACCAGCACGAAGATTGCGGCCAGCGCCGGCAGCAGGGAGACATCGATGCGCATGACCGCGGCATTAGTGCATCAACCGCCGATGATTCGCGACGAAATCCGCATCATGTGGCTACTGAGCGAGTCGGCCATGAACGGCAGTGCCAGCAGCAATGTGACAAAGATCGCGAGGATCTTCGGCACGAACACCAGTGTCTGTTCCTGGATCTGGGTCAACGCCTGGAACAGCGACACCACGACGCCGACCACAAGGCCTACCACCATCAGGGGCGACGACACGATCACGATGGTCCAGATCGCATCGCGCGCCACGTCGAGAGTTTCAGGGCCGGTCATTGTTGTTCTCGCTTGCTAGTTGTTCAGTCATTCCGGGGCGCGAAGCGAACCCGGAATCTCGAGATTCCCCGGTGCGCAATTGCGCACCTGTGGTCTGGTCCTTCGGACCATCCCGGAATGACGCCATTGGTCAAATCGGCATCTTCATGATGTCTTCATAGGCTTGGATCACGCGGTCGCGGACCGAGACCAGGGTCGACACCGCGACGTCGGTGTCGGCGACCGCCGTCACCACGTCCATCACGTTCGCCTTGCCGGAAGCCATCGCCATGGTCTGCGCGTCGGACTTCTTGCCGGCTTCCAGCACGCTGCCGACGGAATCCTTCAGCAGCGCGCTGAAGGACGGGCCAGCGACGGCCTGCCCGGCCTTCTCGGCGCCGCCGCGCTCCATCATCTTCGCGAGGCTGGCGTACGCGTTGGCGGCGACGGTTGGTGTAGCCATGATTTACGTTCCCTGTTCTTGCTGCGTCAGGACTTGAGGATGTCGAGCGTGCGCTGGATCATCCGCCGCGTCGCGCTGATGATGTTGAGGTTCGCCTCGTAGGAGCGCTGGGCGTCGCGCATGTCGGTCATTTCGACCATCGCATTGACGTTCGGATATTTGACGTTGCCGGAGGCGTCCGCCGCCGGATTGCCCGGCTCGTGCTTGACGCGGAATGACGACTGGTCGGGGCGGATCCGGCCGAGCGTCACCACCTGGGCGTCGAGCGTGCGATCGAGCGTCGAGGAGAAGGTCGGCACCTTGCGGCGATAGGGATCGCCGCCCGCAGTCTGCGCCGTTGAATCGGCGTTGGCGATATTTTCCGAGATCACCCGCATCCGCCCCGCCTGCGCGCGCAGGCCTGAGGTCGCGATGCTCATCGAGCGGGCGAAATCGCCTGTTCCATCTGCCATGGGATCCTCCTGCCGCCGTTATGGTGGCCTAGCCCTTGCCGATCGCGGTTTTCAGCAGATGCAGGCTCTTGCTGTAGAGCGAGGTGACGGCCGCGTAGTCCATCTGGTTGGCCGACACTTTCATCATCTGCTCCTCGAGATTGACCGCGTTGCCGGCCGGACGGGTCTGGAACCCGCTCTTGCCTCGATCATTGTCAAAGGTGTCGGGCGCGCCGGAGGCCGTCATATGGGTGGCGCTGGTCTGCATCATCGGCAGCGTCCCCATCCCGCCGCCGACCGTGACGCCGGCCCGGTCGAACTTCGGCTCGACCAGGTCATGCGGCCGGAAGTTCGGCGTGTCGGAATTGGAAATGTTCTCGGCGAGCACCCGCTGGCGCTCCTGATGCCATTGCATCTTGGTGCGCAACGCCGACAGGATCGGGAGATCGTTCATGGCCATCGCCGCGGCTCCGTTAACCTCTGGGATCTTCCGAGGTAGGCAGAATTTGCCCGGTGTATGGTTAACGGGTGGTTAAAATGCCGGACTGATCCGTGGAGAACGCCGCAAGTGCGGCCTGCGAGCGCATTTTCGCCACGAATGCTGCGTTAACCAGCACAAACCAAGACAGCGTGGGGCGCTGAGAAGTCGTTTTGGGACAAGCGATTCTTGGTTTATTAATAGAATTGTCGGCTGCAAGCCGCTGTGAATTAAGAAATAAGGCGAATCTCTGGCGCGATTCGCTGCGTAAACCGCACCTATCAATCCGCGCTCGTTGATGGCGGAAGCTGAGGAAGGCCAAGATGGCCGGGGACTCCAATATGCAGGTCATTACATTCGTCTTGGCATTCGTTGTCGTGCTGGCGCTGATCGGCGTGACCGCATGGCTCGTTCGCCGCTTCGCCGGAAACCGCCTGGGCGCCAATGCCAACCGCGGACGCATGCCGCGCCTGGCGGTGATCGACGCGGCTGCCGTCGACGGCCGCCGCCGCCTGGTCCTGGTCCGCCGCGACAATATCGAGCATCTCCTGATGATCGGCGGCCCGACCGACATCGTCGTCGAGCCGAACATCGTCCGCGCGATGCCGGGGCGCGATCAGATGTCGAGCCGTCCCGCGGTCGCCCCCGAGGCCGCGCTGCCGCGCGCCGCGCCGCTCCCGGATACGGCCTGGAACGAGAGCGAAGCCGCCCGCGGCGAGAATTTCGATCTTCCCGAGCCGGAGCTGCCGCCGCGTCCGGCGCGTCCCTCCTTCGCCGACGAGCTTCGCCGTCCCCCGCCGCCGATTGCGGAGCGCCGCAGCGATCCGCTCGCGGGCTTCACGCCCGAGCGCGGCGAGCCGCGGCCCGATCCGGTGCCGCCGCGCCTGCCGCCGCGCTCCGAACCCGTCGTCCCGCGCCCGCCGCGTGGTGCCGAGCCGCCGAAGGCGCCGCCGCCGCTGCGCGCGCCCGAGCGCGCCGTGACACCGCCGCCGCCACCGGCTCCCCCTGCTCCGCAGCCGGTCGCAACGCAGGCGGCTCCGGCCGCGCCGCAGCCGCCATCGAACGCCGATGCCAATCTCGCCGAGATGGCGCAGCGGCTCGAAGCGGCACTGCGCCGCCCGACCGGCGCCGGCGAGACCGTCGCGCCACCGGTTGCGCCCGAGGCGCCGCCGGCCCGCGCACCGCGCAGCGAACCGCCCACCCCGCCGGCACAGCCGAAGAGCGGATTCGAGAACCTCGAGGACGAGATGGCATCGCTGCTCGGCCGACCGAAGAATCCTTCGTGAGGTTCGGGGCAGTCCCGCGTAGAGTTTTTTTCATCGCTGTCCTGATCGCCGCCGGATCCTTTGCCGATCCGGCGATGGCGCAGGATATCAGCATCAATCTCGGCGGCGGCAATGGCGGCGTGACCGAGCGCGCGATCCAGCTGATCGCGCTGCTCACGGTGCTGTCGATCGCGCCCTCGATCCTGGTCATGATGACGTCGTTCACGCGCATCGTCGTCGTGCTCTCGCTGTTGCGCACCGCGCTCGGCACCGCGACCGCGCCGCCGAACTCGGTGATGATCGCGCTCGCGATGTTCCTCACCGCCTTCGTGATGGGGCCGGTGCTGCAGAAATCCTATGACGACGGCATCAAGCCGCTGGTCGCCAACCAGATCGGCGTCGAGGAGGCGCTGCAGCGCGCCTCGGTGCCGCTGCGCGGCTTCATGCAGAAGAACGTCCGGGAGAAGGACCTGAAACTGTTCATGGACCTCTCCGGCGAGCCGCCGCCGGCGACGCCGGAGGAGATGTCGCTGCGCATCCTGGTGCCGGCCTTCATGATCTCCGAATTGAAGCGCGCCTTCGAGATCGGCTTCCTCCTGTTCCTGCCGTTCCTGATCATCGACCTCGTGGTCGCCTCGGTCCTGATGTCGATGGGCATGATGATGCTGCCGCCGGTGGTGGTCTCGCTGCCGTTCAAGCTGATCTTCTTCGTCTTGGTCGACGGCTGGGCACTGGTCGCCGGCAGCCTGGTGCAGAGTTACGGGGGGTAGCCCCGCGAAACAATCATGGCCGCATCGCTGGATCGGCCGTGCCGTTGCACTATCATGCGCGGCACCGCATCCAGGGAGCCGTGCCGTGCAGCAGTTCGACCGCGCCGCAGAAGATCTCGGCAACGCCATCCATCTCGAGCACGTCAACGTGCAGGTCCCCGACCAGCGCCTCGCCACGCTGTTCTATGTCGCGGGCATCGGGTTGACCCGCGATCCCTATCTGATGGTCTCCGACAGCAACATGTGGGTGAACGCCGGCCGCAGCCAGTTTCATCTGCCGAGTGGCAGGCCGCAGGTGCTGCGCGGCCACACCGGCATCGTGATCGCCGGCCGGCAGGCCCTGCTCGCGCGGCTTGCCGCGGTCGCGCCAAAGCTCGAAGGCACCGCGTTCAGTTATCGCGAGCACAACGATCATGTCGAGGCCACCTGCCCCTGGGGCAACCGCCTGCGCTGCTACGAGCCGGATACGAACCGGTTCGGGCGCATCGCGCTCGGCATGCCCTATGTCGAGTTCGAGGTGCCGTCAGGTACAGCGGAGGCGATCAGCCGGTTCTATCCCGAGATCATGGGTATCCCCGCCAGCGTGGTGAACGGCGACGGTGTCGTCGCGCGCGCAAAGGTCGGCAAGGATCAGTATCTGCAATTCCGCGAGACCGATTCTGCGCAGGGTGAGTTCGACGGCCATCACGTCCAGATCTACATCACGGATTTCTCAGGCCCCTACAGGCGACTGCGCGAGCGCAACCTGGTCTCGCGCGAGGACAATCAGTACCAGTACCGCTTCTGCGACATCGTCGATCCCGCCGACGGGCGGCATCTGTTCACCGTCGAGCACGAGGTGCGCAGCGCCACCCATCCGATGTATCTGCGGCCGCTGATCAACCGCAATCCTGACCAGACCAACCGCACCTTCGCCAACGGCTACGATCAGGCGCCCTGGGCGATGGGGCCGGACCAGTATGCCGGCTGAGCGCGCGCAGCGCCGCATCACGCCATCACCTGCAAATTTTCAGCCACGAGACGCCATGCTTCCCTCCCAGCGCCACCTGTTCGAGATCCCACGCGAGGTCTGCTACCTGAATTCGGCGTCCTACAGCCCGCTGCCGCTGAAGACGCTGGAGGCCGGCCGCGCCGCGGTCGGACGCAAGGGCCAGCCCTGGAGAATCGAAGCCGATTTAGCCGCCCGCCAGCATGAGCGGGCCCGCAGCGCGGCGGCACGCCTGATCAATGCCGATCCCAATGACATCGCGCTGATCCCGGCGATCAGCTATGGCGTCGCGACGGTGGCGAAGGCGCTGACGATTCCGCGCGGTACGCGCGTCGTCGTGCTGGAGAACGATCACTCCTCGCCGGTGCTGGAATGGCACGCCCGCGCCGAGGCGCAGAGCTTCGTTGTCGACACTGTGCGCCAGCCCGCCGACGGTGACTGGACCTCGGCCGTGCTCACAACCATCGAGCGGTCAGGCGCGCCGCCGCTCGCCCTCGCCTCGATCTCCTCGGTGCACTGGTCGGACGGCGGCATGATCGACGTCGACCGGGTGCAGGCCGCGCTGCGGCGGCTTGGCGCCATGTTCGTGATCGACGCGACGCAGAGTGCCGGTGTCGTCGCGATGGACGTGACAAAGCTTGATCCGGATGCCGTGATCTTCCCGACCTACAAATGGCTGATCGGCCCCTACGGCCGCGCCTTCCTCTACATTGCAAAGCGCCACCAGAACGGCGTGCCGCTGGAGCAGACCTCCGCCGGCCGCCGCAATGTGAATTCCGAGAACCCGGTCTACTTCGGCGATCTCGCCTATGTCGACAATGCCCGCCGCTACGACATGGGCGAGCGCGATCACTTCATCACGCTCGAGATGGCGTCGATCGGCATGGAGATGATGGCGGACTGGGACGCCGCCGCCGTCAGCGAACGGCTCGCGATGCTGACGCAACGGATCGCCGACGGCGTCCGTGATCTCGGGCTCAACGTGCTGGGGCAGAGCCTGCGCGCTCCGCATATCCTGAGCCTCGGCATGGCCGGCGGCATTCCGAAGGAATTGATCGCACGGCTTGCCGCCGAGAACATCCACGTCGCGCTGCGGCTCGGCCGGATGCGGATCTCGCCGCACGTCTTCAACGACGAGGCCGATGTCGACCGCCTCGTCGCTGTGTTGGCGAAAGCCCCGCGCGGTTAGTTGGGCTTGCGCTTGAGTGCGAGCACGCTGACCAGTTCGATCGCCAACGCGACAGCCACCGCGGCGGCACCGATCACGAACAGCAGCGCATAGTCGCCACCGCTCCGCGCGAACAGATAGGACAGGCCGTAGGCGCCCGCCGCCTGGAACAGCGCGAAGGTCGTAGTCGCCTGCGCCCAAGCCGAACGCTGGCCCGCCGCCGAATGCGGGATCAGCTCGTGGATGCGGCCGATCACCAGCGGCACGATGCCGGGCGTGAAGCCGCCGACAATGAGACTCGACATGATCAGCGCTGCAGGCGTGGTCGTGACGGCGGGCAGCGCAACCGCGACCGCCTCGATCAGGAACGCCACGCGAAGCGCCGCGGCGAAGCCGGCACGATCGGCGAGATGTCCTGAGAGCAGCGGGCCGACCACGGCGCCGATGCCGTACAGCACCCAGTAATACGATCCTGCCGCGATCCCCTGCCCGAGACCGCGGGCGACGAAATCGACCAGGAACACCATGTGCGGCACAAGCGCCAGCGCGTTGAGGCCGTATTCCAGGCACAGCGCGAGCAGCAGCGGCGAGCGCACGCCATGCGACGCGACATGCTGCTCGGCTGCCCCATGCGTGGCAGGCGCGTCCGCCGGCCACGCCTTCCAGCTGATCAATGTCAGCACCGCCGACAGCACGCCGAGCCCGTACCAGGCCTGCTTGACGCCCTGCTGCAGCAGCAGCGGCACCAGCGTGCCAGATGCGGCGACGCCGAGACCAACACCGGCGAAGATCACGCCGCCGACCAGGCCGCGCTTGTGTGGGGCCGTGCGCGGCAGGATCGCGGTCGCCGCCAGCACCATGATCACGCCGCCACTGATGCCGGCGAGAAATCGGAAGCCGAAGAACCAGATGAAGGAGATCGGCACCGCGCAGGCAAAGCAAGTCACCGCGGCCAGCACCATCATGCCGCGCAGCGCCCACACCGAGCCGATCCGCGCGCCGAGATCGCGCGCGATCAGCGCGCCGGCGAGATAACCGGCCAGGTTGGCCGCACCGAGATAGACCGCTTCCGCGGGCGTGAACCATTTTGCTGCGATCAGTGCCGGAATCAGCGGCGTGTAGGCGAAGCGCGCCAGCCCGAGCCCGACCAGCGAGGCGCACAGCCCCGCCGCCGCGGACACCCACAACGGCTTGCCGGCTTCACGATGCGGCTCGGCGTGATGGCGTCTGTCATGATCGACATTGGCTGACATGGACATCGCAGTAGGCCCTCCGGTCATTCGTGAAAAATGATTAGTTGCGATTGCAGCAATCGCTCTCAGCGATCACGCCTCACCTCTCCTGATCGGGAGAGGTGCACGGTTCGATGTGACGCCGGCCGCTAGCGCTTTCAGTGCCCGGCGCTCTGGCCGCCGTCGACATGCAGGATCTCGCCGGTGACGAAGCCCGCGCCTTCCAGGAACAGCACGGCGTCGGCGATGTCCTTCATCTCGCCCATGCGCCCGACCGGATGCAGCTTGGCGAGGAAGTCGTGCGTCGCCGACGCGTGCATCGGCGTCTTGATCACGCCCGGCGCCACCGCGTTCACGCGGATGCCCTTGGCGGCGTATTCGATCGCGAGCGACTTGGTCGCGGCGGCCAGACCGCCCTTGGTGAGCGAGGCCAGCACCGAGGGCACGTTGCTGTTGGCGTGATCGACGAGGCTGGTCGTGATCTGCACGATGTGACCGGATCCCTGCTTCACCATCTCCTTGGCGACGCGACGGGTGATGTAGAAGAAGCCGTTGAGATTGGTCGCCAGCACCGCGGCGTAGTCCTGGTCGGTGTGGTCGGTGAACGGCTTGGCGACGAAGATGCCGGCATTGTTGACCAGCGTGTCGACGCGGCCGAAATGCGCAAGGGCCTGCTTGACGATGCGGTCGGCAACCTCGCGATCGCCGATGTCGCCCGACACGGCCAGGACATCCGGGTCCGACGACGGCTTGATGTTGCGGGAGTTGGCGACGACGCGCCAGTTGCGATCGCGATAGCCCTTCAGGATCGCCTCGCCGAGGCCCTGCGACGCACCGGTGATAATGGCAACCTTCTGCTCTGCACCCATGATTTCTCTCCATCCGTTGCTGAAGCGACCCAGCGCCGCTTCGATGGAGACGAACCTAGATACATCCGCTTTCCGCGCGAATGCCCGCTATTCGGCAGACACTCTTCCGCGCTGCGAACGAATGAGCATGGCCCGGAAGAGTGCGAAACAGCCCGGCTTCATCGCGCCTTGGCGCCAGCGTAGCTGGCCTCGCGCGACAACCGCTCGAAATAGCGTTTCAGCCGCGGCGCCGCGAAGTCGACGAAGGCGCGCACCTTCGGCACGTCGAAGCGGCCCTGCGGCGCCAGCAGATGCACCGGCAGCGGCGGATGCTCGTCCTTGACAAGCAAGATCCGCAGCCGCCCGTCACGGATCTCCTCGGCGATGTGATACGAGAACAACCGGGTGACGCCGTAGCCTTCGCTGGCCGAGGCGACCGCCGCGCGCACGGTGTTGACGACCAGCCGCGGCACGAACTGCACCGCCCGCGCCACCTTCGACTTCGCAGCCGGCGGAAAGCTCCAGGAGTCGAGCCCGAAATGCGTCATCGCGATGATCTGGTGTTTCGCCAGATCGGCCGGCTCGCCGATCACCGGATGCTGCGCGAGATAGCCCGGCGACGCCGCGACCACGCGGCGCACCTCGCCCACCTTGATCGCGACGAAATTGGAATCGGCGAGATGGGCGATGCGCAGCGCGACGTCGATACCCTCGTCGATCAGATTGACAGTGCGATCGAGCATCACGAGCCGCACCGTCACCGCCGGATATTCCGTCATGAAGGCATCGAGCACCGGCCGCAGCACGTCTTCACCCACGACAATCGGCGCGGTGATCGTCAGCGTGCCGCGCGGCGCAGCCCGCTCGCCGCCGGCCGAGATGTCGGCCTCCTCGAGCTCGCTCAGGATGCGCCGGCACGCCGCCGCGTAACGCTGGCCGGTGTCGCTCAGCTTCAACGATCGCGTGGTGCGATGAAGCAGCTCGGCGCCGACGTGATGCTCGAGGAACGCGATCGCCCGGCTGACCGCCGCCGGCGAGCGCCGCAGTTTCCGCCCCGCGCCGGCAAGGCTGCCCTCGTCGACCGCCGCGACGAAGACCTTCATGGCGTCGATGCGATCCATCGATCCCCCGCTTCGCGGCCGCTGCTAAAGCACGATGAGATTGGGTTGAATTGTCATCGCGCTTTAGCTCATTGTTTGAGCATGATCCTTTCGGAAAACCACTTCGCACTTTTCCGGATCATGCTTACCCCTTCACATCGTGCTGCTTGCTGAGGTGATCGCCGATCTGCACCAGCATCGCGACACATTCCGGATAGCCGGGCCTCGCCACCGTGGCGTCGTTGGCGCTGTCCCGAAATTCCCAGCTGTCGCCGTCGCGCAGCACGGAGATGTCCATGTCGCCGGGGCAGTCGGCATGCACCTTCAATTCGGCGCGCGCCATCGCGACGTGTTCGGCTTCGGTCTTGATCGGCTTGCTCATGTAATGACGTCCTCCCGGCAGGCGACATCAGCCATGGTTGCCGATTTGATGGGCGTCTGTCGAGAGGCGTTACTGGGACGCGCTGGCGCGGCGCTCGCCCTTGATGACCGGCAGCGCGCTCACCGGCGCGACCTTCGGCTTGTCGGATACCGATCCGGTCGAGACCGGATCGGGCAGCGGTGCGCGGGCGGTAGCGTCGGGGAAGCGGGTCTTCATCTCGCGGATGAAGCCATCGAGCGTGTCGACGCTGGCGGCCATCCGCGCGATCTGGGCGAATTCCGCACTCGAGGTCGCGACCGGCTTGCTGGCCGCGTCGAACGCCAGCTTGTCCGCATCGCCGGACATCAGCGGCGCGTATTTCTCGCGGAACCGGGACAGCCCGATGGCGTCCTCGGCGAGCGCGTAGCCGACCACGGCGCGGATGATGTCGGCCTTCTCGGCAGCGTTGAGCGGCGTGAAATCGCGCCAGCGATCGCCGTAATAGAGCTCGATCTGCTCGGACGCTTCGCGCCAGTGCCGCGCCGCCCAGTAGATGTCCGAACGCAGCCGGATCGCCTCGCGCCCGGTGATGTTCGAGATGATGTCGAGCGCGAGGTCGTGGCGGCCGACGTCGCTCTGCGCGCGCGCCTCGAGCAGCAGCCGCTGCTGGCGCAATTCGCCGGAAAGATCGGCGATCCGGGTCAAGCGCAGCGCGCCAATGGCGCGGTCGGGCTTGCGGTTCATCAGATAGACCATCGCAAGCCGCGCGGCGACCTGGGCGCGCGCCGCGCCTTCGAGGCGCTTGTCGACCTGGTATTGCAGGAGGTCGGCGGCCTGGTCGAGCAGATCGACACCGACGAGACGGTCGGCGAGACGGCGGATCATCTCGTCGCCGCGGCGGCCGATCGGCGTCAGTTCGCGATACTCGTAGAAGGTGCCGAGCGCGTCGATCGGCGCCATCTCGTCGCCCTTGGGGCCGAGATAGAGCTGCATGAACAGCGCCGAGGCGGCATCCTGCGCCTGGCGCGATTCCGGCGCGTTCGGCTGCAACCGGGTGGCGGCGCGCGTCACCGCGAAGGCGTCGGCATAGCGCGCGGTCTCGGCGTAGATCTTCGACAGCATGTAGAGCGTCTTCAGCTCGATATTGTCGCCGCGCCACAACATCGACAAGAGCTCGAGCTCCTTCAGCACATCGTCACGGCCGAGCTCGCCGCGCTTCTGCTTGAGCAGCGTCTCGAGCAACTTGCCTTCGGCGGCGGCCTGGCGGTCGGCCGAATTGGCAGCGAAGCGGTAGGCGTCGAGCGCGTCCTTCTCCTGGCCGAGCGCTTCGGCGAGCCGGCCGCGCAGCACCGCAACCGCGGGCTTGAGCGCGTCGGGAACGCCGACCACATCGAGATCGCTCTTGCGCCTTGCGGCGCCGGCATAGTCCTTGACCTCGAGCGAGGCCTTCATCGAATCCATCGTGACGATGCGCTGCAGGTCGGGCGGCAGCGTCGCGACCGCGAATTCGGCGTTCTTGAACTTTTCCCGCGCCTCGGCCCATTTGCCCTCGCGGGCGAAGGCGAGGCCCTTCCACAATTGGGAATCGTAGCCGTTGCCGATCACGGGATTGGCGAGATCCTTGAGGCCGCGTGCCGGGTGCCCGATCAGGATGCTCGCGACGGCATGCACCATCACCACGGCCGGTGTCTCGCTGCCGCGCTTGCTCTCGGACAGGATCAGGTTGGCGACACCATGGGCTTCCTGGTACATGCCGCGCGCCATGTAGAAGTCGGCGAGATCAAGCCGCGCCTGCGGCAGCTGCTCGGCATTGGCGGTCGATGCCGCTCCAATCAAGCCGTCGAGCTGCTTCAGGAAGTTTTCCGACTGGTTCTTGCGCCACTCGTCCGGATCGAACAGCGGCTTCACCGCCGCGGTCGCGCGCTCGGCGGCGACGTCGGCCGATGACAGCGTCAGGCCGCCGGGCCGGCCCAGTATCACCTTGTCGGCGCCGACCTCCGCCTTGACGTCGTCGGCGTTCGGATGGACCACAACGCCGTGGATCGATTCCAGCAGCGAGAGCTCGACGAAATCCTGCCGCTTGATGATGCCGCGGGTCGGCGGCGGGGCGGTCACGACCCACAGCGTATCGCCGGCATCGGGATCGACCAGTTTGTGCAGCTGGCCGGGATTGGCGAGCGGCACGCTGACATTGGCGAGCGAGGGCTCGCTGATGTTGCGCACCACTGACAGCGGCAACGGCGGCTTCTGCACCCGGTCGGCAAAGGTCAGCGTCCAACTCACGCCGCGTGAGCGGTCGTCGCTTTCGAGCGACGGCATCTGCGGCCGGTTGAGGCGGAAGCGCACCGCCTGCCCCTTCTCCAGCGCAATCCGGCTGACATCCGAGATCAGCGCGCCGGCCTTGGCGCGGATCGGATCGACGTCGATCGCCTCAGGCGTGTCGAACACCATCCACACCGTGTCGGCGCGGCGGAACAGCGCCGCCGGTGTCGCTCCCGGGAATGAGAACGTCACCCGCAGCCCGTCGCTGTCGCGGATGGCTTCGACCGCGGGCTGGCCGCCGGTGCGGGCCACGACGGGCGAGGATGGCGCGGCGGCGGGCTTCGGCGCTTCCATCGCCGGCGCGGCCGCGGCGGCGGGTGCCGGCTGCGGCGCCTCGCTCACCGGCGCCTTGTTCTGTTCCACCGCAGAGGACGCGCCGCCCTCGCGCGGCACGGCCGGTGGAGCCGCGTTCTCGACATCGGCTGCCGATGCAGCCGCGATCTTCGGCAGTTCCGGATTGGACAGCTCCGATCTCGGCTGCTCCGTCCTGGCGGGCGCGGCGGCCGGCTGTTCGGTCGTGGCTTGCTCGGGTTTGACCGGCTCGGATTGCGGTTGCGGCTGCTCGGACTTGGGCTGTTCGGGCTTGATCTCGATCTTGGCCTGCTGTGCGATGCTTTCCGACGTGACCGGTGCGATCGCCGCTGCGCCCTTCTTGCCCCGCGCGGGCAACAACGCGCTCAGCGCAGGCTTTGCCGCCAGCTGCTGCTCGCCCTGCTGGAAGGCGACATCGACGATGTAGTTCTTCTCGTCGCGAAACGAATGCACGTCGACATCGCCAATCAAGGTCACATCGACCGCCGAGGTGTCGGTATCGGAGCGCGCGCTGATCGACGCGACGTTTGGCGGAGCCGCGACCTTGGCATCGGCAAGGTCGAAGCTCAGGACCGAGTTGAAGGACAGCGTCAGCTTCTGCTCGTTCAGCACCGAGGAGACGCTGACCCCGTCGGGGACCTCGAACACGAAGCGGACAAAGGTGGGCTGCACCAGCGCGCGGACGCGGATCGCCGGCTTCTTCTTGGCGGCATCGGCGGCGCGCTGGATGCGCAGCAGCCGCTCGGCGGCGCGGGCGCGCTCCGCCAGTTCGCGGATCACCTCCTGCGGCAGCGACGGCGGCGGGCCGGTCCAGCCGTCGGGCAGGAAGTCGATGAAGGTGCGCTCGCCGGCGGTCATGGTGTTGATGGTGACGCGGCGCGCCAGAGACAGGCGGATCGCCGACCCGTCCGGATCGCGGCGCGCGGCGCCGACATAATCAGGCACCGCATCCGAGAGTGTCTCGACGGGGATTTGGACGGGACGTTTGAAGCGGATCACGATGATCGACCCCGCGGTCGTCACCTCGGACTCGACGTCCTCCTTCAGCTTCAGCACCAGCCGGGCATAGCCGTTCGCGGCCGAGAATGTCGCCTCACCCGGCACCGGGTCTTCGGCCCGCGCCGCGGTCGGAGACGTGAGGGTTGCGAGAGCAAGGCCGGTCGCGAGCAGGCACAGATGCGCGGTCCGCGCCCAGGCGCGGCCTAGCGACCATGTTCCAGCGGCAGCCGTTCGCGCCATCTCGAAACGTCTTCTCGGGACCTCAGCCAAGCCAGCGCGAAGCGCCCTCGCCCACGCCTCCCGATCTTGGATCGGGCGGCGTTAAGGAGCTGTTAACGTCAACGGATTGCGAACATTGAGGTTGAGGCAGTGTGTATTTGTGTGTTGATAAACTACGTATTTGTGTGTATAAATACACAGTGAGATCGGCGGATATCATCAAAGCGTTGAAGGCCGACGGATGGGTGCAGGTTGCCCAGAAAGGCAGCCACGTTCAATTCACGCACCCCACGAAGCCGGGCCGCGTCACCGTCCCGCATCCCAAGAGAGACGTCCCCATCGGGACCTTCAAGAGTATCGAGAAGCAATCCGGCCTGAAGCTGAAATGACGAAGACGAAGCCCAAGGGGTTAGCAAGTGGGAGACGACAATGCGGCACTACATCGCTTTGATCCATAAGGATTCCGACAGCGATTACGGAGTCTCGTTTCCTGATCTGCCCGGTGTCATCACCGCAGGTACCGATCTCGACGACGCCCGTGCGATGGCCGCCGAAGCCTTGGCCCTCCATCTGGAAGGTATGGCCGCGGACGGCGAAGCCGTGCCTGCGCCCTCCTCTCTTGAGGAGATCATGGCCGATCCGGAAAACCGCAGCGGCGTTGCCGTTCTGATTCCAGCCCCGGCGGAGGACGTGAGAAGCGTTCGCGTGAACATCACTCTTCCATCCGACATCCTCAGCGAGATCGATCGCCGCGCCGAGCAGGAAGGCTTCACTCGCTCCGGCTTTCTCGCTCAAGCCGCCAAGAAAGCGTTGGCGGCCTAGAAGCCGGCGCCCCTCAATTCGTCTTCGGCGCGAGCATCTTGCCTTCGATCTTGGGGAGATCGTCGGTTGATGCCGACTTGTCGCCGCTGGCTCTGCGGGCGAGTTCGACCGTGAGCCGTTCGGCGGCCTCGGGCTGCATCAGGCCGAGGATGTCGGACATCTTGCGCGGCTGGATCTGCGAAGCGATCTGGTAGAGCACGTTCATTTCCAGACGATCGAACACCTTTGCTGCGTCCTTCGGCTTCATGTTCTCGTACATGGTGACGATGCCCTTGAAGCGCGCGGCATCTGCTTCGGCCTTTGCCGCCGCATCGGCGTTCGCCTTGGCGTCATTGGCCTTGGCTTCCTCGACCTTGGCCTCGATGCGCTTCTCGGCCGCCTTCAGGAGGCCTTCGCGGATATCGACCTCACGGGCGCGCTGCTCGAGCTCCTGACGACGCGCCTGCAAGCGTTCGAGAATTGCGCGTTCGGATGCCGACACCGGCGCGGGCGCATCCAGATTGACCACGACGCCGTCGGGCTTGGACGGCTCCGCGGCCGGTGCGGTCGGCTTCGGCGCCTCGTCCTTCTTCTCGACCGATCCCGTGATGTCACCGGGATCGGCTTTGCTCCTGCTGTCGACGACCGCCTTGCCGCCGGGGAAGTTGAAGTTCTGCTGCGCCCAAGACGGTCCCGCCGGCTGCGGTGTATCGTCGGCGAACACGTAACCGCCATCGAGCACGAGGCCGGCGACCTTCAGCACCATCAGGCCGAAGATCGCGACCAGCACCACAGGCATCACTCTGATGTCGCGAAGCAACTTCATGCAGCGAGGCCGCCGGCCCTCCTGCGCTCGGTGAAGGCTTCAGCCGCCGCGGCAACCGCGCGCGCGGCGGAAACCCGGGGCGCCGCCACTGGCGCGGCAGGCGCAGCTGCCTGTGCCGGTGTATGCGCGGGCTCCGGCGGCCGCGCGGCGAGCGCGATCTTGGACAGGCGGCGCACCACATGGTCGCCTTCGGCGAGCTGGTTTCTCAGCTGCGCCGACATCTGCGTTGCCGCGTCGAGCTGGTTGCCGAGGTTCTCGTTGACGTCACGTACCGCGTGCTTCAGCCCGCCGATCGCCCGCTCGGCGATCTCGGTCGCCGTGATCAGTTCGGCGATCGTCGCCTTCAGCGAATGCTCATCGGCCTTCAGCCGCTGCAGGCGCTTGTTGAGCAGCCAGCAATAGCCGATCGTCAGCATCAGCAGCACGGCCACCAGACTCTCGATTGCTAGTCCAAGCACATGACTCATGGTGCCTCCATCATCTTGGTCCGCTCGTCCGCCTTCTCGAACATCGCGAAGGTGGTTTGGGGTTTACGCAAATTCTTGGTGACGCGGATCGCGACCCGGTCGCCGACCCGGCCCATGCGGCCTTCCGTCAGCGTGACGTTGCCGCAACGGACCGAGACCAGCGCGTCGGAACGGATATCCAGCGGCAGCGTGTCGCCGACCTTCAGCTTCATCAGTTCCTTCAGCGGGATGTCGGCCTCGTACAGCACCGCGTCGACCGAGATCTCGGCCTGCGCCACCTCGGTGGCGAAATGGCCTTCCCAGATCGGGTCGCGGCCGAACTTTTCGCCCATGAACATCTGCAACAGCACGTTGCGGATCGGTTCGATGGTGGCGTAAGGCAGCAGCAATTCGATGTTGCCGCCGCGATCTTCCATGTCGATGCGCAGGCGCACCAGGATCGCGGCATTGGCCGGACGGCTGATCGCGGCAAAGCGCGGATTGGTCTCGAGCCGGTCGATCGAGAAGGTCACCGGCGACAGCGGCCGGAACGCCTGCTCGGCATCCGACAGCACCACCTCGACCAGCCGCTTGACCAGATTGGTCTCGATCGTGGTGTAGGGCCGGCCCTCGATGCGCAGCTGGGTCTGGCCGCGGCGGCCGCCGAGCAGCACGTCGATCATCGAATAGATCAGGCTGGAGTCCACGGTGGCGAGGCCGAAATTCTCCCACTCCTCCGCCTTGAACACCGAGAGCACCGCCGGCAGCGGGATCGAGTTCATGTAGTCGCCGAAGCGCACCGAGGTGATGCGGTCGAGCGAGACTTCGACGTTGTCGGAGGTGAAATTGCGCAACGATGTCGTCATCAACCGCACCAGGCGGTCGAACACGATTTCGAGCATCGGCAGACGCTCGTAGGACACCATCGCGGAATCGATGATGGCGCGGATGCCGGAATGGTCGTCGAGGCTGACGTCGCCGACCGTGAAGCCGAGGAGATTGTCGATCTCCTCCTGCGACAGCACGCGCTCGCCATTGGTGCTCTTGCCGCCGAAGTCACGGCTGCCGTCCTCGACCATGGCGGCCCATTGCAGCGCCATGCTCTCGGTGAGTTCGTTCTTGGCCGCTTCCGCCGCGGCGGCTGCGGGATCCTCGGAATCGAGCGAGGCCTCCCATTGGGCCGCAATGGCGTCCTGGTCCATCTGGTCGTTGCCGGCCATGGCTTTACATCCACCCCGTCACTGGATCACGACTTCCTTGAACAGCACGGCGTTGACCTGGTTGGGCGCCAGCGCGAGATTGACGCGCTTGGTGAGCTCCTCCTTGAGGCGAAACAGGCCGGCCGAGCCGTTGAGATCGCTCGGGCGCAGCTCGCGCATATAGGTCTGGAACAGGTCGGTGACGCGCGGCAGCGCCGGCTTGATCGCCTCGACCTGCTTCTCTTCCTTGATCTCGAGCACGAGCTTCAGCTTGAGATACTGCACGCGCTCGCCGGGGGCGCCGACCAGGTTGACCAGCATGTCGGGCACGTCGATGAAGCTCGGCGGCTTCGGCGGCGGCGCCTCGGCGTGCTGCTCCTCGCCGTGGCCGCGCATGAAGAAGAGCCATCCGCCCGCGCCCGCGCCGAGCACGACGAGGAAGCCGACGACGGCGATGATCAGCTTGAGCTTGCCCTTCTTCGGAGCGGCTGCGCCCTCGCCGCTATCCGTCTTTTCGTCGTCCGCCATCGTCCGCTCGCTTCAACCCGAAGGATGCGAACGCGATTTGCCCCAGCTTTGGCCTGAAGACGCGATACAAATGCCGCCGGCGCACACGCGCCCCAATGCCGGCAACACTGGGGTCATAATGGTTAACGGAAGCTTAGGATTTACCATCCACTAGGAAAAAACTGCCGGGCAAACGTGGTCAACAAGACCTTTCTGCCGCCCTGCCCGACGCCCCATCAAACACCTAAACCGTTCAAATAACTGAATATTCCGAGTTGGCACGGCTTTCGCTGAGAGGACGGCGTGACCGGCGGGTTTGGGAGAACCCAATGGTTACCGACGGTCCGAGGTTAAAGGTTTGGGAGAACCTCGCTTCGGGTCACCTCACAGGGGAGAACCGCCGATGCAGAATACGCTTCTGGTCGGACTATCGAAGCAGATGGTGCTGGAACGGCAGATGGATGTCGTTTCCAACAACATCGCGAACATGAACACCAACGGCTACAAGGCCGACCGGTCGCTGTTCCAGGAATATCTCGCCTCGAACGCGCATGAGGACAATTTCGCGGCTCGCGATCGCCGCGTCTCGTTCGTGCAGGACCGCGCGACCTTCCACGACTTCTCGCAGGGTCCGACCGAAGAGACCAAGAACCCGCTCGATGTCGCGATCGACGGCAATGCCTTCCTGGTGGTGCAGACGCCGGGCGGCGAGCGCTACACCCGCGAAGGCAATCTGGCGATCAACAATCGCGGCCAGCTGGTCACCGCCGAAGGTTACCAGGTGCTCGGCACCGCCGGCCCGATCACGTTCCAGCAGACCGATCACGACGTCAACATCGCCCCTGACGGCAACATCTCCGTGCTCGAGGGCACGTCCCGCCTCGACTCGATCCGCGGCAAGCTGCGCCTCGTCTCATTCGCGCAGGCCCAGCGCCTGCTGAAGGAAGGCTCCAACCTCTACTCGGCCGGCGAAGGCGCGCAGGCGCTGCCGGACGCCAAGGCCCAGATCCGCCAGGGCTTCATCGAGAAGTCGAACGTCAATTCCGTCGTCGAGATGAGCCGCATGATCGAGATCACGCGGACCTACACCCAAATCGCCTCGCTGCTGCAGCAGCAGAGCGACCTGCACAAATCGGCGATCGAAAAGCTCGCCGACGTGCCGAACTGATCCGGGGGACTGACCGATGCGCGCACTTTATACCGCTGCGACCGGAATGGCGGCACAGGAACTCAGCGTTCAGGTGATCTCCAACAACATCGCGAACCTGCGCACCACCGGCTACAAGAAGCAGCGCGCCGCGTTCCAGGACCTGATCTACGATCACGTGCGCCGGGTCGGCGCGCAGGCCTCCGACCAGAACACCATCATGCCGATGGGCATCGACCTCGGCGGCGGCGTGAAGACCGTCGGCACGCCGCGCATGATGACCCAGGGCACGCTGTCGCCGACCGGCAACGATCTCGACATCGCGATCCGCGGCGAGGGCTTCTTCAAGATCCTGATGCCGGATGGCACCTTCACCTACACCCGCGACGGCTCGTTCCAGATGGACAACCAGGGCCGCATCGTCAACGCGCAGGGCAATCTGCTGCAGCCGACGATCACGATCCCGCAGAACGCCTCCGGCCTCACCATCAACGCGCAGGGCCAGGTCTCTGTGACGCTGCCGGGCCAGACCGCATCGACCAATATCGGCCAGATCGGCCTGACCCGCTTCATCAACAAGGCAGGCCTGATGCCGATCGGCGACAATCTGTTCCAGGAAACGCCGGCCTCCGGCCAGCCCCAGGACGGCACCGCCAACACCGACGGCTATGGCGACATGCAGCAGAGCAACCTCGAACAGGCCAATGTCGAGGTGGTCTCGGAAATCTCCGACCTGATCGCAGCGCAGCGCGCCTACGAGATGAACTCGAAGGTGGTCTCCGCCGCCGACCAGATGATGCAGTCGACCTCCAACCTGTTCCGCTGAGGAGGATGACGTCGATGATCGCCCGCTCACTCCTGATCGCAGCCGCGCTTCTCACAGCCTCGATGAGTTCGGCCGCCGCGCAAAGCCGCGGCGAGACCATCGCGGTGCCGACGCTGCGCGCCAGCGTCACGGTCGCGGACGACATCGTGCGGGTCGGCGACCTCATCGACAATGCCGGCAGCGCCGGCAGCATTGCGGTCTACCGCGCACCCGACCTCGGCACCACGGGCACGCTGCCGGTGGCGCAGGTGCTAAACATCCTGCGCTCGCACCAGGTGATCGGCGTCGACACCCGCGAGCTGAAGGAGATCACGGTGACGCGGCTCGTGCGCACCATCGACAGCAAGGAGATCGAGCAGCAGGTGTCGCGCGCGCTGGAGGGGCGCCACGGGCTCGGCAGGGCCGGCAACATCGCGCTGACCTTCGACCGTGATCCCGGCGATATCAGACTCGAGGCGACCAATACCGGCACGATGCAGCCGATCGCCGTGCGCTACGACCCGCGCTCGACGCGCTTCGACGTCTCCTTCGAGGTCGGCAACGACGCCGGCACCGCGCCCTACAAGCTGCGCCTCAGCGGCACCGCGATCGAGACCATCGAGGCCGCCGTGCTGACGCGCAATGTCGAACGCGGCGACGTGCTGAAGGCCTCCGACGTGATGATCGAGCGCCGTCCGAAGGCCGAGATCGGCAACGATGCGGCGGTGCGCGACAGCGCCATCGGCATGCAGGTGCGCCGCCAGCTGCGCGCCGGCCAGGCGCTGCGCGTCGCCGACATGGCGAAACCCGATCTCGTCACCCGCGATCAGAACGTCACGCTGATCTACCGCACCGCCGGCATCTACCTCACCATCCGCGGCAAGGCGATGGACGGCGGCGCCGAGGGCGACGTCGTCAGCGTGATGAATTTGCAGTCCAAGCGCGCCGTCTCCGGCGTCGTCACCGGCCGCGGCGAGGTCTCGATCTCGGTCGCGACCCCGCGTGCGGCACCGGTCGCCGACGAGTCCGATTCCGCTCCCGTCAAGCTGAGTTCAGTCGCACCAAACGCCGAGTAAAGTTCATGTCCCAGTACCGTATCAATCGACTCATCCTGACCGGTGCGCTGTTCGCACTCGGAACGATCGCCAGCGGTTGCTCGTCGATCGACCGTCTCTCGCAGATCGGCGAGCAGCCGAGGCTGACGTCGATCGACAATCCGACCACGCAGCCCGGCTACAAGCCGGTGCAGATGCCGATGCCGAAGCCCGAGGTCGCCTCGTACAGCCCGAACTCGCTGTGGCGCAGCGGCTCCCGCGCCTTCTTCAAGGACCAGCGCGCCGCACGCGTCGGCGACCTCCTGACCGTCACGGTGAACTTCACCGACAAGGCCGCGATCGCCAACGAGACCCAACGCAGCCGCACCAATTCGGAAGACTCCGGGATCACCAACTTCCTGGGCTCGCAGACCATCACCCAGCCCAACAAGATCCTGCCCGGAAAGATCCTGACCGCCGACTCCACGGCCTCCAGCGACGGCAAGGGCTCGGTGAACCGCCAGGAAGCGCTGCAGACCAGCGTCGCCGCCGTCGTCACCCAGGTGCTGCCGAACGGCAATCTCGTGGTCGAGGGCAAGCAGGAGATCCGCGTCAACTTCGAAATCCGCGAGCTGATCGTGGCCGGCATCGTGCGCCCGGAGGACATCCAGAGCGACAACACCATCGACTCCTCGAAGATCGCCCAGGCCCGCATCGCCTATGGCGGCCGCGGCCAGATCACCGACGTGCAACAGCCGCGCTACGGCCAGCAGGTTCTCGACGTGCTCTTGCCCTTCTAACGGCATGATCCCGAAAAGTGGGAACCGGTTTTCGGAAAAGGATCATGCCCAAGTAAGTCTTTTCGAGCTCCCACATCTCGTCGCGAACCTAGGCGCGGCGCGGTGTACCAACACGGCCCTCGCTAGCTCCCCTGGCGAGGGCCGTGGCGTCTTCCGACCGGTCGAATGCGCTTGCGCGATCGCAGCCCACCAGTCCGATACCGCTTCGGGCAAGTTACGCGATCGCCTTCTCGGTTTGTTAACCCTTGCAGCAACCCGCAGTAGCAGTCCCGACGCTTGCAACGTAGCTAGGCGACAACGCAGGGTTTTCTGTTTGTATGACGGTCATGCAAAGAGACGGACGATATGCGGCGTGGTTCCGGACGCCGCGGGGTGAAGGCACCGGAATAGTCCAGCTCGCAAATGGCAGGATCAGCGGCGGCGACGCCATGTTCACCTATGGCGGCTCGTATCAGCTCGACGAGGATCGCTTCACGGCGGTCCTCACCACGCGCAGATATGCCGACGGCCCGTTCACCACCGTGTTCGGATGCGACGAGGTCGAGGCCGAGCTGACGGGCTCCTTCAGCGGCAACCGCGCGGTGTGCATGGGGACGGCCAAGCAGGCCCCCGGCGTGCTGTTCGAGGCCACGTTGTTCTTGCAGCTGCCGGAATCCACGCCAACGCCACCGCCGAAATCCGCGCCGGCTCCGGCTGTTCTCGCAAAGCTGCCCAAGCCCGCTATCAGCCGCCGCTCGCCGAATCCATTCGCCGGCAAGCGCATCGTCTGAGCCGTCCCCATTCCCGATAGCGTCCGCGCCCCGGCCGGCGTACGATCCTGCATGCGCACGAAGCGCAGCCCGATCGATCCAGCCGGAAGGAGCAAGTCCATGTATGCCGCCATCCGTCAGGCCAAGGCAAAGACCGGCACCGCCGAAGAACTCGCGCGCCGGATCAAGGAAGGCGCGATCCCGATCATCAGCGACGTCGAAGGCTTCATGGCCTATTACGTGGTCTATGCCGGCGACGACACCGTCACGGCGATCAGCGTCTTCAACAATTATGCCGGTGCCGAGGAAGCCAACCGCCGCGCGCTGGCCTGGATCGACGACAATCTCGGTCCCTTGCTGGTCGGACAGGCCACCGCGGTGGCGGGCCCGGTGATCGTGCATACGAAGGCCTGACGGCCACACCCAGGCAGACTTCGCCCGGCAGAAGCTGCCGGCTGCTCGTCGCACGCGCATGGCGTTGCCGCGATCTCCTTGAAATCATTGCCGCACTGCATGGCACGTCATTTGCTCCGCGGTTGCAGCATTGCAAACGGGGACCGCGCGCGCAGATGACGTCGATCTCGGCCTTTGGACCGGTCACGGCCAGCATGACGACTGGCACATTGAAGAAACCGCTGACCGCCGACGCCAGCGGATCCACGCAAGCCTCCGGCGGCATCTCGCCCGACGAGACCGTCGAGCAGAAGTTTCTCAAATACGCGCAGATGAGCCCGATGGACCGCATGCGCGCCAACATCCTCAAGAGCATGGGGTTGTCGGAAGAGGACCTGAAGAACATGACGCCGGATCAGCGCACCGCGGTCGAGCAGAAGATCAAGGAACTGATCGAGCAGTCGTTCGAGAAGAGCGCCGGCAAGGCCGGCCAGGCGGTCGACATCTCGGCATAAGTTGGCCGCCTGCGGCGCGACGCACGACCGAAGCCGCTAGATCGGATAGCGCCATTTGAGCGCGCGCCGCACGAACACCAGAGCCACGCCGTTCACGAGGAGCGCGAGCCAAAGCAGCGCCGGCGTCGACCGGAAGCCGATGTGAAGGATACAGCACGCGAGCCCGACCAGACCGGCGAGCAGCGCAATCCACGTCCAGAAAAGTGGTGAGCGGAAGATTCCGGTCGGCGCTGCGTCAAGCAATCTGGAGCCCGTCGGCGCTGGGAGAAACGAGCCCAGCAGAGCCTCCAAAAGCGCTTCCCAGTCCATTACCGTCCGTTCCCCGTTCCAGGTTTGTCGCCACCGCGATCGGCGGGTTCAGTTGGGGCGTTCTGGTCATCTCGGATTGATCGCGTCAGCAGACTGCATGCCGGCGCAGCTCACGCCCTTTTCTTCGCGCCAGCGGCTTTCTTTGCCGGCTTCTTCGCCGACTTCTTCGATTTGGCCTGGTTGAGCTCGATCGCGGCGCGGATCAGGGCTTTCAGCGCAGGGGCGTTGATCTTGTCGCCCTCGAACAAATCGATCGCGCGCCGCGCATTGCCCTCGAAGCCGGTGTTGAACAGCTTGTCGGGGTCCGGCAGCTGCGCGCCATACATGAAGGTCAGCTTCACCTTGCCCTTGTGGGCGTTGCCGACCGCGATGATGCCGTCGCGCGACCACACCGGGCTGCCCATCCACTTCCATTCCTCGATGATCTCGGGGTCGGCGGCGAGGATGCTCTTGCGCAGGCTGGCGAGCGTCTTGCCGCGCCAGTCGGTGAGATCCTCGATCATCCGGTCGATCCGTTCCGATGCCGTCATTTGCCGCCTCGCGTTCCTCGTCTGCCCTTGATCACTCACACCATGCAATCACACTTGGGACACCGGCGTCGATCCCTGACACTCCCGCCGCGGCGCCAGATAGGGCAACGCGAACAGATACAGGCCGCTGAGCAGCATGAAAATCAGCGGGAACAACGCCAGCAGGCCGATCCAGACGGCCTGCTGCTGCATGACCATCGCGACGATGTTGATGATAACGGCGACCGTGAAGGCGATCGAGAGCCAGCGGTGAAACTGCCGGATCCAGTTGTTCCAGTTCAATGTGACCTCCTGTTTGTCTGAGTACGATCGTCATTGCGAGCGAAGCGAAGCAATCCATCGCTCCGCACGCGCTGACGCATGGATTGCTTCGTCGCTTCGCTCCTCGCAATGACGAGGATAGAACGAGCGATGATCTCGATCGCTGCTGATCGACGGTATGATGAATGTCAGCCTTCCCGCGCCATCAGCTGATCGAGCTTCTCGAGGAACTGCTTCCATCCGGCATGGGCGCCGCCATAGGCCTGCTTCTGATGCGGCTGGAAGCCGGACTGCTCGACGCGCAGGTGAGTGCCGCGCGCGGTCGGCGTCAACGTGAAGACCACCACGCTCTCGAGATTGTAGGCGGCATCCTCATGCGCGAAATTCCAGGTGTAGGACAGCGTCCTGTGCGGCTCGACGGCGAGCACCTTGCAGTCCAGCACGCCGCCCCACTCGCCGCGCAGATTGAAGCTGTGCCCGACCTCGGGCTTGAAGTCGTTCTTCATCAGCCACTCCTCCATCAGATGCGGTTGCGTCAGCGCGCGCCAGAGCTTTTCCGGGGAATGAGGAAATTCGCGCTCGACGATCGCGGAACGCGTCTCAGCGGTGGTCTTGTTCATTGGTCCATCCTTTTGAGAAGATCTTCGAGGTGGTCGAACCGGTTCTGCCAGAAGCCCGCCATCTGGCTGGTCCAGTCGATCAGCGGCGCCAGTGCACCGAGCTGCGCGCTGTAATGCGTCTGCCGGCCTTCATGGCGATCGCGCACCAGCCCGGCCTGTTTCAGCACACCGAGATGCTTCGACACCGCCGGCTGTGAAATCTTCGCCCGTGCCGTCAGCGCGCCGACGGTCTGCTCGCCCTCGCGGCACAAGCGCTCGAAGATGGCCCGGCGGGTCGGGTCGGCGAGGGTTCGGAACAGGATATCGTGAGCGTCCGGCATACAATCATAACCCGCTGGCTATGGATTTACGTATAGCTGGCCGGTTATGGATGAGTCAACCGAAAACTTGGTCAGTCGCGATGGGCTGCAAAGATCTCCTCTTTGGTGCGGGCGTCCGCAAACGCGCCTGCACGTGTGCCTTTAATAACCCACAAGTTATTCATAGGCTGACCGCGTTTTTTGGCATCTTGAATCGAGACCCGTCCTCATCGTCGTCCTGGCGAAAGCCTGGACCCATTACCCCCGCTCATTGCTGCGCGATCGCTGGGGCCGCGATTCCGTTCACAAACCAATCCGGGGCTACGGGTCGTGGCTTTCGCCAGGACGACATTTGTGGACGTGGCTGCCGTTGCGGACGTGGCGGCCACGAGCGCGTCAATGCATGTCGTTGCGGTGGCGCCTTGTATGACCTACAACCATCGCGCGGACGCGGTCCTTGTTCACGGAGAACCTTGATGTGCCAGCTCTGCGAAGTCGCTCCTCCGAGGCAAAACTCCCGGCGCCACTTCCTGGCTGCTGCGGCCTGCACCGCCGCCAGCCTCGCCTTCTTGCCGCCGATATCAGCCAAGGAGACCAAACCACCGCCGAAGCCGCAGAACGTGCTGCCGCCCGACGCGGCGCTCGACCGGCTGGTGAAAGGCAATCTGCGTTATGTCGAAGGCGTTTCGCGGCGGCATGATTTCAAGCACGAGCGCGAGGCGCTGGCAGGCGGACAGAATCCATTCGCCGCCATCCTGAGCTGCGCGGACTCCCGCATCGCGCCGGAATACGCTTTCGATACCGGCCGCGGCGATTTGTTCGTCTGCCGCGTCGCCGGCAATTTCGCCAGCGACGAGATGATCGCGAGCCTGGAATATGCCGTGTCCGTGCTCAACGTGCCGCTGTTGATGGTGCTCGGCCACGACAGCTGCGGGGCGGTCGACGCCGCGATCAAGTCGCTGAAGGACAACACCACCCTGCCCGGCCATCTGCCCTCGCTGGTCAAGGCGATCGCGCCGGCCGTGAATGCGACCGAAGGCAGCTCGGGCGACCGGCTTGCCGATGCGATCAGGCAGAACGTCATCGATAACGTCGCCAAGCTCAAAACGGCGACACCGATCATCAGCGCCGCGTTCGATCAAGGCAAGATCGGGATTGTCGGCGCAGTCTATCGGCTGGCCGACGGCAAGGTCGAGCTGGTCACGGAGGCCAAACGGCCGGCGATGTGAACCGCGTGTCGCTTTGCACACTCGGTGTGGGGACACGCTCGTCAACATAATGTCACTCAGGTGAACGTCGCTTCGACCTTGCCGAGACCATCGAGCTCCATGACGACCGCATCGCCCGCCTTCAGCCATACCGTCTTGACCAGGCTGCCGGTCAGCACGATCTGGCCGGCATGCAGGCCACGGCCTTCGGCGGCGAGATGGTTGGCGAGCCAGGCGAGCGCGTTGTGGGGATGGCCGAGCACGTCGGCGCCGGTGCCGCGCCCCTCCTCCTTGCCGTTGACGATCGCGCGTCCCGTAACCTCGCGCAGATCGGGCGCGGTGATGCGCGGCACCGCGCCCCCGAGCACGCAGCCGGCGGCGAAGAAATCGTCGGCGATCAGCGTCGGCGCGCCCAGCGTCTCCCATTTGACGTAGCGGTCGTCGACGATCTCGATCGCGGGATGGTAGGCCTCGATCGCCTCCGCCACCCATTCGGCAGTGAACGGCGCTTCGCCCGGCGCAAGATTGCGCGCCAGCCGCACCGCGATCTCGCACTCGACGCCGACATGGATGAAATCGGCCGCCGGCAATTTCACGCCGCTGTCATGCACGACCTTCTCGAACACGCCGCCGCCGCAGGGATGCGGGATGTCGAGATACTCCTGCATCACCGCGCTGGTGCAGCCGATCTTGTAGCCGACGAGGCTGCCGACCTGCTCCAGCAGCAGATCGTGCAGCGCGCGCTGCACGAGATAGCCCTCGGCCTCGTCGCGCGGTACGGCGTCTTTCGCGAGCGCCTTGAGCGGCGCGCGGCTGCGGCGCGCGCTGGCGATCGCCTTTGCGGCCGCGAGGACCCGGTCCATCTGCGCAGCCTCCCTGTTACTCTGTTCACTGGAGGCAATTCAGCACTCGCGGACGCGTCTGGCAAGCACGCTGGACGGGAGCCGGCGTCAGGCCTTGACCAGCCCGAGCCGGATCAGGCTCTCGGCGGTCGCGACCAGCATCTCTTCATTGCCGCGCGGCCGCCAGCCCAGCAGGCTTTGCGCCTTGGCGCTGGTCGAACGCCGCACCTTGCCCAGCAGCGGCAGCGCCGCGCGGGCCAGCGGATTGCGCCGCGCGGCAAGCCGCATCATCCAGTCCGGCGCCTGGAACCGGGGCACACGCCGCGCCTTGCTGCCGAGCTTCTTGCGCAGCACGCGGGCCACCTGCAGCACCGACATGGTCTCGCCGGCGACCGCCAGGAAGCGCTCCCCCCTGGCCTTGGGCGAGGTCATGGCGCGCAGATGCAGGTCGGCGAGATCGCGCACATCGACGAGCCCGAAATGGATCCGCGGCACCGCCGGCATCGCGCCGTCGAGCAGCGCCTTGACGATGCCGATCGACTCCGAGAAATCGGGACCCAGCGCCGGGCCGAACACGGCGGTGGGATTGACCACGGCGAGCTCGAGGCCATTTCCCTCGCGCGCGACGAAATCCCAGGCGGCGCGCTCGGCCAACGTCTTCGATTTAGGATAGGCCTGCACGTCAGGGCCCTCGAGATTGGTCCAGACCGTCTCGTCGAACGGCGCCGCTTGCGGCGGATGGCCATAGCCGATCGCCGCAAACGACGATGTGACGACGACGCGCTTCACGCCGGCCTCGCGCGCCGCGCGCAGCACGCGCAACGTTCCTTCGCGTGCCGGAACGATCAGCTCGTTCTCGTCCTCGGGCGCATTGGAGCCGAGCGGAGATGCGACATGGAGCACGTAATCGCAACCCGAAACGGCCTCGCGCCAGCCGTCGTCGCGCGTGAGGTCTGCGGTGACGAAGCGGACCTGGTCGGCCGTCACGGCGCCGCCCTCGCGCAGCATCGCGATCACGTCCTTGCTGCGGTCCGGATTGCGCACCGTGGTCCGCACCGCGTGCCCGTCGGCCAGCAGCTGCAGGATCGTATGCACGCCGACAAAACCCGTTCCGCCCGTGACCAAAACCGTGCTCATGTCCTCGCCCTTCCATGGTTCGGCGGGTTCGGACATCGCGCCGCCCACCACCCTGCACAGGCCGCATCTGGTCACTATCTCTGTTCGAGCAAGTAGAATGAAAATCGAGACCGGTATGGAAAACAATACCACGGATGTTTGTGACGGCGGTGACTGCGACAGCTGCCCCACCGACCTCGCTCTGCTGATCGATTCCAAGAACGCGATCCACGCGCTCAGCGGCAAGTGGAAGCTCGAGATCCTGTTCACGCTGATGCATGGCGGCGTACGGTTCGGCGCGCTGCGCCGTGCGCTCGTGCCGATCACCCAGCACATGCTGACCGCGCAGCTGCGCGAGCTCGAGCGCGACGGGCTGGTGGCGCGCAGGGTGCTCGCCGAGAAGCCGCTGCAGGTCGAATATGAGCTGACGGATTCGGCCTGGGGCCTGACGCCGGCCTTCCGCGAATTGCTCGTTTGGTCGAAGACCTACGGCCCGCGCCGCAGCGCGCCTGCAAACGAGGCGACACTCGGAGCCGAACTGGCCTGACTGTCGCCTCGCCTTCAGATTGGTGCGTCAGCTCATGCCAAGCGCCTGCCGGATCGCGATCTCGACCGGCGAGTAGGAGCCGTCGTCGCGCTCGAGCCGGTACGGCTCGCCGGCACCGAGCGCCGGCTGCGCCATGAAGCGCGGTGTCGTGCCCCGATGCTTCTGCGCGGCATGGATCAGGAACGGATGGCACAGATAGACCGTGCCCGCCTCGCCCGTCGCGAGCGCGACCTCGCAGTCGGCGCCGATGTCGTCGAGCACCATGCGCGAACGGCCGGCCTCTCCCGCGGGCGCCAGATAGCGCGCCATCGGCAGATGCGAGCCGACCCTGATCCGGGTCGGCGCGTCATGCTCGCCGACATCGGAGAACAGGAACAGCATCAGCAGCGCGCGACCGCGCGAGACGATGTTGACCCGCCAGGCGGAGAAGTCGCTGCGCTCGTTCGGGTCGCAATCGTCGCCGGGGAAGCTGACGTCGACATGCCAGCCGGCATCACCGGGATCGTCCGGATGCGGGAAGCGCACCGGAAAGGTTCCGATGTTGTCGCGCGAGAGCCAGCGGCCCGGACCTGCGATCTGATCCAGCGCCCGGTACAGCACCGGCGCGTTGATCGCTTCCCGGAACGGCGTGCCGCCGTAGCCGGGTAATCGCACCACCGGCCGCGTCCAGGTCGCAGCATCATGCTCGCTGCACGGCAGGTCACGCCACATGACGGCGCGTCCCTGGTCGGCGAGTTCGCGGGGAAAGGCGTTGTCGATCCTGACAAAGCCCTGCGCAATGAATTGCGCGATTTGCGTGGCGCTCAGCGCACGCGCGTCGTCTCGATCGTTCATGATTGTCTCTCAAATTGTCGCCGGCCATCGATGGTCCGCGATGCGCGGAACCCGACCGGCTGATTCGGTTCACTGGAACCCGGCCAAGCAGGGCTTGCCGGGGCGATCGGCGCTTCCCGCGAGGAAGCGTGCTTCCCGTTGGAAGCGGATCAGCCCAGGAAGAAGACCGAGGCGATGTTGAGAGTACGTGTCATCATGGCGGCGCGAATCTACAACCGGTGCGCGCCGGGAGCAATCCGTGGCGATCTGCAGCCACTATTCGTCGCGATAGACCTTCTCGCGCTTCTCGTGGCGTTCCTGCGCCTCCACCGACAGCGTCGCGATCGGGCGGGCTTCGAGCCGCTTCAGCGAGATCGGCTCACCGGTCTCTTCGCAATAGCCGTAGGTGTTGTCTTCGATGCGCTGGAGCGCCGCGTCGATCTTGGAGATCAGCTTGCGCTGACGATCGCGGGCACGAAGTTCGATCGCACGGTCGGTTTCCGAGGACGCTCGGTCCGCGAGGTCGGGATGATTGACGTTCTCTTCCTGCAACGTCTGCAGAGTGACCTTCGATTCGCGGAGGATTTCATCCTTCCAGGCCAGCAGCTTGGCGCGGAAATAGTCGCGCTGCCGCTCATTCATGAAAGGCTCTTTTTCAGTCGGCCGGTAGTTCTTCAGCTTTTCCAAAGGCAGCCATGTCCCTGTCAGGCAGAGGGAACAAGACCCCCCCGCGCGGCGCCTTATATAGCCACGTCATGTGACAGACAATATCTGCCACCGCGAAAGGCGGGCTGCCCCCAAGGCCTTGCACAGGCAAACTTATCCGGTTGCCTGGGGGCCGCCTCACCCCTCCTCCCGCCCCCTCAGTAACCGACCGTGAAACGCTTGCGGATATGGGCCGGGCGCTCGATTTCGTCGGCGAGTGCAACTGCGAAATCCTCGAACGAGATCGAGCTTTTGCCGTCGGCGGCGGTCAAAAGCTGGTCGGTCCCGAGCCGGAACCTGCCGGTCCGCTCGCCCGCCACGAACAGCGCCGAGGGCGACAGGAAGGTCCAGTTCAGGTCCTGCTCCCGGCGCAGCAGGTCGAGGAATTCGGCCCCTTTGGTAGCCTCGGCCTTGTACTGGGGCGGGAAATTCGGCGTCGTCACCAGGCGGACGCCCGGGGCCACTTCGAGGCTGCCGGCGCCGCCGACGACCAGATAGCGGCCGACCCCGGAGGCCTTGGCGGCCCCGATCAGCTTGAGGGGGTCGCTGACCGAGAAATGGACCGAACTGATCGCGGCATCGTGGCCGGCCCACAGCGCGGCCAGGCCGGCCTGGTCGTTCACGTCGCCCTTCCTGGCGGTGACACCCGGCAGGGTTGCGACCTTCTCCGGGTTGCGGGCGATGGCGGTGACGGCATGGCCGCGGCGGGCCAGTTCCGCCGTCAGGCGCGAGCCGGCCTGGCCGGACGCGCCGGCGATGGCGATCTTCATTCTCAAGTCTCCGATTTGTAGTTTCCAATGGTGACTAGATAGCGAAATGGATGTAGGTGTGAAGAAGGCACTCTTGTCTCACCTGATTACGCCGGAGTAACCCCGATGAAAGCCGCCAGCCTGAAGCCGGACGCCTATGCCGCCAATTGCCCGACGCGCCAGATCCTCGACCGGGTCGGCGACAAATGGGCGGTGCTGATCCTGCTGCTGTTGCGCAGCGAGCCGATGCGCTTCAATCAGCTGCGCCGCGCCATCGAGGGCATCTCGCAGAAGATGCTGTCACAGGTGTTGAAGAGTCTCGAGCGCGACGGGCTGCTGCGCCGCCGGGCGATCGCAACCGTGCCGGTCACCGTGGAGTATTCGATCACGCCGCTCGGCTCGACGCTCGCCGAGGCGGTCGATCCGCTGCGCGACTGGGCCGAGCAGAATCTGAAGGAGGTGCTGGCCGCGCAACGCCGCTACGACGCGCAGCGCAAGGCACTGGCGGCCTGAGGCACTGGCGGCCTGAGGCACCGGCGGCTTGATGCGGGTTAGGTGGACGAGAGCGGCCTAGTATTGCCCGGCCTTGGCGAGCTCGACTTCGACGCGCAACTCGATCTCGCTCAGCACGGCATCGAGGCCGGGATCGCCGGAGGATTCCTTCAGGCTCGCCGCGGCATCGCGCAGCCGGTTCACGGTGGAGGAATCGAAATTGCCGGACAGCAGTCCGAGCTTGAGCGCGTCCAGCACGTCGAGCGCGCCCTTGCCGCGGGCCACCGAGCGCTTGCGGCGCTCGGTCGGGTCTTCGACGCCCTGCAGCGCGAGCAGCGCATCGAGGCTGGCGGCGGCCTTCGGCGCGGCGGTGGAGCGAACCTCCTCCTGCGCGGTCGTCGCATCCGGCAGCGAGAAGCCGCTCGACGAGGTGCGCCGCGTCGAGCTCGTGGACGTGCCAAGCGTGGTGCCGTTCGGTCCGTAGATGCGCATCTCAAGTGATCCCGCAGGCCTGAATGCCCGCAAGCATCGCCGTTTTATGGTTAACGATGCGTAAACGACCCGGCAATTTCTGCCGCCGCACGGCAGTTTCGCGCTCCCTGGCCAACCGGAGGAAAATGACGGCCCGACAATTTCGATAAATATATCAACACATTGCCGAACCGAGACAGAGTGGCACGCAGCTCGCATGGTTAATGGCGGATCGCCGTCATGGGAGTGTCGCGTGATCCGCGAGTTCAGTTCGAGGGGAGCATCGGGATGCCCGGCATCCGCATCGCAAAACTATTCGGAGTGGCCTGCGCCGCGCTGCTGGCGCTGGCGGCCTCCGTCATGCCGGCGGCTGCGACGTCGCGGATCAAGGACCTCGCCAATATCGAGGGCGTGCGCCAGAACCAGTTGATCGGCTACGGCCTCGTGGTCGGCCTCAACGGCACCGGCGACACGCTGAACAACATCCCGTTCACCAAGCAGTCGCTGCAGGCGATGCTCGAGCGCATGGGCGTCAACATCCGCGGCGCCACCATCCGCACCGGCAACGTCGCCGCCGTGATGGTCACCGGCAACCTGCCGCCGTTCGGCACCCAGGGCACGCGCATGGACGTCACCGTCTCCGCGCTCGGCGACGCCAAGAACCTGCAGGGCGGCACCCTGCTCGTCACCCCCCTGCTCGGCGCCGACGGCAATGTCTACGCGGTGGCGCAGGGATCCGTGGCGGTCGCCGGCTTCGCGGCCGAAGGTGCCGCCGCCAGCGTCGTACGCGGCGTGCCGACCGTCGGCCGGATCGCCAACGGCGCTATCATCGAGCGCGAGATCGAGTTCGCGCTCAACCGCCTGCCCAATGTACGCCTCGCGCTGCGCAACGCCGACTTCACCACCGCCAAGCGGATTGCCGCCGCGGTCAACGACTATCTCGGCGTCAAGACCGCCGAGCCGATCGATCCCTCGACCGTGCAGCTCGCGATCCCGCCGGAGTTCAAGGGCAACGTCGTCGCCTTCCTGACCGAGATCGAGCAGTTGCAGGTCGAGCCCGACCTCACCGCGAAGATCGTGATCGACGAGCGCTCCGGCATCATCGTAATGGGCCGCGATGTTCGCGTCGCCACCGTCGCGGTCGCGCAGGGCAACCTCACCGTCACGATCTCCGAGAGCCCGCAGGTTAGCCAGCCCAATCCGCTGTCGCGCGGGCGAACGGTCGTGACACCGCGCACCAGCGTCGGCGTCAGCGAGGACGGCAAGAAATTTGCGCTCGTCAGAAACGGCGTCTCGCTGCAGCAACTCGTCGACGGCCTCAACGGCCTCGGCATCGGACCGCGCGACCTGATCAGCATCCTGCAGGCGATCAAGGCCGCCGGCGCGATCGAAGCCGACATCGAGGTGATGTGATGGCGAGCCTGATCAACAGCACCACCGGCAGCATGCCGAACAAGGCGCTGATGCCGATGTTCAACGGCCGCCCCGATCCCGTGCTGCAGGACGCGATGAAGAAGGTCACGCCGCAGCAGATCACCAAGGCGAAGGCAACCGCGACCGATTTCGAATCGATGTTCCTCAACACGATGTTCTCGCAGATGACGACCGGCGTGAAGGGCGACGGCCCGTACGGCGACACGGTCGGCACCGGCCCGTGGCGCTCGATGCTGACCGACGAGTATTCGAAGAATTTCGCCAAGGCCGGCGGCGTCGGCATTTCCAACGAAGTGTTCCGCTCGCTGATCCTGCAGCAGGCGAACAAGAGCTAATTCGGTTTCAAGGAGAGCGCGATGAACCAGCGTCCCCAGCAGCCGCGGCCCGCATCCGCCCCCGCCGCGCGGCCCACAATGTCGACGCCGCCCGACGTCGCGCGGCTCGCCAACGAGCTGACCGAGGTGATGAGCGCACTGCTCACGGTCGTCGAGCAGGAAACCGAATTCGTCCGCGCCGGCAAGATCCGCGAGGGCATGCGGCTCGAGGCGCAGAAGTCGGATCTGTCACGGCGCTACATGCTCGCTGTGGAGCACCTGAAGTCGATGCAGAAGATGCTGTCGCAGACCGACCCCGAGCTGCTCGCGACGCTGCGCCGCCATCACGAAACATTCCGCGCCATGCTGCAGGTCAACCTGACCGTGCTCGCCACCGCACACGCGGTCTCCGAAGGCATCGTGCGTGGCGTCAATGCCGAGGTGCAGCGGCGCAACATTCCGAACACCTACACCGCGAACGGACAGCGCGCGGCTCCAGGCCCGCGCAACATGACGCCGATCGCCGTCAGCCGGACGCTCTGAGCCGCGCACGCCGACAATTTAGCTCAATTCGACGCGGCCGCGGCAGCACAGCGTTCAGCGTGTTCTCTAACACCCTGTTGAGAGGTTCCCCGTAGAGTTGCGGACCGTGAGGGGTTGGGATTTGACTCAAGCAAACTAGTGCCTGTGCACTACGAGGCTGCCATGAGTACGGATTTCAACATCAAGCCGGTGGGGGCACCGGTGGCAGCGCCGATGATCACTCCTGTGAGCGATACGGCGCAGAAGGCGGTGAAGACCGAATTGCCCGCGAGCCAGAGCGTCACCGCTCCGGAGCCGAGCGTGCGCGTCACGATCGATCCCAACGCCGTCAATGCATCGATTTCAAATCAGGCGCCCTCGGTCACCGACCAGGTCATCATCGACCGCGACGCGCGCGCCGTGGTCTATCAGGTGGTCGACAATCGCACGAACCTGGTGGTGAGACAGTTTCCGGAAGAAGCCGTATTGCGCCGCCGCGCCTATTTCCACGCGCTCGATCTCAGCAAGGATGCGCCGACGCGGGCGCGCGCGACCGACCGCCGCGCCTGAGCGCGGGCGAACGAACCCTCAAGTCTTCTGGGTGGCGTAGGCCTTGTCGAGATAGGTCGATCCGGTGGCCGGATCGGTGACGACATTGCTGATCAATGCCGTCCCCTGTTGCACCAGCGAAAACTTGGTATCGCCGATCCGGAACGCGCCGTCCTTGATCAGCACGTCCTGATACTTGCTGGTGCCGTCGCTCTGATAGTGGACCTTGGCGCGGAAGCCATCGACGTTCGACACCGAGATGTTGAACGACTTGTTGTTGGCGTATTTTCCGCTCCAGCTGCCCTCATAGAGATTCGGATCGACGGCGACATAGGGCGTCTTCGACGGAACCGTCAGGCCGGCGGCCTTGTAGTTGGCCGACAGGATGCTCAATACGTCGGCCATGCCGCGCGCTCCGTCGTGAGACTACGCGATCAGCCGCGGCCCGAGAGACCGGCGGCGAGATTGCAATTGATGTCGATCAGCGACTTCAGCTTGGCCGGATCCGGATTCATCTGGATGTCGACGGTCTGCTTCATCACGAACACGCCGATATTGGCGATGTTCTGACGCACCTCGAGCGGCTGCGGATTGTCGTCGCCCTGCGCGGCGCTGAGGAAGATCGACCACAGCCTCCGGTTGAACAGCAACGCGTGGTCGAGCGCCTTGTCGGGACCGTTCCAGTTGGTCTGGACTTCCTGCAGCTGACGGGCCGCTTTCAGGAGCGCCTGCGCCTCGATTTCACGTGGGGACGCCGTCGTCGTGGACGTACGAGCGTAGGCCTGGGCTGCATTCGACATTAATGACCTCGATGGGATGCGGATTTCTCGAGCCGCGAAGACGCAATTCTAGCGCTCGATATTTATGCATCCGGCGCCTTTAAATATGGTTAGCAACTGTTACGAAATACGTCGTTCCGGCGGCATAGACAGATACCGTAATATCCCGGAGACAAAGAAAAACGGCGGGGTTTCCCCCGCCGTTCTCGATGCGCTTGTCGGTGCGTTTAGCGGAGCAGCTGCAGCACGCTCTGCTGGCTCTGGTTGGCCAGCGCCAGCGCGGAGACCGCGATCGACTGGCGGGTCGACAGCGCCTGGCTGTTGGCCGCTTCCTCGTTGGTGTCGGCCAGCGTCAGGTTGGACGAACCGGTCTGCAGCACGTTGATCAGGTTCTTCGAGAAGTCCTGACGGATCTGCACGATCGACAGGTTCGAACCCAGCGTCGAGGCTTCGCTGCGCAACGCGGAGCTCGCCGAGCTCAGCGAGGAGATCACGCTGTTCGCCGAGTTGTTGTCGAGGAAGTCGGTACCCGCGGTCAGCGACTTCAGGCCGAGACCGGAAGCGCTGAAGGTGACGCCGGTGATGCTCAGCGTGGACTTGCCGGTCTCGTTGAAGGTCAGCTTCAGGCTGTCGCCGTTCAACAGGTTGATGCCGTTGAACGACGCGTCCTGCGCCGTGGTCGTGATCTGCGAGATGGTGTTGTTGTACTGCTGCACCAGGGCCGCGCGCGCCGACTGCGAAGCCGAGTCGGCAACCGGAGCCGTGCCGGCCGCGCTGAACGTCGCGGTGCCGCCGCCCGTGTTGGTGAAGGTCACCGCACCGATCGTCGAGGACGCCGCGTCATTGGTCGTGGTGATGACGAGCTTGTTGGAGCTGTCGAGGCTCGCCGTCAGGTTGCTAGCCGACAGCGCCGTGTTCAGCTGCGCCAGCGAGCTGCTCGCTCCGAAGGTGAACGTGAAGGCGGGCTGGCCGGCCGAAGCCGCGATCGCAAGAACGTCGCCGCTCTTGATCGTAGTGCCGTCGACGAGGTTGGCCGCCGTGCCGCCGAGCGCCGCGGTCGAGGTGACCTGCGACCGGGTGGTGTAACCCGTCGGGCTCTGCAGCACCTGGTTGGCAATCGACTTCGCGGTATCGACCAGTTTCTGCAGCGAGGTGATACCGGTGTTGGCGGCCTGCAGCACCTGCACACCGTTGCCGATGCCGTCGAGCAGGTTGTTGATGTCGCTGGCGCGGTTGTCGAGCGACTGAGCGGTGAAGAAGTTGGTCGGGTTGTCGAGCGCCGTGTTGACCTTCTTGCCGGTGGCCAGACGGTTCTGCGTGGTGGAGAGCAGATCGGCGGTGGACTGGAGGGAGAGGAGGTTCTGACGAACGGAGGACGACAGAATGATATCGGACATTTTCATACCTTTCTGGTGTGAAACTGAGGAAAAAACCGCGCCAATCCTTTCTGATCGGGCGGATAGCCGATCCTGCGTTCAGGCCCGCGAAGGAAAGAGAAATCTCCGGCACGGCATTTGAGTCGAATGCCGAAGAATAAAATTGTCGCCATCGGGCGAGGTTCGCCGCGAAAACTACTGAGAGGATTGCCGATTCCGGCCGGATGCCGGCAGTCGCGGCGGTCCGTTGTTCACCAAGCATTAACCATCATGGGAAAGGATCGCTGTCGCATCGGCCCCGGGCCGCGACGGCGGCTGCTAAGCAGTGCCGAACATGTTCCGCTAGCGACGACATCGCGCGGCTGCCGGCAAAGGAGAACGGTCATGGCCCTGAAGGTCGAACTGAAACCGAACGAGCGCATCATCGTCGGCAATTGCGTGATCACCAACACCGACCAGCGCGCCCGCCTGCTGATCGACGGCGACCGCATCCCGATCCTGCGCGAGAAGGACATCCTGACGCCGGACACCGCGGACACGCCGGCGAAGCTGATCTATCTCGCGGTGCAGCTGATGTATCTGTCGCCGGACCCGATGGCGCACCATCCGACCTATTTTAGCCTGGTGCGCGACATCATCACGGCGATGCCGAGCGCCTGGCCGTTCATCGAAAGCGTCAACAACTTCATCCTCAACGGCGATCTCTATCACGCGCTGAAGGAATCCAAGAAGCTGATCGCGCATGAGGAGAAGCTGCTGGAAACCGCGCGCAACCAGCAAAACGCCGATCGGGACGGCACGCGCAAGAGCGCATAGAGCTTCTCGTTTTGACGCGTTGTCCTCACCCGAACCGGCGTCCACGTCGCTTGAAAACGCTCTAGCCTCCCTCGCCCGAACGAAAAAGGCCTCCGCGAGGAGGCCCCTTTGCTGGCTGGAGTTGAAGGCGAGCGATCAGCTGATCGGCAGATATTTCAACAGCGTGGTCTGATAGAGCATCGAGGTGGTCTGATACGACGCCTGCAAGCTGGTCTGCAGCGCCAGGATCTTGGTCGCGACCTCGTCCTGATTGACGCCTTCGACCGAGTCGAGCATCGTTTCCGCCATGCCCTTGAGCTGGGTCTGGCGATCGGTGGCAGCCTTGGTCGCGGTCTGCGCGCCGGCGAACTCGGCCTGCACGTCCTGGATCTGCTGCTGGCCGTTTTGCGGGGCGAGGTTGGCGCTGATGCGTTGCGCCAGCGCCGTCACCTGCGCGCTCGCATTCGGGTTGCTGGCGTTGGTGGTCACCGCCGCATACACCGCGACGTTCTGCAGCAGATAGCGGAACGCCTGCTCGTTGGCGCGCGCGCCATACTGCACGGTGATCGACTGATCGACCTGCGCGACCGCGGTGCCGCGCGCCGATCCCGGGCCGTTCTCGCCGGTGTACCAGTAGACGGTGTTGTCGGGGGTGCCCGCGACCAGATTGGTCGCGGTGTCGAACGGCGGTCCGCCCACCCTGAGCGGCGCCGGGGTCGCGGTCGTATTATTGGCGATGCCGAGCGCGCCGAGCGCGGCCGTGTTGGAGCTCGAAATCGAGAGGTTCTGGCCGTTGGCGCCGTGCAGCGTGATCGCACCATTGCTGATGGTCGACGGATTCTTGGTGCCGCTGATCTGGTCGATCTTCGCCATCAGCGTCTGCACGCTGTCGGTGATGTTGACCTGGTTGCCGGTGGCGCCCGAGGCCACGAAGGTGATCGAGGTGCCGTTGACCGTGATGGTGTCGCCGGCCGCGAAGCTCGTCGACAGCGAGTCGGTGCCCGCCGCGCCCGAAAGCGCCGTCGCGCCTGAGATCGGCGCCGGCGGCGTGTTCTGGTTGTTGACGGCGGCGCCCGCAACGGTCGCGACCGGATTGAAGAAGTTGTTGGACGCGGCGACCGCGGAGGCTGCGACCAGCGACGTGTCGCTCAAGGTCTTGATCGACGACGTCAGGGTCGTCTGGAGGTTTGCGGTCGTGGCCGTGGTGTCGGCCCCGATCAGGAACGAGCCGGCGGGCGGCGGGTTCGTCGTGGTCGCCGTCAGCTCGATCGCCTCGGTGGTGCCGTCGGGCATCGTGAAGTTGAACTTGATCTTGTCGCCATCCTTCGGATTGACGGCGCCGAGATCGACCGATTCCGACTTCGGCGTGCCGGTCGGCTGCGTCACCGTGGCGCCGGTCAATGACGATTGCACCGACAGCGGCTTCAGGCCGAACGGCGAGCCGTCCTCGGCAATGCTGGTCACCGTCGTGGTCGCCGGTGGCGACGAGACGCTCACGCGCCCCATCATGTTGCTGCCCTGATCGGCCTGCTTGCGCTCACTGATGAGCTGGTTGAGGCCGGCCTGGGTGGCGGTGCCCTTGAGCATGACGTCGGCGGAGACCGTGGCCGGCGTATCCATCGCACGGCCGGAGAACAGGTAGCGGTCGCCCGACTGACTGTTCAGCATCGCGACCGCATTGGCAAGCGCAGCCTGCGCCGTGATCTGGCCCGAGGTCTGCCCGTTCTCGTTGAGCGTCAGCGTCGCCGTCGTCGAGGCGTTCTTCACCTGGGTGCCGACGTCGGACAGCCCCTGCAGACTGAGGTTGGCCACGTTCAGGCGCGTATTGAGGTTGGTGGCGGTGTCGGCGAACGCGTTGATGCCGCTGATCTGCGCGCGCAGGCTGAGCGCGAACCCGCGATCGAGCCCCTGCCCCGCATAGGTCGTCGACACCTTGCCGGTCGCAAGCTGCGTCGTCAGGTCATTGAGCTGATTCCGCAGGTTGAGGATCGTGGTGCCGATATAGGAAGTTCTGCCGCTTACGCCGTCGATCGACATGTCACCCTCACGTGAGCTGCAGCAGCGCGTCGTACATCTGCTTGATCGACGACATCACGCGCGCATTGGCGGAGTAGGCGTTCTGGAGCGAAAGCAGATGCGCCATCTCCTCGTCCATGTTGACGCCGGAGGTCGAGTCCATCTTGGTCTGCAGCGTGTTCAGCACGACATCCTGACCGTCGGCCAGTTGCTTGGCGGCGGTCGCCGACTCGCCCTGCTGGCTGATGAACTGCTTGGCGAAGTTCAGCAGCGTACCGGTGAACGGCGCGCCCGACGTGCCGAGCCCGGTCTGCGGCGAATAGCTGTACGACGCGTTCGAGAGCTGGTTCAGAATGAGGTTGGCGCGCGTGGTGTCGCCGGCCGGCGTCTGCGGATTGGTCGAGTACACGACCATGCGCGAGGGATCGCCGACGAGAGCGGTGTTGACGCTGATCCGCGCGGCAAGGCCCGTCGACTGCGAGCCGTTCGCGGTGGTCGCGCCGGTGTAGAGCCCGCCATTGTCGGTGAACAGCGGAAGCTGCGGATTGCCCGAGGTCAACGAGGAGACGGTTGTCGTGACCGATGATGCGGTCACGTCGGCCTTGTTGGCGGCGCCGTCGTCGAGCACGCGCAGCGTCGAGCCGGACGGATTGGAGAATTGCAGGCCGGTTCCGCCGAGCGCGCCGTTGAGCTGCGCCAGCACCGAGCTCATGCCGCCGGAGAAATCGACCCCCAGCACCTCGTCATTCGGATCGACGGTCGCGCTATTGCTCAGCGGCAGCACGCTCGGATCGTCGACACGGATGATCGACAGATTGTGCGTGAGGCCGGTGGTGTTGTCCTTGTAGGAGACATGGATGGTGTTGCCGTTCTGCAGCCCCGAGAGATCGAGGTCGAAGCCGGACTGCGCGCCCGCTGTCACCGCGGTGCCCGCCGTCGTCTTGTCCGACACCGCACTCGACATCGCGGCGGCGAACTGGTCGATCTGCGTCTGGGCCTGCGCCAGCGTGTTGTCGCGCAGCTCGAGATAGGCGGCGATCTTGCCGGAGCGGATCGAATTGGTCGACACCATGTCATAGGTGCCGCCATGCGGGAACGTGATGGTGATGGTGCCGACGGTGCTCTTGGTCGGGTCGGTGTTGTACTGCGTGTTGGGCGTCATCGTGCCCTGGGCGTTGAAGCTGAGCGTCGCCGCTTCGGTCCCGACCAGCTGCACGCCGGAATTGGTGAACACGGTCACCTGGTTCTGGCTGTTGGTGACGGTGCGGATATCCATCAACTGCGAGAGCTGCGTGACGTAGCGATCGCGCTGATCGAGCAATGCCGCGGTCGAGGCGTCCTGCGTGCCGCCATTGGCCTGCAGCTGCACATTGAGGCGCGCGATCTGCTGCAACGCATTGTTGGCGGTGTTGACGGAGTCGCTGATGCCGGCCTCGGCGTTGGCGCGCAGCGTCTGGATTCCCTGCGAGGTCGCGTTGAGCTGCTGCGCCATCGATTGTGCGGCATTGACGACGCCGATGCGGGCCGACTGCGAGTCCGGGCTGGTCGACAGCCCCTGCAGCGCGGTCAGGAACTTGTTGTAGGCATCCTCGATCGTGCCGGTGGAGTCGGGATTACCGTAGACACCCTGCAGGTTTGCCAGGAAGTCCGAGCGGACGTCGGCGTAGGCGGCGCCCGACGTCTCGGTGCGAAGCTGGGTCTGCAGGAATTCGTCGAGCTGGCGGTTGACGCCGGTAATCAGGACGCTCGATCCGAACTGGCCGGTGGTGCCGGTGGTCTGGTTCAGCGTCTTCCTGACGTAGCCGGGCGTCTCCGCGTTGGCGACGTTCGACGACACGAGCGAAAGCGAGGCCTGCGTGGCGCGCAGGCCCGACATCGCGGTGGAAAGGGCTTGGCTCAAACCCATGCTGTGTACTCGCCTTTACTGCTTCACATATGCGTCGCCGATGCGATCAGCGCACCACGTTCAGGAGGTCCTGCACCATCGAATTGGTCGTCGTGATCACCTTGGTGTTTGCCGAATAGGCCTGCTGGGTCACGATCAGCTTGGTGAACTCGTCGGCAATGTCGGTGTTCGAGCTCTCGAGCGACGAGCCGACGATGGTGCCGGCCTTGCCGAACAACGCCGCGCCGGATTCGTCGGTGGCCTCGAACGCGCCGCCGTCGATGCGCTTGAGAAAGTTGGTGCCGTTGAAGGTCGCCACGGAGATTTCGGCGAGATCGATGTTGCGGCCGTTGGTGTAGTTGCCGACGATGCGGCCGTTGGTCGAGACGCTGACCGATTGCAGCTGGCCCGCCGGGAAGCCGTCCTGCTGGATCTGGTTGACCTGGACGTTGCCGTTGGCGTCCGCGAACTGGGTCACGCCGCCGGAGCCGAAATTGATCACGGGGCTGCCGAGCGACACGCCGTTGACGACGGCATTGTTGAGCGCCACCGAGGAGATCGCCGGCGACATCTGGCCGTTCGACGCGAAGGTGAAGTTGATGTTGGCATTCTGCCAGGAAACCTGGGTGCCGGTCGCGTTGGGATTGACCTGATAGAACAGGTTCCAGGTATCGGTATGTCCAGCGCCGAGCGAGGAGCTGTCGGTCTTGGCCCAGCGGAATTGCAGGTTCACCGGCGCGCCCGACACGTCGTAGGCCGTGACGGCGCCGCCCGAGACGGACTCGTTCAGAAAGGTCGAGTTGTCGTTGCCGACAACCTGGCCGGTGCCGACCGTGCCGCCGCCGCCGCGGGTCGCCACCGCCGAGCCGGTGAAGCCGAGCGCCGCCAGCGCAGTCGAGTTCGAGCTCGTCACGTTGAGGTCCGCCGAGGTGCCGGAGTGCAGGGTGATCTTGCCGCCGCTGATCGTCGATGGCGTAGCGGTACCGGTGATCGCGTCGATCTTGGCGAGCAGCGTTCCGATGCTGTCGGTGACATTGAGCTGGTTGCCGGTCGCGCCCGACGCCACGAAGGTGATGACGGTCCCGTTGACCGTGATCGTATCGGCGGGCACCACCGGGGGGCCGGCAGAGCCGGCGCTGAAGCTTGCACGGTCCCGTTGACCGTGATCGTATCGGCGGGCACCACCGGGGGGCCGGCAGAGCCGGCGCTGAAGCTTGCATTGATCGAGTCGCTGCCGGCCGCGCCCGAAAGCAGGGTCGCCGCGGTATTGGCCACCGACGGCGTCGCCTTGTTGTTCTGCGCGGTGCCGGTGACGGAAGAATCCGTATAAGGCGCGGCGGGCGTACCCAGCACCAGCGGATTATGTCCGCTGCTGAACGCGCCTGGCCGGATCAGCTCCGAACCCGGAACCGAGGTGTCGTGCGCCGTGGTCAAGGGATAGGACGCGAGGTTGGCGCGGTAGTCGATCTTGGTGGTCTGCTGCGCCGGCAGGAAGTCGTTCTTGAAGCGCAGCACTTGCGGCGAGGAGCCCGACGGGTTGCCGGTGGTCGGGTCGATCGGCACACCCTCGAGGTAATAGCCGGCGCCGTTGACCAGATAGCCGTCCTTGTTGAGCTGGAAATCGCCGCGGCGGGTGTAGCGGTCGACGCCGTCGAACACCGGCGCGCCGTCGGTGAAGCTGCCGGGCTTTTGCACCGCGAAGAAGCCGTTGCCGTTGATCGCCATGAAGGTCGCGACCGACGCCGCCTGCACGTCGCCCTGCACCGAGTTGGTTGAGCGGGACTGCGCGGTGACGCCGCCGGCAAGCTGCGCGGTCAGCGCGGTCTGCGGGACCAGGTCGAGGAAGGAGGTATCGATGCGCTTGAAGGCGGTGGTCTGCGAGTTGGCGATGTTGCCGGAGATGTTCTCCAGCGCGTACGACCCTGCGCGCAAGCCACCGACCGCCGTCGTGAGAGCGCCGAAGATACCCATGACATGTTCTCCAATTCGAATCCCGGCGGCTGGCAATCAGAACGATGGCCGCATCGGCGAAGCATGTCGCAAGGGTCGTGCCAGGAAACGAAACGTAACAAAATCATGCGCTTGAAAAAAAAGCCCCGGCCGTTTAACCGGGGCACAATTGCCGGGCAGGCAACAATTGCCGAGAGGGAGCGCAGTTCTGACCGCGCTCCCTCTCGTTGTTTCGACGCGTTTTCCAGACGCGAACCAGTAGCCATCCCGCATCAAGTGCGGGACAGGCTTCGTTCGAAAACGCTATCAGGTCGCCGACGGTGCCGCCGGGTGAAATACCAGCGCAAAGCCATCCATGCAGTAGCGCAGCCCGGTCGGTTTCGGGCCGTCGTCGAAGACGTGGCCGAGATGGCCGCCGCAGCGGCGGCAATGCACCTCGGTGCGTGTCATGCCGAAGGTGCGGTCCCGACGTGGTGCCAACCGCATTGTCCAGCGGCTTGTAGAAGCTAGGCCAGCCGGTGCCGCTCTCATACTTGGTCTCGGACGAGAACAGCGGCAGGTCGCAGCCGGCGCAGGCGAAGGTGCCCTTGCGATGCTCCTTGAGCAACGGGCTCGATCCCGGCCGCTCGGTGCCCTGGTTGCGCAGGATCTCGTATTGCTGCGGCGTCAGCTGCGCGCGCCATTCGGCGTCGGTCTTCTCGATCTCGAATTTCTCGGCGGCCTGCGCCGGCGAGGCGCGCAGCCAGCGCAAGGCGGCAAAGCCGAACAGGCCGGCTGCGGAAGCAAGCAGGATGCGGCGATCGATCATCAATCATCTCCGATGCGGACGGCCAATACTGGCGAACGGGTTCGCCAACAAATACGAACCCCGCCGGCTGACGTTACATCCGCCCGTCGGAGATCCGCTCACTTTCTTGCGAGGCGTGAGGATACGGCTCCTCGGCGGCCGCAACCGGCCGGGGCGCTGGCGGCGGCACCGGCCGGACGACGGCCCCCGGCGGGCGGCGGAGCGCCGGTCCCCTGGTTCCGGCCTTGAGATTGGCCTCGGCCAGCCGCGCCTCGCGGACCTGCTCCCGCGCACGGGCCCCCTCGCGGTAGCGCGCCAGAACGCCCGCCGCGGACGAGGCCCCCCTCGCCCACAGGCTGACGAAATGGCCGGCAACGCGGCCGGTCGTGCCGCCGGCCCAGACCAGCTCGAACGGCGAGAACAGCCGCCAGCGGTCGTCGCCCCACAATATGCTGCGCGCGATCAGTTGGCCCGCAAGCGCGGAGGTATTCAGTCCCTGCCGGCCGAAGCCGCTCGCCACCCACAGGCCTCTGCGCAACTGGCCGATCTGCGGCATGCCGTGCACGGTGACGCCGACCGCACCGCCGAACATCTCCGCGATCGGAACCTTGCCGAGCTGTGGAAACATCGTGGCGATGCGGCGCTGCACTGCCGCGCCGAGCCGCCGCGGCCGCGCGTCCCAGGTGGTTTCCGGACTCGCCCAGAGCAGGCGGTCGCCGTCGACGACGCGGAAATGGTCGATGCCGTCGCTGTCGGCGACCGATCCGGGAAAGGCGATCGTCTCCGCCAGTCGTTCCCCGAGCGGCTCGGTCAGCGCCGCGTAGCGCCACACCGGCAGCAGCGTGTCGGACAGGCGCTTCAGCGGCGCACCGAGATGGACATTGCCGGCGAGGACGATGTGGTTGGCACGCAATCGTGCCGACGGCGTCACGATGCGCTTGCGGATGCCCGAGAAATCGATGCTGACGACCGGCGTCTCCTCGAAGATCCGCGCGCCCACCCGGGTCGCCAATGCGGCGAGCCCGTGCACATATTTGCGGCCGTCGATCTGGAACGCCTTCGGATAGTAGATGCCGTGGAAATAGCGGCCAGTCCGCAGCACGCTGCGCACGCGATCGACCTGCCAGCCTTCGACCTCGGTCGAAAAATCCTCGGCCAGCGTCTGCAGGCGGCTGATCAGCGCCTCGCCGACATCGACATTGGAGACCTCCAGCGCGCCGTCGCTCGGATTGATGCCCGGGATCAAATCTTCGGTAGCGGTGGCGCGGACATAGTCGGCGCCTAGCTTCGACAGCGCCCACAATTCGCGGGCATCGTCCATGCCGACGCGCTCGATCACGTCTGTCATCGGCAGGCCGAACCCCGGCATCACGGTACCGAGATGATGGCCGGAGGCGCCCGAGCCGACCCGGCGGCCTTCGAGCACGGCGACGCTCGCGCCGAGTCGCGCCGCCTCGCGCGCCACGGTCAGGCCGGCCAGCCCCGCCCCGACCACGCAAATGTCGACGTCGAGGTCGAACGCCAGGCGGTCGCGGAACGGCGAGGCCGCCCCGTCGGGGCCGTCCGCCGCACTTGTGGAAGTCTCGCTCATGGCGTTTTCTTACGAACCGCTGCGGCGCTTGTCACCTTGTCCGGGGCATGAGCCTGTAGAATTAATTCGACCAGACCGAATCGAAATGGAAGTCCATGCGCCGTTTGCTGCTGCTGCGTCACGCCAAGACCGAACACGACGCGCCTTCGGGGCACGACCAGGACCGCCGTCTCGACGAGCGCGGCCACCGCGATGCGGCGGAGATCGGCGGCTGGATCGCCCGCCATCAGCCCCTCCCCAATCTGGCGCTGGTGTCGCCTGCGGCTCGCACCACGCAGACCTGGGAGATCGTGCGCGAGGCGCTGAAAGGCGCTGGACCTGCGCCGAAAGTCGAATTCCTGCCGGAACTCTACGGCGCCGATCCGGCGCAGCTCTTGACCGCGATCCGGATGGCTTCGGTCACCGATCCGAAGCGGCTGATGCTGATCGGCCATAATCCCGGCATGCATGAGCTCGCGCTGACGCTGACCGGCAGCGGCGACGCGGCCGCGATGCGCGCGCTCGGCGACAATCTGCCGACCTCGGGGCTCGCCGTGTTCGACTTCGCGACCGACGACTGGAATGACGTGTCCTTCCGGCGCGGCAAGCTCGTCCTGTTCGTCAGTCCTAAACTGTTGAAGCAGGCCTCGCGCAGCTGACACAGGCGGACACGGTCGCTGCGCCATGCTATATTGATATCGCGCGACAGGGGGACCGGTTCGCGTCGACACCACGGGTTATTCCAAGAAAAAGAAGGCGCGCGTCCCGGCACAGGGACCAAACGGCTCCAGACCAATCGCGGACAGGAGGCGCAGATGTACAAGTCCATTCTCGTGCCGATCGACCTCGCCGATACCGATCTGGCGAAGCCGGCGATCGCAACCGCTGCGACATTGTCGCAAACATGGAACGGGGTGGTGCGTCTGCTCAACGTACTGCCGATGACGCCGGTGATGCTCGCCGAATATGTGCCGGCGGATTTTGACAGCCAGCAGCGTGAAACGTCGGAGGAAGCGCTTGCGATCGTCGCGCGCGAATCCGGCATCGCGCCCGGGCGCATCTCCGGCGTGGTCCGCCAGGGCGGCATCTATCACGAGATCCTCGAAGAGGCCGCGACCATGAAGGCCGACCTGATCGTGATGACCTCGCACCGCCCGGCGATGCGCACCTACTTCCTCGGCTCGAATGCCGGCCACGTGGTGCGCTACGCCAAATGCTCGGTGCTGGTGGTGCGGCACTGAAGCGCGATCGGTCCAGCCGGCCCGCGCCCCGTCTCAACGACCGCGACGGCTGCGCGCTGCCGAAATATCGAAAACAACCCCATGCAAAGGAGCCGGCGGCTCTGGAAGCGCCTCCTTGCCCGGCTCCCCCGCAGGGGTCATCTCAGCGAACCCGCGCCAGCTCCAGGTCGAGATCGCCGACGACCGCGGTCTCGATGTGGCAGCGCGAGAGCCCGATATCGCGCAGCGCCCTGTCGTCGAGCTGGCGCAGCGTCTTGATCGCCTCGCGGCGCACCCAGTAGGTCGCGAGGGCCTCGCCCCACACGCGGAGCAATCGGAGCAATCCGCCCAGCATGCTGGGCCGAGCGGGCGATGCAGCGGCTGAGGATATCGTCGTCATTGTCATCTCCTTCGACGCCCATCGGCAAAGCTATGCCGTTGACGCAAATGCCGTTTCAGCACCTGGGCCGTCGGAACCTCGGATTGCTTGCGCGCTCCTCGGTACAATCATGGGCTTGTTCCCTCTTAAATGATCCGGTACATTGCTCGGAGCAAGTAAAACATTGCTCTCGGTGCAATAATGTCGAGATTCGAATATCTGAAGCTGGCGGACGCGGTGGCCGCCGAAATCGCCAGCGGCGCGCTGAAGGCGGGCGACCGCCTGCCGCCGCAGCGCCATTTCGCCTATGACCGCAACATCGCGGTCTCGACCGCGAGCCGGGTCTACACCGAGCTTTTGCGGCGCGGGCTGGTGGTCGGCGAGGTCGGCCGCGGCACCTTCGTGTCCGGCGAGGCGCGGCGCGGCATCGCCGCTTCCAGCGAGCCGCGCGGCGCCCGCATCGATCTCGAATTCAACTATCCGCTGCTGCCGCATCAGGCGACCATGATCGCCAAGAGCCTCGAGGGGCTGGAGCGGCCCGAGGTGCTCGAGGGCGCGCTGCGGCCGGCGACCAGTTTCGGCACGCGGGCGGCGCGAACCATTTCGGCGGAATTCCTGGCGCGCAAGGGCTGGACGCCGAATCCCGACCAGATCGTGTTCACCGCCAACGGCCGGCAATGCATCGCCGCCGCGCTCGCCGCCGTCGTGCCGTCAGGCGGACGCTGCGGCGTCGAGGCGCTGACCTATCCGTTCGTCAAGGGCATCGCCGCGCGGCTCGGCATCTCGCTGGTGCCGCTCGCGATGGACGAGCACGGCGTCCGCCCCGACGCGGTGCAGAAGGCGCACCGCGAGGCGCATCTGTCCGCGATCTACGTCCAGCCCACGATCCAGAACCCGCTCAGCATCACCATGCCGAGCGAGCGCCGCGCCGAGCTGCTGCGCGTGGTGGAGAAGCACGGCCTCGCCGTCATCGAGGATGCCGTCTACGGATTCCTCGACGACCAGGTACCGATGGCGGCGCTCGCGCCCGACCGCTGCATCGTGCTCGACAGCCTGTCGAAGAAAGTCGCGCCCGGCCTCGCGCTCGGTTTCATCGTCTCGCCGCCGCGGCTGCGCGAGAACATCATGGCCGCGGTGCGCTCGGGCGGCTGGACCGCGTCGGGCTACGCCTTCGCAGCCGGACAGCGGCTGATGGCCGACGGCACCGCCGCCGAATTGTCACGGCTGAAGCGGATCGATGCCGCCCGCCGCCAGCAGATCGCGGCGAAGCATCTGGCCGATTTCGAGATCCAGACCAACCCCAAGTCCTATCACCTCTGGCTGACGCTGCCGCCGCACTGGCGCTCGCAGACCCTGGTCGCGGCCGCGGCGCGCCGCGATATCGCGCTGACACCGTCGACCACCTTCGCCGCCACGCCGGGACATGCGCCCAATGCGGTGCGGCTCGCGCTTGCCGCGCCGCCGCTCGAGCAGCTCGACGTCGGCCTGCGGACACTGGCGGGAATGCTGAGCGCGGCCGAAGAGGATTTTGACGCGACGGAGTGACATCGCAGTTTCACTCCGAGTGCCTGGCCCGCGTCAGACCGTCAAAAGCCGCAGGCGGCATAGGTCTTTCTGGCGAGACGGAAGTGCGCGCCCTCGGCGACGAAGTCCACGTCGAGGCACTGGTTGCCTCGGCGATATTCCCCGATCACGCCGCACTGCAGATATTCGAGGTTGATCCGCCAGCGCTTTTCCTGCGGTGAGTAGGTCGCGAAGTCGTGCTGCGCGACCGGCGTGCCCTTGCAGATTCCGGCAACGTATTGCCGCACGTCGCGCGGCAGGTCGTCGACGTGATTGTGATCCAGCGGATCATGCTTGTTGCCGACGCTGCCGCCCTTGGAAAGAACCGGGTGGATGCTCAGGAGCACGAAGCATAGAGCCAGAAACGGGGTCCGGATTGTCATCGGACACTCCAGCCAACAAATCAGTCGGGCAGTTTACAGCGCATTGCTTACAGCCAGCTGACAGTCCGGCCGCGAGAATGTCCGCCTCATTGCGCTCGATTGCGGTCCGGCTTCGGCAGCAGCGTCTCGGGCAATTGATCGAAGCTGTAGCGCCGCGGGCGGTTGCGGCTGACGAAGCCGCCGACCTGCCAAGCGAACAGCGCGGCGAAGCCAAGCAGGAACAGCGCGCCCGTCCAGTTGGATGTCATGAGCGCCATCGCCAGCAGGCCGACCATCGCCACCGCAAGCCACGCCAGCACGGCCAGCGCCGCGGTGTATGTCTTCGGCCCGAGACCCCCGACCAGCCTTGCCGTGCTGCCGGCCGCCTGCATCCGGCGATGCAGCTCGACGATGAAGTCGCGATAGAGATGCCCTGCGGCGCGACCAGCGTCGCGGTCTGCCAGGTGGTCGAGAGGATCGCGATCCGCCCGCCCCTGGCGTTGTCGATGTCGGCGCGAAACCGCTGCTGCTGCATCGACACCGGGCGATAGGACAGTTTCACGGCGGAGATGTCGGCGTAATCCCATGCGCCCGAGCGGCCGGCGATCCGCCACGCCAGCCCGTCCTCGGTCAGCTCGAACTGGTGTGCCGAGCCGATCAACGAGGCCTTGTAGGCATAGCGTACCGCTGCGCCCTCACCTGCCTCCGACCGATCCTGCAACGCTGTTGGCAATCCGCCGTTCCACCTGTTCAAGGCCATCCACCCGCTTGCGCGGGACATCGCGCCTATCCTACAAGCGAGCCATGCCCGAGACGACCTATTTTCCGCGTTACCTCATCCTCGGCGGCGCGATGATTTCAGGCGTGCTGCTGGCGCTTGCCGTGCACATGCTCGGCGCGCGCTACGGGCTCGACCTCGGCGGCCTGTGGCGTTCGAATAGTCACGAGTTCATGCCGGCGGGCGCTGCGATCGCGTGGTGGCTGATCGCGAGTGTCGGGTTTTCCGGCGGCTACTTCACCGCCAATCTGATGCACAGCGCGGTCGCCGGCCAGATCCCGCAGCGGATGCGCCAGTTCCTGATTGTCGTTGGCGTGCTGATGCTGGCCGGCGCCGGCCAGGCCGCCTCGGCGCCGAGCACGGTGTCAACCATCTCCGCCGTGCTCGCCGGCCTCGCCGCCCTGTGCCTCGGCGCCCTGATGGCGTTTTGCGGCGCCTATTTTGCGCTGAGGAAGAACTAGCGCGTCTACTCGTCAACCTCCGGACTCCGAGATAAAGCGGAGGTTGCTCCGCTTGGCCGCCGCAGATGGCTTATGACCCCTGAGCGGACGTCGCGAGCCGATTGCTGCATGCAGATCACTGAGGCAGCGCCACCCCGTCGATTTGCATGACACCAAGCTGGTCGAACAACTCAATCCGTTCACCGTTCAGCACTGGAATGTAGCAGCGACGACTGGCACCGTTCAGGATACAGAGCTTATCCTCCGCGACCGTCCATGTCCCGGCTGCAGGTCCAAGGGACTCTTTCCAGTGCGGATAGGTCATCCGGCCGTCGGGCTCGAATCGCATTGTGAACGGACCATCCCTGAGCTTGGGGCCGAAGCTGATCGTCTTGCCCTGCAATTTTGCAGCCAGGGTCTCACCTGTCGGTCGTTCGCCGATCGCTGCCGTGAGCGAGGCATCGGGCCCCGGATCATAGCCCTCGGCCTTCAGGATCAGCCAGAACAGCCTGGCAAAACTACGCATAGAAGGTTCGGTGTAGGGCGTGTCGCGGTCGACACGATTCACCACGACGAGGTCGAGTGCGGGCACGACCAAAGCGTATTGGCCGCCGGCACCTTCGGCCCAAAAGCTGCCCTCGGGCAAAGTCACCGTAGGCGCAACGGCACCGCCCAAAAAACCGGTCCACCAGAGATAGCCATAGCCCGGCCCGAACGCCGCTCTCGAATAGACACGCGTGCTCTCTTCCACCCACTCCCGCGGCACGATCTGGTGTCCGGCCCAATTGCCCTTGTGCAGATAGAGAAGTGCAAAACGCGCCAGGTCCCGTGCGCTCATGCGGATCTCATAGGCGGGGTGGATAGACGCTTCGCCGCGGACGTAGCTGCCGTCCTGTGGCCAGTAGTCCTGCATGCCGATTGGCTTTGCGATCTTCTGGTCGAGCGCCTGGAAGATGCCGGTGCCAGTTGCGTGCTCGTAGATCGTGCCGAGCGCGTTGAAGTCCCAGTTGTTGTAATACCAGAAGGTGCCGGGCGGGTGGCTGCCGCGCGGCGGTCTCATCTTGGCCATGTCGGGCGTCTCATAGAGCGCCGCGTGGTAGACCCCGGAACGCGCTTCGAGGAGTTCGCGCACCGTCGCGCCCTTCTCGCTCCCGGTCAAGCCAGGCGGATTATCGTCGACGCCGAGATCGCCAAGCGTGCTGTCGAGGTTGATCAGGTGATCCGACACAGCGATGCCGATCAGGGCGCTGAGCAGGCTCTTGCGGATTGAAGCGACTTCCATTGGCTTCGTCGTATTGCCCCACTCGGCCACCACCTTTCCGTGCTGAACGATCACGACCGCGCTCGAGCGAATCTGATCCGAAAAGGATCGCGCTTGGGCCAATTCGGACTCTGACCAGCCCAATTCTGCAGGGGTGACGCGCTCCCACTCCGCTGCCGGGAAGCCATCTCCGGCTGTGGCAGGCCCGAACCGAACCAAAGCGCCGAGCAGCACGACGGCCAAAACAATCTGGCGAATATACATTGGATCCCACGCGCTGCGAGCTTCACCCGATCGCAGCACAATACTCATTAATGGAAGCTTGGCAGAACGCCTGTTGAAGTATTTTCTTTGCAGTCCCGCCAACGCGTTCTCATAGGGACGTCTCTTGTTGGCCCAAGGCCGACATGCCGCCATCTCGGTTTCGACGTCGCCTTTTAAGTGCAAAGCGACGCTACCAATTCGTGAACAACGCCCGAACCAAGTGGACGCCGGTTCGCGTCAAGAAAACGCGTCCGACAAGAATCCAATCAGGCCACCGATCGCTCCGGCGCCCTGCGCAACATCTTGGCGACGTCGGCCGCCGGCCGCGGCGGGCTGAACAGATAGCCCTGCGCCTGGGTGCAGCCCTCCTGCCGCAGCAGGTCGAACTGGGTATCGGTCTCGACGCCCTCGGCGGTGGTGACGATGCCGAGGCTCTTGCCGAGGCCGGTGACCGCGCGCACGATCGCCATCGAGTCCTCGCGCGTCGCAAGGTCGGTCACGAACGAACGGTCGATCTTGATCTTGTCGAACGGAAAGCTGCGCAGATAGCTCAGCGACGAATAGCCGGTGCCGAAATCGTCGAGCGAGATGCGGACGCCGAAACCACGCAGTTCGTGCAGTACCGCGAGCGTAGCCTCGCTGTTCTGCAGCAGCACCGATTCGGTGATCTCAAGCTCGAGCCGGTCCGCCGACAGGCCGGATGCCTCCAGCGCCGCCTTCACGGACGACACCAGGTTCGGGTTCTTGAACTGCACCGGGGACAGGTTGACGGCGACCGCGATGTCCGCAGGCCAGCCCGCCGCATCGAGGCAGGCCTTGCGCAGCACGATCTCGCCGAGCGGAACGATCAGTCCGGTTTCCTCGGCGACCGGGATGAAATTGTTGGGCGCGATCAGCCCGCGCTGCGCGTGATTCCAGCGCGCCAGCGCCTCGAAGGCGACGACCCGATCGCCCTCGACATCGCGGATCGGCTGGTAGTAGACCTCGAACTCGTCGCGCTCCAGCGCGAGCCGAAGGTCGCGCTCGAGCAGGCGGCGCGCCTGCGCGCGCGCATCCATCCCGGTCTCGAAGAACCGGTAGGTGCCGCGGCCGTCGGCCTTGGCGCGGTACAGCGCAAGATCGGCCTTTTGCAGCAGCTCGTCGGGATCCTTGCCGTCTTCCGGCGCGAGCGAGATGCCGATGCTGACGCCGATCACGAGCTGGTGGCCGCCGATCTCGTAGGGCGCGGCGATCCGCTCGACCACGAGACTTGCCAGCTGCGACACCACGGACGGTTCGCAATTGCTGCAGAACTGCACGATGGCGAATTCGTCGCCGCCAAGCCGCGCCACGGTGTCGTGCTCGGTGACGCATTCGCCGAGCCGTCGCGCGACTTCGCGCAGCAGCGCGTCGCCGATCGGATGTCCGAGCGTGTCGTTGATTTCCTTGAAATGATCGAGATCGAGACAGAGCACCGCCAACTGATCGGAGCGCTTGGCCAACCTCGAGGCCTTCTCGAGCTGCTCACGAAACAGCGTCCGGTTCGGCAAATTGGTCAGCGCGTCATGCCGCGCCATGTGCGAGATCTGTTCCTGCGCCTGCTGCCATTCGGTGATGTCTTCGAAGGTCGCGACCCAGCCGCCGCCCTTCATCGGCTGATCGACGACACGGATCGCGCGATCATTGCGGCTGACGATCCGCGTCGCGCCGTTGCCGGCCCTTGCCTCGGCGACGAGCGCCTCGCAGAACTCCGTGGGATCGCCGTCCCACTCGCCGATGGAGTGGAGGTCCTGCAGGACGTCGATCAGCAGGCGTCCCTGCAGCGGCACGCGATTGCGTCCCATGATCTCGCTGTAGCGCTCGTTGAACAGCATGATGCGGCCGTCGGCATCGAACATGCACAGGCCCTGCGACATGTTTTCAAGCGCGGTATCGAGCACCACCTTCTGCTTGTGGAGCTCGGTCTTGGCGCGGCGATCGAGGATGGAGGCGATCAGCGAGAGGCCGAGGATCGCGAACGCCGCAACCGCGGTCATGAACGAGAGCACGCGCGGCGACACCGTAAGTCCGCCGGGAACGATCGTCGGATCCGAGACCAGCGTCACCGCGCCCATCGCGGTGAAGTGATGCGAGACGATCGCGACGGTCAGCAGGCCGGTCGCGGCCGCGGTGGTGCCAAAACGCTCGCCACGCGCGGCGACGACGAGCGCGATCGCGCCGAATAGGCTGCCGAATACGATCGACGCGACCACGATGCCCGGCGACCAGACGATGCGCGCGGGCAGCTGGAGCCCCAGCATGCCGGTGTAATGCATCGCCGCGACGCCGGCGCCGACGATTGCGCCACCGGCCGCGACCGTCCACCAGCGTTCGTCGAGCGTCGCGACGGCCAATCCGACGGACAGGATCGCAACCGCGAGCACCAGCGACAGCAGCGTGACGGGAATGCTGTATCCGGCCTCGATACCGGGATCGTACGCCAGCATGGCGACGAAATGGGTGGCCCAGATACCGCAGCCGCCGACCGCCGCATCGAGACCGATCCAGATCTCGCGGGCTCGGCCTTGCGCAGCGCGAGCGCGGTGAAACAGGCTGACCGCGACTGCGCTGGCGAGCAGGCAGATCACCCCGCCAAGGACGACAAGCCGCCAGTCATGCTCCAGAGTGAGACAGGTCAGAACGCGATACATATAGGCCCCCGTTATGGACCTATAAGAACCAGCGCATTCGTGTACGAACGGTAACCGCACCGCAGCAAGGTTCCACGCATGGTGAAGAAGCCTTGAAAATGCGGCCGGATTCGCGCCGAAAACCCCGATAGTTGTGTGACTTGCTCACGCAAACGCCGTGTGCAACGTCGCGTTCGCACCCGTTTTCATTGCCGCGCTTGCGACGCAGCACCGGTCCAGATCAACACCGCGGCCGCGAGCAACACACCGGCGGAAATCACCAGGGCCGCATGCAGGCCGGCGATGAAGGCCGTGGAGCTGCTGACCATCGAGCCGAACAGCGCTACACCGAGCACGCTGCCGGTCTGCCGGGTCGCGTTCAGCACCCCGGCCGCGATGCCGGCATGCTGCGGGTCGGCACTGCCGAGCAATGTCGTTGTCAGTGGCGGGACCAGCAGGCCGAGGCCGCCGCTCATCGCCAGCAATTGCAGGCAGATCGCGGGATAGCTGGTGCCGGGTCCGATCGACAGCAACGCCAGGCATCCGGCGGCCGAGAGCGCGGCGCCGAGCGCGATCGCCGCCGGTGCGCCGATCCGCTCCGCGACGTGCGGCGCGATCAAATTGGCGGGCAGCACCGCGCCGAGCATCGGCACGAATGCCAGGCCGGTTGCAAACGCCGACAGCCCGTTGACCTGCTGGAAGTAAAGGCTGAGCACGAAGATCAGCCCGTAGAACGCAACGTTCACCAAAAGGCCGACCAGCGAGGTCAGGGCAAACATCCGGTGGCTGAACAGCGAGAGCGGCAGCATCGGCTGCGGCGCGCGCGCCTCGCGCCAGACGAACAGCACGGCGAAGACGCCCGCGAGCACGAAGCCTGTGACCACGAACGGGCTGCCCCAGCCAAGCGCGCCGCCTTCGATCAGCGCGCCGGCCAGCGTGCCCAGCGTGACAATCGCGGCGAGCTGGCCCGGCAGGTCGAGCCGGTGCTGCTGATGGCGCGTGGTTTCGCCGGCAAAGCGCCAGGCGAGCCAGAGGCCCGCCAGGCCGATCGGCAGATTGACCAGGAAGATCGCGCGCCAGCCGACCAGCGTGATCAGTCCGCCGCCGACGAACGGGCCCGCGGTCAGCGCGAGGCTGGCGCCCGCCGCCCAGACGCCGACCGCGCGCCCGCGCGCCTTCTCGTCGGCGTAGGCATGGCGGAGCAGCGCGAGCGCGTTCGGCACCAGGATGGCCGCGGCCAGCCCCTGCACGCAGCGCGCGGCGATCAGCGTCACGGCGTCAGGCGCGACCGCGCAGGCAACCGACGCCGCGGTGAAGATCGCAAAGCCGGCCATGAAGACGCGCTTGGCGCCGATCCGGTCGCCGAGCGCGCCCGCGGTCAGGATGAAGGCGGCAAACGCGATGGTGTAGGCGCTGACCACCCATTGCAGCTCGGCAACGCCGCCGCCGAGCGAAGCGCCGATGGCGTTGAGCGCGGTGTTGACGATGGTGACGTCGAGCTGCACGACGCCGTAACCGAGACTCATCGCGGCGAGCGTCAGCGTCGCCGCAAGCCCGGTCGACCGTTGTCGGGGCGCCGCGGGCTGGTCCTGCATGTGCCGGATGTTCAGGGACGTCTGTTGCATGGGCTTGTCCTCGCTCTTGGCAACTGATGCGAGACATAGGTCTTCATTTCGATGGAACACTTCGCCACCGATCGAAGTGTGAAAATTGCAATGCCGGCCGGGCCGCGCGGCGACCGCCGTCCTGCGCGGCTTTTTGCCTCAATAGACCTACGGATCCTGCTCAACGCGGCTCACATCGCGGTCCGCGCGGCGGTCCGCAGCCGCAAGTGCGCGCCGACTTCACACTTTGGTAAACGCCGCAGCCGGGCCCAACGTCCCCGTGCTGATGCATATCGTCCATTCGTTCCGCGCCAACAGCCCGCGGGTTGCGCCGGGACGGCCGCAAAATCGGCACAAATGCCGACGAAATCGCCTGGAACGGCGGAACATGCGATGGTCCCGTCGCAGCGGACGCGGTGCCCGCGACTCACATTCCGCAGAGCGAGAACATATGTACCCAGTATGACAATGACGCTGGACAAGAGCGGAAGCTTGGCTTGTCAAGGGCTGCACAACGCATCGGTTTTGCCTTATGGGTCATCGCGTACGGTGCGTTTGCCCGTCACCCGTCGCTGTCCGTGACCGGGTCCCACTGAAATTGCCGCCCGCCGGGAGGATGAATGCTTCGGCTGCTGACCACGCTCGGGCGTGGTTTCAAGGAAAAGATCGGCTGGAAACGGCTCGGGATCGCCGCGAGTGTGTTGATCATCGCGTTCGCGATCACGACGCTCGTGCACACGCTGAAGGGCGTCGACACCGGGATCATCCTCACCGCGCTGACCAACATCGCGCCGCACCGGATCGCGCTCGCGGCGCTCTGCGTGGTCGGCGCGTTCTGCACGCTCACCTTCTATGACTTCTTCGCGCTGCGCACGATCGGCAAGACGCACGTCCCCTACCGCATCGCAGCGCTCTCGAGCTTCACCAGCTACACGATCGGTCACAATATCGGCGCCACCGTCTTCACCGGCGGCGCGATCCGCTTCCGGATCTATTCCGATTTCGGTCTCTCCGCGATCGACGTCGCCAAGATCTGCTTCCTGTCCGGCCTGACCTTCTGGCTCGGCAATCTGTTCGTGCTCGGCTTCGGCATGGCCTGGCACCCCGCGGCGGCCTCGGCGATGGACCTGCTGCCGCCGGCGATGAACCGGCTGATCGCGCTCGGCTGCCTGACCGGCATCGGCGCTTATTTCGTCTGGCTCCTGACCGGCGAGAAGCGCCGCGAGCTCGGCCAGAACGGCTGGAAGGTGGTGCTGCCCTCGGCCAAGCTGACGCTGTTGCAGATCATGATCGGCGTGGTCGATCTCGGCTTCTGCGCGCTTGCGATGTACCTCCTGATGCCGACCGAGCCGCATATCGACTTCGTCTCGCTGGCGGTCGTGTTCATCCTGGCGACGCTGCTCGGCTTCGCGAGCCACGCTCCCGGCTCGATCGGCGTGTTCGACGCCGCAATGCTGGTGGCGCTGCCGGAATTCAGCAAGGAGCAATTGCTGGCGACGCTGGTCGTGTTCCGTATCCTCTATTTCCTGATCCCGTTCGGGATTTCGATCTCGATCATGGGCATGCGCGAGCTGTGGCTCAACGTGGTGCAGCCCTGGCAGGAACGAAAGCGATTAAGCCAAGCCTGCACGGCTTCGGCGACCGTGCGGCAACCGATCGAAAGCCGGCCGCAGCGGATCAGGCAGATGAAACGGTAACAGGAAACGTTATCGGCCCTTGTCCGGGTCTCTCGGTCCCGGATTTTCGATTCGCCCTGCCGCCTCTCTTATTTTCGCCGTACCGTTCGCGTCAAACCGCGCCATGATTGGCATTTTGGTTCGATTTTCGTTTCGTGTGTCGGTCTGCAGCGTGCTGCTCGGCAGTGCGCTCGTGGCGGTATTCGCCTCGGCCGCGGAGGCGCAGGACAACTCGCTGCAGATCTCCTGGGAGGTTCGCAACCGCTTCCGCCTGTTCCGCGAGGAACGCGACTTCCGCCTCCATGTCGAAAGCGGGCTCGGCCGCAGCGTGCTGGCCTCGGAACAGGCGCTGGAACTGCAGAGCGACGGGCGCGGCTGGGCGCGCAACACGGTCAACCGGCTCTGCATCGACCTGCAAGGCCGCGTCAACGAGCCCTGCACCCGCGACAACGTCAAGGAAAGCTACCTGACGCCGATCGACCATCCGATCGTCGTGCGGCTGACGGGCCCGGTTCCGGTCGGCGCCACCTGCGCCTGGTCGTTCGACGACGGCGACGGGCCGCAATCCTCGACGTTCGATTGCGCCGAGCCGATCAATCTGCGCGTCCGCTACGGCCGCACCACGGTCGCGACCGTCGACGTCGCGAGCGGCTCGGATGCCAACCAGCGCGTGGCGACGGAGATCGCGGTGCGCGACCTCTTGATCGCAGGCCTCGGCGACAGCATCGCATCCGGCGAAGGCAACCCCGACCGCGCGATCGCGCTTTCCGACGAAGGGTTCTGCTTCCGCTCCTATCTCAGCGGGGCGCAATACTACCGGCCGAGCCGCGGCGGCTACAAGGGCGGCCGCGCCTGCGAAGCGCCGGACACCCTGACCAACTGGCAGCGCCAGAGCGCGCTGTGGCTCAACTCGGCGTGTCACCGGTCGCTGTACAGCTACCAGACCCGCACGGCGCTTGCGCTCGCCGTGCAATATCCGCACATCGCGGTGACCTATCTGCCGCTCGCCTGCACCGGCGCCAGCATCGCCGACGGCCTGCTCGGCTCGCAGCAGGCGCGGGAATGCCTGCCGACGAAGGCCGGCAACACCTGCTCGGGCAGCGTCAACGGCCAGATCGCGGAGCTGCGCACGGCGCTTGCCGCCGCCAAGCGCCGGCAGCCGGACCGCACGCTCGATCTGGTGCTGCTGTCGATCGGCGCCAACGACATCTACTTCTCCGGCCTCGTCGCCAACGTGATCGTCGACACGGCGACCGAACGCACGCTGCTCGGCCGCGGCGGCTCGCTGGCCAGCGTCGACGATGCCCGCTCCGCACTGACGCGCGACCTGCCGGCCGGCTTTGCCAAGCTGCGCGATGCGCTGAAGCCTCTGGTCGGCGGCGATCTCTCGCGCGTGATCTACACGGCCTACGCCAATCCGGCGCTGGCCAATGGCGGCGCGCCATGTCCCGGCGGCCGTGCCGGCTTCGACATCCATCCCTCCTTCAACGCCGATCCGAAGCGGCTCACGGAGGTCTCGAGCTTCGTGCAGAACGAGTTCCTGCCGCAGCTCAAGGCGATCGCGCAATGCCAGTCCGGCATCATCTGCCGCAACCCGCAGACCGACCGCATGACCTTCGTCGATGCGCATCAGGATGCGTTTGCGAGCCACGGCTTCTGCGCACGCGCGTCGACCGATCCGGAATTCGACCGCGACTGCTTCTCCGCCAACGGCGACAGCTTCGTGTCCGACATCGTCGCCGCAGCCAATCAGCCGCTCAAATGCGGCCGCAGCGCCGGCGAGTACCGCGCCTATCTGCCGCGCGCGCGCTGGATCCGTGACGCCAATGACAGCTATTTCGCGGCGATGACCTACCCGCAGGGCCTGCCGGCCTCGATGCAGCCGAGCGACATTCACGACGCGACATGGGGCATCCTGTCGGCGGTGTATGGCGGCGCGGTACATCCGAGCGCGGAAGGCCATGCGGCGATGGCCGATGCCGCGGTGCCCGCGGCCGCCACCGTGCTGCAGCTGAACACCAGCGTGCCCGAGGTGCTTTCCGAGCCGGTCGCGCCGCTGCTGCCGACCGCACCCGTGCAACGCTGACCGCACGCCGCACGCAAGCGAACGCGATCCGGATCAGTAGCGTCGAGAGAAGTCCTAGTGCCGCTTCGTCGCCGGCACTGACGGCGCCGGCGGCTTCACCGCCGCGGCCTGCGCCGGCAGATACTTCGCGACGATCGCGGGATCGAGCTGGGCCATCGCGCTGTCCGGCAAGCGCGTCCAGATCTCGTCCTTGCCGAACAGCGAGATGCCGAGATAGCCGCGCATGGTCAGCTTCTGTCCATCGGAGCTCAGCGTCATCTTGGCCTTGTAGATCTTGCCGTCGCGCGGATCGAGCACGTTGCCGTTCTCGTACTTCAGGCCCTCGCGCTTCATGTCGCGGATGAACGACAATCCAAGCCACGGCGCATTCTTGCGATCGTCGGTGCATTTCGAGCAGATCGGATTCGGCGGATCACCGGGATCGGAAAATATCCTAGCGATCACGCCTTCGAAGACGCCGTTGTGATCGACCACCAGGAACCAGCCGTCGGGCTTGCCGTCGACAGTCTTCTGCCACAGGCCAGCCGCCGATGATGGGTCGGCGGCCGTGGCGGACAATGGAGCCGCCAAGGCGAAAGCCGTGGCGATCGCCAACGTCAGCCGAAGTCTGGACAGCGTGTTCCGCATCATCGTCACCTGATCAATCGACGGCCTTGAGTAGCAGCAGACTACGGCCATTTCGCGGAGTGTTCCAGTACCCGCGCCGCGCAGCAGCTGGCCCGTGCCCCCGGCATTGGTCGCCGTTGGAGTGGTTTCAGTTCACTCCAAGCTTCTTCTGCAAGCTCGATGACGAGGTTGTGTACTGGAACACGAGCCGCTTGTCCGGATACACGTAGCGGTGCGCCTTCTGCGCCATCAGCGCGCCCTCGTGGAAGCCGGAGAGGATGAGCTTCAGCTTGCCGGGATAGGTGTTGATGTCGCCGATCGCGAAGATGCCCGGAACGTTGGTCTCGAACGCAGCGGTGTCGACCGGCACCAGATTGTTCTCCAGCGCCACACCCCAGTTCGCGACCGGGCCGAGCTTCATGGTGAGCCCGAAGAACGGCAGCATCGTATCGCAGGCGATGGTCGACATCGCATTGTCGTTGGCCTTCAGCGCGGCGCCCGAGAGCTGACCGTTGGCGCCTTCGAGCCCGGTGACCTGGCCGATCTTCAGATCCATCCTGCCGTCGGCGACCAGCGCGCGCATCTGCTCGACGCTGTGCGGTGCCGCGCGGAAATCGTCGCGCCGGTGCAGCAGCGTGACGCGCTTGGCGATCGGATGCAGATTGAGCGTCCAGTCGAGCGCGGAATCGCCGCCGCCGACGATCAGGATGTTCTTGTCGCGGAATTGCTCCATCTTGCGCACCGCATAGAACACCGACGTGCCTTCATAGGCCTCGATGCCCGGCACCGGCGGCCGCTTCGGCTGGAACGAACCGCCGCCGGCCGAGATCACCACGACCTTGGCCTCGAACTCCTTGCCGGCGTCGGTCTTCACGCGAAACAGGGGATCGCCGATCTTCTCGATGGTCTCCACCATCTCGTTGAGATGGAAGGTCGGGTTGAACGGCTTGATCTGCTCCATCAGCTGATCGGTGAGGCCCTGGCCGGTGACGAAGGGAATGCCGGGAATGTCGTAGATCGGCTTCTCGGGATAGAGCTCGGCGCACTGCCCGCCGATCTTGTCGAGGATGTCGACCAGATGCACCTTCATGTCGAGCAGGCCCAGTTCGAACACGGCGAACAGTCCGCAGGGGCCCGCGCCAATCATCAGCACATCGGTTTTGATCGCTTCGCTCATATCCGCTTCTTTTCAGTTGAGATCGACCGGACGGCTTTTCGCCTGCCCAGCCGGGTGTGGCCGGATCGCGACATGCATAATAGGGACAGCGGCTGGCGCGGCAACCCCTTGCCGAGCCTGCGCAACTCGGCTGTATGGGCGGGAAACCGACGGAGATCCCCCCTCGTGAACGCCCCTGTCCGTGCTGACGATACGCCGCGCCTGGAAGACTTTCCCTATCGCCTGTCCGACAATGTGCGCTTCGCCGATCTCGACCCGAACGGGCACGTCAACAACGCCGTCTACGCAAGCTATTTTGAAACCGGCCGCGTCACGCTGGTGAAGGATCCGACCATGGGGCTGATGCCGGCGCGGCTCGCCTGGATCATGGTGCGCCTCGACATCCATTTCCGCGCCGAGCTGCACTGGCCGGGGCAGATCGAGCTCGGGCTCGGTCTCGTCAAGTTCGGACGCACATCGACCACCTTCGATCAGGTGGTGTTTTCGGAAGGCAGATGCGTGGCGTCGGCGAAGGCGATCACCGTGATGATCGACGAGGCCACACGCAGGCCGACGCCGCTGCCGGCGGAGGTCAGGCAGAACTTCCGCCGCTGGGTCCGTCGCGGCATCAATCCGGACGGCGAATAAATCTCAGGCCTGCCGTTCCGGCGTCGACACGACCAGTCCGTCGAGCTCGTCGGTCACCTTGATCTGGCAGGACAGCCGCGAGTTCGGACGCACGTCGAAACCGAAATCCAGCATGTCCTCTTCCATCGGCGACGGCGCGCCGACCTTCTCGCGCCACGCTTCATCGACATAGACATGGCAGGTCGCACAGGCGCAGGCGCCGCCGCATTCGGCTTCAATGCCGGGAATGGCGTTGCGGATCGCGCCTTCCATCACCGTCGCGCCGTTCTCGATCTCAATGGTGCGTTTCTCGCCGGTATGGTCGATAAAGTGGATTTTGGCCATGATTGCTCGTGCTGCCGGAATGCGCCGGACGATGGATGGAAAGGTCCCGGCAGTCGTATAACGGCTCGATCCGCACAGCGCTAGCGCGGAGACCGAAAACCTGCCGGCCGGCCGGGACGGCGCTTGGGCATTGCGGTGGGCCGAAGCGCCAGACGCGGCTAGGAGCGGCCCAGAATCAGCTCGATCGCCGTGCGCGCCTCGGCGATCGCGGCCCCGAGCGCGGCCAGCGGCTGGACTGGGTCGGAACCCCCGGCCAGTGCGGTCTCCAGGTGGGCAGCAGCCTCGGCGACGCCGAAGGCGCCGATCGCCCGCGCCGAGCCTTTCAGGGTATGGGCGTGGGTCGCCGCCTCCGGCGGCAAGGCGGCCAGCTCGCCGAGGATCCGGGCCGACTGGGTCGAGAACATCGCCAGCACTTCCCGCTCCAGCCCCGGATCGCCCAGCGTCATGCGCCGGAGGTGATCGATGTCGATCGGCCCATCGCCGGGCGCGAGCGGCGGCGATTGTGTCCATTCAACCCGTTCAAGATGAAGCGGCATGGCCTGTCCCTGTCGTCTCCGCCCGGCCCCGCCGGCGGACAATTGGTTCAGCCAATCACGAAACTGGTTAACGGATTGTTGTCGGGATGATCGGCAAAACCGCCCGATTCTGGACAATTTCCGGACACAATCGACGCTCTACCGCAGGAATTTCGAGTACCCATAAGGCCTTATGGCGCAAAGCTGTTAACGATGATTAAGAAAGTATTAATCGCAAGCATTTCATTCGCATCGCTCTCCCAATAGGATGTTTGCGGATGTAGCGGACAAGCCGCCCAGGGGGCCGCTTGCGCTCCGCTTTGTGGGCACCGGCTTCGAGCTTGCGTGGGGACGATCGCAGGCTCGCCGACGCGTAAAATAGTGAGAGGGCTCAGACTGAACATGGCGAACACTCCCAAGAAGGTCAAAGATCCCACCGAAGTCGCGCTTTCTGCCATCCAGGAAGCCCTCAACATCAGCGAACAGGGCGCGGAGAATCGCAGCCCCCTCGACGAAGGCGCCACGCCGCCGAACCTGCCGCCCTCAGCTCCGGATTTTTCAGCCGCATCGTTCGATCAGCGTTCGAATACCGATCGTGCGGTTTTCGAGCCGATCGAGGAACCGCGCGCCGCGCGCCGTGCCGCCAACGATGATCGCGAAACCATCGGCCAGATGCTGCAGACGCTGCAAGGCGGCCGTGCCCGCAACGCCTTCACGCTGTTCTTCGTCTGCTCCGGCGCGTGGCTGCTCGGCGGCGTGATCCTCACCATCGCGTTCTGGCCGGCCCTGCAGGCTTCGATGGCCCAGGGCACCGGCGTGCTTGTGCTGGCCGGCCTCGCCGCGCTGTTCGCCGTACCTATCCTGCTGTTCTACTATCTCGCCAGCCTCGCCGCGCACGGCCAGCGCATGCAGATGATCGCGCAATCGATGGCGCAGGTCGCAATGCGATTCTCGGAGCCGGAAAACGCCGCCGCCGATTCCATGGTGACGGTTGGCCAGGCGATCCGCCGCGAGGTCGCGGCGATGGGCGACGGCGTCGAGCGCGCGATTGCGCGCGCCGGCGAGCTCGAGACTCTCGTTGCCAACGAGGTTGCGGCGCTGGAACGCGCCTATTCCGACAACGAAGTGCGCATCCGCGCGCTGCTGCAGGACATCGCCCACCAGCGCGACAATCTGGTCGGCCAGGCCGAGCAGGTGCGCAGCGCGATCTCCGGCGTGCAGATCGACCTGCGCCACGACATCGCGCTGATCTCGGACGCGATCGCCTCGCGCGTCGACGAGGTCGCCAAAAGCATCACCGGCGCTCTGGAAGAGCGCGGCCAGCACATCACGACCGCGCTGAGCCATGCCGGCGACAACATGATCCTCGCGCTCGGCGAGCGCGGCGGCGACCTGCTCGACCGCCTCGAGGAAGCCAGCGCCGAGACCACGCGCGCGGTGATGGATGCCTCCGAGCGGCTCACCACCAGCCTTAACTTCAAGACCGGCCACGTCCATGACGAGTTCGTCGATCTGGCCGATCGCGTCCACGAGATGCTGAACGAGCGCATCGACCGCATCACCGGCGAGTTCGAGCAGCGTTCGTCTGCGATCGTCGACGGCATCTCCGACCGCACCGAGGAGGCCCACGACTCCCTGAAGAACTCCGCGGATTCGCTGCTGCTCGAGCTCGAGCTGCGCAGCAACGACCTCGTCAGCAAGATCGACGACGCCGGCAACCGCCTCGCCGGCCAGATCATGAACTCCGGCGACCGGGCGAGCGAGGCGCTTGACGTCACCGTCAATTCGCTGGTCGCCAAGGTGGTGGGCCAGACCGAGACCGCGCACGACTCGCTGTCGCTGCAGATGAGCGCGTTCGACGACCTGGTGAAGAACCACGGCAGCGAGCTGGCCGAGAAATTCGCCCGCGACTCCGGCACGCTCGGCGCGCTGATCACCCGCCATATCTCGGAATTCGACCGTACGGTGAAGACCTTCGGCGGCGACATCGTCGAGCGCATGGGCCAGCGGACCCAGGACATCGCCGACAGCCTCAAGACCTATGTCGACACCTTCGATCATCGCGTGACCACGAATAGCGGCGAGATCACCGCCTCGCTCGACCAGCGCCTGATGCAGTTCGAGACCACGCTCGGCAGCCGCGTCAGCAATCTCGACGCCTCGCTGACCGACAAGCTGTCGTCGTTCGACAGTTCGCTTGCCACCAAGATCGGCTCGTTCGACGGCCGCCTGCAGTCGCTCGATGACGCAATCGACGGCCGTATGAAGTCGCTCGAGGTCACCTTCGAGAGCCGTGCCAAATCGGTCACCGACACCATCGACGGCCATCTCGGCACGCTTGCGACCCAGCTGACCGAAGGCGCCACCCAGGCGATCCAATCGATCGACTCGCGCCTCGGCCTGCTGACCACGACCCTGACCGAGGGCACGGTGCAGGCGATCGCGGCGGTCGACCACCGCATCAACGGCGTCACCCAGACCATCGACGGCCACAGCGTCCGCCTCGTCGATACGATCAACAGTCACAGCACCCTCCTCGCCGACACCATCAATGGTCACAGTGCGAACCTGACCGACAGCATCTCGGCGCGCTTCGCGCACATCCAGCAGGGCATCGAGAGCCATGTCGGCGTGATCGCGAATGACATCGACACCCGCGTCGCGCAGTTCGAAGACCTGCTCGGCTCGCGCGTCGAGGCCGTCGCCGGCCGCATCGAGAGCAGCGGCCGCCAGGCCAGCGAGGACCTGATGTCCCGCGCCGAGATGCTGTCGTCGAGCATCAAGTCGCATGTCGAGGACGCCGAGCGCTCGCTGACCAACCTCGTGGTCAACACCAGCGAGACCATCCAGACCGGCGCGCGCACCGCTCAGCAGGCGCTGCTCACCGTGTCCGCAGACGTCGGCAACCAGCTCAAGCTGAGCTCGGCCGAGGTCGAGAGCGTGCTGACCGCGGTCGGAACCAGCGCCGCCAATTCGATCCTCACCAGTGCCCGCGACGCCCAGGTGTCGCTGGTCTCCTCCTCCGGCGACGTCGCCTCCCAGATCAAGGCGCTATCGGAGGATGTCGAGCGCACCCTGCAGGCGGCCGGCAGCGCCACCGCGGCCTCCGTGCTGTCGGGCGCGCGCGACGCACAGACCACGCTGGTCTCCGCCTCGGCCGAAGCCGCAAGCCAGGTCAAGTCGCTGGCCGCCGACGTCGAGGCATCGCTGTCGATGTCCGGCTCCGCCGCCGCCGAAGCGATCATGACCGGCGCCCGCGAGGCCCAGACCATGCTCATCTCGACGTCGACCGACGTTACGGGACAGGTGAAGTCGCTCGCCAGCGACGTCGAGCGCTCGCTCTCGATGGCCGGTACCGCGACCGCGGAAGCCGTCGTCGCCTCCGCCCGCGAGGCCCAGAGCACGCTTACCGGCGCATCCAGCGAGGCCGCCAATCTGGTCCGCACGCTCGCGGCCGACATGCAGCACTCGCTCTCGACCGCCGGCACCGCGACCGCGGAATCCATCGTCGCCTCCGCCCGCGAAGCCCAGAGCACGCTGGCCGGCGCGTCGACCGACGCCACCAATCTGGTCCGCACGCTGGCCGCCGACATCGAGCGCTCGCTGTCGATGGCCGGCTCCGCCACCGCGGAATCCGTCGTCGCCTCCGCCCGCGAAGCCCAGAGCACGCTGGCCGGCGCATCCACCGAAGCAACCAATCTGGTGCGCTCGCTGGCCGCCGACATGGAGCGCTCGCTGTCGATGGCCGGCTCCGCCACCGCGGAATCGATCACGTCCGGTGCGCGTGAAGCCCAGAGCACGCTGGTCAATGCGTCGACCGAGGCAGCAGACAAGGTGTCGGCGCTTGCCGCCGACATCCAGCGTGCACTGTCGATGGCCGGTTCGGGCACCGTCGAAATGCTGACGGCCGGCGCTCGCGAGGCGCAGAACACCCTCGTCAGCGCGTCGACGGATGCAGCCAACCACGTCAAGTCGCTGGCAGCCGATGTCGAGCGCACCCTGACGTCGGTCGGCACCAACACCGCCCAGGCGATCCTCGGCAGCGCCCGCGAGGCCCAGACTTCGTTCGTGGCGACATCGAGCGAGGCGGCAAGCCAGATCCGCGAGATCTCGGTCGAGATCGAGCGCTCGCTGACCGCGGCCAGCGCGGAAACGGCGCAGGCTGTCCTGGGCAGCGCCCGCGAGGCCCAGAGCTCGTTTGCGGCAACCTCCGCCGATGCCGCCGCGCAGATCCGCACGCTCTCGACCGATATCGAGCGCGCGCTGGGTTCGGTGACGGCCAAGACCACCGACAACATCCAGACTTCGGCGCAGAACGCGCAGGCCGCGCTGATCACCATGTCGAACGAGGTCTCGACCAAGGTGAAGACGACGTCGGCCGACATCGAACGCTCGGTGCTGTCTGCCTCCAGCGCATTCGGCTCGGCGATGACCGGCAAGACCGACGAGATCGTCACCTATGTGCAGCAGCAGACCGAGCGCCTGTCGCAGATGGTCGACGGCCGCCGCGGCTCGCTGGTCGAGGCGCTGACCGCCAAGACCACGCAGCTTTCGGCCGACATGGATCGCGCCACTGCGGACGCGCTGAAGGCGATCGAAACCCGCGGCCTCGCCTTCTCGCAGTCGATGGCGGCGCATGGCGGCGACGTCGCGCGCAACATCACTTCGGCCGGCGATCAGGCAACCGGCGCGGTGGCGAAGTCGCTCAAGGAGCTCGAGCAGGCCTCGCGCGCGGCGATCGATCAGTCGCGCCAGGTCTCGATCTCGGCCGTCACCGAGATGCAGGAGACCAGCAAGATCCTGCGCACCGATACGGTCGCGCTGTTCGAGCGGCTGCGCGAGGGCAACATCCTCTTGCAGGAAGTGTTGACCGGCGCCCACGACAACCTCAACTCGCTTGAGCGTGCGCTGGTGACCCGCGTGGCCGACTTCGTGTCCGCCATGAACGACGTCACCTCGCGCAACGGCGTGGCGACCCAGACGCTGGAAGACCAGCTGACGGTGTTCAACAGCAAGACCGGCAAGGCGCTGGAAGATCTCGGCGCGCTTTCGAGCCAGTTCGAGACCCATGGCAAGGCGCTAATCGACGCGGCTGCCGTGGTCGAGCAGGCCAACCGCTCGACGACGGCCTCCGTCAGCGATCGCAAGGAGGCGCTGGAAGCGCTGGTCACGACCATCGACCTGCGCACCACCGATCTCGACCAGCGGCTGTCGCGCTTCACCGGGCTGCTCGATGAATCGCTCGGCGCTGCCGAGGAACGCGCCCGCGACATCGCGCGCGTGGTGGCGGAGACCGCAGGCGCCGGCTCGGCTGCGATCAGCCGGCAGTTCGAGGCGGTGCGCCAAGCGGCCGAGAACGAACGTCAGCAGACCGTCGACGCCATGAACGACCTCTACCAGCAGAGCAACGCCGAGACCGATGCGATGTTCAAGGAATCGACGGAGAAGTTCTCCGCGATGGTCACGGCGATGAAGCAGATGGCGAGCGAGATGCAGAGCGAGCTCGAAGCCACCCGCAACGAGCTGCGCCGCGGCGTGCTGGAGATGCCGCAGGAGGCCGCCGAAAACACCGCGCAGATGCGCAAGGTGATCGTCGACCAGATCGAGGCGCTGGCCGAGCTGAACCGCATCGTGGCCCATCACGGCCGCGGCCTCGACGTGGTCTCGACCAACCGCGCCAGCGTCCGCCACGAGGAGCCGCTGATGGCTGCCGCCGGCGGCCGTGCCGACGTGCGGATGCGGGACAGCGTGCGGGACAACGGCAACAGCGCTTCGACGCTGCCGCCGCCCGATCTCGGCATGGCGAGCTCGCGCCGCACCGAGGCCCCGTCGGTCAGCCCGGCCGGCCCCAACAACGGCGACGGCTGGTTGTCCGACCTGCTCAACCGCAGCGACGCGCCGCCGCCTGCCCCGCAGGGCCGCGACGCCCAGCAGCGCCCGCGTCCGCAGCAGCAGCCGGCCGCCAATCCGCTGGAGTCGCTGTCGCTCGACATCGGCCGGCTGATGGACCGCACGCTGGCGGCCGAGATGTGGGATCGCTACCAGCGCGGCGAGAACAAGGCGTTTTCCAAGCGCCTCTACACGCCGGCCGGCCAGAAGGCCTTCGATGAGGTGGCCCGCAAGTACCGCGCCGACCGCGGCTTCAAGCAGACGGTCGACCGCTACATCGCGGAGTTCGAGCGCCTGCTCGACGAAGTCGCCCGCGACGGCCGCGGCCAGCAGGAGCTGGCTGGCCACCTGACCTCGGAGACCGGGCTGGTCTACACCCTGCTCGCGCATGCGGCGGGACGGCTGGGGTGAGCTGATTGGCGAATAGCGAATTGCGAATGAAGACGGAGGCCTCATGGCCTCCGTTTTGTTTTGGGCTAACCGATCCGCAGGCTGCCTAGCAGCAATACAGCACCAACCACCGTCATTGCGAGGAGCGCAAGCGACGAAGCAATCCATGCCGCCGAGTATGCGGAGCGATGGATTGCTTCGCTTCGCTCGCAATGACGGCTGCGCTGCGCAGGCGGCGAACCCTACTCGCTACCCGCCACTCACCATTCGCGGATCACGTCACTGCCGCCGCCGCGGTCCGGGCGCGGGAGCGGGCGCGGGCTCGGGTGCGGCGTTGTTGCTGCCGCCGAAGATCACCCGGCTCGGGTTGCGGTCGAAGTTGTTCACGGCGCGGCTGATGTCGGCCAGCGTGCGGCGGCCGTCGTTGATCAGGAGATTGGTCCGCTTGTCGACATTGTCGGCGAGTTCGCGGATCGACTTCACCATCAGGTTCAGCTCGCTGCCATTGCTGCCGCCGGCGATCGCATTGAGGCCCAACATCAGATTGTCGGCCTTGCCCATCACGCCGTCGACCTTGAGCATGACGTTGTCGATCTTCTCGGAATTGCGCGCCAGCGCCTGGGTGAAGACCTCGAGGTTCTTCAGCGAATTCTTCACCGACTGCTGATTGTCGGCGACGATGCGGTTGACGTTCTGCAGCGTGGCGCGGATCGCCTCGGTGACGTCCTGCAGCGCGTTGGGGTCGGCGGTCAGAACAGGAATGCCGTCCTCATCCAGCGGCACCGGCGGGGCGGCCTCCTCGCCGCCCTTCAGCGAGATCGCGGCGACGCCGGTCAGCCCCTGGAATTCGAGACCGACCAGGGTGTCCTTGCGGAGCGGTGCGTTGTTCTCGATCATCGCCAGCGCAACCACGCGCCGCGGGTTGTCGAGCTTGACCGAAACGACCTCCCCTATCCGGATACCATTGAAATTGACATTGCCGCCGTTGCGCAGGCCCGACGCCGGCCCCTCGAAGATCACCCGCAGGGGGCTGCGCTGCTTGGTGGTGTGCAGGCTCTGGAACCACAGCACGAAGCCGAACGCCGCCGCGATCACCGCCAGCGTGAAAGCCCCGATCAAGACGTAGTTCGCCCGCGTTTCCATCAATTACTCGCGTTCATCACTCTTGGGCCCTCGCGCAGCCGCCTGCGCGCGAGCCCGTCGAATTTCCTGTTGGCGCATGATCTCGTCGGAAAACCGGCTCCATTTTTCGGGATCATGGGCTAGGCCACAACGGCTCGGGCGCGCTTGCCGTTGAAATATTGCTGCAGCCATGGATGCTGCGATGCCTTCATGTCGGCGATCGATCCTGCAGCAATGATCTTACCGTTCCCTAAAACGGCGATACGGTCGCACGCGGTGTAAAGGCTGTCGAGGTCGTGGGTTACCATGAAAACGGTCAGCCCCAAAGTGCGCTGCAGGGTGCGCACCAGCTCGTCGAAATCGCCGGCGCCGATTGGATCGAGACCCGAGGTCGGCTCGTCGAGAAACACCAGCTCGGGATCGAGCGCGAGCGCGCGCGCCAGTGCGACGCGCTTGATCATGCCGCCGGACAGTTCCGACGGATAGCGATCGGCGACTTCGGGCTTCAGGCCGACCATCACGAGCTTCGCCACCATGATCTCGTCGAGCAGCCGCTGCGAGACCCGCAGATATTCGCGCGCCGGAAACTGGATGTTCTGGCGCACCGTGAGCGAGGAGAACAGTGCGCCCTGCTGGAACAGGATGCCCCAGCGCCGCTCGACGGCGCGGCGCTGCGACGAGCTCGCGGCATCGAGATCGACGCCGAACACTTCGATGCGGCCGGAGACCTTCGGCACCAGGCCGATGATGGTGCGGGTCAGCACCGACTTGCCGGCGCCGGACGGGCCGACGAAGCCGAGGATCTCGCCGCGCCTGACGTCGAGGTTGAGGCCGTCGAGCACGCGCGTATCGCCGAACTGCACGGTGATGTCGCGGACCCGGATGATGGCGTCGATATTCTCTTCCGCCATGATCACATCCCGATCGAGGCGAAGAAGATCGCGAACACGCCGTCCATCACGATCACGAAGAAGATTCCTTTCACCACCGACGCGGTGGTGTGCTGTCCGAGCGACTCCGCCGAGCCCTGCACCGCGAGCCCCTCGACGCAGGCGACGATGCCGATCACGGCCGCCATCACGGGCGCCTTGACCATGCCGACGATGAAATGGTCGATCGATATGGCATCACGAAGGCGGAGCAGGAAGGCCTCCGGATCGACGCCGCCATAGAGCCAGGCCACCAGGCCGCCGCCATAGAGCGCGGCCATCGCGCCGAGGAAGGCCAGGATCGGCAGCGCCAGCACCAGCGCCAGCATGCGCGGCAGGATCAGGACCTCGATCGGATCGAAGCCCATGGTGCGCAGCGCGTCGATCTCCTCGCGCATCTTCATCGAGCCGAGTTCGGCGGTATAGGCCGAGCCGGAGCGGCCGGCGACCATGATCGCGACCAAGAGCACGCCGATCTCGCGCAGCACCAGCACGCCCAGCATGTCGACGACGAAGATGTCGGCGCCGAACCTGCGGAAGTGGAAGATGCCCTGCTGCGAGATGATGCAGCCGATCAGGAAGGTGATCAGCACCACGATCGGCACCGCACGCAAGCAGACCTGCTCGAGGTGATGCACCGTCGAGGTGAAGCGGAAGCTGCGCGGATGGATCAACACCTTGGCGGCCGCGGCCAGCACCGCGCCGAGCATGTCGACCAGGCCGATGATGGTGCCGCCGATCCCGGCCACGGTGCGCCCGATCTGCTCGAGCATGCCCGATATCAGCAGCGGTTCGCTCGCGGCCTTGGGCGCGGGGCCGACGCGGCGGACCTCGTCGACCAGGCTGGAATAATTGGCGGAGAGGCCCGCGATCTCGGCTTCCGCGCCGGCATTGCTGAGGCTGCGGCGCAGCCGCTCGATCAGCCAGGCGCCGAAGGTATCGAGGCTCGCGACCTGCGACACGTCGATGAAGATGTGGGGGCGGCTGCCGCGCAGCTTCTCGGCGTCGGAGACGATCCGCTCGAGCGCAGGGGCAAAGCGGGCCGTCCAGTTGCCCGCCGCGCACAACGCCAGTCCTTCGCCTTGGGCTATCCGCTCCAGTGTCGGGTCGCCGCTCACCTTTTGCCTACCCCTCAAGCCGGCTGGCCGTTGCATCTCCGGCGGCTTGCCGGATCGGCTTGTCGAATCTGTCACTAACCAGCCATAGTTGGTTGCGCGTCGCAAGCTACGGTTCAGGAAATAGTAGACTTTAAAATGACTTCCACCCCCTCTTGCACCCTTTCCGCGCGTCTCGAGCGCTGGCCGATCGCGGGGACCTTCACGATCAGCCGCGGCGCCAAGACCGAGGCCGTCGTCGTGGTGGCCGAGGTGAGCCAGGGTGGCCTCACCGGCCGCGGCGAATGCGTGCCCTACCCGCGCTATGGCGAAACGCCCGAGGCGACGCTGCAGGCGATCCAGGCGATGCAGGAGCCGCTCGCCGGCGGCATGGACCGGATTGCCCTGCAGGCCCGGATGCCCGCCGGTGCCGCCCGCAACGCGCTGGATTGCGCGCTGGCGGGCCTCGAGGCCAAACGCGCCGGTATTCGCATCTGGAACCTGCTCGGCCGGCCCGCACCGGAGCCCCGCACCACCGCCTACACGATCTCGCTCGGGACATCAGAGGCGATGGCGGAGGCAACGGCCAAGGCGGCGCACCGTGCGCTGCTCAAGATCAAGCTCGGCGGCGATGGCGACGGCGCGCGGATCGCCGCCGTGCGCAGGGCGGCACCTCGCTCCGAACTGATCGTCGACGCCAACGAGGCCTGGACCGACGACAACCTCGCCGCCAACCTCAAAGCCTGCGCCGACGCCGGCGTCACACTGATCGAGCAGCCGCTGCCGGCCGGCCAGGACGAGGCGCTTTCGCGGATGCAGCGCCCGGTTGCGGTCTGCGCCGACGAGAGCGTGCATGACCGCGCCTCCCTCGCAGGCCTGCGCGGCCGCTATGACGCGGTCAACATCAAGCTCGACAAGACCGGCGGGCTGACCGAAGCGCTTGCAATGGCCGATGCCGCCCGCGCGCTCGGCTTCGAGATCATGATCGGCTGCATGGTCGCGACGTCGCTTGCGATGGCGCCGGCGATGCTGATCGCACAAGCCGCCCGCTTCGTCGATCTCGACGGCCCGCTGCTGCTGGCGCGCGACCGCGACAACGGCCTGCGCTACGAGGGCAGCCTGGTCTATCCGCCCGACGCCGCGCTCTGGGGATGAGGGGCTCTCTTGTTTTGACGCGTTTTCTAGCGCGAACCGGTACCCACTTCGCTTGAAAACGCTATGAAGCGCTTCCGCGCCAACCACACCACGAGCCCGCCGGTGGCCGCCATCGCGGCCATCATGTCGTAGACGCCGAGCCCGAAGCGCGCATAGACCATGCCGCTGACGATCGCCGTGGTGCTCGCGACGATGCCGCCGCACGCGGTGAGATAGCCCTGCGCGCGCGCCATCACATGCACCGGCACGTGATGCACCATCAGGCCCATGATGCCGACCTGCGTCAGCCCGAAGCTCAGCCCGTGTCCGAGCTGGACCACGGCAAGCACAGCAAGCGGCGGGTCCTGCGCAGTGATCGCCCAGCGCGCCACGGCGCTCGCCGCGGCGATCATCACCAGCACCGCCGAAGGCAGCGTGAAGCGCGGCGACAATGCAAACAGCACGATCTCGGCAATGACGCCGAGCACCCAGAGGCCCGCGATGGTCAGGCCGCTGAAGCCGGCCTGCTGCCAGGCAATCGATGCGAAGATGTAGTAGGCGCCGTGGCTGCCCTGGATCAGCGCCGAGGACACGATGATGGCGAGGAAGGTCGGATTGCGCAGCAGCTTTGGCGCGCCGGCGGCGTGCGTGACGGCGGCCGTCGGACGGCCGAGCGGCCGCAGTGTCAGCCCGACCAGCGCGCCGAGCACGGTCACGGCGGTGATGATCCAGATCAGATCGACCTCCGCGACATAGCGGAGCAGGAAGCCGCTGACGAGCGCGCAGACCGCGAAGGCGGCCGAGCCCCACAGCCGCAGCGGTCCGTAGCTGAGGCCGAATTGCCTGACGCCGCGCAGCGCATAGGCGTCGGTCAGCGGCACCATTGGCGTCCAGACGCAGCAGGTCAGCGCATAGACCGCGAGCAGCACGAACGGCTGGTGCTGGGTGCCGATCATCGCGAAGCCGAGCGCGGTCGCAAAGCCCGTGGCGATGATCGCGCCGCGCAGCATCTGGCGCCGTTCCGCGGCCGCCGTGACCAGCGGCAGCACGGTGAAGCGCGTCACCGGCGGCACCGCGGTGATGATGCCGATCCAGGTCGCATCGATGCCGATCGCCTTCATCCACACCGTGAAAAACGGCAGATGAACCCCGGTCATTCCGAACAGCGTGGCATAGAATGCCGCAAGGCTGACAGCGAATCGCCGCGACGCAACCTTTGCCGCAATGGGGATTTGTGATCCGGAAGACATCAATTCAATTGCGATTCGCGCGATATCGTGGTGATCGTTAGCGTAACGCGCAGTGATTTGCGCGAAGAGATTGTGATGGCCGAAGAAGCATTCGCCCTGTCGCCGATATCCGCCCGCGCGGCCCTGCCGAGCGAGGAGGACTATGCCGCGATCAGCGCGGCCTTCATGGAGACCTCGCGGGGCCGCTGGTTCCTCGGAGAATACGCCAAGCGCAACCGCAACGCCGATACAAGAATGGTGCTCGATGCCGTGGCGCGGATCGAGGAAAGCCTCAGCGCGCAGCGGCAGGCTGCCGCGGACGCGATCAGGGACGAGCAGCTGGCGCAGGCGCTGGCCGCCTTGCGCGGCGCGATCGAGGCCACCCAGGCGTCGGCCATCGCGTCGCTCGACGGCGTCAGCTTCGAGCAAAGCCTTGCGCCGGTACGCAAGGGCGTGCGGGTGATCCGGGAGATCTCCTGGCGGCTGCGCGAGATCGGCAATGACGGCCGGATCTGCGACATCATCGATTCGCAGGTCGCCGCAATCGAGGCCGGTGCGGCAGACGTCTCGATGGACGACGCCAAGGCCGTGCTGGATGCCGCCTTCGCGGCGCTGGCCCGCCGGCTCGGCGAGTTCGATCCGGACAAGGCGCCGCCCGCGGCCGAACCCGATGTGGCCGAGGCACCGGTTGCGGAACCGCAGCCAGCGGTGCCCGTGCCACCGCCGGCGGCTGACAGCGCGGCGGCCGAAAGCGCTGTCCCCGACGTGCCCGTCGCCGCTGCCGCGCCAGCACCGCCCCAGGAGGCGGTCGCGCCGCCGAACGCCGAAGCCGCGCCGGCTGCTGCAACGCAGAGCCCGGAGGCCGCTACGGCCGCCATGCCACAGCCGAGCGAAGCGTGGCTCAAGGCTGAGGCAGCACTGGCCGAAGCCGAGGCCGCCGAACTCGCCCGCGTCACCGATGGGGCGGCCGCCGACGCAGAAGATGAAGCGGTGCTCGACCTGATCGCGATGGAGATGGGTGCGCCCGATCCGGTCGACGAAGAGGCGATCGCCGAGGAAATGCGCGCCGCCGAGGAGATGCGCATCGCGGAGGCGATGGCGGCCGAGCCCGAAATGGCGGCACCGCCGGTTCAGCCCGAACCTGCACCGGCGCCCGAGCCGAAGCTCGAGGTCAAGGTCGAGCCGGTGGCGGCGGCGCCGGTTGCCGAAGCTCCGGCACCTGTGCCGCCACCTCCCCCGCCCGCCGTTGAGACTGCGCCTGCTCACACAGCAGAGATATCGCTCGGCTCGACGATCCTCGCCAGCGGCCTGCTGAAGAAGCCGAGCGCCGCAGCCAACGACCCGCTCGCGCCGATCCGCCGCATGAGCCAGGCCGAGAAGATGGCGTTCTTCTCATAAGCGCGGCCCTACTCCCACTGACGGTGTTGCAGGATTTTTCCGACAAGGTCTCAGCGCGCGGTCCCAACAAGGTCGCGATGGTCTATTACAGCCAGCTCGGCGGCCATCATGGTGGTTTCAGGCACTGATCGCGCGCAGCAAGACGGGGGCAGAGCGAGCACCGCTCTGCCCCCGTCTCGTTCTCAAAAAAGCTGACGTCAGGCGACGAGCTTCGCGAACAGGTCGGCGTCGACATTGCCGCCCGAGAGCACGATGACGACGTTCTTGCCCTTGGCGTCGATCCGCCCCGCCAGCAGCGCAGCGAGCCCGATCGCGCCGCCGGGCTCGACCACGAGCTTCAGCTCGCGATAGGCAAAGGCGACGGCGGCGCCGACCTCGTCGTCGGAAGCACTGACGCCATTGGCGAGCAGCTTGCTGTTGATCGCGAAGGTGAGCTCGCCGGGCATCATCGCCATCAGCGCATCGCAGATGGTGCGCGCCGCGACCGGATGCGCCTCGCGATGTCCGACCTTGAGCGACAGCGCGTGATCGTCGTATCCCGCGGGCTCGGCGACGATCACCTGGGCCTGCGGATATTTTGCTTTCACCGCGGTGGCGACACCGGCAATCAATCCGCCGCCCGAAGCCGGCGCCACGACGATATCAGGCGTCAGCCCGAGCGCCGCCATGTCCTCGGCGATCTCGCGGCCCGCGGTGCCCTGGCCCGCGATCACCAACGGATCGTCATAGGGAGGCACCAGGGTCGCGCCACGCTTGCTGGCGATGCCGCTGGCGATCGCCGCACGGTCGTCGCGATCGCGGTCGTAGAGCACGACTTCGGCGCCATACGATTTGGTCCGCTCGCGCTTGGTGAGCGGCGAGTCCGCAGGCATCACGATGGTTGCCTGCATGTTGAGGATCCTGGCCGCCGCTGCGACACCCTGGGCGTGGTTGCCCGAGGAGAACGCGACCACGCCGCCGCTCCGCTGGTTCTGCGGGATCGAGGCGAGCTTGTTGAAGGCGCCGCGGAACTTGAACGATCCGGTCCGCTGCAGCATCTCGGGCTTGAGGAAAACCCGGCTGCCGACGCGTTCGTTGAGAACGGGAAAGGTCAGGAGCGGCGTGCGCACCGCGAACGGCGCGACCACCCTTGCGGCGGCATCGATGTCCGCGGCAGCGACGGGTGGATTTAGAACGGTGTCCGTCATCCGCGATTTGTATCGCGCCGGAATGCGGCCCGGCAAGACGCTTTAGCGTGAGTTCGTCTAGCGCGAGGTCGGCTGACTGGCCGGCAGCGCCGCGAAATGGTGCTCCTCGGCACCGAATTCGAACGCCTCCCCCTCGCCGTCGGGCGGTGCCGGACGGACGTTCATGCAGCGGTCGATGAACACCCGGGCCGACGCCTGCCAGGTGTGGAGCGCAGCGAAATCGACACAGGCCTGGCGCGGGATGCTGAGCGCCTCCAGGCAGGCATGGTGCAAATCCTCGTCAAGGATGCCGACCGGCGCGGCGCCGATCACGTCACGGGGCCCGGTGACCGGAAAAGCGGCAACCGGCAGGCCGCTGGCCAACGCTTCGAGCAGCACCAAACCGAACGTATCGGTGCGACTCGGGAAAACGAACACATCGGCCGCGGCGTAAATCTCAGCCAATTCTTCCCCATGGCGGGCGCCGAGGAAGACGGCTTCCGGATATTTCCGCTCCAGCGCCGCCCGCGCCGGGCCGTCGCCGACCACGACCTTGGTGCCGGGCAGATCGAGGTCGAGGAATGCCTCGAGGTTCTTCTCCACCGCGACCCGGCCGACGCTGAGATAGACCGGCTGCGGCAGGCAGAGATCGACGTCGCGCGGATGGAACAGCGCGGTATCGACGCCGCGCGACCACAGCACCACGTTGCGGAAGCCGCGCTGGCGCAGTTCGGCCGCCAGTGCCGGGGTGGCGGCCATGACCGCCCGGCTCGGCTTGTGGAACCAGCGCAGCGCACGCCATACCCAGGCTTCCGGGACAGGCGTCCGCGCCGACACGTATTCCGGAAAGCGGGTGTGGAAACTCGTCGTGAACGGCAGGCCATGCGTGCGGCAATAGCGGCGGACCGACAGCCCGATCGGGCCTTCGGTCGCGATATGGATGCTGTCGGGCTTCGCCGCCTCGATCAGGCTGGCAACCTTGGCCCGGTACGGCAAGGCCAGCCGGAGATCGCGGTAGCTCGGCATCGCGAAGGTGCGGAACTCGTCCGGCGTCAGGAAGCTCACCTCGACGCCGAGCGATTTCGCCGCCTGTGCCATCATGGTCAGCGTGCGGACAACCCCGTTGACCTGGGGATGCCACGCATCGGTCGCGACCAGGATATGCGTCATGCAGCGCGTGCCGTTACTCGCGGAACTGGCGCAATCCGGCGCACCGGATCGGTCCAGGTGATGATCTCGAAGCGGCCGTCTTCGTGCTCGGCGAGCGCCGTGCAGCTCTCCACCCAGTCGCCGCAATTCATGTAGCGGATGCCGTGCTCGTCATGAATCGTCGCGTAGTGGATGTGGCCGCAGATCACGCCGTCGCAGCCGTGACGCCGCGCCTCGCCGGCCAGCGTAGCCTCGAACGCGCCGATATAGTTCACCGCCTTCTTGACCTTGAGCTTGGCCCATTGCGACAGCGACCAGTACGGCACGCCGAACATCTTGCGGAAGAAGTTGACGAAGCGATTCATCTGGATCGCGAAGTCGTAGGCCTTGTCGCCGAGATGGGCGAGCCAGCGCGCGTTCTGCACGACGAGATCGAAGATATCGCCGTGGATGATGAGATAGCGCTTGCCGTCGGCGCCGGTGTGGATGGTGTTCTCCACCACGTCGATGCCGCCGAAATGCGTGCCGTAATATTTGCGCAGGAACTCGTCGTGGTTGCCCGGGACGTAGATCACCTTGGCGCCCTTGCGCGCCTTGCGCAGCATCTTCTGCACGAAATCGTTGTGAGTCTGCGGCCAGTACCAGTTCGACTTCAGCGCCCAGCCGTCGACGATATCACCAACCAGGTAGATCGTGTCGGCATCGTGAGAGCGGAGGAAGTCCAGCAGGCGGTCGGCTTGCGAACCGCGGGCTCCGAGATGGACATCGGAGATAAACAAAGTGCGAAAGCGCCGCTCGGGGCTCTCTTCACTCAAGGAGTCACTTCCCATGCCTGTGCACCTAACAGATTCCTGTGACAAGGCGATGACGATCCCCGCGACCTGAGGCTCCACAAAGAGTTAACGAGAATCAGCAGCGCGCCCCTGTCCTGCGGATAACAGCCGCATGCGACAATCTGGCGACATCGGCGCACGCGGCTGTGCGCAACAGGCGTGGTGTTGCCGCATATCGCGGCGGAACAACGCGGCTTCAGAGCTTCAGTAGTACTTGTGGAAGTGATGCACCGGCCCGTGGCCGTGGCCGACCGCGAAACGATCGGCGGCGGCGATCGCACCTGATATCCACGCCTTCGCGTTGCGCACGGCGGTCTCCATCGCCTCGCCTTTCGCGAGCCCTGCCGCGATCGCCGACGACAGCGAGCAGCCGGTGCCGTGCGTGTTTGATGTGGCGATGCGCGGCGCCGATAGCGCGATGCTGCGCTCGGCGTCGATCAGATAGTCGGTGCTCTCGGCACCGTGGCCGTGGCCGCCCTTGACCAGCACCGCGCGGCATCCCGTCGCCAGCAATCGCTTGCCTTGCTGTTCGACGTCGGCCGCGCTTGAGGCGACCGGCTCGTTGAGCAGCGCCGCCGCTTCCGGCAGGTTCGGCGTGATCAGCGAGGCCAGCGGAAACAGTTTGGTCTTGAGCGCATCGACGGCCTCGGCGGCGAGCAGCCGATCACCCGACGTCGCGACCATCACCGGGTCAAGCACGATGTGGCGCGGCGCCCAGCGCTTCAGCCCATCGGCGATCGCCTCGATCGTCTCGGCCTGCGCCACCATGCCGATCTTGACCGCGCCGACGTCGAGGTCGGAGAAAACCGCATCGATCTGGGCGGTGACGAATGCAGCAGGCACCGGATGGATGCCGCTGACCCCCGTGGTGTTCTGCGCGGTCAGCGCCGTGATGGCGGAGGCGCCGTAGACCCCGAGCGCGGCAAAGCTCTTGAGGTCGGCCTGGATGCCCGCGCCGCCCGAGGAATCCGAGCCGGCAATGGTGAGCGCGACCGGGGTCATCTCGCGGCACCGGCGGTTGATACGAATGAGACCGTTATGAATAACACCATGGCCTGTCCTAGCCCGGCCGCCCATCGGCAGCAAGTTCGCCTGACTTTACCGCGAGTTGGCCTTGCCTTGGCCCCTTCTCGCCCCCTTGCCTTGGCCGCCGGTTTTTGGCCTATAGTCGGCCAAATCCCCGGAGACGACTTTGATGGTTCCTTTCTTCGTCCAGATCAAATGCAAGCTCGGCCAGTCCTACACCGTCGCCAACGCGCTGGCGGAGGCCGAGATCGCATCCGAGATCTACTCCACCGCGGGCAATTACGATCTGCTGGTCAAGTTCTACGTCGACCACGACACCGACATCGGCCATTTCATCAACGAGAAGGTTCAGGTGATCCCGGGCATCCAGGACACCCTCACCATCATCACCTTCAAGGCGTTCGGCGCGAAGTAGTTTCGCCGCATCACGACGTACTCTCTAACGCCGCATCCTGAGGAGCCCGTCCTGCGGGCGTCTCGAAGGATGTAGGCCACAGTGGGGGCCACATGGTTCGAGACGCGCGTTGCGCGCTCCTCACCATGAGGAGTCTAGGACGTGTCCGCTACGACTTCTTCTCGGGCTTGGTCGGCTTCGGCGGTCCCTCGACCGGCGGCAGCGACTTGATGTACTCGGCGATCGCGTCGCGATCGCTTGACGAGAGCTGCGAGGTGTTGCGGATCACGCGCACCATCGAGCCGCCGGCGCTGTCGCCATCCGGCGTCTGGCCGCTCTCGAGGAAATAGGCGATGTCCTTCGTACTCCAGTCCGAGATCCCCCTCGGCGTGATGTTGGGCACCCAGCCCTCGCCCTCCGGGTTGGGGCCCCCGGCGAAGCGCTGCGCACTGATGATGCCCCCGAGGAAATTCCGCGGACTGTGGCACTCGGCGCAATGGCCGAAGCTGTTGACGAGATAGGCGCCGCGATACCAATGCGCCGAGCGGCTGGCATCCGCGACGAACGGCTTGCCGTTCATGAACAGCAACTTCCAGACCCCGACATTGCGCCTGATGTTGAACGGAAACGGCAGATCGTGGTCGCGCACCTTGCCGGCGACCGGCGGCAAGGTCTTCAGATAGGCGAACAGGTCGCGCACATCATTGACCCTGGCGTACTGATAGGACGTGTACGGAAACGCCGGGAAATAGTGCGCGCCTGACGGCGAGGTGCCCTTCATGACCGCGGTGACGAAGTCGGCCTCGCTCCAGCGGCCGATGCCGTCGTTCGGGTCGGGCGAGATGTTCGGCGCGTAGAAGGTGCCGAACGGCGACGGTATCGCAAGCCCGCCACCCAGCCTGGTGCGGTCGTCCTGCTTGGGTACGGCGTGACAGGAGGAACATCCCCCGGCATTGAACGTTGTGAGGCCGTTGGCCAGGTCAGGCTGGTAGGCGGGCAACGCGCTGGCGGAGACGGTCACGGGGATCGTCAGCCACCAGAACACGCCAAAGCCGATGAGGCAGGCCAGGATGGCCAGGAGGAGAATTCGTCGCAACATTCACCGATCCGTCGTTGGTCGCGTCAGTTCATCAACCAGTATGATGGCAACCGATCGCACAAGCTCGCATCAAATTTGCCGCACCCACGATCATTTCGGGAATAAATCCGAAAAGGCGCTGTTTGAAGTTTGCAACCATCGTGTGACGTCAAAGGGGAGAGAACCATGTCCAACAAGACCTTGCTTGCCACGCTGACACTTGGCGCCGCGATTGCGTTCGCGGGTCCGGCGCTTGCCGAAAAGATGCACGCCAAGCTGGACGGCAAGTCCGAAGTGCCGGCGAACACCAGCGCCGGTACCGGCACCGCCGACATCGACTACGATGCCGCCAGCAAGAAGCTCAGCTGGAAGCTGACCTATTCGGGCCTGTCCGGCCCCGCGACCGCCGCGCATTTCCACGGCCCCGCCGAGGCCGGCAAGAATTCCGGTGTCGCGGTCGCAATCCCGAACGCGACGTCGAGCCCGGTCGAAGGCAGCGCCACGCTGACCGATGCGCAGGCCGCCGATCTGCTGGCCGGCAAGTACTACGTCAACGTCCACACCGCGGCCAACCCGGGCGGCGAGATCCGCGGCCAGGTCACGAAGTAAACCGTCAGCACGAAACGACCGGCATGAAAAAGGGCGGACGCTTCACGGCGTCCGCCCTTTTTCATTGCCCGAACGGCGATCAGCCCTTCTTGAGGCGGTAGGTCTCGTGGCAGCCGCCGCACTGCTTGAACAGCGGCGGCATTTCCGCCTTCAGCGTGTCGATATCCTTGACCTTGCCCTTGGTGTCGGAGACGGCCTTGGCGAAGCTCGCGATGTGCTGCTCGAAGCCGGCCTTGTCTTCCCAGATCTTCGGCCCGGCCGAGTAGTCACCCTCCGTCTTCAGACCCTTGCTGCTGTCGGGGAACAGCGTCGGCAGCTTCTTGGCGGTGTCCTCGAACTTCGCCAGCGCGGCGTCGACGGTTGCCTGGTCGTAGGGCTTCTCGCCCTTGAGCATCGCGGCGATGGCGCCTGCGTTCTTGCCGGTCTCCTTCATCTGGGCCTGGGTCTGCTTGACCTGATTCTGGTCGGCCACGACAGCACCCGCACTCAACGCAAGCATCGCTGCAACGACGACAATCCGCTTCATCGGCAAAACCCCTCAATTCCGCTCTGTCCCGGTCCGCAGGTACGCGGCCGGCCTGGTTTGCAAACACCGCAGGCGGAATCTTCATTCCGCCTGCGACAATTTATCAGAGAGTATGACGGCGTTGCGCCTCGCGGATCGCGACCCAGACCCGCTCCGGCGTGGCCGGCATGTCGATGTGGTCGATGCCGTACTCGCGATGCAGCCCCTCGACGATCGCGTTGACGACCGCCGGGCACGAGCCGATCGCGCCGGCCTCGCCCGCGCCCTTCACGCCCATCGGATTGGTCGTGCAGGGAACGTTGTGGGTCTCGAACACGAAGGACGGACCGTCCGAAGCGCGCGGCATCGCATAGTCCATGAAGGTGCCGGTGACGAGCTGACCGTCGGTCTGGCTGTAGACCGCCTGCTCCATCAACGCCTGCCCGATGCCCTGCATCGCACCGCCATGCACCTGGCCCGCGAGCATCAGCGGATTGAGCGTGACGCCGAAATCGTCGACGATGACGTAGCTGACGATCTTGATGATGCCGGTTGAGGGATCGATCTCGACCTCGGCGAGATGCGTGCCGTTCGGATAGGTGCCGTCGGCGCTGGCGAAGGTCGCGCTGGCGTTCATCTTCGAGGTATCGCCGCCGGGACGCTTGGCGAGATCGGCAAAGCTGACCGAGCGGTCGGTGCCGGCGATGCGGATGCGGCCGTCGGCGATCTCGAGGTCGCCGGTGCCGGCTTCCAGCGCCTGAGCCGCAAGCTCCTTCAGCTTGTTGCCGAGATCATGCGTCGCGCGTTGCACGCTGACGCCGCCGGACGGGATCGATGCCGAGCCGCCGGTGCCGAGCCCGGTCGCGATCTTGTCGGTGTCGCCCTGCAGCACGTGGACGCGCTCCGGCGGCACGCCGAACTGCTCGGCGACGATCTGCGCATAGGCGGTCTGGTGGCCCTGCCCGCTCGACTGCGTACCGATCAGGATAGAGATGTCGCCATTGGGATCGAGCGCGACATTGGCGGTCTCCTCGCCCATCGTGCCGCAGACCTCGACATAGCTCGCCATGCCGATGCCCCGCACCAGGCCGTCCTTCTTGGCCGCCTTGGCGCGCTTGCCAAACTCCTTCCAGTTGGCGATCTCCATCGCGCGCTTCATGTGCGCTACGAAATCGCCGGAGTCGTAGACCTTGCCGGTCGCGGTCGTATACGGCAGCGACTTCGGAGGAATGAAGTTCTTCCGCCTGATGGCGTCAGGCGTCATGCCGAGTTTGCGCGCGGCGGCGTCGACCAGCCGCTCGATCACATAGGCGGCCTCGGGGCGGCCGGCGCCGCGATAGGCATCGACCGGCACGGTGTTGGTGAACACGGTGCGGACGCGGCAATGGAAGGCCTGGATGTCGTAGAGGCCCGGCAGCATGCCGGCGCCGCCATGCGGGATATAGGGCGCGAAGGTCGAGAGATAGGCGCCCATGTCGCCCATCAGGTCGACGTCCATGCCGAGGAATTTGCCGTCCTCGGCGAGCGCCATCTTCGCGGTGGTGAGATTGTCGCGGCCCTGCGCGTCGCCCATGAAATGGTCGGAGCGCTCGGCGGTCCATTTGACGGACTTCTTGAGCTTGCGCGCGGCGACCGCGATCAGCGCATACTCCCGATAAGGAAACAGCTTTGTGCCGAAGCCACCGCCGACATCCGGGCAGATCACCCGCATGTTCTCCTTTGGCATCTTCAGGATCATGTCGCAGAGGATCTCGCGCAGGCGATGGCTGCCCTGGCTGCCGATCGTCAGCGTCAGGTGATCCTTCTTGGCGTCGTATTCGGCGACGGCGGCCCGCGTCTCCATGAAGTTGGTGATCACGCGCGGATTGACGATGGTGATCTCGGCGACCGCATGCGCCTTGGCGAACGCGGCTTCGGCGGCGCCCTTGTCGCCGATCGAGACGTCGAACAGCACATTGCCGGGCTTGTCCGGCCAGACCTGCGGCGCGTCCTTCTTCACCGCGTTGACGAGGCCCGCCACCACCGGCAGCGGCGTCCACTTGACGTCGATCGCCTCGATCGCGTCGCGCGCATGATCGACGGTGTCGGCGACCACGAAGGCGACGGCGTCGCCGACATGGCGCACTTCATCCTTGGCGAGGATCGGATAAGGCGGCGCGGTGAATGGATCGGTTTCGAGATTGAACAGGCACGGCAGGCCGCCGAGCTCGGCGACATCGGCCGCGGTCAGGATCAGCGCCACGCCCGGCATCTCGCGGGCCTTGCCGGCATCGATCGTGTAGGTCGCGTGCGCATGCGGCGAACGCAGCATCAGCGCGTGCAATGCGGGAGACGGTGCGACGTCGTCGGTATAGCGGCCCTTGCCGCGAATCAGAGCGTCATCCTCCTTGCGCCGCACACTTTGTCCGACGCCGAACTTGATGGGAGCTGCCATCGTCTCTCCAATTGCCTTGGTGTGTTTTGCGCATATTGGCGTGGTTGTCGACGAAGCGCAAACGGCTTTCTGGGGGCGTTTTGCCCCTTGCGGAGCGGGCCTCGATCACTATAGCGGGATTGGGCGGAACGGCCTCGGCTCGATGGTCTGCCGGTACAGCTCGACCGCCCGGCTGGCCTCCTCCATCCGATCCGTCTCCATGAGCCCATCCGCAAAGGCCATGCGTCGCACGAGGTGCGAGGTCGTGAAGGTCCAATACTGAGACATCAGCGGGTTGATGAACAGATCGCTGCCGCTGGTGCGATTGGTGGCATGATAGTTTCCGAACTCGCCGCGCGCCGCGCTTGCGATCGAATTGCAGACGATGCTCGGATGCGCAGGCTGGCGCTGGTTGGCGTAGTCGACCAGATCGAGAAACGCAGTCCCTTCCGCCGTTCCGGACGACAGGGAAAAGGCACCGAGAAATCCCCCATCACTTGTCAATTGCGCGACGTTCTCAAGGAAAGCGTGATGCGAGACGCCATGGAAATGATCAATCCCGAAGCCGATCGCAGCGAGAAGCGCCCGGCCCTCGGTGGCATTCTGCGCAGCGACGATCGATACCGCATCCTCGATGATGGTGCCGAGTCCGGGCTCGTCGCCGAAAATAACACTGTCGGTGCCGCCATCAATCAGCACAACCAGATCGATCTGATGCTGCTCGATGATCCAGCGGTAACTGGCTGCGAGCGGCCGGACGCCACTCTTGGCAAAGGCGTAGATCGGCACCGCACGACCACGCGTCGCAAGCCATTCCGCCAGCCATTTCTCCGGGAAGTACGGAATTTCGGCAGAGCTCCGATCGACCCGCCACGTGGTCGGATTGATGCGCTCGCCACCGCAAAGCCAGAGATTGGTGAACGAAAAATTCCCGAATACAACGCCCTTGCCCCGCGACCAGAGCCGCTCCGCAAGGGGCACGCCGCCGAACAGGTCGAAGCCGCCGCCGCAGCCGGCGATGAGGACGTTGGTGGCCTGCTCCAGGCGCTCGAGAAACGGGATCATGTGATGCAGCCAATGGCGTTCGGGCGTGCCCGCCCCTGCCGCATTCGGGCATTATTCCAAGCAATTGACAAGATTAAAGAAATCTATACGCGCCGGAGTGCGAACAGCCAGCCGCGGCCGAACAATGTGAGGATCAGGAAGGCGTAGACGAAGACGCCGACCGCAATCAGCAGCAGCAGAATCATTTCATCTCGGAAGATCTGCATCGGTGCGAACCACACATAGGCGAAATGCGAGGTCAGCCACAGCGCGAGCGCCAGCAGCACGCCGCACAGCGCAAAGGTGCCGAACGAGCGGATCAGCGCACGATCGAGCGTGAGAAAGCCGCGCCGGACGGCGAACATCAGCACCAGCAGCAGGTTGACCCAGGCGCCGACCGCGGTCGCAAGCGCGAGCCCGACCTGCGCCAGCGTGCCGACCAGCGCGATCTTCAGCGCGACATTGACCGCGACCCCGGTCAGCGCCGCCTTGACAGGCGTCGCGGTATCCTTGCGGGCATAGAAGGTCGCGACCGCGCTGCGGATCATCACGAAGGGAATCAGCCCGACCGCATAGGCCGCGAGCGTGGCGCCGGCGCTTGCGGCATCGGCCTTCGAGAACGCGCCGCGAGCGAACATCGCGCGCATGATCGGATCGGCAACGGTCAGGAACGCGGCCACGAACGGCACCGAGAACAGCAGCGTGAAATCGAAGGCGCGGCGCTGCGCCGCCGTCGCGCCGCTGTGATCGTCGGCGGTCAGGCGGCGCGACATCTCCGGCAGCAGCACGGTGCCGATCGCGATCCCGATCACGCCGATCGGCAGTTGGTTGAGGCGGTCGGCGTAGTACAGCGCCGACAGCGCGCCCGCGGGGAGGAAGGTTGCGATGATGGTGTCCGCGAACAGCGCGACCTGCGTGCCCATCGAGCCCAGCGTCGCCGGCCCGAGCGCGCGGAAGAAGGCGCGGACGTCCTCGTCGAGTTTCAACGGCGCGAATCGCGGCAGGCCGCCATGGCGCGCGAGGTCGCCGGCGAGCAGGAAGAACTGCAGGAAGCCCGAGATCAGGACGCCCCAGGCCGCAGCATGACCGGCGCTGGGGAAGAACGCGGCAAGCGCCAGCGTCATCATCATCGCAAGGTTGAGGAAGATCGGCGCCGCAGCCGCGCTGGCGAAGCGATGCATCACGTTGAGCATGCCGCCATAGAGCGTCACCAGCGTGATCAGCAGCAGATAGGGGAAGGTGATCCGCGTCAGCTCGATCGCGAGCTTGCGCTGCGCGGCATCCTCGGTGAAGCCCGGCGCGAGGATGCTCATCGCCTGCGGCATGAACGCCATCGCCACCACGAGCAGGATCACCTGCGAGGCGAACAGCAGCGTGAAGATGCGGTCGGCGAACAGCCGCGCCGACGCCTCGCCCTTCTCGCCATGGACGTGGGCATAGGCCGGCACGAAGGCGGCGTTAAAGGCGCCCTCGGCAAAGATCGCACGGAAATGATTGGGCAGCCGCAGCGCCACGAAGAAGGCGTCGGCGACCGGCCCGGCGCCGAGGATCGCCGCGAGCATGATGTCGCGTGCGAACCCGGTGACCCGCGATAGCAGGGTATAGCCGCCGACGGTGAAGATGCGCCCAAGCATGCGCTGCTTCTAGCGCATGATTGCGTTACGAAAAAGTTTCGTATCAGGCCGTTAACGATTTAGGCATGATCCAGCCCGAAAACCGGAAACCACTTTTCGGGATCATGCCTGTAGCGCGCTGCGCACAGCCGCGATGACGCGGTCCTGCGTCGCCTCGTCGAGGTAGGGGTGCATCGGCAGGGCGATGACGTCCTTCGACAGGCGCTCGCTGACCGGCAGGCCGCCGTCGGCAACCGGATAGTGGCTGTAGGCCGTCTGCTGGTGGACCGACTTCGGATAGTAGATCATAGTCGGAACGCCCTGCGCCTTCAGGTCAGCCGCGAAGGCGTCGCGGTCGATCCCCTCGGACAGGCGGATGGTGTACTGCGCCCACACCGAGGTGCAGCCCGGCGCAAGGCGCGGCACGGCGACGAGGTTGCCGAGCGCGCGCGAATAGCGCTCCGCCACCTTGTTGCGCGCTGCGATCTCGTCGTCGAATATCTTCAGCTTCTCGAGCAGGATCGCCGCCTGCATGGTGTCGAGCCGCGCCGTGAGGCCGAGCCGGACGTTGTCGTACTTGTCCGAGCCCTGGCCATGCACGCGGATGCTGCGCAGCGTGGCGGCGAGCTCCGCGTCGTCGGTGAAGATCGCGCCGCCGTCGCCGAAGCAGCCGAGCGGCTTGGCCGGGAAGAAACTGGTCCCGGTCGCGAGCCCGAAGGTGCCGAGCTTGCGGTTCTTGTAGGTTGCGCCAAAGCCCTGCGCGGCGTCATCCAGCACGAACAGGCCCTCGGCCTCGGCGACCGCGCTGATCGCATCATGGTCGGCGCTCTGGCCGAACAGATCGACCGGGATCACGGCGACCGGCTTCAGCCCGCGCGAGCGCGCCGTCGCGATGCCGCGCTTCAGCGAGTTGATGTCGATGTTGAAGGTCTCCTCGTCGACATCGACGAACACCGGCGTCGCGCCGGTCAGGGTCACGACCTCGCCGGTCGCGCAGAAGGTGAAGGTCGGGCACAGCACGGCATCGCCCGGCCCGACATTCTTCGCCATCAGGACCATCAGCAGCGCGTCGGTGCCGCTGGCACAGCTCACCACATGCTTGGCGCCGGTATAGTCGGCCAGCGCCTTCTCCAGCGCAGTGACTTCCGGACCGTTGATGAACTGGCAATGGTCGAGCACGCGCGCGACCGCATCATCGACCGACTTGCCGAGCCGCCGGCGCTGTGCGGCGATATCGATGAAGGGAATGGGCTCAAGCTGCATATGCTGGTTCATGGAAGCTCTTTGCACGTGTTGAATGAATGACGATCAGCCAGTGAAGACAATCAGCCGGCGACCCGGCGCGGTCCCTTGCGGATCATCGAGGCGGCAGGCCGCGCGGGCGATTCCAGGCAGCGGATCGCGATCTCGAGGCTCGCCACGCCTTCGTCGCCGGACACCGCCGGCAGCTTGCCGCCGCGCACGGCATCGAGGAAGGCAATCAGCTCGGCGCGCAGCGGCTCGTCGTGACCGACCGGCAGATGACGCATCGAATAGCTGCCGTCCGGCTTGAAGCCGAAACATTCGGTGACCTGGCGCGTGAGCAGGTCGCCCATCACATACTTACCGCGGGTCGCGACCGTGACGTTGCGCGCCTTGAACGGCGTCAGCCAGTTGGTGTTGATGTGGGCGAGCACGCCGGACGCGGTGCGGAATTGCAGCAGCGCGATGTCCTCGCGTTCGGCGACCGCGCTCGAGAGCTGCGGCTGCACCTCGACGATATCGGACTCGGTGAACCAGCGGATCAGGTCGATATCGTGCACGGCGAGATCGATCACGACGCCGACATTGGACATCCGCGGCGGGAACGGGCCGACCCGGGTGATGCCGATCGACAGGATGTCCTCACCCGAGATCGCCTGCTTGATCGCGGCGACCGCCGGATTGAAGCGCTCGACATGGCCGACCATCAGCGTGACGCCGGCCTTCTCGGCGGCCGCGACGATCTCGCGGCCCTCTTCGACCGTGGACGCGACCGGCTTCTCGACCAGGATATGGATGTTGCGCGCGATGCAGGCCAGCGCGATCTCGTGATGCAGATGGGTGGGGGCTGCGATCGTCACCGCATCGATGCCCTCGGCGAGCAACTGATCGAGGGTCTCGAAGGCGCGGCAACCGACCAGGTCGATGGCGCGCGTGCGGTGTTCCGGCAGCGGATCGACGATACCGATCAACATCACGCCGGGCAGTCCGGCGAGCACGCGGGCATGGTTGCTGCCCATCACGCCGGCGCCGATCACGCCGACGCGCAATGCGCGGCCGATATCGGCCTTCGCGCCGGCTGCGGACATTTTTGCATTCATATCGTAGACCCCAAGTAACGTTCTGGCGGTTGTCCCGGCTTCTCAGGAAGCCACCCCGGCCCCGAGGGAATCAGCACCAAGACGCAATTCCGACTTGATACCGACCTGGCGCTCAATTCCGATTTGGCGCTTTTGGCGCAAATCAGTTCCCGCTTCGTTGGCTGCCGCTATAGCACGGCGTCACAAATGTGGCGAATGCCAACAACGAAATCCGGACACGTTTTGATTCAAAGAGTTACATCGCCCGCGCGTCGGTTTTGAGCACGGGAACCCGTTCGCCTCAGGAGCGCTGATAGTCGTCCTCGATGCGAATGATGTCGTCCTCGCCGAAATAGCTGCCGGTCTGCACCTCGATCAGCTCGAGCTGAATCTTGCCCGGATTCTCCAGCCGGTGCACCGCGCCGATCGGGATGTAGATCGATTCGTTCTCGTGCACCGTCTTGATCAGCTCGTTGACGGTGACCTGCGCGGTCCCGCGCACCACGATCCAGTGCTCGGAGCGGTGATGATGCTTCTGCAGCGACAGCCGCCCGCCCGGCTTGACGATGATGCGCTTGACCTGGTGGCGTGCGCCATTGTCGACCGACTGATAGGAGCCCCAGGGACGATGCACCTTGATGTGGCTCTCGGTCACCTCGGGTGCGGTCACCTTCAATTTCGCGACCAGCCGCTTCAGCCCGTTGGCGTCCTTCTGGCGCGACACCAGCACGGCGTCCTGGGTCGCGACCACGACGAGATCGTCGACGCCTTCGAGCGCAACCAGCGCCCGGTCGGTCGCGACGTTGCAATTGCGGGAGTCCTCGAACACCGCCGCACCGCGCGCCGCGTTGCCGAGGCTGTCCTTGTCGGAGAGCTCCCAGACCTGCCGCCACGAGCCGATGTCGGACCAGCCGCACGCCACCGGTACCACGGCGGCATGCGGCGTCTTCTCCATGACCGCGTAATCGATCGAGATCGCCTTTGCCGCGCCGAACGCCGCCGCATCGAGCTTGACGAAGCCGAGATCGCGCGCAGCCGACGCAACCGACTGCTCCACCGAGGCCACGCTGTCCGCATCGACATTGCGGTACTCGTCGAGCAGCATGCCGGCGCGGAACATGAAGTTGCCGCTGTTCCAGAGATAGCCCGCATCGATATAGCCTGCCGCCGTCGCGGCATCCGGCTTCTCGACGAATTTGGCCACCGCGCGCACCTCGCCGGCGACCACCTCACCCGGGTTGATATAGCCGTATTCGGTGGCGGGCCGTTCCGGCTTGACGCCGAAGGTCACGATGCGACCGGCTTCCGCGGCCGTCAGTCCGCCGCGGCACGCGGCGACGAAGGCCGGCGTATCGCGCACCAGATGGTCGGCGGCAAGCGCCAGCACGATTGCCTCGCCGTCGCGGCTCTGCGCGAACGCCGCTCCGGCCGCGATCGCGGGCCCCGAGTCGCGGCGCATCGGCTCCAGCAGCACATCGGCCTCGCGGCCGATCTCGGCCAGCTGCTCCAGCACCATGAAGCGATAGATCTCGTTGGTGATCACGATCGGCCGCTCGAACAGGCCAGCGTCCGAGACCCGCAGCAGCGTCTCCTGGAAGGTCGAGCGCGCTCCGAACAGCGACAGGAATTGCTTCGGATGCACCTCGCGTGACGCCGGCCACAGCCGCGTGCCTGCGCCGCCGCACATGATCAGGGGAATAATTCGTCGGTCCATCGATGCCTCAAGTCCTGTCGTGCAAGGCCCTATCGTGTCCGTCCGCGGACGACACACCAAACTGGCCCGGGCCGCCGCGGCCGGCAGCCCTGTTACCTGGGAAGCACTATCCGAGCAGTATCACGCGCCCCCACGCGGCTGGTCGGATTTTACCGGTATTGTAAACCCCCGGTGAGTGGCGGGCCGTCCCCCGTTCCGGCCTCTTTAGCCATCCCTTCGCACCTGCCGCAATAGGGAGCAGTACGGGTATTGCCAGATCGGTGCGGAAACCATACCAAGGCGGCGAATTTGGGCGCGCGAGTGCGTTTTGCGCTGTTTTTGACACATTCTGAAACCTGGCAGCGCGAACGGAAATGCGCCGAATCCTCCTGTCGACCGTCAAGATCCTGATCTCGGCCGCGTTGCTCTATTTCTCGCTGCGCAAGGTCAACCTGTATGACCTTGCCTCCCGTATCCAGGTCGAGAGTCTGGGCTGGCTCGGCCTCGCGATCGCGGTCACGTTCCTGCAGATCTTTCTCGGGGTGCTGCGCTGGCGGGAAATCAGCGTGGAGTGCGGCGCGCCGCTGGAGACCGCCCAGGCGATGCGCTTCAACGTCATCGGTACCTTCTTCAACCAGACGCTGCCGTCCTCGATCGGCGGCGACGCCGTACGGCTCTGGCTGGTCGCGCGCGCCGGCGCGGGCTGGCGCGCCGCCACCTATTCGATCTTCGTCGACCGCGCGATCGGGCTGATCGCGCTCGCCGTCCTCATCGCCGCGACCCTGCCCTGGAGCTATCGGCTGATTTCCGATCCCAACGGCCGGATGGCCTTGCTGCTGCTCGACGTCGCCGCGCTCGGGGCCGGCTTCGGTTTCCTGCTGATCGGCCTGCTGCCGTGGCCATGGCTGAAGCGGTGGTGGGCGACGCATCACATCCACGCCTGCGCCGTCATCGCGAACCGGGTGCTGTTCAGCCGCGAGCACGGATTGAGGGTCGCAACGCTGTCGATCGCGATTCACGTGGTGACCGTCGTGATCGGCTGGTGCGTTGTGAAGTCGATCACGGCCCCGGTCACCTTCGGCGATATCTTCCAGTTGCTGCCGCCGGTGATGCTGATCACGATGATGCCGATCTCGATCGCAGGCTGGGGCGTGCGCGAGGCCACGATGGCGCTGGCCTTCGGTTATGCCGGATTGATCGCCAATGAGGGCGTCAACATCTCGCTGCTGTTCGGCGCGGTGTCGTTCGTGGTCGGTGTGTTTGGCGGCCTGGTGTGGATCCTGAGCCCAGAAAAGGCCGCCAAGGGCGCAGCGCCGATCGAAGTCCCGGGATCACAATCGTGAGTCCCTGGATCGCAATGACCGGGCCAGAATGAGCTTTTTCGAGATCCTCCTGTTGTTGATCGCCGTGGCCCTGGCCGCAGCGATCTCGGCCGTCCTGATCCAGCTGACGCGCCCGCTGCTGCTGCGCGTGGCGCTGGCGAAACCGAATGCGCGCTCCTCGCACCGCATTCCAACGCCGCAGGGCGCCGGCATCGCGGTCACCGCGGCGACGCTGCTCGCGGGCGGGATCGTCATCGTGCTGGCCGGATCGCCCTTCCTGACGATTCCATTCATCGTGTTCTCAGCCTGCCTGTTCATCGCGGTGGTGGGTTTTGCCGACGACATCCGCTCCCTGCCCGTCGTCCCGCGGCTGCTGCTGCAGGCTGCCGCAGTTGCGGCCGTGCTGTTCTCGCTGCCGGGCGATCTCAGGCTCGTTCCGGCCTGCCCGCTCTGGCTCGAACGCGGTCTGCTGCTGATCGCCGGCCTCTGGTTCGTGAACCTCGTCAACTTCATGGACGGGCTCGACCTGATGACGGCGGCCGAGGCCGTGCCGATCACCGTGGCGGTCGCCCTGCTCGGCAGCTTCGGCCATGTCCCGGTTGTTCCGGCGCTGGTCGCGGCGGCGCTGTGTGGCGCGCTGCTCGGCTTCGCGCCGTTCAACCGGCCGGTCGCAAGGATATTCCTCGGCGATGTCGGCAGCCTGCCGATCGGCCTGCTGCTCGGCTGGTGCCTGCTCGAGCTCGCTTTGCGCCAACAGTTCGCCGCCGCGCTGCTGTTGCCGCTGTACTATCTGGCGGATGCGACGGTCACGCTGTTTCGCCGCATGGCGCGGCGCGAACCATTCTGGGCCGCGCACCGCTCGCACTTCTATCAGCGCGCGACCGACAACGGGTTCACAGTGTGGCGCGTGGTCGGCGAGGTCTTTGCGCTCAATGTGGTGCTGGCGCTGCTCGCATTCGCCTCGGTCGCCCTCAATTCGCTTGGCGCCGACATTGCCCTGCTGCTGGCCGGCGCGCTTGCCGTCGCCTGGCAGTTGCGCCGGTTCTCGCGACCGCTCTGATCACGCAGGGTCAGGCATCCGTTCGACGCAGCGCGTGCCTCAGCCCCTCATCGAGACTCATCGGCTGCTGCCATCCCGTGCTTGCGACCTTGGAGAGATCGAGCTCGAGTGAGGCGAACAGGCTGTCATAGGCTTCCTTGCGGCCGCCCATCGAGAGCGTCATCTTCAGCAGCGACGGCGGCAGCCAGAACAGCCGCGGCGAGGTTTCTGCCGCGCGGGCAAGGCGCTCGACGAACTCGCGCGTCGAGACCTGTTCGCGGTCAGCCACCAGGAACACGTCGAAATCATTTCCGGGATGCGACAGCCGGTACAGGATGAACGACGCCAGGTTTTCCGCCGACAGGAACGCGCGGCGATTCCTCACATAAGCGAGCGGAAGCGGCATGCGTTTGATCACCGCACGCTTGAGCAACTCAAAATTTCCCTTCGCTCCGGCGCCGTAGATCAGCGGCGGCCTGATGACGGTCACCCGCATGCCGCTGCCCGGCACGATCTCCTTCAGGCCGACCTCGGCGGCTGCCTTCGAATTTCCGTAGAGGCCGCGGGGTGTCAGGACATCGTCCTCGCGGAACGGCGGACGCCCGTAATTGCTGCGCCCGTGCACCAGGATCGTGCTGACGAAAATGAAATCCCGTATGCCCGCAGCGACGGCGGAACGCGCCAGATGCAGGGTGCCTTCGATATTGACGTTGCGGTAGAGCTCTATCGCGTGTTCGTCGTACTGCTGGTGAACACGGGCAGCAAGATGAACGACGGCGTCGACGCCGTCGAGCGCGGCGCGCCAATCGGTGGCGGGACTGAGCGAATCGATCAGCACGTCGTTTGCATGCTGCGGCGGGGTTCGCACCGCGCGGCGCACCACCCAGCCGCCGCGCTCGAGCTCGGGCACCACATGGCGACCGACAAAACCGCTGGCCCCCGTCACCAGAACCGTCCGGCGCCCATCATTCATGCCGCCCGCTCCACATCGCGATTGGATAGCAGCTCCTGCACCAGCGCCGCGTAGCTCGCCAGCGCCCGCTCGGGACTGAAGGTCCGCGCGGTCGCGACGGCGCGTTCGGCCATCGCGGCGTCCTCCGAGCACGACGCCAGCCTGATGGCATCCGCGAGTTGATCGGGCCTTCCCGGCGTGACGACCCAGCCCAGCCCGTTTTCGCTGACGGTGAGCGCCGCCTCGGCCTCGGGCTCGGAGACCAGGATGACGGGCCGGCCGGCTGCGAGCAGATTGTAGAACCGGCTCGGCACCGACACGCCGGCGACGTCCTTGCGATAGGGAATGAGCCAGACGTCGGCACTGGAGAGCAGCGCATCCAGCTCGCTGTCCGCGACGCGGTCGACCAGCGTGACGTTGGCGAGCTGCTCCGTGGCCTGCATCTCCTTCAACCGCGCGAAGCCCATGCCCCATCCCGACAGCAGAAAGTGGACATCGCGTTCGTCGCGCAACAGCCGCGCGGCCTGGAAGACGATGTCCGGATCGTGGGTGAAGCCCAGATTGCCGGACAGCCCGACGACGAAGCGGGCGGCAATGGCCTTGCGAAACGGATTGTCGGGGCTGACGGGACGGTCGCCGGGGGTGAGCGTGGCCCAGTTCGGGATGAATTTGATCTTGTCCTGTGTCATTCCGCCATAGCGCAGCAACAGCTTCTCGGCGTCGCGGCCGATCACGATGACGGCGTTCAAGGCACGGAACATCAGCGCGTTGATCGCGCGCATCGCCCGCGTCACCAGCGAGGACGGCCGCAACAGCCCGGCCATCACGAGCACGTCGGGAAACAAATCGTGCAGGATCAGCGCCGACTTCGCCCCCTTCAACCTCGCCGCGGCGGCAACCGCATAAGGCAGCGCGAACGGAGCGGTCACCGTCAGCGCCACGTCGCCCCGCCTGAGCCGCGACAGCAGCGCAAAGAAGATCCGGCCGGTGAACAGCGCTTCCGCCAGCGCACGCTTGATCAGCGCGGCCTTTCCCGGCAGCCAGTTCCTGATTTCGACGACGACGGGTCGTCCGGGCGCGGGCGCCCGCGCCGAGCCCGGCATCCCGGAGACCACCACCACGTCCGCCTCCCGCGCGATCCGCTCGGCGATCGCGGACATGATCGCGGCGGTCGTACTGTGGTCGGGCGGATAGTGCTGGCTGACGACCACGACTTTTCGAGAACTGGACATCAATATCAATGGCTTTCGAAACGATCCTGCCCCGTCGTCCGCAGGGCTGCGTGGTCAGGCGGCATTCGATCCGAACTCGGGCACGGCATCCTGAAGCACGGCGCGGATGGTGACGCGGTCATCTCTCTCGATCGCATCCTCCAGCGCTGCAAGCCATTTGCGCAGCGTCGACATCGGAGGCTGGTTCGGCTTCGCCGCCATCACGCCGGCGACGCCGATTTCGAGCGTCGGCTCCTGGCTTGCGAACAGGATCTCGTTCAGCCGCTCGCCGGGACGGATGCCGCTGAACACGACCTCGACGTCGACGCCGGGTTGCAGGCCGGACAGGCGGATCATCCGCTCGGCGAGATCGACGATCTTCACCGGCTGGCCCATGTTCAGCACATAGACCGAGACGTCGGGCCGGGCCGGCGTCACCGCATGCGTCGCCGCGGTGATCACGAGATCGCAGGCTTCGCGGATCGTCATGAAGTAACGAACCATGTCCGGATGGGTCACCGTGATCGGTCCGCCGGCCTCGATCTGGGCCTTGAATTTCGGCACCACGGATCCGTTCGACGCCAGCACGTTGCCGAACCGCACCGAGATCAAGCGCATGTGCGGCTTGCCCTTGGCCTCGGTCATCAGGTCATGGTCCAGCGCCTGGCAGTACATCTCGGCAAATCGCTTGGTCAGGCCGAGCATCGACACCGGCTCGATTGCCTTGTCGGTCGAGATCATCACCATCGCGCTCGCGCCGGCGGCGCGCGCGGCGTCGGCCACGTTCACCGACCCGAAGATGTTGGTCTTGACCCCCTCGCTCCAGTCACGCTCCAGGATCGGCACGTGCTTGAGCGCCGCGGCATGAAACACGATGTCGGGCTTGAACTCGCTCATCAGGCGCGTGATGCGCTCGCGATCCCTGATGTCGGCGATCCGGCCCTCGATCTCGGGGCCGCTCTCGCGAGCGGACAGCGCCTCGGTCACAGCATAGAGCGCCGGCTCCGAGTTCTCCACAACCAAGAGGCGCGCCGCCCCGAAGGTCGCGACCCGTTCGCAGATTTCCGCGCCGATCGAGCCGCCGCCGCCGGTCACGATGACGGACTTGCCCTTCACCAGCGTCTCGAGCCGCGCGTAGTCGATCTTCTGGCTCGGGCGCAGCAGCAGATCCTCGACCGCGACATTGGTGAGCCGCGGCGCATCGCCGCCCTCCAGCGACGGCAGCCGGCTGACCATCAGGCCGAGCCGCCTGGCGCGCATCAGCACACTTTCCGGATGCGCTTCCGGCTCGAAGGCCGAAGGTGTCATGACCACGCGCTTGATCGGCCGCTGGCGGCTCTCGAAATCCCGAATCACGGCCTCGATGTCATCGACGCCGCCGACCACGGGAATGTTGCGAATCATCTGGCCGCGGTCGGCAACCGACGGCGAGAGCACGCCGACCGGCCAGAGCCGCTTGATGGCGCCGTTCTCGATGCCGCGCAGCACGACTTCCGCGTCGGCCGTGCGCCCGACCAGCAGCGCCGGGCGCGGCGTTGTCGGACCGGGCATGAAGACGCGTACGCGAATAGCGGAAATAACGATAGCCTAGGCGCAGCGCGCTCAGCGCGAATACTTCAAGGAAGAAGAACAGGATGATCGTGACGCGGCCGAGGAACACCGGACTCGGCGAATTCGCACCCGTGAAGAAGTAGACGTAGTCCAGCACCACCAGTGCCAGCGTCAGCACCGCCGCAACCCGCAGGATGTTCACCGCGTCTGGCAACGAGGTGAAGCGCCATTTCGCCGTGGTCAGATTGGAGAAGTAGCTGACCACGATGCTGAACAGCACGAACCAGGGCAGGATGCGCAGCAGATGGGGCAGCCGATCGGTAAGGAGGCTGCCCTCGAAACGCAGGTAAAAGCTCGCCAGCAACGCGAACGTCGTCGCGAGCGCGTCATGCAGCAAAATCAGGAAGTTGCGCAGGGTGAATTGTGAAAGGCGCGTCATCTAACGGACGGGTTGCCGGCAACTGGGAGTTCGCGAATGGGACATTGGCAGGCTGATAGCGTATCTATTCTGCCCTTGCCAGCGATCATGGACGGATGGGCGGTTCAGGTTCCATGGCGGGCCCGGATCGCTCCTTCAGCGCCATGCCGCCCGCGACACCGACGCCCAGCACATACATCCAGCCTTCGTGAAAGTCGAAGATATGTGAATTAAACAATGAACTCGTTATATTTTGTACCACCACGAGAAGTCCGATCCAGTTGACGAGACCGTCGCCGCGGAACAGCAGGAGATGCAGTAGCCACATCGCGTACAGGATCGCAACACCCACAATGCCCCACTGCACGGCAACGTTCAACGTTTGATTGTGGGGGTTGCCGATCACCTCGCCGGAAGCCTGGGTCACACCACCCGTCGCGACGCGCTCGAACAGGCCGCGGGTCGCTCCGGTGCCATGGCCGATGATCGGGGCCTCGGCAAAGAAGCCGAGCGACTTTCGCCAGAATTCCAGCCGCAAACCGAGCGACGTCGGCTCGTTGCGCTCTGCGTAGAGCTTGTAATCGCGCCGGAATGACTCGCCCGTCGCGCGCAATTGCGGCGAGGCATACCACGCCACCACGGACAACACACCGGCCGCACACAGGATCAGGACGATGCTGCGCCCGCGCAGATGCAGCAGCGCAAACACCGCGAACATAATCGGAACCGTCACCAGCGCCGTGCGCGACACCACCACCAGCGCCATGTTGGCGAACAGACTGAGCGCAATCACGATCAGCAGCAGCGCCGGCAGGATGCGTTTGGCCCGCAGCAGCACGACGATCGGATAGGCCAGCGCGACCGCGCACAGGGTGAATTCCTGGCTCTGGTCGATGTAGTTCTTGACGAAGACGCCCTGCTCGCCCGGAGCGGGCGCCCTCAGCGCGAGGTTGGGATAGGCCAGCACCAGCCAGGACATCAGCATCAACAGAGTGCAGGACACGAGGAAGGCCACGAACACCCAACTCCCGCGGGTCGAGCGCTGAAAATGATAGAGCAGGACCGGAAGCACCAAGAGCTTTGCCGTCGGCCCGACCGCGTAGAATCGCGCGCCCCATGTGGCGTCCGACCAGAGCATGCCGATCACCGCGATGTAAAACAGCCAGATCGGCGCCACGCAGATCGGCCGCTTCAGCAGCGTCCAGAACGCCTTCAGGTCGACCGTCGGCGCAATCGCGAACAGCAGCACCACGCCCAAGATGCCGACCAGCGAGGTCGACCACGGCAGCGACAGCGCAATCAGCACCGCGACCACATCGGTCGCGGTCTGCCAGCGCGCCGGATCGCGCCAGGCCGGGCACGCCGCGGCGCCTGCCGAGGATGCCACGCTCGCGCTCACTCCTTGCCCTCACGGGCGCGGGCCACCAGCGACGTGGTGCTGTGACCGGGCAGGATCTCGACCAGCACCACCTCGCCGCCCAAGGCCTCGACGATCTCGTGGCCGACCACCTGCTCGCGGGTATAGTCGCCGCCCTTGACCAGCACGCTCGGCCGCACCTTCGTAATCAAATTGATCGGCGTGTCCTCGGCGAAGATCGCGACGAGGTCGACGGCTTCCAGCGCCGCCAGCACTTCGGCGCGGGCGCGCTCGTTCTGCACCGGACGCCCGTCGCCCTTCAGCCGCTTCACCGAGGCGTCGCTGTTCAAGCCGACGATCAGGCGGTCGCAGGCGCCGCGCGCCGCGGTCAGCACCTTGACGTGGCCGGGATGCAGGATGTCGAAGCAGCCATTGGTGAAGCCGATGCGCAGATCCCGCCTGCGCCACTCCTCGAGATGCGCATCGATATCGCCGCCGGCCGGAACGATCTTCTCCTCGGCCGCCAGCGAGGCATGCGGCAGGATCCGTCGCCGCAGCTCATCGGATTTGACGATCGCGGTACCAGTCTTGCCGACCGCAACCGCCGCCGCGGCGCTCGCGATTCGCAGCGCGCCTTCCCAGTCGGCGCCACCCGCCAGCGCCAGTGCCAGCGCCGCCGCAACCGTATCGCCGGCACCGGAGACGTCGCGCACCTTGACCGGCAGCGCCGGCACATGGATCGATTCGCCTGTCCGCGTCACCAGCGTCATGCCGCGCTCGCCCTGCGTCACCAGCATCGCCTCGCAATCCGCGAGATACATCGCATCGGGTGCGGCCTGCGCGATGCTGTCGTGGCTGTCGGCGCGGCTGCGGGTCGCCTCGGCGAATTCCTTGCGGTTCGGCGTCAACACGGTGGCGCCGCGATAGATCGCGAGATTGGCGCTCTTGGGGTCGACGATCACGCGCTTGCCCGCCTGGCGCGCGGCATCGATCACGTTGCGGATCACCCGCGCGGTCAGCACCCCCTTGGCGTAATCCGACAGCAGCACGATGTCGGCCTGTGCAAGCCGCGGCAGTATCGCATCGATCAGCTGCTGCTCGACCGCGGGCGCGGCCGGCGCGGCAAGCTCCCAATCGGAGCGCAGCATGTGGGTCGAGAATTGTTCGGAGACGAAGCGCACCTTGCGCGTGGTCGGACGCGCGGCGTCGCGCACCAGCACAGTCTCGATTCCAGACTCTTTCGCCAGCGCCTCTGATAACGCCGCGCCGGCGGCATCCTCGCCGATCAGGCCGACGAAGATGCAGCGCCCGCCGAGCGAGGCGATATTGCGCGCGACGTTGCCGGCGCCGCCGATATTGGTCTCGCTGCGCCTGACCGCAATCACCGGCGCCGGCGCCTCGGGCGAAATTCGCGACACTTCGCCATAGACGAACTCGTCGAGCATGAGGTCGCCGACGCAGAGCACGGTCTGGCCGGACATTGCACGCGAGATCGCTTCAAAATCGAACATCAGTCACCGTCATCCGCTCTAGCGATAGCGATCCGCGCGATCGAGAAAGCCCTTCACATAGGTCCCGACCGCGTCTTCCAGGCGGGTAAAGCCGCCATTGTATCCGGCGCGCGCGAGACGATCGACGACGCTCTCGGTGAAGTACTGGTAGCTGCCGCGAATCTGCTCAGGCATGTCGACATACTCGATGTTCGGCTTGAGCCCGAGCGCGCCGTAGGCCGAGACGATCAGGTCCCTGAAGCTGCGCGCCGTGCCGGTGCCGACGTTGAACAGCCCGGAGACCCTGGGCGTCGCGATCAGCCACATCATCACCCGCACGACGTCGTCGACATAGATGAAGTCGCGACGCTGATCGCCGTCGGCGATCCCCTCACGATGCGACTTGAACAGCTGCACGACGCGGCCCGCTCTGATGTCGTCGAAGCGGCGCGCTAAGACGCTCATCATCGAGCCCTTGTGATACTCATTCGGGCCGAACACGTTGAAGAATTTCAGGCCTACACATTGCGGCGGCAGCCTCTCGCCGCGCACACGCCGCTCGGCGACGGCGAGATCGAACAGGTTCTTGCTCCAGCCATAGAGGTTCATCGGCCGCAGCTGCTTCAGCGCCTCCACCGAACCATCGTCGTCAAAGCCGTGCTCGCCGTCGCCATAGGTCGCGGCCGAAGAGGCATAAATCAGAGGCGTTGCTGTCGCGGTGCACCAGTCGAGCAGCCGTAGCGGCGTCTTGAAATTGGCTTCCATAACCAGATCGCCGTCAGTCGCGGTGGTGGAGGAGATCGCGCCGAGGTGGATGATGCCATCCAGCCGTCGGCCCTGCAGCCAGCCCATGAGCTCGGCCGGCGGCACGAAATCGGCCAGCTGACGCTTGGCCAGGTTCCGCCACTTGCCGTCCTGCCCAAGGATATCGCAGACCGCAACGTCGCTGCGGCCAGCGTCATTCAACGCAGCCACGACGTTCGATCCGATAAAACCGGCGCCCCCGGTTACCAGAAACATGATGAAATCCCGCCAGATTCCTTTGCAGCCGTCAGCTTTGCCCCACTCCCGCGCCACAGGCAACGACGGCTTTACCTCTCATCGCGAACCGGTTACCGACTTGGCCGCGCCTGATCCGGCTTTGGCCTATTTAGAAATGAATATTGATTCAATATCTGATATCGAAACGCAGGACAGCGAGGATACCAGACCTATCCTCGTCGTGCCCTATGTTTGGATCGGCGATTTCGTGCGCGGCCACACCGTGGTCCGGGTGCTGCGCAAGCGCTGGCCCAACCGGCCGGTCGACCTTCTGACCACCCGCCTCTGCGCTCCTCTGGTCGATTACATGCCGGGCGTCCGCGCCGGGATCGTGTTCGACCTGCCGCGCAGCCGGCTGGCGCTGGCCCAGCAGCGGGCGCTCGCCGCCGAGCTTCGCTCCCGGAACTATGCCACCGCGCTGGTGCTGCCGCGCACCTGGAAGGCCGCCATCGCCCCGGCGCTGGCCGGTATCCCCGAGCGGGTCGGCTTCTTTGGCGAGGCGCGGTTCGGCCTGATCAACGCGATGCGATGGGGCGAGAAGAACCAGCCGCGCTTCATCGACAAGAACGCGATCCTGGCGCTGCCCGACGGCGCGCCCCGCCCGCCGGAATGGCCGGTGCCGCAGCTCACGGTTTCCACCGATGAGGTCAGCCGATGGCGTCAGGCCAACGGCCTCGGCACCGGTCCGGCGATCGCACTCGGACCCGGCTCGGTCGGCGTCTCCAAGCGCTGGACCTATTATCCTGAAGCGACGCGACTGTTCGCCGAGCACGGCTTCGACGTCTGGGTGGTTGGCGGCCCCGGCGAGAAGGCGCTGGCGCAGGAGATCGTGGCCGCCGGCGGCGCGCGGGTCCGCGATCTCACCGGCACCGATCTGCGCAACGGCGCGCTGGCGATGGCCGCGGCCAGCGTCGCCATCTCCAACGATTCCGGACTGATGCATATCGCGGCCGCGATCGGCACGCCTACGATGGGCATCTTCGGCCCGACCGACCCCTATCTCTGGGCGCCCCTCAACGGCCTCGCTGCCACGGTGCGGCAGACCAAGAGCAAGCTGCCGTGCCAGCCGTGCCAGCGCACGGTCTGCACCATGAACGACCATCGCTGCATGCGTGACATCGCCGCAGAAGAGGTCGTGGAGATCGCGCGGCGCGTGCTGGTTCAGATCAATGCGCGATAGACCGCCGCAATCGCATTCGCCTCGGCATCGAGGCTGAACTTATCCACAACTCGTTGCCGCGCCCGTGCGCCCATCGCCGCGGCCGACGCCGGATCGCGCATCAACGGCTCGAGCGCGGCCGCCAGCGCGTCGGCGTCGCCGGGCGGCGTCAGCACGCCGGTGACGCCGTCCTCGACGACGAACTCGGCAGCACCCGCGCGCGCCGCAACCAGCGCCGCGCCTGCCGACATCGCCTCGATCAAGGTCAGACCAAAGCCCTCGTTGCGCGAGGTGAAGGCGTAGATCGTCAGCCGCTGGTACCAGCGCACGACATCCTCGATCGGCAGCTCGCCCGTGATGACGATCCGCGATTGCAGCCCGGCGGCCTCGATCTTCCGCTTCAGCTCGTTGGCGAAGGCCAGCTGCTCCGGTACCACGGCGCCGACGAGGACCGCGGTGAAACCGGGATAGCGCGGCAGCAGCCTGCACATCGCCTCGACGAACACATCGCTGCCCTTCTGCGCGCGCACCCGCCCGAAGCAACCGATCGCATAGCGCCCCGGCAATCCGCTCTCGGCGAAGGCGCTCGCGCGATCGGCCGGCGGCGCATAGCGATCGGTGTCGACGCCATGCATCACCACGGTGGCTTCGCGCTTGAGATACGAGGCCGACAGCGGGCTGGTCGCGATGACCGCGTCCATGTTGCGGATCAGCCAGCGCGTCAGCCAGGTGTGATGGCGCTGCGCGGCCGAGGTGAACAGCAGCTTCAACGGCCAGCCGAGCGAGCGCAGCACGAGCCCCGCGATCATCTCGTCGTTGCGCCGCGCGTGCCAGATCACGGGCCGCGCGCGCCGCCACAGCCGCATCAGATCGCCAAATCCCATCGCGTCGATGCCGTCCGGCCGATGCGAGCCGAGCCAGCCCGCGCGAAGCATCTTCGCAAGTTTCGGCGCGACCATCCGGTTGGTCGCGGTGACACCCGAATAGCGTCGGTGCAGATTCGGCACGATGAGCTGCAGCTCGCCGGCAGGTGTGGTCTCGATCGGCACGCAAGTCTCCGTTTCGCGCCAGTTCCTATACGCAACATTAAGCATAGTGGCCAGTTCGACCGCGGCGAAACCCCCTCTTCACCGCACTCCCGCTAGCATGGCCAGTTAAAGATATCGGGAGAGCTTGATCGATGATCGTGCTCGTGACCGGCGGTGCCGGCTATATCGGAAGTCACATGGTCCATGCGCTGGTCGATGCCGGCGAGAGCGTCGTCGTGATCGACAATCTCTCCACCGGCTTCTCCGCGTTCCTGCCCGAAGCTGTTCCGCTGTTCATCGGCGATGCCGGCGACGAGAACCTCGTCGAGGGCGTGATCGCGCAGCACGGCATCGACAGCATCATCCATTTCGCCGGCTCGGTCGTGGTGCCGGATTCGATGCGCGATCCGCTCGGCTACTACCGCAACAACACCATGACGACGCGCAGCCTGCTCAACGCGGCGGTGAAGGGCGGCATCAACAGATTCATCTTCTCCTCGACCGCGGCCGTCTACGGCAACCCGGACCAGGTGCCGGTGCCGGAGATCGCGCCGACGCGTCCGCTGTCGCCCTACGGCTCGTCGAAGCTGATGACCGAGATCATGCTGCACGATGTCGCCTCCGCTCACGGCATGAGCTACGTCGTGCTGCGCTACTTCAACGTCGCCGGCGCCGACCCGAAGGGCCGTGCCGGCCTTGCCACCATCGGTGCCACCCATCTGCTCAAGATCGCGGTCGAGGCCGCGACCGGCCAGCGCGCCAAGATCGACGTGTTCGGCACCGACTATCCGACCCAGGACGGCAGCTGCGTGCGCGACTTCATCCATGTCAGCGACCTCGTCGAGGCGCATCGCGCGGCGCTGTCCTATCTCCGCGGCGGCGGGCAATCGGTGACGATGAATTGCGGTTATGGCCGTGGCTATTCCGTGCTCGAGACGATCGAGGCGGTGCGCCGGGTCTCGATGCGCAATTTCGCGGTCGCCTACGCCGCGCGGCGGCCCGGCGACATCATGACCATGGTGGCCGACACCACGAGGATCCGCTCGCTGCTCGACTGGACCCCGCGCTACGATGACCTCGAGACCATCGCGAGCCACGCGCTGGCCTGGGAGGAGAAGCTCTTCCGGGAGCGCGCCGGCTCCGCGCGGCAGGCAGAATCGGCCTAAAAATCAAGCCGTTATCAAGCCGTTATTGGGCTTGAAAAAGCCCCGCCAAGCGGGCAATGAGGTCCGCAACCCTGACGGCCGGCGCCGCCCGCCGTCAATGGAACGCGGATGGCTCAGTTTCCAAAGAAAATTACCGACGATCCCTATGGCGCGGCGATCCTGATCCGTCGCCTGGTCACGGAACAGGGGATCACCTACTGGCGGCGCTATCTGACGGCGTTCGCCCTGATGGCGGTTGCGGCCGGCTCGACGGCGGCCGCCACCTATGTGCTCGGCCAGGTGATCAACCAGGCCTATGTCGACAAGAACATCCCGGGCATCGCCATGTTCGCCGGGATCACCGTGGTGCTGCTGTTCATCAAGGGCGTGGCGACCTACGGCCACATGGTGATCCTGTCGAAGATCAGCAACGCGATCCTGGCGCGGAACCAGCGGCAATTGTTCGCCAAGCTGATGAGCGAAAGCATCAGCTTCTTCTCGCAGCGGCATTCGTCGGAATTCCTGGCGCGGCTCACCGCCGGCGCCAAGTCGATCACCGACGTGCTCAACATGCTGGTCAATGCGATCGGGCGCGACTTCCTGATGCTGATCAGCATGCTCGCGGTCATGATCTGGCAGGACCCGCTGATGTCGTTCATCGGGCTCGTGGCGGTGCCGCCGGCGATGCTGATGCTGCGCAGGCTGGTGAAGCGGATCAAGGGCCTCGCCTTCAACCAGTTCACCGGCACCGCCGACATCATGGAGACGATGCAGGAATCGCTGCAGGGCATCCGCACCGTGAAGGCGTTCACGCTGGAAGACACCATGCAGCAGCGGATCGACGAGAACATCGCGATCGTCGAGCGCAACGCCAACAAGATGGCGCGCGTCGCCAACCGCTCCAACCCGCTGATGGAGATGCTCGGTGGCTTCGCGGTCGCCGGCTGCCTGCTCTATGGCGGCTACAGCGTGGTGGCGCTCGGTTCCACGCCGGGCCAGTTCTTCACGTTCCTGACCGCTTTCCTGATGGCGACCGAGCCGGCCAAGCGGCTGGCGCGGCTCAACATCGACCTCAACAGCCAGCTGGTCGGCGCGCGGATGCTGCTCGAGGTCGTCGACAGCCCGGCGAGCGAGCAGACCGACGACGACAAGCCGGCGCTGAAACTCTCCGATGCGCGGATCGAGCTGCGCGACGTCAGCTTCGCCTATCGGCCCGGCGAGCCGGTGTTGAACCGTATGAGCTTCGTGGCCGAGCCCGGCAAGGTCACCGCGCTGGTCGGCCCCTCCGGCGGCGGCAAGTCGACCGTGCTCGCCTTGCTGCTGCGCTTCTACGAGACGCAACAGGGCGAGATCCTGATCGACGGTCAGTCGATCTCGTCGGTCTCGCGCAAGTCGCTGCGCCGGCAGACCGCCTATGTCGGCCAGGACGTCTACCTGTTCCGTGACACCATCCGGGCCAACATCGCCTTCGGCAAGGAAGGCGCCACCGAGGCCGAGATCATCGACGCCGCCAAGGCCGCCTGCGCGCACGACTTCATCATGGGCTTCCCGCTCGGCTATGACACGCCGGTCGGCGAGCACGGCACGCAGCTCTCCGGCGGGCAACGCCAGCGCATCGCGGTCGCCCGCGCGCTGATCAAGAACGCGCCGATCATCCTGCTCGACGAGGCCACCGCCGCGCTCGACTCGGAGTCCGAAAAGCAGGTGCAGGAGGCGATCGAGCATCTCTGCCAGGGCCGCACCACGATCGTGATCGCCCACCGCCTGCACACCATCATGCATGCCGATGCAATCCTGGTGGTCGAGGGCGGCGCGATCGTCGAGCGCGGGCGGCACGAGGAGCTGCTGCGCCGCGGCGGCCGCTACGCCTCGTTCTTCCGCCTGCAGCATCACCACGACCCCTCTCCCCTGGCACTGGCGCCGATCAGCGCCACCGGCTAGAGCAGTCACCCTCACCTCAAGAGCAGCGAGACCCCCATGAACGCCGCCCCCACCGTCATTCCGCTTCCCCCGCAGCCCTCGCTTCCCGTCGTCGGTGAATCCGGCGTCTTTCCGGTTCGCCGCATCTGGTGCGTCGGCCGCAACTATCTCGAGCACATCCGGGAGATGGGCAATGACGAGCGTGCGCCGCCGTTCTTCTTCGGCAAGCATGCCGACATGCTGGTGCCCAATGGCGCGACCATCCCCTACCCGCCGCTGACCAAGGACCTGCATCACGAGGTCGAGCTGGTGGTGGCTATGAAGAGCGGCGGGCTGAACATTCCCGCCGACAAGGCGCTCGAGCACGTCTACGGCTATGCGGTCGGCATCGACTTGACCCGCCGCGACCTGCAGATCGCCTCGCGCAAGAAGGAGCGGCCCTGGGAGATCGGCAAGTCGTTCGACTATTCCGCGCCCTGCTCCGCGATCCAGCCGGCCTCGAAGATCGGCCATCCGACCGCAGGCAAGATCTGGCTCACCGTCAACGGCAAGGAAGCGCAGAAGGGCGATCTCACCGAATTGATCTGGAACGTGCCGGAGATCATCTGGCAGCTCTCGCAGCAGGTGAAGCTCGCCGCCGGCGACATCATCATGACCGGCACGCCCGCCGGCGTCTCGCAGCTGCAGGTGGGCGACAAGCTCGAATGCGGCGTCGACGGCATCGGCAAGCTGGCGGTGACGATCGGCAAGCCGGAATAACCGACCTCAGGAGCTGAGAGCCCAAAGCCCCGGACCGGCGGTCCGGGGCTTTTTGCTGTGCGCCGTCAGCGCATCGTGCCGGGCAGGCAGGGCGGCTCGGTGTAGGGAGCGGTCGCGAACGATCCGACATTCGGCGCGCGCACGCAATCGGTGGTCCTGCTGCTGACCGGCACCGTTTGCGATGCATGGGCGCGCCGCGCCGCAGCCGCAGCATTGTTGCTGGCTGCGGACGCTTGCGCCGAATACGCAGCCGCCGCAACCAGAGCAAGCGCGGCGATGGTCAATTTGGTCATAGGATTTCTCCGCACGATGGGTGAAGCCGACCAGTTCGGCTCCTGTGACCAATGACCGTGATCGCCGCAAGAATATTTCCTCACGCGCGATCACCGAACCGCGAGCGGCCTCATCACACCAGACGGAGCGGGAATACCGGAGCGGCAGAGGCACTCCATTTCATCAAGGCCGCGCGCGAACGCGGCGATGACGGCATGGAGATTCTCATGATCGATCCTCGACGACGTCTCGAACGACTTGGTGAGCAACTTGGCAAACAACTTGGCTTGGCTGCAATCCTGTCCGCGGCAATGATGACCGCCTCGTTCGCCCGGACGGCGGTCCAGGAGCCAAACGCCTACGCATCGAACGAAACCGCGACCAGGCCCTGGTCGGCGCCGGTCGGCCATCGCCAGCCGCGCGCCGCAGACATTCCCGCAACCACATCCGCGTCGCATCAGATCATCGATCAGGAGGACGTGATCCGCGACCGCAAGATCAAGGGCATTTGCCGCGGCTGCTAGAGTCCGCGAGCGTCCGGGAATCCTAGTGCCTGTCGGCGGCCTGCGGCGCAGCCGGACCTAGATGCGTCTTCTCGTACTCCAGCCACAGCTCGAGCAGCGCCATGAACGCGACCACCGCACCCGCGGCGATGGCAAAATGCATCGCGCGGCTGTGCGTGAAGCCGAGCAGCCACGGCGAGGCGATCAGCCAGCATCCGACGAACAGGTTGATCCATTCCTCCCAGATCGAAAACGCGACGATCGCCGCCAGCGACATGATCGCGATCGCGGCACCGCTGATCCTCAGATCGATCGCCGCCGTCGGGTTGGCGTGCACGAACAGCCACGGCGCCGCGAGCAGGAACATCGCGGCCACCAGATTATAGAGATCGAGCGCCGATTCTTTTCGCCACCTCATCATTGATAGCTCCCTTGCTGCCTCAAACCCGCTGCTGATGCGCGTCCGCCGCATTGATGTCCTTGCCGGTGTAGTCCGTCATCAACGCGGTCGCGACCAGCGTGATGACGGCGCAGAACGCGATGTAGATCGCGATCGCGGTCGCCGAATGATAGGTGCCGAACAGCCACGCCGCGATCAGCGGCGCCGGACCGCCGGCGATGACCGATGCGAGCTGGTAGCCGAGCGAGGCGCCGCTGTAGCGCAGCCGTCCGGTGAAGCTCTCGGCGATCAGCGCGGCCTGCGGCCCGTACTGCATGTCGTGAGGGATCAACGACAGCACGATCGCGAGGAAGATGATCGCCTCCGACCCGGTATTGAGCATCGCGAAGTATATGAAGCCGAAGATGCCGGTCACGACCGCGCCGATCATGTACATGTTCTTGCGGCCGATCTTGTCGGACAGATGCCCGAATACCGGGATCGAGACGAACGACAGCACCGAGGCCGATAGCACCGCGGTCAGCAGGAAGTCGCGCGAGACGTGCAGCGTGCTGACACCGTAGGAGAACACGAAGGCGGTGAAGATGTAGAACGGCGCCTGCTCGGACATGCGCGCGAAGGCGGACAGCAGGATCTCCTTCGGGTAGTCGCGGATCACGGTCAGCATCGGCGTGCGGTCGAGCTGACGCTCGGCCAGCAGCTTGCTGAACACGGGCGTTTCCAGGATGCCGAGCCGGATGTAGAGGCCGACGCCGACCAGGATGATGCTGAGCGCGAACGGAATGCGCCAGCCCCACGCCATGAACTGGTCGCCCGACATCTGGCTGAACGCCAGCACGGCAAGATTGGCAAGGAACAGCCCGCAGGGCACGCCGAATTGCGGCCATGATGCGATCAGGCCGCGCGAACGATCGTTGCGCGCCCATTCCATCGACATCAGCACCGAGCCGCCCCATTCGCCCCCGACGCCTACGCCCTGGATGAAGCGCAGCACGGTGAGGATCACCGCACCCCAGATGCCGATGCTGGCATAGGTCGGCACCAACGCGACCGCTGCGGTCGCCACTCCCATCAACAGCAGCGTCGCGATCAGCGTCGACTTGCGGCCGATGCGGTCACCATAGTGCCCGAAGATCGCGGCGCCGATCGGCCGCGCGATGAAGCCGACCGCATAGATGGCGAACGCTTCCAGCGTGCCGACCCAGGGATCGGAATGCGGAAAGAACAGCTTTGCGAAAACGAGGCCGGTGACGGTGCTGTAGAGGAAGAAGTCATACCATTCGATCGCGGTCCCGATCGTGGAGGCGATCACCGCGCGGCGCAGCTGGAGCTGATGCTCGGCCGGCGTAAGTTGGGTGGCGTCAAGGCCAGATGTCGGGCGGAAGGTTGAGCCTAGTGTTGGGCCAAATATTGCCATGGGACTGTCTCCCTCGGACAAGCCCCCGTGGTGGATCTCTGACCGACCGGGTCGTTTGAAGACAAACGAAATATCGCTCAGCGGGTTCCCGCGGCACTCGAACAGGAAGCTACAACTTTAGTCGGCCCGGACTCGCCGCCCGGGCGCCGGCTCGATTGGGCGCGTGAGCCGCCGCCTCGCGATCGCATCGCCCATTGCAGCAGCGCCATCCGGCGCGGCAGCGAAAGCAATACACCCAATGGACTTTGATGGCCTATGTCGTGTCGGGCATGGTGGCCTCGCAGGTCGGCCAAGATGCCGAGCGCACCTACAGCGCCGGCGAAGCCTGGTGGGAGCCGGTCGGCGCCGTCCATCGCGTTTCGCGCAACCCGAGCTCGACCGAGCCGGCGACCCTGCTCGCCATCTATCTCGCGCCGCGCGACGCAACCTCCGCCGATCTTATGAAGCCCCTGTAGCGGTCGACGAAACCAGACTTGCGAATAGACGGCAGAGGCCCCGGAGCAAGCTCCCGGGCCTCTGTGCGTCGGTGCGCGCGATCAGCCGGCCGTGCCGGGCAAGCACGGCGGCTCGCTGTAGGGCGCGGTGGCGTACGCGCCGACATCCGGCGCGCGCACGCAGTCGGTCGTACTCTTGGCCGCGGCCTCGGTGTGCCGATGCGAGACGCTGCGGGCGGCAAAGGCATCGGTGCTGAACGTCGCGGCTGCTATCAGCGCAGCGGCCACAAGGGACAGTCTGGTCATGGGTTTTCTCCATTCGATGGTCGAAGCCGAGCAAGTCCGGCTCCGTCGATCAAGTACGGCAATCGTGCCAGACTATTTCGTCACGCGAGATCACCGACGCGCGAGACCGCATTCAACTTGCAAGCAAGCGGACGTGAGCCGGCAATATCGGAACCGCGAAGACGGTCATCCTTCGGCGGCGCGCCGATCGTCGGCGGCCAGATCCGGGATGTCCGCTGCGGCTGCCGAGCCTGCGCATCACGCCGAACTGAGCCGTGATGGCGTGACGACCTGCCCGTTGCTCACCTCGCGCGCCGATACGGAACGTAGCGCGGCGTCCAGACCTTGGCGTGGATGCGCGCCTCGACCTGGTCGATCGGAATATCCTTCTTCGCGAGCCCTTCCTTGTGCGCCTGCAGCGCCACCGCGAGCGCGACCGTCAGCGCGACCTCACGCAGCGCGCTGACCGGCGGCAGCAGATTGTGCTTCGGATTGTTGCGCGCCGGCGAGACGCTGGCCAGCGCCTTGGCCGCGGCCATGAACATCCCGTCGCTGACCCGGCTGGCGCCGACCGCGAGCGCGCCGACACCGACGCCCGGGAAGATGTAGGAGTTGTTGGTCTGGTCGACCTTGAAGCGCGCGCCGTTGCGGGTGATCGGCGGGAACGGGCTGCCGACGCCGATCAGCGCCCGCCCCTCGGTCCACGCCTCGATGTCGACCGGCGTCGCCTCCTCGCGCGAGGTCGGGTTGGACAGCGGGAAGATCACCGGGCGCTTGTTGCACTCGGCCATCGCGCGGACGATCGGCTCGGAGAACGCGCCGGCCTGGCCGGAGACGCCGATCAGCACGGTGGGCCTCGCGTTGCGTACGACGTCGAGCAGCGCGATCTTGTCGGGATGGCTGAGCTGCCAGCCCGCGATCGCCTGCTTGCTCTGCAGGAACGGAAGCTGGAACGGCGCGAGCCCGCTCATGCCCTCGAGCAAGAGCCCATCGCGATCGACCATGAAGAAGCGCTTGGCCGCCTCGCTCTCCGGCAGGCCGGCATCGACCATCGCGGCGCGGATCAGGCTGGCGATGCCGCAGCCGGCCGAGCCCGCCCCGAGCACGGCGACGCGCTGCTCGGTGAGCGGCACGCCGGTGACGTTGATCGCGGAGAGCAAGGCGCCGGTCGCCACCGCCGCGGTGCCCTGGATGTCGTCGTTGAAGGTCAAGAGCCGGTCGCGGTAGCGGTCGAGCATCCGCGTCGCGTTGTTCTTGGCGAAATCCTCCCACTGCAACAGGACGCGCGGCCAGCGCTTGACCACCGCGGAGACGAACGCCTCGATGAAGTCGTCATAGGCCTGGCCGCGGACGCGTTCGTTGCGCCAGCCGACATAGAGCGGATCGGCCAGGCAGTCGGGATTGTCGGTGCCGACGTCGAGCATGATCGGCAGCGTGGTCGCGGGATGCAGGCCGCCGCAGCCGGTGTAGAGCGCGAGCTTGCCGATCGGGATGCCCATGCCGCCGGCGCCCTGATCGCCGAGGCCGAGGATGCGCTCGCCGTCGGTCACCACGATCGCCTCGACGTGATCGAAGCGCGGATGGGCGAAAATGCGATCGATCCGGTGCTGGTGCGGGATGCTGAGGAACAGCCCGCGCGGCTTGCGAAACAGCCGGCTGAATTTCTGGCAGCCCTCGCCGACGGTCGGCGTGTAGACGATCGGCAGAAGCTCTTCCAGGTTGCCGACCAGGAGCGCGTAGAACAGTGTCTCGTTGGTGTCCTGCAGTTCGCGCAGAAAGGCATAGCGCTCGATGTCGGTCTCGTAGCCGCGCAACGCTTCGAGGCGGCGCGAGACCTGCTCGTCCAGCGTCAGGATGTTGGGCGGCAGCAGGCCGTGCAGGTCGAACGCCTCGCGCTCGGCCTCGGAGAACGCCGTGCCCTTGTTCAGCTGCGGATCGGCCAGCAGCTCGTAGCCGCTGAGCGCAGTGGTGGCGAAATCTGCCGTGGACTCGGACATGAGAAAGCCTTTCGAAACGGGATCCGGAGCAGGACTGTAGCACCTCGACGCGAGCGACCGGAACCCGAACCTGCCGGTCTCGCCAAGTTCTTGTTCGGCCGTGGGGCCGGACCGATTGCCTCGCAGCCATTGATGACGGCGCGATGAAGCTCGCGCCGGGCCCCGGATTGCGTGCGTCGGCGCTCGCCGCGTTCGTAGATCGTTGCACCGCGACCGGTCCGCATCGCGAGAGCGTGATCGATGGGCTCGCTGCGCGCGCTTCACGCACCCTGTTCATCTTCGTGGCCGAGATGCGATCAGGAACCGCACGCAACACTTCGCCCATATCAGAATCGTCCATGACGAAATCGCAACGCAGGCCGGGCGACATCCGTTCTGGTTCGACGCCACTCACGCCGATAGTGTCCGGCAAAATCACAGGTGAGGAAAAAACGAATCATGTCAGGAATCGAGCTTGCGACGCCACGTCTGAAATCGATTCAGCGCGTCGCGCTGGCTCTGCTGGTCGTTGCAGGGGTCGTCAATTACATCGATCGCGCGACCCTCGCAGTTGCCAATCCGCTGATCCGCGAGGAACTCGGACTGTCGATCGCGGACATGGGCTACCTGCTCTCCGCTTTTCTCTGGGCCTACGCGTTCGCACAGCTCCCCACCGGCGCGGCTGGGTCCGCGCCTGCTTCTCACCATGGGCCTCAGCCTATGGTCGCTCGCGCAGCTGATCGGCGGCCTGGTGCAGAATTTCGGCCAGTTCTTCGGGGCCCGCGTGCTGCTCGGCATTGGCGAAGCCCCGCAATTTCCGACCGGCGCGCGCGTGGTCCGCGACTGGTTCAACCAGCGCGACCGCGGGCTTGCGACCGGTGTCTTCAATTGCGCGTCATCGCTCGGCACCGCGATCGCCGTGCCGCTGCTGACCTATCTGATGCTGACCTTCGGCTGGCGCGCGATGTTCGTGATCATGGGCGTCGCCGGCCTGATCGTCGCCGCCTGCTGGTATGCGCTCTATCGCAATCCCGAGCAGGTTGCGCTCACGGCGCACGAGAACGCCTACCGGACGCAAGGCGATCCGCCCGGCCGGCGCACCAAGGTCACATTCCGCGACTGGTCGCTGCTGTTCCGCTTCCGCACCACCTGGGGCATGATCTTCGGCTATTTCGGCTGCATCTATTTGACCTGGATCTATACCGCCTGGCTGCCGGGTTATCTCGAAATCGAGCGCCATATGAGCGTGAAATACACGGGATGGGCCGCCGCGGTGCCGTTCGCCTGCGGTGTGGTCGGCGGCGTGGTCGGCGGATACATCGCCGACATCCTGGTGCGCCGCGGCGTCGAGCCGCTGAAGAGCCGGCGCTATCCGGCCGCGATCTCGCTGCTTGGAACGGCGGCCTGCACGGTGGCTGCGGCCTATGTCGAGAGCAACACGCTGGCGATCGCCTTCATCTCGATCTCGCTGTTTCTGGTCTATGTGACCAGCACCTGCGCGTGGGCTCTGAGCTCGGTCGCGGTCCCGACCAATTGCACCGCCTCGATCGGCTCGGTCCAGAATTTCGGCGGCTATCTCGGCGGCGCGCTGGCGCCGACCGTGACCGGCCTGATCGTGCAGAAGACGGGTTCGTTCGTCCCTGCCCTGGTCGTCGGTGCCTTGATCGGCGTCGTCTCGGCGGGATGCTACCTGTTCATCGTCGATCAGCCGATCACGGCAGCCGATATGGATGCCGCTTCCGACGCCAAGGTCGATCCGCTCGGCGTCGGCGCCAACCGGGAGCCGTAGGTCGGAACGAGGCCGCGGAAAAAATCTGAGGCGGATTGCCCGCGAGGTGCAGTCCGCCTTGCCTCCCGGCAAGCAACACACTCACAACATACCTTGGTATAGCTTCGCCGATTCCTTGTGGTGCCCTGCGCTTACGCTCGTACAGTAGAGCGACGGCGAGTGATTCTTATACTCGCGACTGCTCCATCGGATGAACGGTTCCCGGTGTCTCTCTGTCGACACGGTAGCAATTCTCGCCCGGCACGAGCGGCGAAATCTGTGATCGGGATCACTGCTCCGAGGAGTGATGTGCAAGACCATCATGGGAAGATCGCGCGTTCTCGAGGAACACTCAAATGATCGTCAACATTCAGAAGCTGAACGGCCTGTGGCACCTCATCGTCGGCTCGTGCAAGATCCGAACTCCGTTCCTGGAGACCCAGGACCGGGAGTGGGTCGTCGCCTACGCACGCCGGGTTTACCCCGGCGCCAAGGTTTTCGAACGCGACTGACGCTGACGCGCGCCACGGTTCATTGCCCCAGACAAAAAGCCCCGGAGCATGATCCGGGGCTTTTGCATGTTCGGGAATCATGGGGCGGACTGGCGCAGCATAATGCGCCATCTCATCCGCGGCGCGACGGCGGATGAGATGGCGCTGATCCGCCCTGCCGTTTCACCGCAGCGCCGACATCACGATCAGGCCGAGGATCAGCGCGGTCGCGGAATATTTCAGCGTGTAGTACACGTTCCGATTCCACTCCTTGACCTTGCGGCTGGCGAGATGGATCTCGTAGAGCTTGCCGAACACCTTGTTCAGTGCGCCGACATGCTCGCCGTCGACGTTCTGGGTCGCCGACGCCTTGACGATGTTGTGGCTGACCCAGCGGTTCATCCTGGTCATGAAGCCGTACTTCATCGGGCGCTCGACGTCGCAGAACAGGATGATGCGGTTGACGTCGGTCTTGTTCTCGGCGCTGTGGATGAAGGTCTCGTCGAACATGAAGGCCTCGCCGTCGCGCCAGACGCATTCGACGCCGTCGACGAGAATGCGGCACTGGTTCGAGTTCGGCGTCACCAGGCCGAGGTGATAGCGCAACGAGCCTGCGAAGGGATCGCGGTGCGCCCCTAACTTGCCGCCGGGCGGCAGCATCGCGAACATCGCGCCGTGCACGTTCGGGATCGAGTTGAGCAGCTCGACGGTCTGCGGGCACAGCGCGCGCGCCGACGGCAGGAAGTCGTCGTACCATTTCAGATAGAAGCGTTTCCAGCCGCTCTTGAAGAACGAATAGAAGCCCCAGTCGTTGTTCTTGGCCGCGGCGCGGATGAAGCCCTCGTCGAACAGGCGTGTCGCCTCGTCGCGGATCGTCTCCCAATTGTCGGAGAGCTTCTTCAGTTCGGGAAACTGCTCGATCGGGATCACCGGCGTGTTGGGCACCGCGGAGCCCGCATACATCAGCACATTGTAGGGCGCGAGATAGGTCGAGTGGTCGCCGAGCTGGCGAGCGAAGCGCAACCGCTGCTTGCCGCGGAAGTGCACGTAGAGCGTGGAGACTACCAGCAGGTAGAGAATGACGAGCTGTGGTGCGAAGAGCTGTCTCAACATGATGCGTCTAAGATCGCAGTCCGCCGACGCTCTTCATGCACCGCCCCGCAAGAGTCCCCCGTGACGGGCGGCTCAGTCCGGGCGGCGAAGTGTGCCGCCGTCCGCAAAAATTCCCCTGTTTCATAGCAACCTGGCACTGCGGCGAGGCCTGGCATCGGCCGTGCCGCGGTGCTGTCCCGGATCAGCCATGTAAGCGTCTGCTCACCAAATGTGAAGCGCTGCCTCATTTGAAGAGGCAACAATGTGGCAACATTCACACAGACAAAATTCGCCATTGACAAACTGATTAGATAATACCTAATCCTGAGATGACCCGCCGAAGAGCGCGGACATCCACAGGGAGGAATGATGAGACAGGTTTTGGCGGCAGCCATTCTCGCGGCGATGACGACGACCGCTCATGCCCAGGTTTCCGATGACGTCGTGCGCATCGGGGTGCTGACCGACCTGTCGAGCTGGGGGCGCGACAATTCCGGCCCGGGTTCGGTCGAGGCGCGCCAAGATGGCGGTCGAGGAGTTCGGCCCCACCGTGCTCGGCAAGCCGATCGAAATCGTCTCCGCCGACCACCAGATGAAGACCGATGTCGGAGTCCAGATCGTGCGCGGCTGGTTCGACAACGGCAAGGTCGATGCCGTCGTCGACATTCCCAATTCCGGCATCGCGATCGCCGTGCACAACATGGTGCGCGAGCGCAACAAGATCGCGCTGTTGTCCGGCCCCGGCGCGAGCTCGCTGACCGACGAGCTGTGCAGCCCCAACACCGTGCACTTCACCTACGACACCTACGCGCTGTCCAAGGTCACGGCGTCGGCCGTGATCGCGGAAGGCGGCAAGTCCTGGTACTTCATCACCGCGGACTACGCCTTCGGCCAGCAGCTCGAGAAGGACGCGACCCGCTTCATCAACGAGATGGGCGGCAAGGTGCTCGGCGGCGTGCGGCACCCGACCAACACCGCCGACTTCTCCTCCTTCGCATTGCAGGCGCAGAGCTCGAAGGCGGACGTGGTGGCGTTCGCCAATGCCGGCCAGGACACCGACAATTCGATCAAGCAGTCCGGCGAGTTCGGCCTCGTGCAGGGCGGCCAGAAGCTGGTCGGCCTTCTGATGTTCGACACCGACGTGCATGCGATCGGCCTCAACGCCGCGCAGGGCACCTACATGACGACGGCGTCCTACTGGAACATGGACGAGAAGACCCGCGCCTGGTCGAAGAAGTTCTTCGCCCGCGCCAACGTGATGCCGACCATGATCCAGACCGGCGTCTACGGCTCGGTGCTGCATTATCTCAAGGCGATCCAGGCCGCCGGCACCGACGACCCGAAAGCGGTGATGGCCAAGATGCGCGAGCTGCCGATCGAGGACACCTTCGTGCACGGCGGCAAATTGCGCGAGGACGGCCGTGTCATCCGCGACATGTATCTGGCGAAGGTGAAGAAGCCCTCGGAGTCCAAGGAGCCGTGGGATTATCTCGACATCATCAAGACGGTGAAGGGCGAGGACGCCTTCCGTCCGGTCTCCGAGTCGAAGTGCCCGCTGCTCAAGAAATAGGATCGATCGCGTGGCCAATGAAGAAACGTATGACTGCGACGCGCTCGTCGTCGGCTCCGGCTGCGCCGGGCTGTCGGCGGCGGTCACCGCCGGCCACCACGGCCTGAAGGTCCTGGTCGTCGAGAAGGAGCCGCGCTTCGGCGGAACCACGGCGCGCTCCGGCGGCTGGCTGTGGATTCCCGGCACCTCGCTGGCGAAGGCCTGGGGCATCGAGGAGAGCCCCGATCAGGCCAAAACCTATCTGCGCCATGAGGCCGGCAACAGTTTTGACGCCGCGCGCGTCGATGCATTCCTGACCGAAGGGCCGAAGGCGGTCGACTTCTTCACGACGAAGACCGCGGTTCGTTTCGACATGCCGCTGACCTTCCCGGACTATCATGCCGAAGCGCCCGGCGGCGCACAGGGCGGCCGCTCGATGGTGACGCGGCCGTTCGACGCCCATGAGCTCGGCGATGCCCTCAAGGATCTCGGCAGCCCCCTGCCCGAGCTCACCGTGTTCGGCATGATGCTTGGCTCCGGCAAGGAAATCGTGCATTTCATGCGCGCGACGCGGTCGCTGTCCTCGGCGGCCTATGTCGCCAGGCGGTTGTCGAAGCATGCCATCGACGTGATGCGTAACGGCCGCGGCATGACGCTGACCAACGGCAATGCGCTCGCCGGACGGCTGGCAAAATCCGCCTTCGACCTCAAGATCCCGCTCTGGCTCAACTCGCCGGTACGCGAACTGATGGTCGAGAATGGCGTGGTGCGCGGCGCGGTCGTCGTGCGCGACGGCCGCACCATCCGCGTCAACGCCAAGCGCGGCGTCGTGCTCGCCTGCGGCGGCTTTCCGCATGACGTCGCGCGGCGGCAGAAGATGTTTCCACATGCGCCCACCGGCAAGGAGCATTACTCGCCTGGGCCGACCGGCAACACCGGCGACGGCTTGCGTCTTGCGGAATCCGCCGGCGGCCGCGTCGAGGACTCGCTGCCGAATGCGGCAGCTTGGGTGCCGGTCTCGGTCACCACGCGCAAGGACGGCTCGAAGGGCGTGATGCCGCATTTCATCGATCGCGCCAAGCCCGGCGTGATCGCGGTGATGGCCGACGGCAGGCGCTTTGCCAATGAAGGCAATTCCTACCACGACTTCGTGCAGGCGATGATCAGGGCGGCGAAGCCCGGCGAGGAGATCGCGGCGTACCTCGTCTGCGATCACGACACGCTGCGCAAATACGGCCTCGGCTGCGTGCCGCCGCGCCCGATGCCGCTGGGCCACCATTTGAACACCGGCTATCTCAAGCGCGGCGCAACGCTCGCCGAGCTCGCCGCGCAAGCCGGCATCGACGCCAAGGCGTTCGAGGCGACCGTCGCGGAGTTCAACACGACCGCGGCGGAGGGCCGCGACCCCGCCTTCGGCAAGGGCTCCCGCGCCTATAACCGCTACCAGGGCGACGCGCTGCATGGGCCCAAATCCCTGCATCGCGCCGATCCAGCATGGGCCGTTCTATGCCATCAAGATGGTGATCGGCGACCTCGGCACCTATGCCGGCATCCGGACCGACGCCAATGCCCGCGCGCTCGACGCCGACGGCCAGCCGATCCACGGCCTCTATGCCGCCGGCAACGACATGGCGAGCATCATGGGCGGCAACTATCCCGGCGCCGGCATCACGCTCGGTCCCGCGCTGACCTTCGGCTACATCGCGGGCAAGCACATCGCCGGGGCTGCGGCAGAGAGAAGCGCGGCATGAGCCCAGTCCCGTCACCCTGAGGAGCGCGCTCTTGCGCGCGTCTCGAAGGGTCGACGGCCACCAGCCGGGCCGTGCATCCTTCGAGGCTCGCAAGAGCTCGCACCTCCGGCGACCAAGGCGAAGCCTTTGCGCGGGGATGACGGGGGAAATAGCGTGCGTCTCGCGGCCAGCCTGGTTTCCTGCTAAGTGCGAAACGACGAACACGAACAGGGCCACATGACGAGAGAAAGCCGCGGCATACAGTCGATCGAGGTCGGCGGAGAATTGCTCCGCGCGCTCGCCCGCAGCGGCGAGCCGATGATGCTGCGCGATCTGGCGCGCGAAGCCGGCATGCCGCCGGCCAAGGCGCATCCCTATCTCGTCAGCTTTTCCCGCATCGGCCTGATCGAGCAGGACGAGACCACCGGCCGCTACGAGATCGGCGCGCTCGCGCTCGAGCTCGGCCTGATCAGCCTGCGCCGGCTCTCCGCGGTGCGGATCGCGACGCCGCGGATCGCCGCGCTCGCCGACAGCGTCAATCATGCAGTGTCGCTCTCGGTCTGGGGCACTCACGGCGCGACCGTGGTGCGGCTCGAAGAGCCGAGCCATCCCGTGCATATCGCGATGCGCGTCGGATCGGTGGTGGCGCTGCTGGAGACCGCGACCGGCCGCGCCTTCGCCGCCTTCATGCCGCCGAACGCAATCAAAACGGCGCTCGAGAGCGGCCTCGACCGCCTCGGCGTCGGCTACAATCCGAAGCGCGAGTCCGTCAACCCGAAGGCCGCGGAGATGCTCGCCGAGGTCCGCAGCCGCGGGCTCGCGCGCGCGATCGGCGATCCCCTGCCCGGCGTCAACGCCTTCGCCGCGCCGGTGTTCGATCACGCCGGCCATGTCGCCCTGGTCATTACGGCGATGGGTCCGGAGGGCACCTTCGACGTCAGCTGGGACAGCGCCATCGCAGCCGCGCTGCGGAGCTGTGCGGGCGATATCTCAAGGCAGCTTGGGCACGGCACGGTGCCGAAGTCGGGGTGATGTGTTCCCATCGTCATTCCCCAACGCGCAATTGCGCATCTGAGGGCGTGAGGAGCACCAACCCGGAATCCATTTCACCACTTGGCAGGTGGACACGATCCGGCTGCAGCCTTCCGAAGCAGCGCGGCCAGCATCGAACATGTGTTCCAGATCACATCGGTTGGCGCGGCGACACGGTAGTGTCGAGGCATCCCGCTACGAATTTCTCGCCTGCGCAACCGCGGCAGGATTTCTAGGCATTACCGCGATTGTCGAAGCCGCAACCGCAGGCGCACGACCGGTTCCAGTGGAGCCAGCTCGAAATCACGTTTCAGCAATGAACCTTACCAAGACCCCCGTGACCAATTTCTTGGCAGAGTCCGCTCGAAGCGAGCGGGCCGAGCCTCAATGATTGTCAATGTTTGTTTTTGAGGTGGTCCTTTTCGGACTAACAAGGAGATATGTGATGCCATTCTTGCCAACACCTTTGCAGAACAATGTTGTCATCCAGAACAACACCACCGGCGTCGTCGATTACCTGAAATACGAGGGTTCGACGCTGGTCGCCTCGATGACGCAGGACTACGGCCTCGGTGCGGATTGGAAAATCGTGGCCAACACCCCGACTACCCTGGTGGCGCAGAACGCCAAGACAGGCTTCGTCGACTTTCTCGGGATCGGCGCCAACGGAGCCCTGACGTCCTCCGCGATGACCTCCGTGGCGCTGCCGCGCATCTTCGGTTATTCGGTCGATACCGGGGAATTCGGCTCGCAGCTCGCCGACGGCTCGATCGACATGTTGCAGTTCAATACAACGACCGGTGCCTTCACTGGCAGCAGCCTGGTCGCCGGAAGTGCCGGCCTTCCAACCGCTGTCGGCATTTCGACCTATGCTTCGACCGCCCCGGCATGGGCCGGAGTGGCCAGCCCCGGCCTGGCTGGCGATGTGATCAACACCCAAACGGCGTCCGGCCAGCTCGATATTATCGGGCTGGGCGGCAACTTCGCTGCTCTCAACGTCCAGGCCAGCTATCTGGTCGCGAACAGCGTCGGTACCCCGCGGATCGGCGATCTGAATTCTGATTCCGCGAATACGGGCTTCAACTACCAGAATGGCGCCGGCACCCCGCAAGGTCTGGAGGCGACCACGATGACGGCGTCCGGGCAGATCGACCTGCTCTACTGGGCCGTTGGTACGCCTGACACGGCCGACACCGGCTATCTCTACGCCAGCAACATGCTCTCCGGCAATTTTGCCGGCTGGAGCGTCGTCCAGGGCGGCTCGGTCGAGAGCTTCCGCGTATTCCCCGTGACGTAAACTGACTGAGCCGGACACGGGAAGGCGCACGACCAGCAATGCTCGTGTGCCCGAGAACTGGAATGCAGCCGGACTATCGTCCGACTGCATTCTTTCCGAGGCAGCGCGGCCGGGATCGCAGTCATCGATTACGGGAATGCCGTCGCATCAATCGTGATTCCGGCAAGTACATTTGGAATACTTTCTCGTTGCCTGGACGTTCGGTTGAACCATCGCGTGATATTTTTGCACTAATTGATACTTTTTGAAAATGAAGCCCGGTGCGACAACGAACGCAACGGATGATCTGGGGAAGTTTAGCGGTCGAATTATTGAACCGCGAAGATTATTGCAGAGGGCAGCCCACATGATCGGTAGCCAGCAAATTGCAGCCGTGCCCGCGACGCCGGCTGATACAGGTCTCGGCAGCCTTGCGCTGGTGCTCGCCATGCTGGGCGAAGCATTCGACATCGAGCGGGCGCGACGCGAACACATCCAGGACGGCCGCACAGCGGAGTGCGATGATCTCGTGCGCATCGCACGCGGCGCCGGGCTGAAGGCGCAAGTCGTCCCGACGTCGATCGATCGCCTCAGGGTGCTGCCGCTGCCGGTGATCGCACGTTGCCAGGACGGCACCTTCTTTGTGATCGGGCGGTGGGCCGAAGCCGACGTCATGGTCGGTCTCGGCGGCGGGCCGCCGGTCCGCTGGACCATGGAGGAGCTGGCGCAGAAATGGACCGGCGAGGTCGTGCTGTTCGCCAAGCGCGACCAGCTTCCCGGCGAGGTCAAGCGCTTCGGACTGAGCTGGTTCATTCCCGTGATCAAGCGCTTCTCGAGGGTCCTTACCGAAGTGCTGGTCATCTCGGTGTTCATCCAGCTCGTCGCGCTGGCCTCGCCGTTGTTCTTCCAGGTGGTGATCGACAAGGTGCTGGTGCATCGCGGGCTCACCACGCTGAACGTACTGATCATCGGCCTCCTAGTCATCAACGTCGCCGACGGGTTGCTGAACTGGCTGCGCACCTACGCCTTTGCCCATACCACGAGCCGGATGGATGCCATTCTGGGCTCGCAACTGTTCCGGCACCTGGTGGCGCTGCCGATCAGCTATTTCGAAAGCAGAGCGACCGGCCAGACCGTGGCGCGGGTGCGGGAGCTGGAGAACGTCAGGACCTTCGTCACCTCCTCCGCACTCACCTTGGTGGTTGACGTCGCGTTCAGCCTGCTCTTCCTGGCGGTGATGTTCTGGTACAGCGCGTCACTGACACTCGTGGTGGTGCTGTCGATCCCGTTCTACATCGTGATCTCGCTGGTCATCACGCCGATCCTGAAAGCGCGAGTTCAGGAGAAATTCCAGCGCGGTGCCGCCAATCAGTCACTGCTGGTCGAGAGCCTCGCCGGCATCCAGACGCTGAAGGCCTGCGCGGTGGAACCGCAAATGCGACGGCGCTGGGATGAGCAGCTCGCCGCCTACATCGGATCCTCGCTGCGGGTGGTGACGATGGGCGCCGCCGGCTCGCAACTGGTCGGCCTGGTCAACAAGGTGACGAGCGCCGCGCTGCTGTGGTTCGGCGCCCAGGCGGTGATCGCCAATCATCTCACCATCGGCGAGTTCGTCGCCTTCAACATGCTGGCGGGCCAGATCAGCGCGCCGGTGCTGCGGCTCGCGCAGCTGTGGCAGGATTTCCAGCAGTTTCGCCTCTCGATTGAGCGGCTCGCCGACATCATCGATACGCCGACCGAACCCAATGTCAGCTCCAGGCAGAACCTGCCGTCGATCAAGGGGCATCTGCGGTTCGAGAACATCGGGTTCCGCTACCAGCCTGACAATCCGGAGGTGCTTCGCGATCTCTCGTTCGAGATCGGCGCCGGTGAAGTGGTCGGCATCGTCGGCCGCTCCGGCTCCGGCAAGTCGACCCTGACCAAACTGCTGCAGCGGCTCTACACGCCCGAGCGCGGCCGCGTCATCGTCGACGGATTCGACATCGCGCTGCTCGATCCGGCCTGGTTGCGACGCCAGATCGGCGTGGTGCTTCAGGAGAACGTGCTGTTCAATCGTTCGATCCGCGACAATATCGCCCTGGTCGATCCCTCGATGCCGCTCGAGCGGGTGATGCAGGCTGCGCTGCTGGCCGGCGCGCACGAATTCATCTGCGAACTGCCGCATGGCTACGACACCATTGTCGAGGAGCGCGGCGCCAATCTCTCCGGCGGCCAGCGCCAGCGCATTGCGATTGCCCGCGCGCTGGTCACCAATCCGCGGATCCTGATCTTCGACGAGGCCACCTCGGCGCTCGATTACGAGAGCGAGCGGATCATCCAGAACAACATGCGTGCGATCTGCCGCGGCCGCACCGTGCTGGTCGTGGCGCATCGGCTTTCCACCGTGCGTGCCGCGGACCGCATCCTGGTGATGGAGCGCGGGCAGCTCGCCGAAGCGGGCACCCATGACGTGCTGGTGCATCACAACGGCCTCTACGCCAATCTCGTCCGCCAGGCAGCAGGGTGATCGCCATGGTACAGCCGATGCCGCTGCGTCCCGCCGACAACAACGATAACAGTGCCGCACCGAAGCTGGTGCCGTCTCGTCCGACGCGACTGCGCCTGATCCCGGCCGGCCCGCGGCTCACGGCCCGGGAGCGCGAGTTCCTTCCCGCCACGATCGAGCTGATCGAGACGCCGTTGTCGCCGACGCTGCGTTTCACGGCGTCGGCGCTGTGCGGCCTGCTCGCCGTCGCCGTGATCTGGGCCGCGCTGGCGCGCATCGACATGGTCGCGGTGGCCGACGGCAAGGTCGTGCCGCTCGGCCAGGTCAAGGTGGTGCAGCCGCTCGAAACCGCCATGATCCGCGCCATTCACGTCGACGAGGGCGATCATGTCACGGCCGGCCAGTTGCTGGTCGATCTCGACCCGACCGAGGCGCATGCCGATCTGGAGGCGCTGATCTATAACCGCACGCAGGCGGAGCTTGATGCCGAGGTGGCGCGCGCGCTGCTTGGCCGCGATCCCGAACGGTCGTTCCACGGCCCCGCCGGCGCGCCCCCTGCGCTGGTTGAGCAAAGCCACAACCAGGCGCGGCGCGAGATCGAGAAACATCTCGCGACGGTCGCAGGCTTCGCAGCCGAGATCGCAAAGAAGGACGCGGCGCTCGAATCCAACGACGCGCAGATCGAGCGTGCCAAGCTGATCCTTCCCTTGCTGGAGGAGAAGAACAAGACGGCGAAAGCGCTCTACGAAAAGGGCAACGGCACCCGGCCGCCGGTGCTCGATAGCGAGCAGCAGATCGTCGAGAAGCAGGCCGACCTCAAGATTGCCGAACGCAACATCAGCCAGATTCAGGCCGATCGCAGCTCGATCCAGGCCAAGCTCGCCGAGAGCGAAGCCGGCTACATGGCCGACAGCACCGACCGCCTGACCAAGGCCTTGACCAAGGTTTCGCAGTTCGACCAGGACATCACCAAGGCGCGGCAGAAGGAGAGCTATCGCCGTCTGGTGTCGCCGGTCGACGGCACGGTCCAGGGGCTGAAGATCCACACGTCGGGAGCGGTGGTCACCACCGCGGACACGCTGATGACCATCGTCCCCGACGGTGCCGGCATTGAAGTCGACTGCATGGTGCCAAACAAGGATATCGGCTTTGTCAGCGAAGGACAGGATGTCGAGATCAAGCTCGAGGCCTTCCCCTTCTCGCGCTACGGCCTGGTGCCCGGCCGGATGCGCAAGCTCGGCCGCGACGCCACGACCGCTAATGCCGGCCCCGGCCCCGCTGCGGCGGCGCAGAATCCGATGGCCGGGATTGCCGGCGCCCAGCCGGCCGAGCTTGCCTATCCCGCCCGCGTGACGCTGCTGCGGGACTGGATCCTGGTCGACGGCCGCCACGAACCGATCCGCCCCGGCATGCGCGTCTCCGCCGAGATCAAGACCGGCGACCGCCGCGTCATCGAATACCTACTGTCGCCGGTCCTGCAGGCCGTGAAGGAAGCCGGCAGGGAGCGGTGAAGCTGCCGCTCGATGTTTCAGCAAAAAGCCCCGGACGATGCCGGGGCTTTTCGTTTGGTCGTTCGCGCGATGTCCGCGGATCAGTAGCGGTAGTGATCCGACTTGTACGGACCTTCCTGCTTGACGCCGATATAGTCGGCCTGGTCCTTGCGCAGCTCGGTCAGCTTGACGCCGATCTTGGCGAGATGCAGGCGGGCGACCTTCTCGTCGAGCGTCTTCGGCAGCACGTAGACCTTCTTGGCGTACTTGGCATCCTTGTTGTTGGCGAACAGCTCGATCTGCGCCAGCGTCTGGTTGGTGAAGGACGCCGACATCACGAAGGACGGGTGGCCCATCGCATTGCCGAGATTGACCAGGCGGCCCTCCGACAGCATGATGATGCGGTGCTTGTCGGGGAACTCGATCTCGTCGACCTGCGGCTTGATGTTGGTCCACTTCAGATTGCGCAGGCTCGCGATCTGGATTTCGTTGTCGAAGTGACCGATGTTGCAGACGATGGCGCGATCCTTCATCGCGCGCATGTGCTCGATGGTGATGATGTCCTTGTTGCCGGTGGCGGTGACGAAGATGTCGGCGCGGGGCGCTGCGTCTTCCATCGTCACGACCTCATAGCCTTCCATCGCCGCCTGCAGCGCGCAGATCGGATCGACTTCGGAGACCATGACGCGGCAGCCGGCCTGGCGCAGCGAAGCCGCCGAGCCCTTGCCGACGTCGCCGAAGCCCGCGACCATCGCGACCTTGCCCGACAGCATCACGTCGGTGCCGCGGCGGATGCCGTCGACCAGCGACTCGCGGCAGCCATAGAGGTTGTCGAACTTCGACTTGGTGACGCTGTCGTTGACGTTGATCGCCGGGAACAGCAGCGTGCCCTTGTTGGCCATCTCGTAGAGGCGATGCACGCCCGTGGTGGTCTCCTCCGAGACGCCCTTGATGTTCTTGGCGATCTCGGCGAAGTAGCCCTTCGGCTTCTCCTTCAAAAGGCGCTTCACCAGCGCGTAGAAGATCTCTTCTTCCTCGGAGGTCGGCTTGTCGAGGAAGGCGGTGTCGCCCTGCTCGGCGCGGTAGCCAGCGTGCACCAGCATGGTGGCATCGCCGCCGTCATCGAGGATCATGTTGGGCGTGCCGCCGCCGTGCCAGTCGAACAGCTTGGCGGTGTAGTCCCAGTACTCGGTCAGCGTCTCGCCCTTGACGGCGAACACCGGAATGCCGGCCGCGGCGATCGCGGCCGCGGCGTGATCCTGGGTCGAGTAGATGTTGCAGGAGACCCAGCGGATGTCGGCGCCGAGCGCGGCAAGCGTCTCGATCAGGACCGCGGTCTGGATCGTCATGTGCAGCGAGCCCGCGATGCGCGCGCCCTTCAGCGGCTGCTTGGGGCCGAACTCCTCGCGGGTGGCCATCAGGCCGGGCATTTCGGTCTCGGCCAGCGAGATTTCCTTGCGGCCGAAATCGGCGAGCGCAATGTCCTTGACGATGTAGTCGGTGAATCCGGGCTTCGTGGGGGCGTTCATGAGAGCGTCCTGTTGTTGAACTGGTCATCCCGGGGCGCCGCACAGCGGCGAACCCGGAAACTTGATGTGAGCAATAGAAATCCCGGGTTCGCTCGCTCGCGCGAGCGCCCCGGAATGACGCGTGAGTTAGAGCGAGCGCTTGAGCGGCTCGACGAGATCGGTCTTCTCCCAGGAGAAGCCGCCCTCATTGTCCGGCGTGCGGCCGAAATGACCGTAGGCCGAGGTGCGCGCGTAGATCGGACGGTTGAGGTCGAGATGGGCGCGGATGCCGCGCGGTGTCAGGTCCATCGCCTTGGCTGCCGCCTTCTCGAGCTCGTCCTCCGACACCTTACCGGTGCCGTGGGTGTCGATGTAGATCGACAGCGGACGCGCCACGCCGATCGCATAGGCGAGCTGCAGCGTGCAGCGGTCGGCAAGACCGGCCGCGACGATGTTTTTGGCCACGTAGCGCGCGGCATAGGCAGCCGAGCGGTCGACCTTGGTCGGATCCTTGCCGGAGAACGCGCCGCCGCCATGCGGAGCCGCACCACCATAGGTGTCGACGATGATCTTGCGGCCGGTCAGGCCGGAATCGCCGTCGGGACCGCCGATGAAGAACTTGCCGGTCGGGTTGATGTGCCAGATCGTCTTGCCGTTGATCCACTCCTTCGGCAGCGCCTCGCGGACGTAGGGCTCGACGATGTCGCGGATCTGGTTGGACGAGAGATCCTCGATCAGATGCTGGTGCGACACCACGATCTCGCGCACGCCGACCGGCTTGCCGTTCTCGTACTGCACGGTGACCTGGCTCTTGGAGTCCGGTCCGAGCACCTTCTCCTTGCCGGAGTGGCGCGCTTCGGAGATCAGCCGCAGGATCTTGTGGGCGTAGAAAATCGGCGCCGGCATCAGATCCGGCGTCTCGTTGGTGGCGTAACCGAACATGATGCCCTGGTCGCCGGCACCCTCTTCCTTCTTCTCGCCCGGCTGCAGCGCGTCGACGCCCTGCGCAATGTCGGCCGACTGCGGATGCAGCAGGATCTCGATATCACAGGTCTTCCAGTGGAAGCCGTCCTGCTCGTAACCGATGTCCTTGATCGCGCCGCGGACGACGCTCTCGATGTGGTCGTTGGTGACGGAGCTCGGGCCGCGCGTTTCGCCGGCGATCACCACCTTGTTGGTGGTCGCGAGCGTCTCGCACGCCGCGCGGATCTGCCACGGGTCGATGCCCGCTTTCGGTCCCTCGCGGTAGAACAGGTCCACGATCTCATCCGAAATGCGATCACAGACCTTGTCCGGATGGCCTTCGGAAACCGACTCGCTGGTGAAGAGATAAGACGCGCGCATCAAGCAAACCCCTTGTTTCGTCGAAGTTCGACGTTGGTTGGTGAATATGTCTCCGGCATGTCAGTCTCTTCGCCGTGAGATGACGTAGGATTCGTCGTAGAACCACAGCCCGTTGTGTTTGCGGAGAACTTCGCGTGTGGCCTCGAGAGCTCGTCCGTTTTCGGTCGTTTCGACCAACCGCTCATCTTCGATCTGCGCGACATACACCGCGGCATTCCACGCTGCAAAGGCCGTCGATGTTCCAATCGAACCGGTGACCTCGTTAGGCAGCGCTTCCATATCATATCGGAAGATCGAGCGATTATCGGCGTAGGCGTTGAAGTTCAGCTCGCGGCCGGTCGATCCCAATTCGTATTTCACCGCGCGCAGTATCTCATGACGGCTGACGGCGAAAGGATTTTCTCCGGGCCAGACGGCTTGAATCATTTCAAGTCCCGGATCGCTTCCGTGGGAGTGGATTCCTATCAGCCGCCCGCCGCCGCGCAGCGCGCGCGCCAGCGGCGCGATGATCCGCTTGGCGCGGAAGTTCACCGACGACTTGGCGCGGTAAGGTTGCGAGGCGATCACAAGATCGAAATTGGCCTCGGTGCGCCCGGCCCTCGGAATGATGGAATCGAGCAGGAAGCGGTGATCGTCGCGATACAGCACCAACGCCACCGGCCGCTCATAGATCGGCATCGCGGTCCCGGGGCTGAGATTGGCCCGCCAGTTCTGCTCCAGGAACGGGCCGAGCTCGGCGATCTGGGCCTCGAATTCACCCGAAGACGCTCCGCGCAGGGCGACCTCATGCCAGATCATGCTGGCGGCCGCCGCGGAATTCTTCGGCGTCAGCCAGGGCGCCTCGGCGTAATACATGTTGGTGAACACGAAGACGCTGGCCGGGTGCTCGAACAGACGGTCCGGCACCTTGTCCAGGGTGAGCCGGACGTCCTCCAGGCTCAACTCCTTGCCGGCGACATAGAACGGCATATGTGGGAAGCGGCCATGCATGGCACGCAGGACCCGCGCCAGCACCGTGCCGTCGCCCATCCCGGCGTCGAACACCCGCAGCGCCGGCGGCCGCGGATGGATTGCGGCCAGTTCCAGCGCCACCCGGTCGGCGATCACCCGCTTCTCGCTGCAGGTGTGCACGAACAGCAAATAGCGCTGCCGGTTCTCGAAGAAGCGGAAATTGCCCCTCGGATCGCGCTTTTCCGGCGGAACCACGAGGCCGCGCGGCGGCGCCACGCCACCCGGCGTCGAGGTCGCGATGAACCCGTTGATACGATCGAGGGTGTCGATGGTGATGCGCTTGCCCTCCCGCAGCCGGTGCACCAGCTTGCCGTCGTTGACGGCACGGCGGCCGAACGTCGTCTCCGCCATGTCGGAACGGCGGCAGAAATCCGTGATCTGGCTGAGGATTTCGTCGTTCTTCATGAGGCGGAGTGGGCAGCTTCTGGGAGTGGGACAAAAGTGGGCAGAGATAGTGTGTGGCAAAGTCTTATCACCATTTTCCCACCAGTTGAACCCCCCTCCGCGGCCCGATCACCAAACAGTCATGGCCGTCGCTGATCGTCATGACGGCTTCACCTCCGGGATGACCGATGCGCCGCCTGCTCCTGAACCCCTGCCTGCTTGCCGCCATGCTGTGGTCGGTGCCGTGCTTCGCCCAGACGCGCGCGCAGCTTGGACCGCTTTGCACGACTGAGACGACGCCGGCCGACCAGATGATCGGCGCCTGCACCAAGATCATCGCGCTGAAGGTGTTTTCCGGCGAGAAGCTCGCGACCGTCTATTTCTGGCGCGCCGTCGGCTGGAACAAGAAGGGCAACTACGCGCAGGTGATCACTGATGCCACCGAGGCGCTTCGCCTGAAGCCCAGCACCGCCGTCTACAATCTGCGCGGCTCGGCCTATTACGACAAAGGCGAGTACGACATCGCGATCGCCGACTTCAACGACGCGCTGCGCATGGGGCCGCCGAGCGGCATCATCTTTCACAACCGCGGCAATGCCTATCGCGGCAAGGGCGACTACGCCAGGGCGATCGCCGACTACGATGCCGCGATCAAGGCCGACCCGAAGTCGGCGTTCTCCTATCAGAACCGCGGCGGCTCGAAGCAGGCGCTCGGCGATCTCGACGGCGCGCTTGCCGACATCAACGAGGCCGTCAGGATCGGTCCGTCGCTGCCGCAGCCCTTGATCAGCCGCGCCGTGATCTGGCGCGCCAAGGGCGACTTCGCGCGCGCGATTGCGGACACGTCTGAGGCGATCCGGCTCGCCAAGGCGAAAGCGCCGGTCAACATCATGACGCCGCCCGGCAGCGTGCTGATCTCGGCCTATACACAGCGCGGCCTCGCCTATGAGGCCAAGGGCGACGCCGCGCGCGCCAAGGACGATTACGCCTCGGTGCTCGAGGGCGTGGCCTCCGACGCCGGCAGCAGGGCCAACCAGGCCACCGCCAAGGTGCGGCTCGCGCTGCTGAGGGAGGCCGACGCAGCGCCGCGCAAGACCGCGGCGGCGCCCGCCGCGGAGAGCAGCCCCGCTCCTGCGCCGCCGGCGGCTTCTGTTACGGCGCCGACCGCGCCCGCCGCACCGGCGCAGGCCGCCGCAACCGGCCGGCGCGTCGCGCTGGTGATCGGCAACGGTGGCTATGCGCATGTGAAGGTGCTGCCCAATCCGCCGAACGACGCACGGGCCATCGCCAAGAGCCTGCGCGACATCGGCTTCACTGTCTCGGAGGGTCTCGATCTCGATCGCGACGCGATGCAGCGGACGATCCACGATTTCCTGCGCGAAGCGACGCGGTCGCAGATCGCCGTGGTCTATTATGCCGGCCATGGCGTGCAGGTCGACGGCCGCAACTACCTCGTGCCGGTCGATATCGAGTTCAAGGCCGGCAGCCGCATGACCGACGCGATGGTCGATATGGATGTGATCATGGCCGGTCTCGACGACCAGATCCGCACCAACATCCTGATCCTCGATGCCTGCCGCAACAATCCGATGGCACCGCAGGTGGCATCCGCAGGACCAAGCCGCGGCATCGAGGCCGGCTCCGGCCTTGCCGCACCAGCCACGCTCGGGTCAGGCTCGACTCTCGGTGCCGGTACGCTGATCGCGTTTGCGACTGCACCGGGCCAGGTCGCGCTCGACGGCGAAGGCGCCAACAGCCCGTTCTCGGCGGCGTTGTCCCGCCATGTCGGTACGCCCGGCCTCGAGGTGCAGCAGATGCTGACGCGTGTCCGCGCCGAGGTCGTCGCCGCGACCAAGGGCAAGCAGGTGCCGTGGTCGAACTCCTCGCTGCTCGGCGAGGTCTACCTGGCGGAGCAGTGAACGACAGGACAACTCTCTCCGTCATTGCGAGCGAAGCGAAGCAATCCATCGCGCCACATGGGTGGAACGATGGATTGCTTCGTCGCTTTGCTCCTCGCAATGACGACGGAGACGGTCTTACTTCCCCCACACCTCGTTCGCGACCTCGACGGCGAGCCTGAGCTTGGCCCACTGCTCTTCCTCGGACAGGATGTTGCCCTCCTCGGTCGAGGCGAAGCCGCATTGCGGGGACACCGCGAGCTGCTCGATCGGAGCAAATTTGGATGCCTCCTCCAGCCGCCGCTTGATGTCGTCCTTCTTCTCGAGCTCACCGAACTTCGAGGTGATGACGCCGACCACCACGACCTTGTTGCCCTTGGGCAGGAAGCGCAGCGGCTCGAAGCCGCCGGCGCGATCGGAATCATATTCGAGGAAGTAGCCGTCGTAATTGGTGCCGGCGAGCATGGTCTCGGCGACCGGCTCGTAGCCGCCGGAGGAAATCCAGGTCGAGCGAAAATTGCCGCGACAGACATGGGTCGTGATCACCATGTCGGCCGGGCGATCGGCGATCGCGTAGTTGATGACGCGCGCGTAGATCTCCTGCAGCCCATCGGGCTTGTCGCCGCGCTCGCGCGACTTCTGCAATTCCTCCTGCGAGCAGAGATAGGCCCAGACCGTGTCGTCGAATTGCAAGTAGCGGCAACCGGCGTCGTAGAACGCCTTCACCGCCTTGCGGTAGGTCTTGCCGAGGTCCTGATAGAATTCCTCGAGGTCCGGATAGACCTCCTTCGAGATCAGCTTTCGGCCGCCGCGGAAGTGCAGCACCGCCGGCGAGGGGATCGTCATCTTCGGCGTGACGTGGGCCTGGTCGGCGTACTTCTTCAGGAACCTGAAGTGATCGAGCATCGGGTGCTGGTCGGAGAAGTCGAGCTTGCCGATCACCCTGATGGCGTCGTGCCGGGTCTGCACGCCCGCGAACTGGATGCCCATGTCGGGATGAAACAGCTCGCAGCCGGTCAGGTGGCTGAGGAAATCGAAATGCCACCAGGAGCGGCGGAACTCGCCGTCGGTCGCGAGCTTCAGGCCGACCGACGCCTGCTTGTGCACGACCTTCTCGATCTCCATGTCCTCGACCTTGCGCAGCTCGTCGGCGGAGATCTCGCCCTTCTCGAGCCTGGCGCGCGCCTCCTTAATCTTCGGCGGGCGCAACAGGCTGCCGACCTCGTCGGCGCGGAACGGAGGCTTGGTTCGCTGCATGGTCAACTCCCGGACGTTTCTAGTGTGCTTTGGCCCCGGAGACGCCGAGGTGGCGCTCAAGGACGGAGGGATCGGCTTTCAGCGTGCTGCTTGCGGCATCGTGCACGATGGTGCCGCGTTCCAATATCACAACGCGGTCGGCGAGCCCCAGAATCTTTTGCGCATTCTGTTCGACGATGATCGAGCAGATGCCGCCGGCCCGGGTGATGGTTCCGATCGCCTTTAACAATTCCTCAACGATGATCGGCGCGAGGCCTTCGCTCGGCTCGTCGAGCAGCAGCACTTTCGGGTTCAAGGTCAGCGCGCGGCCGATTGCCAGCATCTGCTGCTCGCCGCCGGACAGCTGGTTGCCGAAATTGCCGCGCCGCTCCCTCAGCCGCGGAAACATCTCGTACACCCGCTCGACCGTCCACGGCCCCGGTTGCGCCACCGCGGTCATGTTCTCCTCCACCGTCAGCGAGCGGAAGATGTTACGCTCCTGCGGCACCCAGCCGATTCCGGCGCGGGCGCGCTGATCCGGCCGCAGCGCCGTGATGTCGTGGCCTGCGAGCGCGAGGCTGCCGCCGAAGTGACTGACGATGCCGACGATCGAATTGATCAGCGTGGTCTTGCCGGTGCCGTTGCGGCCGAGCAGCGCGAGCACCTGGCCCTCGGCGAGCGCCAGCGACATGTCGGGCAGCACCACCGCCTCGCCGTAGCCGGCGCGCAGACCCTGGATGGAGAGCAGATCAGGCATCGGCGGCCTCGCCGAGATAGACCGCCCTCACCTGCGGATCGCGCGCGACCTCATCCGGCGCGCCCTCGGTGAGCAGGCCGCCATTGACCAGCACCGAGATGCGGTCGGCGAAGGAGAAGACCAGGTCCATGTCGTGCTCGATCAGAAGCACGGTGACGTCGCGCGGCAGCGCCGCGACCGCCGCCAGGATGTCGTGGCGCTCGCTCTCGGGCACGCCGGCGGCGGGCTCGTCGAGCAGCAGCACGCGCGGCTTGGCGGCGATCGCGACCGCGATCTCGAGCAGGCGCTGCTTGCCGTAGGGCAAGGTCGAAGTGAGCTCGGTCATCACGTCGAGCAGATGGAAGCGCGACAGTATTTCGGCGATCTCGGCATTGACGTCGCTGCGCGTTCCCGTCCGCCGCCACCAGTCGCCGCCGCGGCCCATCCGTTCGGAGACCGCAAGGCCGATGGTTTCGAGCGGGGTCAGATCGGGATAGAGCTGGTTGATCTGGAAGGTGCGCGACAGTCCGCGCAGCACCCGTCTGTGCACCGAGAGGCCGGTGATGTCGCTGCCTTCGAGCAGGATGCGACCGCTGTTGGGCGTCAGCACGCCGGTGAGCTGGTTGATGACGGTGGTCTTGCCCGCGCCGTTCGGCCCGATCAGCGCGTGGCGGCCGCCCTGCATCACCTTCAGCGAAAGATCGCGGGTGACGCGAAGGCCGCCGAAGGACTTTTCGAGGCCGATTGTTTCGAGCGCGATCGTCATGACGCATCGCTCTCCGGAACGGCGACGGCCGCCTTGCGGCCGGCGAACTGGCTGATGATCAGGTTCGGCCCAAACAGCACCCAGCGATGGATGCGCGCACGGCCGACCAGCACGATCACGACCAGCACGAGGCCGATCCAGAACAGCCAGTATTGCGGGGTGATGCTCTGGAACAGCTCCTGCAGCATCTTGAACACGACGGCGCCGATCAGGCCGCCGTAGAGATAGCCGGTGCCGCCGATCACGAGCACCAGCATCAGGTCGGCGGAGCGCTCGAACGAAAACACGTCGAGCGAAGCAAGCGCCGTGGTCTGGGTAAACAGCGCGCCTGATATCCCGGCATAGAAGGCGGCCAGCGTATAGACCGCGATCAGGCGGCGGTTGACCGGCACGCCGATCGCGGCCGCGCGCAGCGGATTGTTCTTGATCGCGCGCAGCGACAGGCCGAACGGCGAATGCACCACGCGTCGCGCGAGCAGGAACAGGATGAGCAGCACGATCAGCGAATAGAAGAACCCGGTCTTGCCGAACATGTCGAAGGTGAACAGCCCGAGGATCGGCTGCATCTCGATGCCCTGCAGCCCGTCGGTGCCGCCGGTGATGTCAGAGAAGCGTTCGGCGAGCGCTTCCAGCAGCAGCGCGACGCCGAGCGTCACCATCAGCCGCGTCAGGTCGACGCCGCGGATGACCAGGAAGCTGGTCAGGAAGCCGAGCACCGCAGCAACCAGACCGGCGGCGACCAGCGCGATGACCGGCTCGTTGATGATGCCATGCAGCGCGAGCAAGCCGGCCGAATAGGCGCCGACGCCGAAGAACGCCGCATGGCCGAGCGAGACGATGCCGGCGTAGCCGAGGATCAGATCGAGCGACAGCGCGAACAGGCCGAGCCGCACAATGTCGGTCATGATCAGATAACGCGACGGGAACAGGAACGCGCAGCCGAGCGCCAGGATCCAGAAGGCGACCTCGGTGATCCGCCAGCGCGCGCCGGCCATCGCGTGAGTGGAGACGTCGGACAGCGCGCTCATAACCGTCTCACCGCGCCGCGGTGCGGCCGAACAGGCCGTTCGGGCGCCAGAGCAGGATCACGATCATGACCGTGTAGATCACGAAGGGCCCGACCTTCGGGACATAATATTTGCCGGCGACGTCGGCGATGCCGAGCAGCAGCGAGGCGAGGAACGGCCCGGTGATCGAGGACGAGCCGCCGACCGTGACGACGATCAGGAAGTAGATCATGAACTTCAGCGGGAAATACGGATCGAGCCCGAGGATCTCCGCGCTCAGCGCGCCGCCGAGACCGGCGAGCCCGCAGCCGAAGGCGAAGGTGAAGGCAAACACCTGCGGCACGTTGATGCCGAGCCCGATCGCGGCGCGCGGATCGTCGACCGCGGCGCGCAGGCGGCTGCCGAACCGCGTCTTCGCGAGGATCAATTGCAGCGCCAGCGTCAGCAGGCCGCAGATCACGACGATCATCAGCCGGTAGCGGCCGATGCCGACGCCGAACAGGTCGATCTGGCCCTCCAGCGCCGCCGGCAATTTGATGAAGACCCGCGACGATCCCATGATGTAGTCGACCGCGGCGACCGACATGAATACCAGACCGATCGAGAACAGCACCTGATCGAGATGGCTGCGGCTGTACAGATGGCGGTACAGCGTGCGCTCCAGTGCGATGCCGATCGCCGCACTGCCGACAAAGGCGAGCGGCAGCGCGGCGAAGAACGGCCAGCCGGAATTGTTGACCAGCACGGCGCAGATATAGCCGCCGGCCATGGCGAAGGCGCCATGCGCGAGATTGACGAAGTTCATCAGCCCGAGCGTCACCGCAAGCCCGCAGGCGAGCACGAACAGCAGCATGCCGTAGGCGACGCCGTCGAACAAATTGGTGAGGATAGAGGCCATGGAAAGACGACCAATCCCGATATTAGCGCGTCATTCCGGGGCAACGCGCATGCGCTGAACCCGGAATCTTTTTCAATAACTTCGAGATCCCGGGTTCGCGCTAATGCGCGCCCCACGATGTGCAATTGCACATCGGGGATGACGCGCTTCGCGCGTCACTTCTTGGTCTTGCCGGAATCCTTGACGGCCTCGAAGGTCGCGAACTCGACGTTGTAGAGCTCGCTGTCGACCTTCTCGACCTTGCGGATATAGATGTTCTGCACGATGTCGCGGGTTTCCGGATCGATCGAGATCGGGCCGCGCGGGCTTTCCCACTTCATGCCCTTCATCGCCTCGATCAGCTTGTCGCCATCGGTCGCACCATTGGTCTTCTTCAGCGCTTCGTAGATCAGATGAACGCCGTCGTAGCCGCTCACCGCCATGAAGCCCGGACGATTGCCGAACGCCTTCTTGTAGGCGGCGACGAAGTCCTTGTTCATCTGGGACGGATGCGCCGCCGAATAGAGGTGCGCCGTCACCGCGCCGAGCGCGGCGTCGCCCATGTTGTTGAGCAGGTCGTCGTCCATGACGTCGCCGGGTCCGATCACCTTGATGCCGCTCTTGTCGAGCCCGCGCTCGGCATATTGCTTCATGAAGTTGCCGCCCTGCCCCGCCGGCACGAACACGAACATCGCGTCGGGCTTGGAATCCTTCATGCGTTGCAGGAACGGCGCGAAGTCGGGATTGGCGAGCGGAACCTTGACCTCTTCCACGATCTCGCCGCCGCCGGCGGTGAAGTGCTGCTTGAAGAAGGTCAGCGCGTCATTGCCGGGCGCATAGTCGGAGGTCAGTGTCGCGACCTTCTTGATGCCGTTCTTGACCGCCCAGTCGCCGATGATGGTCGAGGACTGCGCCAGCGTGAAGCTGGTGCGCACGATATAGGGCGAACGCTCGGTGATGATCGAGGTGCCGGCCGCCATCACGACTTCCGGAATCTTGGCCTGGGTTGCCAGCGGCGCCGCGGCAAGCGCCGCGGGCGTCACGCCGAAACCGGCGATGAAGTTGACCTTGTCGTTGACGATCAGCTCCTGCGCAAGCCGCTTGGTGTTGTCGGGCACCGCGGCGTCGTCCTTCAGGATGATCTCGATCTTCTTGCCGGCGACGGTGTCGCCCTTCTGCTGCATGTAGAGCTTGATGGCATTATCGATCTGCTTGCCGGTCGAGGCCTGGCCGCCGGTCATCGGCAGGATCAGGCCGATCTTGACCGCGTCGTCCGCCCGCGCCGGCACGCTGGCGCACAACCCGCAAAGCACGGCCGAAGCGGCGCCCCACAGCAACATTTTGCGACGATTGAACATCGACATCCCTCCCCCTTCCAAATTTCTGTATCGAGCCTTGGTCCCTGGCTCTTGTGTTATCTTAACCCAAGCATGTCGCGGCCAAGCCGCAACGCGACAAGGCGTCTCTCCATATCTTCTGTCAATCGGACGATGGACGTGTCTCGCACGCGACGCGATCGGGCCCACCCGCAGAAACAGGTATCAAGATACCAATAACGAGCCATGAAACTCAATGCCCCGCGAGAACCGATCACGCCCACTCGATGCCTTCGCGGGCTCGATTCATTTGTACGATCGTACAAACAACGTCGCGATGTCAACAAACAAGCACAATTGCAGCCGAACGGTCGCGCTCGAGATCATCATCCATAAAGACCAGGGTTGTATCCTGCTGCACATGCCGATTGTCACGCGCCACATCCCTGTCCTGACTGCCCTCGCGCTCGCAGCCTGCGTGCTCGGGGGTTGCAGCTCCATGAACCAGAAGCTCTCGGCCGGCATGGCCGACTACATTCCGGCCTGGGCCGGCGGCCTGCCCGCAGACGCGCCGCCGCGGCCGGGCACCCCCGAATACGACAAGTACATGCAAGAGCGGGAACGCAAGCGGCTGATGCCTGCGGCCGAGCGCGGGGATGATACCTCCAAGCCGGCAGCGCCGGCGCCAAACGCCGCCCACTGAGCATCGGACCCGCGCGCAGAGTTCGCGTCGTGTTGTGCCGGACGCGAAAACCTTCGGATCAGTCCACGAACACCACGGTCTTGCGCCCGTTGAGGATGACGCGATCGGCGAGATGGTAGCGGATCGCGCGCGCCAGCACGCGGCGCTCGATGTCGCGGCCCTTGCGCACGAGATCCTCGGGCGTGTCGCGATGGCTGATGCGCTCGACGTCCTGGTCGATGATCGGTCCCTCGTCGAGATCGCTGGTGACGTAGTGCGCGGTAGCGCCGATCAGCTTGACGCCGCGCTCGTGGGCCTGGTGGTAGGGCTTGGCGCCCTTGAAGCCCGGCAGGAAGGAATGATGGATGTTGATGCAGCGGCCGGACAGCCGCGCCGACATTTCGTCCGACAGTATCTGCATGTAGCGGGCCAGCACCACGAGATCGGTGTTGGTGTCCTGGGCGAGCTGCCACACCGCGTCTTCCTGCTGCCGCTTGGTCTCCTTGGTGACCGGCAGATGATGGAACGGGATATCGCCGAAATCGAGCGAGCCATAGGTCTCGCGCGGATGGTTGGAGACGATCGCGGTCGGGATCATCTCGAGCTCGCCGGTGCGCCAGCGATAGAGGATGTCGACCAGGCAGTGATCGGATTTGGACACCAGCAGCATCACCCGGCGGCGGCTGGCGCGGTCGCGCATCTGCCATTCCATGCCGAAACGCTCGGCGATCGCGGCAAAGCCGGTCTGTAGCGCCGGCAGCCCGACCGCGAGGTCGGCCGCGGTGAACACCACGCGCATGAAGAACTTGCCGGTCTCGACATCGTTGAATTGCTGGGCGTCCAGGATGTTCTGGCCGTTATGCGCGAGGAAGGTCGAGACCGCGGAGACGATCCCGGGGCGGTCCGGACAGGACAGGGTCAGAACGAATTGATGGTCGGGCATGCCAATTGACCAAAGCTTGAGCAGGTTCGTGGAACGGTCGTTTTCGGCCCTCGTCTACACCGCAGGCGGCCTTGCGCCAATCCCGGCGCGGGGGTCAAATCGAACAAATGACGACAATGTTTGCTAGGGACCATCATGGCTGACCGGCTGAACGGCTACCGCATCCTGATCCTCGAGACGCGCGAGGAGGCACAGTTTTCCCGCCTGCTCGCCGAGCAGGGCGCCGACGTGCTGCAATGTCCGATGTTCACGATCCACGACGCGCCGGACCCGACGCCGATCGAGGCCTGGATCCGCCGCGCCATCGAACGGCCGCTCGACGACCTCGTGCTGATGACCGGCGAAGGCCTGCGCCGGCTGATGAAGGTGGTGCGGCGGATCGGGGTCGAGGCGGAGTTTGTCGGCAGCCTCGGCAAGACGCGCAAATTCGCCCGCGGTCCCAAGCCCGGCCGGGCGCTGCGCGAGATCGGGCTCGAGCCGCAAATGACGACCGAGAAGCCGACGTCGGAAGGCGTCGCGGCGATGCTGTCGAAGCTCGACCTGACTGGCCACCGGCTCGGGCTGCAGCTCTACCCGGACAAGGATCACGCAACCCTGATCGGTGCGATCACGGCACAGGGCGCCGAGGTCGATACGGTGCTGCCCTATATCTACGACGCGCAGGCCGCCGACGCCAACATCGTCACCGCGATCGCGGAGATGGCGCGGGGCCGCATCGACGCGATCGCGTTGACGAGTTCGGGCCAGGTTCGCCGCCTGATGGAGGTCGCACAGGCGCACCGATGCGAGGCGCAGTTGCGCGAAGGACTGCAGCAGACCCCGATCGCCTCCGTCGGGCCCGTGGTGTCGGACGAGTTGCAGACGTATGGCCTGCGCACCGACATCTATCCGGCGAACGATGCGTTCTTCATGAAGCCGCTGATCTCGGCGATGGCGAGCGCGCTGTCGAAGGCGCCGCCGCGCGCGACGGCGCGCTAATATCCACCACCGTCATTGCGAGCGCAGCGAAGCAATCCATATCGCCGCGCAACGAGAGAATGGATTGCTTCGTCGCTTCAGCGCAAAATTGCTTGCAATTTTGTCGCGAGCTCCTCGCAATGACGGCGAGGAGAGAACTGTGCCCCTACTCCGCCGCCTGCTTGGTCTCGTTCAGATAGGCCTGGTACGCAAGCGCGATGCCATCCTCGAGCGAGGTGGTGGCGCGCCAGCCGAGCTTGGCGAGCCGCCCGACGTCGAGCAGCTTGCGCGGCGTGCCGTCCGGGCGCGAGGTGTCGAAGCCGATCTCACCACGATAGCCGACAGCGGCCGCGACCACGCGGGCGAATTCGGCGATGGTGATATCCTCGCCGGTGCCGATATTGACCAGTTCCGGCGAGGAATAGGTCTTCATCAGATGGATGCAGGCGTCGGCGAGGTCGTCGACGTAGAGGAATTCGCGGCGCGGCGTGCCGGTGCCCCACACCGCGACGTTGCCTGCGCCCGAGACCTTGGCCTCGTGGAAGCGGCGGATCAGCGCGGCGACGACGTGGCTGTATTCGGGATGATAATTGTCGCCGGGACCGTAGAGGTTGGTCGGCATCACGCTGATGAAATCGGCGCCGTACTGGCTGCGATAGGCCTCGGCCATCTTGATGCCGGCGATCTTGGCGATGGCATAAGGCTCGTTGGTCGGCTCCAGCGGGCCGGTCAGCATCGAATCCTCGCGCAGCGGCTGCGGCGCCAAGCGCGGATAGATGCAGGACGAGCCGAAGAACATCAGCTTCTCGCATCCATTGGCGTGCGCCGCCTGGATCAAATTGGTCGAGATCGCCAGATTGTCGTAGAGGAATTCGGCGCGCAGCGTGTTGTTGGCGACGATGCCGCCAACCTTGGCCGCGGCAAGGAACACGGCCTGCGGCCGCTTCGCGGCGAACCAGGCATTGACCGCGGCCTGGTCGCGCAGGTCGACCTCGTTGCGCAACACCGTCAGGAGATCCGCCTGTTCGCGCGCCAGCCGGCGCATCAGCGCCGAGCCGACCATGCCGCGATGGCCGGCAACGAAGACGGTCTTGCCCTTCAATTCAAACGCCGTGCTTGCCATTGGCCGCATCCTGCCTGGCCTCGACGAGATCGCTGGCGACCATTTCCTTCACCAGTTGCGCAAACGGAGTCTTCGGCGCCCAGCCGAGCTTGGCGCGCGCCTTGCTGGCGTCGCCGATCAGAAGATCGACCTCGGTCGGGCGGAAATACGTCGGGTCGATCTGCACCAGGGTCTTGCCGGACGCCTTGTCGACGCCGACCTCCTCGACGCCCTTGCCGCGCCATTCGATGCCGCGGCCGACCTCCGCAAACGCCAGCTCAACGAATTCGCGGACCGACCGCGTCTCGCCGGTCGCCAGCACGAAGTCATCAGGCTCGTCCACCTGCAGGATCCTGTGCATGCCCTCGACATAGTCGCGGGCATGGCCCCAGTCGCGCTTGGCATCGAGATTGCCGAGATACAGCTTGTTCTCGAGGCCGACCTCGATGCGGGCGACGGCACGCGTGATCTTCCGCGTCACGAAGGTCTCGCCGCGGATCGGGCTCTCATGGTTGAACAGAATGCCGTTGCTGGCGAACATGCCGTAGGCCTCACGGTAGTTCACCGTGATCCAGTAGCCGTACAGTTTGGCGACGCCGTAGGGCGAGCGCGGATAGAACGGCGTAGTCTCCTTCTGTGGCACCTCCTGCACAAGCCCGTAAAGCTCCGAGGTCGAGGCCTGATAGAACCGCGTCTCCTTTTCCATGCCGAGGATACGGATAGCCTCCAGAAGGCGCAGCACGCCGATCGCGTCGGCGTTGGCGGTGTATTCCGGGCTCTCGAAGCTGACCTGGACGTGGCTCTGGGCGGCGAGGTTGTAGATCTCGGTCGGCCGGATCTGCTGCACCAGGCGAATCAGATTGGTCGAATCCGTCATGTCGCCGTAGTGCATCAGGAACGGCACGTTGCCGGCATGCGGATCCTGATAGAGATGGTCGACGCGTGCGGTGTTGAACGAGGACGAGCGGCGCTTGATCCCGTGCACGGTATAACCGAGGCCGAGCAGATATTCGGCGAGATACGCGCCGTCCTGCCCGGTCACGCCGGTGATCAGCGCAACGCGCCGCTTTGAATCCTGAGCCGCCGAATCCTTAACCGCCATGTCATCTCCAGAGAGCGCGAAACCCGCGCGGTCCCGACGAGGCCGGTCTGTAGCATCCGGCCTCCTCCAAGTCTAATGGCTTAATCGTTTGAAATCAGGACTTTAAGGCATGATCCGGAAAAGTGTGACGCGGTTTTCCGAAAGATCATGCCCAAACAAGAAGCTGAAGCGCGACGAATCTCATCGCGCTTTAGAGCCTCAAAAAGGGGACGCCCCTTGTTCCGGGTCCGGTCACTCCCCGTAGTGGCGCAGCCGGTCGAGGTTGAGGATGGTCACCCCGCCATATTCGAGCCGCAACAGCCCCTCGCGCTCCAGCCGCTTCAGGCACTGGTTGGCATTCTGCCGGGAAATCCCGGACAGCGCCCCGATCTCCTCCTGGGTGATCTCCAGGTGCAAGGTGAGGTCGGGGTAGAGAATCGGGTTGAACAGCGAGGCGATCGAGCGCGCCAGCCGCGCGGTGGCGTCCAGCGTGCGGCCATATTCGAGCAGCGCAATGAACTGGCCGAGCCGCTCATTGAGCGACCCCACCAGGAAACGGTTGAAGCCGACGCTGTTCTCGAACAGCCAGACGAAGGTCCGGCGATCCATCATCGCCAGCCGCGTGTCGCGCAGCGCGACTACGTCATAGCGCCGCGCCTCGTTCTTGAGCACGGTCCCCTCGCCGAACCACGCGCCGGCGGTGAGGCCGGCGAAACTCGCCGCCTTGCCGCCTCGCGAGACGATACCCATCCGCGCCAGCCCGGTGACGATGCCGGTCCAGTACTGGAAATTGTCGCCGCGCATGAAGATGAATTCATTGGCGCGGTACGACTTCTCGGAAATGCCGGCGCGCGCGATTTCGATTTCTTGCTCGCTCAGTTCGCGCGACCAGGCCGCGATGCGCTTCAGGTAATCGGCAGCAATCATTCTAGCGACGGCATCCCACCCCAAAGATATTGCACCGCAGCAACTCCGTGCACCAGTCAGAAACCCGCTTGCCGGAATGCCAGCGAAAATTCCTGACCAATTGTCGGGCACATGACAATTCAACCTATCGCTTTCTCGTATTCAGAGCCACCTCGCGTAACGCCGCGCGCAAGCTCCTCGATGGATCGCTGCGGGCGGGCAACGGGGGGCCGGGCTTGCAGACGGGGTGCGGCGTTACCGCGCATGACGCAGGCGATCGGGGCGAACGATGCTCCCGGACGCCGGTCTCATTAGTCGGATGGTCTCCCTCCGGCTGCCCATGTAAGATCGACGTGTAAGATCGAAGCGAAGATAAAGAGCGCGCAAAGCGCCGGTATCTGGAGGGAACAGGGTGGCCAACAGTCTCGAGGTGCGCGGAGTCTCATTGCGCTTTGGCGGCGTCCGTGCGCTGACCGATGTGAGCTTCGGCGTCAACGAAGGCGAGCTGTTCTCCATCATCGGCCCGAACGGCGCCGGCAAGACCTCGATCGTCAACTGCATTTCCGGCCGCTACCGGCCGACCGAAGGCCAGCTGTTCTATCGCGGCCAGGATATCACCGGCCTCACCCCGAACGCGCGGCCCCGCCTCGGCATCGGCCGGACCTTCCAGAATCTCGCGCTGTTCCACCATATGAGCGTGCTCGACAACATCATGGTCGGCCGCCATCACCTGCTGAAGAACAACTTCATCACGGGATCGCTGTACTGGCTGACCGGCGCGCGTCGCGAGGAGCTCGAGCACCGCCGCAAGGTCGAGGAGATCATCGACTTCCTCGATCTGCAGTCTGTGCGCAAGGCGACCGCCGGCACGCTGCCCTATGGGCTGCGCAAGCGCGTCGAGCTCGCCCGTGCGATGGCGCTCGAGCCGCAGCTGATCCTGCTCGACGAGCCGATGGCCGGCATGAACTTCGAAGAGAAGGAGGACATGGCGCGCTACATCGTCGATCTCAACGAAGAGTTCGGCATGACGGTGATGATGATCGAGCACGACATGGGCGTCGTGATGGACATCTCCCACCGCGTCATGGTGCTCGACTTCGGCCGCAAGATCGCCGAGGGCGATCCGGCCACCGTGCTCGCCGATCCCCACGTCAGGCGCGCCTATCTCGGCGAAGAGGACGAGGCGCTGGTCGATCCCGACGACAAGCCTGCGGTGCGGGAGAGCGCGGCATGATGGACTATGCCGGTCGCGCCGCGCAGGCCGACACCTTCCCCAAGATGCTGCGCCTGAACGCGAAGGAGCACGGCAGCGAGATCGCGCTGCGCGAGAAGGACTTCGGGCTGTGGCGCGAATTCACCTGGAACGACTACCAGACCCGCACCCATGATTTCGCGCTCGGCATGGTAGAGCTCGGGCTAGGCCGCGGCGACGTGATCGGCATCATCGGCGACAACCGGCCGGACTGGGTCGCCGCAGAGGTTGCGAGCCACGCGATCGGCGCGATGAGCCTTGGCCTTTACCGCGACGTGCTGGACGAGGAAGCCGCTTATCTCCTGACCTATGGCGAGGCCAAGCTGGTCTTCGCCGAGGACGAGGAACAGGTCGACAAGCTGCTCGGCCTTGCCGATCGGGTACCCAATCTCAAGCACATCGTCTATTCCGATCCGCGCGGCATGCGGAAATACGACGATCCGCGATTGATGGAGGCGAGCAAGCTTGTTGCGCTTGGCCGCGATCGCGCCGCGCGCGAGCCCCGGCTATATGAGCGGCTGGTCGACGCCACGCGTGGCGAGGATGTCGCGATCCTCTGCACGACCTCGGGCACGACGGCCAATCCGAAGCTCGCGATGCTCTCGGCCGGGCGCGTGCTGCGGCACTGCGCGACCTATCTCGCCTTCGATCCGAAGGGGCCGGACGACGAATATGTCTCGGTGCTGCCGCTGCCCTGGATCATGGAACAGATCTACGCGCTCGGCAAAGGGCTGCTCTCCCGAATGAAGGTCAACTTCGTCGAAGAGCCCGACACCATGATGCACGACTTCCGCGAAATCGCGCCGACCTTCGTGCTGTTCGCGCCGCGGGTCTGGGAATCGATCGCGGCCGACGTCCGCGCCAGCGTGATGGACGCCTCGCCGTTCAAGCAGCGGCTCTACGATCTCGGCATGAAGACCGGCCTTGCGGCGCTCGCCGAGGGCAAGCGCTCGGTGTTCGCCGACCAACTGCTGTTCCGCGCGCTGCGCGACCGGCTCGGCTTCACCCGGCTGCGCTCGGCGGCGACCGGCGGCGCAGCGCTCGGGCCGGATACGTTCAAGTTCTTCCAGGCGATGGGCGTGCCGCTGCGCACGCTGTACGGCCAGACCGAGCTGCTCGGCGCCTACACGCTGCACCCCGAAGGCAAGGTCGATCCCGACACCACCGGCGTGCCGATGGCCGACAATATCGAGATCCGCATCGACAATGCCGACGTCAACGGCGTCGGCGAGATCGTGGTGCGGCACCCGAACATGTTCCACGGCTATTACAAGAACCCGGAAGCGTCGGTCGCCGACATCAAGGACGGCTGGATGCATTCGGGCGATGCCGGCTATTACAACGACAACCGGCAGCTTGTCGTGATCGACCGCATCAAGGATCTCGCCGAGACCTCGCGCGGCGAACGCTTCTCGCCGCAATATATCGAGAACAAGCTGAAGTTCTCGCCCTATGTAGCCGAAGCCGTCGTGCTCGGCGCCGGCCGCGACGCGCTCGCCGCGATGATCTGCATCCGCTACTCGATCATCTCGAAATGGGCGGAGAAGAACCGGCTTTCGTTCACGACCTATACCGACCTGTCCTCGCGGCCCGAGGTCTACGCGCTGTTGAAGAAAGAGGTCGAGACGGTCAACGCCACGCTGCCGCCGGCGCAACGCATCTCGCGCTTCCTGCTGCTCTACAAGGAGCTCGATGCCGACGACGGCGAATTGACCCGGACCCGGAAGGTGCGCCGCGGCGTCATCAACGAGAAATACGCCGACATCATCGACGCGATCTATCGCGGCAAGGCCAAGATCCCCGTCGACACCGTGATCCGCTTCCAGGACGGCACCACGCAGCGCGTCCGCACCACGCTCGAGGTCGTCGATCTCGGCCGCGCCGCGATCGCGGAGGCCGCGGAATGACCGAATTGCGAGAACGACGCGCGGTGCGAATGAATGCGCCCTCTCCCCTTGTGGGAGAGGGCTACACCGCCGGTCGACAGAACCTCGCTTCGGTGAGGGGTCCTCTCTCAGCGATCCCGATGCGGAGACAACCCCTCACCCGGCTTCGCGGAGTTTATCATCGGGCGGCGCTTCGCGCCGACCCGGTGGCAAAGCCACCCTCTCCCACAGGGGGAGAGGGTGCTGGCGTCGCCGTCCGGAGCTACCGTACCCCATGAACACCCAGTTCCTGATTCAGCTGATCGTCAACGGCTTCGTGGTCGGCACGCTCTATGGCGTGGTCGCGATGTCGTTCGTGCTGATCTACAAGGCGACTCAGGTCGTGAACTTCGCGCAGGGCGAATTGCTCCTGGTCGGCGCCTGGGTGTGCTGGGCGCTGCTGACGAAGTACCAGGTGCCGTTCTGGATCGGCATGCCGATCACGCTCGTGTTCATGTTCATCTTCGGCATCGCGATCCAGGTCGTGATCCTGCGGCCGATGATCGGCGAGCCGATCATCTCGGTGATCATGGTGACGATCGGCCTCTCCACCGTGTTCCAGGCCGCGCTGAAGTGGATCTTCGGCGTCAACCCGCAGCCGTTCCCGCGCGTGTTCCAGAGCCAGTCGGTCAGCCTGTTCGGGCTGCAGATCCAGACCGTCTATGTCATGAGCCTCGTGGTGTCGCTCGCCATGATGGTCGGCATGGCCTGGTTCTTCCGCGCCTCCAAATACGGCCTGGCGATGCGCGCCACCGCCTTCAACCAGCAGGTCGCGCAGTCGCTCGGCATCTCCGTGAAAAGCGTGTTCGCGATGGCATGGGCGATCTCGGCCACGGTCTCGGCGGTCGCCGGCGTCGTGGTCGCCGTGGTCAACGGCGTGTCGTCCGGCCTCTCCGCCTACGGCATCAAGGTGTTTCCGGCCGCGATCCTCGGCGGCCTCGACTCGGTCGGCGGCGCGGTGCTCGGCGGCATCATCATCGGACTGCTGGAAAACGTCGCCCAATATGTCGACAGCCAGTATCTGCACTGGGGCAATCTCTACGAGATCGCGCCGTTCTACGTGCTGATCATCATCCTGATGATCAAGCCGTACGGCTTGTTCGGCACCAAGGACATTGAGCGGATCTGATCAATGGCAACCAGCACCCTGATTCCGTCCGGCGATTTCCGCACCAGCTACGCGGCCGACACCACGATCTTCCCGACCGCGACCAGCCGCAATTTCGCGATTCTGGGTGTCGCACTGGCCTGCTTCGCGCCGATGCTGCTGTCGAATTATTTGCTCAGCATCGCGATCCAGATCGGCATCTTCGCGATCGCAGCGCTCGGCCTCAACGTCCTGGTCGGCTTCACCGGCCAGATCTCGATCGGCCACGCCGCGTTCTTCCTGTTCGGCGCCTTTACCTCGGCCTACATCTCCAACAACGCGCCGATCCCGGTATTCTTCGCGATCCCCCTCGCCGGCGTGATCACTGCGCTGGTCGGCCTGATCTTCGGCGTGCCGGCGGCGCGGCTGAAGGGGCTCTACCTCGTGATCGCAACGCTTGCCGCGCAGTACATCCTGCTCGACTTCTTCTCGCGCGCCGAATGGTTCTCGGGCGGCTCGGTGCCGGCCAGCGCCAATCCGTTCTCGATCTTCGGCTACACCCTGCGCGGCGACCGGCAGTATTTCTACGTCGTGCTGGCCTACATGGTGGTCAGCTATCTGCTGGTCACCAACCTGATGCGCACCCGCGACGGCCGCGCGCTGGTCGCGATCCGCGACCACTATCTCTCCGCCGAGATCATGGGCATCAACCTCACCAAGTATCGGACGCTGTCGTTCGGACTTGCCGCCTTCTTTGCCGGCATCGCCGGCGCGCTCTACGCGCATTATCAGCTCGTGGTCTCCCAGGAGGGCTTCGGCATCGAGCGCTCGGTGCTGTTCCTCGCGATGGTCATCATCGGCGGGACCGGCTCCGTGATGGGCACGCTGATGGGCACGGCCTTCGTGGTGCTGCTGCCGGAATCGATGGAATGGCTGAGCGCGTGGCTGAAAGGCGGCGCCATCGACAAGGCGCTGCAGCTCAACAACAACATCACCTTCCTGCGCGAGATCGCGATCGGCCTGATCATCATCGGCTTCTTGATGTTCGAGCCGGACGGGCTCGCGCATCGCTGGCGGCAGATCAAGGCCTACTGGAAGCTCTATCCGTTCTCGCATTGAGGCAAGGCACGGAACACAATTCAAAATTCGGTTCAACGAATAAGCAGGAGGAAACCAAAATGACGATTAGATCCCTTTTGAGCTCGGTCTCCGTCGCGCTGCTGATCGGCGGCGCTGCTACCACCGCACAGGCGCAGATCGCCATCGGCCATCTGCAAGACCTCTCCGGCGGCACGTCCGACGTCGGCACGCCCTATGGCCAGGGCGTTGCCGATACCTTCGCCTGGGTCAACAAGAACGGCGGCGTCGGCGGCAAGCAGCTCAACGTCGACAGCAACGACTATGGCTACCAGGTGCCGCGCGCGATCGCACTGTACAAGAAGTGGTCCGCACCGGACGGCAAGGTCGCGGCGATCATGGGCTGGGGCACCGCGGATACCGAAGCGCTGACCGGCTTCCTTGCGCAGGACAAGATCCCGGACATCTCGGGTTCCTACGCTGCCGCGCTGACCGATCCCGAGGGCACCAGCGGCAAGGCCAAGCCCGCGCCGTACAATTTCTTCTATGGCCCGAGCTATTCGGACGCAATGCGCGCGATGCTGACCTGGGCCGCTGAGGACTGGAAAGCCAAGGGCAAGCCCGGCAAGCCCAAATTCGTCCATATGGGCGCCAACCACCCCTACCCGAACGCGCCGAAGGCCGCCGGCGAGGCGCTCGCGACCGAGCTGGGCTTTGAGGTGCTGCCACCGCTCGTCTTCGCACTCACCCCCGGTGACTACTCGGCGCAGTGCCTGAGCCTGAAGAGCTCCGGTGCCAACTACGCCTATCTCGGCAATACTGCGGCTTCCAACATCTCCGTGCTGAAAGCCTGCAAGACCGCCGGCGTCGACGTCCAGTTCCTCGGCAATGTCTGGGGCATGGACGAGAATGCCGCCAAGACCGCGGGCGATGCCGCCGACGGCGTGATCTTCCCGTTGCGCACCGCGGTCAGCTGGGGCGGCAACGCGCCCGGCATGAAGACGGTGATGGAAATCTCAAAGATGTCCGACCCGTCGGGCAAGGTCTATCGGCCGGTGCACTACATCGCCGCGGTCTGCAGCGCGCTCTATCTGAAGGAAGCGCTGGACTGGGCCGCCAAGAATGGCGGCGCCACCGGCGAGAACGTCGCCAAGGGCTTCTACCAGAAGAAGGATTGGGTGCCGGCCGGCATGGACGGGGTCTGCAATCCCTCGACCTGGACCGAGAAGGATCATCGCCCGACGACGAAGGTCGATCTCTATCGCTCAAAAATCTCGGGCGCGACCGACGGCGACATCAACGACCTGATGGGCAAGGGCACGATCAAGCTCGAGAAGGTGAAGACCGTCGAACTCCCGCGCAAGCCGGAATGGTTTGGCTGGTGAGGTAGCAGCCGATCGCGTCCACCAATCGTCATGCGCGGGCTCGACCCGCGCATCCATCAAGACAAAGCGTCTTCCGATCGATGGATTGCCGGGTCAAGCCCGGCAATGACATCGAAGGGTAACACAGACCATGAACGAAACCCTCGAAGCCACCCGCCCCGGGCCGACGGCCGTCCCGCCGCCGCCGCTGCTCAGCATCAACAACATCGAGGTCGTCTATGACGACGTCATCCTGGTGCTGCGCGGCCTCAGCCTCGAGGTGCCGAAGGGCGCGATCGTGGCGCTGCTCGGCGCCAACGGCGCCGGCAAGTCGACCACGCTGAAGGCGATCTCCGGCCTGCTGAAGACCGAGGATGGCGAAGTCACCCGCGGCGAGATCCTGTTCGAGGGCCAGCGCATCGACGGTATCGATCCGGACAAGATCGTCCGCCGCGGCATCTTCCAGGTGATGGAGGGCCGCCGCATCGTCGCCGACATGACGTCGCTGGAGAATTTGCGGCTCGGCGCCTTTACCCGGCGCGACGGCGAGGTCTCGGCCGATATCGACATGGTGTTCAAGTATTTCCCGCGCCTGAAGGAGCGCACCGGCCTCGCCGGCTATCTCTCCGGCGGCGAACAGCAGATGCTCGCGATCGGCCGCGCGCTGATGGCGCGACCGAAGATGATCCTGATGGACGAGCCGTCGATGGGGCTGTCGCCGCTGCTGGTCAAGGAAGTGTTCGCGATCATCAAGGAGATCAACCGCGATCTCGGCGTCACGATCCTCCTGGTCGAGCAGAACGCGCGCGCGGCGCTTTCGGTCGCGAGCCATGGCTACATCATGGAACAGGGCAAGGTGGTGCTCGACGGCTCCGCCGACGAGTTGCGCGACAACGAGGACGTCAAGGAATTCTACCTCGGCGGCGCCGGCGACCAGCGCAAGAGCTTCAAGAATTTGAAAAGCTTCAAGCGGCGCAAGCGCTGGCTCTGAGGATATCGAGCGTTTTCGGGCGGAGTTGAGGACCGGTTCGCGTGCAGAAAGCGCATCAGACCAGCAAGGCCGTTCTAGCCGAGCACCCGCTCGGCTTCAGTGACCGCACAGAGCACATGATAGAACGACGACGCCGGGATCGTGGCGACCAACGAAGTGCCATCGGGGTCGAACTGATCGTACCAGCCGCCGGTTACGGGATGGCTGAGATAGTGCCGCTCCAGCAGCACGAGCGCCCCGCGCGCGTGATCCGCGGCGCCGGCTTCGCCCGACTCGGCCTGCGCGATCCAGGCCTTCGCCAGTTCGCTCTGCGGCCACAGCCGTCTGGTGTGGCGGCGGATATTGCCCGCGGCGTCGCCCTCGTCGATCAGGCAGCCGGTGGCGGCGTCGCGGTAGCGCAGCGCCGATGCCAGCAGCTCGCCGCGCGGGCGCCCTGTCGGGCAGCCGGTGATGCGCTCAAATCCCTTCAGCAGCCAGACCCATTCGGCGAGGTGCCCGGGCTCGACGCTGACCGGCGGGATCTTCGACCAGTCCTCCTCGAAATATTCGCCGAGCGTGCGCGTCTGCTTGTCGTAGAGGTTGGCGAGGAACAGCGCGAAGAAGTCGCCGGCGCGGTTCTGGAACGACAGATCGTGCGTCGCGTCGAAGCAGGCGATCATCGCCTCGAACAGATGCATCTGCGGGTTCTGCCGGCGCGGCATCGACGGCGGCAGGCCTTCCTGGAAGCCGCCATGGGGCGAACGCAGTTGCGCGTCGAGGAACGCCAGCAGCGCGTCGATCTCGGCGCGGATCTGGGCGTCCTGGTCGAGGCCGTAGACGGTCGCCAGCGCGAGCAGCACGAAGGCGTGGCCGTAGGTGTCGCGCAGCGGATCGAGCACGCCGCCTTCCGCCGTCAGGCTGTAGACGAAGCCGGGACGACCATCCGGCGCCCTGGCCTTGGCCAGCAGGTATTCAAGCCCCTTCAGCGCGATCGCGCGGCCTTCGGGATACCAGCCCATCTGGGCCGCCTTGGCGTAGCAATAGATCTGGCGGGCCTGCACGAAGACCCGGCGCGGAGCCGCATGATCGGCTGTCCCATCCTGATGCAACCGGTCGATGAAGCCGCCGGCCGCGCTGTCCCAGCCTGTGGTCGACCACAGCGGCAGCGCATGGTCGATGATGCGGCGCTTCAACCTTGCAACGATGTCGGCGGCCCCGTCCGCCGCAACGCTCTCTGCTTCAGCCATCGTGCTTCCTGGAACCGTCCCAATGTCAGCGGTCACCGTCTGATAGCACGGGCAGATCGGCACGCAACCTGCGCAAATCCTCCCAAGGACCTGTCAGTCAAGGACATGTCATTCAAGGACCCGCCATGACCGAGCATTACGACGCCCTTGAAACGCGCGATCCGGCCGAGCGCGAGGCCGCATTGTTCGCCCGGCTGCCGGACGTGCTGCGCAAGGCGATGGCGGCGCCCGCCTATGCCAACCTGCTGCGGGGCATCGATCCCGCGTCCATCACCAGCCGGGAGGCGCTGGCGGAGCTGCCGGTGCTGCGCAAATCGGAACTGCCGGCCCTGCACAAGGCCGCGCCGCCGTTCGGCGGCTTCGTCGCCGGCAAGCCCGGTACGTTCGCCCGGCTGTTCACCTCGCCCGGACCGATCTTCGAGCCCGAGGGCCGCCAGGCGGACCCCTGGCGCGGCGCGCGGGCGCTGTTTGCGGCGGGCTTTCGCGAGGGGGACGTGGTGCTGAACACCTTCAGCTATCACCTCACCCCCGGCGGCTTCATCTTCGATGCCTCCGCGCGGGCGCTGGGCTGCGCCGTGATCCCGGCGGGCCCGGGCAACACCGAGCAGCAATTCGAGCTGATCGAGGCCTATCGCCCGGTCGGCTATAGCGGCACCCCGGACTTCCTCAAGATCCTGCTCGACGCGGCGACCGCCACCGGCCGCGACGTGTCCTCGATCAAGCGCGCTTTGGTCTCGGGGGCGGCTTTTCCGAAATCGCTGCAGGAGGAGATGAAGTCAAGCGGCGTCGAGGCCTACCAGGCGTTCGGGACCGCCGATCTCGGCCTGATCGCGTTCGAGACCCCGGCGCGCGAAGGCATGACCGTCAACGAGGACTTGATCCTGGAGATCGTCAAGCCCGGCACCGGCGATCCCGTCGCGCCCGGTGACGTCGGCGAGATCGTGGTGACCTCGCTCGATCCGCATCATCCCTGGATTCGCCTCGCGCTCGGCGACCTGACCGCCGCCCTGCCCGGTGCAAGCCGATGCGGACGTACCAACATGCGCATCAAGGGCTGGATGGGCCGCGCCGACCAGACCACCAAGGTGAAGGGCATGTTCGTGCGCCCCGAGCAGATCGCGGAAATCGGCAAGCGCCATCCCGAGCTCGGCCGGCTGCGTCTGGTGGTCACGCGCGCCGGCGAGGCTGACGCGATGACGCTGCGCGCCGAATGTGCTTCGGCGCCGCATCCGCTGCAGGACGAGGTTGCGGCGACGTTGCGCGCCGTGACAAAACTCGGCGGCACCGTCGAGCTGGTCGGTGCGGGCTCGCTGCCGAACGACGGCAAGGTGATTGCGGACGAGCGATAGCGACCACCCGGGGCGTGGTCATCCCGCATTTGTCGCACGCGGCGTTCTGAACTAATGAGCTGGCTTATGCCGCATGGAGACGAACGGATGAGCAGCGCACCGGGAGATCGAAGGCCGGCGGTGTTCTTCGATCGGGATGGCGTCCTGAACAGGGACATCGGTTACCTGTTCGAAAGCCACCGGCTGATCTGGATCGACGGCGCGCGCGAGGCCGTGAAGGCCGTCAACGACATGGGCTATTTCGCGTTTGTCGTCACCAACCAGTCTGGCGTTGCGCGAGGCCTCTATGAGGAGACGCACGTCCAGCAGCTCCACGACTGGATGGCCGCTGAGCTCGGCAGGATCGGCGCGCATATCGACGCCTTCGAATACTGCCCGTTCCATCCTGAAGGGACCGTGGAGCGATATCGGCAGGTCAGCCACCGCCGCAAACCCTCGCCGGGCATGATCAATGACCTGCTGGAGCGTTTCCCGGTCGACGTTGAGCGAAGCTTTCTTATCGGCGACCAGCCGACCGATCTCGAGGCCGCGCGCGCCGCGGGCCTGAAGGGTCACCTGTTCTCGGGCCCCAATCTGGAGCTGTTCCTGAAGCCTCTGCTGCAGCGAAGCTGAGCCCCGCGCTTGGGCGCGAGGCCGGGATCGCGATCAGAACTTCCGAACCAGGTCGATCACCTCGTCCTGCTGCTCGCGCGTGATCTCGGCGAACATCGGCAGCGAGAGAATCCGGCCCTGATCGCGATGCGCGTTGGGGAATTGTTCCGGCCGGTGGTTGAACCGCGCATAGGCCGGCAGGAACGGCAGCGCCGTGGGATAATTGATCGCAGTCTGCACTCCATTGGCATTGAGATGGGCGGCGAGCGCGTCGCGGCGCGGATGCCTGATCGTGTAGAGGTGATAGACGTGGCTGCGCGCCGGCGCGACCTCGGGCACCACGACATCCTCGATCTGGTTGAGGCCGGCATCATAGACCTCGGCGGCGGCCTGGCGGGCTTCGGTCCACGCTTCGAGATGCGGCAGCTTCGCTGAAAGGATCGCGGCCTGCATGCCGTCGAGCCGGCTGTTGATACCCTCGATATGGTGCTGGTGCTTCACCAGCCCGCCATGGCGCGCCAGCATCGCCATCTGCTGCGCGAGCGCCGCATCGTTGGTGACGACCGCGCCGGCGTCGCCCATCGCGCCGAGATTCTTGCCGGGATAGAATGAATAGGTCGCCGCCTCGCCGAACGTGCCGACCATGCGGCCCTTGTAGCGCGCGAGATGGGCCTGGGCGCAATCCTCGATCACCCAGAGCTTGTGCTTCTGCGCGATCGCCATGATCGCGTCCATGTCGGCGGGCTGGCCGTACAGATGCACCGGGATGATGCCGACCGTACGCGGCGTGATCGCCGCCTCGATCGCAGCGGGATCGATCGTGAACGTCGCGTCGTCGGTGTCGCAGAACACGACGGTGGCGCCAGAATGGGTGATCATCGCCGCGGTCGAGATCCAGGAATGCGCCGTCGTGATCACCTCGTCGCCGGGCCGCACCTTGAGCGCGCGCATGGCGAGGTAGAGCGCATCGGTGCCATTGGCGCAGGATACGCAATGCGCGACCTCCGCAGCCGCGGCGAATTCGCGCTCGAAGGTATCGACATAGCTGCCGCGGATGAAGGCGTTGTCGCGGATCACACCGGTAATCGCAGCGTCGATCTCGCTCTTGATGGACTGGTATTGCAGTTGCAGGTCGGCATACGGCACAGCCATCGAAAGTCCCCTGTTGCCCTATTGGCTCGCCAGCAGCCGGCGCGCCGGGTTGCCGGCATAGGTGCCTGATATCGTGATATCCTTGGTCACCACCGATCCTGCGCCGATGACGACGTCGTCGGCGATCCTGACCGGCATGATGGTGGCGTTGGAGCCGATCGAGACCCGGTTGCCGATCACGGTCTCGCGCCACAGCTCCTTGCGTCCGCGCGCCGGGCCGCCGGTGGAGAACGTGTCGTTGACGAACATCACGCCGTGGCCGACGAAGCAGTCTTCGCCGATGGTAACGAGCTCGCAGACGAAGGCATGCGACTGCACGCGGGTGCGTGCGCCGACCACCACGCCCTTCTGGATTTCGGTGAACGGGCCGACGAAGCAATCGTCGCCGAGCGTGCAGCCATAGAGATTGCAGGGCTCGACGATCTTGACCCGTTCGCCGAACGCGACATCGCGCACGCTGGCCTGATGCACTTCCGGCCGATTCACGAAACGACACCCAGCCGGCTCAGCCGCGGCGTGAAGCGTAGCGCCACTTCCTCGCCGGTCTCGATCGACTCATAGAGCGCCGAGATCAGCTCCAGGCTCTTGCGCCCCTCGAGTCCGTCGACCAGCGCCGCGATCTGGTTCTCCAGGCAATCAACCACGTGATGGTAGTAGGCCTGATGGCCAAAGCCGTAGACGTTGGGCGGGTTGACCGAGAACTTCTCCACGACGTCCTTGTCCGACGGCAGTTCGTCGACAAAACGCCAGTGCCGGATCTGGTTGACCGCGAAACCGGAGATCTCGACCGTGCCCCTTTCGCCCAGGACCGACAGCGAGCCCTCGAGATCGGTCGGCCGCGCCGCGGTAGTCGCCTCGATGATCCCGAGCGCGCCGTTGCGGAACTTCAGGGTTGCGACGGCCGTATCCTCGGTTTCGATGTTGGCCAGCGCCGTCGTCGCCCGCGCATGCACGCTCACGACGTCGCCGAAGAACCACTCCAGCATGTCGACATGGTGGCTCGCCTGGTTGGTCAGCACGCCTCCGTCATAGGCCCAGGTGCCGCGCCAATCGTCCTGGTCGTAATAGGCCTGGTCGCGGCACCAACGCACCCGGACCGTCCCCAGGATGAGCTTGCCGAAGCGGCCGGCATCGAGCGCCTCGCGCGCCTTGACCACCGGCACGTTGAAGCGGTTCTGCTTGACGATGAACATCTTGACGCCGGCCTGATCGCAGGCCCGGATCATGTCGTCGGCGTCCTGCAGGCGCAGCGCCATCGGTTTCTCGACCACGACGTGCTTGCCGGCTTTGGCGCAGGCGATCACGTGCGCGGGATGCAGCCCGCTCGGCGTCAGCACGGCAACAGCGTCGATGTCCTTGCGTGCCAGGAACTCGTCCATGTCGTAATGGGCCGCAACACCGAACTTCCCCGCGACCGCATCAGCGCGCGCGCGAATCGGATCGCAGACCGCAACCAGGCTCGCTCCCGCGATGTGATTGCCACCCAGGAGATCGGAATGACGCTTGGCGATGCGCCCGCATCCGAGCAGGCCAAATCTGATCATGCACAGGCCCTGTCTTGTCGCGTGGCCAGCCCTTGCGGCCAGCCAAAAAGTCGAGGGAACAAGCGGCCTTGCGAGCCGCACGATAGCGATCCATTACCCGGAAAACTCGGGATAAGGCAAGGCCATGCACCGATCGGGCAGTATGGCCCGCGGCAGCTCTGTTGCCCGGCGCGACCGCACTGCCCGATCACGGCAGCCGACGGACCGGGACGATCCATCGGCTGCCATCGCGCAAGCCATGCTGCCCTGAACGAGAAACCAAGATCGCTGGCGCGGCCTCGGCGTAAGGACACTCCGGCCTGGGCATTCGTTCCCGAAGCCCGAGCCCTCGCCATGCTCGGATGCGCCGGGGCAGCAGGCTGCATTTGCGTTATTGGACAGGGATAATAGAATGAGAACACCGGCGCAATTCTTGTCGGCGTACCAATGCCGTGCCATGTCCCTGGGTCCAAGAGGCGGCATCGTTGGCGATCGCGTGGGCTTCGTCTGCCGAATACGATAACCACCAACGAGACGTCCGAACGCATAGCCAGAGACGGCGGTAAACGACAATGAACGATCGCGTTATTCAGCTGGAGCCCGGTTTCGGTTGGCGCCAGGGCAGACTTGCCCTGCTGGCCTATGCCCACGTCGTGGTTTGCGCCGTTTCGCTGTACTGCATCACGATCACCAATTCCTTCCCGGGTGTCATCGGCTTCGACAAGTCGCACCTGGCGGCCGCAATTCTGAACGTCGTGGCGTTCAGCCCGGTCGTGCTCCTGTTCGCAGTCGGCCGCTTCAGCTTTGGCTATCTCGTCGGCTTCTACTTCTACATCATGGTCCTGGGATATCTCTGGCTCATCGAGTTTTCGCTCCTCGATTACGATCACCGCCTGGCGCTGGCCTCGATCGTGCTTTCGGCCTTTGCATTCCTGACACCTGCGCTGTTCGTCACCGCGCCAGTGCGGCAGATCGCAGTGATGCCGGCACGCGCTTTTCACATGATGCCATCGGTCATCCTGATCGCCTCAGCCGCAATCATCGGCATCGGCTCGCTCTACAACCTCAAGCTGGTCGACCTCACGGAGATGTACAAATATCGCGCGGAGGTCGCGTTGCCCGCCTCCTTGCGATACGCCGTCTGGATCGCCTCGAACGCCCTGCTGCCGTTCGCCTTTGCCTGTTTCGTCGCCAGCAAGCGCATCTGGCAGGCCGGGATCGCGCTGCTTCTAATGGTCCTGTTCTACCCGATCATGCTGACCAAGATGGCGCTGTTTGCGCCGGTCTGGCTGCTGTTTCTGGCGCTCATCTGCAAGCTGGCCGAGGCCAGGGTTGCAACGATCCTGTCGTTTTTCCTGCCCGTCCTGATCGGCGCGATCCTGTTCTTCCTGGTCAAGGCCAACGTGTTTCCACTCAACCCCGGCCTGGTCTATTTCGGCACCGTCAACACCAGAATGGTCGCGATCCCGTCGCTCGCCCTTGAAGTCTACAACAACTACTTCTCGGCGCATCCGCTGACCCATTTCTGCCAGATCAACGTGATGAAGCACGTGGTTGCATGCGCCTACGACGAGCCGATATGGGCCGTCATGGCCAAGTCCTACGATCTCGGCGCCTTCAATGCTTCGCTGTTTGCCACCGAGGGGATCGCGTCGGTCGGCCTCGTGCTTGCTCCGATCTCCGCGCTCGGCTGCGGCCTGATCATTGCTCTCGGCAATCGCCTGTCGGCCGGCCTGCCGTCGCGATTTGTGCTGCTGTCCGCCGGACTTCTCCCCCA